>NZ_PKMT01000001.1:0-2353920 GCF_002849325.1 Variovorax sp. RO1
GATGGGGCTGCGATTGCGAAGTTGACGGCTGCGATTGCGAAGTTGACGCCTTGCTGCGATGGGATTGCGCCCAAAGGGAGGGGGCTGCCTGGGCTCAGCATGTTGTTGGCTTCCCTGCGGGTTTGTTTTCCGAGGCCGGGACTCGCCCCGGCGGGCGACTCACTTTCTTTTGCTTCGCCAAAAGAAAGTAAGCAAAGAAAAGGCGACCCCACTGTCTGCGACCCTCCGCTTCGCTGCGGGCAACCTGCGGTGCTCGCGTTTCGCGGGGTCTCGCAGAACTCGCTTCGCTCAAACAGCTGCGAGCCCTGATCCGCGAAACGCTGCGCTCCTCGGCGCATACAGAGGGGGTGGGCACCGAACGGGCCATCGCTTTGCTCGGCTTGCAATCGAGCCTTTGCTTCGCTCGGCCTTGTTGTGGTTGGGCCGCTGCTTCGTTCGGCGGCTGGACTGGCTCCCTCTCCCCTTGGGGAGAGGGCGGGGGTGAGGGCATCGGCCTTTGTGCCGGCCAGGCGATGTTTCTGTGTCGTCGGCCCTCACCCCAACCCTCTCCCAGAGGGAGAGGGAGCCAGTCAAACGGCGAAGCGAAGCCCGGCGTGTCTTCAAGCCCAGAGGCGCCCATCCCCGCCGAGCGAAGCGAAGGCCCGTGGACTGGCCGAGCGAAGCGAAGGCCTGCTGGACCCCAAACCCCTTCTGTATGCGCCGAGGAGCGCAGCGTTTCGCGGATCAGGGCTCGCCCTTGTTTGAGCGAAGCGAGTTTGGGCGAGACCCCGCGAAACGTGAGCACCGCAGGTTGCCCGTAGCGAAGCGGAGGGACGCAGACAGCAGGGTCGCCTTTCTTTTGCCTACGTTTCTTTGGCGAAGCAAAGAAAAGTAGGTCGCCCGCCGGGGCGAGACCCGGCCTCGGAAAGCAAAAAAGCCCAGAGCGTTTCAAGCCAACACCCACATCAAAGTAGCGAGTGGCGGCACGCTGATCACGATCGAGTCGCCCTTCCCATGCCAAGCCACAGAAGAACTCTCAACCACCCCATTCCCCACCCCGCTACCGCCATACACCGACCCATCGGTATTGATGATTTCGCGATAAGCCCCCGCGACAGGAACGCCAAGCCGATACCCCTCCCGAACCACAGGCGTGAAGTTGCAAACCACCAAAACAAACGCCCCATCCCGACCCCGACGAACAAACGCAAACACCGACTGCGCCACATCGTCATGCACGAGCCACTCAAACCCAGAGCCCTCATGGTCCAACTCATGCAAAGCAGGAAAGTGCCGATACACATTGTTCAGATCACGCACCAACCGCCGCACCCCCTGATGCGCCGCATGCTCAAGCAGATGCCAATCCAATCCGCGATCCGCATTCCACTCCGCGTACTGCGCAAACTCCCCCCCCATGAACAGCAACTTCTTCCCCGGATAACCCCAGAGATACCCATACAGATTGCGCAACCCCGCAAACTTCTGCCATTCATCCCCAGGCATGCGACCGATCATCGACCCCTTGCCATGCACCACCTCGTCATGCGACAGCGGCAACACGAAGTTCTCGCTGTGCGCGTACATCAGCCCGAAAGTGACCTGCTGGTGATGGTGCTTGCGATAGACCGGATCGGTCCCCGCATACGCCAGCGTGTCGTTCATCCACCCCATGTTCCACTTGTAGTGAAACCCCAGCCCGCCGTCTTCCGGCGGTCGCGTCACGCCAGGAAAGCTCGTCGACTCCTCAGCGATCGTGACTGCACCTGGCCGCTCCACGCCCACCACGCGGTTCATGCGGCGAAGAAAATCGATGGCCTCCAGGTTCTCGCGTCCACCCTGCGCATTCGGCACCCACTCGCCGGCCTTGCGGCTGTAGTCGCGGTACAGCATCGACGCCACCGCATCCACGCGCAGGCCGTCCACGCCATAACGCTCCAGCCAGTACAGCGCGTTGCCGACCAGGTAGTTGCGCACCTCCGTGCGCGCGTAGTTGAAGATCAGCGTCTGCCAGTCGTTGTGAAAGCCCTCGCGCGGGTCGGCGTACTCGTACAGCGCGGTGCCATCGAAGTTGCCCAAGCCGTGCGCGTCGGTGGGGAAGTGCGCTGGCACCCAGTCGAGGATCACGCCCAGCCCCGCGGCATGCGCGGCTTCGACGAAGTGGCGGAAGTCGCTGGGCGTGCCGAAGCGCGAGGTCGGCGCATAAAGGCCGATCGGCTGGTAGCCCCACGAGCCGTCGAAGGGATGCTCGGTGATGGGCAACAGCTCGATGTGCGTGAAGCCCAGGTCGCGCACATAGGGCACGAGCGTGTCGGCCAGCTCGCGGTAGTCGAGCCACTCCTGGCCGTGGTGCTTGCGGCGCCATGAACCCAGGTGCACTTCGTAGACGCTGATCGGCGCATGGCGCGCGTTGGCTTCGGCGCGACCGGCGGGCATCGGCACCGGCGCGGGCAGCGGTGCCACGACGCAGGCGGTGCCGGGCCGCAGTTGCGACGAGAACGCGAAGGGGTCGGCCTTGCGCAGCACCTCGCCCTGCGCCGACAGAATCTCGAACTCGTAGCTGTCGCCCACGGCGACGTGCGGCGCGAAGATTTCCCACACGCCGCATTCGCGACGCAGCCGCATCATGTGGCGACGGCCGTCCCAGTTGTTGAAGTCGCCCACCACCGACACGCGCCGCGCATTCGGCGCCCAGACAGCAAAAGCCACGCCCTTCACGCCGTCGATCTCGCGCAGGTGCGCGCCCAGCCGTTCCCACGGCCGCAGGTGCGTGCCCTCGGCCAGCAGCCAGACGTCGGTCTCGCCGAGCACGAAAGGAAAGCGGTACGGGTCGTCGAGCTGCGTGGCGTGGCCCGCGTCCCAGTCGACCTGGAATGAATAGCCCATGCGCGCCTCGGCCGCGGGCACGAGGCCGCTGAACAGGTCGCTGCCCTCGTGCCGCACGAGGATCGACAGCGGCCAGCCGGTGCGCGAATGCACCACGGCCACCTGCCGCGCGCCGGGCATCAGCGCGCGAACCTCGAGGCCGTCGGCCGTCTCGTGGGGGCCGAGCACGGCGAACGGGTCGCCGTGCTCGGCGCGCATCAGCGCGTGGATGTCGGCCGGCTTGAGGGAAGGAGAAGAAGGGGGCATGGGGTTCAGCGTCCTCCTGCTTCGGCAGGCGTGCCGAAGAACACGCCATAAGGCGCCAGTGTCAGCAGGGGTTTTATTGGATCGGTGATGACGGTCGCGGTCGGCACGAGCGGGTGCCCGGGCAGTGGCACCAATGGCTGAGACAAGGGGATCGAGACAGGTTCAGAGCCCGTGTTGAAGATCGCATGCAGCACTGCACCGCCCTCGCTTCGCACGAGGTGCAGCAGCGGCTCGGGCGCATCGACGAACGCCAGCGCGCCCGTGCGCAGCAGCGGTTGCGTGCGGCGCCAGTGCAGCAGCGCGCGGCTGAAAGCGAGCATCGAGTCGGGGTCGCGCTCTTGCTGCGCGACGGCCAGTGGCAGGTGCGCGCCGTCGACCGGCAGCCAGGGCGTGCCGCTGCTGAAGCCGGCGTTCGGCGCGTCGGGGGTCCAGGGCATCGGCGTGCGGCAGCCGTCGCGGCCCTTGAACTCGGGCCAGAAGGCGCGGCCGTAGGGGTCTTGCAGCAACTCGAAGGGCACGTCGGCCTCGGGCAGGCCCAGCTCTTCGCCCTGGTAGAGGCTGGCGCTGCCGCGCAGCGCGAGCAGCAGCGCGAACCAGAGCCGGTCGCGGCGCGTGTCGGGGCCCTTGCCGTCGCTCCAGCGCGTGGCGACGCGCGGCACGTCGTGGTTCGACACGGCCCAGCAGCCCCAGCCGCCCGTGGGCGCCAGCGCGGCGTCGAGCGTCTCGACCTGGTGACGCAGGTGTTTCGGGCTGTGGTCGGCCGTCAGCAGGCTGAAGCTGTAGGCCAAGTGCAGGCGCTTGCCGAGTTCGGTGTACTGCGCCATGACGGGCGGTGCGTTCTCGTCGCCGACCTCGCCCAGCGCGACCGCGCCGTAGCCGTCGAGCAGCTGGCGCAGGCGCTCGAGGAACACGAGGTTCTCCTGCTGGCTCTTGTCGTACAGGTGCTGCTGCATCGCATACGGGTTGTCGGCGCGCACGGTGCTGACCTCGTCGATCGACGCGGTCGTGGCCGGCGGGTTGTCGCGCAGCAGCGCGTCGTGGAACTGGTGGTTGCAGGCGTCGAAGCGGAAACCGTCCACGCCGCGCTCGCACCAGAAGCGCACCTCGCCGAGCAGCGCGTCCTGCACGGCGGCGCAATGGAAGTTGAGATCGGGCTGCTCGGTGAGAAAGCTGTGCAGGTAGTACTGACGCCGGCGCGAATCCCACTGCCACGCCGAACCGCCGAAGACCGAGAGCCAGTTGGTGGGCGGCGTGCCGTCGGGCTTGGGGTCGGCCCAGACGTACCAGTCGGCCTTGGAGTTGTCGCGCGAGCTGCGGCTTTCGACGAACCAGGCGTGCTGGTCGGAGGTGTGCGAGAGCACCTGGTCGATGATGAGCTTCAGGCCCAGCGCGTGCATGCGTGCGCGCATGGCGTCGAAGTCGGCCAGCGTGCCGAACAGCGGATCGACCGCGCGGTAGTCGGCCACGTCGTAGCCGAAGTCTTTCATAGGGGAGCGGAAGAAGGGCGAGACCCAGACCGCGTCGACGCCGAGGCTGGCGACGTGGTCGAGCTTTGACGTGATGCCGGGCAGGTCGCCGACGCCGTCGCCGTTGCTGTCCATGAAGCTGCGCGGGTAGATCTGGTAGATCACCGCGCCCCGCCACCATTCGCTGTTGCTGCCGCTCATGCCTGCCCCTGTGGTCGAAATTCATTGTGGCATGCGAAATCCGGGCCAGCGGTACGCTGATGCGGGCGGGGGCCGCGCAGAAGTGGGTAAATTCAGCAGGGCGGGGCGCTGCCATCCCGCCCCCCGACCGATGACCACCGACGACACCGCTTTCTCCCCCTCCGCTCCTTCCGCCCGACCCATCGGCCTCGCCGCGCTCGAACGCCGGCTCG
This sequence comes from Variovorax sp. RO1, assembly GCF_002849325.1. Lineage (NCBI taxonomy): Bacteria > Pseudomonadati > Pseudomonadota > Betaproteobacteria > Burkholderiales > Comamonadaceae > Variovorax > Variovorax sp. RO1. The sequence continues at coordinate 4,991 of NZ_PKMT01000001.1, forward strand.
CCCAGGACCTCGACTACCTCGGCTGGCCCGCCCGCGCCTGGGTGCCGCCGCGCCAGATCGACGGCGAGCCCGTGCTCGACGTGGCCATCATCGGCGGCGGCCAGGCCGGGCTGGCGGCGGCGGGCGCGCTGGCGCAGCAAGGCATCCGTGCCGTGGTCTTCGACCGCGCGCCGGCCGGGCGCGAAGGCCCCTGGGCCACCACGGCGCGCATGGAAACCTTGCGCTCGCCCAAGGAGCTCACAGGGCCCGCGTTGGGGCTGCCCTCGCTGACCTTCCGTGCCTGGTTCGAGGCCCAGTTCGGCACCGAGGCCTGGGCCGCGATGGACAAGATCCCGCGCCTGCAATGGATGGATTACCTGGTCTGGTACCGCCGCGTGATGGGCGTGGACGTGCGCAACGACACCACCGTCACCGGCCTGCAGCCGCTGCCCGACGCCAGCGCCGTGCGCCTGGACCTGCGCACGCCCGACGGCGAACGCCGCGTGCTGGCGCGCCGCGTCGTGCTGGCCACCGGCCGCGACGGCCTCGGCGGTCCGGCCGTGCCCGCCTTTGTCGACGGCCTGCCGCGCGCCAGGTGGGCGCATTCCTCCGACGAGATGGACTACGGCCGCCTGAAAGGCCTGCGCGTGGGCGTGGTCGGCGCGGGCTCCTCGGCCATGGACAGCGCTGCCACGGCGCTCGAGGCCGGCGCGCACAGCGTCGAGCTGCTGATCCGCCGGCCCGACCTGCCGCGCGTCAACAAGGGCAAGGGCGCCGGCGTGCCGGGGCTCACGCAGGGGCACTACGACCTGCCTGACGAGCTCAAATGGCGCATCCGCCACTACATCAACGTGCTGAACGTGCCGCCGCCGCACGGCAGCACGCTGCGGGTGTCGCGGCACGCCAATGCTTTTTTCAACTTCGGCTGCCCCATTGGGGCCGTGGCGCCGCAGGGCGAGGCACTGCGCGTCACCACGCCCAAGGGCGACTTTGAATTCGACTTTTTAATTGTGTCGACCGGTTTCCAGGTCGACTGGGCCGCCCGCCCCGAATTCGCGGGCATTGCCGCGCACATTCGCACCTGGAAAGACCGTTTCACGCCCGCACCGGGCGACGAAGACCGCGAACTGACCGATTCGCCCGACCTCGGGCCGGCCTTCGAATTCCAGGAAAGCGCGCCCGGCGCCTGCCCGGGGCTGGATCGCATCCACTGCTTCTGCTACCCGGCGGCGCTGTCGCACGGCACGGTGTCGGGCGACATCCCGGCCATCAGCGACGGCGCGCGGCGCCTGGCGGCGGGGCTGGCCAGCCTGTTCTACCGGGAAGACGCGGCCCACCACTGGGCGAATCTGGAGGCCTACAGCGAGCCGGAACTGTTCGGCGACGAGTGGACGCCCGCCCCGCCGCCGCAGGAAAGGGCCTGATTCCGGCTCGGGGCCGGGGAGACGATCACGCACGGCGCGATAATCCGCCTTCCCGGCCGCCGTCGAGCCGGGCCCTGCCGAGATGTCATGAACCCCAGCTACAAACCCAGCGACGTCGAGTCCGCTGCCCAGGCGCAATGGCGCGCCGCCGATGTCTACCGTGTCACCGAGGACACGGGTCGCAAGAAGTACTACGCCTGTTCGATGCTGCCGTACCCCAGCGGCAAGCTGCACATGGGCCACGTGCGCAACTACACGATCAACGACATGCTCACGCGCTACCTGCGCATGAGCGGCTACAACGTGCTGATGCCCATGGGCTGGGACGCCTTCGGCCTGCCGGCCGAGAACGCGGCGCTGAAGAACGGTGTGCCGCCGGCCAAGTGGACCTACGAGAACATCGCCTACATGAAGGGCCAGCTCCAGGCCATGGGCCTGGCGATCGACTGGAGCCGCGAGATCGCCACCTGCGACCCGAGCTACTACAAGTGGAACCAGTGGCTGTTCCTGAAGATGCTCGAAAAGGGCATTGCCTACCGCAAGACCCAGGTCGTCAACTGGGACCCGGTCGACCAGACCGTGCTGGCCAACGAACAGGTGATCGACGGCAAGGGCTGGCGCACCGGCGCCACGGTCGAGCGCCGCGAGATCCCCGGTTACTACCTGAAGATCAGCGACTACGCCGAAGAGCTGCTCGAGCACACCCAGCACAAGCTGCCGGGCTGGCCCGAGCGCGTCAAGCTGATGCAGGAAAACTGGATCGGCAAGAGCGAGGGCCTGCGCTTCGCCTTCACGCATGACATCCGGGACGCGAGCGGCAAGCTCATTCAAGACGGCCGCATGTACGTGTTCACCACGCGTGCCGACACCATCATGGGCGTCACCTTCTGCGCCGTCGCGCCCGAGCATCCGCTCGCCGCGCACGCCGCCACGCTCGACCCGAAGGTCGCGGCCTTCATCGAGGAATGCAAGGGTGGCGGCACGACCGAGGCCGAGCTCGCCACGCAAGAGAAGAAGGGCGTGCCCACGGGCCTGACCGTCAAGCACCCGATCACCGACGAGCAGGTGCCGGTGTGGGTGGGCAACTACGTGCTCATCAACTACGGCGACGGCGCCGTGATGGGCGTGCCCGCGCACGACGAGCGCGACTTCGCCTTCGCCAACAAGTACGGCATCGAGATCATCCAGGTGGTTCTGGTCGACGACGAACCGCACTTCGACTATCACAAGTGGCAGGACTGGTACGGCGACAAGCAGCGCGGCGTGACCATCAATTCCGACAACTTCAGCGGCATGACCTACAAGGAGGCCGTGGCCGCCGTGGCGCATGCCCTGGGCCAGAAGGACCTGGGCGAGCTGCAGACCACCTGGCGCCTGCGCGACTGGGGCGTGAGCCGCCAGCGCTACTGGGGCACGCCGATCCCGATCATCCATTGCGACGAACACGGCGCGGTGCCGGTCCCCGAGAAGGACCTGCCCGTGGTGCTGCCGACCGACTGCGTGCCCGATGGCTCGGGCAACCCGCTGAACAAGCACGAAGGCTTCCACGCCGGCGTGGTGTGCCCGGTGTGCGGCAAGGCCGCGCGGCGCGAGACCGACACGATGGATACGTTCGTCGATTCGTCGTGGTACTTCATGCGCTACTGCGACCCGACCAACGACAAGGCCATGGTCGCCGAGGGCGCCGACTACTGGATGCCGATGGACCAGTACATCGGCGGCATCGAGCATGCGATTCTTCACCTGCTGTACGCGCGCTTCTGGACCAAGGTCATGCGCGACCTGGGCCTCGTGAAGGCCGACGAGCCCTTCGCCAAGCTGCTCACGCAGGGCATGGTGCTCAACCACATCTTCTACAACCGTGGCGAGAAGGGCGGTAAGAACTACTTCCCGCCCGCAGACGTCACGCCGGTGCTCGACGCACAAGGTCGCATCACCGGCGGCACGCTGGCCGACGGCACGAAGCTGGAATACGGCGGCGTGGGCAAGATGGGCAAGACCGAACGCAACGGCGTCGACCCGCAGGACCTCATCGAGAAGTACGGCGCCGACACCGCGCGCCTGTACACCATGTTCACCGCGCCGCCCGAAGCCACGCTCGAGTGGAACGACGCGGCCGTCGAAGGCAGCTACCGCTTCCTGCGCCGCGTGTGGAACTACGGTGTGGCCCAGGCCGACGTGGCGCCGGTGGCGCTCGCCGGCCAGAGCTTCGGCAAGCCCGCCCAGGCCCTGCGCCGCGAGGTGCACACCGTGCTGCGCCAGATCGACTACGACTACCAGCGCATGCAATACAACACGGTGGTGTCGGGCACGATGAAGCTGCTCAACGCGCTCGAAGGCTTCAAGCCCGACGGCAGCGCGGGCGACGCGGCCGCCGCACGCGAAGGCTTCGGCATCCTGCTGCGCTGCATCTACCCGGCCACGCCGCACATCGCGCACCAGCTCTGGCAACAACTCGGCTACGACAAGGCCTCGGGCGACCTGCTCGACGCGCCCTGGCCCGTGGTCGACGTGGCTGCGCTGGCGCAGGACGAGGTCGAGCTCATGCTGCAGGTCAACGGCAAGCTGCGCGGCAAGCTGCTGGTGCCCGCCGGTGCTTCGAAGGACGAGATCGAGCGGCTGGCACTCGCCTGCGACGATTTCGTCAACTTCGCCGAAGGCGCACCGCCCAAGCGCGTGATCGTGGTGCCCGGGCGCCTGGTCAACGTGGTCATCTGAACACGACACTGCAGAACGACGGAAACGACAGACGCATGAACATTCGCAATGCCTCGCAGCCGCGCCGCGGCTTTCTCCTGGGCCTCGGCGTCGTGGGCGCTTCGCTGGCCCTTTCCGGCTGCGGCTTCGCACTGCGCCAGGCGCCGAACTTCGCGTTCAAGACGCTGTCTCTCGAAGGCAACACGGCGCTCATCAACCAGCTGCGGCGCGAACTGCGCGCGGCCGGCAACGTGCGGCTGGTGCCCAAGGAAGAGGCCAGCACCGCCGACGCCGTGCTCGTCGTGCTGGGCGAGGACCGCGACCGCTTCGTCATCTCGACCAACTCTGCCGGCCTGCTGCGCGAGCTGCAGCTGCGCCTGCGCATCCGCTTCAGCCTGCGCACGCCGGGCGGCAAGGAATTGCTGCCGCCCTCCGAGGTCTCGCAGACGCGCGACCTGAGCTTCAACGAAACCAACGCGCTGGCCAAGGAAGGCGAGGCCGAGCTGCTGTACCGCGACATGCAGGCCGACATCGCGCAGCAGCTGATGCGCCGGCTGGCGGCGGTGCAGTCCCTGTAAGCGTCGCTTCCGTTTTTTCAATGCAACTTGCCAGTGCCCAGCTCGGCGCCCACCTGCAAAAGGGCCTGAAGCCGCTTTACACAATTCACGGCGACGAGCCGCTGCTCGCGCAGGAGGCGGCCGACGCCATCCGCGCCGCTGCGCGCGCCCAAGGCCACACCGAGCGCAGCTCGTACACCGTGGCTGGCGCGCACTTCGACTGGAGCGCGGTGCTCGCGGCCGGGGGCTCGCTCTCGCTGTTCGCCGACAAGCAGATCGTCGAGATCCGCATTCCCTCGGGCAAGCCCGGCAAGGACGGCAGCGTCGCGCTGCAGCAGCTGGCCGAGGCCGCGCCCGGCAACGACAGCACGCTCACGCTGGTGATGCTGCCGCGCCTGGACAAGGCCACGCGCACCGGCGCGTGGTTCTCGGCGCTCGAGAACAACGGCGTGAGCCTGCAGGTCGACCCGATCGAGCGCGCCGCGCTGCCGCAATGGATCGCGCAGCGCCTCGGGCTGCAGAACCAGCGCGTGATGCCCGGCGACGAAGGCCAGCGCACGCTGCAGTTCTTTGCCGACCGCGTCGAAGGCAACCTGCTCGCCGCGCACCAGGAAATCCAGAAACTCGCGCTGCTGCACCCGGCGGGCGAGCTGAGCTGGGAGCAGGTCGAGGGCGCCGTCAACAACGTGGCGCGCTACGACGTGTTCAAGCTCTCCGAGGCCGTGCTGGCCGGCAACCCGCAGCGCGTAGCGCGCATGCTCGACGGCCTGCAGGCCGAAGGCGAGGCCGAGGTGCTGGTGCACTACACGATCGCCGAGGACATCCGCGCCCTCAAGCGCGTGAAGGACGCCATGGCCGCCGGCCGCCCGCTGCCGATGGCGCTGCGCGAGAACCGCATCTGGGGCCCGCGCGAGCGCGCCTTCGAGCGTGTGCTGCCGCGCCTGGACGACCGCATGCTGACCCGCCTGCTGCGCGCGGCCCACTTGGTCGACGGCATCTGCAAAGGCCTGAAGCAGCCCGACTGGCCCGCCAGCGGCTGGCAGGCGCTGCAGCGGCTGGCGTTGATGCTGTGCCGGGCCTGCAGCACGGCCTCGGCGCCACGTCGCGCCTGACCTCCACGTGCCGTCTGTAGGCGGCAAAAGGCCCGCGTCAGCCGGGCCGAAGGTCCGCGTGGGAAAATGGCCGCTATGAACGCGTTCAACGTCAGCGAGCACATGCAGACCCTCGGTCTGCAAGCCAAAGCCGCTGCATTCCTCATGGCCCGTGCGGATGCAGCTACCAAAAACAGAGCACTGAAAGCGCTGGCCCGGCGCCTGCGCGAAGTCGGCCCCGAGTTGGCTGCGGCCAACGAGAAAGACCTGGCGCGCGCCACGGCCGCCGGCCTGTCGGCCCCGATGGTCGACCGGCTCAAGCTCACGCCCAAGGTCCTCGAAACCGTGGCCGAGGGCTGCGAGCAGCTGGCCGGCATGGCCGACGTGATCGGCGAGATCATCGGCATGAAGCAGCAGCCCAGCGGCATCCGCGTGGGCCAGATGCGCGTGCCGATCGGCGTCTTCGGCATGATCTACGAGAGCCGCCCCAACGTGACGATCGAGGCCGCGAGCCTCGCGATCAAGAGCGGCAACGCCGCCATCCTGCGCGGCGGCTCCGAGGCCATCGAGTCGAACAAGGCGCTGGCGCTGCTGGTGTCCGAGGCGCTGGCCGAAGCCGGCCTGCCGGTCGAGGCGGTGCAGCTGGTGCAGACCACCGACCGCGAAGCCGTGGGCCAGCTCATCGCCATGCCCGAGTACGTCGACGTGATCATTCCGCGCGGCGGCAAGGGCCTCATCGAGCGCATCAGCCGCGACGCCAAGGTGCCCGTCATCAAGCACCTGGACGGCAACTGCCACGTCTACGTGGACGACACGGCCGAGTTCGACATGGCGCTGCGCATCGTCGACAACGCCAAGACCCAGAAGTACAGCCCCTGCAACGCCGCCGAAGGCCTGCTGGTGTCGGCCTCGGTGGCCGACCACTTCCTGCCCGAGATTGCCGCCGTCTTCGCCGCCAAGGGCGTCGAAATGCGCTGTGACCCGGCCGCTGCCGCCATCCTGCGCGCCAGCGAGGCGCACCATCCGCAGGCCAAGGTGCTCGATGCGGTCGAGTCCGACTGGTCCGAGGAATACCTGGCCGCCGTCATCAGCGTGAAGGTGGTGGCGGGGGTCGACGAGGCCATTGCGCACATCAACCGCTACTCGAGCCACCACACCGACGCCATCGTCACCCGCGACCACATCAACGCCCAGCGCTTCCTGCGCGAGGTCGATTCGGCCAGCGTGATGGTGAATGCGAGCACGCGCTTCGCAGACGGTTTCGAGTACGGGCTGGGCGCCGAAATCGGCATCAGCACCGACAAGTTCCATGCGCGCGGCCCGGTCGGCATCGAAGGCCTGACCTCGCTCAAGTACGTGGTGCTGGGTCAGGGCGAAGTCCGCAGCTAGTCGGGGGTCCGAAGGGCCGGGGCCATCGGGCCGGCGGCGCGGCGAGGCCCGTGCCGCGGTGTTCTTGCAACGTGTGTTGTGGATTGGGGTGCTTTGTTCTCTTTGGCTGCTTGTCATCGGGGCGGCCATCCCCAAATCCTACAATTCCACTCCACCTTTAAGCACAAAACCAACAAGGCCGCTGCATGGTTCCGCATCTCGTCACTGCCCTGACCGGCCCGATCAACGAACTGGAGCAGCGGGTGCTCGACTCGACGCCCGCCATCGAGCGCTGGTTTCGCCTCGAGTGGATGGAGCACACGCCGCCGTTCTACAGCGCCGTCGACATCCGCAACGCGGGCTTCAAGCTGGCTCCGGTCGACACCAACCTGTTCCCGGGTGGCTGGAACAACCTCACCAAGGAAATGCTGCCGCTGGCGGTGCAGGCCGCGCAGGCGGCCATCGAGAAGATCTGTCCGGAGGCGCGCAACCTGCTCGTCATTCCTGAAAATCACTCAAAAAACACCTTTTATCTCGCCAACATCGCGCAACTGGTTCGCATCTTCCACATGGCGGGCCTCAATGTGCGCATCGGCTCCGTCGATCCGGCCATCAAGTCGACCAAGAAGATCGAGCTCCCCAACGGCGAGACCGTGACGCTCGAACCGGTGGTGCGTTCCAAGCGCCGCCTGGGCCTGAAGAACTTCGATCCCTGCACAATTCTCCTTAACAACGAGCTTTCTGCAGGAACGCCCGGCATCCTCGAAGACCTGCACGAGCAGTACCTGCTGCCGCCGCTGCACGCGGGCTGGTCGGTGCGCCGCAAGAGCAACCACCTGCACAGCTATGAAGAGCTGTGCAAGCGCTTCGGCAAGCTGCTGGGCATCGACCCCTGGCTGATCAACCCGATCTACGCGCGCGCCGAAGGCGTCGACGTGGCCGAGGGCCGCGGCATCGACGTGCTCACCAGCCATGTCGACGCGGTGCTCACCAAGGTGCGCCGCAAGTACAAGGAATACGGCATCAACGAGAAGCCGTTCGTGGTCGTCAAGGGCGGCCACAGCGGCAGCGGCAGCCCCGGCGTCGTGACCGTGCGCGACGCGAAAGAGGTCGAGGCGCTCATCGGCAAGTCGCGCACCGCGACTTCGTCGCCGGCCAAGACCAGCGCCGGGCGCGACCTGCGCGAGCCCACCGAGCTGATCGTGCAGGAAGGCGTGCTCACCAACGAGCGCGTGCACAACGGCGTGGCCGAGCCGGTCGTCTACATGATGGACCGCTACGTGGTGGGCGGCTTCTACCGCGTGCACGCCGAGCGCGCCGCCGACGAGAACCTCAAGCAGCCGGGCGCCAGCTACGTGCCGCTGGCCTTCTCGGAAAGCGCGCAGCTGCCGCAGCCGGGCGCCAAGCCCGGTGCCAGCGCCCCCAATCGTTTTTACATGTATGGCGTGGTGGGCCGTTTGGCCATGGTCGCGGCCAGTTACGAGATGGAAGCGACCGATCCGGACGCCGAAATCTACGAATGAGCGGCGGGGGCGGGTTGCGGCGCGGGCGGGCAACGGCAAAATAGCGGCCCCACAGCAAAGGAACCCAAAGGGCGGAGGGATGCGCGGCGCGGCCGCGGTACCCCGGCGTGACTGACGCGTCGATCATTGCGAGCCGCCCTTTTCCCATCGACCTCGTGTCAGCCCCCAAAAACATCTCTGCCGGCCTCATCGTCGGCGCCATCGGCGTCGTCTATGGCGACATCGGCACCAGCGTTCTCTATGCGGTCAAGGAAGTCTTCGGTCACGGCCATGTGCCGTTCACCGTCGAGAACGTCTACGGCATCCTGTCGATGTTCTTCTGGACCCTTACGGTCATCGTGTCGATCAAGTACGTCGTGCTCGTGCTGCGCGCCGACAACGAAGGCGAGGGCGGACTGGTCGCGATGCTCGCGCTGGCCTCCCAGGCCGTGACCGACAAGCCGAGGCTGCGCCAGCTGCTGCTGGTCGTCGGCATCTTCGGCACCTCGCTCTTCTACGGCGACGGCGTGATCACGCCGGCCATCTCGGTGCTGTCGGCGGTCGAGGGCCTGGAGGTGGTGTCGCCGCACTTCAAGCACTACGTGATCCCGATCACGCTGGTCGTGCTGTTCTGCCTGTTCGCGGTGCAAAAGCGCGGCACCGCAGGCATCGGCAAGTTCTTCGGCCCGGTCACGCTGGCGTGGTTCGCAGCCATCGCCGTGCTGGGCGTGTGGCAGATCGCGCACCACCCCGAAATCATCAAGGCGCTGAACCCCTGGTTCGCGCTGAAGTTCATCTGGGACAACCCGGGCACCAGCTTCATCCTGCTGGGCGCCATGGTGCTGTGCGTGACCGGCGCCGAGGCGCTGTACGCCGACCTGGGCCACTTCGGCAAGAAGCCGATCCGCATTGCATGGTTCTCGGTCGTCATGCCGGCGCTCACGCTCAACTACCTGGGCCAGGGCGCGCTGCTGCTGGAGAACCCCGAGGCCGTGAAGAACCCGTTCTTCATGATGGCGCCTGAATGGGCGCTCATTCCGCTGGTGCTGCTGGCCACGCTGTCCACGGTGATCGCCTCGCAGGCGCTCATCACCGGCGCCTTCAGCGTCACGCGCCAGGTGATCCAGCTGGGCTACCTGCCGCGCCTGAACATCGAGCACACCAGCGTGCGCACGGCCGGGCAGATCTACATCCCGCTGGTCAACTGGGGCCTGTTCGTGGCCATCGTGCTGGCAGTGGTGATGTTCCGTACCTCGAGCAGCCTGGCCGCGGCCTACGGCATCGCGGTGACGACCGACATGCTGATCACCACCATCCTGACCTTCTTCGTGATCCGCTACGCGTGGAAGCTGCCGCTGGCGCTGTGCATCGCCTCGACCGCCGTCTTCTTCGTGGTCGACTTCCTGTTCTTCGCCTCGAACCTGCTCAAGCTGTTCGAAGGCGGCTGGTTCCCGCTGCTGATCGGCGGCGCCGTGTTCACGCTGATGATCACCTGGAAGGAAGGCCGCCGCCTCATGGGCGAGGCGCAGCACGCCGACGCGATCGACCTGAAGTCGTTCCTCGGCTCGGTGTTCATGAGCCCGCCCGCGCGCGTCGACGGCACGGCCGTGTTCCTCACGGCCGAGCCGGGCGTGGTGCCCAACGCGCTGCTGCACAACCTCAAGCACAACAAGGTGCTGCACGAGCAGAACATGTTCGTCACCGTGCGCAACCACGAGGTGCCCTGGATTCCGATGGACAAGCGCATCGAGATCGATGCACTGGGCAACCACTGCTGGCAGGTCATCGTGCACTACGGCTTCAAGAACGACATCGACCTGCCGCGCGCGCTCGACAACGCGCGCATGCGCGGCTGCCAGCTCGAGCCGATGACGACCAGCTACTTCCTCTCGCGCGACGTCGTGATCCCCACCTTGGGCAGCGGCATGGCGCCGTGGCGCGAGAAGCTGTTCGCGCAGATGCACCACAACGCGAGCGGCGCGGCGGCCTTCCTGGGCCTGCCCAATAACGCTGTGGTCGAACTGGGTTCGAAGATCGAGATCTGAGGCCCGCGGCGCCGCGCCGCGTGCCCCGGCAAAATCGCGCTATGCGATTCTTCAAAGACCTGAGCCTTTCGGCCTTCACCGCGGGCTTCGTCGCCGTGCTCGTGGGTTTCACGAGTTCGGTGGCCATCGTGTTCCAGGCCGCCCAGGCCTTCGGCGCCACGCCCGAAATGACGGCCTCGTGGATGTGGGCGCTGGGCATCGGCATGGGGCTGGCTTCGGCGCTGCCCTCGCTGTGGTGGCGCAAGCCCGTCATGATTGCCTGGAGCACCCCCGGTGCGGCCGTGCTGGCCGTGGCCGGCGCGGGCTACGGCATGGGCGAGGCGGTGGGCGCCTTCATCGTCAGCGCGGTGCTGATCGTGCTCGCGGGTGCCACCGGCTGGTTCGAGCGCGTGATGAACAAGATCCCGATGGCCATCGCCTCGGCACTGCTGGCCGGCGTGCTCGCACGTTTCGGCATGTCGGCCTTCACGGCGGCGCAGACCGCATTGCCGCTGGTGCTGCTGATGCTCGGCACCTACCTCATCGGCAAGCGCCTGCTGCCGCGCTACGCGGTGCCGCTCACGCTGCTGGTGGCCATCGCCTTCACGGCCGCGCGCGGCGAGCTGGCGTGGTCGGCTGTGCAGTTCTCGCTCACCTGGCCGGTGTTCACGGCGCCGGTCTTCACCTGGCAGGCCATCGTGAGCCTGGCGCTGCCGCTGTTTGTCGTGACGATGGCTTCGCAGAACCTGCCCGGCGTGGCAGCGATCCGCGCCAGCGGCTTCAGCGATCTGCCGGTCAGCAAGCTCATCACCATCAGCGGCCTCGCGACGCTGGTGCTCGCGCCCTTCGGCGCCTTTGCGCTCAACCTCAGCGCGATCACGGCCGCCATGTGCATGGGCCGCGAGGCGCACGAAGACCCGGCGCGGCGCTACACGGCGGCCGTGAGCTGCGGCGCTATCTACGTGGTGATCGGCCTGTTCGGCGCGGCCGTCACGGGCCTGCTCACGGCCTTTCCGAAAGAGCTGGTCGCGGCCATCGCCGGGCTGGCGCTGCTGGGCACCATCGGCGGCGGGCTGGCGGCGGCGGTGCGCGACGAGGCGCACCGCGAGGCCGCGCTCATCACCTTCCTGGTCACGCTCTCGGGCGTGACGCTGGCCGGCATCGGCTCCGCCTTCTGGGGCGTGGTGGCCGGCGCGGTGGCGTTGGCGGTGCAGCAGCTCGGCCGCGCGCGCAGCGCACAGGTGCCAAAGGAAAAGGCCCCGGCCGACAAGGACATCGCCGCTTCCGGCAACATGCCGCCAGAAACCCCCTCCACAGCCGCCGTTCCCGGCGCCGGAAAGAACGCCTGATGAAAAACATCCTCTTCGTCGCCGATCCGCTCGATCATTTCAAGATCTACAAGGACACGACCTTCTCGATGATGCGCGAGGCCCAGCGCCGCGGGCATCGCATCGCGGCCTGCCTGCCGCAGGACATCCAGTGGACCTCGGGCGGCCTCGTCTCGGCCGTGGTGCAGCAGATCACGCTCACGGGCGACGCGAAAGACTGGTACCACGTCGACATCATCGAGTCGAAGGCGCTGAAAGACTTCGACGCCGTGCTGATGCGCAAGGACCCGCCTTTCGACGCCGAGTACATCTACTCGACGCACCTGCTGCAGCAGGCTGAGCGCGAAGGTGCGCGGGTGGTCAACTCGCCGCGCGCGCTGCGCGACCACCCCGAGAAGCTCGCGATCATGGAGTTTCCGCAGTTCGTCACGCCCACGCTGGTCACGCGCAGCGCGCAGGCCGTGCGCGACTTTCATGCCGAGCACGGCGACATCATCCTGAAGCCGCTCGACGGCATGGGCGGCATGGGCATCTTCCGCGTCAAGCAGGACGCGCTGAACCTCGGCTCCATCGTCGAGACGCTCAACAAGGACGGCGCCGAAACCATCATGGTGCAGCGCTTCGTGCCCGAGGTGACGCAGGGCGACAAGCGCATCCTGATCATCGCGGGCGAGCCGGCGCCCTTCGTGCTGGCGCGCATTCCGCAGGGCACCGAGGTGCGCGGCAACCTCGCGGCCGGCGGCAAGGGCGTGGCCCAGCCGCTCACGGCGCGCAACCGCGAGATCGCCGAAGCGATCGGCAAGGTGCTCGCCCCGCGCGGGCTGCTGCTGATCGGCCTCGACGTGATCGGCGATGCGGTCACCGAGATCAACGTGACCAGCCCCACGTGCTTTCAGGAGATCACCGAACAGACCGGCTTCGACGTGCCGAAGATGTTCATCGATGCGCTCGAGGCGCACCTGGCCTCGGCCTGATCAGAAGTCGACCGACGCCGACAGCGTGAAGGTGCGCGGCGCGCCCAGCACCAGGTAGCCGTTGTTCGGGTAGCCGCCCACCGAAGCCCAGTAGTTGCGGTTGGTCAGGTTGTCGATGCGTGCGCGCACCGTCACCAGCTTGCCGGCCACCTCGGTGAGGTAGCGCGCGCCGAGGTCGAAGCGCGTCCAGCCCGGCACGCGCAGCGTGTTGGTGGCGTCGGCATAGCTCGGGCCCGTGGACACCACGCGGCCGTCGAGCGACAGGCCGCGCACGCCCGGCACGTCCCATTCCAGACCCAAGGTGCCCTGCGTCTTCGCGATGCCGATGACGCGGCGGCCGTCCGTCGAGGCGTCGCCCGTGGCGCGCTGCTTGGCGTCCAGGAAGGTGATGCCGCCCATCAGGCGCACGCCCTTGGTCGCTTCACCGAACGCAGTCAGCTCCAGGCCCTGGTGGCGGTCGCGGCCTTCGGCCACGTAGTAGCCGGCGCTGTTGATGAGGGCGCGCGGCTTGTCGGTCGTGAAGAAGGCCAGGCCGCCGCCGATGCGGCCGCCGTCGAACTTGATGCCGATCTCTTTCTGCTTCGACACATAGGGCGAGAGCTGCGTGCCCGCGTTGCGCACGGCGCCGCTGGTCGATACCGTGGGCGCGGTATCGCCCTTGCTCAGGCCTTCGATGTAGTTCGCGTACAGCGACACCTGCGGCTGCAGCTTGAACACGAAGCCGGCCATCGGGCTGGTGCGGCTCTTCTCATAGGCGGTGGGCTTGCCGGTGTCGTAGGCGAAGTCGGTGCTTTCGAGCTTCTGGCGCCGCACGCCGAGCGTGAGCTGCGCGCGGTCGTCCAGGAACGACAGCGTGTCGCCGATCGCCAGGCTGCTCAGGCGCGTCTGCGTCAGCAGCGCGGGGTTGTCCATGTCGTTGCCGCGGAACGCGCTCGCCGTGTAGGCCGGAATCGGGTAGCCGATGGGCGCGTACAGGTTGCTCTTCAGGTTGTTGAAGAAGTCCCACTTGTAGGCGTTCTTCTCCTTGAGCTGGTAGTACGCGTACGAGGCCACCACCGTGTGGTTCACCGGGCCGGTCGTGAACTTGCCGCGCACGCCGGCTTCGGCCGTGCGGGTGTTGTCCTGGCGCTGGTTCTCGAAGCGCGACATGTTGCCCGCGCCGAGGTTGTTCGTGAGCGTGAGGCCGGCCAGCGAGTTGCCTTCATGGCTCTTGCGCGCACCGCCGGCGATCCAGGCCGTCACGCTGTCGGTGATGTCGTACTCGCCGCGCAGCGAGCCGAAGGTGTCGCGCTCGTTGGAGTAGGTCCAGGGTTGCGCGTAGTTGAGCTGGTTGTCGGGGGCCGACGGCACGCGCGTCACGCCGGCGCCGAGCGTCACGTTCGGGCGCGTGCGCGAGAGGCGGTGTTCCTGGTGGCCGAGGTCTGCCGAGATGCGCGCGTTGCGGCTGCGCCAGTCGAAGCCGACCGAGGCCACGTCGAGCTTCACCTGCTCGGCGTTCACGCCCGTGCCGCCGTCGCGGTGCGCCGCGTTCAGGCGCACGCCCAGGCTCTGGTCGGGTCCGAAGCGGCGCGCGATGTCGGTCGACACATAGCTCTGCGAGCCGCTGGCGGTGCCGAGCGTGACCTGCGTCAGCGGGTCGTTCGGCGCGCGCTTGGGCAGCAGGTTGATGTTGCCGCCGATGCCGCCGCCCGTGGGCGTGGCGCCGTTCAGGAAGGCGCTCGCGCCGCGCAGCACCTCGACGCGCTCGAACAGCTCCGACGAGATGTACTGGCGCGGCAGCAGGCCGTACAGCCCGTTGTAGGCGATGTCGTCCGAATTCACCACGAAGCCGCGAATGAAGTACGACTCCTGGAAGTTGCCGAAGCCGCGCGCCACGCGCACCGACGGGTCGTTCTGCAGCACGTCGGCCACGCTCTTGGCCTGCTGGTTCTGGATCAGCTCGTGCGTGTAGCTGGTGCTCGAGAAGGGCGAATCCATCATGTCCTGGTTGCCCAGGATGCCCACGCGCCCGCCGCGTGCCACCTGCCCGCCCGCGAAGGGCTTGGTCAGGCCTTCGGCCGAGGCGTCGGCGCTGGCTTCGACGGTGACGGTGCTCAGCGTGCCGCTGGCGGGGGCCGCCGGTTCGGCGGGCGGCGTCTGGGCCAGGGCCGTCAGGGCGTGAAGGGCCAGCAGCGAGGCGGCCACGGTCGGGCGGAGGAAGAAACGAGGTGCGGGCATGAAAGATCGACCGTTTGCAAATGAGAACAGTTATTGTTCATAGTTTGCACTTACTGGTCGGTACTTTCTTGCACTGTTGCAAAAAAGTGTCAGCCAAAAGACTGAGTTTTGGGTCTCAGCGTGGCATCCGTTGGCCGTCCACGAACACATGCAACTCGCCCGAGGTGAAGGGCGTCCAGGTCTCGTTGGTGGTGAGCGGCGCCGTCACCACCACGGCCACGCGGTCGGTGGGCGTGGTGTGCTGGGCGAAGTCGATTTCCAGGTCTTCGTCCGAGAGCTGCGCCGTCACGAAGGGGTGGCGGCGCTCCACGTACCAGAGGTTGGTGGAGGCATGCGCCCACAGCGCCTGCCCGTTCGACAGCATGAAGTTGAAGGTGCCGTGCGCCGCGAGCTGCGGCGCCAGTTCGCGCAGCGTGAGCGTGAGCTCCTCGACGCTGGGCACGCCCGCATGCGACTTGGCCAGCTCCTGCATGATCCAGCAGAAGGCGTGCTCGCTGTCGGTGTTGCCCACCGGGTGGAAGTTGCCGTGCAGGCGCGGACGAAAGTCCTTCAGGTCGCCGTTGTGGGCGAACACCCAGTAGCGCCCCCACAGCTCGCGCACGAAGGGGTGGCAGTTCTGCAGGTTGACCTCGCCCTGCGTCGCTTTGCGGATGTGCGCGATGACGTTGCGGCTCTGGATCGGGTAGCGCCGGATCAGCTCCGCCACCGGCGACTCGCAGGCCGGCTGGTGGTCGACGAAGTGGCGCAGCCCGCGGTCTTCGAAGAACGCGATGCCCCAGCCGTCGGCATGGTGGTCGGTGCGGCCACCGCGCTGCGCGAACCCCGTGAAGCTGAAGGTCACGTCGGTCGGCGTGTTGCAGTTCATCCCTAGCAATTGGCACATGGCTGTGATTAGACCGCGATTCAGAGTTTCGGGGAGGCGGCAGCGGCGGCGGGCAGCCGCAGCCAGCCCAGCACGCGCTCGGTGCCCAGCTGCGTGCGCCCGTCGGTGGTGAGCACCCGCGGCAGGCGCTCGCGCGAGGTGCCGAAGGGCCCGGGGTTCTGCTGCACGATCTCGACCGCGTCGGCGTCCACCCGCGACACGATCGCCACGTGGCCGTAGGGATTGAAGAGCCACGGCGCGAACACGACGATGTCGCCCACCGCCGGCCCGCTCGCGCCGCCGTTGCGGTGCTGGACCAGGTTGCGTGCGGCGTTCAACGCGCCGTCCGCCACGGCCGCGTCGAAGAAGGCCTTGGCATGCCCGCGCGCTTCGGGCATGCGGTGCTGGTGCCGCTCGTAGTAGTAGCGCTTGACGAACTCGACGCACTGCCAGCGCAGGCCGATGTTGTAGCCGTCGGGCGCGAGGCTGCGGCCGTCGACGTGGTTGATGGCGCCGTTGTAGTACACCGGCACGCCCTCGAACTGGTCGATCACCTCGCCGGGTGCGTGCGTCGGGTTGACGTTGAAGCGGCTCGCGCCCCACAGGCCGAGCAGGGCGACGAGGACGAGGGCAGCGAGAACGACGACGGCGCGACGGGTGATGAAACGGGGCATGGACGATGAAGCAGAAAGCGCGGCCCCCCACGGGCCGTCGCCGACGAGCTTAGTCCATGCGACCGGATCAAAGCCCGTGCAACGCCGCCATCTCGCCCATCAATTCACGCTGGAACGCATCGAAGCGCGCCGACGGTTGCTGCAGCCCGAGGAGCTCGCTGAACGGGTCTTCCACCTCGGTGCGGTGGCCCGACAGTTCTTCGACCACCGCCAGCCCGCAGAAGGGCACGCAGGCCTCCGCGTAGCCGCCCTCGTGCACCACCACCACGCGCCCGTCGCAGTGCTTCGCGGCCAGCGCGTTGACCTGCCGCATCATCTGGCGGAACGACTCGGAGTGCAGCTGCATGCGCGCCAGCGGATCGACGCCGTTGGCGTCCAGCCCGCTCGCCACCACGATCAGCTCGGGTCGGTAGCGGTCGATCACCGGCGTCACGATGCGCTCGAAGGCGTGCATGTACGCCGCGTGCCCGCCGCCGGGCTGCAGCGGAATGTTGACGTTGAAGCCCAGCCCCGCGCCCGTGCCGCGGTCTTCGGCGCCGCTGTAGCCGGGCGGAAAGCAGTTTTCCTGGTGCAGCGACAACGTGAGCACGTCGGGGCGGTCGTAGAAGATTTCCTGCGTGCCGTTGCCGTGGTGCACGTCCCAGTCGATCACGGCCACGCGGCCCAGGCCGTGGCGCGCCTTCATGGTCTCGATGGCGACCGCGATGTTGTTGAACAGGCAGAAGCCCATGCTGTGCTCGCGCAGGCAGTGGTGGCCCGGCGGGCGCGTGAGCGCAAAGGCGTTGCGGTGACGGCCCTGCAGCACGCTGTCCATCGCGGCAATGGCCAGGCCGGTCGAGAGCTTCGCGATCTCGTAGCTGCCCGGGCCGAAGGGCGCGAACTCGCCCAGGTCACCTCCGCCGGCATCGCTGGCGGCCTTGAACTGCTGCAGGTAGCTGGTGGGGTGCACGCGCTGCAAATCTTCTTCGCTGGCCATCGGTGCGCTCAACACATCGAGTTGCGCGGTGAGGCCCGACACGTCCATCAGCGACTTGATGCGGCGCTTGGAGTCGGGCGACTCGGCCATGCCGCTGCCGGCCATGGGCTGCACCCAGCCGCCCACCGGCAGGAACAGGGCATGCAGCCCGCCGGGCACGTGCCAGAAGGTGCGTTCGTCGTGAAAGAAGGCGGTGGTCTTCATGTCTTTCATCTCTCTTTACTCCGGACGAAGTTGGACGGACTTGGCGATGGCGCGGTAGCGCTCCATGTCGGCCTGGTAGTCGCGGCGCAGTTCGGCCAGCGACTGTTCGGGCGCGACCTTGGCGCCGCCCAGTTCGAGCGCGCGGCGCAGCTCGGGCTTGCGCATCATCTGGTTGAAGGCCGCGTGCAGCCGCTGCTGCGCTTCCTCGGGCACGCGGTGCGACACCTGGATGCCCGCCCACAGGCTGTAGACGAAGTCTTCCAGGCCCTTGCTGTTGCGGATCGGCGCAATGGCCGTGAAGCGCTCGTGCGGCGCCGAGGCCGCGATGCCCAGCGCCTTGATCTTGCCGGCGTCCAGCAGGTCGGGCACGTTGCCGGCCAGCGGTGCAAACACCAGGTCGATCTGGCCGCCCAGCAGGTCGTTCACCAGCGGCGCGAAGCCCTTGTAGGGCACGTGCAGCATCTTCGTGCCCGTCTGCTGCATGAAGCGCTCGCCCAGCAGGTGGTAGAGCGAGCCCGGGCCGATGCTGCCGTAGCTCAGCTCTTTCGTGCCGGGCCGGCGCAGCAGCGCGATGAGTTCGTCGACGCTGCCTTCGCCCAGGTCCTTGCGCGCCAGCAGCACCATCGAGGTGACGGCCATCACGCCGATGGGGCGGAAGTCTTCGGCCTTGTAGCGCGCGCTGCTGAGCGTGAGCGGCGTGAGCATCAGCTCCATCGGCGACCCCAGCAGCAGCGCCGAGCCGTCGGCCGGTGCGTTCGCCGCCTTCATCACGCCGAGCGAACCGCTGGCGCCGGGCACGTTGTCGACGATGGCCGGCTGGCCCAGCAGCCGCGACAGCTCGGGCGCGGCCAGCCGCGCATTGATGTCGGAGCCGCCGCCCGCGGGGTAGGGCACGATCAGGTTCAGGGTCTTGCCCCCCAGGCCCTGGGCCATGGCGGACAGGGCAAAGGGGGACAGGCCGGCGGCCAGGCCGGCAGCCATCAACGAACGTCTGCGCATGGGTTCTCTCCTCGGGTTGTGTGTGATGTGTGGGAGTACGGAAACGGGGCTTGCTATTGCTACGGCTGCAGCAGCAGTGGCGATTGCACGTTCGCGAAGGGCACGGCCTGGTGCCAGCCGTGCGCCATGCGCAGCACGTCGAGGTCGGCGCCGGGGCGGCCGATGAGCTGCAGGCCCATCGGCAGGCCGCGCGTGCCCTCGGCTTGCGAGAAGCCGGCCGGGATCGCCATCGCGGGCAGGCCGGCGAGCGAGGGGCCGATGGTCACTTCCATCCAGCGGTGGTAGGTGTCCATGGCGCGACCGCCGACCTCGCGCGGCCAGTGCGTGTCGACCGGCAACGGGAACACCTGCGCGGCGGGCAGCACCAGGAAGTCGAAGCGTTCGAAGAGCTGCAGCAGCGCGGCATGCCATTGCGTGCGCGTGACAGCGGCCTCGTGCAGCGCGGCGGCGCTCAGGCGCTCGCCCTGTTCGATTTCCCAGCAGGCCTCGGGCTTGAGCTGCGCGCGCGTGGCCGGGTCGGCATGCAGCCCGCGCAACGCGCCGGCCACGATGAAGCCGCGCAGGCGCAGCCAGGCCGTCCACAGGGCGTTGAAATCGAAAGCGGGCACAGCAGGCGCAACGCTGCAGCCCAGCGTGTCGAAATGCCGCAGTGCCGATTCGCACAGCGCCATCACGCCCGGGTCCATCGGCAGGTGGCCGCCGAGGTCGCCGAGCCACGCGATGCGCTGGCCGCGCAGTTCCGCATCGAGCGGCTGCGCGAAGGCCTCGCCGTCGCCCGCCAGACTCAGCGGCGAGCGCGTGTCATAGCCGGCCTGCACCGACAGCAGCCAGGCCACGTCCTCGGGCGTGCGGCCCATCGGCCCTTCGCAGCCCAGTTGCTGGAAGAACAGCTCCGGCCCCGGCCCGGTGGGCACGCGGCCCAGCGACGGGCGCAGGCCGTAGACGTGGTTCCAGGCCGCGGGGTTGCGCAGCGAACCCATCATGTCGCTGCCGTCGGCCACCGGCAGCATGTGCAGCGCGAGCGCCACCGCGGCACCGCCGCTGCTGCCGCCGGCCGCATGGTCGAGGTTCCATGCGTTGCGCGTGGTGCCGAACACCGTGTTGTAGGTGTGCGAGCCCAGGCCGAACTCGGGCGTGTTGCTGCGTCCCACGAACACGGCACCGGCGCGGCGCAGGCGCTCGACCATGATCGCGTCGTGCGGCGTGACCTGCTTCGCGAACACCGGGCTGCCCATGGTGGTCGGCAGGCCGGCGGTGGCGACGAAATCCTTCGGCGCCATCGGGAAGCCGTGCAGCCGGCCCACAGCGTCGCCGCGCGCGCGTTGCGCATCGCAGGCATCGGCCTGGCGCAGCATCTCTTCGGGCGCTTGCAGCGACACGAGCGCGTTGACCTGCGGGTTGAGGCGCTCGATGCGCGCGAGGCAGGTCTGCATCAGTTCGTGGCACGAGAGCTCGCGGCGTTGCAGGGCGGCGGCGAGCGAACGGGCGCTGGGAAGGGGTGGCAGGGTGGCGGACATATGGCGATCGACGATAGCGATCGCGCCCGCAAGCGGTTATCAAAAAATGGCAAAACGGGTGCACGGGGAACCGAGGGATTCCCCTTGGCCGGCAGGCCCCGGATCGGTGCCGCACGAGCGCCAGCCCGGGCGTATGCTTGCGCGCCGCGGAGGGTTTTCAAAGATGCTTCCCATCGTCGTTGCGCTCATGGCGACCGTCATCCTGCTGGTCTGGATGGGGTTCTTCATGATGGGCTCGCTGCCCTTGCTCGTGCTCTCGCACGACACCCCGCTGGATTCGCGCTTCATCCGCGGCCTGTTCAACGTCTATTACGTGGCCGTGGTGCTGACCGCGAGCGCGGCGGCGCTCAGCTACGCGTGGTGCGGCAAGCCCGTCTTCGCAGTCGGCATGGCCCTCATCGCCGGCCTGGCCTTCGCGCTGCGCCGCTGGCTCATCATTCCGCGCATGGACGTGTTGCGCCACACGATCCCGGCGACGGGCACGTCGATCGTGCAGTTCCGCAAGCTGCACATCGCGGGGATGGTGCTCAACGTGATGCAGCTGGGCACGGTGGCCTGGGCACTCACGCAGCTGGGGCTGTGAGCGGCACAACCGCTATCGCAGGAACCGCCCTTCCTTCGTCACCCGCACCATCTCGATGAAGCGCGAGCCCGTGTTGCTCGCGCCTGTGAAGTCGATCTCCATGTTGCCGATGCGCAGCTTCATCGCCTTCAGCGTGGCGTGCAGCTTTGCGCGCGTGAGGTCGCGGCCGGTGCGTCGCAGGGCTTCGATCATCACGAGCGCGTTCACATAGCCTTCGTAGCTGAGGTAGCCGATGTCGACCTTGGCGCGCTCGGCCAGCTGACGGTATTCGCGCGCGGTGGCGTCGACCTCGCTCCAGGGGTAGGGCACGATCTGCGAGATGGCCAGGCCGCTGGTCTTGTCGCCGACGAGCTTGGCGGTGACGTCGCCCGGCACGATCGACATGCCGTAGAACATCTGGCGACCGCCGGCGCTCCAGGCGCTCTTCATGACCTCGCCGCCGATGCCGCCGCCCAGGTACATGAGCACGGCCTGCGCCTGGCTGTCGGCCAGTGCCTTGCCCGCGGCCTCGTTGGTCGTGCCGTCGCCTTTGACGGGCACCGCGGCCACGGGCTTGAGCTTGAGCGTGTCGAGCGCCGCCTCGACCAGCCGCGCCACTTCGGCGCCCCCGGGGTTGTCCAGGTAGGCGACCGCGATGCGCGAGACGCCGATGGTTGTCAGGTGCTGCACCAGCGCTTGCGCCTCGCGCGCGAAGGTGGCGCGCACGAAATAACCGGCGCCCGCGACCTTCTCGCGCGCCGAGTCCGACACCGCATAACCGCCGACCATCGGCGCGCCGCTCTGACCCAGCACTTTGGCCGCGGCGGCCGTGGTGCCCGAGCCCACGCAGCCGAAGAAGGCGAAGGCGCGGTGCTCGGCGAGCAGCTTCTCGTAGTTGGCGACGGCCTTCTCGGGCTTGAGCTCGTCGTCGAGCGAGACCAGCTTGAGCTTGCGGCCCGCGAGCCCGCCCTGCGCATTGACCGCGTCGAAGGCCAGCCCGGCGCCGGCCATCACGACCTTGATCGGCGCGCCCAGCGGCCCGCTCAGGATGCCGGTGTGGCCGAGGACGATTTCGCCGTCGCTGACGCCGTTCTCGGCTGCCAGTGCGGTGGAAGGCAAGGAAAGGAGGGGGCCGAGTCCGGCCGTCGCCGCGGCCGAGGCGGCGAGAAAACGTCTGCGATGCATGGAACCGATTCCGCTTTTAGATACAACTGATAACAATTGAAAGCGAAAGCGGCTCTTTGCGCCGCCGGGGTTTACCCCCTGTGTTGCGCCGTGTCCTCGTCGGGTTTCTCGCGCAGCTGCCAGGCCGCGCAGACGGCCAGCGCGCACAGGCCGGCCAGCATCAGGAACACCTCGTCGAACGCCGCCAGCCGCGCCGGGGTGCTCACCGGGTTGGCGAGCGAGTCGCCGTGCGCGGCCAGGCGCCATTCGAGAATGATGGCGCACAGGCTCACGCCGACCGCGCCGCCGAGCATGCGCACGAAGCTGATCGCGCTCGCGCCCTGCGGGATGAGCGGCTTGGCCAGCGGGCGCATCGACCCCAAGTTGAGCGAGGGCAGGATGAAGCCCAGCCCGATGCGCCCGACGATCGCGAACACCACCAGCAGCCACAGCGGGCTGTCCAGCCGCAGCACGGCCATGAGCGCGAACGACACGGCCAGCAGCGCCAGGCCGATGCTCACCAGGAGCCAGGTCGGTTGCTTGTCGGCCAGCCGGCCCACGCCCGCGATGGTGAAGGCCAGCACGATGCCGGCCGGCAGCAGCGTCGTGCCCACGTGCGAGGCCGACAGGTGCAGCCCCACCTGCATGTACACCGGCAGCAGGTAGGTCGAGCCGAACAGCGCGGTGCCGTAGATGAAGGCGACCAGGCTGCCCATCGCGAACTGGCGGTAGCGAAAAAGCGCGAGGTTCATCAGCGGCGCGCCGCCCGAGGCCATGAGCCGGCGCTGCCACCACACGAAGGCGACAAAGGCGATGAGCGCACCGGCCAGCAGCAGCGCGGCCTGCAGCGGCGAATCGCCGCGCAGCTCGACCAGCCCGTTCAGCAGGCACAGCGTGCCCACGGTGCCCAGCGCCAGCCCGCGCGCATCGAGCCCGCTGCCTCGCGTCGCGGCCACGCCGCCGGGTGCGGTCTTGGGCACGAACTTGTAGGCCAGCCAGATCGAGGCCAGGCAGAAGGGCACCACCATGAAGAAGATCGAGCGCCAGCCGAACAGGTCGACCAGCACGCCGCCGATGCTCGGCCCGATGGCCGGCGCCAGCACCACGCCCATGCCGAAGATGCCACTGGCGCGCCCCTGCTCGTGCGGCTCGAAGGCACGCAGGATGATGATGGCCGGAATCGGCTGCACCACGCCCGCCGCCAGCCCCTCGGCCACGCGCGCCATCAGCACCAGCGGGTAGTGGTTGGCCAGCCCACCGACGATGCCGCCGGC
Organism: Variovorax sp. RO1; assembly: GCF_002849325.1. Taxonomy (NCBI): domain Bacteria; kingdom Pseudomonadati; phylum Pseudomonadota; class Betaproteobacteria; order Burkholderiales; family Comamonadaceae; genus Variovorax; species Variovorax sp. RO1. The sequence continues at coordinate 28,384 of NZ_PKMT01000001.1, forward strand.
CAGCAGCAACAGCATCGTGCCGACATAGGTGCGCCGGTAGCCGTAGCGCGACAGCAGCCACGGCGTGGTGAGCATCGACACCGTCATCGCCACCATGAAGCCCGAGCTCACCCACTGCGCGCGCTCCTGGCCCAACGCAAAGTGGTGGCTCATGTCGGGGATCGCCACGTTGACGATGGTCGACGACATGATCGACGCCATCGTGCCGACCATGACCGACAGCAGCAGGTACCAGCGGTAGCGCTCGCCGTAGCGGGCGCGAAGGACACCCATGGAGGGCGGCGTGTCGGGTGTGTGTGGGAAGGTCATGGGGCGGCGCAGGGACGGTCGCGGGTCCGTCGTCCTACAAGCATATCGGTGTTTGCGCGGCCGACGCCACACGCGCGGGTCGCACAATGCGGCGGCTGTCCCCCGTGCGTCAAGCCATCATCAAAAGAACAAACAAGCCATGAATCCGTCGATCCAAGAACCCGCCCATGAACCGGCCGACCCGGCCGTGCCGGATGCCGCCCCCCCGCTCGCGACCGAACTCGCCGCGCCCACCGTCAGCCGCGCCTACCGCTGCCAGTGCGGGCGCCCCGTGTTCCTGCGCAACAGCAAATGCCTGGCCTGCCTCACGCCGCTGGGCTATGTGATCGACCGGCTCGGCGTGGTGCCGCTGGCGCCGGCCGAAGGCGAGGGCGCGCTGCCCGACACCTTCACCGTCTTCGGCGACCCCCACGGTCCCACCTACCGCCGCTGCGCCAACCTCATGACGCCGGCCGCCTGCAACTGGATGGTGGCGCAGCCGCGCGAAGGCGAAACCATTCCCGCCGACACGCAGGGCCACGCGCCCGGCTACTGCCTGTCGTGCAGCGTCACGCGCACGATTCCCGATCTGTCGGTGGCGGCCAACGGCGAGCTGTGGTGCAAGCTCGAGCAGGCCAAGCGCCGCCTGATCTCGCAGCTGCTCGCGCTCGGCCTGCCGGTGGTGAGCCGCCACGCCGATCCGGTGCACGGGCTGGCCTTCGACTTCCTCAGCAACGTGCCGGGCCGACCGCACGTGATGACGGGCCACGAGCAGGGCCTGATCACGCTCAACGCCGAGGAGGCCGAAGACGCCGTGCGCGAGCGCATCCGCGCCGAGATGCACGAGCCCTACCGCACGCTGCTGGGCCACTTCCGCCACGAGGTCGGCCACTACTACTGGGACCTGCTGGTGCTGCCCACGCCGTGGATCGACGACTACCGCGCGCTCTTCGGCGACGAGCGCACCGACTACGGCGCCGCGCTGCAGCAGCACTACGAGCAGGGCCCGCCGCCCGATTGGTCGCAGCGCTTCGTCAGCAGCTACGCGAGCATGCATCCGTGGGAAGACTGGGCCGAGACCTGGGCCCACTACCTGCACATGGCCGACACGGCCGACACGGCGATGAGCTTCGGCATCGACGCGAGCAATGTCGAGCTGCAGAACGATTTGTTCACTGCCGCCGACCTGTGGCAGCCCGAGCATCCCGACGCCGCGAAATTCCTGGACTTCATCAACGGCTGGGTGCTGCTGACCAGCATGCTCAACGAGCTGTCGCGCAGCATGGGCCAGCCCGACTACTACCCCTTCGTGCTGCCGCGCGCGGCCGTGGGCAAGCTGCAGTTCATCCACGGCGTGATCACCGCGCAGCGCAGCGGCACGGCGCCGACGATGGTGATGGCGGGGGATGTGGCGGCGCCTGCGGCGGAAGCTGCTGAGCCTGCACCGGTGCAGCCGCAATCCCAATCTCAATCCCAGTCGCAGGGCGACGTCGCTCAGTCCTGAGGCGGCGGCAGGCCCGCGGCGCAGCGCGCGCAGATGCAGGCCTTCCCGCGCAGTGCCGGCGGCAGCGTGTCGAGCGGGGCCAGCGAAAAATCGGCGGCCATGCACCAACAGGGCGGCTGCGCCTGCCCGGTCTCGCGCTCGACCTCCATCGCACAGCGATTCGCCTCGCCGCACAGCGGACAGTGCGCGGTGTCGATGACAACGGTCATGCGAGCGTGAAAGCCGGCAGCTTCCTCGGCACTGCGACGTTGCGCAGCGTCGCGTACACCGGCAGGCCGTCGCGGTAGGCGGGGTAGTCCTCGCCCGCGATCAGCGGCAGCAGGTAGCGGCGGCACTTCTCGGTGATGCCGTAGCCGTCGTCCGAAATGAAATCGCGCGGTATCGGCTTCTCGACATTGGCGACCGCTTCGAGCGGCGCCGCACCCAGTGTGTACGCATAGGGCACGTCGCTCGTGCGCTCGATGGTCGGCATCACCGCGTTGCGGCCTTCGAGCGCGAGCTCGACCGCGCGCTGGCCCAGCTCGTAGGCCTGCTTCACGTCGGTGGCCGAGGCGATGTGCCGCGCCGCGCGCTGCAGGTAGTCGGCCACCGCCCAGTGGAACTTGTGGCCCAGCGCTTCCTTCACCATCTGCGCGACCACCGGCGCCGCGCCGCCAAGCTGCGCATGGCCGAAGGCATCGCGCGCGCCCTGTTCGGCGAGGAAGGTGCCGTCGGGGTGGTGGCAGCCTTCGGACACCACCACCGAGCAGTAGCCGTGCTGCTGCACCAGCGCATCGACGCGCGCCAGGAAGCGGGCTGCGTCGAACTCGATCTCGGGGAACAGCACCACCACCGGAATGCCATGGTCGGCCACCAGCCCGCCGGCCGCGGCGATCCAGCCGGCGTGGCGGCCCATCACCTCGAGCACGAACACCTTGGTGGAGGTGGCGGCCATCGAGCGCACATCGAACGAGGCCTCGAGCGTGGACACCGCCACGTACTTCGCGACCGAGCCGAAGCCCGGGCAGCAGTCGGTCAGCGGCAGGTCGTTGTCGATGGTCTTGGGCACGTGGATGGCCTGCAGCGGGTAGCCCATCGACTGCGACAGCTGGCTCACCTTGAAGCAGGTGTCTGCCGAATCGCCGCCGCCGTTGTAGAAGAAGTAGCCGATGCCGTGCGCCTTGAACACCTCGATCAGGCGTTCGTATTCACGACGGTTTTTTTCGAGCGACTTGAGCTTGTAGCGGCACGAGCCGAACGCGCCCGAGGGCGTGGTGCGCAGCGCTGCAATCGCCTCGGCCGGCTCGGCGCTGGTGTCGATCAGGTCCTCGGTGAGCGCGCCGAGGATGCCGTTGCGCCCGGCATAGAGCGTGCCGATGCGGTCCGGGTGCCGGCGCGCCGTCTCGATCACGCCGCAGGCCGAGGCGTTGATGACCGAGGTGACACCGCCCGACTGGGCGTAGAAGGCGTTGAGGATGGCAGTGCTCATGGGGCAATCTCCGTGCGGGTACGCGACCGGCGCAGGGTGGCAACGCTTCGCGGAAAGGGCCATTCTGGCGCAGTCGCCGGCCGCAGGCCAATGGCCTTTTGGCCAATCTCGCGCGATTACAGTTCGTTGCTGTGCGTCGGCCATGAAGGCAACGCCCATGGCGTGCGACCCGGTCCGCGCCGTCCCCCTCCATTTGCAGGCACACCCATCATCCAAGGAGTCCGCGCGTGAGCATTTTTTCCCGTTTTTTTGGCCGCAAGGACGAGCCGGGCGATACCGGCGCATTGGTCGCCAACCCCGAGGCCGGTGAGGCCGGCGACACCGTCGCGCTGACGGTCTTGTTCGCGGATGCGCTGACCATCGATGTCGCCGCGCTCGCGCGGGCATTGCGCGCCTACCACCGCTCCACCGGCGACGCGCGCTGCGAGATCACCGAAGAACCCGGCCCTTTTCTGGCGCTGGCGGGCTGGAAGAACCACGTGGTCCGGATGGTCGGCTTCGATGTGCCGATGCCGGCCGAATCGGTCGAGGTTTGCGTGGCGCCGGCGCACTATCCGCAAGAGCTCAAGGCCCGGGTGCGCGCGCACCGCAGCCACGTCATCCTCTACTACGCGGGCTACGAGGCCTCGGTGCTCGAACAGTACGTGGCCCTGGCGACCGTGGCCGGCGCGCTGGCCCGGCTCGGTGCGCTGGTGGTGCTGAACGAATCGGCCCACACCTCGCTCCCCGCGGCCGTGTTCGACGCCGACATCGAAGGCGACAGCATCGAATTGCTGCGGGACCTCGACCTGCCGGCCCTGTACTGCGGCTTCGTCAAGTACGAGGTCGAAGGCGTGCAGGGCGTCTGGATGCGCACCTATGGCGCGCACCACTTCGGGCAGCCCGATTTCGCGGCCCTGGCCGAAGGCCACCACGAAGGGGAGAAATACTTCCAGCTGTTCGGCAACGTGCTGCGCTACCTGATCGACAGCGGCGCCGAAATGGGCGCCGGCCACACCATGCAGGTCGGCGAGGACAAGTTCCTGCGGCTGCGCGAGCCGCTCGAGGCGGAATACTTTCTCGACGGCCCCGAGGCCGTGCTGGTGGCCGAACTGATCGGCGCCCATGAGATCAACGCGCGCCCGCACTGACTGAACGGCTCGCCGGTCGTGCGGTTGCGCACGGGCTTGCTCGGGTTCAGCGCGCACCGCACGCAGGGCTGCGGTGTCCGTTGCGGCGCGGTCATGCGAGCGCTCCGCTGAAAGCGTGCGTCACGGGGCCATGGCGCCCGTGGTCAAGCCGGGGACAAGCCGTGCAGCGGCAGTCGCCAGGGCGACCGCGCGCGTGCACGCGACGCCGGGTTCGGCAGCGCAGCGGGCTGCGCGTCCGACACCGAAATGCACGACGACTCCAGCGCCGACACCAGCACGCGCCGGTGCTCGGTGCTTTCGAAGCGCTCGCCCGGCCCGAGCACGATGTCGCGCGGGTCGCGGTCGAGCGTGATCCACACGGCGCCGCTGCGGCACTCGATGCCCACGCCCGCGCCGTCGGGCACGGCGAAGACGGCGCGGCTCGGCAGGCTCACGTGGAAGCGCGAGGTCGACGAGGAGAAAGAAAAGGCGGAAGGAGACGGGGTGGTGGCGGTGCTCATGGGAAGCTCCATTGCATTCGTGATACGAATGAATATAGTGAGCCGAACCCGCTCTTACACGCGGTCATTCGGAACTCGTTGCATGCCTACAGAGAATGCGAAACCCCCTGCCGGCGAGCTCCCGCCGCTCGAGCTGCTGCGCAGCTTCGAGGCCGCCGCGCGCCGGCTGAGCTTCACGCTGGCGGCCGGCGAACTGCACCTCACGCAGTCGGCCGTGAGCCGGCAGATCCAGCAACTCGAAGCCAGCCTGGGCGTGCTGCTGTTCGAGCGCCGCCACCGCGCGCTCGCGCTCACCGAGGCCGGCGGCGTGCTGCAGCGCGCCGTCACCGACAGTCTGGAGCGTTTGCGCGACGCCACCGCGCGCGTGCGGGCCAGCGCCGCGCCGCGACAGGTGTCGATCACCAGCACGCCGGGCTTTGCGTCGCTGTGGCTCATTCCCAAACTGGCGCGCTTCACCAGCACGCATCCGCAGGTCGACGTGCGCGTGTCGGCCACGCTCGACGTGCTCGACATGGAACGCAGCCGCATCGACGTGGCGGTGCGCTTCGTGCCCATCGGCCGCGGTGTGGGACCGGCGCTGTTCGAGGAATCGGTGATCCCGCTGTGCGCGCCGCAGGTGGCCGCGTCGCTGCGCGAGCTGTCCGACTTTTCCAAGCTCACGCTGTTGACCATCGAATACCCGGACCACAGCGAAGCCCCGACCGCCGACTGGGAGCCGTGGCTCAAGGTGATGGGGCTGGAAGACCTGCGCATGAAGAGCACGGTGCGCTTCACGCAGTACGCCGATGCCGTGGCCGCCGCGGTGGCGGGGCAGGGCGTGGTGATCGGGCGCCTGCCGTTGCTGCGCGAACTGATGCGCGACGGCCGGCTCGTGGCGCCGCTCGGCGAGGGCGCGGCATCGCACCGCGGCTACTTCATCGAGATGTCGCGGCGCGCCGCGGGCAACCGCGACGCGCAGGACTTCGCGCAATGGCTGCGCGACGAAGCCGAGGCCGCGCAGCGGAGCTGACGAAGGGCCGCGGCCCGCCTGCCGATCAACCCGGCAGCAGCACCTTGTTGACGACGTGGATCACGCCGTTCGACTGGTAGACATTGGCGATCGTCACCGCGGCCGTGCCTCCCTTGGCATCGGTCACCCACACCGTGCCGCCGCTCATCGTGGCCGTGAGCGTGCCGCCGCTGGCGGTCTTCAGCATTGCCTTGCCGCCGCCCGCGTTGATCGCGCTCATCAGCGCCGCGCTGTCCATGCGCCCGGGCACCACGTGGTAGGTCAGAACCTTGGTCAGCGTGGCCTTGTTCTCGGGCTTGAGCAGCGTGTCGACCGTGCCGGCCGGCAGTGCCGCGAACGAGGCGTTGGTGGGCGCGAACACCGTGAACGGGCCCGGGCTCTTGAGCGTGGCCACGAGGTCGGCCGCCTTCACCGCGGCGACCAGCGTCGTGTGGTCCTTCGAATTCACCGCGTTGTCGACGATGTCCTTCGTCGGGTACATCGGCGCGCCGCCGACCATGGGGGTCGCGGCACTGCTGCTGGCATTGCTCATGCCACTGCCGGCGCACGCGCCGAGCAACACCGACACGCCGAGTGCGATCACGAGTTTTTTCATGGATGTCTCCTGGAAAGAAAGGGCTCTGTGGGAACCGCCAACAGCTCGGAGGCGCGATGCGCTTGAGATGCCATACGGCGCGATGCGCCAAGCGGATTCAAACGGTGCGGATTCAACGCACGCCATGCACGCGGCCGTGTCAGCTTTGCGCCACAGCACTGCGCGCCCCGCTTGCGCGCGGCGCGAGCCCTCGCCAGAATCCGCCCTTCCTTTTTCAGCGACAGTTTTTTCCGACACCACGCCCGGCGACGATCAACCTCCCGGGCGAGAACACCAACCAATGAACCGTTCACTGAACACCTGACGCACACCGACCGCCCCGGCCGGATGTGCACCTTCGCATCCGCCGCGGCCGAATCGACAAGGGCCCCGCGCGCAATTGCATTCGCCGGGGCCTTTTTGTTTTTCGGAGTGTGTGCACATGAGTGCTCAACGAAAGGCCCGTGACGACGACAAGCGTCTGGGCCGGTTCTACTTTGCGGTGCCCGCGTCGGCACCGCGCAATCCCGTGGTGGCCGCGATGGCCCGCCGCGAATCCAGCCAGGGCGCAGGCCGCCACCTGCGCACCCACCGCGCCGAGCGGCGCGCGCAGAAGGTGGCGCTGCAGAAGGCCGCGCGCGATTTCGGACGGAGGGCCGACGATGCGTGACGACATGGACAAGGTGATCGTCGAGCGTCCGCGCGGCGGCTGGCGCGTGCAGGGCGATGGCCGCCCGTGGCGCAACAGCCCCGAGCGCGGTTCGCACCTGGGCATGAAGCGCGGCCTGCAGCATCCGAAGTGGCTGAGCGAAAACCTCCAGCCGCTCAAGCGCTGGCTGCACAAGCAGGTGCACCGGCCGTGGGACAAGGTGTACGCCGAGCTGTGCGCGGGCATCGATCGCCGCAGCACGGTGCAGGCGCACATCTTCCTGCACGTCGACGATTTCGTGGCGCGCGACGCGGTGCTGTGCGACGGCGAAGTGCGGGTGCGGCCCTACCGCTGGGGAGATCGGCCCGGCGTACCGCTGCACGAAGCGCCGGGCGTCGAGCTGTTCGTGCATCCGTTCACCGGCATCCTGCTGCCGAACCGGCGCTTGCGCGAGGCGCGTGCGGCGCGCCGTGCGGACCGGGCCGGGCGGCGCGGCGACACGCCGTATGCGGTCTACCACGTGATCGACGAGACCACGCAGTGGCACTGCGTCGAGGGCTGCTGGTTCGAGGTCGTGCTGGCGCAATTTCCCGAGCGCACAAGCGCGGCGCAGCCAGAGCCCAAGTGCTACGACGTGCTGCGCCGCTGCATGGTCACGCGCTGCGGTGCGGCGCGACGTTCCGCGCCGGGCCTGCCCACGCACTTCGACATGTATGGGCGTCACGATGTCTATGCCGTCGCCAAGCGCCAGCTGAGCCGGCGCGAGGTGCGGGCGCGGTTGGGGGATGCGGCGTGAGCACCTCAGCACGGCGGTTCGCGCGATGATCGGGCGGACTGCCATCCCCTGTGAAGGAGCGCGCCATGACCCTCGCTGCATCGTCGAACTGGTTCGTCTGGGCGATCCTGTCGGCCGTCTTCGCCGCGCTGACGGCCATCCTGGTCAAGCTGGGGTTGGCCGGTGTCGATGCCGACATGGCGACGCTGGTGCGCACGGTGGTGATCCTCGTCGTGCTCGCGGCCTTCGTGAAGGCCACGGGCAAATGGACGAACCCCTTCGAACTGTCGCCGCGCACTTGGACTTTTCTCGTGCTGTCGGGGCTGGCAACCGGCGCGTCGTGGGTCTGCTACTTCCGGGCGCTCAAGATGGGCAATGCCTCGCAGGTCGCACCGGTCGACAAGCTCAGCGTCGTGCTCGTGGTGCTGTTCGCCGTGATGTTCCTCGGCGAGCGGCCGTCCGTGCGCGAGTGGGGTGGCGTGGCGATGATCGCGGGCGGGGTGCTGATGCTGGCGATCAAACGCTGAGGTGTACCCGTTCGGTGAGGCTTGCAGCCGTGCGCGGCCGCACCACCCTTGCATAATTCCGACGAACTTTTTCAGGGCGCCGAATTGCCTGCTTCCAAAAAATCCCCCGTCCGTGCGACGACACCAGCGCGCACCAAGGCCGCACCTTCCGTGCGTCCTCTTTTCGGTCGGGTGCGCGAGATTCTGGAGGCCGCGCGTGCCGGCGTGGCGCGGACGGTCAACACGACACAGGTGGCCGCCAATTGGTTGATCGGGCGCGAGATCGTCGAGGAAGAACAGCGCGGGCAGCGCCGTGCCGGCTACGGTGCAAAGCTGCTGGCCGAGTTGTCGGCGCGCCTGAACACGGCGTTCGGTCGCGGCTACTCGGTGGACAACCTCGAGGCATTCCGGCAGTTCTATCTGGACTACCCGCAGCTGATTTCCGAGACAGTGCCTCGGAAATTGCTGATGCAGCCGATTTCCGCGACACCGTCTCGGAAATCGACGCCCGAACCGGACTGGCTTCCCGGCGTGCTGCATCCCTCGCTGTCCTGGAGCCACTACCGGCAGCTGTTGCGTGTGACGCGGACAGAGGCTCGCGCCTTCTATGAGATCGAGGCCATCCGCAATGCATGGTCGGTGCGCGAGTTGCAGCGTCAGACGGCGAGCCTGCTGTACGACCGCCTGGCCAAGAGCAAGGACAAGAAGGGCTTGATGCGATTAGCGACGCACGGGCAGGAGGTGGCGCAGCCGCTTGATGCGTTGAAAGACCCGATGGTGATCGAGTTCCTCGGGCTGCCGGAGTCTCCCAGGCTCGTCGAGTCGACGCTGGAGCAGGCGTTGATCGACAACCTGCAGACCTTCCTGCTCGAGCTTGGCAAGGGCTTCGCGTTTGTGTCGCGCCAGGAGCGCATCACGATCGATGGCGATCACTTCTACATCGACCTAGTCTTCTATCACGCGGTGCTGAAGTGCTATGTGCTGATCGACCTCAAGGTGGGCAAGTTGACCCACGCCGACCTCGGCCAGATTCAGTTCTACGTGAACTACTTCGATCGCGAGCGCCGCACCGAAGGCGACAACCCGACGCTGGGCGTCATCCTGTGTCCCGACAAGAACGACGCGGTGGTGAAGTACACCCTGGGTGAGCAACAGGAACGCAACATCTTTGCGAGCCGCTACCAGTTGCATCTGCCGACCGAGCAGGAACTTGAGCGGGAGATTCGCCGCGAGATCCGGCAGCTGTCGACGACCTTGCCCGTTCGTGTCCCCGCCAAGAAAAGCGCGAAGCGAAAGGCGTGACAGCGGCACGCGAAGGTGCCGCGCGCCCCGTCAGAGATCGGCCGACACCGGCCGCTGACGCTCACGCGCCCGCGGCAACACCCAAAACGCCAACGTCCCCGCCGCCAGCATCCCGCTCACCGTGAGGAACACCGCGCGGAACGGCTCGGTGCCGTGGGCCACGGCCCAGGAGGCAGCGACGCCGGTGGTCCATTGCATCAGCGAGACGCCGAGGAACATCGCCATGTTGAGCAGCGCCATCGCGCGGCCGGTCACGGCCGCCGGGTAGGCGTTCTTGGTGTACGCGTACAGCAGCACGCTGTAGCCCGACAACAGGCCGTAGACGATCGGCAGGCCGATGTCGATGGCGCGCGATTGCGTGAGGGCCATGGCGGCGAACATCGCCGCGCCGGCGAAGGCGCAGCGCATCATCCAGCGCGTGCGGCGTGCACCGCCGGGGTCGAGGCGGCCGAACAGCATGGGGCTGGCCATGCCGGCGACGGTCATCACCAGCGCCACGTTGCCGCTGGCCACGAGCGAGAGGCCGTGGCGGTCGTGCAGCACGGGGCCGAGCCACAGGCCGCGCAGCGTGATGAAGGCGGCGTACGACACGCAGGCGAAGCACAGCAGGCCCAGCGTGTGCGGCATGGCGAACAGCGGCAGCAGGTCGCGCACCGCCTGGCGCAGCGACTGGCGTTCGGGCGCGGGTCCGTCCGGTGCGACCGCTGGTGTCGTGCGCGCGGGCTCGTGCACGCGCCAGAAGATGACGATCCACGAGAGCACGGCGAAGGCGGTCAGCACGGCATAGCCCGCGCGCCACGACGCGGCCTCGATCAGCAGCGCCAGCGGCGTGCCGGTGAACACGATGCCCAGGCCCGCAAGGCTCATCACCAGCCCCGACATGGCGGTGAAGCGCGAGGCGTCGAAGTGCCGCGCGATGAACACGGTGCAGGCCAGGAAGGCCGGCGCGCAGCCCACGCCGATCAGCGCCTGCCCCAGCAGCAGCGCGCCGAAGCCCGGTGCCACGGTGCACAGCGCGGCACCCGCAATGGCGAGCGGGAAGGCGGTGAGCACGGTGCGGCGCACGCCGAAGTGGTCGATCGACACGCCCATCGCGAGCTGCATGATGCCGAAGGTGAAATGGAAGGTGCCGGCCCAGGTGCCGAGCGCCTGCGGCGTGAGGCCGAAGTGCTGCGTGAGCGGCGTGGCCATCATGGCGCCGACGGTGCGAAAGGCCTGGCTCAGCGCGAAGGCGGTGGCCAGTGCGACCAGCATGCCGGCGGCCGAGGTCGACCAGCGGGTCGGGGGCGGCGATGCCGCGTGCTTGTTCATCGAAAGAGACGGAGACCGGAGAGAGAAAAGGAAGGCGGCGTCGATGCTACCGGCATGTCGCGCCCCATGCAGAACGGCGCCCGAGGGCGCCGTTCGTTTGCTGTCTCCGAGGCGTCAGCGCCAGCGGTTGCCGGCACTGCGCAGGGCGCGCGTCAGGCCGCGGCCTTGACCTTCAGGCGCCAGGCGTGCAGCAGCGGCTCGGTGTAGCCGCTGGGCTGCTCGATGCCCTTGAACACGAGGTCTTGCGCGGCCTTGTAGGCGGCCGAGGTGTCGAAGTGACCGGCCATCGGCTGGTACAGCGCGTCGCCGGCGTTCTGCTCGTCGACCACCTTGGCCATGCGCTGGAAGGCCTCGTCGACCTGCGCCTTCGTGACCACGCCGTGCAGCAGCCAGTTGGCGATGTGCTGGCTCGAGATGCGCAGCGTGGCGCGGTCTTCCATGAGGCCGACGTTGTGGATGTCGGGCACCTTCGAGCAGCCCACGCCCTGGTCGACCCAGCGCACCACGTAGCCCAGGATGCCCTGCACGTTGTTGTCGATCTCCTGCTGCTTCTCGGCGTCGGTCCACTTGGCTTCGGCAGCGATCGGCACCTGCAGCAGCGCGTTCAGGATGTTCTCGCGCTCGCCTTCGGCGTCGATCTTTTCCAGCTCCTGCTGCACGGCGGTCACGCTGACCTGGTGGTAGTGCAGCGCGTGCAGCGTGGCGGCGGTGGGCGAGGGCACCCAGGCGGTGTTGGCGCCGGCCTTGGGGTGCGCGATCTTCTGCTCGAGCATCGCGGCCATCAGGTCGGGCATGGCCCACATGCCCTTGCCGATCTGCGCCTTGCCGCGCAGGCCGCAGTTCAGGCCGACGAGCACGTTGTTCTTTTCGTAGGCGCCGATCCACGCGCTGGACTTCATGTCGCCCTTGCGGATCATCGGGCCGCCCTGCATGGCGGTGTGCATCTCGTCGCCGGTGCGATCGAGGAAGCCGGTGTTGATGAAGGCCACGCGCGCAGCGGCCTCGGCGATGCAGGCCTGCAGGTTCACGCTGGTGCGGCGCTCCTCGTCCATGATGCCGAGCTTGACGGTGTTGGCGGGCAGGCCGAGCAGCTGCTCGACGCGGCCGAACAGCTCGCTGGCAAAGGCGACCTCGGCCGGGCCGTGCATCTTGGGCTTCACGATGTAGATGCTGCCGGTGCGCGAGTTGCCCTTGCGCTTGACGTCGATCATCGCGATGGTGGTGGTGACCACGGCATCCAGGATGCCTTCGGGGATTTCCTTGTCGCCCTCACCGGATGCATACAGGATGGCCGGGTTGGTCATCAGGTGGCCCACGTTGCGCAGGAACATGAGCGAGCGGCCGTGCAGCTTCAGCGGCTGGCCGTTGGCACCGGTGTATTCGCGGTCGGCGTTCAGGCCGCGCGTGAAGGTCTTGCCGCCCTTGGCGACTTCTTCGGTCAGCGTGCCCTGCACGATGCCCAGCCAGTTCGCGTACGCGACGACCTTGTCGGCCGCGTCGACCACGGCCACCGAGTCTTCCAGGTCGAGGATGGTCGAGAGCGCGGCTTCGAGCACGAGGTCGCTCACGCCGGCCGCGTCGCTCTTGCCGATGGCGGTGCTGCGGTCGATGCGGATGTCCAGGTGGATGCCGTTGTGCTTGAGCAGCACCGACGACGGTGCGGCGGCGTCGCCCTGGTAGCCGATGAACTGCGACGCATCGGCCAGGCCGGTGGTGCTGCTCTGCAGCGCGACGACGAGCTGGCCGTCCTTCACGCTGTAGCCGGTGGCGTTCTTGTGCGAGCCGTTGGCCAGCGGGGCGGCCTGGTCGAGCACGTTGCGTGCGAACTCGATGACCTTGGCGCCGCGCACGGGGTTGTAGCCCTTGCCCTTTTCGGCGCCGCCGGTTTCGGGGATGGCATCGGTGCCGTACAGCGCGTCGTACAGCGAGCCCCAGCGCGCGTTGGCGGCGTTCAGGGCGTAGCGCGCGTTCAGGATCGGCACCACCAGCTGCGGGCCGGCCTGCAGCGCGAGTTCGGAGTCGACGTTGGCCGTGGTGGCCTTCACGCCCTTGGGCTGCGGCAGCAGGTAGCCGATCTTTTCCAGGAAGGCGCGGTAGGCCGGCATGTCGGCGATCGGGCCGGGGTTCTTCTGGTGCCAGGCGTCGAGTTCGCTCTGCAGGCGGTCGCGCTCGGCGAGCAGGGCGACGTTCTTGGGCGCGAGGTCATGGACGATGGCGTCGAAGCCCTTCCAGAACAGGTCGCTGGCCACGCCGCTGGCGGGCAGGACTTTTTCTTCGACGAAGCGGTGCAGTTCGGTCGCGACCTGGAGTCGGTGGGCGGTGGTGCGGTCGGTCATGTGTTTTCTCCTTGGGAACGCAATGCAAAAAACAGGAAATCGGGGGGCGGGGCGGCGAAACGGACGTCGAACGGGGTGCCGCAAGCGTCAAAGGGAACTGCCCCAGGTGAAGCCATGCGAGAACTGTATTCGATACTTTGCGAGCCAGTAAGAGCCGAAAGTGAGATTTATCTGTGACAAAAATGCATGTAATTGATGGCGGCCCGCGAAGGCCCGCGCCCCGCGTCAAAGGGTAGGCCCTGAGGCCGGGGCGGTGGCAGCTGTATATATTTAACTTCTTAAATAATCAGCTCCTGCCGCAATGATCCTCCTGGCTTCCAACGAAAACCCGCTCGGCATGCCCGAGTCGGCCCGCCGCGCCGCCGCCGCCGCCCTCGAAGGCGCGGGCAACTACCCCGACAGCAATGGCACGGCGCTCAAACAGGCGCTGGCCGCGCGGCTCGACGTGCCGCCCGAATGGCTCACGCTGGGCAGCGGATCGAGCGAGATTCTCGAACTGGCGGCGCAAGTGAGCCTGAAGCCGGGCGAGAACGTCGTCTATTCGCAGTACGGTTTCATCGTCTACGCGGCGGCCACGGCGCATGCCCACGCGCGCGCCACCGTCGTGCCCTCGCGCGATTTCGGCTATGACCTCGATGCGATGCGCGCCGCCATCGGCGACGACACCAAGCTCGTCTTTGTCGCCAACCCGAACAACCCGACCGGCACCTTCATCGATGCTGCGCCGCTGCGCGACTTTCTGCAATCGGTGCCCGCGCACGTGACGGTGCTGCTCGACGAGGCCTACACCGAGTACCTCGCGCCCGCGCAGCGCTACGACAGCATCGAGTGGGTGCGCCGCCTGCCGAACCTGATCGTGGCCCGCACCTTCTCCAAGGCCTTCGGCCTGGCGGGGCTGCGCATCGGCTACGGCGTGTCGCAGCCGGCGCTCACGGCGCGCATGAACGCGCACCGCCCGCGCTTCAACGTGACGACGCCGGCCCAGGCCGCGGCCGTGGCGGCGCTGGGCGACGCCGACTTTCTGGCGCGCACCTACGAACTCAACACCGCCGGGCGCGACCAGCTCGCCGCAGGTTTCACCGCGCTGGGCCTGCCGTACGTTCCGTCGTCGGGCAACTTCCTGATGGTGCAGGTCGGCGATGCGCCCGCCGTGCACGCGCGCCTGCTGGCCGCCGGCATCGAGGTTTCGCTGCTCGGCCCGTATGGCTTGGCGCAATGGCTGCGCGTGAGCGTCGGGCTGCCGGCGCAGAACGAGGCGTTGCTGGCGGCGTTGCGCTGATCGAATGCGCTGCGGCTTTTTTAAGGCCGCGTGTCCCCATCCCCGCCTTCCCCCGGAAGGGGAAGGAGCAAGACCGTCAGACCTGCCCGCTGAGTTCCTTCGCTGCCGCGCGCACAGGCCCGACGTAGCCCTCGTCATACCGATGCGTCGGCATCGTCAGCGTGACCGCCGCGGCCAGTCGCCCATCCGCATGGAACACCGGCGCCGAGATGCCCGCCAGCTCGGCCGTGCGATCGCCCACCAGCGCGCAATAGCCTTGCGCGCGGATCGCGTCGTACAACTTGCGCTCCTTCGCGCCGCGCGGCCGTTCGGCCTCGGGCCCGAAGGCGATCAGCACGCGCGCGCCCGCGCCCCGGTCGTTGGGCAGCAGGTCGCCCGCGCGCACGTGGTCGCGCACCACATGCGAGGAATCGACGCGGAACTGGCACAGCCGCACCCAGCTGTCGCCCTGGTCCTGCCGCACGTGGTACGCCGCGCTCTCGCCGGTGGCCGCGGCGAGCGTGCGCAGCACCGGCAGCACGAGGCGGTCGAGCGACTGCGACGCCGCATACAGCCCGTGCAGCCGCGCGATCTCCAGCCCCAGCGCGTAGCGCCCGTCGTCCTGCCGGCGAATGAGCCGCGCATGCTCCAGCGAGGCCAGCAGCCGCAGCACCGTGCTCTTGTAGAGCTGCGTGCGCTCGGCAAACTGGGCGAGCGACAGCGCCTCGTCGCCGGGCTGGAAGGCCGACAGCAGGCTCAGCGCACGGTCCACCGCGGCGGCGCCGCCGGGGGCGGCGTTGAGGTCGGGCACCGATTCGTTCTGGGCTTTGCGGGGCATGGCGTGGCTTGACAGTCGGCAGGCTTGCCGATTTAATTCTGTTTAACAGAATATAGTTCTGCAAGATAGAACAGTCAAGGAAGCACCCGATGACCTCCCCCGACGTCCTCATCAGCGAGGTCGGCCCGCGCGACGGCCTGCAATCCGTGAAGGCCACCATGCCCACGGCCGACAAGCTGCGCTGGATCGACGCGCTGTACGCCGCCGGCGTGCGCGAGATCGAGGTCGCCTCGTTCGTGCCCGCGAAGCTGCTGCCCCAGATGGCCGACGCTGCCGAAGTGGTGCGCCACGCCGTCACGCTGCCCGGCCTCGTGGTGATGGCGCTGGTGCCCAACCGCAAGGGCGCGCAGGCCGCGCTCGAAGCCGGCGTGCACAAGCTCACGATGCCGGTGTCGGCCAGCGTGGCGCATTCGCTGGCCAACGTGCGCAAGACGCCGACCGAGATGGTCGAAGAGGTGCGCGCCATTGCCGAGCTGCGCCGCGCCATCGCGCCGCAGGTGAAGCTCGAGGCCGGCATCTCCACCGCCTTCGGCTGCACGCTGCAGGGCCTGGTGCCGGAAGACGACGTGATCCGCCTCGCCGCGCAATGCATCGAGGCCGGCGCCGACGAATCGGGCCTGTCCGACACGGTGGGCTACGCCAACCCCGCGCAGGTGCGCCGTCTCTTCCAGCGGCTGCGCGCCGAGATCGGCGTGCACGCCGGCGCGGCCCACATGCACAACACGCGCGGCCTTGGCATCGCGAACTGCCTGGCCGCATGGGACGAGGGCGTGCGCACCTTCGACGCTTCGCTCGGCGGACTCGGTGGCTGCCCGTATGCGCCCGGCGCCTCCGGCAATGCGGTCACCGAAGACCTCGTCTTCATGTTCGAGGCCATGGGCGTGCGCACCGGCATCGATCTCGAAAAACTCATCGCGGCGCGCGCACCGCTCAAGGCCGGCCTGCCCGGCGAACCGGTCTACGGCATGACGCCCGAGGCCGGTCTGCCCAAGGGTTTTGTCCAGGAACACATTGCACATGTCTGAAGCCAATCCTCTGCCTTACGCGGGCGTTCGCGTCGTCGAGTTCACCCACATGGTCATGGGCCCGACCTGCGGCCTGCTGCTGGCCGACCTGGGCGCTGAAGTCATCAAGGTCGAGCCCATCGAGGGCGACAACACGCGCCGTCTGCTGGGCTCGGGCGCGGGCTTTTTCCCGACCTTCAACCGCAACAAGAAGAGCATCGCGCTCGACCTGAAGAAGCCCGAAGGCGTCGAAGCCGCGCTGCGTCTCATCGCCACCGCCGACATCGTGAGCGAGAACTTCAAGCCCGGCACGATGAAGAAGCTGGGGCTCGACTACGACACGCTGGCCAAGCTCAACCCGCGCCTCATCTACGTGAGCCACAAGGGCTTTCTGCCCGGCCCGTACGACCACCGCACTGCGCTCGACGAGGTGGTGCAGATGATGGGCGGCCTGGCCTACATGACCGGCCGCGCGGGCGATCCGCTGCGCGCGGGCACCAGCGTGAACGACATCATGGGCGGCATGTTCGGTGCCATCGGCGCGATGGCCGCGCTGCGCCAGCGCGATCTCACCGGCAAGGGCTGCGAGGTGCAGTCGGCGCTGTTCGAGAACAACGTGTTCCTGGTCGCGCAGCACATGATGCAGTTCGCCGCCACGGGCAAGGCCGCCGACCCGATGCCCAGCCGCATCTCGGCCTGGGCCGTGTACGACGTGTTCACGGTGAAAGACGGCGAGCAGATCTTTCTGGCGGCCGTGAGCGACAAGCAATGGGCCATCTTCTGCAAGGCCTTCGGCCTCGAGGAGATGCTGGCCGACCCGCGCCTGAAGACCAACAACGACCGCGTGCGGGCGCGTGACTGGATGATGCCGATCCTGCGCTCGCACCTCGCGAACCACAGCGCAGCCGAACTCAGCGCGGTGTTCGAGCAGAACGAGTTGCCCTTCGCACCCATCACCAAGCCGCAAGAATTGTTCGACGACCCGCACCTCAACGCCACCGGCGGCCTCGCGCCCGTGCGCATGAACGACGGCCACATGGCGAAGGTGCCGCTCGCGCCGTTCACGCTGGGCGGCGAGCGCCCCGGCATCCGGCTGCAGCCGCCGCACATCGGCGAGCACAGCGAAGCGCTGCTGAAAGAAGTGGGCTACAGCGACGATGACATCGCCGCGCTTCGGGCGCAGGGCGTCACGGCCGGCGACTGAGAAGGCGAGAACGCGGTGGCGGGCGATATAGTTCCCGCGCCATGGACCGCCTCAAGCAGCTCGAATCCTTTGTCTCGGTCGCGACCCGCGGCAGCCTCACCGCGGCGGCCAAGGCGGAAGGCGTGGCGCCCGCGATCATGGGCCGGCGCATCGACGCGCTCGAGGAGCGCCTGGGCGTCAAGCTGCTGGTGCGCACCACGCGCCGCATCACGCTCACGCACGAAGGCAGCGCCTTTCTCGAAGACTGCCAGCGCCTGCTGACCGAGTTCGCGAACGCCGAGGCCAGCGTGAGCGCCGGCGGCGTGAAGGCCAGCGGCCACCTGCGCGTGACGGCGCCGGCCGGCTTCGGCCGCCGCCACGTCGCGCCGCTGGTGCCGCGCTTTCATGCGCTGCACCCCGAGGTGACGATCTCGCTGAACCTCAGCGACCGCGTGGTCGACGTCACGGGCGAGAGCTTCGACTGCGCCGTGCGCGTGGGCGACCTGCCCGACTCGTCGCTGGTGAGCGTGCGCCTGGCCGACAACCGCCGCCGCTGCGTCGCCACGCCGGAGTTCCTGCGCCGACACGGCACGCCGAAGCACCCGGGCGAGCTGTCGCGCTTTGCCTGCCTCACGCTGTCGAGCGACGCCTCGCAGACGCGCGGCTGGGCCTTTCGCATTACCAACGAAGAGGGCGCGCAGGAGCTGATTCACCTGCGTCCCAGCGGTCCGCTCGATTGTTCCGACGGCCAGGTGCTGCACGACTGGTGCCTCGCGGGCCACGGCATCGCCTGGCGCAGCACCTGGGAGGTCGAGGCGGAGATCGACGCCGGCCTGCTCGTGCCGTTGCTCGACGACTTCGCCGCGCCGCCCAATGGCATCTACGCGGTGTTCGCGGGCACCAAGCACCTGCCGCTGCGCGTGCGACTGTGGCTTGATTTCCTCAAAGCGCAGTACGGGCAGCCGGAATTCTGGGGCGGGCGGTCCTGAAATCGTGACCGGGCGGCACAATGCTTTTTGCATTTGCTTGCAACCCCGATGAAGAAAGTTTCCGATGACCCTCGAAGCCATCCTCGCCTACCTGCATCTGTTGGCCATCCTCACGATGGTCGTGTTCATTTCCAGTGAAGCCGCGCTGTGCCGCGTGCAATGGCTCAATGCCGCCGTGGTCGAGCGGCTGGCCAAGGTCGACATGGTCTACGGCATCGCCGCCATCGCGGTGCTGGCCACCGGCATTGCGCGCACCTGGTGGGGCGTGAAGGGCACGGCCTGGTACTGGACCAACCCGCTGCTGCACGTGAAGCTCACGCTGTTCATCATCGTGGGCGTGCTGTCGATCTTTCCGACGCTGACCTACTTCCGCTGGCGCAAGACGCTGCGGTCCACGGGCAAGCTGCCCGCGGAGGCCGACATCCTGAAGACGCGCAAGCTGGTGATGGTCCAGGCGCACCTGATCGCGCTGATCCCGCTGGTCGCGGTGTTCCTGGCGCGCGGCTTCGGCAAGTAACCGATCCCTCAAAGACAAAAGAAAAGGCCCGCATGAGCGGGCCCTTCGGGAGTAACAAATGTCAGCGCCGTGCGGCGCTGCGCCGGATCAGGCCTTGGCGGCGCCGGCTTCGCACTTCTTCATGAAGCTGTTCTTGGCGGCACCGGCCAGGGCCTTGCCGTTCTTGTCGATGGCCTTGGCGGCGCAGGCGGGCGCGGCGGCTTCCTTGGTGCACTTCTTCATGAAGCTGTTCTTCGCGGCGCCGGCCAGGGGCTTGCCGTTCTTGTCGATCGCCTTGGCGTCGCAGCTGGCGCCACCGGCGGGCGCGGCCGCGGCGGCAGGGGCTGCCGCAGGTGCGGCGGCGGCTGCGGGGGCCACGACCGGTGCGGGTGCCTTGTCCTGCGCGTAGGCGCTGAACGACAGGCAGGCGCCGAGTGCGACGGTGGAGACGACCAGGGAAAGGAGCTTCTTCATGATGGATATGTCCTTGCAAGGTTGGGTTGTGACAGACGCCCCGCCTTGGGGCCGACCATCCTAACGGGCGACATCGCCCATCGGATGACGATCGTTAACTGGGTCCGGGTTTGCCCCCGGTAAAATTCACAGATGCTATTGGTCAAACAGGAGCTGCTCGCGGCGCTCGCGAACACGCTCGAAACCCTCTCTCCCGGCGCTGGCGCCAAAGCCGCGTTCGAGTCGCCCAAGGTGGCGGCGCACGGCGATTTCGCCAGCACCGCCGCCATGCAACTCGCCAAACCGCTGGGGCGCAAGCCCCGCGAACTGGCCGACGAACTGAGCGCTGCGCTGCTCGCTACCCCCGCTTTCGGCCAATGGGTCGAGGCGATCGAGATCGCCGGCCCCGGCTTCCTCAACATCCGCCTCAAGGCCGCTGCCAAGCAGCAGATCGTGCGCGAAGTGCTGGACGCGGGCGAAGCCTTCGGCCGCCAGCCGGCCACGGGCCAGAAGGTGCTGGTCGAGTTCGTGTCGGCCAACCCGACCGGCCCGCTGCACGTCGGCCACGGCCGCCAGGCGGCGCTGGGCGACGCCATCTGCAACCTGCAGGCCTCGCAGGGCGAGAGCGTGTGGCGCGAGTTCTATTACAACGACGCCGGCGTGCAGATCCAGACGCTGGCCAACAGCACGCAGCTGCGCGCCAAGGGCTTCAAGCCCGGCGACCCCGAGTGGCCCAGCGGTGAAAAAGCTCCGGCCTACAACGGCGACTACATCGCCGACATCGCCGAAGACTTCAAGGCCAGGAAGACCGTCAAGTCTCATGAGCGCGAGTACACCGCCAGCGGCGACATCGACGACCTGGACAGCATCCGCGAATTCGCCGTGGCCTACCTGCGCCGCGAGCAGGACCTCGATTTGCAGGCCTTCCGCGTGCGTTTCGACAACTACTACCTTGAGTCCAGCCTCTACACCAGCGGCCGCGTCGAGGCGGCCGTGGCCAAGCTCGTGGCCGCCGGAAAGACCTACGAACAAGACGGCGCGCTGTGGCTGAAGTCGACCGACTACGGCGACGACAAAGACCGCGTGATGAAGAAGCAGGACGGCACGTACACGTACTTCGTGCCCGACGTGGCGTACCACATCGCCAAGTGGGAGCGCGGTTTCCACAAGGTCGTGAACATCCAGGGCACCGACCACCACGGCACCATTGCGCGCGTGCGCGCCGGCCTGCAGGCCGCGGGCGAAGGCATTCCCGAGGGCTACCCCGACTACGTGCTGCACACCATGGTGCGCGTGATGAAGGGCGGCGAAGAGGTCAAGATCAGCAAGCGCGCCGGCAGCTACGTCACGCTGCGCGACCTGATCGAGTGGACCAGCACCGATGCCGTGCGCTTCTTCCTGCTCAGCCGCAAGCCCGATACCGAATACACCTTCGACGTCGACCTCGCGGTCACGAAGAACAACGACAACCCCGTGTACTACGTGCAGTACGCCCACGCGCGCATCTGCTCGGTGCTCGCGGCCTGGGGCGGCGACGTGGCCACGCTCAAGGCGGTCGACCTGTCGCCGCTGGACAGCCCGGCGGCCCAGGCGCTGATGCTGCTGCTGGCCAAGTACCCGGCCATGCTGACGGCCGCGGCGAAGGATTTCGCCCCGCACGACGTGACTTTCTACCTGCGCGAACTCGCGGCCAGCTACCACAGCTACTACGATGCCGAGCGCATCCTGGTGGACGACGAGCCGGTCAAGTTGGCGCGTCTTGCACTCGTCGCAGCGGCTGCGCAGGTGCTGCACAATGGCCTCGCGATCCTCGGCGTCAGTGCGCCGAGCAAGATGTGAATCACCCTCTGAACATGAAGAAGACAAGCAGACAACGCGGCAACATCGTCATCGGGCTCATCATCGGCCTGGTGCTCGGTCTGGGCGTCGCCCTGGGCATCGCGGTCTACGTCACCAAGGTGCCGATCCCGTTCGTCAACAAGACGCAACGCGGCGGTGCCGAGCAGGACGAAGCCGAAGCCCGCAAGAACCGCGACTGGGACCCGAACGCACCGCTGGCCGGCAAGGCCGGCGCGGCCAAGCCCGCCGCCACGCCGCCGGCCGCCACGGCCACCGGCCCGGTGAACCCGATCACCGGCGCCCCCGTCGCCGTGGCGCCGGGCACGCCGCCCACCGCGACCGCGCCGGTCACTGCCCCCGCCCCCGTGGTGGTGGCGCCCAAGCCGGCGCGCCCCGCGCCGGTGCCGGCCGAAGCCAACGCCCTGCCGTCGTCGAACGATCCGCTGGGCGACCTCGCCCGGGCCCGTTCAGGTGGCGGCAGCACGACCACCGCGTCCGCCGCGCCAAGCCACACGGCCGCCGCGCCGTCGCCGTCGGGTGCCGACCCCTTCATGTACTTCGTGCAGGCCGGCGCCTTCCGCACCACCGACGACGCCGAGGCGCAGCGCGCCAAGCTGTCGCTCATGGGCGTCGAGGCCAAAGTCACCGAGCGCGAGCAGGCCGGTCGCACGGTCTACCGTGTGCGCGCCGGCCCGTTCAACAAGAAGGACGACGCCGACCGGCTCAAGGAACGGCTCGACGGCGGCGGTCTCGAATCGGCGCTGGTGCGCGTGCAGCGCTGACCCTGGTCGGCGGTCTCTTTCTTGAACAGCCTTTAAGCTCTCGCCCGCGCGGCATCTGCCGCACGCTGTTTTTGTCAATTCCAGCGCCTCGGGCGCGCCGCCGACGGGGAACTCCCTGCGGCGCGCCGGCTCTGTCTGCGGTACCCACAGGAGAACCTTTTCCATGAAACGTCGTGACTTTTCGCTGGCCGCCACTTCGATCGGGCTGCTTTCGCTGGCTGCCGTTCCGGCACACGCCCAGCGCGCCCCCAAGGCCGGCACCGATTTCCTCGTGCTCGACAAGCGCGTGCCGGTCGATGCACCGGCCGGCAAGATCGAGGTGGTCGAGTTCTTCTCGTACAACTGCCCGCATTGCAACGACTTCGAGCCCTCGCTCGAAGCCTGGGTCAAGGCAGCTCCGAAAGAAGTGGCGTTCCGCCGCATCCCGGTGCCCTTCGTGGGCAACGACGTCGAAGCCAAGCAGCGCCTGTACTTCACGCTCGAAGCCATGGGCAAGCTGGAGGAATACCACTCGAAGGTGTTCGCCGCGATCCACGCGCAGCGCCAGAACCTGAACGGCGAAGCCAACATCCAGGCTTGGGCCGAACGTGCCGGCCTCGACGGCGCCAAGTTCAAGGAAACCTTTGCGTCCTTCGGCGTGGCCAGCAAGGCCCGCCGCGCCGCGCAGCAAACCGAGGCCTACAAGGTCGCCGGCGTGCCGGCCCTGGCCGTGGCGGGCCGTTGGTATGTCGACGGCGAAACCGCCGGCAGCATGTCCAAGGTGCTGCAAGTGGCGACCTTCCTGACCGGCGAAGCCAAGAAGGGCTGACCGATCCCGCGACCTGACGACCTGGTTTTGGGTCGAATGCAAGGCCCGCTCCGGCGGGCTTTTTCATTGGCGGCGGTGGGCAATCACCGTCCCACGCATACAATGTTTCAGAGCAAGTTTCGTGCCTTTATGACATTGCCCTCCATCCCCACATTCCCCACCCTTCGTCGCCTCGGCCGCCTGGCTTTCGGCGCGCTGTTGCTGGCCGGAGCCGCCTCCGGCGCCCTGGCTGAAACCGCCGACCGCACCAAGCCGATGAACATCGAGTCCGACTCGATGCGCTACGACGACCTGAAACAGACCAGCGTGTTCACCGGCAATGTGCTGGTCACGAAGGGCACGATCATCATCCGCGGTGCGCGGCTGGACGTGCGCCAGGACGCCGAGGGCTACCAGTACGGCGTGGTCACGGCGGCGCCCGGCAAGCTGGCCTATTACAAGCAGAAGCGCAACGCCGGCGACGAGTGGATCGAGGGCGAGTCGGAAGTCATCGAGTACGACAGCCGCGCCGACAACGTCAAGTTCATCCGCCGCGCCGTCATGCGCCGGCTGGTGGGCGCCACGGCCAACGACGAGAGCAGCGGCGCGCTGATCGTCTACGACCAGAGCAACGACACCTACACCGTCAACGGCTCCCTCGTGCCGCCGAACGCCGGCGTCTCGGGGGGCAGCGGTGGCCGCGTGAAGGCCATTCTCACGCCGAAGGCCGCCGCGGCCCCGGCGGCGGGCGGCTCCGCACCGGCAGCCGGCGGCAAGAAGCCCGCCGCTCCGGCACCCACCCCCGCGCCCGGCGCCGGGCTGCGCCCGAGCACCACGCTGGGCGGCAGCACCGAAGGGGAAGGGCGCAAGTGATCGAAACCGCAGGAACCCAGACGACCGCCGACGGCGTCCCCGGCAGCCGCCTCGTGGCGCGCGGCCTCAAGAAGAGCTACGGCAGCCGCACGGTCGTCAAAGACGTCTCGCTCGATGTGCAGAAGGGCGAAGTCGTCGGACTGCTCGGCCCCAACGGCGCGGGCAAGACCACCTCGTTCTACATGATCGTGGGGCTGGTGCGTGCCGATGCCGGCGAGATCACCATCGACGGCGAGCCCATCGCCCACATGCCCATTCACCGCCGCGCGCGCATGGGCCTGAGCTACCTGCCGCAGGAAGCGTCGATCTTCCGCAAGCTCACGGTCGAGGAAAACGTGCGTGCCGTGCTCGAGCTGCAGCGCGAGCCCGACGCCAACGGCCGCATGGTGCCGTTGTCGAAGCAGGCCACCGAAGAGCGACTGGCCGACCTGCTGTCCGACCTGCGCGTCGACCACCTGCGCGATTCGCCCGCGCTCGCACTGTCGGGCGGCGAGCGCCGCCGCGTCGAAATCGCGCGTGCGCTGGCCACGCAGCCGCGCTTCATCCTGCTGGACGAGCCCTTTGCCGGCATCGACCCGATCGCGGTGATCGAGATCCAGCGGATCATCAGTTTCCTGAAAGAGCGCGGCATCGGCGTGCTCATCACCGACCACAACGTGCGTGAAACGCTGGGCATCTGCGATCACGCGTTCATCATCAGCGACGGGCACGTGCTGGCACAAGGCACACCCTCGGAGATCGTCGACAACGCCGAGGTACGCAGGGTGTACCTGGGCGAGCACTTCCGGATGTGACCGTGCGGCGAGGGTCAAGGATCAACGTGGCCACCGTCCGCGCGGAACTTCCTCGCGGGGGGCGCCGCGCACGGCCGCCCGAAGCGGTCGGCCCGCCCCCGGTAGGGGGTTGGCGTAGCGCGAAGCGCGCAGCCTGGGGGGGAGCCATCTTTTCATGAAGCAAGGGCTGTCCCTTCGCGTCTCGCAGCATCTGGCGCTCACGCCGCAGCTGCAGCAGTCCATTCGCCTGCTCCAACTCTCCACGCTCGAACTGAGCCAGGAGGTGGAGCAGATGCTGGACGAGAACCCGTTCCTCGAACGCACCGCGGAAGAAGCGGCGCGCGAAGAGTTCGGGCTCGATGCTGTCGACACGCCCGTGCCACGCGACGATGGCGGTGACACCGGCGAGGGCGATTTCGCGCCGTCCGCCCCCAGTGCCTCCACCGCTTCCAGCGAAGCGACCACGTCCACACCGGAATCCGACGGCCCTGCCGCCGAGATCACCGAGCGCGAGCCCGACTGGGAAGGCGACGGTACCGTCGAGATGGCGCCCGACGACAGCGAGTGGGGCAGCGATGCGCCCGCGCGCCAGAACAACCTCGGCGACGACGAGCGTGCCGACGCCACCGAACTCGCGCGCAGCCAGGAGTCGCTGCAATCGTTCCTGCACCGCCAGGCGCTGACCCTGCGGCTCAACGAAAACGACTGCGCCGCGCTGCGCTTTCTGATCGAATCGCTCAACGACGACGGCTACCTCGAAGACTCGCTGCCCGCGCTGGCCTCGGGCCTGGCAGGCGACGACAACGACCAGTTCGACGACCTCGTGCACCACTTCCAGGTGGCGCTCGGCCTGCTGCAGAGCCTGGAGCCCGTCGGTGTCGGCGCGCGCGACCTCGGCGAATGCCTGAGCATCCAGCTGAAGGCGCTCGCGAACGAAGACGAGACCGAGGCCGAAGCGCTCGTGCGCAAGACCGCCATCGCGATCTGCAAGCAGCCGATGGAGCTGCTCGCGCGGCGCGACTTCAAGCGCCTGGCCACGCTCACGCGCACGAACGAAGAGCTGGTGCGCTCGGCGCTGCAGATCATTGCGCGCCTGGAGCCCAAGCCGGGCCGCCGTTTTGTCGACGTCGAACGCAACATCGTCGTGCCCGACGTGATCGTCACCAAGACGGGCCGCGGCACCAACATCAAGTTCCGCGTCATGCTGAACCCCGAGGTCATGCCGCGCCTGCGCGTGCACGACATCTACGCCGGCGCGCTCAAGGCGCACAAGGGCGAGGGCAGCCAGGCGCTGTCGCAGCGGCTGCAGGAGGCGCGCTGGTTCATCAAGAACATCCAGCAGCGCTTCGACACCATCCTGCGCGTGAGCAACGCCATCGTCGAACGGCAGAAGAGCTACTTCGTGCACGGCGAACTCGCGATGCGCCCGCTGGTGCTGCGCGAGATTGCAGACGAGCTGGGCCTGCACGAATCGACCATCTCGCGCGTGACCACCGCCAAGTACATGTCGACGCCCTTCGGCACCGTCGAGCTCAAGTACTTCTTCGGTTCGGCGCTAGGCACCGAGACCGGCGGCAACGCGTCGAGCACTGCGGTGCGCGCGCTCATCAAGCAGTTCGTGAGTTCCGAGAGCATCAAGAAGCCGCTGTCCGACAGCCAGATTTCCGAGATGCTGAAGGAGCAGGGCATCGAGTGCGCGCGCCGCACCGTGGCCAAGTACCGCGAAGCCCTGCGCATCGCGCCGGCCAACCTGCGCAAGGCCCTGTAGAAAGCTCACGATGACCCATCGCCTGCTGTCGCGCTGTGGGCATTGGGTTGTCGTCATCGCAACTGCGTTGCTGTTCACCGGCTGCGCCACGCTGCCCGACGAAGCACCGCGCGCACCCACCAAGGCCATCGCCGTCTCGGCCGACACTGCGCTCGGCAAGATCGCGCTGGCCTCGCAGCCCGACCCCGACCTCAGCGGCTTTCGCCTGATGCCCGGCGGCGACTTCGCCTTCGACACGCGCCTGCAGCTCGCGCGCCGCGCGCAGCGCACGCTCGACGTGCAGTACTACCAGATCGAGAACGACGAGACCGGCCGCTACCTGCTGCGCACCCTGCGGGATGCGGCCCAGCGCGGCGTGCGCGTGCGCCTGTTGATGGACGACCTGTACACGTCCGGCGAAGACGAACTCCTGCTGGGGCTGGCCGCCACGCCGAACGTGGAGCTGCGCCTGTTCAATCCGTTTCCGGCCGGGCGCGGCAGCCTGCTCAGGCGCTTCACCGCGTCGCTGTTCGACTTCAGCCGCGTCAACCGCCGCATGCACAACAAGCTCTTCATCGCCGACGGCGCGATGGCGGTGGCGGGCGGGCGCAACATCGGCAACCAGTACTTCCGGCGCACCTCGGGCCAGAACTTCATCGATCTCGACACCTTCGTCACGGGTGCATTGATCCCGCGCCTGGGCGTGCTGTTCGACCAGTACTGGAACAGCCCGCACGTGCGCCCGATCGGCTCGGTCGTGCGCACCGACCTGCCGCGCGAAGAGCTGCAGCGCCGCTTCGATGCCGCCACCGGCCCCGACACCACGCCGCCGCCGCCCAAGCCCGCGCCCAACGACCTGCTGGGCTACAGCCCCGTGGCCGACGACCTCGACGCCGGCAAGCTCGGCCTGATCTGGACCACCGCCGAGGCGTACGCCGATTCGCCCGACCGCGTGATCGGCAAGACCGCGTCGTACGGCGGCGTGCCGCTGCTCGACGTCGACAGCGTGCGCTACAACGTGGTCGAGCAGATGCGCCGCGCGCGCAGCGAGGTGACGCTGGTCTCGCCCTACCTGATCCCGGGCGTGTCGGGGCTGGAGGTGATGCGCGAGATCCGCGGGCGCAATGTGAAGATCAGCGTGGTCACCAACTCGCTCGCCGCCACCGACGAGCCGCTGGTCCACACGGCCTACCGCCGCTACCGCGCCGACATGCTCGCGCTGGGCGCCGAGCTGCACGAGCTGAGTTCCGCGCGCACGCGGCGCAGCGTGCGGCTGGGTCTGTTCGGTACGTCGGTGGGCCGGCTGCACGCCAAGTCGGCGGTGATCGACCAGCGCATCCTGTTCGTCGGCTCGATGAATTTCGATCCGCGCTCCGAGGTCCACAACACCGAGATCGGCCTGTTCATCCGCAGCCCCGAGATGGCGCAGCAGACCCTGAAGCTGCTCGACGTGCTCAAGCAGCAGGGCGCCTACCGGCTGCGTTTTGCCGAGGGCGGCGATGCAGCGGCAGGGGGCTCGCGGCGCATCGAGTGGGTCAGCGAGGAAGGCGGCAAGACCACCGTGCTGCACGAAGAACCCGACTCGGGTTTCTGGGACCGCACCATGCTCGAGCTGCTGGCGCCGCTCACGCCGGAGAGCCTGCTGTAGCGGTCGGGTGGCCTAGGTGCCGCGCACCGCGGACCACACGAGTCGCAGGCCCAGCAGCCCCATCACGCCGCCGGCCGCGCGGTCGATCCAGGTCTTGTAGCGCAGGTAGGCCGCGCGCGGTGCGGCCGAGGACAGCGCCAGCGCGACGATCGCGTACCAGCCCGTCTCGATGCAGAAGATCACCGCCGGCACCGCGAGCGCCAGCACCAGCGGCACCTCGCGTGGCAGGAAGGCCGCGAAGATGCTCGCGTACACGACCGCCGTCTTCGGGTTGCTGACCTGCGTGGCCAGGCCGAGCAGGAAGGTGCGTCCGCCGCGGCCCTGGCCCCGGGGCGAGGCGTCCGTGTCGGGCGTGATCGCGAGCGGCTGACGCGCGCCACGCCAGATGCGAAAGCCCAGGTAGATCAGGTAGGCGCCGCCGAAGGCCTTGATCGCGAGGTACAGCCCCGGCACCGCGAGGAACGCCGCCTGCAGCCCGGCCAGCGCCGCGATCGAGAACACCAGCCCGCCGGCGCCCATGCCCAGTGCGGCAGCGAGCCCGTCGCTGCGCGACGCCACGGCGGTGCGCGCCACCATCACGAAACTCGGGCCCGGGCTCATCGCGCCGACGGCCATGGCGCCGGCGATGCCGAGCAGGGAAAGGGTGGTGTCCATCATCGAGCGGCTCCTTGCGTCGTCGTCATTGCTGCACGTTCACGGCTTCGACCTGCACCAGCAGCTTCACCTTGTTCTCGAAGCCGAAGTTCAGGCCCCAGGTGATGCCCCAGTCGCTGCGCTGCACGGTGGCTTCGAAGTCGCCGCCGCAGACCTGGCGATTGATGAGCGGGTTCAGGTAGCAGTTGAAGCGCACCGCCTTCAGCGTCACCGGCTTGGTCTGGCCCATGAGCGTGAGGGTGCCGGGCACGTCGGTCACCTTGTCGCCGCTGATGTCGATGCGCTCGGCCACGAAGCGGCCGGTGGGGAATTCGGCCACGTTGAAGAAGTCCTTGCTCTGCACGTGGCGGTTGAGCAGGTCGACGCCGGTGTTGATGGAGCTGATGTCCATCGTGATGTCGACCTTGCCGCCGGTGCCGCTGCCATCGATCTGCACCGAGCCGTCCTTGGTGCTGAAGCGCCCGCGGTTGGTGGTGGTGCCGTAGTGGCCCATCTCGTACATCACGAAGGTGTGGGTCGGGTCGATCACGTAGCTGGCGTTCTTGACCGGCCCGCCCGCGGGCTTGGCGGCCAGCGGCGGCGCGGTGTATTCCTGGGCCGTCGCGGCCAGCGGCAGGGCCGCGCTCGCGCACAGGGCCGCAGCAAAGAAAAACTTGTTCATGGCGGAAGAAGAAGGATGCATGGGAAAGAGGATCGTCATCACAGCGGCCCGAGGCCCGCGAGCGTCAGCTTGAAGCGCACCTGCACCTCGTTGCCGACCACGGAGGTGTCGGTCCATTCGCCGTCGCCCACCTTGTAGTCGAGGCGCTGGATCGTCAGCGTGCCCGTGGCGACCGAATAGGCGCCGCCCGACGACGTGATGCTCACGGGCACCGTCACGGCCTTGCTGACGCCCTTGATGGTGAGCTTGCCGGCCATCTCGAAGCGGCCCTCGCCCAGCGCCTTGATGGCGGTCGAGCGGAAGCTGGCCTGCGGGAAATGCGCGGTGTCGAACCAGGTCGGCTTGGGTAGCTCGGCATCGCTCATCGGGATGCCGAAACCGGCGCTGGCGGTGTCGATCTGCAGCACGACCGAGCCGCCCTCGGGCTTCTTCGGATCGAAGGCGACCTGCGCGTCGAAGCGCTTGAAGCTGCCTTCCACCGGCACGCCCATCTGCTTGCTGACGAAGGCGATCTGGCTCTTCTCGGGCACCAGCTTCGCGGTGGCAGGCATCGGCTCGGCCGCTGCGTGCAGCGCGAGGCTGAAGAGGGCGGCGCCCCACAAAAGACGCGTCGTCATCCGGCGGATTCCTTGCGTGGCGCGGGCCACATGCGTTGCAACAGACCGTCGCGGTCGATCCAATGGTGCTTGAGCGCCGCCGCCGCGTGCAGCAGCGTAACGCCGGCCAGCAGGTAGGCGCTGCGCTGGTGCAGCGGCTTGAGCACAGCCTCGGCGAAATCCTTGTCGACCGCCACCAGGTCGGGCAGCGGCAGCAGGCCGAACCACGCGACCGGCACGCCCATGCCCGAGCTGTAGGCCCAGCCGAACAGCGGGACCGCGAAGAACAGCAGGTACATCAGCGCATGGCTGATGCGGTGGGCGGCCCGCTGCCAGGTCGGCATGGCCGCCAGCACCCGCGCCGACAGCGGCGGCGGGCGGTGCGTGAGGCGCCACAGCAGCCGCAGCGCCGACAGCAAGAGGATGGTGATGCCGGCCCACTTGTGCCAGCTGTAGAGCTTCAGGCGCTGCGGCGAGAAGGGCAGGCCCGTCATGTAGAGCCCGACGCCGAGCGAGCCGACGATCATCGCCGCGAGCAGCCAGTGCAGCAGCATCGCGACCCGCCCGTAGCGGGGCTCGCGCAGGGCGGCGGCGCCAACGGAAGGAGCGGGAAAGGGTTCGACGGGCATCGGGGCAGGGGCGGCGGCGGCCTGTGCGCGGAGCATAGCTCGGAAGCGATGACACCGCAGCGGGGCGGGCCCCGTGCCAAGAGCCTGCTACGACGACGGGGCTTGCTGCTGCTGCGCCCGCAGCAGCACGCGCCGCAGGTCGTCCGGCTGCACCGGCTTGCGCAGCGCGTGCCAGCCGCGCGTGGCGGCCAGCTGCTGCGTGGCTTCGGTGATGTCGGCCGAGATCAGCGCGATCGTCAGCGTGGGCTTGCGCTGCGCCAGCCGCTCGGCCAGCGCGATGCCGTTGAACGCACCGGGCAGGCGGATGTCGCACAGCGCCACGTCGAGCGCGTCCAGGTCGGCCAGCGCGAGCGCTTCGGCGGCGCTGGCGTAGACGCGCGGCGCCACCTGCCAGTGCCGCAGCAGCGCCGAGAGGCTGTCGGCCACGACGATGTTGTCTTCGACCACCAGCACGGCGAGGCCGGGGCGCAGCACGGCGTTCGCGTCGAGGTCGTCCATCGCCACCGAGGGCGCAGGCGCCGGCACCGCCGCCGCACCGGGCCGGGCCGCCAGCAGCTCGAAGCTGAAGACCGAGCCCTTGCCCGGCGCCGAGCGCAGCGCGACCTCGATGCCGAGCTGCCCCGCCAGCCGCCGCACGATCGCCAGCCCCAGGCCGTGGCCGTGCTGCAGGTTGCGTTCCACGTTGCCGACCTGCTCGAAGTCGTCGAACACGCGCGCCTGCGACTCGGCCGCGATGCCGATGCCGCTGTCGCGCACCTCGACGCGCCATGCGCGGCCAGTGTCGGTGCCGGGCCGGCGGCGCGCGCGCACCGCCAGCAGCACGCGTCCGCGCGGCGTGAACTTCAGGGCGTTGTCCAGCAGGTTGGAGAGCACGCGGCGCAGCGCCACGGCGTCGGTCCAGGCGATGGCATCGGAAGGGCAGCGCACCGCAACACGGCCTGCGCCGGCCTGGCGCGCCAGCTCGTGCAGCAGCGGCGCGAGCGCCACGGCCGCCGGTCGCAGCGGATCGACCGCGGCCTCGATGCGGCCGATTTCGAGCAGCTGGTTGGTCAGGGCCTCGAGCGCCTGCTGCGCGCGCGAGAGCGAGGCCACCGTGTGCTGCACCGCCGCGCTGTCGGTGCCGTGTTGCAACTGCTGGCGCAGCACCTCGGCCTGCAGCCCGATGGCCATCACCGGCTGGCGCAGGTCGTGGTTGGCCGCCGAGAAGAAACGCAGCCGCTCGGCCTGGGCCTGCTCGGATGCGCGCAGGCCGGCCAGCGCCTGTTCGCGCAGCGTGCGCTCGTTCAGGCGCAGGCCGATGTTTTCCTCGAGCTGGCGCGAATGGTCGGCCACCAGCTTCCACATCATCGCGGTCAGGCCGATGCCGATCACCGCGACGGCCATCATCACCGGCGCCCCGAGCCACAGGCCAGTGACGATCACCGGCGCCAGCAGCAGCGTGATGGCCAGCTGCGTGGCCGGCGTGTAGAACGACACCGAGAACGCCGACGACAGCGTCATGCCCATGAGGATCAGGCCCAGCAGCAGTTGCAGCTCGGGGCGCTCGGGGTTGAACAGCAGCACGCCTGCCAGGCCGTGCGCCAGCTCCCAGATGGCCGTGCGCAGCGTGTGCTGGCGCTGCGCTTCGCGCAGGTTGGTGGGCGTGAAAGGCTCGGGCAGGCGCTGCGGAAAGAAACCGCGCATCACCGTGACGCCGGTAACAAGCGCCAGCCACACCAGCGCGCGCGCCGGCGAGAACTGCCAGGCAAAAAGCGCCGCCACGCCGCAGTTGAGCAGGTACTGCACCAGCAGCACCGGCCCGAGCGGGCGGATCGACAAGCGCAGCACTTCGCACTGGATCGCGAAGCGGTGGTCGCCGTCGCGGGCGTCTGCCGGGGGGGCCGCGGAGGCGGGGGTGGGCGTCATGGGCAAATCGACTATATAGAGAAGCCCCGCGACGCGGCGACAATGGGAGCCCTTAGCGGGCTTCCCGATGGCCGACTTTCCGTGAACGATCTCTCATTTTTCCTGCCTTGCGCCGCCGGCGTCGAGGAATACCTTGCCCAGGAGGTGCATGGCCTGACCGGCCGCAGCGGGCAAGACTTGCTCACGTTGCGTGGCGGCGTGCGCGTGCGCGCCGACTGGCGCGACGGCCTCAAGCTCAACCTGCACAGCCGGCTCGCGCAGCGCGTGCTGGTCGAGCTGGCCCACGCGCCGTACCGCAACGAGAACGACCTGTACACCATCGCCAACGCGGTGGCCTGGGAGATCTGGTTCACGCCCAAGCAGACCTTCAAGATCGAGACCACGGCCCAGCACAGCCCGCTGCAGAGCCTGAACTTCGCCACCCTGCGCATCAAGGACGCCGTGGCCGACCGCTTCCGCGCCAAGGCGAACGGTGTGCGCCCGAGCATCGAGACCCAGTGGCCCGACTGCCGCATCTTTGCGCACCTGACCACCGACAACTGCACGCTGTACATCGACACCTCGGGCGAGCCGCTGTTCAAGCGCGGCTGGCGCCAGGACAAGGGCGACGCCCCGTTGAAGGAAACCCTGGCCGCCGCCATGCTGGCCGCCAGCGGCTGGTGGAACCCCGAGACCGGCGAGGTCGCCAAGGCCCCGCTGTACGACCCCTGCTGCGGCAGCGGCACCATCGCCATCGAGGCCGCGCAGATCGCCAGCGGCATCGCGGCGGGCTCGCTGCGGCGCTTCGGCTTCGAGAAGCTGCTGCCGTTCCAGCCGCACGTCTGGGCGGCCATCCAGAAGGAAGCGGCCAACGCGCAGCATGCGAGCGACATCGCCGTCTTCGGCTCCGACGTGTCGCACCGCATGGTCGACTTTGCCGAGCGCAACGCCGAACGCGCGGGCGTGGCGGGCGCCATCGAGTTCCGCGGCGGCGATGCCTTGCAGCGCATGCCACCGGCCGAAGGCGGTGTGATCATGCTCAACCCGCCGTACGGCGAGCGCATCGAGGTCGGCGGCGTGGCCCGCTTCGGCGCGCGCGAGGCGGCCCAGACCCCGGGTGACGGTGAAGGCGGCGATGGCGGCGACTTCTTTCCGCAGCTCGCCACCCACTGGAAGAAAAACTATCCGGGCTGGACCGCCTGGGTGCTCACGCCCGACCTGAAGCTGCCCAAGCAGATGCGCCTGAAAGAGTCGCGCCGCGTGCCGATGTGGAACGGCCCCATCGAATGCCGGCTGTTCCGCTTCGACATGGTCCGGGGCTCGAACCGGGCCGCGCCGCCAGACGCCGCCACCTGAACTAGCCCTGCAGCTTCAGGCCCGCGATCCCCAGGAAGATCAGCCCGATGCACACCAGCCGCAGCGGCGCCGCGCTCTCCTGGAAAAAGAAGATGCCGATCAGCGTGACGCCGATGGCGCCGATGCCGGTCCAGATCGCGTAGGCCGTCCCGACCGGCAGTGTCTTCATCGCGGCGGTGAGCAGCACGATGCTCGCCAGCGCGGCACCCAGGCCCAGCGCGCCGGCGCCGGGGCGCTCCCAGCCCGCCGCGGCCTTCAGCGCGAGGGCCATCACGATCTCCACCAGTCCGGCGGCAAGCAGAAGAAACCAGGCCATGGCGTTCGCTCCCTTCACAGCAGCTTGATGATGGCCACGCCGAGCAGCAGCACGGCCACGCCCGCCATGCGCAGGCCCGACACCGGGCGCTGCGGCAGCCGGAGCCAGCCGTAGCGGTCGACGAACACCGACGCCACCTGCTGCCCCGCCACCGTCAGCCCGACCGCGGCCGCGGCGCCGATGGCCGGGATCGCCGTGAACACCGTCGTCACATAGGCCGCGCCCGCAAAGCCGCCGAGCCAGCCCCACCACGGCATGCCGCGCAGCGCGGTGCCTTGCGGTGCCGGGGCCGCGGGCGCACGCCGGCACAGCGTGACGAGCAGCAGCGCCAGGGCCATCGCCAGCGTCGCCACGAAGAAGCTCACCGCTCCCACCGCGAACGGCGCGCCCAGGTCCTGCCGCAGCAGCCCGTTGACCACGCCCTGCACCGGCAGCACAGCGCCGGCCAGCAGCGCCAGCACGATCCAGCCGGTCTTGCCCGCCAGCGCCTGGCGCAGGCTGCCGACCTGCCCAGCGACGATGGCCCCGGCCCCGAGCAGCACCGCCAGCGTGCCGCCGGCCATGGCCGGTGTCAGCGCCTTCGGTGCCACGCCGAGCAGGCCGAAGGTGTCGAGCGCGAACGAGGCCAGCATCTGCCCCGCGATGAACAGGCCGACCGCCACCACCGCGCCCAGGCGCGGGAACAGCGTGATGGTCGAGACCACGTAGAAGGCGCTGGCCGTGCCGCCGATCACGTGCCACCACGGCACGCCCGGCAGGCCGGCCAGCGCCGTCAGCGTGCCGGTGGCGAGCGCCACCGCCAGCAGGGCCAGTGTGCCGACCGACAGCTGCAGCGTCGTGGCCGTGAAAGGGCTGCCCGTGGCCTTGGAGAGCTGGGCATTGGCGCCGGCCTGCACCGCGAGCAGGCCACCGGCGACGAGCGAGGCGGGAATGAAAAACGCGTCCATGGGGTTCGACCTCCGTGTGGTGTGAGTGCGGGGCGGCGGCCCCCTGCGGACGACTGTAGGATCGGCACGTTTGCAAAGCCATTCGAAAAAATCGCATCCGGGGTATGCACAAATGCAGGACACAGACTGGGACGACTTTCGCGTGTTCCTGGCCGTGGGCCAGGCCGGCTCGCTCTCCGGCGCCGCGCGCCAGCTGGGCGTCAACCACTCCACCGTGCTGCGGCGCCTGGGCGCGCTCGAGGCGCGCATGGCGGTGCGCCTGTTCGACCGCCTGCCCGCCGGCTACGCGATGACGCTGGCCGGCGAGGCGCTGCGCGAGCGCCTGCGGGGCGTGGGCGAGCAGATCGACGCCGCGCAGCGCCACCTCATGGGGCTCGACCTGCGGCTGACCGGCGTCATCCGCATCACCAGCACCGACACCTTCATGGCCGGGCTGCTCGGGCCGATCCTGGCGGACTTTCGCGCGCTGCACCCGGGCATCGAGTTGCAGGTGGTGATGAACAACCTCTTCCTGAGCCTCACCAAACGCGAGGCCGACGTGGCGATCCGCCCGACCAACGCCCCGCCGGACCACCTGGTCGGGCGCCGGGCGGGGCGCCTGCAGACGGCGGTGTACGCGTCGAAGGCCTACCTCGCGAAGCACCCGGCGAAGACCCCGCTCGCTGCGTACGACTGGGTCGCGCCCGACGAAGGTTTGTCGCACCTGATGCAGGCGAAGTGGCTGGGCGAGCAGGTGCCGCCCGCCCGGATCGCGGCGCGCGTCGACAGCCTCGTCGGCATGACGCAGCTCGTGAAGCGCGGCCTGGGCCTGGGCATGCTCCTGTGCATGCTTGCCGATGCGGAAGACGAGCTGGTGCAGGTCGAGCCGCCGAGGGAGGCGCTCGACACGCAGGTCTGGGTGCTGACGCATCCCGACCTGAAGGAGGTCGCGCGGATCAAGGCCTTCACCGACTTCGCCTACGCGCGGCTCGTCGCCGACACGAAGGTGCTGGCGATGCCGTCAGGGCGCTAGAAGCCCCGGCGCCGCATGGTGCAACATCGGCGATAGACAGATTTCACGCGACCCATGACCTTGCCCGCCCCCGACCTTGTCGTCATCGACACCAACATCGCCCTCGACCTGCTGGTCTTCGAAGACCCCGCCTGGGCGCCGTTGGTCGACGACCTCGCGCGTGGCGCGCTGCGCTGGCTGGCCACGCCCGCGATGCGCAACGAACTGGAACGCGTGCTCGGCTACCCGCTGATCGCCCGGCGCATGGCGCAGCGCGAACTGACGATCCCCGTCGTGCTCGCCGATTTCGATGCGCGCGTGCAGCTGGTGACCGAGGTGCCGGCGCGTGCGCCGTGCGTGTGCAGCGATCCGGACGACCAGGTGTTCATCGATCTGTCTGTCGCGCATGGAGCCCAGCTGTACAGCAAGGACAAGGCCGTGCTGTCGATGAAGAAGCGGCTGGCGCTGCAGGGCGTGGCGGTGCGGGCGGCGCTGGCATAGGCCACGCCGATCCGTCTCAGGCCTTGTTCACCTCGTACCACTGCCCCAGCAACCGCGCGACGGCCCGCACGCGCTGCGTATCCCGCCCCCACCGCCGGCTGGCCGGCAGCTTCTGCGCCCATTTCATGCGCCGCGCCGCGTTCGCGATGCGCTCGCGCACTTCCTCGTTCACGCCGCTCAGTGCCGCATGCCAGTGCTGCCCCGCGGCCTGTGGCGCGGCGGCCTCGAGCATCATGGCCGTGGAGTGCAGGTAGCTCAGCCAGTCGCGGGCCTGGCATTCGGCCAGGGTCATGACCTCGGAGGGGTCGTCTTCGAAATCGATATACCCGATCACGCCGTCGGGGCACTGCACGAGGTTGCGGTCGAAGGCCTGGCTCAGGTGCTGGCCGCACAGGTGCACGGCGGCGATGGCGGCCAGGCCCTCGCGCCACACGGCGAGCAGGGCGGCCGGGCCGGCGGCGGCGGCCTGGTCGATGCGCTCCTGCAGCACCACGGTGGCACGGCCGCTTGCGCCGAGGTCGGAAATCAACAGGCCGTCGGCCTGCTGCGCCAGCACCACGGGCACGCGCAAACCTGCGGCGGCCAGTTGCTTCAGGCGGCGGGCCTCGGTGGCGATGGCGGCCTCGCCGCCCGGGTTGGGCACGGGCTTGATCACGTCGAGGCCGGCGAGCCGGGCGGCCAGCGCCATCACGCGGTAGCCCCATTTGCCGTGGCGTGGGCCGGCCTTCTTGAGCCAGACGCGTTCGCTGCCGAAACGGTGGCTGGCCACGTTCTTGGCCTGCCTGGGCAGCGTGACGCGCAGGAACTCGGCGTAGTCGCCGGGCGCTGAGGGCGTCGAGCCCGGGGCGTCGTCAAGCGGCGCGGGCGCCGATGCGGCGCCCCGTTGGCTGTACAGGCGCGTCGCGGCGCCTCCTCGTCTCAGTGGATTCATGCGGCCATGGCGAAGCCCGGCGCCAGCAGCCCGTGCGGGCCCTGCGTCAGGGGCTGGAAACTCTGTGCACTGGCCAGCGGCCAGTAGGTGCGGAACACGGTGTGCTGGTTGTCGAGCGGCCCGAGCAGCGCGCCGGGCTGCACCTGCATCACCAGGTTGCTCAACAGGCGCACCTCGGTGTCGGAGATGCGGCGCACGATGTGGTGCGCGGTGATCTGCTGCGGATGGTCCAGGCCGGCAGCCTGCACCAGCTCCTGCAGCGCATGCAGCGTGCTGCGGTGAAAGTTGCGCACGCGGTCGGCCTTGGTCGGCACCACCAGCGCCTGCTGGCGCACCGGGTCCTGCGTGGTCACGCCGGTGGGGCAGTGGCCGGTGTGGCAGCTCTGCGCCTGGATGCAGCCCAGCGCCATCATGAAACCGCGCGCCGCGTTGCACCAGTCGGCGCCCAGCGCCATCATGCGGGCCACGTCGAAGGCGGTGATCACCTTGGCCGCGCAGCCGATCTTGATGCGGTGGCGCAGGTTCACGCCGATGAGCGTGTTGTGCACCAGCAGCAGGCCTTCCTGCAGCGGCGCGCCCACGTGGTCGCTGAACTCGACCGGTGCCGCGCCCGTGCCGCCCTCGGCACCGTCGACCACGATGAAGTCGGGCGTGATGCCGGTGGCCTGCATCGCCTTGACGATGCCGAACCATTCCCACGGATGGCCCAGGCAGAACTTGAAACCGGTCGGCTTGCCGCCCGACAGCTCGCGCAGCTTCGCGATGAAATGCATCATCTCCGTCGGCGTGGAGAACGCGCTGTGCGACGCGGGCGAGATGCAGTCCACGCCCACCGGCACGCCGCGCGCCGCCGCGATCTCGGCCGTGACCTTGGGCGCAGGCAGCACGCCGCCGTGGCCCGGCTTGGCGCCCTGGCTCAGCTTGATCTCGATCATCTTCACCTGCGGGTCGCGTGCATTGGCGGTGAAGCGCTCGGCGTTGAAGCTGCCGTCGTCGTTGCGGCAGCCGAAGTAGCCCGAGCCGATTTCCCAGATCAGGTCACCGCCGTGCACGCGGTGGTGCTGCGAGATCGAGCCCTCGCCGGTGTCGTGCGCAAAGCCGCCCATCTTGGCGCCTTGGTTGAGCGCGAGGATGGCGTTGGCCGACAAGGCGCCGAAGCTCATCGCCGAGATATTGAACACGCTCGCGCTGTAAGGCTGGGTACAGACCTGCGCCAGGTTCGCATCGGCCGACTGTGGCGTCCCGCCGATCACGATGCGGAAATCGTGGTTCGCCAGCTTGGTGGGCTGCATCGAGTGGTTGATCCACTCGTAGCCCGCGGCCGACACGTTCAGCTGCGTGCCGAAGGGCCGGTTGTCGGGCTCGCCCTTGGCGCGCTGGTACACCAGCGAGCGCTGGGCGCGCGAGAACGGCGCGGCCTCGGCATCGCTTTCGATGAAGTACTGGCGGATCTCGGGGCGGATGAATTCGAGCAGAAAGCGCAGGTGCCCGATGACCGGGTAGTTGCGCAAAATGGCGTGGCGCGGCTGGCGCAGGTCGTGCACGCCGGTGCCCGTGAGCACCGCGAAAACGGCCACGCCGATCCAGGCAAGCCACAGGTGCGGAGAGGCCAGAACCATCGCCAGGCAGGCGACCAGACCGAGCACGCACAGGGCGAACGCGCTGTAGCGTGCGGGAAACGGAATAATCGTGGGCATAGTCATCAGATGTCGGCAGGAGCCTGCTGCATCATAGAGGGCTGCTCCCAACCTGCCATGACGCTTGCCATGACGACCACTCCAGACACCCCCGATACCCCTGACACCGCCCCGGCCACCCCTTCACAACCCCTGGGCCCCGACGACTTCGACGCCCTCGACACCGCGCTCGACGCCATGCGCGAGCACGACGAGGAAATTCCCCAGTGGGAGTTCTGCGAAGGCTTCATGGCCGCGCTGATCTGCACGCGCCGCCCCATCGACCCCACCGAATACTGGCCCGTGCTGCTGGGCGACAACTTCGTGCCGGCCCAGCACATGGAGTTCGTCTGGAACTGGAAGCGCCGCTGGCGCGAGATCGAGGAAGGCCTCGACGCTCCGGTCGAATCGCTCGAAGACGAGCGCAGCTGGCAGCCCGAAGTGCTCGACACGCGCGGCGCCATCGCCTCGCTGCCCGAGGAAGAGCGTGCCGAAATGGCCGGCGAAGAAATTCCCTCGTTCGCCCAGGTCTGGGCGCTCGGCTTCATGTACGCGGTCGAAAATTGGCCCGAAGACTGGGCCGCCCCGCGCGACAAGGAAGCCGCGCAGATGCTCGACGACGCGCTCGACAACCTCGTCGCGCTGACCGAGGACGACACCGCCAAGCCCACGCTGTCGATGTACGACGAGAACGGCCCACCGAGCGTGAGCCAGCAGCGCCTGGACGATTTCGGCGCCGCGATCTGGGCGGTGTACGACCTGCGCCAGCTCTGGAAGAGCCTGGGCCCGAAGGTCGAGACGATCCGCAAGGAAGCCGAACCCGGCCGCAACGACCCGTGCCCTTGCGGCAGTGGAAAAAAGTACAAGAAGTGCCACGGCGCATGAGCTCGCCTTTGTTCGCGATAGTCCCGGCATGAGTGCCGTCGCGCCGGTGCAGCGCTCTGCCGCGCAACCCCTGACGCCGCAGGCGGCATGGGTCATGGTCCTCGCGCTCTGCGCAGGGGTCGCGCTGAGCCAGGCCTTCCGCACCGTCGGCGCAATCATGGCAAGCCCGCTTCAAGCGGACTTTCACCTTTCGGCCCAAGCCCTCGGCATCTTCTCGGGGGCTTTTCACTTTGCGTTCGGCGCGATGCAGCTCTTCATGGGCATCGGCATCGACCTGCACGGCGTGCGCCGCACCGTACTCGTGGCCTTTCCCGTCGCGATCGCGGGCGCACTGCTGTCGGCCATGTCGTCGAGCTACCTCGTGCTGGTGGCCGGGCAGGCACTCATCGGCATCGGCTGCGCGCCGGCCTTCCTGGTGTGCACGGTGTTCATCGCACGGCACTTTCCGGCGGCGCGTTTCGCCACCGTGTCGGGCATGGTGCTGGCCATCGGCGGCCTGGGCATGCTCGCCACCGGCACGCCGCTGGCGTGGTTGGTGCAGGCGTACTCGTGGCGTGCGGGCTTCCTGGTGCTCGCCTTGGCGTCTGCATTGGCCTGGCTCGCGATCTGGCGCTGGGTGCACGAGCCCGCATCGGCGGTGCCGCAGAAGAAGGAGTCGATTCCCGCCGCGGTGCGCCAGTTCGGCGCGCTGTTCGCGATGCCGCACACGCTCGGCATCATGGTGCTGGGCGCGGTGACGTATGCGGCTTTCATCTCGCTGCGCGGGCTGTGGCTGGGCCCGCTGATGATGGAGCGCCACGGCTACTCGCTGGTGCAAAGCGGCAACGTCGCGCTCGTGGTGTCGGTGATCTCGTTGTTCGGCGCACCGCTGTTCGGCCGCTTCGACCGCGACGGTGCCGCGCGCCGCCGCTGGATCGTGGCCTGCGGCCTCGTCTACGCCGGCCTGTTCGCGCTCATCGCCGTGCTGCATTCCGCATGGCTCGACATCGCGGGCATGGTGCTCATCGGCGTGCTCTCGGGCTTCATCGTCTGGCAGTACGCCGACGTGCGCGTGGCCTACCCGGCCGCGCTCACCGGCCGCGCGATGGCGGTCTTCACCATGGCGATGTTCCTGGGCGTCGCGTTCATGCAGTGGGGCACGGGCGTGGCGGCCTCGGTGGCTGCGGCGCATGGCGGCGATCCGCTGACCGCTGTGCTGGCGGTCATTGCCGTGCTGCTGGTCGTCGGCATTGCAGCCTTCGCGTGGCTGCCCGCGCCGAAGGCGGCCTCCGTCAGATCTTGAAGGCGCGTTGAATGTCCGGCCGGACGAGGTCGGCGTACTCGCGGTGCTTGCGGATGTAGCCCGCGATGAACTGGCACACCGGAATCACATGCCGCCCGTTGGCGCGCGCCTCGTCGAGCACGTGCCTCGCAATGCCCGAGCCCACGCCCTTGCCTTCATGCTCGGGCAGCACCTCGGTGTGCGTGAACAGGATCGCGTCGGTCAGCAGGTTGTACTCGGCATAGGCCGCGAGCTTGCCGTCGAGCGCAGCCTCGTAGCGGTGCTGCGCTTCGTTGTTGGTGAAGGTGAGTGCGGTCGAAGTGGTGGTCATGAGGGTTGGCGTGCAAGAAAAGTGGCAAGGTTGGCGGCGGCCGTGGCGCGCACCTTGTTGCGCAGCATCGGCGTCCAGCCCAGCAGCAGGCCCGGCGTGCCCAGTGCCTGGCGCGACCAGGTCCAGAACGGAAAGCGGTCGCGGTGCGTGGCGATCAGGCCGTCGGGCGTGAAGGTGAAGCGCGCGTCGATGCTGTTGTCGACCAGCCGGCCGGTGGCGCTGAAGCGGTAGTGGGCGTCCCAGTGCGCGCTGCCCGTGCGGCCGTCGGCCTGCACGTCGCGCCAGCTCAGGCGCCACACGTCGGCGCCCTTGGCCTTGGTGGCGTCGCAGAGCATGCGCCACATGCCGCCGATCTCGCGCTGGCCGCGCAGCGAAAACGCCTCGTCGTCGAACACCGCGTCGGGTGCGTAGCAGGCGGCCATGGTGGCGGCGTCGAGTTGCGAGAACGCGCTGTAGAAGCGCTCGATGGTCGGGGCGTGGGTGGCTGCGGTCATGGGGCCTCGCGGTGGTGGTGTCGGATCATCGCCGGATGTGGCGGAATCAGCGCGGCAGCAGCTGGATCAGCGTCTGCAGCGCGTAGTGCACCGTGGCCGCGCGCACCGTGGCACGGTCGCCGTCGAAGCGGCGGCGCTCGGTGCGCACCTGCCCGTTGACCGACCAGCCGAACCACACGGTGCCCACGGGCTTGTCGGGCGAGCCGCCCGCCGGGCCGGCCACGCCGGTCACGGCCACGGCCGCGCGCGCCGGTGCGCCGCGGGCAATGGCGCCCTCGGCCATCGCGCGCGCCACGGGTTCGCTGACCGCGCCGTGGGCGTCGATGAGTGCGGCGTCCACGCCCAGCATCTCAGTCTTGGCGGCGTTCGAATACGTGACGAAGCCGCGCTCGAACCACACGCTGGAGCCTGCGAGGTCGGTGCAGGCGCCGGCGATCAGGCCGCCGGTGCAGCTTTCGGCGGTGGCCATCATCCAGCCCAGGGCCTGCAGCCGCTCGGCCAGCGTCGCGACGAGCGCGGGGGTGTCCTGTTCGGCCAATGCAGAGGAAGCGGAGGGTTCCATCGGGTTCACCATGCGCGCCACAGCGCAATGACCAGCAGCGTGCAGAAGGCCGCCACCAGGTCGTCCAGAAGAATGCCGAAGCCGGCGCGCCACCACTGCACGCGCGCGGGGTCGCGCGGCTTGAAGACGGCGTCGGCCCAGCCCACCGGGCCGGGCTTGGCGGCGTCGAAATAACGGAACAGCGCAAAGGCCACGACCTGCGCCCACAGGCCGGCCGGCGTCACCAGCCAGAGCACGAGCCAGAAGGCGACGATTTCGTCCCACACGATGGCGCCGGGGTCGGACACGTTCATGTTCCGCGCAGCCACCGTGCAGGCCCACCAGCCGATCGGCAGGCCGGCCAGGATGATCCAGCCGATGGTCGCGGGCGTGAACCACAGCTGCATCACCACGAAGGCGGCCCAGGCCCACAGCGTGCCCACGGTGCCGGGCGCGAAGGGCGACAACCCCGAGCCGAAGCCCAGCGCGATGAAGTGCGCGGGGTGCGAGAGCAGGAAGTGCAGGGTGGGGCGACGCATCGGGGGACGGGGCAGGGCGCCGGTAGCGGGAGAGGAATCCATCGAAGAAGAAGAGGAGGAAGAGGCAGCGTGCATCGGTCTTGAAGTGTCGCGCATCCCGCTCTACGCCTGCGCGCCGAAGTTTCTATTTATCAAAGCAATAGCTTGTTTAATTGAGGGGCGCCGCCTAGTATCCAGGCTCCTTTTGCGTTCTCCTTCGTTCCCATGTCGTCTTCCTCATCCTCTCTCGACGCTGCCGCCGTTGGCGCGCCGCCACCCACTGCCGCGTGGCGCGACCTGTTCAGCGGGCGCAACGGCTGGCGCGCGCTGGCGCTGACCGGCGGCGTCGCGCTGCACGCGGTCAACGTCCACATCGTGACCACCGTGCTGCCCTCGGTGGTGCGCGAGATCGGCGGGCTCGACTGGTACGCCTGGAGCACGACCTTGTTCGTGGTC
This sequence comes from Variovorax sp. RO1, assembly GCF_002849325.1. Taxonomy (NCBI): domain Bacteria; kingdom Pseudomonadati; phylum Pseudomonadota; class Betaproteobacteria; order Burkholderiales; family Comamonadaceae; genus Variovorax; species Variovorax sp. RO1. The sequence goes on from NZ_PKMT01000001.1 coordinate 72,034, forward strand.
GGCTCGATCCTCGGCGCCACGCTCTCGGTGCGGCTGCTGGCTGCGCGCGGGCCGCGCGGCGCCTGCCTCGTGGCACTGGCTGTGTTCACCGCCGGCTCGGTGGGCTGCGCGCTGGCGCCGGCCATGCCGTGGCTGCTCACGGGGCGCACGGTGCAGGGCCTGGGCGGCGGCCTGCTGGGGGCGCTGAGCTACGGGCTGATCCAGCGCGTGTTCGAACCCCGGCTCTGGCCGCGCGCGGTGGCCCTGGTGTCGGGCATGTGGGGCGTGGCCACGCTGTGCGGGCCGGCCGTGGGCGGGCTGTTCGCGCAGGCCGGCCACTGGCGCTGGGCCTTCTGGGCGCTGCTGCCGGTGGCGGCGGCGCAGGCCCTGCTGGTGACGGTGCAGCTGCGTCCCGCGGCGGGCATCCGGCATGACCGGCCGGCACAGCTGCCGCGCGTGCCGGCGCCGCAGATCGCGCTGCTGGCGCTGTCGGTGCTGGTGATTGCCGCCAGCGGCTTCTGGCCTGGCCTCGCGGGGCAGGCCGTGGGCGTGGCGCTGGGCCTGGCGATCGGTTTCGCCGCCACCCGCATCGACCGCCGCGCCGGCGCCGTGCGCCTGTTGCCGAGCGGCGCCTATGCGCTCGGCACGCCGCTGGGCGCCATCTACGCGAGCGTGGCGCTGCTGCTCATCGGCACCACCACCGAGATCTTCGTGCCCTACTTTCTGCAGCTGCTGCATGGCCACACGCCGCTCATGGCGGGCTACCTCACGGCGGCGATGGCGGGCGGATGGAGCATCGGCTCGCTGCTCTCGTCAGGCCGCAACGGCGCGGGCGCCGACCGCATGCTGCGCGCCGGGCCGGTGGTGTGCACAGCAGGCCTGCTGGCGCTTGCGTGGCTGCTGCCGACGCCGGGGGCGCTCGGCGCCAACGTCGAGACCACCCTCGTGGCCTTCGCGCTGGCGGCCGTCGGCTTCGGTGTGGGTATCGGCTGGCCGCACCTGTTGACGCGCGTGATGGCGCTGGCGCCGCGCGGCGAAGAAGGCTTGGCGTCGGCGTCGATCACCACCGTGCAGCTCTACGGCATGGCCGTCGGTGCGGCTGTGGCGGGGCTGGTGGCGAATGCTGCGGGGCTCACGGTGCCCGGCGGTGTGGAGGGTGCGCGCTCCGCTGCGATCTGGTTGTTCACGGTCTTCGCGCTGGCCCCTGCAGTCGCGGCCTGGCTGGCGTCGCGTGCGGTGGCGCTGCGCCAGCGTTAAGCCAGCACGCCTTCCCAGGCGAGCGCGCGACGGCGTCCGCGCTCGCGTCGCGATTCGCCGCGCAAGGTGGCGACGAGGTCGTACACATCCGCCGGCAGGTGCGCGCCACGCCACGCGATGTGCTGGTCGGCGCGGCACATCACGAGGCGGTGCGCATAGGCCTTGGGCAGGCTCGCGGTCTCGATGTCGAGCACCGTGAGCGGCATGCGGTACGCGGCGGCCGCGCGCTCCAGCGGGCGCACGTCCACGCTGCGGTCGAAGCGCAGCAGCGTGTAGCCCGGGCCGAAGGCGTCGTACAGCGAGCGCCCGTCGGCCAGCCAGAAATGCGGCGCGCGGCAGCCGGGCACGGTGGAGGGTGTGAACTCGCCCATCGAGTACGGCGGCGCACGGTGCTCGCCGTCGGGCACGATGATCGGTGAGCCGGTGTAGAAGTAGCCGAAGTTGAGCCCGCCACAGCAGAACTGCTGCACGTTGAGTGCATAGGCCTCGCGGCCGATGTCGGCACGCTGTGCGTCGCCTGCGGGGCCGGGCGCCTCGATGTCGGGCGGCACGGCGCGGCGCGCGCGGATCATTTTCTGCGCATGGTCCATCGCGAACTGCGACACCTGCTCGGTGATCGGCAGCCGCTCGGCCTCGTAGGCGTCGAGGATGGCCTCGTCGGCCCAGCCCTGCACGCAGGCGCCGAGCAGCCACGAGAGGTTGAGCGCGTCGGCAATGCCGGCGTTCATGCCGTAGCCCGCGTAGGGCACCCACAGGTGCGCGGCGTCGCCCGCGAGGAACACGCGGCCCTCGCGGAAGCGCGTGGCCACGAGGCGCCGGCCGATCCAGTCTTCCTTGCTGATGATGTCGTAGGGGAAGTCGGGCCCCACGCCCAGGATGTCGCGGATCGAGGTGTCGCGATCGACCGAATCGAACTCGGGCTCTTCGGCGTTCAGGTGGTTGTGCACCAGCCAGGTCTCGTGGCCGTCGATGGCGAACATCGTGCCGCAGCGGCGCGGGTTCATCGCGTAGTACGACCACGCGGGCTTGCCGGGAATCAGCTCGCGCAGCTGCGGCGCACGAATGAAGGTCGACTGCACGCGCTGAATGACGGCCGTGCCTTCGAGCTTCGCGCCGATCTGCTTGCGCACCGGCGAGCTGCCGCCGTCGCAGCCGACCATGTAGCGGCAGCGGATGCTGCGCGTGGCGCCGCTGTCCATGTCGGTGGCGAGGGCGCTCACGCCGTCGGCGTCCTGTGTGAAGCGCTCGAACTGCGTGCGGTTGAGCAGCGTCACGCCCGGCAGCGCGGCCGTGTGCTTCAGCAGAATCGGTTCGAGGTAGATCTGGTTGATGCGGTGCGGCGGCTCCGGCGTGGGCCACCACGCATCGGGGCCCTCGGTCTCGGTGTAGCGGTCGCGCCGGCACGGAATCGGAATGCGCGTGAGCTCGGTGCCCGTCACCGTGGTGCGGAACACCACGTCGTTCGGATGGTCGGCCGGCAGCCCCGCATCGCGCAGCTGCTGCGCCACGCCCAGGCGGCGGAACTGCTCCATGGTGCGCGAGGCCACGTGGTTGCACTTCACGTTCGGCGGCTCGGCAAAGCGGCGCGTCTCGCACAGGATCACGCGCACGCCGCGCGAGGCCAGGTCCATCGCCAGCGTGAGGCCCACGGGGCCGGCGCCGACGATCAGCACGTCGGCTTGCATCGGGGTGTCGGCAGTCGTCGTCATGTCTCTCTGTGGGCGTGTCTGTCGTTCAGTCGAGCTTGATGTGGGCGTCCTGGATCACCTGGGCCCACTTCTTCGTCTCGGCGCGGATGTAGCTGTCGAAGGCCTCGACCGAGCCCGGCGCGGGCTCCACGCCGAGCGCGCGCATCGCGGTCTTCACCTGTTCGTCGCCGAGCGCGGCGTTGAGCTCGGCATTGAGCCGCGCCACCACCGGCGCGGGCGTGCCGGCCGGTGCGACCACGCCGAACCAGCCGGTCGAGTCGTAGCCCGGCAGGCCGGCCTCGGCCACGGTCGGCACCTCGGGCAGCATCGGCAGGCGCTGCGGGCTGGTCACGGCAAAGGCGATCAGCTTGCCGGCGCGGATCTGCTGCAGCGACGACGGCAGGTCGACCACCGCGAGCGGGATCTGCCCGCCGAGCACGTCGAGCGCCGCCGGGCCCGAGCCGCGGTACGGCACCTCGACCAGCCGCGTGCCGGCCATCTGGTTGAACAGCGCCGCCGACAGGTGCATGGCCGTGCCGTTCCCGCCATGGCCGATCGACAGCGTGCCCGGCTTCGCCTTGGCCAGCGCGATGAGTTCGCGCTGCGTCTTCGCGGCCACCGACGGATGGCCGACCAGCACGAAGGGAATGGCCGCCAGCATGCCCACGGGCTTGAGGTCTTTCTGCGGATCGAAAGGCATCTGCGGGTACAGGCTCACGTTGGCCGCCAGCGCGCCCGCCGCGCCCACGCCCAACGTGTAGCCATCGCCCGGCGCCTTGGCGACCAGCGCGAGCCCCACGTTGCCGCCCGCGCCGGGGCGGTTGTCGACCACCACCTGCTGGCCGAGCTTCTCGTTCAAGCGCGGCACCAGCATGCGCACCACGCCGTCGGCGCTGCCGCCGGGCGGGAAAGTCACGACCATGCGGATCGGTTTGGTGGGGAAGTCGCCCGCGGGGGCTTGTGCGAGGGCCGGGCCGGCCAGCAGCAGCGAACCCGCCGCGCCCCACAGCAATCGCCTGCGTCGCTCACGAAACGCGCGCATGCCGCGGGCGATGGGTGCTGTCATTCGGGCCTCTCCTTGAATCCGGTGCTTTGATTGGGGATTGAACGATGGCAGGATTCATTCGTAAATCAAGAAATTCCGAATGATTTTTCAATTTTTCTGATGAATACGAACTTCAGTCCTACGATGCGCCAGCTGCGTGCGTTCCTCGCGGTCTACCAGCTGCGCAAGCTCGGCGCGGCGGCCACGCGGCTGTTCGTCACGCAGTCGGCCGTGAGCATGCTGATCCGCCAGCTCGAAGAAGGCCTGGGCACGCGCCTGTTCGACCGCACCACGCGCTCGCTCAAGCCCACGGCCGCAGCCGAGCAGATGGTTTCCACCGTCGAGCGCGTGCTGCGCGACGTCGATTCGCTGTCGGCCGATTTCCGCGAACTCGCCACGCTGGAACGCGGCCGCGTGACGCTCGCCATCACGCCCACGCTGGCAGGGTTTTTATTGCCCGATGCGCTGCGCGTCTTCGGCGAACAGCACCCGAAAGTTCGCCTGCTGGTGAACGACTGCGCGCCCGACCAGTTCCTGTCGCGCATCCTCGGCGAGCACGTCGACTTCGGCATCGGCACGCCCGAGCGGCCCGGCCCCGAGGTCGAGGTGCAGCGGCTCCTGCGTGACCACCTCGCGGTGGTGTGCCGCACCGACCATCCGCTGGCCAAGGCGCGCGTGGTGCGCTGGTCGGACCTGGGGCGCCACCCGGTCATCACCGTGCGCCCCGGCTACGGCGTGCGCCCGCTGATCGACGGCACGGCGGCAGAAGCCGGCGTGACGCTCGACGTGGTGAACGAGGTGTCGTTCCTGTCCACGGCGCTGTGGATGACGGCGGCCGGCATGGGCGCGTCGATCATGCCGTCGGCCTTTGCGCGCGCCGAGAAGAACCCGGTGCTCGTGGTGAAGGTGCTCAGCGCGCCGCGCGTGGCGCGCGACATTTCGATCGTCACCAAGCGCGGCCATTCGCTGTCGGCGGCGGCGCGGGCGTTCATCGAGGCGTTGAAGCAGAGCCTGCAGTAGCCGTGGGCGCGCACGGTTGGGAGGACTATCCTTCTGCCTTCTTTTTTCGTGTGAAAGCAGGTGCCCATGACAACAACAACCCGATCCCGTTTCTCTTCCGCATGGCTGTGCCTTGCATTCGGCCTGATGCTGTCGATGCTGCTCGTCGCCTGCGGCAACAAGGAGGCCGAACAGCGCACCGCCTTCATCACCTATCTGCAGACCCGTGTGCTCGACAAGCCCGGCTTGCGCGTGCCTACACCCACCGCCGAAGAGAAAGCCTCGTTCGGCGACTACGCGCAGCACTACGCGGTGATCACCGATTTCAACGAAGGCATGAACCAGTCGGTGAGCAAGCCGATGACGCAGATCATGGCCAAGGGCGCGCTGCGCTCGATGGCCGACCTGCCGGCACGCCGTGACGATCTCAAGGCCGCCAAGGAGGGCCTGGGCGGCTTGCGCACCGCGCTCGACCAGCAGTTGGCCAAGGCCGATGCGGCGCGCGCGCAACTCAAGCAGCCCGACGACCTGAAGCAGGTCTATGCCAAGGCCTACGAGAAGACCGTGACCACGCCCGCGACCACGTTCAAGGAGGTGTTCCCTCCGGTCGACGCCGTCTTCGACAGTGCGTTGGCCATCGCCGATTTCATGGAGAAGAACAAGTCGAAGCTTCAGGTCTCCGGCGCCACGCTCACCGTGACCGATCCGGCGGTGGCGGCGGAGCTCAACAAGATGGCGCAGCAACTGGGCAAACAGTCGGCTGCCATCAACGCCGCGCAGGACAAGATGCGCGCGGTGATGCGCGGCTCCTGATCAGACGAAGTGATCGAACGAGCCGAAGCGCTGTGACACCGGCGCGCCGCCCGCATCGACGATGCGCAGCCCCGCGTCCGCCTCGATGCGGCCGATGCGCGTCACGCGCGTGGCGCTGTTCACGCCGGCCTGCAGGACCGCATCGCATGCCGAGGCCGGCGCGGTGAACACCAGCTCGTAGTCGTCGCCGCCCGAGAGCGCGCAGGTGCGCAGCGCCTCGGCGGGCAGGCCGGTGGTGTCGACCGCGATCAGCGCGGTGGTTGCATCGGCGTCGAGCGTGGCGCCCACGCGGCTCGACGCGAGGATGTGGCCGAGGTCGCCGATGAGGCCGTCGCTCACGTCCACCGCCGACGTCGCGATGCCGCGCAGTGCTTGGCCCAGCGCCACGCGCGGCGTGGGCTGTTCCATGCGCGTGCGCGCTTGCGCGAAGGCGTCGGCGGGCAGGCTCAGCGTGCCGCGGAACACCTCGAGCGCCAGCCGCGCATCGCCGAGCGAGCCGCTCACCCACAGGTCGTCGCCCGCGCGCGCGCCCGAGCGCAGCAGCGCGGCGCCGGCCGGCACTTCGCCGAACACGGTGATGCAGATGTTGAGCGGGCCGCGCGTGGTGTCGCCGCCCACCAGCTCGCAGCCATGGGCGTCGGCCAGCGCGAACAGGCCGCGCGAAAAACCTTCGAGCCAGGGCTCGTCCACGCCGGGCAGTGCCAGCGCGAGCGTGAAGGCCAGCGGCTTCGCGCCGCAGGCGGCCAGGTCGCTGAGGTTCACGGCCAGCGCCTTGTAGCCGAGCCGGGCCGGCTCCACGGTCGACAGAAAGTGCCGCCCCTCCACCAGCATGTCGGAGGACACGGCGAGCTGCATGCCCGCGGCCGGCGCGAGCAAGGCGCAGTCGTCGCCCACGCCCAGCGGCGAGCGCGTGGCGGGACGTTTGAAATAGCGTGTGATCAGGTCGAATTCACCCATGGGTGCGAGAGCATAACGATCTGGCGCGGGGGCCGCTCGCCGCGGCGCCCACGGGAAATGGGGGCTGACACTGGAAGCATTTTGTAATACCGTGCAGCAAACGGATACGCCGAAAGTCCAAACAGGGAGGAGGTCGCCATGACAGCCATCGTGCAGGGAGGCGTGTCCGCTGAGGCAGACACCGACAAGGTCGTGGCCTTGCTGTACGACGGGATCACCTGTCCCGGCGACTGGTACGACGCGCTCGATGCCATGCGCGAAACGCTCGGCGCCGCCTGCTTCCACACGCTCACGGTGCGGCGCGCCGACTTCTCGGTGGTGGGCGCGGGGCTCGCCAACCTGGAGAGCCCGCCCGACAAGGTGCGCGAGTACGAACTGCACCATGCGCGCGACGACATCCGCATGCAGATGCCGGTGAAGGCCCCGCTGGGCACACCGGTGACCGACCACACCTACTTCGGCGCGCGTGCGTTGTCGCGCAGCCCGATCTATGTCGACTGGCTCGCGCCGCTCGGCCTGCGCCACACGCTTGCCATGGGGCTGCGCACCGACGATGACACGCGCGAAGTGCTCGGGTTCATCCGCCCCCGCGCCGAGGCGCCCTACGGCCCCGAGAGCGAGGCCTTCTGCCGGCGCTTGTCGCCGCACCTCGTGCGCGCCAGCGAGCTGCGCGCCCGCATGGCGCAACTGGGTGAGCACGCGGCGACCGGGCTGTCGGCGCTCGACGCGCTGCCGCAGGGCATCGCCGTGCTCGACGAGGCCTGCCGCATCGACCACCTGAATGCCCGCGCGACCGCGTGCGCAGGCCGCGGCGGCCTGTTCGACAGCGCGCAGGGGCGCCTGCGGCTCGCGTCGCCGGCGTTGCAGTCGGCCTTCGAACAGCGGGTGCGCGAGGCCTGTGCCGCGTCCGGCGGTGCGCGGGCCGGCGTGCTGCACCTGCCCGTGGCGGGCGGCGTGGTCCGCATCACCGTGCTGCCGCTGAAACCCTCGCACCCGCTGGCCGTGCTGCGCCAGCGCCACCGCGCGCTCGTGGTCTTCGCCCATCCGGCCGAGGCTGCCGCCACCGATCCGCGGCAGATGGAAAGCCTGCTCGGCCTGAGCCCGACCGAGGCGCGGCTCGCGCTGCTTATCGCGAGCGGCAAGACCGTGAAGGACTTTGCCGCCGCGCAGCACTGCTCCGAGCACACGGCGCGCAGCCACCTGCGCAACGTGATGCGCAAGACCGACTGCCACCGGCAGGCCGAACTGGTGTTGCTGGTGCAGTCGCTGCGGCTGGGCGGCTGAGCAGGGTCTACCGCGAACGAGGGATGGCGCCTCGCGGCGCTTGCGAGAACCATGGCGCCCGATACACCGACAACGAGGAGTTCGCCATGGCTGTCTACTGGGACGAGACCAAGATGCAGATGGGCCCGCACGGCACCGCGACGATCCTCGCGTTCGGCGATTCGTGGTTCTGGTACCCGCTGCCGGGCGGCTGCCTGCTGAACTACCTGGGCGATGTGGTCGGCGCGCGCGGCCATGTGATTCTGGCCAAGGGCATGAACGGCGCGGAAACGCACGACTACGTCGACGGCAAGTACCGCAACGCCGTGCGCGAGTCATTGCGCCTGTACGGCCCGACGCTGTCGGCGGTGTTCATCAGCGGCGGCGGCAACGACTTCGCAGGCTTCAACGACCTGCGCCCGCTGCTCAAGACCGACTGCTCCGCCGAGACGCTGGCCGCGCAGTGCTTTCGCAACGGCACGGGCGGCTTCGACCAGTTCCTTGTCGAGATGGACGAGCAGTACCGCGCGCTCATCGGCCTCATCTACACCCGCACGAGCGTCGACTGCCACATCGTCATGCACAGCTATGACTACGCCCCGCCCACCGGCGAGGCGCTGTTCGGGCGCGAAGGCTGGCTGCGCCCGGCACTGGTCGACGCGGGCGTGGTGCCCGAGCTGTTCAAGCCTTGTGTCGACCATCTCATCGACGGTTTCCACGGCATGCTGTTGAACATCGCCAAGGGCGACCCGCAGCATCTGCACGTGGTGGACAGCCGGGGCACGCTGGGCCCGAGCGACTGGGCCAACGAGCTGCACCCCAACGGCCGCGGCTTCAAGAAGATCGCGGTGGAGCGCTGGAAGCCCGTGCTGCAGCCGCTGAACTTAGCCTGACCTCTTGTGAAGTTCAGACGCCGCGCGCGCGGCGGTTGGACATGACCACGTTGTCCTTCTCGATCGCCGCGCCGCTCTTCAGCGCCGCAATCCAGGCTTCGGTCGTTGCCACAGCCGCGAAGTTGCTGTGGAACACGACGCTGAAGACGCGGTGGATTTCCTCGGCACTCACGCGGCCGGCCGCATTCTCGTAAGGCAGCGCGCCGGTGGCGTCCGACAGGAACTCCACGTTCAGTCCGCGGTGCATGGCTTCGAACACGGTGGAGGCGTCGCAGTTCTGCGTCATGTAGCCGGTCACGCTCAGCGTGTCGATTTCGTGGCGCGCGAGCCAGTCGGCGAAGTCGGTGCCGGTGAAGACGCTCGGGAAGGCCTTGGTGACCAGGTGGTCACGCGGGCGCTGGGCGATCTCGGGGTGCAGCTGGCCGTAGAAGTTGTCGGCCTGGAAGATCGGTGCGCCCTTCGGGGCGTGGTGCTGCACCACCACCACCGGCACGCCGGCCGCACGGGCTGCGTCCATGGCCTGCGCGATCTTCGGCAGCGAGCTCTCGACCGGCGGGTATTCGATCGGCAGGCCGCCGCCTTCGAAGTATTCGTTCTGCACGTCGATGACGACGAGGGCGCGGCGCGGTGCGGATTGGCTCATGGGGTCTCTCCTTCGGTGGTGGTTGTCGTGTGTGGAATGGCTCGATTCTTCATGCACCGCGGGTTTTGCGACAGTGGCCCGAAAGCCATTCATCGATAAGATCGGGCCATGCGTCAATCTGCTGCCGAAACCATTGCCGTCGTGGCCTTCGACGGCATCAGCCCCTTCCACCTCTCCGTGCCCTGCATGGTGTTCGGCGAAGACCGCACCGACACCGGCGCGCCGCGCTTTCGCGTGCAGGTCTGCGCGCCCGAGCCCGGGCCGCTCGCCACCAACGCGGGCTTCACGCTCGGGGTGCCGCACGGCCTGGAGGCGATCCGCCGCGCGCAGATCGTGGTGGTGCCGTCATGGCGCGACGACGGCCGGCCCGCGCCGCCCGCGCTCATCCGTGCGCTGCAGGCGGCGCACCGGCGCGGCGCCACCGTGGTCGGGCTGTGCCTGGGCGCCTTCGTGCTGGCCGAGGCCGGCCTGCTCGACGGGCGCCCCGCCACCACGCACTGGCACCTGGCCGCGGCTTTTGCCAAACAGTACCCGCAGGTCGTTCTGCAGCCCGAGGTGCTGTACGTGGACGACGGCGATGTGCTCACTTCGGCGGGCACGGCCGCGGGCATCGACTGCTGCCTGCATCTGCTGCGCGTGCGTTACGGCGCCGAGACCGCGAACCGCGCCGCGCGGCGCATGGTCGTCGCGCCGCACCGGCAGGGCGGTCAGGCGCAGTACATCCAGCAGCCCATGCCGGCGGCGGCCGAACGCGACCGGCTCACGCCGCTGCTCGAATGGCTGGGGCGGCATCTGCAGACGCCGCATGAACTCGATGAGCTCGCCAAGCGCGCGCTCATGAGCCGGCGCACCTTCACGCGGCGCTTTCGCGAATCGACGGGCACGACGGTCGGCCAGTGGCTGCAGAACCAGCGCCTGGCGCTGGCGCAGCGGCTGCTCGAAACGACAGACCGCTCCGTGGAGCGCGTGGCGGCCGATGCAGGCTTCGGCTCGGCCGTGCTGCTGCGCAAGCACTTCGCCACGGCATTCAAGGTGTCGCCGACGGTGTACCGCCGGCAGTTCTCGCAGGAGGCGGTGACGGCCTGACCGACGGGCTCAGGCCGCGCCGCGAAAGCGCAGCGAGGCTTGCCGCACGACTTCCGCCAGCAGCCGTTCCTTGCCCTGCTTCTCGCGCAGCCAGCGCGCGTCGTTGCGGTTGGCCTCCACGCTGGTGCGCAGCTCGCCCAGCGCCTGCGTGGCGTTGAGCGCCTCGCTGTGCCATTCGAGCTGGGTCATGGTCATCAGGATGTGGTCGCGCAGCGGCATGTGCTGGCCGCTGGCCGGGTCGACATACACCGCATCGAGCCCGAAGCGGCAGGCCTGGAAACGGTTGTAGGTGTAGACGAGGTAGTCGTCTTCGCAGGGCTCGAAGGGCTGCTCCTGCAGGAACCACGCGGCCAGCGACTGCACGTAGCCCGCGAGCGCGGCGGCGCGCTCGATGGTGAGCGGCGTGTCGAACACGCGGATCTCGATGGTGCCGAACTCGGGCTTGGGACGGATGTCCCAGTAGAAGTCTTTCATGCTGCGCACGACGCCGGTGCGGGTCATGCGCTCGAAGTAGGCCTCGAATTCCTTCCAGCTCGTGGTGAAGGGCGCGCGGCCCGAGAGCGGAAAGGCGAACACCGAATTCAGGCGCGCCGAGTCGAACTGCGTGTCCTGCCCCTGCACGAACGGCGACGAGGCCGACAGCGCAATGAAGTGCGGGATGTAGCGCGACATGCGGTGCAGCATCAGCAAGGCCGAGTCGGCGTCGGGGCAGCCGATGTGCACGTGCTGGCCGAAGATGGTGAACTGCTTGCTCAGGTAACCGTACAGCTCCGACAGCTCGCGAAAGCGCGGCTTGTCGTAGATGCGCCGCTCGTGCCACTGCTGGAACGCATGCGTGCCGCCGCCGACCACCGCGATGTTGAGCTTGTCGGCGTTCTTGATGAGCGCCTCGCGGATCGGCGACAGCTGCGTGATCACGTCCTGCGCCGAATGGCAGATGTCGGTCGAGATCTCGATCATGCTCGACGTCATCTCGGGCACCACGCTGCCGGGCAGCGGCGTCTGCGCCATCAGGCGCAGCATGTCTTCGGCATACGGCGCGAGGTCGTAGTCGTGCGTGTTGACGAGCTGCAGCTCGAGCTCCACGCCGAGCGACAGCGCTTCCGACTTGTTGAAGGGCTCGAGCTTGACGGCGCGGCTCGCCGGATCGGCGGGCAGCGGCGCGGAGCGCACGTCGTCGCTGTCCGGATCGATCGGGGGAAGGGTGGAGTTGCTGTTGCTGCTCATCGCTGCGTGTCTTCCGTGGTGCTGAAGGCCTGCGGCGTCCAGGGGACCGAACTCTCGCCCACGGCGTGGATCGCCACGGTGGCGAGCACGGCGCCCAGCACTTCCATCAGCAGAATCGAGGGCAGGGCGACCTGCGTGATCATGGTGCCCAGGAGCGGCGAGGCCGATGCGAAATTGGAGGCGATCAGCAGGGCGATCGACGACAGCGGCGTCATCGCGCAGCCGACCCAGAAGGCCTGCTTCCAGCTGGCGCCGCTGCCCGGGTTGGCAATGGCCACGCCCGAGATCTTGGTGACCAGGCGCACGCCGATCACGGCCAGCACGACGCTGGCCACGGGCAGGGTCCAGTCGGCCTGGGCCGCGACCATCGACACCAGCACGAACATCAGCATGGTGAGCAGCGAGGAGGCGGTGCCGAGCTGGCGTTGCCAGGCCCAGGGCTTGGGGTTGAGCGTCTTGAGCAGCACGCCACCGATGAGCGCCGCCAGCGGCGCAGAGCCGCCGATGTGGGCCGTGAGCGCCGCGCCCGCCGCGATGATCGCCAGCAGCAGGATCGACGTGTTCTCGCTGTTCGGGCTCATCACGCGCAGCGCCGAGCGCAGCGCCAGCGCCATGATCGCGCCGACCACGAACGACATGCCGAGCACCACCGCCACCGGGTAGAGCTTGAGCATCAGCGACTGCGGCGCGCGCTCGATCAGGCCGGCCTGCGCATAGCCCAGCGTGAGCGCGTAGAAAGTGTTGAGCGTGGCCAGCGTCATGGCGCGCTCGGTCACCGGGCCGGCGGCGCGGGTGTCCATGATCACGCGGCTGAGCACGGCCGGTGAGGCGACGATCGCCATCAGCGCGATGGGGTTGGCCACCGGGTCGGGCAGGCCCAGAAGAATCAAGATCCAGTACACGCCGAAGTAGGTCAGCGTCGCTTCGAGCAGGCTCTGCACCAGCACCATCGGGTTGTGGCGGAACCAGCGCAGCGGCAACCGCCCGCCTGCCTCGAACAGCACCACGGCCGCACCCAGCTCCAGCAGGAACAGGCTGATGCCGCGCAGCGGCCAGATCGCGCCCTCGAAGCCCGCAAAACCCACCACCGCGCCCACCACCGAATAGCCGATGACCTTCGGCATTCCCAGGTAGCGCTGCACCAGGTGACCGGAGGCGGCGGCGACGGCCACCAGAAGGGCCCAGAGCACGGTGGGCAGGCCGGCCGAGGGGCGCGCCCATTCGGCCCAGAAGCCCTGGAGTTCGGCGATGAATTCGGTCAGGTTCATGTAGGCAGGAAGAAGCTCACCGGCCGGCTGCGCCAGCGGGCCCAGATCGCGCTGCGGATGCGGGCGCGGTCACCGAGGCTCACGCTGTGCGCGCGCAGCGCCAGCCGGAAAGCGAAATAAAAACTCACGCTCACATTGAGCGCGCCGATCACCGGGATCGCCGCAACCGCCCACCACAGGGCCGGCTGGTGCAGTGCCGGCAACCCGATGGATGCTGCCGCGGCCGCAATCTGGCCGGCCGACAGCGTGACATGGCGCACATCCAGCCCGAGCCCGAAGAAGCTCGCGAACGCAGGCAGCAGTCCGAGCATGAGTCCCAGCGAGATGTTGGAGGCGAAGCCTGAGATGTGTGTGCGCATGAAGGCGGCCCAGCGACGGGCCCGGGCGGCACCGAGAAAGGCGCCGATGCGAGGGTTGTAACGCATGGCGGAGTCCAGGCGATGCAGGACAAAGGCGTTTTCTGTCCATCCGGCGATGATGCTGGACGAAAACAGCAGGATGCCGGTGAATGCCGCAAAAAGCACGGTCGGTCCCAGCAGCGACAGCCCGTGCAGCGTGGCCGCGGCATGGGCCGCGTCGAGCAGCGGCCGGCCCAGCGCGGCCTGGCAGCCCCACACCAGCAGGCCCACCGCCGGCACCACCAGCAGCACGTTGCCCAGCACGGCCGCCACCTGCGAGCGCACGAGGTTGGCCACTTCGTCGACGAACTGGTCCACGGCCCCGTCCGACTTGATGTCGCGCAGCCGCGCCGCCATGGCGGGCGCGGTCATGGCCGGCTGCTTGGTGGCCAGCGTGAGGTGCAGCAGCTGGATCGCGACGAAGCTGGCCGCATACATGAGGCCCGAGGCCAGCCCGCTCCAGAAGGCCGACAGTGCCAGCGCGTAGATGCCGAACTTGGCCAGCACCGTCAGCGCCGTGAAGGCGCCGCCGCCAGCGGCCTGCTTGATCATCTGCAGGTAGCTGCGGCGGTCGCGGGTGATGTAGTGCTCGCCGGTCTCGGCGCTGCGCTCGGTCACCTTGGCCGCGAGCATCGACGAGTTGGAGGCGATCAGCGCGCGGATGCTGTTGCGCTCCCCGCCCGCCAGCACCAGCTTGCCGACCAGCCGCGCCATGCTCGGCCCGGGCACGGGCGATATCAGGCAGTCGAGCAGCTCGCGGATGCGCAGCACGCGCTCGCGCAGTTGGCGCAGCCGGAACACCAGGCCGACCGAGATGCCGTTGTCCTCCAGGTGCGTGTAGACCGACGAGGCGCTGGAGCGGCAGGCGTCGAGCCGGTCGCGAAACGCTACGAAGGCCGCCTGCAGGGCGTCTTCATTGCGCGGCTGCACAAACATCTGCTCGCGCAGTGCGTCGAGGTCGGACATGAGCGCATGAAAAGGGCGCGCCTCGCCCGCTTCGGGGCTGATGCGCAGCCGCAGCTCGGGCGAAAACCCCGTCGCCACCACCTGGCTGCAGCAGTAGGTGACGGCGTCCATCACCGTGTGACGCCAGCGCGGCGAGCCGTCGTGCGCGGGCGCGGCGTCGGCCAGCAGCGCGCCGATGCGCGCGAGCTGGGTGTCGTCGAGCAGCGCGATCCAGCCGGCGTCGAACACGCCCGGCAGCACCAGCCGGAACAGGTCCGAGGCGTCGGTGGTCTCGGGCGTGCCCGGCAATATCTTGCGGCGCATGCGCTCGCCGAACTCGCTCAGGAAGGCGGTGCGCGGCGCAAAGCCATAGTCGGCCAGCAGCGCCGTGAGGTCGACCGCCTGCGTGAACGCGCGCCACCAGGCGCGCAGCCGTTCGCACAGCTCGGGGCGTGCCTCGACGGCGTCGAGCAGCAGTTGCACACGGCCGATGGCCGCCTGCGGCGAGGCACGGTCGCCGCGCAGCCAGTCGAAGAGGTTGATGAGCCAGATGTGGCGCTGCGCCACATCGGCCGTGGGGTCGAGGCCGGCAAGCAGCCCCTGCAAGTCGCGCGATGCGGCAGCCATGGGGGAGCGTAGAAAAGGGAAGGGCCGTGCGCTCAGTGCAGCACGCGGGAGACCGGGGCACCGCCAATGTCGGCTTCGAGCACGAACATGGGCACGGGCACGTCGAAGCGCTCGCCTTCCTCGGTCACCACGAAGAAGCTGCCGTGCATCGTGCCGCTGGCGGCCTGCAGGCGGCAGCCGCTGGTGTAGCGGAACGACTCGCCGGGCGCCAGCAGCGGCTGCTGGCCGATCACGCCGAGGCCCTTGACCTCCTGCGGATGGCCCGAGGCGTCGTTGATGAGCCAGTGGCGCGCGATCAATTGCGCGCCCACCGTGCCCACATTGGTGATGGTGATCGTGTAGGAGAAGGTGTAGACGTTGTCCTTGGGCGAGGACTGGTCGGCCAGGTAACGCGGTTCGACCTGTACGCTGAAGGGGCTGTGTGACATGGGGCGCATGGTAACGGAGGCCTTTCCTCGGATTTCCATCGGCTGCGAGAATCCGGGGTTATGAGCAGCACCCCGTTCCGCATTGCGCCCTCCATTCTTTCCGCCGACTTCGCGCACCTCGGCCAGGAACTGACCGACGTGATCGCGGCCGGCGCCGACTGGATCCACTTCGACGTGATGGACAACCATTACGTGCCGAATCTGACCTTCGGCCCCATGATCTGCCAGGCCCTCAAGCCCTACGCCAAGACCGCCGACGGCACGCCCGTGCCGATCGACGTGCACCTCATGGTGCAGCCCGTCGACGCGCTGGCCGCGTCTTTTGCGCAAGCGGGCGCTGACTACATCAGCTTCCACCCCGACGCATCGCCCCACACGCACCGCAGCATCCAGGCCATCCGGGCCGCGGGCTGCAAGCCCGGGCTGGTGTTCAACCCGGGGCTGGGCCTGGAAGCGCTCGACTGGGCCATCGACGACATCGACCTCATCCTCATCATGAGCGTGAACCCCGGCTTCGGCGGCCAGAGCTTCATCGACTCGGCGCTGCGCAAGATCGAGCAGGCGCGCAAGCGCATCGCGCAGAGCGGGCGCGACATCCGCCTCGAAGTGGACGGCGGCATCAAGGCCGACAACATCGCGCGCGTGGCCTCGGCCGGCGCCGACACCTTCGTGGCGGGCAGCGCGATCTTCAACGCCAAGGACTACGGCGCGGTGATCCGCGACATGCGCCAGCAGCTGGCGACGGTCAAGGTCTGACCTTGCCGTCGGCGGTGCGCTCGGGCGTCAGCCCGCGGTCGGTGTCGACCACGCCGCGTTCCACGTCCTCGTAGCCGCGCCGGCCCTTTTCGGGCGGCTGGCCGTCCTGCATCACCTGGCTGTCCGACGACTGGTCGCGCTCGTGCGGCAGGCGCGGCGCCGGCTCGCCGTCCTTTTCGACGCGGGTGGTGTCCTTCTTGTCCTTGCGCGGCGGCTGGGCCATCGTGTGCTCCTTCAAAGTTCGGGTCTGGCGCCAGCTTGCGCGGTGCCCCGCGAGAGGGCGGTAGGACAGGCCAGGGCGCGGCTGTAGGTTCGCGCTGCGCGCTCGCTCCATCCCGGGGTTTTGTCTTTTGCGCGGCGGGAGTCGCCTCCGCATAATCGCCCGCATGTCCAACGCCCTTTTCGACGACGCCGCGACCGCCACCGACAGCCTGCGCCTGCACACGTTCGCGTCGCTGAACCCGGGCCCAGGCCCGCGCTTGCTCGTGATCGGCGGCGTGCATGGCGACGAGACCTGCGGCACCGAGGGCATCGCGCGTGTGCTGGCCGAATTCGACAGCGGCGCGCTGCAATTGCTGTGCGGCGAACTCACCCTCGTGCCCGTGGCCAACCCGCTCGCGCGCCGCCGCCTGCAGCGCGAGGGGCAGCGCAACCTCAACCGCCTGTTCCGCCCGAGCGACACGCCCGCCGACTACGAAGCCCGCATCACCAACCGGCTGGCGCCCGTCATCGCGCGCCACGACGTGCTGCTCGACCTGCATTCCTTCCAGAGCGAGGGCGAGGCCTTCGCCATGATCGGTCCTCGCGACAACAGCGGCCCCCTCGAACCCTTTGCGCGCGCGCAGGAAGAAGGCCGGCTCGCGCTGCACATCGGCACGCCCATCGTCGTCGAGGGCTGGCTCGACATCTACGCCGCCGGCCTCGCGCAGCGCGGCGCGGCGGTCGACGAGGCCGCCATCGACTTCGGCCGCGGCACCAACGAATACATCCGCAGCTGCGGCGGCTACGGCGTCACGCTCGAATGCGGCCAGCACCAGGACCCGCAGGCGCCCGAGGTGGCGTGGCGCGCCATTCGCCGCACGCTCGCGCTGCTGGGCATGGCGGCGCTGCCGCCGGGCCTGTCGGGCGCGCCTGCGCAACCGCCCCAACTGCTGCGCCTGGCGAGCGTGACCGACCGCCTGCACGAAGACGACAGCTTCGTGCGCGACTGGGCCACCTTCGATGCCGTGCAGCGTGGCGAACCCGTCGGCATGCGGCACGACGGCACGCTGGTCAGCGCGCCCGAAGACGGCTTCATCGTGTTCCCGAACGCCATGGCGCTGCCGGGCGCCGAGTGGTTCTACTTCGCGAGGCCCAGCGAGCGCGTGCTCGACCCGGGCCTCTGAAGCCTCGGCGCTGTCGGCGCCCTCCTACCGGGGACGCCCACCTTCTCCCACAGACGGGGAGGGGCGCCCACTACGGCCCGCGCGCCGGGCCGCCCCTAAGCTTCCCTTTTGCGGATTCGCCGGCATGCGGCCCCGCTTTTCTCGGAGGGAAGACACCATGGAAATCTCAGCACTGTTCGATTCGCTCATGGGCACCTGGGACGACGACATCCTGATCTGGGCGGTGGCCGCCGTGACCGCCTGCATCGGCCTGATCGCCGTGGTGAACGTGCTCGACATCTTCATCGGCAGCGGCAACAGCAACGAGGTCGGCTGAGCCGGCCCGCATCGATGCCCAGAACCCCGATGTCCCCCCAGAACAAGGCCGCCGCCGGCCGCCGCGCCAGCACCGCCAAGGCCGGAGACGGCGCCAACGCCAAGCAGCTGCAGCTCGACGGTTTCACCACCGAGCATCCCACGCACCTGACGACCAACCAGGGCCTGCAGATTCCCGACAACCACAACTCGCTCAAGGCGGGTGTGCGCGGGCCGACGCTGCTCGAAGACTTCATCCTGCGCGAGAAGATCACGCACTTCGACCACGAGCGCATTCCCGAGCGCGCCGTGCATGCGCGCGGCTCGGCGGCGCACGGCTACTTTCAGGTCTACCAGTCGATGTCGCAGTACACCTGCGCCGACTTCCTGCAAGACCCCGATGCCAAAACGCCCGTGTTCGTGCGCTTCTCCACCGTGGCCGGCTCGCGCGGCTCGGCCGACACCGTGCGCGACGTGCGCGGCTTTGCCGTCAAGTTCTACACGCGCGAGGGCAACTACGACCTCGTGGGCAACAACATCCCGGTGTTCTTCATCCAGGACGCGATGAAGTTCCCCGACCTCATCCACGCCGTGAAGCCCGAGCCGCACCACGAGATGCCGCAGGCCGCGAGCGCGCACGACACCTTCTGGGACTTCGCCTCGCTCATGCCCGAGAGCACCCACATGCTGATGTGGGCCATGAGCGACCGCGCCCTTCCGCGCAGCCTTCGCATGATGGAAGGCTTCGGCGTCCACACCTTCCGCTTCGTGAACGCGCGCGGCGAGAGCCACTTCGTGAAGTTCCACTGGAAGCCCAAGCTCGGCGTGCACGGCCTCGTGTGGGACGAGGCACAGAAGATCGCCGGCAAGGACCCCGACTTTCACCGCCGCGACCTCTGGGAGGCCATCGAGCAGGGCCACTTTCCCGAATGGGAACTCGGTGTGCAGCTCATCGCGCCCGACAAGGCCGAGTCGCTGGGCTTCGACCTGCTCGACCCCACCAAGCTCATCCCCGAAGAGATGGTGCCCGTGCAGCGCATCGGAAAGCTGGTGCTCAACCGCAACCCCGACAACTTCTTCGCCGAGACCGAGCAGGTGGCGTTTCATCCGGGCCACGTCGTGCCCGGCATCGACTTCAGCAACGACCCGCTGCTGCAGGGCCGCCTGTTCAGCTACACCGACACGCAGATCTCGCGGCTGGGCGGTGCCAACTTCCACGAGCTGCCGATCAACAAGGCCGTGTGCCCGTTCCACAACATGCAGCGCGACGGCATGCACCGCCAGACCATCGCGCGCGGCCAGGTCGCCTACGAACCCAACACCCTGGGCAGCGGCACCGAGTTCCGCGTCGACGGCGGCAGCCACGGCTTCCAGTCGTTCCCCGAAGAGATCGAGTCGCCCAAGGTGCGGCGCCGCAGCCCGTCGTTCGACGACCACTTCACGCAGGCGCGCCTGTTCTTCAACAGCCAGAGCACGGCCGAGAAGGAACACATCGTTGCGGCCTTCCGCTTCGAACTCTCGAAGCTCGAAGTGCCCGCCATCCGCCAGCGCATGGTCGACAACCTTGCGCACGTCGACGAAAAACTCGCACGCCGCGTGGCCGAGCCGCTGGGCATCGGCGAGCCCGATGCGAAGGCCGCGGCGGGGTACGCGGGCTTTCGCGAGCACCGCATCGAACTGCCCATCGACGAATCGCCCGCGCTGCGCATGAGCGACGGCAGCGCCGACGGCGTCGTGCGCACGCGCAAGGTCGCGATCCTCGTGGCGGACGGCGTCGACTCGGCCTCACTCAAGCCGATCCGCGATGCGCTCGAACAGGCGGGCGCGCAGTGCAAGGTGGTGGGCCCCAAGCTCGGCACCGTGGCCAGTGCGTCCAAACGCCAGATCGACATCGACATGACCTTCACGAACACCGCCTCGGTGATGTTCGACGCCGTGCTCGTGCCGGCGGGTGCTGAAGGTGCGGCTGCGCTTGCGGCGCAGGGCGATGCCGTGCACTTTGTGCTCGAGGCGTACAAGCACTGCAAGGCGATCTGTGTGGTGGGCGAGGGCGTGCAGTTGCTGGCATCGCTCGGCGTCACGCCCGAGGGCGAGGCACCGGCCGGCGTGGTGGTGGCCGAAACGCCTGTCACCAACCTGGGCGACGCCACGGCGGCGACCCAGATCGCGCAGGATTTCATTGCGGCGATCGCGAAGCACCGGCATTGGGACCGGCTGAACATCGACAGCGTGCCGGCCTAGCGTGAACAGGCTCTACGCCATTCGCGCTAGACCGTCTTGCGAATAGGCGAGGTGAACACCCGCTCCTAGACTTTCCCTCGAGGCCTGAACGGCGCGCACTCCCGCGGCGTCGAGCGTTCGCGGCAGCGAGTGCATGGGTCGAGGGGGTTCAATGGCGTGGTTTTCGAGATGGGGATGTACGCATCCGGCGCGTCGCCGTGCCGGTCTTGCCGGTGCGGTCGGCCTGGTGGGTGTCTTGCTACTGGGCCCCGGCGGTCCTTCAGCCCTGGCGCAACGACCCGCGCCAGCACCACCTGCGGCTCCTGCTGCTTCAGCGGGCGGCCCGAATGCCGAGGCGGCGGCCGACCGGATGGCGCAGGCGCGTCTTGCGGACACCGACACGCTGCTGGCGCTGACCAGCGAAGGCGCGGTGCTCTACGGGCAGGACGCGGTCAAGCTCTCGGGCTATCAGTACTGCAGCCAGGCGGTCGCATTGGCCGAGGCGGGCGAGTTCCGCCAGAGCGTGCGCGCCGCGAGCAAGGCGCTGCATCTGGCCAACGCCACCAGCGACCCGAACCTGCGCGCGGTGGCCAACCGCGACCTGGCGATCGTCTACAGCTACTCGGGCCAGCTCGAGAAGGCCGAGGAGTTCGCGCGCGAAGCGCTGCGCCACACCGCGCGCGACCCGAAGCTGGTGGTCGGCCCGGTACAGAAAGTGATCGGCGACGTGCGCACGCGGCGCGGCGACTTTGCCGGCGCGGTGCTGAGCTACGACGAGGCCTTGGCCAACAGCTCGCCGCGCTATGCGCCGCTGGTGCAGGCGTCGCTCGTCAACGCGCTCATCGAATCGGGTGACGCGGCGCGCGCACGCCAGGTGCTCGGCGGCATGGCCGAGCCGCGCGAAGCGCCGCTGGCCGCGCAGCTCGAACGCACGCGCGCCCGCCTGCTGCTGGCCGAGAACAAGCCGGCCGAGGCACGCGACAAGTACCGCGCGCTCACCACGCGCCAGGTCGGCACCGACACCGCCTACTACCGGCTCTGGGCCTGGGACGGCGTGGCGCGCAGCGAACTCGCGCTGGGCCAGAAGCAGGCCGCGGCCGACGCCGCGGGCCGCGCGCTGGCCGACGTCGACCAGGTGCGCGCGCGCTTTCGCAGCGAAGAAGTGAAGATGGGCCTGTTCTCCGACCTGCAGTCGGTGTTCGAACGCGGCGTGGCGGTGTACAGCGAAGCGGGCGATCCGACGCGGGCCTTCGAGGTCAGCGAGCACAGCCGCTCGCGCGCGCTGCTCGATGCGGTGCGTGGCCGCGCGAAGCTCAGCGAGTCGTCGGCCGGCATGGTCGGCGTGGCCGCGTTGCAGCGCACGCTGGCAGCCGACGAGCGCGTGGTGCAGTTCCACGCGCTGCCCGACCGCCTGATGGTCTGGGTCGTGGGCCCGGACAGCATCACCGAGAAGCGCATCGGGGTGAAGCGCGAGGAGCTCACCGAGCTCGTCGAGACCTTCCGCAACTCGATCGTGCGTGGCCGCCGCGCCGCCATCGCCAACGCCGACAAGCTGGGCGCCGCGCTGCTCGGGCCGCTGGGCCTGGTGCCGGGGCAGCGCGTGGTGGTGGTGCCGCACGGGCCGCTGCACTACCTGCCGTTCCAGGCGCTGCGCCTGGACGGCCGCTACCTCATCGAGACGCACCCGGTGTCGGTGGCGCCGTCGATCAGCATCGCGGTGCAGCTGGCGCAGCGCACGCCGCGCGTGAACGCGTCGCTGGTGGCCTTCGGCAATCCGCGCATCGAGGACAAGTACGACCTGCCCGGCGCCGAGACCGAGGTGAAGCAGCTCGCACAACTCTTCCCGCGCAACACGGTGTACATGGGCGCCGCCGCCACCAAGACGCAGTTCCGCGACGTGGCCTCGCGCTCGCCGCTGATGCACGTGGCGGCGCATGCCGAGGCCGACGAGGTCGATCCGCTGTACTCGCGCATCCTGCTGGCCAACGAAGGCGGCAAGCAGAACTTTCTCGAAGCGCACGAGATCCTCGCGATGCCGATGGAAGGCACGGCGCTGGTCACGCTGTCGGCCTGCGAGTCGGGCCTGGGGCGCATCGCGCAGGGCGACGAGGTGCTGGGCTTCACGCGTTCGTTCCTCTCGGCCGGCAGCTCCAGCCTCATCGCCTCGCTGTGGCCCGTGTCGGACGACGCCACCGCCGTGCTCATGGGCACGCTCTACGGCGAGCTCGCCAAGGGTCGCGACATCCAGAAGGCCATGCAGGCCGGACAACTGGCCGTGCTGAAGGACCCCAAGATGTCCCACCCCTTCTTCTGGGCGCCGTTCAACCTGATCGGCAACTGGCGTCTTACTGTCGGGAGCTGACCATGTCTTCGCCACGCTCCCTCTTGCAAAGAAGCACTGCCATGGCCCCTGCGATCCGCCTTCGTCCCCGGCCGACGCCGATCGCCATCGCAGCAACTGCCCTCGTCGGTGCCACGCTGTGGATCGCCATGCCCCGCGCCCATGCGCAGGAAGCCACCACGCTGCTTCCCACCAAGGACCCCTGCGGCAGCTGCGACCGCCCCGTCGCACAGGCCCCCGGCGCCGTCGCCCCGCAAACCCTGCCCGCACCGCCCCGGTCTGCCGCGGGCGCGGGCAGCTTCAAGCTCACCGACCTGCGCCTGAACGGCGTGAAGGCGCTGAGCAACGACGAGCTGCAAACGATCACCGCGCCGTACATCGGCCGCGACGTCACGCTCGGCGACCTCGAAGGGCTCGCGCAGGCGATCACCACGCGCTACAAGGAGCGCGGCTACTTTCTCGCGCAGGCCGTGGTGCCGGTGCAGACCGTGCGCGACGGCGTCGTCGAGATCAGCATCATCGAAGGCCGGCTCGGCAAGGTCGAGGTGCTGGTCGCGCCCGAGGCGCCGATCAGCGAGGCGCGCGTGCGCGGCTTCCTGGCGGCGCTGCAGCCGGGCGAGGCCGTGAACGCACCGGCCTACGAGCGCGCGATGCTGCTGCTGTCGGACCAGCCCGGCCTCAAGGTGTCGTCGAGCCTGCAGGAAGGCGCGCAGGCCGGCACCACCGACCTGTCGGTCGAGGTCGAGGCCGGCTCGCGCTGGGCCTTCTCGGCCGAGGCCGACAACCACGGCACCAAGGAGGCGGGGCGCTACCGCGTGGGCGGCACGGCGCGCTGGCTCAGCCCCTTCGGCATCGGCGACAACCTCGACGCACGCGTGCTGCTGTCCAACAGCAATGCGCTGCAGTACGGCCGCGTGTCGTACGAGGCGCCGCTGGGCACCAGCGGCCTGCGCGGCGGCATCGGCATCTCGCGCGTGAGCTACGACCTGGGCGGCCAGTTCGTCGACCTCGACGCGCGCGGCCGCGCCGATGTGCTCGACGTGTCGCTCAACTACCCGCTGATCCGCCAGCGCCAGCAGAACCTGTTCCTGCGCCTCACGGCCGACGTGAAAGACCTCACCGACGAGCTGCGCGGCGTCGACTTCACGGCAAAGAAACGCGTGCAGGGCTTCGGCATCGGCTGGGCCTGGGAGCGGCGCGACGAGGTGCTGGGCGGCGGCTACTGGGCCAGCTCGGGCACGCTGTACCACGGCGACCTGTCGATCCGCGATCCGCAAAGTTTCCAGTCCGACCAGCAGTTCGGCGGGCGCCACACCGAAGGCGGCTTCACCAAGCTGAGCTTCCAGGTGTCGCGCCTGCAGTCCATCGTGCCGCGCCACTCGCTGTACTTCTCGGTCGGCGGCCAGTGGGCCAGCAAGAACCTCGACGCCTCCGAAAAGCTCGCGCTCGGCGGCGCGCGCGCGGTGCGCGCCTACCCCTCGGGCGAACTGCTGGTGGACGAGGGCCTGATCGGCACCTTCGAATACCGCTGGGCCGCCACCGACGAGATCACGCCTTACCTGTTCTACGACGCGGCACGCGGAAAGATCGCGCGCCATCCCTCGCCCTTCGACGGCGAGAACTCCCACAGCCTGCGCGGCTACGGCATCGGACTGAGCTGGTCGCGCCCGGGCAACTTCTCGATCAACGCCACGCTCGCCTGGCGCGCCGGCACACCGCCCGCGCAGACCGACGGCGGCGGGCGCAATCCGCGGCTGTACGTGCAGCTGCAAAAGGCGTTCTGACCATGAAGCCACGCAACTTCCAACCCCGGCCGACGCTGCGCCCGCTGGCGCTTGCTATCGCCTGCATGGGCCTGGCGCCGGCGCTGGCCCAGACCATCCTGCCGAGCTTCGGACCGGGCGGCTACACCACGCAGGGCAGCGTGGGCGTGGCGGGTTCGACCACCGCATCGCCGCTGGGCGGACAGGCGCTGGCGATCTCGCAGGCGTCGCTGCGCGCGATCATCAACTGGAACGCCTTCTCCATCGGCGCCAAGGACGCGGTCAACATCAACCAGTCGATGGGCGCGTCCAGCATCCTGCTCAACCGCGTGATGGGCAACGAGCTCTCGACCATCGCCGGCCAGCTCACGGCCAACGGGCGCGTGTTCCTCGTCAACCCGAACGGCGTGGTGTTCAGTCAGGGCGCACAGGTCAACGTGGGCGGCCTCGTGGCTTCCACGCTGGCCCTGAGCACCCTCGACAACGCCTTCCTCGAAGGCAGCACCCAGCTCACTTTCGAACGGCCCGACGGCAACACCAAAGCCGTAAGCAACGCCGGTGTGCTCACCGCCGTCGGCGGCCCCGTGGTGCTGATGGGCGCCGAGGTGACCAACACCGGCAGCATCACCGCCAACCGCAGCACCGTCGCACTGGCCTCGGGCCGCAAGATCAGTTTCGACCTGGGCAACGACGGCCTCACCAACCTCGTGGTCGCGGCCGACGCCATGGCCACCAGTGCCAAGGTGGTGAACGCCGCGGGCGCCACCTTGCAGGCCGATGGCGGGCGCGTGATGCTCGTCGGCAGCTCCAACACGGCGGGCGAGCTGGTGGTGAACCAGTCGGGCACGGTGCGCGCGCGCACGCTGGAGAACGTCAACGGCGAGATCGTGCTCGGCGCGGGCCGCGACAACCGCATCGAGATGAACGGCGGCCTGCTCGATGCCACCGGCGCGGGCGCGGGCCAGCGCGGCGGGAACATCCGCATCGCGGCCGGGCAGGTGCGCATCGAAGGTACGGGCGGCGGCGACCAGCGCGCGGTGATCGATGCCAGCGGCCAGGCCGGCGGCGGCAACGTGTCGGTGCATGGCTACGACGTGGCGCTGTCGTCCACCTCGGTGCTGCGCGCCGACGCCACCACCGAGGGCGCGGGCGGCACCATCACCACGGCCAGCGCCAAGGGCCAGGCCCTGGTGGGCGAGGCCGACGCGGCGCCCGAGCGTGAGTCGCGGCTGCAGGCCTACGGCGAGATGACCGCACGTGGCGCGGGTGCTGGCAAGGGCGGTGCGATTTCGAACGAGGCCGATGCGGTGCGCGTGCAGACCGTGCGCGTCGACGCGGGCGGCGGCGCGCAAGGCGGCGCCAACGGCAGCTGGACGGTGAGCGCGAAGCAGTCGGACCTTGGCATCGTCGAGGCCGGCAACGTGCCGGTGTACGACAGCAAATTGCCGGCCTTCACCGGCGGCTCTGTGAGCGCCGGCAGCGTCGGCGACACGCTGGGCCGCGGCACCGACGTGACGCTGGCGAGCGGGCGCACCGGCCTTGGCGCGGGCGTGACCTTTGCGCCCGGTGTGCAGGTCATCAAGAGCGAAGGCGGCACAGCGCGGTTGCGCGTCGATTCGGCCGGCGGCATCGTGATGAACGAGGGCTCGGCCATCACATCGCAACAAGGCGCGCTGCATGTCGACTTCAACGCCGATTCCACCGGCCTCATCGCCACCAACGCGAAGAACATCAACAACGCCAGCGGCAACCCTTCCGCCGAGAGCGACTACGCCGGCGCCATCGTGCTGACCGGCGCCACCATCGCAGCCAACGGCGGCGACGTGCGCTTCTTCGGGCAGGGCGACGCGCAGAACGGCCGCGCCATCGGCGGCATCGTCCCGCTCGGCGGTGACACCGGCGCCTACGTGTGGCGCGACGGCGTGACGCTGACGGGCAGCAAGGTCACGACCGGCGGGGACGGCCGCGTGACGATGCGCGGCCAGGGCCGCACCTGGATCGACGACCAGAACAACAGCGACTTCATCTTCCGCGGCAGCAACGGCGTGTCGATCACGGGCGGCACGGTCGAAGCCGGCGCCGGCGGCCTGCAGCTCGACGGCCTCGCGGGCTACGGGCGCAGCGGCGTGGCCATCGGCAGCGGCGCGGTGCTGAAGTCCGTGGGCGACATCGGCATCAAGGGCCAGGGCCCGACCTGGACCTCCAACATCGGCGGGGCTGCCGTGGGCGCCAGCACGGCGGTCGTCATCGACGACGCCACCGTGGCCAGCGAGCGCAACGTGCGCATCGAAGGCCAGGGCGCCAACCTCGACGGCCTGCGCACCGACACGGGCTTTGCGGCGGGGAACATGTCGGCCGGCGGCGGCAACGGCGTCGCCATCCGGGGTGAGGTCTCGGCCGGCGCGGGCGGGCGCATCGACGTGATCGGCCGTGCGGGCAGCGAAGGCTTCAGCGCCACGCTCGGCAGCCCCGACATCATCATCACGCCCTCGACCACGCCCACCTACGGCGTGGCCGTCACCACCGACGCCGACCGGCCCATGGCGCTGCGCACCAGCGGCGGCACCATCGCCATCGACGCCCAGGGCACCGACATCTCGATGCGCCTGGTCACCTCCTTCTCCGGCGTGGGCACCAACGTCGGCACGCTGGCCTCGGTGGCCAGCGACAGCGGCAAGGGCGGCAGCATCTCGGTGCAAGGACGCAACGTGCTCATCGACGGCGCCACGAATTTCGACGGCTCGCCCGCGGTGGCGCGCCTCGATGCCAGCGGCGCGACCGGCGGCGGCAGCATCGACATCGCGGCCAGCAACGCCATCGCCATCGGAAAGAACACCAGCCTCGAAGCCAACGCCGGTGCGGGCACGGGCAACGGCGGCAGCGTGAAGGTGGTGGCGACCGAGACGCTGCGCGCCTACGGCCAGCTGTCGGCACGCGGCGGCACGGCCGGTGGCAACGGTGGACGCATCGAGACCTCGGCCGGGCGCTTCGACCTGCGCGGAGCACGCGTCGATGCCTCAGCGACTGTGGGTACGGCGGGCCAGTGGTTCATCGACCCCTTCGACCTCACCATCAGCCACGGCACGACCGGCGGCACGCTGCCCACCAACCCATACGACGCGCTCGCCAACTCCACCATCGAGGACGGCGACATCAACACCGCGCTCAACGGCGGCACCAGCGTGCGGATCTCCACCGGGACCGGCACGGGCGGCAGCGGTGTCATCACGCTCGAACCCGATGTAGACATCAACTACACCGGCTCGAAGGGGCCGCTCACGCTCCAGTTGGACGCCGCCAGCGGCATCCAGACGCGAACCACGGGCACCACCATCCGCGCGACCGGCGGCGACGACCTGAACGTGGTGCTCAACGCGGGCGTCAACCCCGACGGCACGCCTTCGGGCAACAGCGGCTTCATCGACTTCGGGGGCAACATCCTCACGCAGGGCGGCAGCGTGACCATGAACGCGGTGGGCACGGGCACGCCCGGCAGCGGCTTCATCCGGCTGAACGGCGGGCAGGTCATCACCGACGGCGGCAACGTGTCGCTGCTCAGCGGCCAGCCCGGCGCGCCCACCGGCACCGTGATCCTCACGCAGGACGTGCAGGTCGACACGCGCGTCGGCCAGAGCGACGCGGGCGCGGGCGGCAACGTGCGCATCGAAGGCGGCGACGTGCTGTTGCAGGGCGCGCGCATCGCCAGCGCCACCGGCAACGTGGACATCCGCGGCACCTCGACCACGTGGGACAGCGGCGTGGTCATCACCAGTGGCCAGATCGGGCCGAGCACCATCAGCACCACCAGTGGCGACGTCACGGTGCAGGGCGTGGCGCGGCGCCAGGCCTCGTCAACCTTCGCGGCGGCGCACGGCGTGCTCATCAACGGCGGCAGCAGCATCACCACCGGCAGCGGCGACATCACGCTGCGCGGCTACAACTTCAACAACGACCCCTCGGCGCCGGGCGCCACCGAAGACAGCGGCGTGCGGCTGGAAGACGGCGCGCAGCTCGTCACCACCGGCGGCGGCAACATCGAGGTCACGGGCCGGTCGCAGAACGGCGGGCGCGGCGTCGTGCTGCAGGCCGGCGGCGCGCCGACCGCGCCGGGCGCGCTGCCCGGCATCCGCAGCAGCGGCAACGTGCTGCTGCGCGCGAGCAACGACGGCAGCGGCGATTCGATCGTGATCGAAGCGCCGGTCGTCGCGGCCGGCACCATCGACCTGCGCCCGGGCGGGGTCGATGTGAACATGACCACATCGGACGACACGGCCACGCCCATCGTGCTGGGCGGCCCGACGGTCAACGGCTTCTCGGTGTCGGGCGCGGAGTTTGCGCAGCTGTCGGCGCCGACCATCGTCGCGGGCAGCACCACGCATGCCGCGAACATCACGGTGGCGGGCGCGCTCTCGACCTCGGGCGCACTCACCCTGCAGAACGAAGGCGGTGGCGGCGGCATTGCGCTCAATGCGCCGGTCTCGGCCGCAACGCTGGGGCTGCTGTCGGCCGGCAATGTGAGCCAGTCGGGCGCCGGCACGATCACCGCGGGTGCGCTGCTCGCGCGCTCGCGCAACGGCAGCGTCGATTTGCGCAACCCGGCCAACGACGTGGCCACGGTCGGCGGCGGCGCGGCCGGCGGCTTTGCCTACGTGGACGCCAACGCGGTCACGATCGGGCCGGTGTCGGTCACGGGCTTCGATGCGGCGGGCAACCTGCCGCAGGTGACCTCGGCCGATTCGATGGCCGCGAACACCGTGTTCGTGCGCACGCTGAGCGGCGACCTCACGCTCGGCGCGCCCGTCAGCAGCACCAGCGGCACCGACCTCGTGGCGGCGGCGCGCTTGCAGAACCCGGGCGGCTTCGGCATCTCGGGCGCGCTGTGGCGCGTGTGGGCCGACACCTGGATCGGCGAAACGCGCGGCGGCCTGGCCGGCTCGGGCCCGCTGCCCAACTTCTATCACTGCGCCTACCTGGGCCTGTGCACCGTGACCGTGACGCCGGGCGACAACCACTTCATCTACGCGCAGCAGCCGACGGCCACCGTGGTGATCGCCGACGCCTCGCGCACGGTGGGGGCGCCCAACCCGTTCTTCATCTACAGCCTCACGGGCCTGATCCTCGGCGACACCGGCGCGGGCTTCAGCGGCTCGATGTTCTCTGCAGCGCTGCCGGGCAGCCCGACGGGCTTGTACCCGATCAACGGCACCTTCACCTCGGCCGAGGGCTACGCGGTGCGCGTGGTGCCGGGCCAGTTGCGCGTGAGCGGCCTGCCGTTGCTGCCGTCGGTGGACGTGGTGCGCGAGCCGCTGACCTCGTACCTGTACGACAGGAACATCGGCCAGGCGCCGATCTGCCTGGCCACCGGCCCGCTCGACGGCGACCGCGCGCAGCAGGGCGCCGACGTGCTGGCGCGCGAATGGTCGCGCGTGCGTTCGCGACCCAACCTGCTGAGCTGCGTGAACACCGAGCGGCGCAACGGCTGTTCGGACTTTTAAGAAGGCCGGCGTGTCAGCGCGGCGCGTGATCGCGGGCCGTGAGCACGAAGAGCTGCGCCATCAGGTCCGCGAGCAGCTGCAGCTGCGGGTCGTCGGTGAGCGGTGCGTGCCGCCACGGTGCGACCTGCGCATCGAGGCCGTCGAGCGGACCGGCGAAGAACAAGCGCCGCAGCGCGCCCCCCAGCACATCGTGCGCCGCCGATTCCGCAGGACTGCCGAGGGTGCTGTCGGCATGGCTGCCCCATGCCGGCGTGGCGAGGAAGGGCGAGAGCACCGTGCCTTGCAGGCGGCCGTCGCGCAGGAAGCTGCCCAGCGTCAGGTCGTACGGTTGCAACGGCCCGCTCGCGAGCGCCTCCTCCAGCAACGCGGGCAGCACGCGCAGGCCCTTCGGTGTCACGAGGTAGGCGACCGCGCCCCAGTTGTAGAGCGTGCGCGCGTCGAGGAAGTCGATGCCTGTCAGCGCGTGACGCGGCGCATCGCTTCCTTGCGGCAGACGTCGTTGCAGGCTGTGCCAGAGCGCGAGCAGGTGCTGCGTCGAGGTCACGGGCTGGCATTCGAGAAACGCGATGTCGCAGCCCTCGGCGTCGAGCTGCGCGAGCGCGCCGCTGCGCAGCACGGCCGGCAAAGCCTCGCTGAGCTGCGCGTCGTCTTCGAGCACCAGCAGCGCCTCGCCGGGGTTCGCGCGGGTGAGGGCTTCGGTGTGCGAGAGGAAGCAGGCGCGCTCGCCGGGCGTGATCGGCGCGCTGCCGGGCGCGAGCGTTTGCGCATCGATGGCGGCCAGGCGCCGGACACCCGTCAGCCCGAGCCGCTGCAACTGCGCGTCCATCGCGGCGCGGCGATCGGTGCTTCGCTCGAGGTTGATGTAGCAGCCTTGCATGGGCATCTCCGGTGCTTCATCGCTGAAGGAGCGATGCAGTGAACAGCATGACGTCGGGCGACCAGGAGAATGACACGGGCCGCCCTTGGCTCAGCGTCGTGCTCCCTTTCTACCGCAAGCTGGCCGAGTTCAAGCGTGTGCTGCCGATGAATGCCGGGTATTGGGCGCGACCGGGCATCGAGGTCGTGCTCGCGCTCGACGAGCCCGGCGAGGAAGCCGGCGTGCTGGCGCTGATCGAACGCATTCCGCAGATCCGCTGGAAGGTGCTCGTGAACGACATCGCGCACGCATGGCGTCCGCCGTGCAAGGCCATCAACGCCGGTGTGCGCTGCAGCGCGGGGCGCTTCGTGCTGGTCCATTCGCCGGAGTCCGCCTATGTGGGCGATGCGCCGGCCCTGCTGCTGCAAGCGGCGATGGGGCATGCGCGCGGCGTGGCGGTGGGCCGCGTCGGCTTCGCGCGCTTCGATGAACTCACGGACACGCTCGACGCCGCCTTCGCGCGCGAGGTGCCGCCCGAGCTGCTGCTGCAGACCTTCTACGGTTCGCTGTGCTGCGCGCGAGAGGCCTTCGATGCGGTGCACGGCTACGACGAATCGTTCGAGGAGTGGGGCGGCGACGACGACAACCTGCGCGTGCGTCTCGAGATGGCGGGCTGGCAGCTGCTGGCCTGTCCGGGCGCGCACCTGCTGCACCTGTCGGACGAAACACGCACGGGCGGCGAGCAGTTCGACCGCGACGTCGACTGGATCAGAAGTACGCCGCATGAGGCGCGCGCGGGCAATGCCGAATGGGGCCGCGACTTCCATCGCATTGCGCGCGACGACGGCACCAGCACATGGCCCGCCGAAGCCCCGACCTGGCTGGCCAACGCACCCGTGGTGCCGATGGGATCGCGCCGCCAGTGCGAGGTTTGCGCGCGCCTGCTGCACCACGAAGCCAGCGCCTTCTATTGCCCGTCGTGCGCGAACCCGCCGATCGCGCCGCGTCTCACGTCGCGGCTGCGCATCGTCTGCGTGCTGCAGGTGCGCAACGAAGCGCGCTACCTGCCCGGATGCCTCGACCACCTGCGCGGCCACGTGGACGGCATCGTCGCGCTCGACGACGGCTCGACCGATGGCACCGCCGAGATCCTGCGGCGTGATCCGATGCTGCTGGAGCTGCTGTCGAACCCGCCGCGCGACGACGGCGCGCACGTCTGGCACGAGAACGAGAACAAGCGCCGCCTGCTCGAAGCCGCACGTCGCCATGGTGCTGGCTGGGTGCTGGTGTGCGATGCCGACGAGCGCTACGAACAGCTGTTCCTGCGTCACCTGCATGCCACTGTCGATTCGCTGCCTGACCACCAGCTCGCGAGCCTGTCGCTCGTGTCCTGCGAGCTCTGGAACTCGGCCGATGCCTGGCGCATCGACGGCCCGTGGGGACGCAAGTCGCGCGCGCGGCTGTTCCGGCTGCCGCAGCAGATCGCGTTTGAACTGAGTTCGGAACTGCACGGTACGTGGCTGCCCGACGATGCGCAGCGCCACGGCCCGATGTTCTACAGCCGCTACCGGCTCTACCACCTGAAGAGCATCCGGCACGCGGACCGCGTGGCGCGGCGCGACCTGTACACGCGGCTCGATCCGGCGCGACAGTTCCAGGCCATCGGCTACGACTACCTTGCGGAAGAAGGACCGCGCCTGCAGCTGATGCGCATCGCGCCCGACCGTGACTACGACCGCAACACCTTGCCGCCCGACCTGCAGCCGGCTCAGCCGCCCAACCCCAGCGTTCTCGCGAAGTCGCCGCGGTAGGTGCGCAGGCCCTGGTGCGACAGCTGCGAGCGCGTGTCGACGTGCACGCGTCCGCCGATCGACTGCCAGCGGCGGCAGAAGCCGTAGTCCTCGCTGAGGTAGCGCCCGTTGCCCGGTTCGGCGAACACGTCGAAGAAGCGGTAGTGCGGCCGCGCAGCGACGGCCGGGTCGTCCATGCGGTCGGGCGTGTAGCGCAGCTCGGGCAGCGCCTGCGCCATCTGCTCGAGCACATGGCGCGCGATCAGCATGAAGCCGGTGGGCGCATCGAGCACTTCGAGAAAGCCGTCGGCGTCGACACGCGCGGCCGCGTCATTCACATTGACCGGAAACGCCGCATGCAGCGCCTCGAAGTCCGCGCGCGTGGCGCCGGCCGGCAGCGGTGCGCGCAGGCCGCCGTCGGGCCAACCGTCGCTCTTGTGCGGGTACACGCCGGCCACCACGTCGCGCCCCGCGCCCAGCAGCCGCAGCGCGGCCTCGGGCTCGAAGCCGATGTCGGCGTCGATCCAGAACAGGTGCGTCCAGCGCGTGTCGGCCAGGAACTCGGCGGCCAGCCGGTTGCGGGCGCGCGTGACGAGGCTGTCGCCGTCGAGAAAGCGCGTCTGCATCGCGAAGCCGTGGGTCCACGCGAGGTTGACGAGGCCGAGCAGGCTGCGCACGCACTCGGTGCCGACCGCGCCGCTGTGGCAGGGCGTGGCGACGAAGGGGCGGATGTCTTTCAGGTCGATGGCAGTGGGCATGCAGGTTCAGGCGCCGGGCGCGTGGCGTCGCGTGGTGAGCAGTGCGCGCAGCTTGGCTGGCGCCACCGGTTTGGTCAACAGCGTCACGCCGCCGTGGCGCAGCCGCTGCAGCACCTCGGGCCCGGTGGCGCCCGAGACCAGCACGGCGAGCGCATCGGGCTGCAGGCGGCGGGCGGCATCGATCACCTCCACGCCGTCGGCGTCGCCGGCCAGTTGCAGGTCGCACAGCACGGCGTCGTAGACGATGTCGCCGGTGCCCAGCCGCGCCAGCGCTTCGGCGCCGGTGGTGACGCATTCGACCTCGCAGCCCCATTGCGTGAGCAGCGCGTGCGTGCCGTCGAGGATGGCGGGGTCGTCGTCCACCACGAGGCAGCGCAGGCCCGCGAGCGGCGCGAGTGCGACCGGTGCGGGCTCGGGCGGCGCGAGGTCGGCCTTGCGCGCAGGGGGCAGCGTGAACGCGAAGGTGCTGCCGGCCTGCAATGCCGAGCGCACGGTGATGCGGGTGCCGAGCAGCGTGGCGATGCGCGCGCAGATCGCCAGGCCCAGACCGAAGCCGCGGCGGCGGTCGCGCTCGGTGTTGGCCACCTGGTAGAACTCTTCGAAGATGCGGCCCTGGTGGATGGGCGCGATGCCCACGCCGTTGTCGCGCACCTCGATGCGCACGCCGGCCCGGCTGCGCCGCGCGGCCACCAGCACGGTGCCGCCCTCGGGCGCGTGGCGCAGCGCGTTGGCCACCAGGTTGCCGACGATGCGCTGCACCATCGCCGCGTCGCTGCGCACCGCCAGTCCGCGGTCGCGCCAGTGCAACCGTACCTGCGCGGCACTGGCGGCGGGGGCGTGCTGCGCATCGAGCTGATCGAACAGCGCGGCCAGCGAGACGCGGGTGATGGCGGGCGTGAGCACCTGCGCGTCGAGCCGCGAAATTTCGAGCAGGTCGTCGAGCAGCACGCCCATGAAGCCGGTGCTCTCCTGCAGCCGCAGCACGGCGGGGCGCTGCGCGTCGGTGGCGCTGGGCAGCAGGCCGTCGATGAAGAGGCCCATGGCATGCAGCGGCTGGCGCAGGTCGTGGCTCGCGGCGGCCAGGAAGCGCGCGCGCGACAGCGCGGCCTGCTCGGCCTCGGCCATGCGCTGCAGCGCGACGGCGGTGGCGTTGCGCACGCGTTCTTCGCTGACCTGGCGGTTGTATTGCAGGCGCTCGGCGAGGCGGTCGATGTCGTGCGCGAGCACGGCCAGCTCGTGCGTGCCGCGCGTGCCGCCTTCGACCACGCCGCAGCGCACCTCGAAGTGCCCGGCCTCCAGCGCCGCCACCGTGCGCGACACGCGCCGCAGCGGCCGCGCCACGGTGCGTGCCATGTGGCGCACCGACGCCCAGGCCGCCAGCAACGCGACCAGCGCAATGCCGATGCCGGCGATGAGCGAGCGGCTGCGCTCGTGCGTGTAGGCGGTGGTGTCGCGGAAGGTCTGCACCAGCCCGATGGGCGTGTCGCCTGCGGTGGTGGAGCCGGCTGGCGCGAAGGCGCTGGCGCGCGAGGCTTCGCGCAAGGTGACGGGCGCGCTGAACATGCGCAGCTGCGCGAGCGATTCGTTCTTCGGCCCGGCCGTGACGTACACGCCCGCGCTGTTGCTGATTTCGACGCGCGTCACCTGTCCGCCGCGCAGTGCCGCCGAGGCCACGTTCTGCAGCGCCGGCAGGTCGCCCGCATAAAGGCTCAGGTCGGACATCGCCGCCACCTGCCTGGCGACCGCCTGGCCCTCGGCATCGAAGGCGGCTTCGAGCGTCTGCAGCCGGTTGTGCGTGAACCAGCCGGTGAGCGCCAGCGCCACCGCCGCGCAGGGCACGACGCCCAGGCGGAACAGGTCGCGCTGCAGGTTGCCGCGCACGACGAGCGACGTGGTGGCCGGTGGCGGGGGAGGCGGTGACGATTCGGTCGCCGTGGCCGCTCCCGCCGCCGTCGGGTGGGACAGCGGGCTCGGGGGGACCGGCGTGGTGCTCATCGCGGGGCTGCGAGTCGTTCGGTGAGCTCCCGTTCCTCCGGCGGACGCAGGCCGAGCCCGCGTGCCACGGTCGCGTTGATGCGCACGGTGGCCGGCGTGGCCGCCTCCACCAGCGGACCGCTGTTGCCGGCGGCGCTGGCGCTGGCCATCTTCTGCCCGAGCTGGCGCGCCTGCTGGGCCAGCTGGCCGGGCGTGGAGACCGCCGCCGCCAGGCCGCCCGAGCGCACCAGCCCCTCGCTGGCGCCGAACACCGGCAGGCCCGCGCTGGCGCCGGCACGCAGCACCGAGAGCGTGGCGGCCTGGCTGTCGCCGATCAGGTCGGGCAGCACCATGAGGGCATCGCTGCGCGGCACGAGGGCGCGCAGCGCGGCGGCCAGCGAACGGGCGTCGGGCGCGATCTCGACCTGCAGGTCCCAGGGCGGGTTGGCGTTCTGCGCGGCGCGCTGCAGCTCGCGCACCAGCGGTTCGGATTCGGGCGTCGCGATGACGCCCAGGCGGCGCTTCTGCGGCAGCACGGCGTTCACCAGCGCGAGCTGGTCGGCCATGGCCGGGTCGCGCAGCAGCACGCCCACGCGCCGGTCGCCGCGCCGCAGGGCGGCCGGGCTGGCGGCCTTCAGGGTCTCGTAGTCGAGCCGGCTCAGCATCGCGAGCACCAGCGGCTCCGCACTGGGACGCTCGAGGGCGGCGCGCGCGGCGGCGGTGCCCACTGCGACGGTGAGGCCCGCATCGCCGGCGGTGCGCAGGCTGCGCGTGCGCACGCCGGTGTTGGCCGCAGGCTCGGTGTCGGTGCTGACGGGCTCCGCAGCCGTGGCGCCGGGCCCGATGCGCACGAGTTCGAATTTGCCGGCGGCCGACTGGTCAGTGCGCAGTTGCTGCACGAACTCCGCCGACGCGGCCTGGTCGTCGCCGACGAGCACCGTCAGCGTGGCCGCCGATGCAACGCGCGGCGCGGCGGCAAAGCACAGCACGAGGCCGCAGGCCAGCAGGGCGTGGACAGCGCGGTGCACTCTTCCGAAGAAAAGCGGAATGGGGAGGTTCTCAGCGACGGACATGGACTGCTTTGTGCAGCGAGGGGCAATGGTCCAATGTAAGGACGCGCCCTGTTTCCCGCGATAAGGCGGAGGGCTTATGCCCGCATGCGCGACGGCCTGCGCGTGTGAGGAAGATCACACCGCAGCGGCTGCTTGGTCTATGTCCGACGCACTACCCGGCGCCTACCGGGAAGGTACCTCTGTCAGAGGCCTGCGGCCATCGTCAGCGCGGCGGCGCGCTGTGCCTGGATCGCCTGGCGCAGCACGCGCGGCGACACCGGCTTGTAGAGCACGGCGATGCCGGCGGCGGCCACCTCGCGCAGGCGGTCGGGCTTGGTCTCGCCGGTCACCAGCAGGCGCGCGGTGCCGGGGCCGATGCCGTTGGGGTGGCGCTCGAGCGCGGCGATCACATCGAGGCCGTTGTCGCCGCCCTGCAGCAGCAGGTCGCTCACCACCACGTCGGGCGGCGTGTCCCAGCCGTCGGCCAGCGCCAGCGCCTCGGCCCGCGTCTGCGCGGCCAGCACCGTGGCGCCCCAGTTGCCGAGCACCACGCTCAGGCCTTCGAGGATCGTGCGCTCGTCGTCGATCACGAGGATGCGCAGGTCTGCGAGGCTGTCGCTGTTGTCGTCGACGGTTGTGGCGAGCGTGGGCGTCGGTGCCACCGCCGCCGGCAGCGCAGCGGGCGCGGCGCGCACCTGCACGCGCACGCAGGTGCCCTTGTGCAGGCGCGAGCTGAGTTCGACGCGCGTGTTCAGCAGCTCGGCCAGCCGCTGCACCGTGGCCAGCCCCAGGCCCATGCCGCGCGCGCCGCCGGGCACGTTGCTGCGGCTGGCCGGCTCGACCTGGTAGAACTCTTCGAACACCCGCGCCTGGTGCTGCGCGGCAATGCCCACGCCGGTGTCGACCACGTCGATGCGCACGCCCTTGCCGCGTGCGCGCGCACCGATCAGCACGCCGCCCTCGACCGTGTGGCGCAGCGAGTTCGACACCAGGTTGTTCAGGATGCGCGAGAGCATCACGTAGTCGCAGCGCACCCACAGCTCGGTCTTGCGCACCACCAGCCGCAGGCCCTGCTGCTCGGCCACGGGGCGGAAGTTGCGGCTGATCTCGTCGAACAGGCGGTCGAGCGGAAAGTCGGCCCACTGCGGCTGCAGCACGCCGGCGTCGAGCTGCGACAGGTTGAGCAGTTCCGAGAACAGCCGGTCGAGTGAATCGACGCACTCGCGGATGTGGCCGATGCGCTGCAGTTTCACCGGGTCGGTCTCGCCGTTGGCCAGCCCGTCGGAGAACAGCGTGAGCGCATGCAGCGGCTGGCGCAGGTCGTGGCTGGCGGCGGCCAGCAGCCGCGTCTTGGCCTGGCTGGCCACTTCGAGCAGCTGGTTCTTGCGCGCCAGCTCGGCCGTGGCCTCGTTGATGCGGCTTTGCAGCAGCCGGTGGCTCTCGGCGAGCGCGCGCGCCGCCTGGTTGAAGCCGTGCTGCAGGTGGCGCACCTCCGAGGTGCCTTCGATGGCCACGCTCGCGGCCTCGCCCGCGCCGAGCCGATCGACCGCCTCGCCCAGTGCGCGGATCGGCTCGCTGATGCGCCGTGCCGCCCACCAGCCCGCCAGCCCCACGCCCAGCAGGCTCACGGCCAGCACCAGCGCCACGTTGAGCCACACCGCGCGGCGCGCGCTGCGCACCGCATCGAGGCCGATCTCGACCATCACCTTGCCGGTGTGCCGGCCGTCGTCGCTGACGATCGGCACCACCACCTGCAGGCCCTCGCCGCGGCGGCGGTCGACGGTTTCGGAGTTGGCGACGATCTCGCCGTCTTCGGTCCAGATCTGCACCTGCTGCACGTGCGGCTGGTAGGTGCCTGTCTGCGCGGTGCGCGCCAGCGCGCGGCGGTCCATGCGCGACAGCGGCGCCTGCGCCACCGTGGCCACCTGCAGGGCGACGGTCTGCGCGTTGGCGCGCATCAGCTCGGTCAGGTTGCCCAGGTGCTGGCGCGTGAGCACCGCAATGGCCACCAGCGTGGCGGCCGTGGCCGGCAGCAGCGCCAGCAGGATCAACTGCTGGGCGAAGGTGAGGCGGGCCAGCCCGCGCAGGAGGCGGAAGTTCCAGTTCATGAAGGCCTTGAGCACATGGGGGGCGAGCTTAGGGCCGTGGCCTCGAACAGGGAAGACCGGAAAAACATCACGAGAAAGACTCGCATTTGGGATGTAATGGCGTCCGCGTCGCCCATGTCAGACCCCGCCGGCTCGCCGCGGGCCCCGTGTCTTCCGCTCCTCCCATGCACGCCTTCTTGCGTCGTTTCGGCAATTTCCTCGACACCGGCCGCCGTGCCGCCCTGGCCCTGGCCGTGGGGCTGTTGCCGCTGCTGGCGGCCGCGCAGGCCCCTCCGGCGGCGGACGCGCCCGTGCGCTTCGGCATCCTGCCGCTGGGCGGTGCCTTCGAGTCGCGCAGCGACTGGGACCCGTTGCTGGCCGAACTCAGCCGCGCCATCCAGCGGCCGGTGAGCGTGCTCTCGGTCAATTCGTACGAAGCGCTGGAGCAGGCCATCCAGCGCGGCGAAGTCGACATGGCGTTCCTCTCGGGAAAGATGGCGCTCGATGCCGTCACCCAGCAGCGCATGAAGGTCGTGGCCCAGGTCGTGCGGCACGACGGCCTGCCCGGCTACCGCGGGCTGCTGCTCGCGCGCAAGGCGCCGCCCTTCAACACCTTGAAGGAACTGATCGACCAGCCCGAGCGCTGGCGCATCGCGCGCGGCGAGCGGCAGTCGGTGTCGGGCTTCATCGTGCCGCAGCTGCAGTTCTTCTTGCCGAACCACATCGTCATGGAGACGCGCTTCCTCAGCGAGGCCGTCGGCACCCACCAGGCCAACGCACTGGCCGTGGCCAACAACGAGGCCGACGTGGCCACCAACAACTCGGCCGATTTCGAGCGCTTCAAGCTGCGTTTTCCGGCCGAGGCGCAGCGGCTGCAGGTGCTGTGGGAGTCGGAGCTGATTCCGCACGCGCAGATCGTCGTGCGCCGCGAATACCCGCCCGAGCTGCGTCTGCGCGTGCAGGCTTTTCTGGTCGCCTACGGCCGCGGCAAGGGACCGCGCGGCGACGCCGAGCGCGTGGTGCTCAAGTCGCTGCACGACCTCGCGGGTTTTGTCGCCGCCAACAACACGTCGCTGCTGCCCGCCGCCAAGCTGGCTTATCAGCTCGCGCTGCAGAACGCGAAGAGCGCTCAGTGGGTCAACGATGCGGCGCGGCAGGCGCGGCTGCAGCGGCTGGAGAACGGCTACGCCGACCAGCTTGCCGTGCTGAAGGATGTGAGCCCTTGAACCGCCGCACCATGCTCGCGCTGGCCGTGTCGTCGCTGATGGCGCCGTGGCCGGCGGGCGCGCAGCCGGCGCCCTCCGCAAAGGGCACGCCGGCGATCAAGGAAGTGCGCTTCGGCGTGCTGCCGCTGGGCGGCACTGTCGAGTCGCGCGCGCTGTGGACACCGCTCATGGCCGACATGAGCCGCGCGCTGGGCCTGCCCGTCAGTGCGTACTCGGTGCCGTCGTACGAAGAGCTCGACCGTGCCATCGGCC
Organism: Variovorax sp. RO1; assembly: GCF_002849325.1. Taxonomy (NCBI): domain Bacteria; kingdom Pseudomonadati; phylum Pseudomonadota; class Betaproteobacteria; order Burkholderiales; family Comamonadaceae; genus Variovorax; species Variovorax sp. RO1. Next base: position 111,799 of record NZ_PKMT01000001.1, read on the forward strand.
GCGACGAGATCGACATGGCTTTTCTCTCCGCCAAGATGGCGCTCGACGCCGTCATGCAGCGGCGCATGAAGGTGGTGGCGCAGATCGCGCGGCGCGACGGCATGCCCGAGCACCGCGCCGTGCTGCTCGCGCGCAAAGTCGGGCCACTCAACACGCTCGAAGGCCTGCTGGCCCAGCCCGAACGCTGGCGGCTCGCACGCGGCGACAGCCGATCGGTCACCGGCTTCGTCGTGCCGCAGAGCCAGCTTTTTTTGCCGAACCAGATCGAGATGGAAACGCGCTTTCGCAGCGAGTTCGTCGGCACGCACCAGGCCACCGCACTGGCCGTGGCGAATGGCGACGCCGATGTCGCCACCAACAACACCACCGACTTCGAGCGCTTCCGCGATCAGTTCCCGGTCGAGGCCGCGCGGCTGCAGGTGATCTGGGAATCAGAGCCGCCGCCTGGCGCACCGATGGTGGTGCGGCGCGATTACCCGCCGGAGTTCCAGGCGAAGCTGCAGGCCTTTCTGGTCGGCTATGGCAAAGGCAAAGGGACGCGTGCGGACGCCGAGCGTGAAGTGTTGAAGGATCTGCGCGCAGCGTACGGGTATGTCGCGGCGGACGACAGTGCGCTGTTGCCGGAAGCCAAGCTCGAGTACCAGCTGGGTCGGCAGCGGGCGCTGTCGGCCGCGTGGGTCAACGATGCGGCGCGCGAGCAGCGGTTGCAGCGGATCGAGAAGGCGTATGCGGCGCAGGTGGAGGCGCTGAAGGCGTCGAGCGCATCCCGCTGAGGCACGGCCAGCGCAGGCCGTGCCCATGACAAATCGCTCGCTTTACGCGGGTTTCTGAACACAGGTCGCGGCGGGCGACCATTGTTGTCAATGCAAACGCGTGGTGGCTTCCACACTGCGCGACCTCTTTCCGTGTGAAGGCTGCTGCTGTCGAAGGCGTTCTTGCGAACGGCTTTGTACGTTGCCCGCTTCTCGCCGGAGAGAGGATGGGGCGAGAGCCCACATCTGACAACAACGATCTCTATCGGGAAGGCAGTTATGCAATGAAGACCTACAAGATATTCAAGGACCCCCTCGGCAGTGTGCAGGCCATCAAGGACGGATGGAGTTGGCCAGCTTTTTTCTTCGGGGCCTTTTGGGCTCTCTACCACCGCATGTGGTGGGTGGGACTGGGCTTTCTGGGCGTGGTGACGCTCATCGTCTTCGCAGAAGACGCCATCGGAACGGAGGCTGCGAGTGGGGTGATCAATGTGTTCTCTCTCATCGTGTCAGTGGGGTTCGGCATCGGTGGCAACGCCTTGCGCGTGGGACAACAGATTCGCAAGGGCTACGAGGAGATCGCGGTGGTGCAAGCCGCCAATGTAGAGATGGCGTTGATTCAGGGGCGTGCGACGGCGGCAACGAAACCCGGGATGCGCTGAAAAGCACAGCCTCCAATCCAGAGGCCGCGCTGTCGATCCACGAGCGCGTTCTCGAAGCCGGGACGCCTCTGGCCCGCGCGCTTCGCGGCTGACCAGACCGCGGAGAAAGCCAACCCGGTTGGCTTTCTCCGAATTTCTGTCTACTCCCTTCGCCGTACCTCGCATCCGCCACCTAGGCCATTAGCTAGGCCTTAAGGCGGATTTGCCTCCCGCCCCCCGCGCCGGAAACTTCGTGTTTCTTCTTACTTCCCGGCACCCTTGCCGTAGACGGAGTGCGGATGAGTTGGCGAACCAAAGTGGTCTGGAGCGAGGGGATGCTGTTGCAGCCTCAGCACCTGCAGCAAAGCGAGCGGCATGCCGATCATGCGCGGCATGTGCTGTTGCGCACCACCACGCCCTACGCCTGGGGATTCGCCGAAGTCGAGATCGACGCGGCGGCGCTCACGCTGGGCAAGCTGGCGCTGGTGCGGGCGGTGGGCATCTTCGGCGATGGCACGGTGTTCGACATGCCGGCGGTCGATCCGTTGCCCGAGCCCATCGACATTCCCGCGTCCATGCGCGACGAAGCCGTGGTGCTTGCGCTGCCGCTGCGCCGCGCCGGAGCGCGCGAAGCGGACGCTGAAGAATACGAAGAGCTGGTGCGCCACCGCGTGCTGGAGTCGGACGTGCCCGACTCCAACACGGCCGGCGAGCGCACCGCGATGCTGCAACTGGGCCAGCTCCACACGCGCCTGATGCGTGCCAGCGAAGCCACCGACGCCTGGGCCACGCTGGGCGTGGCCCGCGTGGTCGAGCGCCGGGTCGACAACCAGGTGCAGCTTGATCGCGCGATGCTGCCGCCGCTGCTCGACGTGGCCGGCCATGCGGTGATCCGTGCCTGGCTCGATGAGCTGCTGGGCCTGCTGCGCCAGCGCGGCGAGGCGCTGGCCGGGCGCATGACCCAAGGGGGCACGGGCGGCGTGGCCGAGATCGCCGACTTCATGCTGCTGCAGGCCGTGAACCGCAACGAGGCCATCTTTGCGCACCTGGCCAAGAGCGCGATGCTGCACCCGCAGCATTTCTTCGAGCACGCGCTCGGGCTGGCCGGTGACCTCGCGAGTTTTCGCGACACGCGCCGCGTGGCGCGCTTCGGGCCCTACATCCACGACGACCTGGCGCTGAGCTTCCGTCCGGTCATGGACGACCTGCGCCGCAGCCTGTCGATGGTGTTCGAGCAGTCGGCGATCCGCATCGACCTGCACGACCGCAAGCACGGCGTGCGCGTGGCGGTGGTGACCGATGTGGAGCTTCAGCGCAAGGCGACTTTCGTGCTCGCGGTGAGCGCGAACATGCCGAGCGAGGCGCTGCGCGCGCGCTTCCCCACGCAGGTGAAGATCGGGCCGGTCGAGCGCATCCGCGACCTCGTGAACCTCGCGCTGCCGGGCGTCACGCTGACACCGATGCCGGTGGCGCCGCGCCAGATTCCCTTCCACACGGGCGCCAACTACTTCGAACTCGAAACGCGCAACAGCGACCTGTGGCGCCAGCTCGAGCAATCGGGCGGCATCGCGATGCACATCGCGGGCGATTTCCCCGGCCTCGACCTCGCGTTCTGGGCCATTCGTTCCTAGCCGCCGCCGGCTGACGGAAACGGAACATCACCATGAGCACCCCTCCCGACCCCTTTGCCGCCTTCGAGTCCGAGCGCACGGTCATCAAGCCCAAGCCGCGCACGCCGGGCGGCACGCCGCCGGCCGCTGCGCCTGCGCCGTTCTTCGGCGGCGCCGATCCGACGCCCGTGGCCGAGGTGGGCGAGATCGGCCTGCTCAATCCGCTGGTGTCGGCCGCGGGCAAGCTGCTGGTGCTGATCGGCAAGCTGCGCAACCTCGCGCAGCCGCCCAACGTGCCGGCGCTGCGCGCGTCCACCGCCGACGCGGTGAACCAGTTCGATGCCTCGGCGCGCCGTGCGGGCGTGGGCAACGAGTCGGTGCTGGCCGCGCGCTACGTGCTGTGCACCGCGCTCGACGAGGCCGTGGCCAACACGCCCTGGGGCGTGCAGGCCGGCTGGAACAAGCAGAGCCTGCTGGTGCAGTTCCACAACGAGACCTGGGGCGGCGAAAAGGTGTTCCAGCTGCTCGCCAAGCTCGCGCAAGACGTGCCCACGCACCGCCAGTTGCTCGAGCTGATCTACAGCGTGCTCGCGCTCGGCTTCGAGGGCCGCTACCGCGTGGTCGACAACGGCCGTGCGCAGCTCGACTCGGTGCGTCAGCGCCTGGCCGACCTCATCGCCAAGGACCGTCCGGCCGTCGAGCCCGAGCTGTCGCCGCACTGGCGCGGGCAGGGCGCGGGCACGGTGCGGCTGCGCGAGTCGCTGCCGCTGTGGGTGTTCGCGGCCGGCTTTGCGCTGCTGCTGGCGCTGGCGTGGTTCGGGCTGCGGCTCACGCTCAATCACCGCTCCGACACCACCTATGCGGCCGTGTCGAGCCTGCGTGTGCCCAACATCCAGATCGCACCGCCCGCCGCGCCGGCCAAGTCGCCGCGGCTCGCGCGTTTTCTCGAACCCGAGATCAAGCAGGGGCTGGTCACGGTGACCGACGAGGCCGACCGCAGCGTGGTGCGCCTGCGTGGCGATTCGTTCTTCGGCTCGGGCAGCGCCGAGCCGATGGCGGCCTCGCTGCCCGTGCTGCGCCGCATCGGCCAGGCGCTGGCCGAGGTGAAGGGCGAGGTGCTCATCACCGGCCACTCCGACAACCAGCCGATCCGCTCGCTGCGCTACCCGTCGAACTGGCACCTGTCGGCCGCACGCGCCGATGCGGTGAAGGGCGCGCTCACCACGCTGGTCGACCCCGCGCGCATGCGCTCCGACGGCAAGGCCGACGCCGAGCCGGTGGCCGCTAATGACACGCCGGTCAACCGCGCGCGCAACCGTCGCGTCGACATCGTGCTGCTGACCGAACCCGAGCGCGTGGCTGCTGCTGCCGCACCCGCTGCTCCCGTTCCAGGAGCAACGAAATGATCAAGAAAATCTTCGGGTTCCTGTTCAGCCCGCTGCTGCTGACGCTGCTGGCGCTGATCGTCGTCGCACTGCTGATCTGGTGGATCGGCCCGCTGGTGAAGATCGGTTCGCTCGCGCCGCTCGAAGGCGAGATGACGCGCGCCATCGTCATCGGCGTCATCGTGCTCATCGTCGTGCTGCGCGCGCTGTACCGCCGCTGGCGTGCGCGCCGTGCCAGTCAGCACCTGACCGACGGCTTGATGAAGGCGCCGGCCGCCGCCAAGACCGGTGCACCGGTCGACGGCGAACAGAAGATCCTCGACACGCGCTTCAGCGAAGCCGTCGCCACGCTCAAACAGATGCGCCTGCACGCCGCCGGCAAGAAGCCGGGCTGGCGCGACTGGCTGTCGATCTCGGGCGGCAGCTATCTGTACGACCTGCCGTGGTACGTCTTCATCGGCGCTCCGGGGGCGGGCAAGACCACGGCGCTCGTCAACTCGGGCCTGAGCTTTCCGTTGGCCGAGAAGTTCGGGCCCGGCGCGATCCGCGGCGTGGGCGGCACGCGCAACTGCGACTGGTGGTTCACCGACGAGGCCGTGCTCATCGACACGGCCGGGCGCTACACCACGCAGGACAGCCACCAGTCGGAAGACAAGAGTGCATGGGAAGGCTTCCTCGGCCTGCTGAAGAAGGCGCGCCCGCGCCGGCCGCTCAACGGCGTGTTCCTCACCGTGAGCGTGGGCGACCTGCTGAGCCAGGGCCCCGAGGCGCGCACGCAGCTCGCGGCGTCGATCCGCGCGCGGCTGCTCGAACTCGACAGCAAGCTCACCACGCGCCTGCCGGTGTACGTGCTTGTGACGAAGAGCGACCTGCTCTACGGCTTCACCGATTACTTCGACGACCTCGGCAAGGAGCAGCGCGCGCAGGTCTTCGGCTTCACGCTGCCGGCGGACGAGAACGTGCAGCTTGAAGAGAAGGGCCTGTCGGCCGCGTTCCACCGCGAGTTCGGCCTGCTGCACAACCGCATCAACGACGGCCTCATCGCACGCATGCAGCGCGAGACCGACGGCACGCGCCGCGCGGCGATCTTCGGCTTTCCGGCGCAGTTCGGTTCGGTCGGCCCGCTGCTGTCCGACCTGCTCGAGCAGGTGTTCACCGGCTCGCGTTTTGCGCAGCCGCCGTGGGTGCGCGGCGTGTACTTCACCAGCGGCACGCAAGAGGGCAGCCCGATCGACCGCGTGATGGGCAGCCTGGCGCGCAGCTTCGGCATCGAGCGCGCCCTGCTCGCGCCGCAGAAGTCGAGCGGTCGCAGCTACTTCCTCACCGCGCTGCTGCGCGAGGTGGTGTTCCCCGAGCAGCGCCTTGCGGGCGCCGACGTGAAGCTGGAGCGCCGCCGCAACACGCTGCGCCTGGCGGGCGTGGCCGCGATGACGCTGGTCACTGTCGGCCTGCTCGCGGCCTGGGGCTACAGCACCTGGCAGAACAACAACTACCTGAAGTCGGTCGAGGCGCGCGTCGAGCCCGCGCAGAAAACCTTGGCCGCGCTGCCGACGCGCGTGCAGAACCTGGTCGAGGTCGCGCCCGTGCTGCAGGGCCTGCGCGACATCTGGAAGACGCCCGACAACCGCCAGGGCGACGAGCCGCTGTCGATGACGCTGGGCCTGTACCAGGGCGACAAGCTCGACGCCGCCGCCATGCTCACGCACCAGCGCGCGCTCAACGACGCCTTTTTGCCGCAGATCGCCAAGCGCATCGAAGACCAGCTGCGCACCGCGCAGAAGGACAACCTCGAGTTCACTTACGAGGCCCTGAAGAGCTACTTGATGCTCTACCAGCCCGAGCGTTTCGACCCCGAGGCGCTGAAGGCCTGGATCACGCTCGACTGGGCGCGCAACCTCGATCGCGGCATTCCCGAAGACCAGCGCAAGGCGCTCGAAGACCAGCTCGACGTGCTCATCGCCCAAGGCCCGCCGCGCTCGCCGCTGAAGATGGACGAGAACCTGGTGCGCAGCGTGCGTGCCGTGCTCGCGAGCTACCCGCTGGAGCAGCGCGTGTTCAGCCGCTTGAAGCGCCAGCGTGCCACCAAGGACATCCCGGGCTTCAGCGTCGCGCAGGCCACCGGCCCGTCGGGCCCGCTCGTGTTCGAGCGCATCAGCGGCAAGCCGCTGAGCGAAGGCGTGCCGGGCATGTTCACCTACGACGGGTACCACAAGCGCTTCCAGAACGAGGTCGTGGTGCTCACCGGCCTGCTGGCCGCCGAAGACCCGTGGGTGCTCGGTCAGGATCGCAACGCCAGCGAGCGTTTGCGCGATGCCGCGGCGCTCGGCGCGCTCACCGACCGCGTGCGTCGTCTCTACCTGGAGGAGTACGTCAAGCAGTGGGAAGCGCTGCTGGCCGATGTGCGGCTGATCCGCGTCAGCGGCTTGGAGAAGAACATCGAGACCGCGCGCATCCTGTCGGGCGTCGATTCGCCGCTCGCGAATTTTTTGCGTGCGGTGGTCAAGCAGACCACGCTGATTCCTGCGGCCGATGCCAACAAGGACGTGGTCAGCAAGGCCTCCGAGACCGTGCGCAACACGCGCAAGGGTCTGGAAGACCTGTTCGGCAGTGACCCCGGCAAGCAGGTGGCGCCGGGCAAGCGCATCGAGAGCATCGTGGACGACCGCTTTGAATCGCTGCGCCGCCTCGTCACCGCGGGCGGCCCGAACCAGCCCGCGCCGATCGACGATGCGCTCAAGCTCTTCAACGAGGTGTACGTGTACCTCAACGCCGTCGACACGGCCGTGAAGGGCCGCACCTCGCCGCCGCCCGGCGACGTGGCCGGCAAGCTCAAGTCGGACGCGGGCCGTCTGCCCGAGCCGGTGCGCAGCATGATCGAGAACCTGAGCCAGACCGGCGCCACCCAGGCGCAGGTGGCCGAGCGCGGCAACCTGAGCCAGGACCTGCGCCCCGTGACCGAGTTCTGCAGCCGCGCCATCGCGGGCCGCTACCCGTTTGTACAAAGCAGCAAGCGCGACGTGCTGCCCGAAGACTTCGGCCAGATGTTCGGCGCCGGTGGCCTGATGGACGACTTCTTCCAGAAGCGTCTGGCCGCGCTGGTCGACACCAGCACCCGGCCGTGGCGCTACAAGCCCGTGGCCGAGCGCGGCGCCGTCACCACGCAGGCGCTGGCGCAGTTCGAGCGCGCGGCGCGCATCAAGGACATCTTCTTCCGCGGCGGCGGGCGCGGCCCGTCGATGCGGCTCGACTTCAAGCCGGTGGAGATGGATGCGGGCATCACGCAGTTCATCCTCGACGTGGACGGGCAGCTCGTGAAGTACGCGCATGGGCCGGTGGTGCCGATGGCGGTGCAGTGGCCGGGGCCGAAGGGGAGCAATCAGGTGCGTGTTCAAGTGAGCCCGCCGTCGACCACCGGGAGTTCGGGGTCGGCGATGGATGGGCCTTGGGCTTTGTTCCGCACGCTGGATGACGGGCAGCTGGAAGCTGGGGATGCACCGGAGAAGTTTTTCATCACGTTCCAGGTGGGGGCGCGGAAGACGCGGTTCGAGGTGACGACGAACAGCGTGCAGCATCCGATTCGGTTGAAGGAGTTGCGGGAGTTTTCTTGTCCGGAGGGGTTGTGAGCTTGGCCTCTTCTTCTCTCTTCGTTTCCTCTGAGTTGCCGGGGTGGTTTGGCAAGCTGCCGGGGATGGGGGACTTTGCGCATCGGCGGTTGCCGGAGGCGTTTCGCTCGGTGTGGGATCCGTGGTTGCAGCGCGGCCTGGCGAGGCTGAAGGATCGGCATGCGGATTGGACTGCTCACTACCTGGAGGCGCCTGTGTGGTGCTTTGCGCTGGGGGCGCAGGTGGTGGGGGAACGGGGGTGGATGGGGGTGTTGATGCCTTCGGTCGATGGGGTGGGGCGGTACTTTCCGTTCACTCTGGCTGTTGAGTTGGATGAGGGCGTTGCTTCTGGTGTTCTGAGTGGGGAGGCGCTTGCTGCTGCTCTTCGGTGGTGGGCGTTGGGGACGCTGGCTGTGCTTGAAGGGCTTGAGAGTGATTTGGATGCGTTGCGGTTTGATGCGGCGCTGGGGCGCTTGTTTGTGGCTTCTGCTGATGACGCTTCTGTTGAAGGCCGATCGCTTGAGTTGCCTTTGGCAGGGGCCTCGCTTTGGATGGAGACGCCTGGGGTGGAGGGCGGGGTTCGGATGTTGGCTACCGGGTTGCCTCGGGATGTGCAGTTCGACGCTTTGTTTCTTGGGGGTGGGGAATGAGGGCAGGGCTTTCTTTTGCTTTCCGAGGCCGGGTCTCGCCCCGGCGGGCGACTCACTTTCTTTTGCTTCGCCAAAAGAAAGTAAGCAAAGAAAAGGCGACCCCACTGTCTGCGACCCTTCGCTTCGCTACGGGCAACCTGCGGTGCTCGCGTTTCGCGGGGTCTCGCAGAACTCGCTGCGCTCAAACAGCTGCGAGCCCTGATCCGCGAAACGCTGCGCTCCTCGGCGCATACAGAGGGGAGGGGGACCTCGGGCCGTCGCTTCGCTCGGCCCGGAGTTTCCAGCAGCCGAATTCCGTGCTCGTGTTTGCATCCGCGCCTGCGACAGCACGCAAGTCAAAACCAACATCACCACCAATCCCCGCCGCAGCAGGCGCAAAGCGCCTGCTGCGGCCCACTGGCCGAGCGCAGCGATGGCCCGTTGGTATCCAAACCCCTTCTGTATGCGCCGAGGAGCGCAGCGTTTCGCGGATCAGGGCTCGCCCTTGTTTGAGCGAAGCGAGTTTGGGCGAGACCCCGCGAAACGTGAGCACCGCAGGTTGCCCGAAGCGAAGCGTAGGGACGCAGACAGCAGGGTCGCCTTTCTTTTGCCTACGTTTCTTTGGCGAAGCAAAGAAAAGTAGGTCGCCCGCCGGGGCGAGACCCGGCCCCGGAAAGCAAACCAAAAACGGCGTTCACCCAGCAGGAGCAGGTCAATGACCGACAACGCCCCTCCACCCGAAGACGACCGCACCCGAGTCGTCTCACGCACTCCCACAACCGAAGCTGACACAGGCGGCGCCACCGTCATCACCGCCGGCGGCTTCACCACAGCCTCAGGCACCCCAGTCACCAGCCCAGCAACAGCAACCCACGACGCAGGCCTCCTCCCCGTAGGCAGCCGCCTCGCCGAATTCGAAGTCACCCGAGTAGTCGGCCAAGGCGGCTTCGGCGTCGTCTACGAAGCCTGGGATCACACCCTAGAACGCGTAGTAGCCATCAAGGAATACCTGCCCACGTCGCTATCGACAAGACAGCAAGACGGCACCGTAGTCCCCTTGTCAGAAAGACACAGAGAAACCTTCGACCTAGGCATGCGCAGCTTCATCAACGAAGCCCGCCTCCTCGCCCAGTTCGACCACCCATCCCTCCTCAAGGTCTACCGCTTCTGGCAAGAAAAGGGCACCACCTACATGGTCATGCCCTTCTACAAGGGCGACACCTTGCGAGAGGCACTCGTAGCGATCCCGGCAGGCGTCGACGAAGCCTGGCTCACCCGCATCATGGACGGCGTCACCCAGGCCCTCGCCGTGATGCACAGCGCCAACTGCTACCACCGCGACATCGCCCCCGACAACATCATCCTGCTCGAAGGCTCCGGCCGCCCCGTGGTGCTCGACTTCGGCGCTGCGCGCCGCGTGATCACCGACAAGACGCAGGCGATCACCGTCATCCTCAAGCCCGGCTACGCGCCCATCGAGCAGTACGCCGAGATGCCGGACATGTCCCAGGGCGCATGGACCGACGTCTACGCGCTCGCCGCCGTGATGCACGTCGCGGTGTGCGGCCGCGCGCCGCCGCCGTCGGTCGCGCGGCTGCTGTCCGACAGCTACGTGCCGCTCGCGGGCAATGACATCCTGCGCCAGCGCTACAGCGACCGGCTGCTGGCAGCGATCGATGCGGGCTTGGGCGTGCGACCCGAGGCGCGACCGCAGTCGATGGCAGAGTTGCGCGCGGCATTGGGTCTCGAAGTCGGCCACAGCATCGCGCCCACGCCGCGCACCGTGCCGCCGTCGGGTGCACGAAGCAGTCAGTCGGGTGCCGATGCACCCACCGTGATCGGCACGGCCCACATGCCAAAGCCCATCGCTGCCAAGGCACCTGTCTCCAATAACAAGAGCGGCAGCAACAAGGCGGTTCTCGGCGCCGTCGCCGCCGCCGTGCTGGTCGTCGCAGCAGGCGGTGGATGGTGGTTCCTCGGCCGCTCGGGCGGCGAAGGCGATACAGGCAAGACGGCGCAAACAGCCACACCCGCGCCACCCCCCGACACCCCCACCCAGGTCGCCGAGGCCCCACCGGCGCCTCCACCCCCGCCCCCGCCCCCTCCGAAGCCACGCACCCCCGTCGAATCCCTGCAATCCCTCGCCGCCGGCGCCGCCCCGGGCTTCGAGGTCACGGCCACGCCGAAGAAAGCCGAAGTCGCCATCGGCAAGGACAAGCTGGCCTTCGAGGTGCGCAGCAAGCGCGACGGTTTCGTTTACGTGTTCCTGCTGTCCAGCGGCGGCGAGATGTTCCTGCTGTTCCCGAACCTGCTCGACAAGTACAACAAGATCGCCGCCAACGCCGCGCTCGCGCTGCCGCGTGCCTCCTGGCCGATGGACGCCGGCGGGCCGGCCGGCACCAACCAGTTCGCGGTGCTCGTGAGCGAGCACGAGCGCGACTTCGGCGCCTCGGGCGTGCAGAACGAAGGCGTGTTTCCGCAGTTCCCGCTGCCGGTGCTCTCGGCGCTCGAAGCCACACGCGGCACCGGGCCCACGCCGTTGCTGGGCAAACCGGTGTGCGCGCCAGGCGCCACGCCGTGCAACGACGTCTATGGCGTCGCGAATTTCAAAATCGTCGAGAAGTAATCGTCTGTAGAGCGTCGGCCGCTTTCGGCCCCTTTCCACGACCCGACCAGGAGACTTTCATGCACACGTCACCGTCGCCGCACTTCGCGCTTCCCCTTCGCCGAACGGCCGCCGTGGTCGCGCTGGCACTGCTGGCCGCCTGCGCCAACACGCCGCCGTCCGCCACGGGCACGGCCGCCACGCCGACCGCCACGACCGACTCTGCGACCGCACCGGCCCGCCCCACCGGCGGCAGCGTGGCCGGGCAGGCGCGCACCTTCTCGACCCAGCTCGCCACCTACACCTCGGTCGGCTTCGACGCCGTGCCGGGCTGGGCGCGCGACGACTTCTCGGAAAGCTGGCCGGCGTTTCTGGGCAGCTGCAAGGTGCTCAACGGGCGCGGCGCCGAATGGAAAGAGGTGTGCGAGCGCGCGCTGAAGGTCGACGGCAAGAGCACGCAGGCCATTCGCGGCTTCTTCGAGAGCGAGTTCTCGGCGTACCAGATCCGCGACGACGACCGCAAACCCGACGGCGTGGTCACCGGCTACTTCGAGCCCGAGATCGCGGGCAGCCGCACCTACGTTGCGCCGTTCATCTACCCGGTCTACGGCCAGCCCGAGGACATGCTGTTCGTCGATGCACGCAAGCTCCCGGCCGGCAGCGGCACGGTGCCTGCGAAGGTCGAAGGCCGCAACGTGATCGTGCAGACCGGCCTGAACACGCGCGACATGGGCGCACCCGGCCTGTACGCGCTCGACCTCTCGGCCATCACCCGCGACACGCTCGACCGCAAGGTGCGCCTGCGCATCGACGGCAAGCGCCTGCTGCCGTACTACACGCGCGAAGAGATCGAGACCAAGGGCGCGCCCAACGCCAAGGTGCTGGCCTTCGTGAGCAGCGCCACGGCGCTGTACGAGATGCAGATCCAGGGTTCGGGCCGCATCAAGCTGCCCAGCGGCGAGATCGTGCGCGTGGCCTATGCCGAGCAGAACGGCCAGCCCTTCCGCCCGACCATCGCGCAGGCCGCCAACGGCAAGCCGCGCAGCGCCGTGAAGGTGCGCGGTGGTTCGCTCGAGCTGACGCTGGACGACGGCGACGACGAAGACACGGGCGCCATCGACAACAGCGTGATCCGCACGCGCGGCTTCACGCTGGCACGGCCCACGGCCAGCGGCGCGGTGGTGGTGCCGGGCCGTCGCACGGCCGGTGCGGTGGCCGGCTCCGGCATCAAGGACCCGAGCTACGTGTTCTTCAAGGAATCGACCTCGCCCGCGGGCGGTCCGGTGGGTGCCTTCGGCGTGCCGCTGTCGGCCGGCCGTTCGATCGCGGTCGATCCGCGCAGCACGCCGCTGGGCTACCCGGTGTTCGTGTCGACACGCACGCCCGGCAGCGGCGCACCCATGCAGCGCCTGACCATCGCGCAGGACACCGGCGGTGCCATCCGCGGCGCGGTGCGGGCCGACTACTTCTTCGGCAACGGCCAGCAGGCCGCCACCAACGCGCGTCGCATGAAGGAGCGCGGGCAGCTGTGGATCTTGCTGCCACGCGGCCTGGCTGTGGCGCAGGCCGCGGTGTCGGGTGCGATCCGCACGCGCGGTGGTCCGGTGGGTGCGAACCTGCCGCAGTGCCTCGTTCCGTCTGAAGGCGTCTGCGTCGACGACTGACCTCACTTTTCTCGACCCCCTTGGCCCTTCATGCAGGAAACCCTTTCGTCCGCGGAAAGCTCTGAACTCGTCCGCCTCTGGCGGCGACGGCAGACGTTGTCCTCGGACGACATGGGCACCATGTACCGCATCGTGGGCGATGCGCTCGTGGCCTGCAATCCGCCCGAGCTGCAGGTGCTGGGCGAGGGGCGGCAGGAGCTGGTGGCGCAGTTCATCTACGTGAAGGTGCTGCGGCTCGATGCCGACCCCGACGAGTCGGAAGAGCGCGCCGGCCACAGCGCACCTTCCACCGCCTTCGCCCTGTGCGCGTACTTCCGCCGCTACCTCATCGACTGCACGCGCGCCAGCGCGTTTCGCCGCAAGGTCTCCATCGGCGACCAGATCACCGAGGCCCAGCTCGAAGACGAACTCGGCCCGGGCGAAGACCTCGAAGGCTGCCTGGCCGAGCACGGCCTCAGCGCGCAGGCCGTGCAGCTGGCGGCGCGCGCCTTCATTGCCGGGCTGCCCGAGCCCGAGCGCATCCTGCTGTGCGAGGGCTTCGGGCAGGAGGCCGAGGGCGGGCTGTCGGGCATCGCCTCGCGCCACGCCATCGCCTCGTACCACTACCGCGCCGGCCGGCTGGGCCTCGTGCACAAGCGCGAAGGGCTGGGCGCCGGCTATGCGCAAACGCGCATCGGCAGCTGGATCGGCCAGACCCTGGGCATCGCCATCGAGGCCGACAACATGGCGGCGATCCTGCAGGTTTTCAAAATCCTCGGGGCTGAAGCGTCTTATGTCTGAAGACATAGCCATTCAGGAACAGACGCCATGACCACCGACCTCTGGCCCCCGCTCAGCGTGATCCGCCATGCGTTCGAAACCGGCGCGCCGCCGGGCGATGCCCCACCGGGCGTTGCCACCGTCGCGATGCCGCACAGCAGCGCAGGCGCGAGCGTAGGCACGCCCGTGGTGTCGGACCTGCTGCTCCCCTTGACCGAATTGGCCCGGCGCCGCGAGGCTGTCGCCCGGCGCGCCTTCACTGCGCGCTGGGCGCCGGGCCGCCTCGTGAGCGTGGTGCACGACGGGCGCCTGCTCGGCGTGCTGCTCGACCGCTGCATCCACGGCGACCTCTGGCAGGGCTGGATGGCCGCCGGCGAGCCCGACTGGGCCTCCGACTTCGACGTGCTGCTCGAGCCCGACGACGAGCCCTTCGAGCCGATGTTCGGCGTGATCCAGGCCTGGAACGTGCTCACGCTCGAACCCAGCCCGCAGCTGGCCGCGCGCGTGCTCGGCGAGGTGTCGGCCACGCGGCTCGCCGCGATCCGCGCGGTGCACGACGAATGGGCCGCGCACGCCGCTTCTGCCATCGCACCGGAGCCGGGGCGCATCGCGCTGCGCGCCGTGGGCGGTGCGTTCTCGGTGCTGTCGGGCACGCCGCTCGGGCCGCAAGACCCGCGTGTCGACTACCAGTCGCTGTACCGCGATGCGGGCTTGCAACTGGGGCGCGCGCTGGCGCAACCGCAGGACGAAACGTCCGCCGCACCGTCGCCATCGCCCGCTCGGCCGCTGCCTCGGCCCGAGGACGGCTGGTGGGGAAGCATCCGCCGCTGGTTCGGTGCCGAAGGCTGGGCGCGCCCGGCGTTTGCGGCGGTGGCGCTGTTCGCGGTGATCCAGAACGTGGGGCTCATCGGCGGGCGGAGCACCACCGAAGACGACGACGTGCGCTTTCGCTCGGTGCCTGTGGCGCCTGTCGCGGCGCAGGCGAATCTGGTCGTGCGCTGGAAGGACGGCGTGCGCATCGACGAGGCCGATCGCCTGCTGCGCTCGATGTCGGCGGAAGTGGTCGGCGGGCCAGGGCCGAACGGCGTCTGGCGCGTGCGCGTGGCCGATCCGGTCGGCGGTTTGTCGGTGCTTGCGGCGTCGCCGTTGGTTGCATCAGCCGGGCCGGCTTCGGAGCAGCGATGACACGCGCCGCGCGGCCCCCGTCTTTCTCCCTCCCCCGCTGGGGGAGGGCAGGGGTGGGGGCAAGCGGCGCATCCATCGGGCGCTCTGTCTGCCCCCATCCCAGCCCTCCCCCAGCGGGGGAAGGAGCGATGCGGGTGCTCGGCTTGCAGGTGCTGTGGATGCTGGCGCTGCTCGTCTGCGGCAGCACCGCCTTCGCCACCCAGCGCGCCTTGCTCGTCGGCGTCTCCGAACTCGTCAACCAGCCGCAGGCCCTGTGGCTGCAGGCGCCGCGCAACGACGTGATGCTCATGCGCGATGCCTTGCTGAAGCAGGGCTTCACCGTGCCCGACATCGCCGTGCTCGCCGACGGTGTGCCCGGCGCGGCGCTGCCCGAATCGCAGGCCATCCACGAAGCGCTGGCGCGACTGCTCGCGCAGTCGGCCAGCGGCGACTTCGTGCTGCTGTATTTCTCCGGCCACGGCACGCGCCTGCGCGACGTGGCCAAGCGCTACCAGGAGCCCGACGGGTTGTCCGAGAACTTCCTCGCGCGTGACGTGCGCGGCACGCTCGGCACCGACGCCGCACTCAGCGGTGATCTGCGCGACGTCGACTTCGACGCCTGGATCCAGGCCTTCCTCGCGAAGAACGTGTTCGTCGCCTCGGTGTTCGACACCTGCTCCGCCAACTCCATGACGCGCGGCACGGGCGATGCGCCCGCGACCGCCGAAGGCCCGGCCGACGACGAGGTGCGCTGGCGCGGCCTGCGCACGACGCAGCTCACGGGCGGTGCGTCGCCCGCACGGTCTCTTGCTGCTCCGCCGGCTGCGACCGATGCCGTGCCGCGCGCCCGCTACGTGGCGCTGTTCGCGTCCGAAAGCCACCAGATCACGCCCGAGCTGCGCCTGCCGCGCAAGGCGCGCAGCGCCCGGCCGCAGGGCCTGCTGACCTGGGCCGTGGTCGAGTCGCTGGCGCGCAAGCCCGCCACCTGGCGCGACCTGTTCGACGGCGTGCTCGCGCTGTACCCGCCGGTCATCGACGAGCTGGCGCAGCGCTTTCCCACGCGCGAGCTGCCGTCGCCCGTGGCCGAGGGCAACCTCGATGCGCCGCTGTTTGCCAACAGCGGCGCACCCGCGTCCACGCGGCCTGTGTGGAGCGCGCAGCGCAGCGGCGACAGCCTGGCCGTCAAGGCCGGCCTGCTCGACGGCCTGGCGGCGCAGCAGGAGGTGCGTGTGCTCGCGACGCTCGACGACGGCACTGTGCGCCGCGCACCGGCCGCCATCGCGCAGATCAAGCTCGGCGGCGCGTGGCTCGCCGTGCCCGCGGCGTTGAAAGACCTGCCGGGCAGCGCGTTCTGGAGCGTCACGCCGGTCACCGAGCCGGCCGCGACGGCGCTGCGCGTGCGCGCCGACAAGCCGCTGCCCGTCGGCCTGAGCCTCGACTACCCGGCCGCGATCCGCCTGGCCGACGACCCCGCAGCGGCCGACGTGCGCTGGACCGACCTCGGCCCCGCGGGCCATCGCCTCGAAGCGCTCGCGCCCGTGTTCGGCACCGCCGCCTCGGCCGTCGTGGTGCCCGACGTGGCCGCGCTGCGCCGCCGCCTCCAGGCCCTGGCGCAGCTCAAGTGGCTGGCCCAGTTGCAGGCCCATGCGAAGGGCGGCCAGCTCGACGGTTTCGATGCGGCGCTCGAAGTCTGGAGCGGCGACCGGCTGCTGCGCAGCGTGCCGGTCGCCGAGGCCGCGAGCGTGCTGCCTGCACTGCGTACTGGCGAGCGTGTGCGCCTGAACGTGCGCAACACCAGCGGCCGTTCGCTCGACCTCGTCATCACCGGCGTCGACGCGCGCGGCGCGCTGCAGGCGGTGTATCCCGACGGGGCCGGCGAAACCAACCGCTTCAAGCGCGGCACGCCCGAGCAGCCGGCGGTCAAGCGTTTCGATCTGCCCTGGCTCGATGCCGCCGGCGAGGCACGTCTGCTCGTCATGGCGGTGCCGGCCGCACCCCACAGCGCGCCGCGTCTGTTCGGCGTGGCCACCGCGGCGCAGGCCGATGTGTCGGAAGTGCGCGTGCGCGGCGGCCAGCCGCCGGCCGCCAGCGGCGAGCGCCAGGTGTTCGCGGCCTTGCTGCGCAGGAGCAGCAGCAGCGTCGGCACGGCAGACGGTGGGGCGCGGCCGTGAGGCGGGCGCGCGCGGTGCCGGTTCAGTTGTTTTCTTTGTCCGAATCCGGAGGTTGATATGGCATTTCTCGAAGACGGCTCCTGGAGCCCCGAAGACGCACGGCAGTTCTACGAACTGATCGGCACCGGCTCGGCCGAGACCGACCTGGTCATGATGATCGAGAGCAAGGGCTCGCCCGTCGAGGGTGAGCTCGAACGCGTCTTCGACGACGGCAAGGCGCGCCTGAACATCGGCGGCTACTACTGGTCGGTGCAGGTGCCCGAGTCGTCCGCGCAGAACCAGGTCGTGCCCAACAACCTGGTGGTCGCACGCCGCAGCGACGCGGCCACGGCCACGCTCGCCAGCCTGCTGCGCGCGCAGGAAAAAGACCTGAAGGTCGTCATCAGCGCCTACAAGGCCGGCGGCGACCCGCAATCGCCCGAGGCGCAATCGACCTTCGAGATGTCGCTGGAAAACGCGCGCATCTGCCGGCTGGTGCTCAACTCCGGCGGCCACTGGGGCGTGCCCTCGGAGCTGGTCTCCATCAGCTACCGCACGGTGAAGATCAAGTCGGCCCCGCAGAAGACCAGCGGCGCGCGCGGCGCGGTGCGCGAATGCCAGTTCACCCGGACGTGAACCGAAATCTGAATCCGAACGCCTCCAGGAGCACTACGCCATGACGACGACCGCTGCAGATTTCCTCAAGGCCGCCGACCCGGCCGCCGCGCTCAAGGCCCTGAGCGACGACGTGCGCGCCAAGCCCTCCGACGCCAAGCACCGCGTCTTCATGGCGCAGTTGCTGTGCGTGCTCGGGCAGTGGGAGCGCGCGCTCAACCAGCTCACCGTGGCGGCCGAACTCGACGCGCTCGCCGTGCCCATGAAGCAGGTGTACGGCGAGGCCGTGCGCTGCGAAGGCCTGCGCGCCGAGGTGTTCGCCGGCACGCGCACGCCGATGATCTTCGGCCAGCCCGACGAATGGCTGGCACTGCTCATCGAATCGCTGCTGCGGCAAGGCCGCGGCGAGAGCGAGCTGGCCGAAGACCTGCGCCAGCGTGCCTTCGACGGCGCACCCGCCATCGCCGGCACCATCGACGGCGCGCCCTTCGAATGGCTGGCCGACGCCGACATGCGCCTGGGTCCGGTGCTCGAGGCCTTCGTCAACGGCAAGTACTACTGGATTCCGTATGCGCGGCTTGCGCACATCAAGATCGAGCCGCCCGAAGACCTGCGCGACTGCGTCTGGATGCCCGCGCACCTGCAGTTCGAGAACGGCGGCGAAACGCTGGCACTCATTCCCACGCGCTACGAAGGCACCGAGGCGCAGGACGACGGCGAGCTGCGCCTGGCGCGCAAGACCGAGTGGCGCGAGCTGCGCCCCGAGGTCTGGGCCGGCTACGGCCAGCGTGTGCTCGGCAGCGATGCCGGCGAGTACGCGCTGATGGACGTGCGCGAAATCCTTTTCACGCCCGCCGCCGCCGACACGGCCGAGGGCGGTGAAGAAAGCAGCGGCGGTGGCTGAACTCACCGCGCAGGAGCGGCTGCAGCCCTCGCTGCTCGACCGCCTCGTCGACCACGCGCCCGACGAAAAGCGCGAGGGCGACGACAAGCGCACGCTCACCAAGCAGGCGCTGCGCCAGGCCGTGCTGCGCGACCTCGGCTGGCTCTTCAATGCCACGGGGCACGGCCTCTCGATGGACGACAAGCAGCACCCGAATGCCGCGCGCTCCGTCATCAACTACGGATTGCCTATGCTGTCTGGCCAGTTCACCTCGTCGGTGCAGCGTGTCAGCATGGAACAGGCTTTGAAGAACGCAATCCTGCAGTTCGAGCCGCGCATTTTGTCCCGCACACTCGAAGTCGAACTCGTCATGGAAGGCCCGGCCCTGGAGTCCCACAACAGCATCGGCCTGCAGATCCGCGGCATGCTGTGGGCGCAGCCCGTGCCGCTCGAGTTCCTGATGCGAAGCCGCGTCGATCTTGAGGAAGGCCGCATAGAGATCGTGGACATGGCGCAAAACCCAAGGTAAGTCCACATGGACCCTCGGCTGCTGAGCCTGTACGAGCAGGAACTGCGCTACTTCCGCGAAAGCGCCGCCGAGTTCGCGCGCGCTTTTCCGAAGATCGCGCACCGCCTGGGCATCGAAGGCCAGGAAGTCGCCGACCCGTATGTGGAGCGGCTGATCGAGGCCACGGCTTTTCTCTCGGCGCGTGTGGGCCTGAAGCTCGACGCCGAATACCCGCGCTTTACGGGCCACCTGCTCGACATCGTCTACCCGCACTTCCTAGCGCCCACGCCGGCCATGACGGTGGTGTCGTTCGTGCCCGATCCGGAAGACGCCAACCTCGCGGCCGGCCCCACGCTGCCGCGCGGCGCCGGCCTGCGCGCGCGCCAGGCCGTGGGGCAGAACACGCACTGCGAGTTCCGCACCGCCGCTGCGCTGCGCATCTGGCCGATCGAGGTGCAGCGCGCCCAATACTTCACCTATGCGCCCGACCTGCCGCTGAACACCCACCCGCAATCGCGCGCCATCCGCGGCGGCCTGCGCATTGCCTTGCGCGCCACGGCGGGGCTGGACTTCAGCCAGATCGCGCTCGACGACCTGGTGCTGCATTTCGGCGGCGCGGAAGACGTGGCCTGGCAGCTGCACGAATGCGCGCTGGGCCAGCCCATCAGCGTGTGGGTGCGACCGCTCACGGCCAGTGGTGCCTTGCAGGGCACGGCCCGCAGCCTGCCGGGCAGCGCCATTGGCGCGGTCGGCTTCGAGGACGACGAGGCCTTGCTGCCGGTCACGGCCACGGGCTTCTCGGGCTTCCGGCTGCTGCAGGAGTACTTCGCGTTTCCGCAGCGCTTCCAGTTCGTGCGCATCGGCGGGCTGCAGGCGCTGCTCGCGACGATGCCAGTGACCGACATCGAGATCGTGCTGCTGTTCTCGCGCGGCGATGCGGCGCTCGAGAAGCTGGTGAGCGCCGACAACGTGCAGCTGCATTGCGTGCCCGCCGTCAACCTGTTCACCAAGCGGCTCGACCGCGTGCCCGTGACCGAGGGCGTGAGCCAGTTCCACCTCGTGCCCGACCGCACGCGCCCGCAGGACTTCGAGGTGCACACCGTCACCGAGGTCATCGGCCATGGCGCGCCCGGCGCCGACGCCGCGGTGGCCGAGCAGCCGTTCCGGCCGTTCTACTCGGCCTTCCACGGCAGCCGCAACAGCCACCCGGCCTACTTCACGACCACGCGCGAGCCGCGCATGCTCTCGGTGCGCCAGCGCACCGAAGGCCACCGCAGCAGCCACATCGGCTCCGAGGTCTACATGCAGATCGTCGACCCGCAGCAGGCGCCGTATGCCGCCACGCTGCGCCAGCTCGCCGTGACCGCGCTGTGCACCAACCGCGACCTGCCGCTGCTGATGCCGCTGGGCCGCGAGAACGACTTCGACTGCGTCGATTCCTTTCCTGTGCAGCGCGTGCGCATGGTGCGCGGGCCGTCGCGGCCGGTGTCGCCGGTCGTGAGCCAGGGGCTGGGCTGGCGCGTGGTGGACCATCTGGCGCTCAACTACCTGTCGCTGTCCGACAGCACGCCGGAGCAGGGCGCCGCTGCGTTGCGCGAGACGCTCATGCTCTACGCCGTGCATGCCGACGAGATGCGCCAGGGCCAGGTGCGCGGGCTGCTGTCGGTGAAGAGCAAGCCCGTCGCGCGGCGCCTGCCGCTCGCGGGCCCGATCGCCTTCGGGCGCGGGCTCGAAGTGACGCTCGAGGTCGACAAGGACGCCTTCCACGGCCACAGCGCCTTCCTGTTCGGCGCCGTGCTCGCGCAGTTTCTCGCGCGCCACGTCGAGGTGAACCACTTCGTCGAGACCGTGCTGCGCGTCGCGGGCAAGGGCGAAGCCATGCGCTGGAGGCCGCTGTGCGGGACACGACAGATTCTGTGAGCACGCGGGTGGACAACGCGCTGCGCGGGTGGTCGGCGCAGCCGTGGGACTTCGATTACTTCGCTGTGATGCGCCGCCTCGAATCGGTCGCGAAGACCACGCCGCGCTGGGGCCGCGCGCTGTTGCCGAGCGCCGAGCCGGTGCGCGTGGGGCAGGAGCCTTCGCTCTCGTTCGCGCCCGCCAGCTTCAGCCGCTTCGAGCCGGCCACCGCCTATTCGCCGCCGCGCCTGCGCCAGCACTTCTTCGGCTACATCGGCCCCAATGGTCCGCTGCCGGTGCACCTGAGCGACTTCATCCGCGAGCGCAGCCTGAACCACGGCGACCCGACCTGGCTGGCTTTTCTCGACACCTTCTCGCACCGCTTCTCGCTGCACTTCTACCGTGCGTGGGCGCAGTCGCGTCCGGCCGTGGCACTCGACCGGCCGGGCGAAGACCGCTTCCGCCTGCAGGTGGGCGCGCTGATCGGCATCGGCACGCCGGGACGCATCGATCGCGACGAGATCCATGACGACGCGCGCCTGCACTTTTCGGGCTGGCTCGCGCGCCGCGTGCACAACGCGGAAAGCGTGGAGTCGGTGCTGTGCAGTTATTTCGGCGTGCCGGTGAAGCTGGAGCGCTGGGTCGGCCACTGGATGCGCCTGCCGACGGACGACCTCACACGGCTGGGGCAGGGCGAGAGTTCGCGGTCGATGGGCATGGGCGCGATGCTCGGCACGCGCGCGTGGGACCGCCAGCACCGCGTGCGCCTGCACCTGGGGCCGCTCACGGTCGCGCAGTACCGCATGTTCCTTCCCATCGGCGACGCGCAGCCCGTGCTGCAGCGCTGGATGCAGCAGCTGCTCGGCGACACCCTCGAATGGGATGCCGAGCTGGTGCTCGAAAAAGCACAGGTGCCGTCCACGCGCCTGGGCCAGGCCCGGGGCAACGGCCCGCGCCTGGGCTGGGTCTCGTGGCTCGGCGAACGCCCGCGCACCCGCGATGCGGCGGACGTGCGCATTGCCAGCCAGCCGTCGAGGGCGCGGTCGCCGCAGCCCGCCTCCTTTCAATAAACCCCTCTTCATTCGTTCAGAAGAGATACGGAGTCCTCCATGAGTGAAATCAGCCGCACCGCCCTCTTCGGCAAACTCAACTCGCTGGCCTACAAGGCCATCGAGGGCGCCACCGTCTTCTGCAAGATGCGGGGCAACCCGTATGTGGAACTGGAGCACTGGTTCGCCCAGCTGCTGCAGGCGCAGGACTCCGACCTGCACCGCGTGATCCAGCACTACGGCCTCGACGTGTCGGTGATCGCCAAAGACATGACGGCCGCGCTCGACCGCCTGCCGCGCGGCGCCACCGCCATCAGCGATTTTTCGCCGCACATCGAAAACGCCATCGAGCGCGCGTGGACTTACGCGACGCTGCAGTTCGGTGAAGCGCAGGTGCGCACCGGCTACATCGTGGTCGCCATGCTGAAAACGCAGAGCCTGCGCAACCCGCTGTTCAATCTCTCGAAGCAGTTCGAGAAGATCAAGGTCGAAGACCTGGCCGACAACTTCCCGAAGATTTGCGACGCCTCGCCCGAAGCACAGATGCGCGCGCAAGACGGCACCGGCATGGGCAGCGGCACACCCGGCGAAGACTCGGGCGCCATGGCGCCGGCCGCCATGGGCAAGGGCGACGCCCTCAAGAAATTTGCTGTCGACCTCACGGAGAAAGCCAAGAAGGGAGAGATGGACCCGGTGACCGGGCGGGACGAGGAAATCCGCCAGATCGTCGACATCCTCATGCGCCGCCGCCAGAACAACCCGCTGCTCACGGGTGAGGCGGGTGTCGGCAAGACCGCGGTGGTGGAAGGCTTCGCGCAGCGCCTGGCGCGCGGCGACGTGCCGCCGCAGCTGAAGGACGTGAAGCTGCTCACGCTGGACATCGGCCTCTTGCAAGCAGGCGCGAGCATGAAGGGCGAGTTCGAGCAGCGCCTGCGCCAGGTGATCGACGAAGTGCAGAGTTCGCCGACGCCGATCATTTTGTTCATCGACGAGATCCACACGCTCGTCGGTGCGGGCGGCGCGGCCGGCACCGGCGATGCGGCCAACCTGCTCAAGCCTGCACTGGCGCGCGGCAACCTGCGCACCATCGGCGCCACCACCTGGGCCGAGTACAAGAAGTACATCGAGAAAGACCCGGCGCTCACCCGGCGTTTCCAGGTCGTGCAGGTGCCAGAGCCCGACGAAGTCAAGGCGATCCTGATGCTGCGCGGCGTGGCCAGCGTGCTCGAGAAGCACCACCGCGTGCAGCTGCTCGACGAGGCGATCGAAGCCGCGGTGAAGCTGAGTCATCGCTACATTCCCGCGCGCCAGTTGCCCGACAAGGCCGTGAGCCTGCTCGACACGGCCTGCGCGCGCGTGGCCGTGAGCCAGCACGCGACACCGCCCGAAGTGGAAGACTGCATGCGCCGCATCGAAGGGCTCACGGTCGAGCAGGAGATCATCGGCCGCGAGGCCACCATCGGCATCGACGTGACCAAGCGCTCTGCGCAGGTGGAGGCCTTGCTGGTCGAATCGAAGCTGCAGCTCGAAGGGCTGAATGCGCGCTGGCAGGAAGAGAAAGGGCTGGTCGATCGGCTGCTCGAACTGCGCAGCAAGCTGCGCGCGGGCAACAAACCGGTCGATGCGCCCGCGAACGGCGAAGCCGCCGCAGAGCCCGCGGAAGCCGGCCCCGACCGCGCCACGCTGCTGGCCGAGCTGCACGAACTGCAGGCCAAGATCCATGCGGTGCAAGGCGAGTCGCCGCTCATCCTGCCGTCGGTCGACGAGCAGGCCGTGGCCTCGGTCGTCGCCGACTGGACCGGCATTCCCGTCGGCCGCATGGTCAAGAACGAAGTCGAAGCCGTGCTCAAGCTCGCCGACACGCTGAACCAGCGCGTCATCGGACAGAAGCATGGCCTCGAGATGATCGCGCGCCGCATCCAGACCTCGCGTGCGCGGCTCGACAACCCGCAGAAACCCATCGGCGTCTTCATGCTCTGCGGCACCTCGGGCGTGGGCAAGACCGAGACCGCACTGGCGCTGGCCGAGGCGCTCTACGGCGGCGAGCAGAACATCATCACCATCAACATGAGCGAGTTCCAGGAGGCGCACACCGTCTCCACGCTCAAGGGTGCGCCACCCGGCTACGTGGGCTACGGCGAGGGCGGCATCCTGACCGAGGCCGTGCGCCGCCGCCCGTACAGCGTGGTGCTGCTCGATGAAGTGGAGAAGGCCCACCCCGACGTGCACGAGATCTTCTTCCAGGTCTTCGACAAGGGCTGGATGGAGGACGGCGAGGGCCGCATGATCGATTTCAAGAACACGATCATCCTGCTCACCACCAACGCCGGCAGCGAGCTCGTGATGAGCATGTGCCGCGACCCCGAGCTGCTGCCCGATTCGAATGCACTGGCCGATGCGCTGAAGGCGCCGCTCATGAAGGTGTTCCCGCCCGCGCTGCTGGGCCGCATCGTCACCATTCCCTATTACCCGCTGTCGCCCGACATGATGAAGAAGATCGTGCGGCTGCAGCTGGGTCGCATCAAGAAGCGCGTGGAAACGAACCACGGCGTGCCTTTCGAATACACCGAGGCGGTGATCGAGCAGGTGGTGGCGCGCTGCCAGGACCCGGAGTCGGGCGGGCGCGTGATCGACGCGATCCTGACCAACACCGTGCTGCCCACCATTTCGGTCGAGTACCTGCAACGCCTGGCGTCCGGCGGCGAGATCCGCCGCGTCGCGCTCGACGTGAAGGATGCCGACTTCACCTACGCGTTCGACTGACCCCCGCGCAGCGAGACGCTTCACTTCCGAGAGACCCAAGATGGCCGACCACGAGTTCCGCATCGAGAGCGATTCGCCCGCCAAGGACGACCTGATGTTCTGGCGCATCGTCGGGCACGAGGCGCTGGCGCGCCCCGCGGCCTACGAGCTCACCGTGCTGTCGAAGAACAAGGACCTCGCCGCCAAGGACATCCTGGGCCACGCCTTCGACGTCGTCATCGCGTTCCAGGACGCCGACGGCGGCGCGCACGAGCGGCACTGCCAGGGGCATGCCGTGCGCTTCGTGCGCGCGGGCCACATGGGGCGGCACTACGAGTACCGCATCACGCTGCGCTCGTGGTTCTGGCTGCTGACCAAGCGCGCCAACTCGCGCATCCACCAGGAAAAGAAGGTGCTCGAAGTGCTCGACGCGGTGTTCGAGGACAGCCCGATCAAGCGCTTCAAGAAGACCAAGGCCACCAACGTCATCGGCACGCACAACCCGCGCCGCTACTGCGTGCAGCACCAGGAGAGCGACTACCAGTTCCTGTCGCGCCTGCTGGAAGACGAGGGCATCTACTACTGGTTCGACGCGCACGACGCGCCCGGCACCATGCACCTGTCGGACGCCAGCGACATGGCGCACGACAAACTGCCCGCCACCGACACGCTGCGCCACATGGCGGTCAATGCGGCCGAGCCGCGCTTCAACGAAATTTCGCGCTGGGTCAGTGCGCGGCAGTTCGACACCGGCAAGCATGCGTCGCGCGACAGCGACTTCAAGGCCATCAAGAAGAAGCTGGGCGCCGACATCGACAGTTCCGACGAGCACGAACTCGCGGAGTTCGAGATGTTCGAGTTTCCCGGCGGCTACTTCACCGGCGGCGACGCCGAGACGCGCGCCAAGCTGCGCGGCGACGAACTCAACGCGCGCCGCGACCGCCACTGGGCGCTCACACCGTGGCCCGACGCCGCGGCCGGACGCAGCTTCAAGTACGAGGACGACCCCGACGGCACGCGCAACGGCGAGTACGTGATCGCCGCCTGCACCTTCATCGCCAGCCACCGCGGCTACGAAGGCGTGAGCGCCAGCGCGGCAGCGCAGCCCGTGCAGCGCGCGCTGGCCGACGTGCTGCGGGACGACGCCGTGAACGCCGACACCCTGCCGGTGCTGGAAGAGCTGATCGCCGCCACGCCCGCGCTGGCCGCCGCGCAGACCGGCAGCAGCATCTTCCTGCTCACCGTGATGCCGGTCGACCGCCCGTTCCGTGCGCCGCGCCTCACGCCGCGCGTGACCATGCCCGGCCCGCAGACCGCGATCGTGGTCGGCCCCAAGGGCGACGAGCTGCACGTGGACGACCACGGCCGCGTGAAGGTGCACTTTCACTGGGACCGCTACGACGAGAGCAACGAGAAGTCGACCTGCTGGGTGCGCGTGTCGCAACCCTGGGGCGGCAAGGGCTGGGGCGGCTACTTCGCGCCGCGCATCGGCCAGGAGGTGATCGTCGACTTTCTCAACGGCGACCCCGACCGCCCGGTGATCGTGGGCCGCGTCTACAACGACGACCAGCCCATTCCGTACAAGTCGCCCACGCAGAGCGGCTTCCGGACCCGGTCCACGCCGGGCGGCGGCGTGAACAACTACAACGAGATCATGTTCGAGGACAAGAAGGGCGAGGAGAACATCAACATCCACGCCGAGAAGAACATGAGCCGCAGCGTGGAGCTGGACGACTCCACCACGGTGGACCGCGACCAGACCGTGACCGTGAAGCGCGACCAGACCTCCACGGTCGTGCGGGACCGCAAGACGACGGTGGAGAACAACGACACCACGATCATCCAGAAGTTCCAGAAGCTCACGGTCGGCAAGAACCAGGACAACCATGTGGTGGGCTACCAGACCACGAATGTCGACATCGACCATGCGTTGCTGGTGAAGGGCCATCACAAGATCCAGTCCGACGGCAACCGCACCGACATCACGGGCGGCAACGAGACGCGCACGGTCACGGGCACGCAGACCGTCACGGTGCAGGGCGGAGTGAAGTACAAGGCCCCGACCATGGTCTTCGAAGCGGGGCACATGGAGTTCAAGGTGACCGGCGGCAACTCGATGAAGATCGATGCCAATGCCGCACCGTATGCCGCGGCCTTCCAGAAGTACACGCTGGTGAGCAACACCGAGCTCAACATGGTGGCCATCGGCAACATCAACACCGTGTCGGTGGGCTCGAACACCACGGTGCTCGGCCCCAACACCAGCGGCTACATCGGCAACAACACCGACTTCAATCTCGGCGTCGCCCGCTCGACCTTCATGGGGCTGAGCATGGACAACGCGCTGGGCATCGCGATGTCGAACTTCCTCGGGTTGAAGGTCGACAACACCTTGGCCATCAGCATGGAATCGGTGGCCGGCCTCAAGATCGAGCGGGACGGCACCTCGGTGCGGCAGGCCCCGCTGCATTCGATCATGCCGGGCGCCGGGGCCGGGGCGGGCACCGCCGCGACGGGCGCCATGGCCACCGCCGGGACGGTGGGGGCAGTCGCGAGCCTTGCGTACGGTGCCGTTTCCATGATCAGCGGCGCGGCGTCCCTGGGTTCCCAGTACGCCGACGCGAGGAAGTTGATGAACGAAATTCTCTCGAGCAGCGACATCGACCGCATCCCCGGCATGCGCGGACGGCTGGAGCGCATGCGCAATCTGGTGAGCACCAATCTCAACGACGGCGCCCTCACGGTCGCGACGGTGGGCACCGGCGGCGCGGTGCTGGCACTGCTGGGCATGATCCCCGGCGTCGACGCCGTGGGCAGCGAACGCGGCGCCGGCGAGCTGCTCGGCCGCGATGACGCCGGCAACCCCACCCATCCCAACGGCTGATCGGGAAGAAGGCCAGCGCGCGAACCATCATGCAAGTCGTCAAACCCCAGGCTGTCTGCCTGAGCACCCGGCCGATCGAGTACCGCAAGCGCTTCGGCCTGTGCGTGACGGCCATGCTGCACGTGCCGTTCGAGCAAGCCGAGGGCGGCACGCTGTGGGGCGAGCAGTCGGCCTGGAACTTCATCGGACGCGAGATGGCGGTGCCGCTGGTCGACGAGGGCGTGGCCAAGCTCACGCCCGAGTTCCTCGTGCACGGCCAGGCCTTTCCTCCCGCTGAAAGCCCGAGCGCCTGCGCGGTGCGCGCGCGGCTGGGCAGCCGCAGCAAGACCCTGCTCGTCTTCGGCGATCGCCACTGGGAGGGCACGAAGGCCAGCGCGCCGCTGCCGTTCGACGCCATGCCCATCGACGCCGCGCATGCCTATGGGGGCCCCGCGGTGCCGGCCAACCCCGAGGGCATCGGCGCCGCGCCCGAGGGCGGGCGCCACCGGTTGCCCCACATCGAGCGGCCCGACCAACCCCTGCGCGATCCGGCACAGCCCGTGGCGCCCGCCGGCTTCGGCCTGCGGGGGCCGATGCATCCGGAGCGCGCGCGTTTTCGCGGCACCTACGACGTGGACTACCTCAAGGCGCACGCGCCGGGCTTCGCGCCAGACCTGGACTGGCGCTACTTCAATCTCGCTCCCGAGGATCAATGGTTCGACGCCCCGCTGCGCGGCGACGAGCCTTTCCAGTTCGATCACATGCATCCGCAGAAGCCGCGGCTCGAAGGGCGGCTGCCCGGCCTGCGCGCGCGCGTGTTCGCCGACTACCGCGCCGTCGGCACCGCCGAGCCGCGCCTGCGCGAAGTGCCGCTGCGCCTGACGACGGTCTGGTTCTTTCCGCATGCCGAACGGGCGCTGCTGCTGTTCCAGGGGCTGGCCGAGGTGGCCACCGACGACGGCTCCGACGTGCACGGGCTGCTCGGCGCCGTCGAACGTGTCGATGCGTCGCGGCCCGACGCCCACTACCTCGATGCGCTGGCGCGACGCGCCGATCAGCGATGGGGCGGGGTCGAATGCCTGGACGACAGCGACCTGCTGCCCGAGGGCCTGGACGCGGTGGACCCCGAGGCCGAGCGGGCCGCCGAGGCCTTCGCGAGCCAGGGCCTGCAGGCGCAGGCGCAATACCGCCGCGCCGAGATCGATGTGGCCCTCGCACGGGAAGAGGTGCGCGCCAGCGGCCGCGACCCGGATGCGATGGGCATCGTCATGCCGCCGCGTGAAGAGCCCCCAGCGCCGGCGCAGCGCGTGGCCTATCTGAAGCAGAAGCTGCAGGAGGTCGAAGCGCAGAAGCTGGCGGCCGTCGACGATGCGCTCGACGCCCTCGAGCAGGCGGTGGCGGCGCGCAAGGCGAACCCGGCCATGAAGCCCATCGAGCATCGGGGGCCGCCGCTCTTCAATGCCGATGTGGCGCTGGCACAGCTCCAGGGTGCGAACGCCGGCGCGACCGGCACGTTCGACCTCGCGGCCGTGCATGGCCAGTTGCTGCAGCAGGAAGCGATGGAGCGGCTGGGCTATCTGCAGGGCGCGCACGCGCAGCAGCCCGCACCCGCGATGCAGGCGGCGCAGGCCCAGACGCTGAAGGACGGCATGAAGCAGGCGCTGGCCGGCGGGCTGCGGTTCTTCGGCGGCATGGACTTCACCGGCGCCGACTTCTCGGGGCTGGACCTGCGCGATGTCAATTTCGCCGGCGCGTGGCTCGAGAGCGTGGACTTCGGAAAAGCCAACGTGTCGGGCGCGAACTTCACGGCGGCGGTGCTGGCGCATGCGAACCTCGACGGCGCGATCGGCATCCGGGCCATCCTCCAGGGCGCCAACCTGGGTTGCACGCGCTGGCAGGGCGCGGTGTTCGACGAGGCCGATTTCAGCGCGACGCAGCTGTCGCACGCCAACCTGGGTGGCCTCTCGCTGCGACGCGCCAGGATGAAGGGCGCCATGCTGATCGGCACGCGCTGGGACGGCACCGATGCGCACGGGCTGCAGGCGCCCGAGCAGCTGTTCTACCGGCTGTCGCTGCCGGGCCTCTCGATCGCCGAGGCCGATCTCGCGGGCTGCCAGTTCGTCGAGTGCGACCTCGCGGGGGCCGACTTCCGCGAGGCCCACCTGGCCCAGGCCAACCTGATCACCTGCAAGCTGACCGGCGCCCGCTTTGGCGGTGCACGCGGCACGGGCATGGTGTTCGCCCAGCACTGCGACCTGGCCGACGCGGATTTTTCCGGAGCCCGGATGCAGGGCGCCAACTTCGGCGCCGCGGACATGTCGCGCGCGCGGATGCTCGGCAGCGTGCTCGACGGCGCCAACCTGTGCGAGGCCCGGCTGCCCGACAGCGACTGGCGGCTGGCCTCGGCCAAGGGCGCGTTGCTGCGCCGGACCGTGCTGCGGGGCGCCAGGCTGGCGGGCGTGAACTTCAGCGAGGCGATCCTGCAGCACGCCGACCTGCGTGGCTGCGACTTGCGCAACAGCAACCTGTTCGCGGCCGACCTGTCGCGCGCACGGCTCGACGGCGACGTGCGCTTCGACGGGGCCCTGCTGCAGCGCGCGCGCACATGGCCGCGGCTCACGCCCGAACAGCAGGCCGCGGGCGCATGAGGACGCCGCCGCCATGATGAACACCACCATGCTGACTCTGGCCGTGCTGCTCGGCGAGTCGATTGCCGGGCTCGACCTGTCGGGCGGTCATTTTTCGAATGCACAGCTGGCCGGCGGGCTGTTCGACCGGGTGAACTTCGCGAAAGCCGATCTGCGCGGGGCCGACCTGCGCGAGGTCGTGTTCAACCAATGCGACCTGCGCGGCGCGCTGCTGGGCGGGGCGCGGCTGCAGCGCGCCGTGTTCAACCAGTGCCTGATGGACCACATCGACCTGCACGGGGCCGGCCTGCACGCGGCCGTGTTGAG
The DNA here is from genome assembly GCF_002849325.1 of Variovorax sp. RO1. Taxonomy (NCBI): domain Bacteria; kingdom Pseudomonadati; phylum Pseudomonadota; class Betaproteobacteria; order Burkholderiales; family Comamonadaceae; genus Variovorax; species Variovorax sp. RO1. The sequence goes on from NZ_PKMT01000001.1 coordinate 142,273, forward strand.
CGAGTGCCAGGCGCCGCATGCGAACCTGTCGGATGCCGACCTGAGCATGCTCGCCTGCACCAAGACCCGCCTCGATCACGCGATGTTGCGCGGTGCGCTGCTGGATGCCAGCGTGCTCACCGAGAGCAGCCTGGTCGACCTGGGGGCCGAATCGACGCGCTGGACGCACGTGACCGTGGCCGGCTGCGATCTGCGCCATGTGGCGTGGCGCGGTGCCCACCTGCTGCGCGTGGCGTTCTCCACCACGCAGCTGGCCGGCGTGTCGTTCGACGGCGTCGCGCTCGAGAGCTGCCAGTTCGCGGGCGCCGACCTGCGCGGTGCCCAGTTCAGCGGAGCGCCGCTGCGCCAGTGCAACTTCCAGGGCGCCACGCTCGACGAGGCGCGCTTCGACCGCATCGACGCGCCCCTGGCCCTGTTCTGCGAGGCCCAGGGAGCCGGCGTCGATTTCTCCAGTGCCGTGCTGACGCAGGCGTTGTTCACCGGTGCCAAGCTGCCGCAGGCGAACTTCAGCGGCGCGCGCCTGCACCAGGCCCATTTCGCCGGCGCCGTGCTGGACCGGGCGCGCTTCAACGGGGCGGACCTCACGTACGCCGACCTGCGCCACGCGCACCTGCACCAGGCCGACCTGCGCGGTGCGACCCTCGCGCGAACCTGCCTGCACCGGGCCCTGACCGACGAGGCGCAGATCGAGGACCGCTCCCGCGCGATCGAAACCGATCCCGAGTTGGCCCAGGCCGAAGACTGGCGCCCCCTGCCGGCCTGAGGCGCCACCGGCCGATGCCCCTTCTTTCCATTGGAAGCCCTGCCATGAAAACCACCGCCCACCACCCCGTCCGCCGCGCCACCGCCGCGCCGCGCAGCGCCAGGCCGATCGACGCCGACCCGGCGCCGCCCGCGGGACCCCCCGAGCGTTGCTGGACCGCGCTGCTGGAGGCGGGACGCAACGGCACGCTGTGCGTCCGGCAGGGCGCGCAGGTCGCGGCCGTGCGAACGGCCGCGGGCTGCCTGCTGGTGCCGGCGGCCGGCGACACCGTGCTGTGCTTCGGCACGGCACCGGGCGACATCTGGGTGCTCTCGGTGCTGGAGCGCTGCGCCGGCACGCAGGAGCGCGTGCTCCGGTGCAGCGGCGACACGCGGCTCGTGGTGGAGGGCGGACAGCTCGCGCTCGAGGCCGATCAACTGCACCTGGCGTCGCACCGCCTGGGCGTGCGCGCCGCCACCGCCACCGTGTCGCTCGATTCGACCGAGTTCATCGGCGAACGGGTGCGCATGATCGCCGGCACGGTCAAGCTCGTGGGCAGTCTGCTGAGCACAGTGGTGGACCGCGTCAACCACTTCAGCCAGCACTACCTGCGCACGACCAAGGGGCTGGACCGCGTGAATGCGGCCCACATCGAATGCGATGCAACCGAGCTGCTGCACCTGCGCGGCGAGCATGCGCTGATCAACGGCGCCAAGCTGGTGAAGACGCGCGGCGCGCAAATCCACTTCGGCTGAGGCAGCACCATGTTCGCCAACTGCCAGATGATGGGAACGGACATGGGGTTTCCCGATGTCTGCATCACGCCCGCCGCGCCCTCGCCGATCCCGGTGCCTTATCCGAACATCGCGATGGGGCCGATGGCCATTCCGAACTGCCCGACGATCCTGTTCATGTGCACGCCGGCCCACAACCTCGGCACGGTCATTCCCATGACCAATGGCGACAACCCGGGCGTGCTGCTGGGCGTGGCGTCCGGCACGGTCATGGGACCCAGCCGCCATCTGACGGGCGCCTTCACGGTGCTGCTGAACAGCATGCCCGCCACGCGCCTGACCAGCACCTCGCTGCAGAACAGCACCAACTGCCCCGGCGTGCGCACGGTGCCGAGCCAGACGCTGGTGCTCCTGCTGGCGCCATGAGGTGCATGCAGTGCGCGCTTTGCCACCACCGCGCCGCAATGGCATACCTCTTCCGGCGAGATTGCCAACCCGCCCCCCGGAATGAATACTCCTTTGGACTTCGCCCGCGCACGCGCGGGCCGTGTTCGGGCGTAGCAGCCCCGGGGGCCGACTCATGATTCATATCGCTGTCATCACACGGCAAGGCGCCCCGGCAGGGCCGGCCATTGCCGCCGATTTCGGTCCCAGCGGGGGCACGATCGGGCGTGCCGACACCAACACGCTGGTGCTCGACGATCCCGATCGCACCGTCTCCCGCGTGCACGCGCAGGTGCTGTGCCGCGAGGGCCAGTACTTCGTCATCGACCGCGGCAGCAACGCGATGCAATGCAACGGCGTGTCGCTGGGCGCGGGCAAGGAAGCGGCGCTGACGGACGGCGCACGCCTCGTCATCGGCAGCTTCGAACTCTCGGTGCGCGTGATGGCGGCTGCGGCGCCGTCGCCCGCGCCGGTCATTCCCAACACCGTGATGTCGGCACCGGCCGCTGCGCCTGCCAGCAACAGCGACGATCCGTTCGCCGACCTGCTCGCGGGGCTGGGGTCACCGGCTGCGCCCGCTCCGGCGCCTGCTCCGGCCCGTGCCGCCGCCGTGCCCGCCGAGTCGCTGCTCTTCCCCGACCCGATGGCCGGCGGCTCGCGCAATGCACAGGCCGACGAGGTCGACCCGTTCGCGAACCTGCTCGGCCCCACGCCGTCGGCCGCACCTTCTGCGGGGCTCGGCGCGCTCGACGATTTTTCCGACCTCGGCGCGCCGCCCGCGCATGGCAAGGCCGCGAGCATCGACGACCTCTTCGGCGGTTCGCCGGGCGCCGGCGGCATCGGCGGTGATCCGCTCGCGCTGTCGCCGCTGGCCGATCCGCTGCTGCAGCCCAACACCGCGTCGGACGCCGACCCGATGGCCGCGTTCCAACGCACCGCGCCCGCCACGCCGGTGCCGCGCTCCGACCATTTGCCGATCGACCAGTTCGGCTTCGAGCCGCCGAAGGCCATCACGCAGCCGCCACCCCCGCCGCCCCCTGCGCCCGCGCCTGCACCCGTGGCTCCGCTCGCGAAGTTCGACGACGTGACCGGCCAACCGATCCGCATCAGCGGGCCCGAGAACGCCGGCCGCGTGGCGGAGCCGCCACCGCCCCCGCCACCACCGCCGCCCGTGTACGTCGCGCCGCCGGCAACACCCGCAGCCGCCTCGTCCCCGCGCACCGCCACCGACGACGAACTGCTCGCCGCCTTCCTGCGCGGCCTGGCCAGCACGCACCAGCCGCCCGAGATGCTCACGCCCGGCCTCATGGAGCGCATCGGCGCGATGCTGCGTACGTCCACCGAAGGCACGCTGCAGCTGCTGCTCACGCGCCAGGAGTTCAAGCGCGAGGTGCGCGCCGAGGTCACGATGATCGCGTCGCAGGCCAACAACCCGCTCAAGTTCTCGCCCACGGTCGAGGTCGCGCTGGCACACCTGCTGGGGCCCGGCGTGCGCGGCTTCATGCCGCCCGAGGCCGCGATGCGCGACGCCTTCGACGACCTGCGTGCGCACCAGTTCGGCGTGATGGTGGGCATGCGCGCGGCGCTGGCCCATGTCATCGGGCGCTTCGAGCCGGCCGAGCTCGAGAAGAAGATCAGCGCGAAGACCGCGCTCGACGCGCTCTTTGCCGCCAACCGCAAGGCCAAGCTCTGGGACCAGTTCGTGGCGCTGTACGGCGGCATCGCGAGCGAGGCCGAGGACGACTTCCACAGCCTCTTCGGCAAGGCCTTCCTCGCGGCCTACGAAGAGCAGATGGCGCGCCTCAAGTCCGACACCTGAAGAAAACCAAAACAACCCCCAGCACACGCGAGGCACCCCGCTTGGAAATCGAAATCGTCACGCTCTCCCGGCAGGGCGGCCGCACCTACAACGAGGACGTGCACGGCCACTGGCACGACGAGCGCTACGTCGCCTGCCTGGTGGCCGACGGCGCGGGCGGCCATGGTGGCGGCGACGTGGCGGCGGCCACGGTGCGTGCCAGCATGCTCGGCGGCTTCTCGGGCGCGCCCTCGCTCGACGAGGCCGCGCTGCGCGCGCTGGTCGAACGCGCCAACCTGGATGTGGTGGCGCGCCAGGCCGAAGGCGGCAAGCTCGCCGGCATGCGCTCCACGGTGGTGTTCGCGGTGATCGACCTGGAGCGCGAAGCGCTGGCCTGGGTCCACAGCGGCGACAGCCGCGCCTACCTGTTCCGCGGCGGCGCCATCGTGGCGCGCACCACCGACCACAGCCTGGTGCAGCAGATGGTCGCGGGCGGCATGCTCGACGAAGAGGGCGCGCGCCTGCATCCGCAGCGCAACATGCTGCTGTCGGCCTTGGGCTCGATCGAGGAGGCGCCCGACATCGCGGTGTCCGACCGCATGCGCCTGCTGCCCGGCGACGTGCTGCTGTTGTGCAGCGACGGCGTGTGGGAGCCGCTGGGCGACGAGTGCCTGGTCGACACGCTGCATGCCTCGCGCACGCCCAGCCAGTGGACCGAACTGCTCGATGCGCAGATCAAGGCCAACGCCAAGCCGGGCCACGACAACTACACGGCGCTCACGCTGTGGGTGATCGAGGACCAGGATGACGACATGACGCGGCTGTTGCCCGAGAGCGTTGCGCCGACGGACCCCTGAGCAGGGCCTGCCTCGCGACGAGGCGGTGCCATCCATTCCCCCAAGCAAAACGCCCATCTGATGGATGGGCGTTTTGCTTGGGGCCGCCGAGGCTGTTCAGCTTTTCAGCTTTTCAGCTTTTCAGCTGTACTTGCTGGCCTTCTTCTTGACTTTCTTCAGCGCGCTGCGCAGCAACGCGGGCATGTCTTCCCGGTTCGGCAGGTTGCTGTAGTTGTCGATGTTCTGCTCTTCGCAGCTGTTGGCACAGCCGTTGTTCAGCAAATCGAGCGCATAGCGCGTCTTGCTGATCGTGCTGGACGCACCGGGCTCGCGGAACGGATCGAAGATGCCGTCCGGCAGGACCTTGCGACCGCGCGCGATCGCCTGCTCCTGGAAGTGCGTGATGTGCTTCTGCGTGACCGGCCCGTAGTAGCCGTCCACGACGATCACTTCGTTCCAGTTGGGGGGCGGGTCGAAGTCGTGGTTGAAGCCGAGCAGCTCGTAGTAGAAGATCTTGAACAGGGCCTGCACCAGCATCACGTCTTCACGCGTGTTGGAGCCGATCCGTCCGACCGACCAATCGGAGTTGTAGGTCGTGTGCAGCTTGCCGCTGGTGCCGATGAGTGTGGTGCTGAATGCCATGGCATTGCTCCGGTGAGGACGTGCAGGGACCGGCCCCGGCACCGTGGGGTGCCAAGGGCGGACTGGGCTGACGAGTCCGTCGCCCGTCAGCGGGTTTCGGTGGTGGCCACGTTCCAGCCGAACTTCACTTCGCCGCCGCCGGCGCCCTTGTCGTCCTGGCCCTTGTAGGCGAACTCGATGTCCTTGAAGCTGCAGGCCACCTGCTCGTGCACGTCGCCGCCCTGCGCGCCGCCGGGGCCCACGGCGGAGATGAAGACTTCCTTGAGCGTGACCTTCAGGTACTCCTGCTGGCCTTCGCCCGACTTGCGGCAGGTCATGACCATGTCCTTGAAGTGCTTGCCGCTCACGCAGTTCTTGGCGAGCACGGGGGAGGCCTTGTCGTAGGTGTGCGTGAAATTGAATTCACCCGGCGTGGCCTTGCCCTTGCCCGAACCGCCGCCAGAGCCCGCGCCCGATGCATTGCTCACGTTCCAGGACCACGACGAAATCTCGATCTCGTCCTTGTGGTCCTTGTGCGAGGACTCGCCCTTGACGCCGTCGAGCTTGATGTGAAAGTCAGATGACATGTTCCTACTCCTTGGAACCCGATTTGCATTCGGGCGGTTGATGATCGAAACGAAAAAAATGGCTGCCGGCGGGGAGAGAAAAGTTCCGATGCCCGGCAGCTACTCATAGAACGAAACGGAACCGGCAATTCAAGAAGAATCCGCAGATTTTTTTCAACCGGCGCCCTTGGCCGTCGGCAGCTTGGACACCAGCCGCAGAGAGACCGTGAGGCCTTCGAGCTGGTAGTGCGGACGCAGGAAGAACTTGGACGTGTAGTAGCCGGGATTGCCTTCCACTTCTTCCACGATCACCTCGGCGGCGGCCAGCGGCTTCTGGGCCTTGGTGGTTTCCGACGAGTTGGCGGGGTCGCCGTCCACGTAATTCATGATCCACTTGTTGAGCCAGCGCTGCATGTCCTCGCGCTCCTTGAAGCTGCCGACCTTGTCGCGCACGATGCACTTCAGGTAGTGCGCAAAGCGGTTGCAGGCAAACAGGTACGGCAGGCGCGCCGCCAGGTTGGCGTTGGCCGTGGCGTCGGGGTCGTCGTACTCGGCCGGCTTGTTCAGCGACTGGGCGCCGATGAAGGCGGCGAAGTCGGAGTTCTTGCGGTGGATCATCGACAGCAGGCCGGCCTTCGACAGCTCGGCCTCGCGCCGGTCGCTGATGGCGATTTCGGTGGGGCACTTCTGGTCCACGCCGCCGTCGTCGCTGGGGAAGGTGTGCAGCGGCAGGTTTTCGACCGCGCCGCCCGACTCGATGCCGCGGATGCGCGAACCCCAGCCGTACAGCTTGTACGAGCGGTTGATGTTGGTCGCCATCGCATAGGCGGCATTGGCCCAGGCGTACTTGCTGTGGTCGGCGCCGGCGGTGTCCTCCTCGAAGTCGAACTCTTCCACCGGGTTGGTGTTGGCGCCGTAGGGCGTGCGCGCCAAAAAGCGCGGCATGCACATACCCAGGTACTTGGAGTCGTCCGACTCGCGCAGCGAGCGCCAGCCGGCGTACTCGGGCGTGGAGAAGATCTTGGTCAGGTCGCGCGGGTTGGCCAGCTCCTGCCACGACTCCATCTGCATAAGGTTGGGACTCGCGCCGGTGATGAAGGGCGCGTGCGCCGAGGCGGCGATCTTAGCCATCTCGCCGAGCATCTCGACGTCGGGCGGGCTCTGGTCGAAGTGGTAGTCGCCCACCAGCGCGCCGAAGGGCTCGCCGCCGAACTGGCCGTACTCTTCCTCGTAGATCTTCTTGAACATCGGGCTCTGGTCCCAGGCCGCGCCTTTGAACTTCTTGAGGTTCTTGGCCAGCTCGACCTTGGAGATGTCCATCACCCGGATCTTCAGGTTCTCGTCGGTCTCGGTGTTGTTCACCATGTAGTGCAGGCCGCGCCACGCACTCTCGAGCTTCTGGTAGTCGGGGTGGTGAATGATCTTGTTCACCTGGTCGGTGAGCTTGGCGTCGATCGCGGCGATCATGGCCTGGATCGACTTGGTCACGTCCCTGCCGATGACGGTGCTGTTGCTCAGCGCCTGCTGCGCCAGCGTGAGCACGGCCGCTTCGACGGCGCTCTTGGCTTCGTCGCTGCGTGGCTTGAATTCTTTTTGCAGCAGCGACGAAAAATCGCTTCCCGCATACGCAACGTCTTTGAGTGCGCTCTGCTCGAGTGCGTCGGCCATGATGGTTTCTCCTCGTGTACCGGTGTGTGTCTGTCAGGAAATCTGAACGGGCTCAGGCGGCGGCTTCGCCGTCTTCGGGCTTCTTGCTGGCGGCCAGCGTCTGCAGCAGGGCCGGGTCTTCGAGCACCTTGGCCAGCAGGTCTTCGGCGCCGCCCTTGCCGTCCATGTAGGTCACGAGGTTCGACAGCTGCGTGCGCGCTTCGAGCAGCTTGTTGAGTGCGCCCACCTTGCGGGCCACGGCGGCGGGCGAAAAATCGTCCATGCTGTCGAAGGTGAGCTCGACCTTGAGGTCGCCTTCGCCGGTGAGCGAGTTCTCGACCGCGAAGGCGGCGCGCGGCTTCATGGCCTTCATGCGGGCGTCGAAGTTGTCGACGTCGAACTCGAGGAACTTGCGATCGACCACGGGCGCGAGCGGGTCGGCGGGCTTGCCCGACAGGTCGGCCAGCACGCCCATCACGAAGGGCAGCTGGACCTTTTTCTCCGCGCCGTACAGCTCGACGTCGTATTCGATCTGGACCCGGGGCGCGCGGTTGCGTGCGATGAATTTCTGACTGCTCTTGGCCATGGCGATGCTCCTTGCGGGAATGAAGGGGAACGGGTGGAAACGGGGTCGGTCATTCGGACTGGCGTTTGCCCGTCACGGTCTCGATGGTGTCCATCGCGCCGGGCGCGAGGTTGGCCATGATGTCCAGGAAGCTCACGCCGATGAGCTTCTTGGCGCGTTCGATCAGGAGCGGCGCGGGGTTGCCCGGCTCGGCCTGTTCGAGGTAGCGGATGACGCGGTCGAGCATCTGCACCGCGTCCTGGCGGTTCTGGATCTCGCCGCGCGCCGCGGCCGGGCGGGCCGCATTGCCAGAGGGTGCGTCGCCGTCTGCGACTGCGCCTTCATCGGCCGATGCTTCGGGCGCGCCGGCTGCTGCCGTGCAGGCCTTGGCGACCGTGCGCGACACGGTGCGCAGCGTGCCGAGGTCCACCGCGTCGGTGCGGCCGGTGCGCTCACCCAGCAGCTTCTGCAGGCGGTCCAGCAGCGCGGGAAGACCGATGGCGGCCTGCAGTTGCTCGGGGTTCGCCGCGTGCAGCGCCTCGAGCCCGCCATGCACCTGCGCGGGCGAATAGGAGGCGTCGCCGCCGACGGCGTTGAGCACGCCGTGCGCAATGGCGATGTCGCGCACGCGGATCGGGCCCACGCCGGGCGCGTTGCCCACCACGGCGTCGTACAGGTCGCGCGGCACCATGCTGTCGTCGCCGAGCGGCGCGAGTGCGTTCAGGCGCATGGTGGGGTCGTTGTCGTCGTCCGCATCCAGCTTTGGATGTATGCCGTCCCAGAAGGTGTCGAGCAGCGAGGTGAGCAGTTGCAGGCCGGTGGCGAAGCCGACCGTGCCTTGCAGGCGCGTGGCGCCGCGCAACAGCAGCACGGCGGCGCGCACGTCCTTGCTGCGGCGCAGCTGCGCGTCGGCGCGCTCGGCCACGTCGCGCCAGTCGGGTTCGACGGCGGGGATCACGGTGTCGCCGAACTGCTGTTCGGCCTTGCCCTGCGCCGCAGCGGTGAGGGCCATGAAGTCCGCGTCGTACTCCAGGTCGTCCCCGCAGGGCGAGGCCTCGCCGATGGGCGTGAGCAGTGCGTCGACGAGTTGTGGAGTCAGCATGTTGCCTGTTCGAGTTCGCTGGTGATAATCAAAGATGCGTCAGGACCGGTCAATGCAACGAAGGGAATAGCATGCGCACGTTGGGTACACACCATTCGTCCTATGAGGGCCTTCTTGCTGCTGCATCGCGGCGCCGTATCGCGGCCCTTGGCCTTGCTGCAGCGGGTCTTTGGCTGGCGGGCTGCGCGAGCAAACCGGTGGTCACGCCGGTGTCGATCACGCTCACCGCCGCCGCCGATGCCAACCCCGATGCGCGCGGTCGCGCCTCGCCGCTCACCGTGCGCGTCTATGCGCTCAAGACGCCGGGGCCCTTCGAAGGCGCCGACTTCTTCTCCCTGTTCGAGAAAGACCAGGCCACGCTCGGCGCCGAGCTGGTGCAGCGCGAAGAGATGCTGCTGCGCCCCGGCGAGAGCAAGAAGCTCGACCTCACCCTGCCGGCCGATGCCAAGGCGATCGGCGTGATGGCCGCGTTCCGCGACCTCGACCGCGCGCGCTGGCGCGAGGTGCGCGCGGTCACGCCGGGCCAGGCGCAGGTGCTCAACGTGACCTTCGGCGCGCGGCAGATCCGCGTGGACGCGGCCAAGTAGCTCCGGCGGCTGCGCGCGCTGACAACGTTCAGCGCGCCACGGTTTCCAGCGAGATGAGATCGGCGATCAGCCGCTCGCTGTTCTTGCTGGCCGCCAGCGCCTCGCGCAGGCGCAGCAGGTAGGCCGAGGCCATCTCGTACGGCGGTCGGCCGGAGGTCTCGCTGAACGGCATCGGCGCCGACAGCACGGTGATCATCACGTTGCCGAACGGCGGACTCACCAGCCAGCTCGACGGGATGTCGCGCCCCAGCTCCAGCGACTCGCCCGCGCGCAACCGCGTCGGGGCCGGCCCGGTGTTCAGGTGCATCACGGAGCCGTCGGCGGTGAAGTAGTCGACCCAGATGTAGCTCTCGTGGTGCGGCGCCACCACCTGCACGCGCACCGCATCGCCCTCGCGCAACCGGCCGTCGATGGCCGAGGGGGCGCTCACGCTGAGCCCGTGTTTCTTCTGGCGGTTGCGCGCCTGCGAGGGCTTGAGGATGGCGAACACCTCGCAATGCGGCCACACGCGCAGCCCGATGTTGAAGTGGGGCGCGCGCACGCCGGGAATGGCCGCCACGTCGTCCGCCACTTTCAGCAGGTCGTCGCGCTGCGAGACAAAACCGGTCACGCGCGGGCGGCCGTCGGCGTCGATCGACGCCTCGAGGTCGGCGCAGGCGTAGCTGGCGAGCTGCTGGTCGATGCGCTGCGTGAGCGCGGTGTCGGCGGCCGGCGGGCCAGCCTGCCAGAGCCACAGCAGGACGAGCGATGGCAACAGCACCGCGAGCGCGGCGGCGGTGCGCCGCAGGGTGCGGTCGCGTCGGCGTCGGCGCAGGGCGGCGAGGCCGCGCGGGTCATGAAGGTCGCGCACGTCGTGCGGTGGCAGCGCGGCGCCCTCTTGCGCCAGGCCTTCGAGTTCGGCCGGACGCGGCTGCAGCTGCCGGCCGTGCAGGTCCTTCAGCTTGCCCAGCTCGCCTTCGTCGCCCGACTCGAAGTAGTACTGGCCCTTGAAGCCGTGCGCCAGCGCGTGCCAGTAGACCTCGCGCACTTCGTGGTCGTGCGCGCCCAGGGCCGAGAGGTGGTGGAAGAACTCGCTGTGCGCGTTGTTGGAGTTGAACAGCTGCACCTGCAGCGGCGCGGCGCCGTCCACCGCATCGGGGTGGCGCCCCAGGATCTCGTCGAGCCACGCGACCATGGCGAAGGCGGCCGATTCGATCTGCGTGGCGCTGGCGCCCGCGTCACGGGCGTCGGCGCGCGCAATGTCGAGCAGCCGCAGCGCCTCGCGCTGGGCGTCGTCGTGGGGGAGGGTGGGGCGGCCGGCGGCAATCGATGCGTCCAGGCCGAGACCGAAGGCAATGAAGGGCGAGAAGCAGTCGAGCAGGCGGGCCATGAGGGATGCCCGCTTCTCAAGCGTGCATTGCGAAGCATGCCGTGCACCGGCGTCTGCAGCGATCGCACATGCCCATGTCCCCGGTGGTTCGAGTAGGCGTTCATTTTTTCAAGGGGCCTGTGGGGCCGCCATACCGCTTGGGGTCTATGCCGTTGGTAGGGCGCAGCGGCCTTGTGGGACGGGACAATCGCCGTTATCTTCGCAGTCGCAGAAGAATCCAATGCACATTGACGTTGGGACACTGGGGTATGCCATGAAAATTCTGATCGCCGACGACCACCGGCTCGTCATCGAGGCGGTCAAAGCCAAGTTGTCGGAGCTGGGCACCGGCATCGAGTTCGTCCTGGCGCTGAGCGTCGACGAGCTGCTTGCCGGCGCCACCGACGATCTCGACCTGGCCCTGATCGATCTCAACATGCCCGGCGCGGACGGGCAGGCCCACATCGACGAAATCCGGCGACGACACCCGGCCGTGCCCGTGATCGTGCTGTCGGGCTACGAAGACCCGTCCATCATGCGCAGCGCGCTCGAACGCGGCGTGCTCGGTTTCATTCCCAAGGCCTATTCCCCCGAAGTCATGCTGTCGGCGGTGCGCCTCGTGCTGGCGGGCGGCGTGTATGTGCCGCCGATGATGCTCACGGCGCTGCCGCCTGGCATCGTGGCCGGCGTGTCGCCGTCGTCTTCGGCAGGGGGCGAGCCCTTTGCGCGCGGCGGCAATGGCGGCGGCACCCAGACCCTCGAACACCTGCGCAACGTGCTGACCGAGCGGCAGGTCGAGGTGCTGCAGCTGCTGTCGCAAGGCAAGCCGAACAAGCTGATCGGGCGCAGCCTGGGCATCAGCGAAGGCACGGTGAAGATCCACCTCGCGGCGATCTTCCGTGCCCTCAACGTGCGCAACCGCACCGAGGCGGTGGTGGCGGCGCAGGCGTTGACGGAAGCGCAGCAGGCCTGACGCGATCGCGGCAACTCAGTCGGCGACAGCCGACGCCGGGCGGCGCATGAAGCCGCGCGAGGGCACGATCCATTCGACGATCTGATCCGTTTCGGACACGGGCGTCGTTGCGTCGTCCGTGAACAGCATGCGTTCTTCAGCCAGCAAGAAGCGCTGTGCGCCCAGCACGTGGAGCGTGGCACCGCCAAGGTCCAGGGACTGCGGCGCCGAGTCAGCCGACATCACCCATCGCACCGGTCCGGGCGCTGCCGCCCGCAGCGCGGCCTCGTGCGCCGCATCGCCGGGCACGCGGTTGATCAGCGCCCAGCCTTCGGTGCCGCCGACGAGAAAGCTGTTGAGGCCGTTGTCGTGCACGACGCGCAGCACGCGCGCGGACAGCGGCGTGACGAGGCCCGCTTCGAGCGCATAGCGACCGCCGCCCTGGCCGTCGGGGTCGAGGTGACCGATCTCGGCGTAGGCGGGCTCTTCCATGTTCACCGGGCGACGCCCTGCGGGGCCATCGGCCAGTCGCGGCATGGTCAGCGGAATGCGGCGCAGCGCGTGCGCATGCGCCATGAAGTCGTCGACGTTGGCGAAGGCGCCCAGGTGCTCGAGCACGCGCCGCGTCACGTTCATCAGCTTGAGGCCGCGCGCGGGGCTGACCGCATCGGCGGGCTTCAGCCACAGGTGTTCGACGGTCTCGCGGCCGTCGGGGCGCACCTCCTGGCCGGCGGGCATCGCCGCGGCGAAGAAGCGCGTGTCGAAGCGGCGCGGCATGCCGGGCGGCGTCAGCCAGTGGCTGAAGTAGGCGACGCGATCGACGGCGAGGCACCAGCCCCGTTGCGCGCACAGCGCGAGGAGGGCGTCGGTGCTGCGTTCGGCCGCCGCGCGCATGGCATCGAGTTCGCCCGACGTGAGCGTGAGCAGCTCGACCGGGCGGCCCTGCACATCGTTCGCGAGCAGCAGGCCGGCCTCTTCGAAGCACTCGCGGATGGCGGCCGCATGGAAGTCGAGCCCGCCTTCGGGCAGGCCCAGGCGCGCGCTCGCGGCGGCATCGTCCAGGCCCGCGCACAGCGGGTGCAGCAGGCGGTCGTGCGCATCGACCATGCCGCCCGGAAAGACGCTGGCGCCGCTGTTCTGGTCGTTGGCTTTTTCGGCCCGCCGCAGCATGAGCACCTCGAGGCCTTCGGGGCCGTCGCGCAATACGACCAGCGTGGCGGCGGTGCGGATGGGGCGGGGGGCGGAGGGCGGGGGCGTCGTGGGGGTCATGGGCGCCTATTTTGCGGCCGGGGGAGAATGCGTGCCTCGCGCATCCACCACCCACTTCGCTCCTTGGGAGCCGCCTGTTTTGGACACTCTTCGCACCGACCTCTCCCGCTTCGACGCCGCCATCGTCGACCTCGACGGCACCATGGTCGACACGCTCGGCGACTTTGCCGAGGCCCTGAACCGCATGCTGCGCGACCTCGACCTGCCGCCGGTGCCGCCCGCCGCTATCGAGCACATGGTGGGCAAGGGCTCGGAGCACCTGATCATGTCGGCGCTGGCGCACGTGGGCGCGCCGGCCCCGGCGGCGCTGTTCGATCGCGCCTGGGAGCGCTACCAGCACCACTATCTGGAGATCAACGGCCGCCATTCGGCCGCGTACCCCGGCGTGGTCGAAGGCCTGAAGGCGCTGCGCGCGCGCGGGCTGCGGCTGGCCTGCCTCACGAACAAGCCGACGGCTTTCGCCAAGCCGCTGCTGGCTGCGAAGGGGCTCGACGGTTTCTTCGAGCAGGTGTTCGGCGGCGATGCCTTCGAGCGCAAGAAGCCCGATCCGCTGCCGTTGCTGAAGACCTGCGAGGCGCTGGGCACGGTGCCGTCGCGCACGCTGATGGTGGGCGATTCGAGCAACGACGCGCGTGCCGCGCGCGCTGCCGGCTGCCCCGTGGTGCTTGTCACCTACGGCTACAACCACGGCGAGCCGGTGCGCGGCGTGGATGCGGACGGGTTCGTGGATTCGCTGGCCGACCTCGCGGCGGCCTGACGGGCTGCCTGCTTACTGCTTTCCGAGCAGCGCGTCCTTCAGCTTCCAGTCGGCCGGGTTCGGGCCCAGCCAGATGCGCATCAGCGCATTGAAGAACGCCACTTCCTTCACCGGGTCGGGCTGCGGCACGCCGCGCACCGTGATCAGCGTGCCCGTGCCGGGCAGCCAGTCGATGGTGAAGGTGTCGCCGGCCTTGAGCTGCTTCTGGTCCGCGAACATCTGGCCCATGCGCAGCAGCCCGGGGATCAGGTTGACCATCTCGCTCTTGGGCGAGTTGTCTTCCACGCCCTTGACGAAGAGCTTGCCGAGCTCGTTGGCGTCGATGTCGCGCAGCATCGTGATCGCCACGCGCTTGGGGCCCGGCACGGCCAGCGCCTCCTCGGTGGTCGAGGCCTTCTTGCCCAGGTACAGGCCGGCCGTGTAGACCTTGATGATGGTCTTGTAGCGGATGCCCGCGCCATTGAGCAGCAGCGGGGCGCCGCGCAGATCCATCTGGTCTTCGAGCTTGACGCCGGCCACGTCGACCTGCGCCGCAAAGGCGCCGCCGCAGAGCACGGCGGAAAGAAAAGCGAGCGCCGCGAGGCGGGAGAACACGGCCGGGAGCGGGAGGGCGAACAAGTGAGTCTCCTTGAATTTGCGAACGGTCGTGCGAATGTATCTTTTCGTTTTATCCCGCAGGGCCCGGGGGAACCCTGAAGCCTGCGGTTGCACAAGGCGCCGTTTTCGTGGGCTAAACTCGGCGCTCCATGTTCGTTCATCACATCATTCAAACAGGTGAAGGCAGCCGGGGAGCCTGGCCCTGGCGTCGCCATACATCGCTGACTGTTTGATTGCACGGCGCACGCCGTGCGCCCGCGGTTCCGGATCGACGCATCGATTCCGGGCCACCAGTGAATGACCTTGCCACCGGCCAAAGGAGCGCCGGCAGGCAACTGGAGAACGATCCGTGATCACCGAACTTGAATTCAAGAGCCTCAGCGCCCAGGGCTACAACCGCATCCCGCTGATGGCCGAGGCCTTTGCCGACCTCGAAACGCCTCTTTCCCTGTACCTCAAGCTCGCCCATTCGCAGGGCGGCGGCAAGCACAGCTTCCTGCTCGAATCGGTCGTAGGTGGCGAGCGCTTCGGGCGCTACAGCTTCATCGGCTTGCCGGCGCGTACCTTGTTGCGTGCCAGCGGCTTCGGCGACGAGGCCGTCACCGAAGTGGTGACCGATGGCCAGGTCGTCGAAACCGCCAAGGGCAATCCGCTGGACTTCGTGGCCGACTACCAGAAGCGATTCAAGGTCGCGCTGCGGCCCGGCCTGCCGCGCTTTTGCGGCGGCCTGGCCGGCTACTTCGGCTACGACACCGTGCGCCACATCGAGCGCAAGCTCGAAAAAAGCTGCCCGCCCGACACGCTGGGCTGCCCCGACATCCTGCTGCTGCAGTGCGAAGAACTCGCGGTCATCGACAACCTGTCGGGCAAGCTCTACCTGATCGTCTACGCCGACCCGAAGCAGCCTGAGGCCTATGCCGTGGGCAAGCGCCGCCTGCGCGAGCTGAAGGACAAGCTCAAGTACTCGGTGAGCGCGCCCGTCGTGAAGCCCACGCAGGCGCATCCGCCCGAGCGCAGCTTTGCCAAGGCCGACTACATCGCCGCTGTCGAGCGCGCGAAAGAGATGATTGCCGCCGGCGACTTCATGCAGGTGCAGGTGGGCCAGCGCATCAGCAAGCGCTACACCGAGTCGCCGTTGTCGCTGTACCGCGCGCTGCGTTCGCTGAACCCGTCGCCCTACATGTACTACTACAACCTGGGCGACTTCCACGTGGTGGGCGCCTCGCCCGAGATCCTGGTGCGCCAGGAGAACACGGGCGACGGCGAGCAGAAGATCACCATCCGCCCGCTGGCCGGCACGCGCCCGCGCGGCGCGTCGATCGAGCTCGACAAGGCGGCCGAGGTGGAGCTCATCAACGATCCGAAGGAACGCGCCGAGCACGTGATGCTGATCGACCTGGCGCGCAACGACATCGGCCGCATCGCGAAGACCGGCACCGTGAAGGTGACCGAGGCCTTCGCGGTGGAGCGCTACAGCCATGTGATGCACATCGTGAGCAACGTCGAAGGCACGCTGAAGGACGGCATGACCGCCATCGACGTGCTCAAGGCCACGTTCCCCGCCGGCACGCTGACCGGCGCGCCGAAGGTGCACGCGATGGAACTCATCGACCAGCTGGAGCCCACCAAGCGCGGCCTCTACGGCGGCGCCTGCGGCTACATCAGCTACGCCGGCGACATGGACGTGGCCATCGCGATCCGCACTGGCATCGTGAAAGACCAGATGCTGCACGTGCAGGCCGCAGCCGGCGTGGTCGCCGACTCGGTGCCCGAGCTGGAGTGGAAAGAAACAGAAGCCAAGGCGCGCGCACTCCTGCGTGCCGCCGAACTGGTCGAGGAAGGCCTGGAATGAGCAACGCACCCGACATTCAGAACGACTTCTCGCACGAGATCATCGGCGCCGCCGTCGAAGTGCAGCGCGTGCTCGGCACGGGGCTCGACGAAGGGGCCTACGCCGCGGCACTGGCCATCGAACTCGCCGAGCGCGAGATCGGCTTCACGCGCGACGTGGCGCTGTCGGCCAGCTACAAGGGCCGCTCGCTGGGCGATGTTTACCGCGCGGGCTTCGTGATCGAGCAGTCGGTCATCGTCGAGCTGAAGGCGGTCGACGTACTGACCGATCTTCACCGCGCGCAGGTGCTGGCCGCATTGCGCCTGTCGGGCCTCAAGCTGGGCCTTCTCATCAACTTCAACGTGTTCCCTGTCGTGAAGGGCGTGCACCGGATTGTGAGCAAGCCATGAAACTGCTGATGATCGACAACTACGATTCGTTCACCTACAACATCGTCCAGTACTTCGGCGAGCTGGGGGCGGACGTGCAGGTGCATCGCAACGACGAGATCACCGTCGCGCAGATCGGTGAGCTGATCGCTTCGGGCGTGACGCGGCTGGTGGTGTCGCCCGGACCGTGTTCGCCGGCCGAGGCGGGCGTGTCGGTGGCGGCCATCGAGGCCTTCGCGGGCAAGCTGCCGATTCTTGGCGTGTGCCTGGGCCACCAGGCCATCGGCGCGGCCTTCGGCGGCAAGATCGTGCGCGCGCAACAGCTCATGCACGGCAAGACCAGCGAGATCACGACCACGCAAGAGGGCGTGTTCGCGGGCCTGCCGCAGAAGTTCATCGTCAACCGGTACCACTCGCTCTCGATCGAGCGCGAGAGCTGCCCGAAGGCGCTGGCTGTCACCGCCTGGACCGACGACGGCGAGATCATGGGCGTGCGGCACACCGGCTTCGCGCACGACGTGCGCATCGAAGGCGTGCAGTTCCATCCCGAATCGATCCTCACAGAACATGGCCACGCCATGCTCAAGAACTTCCTGGACTGACCCCCATGACCGACCGCTCTTCCCTCGTCGACCTGCGCAGCGACACCGTCACGCAGCCCACGCCCGCGATGCGCGAGGCCATGGCGGCCGCACCGCTGGGCGACGACGTCTTCAGCGCCGACCCCAGCGTGAACGCGCTGCAGGAAAAGATCGCCGCACTGCTGGGCTTCGAGGCGGCGCTGTTCGTGCCCACCGGCACGCAGAGCAACCTGTGCGCGATCCTGTCGCACTGCGGCCGCGGCGACGAGTACATCGTCGGCCAGCAGGCGCATGCCTACCGCTGGGAGGGCGGCGGTGCCGCGGTGTTCGGCAGCGTGCAGCCGCAGCCGCTCGACCATGCGCCCGACGGCACGCTGCCGCTCGCGCAGATCGAGGCGGCCATCAAGCCCGACGACGCGCACTTTGCGCGCACGAAGCTGCTGGCGCTGGAGAACACGCTGGGCGGCAAGCTGCTGCCGTTCGACTACGTGCAGGCGGCGACCGACCTGGCGAAGCGCAAGGGTCTGCAACGGCACCTCGATGGCGCGCGGCTCTTCAATGCCGCCACCGCGCAGGCTGCTCAGAACAAGCGAACCGATATTCGCGCCGAAGCCCGCCGCATCGCGCAGTGCTTCGACAGCGTGTCGGTGTGCTTCAGCAAAGGCCTGGGCGCACCGATCGGCTCGGCGCTGGTCGGCTCGCGTGACTTCATTGCGCGCGCGCACCGCATCCGCAAGATGGCGGGCGGCGGCATGCGGCAGGCGGGCCTGTTGGCGGCTGCGGCCTCGCATGCGCTCGACCACCATGTCGACCGACTGGCCGAAGACCATGCGCTGGCGCAGCGGCTCGCACAGGGGCTCGAAGGCATCGAAGGGCTGACCGTCGAGGCGCCGCACACGAACATCGTGTTCGTCGACCTCACGGGCGCGGCGCAGGCGCTTTCTTCGGAGCTGCTCGCCAGCCTCAACCAGCAGGGCATCCTCGCGACCGGGCTGTACCGCTTGCGCTTCGTGACGCACCTGGATGTCGATGCCGCAGGCGTCGACCGCGCTGTCGCGGCGATCCGCGGCTTCTTCAGGGCCTGAGGCCTGCCGATACGCACACACCGAGGAGACATTCTCATGATCACCCCCCAGGAAGCGCTGCAGCGCACCATCGAACACCGCGAAGTCTTCCACGACGAGATGCTGCACATCGTGCGGCTCATCATGAGCGGCGAGTGTTCGCCCGTGATGATGGCCGCGCTGATCACCGGCCTGCGCGTCAAGAAGGAAACCATCGGCGAGATCACCGCCGCAGCAGAGGTGATGCGCGAGGTGTCGACCAAGGTGCCCGTGGCCGACACCACGAACCTAGTGGACATCGTCGGCACCGGCGGCGACGGCTCGCACACCTTCAACATCTCGACCTGCTCGATGTTCGTGGCGGCCGCGGGCGGCGCCAAGGTCAGCAAGCATGGCGGGCGCAGCGTGTCGAGCAAGTCGGGCAGTGCAGACGTGCTGGAGTCGCTGGGCGTCAACATCAACCTCAAGCCCGAGCAGATCGCGCAGTGCATCGCGCAGGTCGGCATCGGCTTCATGTTCGCGCCGAACCACCACCCCGCGATGAAGAACGTCGCGCCGGTGCGCAAGGAACTCGGCATCAAGACGATCTTCAACATCCTCGGCCCGCTGACCAACCCGGCCGGCGCACCGAACATCCTGATGGGCGTGTTTCACCCCGACCTCGTGGGCATTCAGGTGCGTGCGCTGCAGCGCCTCGGCGCCGAGCACGCGCTGGTGGTCTACGGCCGCGACGGCATGGACGAGATCTCGCTGGGCGCGTCCACCATGATCGGCGAGCTCAAGGACGGCGAAATCCGCGAGTACGAGCTGCACCCGGAAGACTTCGGCTTCCAGATGGCGAGCAACCGTTCGCTGCGCGTCGAGACGCCCGAGCAGTCGAAGACCATGCTGATGGGCGTGCTGGACAACCAGGCCGGCCCGGCGCTGGACATCGTGCTCCTCAACGCGGGCGCGGCGCTGTACGCGGCCAACGTGGTCGATTCGGTGCCGGCGGGCGTGGAGCGTTCGCGCCAAGCCATCGCGTCCGGTGCGGCCAAGGCCAAGCTCGCCGAGCTGGTCGCGGCCACCACCTCCTTCTGAGAATCAGGCCGTCGTGCCACCGAAAGCAGAGCAAGCCATGTCAGACATTCTCGACAAGATCGTCGCCGTCAAACGCCAGGAAGTCGCCGCTGCGCTGAAGCGTGCCCCGCTCGAGGCCGTGCGCTTCGACGCCGAAAGCCGCGTGCTCACGCGCGACTTCGAAGCCGCACTGCGCGCCAAGGTCGCGGCCGGCCAGGCGGCGGTGATCGCCGAGGTCAAGAAAGCCAGCCCGAGCAAGGGCGTGCTGCGTGAAGACTTCATTCCGGCCGATATCGCGCAAAGCTATGCCGAGGGCGACGGCGTGGTCAGCGCGGCCTGCCTCTCGGTGCTGACCGACAAGCAGTTCTTCCAGGGCGGCGTCGACTACCTGAAGCAGGCGCGCGCCTCGTGCGACCTGCCCGTGCTGCGCAAGGATTTCATCATCGACGCCTACCAGGTGTACGAGTCGCGCGCGATGGGCGCCGACGCGATCCTGCTGATCGCCGCCTGCCTCGACGACACGCAGATGAAGGACTACGAAGCCATCGCGCGCGGACTGGGCATGGCGGTACTGGTCGAGGTGCACGACGCGGCCGAACTCGAGCGCGCGCTGAAGCTCAAGACGGCGCTCATCGGCGTCAACAACCGCAACCTGCGCAACTTCGAGGTGTCGATCCAGGCGACGATCGATTTGCTGCCGAGGCTGCCGGCGGATCGCCTGCCAGTGACCGAGTCGGGCATTGCCACGCGCGAGGACGTCGCCACGCTGCGCGCCGCGGGCGTCAACGCCTTTCTGGTCGGCGAAGCCTTCATGCGCGCCAAGGAGCCCGGCGAGGCCCTCGCCGCATTGTTCAAATGACGCGGCCGGATCAGCTGTCGAGCAGCGATCCTGCCGACTGGCCGGTGGCGCCGGGCTGGCAGCCGCTGGTCGACGAGTTCTTTGCGGGCGCTGTCGGGCAGAAGCTGCAGGGTTTTCTGCGCGAGCGCCTCGACGCCGGGGCGGTGATCTTTCCGCCGCAGCCGCTGCGGGCGCTCGAACTCACGCCGCCGGAAGACGTGCGGGTCGTGATCCTGGGCCAGGACCCGTACCACGGGCGAGGGCAGGCCGAGGGGCTGGCCTTCTCGGTGGCGTCGGGCGTGGCCCTGCCACCGTCGCTGCGCAACATCTTCAAGGAGCTCCAGCGCGACCTGGGCACGCCGCCGCCGGCGTTTCCGAACCCGGGCGGCAGCCTCGTGAAATGGGCGACGCACGGCGTGCTGCTGCTCAACACCTGTCTCACGGTCGAAGAAGCCCAGCCAGCCAGCCATGCAGGCCGCGGCTGGGAGGTGCTCACCGATGCGGTGATTCGCCATGTGGCGCAGGGCGAACGGCCTGTTGTTTTTATGCTATGGGGTTCGCACGCGCAGAGTAAGCGCGCGTTGATTGATGTTGAGCGCCATAAGGTGCTGATGTCGAATCATCCCTCGCCGCTTTCGGCGCTTCGACCGCCGGTTCCGTTCATCGGCTGCGGCCATTTCAGCGAAGCCCGTGCATGGCGTGAGGCGCAGCAGTCGGGAGGCTCCGAACTTCGCTGATAATCAGAGGCTTCACACCTCGAGCAGGTTTCCCCGCTTCATCTTTTGCTGGGAATCCTGTGTAGTCACAAAATCGTGCTATATTTCGAGGTTCGCCGGAGAGGTGGCCGAGTGGTTAATGGCAGCAGACTGTAAATCTGCCCTCTTACGAGTACGCTGGTTCGAATCCAGCCCTCTCCACCAGCGATGAATTTGGTTTCTAAGAGCGATTGGATCTAGCGCTTTGGGTGCCTTGAAGTGCCCCCGATGCGGGAGTAGTTCAATGGTAGAACCCCAGCCTTCCAAGCTGATGACGCGGGTTCGATTCCCGTCTCCCGCTCCAGAGACCCTGTTCGGCGCCGGAAGCGATTTGGTTAGAACAAAAGCCCTTTTGGCTCAGTGGTAGAGCACTCCCTTGGTAAGGGAGAGGTCGCGGGTCCGATTCCCGCAAAGGGCACCAGTTTTCTGGGGTTGCAACGACAGGCTTGCGACCCATCTGCATGCGTTGAAATCGTTTTTTTCGGAGTCGAAAAATGGCAAAAGGTAAATTCACCCGCACCAAGCCGCACGTGAACGTGGGCACGATCGGTCACGTTGACCACGGCAAGACGACGCTGACGGCTGCGATCGCAACCGTTCTGTCGGCCAAGTTCGGCGGCGAAGCCAAGGCTTACGACCAGATCGACGCAGCGCCCGAAGAAAAGGCCCGCGGCATCACGATCAACACCGCGCACGTCGAGTACGAAACGGCCAACCGCCACTACGCACACGTCGACTGCCCCGGTCACGCCGACTATGTGAAGAACATGATCACGGGCGCCGCTCARATGGACGGCGCCATCCTGGTGTGCTCGGCCGCTGACGGCCCGATGCCCCAGACCCGTGAACACATCCTGCTGGCTCGCCAGGTGGGCGTGGGYTACATCATYGTTTTCCTGAACAAGTGCGACATGGTCGACGACGCCGAGCTGCTCGAGCTGGTCGAAATGGAAGTGCGCGAGCTGCTCGACAAGTACGAGTTCCCTGGCGACGACACCCCCATCATCCACGGCTCGGCCAAGCTCGCTCTCGAAGGCGACAAGGGCAAGCTGGGCGAAGAGGCCATCCTGAAGCTGGCCGAGGCGCTGGACACGTACATCCCCACGCCTGAGCGCGCTGTGGACGGCACGTTCCTGATGCCCGTCGAAGACGTGTTCTCGATCTCGGGTCGCGGCACTGTGGTGACCGGCGCTGTCGAGCGCGGCGTGATCAAGGTCGGCGAAGAAATCGAAATCGTCGGCATCCGCCCGACGGTCAAGACCACCTGCACCGGCGTGGAAATGTTCCGCAAGCTGCTGGACCAAGGTCAAGCTGGCGACAACGTCGGCGTGTTGCTGCGCGGCACGAAGCGCGAAGAAGTCGAACGCGGCCAAGTGCTGTGCAAGCCCGGCTCGATCAAGCCGCACGTGCACTTCACCGCTGAGGTGTATGTCCTGTCCAAGGACGAAGGTGGCCGTCACACGCCGTTCTTCAACAACTACCGTCCGCAGTTCTACTTCCGCACGACGGACGTGACCGGCGCGATCGAGCTGCCCACGGACAAGGAAATGGTCATGCCCGGCGACAACGTCAGCATCACCGTCAAGCTGATCAACCCGATCGCAATGGAAGAAGGCCTGCGCTTCGCCATCCGTGAAGGCGGCCGTACCGTGGGTTCGGGCGTCGTGGCCAAGATCCTCGACATCTAAGCCAAGCGTAAAGAGTACCGGAGGGGTATAGCTCAATTGGCAGAGCGTCGGTCTCCAAAACCGAAGGTTGTAGGTTCGATTCCTACTGCCCCTGCCACCTAGGTGGCACCCCGACAAGCCCATCGCGATCCGGTGGGCTTCGGCGTCTCAAGGGACGCATTGAATTGAAGGCCGCAAGGTCACAGGAAATCAGCCGACATGGCCACTTCTCAAATCGAAACCGTGAGCACGGGTGCCGACAAAGCCAAGCTGGCTGCGGCGGTGGTGCTGGCAGTGAGCGCCATCGTGGCGTTCTACCTGCTGTCGCGCCAAGGCTCGCTGGTGCAATGGGCTGCGCTGCTGGTCGGCTTGGCTGCGGCCGTGGGCGCCTTCGGCAGTTCCGAGAATGGCCGTCAGCTGTGGGCTTTCGGCCGTGATTCGTGGCGCGAGGTCAAGAAGGTCGTGTGGCCGACCCGCAAGGAATCGATGCAGATGACGGCCTATGTGTTCGCCTTCGTGGCGATCATGTCCGTCTTCCTCTGGCTCACCGACAAGACGCTCGAATGGGTGTTCTTTGACCTCATTCTGGGCTGGAGAAAATAATGACCGACGACGCAGTTGAAACCACGCCGAGCACGCCGGAAGAGGAGAAAAACCCCCTTCTGATGCCTGCTGCCAACCCTGATCTGCGGTGGTATGTGGTGCATGCCTATTCGGGCATGGAGAAAGCTGTCGAGCGCAACATCACTGAGCGCATCACCCGCGCCGGCATGCAGGACAAGTTCGGCCGCATCCTGGTCCCGACCGAAGAAGTGGTCGAAATCAAGAACGGCCAGAAGCGCACCACCGAGCGCCGCTTCTTCCCGGGCTACGTGCTGGTCGAAATGATCATGGACGACGAGAGCTGGCACCTGGTGAAGCACACCAACAAGGTGACGGGTTTCGTGGGCGGCGCCAAGAACCGTCCGGCTCCGATCTCGCAGAAAGAGGTCGAGGACATCGTCAACCAGATGCAGCAGGGCACCGAGAAGCCGCGCCACAAGGTCGAATTCACCGTGGGCGAGTTCGTGCGCGTCAAGGAAGGCCCGTTCACCGACTTCAATGGCACGGTGGAAGACGTCAACTACGAGAAGAGCAAGGTCAGCGTGTCGGTCATGATTTTCGGCCGCGCCACCCCTGTGGAGCTCGAATTCGGTCAGGTCGAGAAGACCTGATCCCACGGCCTGCCTTCGGGCGGGCCTGCCAGTTTCCGGCTGCGCGTTGTCCGACTCGGCGCGCGGCTTTGATCGAAGAGTCGTTTAACCCCGGGGAGCCGCGGCGAAAGCCAAGGCGATATCACCCGCAAGGAGCAAAGCATGGCGAAAAAAATCGTCGGCTTCATCAAGCTGCAAGTACCAGCTGGTAAGGCCAACCCGTCACCACCCATCGGTCCCGCACTGGGCCAGCGTGGTTTGAACATCATGGAGTTCTGCAAGGCGTTCAACGCGCAAACCCAAGGCGTCGAGCCGGGTCTGCCGCTGCCGGTGGTCATCACCGCGTTCGCTGACAAGAGCTTCACCTTCATCATCAAGACGCCCCCGGCGATCACCTTGATCAAGAAGGCCATCAAGCTGGACAAGGGCTCGGCCCGTCCGCACACCGACAAGGTCGGCAAGATCACGCGCGCTCAGCTCGAAGAAATTGCCAAGGCCAAGATGAAGGACCTGACTGCCGCCGACCTCGACGCAGCAGTTCGCACCATCGCCGGCTCGGCCCGCTCGATGGGCGTGAATGTGGAGGGCGTGTAAATGTCCAAGATCACCAAGAAGCAAAAGTCGCTCGAAGGCAAGGTCGACAGCAACAAGCTGTACGCCCTGGCTGACGCCATCGTCATCGTCAAGGACGCCGCCACCGCCAAGTTCGACGAATCGATCGACGTGGCTGTGCAGCTCGGCATCGACGCGAAGAAGTCGGACCAAGTGGTTCGTGGCGCTGTCGTGCTGCCGAACGGCACCGGCAAGACCAAGCGCGTCGCTGTGTTCGCCCAAGGCGCCAAGGCTGAAGAAGCCAAGGCCGCCGGCGCCGACATCGTCGGCATGGACGACCTGGCTGCGATGGTCAAGGCTGGCGACATGCCTTTCGACGTCGTGATCGCTGCCCCTGACGCCATGCGCGTCGTCGGTACGCTCGGTCAGATCCTCGGCCCGCGTGGCCTGATGCCCAACCCCAAGGTTGGCACCGTGACGCCTGACGTCGCAACCGCTGTCAAGAACGCCAAGGCTGGCCAGGTCCAGTTCCGCGTCGACAAGGCCGGCATCATCCACGGCACGATCGGCCGTCGCTCGTTCGACAACGACAAGCTGCAAGGCAACCTCGCTGCGCTGATCGACGCTCTGGTCAAGGCCAAGCCCGCGACCAGCAAGGGTGTGTACCTGCGCAAGGTGGCTGTGTCGTCGACCATGGGTCTGGGTGTCCGCGTGGACACGCAAACCATCTCGGCGAGCTGAAGAGATTGGCCCGGCTCTGAAAGGAGCAGGGCGAATGTGGTGGGTCGCGGCAGCTTCGGTTGCCGCGAGCCATCCAAGACCGCTGGTGTGCAGGGCGCTGCACTTAATGGCCGGATCGATCCTTCCGGTATCCAGCGCAGATGGCGACCCCACTGCAAGGAATTTGATTTTTGTTCCGAAACAGTTGGTCGCTGCATGAAGCGCGATCCGAGGCCCCGGCCGAAGGTCGCATTAAAAGGAGTAGACCTTGAGTCTGAATCGCAGTGAGAAAGAAGCGGTCATCAGTGATGTGACCAGCCTCGCCGCAAAAGCTCAAACGCTCGTGATGGCGGAATACCGTGGTATTTCGGTTGCCGACATGACCAAACTGCGTGCCGAAGCTCGCAGCAAGGGTGTGACCCTGAGTGTTCTGAAGAACACCCTGGCACGCCGTGCTGTGGCTGGTAGCGCATTTGAAGTCATTGGCGACCAGATGACCGGTCCGCTGATCTACGGCTTTTCCGAAGACGCAGTGGCCGCCGCCAAGGTGGTGGCCGACTTCGCGAAGACCAACGACAAGTTGGTGATTCGCGGTGGTGCGTTTGGCGGCAAGGCCCTGGACGTGAACGGCGTGAAGCAGCTCGCAAGCATCCCTTCGAAGGAAGTGCTGTTGGCGCAACTGCTGGGCTTGATGCAGTCCCCGATTTCCCGTACGGCACGCGTTCTCGCGGCGCTGGCCGCGAAGCGTGGCGAAGGCGAAGCAGCACCCGCAACCGATGCACCGGCGGAAGCCGAAGCGCAGCCCGCGTAAGCGGCCCGCGTTCGAAATATTCAACCCAATTGTTAGGAAACAAAAATGGCATTCGATAAAGACGCATTTCTGACCGCGCTTGACGGCATGACGGTCCTGGAACTCAACGACCTGGTGAAAGCCATCGAAGAGAAGTTTGGCGTGAGCGCTGCCGCCATGGCAGGCCCCGCAGCTGCCGGCCCCGCCGCTGCAGCCGTTGAAGAACAAACCGAATTCAACGTCATGCTGATGGATGCTGGCGCGAACAAGGTGTCGGCGATCAAGGCCGTGCGCGAAATCACCGGCCTGGGCCTCAAGGAAGCCAAGGACCTGGTGGAAGCCGCTCCCAAGGCTGTCAAGGAAGGCCTGTCGAAGGCTGACGCTGAAGCCGCCAAGAAGAAGCTGGAAGATGCCGGCGCCAAGGTGGAACTGAAGTAATTCAGACCCCCTAGAGGGCTGGAGGTGCCTGAAAAGGCCCTCCAGCCTTTGCCGCTTTCAGAGCGCACCCAAAAGCCGGCTTGGTTCCGGCTTTCCCGAAGACCGAAAGGTCGACGGAAAAGCAAAAACCAAGACGATTTTTGAGTGTCTTCTGAACCCGACTGCAGAAGACCCCTTGGTTCGGGCGATGTGCAATGCATCGCCGTCCGCCAACGGCTGGTAGTGGCCAGCCGCCAAGCAGTGATGCCGTTCGTCCGGCATCGCTGACAAGTCGCTGAAGATCTCAAGCACCGGAGCTCTCATGGCCCAATCGTCCGCGTACAGTTACACCGAACGCAAGCGCATCCGAAAAAGTTTCGGTAACCGCGACAGCGTCGTCGAAATCCCTTACCTGCTGCAGATGCAGAAAGACGCGTACACCGCGTTCTTGCAAGCCGGCATCGCCCCCAAACAACGCACCGTCGAAGGCCTGCAGGCCGCGTTCGACGCCGCCTTCCCGATCGTCTCGCACAACGGTTTCGTCGAGATGAAGTTCCTCGAGTACAACCTGGCGAAGCCGGCGTTCGATGTGCGTGAGTGCCAGACCCGTGGTCTGACCTTCGCCTCGGCCGTGCGCGCCAAGGTGCAGCTCATCATCTATGACCGCGAGTCGTCGACGTCGCAGTCGAAGGTGGTCAAGGAAGTGAAGGAACAAGAGGTCTACATGGGCGAAGTGCCGCTCATGACCGACAAGGGTTCGTTCATCATCAACGGCACCGAGCGCGTGATCGTCTCGCAGCTGCACCGTTCGCCCGGCGTGTTCTTCGAACACGACAAGGGCAAGACGCACAGCTCGGGCAAGCTGCTGTTCTCGGCCCGCGTGATTCCTTACCGCGGTTCGTGGCTCGACTTCGAATTCGACCCGAAGGACATGCTGTACTTCCGCGTGGACCGTCGCCGCAAGATGCCGGTCACGATCCTGCTGAAGGCCATCGGCCTGAACCCGGAATCGATCCTCGCGAACTTCTTCGTGAACGACAACTTCCGCCTGATGGACAGCGGCGCGCAGATGGAGTTCGTCTCCGAGCGCCTGCGCGGCGAAGTCGCGCGCTTCGACATCACCGACAAGTCGGGCAAGGTCGTGGTCGCCAAGGACAAGCGCGTCACGGCGCGCCACACGCGTGAGCTCGAGCAGGGCGGCACCACGCACATCAGCGTGCCGGAAGACTTCCTGATTGGTCGCGTGATCGCCCGCAACATCGTCGACGCCGACTCCGGTGAAATCCTGGCCAAGGCCAACGACGAACTGACCGAAGCACTGCTGAAGAAGCTGCGCACCTCGGGCGTGCAGGACATCCAGGTCATCTACACGAACGAACTGGACCAGGGCGCGTACATCTCGCAGACGCTGCGCATCGACGAAACCGTCGATGAGTTCGCCGCGCGCGTGGCCATCTACCGCATGATGCGCCCCGGCGAGCCACCGACGGAAGACGCAGTGCAGGCCCTGTTCCAGCGCCTGTTCTACAACCCGGACACGTACGACCTGTCGCGCGTGGGCCGCATGAAGTTCAACGCCAAGGTTGGCCGCGACGAATCGACCGGCCCGATGGTGCTGACCAACGAAGACATCCTGGCTGTCGTCAAGATCCTCGTGGACCTGCGCAACGGCAACGGCGAAGTCGACGACATCGACCACCTGGGCAACCGCCGCGTGCGTTGCGTCGGCGAACTGGCCGAAAACCAGTACCGCACCGGCCTGGCACGTATCGAGAAGGCCGTGAAGGAACGTCTGGGTCAGGCCGAGCAAGAGCCGCTGATGCCGCACGACCTGATCAACAGCAAGCCGATCTCGGCCGCGCTGAAGGAATTCTTCGGTGCGTCGCAGCTGTCGCAGTTCATGGACCAGACGAACCCGCTGTCCGAAATCACCCACAAGCGCCGCGTGTCGGCTCTTGGCCCGGGTGGTCTGACGCGTGAACGTGCAGGCTTCGAAGTTCGTGACGTGCACGTGACCCATTACGGCCGCGTGTGCCCGATCGAAACGCCTGAAGGCCCGAACATCGGCCTGATCAACTCGCTGGCCCTGTACGCCCGCCTGAACGAATACGGCTTCATCGAGACGCCGTACCGTCGCGTGGTCGACAGCAAGGTCACGATGGACATCGACTACCTGTCGGCCATCGAAGAAGGCAAGTACGTCATCGCCCAGGCCAATGCGGTCCTGGACAAGGACGGCAAGCTGACCGGCGACCTGGTCTCGGCGCGTGAAGCCGGCGAATCGATCCTGGTCGGTGCCGAACGCATCCAGTACATGGACGTGTCGCCCGCGCAGATCGTGTCGGTGGCTGCCTCGCTCGTGCCGTTCCTGGAGCACGACGATGCGAACCGCGCGCTGATGGGCGCCAACATGCAGCGTCAGGCCGTGCCTGTGCTGCGTCCCGAAAAGCCGATGGTCGGTACCGGCATCGAGCGCGTTTCCGCGGTCGACTCGGGCACCGTGGTCACGGCCACCCGCGGCGGTATCGTCGATTACGTCGATGCGACCCGTGTCGTGGTGCGCGTGAACGACGCCGAAGCGGCAGCCGGTGAAGTCGGTGTGGACATCTATAACCTGATCAAGTATCAGCGTTCGAACCAGAACACCAACATCCACCAGCGCCCCATCGTCAAGCGCGGCGACAAGATCGCCAAGGGCGACGTGGTGGCCGACGGTGCATCGACCGACCTCGGCGAACTGGCCCTCGGCCAGAACATGCTGATCGCGTTCATGCCCTGGAACGGCTACAACTTCGAAGACTCGATCCTGATCTCCGAACGCGTCGTCGCCGAAGACCGCTACACCTCGATCCACATCGAGGAACTGGTGGTGATGGCGCGCGATACGAAGCTGGGCGCCGAAGAAATCACGCGCGACATCCCGAACCTGGCCGAGCAGCAGCTCAACCGCCTCGACGAATCCGGCATCATTTATGTCGGCGCCGAAGTGCAGCCGGGCGACACGCTGGTGGGCAAGGTCACGCCGAAGGGCGAGACCACGCTGACGCCGGAAGAGAAGCTGCTTCGCGCCATCTTCGGCGAGAAGGCTTCCGACGTGAAGGACACCTCGCTGCGTGTGGACCAGGGCTCGCAAGGCACTGTGATCGACGTGCAGGTGTTCACCCGCGAAGGCATCCAGCGCGACAAGCGCGCCCAGCAGATCATCGACGACGAGCTCAAGCGCTTCCGCCTCGACCTGAACGACCAGCTGCGCATCGTCGAAGCCGACGCGTTCGACCGTATCGAGAAGCTGCTGACCGGCAAGGTCGCCAACGGCGGCCCGAACAAGCTGGCCAAGGGCACCAAGCTCGACAAGGCCTACCTGTCGTCGGTCGAGAAGTTCCACTGGTTCGACATCCGCCCGGCGGAAGACGAAGTGGCAACGCAGCTCGAATCGATCAAGAACTCGCTCGAGCAAACGCGTCACAGCTTCGACCTCGCGTTCGAAGAAAAGCGCAAGAAGCTCACGCAGGGCGACGAGCTGCCCGCGGGCGTGCTCAAGATGGTCAAGGTCTACTTGGCCGTCAAGCGCCGCCTGCAACCCGGCGACAAGATGGCCGGCCGTCACGGCAACAAGGGTGTGGTGTCCAAGATCGTTCCGGTCGAAGACATGCCCCACATGGCCGACGGCACGCCGTGCGACATCTGCCTGAACCCGCTGGGCGTGCCTTCGCGGATGAACGTGGGCCAGGTGCTTGAAGTGCACTTGGGCTGGGCCGGCAAGGGCATCGGCCAGCGCATCGGTGACATGCTGCAGCAAGAGGCCAAGGTGGCCGAGCTGCGCAAGTTCCTGGAGCAGCTGTACAACGGCTCGGGCCGCAAGGAAGAGCTCGGCCAGCTGAGCGACACCGAGCTGCTCGATATGGCGGCCAACCTGCAAAGCGGCGCGACCTTCGCGACGCCGGTGTTCGACGGCGCCTCGGAAGAAGAAATCCGCGGCATGCTGAAGCTCGCCTACCCGGACGACATCGCCAAGCTCAAGGGCCTGACCGATACGCGCACGCAGGCGTACCTGTACGACGGCCGCACCGGCGATCAGTTCGAGCGTCCCGTCACTGTCGGCTACATGCACTTCTTGAAGCTGCACCACTTGGTCGACGACAAGATGCACGCCCGTTCGACCGGCCCGTACTCGCTCGTCACGCAACAACCGCTGGGCGGCAAGGCCCAGTTCGGTGGCCAGCGCTTCGGTGAAATGGAAGTGTGGGCACTGGAAGCCTACGGCGCCGCTTACGTGCTGCAGGAAATGCTGACCGTGAAGTCCGACGACGTGGTCGGCCGCACCAAGGTGTACGAGTCGATCGTCAAGGGCGAACACTCGATCGAAGCCGGCATGCCGGAATCGTTCAACGTGCTGGTCAAGGAAATTCGTTCGCTGGGTCTCGACATCGAGCTCGAGCGTTCCTAAGTTGAAAAGGGAAAGAGTCTTATGAAATCGCTACTCGACCTGTTCAAGCAATTCACGCCCGATGAGCATTTCGATGCCATCAAGATCGGCATGGCTTCGCCCGAGAAGATCCGTTCGTGGTCTTTCGGCGAGGTGAAGAAGCCTGAGACGATCAACTACCGCACGTTCAAGCCCGAGCGCGACGGTCTGTTCTGCGCCAAGATCTTCGGCCCCATCAAGGACTACGAGTGCCTGTGCGGCAAGTACAAGCGCCTGAAGCACCGCGGCGTGATCTGCGAGAAGTGCGGCGTTGAAGTCACGCAGACCAAGGTGCGTCGCGAGCGCATGGGTCACATCGACCTGGCCGCGCCCTGCGCCCACATCTGGTTCCTGAAGTCGCTGCCGTCGCGTCTGGGCCTCGTGCTCGACATGACGCTGCGCGACATCGAACGTGTGCTGTACTTCGAAGCCTACGTGATCACCGACCCCGGCATGACCCCGCTGAAGAAGTTCGGCATCATGTCCGAGGACGACTACGACGCCAAGCGCAAGGAATATGGTGACGAGTTCATCGCCAAGATGGGCGCCGAAGGCATCAAGGACCTGCTTGAAGGCATCGAACTCGACAGCGAGATCGAACGCCTGCGCGGCGACCTGACCGGCTCCGAAGTCAAGGTCAAGAAGAACTCCAAGCGCCTGAAGGTGCTCGAGGCCTTCCGCAAGTCGGGCATCAAGCCCAACTGGATGGTGCTCGAAGTGCTGCCCGTGCTGCCGCCGGACCTGCGTCCGCTGGTGCCGCTGGACGGCGGCCGCTTCGCGACCTCCGACCTGAACGACCTGTATCGCCGCGTCATCAACCGCAACTCGCGTCTGCGCCGCCTGCTGGAGCTGAAGGCTCCGGAAATCATTGCTCGCAATGAAAAGCGGATGCTGCAGGAAGCGGTCGACTCGCTGCTGGACAACGGTCGTCGCGGCAAGGCCATGACGGGCGCCAACAAGCGCGCACTGAAATCGCTGGCCGACATGATCAAGGGCAAGAGCGGTCGTTTCCGCCAGAACTTGCTGGGCAAGCGCGTGGACTACTCGGGCCGTTCGGTCATCGTGGTGGGCCCGACGCTCAAGCTGCACCAGTGCGGCCTGCCCAAGCTGATGGCGCTCGAACTGTTCAAGCCTTTCATCTTCTCGCGCCTCGAAGCCATGGGCATCGCGACCACGATCAAGGCTGCCAAGAAGGAAGTCGAATCGGGCACGCCGGTGGTCTGGGACATCCTGGAAGAGGTCATCAAAGAGCACCCGGTCATGCTGAACCGTGCGCCTACGCTGCACCGTTTGGGCATCCAGGCGTTCGAGCCGATCCTGATCGAAGGCAAGGCCATCCAGCTGCACCCGCTCGTTTGCGCGGCCTTCAACGCCGACTTCGACGGCGACCAGATGGCTGTCCACGTGCCGCTGTCGGTAGAAGCACAAATGGAAGCCCGCACGCTGATGCTGGCCTCCAACAACGTGCTGTTCCCGGCTTCGGGCGAACCGTCGATCGTTCCTTCGCAGGACGTGGTGCTGGGTCTGTACTACACGACCCGCGACCGCATCAACGCCAAGGGCGAGGGCCTGGTCTTCTCCGACATCGGTGAAGTTCAGCGCGCGCTCGACGCCGACGTGGTCGTGCTCACCGCCAAGATCGCCGTGCGCATCACGGAGTACACCAAGGACAAGGAAACCGGCGTGTTCACGCCGTCGACCTCGCTGGTGGACACCACCGTGGGCCGCGCCCTGCTGTCCGAGATCCTGCCCAAGGGCCTGCCGTTCTCGAACATCAACAAGGCGCTGAAGAAGAAGGAAATCTCCAAGCTCATCAACGTCTCGTTCCGCAAGTGCGGCCTGAAAGAGACCGTCGTGTTCGCCGACAAGCTGCTGCAAAACGGCTTCCGTCTGGCAACCAAGGCCGGTATCTCGATCGCGATCGACGACATGCTGGTGCCCGCTGAAAAGCACGGCATCATCGAGCGTTCCGCCAAGGAAGTGAAAGAGATCGAGCAGCAGTACGTCTCCGGTCTCGTGACCTCCGGCGAGCGCTACAACAAGGTGGTGGACATCTGGGGCAAGGCCGGCGACGAAGTGTCCAAGGTCATGATGTCCAAGCTCTCCAAAGAGCGCGTCATCGATCGCCACGGCAAGGACGTGGAGCAGGAGTCGTTCAACTCCATCTACATGATGGCCGACTCCGGCGCCCGCGGTTCCGCAGCGCAGATTCGCCAGGTGGCCGGTATGCGGGGCCTGATGGCCAAGCCGGACGGCTCGATCATCGAGACGCCCATTACCGCGAACTTCCGCGAAGGCCTGAACGTGCTGGAGTACTTCATCTCCACCCACGGTGCCCGTAAGGGTCTGGCCGACACGGCGCTGAAGACGGCGAACTCGGGTTACCTGACCCGTCGTCTGGTCGACGTGACGCAAGACTTGGTCGTGACCGAGCAGGACTGCGGCACGCACGGCGGTTACCTGATGCGCGCCATCGTCGAAGGCGGCGAAGTGATCGAGTCGCTGCGCGACCGTATCCTCGGCCGCTCGGCTGCGGACGACGTGCTGCACCCGGAAAACCGTTCGGTGCTGCTCAAGGCCGGCGAGATGTTCGACGAAGACAACATCGAAGTCCTGGAAGCCCAGGGCGTCGACGAAGTCAAGGTCCGCACCGCGCTGACCTGCGAAACGCGTTTCGGCATCTGCGCGACCTGCTATGGCCGCGACCTGGGCCGCGGCGGCCTGATCAACATCGGCGAAGCCGTCGGTGTGATCGCTGCCCAGTCCATCGGCGAACCCGGCACGCAGCTGACGATGCGTACCTTCCACATCGGCGGTGCCGCTTCGCGCGCTGCCATCGCTTCGAGCGTGGAAGCCAAGTCGAACGGCTCGATCGGCTTCAACGCCACGATGCGCTACGTGACCAACAGCAAGAGCGAGCTGGTCGTGATTTCGCGTTCGGGCGAGATCGTCATCCATGACGAGCACGGCCGTGAGCGCGAGCGTCACAAGGTGCCGTACGGCGCGATCCTGGCCGTCAAGGCCGACCAGCAGATCAAGGCCGGCCACGTGCTCGCCAACTGGGACCCGCTGACCCGCCCGATCATTACCGAGTTCGCCGGCAAGGCGCAGTTCGAGAACGTCGAGGAAGGCCTGACGGTCGCCAAGCAGGTGGACGAAGTGACCGGTCTGTCGACCCTGGTCGTGATCGACCCGAAGCGCCGCGGCGCTGCCAAGGTCGTGCGTCCGCAGGTCAAGCTGATCGACGCCCAGGGCCTCGAGGTGAAGATCCCCGGCACCGACCACTCGGTGACGATCGGCTTCCCGATCGGCTCGCTGGTGCAGATCCGCGACGGCCAGGACGTGGGCCCCGGCGAAGTGCTGGCGCGCATCCCGGTCGAAGGTCAGAAGACCCGAGACATCACCGGCGGTCTGCCGCGCGTGGCCGAGCTGTTCGAAGCCCGTTCGCCGAAGGACAAGGGCATGCTGGCCGAAATGACCGGTACCGTGTCGTTCGGTAAGGAAACGAAGGGCAAGATTCGCTTGCAGATCACCGATCCCGAAGGCGGCGTCTACGAAGACCTCGTGCCGAAGGAAAAGAACATCCTGGTGCACGAAGGCCAGGTGGTGAACAAGGGCGAAAGCGTGGTCGACGGCCCGGCAGACCCGCAGGACATCCTGCGCCTGCTGGGTTCGGAAGAACTCGCGCGCTACATCGTGGACGAAGTGCAGGACGTGTACCGTTTGCAGGGTGTGAAGATCAACGACAAGCACATCGAGGTGATCGTTCGCCAGATGCTGCGCCGCGTCGTGGTCGACAACATCGGCGACACGAGCTACATCTCCGGCGAACAGGTCGAACGCAGCGAAATGCTCAACACCAACGACGCCCTGCGCGCCGACGGCAAGATCCCCGCGACGTTCACCAACCTGCTGCTGGGTATCACGAAGGCGTCGCTGTCGACCGACTCGTTCATCTCGGCCGCTTCGTTCCAGGAAACGACGCGCGTGCTGACCGAAGCCGCGATCATGGGCAAGCGCGACGAGCTGCGCGGTCTGAAGGAAAACGTCATCGTCGGTCGCCTGATTCCCGCAGGCACCGGCATGGCGTACCACCAGGCCCGCAAGGTCAAGGACGCCATGGACGAGGCCGAGCGCCGCGCCATCGCCGAGTCGGAAGCCGCCGATCTGGCCGGCTCCAGCGAGAGCGAAGCGACGACCAGCACGGTGGATGCCAACGAAGGCGCTGCGACCGAGTAATTGGTTAGCATCACCGGCATGACCGGTAGCCCACGCCCCCCGACCGAACCGGTCGGGGGGCGTTTTTCTTTGTGTTTCCTGGGTTTTGACCGATGACCAAGAGGTTCTGTTTCCGATGAGCGTCCTGCCCGATTCGCTGGCCGGCTGGCTCGTTGTCGCGCTGCTGCTGTTCTGGTTCGTGGGCGCCTACAACCGGCTCGTGCGTTTGCGCGCCGCCGTGCTCCAGGCCTATGCAGTGCTCGACGTGGCGCTGCGCAAGCAGCTCGATTTCGTCCAGGCCAGCATCACCGCCGCGCCGCGGCCCGAGACGCCGCCCGAGGGCGCGCCCACCGTGGCACCGTTGCAGGCGGCCACCACGCAGCTGGCGACCTTGCTCGGTGCGACGCGGGTGCGCCCGCTCGACCCGGGCAGCATGGCGGCGCTGGCCACCGCGCTGCAGGTGCTCATTGCCGCATGGCGGCGCCAGTACCCGGGCGCGGTCACCGTGTTCGACGCGGACGGCACACTGTCGCGACCCGCGCCTCTGATGCCCGGCCTGGGTGGCGCGTCCGATCCGGCCGCGCCCATCGCCTGGCCCGAGCCGTCGGCTGCAGCGGAAATCGCGCGCGGCCAGTTCAACCAGGCTGTGGCGCAGTACAACGCAGGCATCGCCCAGTTCCCGGCACTGCTCGTGGCCTGGATCGTGCGGCTGCGGCCTGCGGCCCCGCTGCTTTGACCTGACCCGACCTGACGACAGGCGGGTCACGCCTTCGTTTCTCTTTCCACCGCGCGGCGTGCTGTCTTTCTCGCCCGTTACCATCGGCTCCAACTTGCCAGCAGATCTTTCCTCCGACCCCTCTTCGGGCAGCGCCTCCTCGGCGCCGCAACAACCGCCGCTCTGGCGCCAACTGCAACTGACCGCAGGGGCGCTGGCGTCGATTCGCGCCGGCACCTCGGGCACCGTCGCGTTCGAGGCCGTCGAGCCTGCGCTACGCCCCGGCGTGCAGGCCCTCGGCTTCCAGGTGCTGCGCTGGCTCGGCCGCGCCGAGGCGCTGCGTCGCCACCTGGCCAAGCGCACGCCGCCGCCGCTGCCCGACGCCTTGCTGTGCACCGCGCTCGCGCTGGCCTGGCACAGCGACCACGCCCCCTACGAACCCTTCACGCTGGTTGACCAGGCCGTTGAAGCCGCCAAGCGCAACCCGGCAACGCGCGCGCAGGCCAGCTTCATCAACGCATGCCTGCGCCGCTTCTTGCGCGAGCGCGACGAACTCGTGGCCGCCACCGACACCGAACCGGTCGCGCAGTGGAACCACCCGCGCTGGTGGATCGAGCGCCTCAAGCGCGACCATCCGCGCGACTGGCAGCGCGTGCTGTCGGCCGACAACGCCCAGGCGCCGATGACCTTGCGCGTCAACGCGCTGCAATCGACGCCGGCCGCCTACCTGCTGGAGCTCGAAGCCGTGGGCCTCGGCGCCACGCGCGTCGGCACCGACGGCCTGCAGCTGACGCGGGCCCGGCCGGTGCAGCAGCTCCCCGGTTTCGCCGACGGCGCCTGCTCCGTGCAGGACGCCGCCGCGCAGCTCGCCGCGCCCTTGCTGCTCGACGGCCTGCTGCCGGCCAAGCCCGGCGCCGCGCCGCTGCGCGTGCTCGACGCCTGCGCTGCCCCCGGCGGCAAGACCGCGCACCTAGTCGAGCGGGCCGGCGCCGACGCCATCGAGGTGACCGCGCTCGAGGTCGATGGCGTGCGCAGTCGCCGCATCGACGAAACGCTCGCCCGCCTCGGCCTGAAGGCCAAGGTGGTGGTGGCCGATGCCGGCCGCCCCGCCGACTGGTGGGACGGCGTGCTGTTCGACGCCATCCTGCTGGACGCGCCGTGCACCGCCTCGGGCATCGTGCGGCGCCATCCCGACGTGCGCTGGCTGCGCCGCGAGAGCGACACCGCCCAGCTGGCGACCCAGCAGGCGACGCTCTTGGCTGCGCTCTGGCCGCTCGTGCGGCCCGGCGGTCGGCTGCTTTATTGCACCTGTTCCGTGTTCCGCGAAGAAGGCTCGCAACAAATTGATGCGTTTCTTGTACGCAACACCGACGCCCGATTGCTGCCGTCCCCGGGACACTTGCTGCCTCAAAGTGGGGCGAATGCCCGTGGCGTCCCGGACAATCCCTCTGGTGACCACGACGGCTTCTTCTACGCCCTGCTTGAAAAACCCGCGCCGCACTGACGGCCGCCGGTCGATCCTGCTGGCCGGCTTGCTGCTGGTCTGGGCCCTGTGGATGGCCCTGTTCCCCGCCGCCGCCACCGCCCAGGCCCGCGCCGGCGGTGCCACCATCACCCAGATGCGCCTGGAGCAGGCCGACGATGGCGTGTACCTCAGCGCGGCCGTGCAGTTCGAGCTGCCCACCTTGGTGGAAGACGTGCTCGACAAGGGCATCGCCATCTACTTCGTGGCCGAGGCCGAGGTCTTCCAGGAGCGCTGGTACTGGACCGACCGCAAGGTCGCCCAGGTGGCGCGCCACATGCGGCTGGCCTACCAGCCCCTCACGCGCCGCTGGCGGCTCAATGTGTCGCCGGTGCCGATCACCGGTGCTGCGGGCTTCGGCATTTCGCTGAACCAGAATTTCGACAGCCTCGCCGACGCGCTCGAGGCCATCAAGCGCATCGGCCGGATGCGCCTGGGCGACGCCGCCGAGATCGGCGACGAGCCGCTGCACCAGGTCACCTTCCGCTTCCGGCTCGACACCTCGCAATTGCCGCGACCCTTCCAGATCGGCATGGTCGGGCAGGCTGAATGGAACATCGCGGCCGAGCGCACCGCCCGGCTGCCGCTGGAGAAGCAGCGGTGAGTGCCAAGCCGCGCAGCGGCGCCGCGGCCACGCCCGCCGCCCGCCGCTCGCGCGCCCTGCGCTGGGCCGTGGGCGTTGGCGCGGCCATGGTCACGGCCATCGGCCTGGTGCTGATCTTCCT
This sequence comes from Variovorax sp. RO1, assembly GCF_002849325.1. Lineage (NCBI taxonomy): Bacteria > Pseudomonadati > Pseudomonadota > Betaproteobacteria > Burkholderiales > Comamonadaceae > Variovorax > Variovorax sp. RO1. The sequence continues at coordinate 180,339 of NZ_PKMT01000001.1, forward strand.
GCTGGCCCAGGCCACCAACAACCGCGCGCTGTACGAGCGCTACTACGTGCGCCTCTTCGGCATCAACGTGGTGGTGGCTGTGCTGCTGGTGCTGGTGATCGGCTGGGTCGCGTTCCGGCTGCTGCGGCGGCTGCGGCAGGGCAAGTTCGGCAGCCGGCTGCTGATCAAGCTCGCGGCCATCTTCGCGCTCGTGGGGGTGGTGCCGGGGGCGCTGGTCTACGTGGTGTCCTACCAGTTCGTTGCGCGCTCGATCGAGAGCTGGTTCGACGTCAAGGTGGAAGGTGCGCTCGATGCCGGCCTGAACCTGGGCCGTGCCACGCTCGATTCGCTGTCCGACGACCTCGCCGCGAAAACCCGCACCGCCAGCGCCCAGCTGGCGCAGGTGCCCGACGCGAGCGCGGGGCTGCTGCTGGAGCGCATCCGCGACCAGCTCGAAGCCACCGACGTGATCCTCTGGACCGGCTCGGGCCAGCTGGTGGCCAGCGCCGGCGCGTCGCGTTTCCAGCTCAACCCCGAGCGGCCGACCGTGCAGCAGTTTCGCCAGGTGCGCCCCGACCGCGCCGTCGCGCACATCGAGGGCCTGGAAGAAACCGCGCTGCCCAGCGCCACGCCGTCGACCGCCAGCGTGCGCGCGCTCGCCGTGGTGCAGCGACCGGGCTTCGACTTCGACACCGCGCCGCGCTACCTGCAGGTCACGCGGCCACTGCCGCCGGCCGTGGTCGCCAACGCGCTGGCCGTGCAGGAGGCCAACCGCGAGTACCAGGAGCGCGCACTGGCGCGCGAGGGGCTGCGCCGGATGTACATCGGCACGCTCACGCTGAGCCTGTTCCTGGCCGTGTTCGGCGCGGTGCTGCTGGCCGTGCTGTTCGGCAACCAGCTCGCGCGCCCGCTGCTCGTGCTGGCCGACGGCGTGCGCCAGGTGGCCGCCGGCGACCTGCGGCCCACCGCCGTGCTGCAGGGCAAGGACGAGCTGGGCGGCCTCACGCGCTCGTTCGCCGTCATGACGCAGCAGCTGGCCGACGCCCGCGGCGCGGTCGAGAAGACCATGGACCAGCTCGACGCCGCCCGCGACAACCTGCAGACCATTCTGGACAACCTGACCTCGGGCGTCATCGTGCTCGACGCCAAGGGCACCGTGCTGTCCACCAACCCAGGCGCCACCCGCGTGCTGCGCGCGCCGCTGGCCGCCTACGAAGGGCAGGCGCTGGTCAATGTGCCCGGCCTGGCCGATTTCGGTGCCAAGGTGCAGCAGCAGTTCGACGAGTTCCTGGTCGAGCGCATGCAGCACGGCCTGGACCACTGGCAGCACGCTTTCGAGCTGCACGCCACGGGCAACGACATGCCGCAGCAGGACGACGCCATCAACATCGTCGCGCGCGGCGCCGAGCTGCCGGGCGATGCGCGGCTGCTGGTGTTCGACGACATCTCCGAAATCGTCTCGGCCCAGCGCGCGCAGGCCTGGGGCGAGGTGGCGCGGCGCCTGGCGCACGAAATCAAGAACCCGCTCACGCCGATCCAGCTGTCGGCCGAGCGGCTCGAGATGAAGCTCTCGGGCAAGGTGGCGCCGCCCGAGCAGGCCATCCTGGTGAAGTCGGTCAAGACCATCGTCGACCAGGTCGATGCGATGAAGCGGCTGGTGAACGAGTTCCGCGACTACGCGCGACTGCCCGCGGCCGACCTCAGGCCGGTGGATCTCAATGCGCTGCTGGCCGACGTGCTGCAGCTGTATCACACCGAGAACCTGCCCATCACACTGCGCTCGGAGCTCGACGAGCGCTGCCCGCCCGTGCGCGGCGACGAACAGCAGATCCGCCAGGTCGTGCACAACCTGCTGCAGAACGCACAGGACGCCGCCGAGGCCGCCGCCAGCGGCACGGGGCAGGTGGGCGAGGTCGTCATTCGCACGCGGCTGGGCGATTCGGGCCAGCGCGTGCGCCTGACCGTGCAGGACAGCGGCCCCGGCTTTGCCGAAAATATTCTCAAGCGCGCCTTCGAGCCCTACGTCACGACGAAAACAAAAGGTACCGGTTTGGGCCTGGCCGTCGTCAAGAAGATCGCCGATGAGCACGGTGCGCGCATCGAGCTTTCCAACCGTGTCGTGGACGGGGCTGTGGCCGGCGCGCAAGTCTCGCTATCATTCGCGCTGGCAGGCGAACCGCGAGCAGCGGTCGCTCACACCGAAGATTCGAAGTCTTCGTCCGCCTGAGTACCGGTGAATCCAGCGCACGCGGCTGGATCGGGAGCGGATCAATACACACAGCGCATACAACAAGCAGCACTCATGGCAAACATTCTCGTGGTCGATGACGAGCTGGGCATCAGGGACCTGCTCTTCGAAATTCTCAATGACGAAGGCCACAACGTGGAGCTCGCGGAAAACGCCGCCGAAGCCCGCGCGGCCCGACAACGCGCCCGGCCCGATCTCGTGCTGCTCGACATCTGGATGCCGGACACCGACGGTGTCACGCTGCTCAAGGAGTGGTCCACCGCGGGCCTGCTGAGCATGCCCGTCATCATGATGAGCGGGCACGCCACCATCGACACCGCGGTCGATGCCACGCGCATCGGCGCCTTCGCGTTCCTCGAAAAACCCATCACGCTGCAGAAGCTGCTCAAGGCGGTCGAGCAGGGGCTGGCACGCGAGAACGCGCGCCGCACCGCCGCCGGCGTGGTGCCGCCGCCCACCGGCGCCCACCAGGCCGCCGCCATCACGACCACGGGCGACAGCCTGCTGATGGCATCGCTGGCCGCCGTGCCGGTGGCCGACGCGGGCCCGCAGTCGACCCAGAGCTTCGACCTCGACCGCCCGCTGCGCGATGCGCGCGACGGTTTCGAGAAGGCTTACTTCGAGTTCCATCTCGCGATGGAGAACGGGTCGATGACCCGCGTGGCCGAGAAAACCGGCCTCGAGCGCACCCATCTTTATAGAAAACTCAAACAACTTGGCGTGGACCTTTCGCGAGGCCGCAGAAGCGCTGTATAATTTGAGGCTGCACACCAAGGCCCGGTAGCTCAGTTGGTAGAGCAGCGGATTGAAAATCCGCGTGTCGGTGGTTCGATTCCGCCCCAGGCCACCAAATTTTCCCTTTTGGATCAAACGCTTAGCCCAACCTCTTTAGGTTGGGCTTTTCGCTTTCTGGCGTCGTGTAGGCACCGTGTAGGCAAACTAGGTCATCGCAAGGCAACGCGATTCCACGAACCATGGCGAACAAGCGCTCCATCTTGCATTCACCATGTGTTGGGTGCTCAAAGGGGCTCAGAAGCGTCGAATCCTGCGGCGCACGAGAGACGAAATATTGGCGACAATCAGTGGGTCAGGGGCTATGAGAAGAGGGCGCAGCGCATGGCATTTTTGCCGGCGGCAGCGACTTGCAGCTTGCCCGATCAGCTCACGTTGTTGCAAGGTCTTCCAAGTCGTCTCGACCTAGCCATCAAAGAATTTGGTCGGCGGGAGCGAGCGAAAGTCTGCGTGGAGAGTGCTGGTTACTCGTTCAGCCACCCCAGTCGCCGCGCTTCGTACATAGCTTCCGCCTTCGAGCCCACCTGCAGCTTGCGATGGGTGCACTTCACGTAGGTCAGCACGGTGTGGCGCGACACGACCATGAAGCTGGCAATCTCGTCGTAGGTGAAACCCTTCGCTGCCAGCGTGAGCACGCGGTGCTCTTGCTCCGAGAGTGCTTGTAGCGTGGACGTGGCGACCGGCGCACTTGCCCGCCGACCGGCCGGCGACGGTGCCTCGGGCACTAGCCGCGCGAGCAGCGGCCGTGCGATCACCGGGTTGATCGGGCTGCCGCCCGAGCGCAGCGTGCGGATCTGATCGGCGAGGTCGAAGGCACTCACGTCCTTCAGTAGATAGCCGGTGGTGCCGGCCTCGATGGAGGCCATCACGTGGCGCTCGTCGCCGAACACGGTGACAACCACGGAGTCGCACTCGGGCACGGTGCGCGCGGCGTGCCGGATCAAGTCGATGCCGCTGCCGTCGGGCAGACCCAGGTCCACCAGCAGCACGTCGGGCCGGTGCGCCTCGAGCAGCGCGCGGCCGCGTTGCAGGTCGGGAGCAGCGCCGACGAGTTCGAGGTCGGGCGCGGCGAGGATGGTGCTGGCGAACGCGGCCCTGAACTTGGCGTCATCTTCGACGATGAGAACAGTCAAGGCAGGCATGGGAGCCAGTGTAGACAGCAGCTGCGGGGTGAAGAGCGCGGCGTGTCCCTCGTTCAGGGGACACGCGCAACGGTGCTCAGTGGGCTCGTTGCAACGGTAGCCGCAGTTCGACGCGCGTGCCCTCGCCGGGGCGCGAGTTCAGTGTTAATGCGGCTTGCAGCTTTTGCGCACGCTGGTGTTGTGTCTGGTGTCCGCGTCCCTCAGTGATGCCGGCCGCATCGAAGCCGCAGCCGCAGCCGTCGTCGGCCAGGCTCAGCGCGATGCGGTCGCCGTCGCGGCGAACGCTCAGGTGCACCTCACGCGCCCGCGCATGCTTGAGCACGTTGGCCAGCGCCTCCTGCACGATGCGCAGCACGTGCAGCGCGGCCTCGGGGTCGAGCCAAGGCAAGGCGGGAATGTCTTCCACCTCCCAGACCATCGCGATGCCCGCCGCTTCCATCCGGCGCCCGAGCCGGTAGCGCAGCGTGCCCAGCAGCGTGGTGAGGTCGTGCTCGACCGGCTCGAGCGAATCGATCACCAGCCGCAGGTCGTCAATGCAGGTACGCAGCACGCCGGCCACCTCGGCCGACGTGGCGTCGCCGCGCTCGGTTTGCGCCAGTGCGAGCACTAGCTGTGAAGCTCCAATAGGTTGTATCCGGTGTTCATCCGGATTGGGTTTGAGAGACTGGAAGTCGCCAAACACCCAATCGACTCAGTACGCCCAACCGGATGAACACCCATAAGCATGCCCGACTTACCTTTGCCCGCCGGATCGAGATGGTCAAACAGATGACGCAGGAAGGCTTGGATGCCGTGCGGGCTGCGCTCGCGCATGGCGTCACCGCACCGACTGCCAGGAAGTGGCTTGGTCGCTACCTGGCAGGTGGCGGCCCTGAAGCTGGGGCAGTACCACAGCTGCGCGATCAAGCTCGAGGGCACCGTCGCCTGTTGGGGGCGGAACCTCAACGGTGAGTTGGGTGACGGCACCACCACTGCCCGCCCGCTGGCGGTAAGCGTGACGGGCGTGAGCGACGCGATGGCCCTGGCGGGCGGCGAACACCACACCTGCGCGCTGAAGGCCGACCGCACGCTCGCCTGCTGGGGCTGGAACGGCCACGGCCAGCTCGGTGACGGCACCGGTGACAACCGGATGGCGCCTGTGGCGATCCCGAACCTGACCGATGTGGCGGCGGTCGAGGCTGGCGCGATCTTCACCTGTGCGCTGAAGACCAACGGCAGCACGGCCTGCGCGGGCTACAACGGCTACGGCCAGCTCGGCGACGGAAGTACGACCACGCCGCGCTACGGGTTCGTGATGGGCACGGCCGGCGCGGCCTTCTGGCGCTGAGGCCATCGGGGGCGATGAAGGCCGGAGGACGCCTTGGTCGTTCAGCCCTCGCCCCGCGGCGGTTGGACACGTCTGGCCGCGGTGGTGCTTGATCTACTGGATTTCGCCGCAATCCTTGTTGCAAGGGTGATCGCCGGTGAACATGGTCACATGACTGCTCGGGAGCGCCGTGACGTCCCCCGCCATAGTGAGGACTGACACCAAGCTGCCGAGGGCGCCCGCGCCCTTGGCATTGACGTACGGCACCGAGTGCATCAGGAGGTGGTTGCTACGTACCTCGTAGCCGTCGTTCCGCAGGCGCTGCAACTCGGGATTGCGACTTATCAGTGCGTGCGATATTTAAGGTCATCCCTGCCCTTGCCGGCTCGTCCTCGGCCAGCGTACCCTCCGGCCTGCTGCTGCCGTGACCACGCTTGAAGGTGACCGCGTAGATCGTGGTCTCGCTGAAGACAGCATCTTCGAACGCCGGCCGGACGACTTCCATGAAGCTCAGTGCCTTGGTCGTCACCTCCTTTGGACGGCCGTTGACGAGGGAGCTCCCATCGATCAATTGCAACCGTCTATGTTCGCGTCGGTAGTGCGGAAGACGAAAATCAGGTGCCAGGCGTCGTTGCCATCGATGGTCGTTCGCCCGAAAAGATCGCCGCCGGCAGGAGCCAGTTGGCGGCGACCGAGGGTTTGGTGACCGACGACGATGTGCAGATGGTGCTCAAGGCATGGTCCGAGGGCATTCGTGACAAGGCCGCGGCTGAGGATTTGGGCTTTAACACTAAATGCCACGACGCAGCGCTGCGAGCTGAGGTCCATATCGCAGGGCCTAGCATCACAGAGCCGCGCGATCTCGATATCGATCTGATCGCCATGAACGCCGAGATGGAGGTTGGCTACGAGAGCCTCCGGGGGGCGAAGCCACCCTGATAGGTGTCGGCAACCGGGCCACCGCCACAGTGAGGCGTTCGACGGTCCGGGGCCGAGAGCGGTTTTCGGTCGATCATGAGTTGGATCATTGGGAAATGCAGTGTGGTCGCACCTTCTGATGCCGCGTCGACGATCCCGATCAAAACGGGGCCTCGTGTGCTGTTTTGGAGAAGGGGGCTGACACCTATGCTTCTCATCTGCTGACGCCCACCTCGATGTTCAACTCGCGCGTGAAGGAGTTCGGCGTCCCGGGACTTCGTGAGATCGAGGGACTGTCCGAGGTGTTCGCAACCAGCGTGCTGGCCACCTGCATGCGCGTGGCGGACATCAATACCCTTCCCGTGATCCTCGATTGATACAAGGGCAATGGCATCTTTTGCTGGAGAAAGGCTGTTGCAGACGTACCCGCTCGCTGGTGGCGGCGACAGCAGTTCGACGTCGATAGCTGGGCCTATGAGCTGTTCCATAACGGTAAGGTACGTCCCGGCCTCAGGAAGCAGCTTGCCGAGGTCTGGATTAAGAGTCTGGACGCCGATCAGTACGGGGTGTCGAAATGCTGTTTGCTTGGTCGCTCGGGCGAGGTCATTGTTCTTCTGTCTCTCGGCTCCAAAATGCTCGAAGCTCGTTACGACGCTCTTGTAGGGCCCCGGAAATTCACGAGTACGGCTCGCGCGTCACGCGACAGTAGCCAAGACGGCAGAGTCAAAGCCTTGCCCTTCCAGTCTCCCGGTCCGCTGCCGCATTCCGCCATCAACCAAATCCGGTGCGTCGATTAATGTTGCTCAGCAACCAGTGGAAATCAGTTGGTGGAGCAAAGCACGTCGAGTCCGGCTCGTAGCGGATCAGGCAATCTTTTTTCTTCAACTTTTTTTTAGTTGATTCCCACAACTCTACACTCTGTGTTCATATGGCCTCTCGCCACGCCCTCCCTCGCTACATGACCACGTTGCTCGTGGTCCTTTCGCTGCTGTTTTCGCAGCTGGCGCTGGCAGGCTATGTCTGCCCCGGCGCATCGGACACCCCGGGTTCGATGGCCGAGATGATGGCGTCGGGCGAGCCCTGCGAAGGCATGGACATGGCCCAGCCGGTGCTGTGCTTCCAGCACGCCGCCGACCTGTCGCTGTCCTTCGAGCCGGCGAAGCAGACCACGCCCTCGCTGCCTGCCATCGTGCAGGTCGTGGTGATGCCTCCGGTGCTGGTGTCGGAAGGCCACGTCCTTCCGCCGCAGGCCGTGCCGGAGCGGCAGCATCCGCCGCCCGATCCCGTTTTTCTTGCTACGCGCAGACTGCGCGTCTGACATCTGCGTCGACTGACCGGTGCTGGTGCGGCGCGTCCGCTTGCCAGCGATACCTCGTTCGTTTGCGGAGTTCTCATGTCCCTTCCTTTTTCGCGCGCGGCCGTCTGGGCCGTCGCGTTGCTGCCGTTCTTTGCGACGGCGGCCCCCTTGTCGCTCGACGCGGCGCTTGAGCTTGCCGCCCGGCGCTCTGAAGCCACCCGCGCCGCCCGTGCCGGCGTCGCCAGCGCCACGGCGGCGGCATTCGCTGCCCCGCAGCTTCCTGACCCCACGCTGCGCATCGGAGTCGACAACCTGCCCGCGACGGGCGTGGATCGCTTCCACACCACGCGTGACTCGATGACGATGAAGCGCATCGGCATCAGCCAGGAATGGCTGTCCGCCGACAAGCGCGCCGCGCGGCAAGCCGCCGCCGATGCGTCGGTCGGCCGGGAGACGGTGCAGGTGCAGGCCGCGGCCGCCGACACCCGCCGGCAGACCGCGCTCGCGTACGTGGACGCCTTCTACGTCGGCGAGGGCCTGAAGCTCGCGCGACTCATGGAGCACCATGCGCATGAAGAGCTGGAGGCGTCGCGTGCGCGCCTGTCGTCGGCTGCGGGGAGCAGCCAGGACGTGCTGGCATTGGCTGGCGCAAGAGGCGTCTCTGCAGACGAGACGGCAGACCTGCTGCAGCAGCAGGAGGCCGCAAGCGTCGCTTTCCAGCGCTGGGCCGGTGTCCCGCCCGACGAGTTGCTGCCTCCGGGCGCCATCGCCGTGCCGTCCGAAGAAGCCTACGTGGCCGCGCACCCCACGGTCGCGGCCATGCGGCGCGATGTCGACGTGGCCAAGCAAACGGCGGCCGTCACCGCGTCCAACCGCAAGCCCAACTGGACCTGGGAGCTCGCCTACGGCCAGCGCACCGGCTATTCGGACATGGTGTCGGTGGGCGTGAGCATTCCTCTGCCCGTCGCCCCCGGTGAGAGGCAAGACCGGGACACCGCTGCCAAGCTGGCCCTCGTCGAGAAGGCTGAAGCCGACCTGGCGGAAGCGACCCGGGTGGCGACCGCCGAGTACCGGGCGCTGCGCAGCGACGCGCAACGCCTGGCACAGCGCATCGACCGCTATCGCATTGGCGTGGTCGTTCTGGCCAGTCAAAGAACCGCTGCCGCGACCGCGGCCTACCGCTCCAACCAGGGAAGCCTCGTCACGCTGTTCGAGGCACGGCATGCCGAGGTCGAAGCGCAGCGCAAGCTGCTGACGCTGCAGCGCGACCTGGCCAGGACCCACGTTCAACTGGCCTTCCGGCCGCTTACTGCCGAGGTGGCCCCATGAACCGCACCCGTACGATCGGCGCAGCGCTGCTGGCCGCCTTGGTGCTCGCAGCGAGCGCCTTCTACCTGGGCCGCAGGACGGCACAGCCCGCGGACACGTCGATGGCCGCGCCGGCCAACGCACCCACTGCCGACGGTCGCAAGGTTCTCTATTGGCACGACCCCATGGTTCCGGGCCCGCGCTTCGACAAGCCCGGCAAGTCCCCCTTCATGGACATGCAGCTGGTGCCCATGTACGCCGACAGCGCAACCGGCACGGGCACCGAAGGCGGCGTGCAGGTGAGCCCCACGGTCCAGCAGAACCTTGGCATCCGGTATGCCGGCGTGAGGCGCGCTGAAACCTCCGCATCCTTCGATGCGGTCGGCACCGTGCAGTTCGACGAGCGGCTCAATGTGGTCGTACAGACGCGCGTCGCCGGCTACGTCGAGCGCCTGTCGGTTCGCGCGCCGATGGAGCGCGTGCGCAAGGGGCAGGCGCTGGCGACGGTCTTCGCGCCGGAATGGCTCGGGCCGCAGAACGAGTGGCTTGCCCTCAAGCGATCGGGCGTTTCCGCCGATCTCGTCGCAGCCGCACGCGAGCGCATGCGGGCCATGTCCATCCCCGCCGAGCTCATCCGCCGCAGCGAGGAGACTGGCACGGCGCAGGCGCGCTACGTGCTCACCGCACCGTCCGATGGCGTGGTGGCTGAGTTGGGCGTGCGTGAAGGCGTCGCGGTCACGCCCGGCATGACGCTGTTCCGCATCGCGGGCCTGGAGAAGGTCTGGGCAGTGGCCGAGATTCCGGAAGCGCAGGCAGTGCGTCTCGCGCGAGGCCAGAAGGTCAAGGCGATCCTTCAGGCCGATGCGGCCCAGTCTTTCGATGGAACGCTCGACGAGATACTTCCAGAGATCAACACCTCGACTCGCACCCTGAAGGCCCGCTTCGAGGTCGACAACAGGAACGGGAAGCTCACGCCCGGCATGCTGCTGCGCCTGCAGGTGACCGGCCCCGCCAGCACCCGGCTGGTCGTGCCGTCCGAAGCCGTCATCCGCACCGGCAAGCGCGCGGTCGTCATCGTGCGCAAGGCCGACGGCGCGTTCGAGCCACGTGACGTGTTGCTGGGCGTGGACCTGGGCGACGACACCGAAGTCGTCTCGGGTCTGAATGAAGGCGATCAGGTGGTGGCCAGCGGCCAGTTCCTCATCGACTCGGAAGCCCGGCTGCGCGCGGTGCTGGGCAACATGACATCGCCTGCGGTCACGACCGCACCGCTGGCCACCGTGCTGCACAAGGCCGAAGGCAAGGTCGAAAGCGTGGCACCCGACGGCCTCACGATCTCGCACGGCCCCGTCGCCACGCTCAAATGGCCATCCATGACGATGGGTTTCGCCAAGGCGTCGCCGATGGCCTTCCCGGACATCAAGTCCGGTGATCAGGTGCGCTTCGAGTTCAAGGAAGGCGGCCCCACGGGCTACGAGCTGGTCTCCGTTCAGCGCACGCAACAGGGCGCGAAGCAATGATCGCCGCCCTGATCCGCTGGTCGGTCGGCAACCGCTTCCTGGTGCTGATCGCGACCCTGTTCCTGGTGGCTGCCGGGTGGTGGTCCGTCGCCCGCACGCCGCTCGATGCGCTGCCCGACCTGTCGGACACGCAGGTCATCATCCGCACGCCCTTTCCCGGCAAGGCGCCCCAGGTGGTCGAAGACCTCGTCACCTACCCGCTGACCACCACGATGCTCAGCGTGCCCGGCGCCAAGACCGTGCGCGGCTACTCGTTCTTCGGCGACTCGTTCGTCTACGTGCTGTTCGATGACAAGACCGATCCGTACTGGGCGCGCTCGCGTGTCGTCGAGTACCTGAACCAGGTGCAAAGCCGGTTGCCGGCGGGCGCCAACGCCTCGCTGGGCCCCGATGCCACGGGCGTGGGCTGGGTCTACGAGTACGCGCTGGTCGACCGCACGGGCACGCGCGACATCGGGCAACTGCGCGCGCTGAACGACTGGTTCCTCAAGTTCGAGCTCAAGACCGTGCCCGACGTGGCCGAGGTCGCCAGCATCGGCGGCATGGTGCGCCAGTACCAGGTGGTGCTCGACCCCGACCGCATGCGCGCGCTCGGCATCACGCAGTCGACGGTCGTGGCGGCGCTGCAAAAGGCCAACCAGGCCTCGGGCGGCTCGGTCGTGGAACTCGCCGAGGCCGAATACATGGTGCGTTCGCGCGGTTACCTGCGTTCGCTGGACGATTTCCGCACCATTCCGCTGGCCGTGACGGGCGCCACGCCGGTGCTGCTGCGCGACGTGGCGACGGTGCAGATCGGCCCCGAGATGCGCCGCGGCATCGCCGAGCTCGACGGCGAAGGCGAGGTGGCCGGCGGCGTGATCGTCATGCGCTCGGGCAAGAACGCCCGCTCGACCATCGAGGCCGTCAAGGCCAAGCTGGAAACGCTCAAGTCCGGCCTGCCGCCGGGCGTCGAGATCGTGCCCACCTACGACCGCTCGCTGCTGATCGACCGCGCCGTGGACAACCTGCGCGGCAAGCTGATCGAGGAGTTCATCGTCGTCGCGCTCGTCTGCGCGGTCTTCCTGTTCCACCTGCGCTCGGCGCTCGTGGCGGTGGTGGCGTTGCCGATCGGCGTGCTGGCCGCGTTCGTCGTCATGCACTGGCAGGGCGTCAACGCGAACATCATGTCGCTGGGCGGCATCGCGATCGCCATCGGTGCGATGGTGGACGGCGCGATCGTGATGGTCGAGAACGCGCACAAGCACATCGAGGCCTTCGAGACGCAGCACGACCGGCAGCCCACGGTGGCGGAACGGTGGCAGCTCGTCGCCGATGCGTCGGTGGAGGTCGGGCCTGCGCTGTTCTTCTCGCTGCTGGTGATCACGCTGTCTTTCGTGCCCGTGTTCTCGCTCGAGGCGCAGGAGGGGCGGCTGTTCTCGCCGCTGGCCTTCACCAAGACCTACGCCATGGCCGCCGCAGCGGGCCTGTCGGTCACGCTGATTCCGGTGCTCATGGGCTACCTGGTGCGCGGACGCATTCCGCATGAAGCCGCCAATCCCGTGAATCGCTTCCTGATGGCGGTGTACCGGCCCGCGCTCGAACTGGTGCTGCGCTTTCCCAAAGGAACGATCGCCGTGGCGGCGCTGTTGCTGGCGTTGACCGTGGTGCCGCTGATGCGGCTGGGCGGCGAGTTCATGCCGCCGCTGGACGAAGGCGACCTGCTCTACATGCCGTCTGCACTGCCGGGGCTGTCGGTGTCGAAGGCCGTCGAGCTGCTGCAGCAGACCGACCGCCTCATCAAGACCGTGCCCGAGGTCGCGCGCGTGTTCGGCAAGGCCGGCCGCGCAGACACCGCGACCGATCCGGCGCCGCTCGAGATGTTCGAGACCACGATCCAGTTCAAGCCGAAGCGTGAATGGCGCGCCGGCATGACGCCGGACAGGCTGGTCGAAGAACTGGACCGCGCCGTCAAGGTGCCGGGCCTGACCAACGTGTGGGTGCCGCCCATCCGAAACCGCATCGACATGCTGGCCACGGGCATCAAGAGCCCGGTCGGCATCAAGGTGGCGGGGGCGGACCTGGCCACCATCGATTCGCTCACCACGCAGATCGAGGCGGCGGTGAAGGGCGTTCCCGGCGTGTCGTCGGCATTGGCGGAGCGGCTCACGGGCGGGCGCTACATCGACGTCGATGTCGACCGGCTCGCGGCGGCGCGCCACGGCCTCTCGGTGGCGGACGTGCAGGCCGTGGTGGCCACGGCCATCGGCGGCGAGAACGTCGGCGAGGTCATCCAGGGCCGCGAGCGTTACCCCATCAACGTGCGCTACCCACGCGAGATCCGCGATTCGCTGGAGCGGCTGCGGCAGCTGCCCTTCGTGACCGACAAGGGTGCACAGCTGCTGCTGGGCGACGTCGCGCGCATCGCCATCGAAGACGGCCCGCCGATGCTGCGCAGCGAAAACGCGCGGCTCTCGGGCTGGGTCTACGTCGACGTGCGCGGGCGCGACCTGCGCTCCGCCGTCAACGACATGCAGGCGGCGGTCGAGAAGGCCGTGAAGATGCCCGCCGGCTACGCGGTGTCGTGGTCCGGCCAGTTCGAGTATCTGGAGCGCGCCACCGAGCGGCTGAAGCTGGTGGTCCCGGCCACGCTGGCGGTCATCTTCGTGCTGCTGTACCTGCTGTTCAGGTCGTTCGGCGATGCGGCCCTCGTGATGGCGGCGGTGCCGTTTTCGCTCATCGGCGGCTTCTGGCTTATCTGGGCGCTGGGCCACTCGATCTCGGTGGCCACGGCGGTGGGTTTCATCGCGCTGGCGGGCGTGGCGGCCGAGTTCGGCGTGGTGATGCTGGTCTACCTGAAGAATGCGCTGGCGCGCCGCCTCGACGCCGGTGAGCCGATGAACGACCAGACCCTGCTGGCCGCGATCCGCGAAGGCGCCGGGCTGCGCGTGCGGCCCAAGGCCATGACCGTCGCCGTCGTGATGGCGGGCCTGCTGCCCATCCTGTGGGGCAGCGGCACCGGCTCGGAGGTCATGACGCGCATTGCCGCGCCGATGGTCGGCGGCATGGTCACCGCGCCGCTGCTCAGCATGCTCGTCGTTCCCGCGGCCTGGTATCTGCTGCGTCGGCGCGGCCGTGCCGCGCGTGCCCGTTTGTCTGCTGTTTCCAATCAACCCACTGAAGGAGTGATCCCATGAAAGTCTTGCATCCCCTCGCATTCGCACTGCTCGTTGCATCGGCCGCCGCGGCCCAGGCCCAGATGTCGAAGGACGAAATGTCGTCCATGAAGACACCAACCCCGAGCCAGCAGGCGACGGTCATGCTGACCGACGCGGTCGTCCAGAAAATCGACACCGCCAACGGCGTGGTCGTGCTCAAGCACGGCGACATTCCCAACATCGCCATGCCGGCCATGACCATGGGCTTCGACGTCGCCGACAGGAAAATGCTCGACCCGGTCAAGGTAGGCGACAAGGTCAGGTTTCATGTGGAGATCATGAAAGGCAAGCCGACCGTCACGCACCTTGAGGCCGCGCGCTGAGCCTATTGCGCGCGCCACGGCGGTTGGCTTGCTGCAAGAAGCGATTCGGGAGCGCAAGGACTATCGTCAAATGGAAGTGCTCAAAACTCTCGCTCTTTTCATTGTCACGGCGCTGGCGGAAATCGTCGGCCGCTACCTTCCGTACCTGTGGCTCAAGCAAGACCGCCCCGCTTGGTTGCTTGTGCCGGCCGGGATCAGCCTGGCACTGTTCGACTGGCTGCTTTCCCTGCACCCGGCGGCGACTGGTCGCGTGTATGCCGCCTACGGCGGGGTTTACATCGACGTGGCTATCCTGTGGCTTTGGTCGGTGGACGGAATTCGGCTCTGGGCCATTCCTCATCCCATCTCGGTCACCAATCCACCAATTCCCCGCCACTTGGATTACAAAGAGGCAATTTCCGCGTGAGCGACGCGCCATGGCCCGGCGGTCTGTCACAGCACCCTGGGCCGATGAGGTCGAACAGTGAAACCCTCGAAACTTCAAGCGCTGGGGATCGGTCTTTGGGGYGCGATTCTCGTTGCCGTGGTCGTTTTGACAGGCATTGTTTACGAGCGCGTCGGCCAATACCGCGCCGCCCTGGACTTCCCCCCGCCCGGAAAAATGGTCGATATCGGTGGTCGAAGTGTCCAGCTAAATTGCCAAGGCTCCGGCGTGCCCACAGTCGTGTTCGAAGCAGGATTGAGCRTTGACGGTTCGCTGAGCTGGTCRGCAGTCCAGGGGAGGATCGCTGCGCACACCCGGGCATGCGCATACAGCCGCCCGGGGTTGATGTGGAGCGATCCTTCGGATGCCGCTCCAGATGGCAAGCGTGTGGCAATCGAACTTCATGCGACGTTGATCAACGCAGGCGAACATGGTCCGTTCGTGCTGGTTGGCCAGTCATTGGGCGGTCTTTACGTCATAAGTTTCACGAGGTATTTCGGCCGCGAAGTAGTGGGATTGGTTCTTGTTGATCCCTCCCATCCGGAGCAGGTCGAGCGCGTCGCGGGCTTGATGACGGAATCCCGATCCATGCTCTCTCGCATCGGTGTGGCATTCGCGTGGTCCGGCATCCTTCGCGCGGCAGCACCGGTGCTCTTGCCGCAGGCACCGCATCAGAGTGAGCGCGATGCACAAGCAATTCGCGCCTACGCTCCAAAATCTTTGAGTACGCAGCTCGCGGAGAGCGACTCGACCAACAGAACGCTCGCCGAGGCGCGTGCTTTTCGGGATCTGGGCAGTCGTCCACTGGTGGTGCTTACTGCAATGGCTCCGTACACCACGGCGGAACTCCGGGGGATGAAGATCACGCCCGAGCAGGGTAATCAGGTTCAAGCCATCTGGAAGCAGCTGCACGAAGACCTGGCAACGTGGTCCTCGCGCAGTCGACATCAGCTATTGGCGAATTCCGGGCACAACATTCAGTTCGACGACCCGGATGCTGTGGTCGACGCCGTTCTGTCCGTTGTCAACACGGTTCGAACGGACCGAAGACCCGAATCCCCTTGAGCATGACTCGGGGTTGCCGAATGCTGGAGCTGAGACCACAGGAAGGGTGCCGTCTATTGAGCGTGCCGCCGACAGAAGCAGTGCACGAACTGCGCAAGTTGCCTGAATTTGTCAGGCTGTCCCAACGCGTTGGCGGAATCTTGACGGCCAACATCGTATTCGCCCTGGGCACCAAAGCCATCCTCATGGTTCTCGCGTTCACCGACCATGCGAGTTTGTGGCTCGCGATCCATGGTCGACATGGGGCCAGTCTTGCCGTCGTCTTCAACGGCTTGCGCCTGCTACGCGCGCCCACAGCGGCCCAGCTCGACAAACGCTGAATTGCCCGCCTGGGCCGTCCCTATGCTTGTACGGCAGCACCGGAGTCACTGACATCAACACCCCGACCTGCCGGTGCGAGCCATCGATAAAATGAGGATCAATAGCACCACTACAACATGAAAATGCTCTCACTCTGTGCCAGGCACTTCCTGGCAATGGCGGCGCTTCTCGCGCTGTGGTCGTCTTCTCCGGCTTGGGCGGTGGAACCTGCCGCGAGCGATCAGGCCAAGCAAACTTGGCAGTTGCTCGACTACCTCGCAGTCGACTACGGCGGCGCCGTGCACGACGGCAAGGTCCAAAGTGCTGGCGAATACGAAGAGATGAAAGAGTTCGCCGCGACCGCTGCGCAGCAACTCGGAGCATTGCCAAGCACACCGGCGCTGCCTGAACTGCAACAACGGGCGAAGGCGCTGAATGAACTCATCGCGGTGAAGGCGGATGCAAAGGCTGTGGCAGACAGTGCCCATTCATTGGCTGCCGCTCTGGTCAAGGCATACCCGTTTCCGCTCTCGCCATCGAAACCACCAGATCTAGCACACGCCAAGGCGCTGTTTGAAGCCAACTGCGCCGCGTGCCACGGGACGACCGGCCGCGGCGATGGCCCACTCGGAGTAAAGCTGGAACCGCCGCCGATTGCATTCACAGACCGTGACCGGGCCCGTTCACGTAGCGTGCTTGCCCTCTATCAGGTCGTTTCCCAGGGCGTTTCGGGCACGTCAATGCCCAGTTTCGCGACGCTCTCCGACGAGGACAGGTGGGCACTGGCTTTTTTCACCGGAACACTGTCGCACGACGATGCCATGCGCACGCGCGGCGAGCAGTCCTGGGGCCGGGACGCCTCTGCCAAGGGTGCTTTCCCCGACCTGGCAGCAGTTGCCACGTTGACCGAGGCCACCTTGTCCGAGCAGATGTCTCCGGACTTGGCACGCGACCTCACCGCTTACGTTCGCAGTCATCCGGAAGCGACTGTTGCTGCAAGTGGGCCGGGCGGGCTGAGTCTGGCGCGCACGCGCCTTCAGGAGAGCCTCGCTGCCGCGCGCGCGGGCGATCAGGCCAACGCAACGCGGCTGGGCCTATCGGCATACCTGGATGGTTTTGAGCCGCTTGAGCCCGCGCTGCGCGCTCGCAACCAGGCGCTTCTCACGGAAGTGGAAAACGCCATGCTGGCATATCGCGGCGCGCTCGCCGGCGGGAAGCTGGAGCAGGCGGACGCCACAGCGCAGAAGCTGGACTATCTCTTTGCTCAAGTCGACACGGAATTGGGAGAGAACAAAGCTGAGCCTGTGACTACTTTCATCGCTTCGCTCACCATCCTGCTTCGCGAAGGCGTGGAAGCGCTTCTGATCGTCGTCGGGATGGTCGCCTTCCTGAAGAAAGCGGAACGGCGCGATGTCTTGCCTTACGTTCATGGAGGCTGGGTCGTAGCCCTTGCCTGCGGCGGCTTGACCTGGGCTGTTGCAACTTACTTCGTCGGAATCAGCGGGGCCAGCCGTGAAGTGACCGAAGGAGTCTCCTCGCTATTCGCCGCCGTCGTCTTGTTGAGTGTCGGCCTCTGGATGCACCAGAAAAGCGCCGCTGGGAAGTGGCAGGCCTATTTGAAAGAGAAGCTCTCGGCTGCAATGACGCGCCGCTCGGCATGGGCCTTGTTTGCCCTCTCTTTCATCGCGGTCTACCGCGAGGTTTTCGAGACGGTCTTGTTCTATTCGGCCCTCGCTGGCGATGGTAACAACGGTGCGTTGCTGGGTGGATTGGTAGGCGGCATTGCGATCCTGGCCGTCATTGCGTGGCTGATGCTGCGTACCAGCGCTCGCATGCCCATCGGCAAATTCTTCAGCCTCAGTTCAATCCTGGTGGCGGTGCTTGCCGTCGTGCTCGCCGGCAAGGGCGTTGCAGGTCTCCAGGAAGCAGGTTGGCTGAGCGCCAGTCCGATTCATTGGCTGCGCATCGAGGTACTCGGGGTGTATCCGTCCGCGGAGACCACCATTGCGCAAGCTGTGGTCCTGGTCATCGCTCTGGCGGGCTTTGCCCTGAACTCGATGAAAGCCCGGCAGCCTCAGATGACGTGACGTAGCTGGGGGCCTCCGAAGGATGTGATCGGGGCGCAGTCATCGCTCCCTGCTGTTTTTCCGTGCTCGGTATGGCTCTAGAAAATAGCAATCAGTCGCAACAACACTTTAGCGTGCCAGGGAAGAGCTTGAGACCTTTCTTGTGTCAACAGTCATGACCAGCAGCGCAAGGCACACGGACAAGGCCCATGCCTTAAGCTCGCGTCCGCTGGAGGGCGAACGCATGCCATTGGTGATGCTCTGACCGCCCTGGTCGAGCCGATGGCGCTACGAGTTCGTCAAGGGGGATACAAGCTGCCGTGGCCGTACTGCGGCGGCGTGGTTCCGACTTCGAAGCTGCAGCAACTCATCTCGAGCAGGCGTCGACGCAGTGGATTCGACACACCGCCGGAAGCCATCTGAGCGAAAAGGTCGACCTGAAAGTGGTTCGCGACAATTTGGGTCATGCCAACATCAGCACGACCAGCATCTATTTGCACACCGAGGACGATGTCCGTCACGATGCGACGGCGGCCGGGCACCGGGTTGGCTGGCGCACGCAGTAAAGCCTCGGCCCCCTTGAACCGTGGGTGTTATACAAACCAACCAAGATTCCGACACAGGCCACACGAGCTTCATGAGTTTGATAGTCGCGCTCCCGAAAAACATTCGCTGGACAGCACTGTTCGTTGCATGGCTGATCGCGCTGACCTCGACATTGGGCGCTCTGTTCCTGGGCGAGGTCATGGGTCTTACGCCATGCGTGCTGTGCTGGTACCAGCGAATTGCAATGTTCCCGTTGGTGGTCATCCTAGGGATGGGGTTGCTGTCGACGGATTTTCGCAGCGCTCGCTATGGAATCGTTCTGGCGCTGGCCGGTTGGGTCGTCGCGCTCTTTCACTGCCTGCTCTACTGGGGCGTGGTACCGAAAAGCTTGGTGCCTTGTGGCCAAGGCGCGTCCTGTACGGACGGGCCATTGACACTCGCTGGGCTCCTGTCGATTCCGCTGCTGTCCCTGATGGCGTTCACACTGATCCTGATTTCCTTGTTTGTGGTCAACAAAGGTGCGCGAAATGAATAAAAAAATCTGGGTCATCGGCACTGCCGTGCTGCTCATTGGTGCCTTTTTTGTGGGGGCCGTTCTTTACGCCGACAAGACGAAGCAACAAGCAGCAAAACTGGCTCAGGACCACCGGGAAGCGTTGGTCAGACCGCATTCGCCTGTCTACGGCAGTGAGGCCGCCAAAGTGGCCATCGTCGAATTTCTCGATCCGGCCTGCGAGACATGCAGAGCGTTCTATCCCATCGTGAAGTCGTTGGTCGACGCCAGTTTTGGGCAGGTGAAACTGGTGGTCCGTTACGCACCCTTTCACCAAGGGTCCGAACAGGCTGTCAGGATTCTTGAAGCGGCACGAATGCAGAATAAGTATTGGCAGGCGATGGAGGCGACGTTCGCTTCACAGC
This sequence comes from Variovorax sp. RO1, assembly GCF_002849325.1. Lineage (NCBI taxonomy): Bacteria > Pseudomonadati > Pseudomonadota > Betaproteobacteria > Burkholderiales > Comamonadaceae > Variovorax > Variovorax sp. RO1. The sequence goes on from NZ_PKMT01000001.1 coordinate 199,685, forward strand.
CGATCTGGGCCCCTCATGACGCGCCTCAGCCGGCACTGATCTGGGATCACATACAAACCACCGGCATCGACATCGCCAAAGCAAAGGCCGACATGAACGATCCCCGGACCGCCAGCATCCTCGCGCAGGATGTGGCGGACCTCAAGCTGCTTGGTGTGACCCAGACACCTGGCTTCTTTGTCAATGGCAAGCCTCTGGTCGAGTTCGGTCCCAATCAACTCAAGGCACTCATCGACCAGGAAGTGCGGGCTGCGTACGGCAAATGAGGCCGGCAGGTCGCAGGTCGGGGCGGGTCGACGCCCTCTGCACTCAGCAACGGGATTACAAAAATGTAACCTTGGCGTGCGTAAAAGAACTACGTCGACTCAAAGTATCTGCGGGTTGCATCACCTTCTGGCGTTGCTCACGATTCGCGGGCAAAGCACAGGCCGCTGCAGTGCATCAACTGCAAAACACTCCCGCGACAGGCCTCCTGGCATGGAACTTGAGATGACAACTTTGCCCATGGCCTACCTACTTTCGTAAGCCGCAATGACTCCCCTCAAATTGCGATCCAGCCCAAGTCCCGCACGCTAGGGAAAGGATAGATGCCGACAGTGTCTGTTTGTCCCTGCGTCGCAAATGGCGTAACACTGCACAGATAAACTCGCCACATGGCTCGCTGGTTGCTCATCGTCATGATTTTCTTGCTGCCCACCCAGTTCGTCTGGGCGGCGGTTGCGACCTACTGCGAGCATGAAACCGCACCAACGTCGTTTCATATCGGGCACCACGATCATTAGCACCAAGTTGATTCCGTGAAAGTCGTGCACGAAAAGGCCGCCGATTTGGCGGACAAGCCCGTATTTCTAGAGCACAACGACTGCAGCTATTGCCACGCCGGGATAGCTCAGTTCGGGTCCGTGCAAGAAGCTTCCTTCGGATCCCTGCAGAACTACTCATTCGCAGGTACCGCGCCCAGGCCTTACAGCTCCAGGATCGAAGAAAACATCGATCATCCCAAATGGATGCACGTCGGCTGACCCGGCGCGCGTCCGTCTTACTTCTTCGCTCACAACCGATTTTCTGACGACCGCGCCGGATTCTTTGTCTCGTCCCTTTGACTGGAGAATTGTAATAGTCCGACGAAGGCCGTCCTTGCCTGATGCGCAGGCTGCAGGAAGCATCTGACCTCAATCGCAGACCCGCTTGGAGGTGTGCGCTAAACCGATCCTGCACATCAACCCTCAGCAAAAACAGAGGGTACTGAGAAGACACTTACTTCGGTTACATCGTCTACGAGGCATGGCAGCGCCTGCGCGCGCCGCAGGCGGTGGACTCGATCCCGATGCGAGTGATTGCCACACTGGGTCTCGTGGTGAACCTCATCAGCATGAGGCTGCTTTCGTCCGGGAAGGACCAGAGTCTCAATGTCAAAGGTGCCTATCTGGATGTGTGAAGCGACATGCTCGGATCACTGGGCGTGATCCTGGGCGCTGTCGTGATCTGGCTGACAGGATGGACATGGGTTGACTCGGTTATCGCCGTGGGCATCGGATTCTGGGTTCTGCCCCGCACATGAACGCTGCTGCGCGACAGCATGAACATCCTGCTGGAGGGTGTGCCGGATGACATGGACGTTGGAGAAATAGACAAGGCATTGCGTGCGTTGCCCGGTGTTGAATCCGTTCACGAACTGCACGTTTGGGCGATCTCCAGCGGCAAGGTGAGCTTGAGCGTTCATCTGGTCAGCGCCTCCGGCGATCTGGAGCGCATCGTTTTCGAGGCGTCCCAGATTGTGGCGGAGTGCTTTAGCATTCACCACTCGTCAATACAACCGGAGCGAGTGCCCTGTGACCAAGCCTCGGACGCGCATCGCTTTGATTGAGCGAGCTGGGCACACGGCCTTGAATCCAGACTGAAAGGAAGAGCCGTGCACCATAATCCGGATGACTCATCACACTTCTTCACGATGTTTGCCCTCTACATTGGCATCCTCGTGGTTGGTGGACTCGTATTCTTTGTCGTGCGATGGTGGCAAGATCGCCGCGACTTCCCAAGCGAACGGGACCGTTCATATTCCAAGAGTCTGCTGACTCGCTTTGCGCATCGACGCGCGAAGACGTCGGACCGGGGTACCCGCAAAAGCGACAAGAAGTGATTGCCGAGACAAAGTGAAGCGAGAATTGCCATGTGAGAAGCGCCCCACGTGCTGAGGTGCATCGAGAGATACAGAATTTCGCTCCGAGGCAATTCGCATCGACCAAAGTCTGTTTTCTGAGAAATCTGATGGCGTCGCTTTTTTTCTGGAAAGCTTGGACCGAACCCCATCGATTGCGTTGTAGACCACTTCGATGAACCGCGGCAGCCGCATTGCCACGTTTGCGAAGGTCTCGTAGGCCGCCAGGTACTCCTCCTCGACCTTGCGGGTCTTCATGAAGCTCTCGACTCGGGCATTGTGATACGGATTGGGCGTCGGGCGGTTCGGTCGTCGAGTTCGCGGAGGCCGAGTACATGATGCGTTCGAGCGGCTACCTGCGTCCACGGATCGAGCCATACAGCAGAAGGATTCGGCAGTTCACGACTCATACCAGCCTCGCGAGGAGTTCACGACCTTCACCACCGCCAGCATGAGCGGCACCTCGATCAGCACGCCAACCACGGTGGCCAGCGCCGCCCCCGAGTGGAAGCCGAACAGGCTGATGGCCGCGGCCACCGCCAGCTCGAAGAAGTGGGAGGCGCCGATCAGCGCGGAGGGACATGCGATGCTGTGCTTCTCGTCGAGCTTCCGGTTGAGCCAGTAGGCCAGGCCGGAGTTCAGCACCACCTGAATCAGGATCGGCACCGCAAGCATGGCGATCACCAGCGGCTGCTTGATGATGGCCTCTCCCTGGAATGCGAACAGCAGCACGAGCGTCAGCAGCAGCGCGGCAATCGGCCATGGCCCGATGCGATGCATCGCTCGCTCGAAAGCCGCGGGCCCGTTCTTCAGTAGTTGCTTGCGCAGCACCTGCGCGAAGATTACCGGCAAGACGATGTAGAGCCCCACCGAGGTGATGAGCGTGTCCCACGGCACGGTGATGGCTGACAGCCCCAGCAGCAAACCGACGATGGGAGCGAAGGCGAACGCCATGATGGCGTCGTTCAAGGCGACCTGCGACAGCGTGAAGGCGGGGTCGCCGCCAGTCAGCCGGCTCCAGACGAACACCATCGCCGTGCAGGACGCAGCGGCCAGCAGGATCAAGCCCGCGACGTAGCTGTCGAGCTGGTCGGCCGGCAAGTGGCCGGCAAAGACCTGTCGCACGAAGAGCCCGGCCAAGAAGGCCATGGAGAACGGCTTCACCGCCCAGTTGATGAACAGCGTCACACCGATGCCGCTCCAGTGGTTTTTCACCTGTGCGAGGGCCGCGAAATCGACCCGCAGCAGCATCGGGATGATCATGCCCCAGATAAGCACGCCCACGGGGATGTTGACCTTGGTGACCTCGAGGCGGCCCACCGCCTGGAATGCCGACGGGAACAATTGCCCCAATGCGATAACGACGACGATGCAGAGGAACACCCACACCGTCAGGTAACGCTCGAACAGCTCATGGGGGCCGCGCTGGCGCGCGGGCTTTCGATGACTGCGCTCATGGTGTCAGTTCGCAGAAATGCGCTTCAGCCGCTCTTGCAGCTCGGCGTCGCTCATAGCTTCCGGGTTGTCTAGTGCGAGCAGTTGCAGCATGCGGTAGGAGATCGCCTGGCGCGTCAGCTCGAAGGCCTGACGCTTGGCGTCATCACCACCGTCGGTATTCGACGGGTCCGGATAGCCCCAATGCACCTTGACACGCGTGCCGGGCCAATACGGCCAAGCTTCCTGCGCCGCGCTGTCGCATACCGTGATCACCACATGCATGACCGGCGTGGCGAACTCATCCCAGCTCTTGCTGCGAAAGCCTTCGGTGCTCACGCCGGCCGCCTACAGCACTTCAATGGCAAACGGGTTGATTCTTCCGCTGGGCGCGCTGCCGGCGCTGAACGCCTTCACGTCCTTGCCGAGCTTCTGGGCCCAGTGGTTGAGCATGCCCTCGGCCAACACGCTGCGCGCCGAATTGTGGGTGCAGAGGATGAGTACGTTGAGTGTCATTGCGCAGCCTTTTGAACCTTGCCGATGTCGCGGATCTCGCGCTGGATGGCCATCGAATCGAGCCGTGCCAGAGGCAGCGCCAGCATCAGCTCGATCCGGCGCTTCAGCGTGAGGGCCGTATCCATGAACTGGCGCTCGGTAGCCTCTTCTGGCCCCGCGAAGGCCGCAGGGTCGGCCACGCCCCAGTGCGCGGTCATCGGCCGGCCGGGCCACACCGGGCACACCTCACCCGCGGCCTTGTCGCAGACGGTGAGAACGAAGTCCATCCCCGGCGCATCCGGCTTCGCGAACTCGTCCCAGTTCTTGCTTCGATAGCCGGTGGTGGGAAGGTGCATCTTGTCCAGAGTGAGCAATGCATAGGCGTTGACCTTGCCAGCAGGATGGCTGCCAGCGGAGTAGGCCTTGAATCGCCCTTTGCCCAAGTAGTTGAGCAGGCCCTCGGCCAGGATGGAGCGCGCAGAGTTGCCCGTGCAGATGAAGAGGACGTTGTAGGTCTTGTCAGCCATGACGATGTTTCTCGGTGGAAGTCGGAGTGATCTCTTTGAACATGCAGACGGCCGAGGCCGGACACAGGCTCTTGAATTCGCTGCTAGCCTGCACGGACGCCGGCAGCGCCGTGCGGTCGCAGCGCTCGAAGCCTCGGGCCTCGAAGAACGGCTCTGCCGTGGTGGTCAGGATGCAAAGGCGATTCCCGCCTTTCGACGCCGCGAAGGCCTCCTTGGTCTGCAGGGCCTGGTCGCCCACACCATTGCCACGTGCATCGGCGCGAACAGCGAGGGATCGAAGCAAGGCGGTGTCGCCGAAGCGCTCCAGGTCGACGCAGGCAAGAATCCCTTCATCGCCGGCACCGCTCACGAAGAAGGCCTCCATGTGCTCTTCCCGAAGGTCGGATTCAGGAAGGCCGGCATCCCGAAGAAGGGACTGCACGTGCGACAGAGACGCAGCCTCTGCGCGAACGAACAGCGATCTGACCAGCGATTCGGATGGTTCTTGGGGCATGGCGCAGCCCTCAGCAGCAGGCAGATTCAGCCTTGGCGGTGGACTTGGGCTGACCGTAGACCGGCACGGCGCCGTCCAAGGTCTGGAAGTGCTCCCACGCGATCCCCTGCGGATCGGTGACCCAGTGCTTCTCGCTGCGCGCGTAACAGCACACGGTCTCTCCCTCGTCGAGCAGGGTCCGGTCGGCGGCTTGGCCGCGGGCCTTCAACTCGACCAGTTCTGCTTCGTCCTCGGCCTGAATGCCGAGATGATCGATGCCCCAGCCCTGCCCGAGCGTGGAGATAGCGAAGTTGACGCGCGGATCGTCGAGCATCCACTTCGCGTAGTCGGTCTCGAGACGTGCGGGCGGCGACGCAAACAGCTTCTAGTAGAAGGCGATGCTCTCGGTCAGATTCTCGACGTGCAGGTGAACGTGGAAGTCTGCAATCAGTGCGTGCAGGACCGGGCAGCTTTCCCGTACCGTTCCCGTGTCGCACTCGCGCAGGAGCGACGTCAAGGCCTTGCGCATTGCCTTCAGGTCGGCGAGCTTGGTCTCGATGACCTGCAGCTTGTGCGCGGCAAGCTCGCGCGTTTCGGCACAGGCATGCGTCTCATCGAGATCCAGCAGGCTTCCGATCTCTTCCAGAGTGAAGCCCAGCACCTGCGCCCGCTTGATGAACCTCAAACGCTTGACGTCATCGGCGACATAGCGCCGGTGCCCATGGGTCGGCTTGTCCGGCTCAGTCATCAATCCACGCCGCTGGTAGTAGCGGATCGTTTCCACGTTCACGCCGGCCTCGTCGGCCAGTCGCCCTATCGTCAGCTCGGCCATCACGCGCTCCTCTTGACTCCGTACCATGGTACGGACTCTATACTACCGATTGTCGAACAAGTTCACTCTGCGTGATGTCAACACTCAACGTCAAAGGCTCGCTCCTTGCCGGCGCACTGGCCGCGATCGGTGCTTCGGTCTGCTGCGTGGGGCCGCTCGTGCTGTTGACGCTTGGCATCGGCGGCGCCTGGGTTGCCAATCTCACGGCGCTGGAGCCGCTTCGGCCCTGGTTCATCGGCGCAACGGTGTTGTTTCTCTGTCTGGCATTCCGTCGCCTGTATCTGCTGCCGCAGGTCTGCGAGCCAGGCGCACCTTGTGCTGAACCGATGGTGCTCAGGCGTCAGCGATGGATTTTCTGGATCGTCGCGCTCGCGCTGCTCGCTTTGTTGTCGGTGCCCTGGCTGGCGCCATTCTTCCTTTGAAGGGGCCCGAATGCGCAAATCGCTCACCATCTTGATGATCACGTTGATGCCGTTTGCAGCGCTCGCGACCACGCCCCAAACCGAGATCCTCGACGTTCAGAACATGACCTGCAGCCTGTGCCCCCTCACCGTCAGGAAGTCGCTGGAGAACGTGCCTGGCGTGAGCAGGGCGCGGATCGATTTCGAGAGGAAGACGGCCACGGTCTCGTTTGACGCGGACAAGGCCGCTGCCCCGGCGTTGGTCAAGGCCACCACCGAAGCAGGCTATCCCTCGACGGTGCGCAAGTGACGGCCACGACCGCGCCCATACTGGACTCTGTCCTGACATGCCCCCAGTGCGGCCATGTCAGCCGTGAGCGCATGCCCACCGATGCCTGCCAGTTCTTCTACGAATGCGGGCAGTGCAAGGTGGTGCTGAGTCCCAATGCTGGGGACTGCTGCGTGTTCTGTTCGTATGGCTCGATCAAGTGCCCTCCGATACAGATGCAGCGGGGCTGCTCGAGCTGCGCCGCATGATGGCTGCCCCAACCGCACGGCAAACGGGTCAGGACATCATCGAGGTAGGCCCATAGGTCGCGCTTGTGCAGCTTGGCCGACATCACCGAGCTCATCACGATCGCGGCATCAGCCGGCCAACGCGCTACCTGCGACGATCCATGCGCGGCATCCCGTTGCCCACGGATAGATGAGATTCTTGAGACTGTTGTTGTCGACGTTCACGTCATCGTCGTGCAGGTTGTGTCAGCATTGTCCAGTGGTTGAGGCTGTAGTTCAGGGCCTTAACTGTGGCTTGCTGTCGGGACCTCAGCTTCGCTCTAGCTGCAGCCACCCAGGTAGTCCTTCCCACAGTGGCTTTGCATTACTGCGCCTTCTCGCCAGCGCTCCTTGGCTCGTCAAGACAACCCGTTCTCGTACGAGGCGAGAGACTTCCATGATTGGACGGACGGTGCGCTTCCGGTGCGACCGAACTCTTGCCTGAGTCCAGCAACAGTTCGGCGAACCTGCGTCTCACGTGTGCCAAACACCTGGGGCGGCCTGCCGTCCGAACTGGGCGTTCACCACGCGATGATAGACCTTGTATTCATAGCACTCGAGCGCGCCACGTCACTTTGCTCGCCCTCGCCGATGTGCGTTGTGCCGAGGAGCGCGGTGGGGAATTGCGCACCATGTACCACGCAGAAGTCGTAGGTCACCCCTGGAGCCGGCTTTCCCTCGAAAACGGCCCCGCTCGAGCGCAGTACTTCGGTCTCTTCGCGAGTCGCAGTACCGGATTGAGAAGGCTCTTTCTAGTCTACTTGGGACCGTTCACTGTACTTCCCGGTGCTGCCGGCATGACAAGTGGAGCTCCGTACCTTGTTGCTCGATCCCAGCTTGGATGCGTCTGAGCACGCTCCAGCTCTGCGATGACTTCGGCTCTGGTCTTCGGCACCCCGGCGTTTTTTATCGGGATGGGAGCACCCCAGCGCAATACGCCGGCCCAATCCGGATTAGTTTGAGCGGCGCGTAGTTCGGCGGCGACTTCTGCTTCCGTTCTTTGCTTTCCCGTCATTTCCGGGTGCTGCTTGACACCTTCCTCAGTCGCCGCAAAGTGCGACGGCCCTTCCACATGCTGCGCACTGAACTGGGCGCTGGACACGAAAGACAGCAGCGCCGCAGCAGTGGCACCAAAAACTAGCCCCATCTTTCTGATCGACATGAGTGAGCTCCTTCAAGTTTGCGCCCAAGGACGGAAATCGTCATCGGCGATAAGTGCCTATTGGCCCTCATGCCGAGACACTAAAAGAGCAACTCGTCGGATTGCGAACAGAGCGATTACAAAGTTGAAATCAAAAAAGGGGCAGTCAGGCTGACTGATGCGCCAGTCGGCCGCTACGTATCCGAAACGCAGGCGCTCGCGGACTTCCTAGGCCTCACTCCTCGCTAGGCGGCGACCCTGCTCAGTCCAGTAGGTCCGAATAGTCGCCACGCGCGTAGCTCTCGACCTGCTGCCACGGCAGCACCTTCGGCGCGGCGATGGCCGAGGCGGTCATCACGTTGAGCGAGGTGCCGTGCGCGTCACGCTGCTCGATCTTGCGCGCATAGCGGCCCGCCACGTCCCAGTCGACGCGCAGCGTGCGTTCGCCTTGCGGCAGCTCGTAGCGCTGCACGCCGCCGCGCGCCGTACCAAGCGCCTTCATGCGCGGCAGGCTGGCCGGATCGATCAGCCAGTAGGCGTTGGCCCACGAGCCGCTGTAGCCGACGTTGCCGTAGTTGGCCGCGTCCACCTCGATCACCTTGCGCTGCTGGCGCAGCACCATGTTCACCTGCACTGTGCCGGCCGCATCGCGGCGCAGCCACAGCGGCGCGGCCGTGTTGTCGGCGTGCGCGTGGCCGATGTGCACCTTGCCTTCGCTGGCCTCGTGGTCGTGGCCGGCGCGCAGCGCGGGCGGCAGCTCGCGCTCGATCCACACCGTGCCGGCGCGGCGCACCATGCGGTCGGCGTAGCGGCTTTCGCGTTGCACGCCGTCCTTGCCGATCGACATCACGTGGTGCGTGATGCGCAGGGTCTGGTCGGGCGCGGCGGCATCGCCTGCCGCGCCGGCCACCAGCGGCAGGGCCGCGAGGGCCGCCACCGCCAGCAGCATCTTGAGCGGTGTGGGCTCGTTCACAGGCCCGCCGCTTCCTTGACCTTGTTGAACACCTTGATGTTCTCCACGGTGCCCTTGAAGAGCTTCGCACCCGCGCCGCCCGCGAACAGCATCACGTCGCCGCCGCCGTGCGTTTCCGACCCCGGCGTGCCCAGGTTGATGCCGACTTCCTGCAGGAAGTTGTCGTCCGTGGTGTCCATCGCGGTCTGGTCGTCGCGCGAGGCGCCGCGCGCCGGCGCGATCCACGGCTTGTTGCCGTCTTCCGGGTTGACCTGGCTGGAGGCCGTCGCGTTGGGCCGGCCGCCGTTGCCGAACACCAGCGTGGTGTAGGGCTTGCCGTCTGCCGCCTTCGACGGCTTGCCGTCGGCGTAGCCGTTGACCTTGCCCAGGATCGGGTTGCCGATCTTCGGATAGCCGTTGAAGGCGATCGCGTGGTCGTGGTCGGCCGTGACCACCACCAGCGTGTTCTTCAGGCCCGGGTCCTTCTTGTTCATGTAGTCCAGCGCGGTCTGGATGGCCGTGTCGAAGGCCAGCGTGTCTTCCAGCGCGCGCTTGGCGTTGGTGCCGTGCAGCGCGTGGTCGATGCGCCCGCCTTCCACCATGAGGAAGAAGCCCTTGTCGTTCTTGCTGAGCACGCCCAGGGCCTTCTCGGTCATTTCCGACAGGCTCGGCTGGTCGAGGCTCTGCTTCACGCGGTCGAGCTCGTAGGCCATTTCGCTCGGCGTGAACAGGCCCAGCAGCTTGCCCGTGGCGCCCGCGTCGACGGCGCGCAGCTTGGTGCCCGTGTCGACGTAGGTGTAGCCCTTGGCCTGCATCGCAGTCACCAGGTTGACGCCGTCGGTGCGCTTGCTGCCGGCCAGGACCGTGGTCGGCAGGTAGTTGCGCTGGCCGCCACCCAGCAGCACGTCCACGCCGTCGAGCAGCTTGGGGTTGTAGTTGGCGTGGCCCGGCACGCTCTGCTCGGCGATGGTGTTGTAGCCGTTGCGGTTGCAGATGTGCGCGTAAGTGGTGGCCGGCGTGGCATGGCCGACGCGCGTGGTCGACACGGCGCCGACCGCGCGGCCCTTGGCCTTGGCGAGTTCGAGCAGCGTGTCGGCGGCCTGGCCGTTGGTCGGCGGGCAGGTGGTGTTCTCGCCGTTGATGTACTGCTTGCCGGCGCTGTCGACGGCGACCGTGTCGCTGGACATCGAGATCACCTCGTTGCGCATCTTCACGCCGGTCATGTAGGCGGCCATCGAGGGCGCGCTGTCGGTGGTCTGGCCGTCGAGCGAAAAGGTCTTCACGCGCGCCGCATACGGCAGCGATTGCATCGTGAGGTTCGCGCGCTCGGGGCTCACCAGCGAGCCGGGCTTGGCGGCCAGCTGCTTCTCGCCCTTGTAGATGCGCGCGGCGGTCACGGTGACAGGGCCCATGCCGTCGCCGAGGAAGAAGATCACGTTCTTGGCTTCGCCGGCGGCGTGGGCGCCGGTGGCGAGCGTGCCGGCGGCGGCGCAGACGAGCGCGGCGGCCAGGCGGGTGGTGCGGAGGGGGCGGTTCATGGTCGTGTGCATGGTTGTGTTCGTCGATGCGTGGTTGCCGCCCCTCACAGGCCGACCGCCTTCCGGATCAGGCCGAACACGTCGGTGTTGGTGATCACGCCCGAGAAGTTGTCGGCGCCCAGGCCTTGCGCGCCCAGGAACACGTCGGCGCCGCCGTGGGTTTCGGAATCGCTCGCGGGGTCCATCGGCACCACGGCTTCCTGGCGGTAGTCGGCCAGCTCCAGATCGGCCTCGCTGATCGCGATGTCGCGTGCCGTGCGGTTCGGGCCGTTGCCGAAACCGATGATGGTGTAGGGCATGCCGTTCACGTCCTTGCTGGTCTTGCTGGTGTCGACGTAGTCCTTCACCAGGCCGAGCACGCCGGGCTTGCCCGATTCGGTCTTGCCCGTGCGCGCGGCGTAGCCGTTGAGCTGCAGCGTGTGGTCGTGGTCGGCCGTGACCACCACCAGCGTGTTCTTCAGGCCCGGGTCGATGGCCTGCATCTTCTGCAGCGCCAGCTTGATGGCGTCGTCGAAGGCGCCGGTGTCCTGCAGCGCGCGGCGCGCGTTGGTGGCGTGCAGGGCGTGGTCGATGCGCCCGCCTTCCACCATCAGGAAGAAACCCTTCTTGCGCGCCGCCAGCGCGTCGATGGCCTTGCCGGTCATCTCGGCCAGGCTCGGTTCCTTGGTCGGGTTGCGGTCCAGGTCGTAGGCCATGTGGCTCTTGGTGAAGAGGCCGGCGATCTTGGTGGCGCCGTCGGCCGGCAGCTTGTCGAACTCGGCCCGGCTGGCGGCGAAGCTGTACTTGGCGGTCTTCAGCTCGGCGATCAGGTCGCGCTTGTCGTTGCGCTTGCCGCCGGCTTCCTTGGCCGTGAAGTAGTCGGTGCCGCCGCCGAAGAACACATCGACGCCGTCGCCCAGCTTGCCGTTGTAGCCGGCACCGCCCGGCACCAGCGCCGCGGCGATGGTGTTCTCGGCGTCGCGGTGGCACACGTGCGAATACGTGGCGGCGGGCGTGGCGTGCGTGATGCGCGTGGTGGTGACCACGCCGGTGGCGTAGCCCTTGGCCTTGCTCTGTTCGAGCAGGGTGTCGACGGCCTGGCCGTTGCCCGAGGGGCAGGTGCTGTCGAAGTTGAGGTGGTAGGCCTTGCCGGAGGCATCGGTGGCGCGGGTTTCGGCGCTCATCGAGATGACCTCGTTGTTCATCTTCACGCCGGTCATGTAGGCCGACATCGAGGGCGCGCTGTCGGTCACCTGCGCGTCGTTCGAATAGGTGTGGACGAAGGCGGTCTCGGGCAGCGTGTCGATCGTCAGGTCGCCGTCCTCACCGACCTTGTAGATGCGCGCGGCGGTCAGCGTGGTGATGCCCATGCCGTCGCCCAGGAAGAAGAGGATGTTCTTCTGTGCCTGCGCGGCCGGCGGCGGCGTGGTGGGCGGTGGAAGGAACGGCAGCAACGGGCTGTTGTTGTTGCTGCCGCCGCAGGCGGACAGCATCAGTGAAGTGCCCAGCAGCGCTAGGGCGATGAAGCGTTGGGTCATGCGACTACCTTCTTTGGTTATCTGAGCGGCACGCCTCTTGCGCGCCGTCCTACGGATAATCTAGATCTTGCCAATGACTCAATCGTGACGTCGCCTAACAGGCTACGGAAATACTCCCGCCGGTCGGCACGCGGAGTCGCACAAGCGTTGGAAGTTGATCCTCCGACAGTTACAAGAAAAGATCCCAGACGATGCGCGGAGCCGATACCTTCTCCGAGAGTTCGTTCACCATGCGCCGCCTAGAGGACTTCGTGCCGTAATTCATCCGATCTGCGCGATGGTCAATGAAGCGTTTCTCAAGATTGACGGCCTGTTCGCTGGTATGTACGAGGCCGACATCAAGGGTGGTCGTCCCGGCATTGCGCCGGAGAAGCTGCTGCGCGCGTTGCTCGTGCATTCATCGGTCTGGCCGTGGACGATGCGGTCTGGGTGCCCAGCATGTTCACCAAGAGCCGCGAACGACTGATCGCGCATGACGCGGTCATCGAACTGTTCAACCACAGCGTGGGACCACGGATCGCAAGGGTTGACTGTAGGGCTGTGAGGCCGCGGACGATGACACGATCAGCATCACGCAGGGGGCGGGAAACGGCTATGACGCACAGGAGTTCATCCGTGCGTGCCTGGAAATGGGCGAGATCCCGCACGTGGACCCGAGCACTTCTGGGTGGCGCTCGGCAGTGCCCGACACCATCGCTGCGAGCGAGGGCTATGTCCCGCCGCAGAGAATGCACAAGCTCATAGAGCCGAGACCCGGCAGGGTCAAGACGGTGGGACGGATTCGTCAGGTGATGGTGCGCGGGCTCAAGCGCGTGGACCACCTGTTCGTGCTGACGATGGCGGCCTACAACTTGACCCGCATGCGTTCGGCGGGGGGCAGCAAGCCCACGCGCAGTCGCATGAGGCGCACAAAGGTCCCAAAACACTCAACAAATCGGCGAAAACGGCTCCAGAAATCGCAGCCGGACGCAGCGACCGCTCGCAGGCGAGGATGGCTCGCTTCGCTGAGAGTATTTCCGTAGCCTGCTACTACCCTTTCAAAGATTGCAAATTTGTAATCTAATTGGGTGCTAAATGTAATCAATCGCCGCAGGCTTGGAAATTCTTGTCACATTCCGGAGTGATAATTTATCTCGGATGCTGAGATGGCTTGCGGGCAGAAGACTTGAATGCCTAAAATGCGTCTGGGTGTAATGGGTGTCAGGAAATTACAGCCAAAATCCTCAACTGAGTGTTTCGTAAAAAACCGAACACACGAATAAAAACCGTCAATTCGAGAGTCGCAATGAAAAAGTCGTTTGTCATGATTGCTGCAATGGTTGGTGCTGGGTTTTCGAGCGCACAATCCACCATTACAATGTTTGGCGTTGTGGACGTCGGCGTCAGTAATTATTCGTCGAAGTCACAAGACAAAAATAGTGGTACTTTGGTTAACCCGTTCTATCTGAATCAGGGCACGCGGACCGTGAGCCGGATGGCCTTGAGCAATGGCAATTATTCGTCGAGTCGACTAGGCTTTCGTGGATCCGAAGACCTCGGCGGTGGCCTTGCCGCAAGTTTTTGGTTGGAGTCCTCGATTTCTCCGGACGATGGTGCGACGGGCGTCTCCAATTTTCAGCGACGCTCCACTGTGAGCTTGTCTGGCCCGTTTGGCGAAGTGCGCCTTGGTCGCGACTATGTCCCAACAGCTTGGAACGACATCGTTTTTGATCCATTTGGCATCGTGGGTGTGGGCCGCAGTCTGATTTTCACAGCGCTGAATACGAACACGGCGGGCGGTTCGGGTGGCTTCGGTGGCGACCCTAACTACAATCGAGCGAGTAATTCTGTCGGATACTTTCTTCCTTCGACGCTTGGCGGCTTCTACGGTCAGGCAATGTATGCGATCAATGAGAACAACAAGTACGACCCTGGTACAGCGACACCCCCGGGCGTGAGCCCCTCAGGCGCGATTAACCCAGGGCCGGTCGCAACCGTACGTGCAGGTCGTTATTTCGGTGGCCGGGTTGGGTACAAGAGCGGTCCCCTCGATGTGGCCTTTTCCTACGGCAACAGCACCGCTGGTGACAGCTACTATGCCGGTACCACCAACTCCGTGAAGACCATGAATCTCGGCGCTTCATATGACTTCGGTCCCGCGAAGTTGTTCGGCGAACTCTCACGCTCCAAGAGCACTCGCGACTATGCGGTTGTTCCGGCTCTTGGAGGCGTTCCGGACGTCGATCTGACCGGCTACCTGTTGGGGGTGACAGTGCCCGTTGGGCCCGGCATGATCCGAGCGGCTTACTCGCAGGTCAAGTATGACCTCAATACTCCGTTTTCCGTAGCCCGAGATCCGAAAGCCAACAAGCTGGCGATTGGCTACGTCCATAACCTGTCGAAGCGCACTGCTCTGTACGCGACGGTTGCGCGTATCAGCAACAAGAATGGTGCCGCACTAACGGTCGGTGGCCCTGCCTTCTTCAACGACTCGACCTTTACCCCAAAAACCTCCACCGGTTACGACTTTGGTATGCGTCACTCGTTCTAGAGCGGCCCCGATCCCAAGGGCGAAGCTCGTCTTGAAAATTTAGTTCCTCCAAGGGGTCTTTGAGTTGGGACCTTTGGCCCGCGTATACGCGGGCTTTTTTGCATGGAAATTCAGAAAGAAAACTGCGCCGGTCCGGTCGGTGCCCGCCGGCTCTAGAAGTTCTTCACCGAGCAATGGAAAAGGAAACCAGTTTTAGAGGTAAGGCTACATGAAGTTGCCGGGCACGTTTTCGTACACGACATAGCGCCCGTAGTCGCCATGTGCGGCCCATTGAACCCTGTGCCTGTTGGGTGAAAGCTGCAACCTGTGTCGAAGACCCAGTTTGCCTGGGGCATCGGCATATAACCGGACATGAGCCCAGTGGCAATCGACATGTCCCTGTGCAAACTGCGGCCCCACTGAAGGTCTGCCGAACACATCCTGCGCGATCAGGGGCAGCCGTTCGAGCCTGCTGCTCTTCTCGAGGCCTCCAGTAATTCTGGAATTCCCTTGCTTCATGTAGCAAGCATGTGCTGTGCCGCCTAGTTCGGCAGGGTGGGAAAGAACTACGCCGGATGGCCGACGTCGCTGGTGTCTTGTCGAACTACATCCGCAGTCGGGTTCGGGTTGAGCATAAGGCCGGGCACATCGAAGTAAGGCCGGTTGAGCGTGACTTCGCTACTTCCTGCAGTGCGCATACCAACCTGGGATGTTGTCGCACATCGAGAAATCAAAAAATGATTCGACAATCCTGTTGCGCGATGAGGTGTGAAACAACTCAAGCCAGCACCACCGCATTCGGTATTCACTTTTCAATAGAAGGCAACGTCCATGACTGACTCGAGCAAGCTCCGTTTGGATCTACCCCTGATCCTTCCCGACGTGGACGACGTCGAGGATCACTGCGTACAACGGCTGATGGAAGCGCTCGAGGGGCGACCCGGCATTTCTGAGGCTCACGTCGTTCGAGACCCCAATGGGCAACCCCAGTTGTGCCTGCACTACGACCAGTCCGTCGTCTCCATAACTCGCCTGCGCGAACTGGTCGGCTCGGTCGGCGCGCAGTTGAGCGAGCGGTTCTCTCACCTGACGATCAGAGCCGATGGCTCGCTTCATGCACGCGCAGCGCGCGGCGTTGCCGCCGATCTGCGAAGTGTTCCGGGCGTTCTGGAAGCAGATGTGTCGGGCTCCGGTTCCGTCCGTATTGAATACGACCGGCAACTGGTGTCGGCGGAGACATTGAGGGCAAAGGCGGCGGCGCTTGGGATCCGCACG
The DNA here is from genome assembly GCF_002849325.1 of Variovorax sp. RO1. NCBI lineage: Bacteria > Pseudomonadati > Pseudomonadota > Betaproteobacteria > Burkholderiales > Comamonadaceae > Variovorax > Variovorax sp. RO1. Next base: position 215,491 of record NZ_PKMT01000001.1, read on the forward strand.
ACGGGCGCCAACGCACCGCCAACAGACGCCGCACCGGAGACTCAACCCCAGCCTTCCCGCTCCGGCGACGAACCCATCGACCATGCCAACCACGACCACGCGGGCCACAAGCACAGCGGGCCTGACCACAGCGACCACGCGGATCATGCGGGCCATGATCACAGCAAACAAGGTGCTGGCGGTCATGCGGGTCACGATCACTCCGAGGGCGGCCTCTTGGGAGAGAAGAGCGAACTGATCTTTGCCGCACTCGCCGGCGTACTGCTGACCGCGGGATGGCTGATCGAGCGCAGCGGCGCCGGACCCGCCTGGCTCCCCACGGCCACCTACATCGCTGCATATTTCTTCGGCGGCTTCTATACGGTCAAGGAAGCCTTTGAGAATCTGAAGGCACGTCGTTTCGAGATCGATACGCTGATGCTGGTGGCGGCGCTGGGCGCCGCGGCGCTCGGCAAGTGGGCGGAAGGCGCCCTGCTGCTGTTCCTTTTCAGCCTGGGTCACTCGCTCGAGCACTACGCGATGGGACGCGCCCGAAAGGCTATCGAAGCACTTGCCAAGCTCGCACCCGAGACGGCTACCGTGCGACGCGACAGTGGTACCGAAGAGGTCGCTGTCGAACAACTGAAGGTCGGCGACGTGGTCGTCGTGCGGCCCAACGAACGGCTGCCGGCCGATGGTGTCGTTGTGGTTGGGACGTCCAGCGTGAACCAGGCGCCCGTCACTGGCGAGAGCGTGCCGGTCGACAAGCGGCCGGTCGACGACATCAAAGCGGCGCTCGCAGCCTTTGATCGCGTTGCGCCGGAGCATCGCGTCTTCGCGGGCACGATCAACGGGTCGGGTGCCATCGAGGTGACAGTTGCTCGCCGTGCCGAACAATCCACGATGGCCCGCGTTGTCAAGATGGTGACCGAGGCGGAGGCACAACGCTCGCCGACGCAGCAATTCACCGAGCGCTTCGAGCGCATCTTCGTCCCTGCCGTCCTGGCCTTGGTTGTCCTGCTGCTGTTCGCAGGCTTCGTGATCGATGAACCGTTTTCCGACACCTTCTATCGGGCGATGGCCGTTCTGGTCGCAGCAAGTCCGTGCGCATTGGCCATCTCCGTCCCCAGCGCCGTTCTCAGCGGCGTGGCACGCGCCGGCAGAGGCGGCGTCCTGGTCAAGGGAGGCGGCCCGCTGGAGAATCTCGGCACGCTGACTTCCATCGCTTTCGACAAGACTGGAACGCTGACCGAAGGCAAACCCAAACTGACCGATGCCGTTGCAATGCAGGGCGTCACAGATGATGAACTGTTGGCTGTGGCGCTGGCCGTTGAAGAGCACAGCGACCATCCCCTGGCGACCGCCATTGTGTCCGGCGCGCGCGAACGCCTCGGTGATCGCGCGAAGGCGGTTGCTGCCTCAGACGTCAAAAGCTTCACCGGACGCGGCGTCCAAGCACAGGTCGACGGCGAGTTCGTTTACATCGGAAAGCCGATCCTGTTTTCCGAGCTGCCAGGCTCTTCACTGCCTCAGGACGTGAAGGAGGCGAACGACAAGCTGGTCGCTTCCGGTCGAACAACCATGGTCGTGCGCAAAGGTGAGCGTTACCTGGGGGTGATTGCCGTCATGGACACCCCGCGGCCCATGGCAGCGCAGGTCATGGCTGAACTCCGAGCGCTTGGCATCGAGCGGCTCATCATGATCTCCGGGGACAACCAGCAAGTCGCCGATGCGGTAGCCAAGAGTGTCGGCCTGACCGAGGCACGGGGCGATCTCATGCCGGAGCAGAAGGTCGATGCCATCAAGGCACTTCGCAAGGAGCATGGCAAGGTCGCCATGGTTGGTGACGGCGTCAACGATGCGCCTGCGATGGCCAACTCGACGGTTGGCATCGCCATGGGTGCGGCGGGCTCCGACGTCGCGCTTGAAACCGCCGACGTCGCCCTGATGGCCGACGACCTGACTCAGTTGCCCTTCGCGGTAGGGTTGTCGCGCAGCACGAGTCGCATCATCAAGCAGAACCTCTACGTGAGCCTGGGCGTGGTCGCTGTGCTGATTCCCGCGACAATCTTCGGCCTGAACATCGGCACCGCGGTTCTGTTCCACGAAGGCTCAACTTTACTGGTCGTCGTGAACGCGCTGCGTCTGCTGGCTTATAAGAAAGGCACCTTGCTGGCGCCACAGGTCGCGGCAGTCGTCCCGGCGGGCGCGACCTCCTAAAGCGACGGCGGATCGACCGCGACGCGACGAATCGTCTCGAATGCCCTTACGTGCATCAATGTGCCGAGGGCGGGACAGCCCTGAAAACCGTCTGCAGCCGCTGGCCATCGGAGAAAAGAAACGTCATCGGCATGCGGTCTCCCACCGACAGAGACTGCAGGCGGGTCATCAGCATCAAGTGAAGCCCCCGGGGGTGAACTTGACAGACTCCCCGGGGGCGCGCCTCAATTCTTCAATGTGCTCCATGCTCCAGATGCGCTATCCTTGACCAGCAACTCGGCTGCCAGGACCTGGGGTGCTATCGCTGCGAGCGGTATCCGAGGATGGTTCGAGGCTCATACAACGCAGCAGAGCGCGCACTGCGAGGCGTCGCGATCGGCCGAAAAAATTACCTGCACCTTGGCTCCGACAACGGCGGGCACAGCGCTGCGGTGATCTACACCTTGATCGGCGCGGCCAAGCTTGTCGGGTATGCACGAAGCCGGTGGACATGCGCTGTGGCGCCGAGCGTCTGCTCGCACACGCGGAGTGCCCGGCGTCAACTACTTTGAGCGGCGTGTTGCCTCACGAAGGAATGTTACCCGGCGGCTAGTTGTCGTTTGGTCTTCTTTTCCAATTCTTTAGTTGAGGGCTGTGGGCATGTGGTCGAAGGTTGCGGCGGTGGGCAACGCAGCCGCGCAGCGGCGCGTTGTCCACGGTCGCAGCCGGTGCGCCGTAGGCGCATCGTCCATATGTCCATGGCCTGCCGGGCGCGAAGCGCCCGGCCCCCTCGGCATCGCGTAAAGTGATCGACTGCGTTCAGACTTCGGCCGGCACTGCATCAGCCTTGCGCAGACCGCCCAGGACCATTTCGGTGACGCGCGCGCAGCGCCAGGCCTTCACCCGGCGCTGCAGTGTCCGCAACTGCGCTTTACCGTCGTAGATCTCTGGAACCATCGCGACCAGACGAGCCATCAAGGCCTTGGCCGCTATCGAGGGCTCCGCGATCAACCACCCTTCAATGACTGGCCACGCGTCGGCGAATGGGTCGGTCCGAGTCCTCCACCAGTGTTTGGCCTTGGGCTGCTTGCGATGCGTTGGACGCACTTCGCCTTCCGTCCAAGCTGACGACAAGCTCTGAAGGAACGTTGCAACATCGGCTGCACTTCTCGACTTCACTTCAGTCGGCACGCCGTGGGCCGCGATCTCGCTCAACACCTGCTGCGCGCTGCGGATTTCCTGCAGCAGCCGCACCGGGTCGAGTCGTTTGAATTGCGCCGTCAACTTCTCCTTGATCGCCGGCTCGACGCCGTTGTGGGCAACCAGCCGTTCACATGGGGTCGCCGGCGCGAAGTAAACCTTGTGCACACGAGCGCCGTCGCGCGTCTTGGATTTGAGTTTGAATGAGGGTTGGAAGAAGTTGATGTACAACCGCGACGACTCGTACAGCTGCGCCAAGGCCTTGGTAGCTTCGCGACCGCTCAGGCGGCCATAGCCGACCAGCCGTCGAACGATGGCACCGTTCTTCTGCTCGACCCAGGCCTGATCGTTCTTCTTGTAGGGACGGGACCTCGTCTGCTCAAGGCCGCGCCCCTTGCAATAGTCGAACACGGCCTGGCTCATGAAGGTACTGTCATTGTCCGAGTCGATGCCCAGCATCGCGAACGGCAGATCGGCCGTCACCTTCTCGAAGGCTTCGATCACCAACATCTGATCGCGCACCCTCATCGCCACGCATTCCGTCCAACCGCTGGCAATGTCGGTCAGCGTCAGGGTGTGAACGTAGTCACCGTCCGTCTTCGGGCCGCCGCAGTGTTCGACCATGTCGATCTCGAGGAAGCCAGGTGCGGGATCCCGCCAGTCGGCGAACGTGCGCACCGGAATGCTGCGTCTGATGGCCGCGCCGACGCCAGTGCGGCGCCTGCGCTTCCCGTCGATATGCAAACGAGCATCGGCCAGCACGCGATCGATGGTCGCTGCGCTGACCTGCAAGACCTTGGTCTTGACGACCGGGTCCAGCTCGAGGTGGCCATGGCGTTCCATCGCATCGACCAACATCGGGATCAACGCCTTCAGCCGCTTGCCGCAGACTCGATCGGCGGCCTCCCACAGCACCGTCAGCGCTTGCCGCACCGCCTCGTCATACAGACGATTGCGTGCCCGCGTTTCCTTCGTGCTGGCCTCTTCTCGCAACACCCGGATGGCGTGTTTGCGGTGGTAGCCGGTCAAGGCCACGAACTCATCCAGGATCTTCGCCTTCTCTCCCGGCGGCGCGCTGCTGTAGCGCGCTCGCACTGCCTCAACCAACTCCTTGCGTGTTGCCATGCTGATTCGCCTCGTCACGTAGTGCTGCTCCCGTCGGCCCATCCGACGGGTAGCAAGTTACGTGAGGCAACAGGTCAGCTCGGGTAACAAATCCGACGAGTCAATGCGGCGGTGCGGTCGAGCAAGATCATTGAGTAGTTGTCGTCGCACCGCGTTGCCGGCGAGCTGGCAACGCAGCGCGGCGGCGGTAGCTGTCCACGTTCATCTCCAGGATCGTGGCGTGTTGTACCAGGCGGTCGACCGCCGCGATCGTCATGGCCTTGTCAGGGAACACCTCGTCCCACGCCGAGAAGGGCGCGTTGGCCGTGATGGCGATGCTCTCCCTCTCGTAGCGCTCGACGATGAGCTCGAACAGCACGGAGGTTTCTGCCTGACCACGGCGCGCATAGCTGAGGTCGTCCAGGATGATGAGATCGAAGCGATCGAGCTTGGCGAGTTCGTTTGGCAAGCGAAGGTCTCGCCGCGCCGCCTGCAGGTGTTGCGCCAATTCGCTCGTTCGCACGAAGAGCACCTTGTAGCCGTGATCGATGAGGGCATGGCCGATGCCGGCGATGAGATGGGTCTTGCCGACGCCCGGTGGCCCGAAGGCGAGCAAGTTGTGCCCTTGTGCGAGCCAGCCGTCGGCCTCGGCCAACGCCGTGACGTGAGCTTTGGAGACCGCCGGAACTGCGTCGAAGTCGAAGCTGGCCAAGCTCTTGTCCGCTGGCAGTTGGCTGTCGATGCGTGCGCGAGCAAGCCGGCGCGTCTTGCGCTCGTTGTCGGCCAGGAAGGCGAGCATGAACTGCAAATCTTCCTCCGGCACAAAGCCATCGCTCGTGAGCTCAACCACGCCAACGTTCTCGCTCACCACGGTCAAGCGGATCAGTTCATCGAGGATGGTGCGGTGGTGGACGTTGCCCCGTAAGCCGTCAATTAACCACGCCCTTGTTCAGGGAGCGATGAGCTGTGAGGCTACGTGCCCATGTATAGCAACATGGACACGTAGACATGACAGAGCAGTACGAAGAGTTGAGAGGCCGGTTGGTTGTGGGGCGCAAGAGTGACGGTCGCGGCGTCTACGACGAAGCCGCCAAGAGGGAGTTGATCGTTGCCTGCCTCAAGCAAGGAGTGTCGGTGGCACGCATGGCGATGGAGCACGGTGTCAACACGAACCTGCTGAGGACGTGGATCGCGGCTTACCAGCGGCGAAGCGCCCAGGTGCCAGCGGGCGACATCGCGCGAATGCAAGATGCGGCATTCGTTGCCGTGCGCGTAGAGGGTGAACAAGATCAGCCTCAGCGAGTGCCTCAGCGCGAGTGTGCGGTGGCGGCGCCCGCGATGGCCCACGCACCCGCTACGGCAGTGGCGGTGATCCCGAATGAGAACTCCTTGACGGCACCGACCCCGATGGTCGGGTTGCATGTGCGCCTGCCCAACGGCGTGCAGCTCGATCTCGGCGAGACGAGCTTGCAGCAATTGCCGACGCTGGTGCAGATGTTGAGCCGACTTCCATGTTCCGCTTCGACGAAGGGCTGAAGGTCTACCTGCACCGCGAGCCGGTGGACTTCCGGTTGAACATCAACGGCCTGGCCGTGCTGGTGGAGCAGGCGCTGGGCCTGGACCCGTTCGCCTCGTGCGCGTACGTGTTCAGCAACCGCCGGCGCGACCGGGTGAAGATCCTGGGTTGGGAGCGCAACGGCTTCTGGCTGTTGCTCAAGCGCCTGGAGAAGGACAGGTTCATCTGGCCCTCGGCCGATGCGGTTCCCACGCTGACGGCCGAACAGCTGCACTGGTTGCTGGAGGGCATCGACATCGCGGTGGTGCAACGCCACTCTCGTCTGCGCTATTCCAGCGTGGCCTGAAGGAACAATGATGGCGCATGCCGATCCAAGCGGGCGTGTCGTCGCCCGCCACCATCACCGCTGAAGAACTCGCCGCGCTCATCGCCGAGCGCGATGCGCTGGCCGGCGCGCTTCGAGTCGCGACCACCGAGCGGGACCTCGCACTGGAGCGGCTGAAGGCGCTGCAGCGCCAGCTGTTTGCGGCCAAGAGCGAAGCCCGCGGCACCGATCAGAAGGACCTGTTCCTCAACGAGGCCGAGGCGCTCGCGCCCACAGATCAGACGCCGCAGGCCGAGACCGACGAAGAGGAGTCGACACCGGTCGCGGGCCATCAACGCAAGAAACGCGGACGCAAGCCGCTGGACCCTGCGCTGCCGCGCGAGATCGTGCGCCACGAACTGCCCGAGGCCGAGCGTGTGTGCGCGCATGACGGGCACGCGCTGGTGGAGATCGGCGCCGAGGTCAGCGAGCAGATGGATGTCATCCCCGAACAGGTGCGCGTGCTGCAGCACCACCGCATCAAGTACGCCTGTCCCTGCTGCGATCAGAGCCTGAAGGTTGCACCGACGCCAGCGCGCATCATCCCGCGCGGGCTGCTCGCCGAGCAGGCACAGGCCTGGGTCATCACCGGCAAGTACCAGTTCGGCATGCCGCTGTATCGCACGGCCGCGCTGCTGCGCCGCTTCGGTGGCGACATCGCGAGCAATACGCTGGCTTCCGGCATCGTGCGCATCGGCCAGGCTGTGCAGCCGGTCATCAACCTGCTGCGCGACCACTTGCTGGACTCGGACCTGATCTACGGCGACGAGACCACGGTCCAGGTGCTCAAGGAGCCTGGGCGCAAGGCACAGACGAAGAGCTTCATGTGGGCGCAGATGAATGGCACTGGTCCACCGGTACGGTTGTTCGCCTATGCACCGGGGCGCGGCGCCGTGCACGCCGAGAAGCTGTATGCCGGCATCCGTCCCGGCACGACGCTCATCACCGACGGCTAAGAGGTCTACAACGGCATCGCGAAGGCCGGCGGTCTCACGCACCTTGGATGCTGGGTGCACGCGCGCAGGCCGTTCATCAAGGCTGACGAGTCCATCCCGAAGGCAGCCCGCTCGTCCGATCAGATCGCGGCCCGGTTCGTACGGCTGATTGGCAAGCTGTACCGTGCGGAGTCCTTGGTCAGGAACTGGACGCCCGCGCGCCGGCTGCGACTGCGTTCGCGCTACAGCGCCGCCATCGTGCGCGAGATCGAGCGCTTGCTGCTCACGCACCTGCACAGCGTTGCGCCGTCGAGCCTACTGGGCGAAGCGCTGCACTACCTGCATGGTCAGTGGCCCAAGCTCGTGCGGTTCCTGGACAACGGCTCCTGGCCGTTGGACTCCAACCCGGTGGAGAACGCTATCCGGCCCTTCGTCGTCGGGCGGCGCAGCTGGTTGTTCGCCGACACCGTCGGCGGTGCCAACGCGAGCGCCAATCTCTACTCGCTGATCGAGACCGCCAAGGCCAACAACGTCGAGCCCTACCGCTACCTCGTCGCGCTGTTCAAGAAGCTGCCGCTGGCGCAGACGGTCGACGACTACGAGGCGCTGCTGCCCTGGAACATCGAGCTCGGCTCGCCGTAGACCACCCCGCGCACGTTGGTTCCGACACTACGCGCAAGGGCGTAGTTTATTGACGGCTTACGTTGCCCCGGCCGCTCATGCGTGCCACTGTCTCGAACGAAAGGGCCGCGTTGCGCGCTGTGATCGGCAGACGCCGCAGGGAAGCATCCTGCATGGACATTTGCAACCACAACGTGAAAGTCTTGGCCGCCGCTGACATCTCCGTATGAGACAGTGGGTCTGCCGTAGCTCGAATCTTGGCGGTCACGGCTTTGCGGTTCAGGCCCGTGGTAATGAATAGCTGACTGAGATTGGGCTTGGCGACACCTTCGTTGCGCCACAAGCGTTGCGCTTCCTCGATCAAGAGGTCGCGCAGCAGTTCTTCGAGATGGGGATGCTTGACCCCCATGGCAAGAGCGAGCCTGACCATCGGACGAAGGATGCGAGCGCAAGCTGCGAGGGTCCAATCCAGTCGCTGGTCCATGGCATGCGCACGAAAGATGTAATCGCTATGCTATCCGGCGCTGGCTCTCGCAGTGGCCGGCCGGCCGACGGCCACTCGTCAAGGAGTGGGAGAGTCCGCACCAGCATGAACGAACAACGGCAGTGAGTTCCAGAATGCAGCAGACCGAAGTGGAAGTGCGTGGCCGGGAGATAGGCTGTTCGGACGATTTGATTAAAATGGAAAGGTCGTTTAAATCTCTTCTTGGTCACAAGGCGAGCTGGCTGAGTGCCGTGTCGGCGCCTGCTTCCTATGTACTAGGGATCCCTGAGAAGGCTCGCATTGGATCAAATGCGCGTCCAAGAAACGACGAAGGTGGAGGCATGCCAAAACACCATAGCGCGACGATCACCTTGAGGCTTCCAGTCGGGATCGATGCCGATGCCGAGATCGCTGCCTTGCGCGCTGCCGGCATTCCGGTTGACGCACTCGGCAACGCGGAGCGGGGTTTTCTATTCGTTCGGTTCAGCAACGGCTGGGGAAACCGCACCAACATCTTTCGGTGGTTCGCGGGCAGTATCGAGCAGGATCTGCGCAAGAGCGACATCGAACCTTATCACCGGCAGCATGGGGAGACACTTGCGAGCCGTGGCCTCAATCGCTAGGTGCCCACCGGACCGGTGATTGGCAAAGGCGATCCAGGGAAAGGCACAAGAGCTGTGATCCCGTACTGAGTGTGCGGCGTGCGACCGCGGCGATGGTACCCACTAAGGCACAACGCTCGTATTGGCGCGGTTTCGGGATCAAGATGGGTTGGATTGGACGGTCACGCTTCACTTTGACTTCGACGAGATCCTCAGTGGGGTTGCGCGAACCTAGGCCCTCGCGGACCTGCACTGGTAGGTCGCGTCGAGCGACCGCTTCTCTGATCGGGCCGTTTTGTCAAGGGCAGAGTATCTCGGTCTTTGGTTTCGTTGAACAGAACGTCTCGGTGCAGTTCACGCTTCTCTACGCAGTCGGTCCCGGCCCGAAGGTCGGCGCTGCACGCATTGGTCAGACGGAGCGGAGAGCCACGCTTATGGACGCGCTTTGCAGCGCAGCAGTCATATACGGCTTATGGACGCGCTTTGCAGCGCAGCAGTCATATACGGCTTCATCCGGACCATCGTCCACACCTGAACGCTCAATCCTCGATTCCTTTCGCTTCAATCAATCAGCCAGCCAACACGCTCAGGCCTTCACGGCAACAGGCTCCTGTGAACCCCATCGGAACTCGGAGCCATCCACCCACATGCGGTGCAGGATGACGGCCAGCTTGCGCGCCACAGCGATCACCGCACGTCGATGGCCTCTTGTCTTGGCAAGCCGCATTCCCCAAGCCTTCAGCGATGACCACTGCGCGTTGCGCGTGAGTAGCGAGTGCGCCGCAACATACAAGGCCGAGCGCACATCGGCATCGCCAGCTCGAGAGATATGGCCGGGGTTGTCCATCTCCCCCGACTGGTACCGTTTGGGTGTCAGACCGAAGTGAGCCGCCACGGTACGTGACGACTTGAACCGGGCCGGGTCGTCCACGGCGGACTTGAAGGTCAGCGCGGTCACCGGACCGACGCCTGGGATCGACATCAGGCGCACGCACAAAGGATCTGCCTTGGTCAGCGCCTTGACCGCGTTGTCCAGCTTCAGGTAGGTCTTGTAGAGCACGGTCCTCGCGTCAAGCAGCGGCACGAGCGCGCAGGACAGCATCTCGTCATCGGCGAAGGTCTGGCGCACCTGAGCGTCGAACGATCCGTGGCCCACACGCGGGGCCAGGCGGATACCGAACACGCGCAACAGCCCCCTCAACTCGTTCTCGAGATCGACGCACTTCGTGAGAATCGCCTTGCGGCTGGCCAGCAGTGCGCGCACACGATGGCTGTGAAGGCTCTTGATGTGCACGCGGCTGTACCAACCGGTGCGCAGGATCTGAGCGATGCCGCGCGCGTCGTTGCGGTCGGTCTTGTTGCGCATGGCGTCCAGGGTGTTCTTCACGCGCCGGGCCTCCAGGCAGATGACCTCGAAGCCTGCGGCCTGCAGGCCATAGGTGAGGTACTGGCTCAGCGCGCCGGCCTCGAAGCCGACGGACCTGAGCTCCGGACTGAAGGCGTGCAGCCAGTCGACGATCACGTCGACATGGGCGTCGACCTTGCCCTCTCGACAGACCTCGCCGCGGTCGTCCACGATGCAGATTGAGACGGATCTCAGGGACACATCGATTCCGGTGAAGTAGGTCATTCAAGCTCTCCTTCGTAGTGGATTTACGAGTCTAGGAAGAGAACTCCGCAGGTCAAATCAACCCGCCCGATCACCGATGCTCATGGCTGTGCGGAGACTATCGGAACAACTTATGCACGTACTGCCGGTTGTGTAGGCCGTGAATACCGCGGTATTCCGGAGCCAAGCCAACCTGTTCATAGCCAACCTTCAGGTAGAACTCCAGCGCTTGAAAGCTGAAGGTGTTCAGTAGTCCATTCCATTAAGTGGCGTGCGAAGCACGGCGGCATGGATGTGCCCGATGCGCGGCGGCTGCGTGAACTCGAGGCCCGTACAACGGTGCAGCAGGTTAGGGCGCGTGCGGAAAGCGTGCCGACCTCTCCACCATCAAGCCCGATCGGCTCCATGGTGAATGGAACTACTCAATCGGACCCAAGTCATGAGCCCTTACTTCTTCTGGCCGGCTGTAGTCGTGTTGGGCGTCGTCGTGCTCGGCGAGTTGCCCATGGCTGCCTTGTTCTCGGCCTTGGCTTCCGTCTTGGCGGCCTTCACCTCGCCCTTAGCCTTCTCGTGCGTGACCTTTTCGTGCGCGGCCTTCGCTTCGACCTTACAGGCGCTCTGCTCCTTGCCCTTCAAGTCCTCGCACCTTTCCTTGGCGACGTCGTAGTCGGCGTCGGCTTTGGCCTCTCTCACCTTGGCGTCGGCGCCGGGACTCGGCTTGTCGCTGGCTTCGAGCTCGGCCCTGGCGACCTTCTCCTTGGCCTTCGTTTCGGCATTGCAGACGTCCTTTGCATTTGCTTTCATGCCGTCGCAACCCTTCTTGTCGGCCTTGTACGTCGCCTCGATTTTGGCCTTCTTGGTCTTGTACTCGTCTTTATTCATTGCGGCGAAAGCTGAGCCGGCAAAGGCGCAGCACGCGGCGACGGCGAGGGAGATCAACGCTTGTTTCATGGTAGGTCCCTTACTCTTGAAGTTGACAGTGATTTAGCGCTCCTCTTCAACGTTGCACCCCGAGCTCAGGCGGTAGGACGCTCAGCAGGCTTCGCGTAGGCGCGGGCCGACAACCACGCGCGAAACGCGGCGGTGCAGCGGCTTCTCGACGGCACCGTTCAATTCACCCCCGCGTTCGATTTCGCGCCGATGTACCTCAACATCGAGGTCATCGATCGCGGCTGTCATTGGCGCGACGAGCAGGTGCCGCCTGTCTTGCGTGTCGAGATCGAACGTGAGAGCGCACGGCTGGTGTTGAGCAGGGCCTCGATTGCCTGGCCAGCTCAGCCCATGGCGTAGTGTTCCAGCGAATGGCCGAGGTTGAACAGGAGGAGCCGCAAAGCGTCTTCGGCCCATTTGCCGAGCGCGCCGGCGCCCAGCGCGGCCATCAGCATCAGCTTGTCGAGCTTGAAGCGGCGAGTGCGCAGGTTTTTGAAGGCCTCCTAGACGGTAAAGAAGCCGGAAAAGTAATAGGCCGCGACATAACAAGCGGTAGGCAGTCACCTGGGCCTGGCGCCGGCGCTCGATTAGCCAGCCAGCCGACCAGCAGCAACAAGCCCGCCAGCACCGCGAAGATCAGCTCCGACTTTTCGCCAAAAGGGCCGCGGTGGGCGTGGTTGAAACCGGCATGGTAACCCTTGCCCTCGGCGTGATCGTGACCTGCATGGTCGCGGCGTCCCGCTTAGCTTGTCCGGCGTGGGCAGGGCCGGGATCGTGCCCTTGGTCACCATCGGCATGGCCGCCGGGTACGGCAACAGGCTGGTCAGGACCATCCGTATGTCTCGCGAATCGACGTGCCTTCCGGTTTCTTTCAGTGCCGACGCTGCTGCCGTAACTCGGGCTGATGCCGAACCGCGGACACCGCACGCTGCAGCCCTGGCCAGCAAGATGTCCTCCGACGAGACCGACCGGTCATACTCGATGCGCACCGTATCCGAGACGCCGAGATCGGCGCCCCGGATGCTGCGCAGGGGGCCCGGTGCGCAGCACCAGGTGGGCAAACCGGGACGTGAGCGGGCCACCCACCGAGTGCATCAGTTCGCGCACCCGCGTCAGTGAAAGGGCGGCGGGGTCGTAATGGATGCATAGCTGTGGCGAGCCGCTCTCACGCCCCACGACATGTGCCTCGGCAAGTCCGGGCAGGCCCGACAGCGCGTCGAGCAGCCGGGTGACGCAGCGGTCATTCGCATCGTCGACATCCGGCAGCACCAGCGGGAGGTCCAGGCGAAGTTTCACGGGCTCGCTCATGTTCGGTTTACTTTCTGAAGGTTGGACTCGATGGCGCCGCGCCCGGTGCCGCCCCGGGCACGCCCATACCCGGCACCAGGATTGCCGTCACTCGCAGCGTCCCCTCGAAGCGGTCGGCCCGGAATCGGACCTTGTCGCCCCCCTTGGCCCGAAGGATCACCCTGGCATCCACGCAGCGGAAGATCGTCGTCCTTGCGGGTAGGTGAAGATGTGCGATCGGTTCGTGGCGCAGCGTTACCTCGCCGCGCTCGGCATCGATCTTGACGATTTCCCCAGCGATGAAGTCAGTGGCCGAGGGCTGCGCATGAATGCGGCCAGCGAACCCTGGAGCGATGTACGCGCACAGGAAGACCAGCTGATGCCGGCGGGAGATCATCGAAGTGGCCTCGTGCGTCATGGCGGCTCCCGTTACTCGGCAAGTGAGGCTCTTATTTCTTTGGTGCGGCGGCCGTCGCCCCGGAGCCCGCCGGAGCGGCTGCCTCAAGCCTCTGACGAGTTGCCGCCGTGCGCAACGCGCTGACTACGCGCCACGCGCTCGGCGCACCAGTCACAAAGATCACCGCCGCCAGCGCCAGGTAAACCCAGGCGAGCATGGTCAGCGCATCGATGGCGCGCTGCGCATCCTCCCGAAAAATGAAGGCCACCACCAACTGAACCGAGAACAGCGCCGCGAGCGTGATTGCCGACACTAGGTTGAAACGCAGGCGCAGCAGCAACGCCACGCCGAACAAGGACTGCGCCGCGGTCAGGAAGAATTCCTCGTGCTGGCGCGCGTCGAGTGGCATCGACGTCAGCGCGCCTGCGCCCACGCTCATTGCCAGCGGCAGCATACCGACCAGCAACGTCCACTGATTGATCTTGTCGCTGATCATAGTCGTCAGGCCGCCCTCGGCGCGGCCCGAGAGCACGAACAGCACCGCGATCACGACGGCGGGCGCCTCGCTGGCCAGGGGTGCGAGCCATTGGATGAGCAGGAATTCGTCGATCCTCAGCACCCGTCCCGAGGCGACGATCGATTCGGCGAACGGTTCGGCCGAGACTAGGATCACCGCGGCGGCCACGATCGTGAGCCCGCCCATCCAGGTCCATTGACGGGCAGGCGACAGGGTCGCCAGCGCCGCGGCCGGTCCGGGCTCGTCGTCGGCCTCCAGGCCAGACTCAACCTTGGGCATGCGCCCGGTCACCCACAGGTAGGCCCCGAAAATACCGATCAGCACGACCGTGTCGACGAGGCTGATGCGATTCCTGAGGACGATCACGAACGCGTAGAGACTTGCAACCAGCAGGAAACCGATCTCCACGACGTTGACCGTCGCTAACCTGATGCTGCGCTCGCGCGTTCGAAACCAATGGAGGATGGCCATCAGCGGCCATGCCACGCCGACCAGCAACCGGTTCGCGCCCGTCATGTTGGCGGCCGCATAGTGGACATAGTTGGATTCCGGTGCCTTGCCTGCCTGGTACGCGTAGTACATGTCGACCGCATACTCTGGCAGCACCGTCACCAAGGCAACGAGGGCGAGAATCAAGCCCTGCGAGATTCGTTTCTCCGCCGCCTCGGCGCCCCAGGACAACATGAAGCCTGCGGCTAACACGGCAACACCGAAGACCGCGGTGTCCAGTACCGGATTGGGGCGAAACCCGCTGAAACGGAAGATTGCCGCCGGCACGATGGCCGCCACGGCGATGCCGAGCACAAGAAGAAATCGTTTCATCGGTATTCTGGTTGGAGTAGACCGATCAATGATGCCATCGCATCGTACTGGAGGCTGCTTCACGACACCGGTGAAACAGAAAGACGTCCCAATGTCGCGATGTAGACCGCGCGAACGCTCAGTCCGCTCGCGATTGGTTATCGGCGCTCGATGGTGTCGATTCATTGCGGATTCGAAGGCGCGGCAGTGATTGGGGGGCTCGCGCTGCATGAAATCGATGATGCCTTGGCCACCTTGCAGCGCAGATCGAATGCGAGCGAGGACGACGCGGCCGTGCACAGCGCGCGAAGTTGCATGGCGCGCTCGGTGGCGTTCGTCACCTGCAGGTTGAAGAAACGGCCGTCCCATTCGCGCGCGGTCTTGACCAGGTGCTCGACCTCTTCGCGCAGCGGCGCGAGCTGCAGGCCGTAGTCGGCATACATGAAGAGCAAGCGGCCAGCCGCCCCCACATTGAGTAGAGCCGTTGGCTAAACGATGCTGTCCAGTTAACTTCTAACTGGACGGTTATGGACGTGAACCCGAAGTCGCGGCGCAGACACGGCGCTGGGTTCAAGGCACAAGTTGTGGCCGCGTGCGCGGAGCCTGGTGCCACGGTTGCCGCGGTAGAGGGCATCGCCGGCTGACGCCCCACATCTACACGGACGACGAGATCCAAGCGCTGTTGGAGACCGCCGCCCGCCTGATGCCCAAGGGCAGTCTGCGCCCCCTCATGTACTGCACGCTCTTCGGCTTGATCGTTGCTGCGGGCCTCCGACTCTCCGAGGCATTGCAGTTGAAGGTAGGCGACGTCGATCTTGACGAGGCGACCGTCACCGTGCGGCAGACGAAGTTCCACAAGTCGCGCTGCCTGCCCATCGCTGCCAGCGTGGTTCAGGCGCTGCCCACGCAGCCGGCCAGTCGCGTCGCCGAACTGCTGCCGCATCACTGGCAGGCAACCGCAGTGCGCTGATCGGAAACCGTCGTCAAGACTGGATCACCACGCGCATGCATCGTGACGGATGAGAGCATGAATCCATTTTCCCCGCCAAAACTTAACCTCGAGCGACGAAATTAAGACGAGTTCTCGGCGTACTCGCCGACCATAGGCGTCAAGATGATTGAGCCGGACGCAGACGCCTCGGCAACGACGGCATATGGCGCGATTCTGGTGGGCGTGCGCAAATCAAAGACTCTCGGGGGCACCCTGTGTCATCACCAGGGGTTTGACCGCGAGATCAGGCGCGACGTTCATCATGCGCAGGGTCTGTTGCACGACTTCGCTGAACACCGGCGCTGCCGCAACGCCGCCGAAATACTGGCCGTCGCTGGGCTCGTCGATCATCACCGCGACGATGATGCGCGTCTTCTCGATGGGCGCCATGCCGGTGAACCAGGCGCGGTACTTGTTGCTTGCGTAGCCCTTGCCGACCTGCTTGTGGGCCGTGCCCGACTTGCCGCCGACCGAGTAGCCGACCGTCTGCGCGCGCGTGCCGGTGCCGCCGGGGCCGGCCGCCATCTGCAGCATCTTGCGCACGGCCAAGGCGTTGGAAGGCGAGAACACCCGCACACCGACCGGCGGCTCGGAGTTCTTCAGGATGGTGACGGGGATGATCGAGCCGTCGTGCGCGAACGAGGTGTACGAATGCGCCATCTGGAACAACGACGCCGACAGGCCGTAGCCGTAGGCCATGGTGGCCTGCTCGACCGGCTTCCATGTCTTCCACGGGCGCAGCCGCCCGGTGACCGCGCCGGGGAACTGGATCTGCGGCTTCTGGCCGTAGCCGAGCGCGGTGTAGGTGTCCCACATCTCGTGCGGGGTCATCTTCTGCGCGATCTTGAGTGCGCCCACGTTGCTCGACTTCTGGATCACGCCTTCGACCGTCAATGCCCCGTTATTGTGGGTGTCGGTGATCGTGAATCCTCCCAATTGGTATTGGCCAGGAGTCGTATCGATGACGGTTTTTGGCGTGATCCGGCCCGCCTCCAGCGCCATGGCGACGGTGATGGGCTTCATCGTCGAGCCGGGTTCGAAGGTGTCGGTGAGCGCGCGGTTGCGCAGCTGTTCGCCGGTGAGGTTCTGGCGCTTGTCGGGCACGTAGCTCGGGTAGTTGGCGAGCGCGAGCACCTCGCCGGTGATCGAGTCGAGCACCACCACGCTGCCGGCCTTGGCCTTGCGCGCGGTCACCGCGTCGCGCAGCTTCTGGTAGGCGAAGAACTGCACCTTGCTGTCGACGCTCAACTGGATGTCGCGGCCTTCGACCGGCGGCACGATGTCGCCCACGCCCTCGACCACGCGGCCCAGGCGGTCCTTGATGACACGGCGTGAGCCGGCCTTGCCGGCCAGCTCCTTGTTGAACGCGAGCTCGATGCCTTCCTGGCCGCTGTCTTCGACGTTGGTGAAACCGACCACGTGCGCGGCCGCCTCGCCCTCGGGGTACTGGCGCTTGTATTCCTTGCGCTGGTAGATGCCCTTGAGGTTCATCGCGGCGATCTGCTTGGCGATGGGCTCGTCGACCTGGCGCTTGATCCAGACGAAGGTTTTGTCCTCGTCCTGCAGCTTCTTGTCGAAGTCCTTCTGCGGCATCTCGAGCAGCTTGGCCACCTGCTTGAGCTTGGCGCGCACCTCGGGGTCGTCGCGCTCGATGTCCTCGGGAATGGCCCAGATGCTGGGCGCCACCACGCTGGACGCGAGGATGAGGCCGTTGCGGTCGAGGATGCGGCCGCGGTTGGCCGGCAGCTCCAGCGTGCGTGCGAAGCGCACTTCGCCCTGCCGCTGGAAAAAGCTGTTGTTGAAGACCTGCACGTACGCGGCGCGTCCGGCCAGTCCGAGGAAGCCGAAAGCAATGCCCGCGACGATGAACTTGCTGCGCCACACCGGCGTCTTGCTCGCAAGCAAGGGGCTGGTGGTGTATCGAATACCGTGCCGAGACGTCATCTGAGCGAGCCTTGAAATAGTTTTTTGCGGCACGATGTCCAGCCGATTGAGCATGCAACGGCCGATAACCTGTACGCCTTTTTTCCGCTTTGAAGATTTTGAGCAAGTCGGAGAGAACGAATTGATTGCCTCCAGCCGATCGCGCGACCGGGCTATTCTGCACTTGAGAAATGGGGCCAGGCCCCATCAAAATTTCAAAGCAAAGCTGCGGGCAGGAACCGTCAGTCGACGTGCCATGTCCGCCAGGAAGTCGAAGTGGGCGGTAGGTGTCCTCCGATCGAAGCAACCGTAACCAGATAGCCCGTCTGGATAAAAGGTACTCGATACAGAGGCGGAATCGTCGCAGCCTCGCGATCGCCTCAGGTTGCCGGCACGCCTCCCAGACCTCGGCCTTGAACTGGGCGCTGTGTTTATTGCACTTGGTCCGTTTAACCACCATTCACCGCGGACACGCTGCCTGCAGCCTCTCAGCGAATCAAGATGCCTTCACCGCGCGCTTACGCCGCAGGCGCGCGACTTCACGAACCAGCGCGTGCGCAAAGGCGGTGAGATCGACGAAGCCGAGCGCTCGAAGAATCGCAACAAGTCCAGGGTGCGCGCCCGCGTGGAGCACGTCTTCGCGGTGGTCAAGCGGCTATGGGGCTTCACCAAGGTGCGCTACCGCGGATTGGCCAAGAACGCCACACGCTCGTTCGTCGCCCTGGGCCTGGCCAACATCTACCTGGCGCGTCAGCGCCTCATGGCATGAGTGCGCCCGCAACACCCGCTGTGCGCGGGCGTGGGCCGGAAATGGTCGCAATCCGGTTCGCAATCGAGCCGTTGAGCCCTTCCCATCTCGGAGTTCCCGATCAACGCAACAGCGCGTCGCTGAAATCGACCGCTTGTTCAGCGTTGCCCTAAACCATTCAATTGTCAACTACGGCCTCGAGCGGACTATTACCTGCGATCTAGTTTCACTGGTGTTTCTTTCCACGATCAGGAGTTCATCTATCAATGAACACCGAGCATTATTTCTTGCGTTTCTCGTGGCTCTAGTGAGCCGGCGTGCTTTTCCTCTTGGCGTCACGGCCCGAAAGTCGATCGAGCAAGCTTTTTGCTTGGGGCGGCGATGTGCCGCTGGAAAGTCGCGGCGATCTTTCCACCATCGAACGAGAAGAAAGATCACGGCTCCGATGGCGAGGATGCTGATGTACAGGCCCAGCATCATGAAAAAATGCGATCCGTCGTCGATTGTGGTGCGGTGCACGGCCTTTCCTTTCCGTCGAATTCAGAATGGTTCGGGTACGGGAGATCACTCGAACCGATGTGTTTCCGACGCCTGACCGCATGGAACGCGTTCGGGTTGAATCGTCGAGTGGTGTATATCAAAGCGCTCCGCGAGGACGCGGGCCCCCTCAGCCACGAGACTGTCGAAGTCACTGATCGCGCTGACTAGATGAACGCTCAAGCTCACCTTGCCGCTGGAGATAGCCCAGACGTGCAATTCGTGAATGGAGTCGACCCCGGGCAATTCGCGCAACGCCTTCCCGATCTCGTCAATATCGACATCGTCCGGCACACCCTCGAGAAGAATATTCATGCTGTCTCGCAGCAGCAGCCAAGTTCGCGGCAACACCCAGAATCCAATCGCGACGGCGATAACCGAATCGACCCACGTCCAGTCGGTGAACCAGATCACGACAGCCCCCACAATCACTCCCATCGACCCGAGCATGTCGCTCCAGACTTCCAGGTAGGCGCCCTTGACATTGAGGCTTCGATCTTTGCCCGACGAGAGCAATCTCATGCTCACGAGGTTTACTACGAGACCCAGTGCCGCAATGATCAGCATCGGGATGGAGTCGACCGTTTGTGGCGCACGCATCCGTTGCCAAGCTTCATAGAGGATGTAGATGGCAACGCCGAAGAGCAGGAGGGCATTGAACGTCGCCGCCAGGATCTCGAACCGGTAGTAGCCGAAGGTCCGCTTGGTATCTACTGCGCGCTTACCGATCTGGATCGCTGCGAGCGAAATAGCGAGCGCCACCGTGTCGGTGAACATATGCGCCGCGTCGGAGATTAGCGCGAGGCTTCCGGTGACGAGTCCTCCGATCACCTCCGCGACCATGAACGTCGTCGTAAGAGCGAGGGCAATCCACAGGGATCGCTCGTGACCAGGGCCCGATACGGCTTGTACATGCGAGTGAGAGTTTCCGGATGCCATGATCGCTTTCAAAGATTGGGGCTGGGAAGCCGGCCAGGGCCACTCGTGCTTCCGGTCTTGATCGCATCGGCCGTTGGCCTTGATCGAACTTCCAAGGGGGTTCCGCAACGAATCACATTGGTGAAGACGACATCGCCTAAGGTGACGGGGAGGCCGTCGCTCACCACGACAACATGTGAGTGTTTGGACCCGCCGGAGCGGTACGACAAGCGAGCGAAGCGCGACGTCGCAAGTTGTTGTGGGCTTGCCGTCTGTCGGCAATCGGTTCGGCCGCCTCCTCGCAGTTGACGCGCGGAGGCCACCTCGGTCACCTCTGCGGTGCGCCAGCCTTCGCGGAACGCACCGGCGTCCTCCATGAGGTTCGCGCAGCCGCCCAAGCTTGCGGCGCAACCCGTGCCGAACACAGCCATCACGAGCAGTCGCCTTGCCCGCAAGGCGACTGCTCGATCACCACCCCTCTCGAGACAACGGGCGTACGGATCGGAGCTGTTCACAACGACACCGTCAAACGATGGCTTGCGCGTACCCGACATCCATGACGTATATCCATCCCGCACCCGCTTGGCCAGTATGGGCAGCGGCTGCGATGATCTTCACGAACTCATCGACATCTTCATCATTGCAATGGAGTTCGAGCTTGTACTCGTTCACCACTTCGTCGCCAAGTTCAATGGAGTAGCGACGCTCAGCCTCGTGAAGCGGCGTCAACGATCCCTTCACGACGTACAGGGTAAGGTTGTGCAGGCGACCACGTGCGTCGTCTCCCCAGGCGCTTGCCCCCTTCAATGCTGCAATCACAGCCGCGACCCTGTTGCTGTGGACATAAGCCTTGATCTCTTTCACGGTGTGTCTCCTTCTAAGGTTTCTTGAGTCTTCGCCTTGCGCCTCTCGGCTCGCTGCTCCGCCCACTCGTACATCAGTGGCAGGATCAGCAATGTCAACGCGGTCGAGGTGAAGAGGCCACCCACCACCACCGTGGCAAGGGGGCGTTGCGTCTCCGCACCGACGCCGGTCGACAGCAGCATCGGAATGAGGCCAAGGATTGCGACGGACGCGGTCATCAACACAGGGCGCAGCCGCAGCGCGGCCCCCTGTTGAACTGCCTCCCGGATCGGCAGGCCTTGTCTCCTCAGATCGTTCAGGAACGTCACCATCACGATGCCGTTCAGCATGGCAACACCGAAGACGGCGATGAAGCCGATGGCCGAGGGGACCGACAGGTATTGCCCGCTGATAAACAAGCCGACGATACCGCCGATGATTGCGAACGGCACGTTGGCGATGATGAGCGTCGCATGCCGCACAGAGTTGAAGGCGGTGTACAGAAGGATAAAGATCAGACCGATGGTCAACGGAACGATCACCCCGAGCCTGGCCATCGCTCGCTGCTGATTCTCGAAGGAGCCGCCCCATTCGATCCAGTAGCCGGTTGGCAACTCGACTTGCGCCTTCAGTTGCGTATCTGCTTCCTTCACGAAGCTGTCGACATCGCGGCCCTTGACGTCCATCTGGAGCACTGAATAGCGCTGCAGAGATTCACGCCGAATGAAGGAGTACCCCTCGTCGAGCTCGATCGATGCGACCTGCGAGAAAGGCACCAGCGCCCCGCCACCCGTGCGGATTGGAATGCTGGCGATGGCCGCTGGGCTCACCCTGAACTCGTCGGAGAGGCGAACCGCGATTTCAAAACGCTTGGTGCCATCGATCAATGTGGAGACCGCACTGCCACCGATGCCGGATTGCACGACCTCCAGGATCTCATCCGCGTTGATGCCATAGCGCGCCGCGGCGTCCCGGTTGACCTTGATGATGAGTTGCGGCTTTCCCTTGTTGGCTTCGGCCGACAGGTCCGCAACACCCGGAATCTTCCCGAGCACGCCTTGAATCTTGCTGGTGAGTCTGTCGAGTGTTGCCAGATCCTCTCCGTACAACTTGAGCGCAAGCGTGGCCCGCACCCCGGAGATCAGCTCCTCGACGCGGGACTGAATCGGCTGGGTCGCGCCGAACACAACGGTGGGCACCACTTTTTCGAGCGCCTCCTGCATGTCCGAGGCGAGCTTTCCGTAAGAAATTTTCTCCGGCCACTCCCCGGGCGGCTTGGTGTCCAGATTCAGCTCCATGTAGTTCACGTCCGTGGTCTCGCCGCCCTCGGCGCGGCCGATGGTCGCGAGCACAGATCGGATCTGCGGGAATTGCTTGTGCAGTGCCGCGCTCACCTCGTTGGACACGCGGATGGACTCGTCGAGCGACGTGGAAGGAATACCCGTCACACGAAACTGAATCGTTCCTTCCTGCAGCTGAGGCATGAACTCCTTGCCCAGAAATGGGAACAGCGCTAGCGAGGCGAGCAGCAAGACGATCGCCGAGCCGACGACCAAGCGCTTGCGCTCAAGCGCCCAGTCCAACAGCGGAAGGTAGATCCGCTTGGCGCGACGGACGAGGAAGGTGTCCTTCTCCTCTTTGGGCTTCAGGATCAACGCGGCGAGCACCGGGACCAACGTCAGCGAAAGCAGGAGCGAGCCCGCCATGGCGAACGTGATGGTGTACGCCATCGGCTTGAAGAGCTTTCCCTCGAGCCCAGTGAGTGAGAACAAGGGCAGGAAAACCACGATGATGATCAGGATGGCGAATGCGATCGGGTTGACCACCTCTCGTGCCGCTTCCAGGATGAGGTGGGTCTTCTGAATCGGCCTGCCGGATTCCTTCGCATGCGCCAGAAGTCGGAATGCGTTCTCGACCATCACGACAGCGCCGTCCACCATCATCCCTGTGCCGATCGCCAAGCCGGCAAGGGACATCAGGTTGGCCGAGACGCCAAACTGCTGCATCAGGATGAATGCGATCAACATCGCCATTGGCAGCGTGATCACCACCACGATCGCCGAACGAAACTCGCCGAGAAAAAGGAAGAGGATCACGGCGACAAGGATCGCGCCTTCGACCAACGAACTCTCTGCGGTGTTCAGGGCTTTCTTGACCAACTCGGTGCGATCGTACACAGGCTGCAGCGTCACGCCCTTCGGCAGCGCTGCCTGTGCCACGGCCAGCTTGGCCTTGACGGCATCCACTACGTTCTTCGCGTTTTCGTTGATCCGGGCCAAGGCGATGCCCAAGACAGCTTCCTTTCCGTCTCGTGTCACTGCGCCGAATCTGGGTGCGGGAGCCTCCTTGACCTGCGCAACGTTTCGCACATACACAGGCGCGCCGTTGCGCTCGGCGATGACAATCTGCTCGATGTCCTTTGTAGTTCCCACCAACCCGAGACCACGCACCAGGAACTGCTCCGCGCCGAGGCTGATCGATTGGCCTCCAACCTGCTTGTTGTTGGCTGTGAGTCGCTCCATCACCTCCTTGAAACTCACGCTGTACTGGATGAGCTTTCGCGGATCGATCTGAACCTGGAACTGCTTCTGTTCCCCGCCCCACGAGACGATGTCGTCAACGCCAGGGGCCGTACGAAGGATCAGTCGCACGGTCCAGTCATGGAGCGTACGAAGGTCCATGGTGCTCATCTTCTTGTCTTCGGATTCGACGGTGTACCAAAAAACCTGGCCGAGACCCGAGCTGTTCGGACCCAGCACCGGTTCGCCATAGCCTTGAGGCAGGCGCCCTTTTGCTTCCTGCAGTTTCTCGCCCACCAAGCGGCGAGCGAAATAGATGTCAACATCGTCCTTGAAGTAGACGCCGACGTAGGACAAGCCAAAGAGCGAGACCGAGCGCACTTCTTCGACGCCCGGCAAGCCAGCCATGGCGCCTTCGATCGGTGTCGTGAGCAGCTTTTCAACGTCCTCCGCGGCCAAGCCCGGAGACTCCGTATAGATGTTGACTTGAACCGGGGTGACGTCGGGGAAGGCATCGACAGGGACGTTGCGAAACGCCTGGACACCGAGTCCGACCAAGACGGCAAAGATGACCAGGACGAGGACCTTGTATCGAAGCGACGCGTCTACGAGTGCGTTGAGCATGTTTTACTTTCGATTCCTCAATGTGCGTCGCCGATTTGCGACTTCAGCACGCGTGCCTTGAGGGCATAGGTTCCCGCACTCACCACCTGTTCGCCGGCCTTTACGCCTGACTTCACCACCGTCCGGGTACCGAGCCTGTCGCCGGGATCGATGGCGCGTTGTTCGTAAGCACCGTTTTCAAAGACGAAAACGTTGGGCTGGCCCTGCATGAGAACGATGGCCTGGTCCGGCACCGTCAGCACGTCAGTCTTCGGTGCCGACTGCGGCGAGGGGCTTTCTATGGTGGCGGTCGCGAACATCTCAGGCTTGAGGCGACCCTCACCGTTCTTTACCTCGATGCGCGCCGGAATCGAACGCGTCTCTTTGTCGAGGATGCTTGCAACGTAGGTCACTCGTCCTTCGAAGCGCTCGTCCGGATAGGCACCGACGGTGACGGTTGCTTTCGCACCGACGCGGACTTTCGCCAACTGGGCCTCGGCCAGGTTTGCCTCGATCCATAGCGTCGACAGGTCCGCGACGACGAACAAGGCATCGCTGGGTCCGGCCAGGCCGCCCACAACGGCCTTTTTTTCGATGATCGTGCCGGCCAGCGGCGAAGTCAGAGGGAAGACGGAGGCCACGCCTGCGCTCTGGCCCGATGGGACGCCGAGCAGCCGAAGGTGGTCCTCTGCGGCGCGGAGCGTAGCGCTTGCCTTTTCATGCTCCGCCTTGGCCCGCAGGTAATCCTTCTGCGGAATGATCTCTTCTGCCTGCAAGGCAGTTGCGCGCTTGTAGTCCGCGTCAGCCACTCGCTTAGCAGACCGTGCTTGGCTCAACGCCGACGAAGCCTCGCCAACGGCCAAACTGTCCAGGGTCGCGAGCGACTGTCCGGTTCGAACATTATCGCCAAGGCTTGCTGCAACAGTGGCAACGCGGCCTTCGACGCGAGGCGCAATCCTGGCAATGCGATCCTGGTTCGCACGAATCGTCGCTGTCACCGTGACGGTGTCAGCGAGGGCTTGCGCCTTGAGTTCTTCCAGGACAATGCCAGCGCGATCCGCTTCCTCCTTCGAGAGCTTGAGGCCTTCTTTCTCGGTAGCCTTCTCTTCGGCAGCGGGCTTCTCGGCCGAACCGTTGCTGCCTCCGCAACCGGAAAGTGCAATCACTGCAAAGGCCGCGCAGATCGCTGCGGCAAGCTTGGTCAGAGCGGAACGTTCGGTACTGCGCTGACCGACCAGGGTTGGGCTGAATTTCATGGTGTGACTCCTTCAGGAGGCCAGCCAGCGGCCAGCTCCAGTGCAAGACGGGTGGATTGATAGTCGATGAGCGCGTCGATCAGATCGCGGCGTGCGTCGAGGGCTTGCCTGTTCACCACGATCAACTCGAGAAGACCGATCTGGCCGGCGCGCTGGGACTTGACCGAGAGCTGCTGGTTATCGAGCAGCGCCGGAAGCACACGCTCCTGAAGCCTGGTGACACGATCCCTCAGGCTCCCCAGCTTGGCCCAGAGTGCCTGCACCTGCGCTTGCGCGTCTCGAACCCCCGCACTGCGCGAGATCTCGGCTTGGGTGAGCGCGCTGCTTGCCTGTCCGATGCCGGCGGCATTGCGTTTGAACAATGGCAGCGGCACGGAGACCGAAACGGTTGTGAGACGTTCGCGTGCACCGGATGCACCTTCACGTCCCACACCGACGCCGACAGTGAGATCGGGATAGCGGCTGGCGCTCTCCAACTTCAGCTTGGCCCGTGCCGACTCCTCGCGTGCACGCAGCGCCTGGAGGCGCGGCTGGCTATCGACCTGAGACAGCAGGGACTCGAGGCTGTAAGCCGCGCTTGCCGTGGGGCGAAGCTCGCCGCTCGCCTGTGGAAGACTTTCCGCGCGGAGTTGCAGCTTCGCAGCCAGTTCGGCGCGAGCGTCGAGCAGTTGTTCCTTCGCGACGGCCAACTGGTTGCGGGCGCGCTCGGCCTCGACCGTGGCCACATTGGAATCCAGCTTGGTGTCTTCACCGGCGATGCGTCGCTTTTGCACAGCTGCCGCAGTGCTCTCGAAGAGGCCCAGCGCCTGCTCTTCGAGCTCGGTGCGTTGCTGCAAGGCGAGGACGCGGTAGTACAGCTGCGCCACCTCGACGCGAACCTGTCTGCGTGTCTCGGCGATCTCTTCCTCCAGGGCCGTCAGCGCCGCATCGGCAGCTTCGCGGCGAAAGCCTCGCTGGCCTGCGATCTCGAACGTCTGTTGAACGCTGCTCGACCACTCGCGACGCCGTTCAGACGACGCCCCCTCCTGGGGGACAGTCCGGCGGATGCCATCGAAAGAAACGACTGGATTGTTATAGAGGAACGCGTTGGCGTCGGTGCGCGAACCTTCCGCCGAAGCGAGTTCGGCTCGCTTGGCTCTCAAAGCCGGATTGGATTCTTCAGCCAGACGCCAGACTTCCGTCAGGCTCAATCCCTGTAGTACCGGCCGGGGTTGTGCTGGTCGCGCAGTTTGGGCGGTGGATGTCGCGACTTGCGCGAGGCTGGGCCATACGGCCAAAGCCAATGCACTGGCAATGACCAGCGTCTTGATTCGCATCGAATTCTCCTAGCGTTGAAAAACAACCAAAGGCGAGATTCGGCGAGCTGTCGTCGCGTGAAAAGGAAAAGAAGGAACGAGCTCGCCGATCAGAGGGCGAGCGTTCGTGCTGGGCGTTCAAGCCCTATGGGGATTGGGGAACGATAGGTAGGAAGGCTGAGCGCCGGGGGCCATCCTCCGACAGGGGCCAGAAAATGAAGAGACAGAACCGGAGCGATATAGGCAACGCTGGCATGACAACCGATGCAGTCGTCGCTGTCGGCGATCGTCTTCTGCTTCAGGTCTTTGCTTTTTTCACCTGAAGATGAGTTGGCCTGGTGCTCATGGTGCCCAAAATGCGCGGCACCAGTGCCGGCCTCATGCCTGCAGTAACCCGTGGCCGCACCCCAAGCGAACTGCAACGGCAGGATCGCGAGAAGCAGGGTTAGGAGGAACGTACGCATGGTCGCAAGTGTATCGAGGGCGCTAGATTTATCGATGAGCTTGGGCGTGAAATTGCGGCAAAGGCTCTGGAGATATCGTTGGATCGCAGCTTACGCCGCCGCCTGGCCGCACTTTGCGCAAAAGCGCGCACCTGGCACCAAGGCGGTGGCGCAGCCAGAGCAAACCCGTGCTGCAACGGGGGCTGCGCCGCATTGTGCGCAGAAATTCGCGCCAGGAAGGAACGGTGCCCCGCACGAACGGCAGGGCTGGCCACCGCGCGCATCGGCATCTCCGTAGGGATAGCCGCTCTCCCGACCACCGTGATGTCCCGAACGGTTCGACTGGCCATGCCCACGTCGGGCATGACCACCGTTTGCCATGTTTCGAAAGATGTCGCTGAAGAAGCTCATGATGATTCCTTGGAGGGCGGGAGCGCCCATTGCTGTGGAATGAAGTGATTGGAAACCATGAAGTCACTTCAAGGTCAAGCGCGGCGATGCATTTCCACATGCCGGAGATGCCCGCGCGATCGCCAACACGTCCAGATCCGCTCGGTACGCCGCTGTGGCGACGCCGAAAAACCCAAGCAATGTTGAAAACAGGTTGTCGTGGGAATATTTCTGCCCGGCAACCGAAGCAAGGCACGAGATCGGCAATTTCAGGCGATCCTGTGTCTGAACCGGTAGCCAGGCGAGCATGGGAACATGCGTTTGCTCACTGGGTGCAAGCATCGGCGGAAGCCCGTGCAGATAGATGTTTCGCTCGCCGAGGCTTTCACCATGGTCCGAGATGTAGAGGACCGCGATGTCCATCGCGGGCGCGCGAGCGCGCGCTGCCTCCACGATCCGAGCGATGTTCTGGCTGGTGTACTCGATCGTGTTGTCATAGGTGTTGACGAGCGCTTGCCGGTCGCAAGACTGGATCCGATTCGTATCGCACGTCGGCTGGAATTTGCCAGGTGCTGGATACCGCCGGTAGTAGGCTGGCCCGTGACTGCCCATCTGGTGCAGAACAATGGCCGTGTCCTGTTTCACCTCTTTCAGGCGCTCCTCCAGCGACCGGGCAAGGATTTCGTCCTGGCACGCGTCCTCCCCGCAAAGGCCGTCGATGCCTGACGTCGGCATCTGCAGGGTTGGCACTCGCGCGCAGACCCCCTTGCAACCGGAGTTGTTGTCGAGCCATTGCACCGAAATACCTGTCCGCAGCAGGACGTCGAGGGCGTTCTCGCGCTCACGCGCCTTCCGCACGGAGAATTCCTCGGCACCCAGCCCGGAGAACATGCAAGGCAACGATGTCGCGGTGTCGGTGCCACACGAGACGACATTCTGAAAGTACAGGATGTCGCGGTTGGCGAGGGCCGCATTCGTCTCGCGCATATAGCCGCCCAGGGAGAAGTTCGCCGCTCGTGCGGTCTCGCCCACAATCAGGACAAGCACCAGCGGGCGCGAGAGGGAGGGGGTACGACGTGCATCCGGTGCGATTGGAAGAATCGCGCCGGATGTCACGTCTTCGCCTTTGAGGTAGCCGTAAACCGCATTGATGTAGTTGGTCGGCACGAGTTGGAAGCGGAGTTCACGGTGGTTGCGGAACGTGGATGCCAGGGTTCCATACGAAGTGGCAAGCAAGGCGCCGGCGACGCCGGCCGCCACCACACCCAGCAGCGCCGTGTGGATCGTCGATCGCTTCCATTCGGCCCGGCGAATGCCGACGAACCACAGCAATGCCGCGGGCAAGATGCCCCGCCAGAACACATCAACGAACGCGGGGAACGACAGCAACTCGCGGACCTCGCGCGTGTCCGTTTCGATCATGTTCCGAACCAGTCCTTTGTCGAAGAGCACGCCCCAGGCATCGAGGTAGTGCGATACGCTGGCAGAGGTGACTAACAGTGTGCACAACAAGAGAATACCGGCCTTGCCAACGACGAAGGGTCGCAGGACTGCGGCGAAAAGCAGCACAAGAAAGATCCCAAGCCCGACCGTCGAAGCCGCGGTGGTGGCGCTCAAGCCGTCCTGTGCCAACGCGAACGTCCTCCAGAAGCTGAGGTTGTCTACACCAACAATCCAACTTGCAGTGCCTACGCTTGCCCAGGTTGCGGAGAGTGGCACGTTCGTTACCCGCAAGGAGGTAAGTGGTGCGTTGGCGCTGGGAGGCTGTCGAGGGGGGGGGGGGGCATGGTCGAAATCATTCACGCGGATCGAAGGCGGCGGCTGCCAATCGCGTCAGTCGTGGCGGGCGATTCTAGAAATCACATCTAACAAGCGCCGAACTGCAACATTACAGGCGCGTAATACGTGTAGAAGCACGAGGGCTGGGTGGCATGGAATCATTGGCCCAACTGAGGAGTTAAAGAAAGTAAGTCAATTTTTCTTTTTAGCTCTTCGCTTGCGAGTGTCAAATGAATGAATCCGTCATTGAGGATGCACGACGAGAACTGGCGAGGGTGTTTGGCGCAAGGGAGTTTGTTTTTCGTCAAAAGTAAAATCGACTGCTGCGAATTTTATTTTTCTCTGTATTCGAGGAGGCCTTGCTTTAAGCTGAATTGGCGTTGAATTTTGATTGCGCGTACGCTGCTTGAATTGAATTGAATTGAATTGAATTGAATTGAATTGAATTGAATTGAATTGAATTGAATTGAATTGAATTGAATTGAATTGAAGTGATTGATGGGCTTTTGATTAAAAAAGAAGACGAGGTGATTGTGCTTTGGGGTAGTTAATTGGAGGTTCGGCTTCAAATTGCGTTCAATATTTTTGAGTATGGTTTGCGTGCTTCGCGAAATCTGTGAGTTATCTCATAATCTGGCGGAGCGTTTTCAATTTTCCATTTGTTGTTTTTTGCGAGCCGGTGTGGTTTGAAATGATGCCTTTCCCAGGTCGAGTTGCTTCTTGTGGCCCTTCAAAATTAAATTCCTGCAGGCATTGGTCTAATTTGAAAAAATAAATCGCCATCGACCTGATAATTTTTTTGCTGGAGGCAAAAATTCCTTGCTCCTGAGATTTTTAAAGCTAAAGGCGTGGACTTGGAGCTGGTGGCAGATTCGACTTGAGAATGTGAGAGAAGGCGCGAACGGCTGGGGCTTTCACCCGTTTGCTTGGATAAGAAATATGTATCTCTAATTGAGGTAGCATGATGTCTGGAAGCACTCGTATCAAGAGATTTTCTTGCATCAATGGTTCGCAGATGTATGCGGGAAAGCAGCCGATGCCCAAGCCCTGCAAAACAAAGGATTGAAAAATCTCCACATCATTCGTGGTGGCTCGAGCATGCAAACGCTTGGAAATTACACTTCCAGTGGCCGACAAAGGGTTTGAATTTATTCCGCCAGAATTGTTGAAAATAAAATCATGTCGATCTAAGTCTGTGGCAAAAAAGGGGCGCCCTCTTCTTTCAATGTACTCTGGTGAAGCGCATAGCCAGTGGCCCATGCTTGTTAAATGGGATGAACCAAGATGACTGCGCGAAGTGATCGCGATGTCGGTAGTCTCCGCCTTCAAGGCCGAATCATCCGAGGTAATGTTCAATTGCAGCTGCACACCAGTGCAGCTATTTAAGAATTGAAATCCTATGTGATTTCGCATGGCGGCGGTAAGAAATAATTCCGTTGAAACACATACCGTCAAAGGTCCCTGAGGTTTCAACGAAAGCGATCCTACATAGCCAAGTGTGTCATCGATGCGCTGAAGCATTTCAGCCCCTCGTTCTTTAACCACAGCACCAGCTTTGCTAAGTCGCACCTTGCGGGTTGTGCGTAGAAGCAGTGGTGTATTTAGAATTTTTTCCAATCTGGCAATGCTTCTGCTCACACTCGATTTGTGAATATTAAGCTCCTCTGCGGCAGCGGAAAAGCTGCCAAGGATTGCCACATATGTGAAAATTCTCAAATCATTCAAATCAATTGAATTCGCATCAATTTTGCCATTTTCGTCTAAAGAGAAATTTTCCATGCAAATAGCTTCAATTTGAAGTGTGTGCAGACGCTGGGAGGTCTGGAGGCATGCGTCAACCAAGTTAGAGACAGAAGTATTTCGCCATATAAAAAAGCCACCTAGCCTAAGCTGGGTGGCTTTCAGTCTTTCGATCCGAAGCTGGCTTACGCCAGCATCAAATTAGAAAGCGTGACGGATACCGAAGTCGTAGCCGGTCGAGCTCTTCGGGGTGAAGCCAGCGCCGGAGAAGAAAGCCGGGCCGCCGACGGTCAGAGCTGCACCGTTCTTGTTGCTCACGCGAGCAACGGTGGCGTACAGAGCCGTGCGCTTCGACAGGTTGTGCACATAGCCGATAGCCAGCTTGTTAGCCTTCGGGTCAGCGATACGCGGCTGGAACAGCACTGCGGGCTGGTTCAGGTCGTACTTGACCGACGAGTAAGCAGCGCGGATCAGGCCGGCGCCGACGGGCACGGTCACACCCAGCAGGTAACCAGTCAGATCGGTGTCAGCAGCGGCGTTAGCAAACGGGGTGACTTCGTAGTCGACCTTGTTCTTGACGCGCGACACTTCACCGAACAGCTTCGCAGGACCGAAGTCGTACGAAGCGCCCAGGTTCAGCGTGTTGACCTTGTTGGTCACGCCAGCGTAAAACTGGTCACCCGAGGTGCTGCTGCCATAAGCCAGCGCAACGTCCAGAGGACCGTTGGCGTAGCCGAAGCGACCGCCGACGTAACGGCCGGTACGCGAGTTGTTCGCGACGTTGGGCGTAGCGGTACCAGGGCTGTACTTCGTCTTCTCGCTGAAGCCGTATTGGACTTGGCCGTAGAAGCCACCCAGGTTCGGGGGCAGGAAGTAGCCGATGGTGTTGCTGGCGCGAACGTAGTTCGGGTTGCCACCAAAGCCACCCGCACCGCCGGCGGTGTTGAAACCGCTGGCCGTCGAGATCAGGTTGGTGCCCACGCCAACAGTGCCGAACGGATCGAACACGGTGTCGTTCCAGAACGTCGGGGTGTAGTCGCGACCCAGGCGGACTTCACCAAAACCACCCGACAGGCTCACGGTCGAGCGACGAGCAAACGTCGACACGCCGGTTGCGCCGTCGTCATTGGTGATCGGGGCTTCGAGCCAGAAGCTGGCAGCCAGGCCACCGCCGAGATCTTCCGTACCACGGAAGCCCAGACGGCTGGAGTTGTAGGCGCCGTTGGCCAGTTGACGGCTGCTGACCTTGACGCTGCCCTTGTTCAGGTAGAACGGGTTCAGGAAGGTGGCGTTGTTCAGGTCACGCGAGGTGGACGAGTAGCCGCTGATCGACGCGTCGACCACACCAAACAGCGTGACGGACGACTGAGCCGAGGCAACACCGGCAACAGCCAGGGCAGCCAGAGCAACTAGAGATTTTTTCATTGCAAGTTTCTCCAAGGTTAAACATAGGGCTCCGGTGCGAAGGGCTCACCGTGACTGGCACTTTGTGCTCCCACCGGACCCCGGGCCAACCTCCTTTTGGGAAGTTGATGCTATTGCACCAGAGCCGCTGCAACAGGGCAAAACAAATCGCCCTAAATCTTGGAGGCTCTGCATTTTTGTTGTGCATTCGCGACATGCTCGCAAAAGTGGAGCAGCGCCTCGCCTGGGGGGCTCTGGTACTGTCTCGCGAGGATCTGTAGCGTATCGCGCCGTTTTGGCCAGGGCCTATCCGACTTGACTAGCACTTGGGCGAGCGCCCCGTATGGTCGGTCGTGGAGCCCGGCCGGCAATGGGCCGAGCCCGGCCTTGGCGGTTCTGGCTCCTGGGCTCCTGGTTTCCGCTGCGCGATTGCCCGATTCGCCTCGATCGCATACGGCCTTTGGATGCGCCGTACAGCTTGGACAGCCGTCCTGTCTGCTGTAAGTAAATGGTGTCCCGCACTTGACGGTTGTGAGTGACGGCAGCCGATGAGGTGGCGCAGTTACTTGGGTGTCAGTGGTTCGGCGGGAGATCTCTGCGAGGTCGGCAGACTGCTGGGCAACGCTGTCGGGTGGCCTAGCACTTTTGCAGCGACCGCCTTGAAGCTCTCGTGGCTGTTGCAGGTCGCCAACTTGACTCTGCGCGGCTCGCGGTAGCTCAAGCTGTGCCGGAACTCGGTCCAAAGGGCGAGGCCTTTGAGGCCTGACCGTCAGGCCGAGCCCCTGGCGGTTCTCGCCAGCGCTCACCCTAACGGTCACTATCAACGGCACGCATCGCGATGCGTGCTAGCCACTTGCGTCTTCATTATGCAGATCGCGCCAAGCCGCTGGCGGGTAGTCGGCATTGATCTGGCGCCCCAGAAAGGCGTGAACGCGCTCGTTCAGTTCGCTGCATGACTGGGCGGATTTTGTTCTTCGTGGCGCAGCCGATGCAGGGCGTATTGAGCAACTCGTCAGATGGGTGGACAAGGGGGCGCAGCAAGTGAAGGAAGAGCTTTACAACTCTTCCTGAGACATCAGCCGATGAAGGCGTACTCTAAAATCAGTTGTTTAACCATCTTGATTCAGGAGGAGAGGGGGGCTGAGCATGCGTTACCAACGTTCGGCTGGCCCAGCCTGCGCATGGATTGAAGTTTGGCGGCCTACAGTTTTCAAAATCCAACCCGACAAAGAATCAGATGCAACCTATTGGAGATTCACTTCTGGCTGCTCGAAAACTGAGTTTTCAGATGTCTCTTTGGCGGTGAAATGCATCTGTTGAAACCTCTGCGGGCTTCACGGCGAGTGCCTCTGTGACAGTATTTACACGTCGGGCATGAAGGAGGACTTGGTATAAAGGAGGATATAAACTTACAATATCTAAGCATGTCACATGCGAGCGGTACTCAGATGGACCCTGCTTTGCCTTTGTTTTCTCGGCGACTCAAGGTAGCACGGTTGCGTAGCGATTTCTCGCAGGAGCGATTGGGTGTGGCGGCCGGCATGGACGCGTTCTCCGCTAGTGCAAGAATTAACCAATACGAACGTGGAAGGCACATGCCGGATGTGCTGATGTCCAGGCGCTTGGCGCAGGTGCTGGGTGTGCCGCTGTCGTATTTTTGGGCCGCTGACGATGACGAGGCGGAGCTTTTGCGACTTTTCCACGCTCTCGGGGGGGACGGGCGTAAGCGGGTTTTGTGTTTGCTCCAGGAACTGACTGTCTCAAGGTAGAAGGCACTCTCGCATCCCGTAGGGTGCGGTGCTCGGCCAAGCCTGCATTTGACGCGCTACTGTCGTGGCATGAGATCAATGCGTGACGCCCCCTTGCCTTAATTAAACAGGCCAATTCATAACTATAGCCTGACCATGAACGGCAACGAATCCGATTCGTAACCTGGATTGTGGAGCGAGCCCTGTTCGTGCCTCACGGGCAGGCACGTAGTGTGCCTTCCGCGTCGGGAGGCTGCCATACGGGTAGTTTGGCGTGATCAAGTCAATTTCGCCGAACAAGGGCGGCGGTTGCATTTATCGCATGAGGATCTGCGGTCGCGAAACGCTATGCAGAGGAGAATTCGTAGATTACCGAAATGTAATCGTCCCCTCTCATCGCGAAGTTACGATCAAGAAATGCACCTACTAGTAATCGAAGACGAAGCGAAGTTGGGGGACTACCTGCGCAAGGGCCTGGTGGAAAGCGGCTTCAACGTCGATCTCTCTCGCGATGGTTCCGAGGGGCTGGGCATGGCGCTGACGGGCAACTACGATGCGATCGTCCTGGATGTGATGCTGCCAGGCATCGACGGCTTCAAGATCCTCGAAGCGATCCGCAAGTCTTCTTCCATTCCCGTGTTGATGCTGACCGCACGGGACGATGTGGCCGATCGCGTCAAGGGTTTGGAAAGTGGTGCAGATGACTACCTCGCAAAGCCCTTCGCCTTTTCCGAATTGCAGGCGCGCATCCGGGCCCTTTTGCGTCGCGGAACACTGCAGGAAACAACGCGCTACGCCCTGGCGGACCTTCAATTGGATCTCACCACACGCAAGGCGACACGGGGTTCGAAACGCCTGGAGCTGACGGCAAAGGAATTTGCCCTGCTCTCGCTTCTGCTGCGCCGCCAAGGACAGATTCTTCCCCGAGCCATATTGGCTGACCAAGTCTGGGGAATGAATTTCGACAGCGATACCAACGTGGTCGAGGTGGCGGTGAGGCGGCTCCGAATGAAGATCGACGATCCTTTCGAAGTGAAGCTGCTTCACACGGTTCGAGGGATGGGATACGTCCTCGAGCTGCGAGAATCGGAATCGGCGTGAAGGACAATTCCATCCAGACAACGCTGTCTCGCTGGTTCGCGATACAGACTTTGATTGGCTTGAGCTTCGTGTGCGTGGCTGTGTATGCGGCAACACGATGGAGCTTTCAGCTCAAGCAATCGGAAGAGTTCGCGAGGTATATCGAACTCGTTCAGCATGTGGTCGAAGAGACCAGCAATCCTCCCGATCTTGACGCCTTGCGGCACAAGCTCGGCGACTACTTCCTGTCGCACCCGGATGCAGCTGCAGAAGTCTGGGTCGGAGAGGACCGGGCGTATCTGTCGCCAGGTCCAGCCGCCAAAGGCAACTGGGTCACGCAGAGCCGCATGCTCAAAGGACTCGCGATCGAGGGCAAGTCGGTCAAGTTGCAACTGACACTCGATGTCTCCAAGGATGACTTGTTGCTACGCCGGCTCGCATGGACTCTCTTTCTGGCAACCACACTGGGGTCTTTGCTGGTGGCATTCACGGGATCCTTGGTAGTTCGCCGCGGACTGAAGCAGCTCAAGCTTCTCGCGGCCAAAACCGCCGAAGCAGGACCGGAGAACGCTGGCATCCGTATCGACGCTACGAAGTACGCAAGTGAACTGCAGCCATGGGTGGGCCAGTTCAATGCCTTGCTCGAGCGCG
The DNA here is from genome assembly GCF_002849325.1 of Variovorax sp. RO1. NCBI lineage: Bacteria > Pseudomonadati > Pseudomonadota > Betaproteobacteria > Burkholderiales > Comamonadaceae > Variovorax > Variovorax sp. RO1. The sequence continues at coordinate 250,904 of NZ_PKMT01000001.1, forward strand.
TTGAAGGTGCATACGAGCAGCTCGAGTCATTCAACGCGGATGTCGCGCATGAACTCAGAACGCCTTTGGCGAACATGATCGCACAGGCAGAAGTCGAATTGAGCCAGGCGCGATCCGTCGCCGCGCTTCAGGATGCGTTGAGCTCCCAATTGGAAGAAGCGCACCGCCTCTCAGGCATCGTGACGGACATGCTCTTCCTGTCCAAGGCGGATCGTGGTGCGCGTGCACGGCGAACCGGACCTGTAAGCATTGCCGAACAGGTTGCCGCAGTTGCCGAGTTCCATGAGGCCGAGCTAGAGGCCGCTCAGCTTTCTTTGAAGATCGATGGTGACGCAAATCTCCTTGTGGACGTTGGCCTGCTACGGCGCGCCGTCTCGAATCTGGTCAGTAACGCGATCCGATACGCCGCGCCGCAGAGCCTTATCCGCGTGGCGATCGAGCAAGAGGGGAAAGCGGTCAAGCTTTTTGTTGATAACCGCGGAGAGCCGATCGACCCATCTGCGCTGCCGCATCTGTTTGAGCGCTTCTACCGGGCGGATCGCTCGCGCTCAGGGTCCTCCAGCCACCATGGACTGGGTCTGACGATTGTGTCGGCCATTGCTCGCATGCACGGTGGTTCAACGTTCGCTTCTTCGGGCGGGGGAGTGACACGCATCGGGCTTGTGCTGTCCCAGCCCGAATCGAGCGGTGACTGAGTCGGTGGCGGATGTCTACTTGCGGGCATTTGCTCGGCCGGTGGATCCGCCCCGACTTCCAAGTCGAACGTATAGCCATCAGGAGACCCGCGATGCGTGCGATCTAGCACGCCCACACTTCTATTGCGTGGTTAGCGCCGACGTGGGTAAGCGTCCGGCGATCTCGTCTTGACTGAGCCCCTGTGGAGGGCCTCAGTACACCGTGGTTCATCTCGATGCGTGCGGCCTACGACGCGAACGCCGATCCATGAACGGTACGGCCGATCGGCGGGCTACGACGGCTGCCGGACCGTGCGAGACCCCAAGCGGGGCACAACCTTGACATAGACCAGCTCGCTGACCAGCTCCACCAATGTCTGCGTCACGATCACGGCCGGCACCCAAGGGACTGCGCCGGGGATTGCCAAGCCCAGTGGTAAGACCACCAAGGAATTGCGTGTGGCCGCGCTGAACGCGACCGCTCGGCCTTGGTCGGAAGGTAGGCGACAGAGGCATGCCGCACACCACCCCAGCATCGGGGCAATGATGGCGAAGCCCACATAGATTGGGGCCACCTCTCGCACAGCATCAAGCGCCAGCCCCAACTGCGGCGCGACCGCTGCGACCACCACGAACAGGACGGCGGCTGTAGCCGGTACGGGTAGCAAGCCCAACCGTTCCACCGCCCGCTCACCGGCGGCCGAGCGGGCCGCCCAAGCTTGGCAGACGGCTGCAAGTGACAGCGGCACGACGATCAGCCATACAAAGGCGTGCAAGAACGGACCCCAGTGGACCAGTGCTGCGGCCGCATCACCCATGAACACGCCCAAGTAGACGGGCAGCAGCACCATTTGCAAGGCCAGCAGCAAGGGAGTGGATGCCAGCAGCGGCTTGGCGTCGGCTTTGCCAAGGTGGGCGAAGGTCACAACGTAATCGATGCACGGCGTCAGCAACACCAGCAGTCCATCGCAGCCTGGAGGCCGCGCCAGGGCCCGACTTAGCTGTGCTTCCGCCGAACACGAACATACGACTTCGCATAAGCACGCAGTTCACCTTATGGCGGCCGAGTGCGATCGGCCGGATCCGGTTTTCTACCCAGTTGTTGTCGATTGGCAGGTCGCCATCTTCGAGGAAGCGTGTGAGCGCATCCCAGCGCCTGAGGCTTTAGTCGATTGCTTTCGCGGTCGCAGATCCGTCGGGGATCTTCTGGCGCTGCTGGCGCATCCACTGCTGCAACGCATCGGCCACCGGCCTTGATCGCGATCGTCGGAGTTCGAGTCTGCTGCCGCTATCAGCCCGCGCCACCTCGCGCTCGACGTCGTACAGTGGACCGAAGAACTTCAGCGCCTGTTCGCCGACCAGGCTACCGTGGTTGACCCATAGCTCGTGGAACTTGCGCCGCGCGTGAGCCATGCACCCGGCCTCAGTCACCCCGAGTTCGAAGCACGCCTTGTAGCCGCTGAAGTCATCGGTGACGAGCTTGCCCTGCCACCTCGGCTTGGCAGCGGTTGCGCTCAGCTTCAGGAAGTCGCGCACGTGCTGTCCACCGCGACTGTCGACGAAGTCGAACACGACGCCCTGGACCGGGTTGAACTGCGTCGTGCAGTAGGTCCACACGTACGCTCGGTGCGTTTTGCCGGTTCCAGGCTTGAGCATCGCCACCGGGGTCTCATCCGCGTGCAGCACGTTGTGTCGAAGAAGCTCTGCTGCCAGCGCGTCTACGAGCGGCTGCAGCTGCGTGCCGCACTCGCCAACCCACTGGGCCAGCGTCGAGCGAGCGATGATGTGGTCCGCACGCCCGAAGATCGCTTCCTGCCGGTACAGCGGTAGGTGGTCCAGGTACTTCGCCACTAGCACCTGTGCCAGCAGGCCGGCGGTGGGCATTCCCTTGTCGATGACGTGAGCCGGCACCGGCGCTTGGGTGATCTTCTCGCAGCACCTGCACACCCACTTGCCGCGGATGTGGCGCTCGACCGTGAACACGCCCGGCTGGTAGTCGAGCTTCTCGGCCACGTCCTCACCAATGCGCTGCAGCGGCTCGCCGCACCCGCAGGTGGTGTTCTCGGGCTCGTGATGGATCTCGCGGCGCGGCAGGTTCGCGGGCAGCTTCTCGCGCTTCGGTTTTTGCTTCTCAGCAGGGGACGTCCTCGCTGCCTGCAGCGCCTCGATCTCCGCCGCAACGGCGGCCAGATCCGTGTCCAGCGTCTCCTCGAGCAAGCTCTTTTGCTCGGCGTTGTAAGCCTCGCTCTTGGTGGCGAACTTCAGTCGCTTGAGGATCGCGTTCTCGTGCGTGAGCTTGTCAATGATCGACTTCTGGAACGCCAACTGAGCGTCAGCCTTGCGCAGCCTCTCGCGAAGCTCCTGTGGGTCCAGTGTGTCGATGTCGTCGGCAATCACGGACAGTGATCATGCCGGCAACAGTGCTCAGGCACCATCCGCGGATGTCAGATGCTGTCGACGAGGGCGTAGCGTCGAGCTGCACGGGCACGAATGCCGCCTTGGCTTGATCCCGCGGCATATCGAAAGTCGTCTCGATAGAGTCGGCGCTGGGCAACCGTGGACCACCTTGTTCGATCCAGCGGCGCAACAGGTTCGCATTGATGCCATTGGCCAATGCCACTGAGGCGATCGACACGCCAGGTCGAGAGCAGGCGGCGACCAGGTTTGACTTGAACTCATCGGTATGACGACGCCTGCGGCGCCGATCTCCCTTCACCGTCGTCTCGATAGTGTTCACGTGTCCGCCAAGAAATAAGTGGAGTAGTGAACACGATGCTCCTAGGCTCGCTGGCGGGAATCAAGACGGGTTGGCCGGACGCTTACCGACGTGGCCCTTTTGCGCACGCGATTGGATTGAGCTCATACCTCGGAACAACCAGTTCTCGCGTTGGACCAGGGAATCTCTGTTTTCAATCAGTCGCGTGACGTCGATGCCACCAACCTAGGAGTCCTCCGTCATGACCAACGAAGTCGCTGGCGGTCCATCGTCGCGAAAGCAGGATCAGCGCTCAGGGAGAGAGCGCTTGCTTTTCACTTCGAGTTGTTCCGCACCGGCGGCCAAGGTGCACCGCGGCTTACCGAGTTCCATGCGGGATGCTTCATTGCCGTGTCGAGTTCAGCGACTACCTGTGCGCGAGTCTTGGGCTCACCCGTCTTGGCGACAGGCCACGGGGCGCCTCGGCTCGCAGAATTCCAGGCGGGTTGTTTCATTGCCGAGTTCAAGTCGGAGTCGATGTCTGCACGGGTCCGCGTGGAGGCATGCTCCGGGCGATAAGTCGCACCGGCCTCATTGGGCGTGGGGTGGTAGGCGCCGGCGGCGGATACGCTTGCGGCTGAAAGAGCGGCGGCTATGACGGCTGCTGCGGCCGCGGCGGAACGAAGGGTGCGAATCGACATAAGGTCTCCTTGTTGTATCCCGCCCCGAAAAGTCCGGGGCGCTTAACGACTGTAGAAAGCCTTTCGAACACTTGGCCTGCAACCGGATTACATATTGGTCATTGAAATGTCATGAAAAAAGAATACCACCTGGATGGTCCCAGCGTGGTGTCCTGATTTATCCGCCTCGTGGATACCGAGGCTAGGTGTTGGCGTTTGCGACTGGAGGCTATGTCTTGTCTGCGCGGGTCAGTTGCCTGCAAACTTGCTGCAGCGGGCAGCGACCCCTTCGAATCAGCGCGTGACGGCATTTCCGTCGACTGGCGTCAGCGAAGCACTGGCCGCGTCGCCCGAGCCACGAAGCTGTGCATATGCGCGGCTTGCCTTGGCGTAGGCCGGATGGTTGCCGTTTGCGAATGCGTCGCTGTAGCTGAGAGCGCCCAGGCCAGACCTGATCCAGTTCATCGTGTCGGCTTGCACCGCCGCGCGGGTCTTTTGCTGCACCTGCGCGACGGCTTGAGGATTGCCTTCCGGGTAGCCGAGCGTGGGAGCGGCGGCCATCCAGGCACGTGTCTCTGCGGCCACGGCAGGGCTGGAAACGTTGGAAGTTTGCGCAACAGGGCGCGGGTCGCCTTCTGCATAGTTGCCGGCGAAAGCTGGAACCGCCGCGGCAGCGAGAAACATAGAGGCGAGGGGCAGTCGAAGCGAGGAGATTTGCATGAGAAAGTCCTTGGATTGGTACGTTCATACGCAGCCGTTCTCGACTGCGTGAGTGAACTTTAAAAGTCCAGTCCTCCAGACTTCTAACTGCCAGATTACAGTTTGGTTATCAGCTTTTCACTTGAGGCTGAAGCGGATGGGCTGGGGTGCTTGGCCCTTCAGGGAAACGTTGGCGACCACCTTGGTTCCCGCGCCCACGGCGAAAGTGCCTTTGGCCTGGAGAGAGTCCGCAGCCGGCACCAGCGTGGTTTCCTCCTTCTTTCCCGCCGACAGCAAGGTCACCTTGGCGGTAGCGCCTGCGAGATCCACTGGTTTTCCGTGGTCAGACACGTACAGGGAAATCAGATCGGGCCGAGCAACGAGTTCGTAGCTCACATCCTTTGCGACCGTCACGATGCCGCCATGCGCGGGCTTGGCCTCATCCTTATGGGCTGCTGCCCCCTTGCCTTCGTGCTCGTGCCCTTTGTGATCGTCGGCAGCGAATGCGCCGCTCGAAATGCCCAGCGTCGCGGCTGCGATGAATGTTGCGAGTTTCATGATGGCTCTTAGGTATGAATGGCGCCCCCGTTGAACGGCCGTGCGGGGGCAATCACGGCACTGACCCTAGGCGGCTGGCTGTGGAGGGATCTCATGCTCCAAAGCAGCTTGCTTCTGAGCCTCGTTGAACACCGCCTCCTCCTCGTCTCGACCATGTGCCAGTCGATAGAGCACTGGCAGCACCAACAACGTCAGTGCCGTTGAGGAAAGAATCCCACCGATCACCACTGTCGCGAGCGGCTGCTGCACCTCGGCCCCTGTGCCTGTCGCGATCGCCATCGGCACAAAGCCCAAAGATGCGACGAGCGCGGTCATAAGCACTGGGCGAAGGCGGGTGAGCGCACCCTCGTGAATGGCGTGGTCCAACGACGCGCCCCCTTCGCGAAGGTTCCGGATGAAGGAAATCATCACCAGGCCGTTGAGAACGGCGACCCCCGACAGCGCGATGAACCCGACGGCCGCGGTAATCGACAACGGGATGTCACGCAGCCACAGCGCCAGAATGCCGCCGGTGAGCGCAAACGGAATGCCGGTGAATACGATCAACCCGTCTTTCATGTTGCCGAACATGGCGAACAGCAGCGTGAAGACCAGCAGCAGCGCGACAGGCACCACGATCTGCAGACGCTTGGTGGCAGACTGAAGGTTCTCGAACTGGCCGCCCCACGTGGTCCAGTAACCGGTTGGGATCTTCACCTGCGAATCGAGTGCTCCCGTCGCTTCACTGACGAAGGACCCGAGATCGCGGCCGCGTACGTTGGCGCTGACGACGATGCGACGTTTCCCATCCTCCCGGCTCACCTGGTTCGGGCCCGGCGCCAGTTCCAGTGTGGCGACCTCGCCCAACGGAATGAAGTTCACGCGGGCAGCGTTTGCTCCAGCGCCGGCAACGGACGTGGCTCCGACGACGTCGGCCGCGGCCGCGCTGGCGGGCAGCGCGATGGGAAGGCGCTTGATCGCCTCGAGGTCGCCTCTCACGTTGTCCGGCAGCCTGACAACAATGTCGAAGCGCCTATCCCCCTCGAAGAGGGTGCCTGCATTGCGACCGCCGATTGCAGTGGCGATGGTGTCCTGGACATCCGCGATGTTCAGCCCATAGCGCGTGGCCTTGTCTCGATCGATGTTGACCGTCAGCATCGGCAGACCTGTTGTCTGCTCCACGTTGACTTCGGCTGAGCCAGGGATCGATTTCAGCACACCTTCGATCTCTCGCGCCGTCTTGTTCAGTACATCCATGTCGTCGCCGAAGACTTTCACGGCGACGTCGGCCCGCACGCCCGAGACCAGTTCGTTGAAACGCAACTGGATGGGCTGCGAGAACTCGTAGTTGTTGCCCGGGATCTTGGCGACTTCCTTCTGCACCCCCTGAAGAACCTCTTGACGCGTGCGCCTGGGCTCCGGCCATTGATCCACCGGCTTCAGCATCACATACGCATCCGAGATGTTCGGCGGCATGGGGTCGGAGGCGATCTCCGCAGTGCCTGTTCGCGCAAAGATGCGATCGATCTCCGGAAATTTCTCCTTGAGCGTGCGTTCCAGCTGCTGCTGCATTTGCACCGACTGACTCAGGCTCGTTCCGGGGATGCGCAACGCCTGCACGGCAAAGTCACCCTCGTTCAAGTTCGGGATGAACTCGCTGCCCAGTCGGGTTGCCAGCAAGCCGGCGAGGACCACTGCAATGCCGGCCACTGTGAGAACCACCGCCTTGGCCTCGAGCACGCGTACCAGCATCGGCTCATACGCTTTCTTGGCCCAGCCCATGAGGCGGTTTTCCTTCTCCGAAACTTTCTTGCCGATGAACAATGCAACGGCCGCGGGAATGAATGTGACTGACAGAATCATCGCGCCGAGCAAGGCGATCACAACGGTGAGGGCCATCGGATGGAACATCTTCCCTTCCACGCCAGTGAGCGCGAAGATGGGCAGATACACGATCATGATGATCAGTTGCCCGAAGAGCAGCGCGCGGCGAGCCTCCTGAGAAGCGGCGAAGACTTCGTGGAAGCGTTCCTTGCGGGTCAGTGGTCTCCCGTGCCTGTGCTGAGCATGAGCCAACCTGCGCACGCAGTTCTCCACGATCACGACCGCACCGTCGATGATGATGCCGAAGTCGAGCGCGCCCAGACTCATCAAGTTGGCGCTGACCTTCTGATTGACCATGCCGGTGAAGGTGAACAGCATCGACAGCGGAATCACCATCGCCGTGATCACTGCGGCACGCATGTTCCCCAGGAACAGGAAGAGCACCACGATCACGAGCACCGCGCCTTCGAGCAGGTTCTTTTTGACCGTGGCGATCGCCTTGTCGACGAGCACGGTCCGGTCGTAGACGGTGATAGCTTCGACGCCTTCAGGAAGCGTGCGGTTGATGTCCGCCATCTTTTTCGCGACAGCCTGCGAAACGATGCGGCTGTTTTCGCCGATCAGCATGAAAACAGTGCCCAGCACGACCTCACGACCATTGTCGGTCGCAGCACCTGTGCGCAGTTCCTTCCCGATCCCGACCTCCGCGACGTCACGCACGCGCACCGGCGTGCTTCCGTTGCTCGAAAGAATGATGTTGCGCAGATCCTCCACGCCTCGCGCCTGGCCAGGCGCACGGATGAGGTACTGCTCGCCGCGACGTTCGATATAGCCTGCGCCAACGTTTGTGTTGTTGCGCTCCAGAGCCTTGACCACGTCCGCCATCGACAGCCCATACGCGGACAGCTTCTCTGGAAGAGGGGCGATCTGATACTGCTTCTCGTAGCCGCCGATAGAATTGATTTCCGTGACCCCGGCCACGTTGCGCAGCTGCGGCTTGATGATCCAGTCCTGAATTTCTCTCAGGTCCGTCGAGGTGTACGGGGTGCCATCGGGCTTCTTTGCTCCGTCCTTCGCTTCCACCGTCCAAAGATAGATTTCGCCGAGACCCGTGGAGATGGGACCGACCTGCGGATGGACGCCTTCAGGCATCTCGCCGCTTGCAGATTGGAGACGTTCGTTGACGAGCTGGCGCGCAAAGTAGACGTCAGTTCCGTCCTTGAAGATCACGGTGACTTGCGAGAGACCATAGCGCGACAACGAGCGTGTCTGAAGCAGCCCAGGCAGGCCCGCCATGACAGTCTCGATTGGGAAGGTCACGCGCTGTTCCGTCTCCAGCGGTGAATAGCCAGGAGCACTGGTATTGATCTGAACCTGGACGTTGGTAATGTCCGGGACAGCGTCAATCGGCAGCTTTTGATAGCTGTATACGCCAAGGCCTGCCATGGCCACCACAGCCAGCAAAACCAGCCATCGTTGTTCGATGGCGAAGCGAATGATGCGTTCAAACATGCGTGTTCCGCCTCAATGCGTATGGGTCGCAGAGCCCTTGCCCTGCTCGGATTTCACAACGAAGCTGCCCGCGGCAGCGTACGTCGCGCCCGCCTTCAGGCCGCTGACGATTTCCACACGCTTGCCATCCGTGCGGCCGATCTGCACAGGCTGCGGCACGAATCCGCCAGGGACCTTGAGAAAGACGACAGGTTTGTCCTCGACGGTCTGCAGAGCAGAAGAAGCAACCGTCACGGGCGAGATGACTTCGTTGGCGAGTACTTCAACACTGACGAAGAGACCCGGTCGCCAGGCACCTTGAGGGTTGGGCAACACCACGCGAGCACGTGCAGTACGGGTCTGTTCGCCGATCAGAGAGCCGACGTAAGCGACGGTGCCGTTGGTCGTTGCATCGAAGGCGCCTGATCGCACGACGACACGCTCACCCACGCGCACCTGCTGGAGGTCGCGTGCTGGAACGTTCATCTCGGCCCACACATTGGACAAGTCGGAGATGGTGAACACGCTCGCGTCTTCCTTGACCGATTCACCCAGGGCGATGTGCTTTTCCACGACCATGCCGTCGAAGGGTGCGCGCAGCTCGAAGCGCCCCAGAGAACTGCTGCTGGTTGAGGCGCCGACAGTCAGCAGCTTTTGCGTCGCATTGGCCACGCTGATCTCTGCTTCACGAAGCGCTTGCTGGGCCTGGAGGACATCCTGCTCTGGCGAAATCTTCTGTTCCCAGAGCGACTTTTCGCGATCGTAGGTGGTCTTGGCGAGCTCGCGCCGCCGCTGGGCAGCCTGAAGTTCGGAACGGGTCTCGGAGATCGCGGCGCTGGAAACGACCGCCAGTACCTGCCCCTTCTTGACCCGTTCCCCGAGGTTCGCACTGACGCTGTCAACGACGCCGGCGACCCGCGGGACGATGTGCGCAGTGCGGTCCTCGTTGAAGCGGATCTCGCCCGGGAACTGGAGCCCACTGCGAATCGATTCTGGCGTGCTGGTATCGAGCGTGATGCTCGATGCCTTGATCTGGGCGTCGGTCATGTTGACCTTGCCCTCTTGCTGATTGAACGTGAACAGGTACGGTTCTTTCGGCGTCTGCACGGCGATCGTGGCTTCGAAGATATGAGGCTCCGCCACCGTCTGCTGACTCGTCAGAACGCCTGCGACCGGCGCCAGCTTGACTTCTTGTTGGTCGCCGTTCGGGCGATTCAACGTGACCGTTACCTCGGCGTCGGTCGGCGCGATCGGCTTTTCCTTGTCATAGAGCCATGCCTTGAACCTTGGCTCGCCGTTCTCCTCGGCCAGCTTCAGCTCGATGCTGAAGTCGCCTTCCGTGAAACGCTGTCCGCCGTTGGGGCCCTTGGGTGCGGATTCCTCTTCGTGTCCGCCCTCTTCGGATTTGCCGTGCCCGTGGCCGTCGTCCTTGGCGCTCTTGCCGTGACCGTGCCCATCCTCGCCTTTGGCCGATTCCTGGGCATGACCCCCGCCCTCGACCGCTTTCTTGGATGAGCCGCCGCGCAATATGAGCGCACCTGCGGCCGCACCGACGATGAGGAGAAAAATGATGATGAAAAGCTGCTTGCGCCCGGGCTTGCCGAGCGTCGACTGCCAAGAGTTGGCCATGATCGGTCCTTAAGGATTGGAGACGGGGGAGCCGCTTGCAGCGGCGGGGCCGCCAAGCAGGCGGTCCAGATCAGTGATGGAGCGATGCAGTTCGGAGAGCGACCTCAGGTACTGCGAACGTGCCTGCAGCAAAGTACGCTGCGCGTCGAGGGCATCCAGGTAGCTGAACTTGCCCAGTTCGAAACCTTTGGCGGCTGCGTCAAATGCAGTCTGTGCACCCGGCAGGATGTCCGACTGGAGTGCCTCGACCTCGGCCAGGGTGGTGACGTATCGCTGGCGCGCGCCACCTACGTCGGCACGCAGCCTGAGTTCGAGCGCACGAGCATCCTCTTCCGCCTTGTCCTGACGTCGAAGCGCCTCCGTGATGTTTCCCCGATTGGTGTCGAAGATGGGCAATGGCACGGAGATGCCCACGACCGCCTGGCTGCGCCCGACTTCCCGTGAACGCATCGTTCCTGCATTCAGGGTGATGTCCGGAATGCGCTTGGCCTTCTCGAGTTCCGAGAGAGCGCCGTATCGCTTTACTTCCAGACGTGCCTGCCGCATGGAGGGCGCGTTCGTGATCCGATCCTCGATGGTCTCCTGGGCCTGCGGCTTGGGAATCTGCAGCGCATTGCCGTCGACCGCGTCAAACACCGCAGTCGGTCCCGTCAGCGCACGAAGCTGATAGAGGTTTGTTTGCAACTCACCACGCGCCTGGACCAACTCCAGTCGGACATTGGCTTCCGCGACTTTGGCTTTCGTCTCCTCGACCGGAGATACCTTGCCCGCAGTGACGCGCTTGCCTGCTGTCTCACTGCCGGTTCGCGCAAGTTCGAGCGATGCTTGCGCCAGTCGCACACGGTCCTGCGAGATCAGGGTGGCGAAGAATGCCGCCGTCACATTCGCCCGGATGTCTGCGTACTTTGTCTCGAGCTGCACGCGCGCGACATCGATGGCACGCTCTGCCGCCTCGATACGTGCGCCCCGCTTGCCGCCAAGCTCGAACGGCTGGCTCAGCAGTACTGTGGTCGTGCGTGTGTCGCGCCGCACATCTTCAACCTCGACGCTCAGCGTGGGATTCTGGAAGACACCGGCCTGGACGCGCGCACCCTCCATCGCTTCGACCTCGCGTCGCGAAGAAGCGATTTCGGGATTTCCATCCAGGGCGATCTGGATCGCGGCCGCCAAGGTAAGGGGCGGAGAAGTTGGAACAACAGGCAAAGGAGCCTGATTCGGCACAGGGGGCGTACCCGCGCTGCTGCCTTGAGCGAGCGCACTGCTGCCCGCGAATGCCGAAAGCGCGAGCGCGAACGGCACGATAAACCTGCACATCGAATTCTCCAGTCAAAGGAACGAGACAAGGGAATCCGGCGCGATCGTCAGAACATCGTTTGTGAGCGAAAAAGTAAAGACAGATGCGCGCCGGGTCAACCGGCGCGCATCCATTTCGGGCGATCGATGTCCTCGTCGACCCTGAAGTTGTAGGGCTTGGACGTTGCTCCTACAAAGGAGAGGCCCTGAGGACCCACGAAGGACGTGTCCAAGGCCGCTCCAAACTGGGCTACGCCGGTTTGGCAGTAGCTGCAGTCGTCGTGTTCAGGGAATATGGGTTTGTCCGCAAGATCCGCTTCTTGTTGCACGAGGTCCAAGGAGGTCGCCTGATGCTGATGGTCATGGTGCCCGATATGAAACGAAGCTGGCGTGGTTTCGTGCTCGCAATAGGTCGCGACCGCCGCCCAAGTGAACTGGGTGGGTAGCAAAAGCATCAAAACGACGAGTAAGCGGCGGACCATCGAGGAATTTTATATATGCAGCATGAAGGCGCACACGACTCGAGGTCACTCAGAACCTGGAATGTGCAGAGCGCCAATGGAGCGCGAAGGGATAGGTAGGGTAGGCGGGACTTGCGACCGCGATCCTATGAGCTATTTTGCCAAGAACGTGAACTTCAAGATTACATTGCTGTAATCTGGACCGTCCGCCCGTGGCAGCTCGGTGGTGGCGTGTGTGCTGCAAGTCGATGTCGACCGCGTGGCAGCCTAGAAGGCGGGGCAGCGATCTCCCTGTAATGGCGGCCTCATGCAAAACGCTTCAAGTGCCCGACAACAAGGCGCGATGAGCCAATGGGCGTCAACCCGCTCGTTGAGCAGCGGATTCAGTGCCGTCGACAAGACGTCGACGCGCGGCCCTGCAGTGACCTCTGCGTCTCGGCAAGGGGGCGAATCGTGCAGAAGTGCCTGCGTTTTTCGTTGAAGCTCCCCGAGCTCCGATTCCAGTTTTTTTCAGACCTATATCACTCCCCCGAGAACAGTAGAGCAGTTGCCACTTCATTGCATTTCTCTTGACTCACTCACTATGAGCAGGCCAGGTGAAATGGGATCAGACATTCGCATTACTCACCCGTTCACTCGAGCAGAGTCTGTCCTCCCGTTCTCAGATGCGCAATATCGATGGCATTCGTGCCGTCGCGATCGCGCATTTCTGTCATCCACTAAATCAACTGGAAGTAGGCGTGAATTCCCGCCCGGACGCTGCTCTTGCGGCGAGCCGGCGCGGGCTTACGCATGTGTTCACTCTCAAAAGGAAATCAATCACTCATGGCTCACCTCATCGAAAACATGGCCTACACCGGTGCCACTCCCTGGCACTTGCTGGGCCACCAGCTCCCAGCGAAGCAACCTCTGGAAGTCTGGGCCCAGCAGGCAGGCATGGACTGGACCATCTGCGAGACGCCCGTGCACTACATGAGCGAGCGCACTGGCGGGTTGCAGGCCCTCAAATCTTTCGAGGAACAGAAGGTTCTCTACCGCAGCGATACCAAGGCGGCCCTGTCGGTGGTCAGTAGTCGTTACCAAGTGGTCCAGCCTCAAGCAGTGCTCGAGTTCTACCGGGACCTCACCGAGGTCTCTGGCTACGAGATGGAAACGGCCGGGGTCCTCAAGGCGGGGCGCAAATTCTGGGCTCTGGCGCGCACCGGCCAGCACGCCGTGCTCAAGGGCTCGGACGCTGTCGAGGGCTACCTGCTGCTTGCTACCTCCTGCGACGGCACCCTGGCCACCACCGTCACCCCGACGACGGTGCGGGTCGTCTGCCACAACACCCTCACGATGGCCATCAACGGCGCGAGCAGCAACGCCATCCGTGTGCCGCACAGCACCAGCTTCGACGCCGGCGCGATCAAACGCCAATTGGGCATTGCTGTGTCGCTATGGGACAACTTCATGCATCGCATGAAGACCCTGTCCGAGCGCAAGGTCAAGAGCAAGGAGGTAGAAACCTACATTCAACGCGTGCTCTACGGACCAGGCGAGCTGAATCAGCCCACTGCGTTCAAGACCGATTCGCAGTCCATGCCGCGCGCGTTGGCGGCCCGGAAGGTTCTGCAACTGTACGAAGGCAAGGGCCGTGGCGCCGAACTCGCAGCCGCTCGGGGCACTGCCTGGGGCCTGCTGAGTGCAATGACCGAATACGTCGACCACGAACGACGTGCCCGCAACCGCGAGTACCGCCTTGACAGTGCCTGGTTCGGTCAGGGCGCCGCACTGAAGCAGCGAGCGCTGGACCACGCGCTTGAGCTCACTTCATGAGGCAGACAACCAACCTCGGCACCGCCTCTCCACCACGTCCCCCTTACCAAAAGCCCCGTCCCTCCACCAGGAGGACGGGGCTTTTGACTATGGGCACTCCTTTCAAGGAAAAAACATGATGTACACACGTGCTGAACGTTTGCGAGCTGCGAGCCTTGCAACCACAAAGCGCGCCGCGCTGCACCTGGTCTCAACGTCAAAGATGCCGGGCCCGACGGTGATCGTTGATCGCCAGCTCGACAAACCCCACACCCCAGAAGCCGGCATCGGAAACCGCGATGCAGCCGCTGTCGTCGGACAGGATCCCTTCAAATCCCACATCCGCCTCTGGATGGAAAAGACGGGTCGACAGGACCTGTTGCACCCGGCGCGGATCCAGGACCACAGCTTCGCATACTGGAGTCGGCTGCTCGAGCCGATCGTGGCCGCGCACTACACCCACAGGACCGGGCGCCGGATCCGGCAAGTCAACGCCACGCAGCAGCACCCAAAGCATCCCTGGATGCTCGCCACTGTCACGCGCGAGGTCTTGGACGCGCCGGATGTCCAGCTACTTGAGTGCCTGTGTGTCGGCATGGACGTCGCACCTTTGTGGGCTCACGGCGTCCCTGAGTACATGCGGCTTCGGGTCATGCATTTGCTAGCCGTCACCGGTTTGCGCGCCGCCGATGTGGTCGTGCTGCTAGGCGGCCAGGACCTGCAGATCTATCGTATCGAACGCGACGAGGCCGAGATTTCGCGGCTGATCAGACAGGAGCGGATGTTCTGGCGCTGTGTCGAACGCGATCAGGCGCCGCCTCCACGAGACGAGGACGCCCCGGTGTTCGAGTCCATGCCGTGAAGCGTGAGGACGTCAACGCCTTCGCCAGAGCGACCACCATCGACGTGGCGCCGATCTCGTCTCGAGAGGCCGCAAGTCCAGCGTGTCGTAGTGCGTGAACGGTGCCCCAGCGCGCCGGCGCAACTCCGTTTCGAGCTCGTGGGCGATGCCTCGCGCCTGTCCTCCAAGTCGGGGCGATGCTGCCGCGATGGCACGCGCAGCCGCGTCAGCCGATGCCCGCCTCGCATGGCATCGCAATTCCCCTGACGCTGTCGGTGGAAAGCGGCGCGCGGTCGCGCCTCGGACAAGGCTTACACGCGTCATCGGGCCGAGACGACAGGAGGCGCGCCGCACCGTGTCGACCATGAAGCTTCATTGCAGTCTTTCTCAACCCGGCCCTCGCTTCGGCGACCGGCCTTCAAAGGAGCAACCACCCATGGCCAACGATACCCAGGCAACCACCGCGGACGTGGTGTCGAACGATCAGGTGATCGACGTCCTGAACGACCTTCTGGAAAACGCGCGCGACGGCGAGTACGGCTTTCGCGCCTGCGCGAAGGAAGTCGACTCGGCGCAACTGAAGCCGGTGTTCGAGAGTCGCGCCTCGCAATGCGCCAGCGCGGCGTCCGAACTCGTCGCGCTCATCCGCCAGCTCGGAGGCAAACCCGACGACGGCGGCACGGTCAGCGGTGCGATGCACCGCGGCTGGGTGCATGTGAAGGGCACGGTCGGCGCGAACAGCCCGCTGTCGATGCTCGAAGAGTGCGAGCGCGGCGAGGACGCGGCGGTCGCGCGCTACCGCAAGGCCCTCAAGGCCGACCTGCCGGCCGAGGTGCGCATGCTGGTGCAGCGCCAGGCCGACGGCGCCCAGGCCAACCACGACCAGATCAAGGGGCTGCGTGACCAGTTCCGCAGCGCCAAGGGATGAGCACCGGCCTTTCACCATGACCGGTGACAGCCCCGCGCCCGCCATGCCCAGTGCGCCGTCCGCGATCGAAGCCGCGGACGGCGTCGGCGAGCGCCTTCTCACGTTCAGCTACCTCGGCTGGTGGTTCTCGTGCGCCGCGCAGCAAGTGGACGCACAGACCTTCCGGCCGGTGGTCTTCTGCCGCGCCCATGGGGGCGGCGACGTCGAAGGCCCCGAGCACCGCTTGCCGCCCGACACGGACAACGTCGCGTACGGCAGCGAAGCCGAGGCGCTGCGCCATGCCGAGCAGCAAGCCATTCGCTGGGCGCATGACCGCACGGGCGATGGACAAGGCCGGTTCTGACCGATCACGCAGGTGAGACAAGCGCGACCGTCGCGTCGTCCCGCATGCCGTTGAAGTACCGCACCAGCACGTCGCCGAACACCGGCGCGTCAGGCGCCACGATCTCGAACAACGTCATGCAGGAGCGCAGCTTCATGGTGTCCGGCGAGCCGAAGATAGCGT
Source organism: Variovorax sp. RO1 (assembly GCF_002849325.1). Classification (NCBI taxonomy): domain Bacteria; kingdom Pseudomonadati; phylum Pseudomonadota; class Betaproteobacteria; order Burkholderiales; family Comamonadaceae; genus Variovorax; species Variovorax sp. RO1. The sequence continues at coordinate 266,955 of NZ_PKMT01000001.1, forward strand.
GTGCATCGGTGCCGGGCCGTTGGAGCAGCAACTCCGTGCAGTGACGCAGCCGCTCGCCCAGCACGGGGTGTTGCCAGTACGCCGTCGCCTCGGCGGCACCGTCGAGGCCGAAGAACTGTGCGGTCGCGCTGCGGCCCAGTGCCTTCAGCTGCGGAAAGACGAACCACATCCAGTGCGTGCGCTTGCGTCCCGTCGCGAGTTCCGCGCAGACCTGTGCGTACACGGGCTCCTGCGCCGTCACGAAGCGTTCCAGATCCCAGTCGATGGCCGTCGGCATGTGGATGACCTTCAGGCGCCTGGCGCCGTTGCTGTCGCCGGATCATGCTGCAGCCGAGGTGGCAAGCGATGGTCGAGCCAGTCCATGCGCCACGCCAGCAGCAGCACCGCACCGACCACGCAGGTGACGGCCAGCGCGCCCGCAAGGCCGTGCCGCTGGCGGTACGGATCGGGCGCGATGCGCTTGGCGCCCGGTGGCACGCGCGCCGTCTGCGACAGCATGCCGCCCAGGCGCACGTTGACCTTCATGCGGCCGTTGATGGCCCATCCGCTCGCATCGAGGATCGGGCCCAGGCTGCGCTGGCGCAGCTTGAGCCACGCGATCAGCATGCTCGGCCCCGAGATCGCGATCACGATGCCGACGAGCGCCACCGGAATCCACTGCCCGAGGTCGACGAACTTGCCGAAGATGCCGACCAGCACGGCGCTGATGCTGCCGAGCGCCACGCCGATGGCCGCGACAGTGCCCACGTCGATGCGGCTGCTGGTGGGCAGGATCGGCCCCGGCTTGGCCGGCGTCTTCGCCGACGCGCTGGCGTCGACCGGTGCGTCCGCCGTGGCGACTTTGCCGGCCAGTGTTTGCAGCGCGGCTTGCGAGCCGGCCTCGCTGGCTGCTGCGCGCTTCGCCACCTGTTCCTCGATCAGCCGCACGAACTTCTTGTACGGCGCGAAGAAGGCCTGCGCGACGCTGGTGGGGTTCTCGATGAGCTTCGTGATGGTGGCGTCCCAGTCGCGGCCCTGGCGGTCGTAGAACACGCCGTTGCGCCCGACGAAGAGGAAGTCGACATCGCCCGCGGTGAAGGCCGCAACGATGCTCATCTTCTCTCCCTGTCGCGTGCAGTCGCAGTACGCAAGGCAGGTCTTCGCCAGGCCGGCCAGCGTCGCGTGGCGCGCGGTGTCCTGCACCTGCACCGTGAGCTCGCAGCTGCGACCGTCGAGGTAGAGGGTGCCGGCCTGGAAGATCGCGCCCTCGCGCCGGTAGAAGGCCTTGAACGACACGAAGTTGTGCAGCAGCACGCGCAGGTCGCGCTGCAGCCGCAGCAGCTTCTCGAGGTCGGTCAGCAGGCGGTTGTGGTGCTCGGCCGCCTCGTCTTCGGCGATGAGTGCGAGCAGCGCCTCGCGCGCAGCGAGCAGGGCGTCAATGCGCTCGCGCGGCAGGCCGGCGAGTGCGTTGTCGGGCCGCGCGGCGATCCATGCCTCGCAAGGTGCGAGCTGGTGGCGCAGCGATTGCCACTGTGCCTCCTCCAGCGTGTCGCGTTCGCCGATCAACGGCCCCACGGTGTCGCGCGCGAGCGTGGCCATCGCATCGGCCCAGGCGGGGTTGAGGCTCGCGCCGTGCAGCGGCAATGCGCGACGCGGGGTCACGGGCGCCAGCGGCAGCTCGGCGATCGGTTGCGCGCTCGCATCGAGCGTGTGACCGGCGAGCGCGTCGTAAGCCTCGGGCGACGGGTTGAGCGCTGCCACGGCCTGCACGTCGTAGGCGGCCACGCGGCAGCGCGCGAAGAAGTCGTCGACCTTGGGTGCGACCGCGCGCAGGGCCTCGGCCGCAGCCAGCGTGCGCGCGCCCAGCGGCAGCAGCGCCTCTTCGTCGCCCTGCGCATACCAGTCGCGCATTGCCAGCGCGTCGGCCATGAAGGCCTCGGCGCGTGCGCGATCGAGGCCGGGCTTGCTCTCGTGGCGATCAGGTGTGCTGCCGTGGGTGCGGATCGCTTCCTCGATGACCGCGCGCAGCGTGTCGTCGTCGTCCGCGGTGTCGGGTGTGACCACGCCGTCGCCGTTGAAGCGCATGGCCGCGAGCCACTCGCCGCGGTCGGCGATGTCGGCGAGCGTCAGCGTGTGCGTGTCTTGTTTTCCGAGCAGGTCGAGGATGCGCCGGCCTTCCTTCGCGAGGTCGGCGCCCGGTGCGCGCGTGGGGTCGAGATCGTCCAGCGAGAGCGTGCCGCCGCCTGCGAGCAGCACGTCGGCGCTGCGCAGCCGTTCGCACGCCCATTGGCAGGCCGCGATGACCTCGGGCGGACGCACGCGGCCGTCGCTGTCGGAGTCGATGAGGTCAAGCGTGCGCGCATCGAAGTCGATGCCGCGCGTGGGGCAGGCGAGTGCGACCCAGAGTTTCTGATCGAGTTCGGCGATGCGCGCGATGTCCTCGCCGTTGCGGAACACCACCTGGTCCACGCCGCCCGCGCGAAGAAACTGCCAGCGGTGCGGCGAGCGAGTCGGTGTGGAGTGGCCGGGCGTGCCGGAGGGAACGGGGGCGGTGGCGGTCGTCAACGGACTGAATCCCTTCTGATGGTGGGCGGGGATGCAGGCAAAGCAAAGCGCGCCTTCATCGCACGGGCATCAGCCTAGATCGCGTGGCGGGCAAGCCTTGAGGACAGACGACGCACGGCGATGTCGTCCTAGGCCGACATCGCGCTCGACCCACGTGCAGAAGGGTCAATGCATGGTTATTTGGGGGCGGATGTTTCATGGCGACTTATCCTCGATCGCCATGGACGCCACACACATCGATCTCGATTTGCCCGAAGGGTGGAGCTGCTGGCTCGAACTCCAGCAATCCCCGGAAGGGGCTTACTCGGGAAAGGCGGAGCTTCGCGAGGGAAACGACCCGCGGTGCGTGCTGGTCATTGCGCAGCAGCCGAACCGCGAAGCCCTCATCGAACGGTTGAAGTTTCGCGCCGACTACTTCGTCGGGGAGTGGCGCATGCGGCAGGGCTCGGGCCAACCGCCACGGCCCTGAGCCTCGCGCGTCTTGCGACCGTCTTCGCGGGGCATCGGGCCCACGGCGGACTGTGGGGTGTGGGAGCGAAATGCGGCGCCACAAAAAAGAAAAGCGACCGTCCGAAGAGGTCGCTTTTTCCAGGTGAGTGAGGGTGCCATCGCACCCCGATGTCACATCCGGTACGGCGCAGGCGAGCTGATCGGCACCAGTTGATAGCCCTGCCCGTAGACCGCGCGCAGCACGAAGCCGTTTTCGCGTTGCAGCGACAGCTTGCGACGGACGTTCGTGGCGCAGGCGTCGAGCGAGCGCGTGACGGGACGCTCGGGCGGCAGCTTCCACACCGAGCTCATGAGCCACGAGCGCGTCAGCACATTGCCGAGGTTGCGGAACAGCTCGAGCGCGAAGGAGAACTGCCGCGGCTGCAGCGAGATCTCGCGGTCGCGGTGCAGCACGGTGTTGTTGCCGTCGACGAAGCGGTATTCGCCCCAGGTCCAGCGGTCCGGTGCACTCTGGCGAGCGACCGTGCCGGTGTCTTGTTCCATGTAGAGCGTGTGCATGTGCTGCACCAGCGCTTCGTTCGAGACCCGGCGCAGGTCGAAGCTGATGCCACCGCTCGGCAGGGGCATGTCCTCGAAGTAGGAAGGCAATGCGACCACATCCGGTTCGCCCTGCGCGGTGATGGGAAGGGCCGGCATGCCCAACACCCAGCACACGGTGAGAAGGCTTTCGCTGCCCATCGCATCTGGAGCTGCCAGCAGCAGGTCGAAGCGGGTGCCACGACTCAGGGTGGACAGCAACTCACCGATGCTGCTGAACGTGATGGGTCGGTGTCCGGGTCGTCTTCGATCTTGCGGCGCAGCCGCGACACCAGCACGTCGATCGTGCGGCTCACGGCGTCCGACTGGGCGCTGCGTGTCTTGAGCAGCAGCTGCTCGCGGTCGATGACGCGGTTCGCATGCAGCACGAAGACCTCGAGCAAGGCGAACTCGCCATGGGTCAGGTCGCAGGGCGAGCCGTCGCTGTGCAACAGCTCGCGGGCGGTGATGTTGAGGGTCCAGTCGCCGAACAAATAACGTTCGTGGCTCAGGCGGTCGGCGCGCAGCGAGCGCGGCATGCCGGTGCCGGCCGAGCGGCGCAGCAGGGCGCGGATGCGCGCGATGAGTTCGCGGTTGTCGAAGGGCTTGGCGACGAAGTCGTCGACAGCGGTTTCGAGGCCCAGCACACGATCGGCCGCCGTGCCCTGGCCGGTGAGGATGATGATCGGAATGCGCGAATGCGTGCGCAGCTGGCGCGCGAGCTCGATGCCGTCTTCCTTCTTCAGGCGCAGATCGATGATCACGAGCGAGAAGGCGCGCTGGTCCAGGCGCGCCGCCATGGCCAGGCCGTCCGGCACGGCCTGCGCACGAAAGCCCGATGACTCGAGCAGGTCGACCAGCGTTTCGCAGACCTCGGGATCGTCATCGACCACGAGGATTTCGGGTTTCACTACATCAAGCATGGGATTCCAAACGGCCGGGCGTTGCGCCGGTCATTCAGAATTTTTACAGACGTATGCACACCAATTGATACTAAATGGTCACATAGGTCGTCCGCAGCTCGCTTTTCGAGACTTAATTCCATTGCCCATTCACATATGCATGGGCAATGGCGGTTTCGCGCTGCGTCAGCGCGCCGCGCCGGGCGCTGGCGGCTCGACCGGCAGCGCCCGCTTGTGGGCGCTCTTGCGGTGCGTCGACACAATCACCGCGCGCGCCGCCGCCGACACCGGCTTGCCTTCGAGGAAGTCGTCGATCTGCTCGTAGCTCACGCCGAAGGCGTCTTCGTCGGGCTTGCCCGGCACCAGCGACTCGAGGTCGGCGGTCGGCACCTTGTAGACCAGCGCATCGGGTGCGCCGAGCAGCGCCGCCACCGCGCGCACGCGGCGCTTGTTGAGGCCGGTGAGCGGCGTCACGTCGGCCGCGCCGTCGCCGAACTTGGTGAAGAAACCCATGAGCGCCTCGGCCGCGTGGTCGGTGCCGATCACGAGGCCGTCGTGCGCGCCGGCCACTGCGAACTGCGCAATCATGCGCTGGCGTGCCTTGATGTTGCCGAGCACGAAGTCTTCGTGCGCCGCGTCGCGAAAGACCAGATCGCCGGCGCGCAGTGCGGCCAGCATCGCATCGGCGGCGGGGCGGATGTCCACCGTCAGCAGCCGGTCGGGGCGGATCACCGCCAGCCCTGCCTGCGCCTCGGCCTCGTCGCGCTGCACGCCGTAGGGCAGGCGCATCGCGATGAAGGTGGCATCGCGGCCTTCGGCGCGCAGCTTCTCGACCGCGCGCTGCGCGAGGCAGCCGGCGGTCAGCGAATCGACGCCGCCGCTGATGCCCAGCACCAGTGTCTTCAGCCCGGTGCTGCGCAGGTAGTCGGCGAGAAAATCGGTGCGCCGCGCGAGTTCGGTGGCGGCATCGAAGGCGGGCGCCACCTGCAGGGCCGCGATGATCTCGCGCTGCGTGGCATCGACGGGGGAAAGGTCTGCACTCATCTGTGGGGCTCTGGATGTGAGGAAGATCAGAAGTCCACCAGGCTGAGGCCGATGCTCAGCACGGTGCGCTTGCGGTTGTAGTCCACCAGCGTGTCGCCGTAGCCGTGGAACAGCTGCGTGTGGAAGCGCAGGTTGCTCTTGGTCGGGTCGCCGATGGCCTTCAGCCATTCGAGGCGCACCGAGCCGCGGCCGCTGTCGCGCAGGTTGTTGCGCACCGTGATGCCCAGCTGGTTGTCGCGGTTGAGGTTCCAGCGGCCCGTGACTTCGGCGCGGCCGATGTAGTCGGAGATGTCGGGGTTGTCGTCCTTCGCGGCGCTTTCCGACATGCGCTGCCAGACGCGGCCCGTGATGGTGAAGCGGTCGTCGAGCTCGGCGCCGCCCATCAGGTACACGCGGTTCCAGCTGCGCGACAGCGGCAGGCTCTGGCCGTTCGACTGGTGCACGATGCCCACGCCCGCATAGCGCCAGCGCCAGCCGCCGGGCAGCTTGAAGTCGGTCGGGTAGACATACATCAGCTCGGGTTCGTGGTCGGTGGTGCGGAAGGGCCGCGAGATGTCGCCGTTGAACAGCTGCCACGTCGACAGCTGCGAGTACGCGAACCACAGCGAGTCTTTCTTGACTGGGTCGTTCTGCGTGAGCATGCCCTGTGCGAGCTTGGTACGCACCGACAGGCCGATGCGCATTTCGTTCGCCTGGTAGGCCACGGGCTCGGCCGTGTGGCCGGCCGACGGCGAGGTGGGCGGCTGGGGCTTGTCGGTGGCGGCCGAGGCGGACACCGTGAGCGGACGGTAGCCGCGGAAGCCGAAGGTGCCGCAGTCGGTGGCGTTCTCGAGTTCCCAGAAGCGCGACAGCGTCGAGTACTGGCGGTCGCGGCAGCCTTCGGTGGTGGCGACCGACACCACGCGCGTGGCCGGAATCGTGCCGTCCACCGGCGGCTGCGTGCTCGCGAGCACCGGCGGCGCGACGGGCACCGACACCGAGGGCAGCGTCTGCTGCTGCGACCAGCGGTCGTAGCAGGCCAGGCGCGCTTCGTTGTTCGCGCCGAGCGCGGCGCACTGCTGCCAGGTGAGTTGTGCATCGGCCAGCGGACTGGCGGGCTTGTCGACGGCCTGTGCTTGCGCGGCAGATGCGGCACCGAGGCATGCGGCGACGGCCGCAACGGTGCGCAGAGTAAAGAGTGAAGCAGGGTGTCGTCGTGTCGTCTTCATGGCTTTCCTTCCTGTGCGACGGTCTTGCGCAGCACGAACGGGTGCGTGCGCTCGGTCGCGGCGTCGCGCCACGTGCCGCGGAATTCGCGGCCGCAGGCGCCGGGTTGCAGCGTGCCCGACCACACGCCGCTGATGGCGCGGCCGTCCAGCGATTCGTCGATGGACAGCGCGCCTTCGTCGTCGACGTCGCCCGCGAGCTGCGCGACGGTCGTCTTGGTTGAGGTGTCGGCGCGGCGCGTGATGGTGCCGCGCACGCCGGCGTATTCGGGGTGCTTGCCCAGTTGCACGACGGCGGCGCCGGGCAGGTCGTCGAAGCGGGCGTCCCACTGGCCGTACAGCGCCTGCAGCGGCAGCTCGCGTGCATCGGCGGGGCAGTTGGGGTCGTGGGGCGCGGCACAACCAGCGGCCAGGGCGGCGGCGAACAGCGCGGCCGCGATCGTCGCCATCGTCTTCATGGCGTGGCGGCGGCCTTGGCCGCGCTGTCCAGCGCCTTGCGTGCGAACTCGGCGCGCAGCGCCTTCAGTTTCTCGCGCGGGTCTTCCTTGGTCGTGGCCTTGTCCAGGCCCATCTCGGCGATGAAACGGCTCGGCATGCAGGGCACCATGTCGCGGCCTTGCTTGCGCTTCTTGGTCCAGCTCACGGCCAGGCTGCGCTGCGCGCGGGTGATGCCCACGTACATCAGGCGGCGCTCTTCCTGCAGGCGCTGCGTGGTCTCGTCGCTCACCACCTTCTGGCGGCCGTTGTCGTCGTCGAGCTTGAAGGGCAGCAGGCCCTCGGTCACGCCGATGAGCATCACGTGCGGCCATTCGAGGCCCTTGGACGCATGCAGCGTGGAGAGCGTGACCACGTTCTGGTCTTGCTCGCGCTCGCTGATGGTCGACAGCAGCGAGATGGTCTGCGCCACCTCGAGCAGGCTCTTGTGCTCGTTCGGGTTCGTGTCGTCGGCGCCCGAGGCGTCGTCGAGCGAACCGCCGGCGCGTTGCGACATCCAGTCGACGAACTCCAGCACGTTGGTCCAGCGCGTGGCGGCCGCAGCCTCGCTGTCTTCGCCGTCGTAGAGATGGCGCTCGTAGTCGATCTCCTTGAGCCACTCGAGCATGAAGGCCCGCGAGGCTTCGGCGCCCATGGTGCGGCGCGCGCGGTATTCCAGGTCGTTGATGTAGCGGCCGAACTCGTGCACGCCGTCGAGCGTGCGCTTGGGGATCACGCTCGGCAGCGAGGGGCTGAACAGCGCCGCGAACAGGCTCAGCTTGTACTGGCTCGCGAAGCTGCCCAGGCTGGCCAGCGTCGTGTGGCCGATGCCGCGCTTGGGCGTGGTGATGGCGCGCAGGAACGCCGGGTCGTCGTCGTTGTTGACCCACAGGCGAAACCAGCCGCACAGGTCCTTGATTTCGGCGCGGTCGAAGAAGCTCTGGCCGCCCGACACCTTGTACGGAATCTGTGCCTTGCGCAGTGCCTGCTCGAAGATGCGGGCCTGGTGGTTGGCGCGGTACAGGATCGCGAAGTCGCGGAACTCCTTGTACTGCTTGCCCTGCGAAACCACATCGCCCGCGCGCAGGCTGATGATGCGCGCCACCGTGCGCTCGGCCTCGTGCAGCTCGGTGTCGGCATCGACGATGCGCACCGGCTCGCCTTCGCCGAGCTCCGAGAACAGCGTCTTCGGAAACAGCTTGGGGTTGGGGCCGATCACGTTGTTGGCCGCGCGAAGAATGGCGCTGGTGGAGCGGTAGTTCTGCTCCAGCTTGATGACCTTGAGCGTCGGGTAGTCGACCGGCAGCTTCTTCAGGTTGTCGAGCGTGGCGCCGCGCCAGCCGTAGATCGACTGGTCGTCGTCGCCCACCGCCGTGAACTGGCCGCGCTCGCCGGCCAGTGCCTTGAGCACGTCGTACTGCGTGGCGTTGGTGTCCTGGTATTCGTCGACGAGGATGTGGCCCAGCGCCGCCTGCCACTTCGCGCGCACCTCGGGGAACTCGTACAGCAGCTTCAGCGGCATGCCGATGAGGTCGTCGAAGTCCACGCTCTGGTAGGCCTGCAGCCGCTCTTCGTACTGGCCCATGATCTCGGCCGTGATGCGCTCGTTGTCGTCCACCGCGGCGGCCGCGGCCTGCGTGGCGTTCAGGCCCATGTTCTTCCACTTGCTGATCGTCCACTGCCAGATGCGGGCGGTGGCGACATCGACGGTGCCGCCGCAGTCTTTCAATATCTTGGTGACGTCGTCGCTGTCCAGGATGCTGAAGGCCTTCTTCAGGCCCAGCACGTGGCCGTCTTCGCGCATCATGCGCACGCCCAGCGCGTGGAAGGTGCACACCACCACCTTGCGCGCGTCGCGCCCGATCAGGTCCTTGGCGCGTTCGCGCATTTCGGCGGCCGCCTTGTTCGTGAAGGTGATGGCCGCGATGCGCTCGGGCTTCAGGCCCGACTGGATCAGCCGGCCGATCTTGTGCGTGATCACGCGCGTCTTGCCCGAGCCCGCGCCTGCGAGCACCAGACAGGGACCGTGCATGTAATTGACCGCTTCTTGCTGGGCGAGATTGAGACCGTGGGACATGGGGGGAGGGGGAACCGGGAAAGCCGAAGAGCCGAAAAGCGGGAAGGGGCCGCATGGCGCGGCCGTCGCAAAGCGGGCAATGATACGGGCCCGGCTCCGACCGCCTGTGTCAGCGGGCATCGCGCGGCGAAGGAGGACGACAATGCCGGCGTGCTGCCTGTTTTCCTTGTTACTTTTCCTTTCTTCGCCCTGATTGCGGCCGGCTATGCCGCCGCCCGCACCCGCATCCTGCCGCTGGAGGCGATCCCGGGGCTCAACACCTTCGTGCTGTATTTCGCACTGCCCTGCATGCTGCTGCGCTTCGGCGCCGGCACGCCCATCGCGCAGCTGCTGGACGGCAGCGTGGCACTGATTTGGGGCATCTGCGCGCTGGCCGTGGTGGCGGGCGTGGTGCTGTTCACGCGCAATGCGCGCATCGGCTGGAACGACGCGGCCTTCGGCGCGCTGGTGGCGGCCTTTCCGAACACCGGCTTCATGGGCGTGCCGCTGCTGGTGGCGTTGCTGGGCGCACAGGCGGCCGGGCCGATCATCATCACCATCGCGTTCGACCTGGTCGTGACCTCGTCGCTGTGCATCGCGCTGTCGCGGCTCGACGGCGCCGGCAGTGCGGGCCGCCAGGGCGCCACGCTGGCTGCGCGCAAGGCGCTGCGCGGCATCCTCGTGAACCCGATGCCGTGGTCGATCCTGCTGGGCGTGCTGCTGTCGGCGCTGCGCTGGCAGCTGCCCGGGCCGGTCGAACGCACCATCGCCATGCTGGCCGACGCGGCCTCGCCGGTGGCGCTCTTCACCATCGGTGCCGTGCTCGCGCGCTCGGCGCTGCTGGCGCGCGAGCACGGCGCCAGCGCCATGGTGGCGGCGGCGATGGGCACCGGCGCCGGGCCCGCGCCCAAGGCCCCGCTGGCCGACGTGCTGCCCGTGGTGCTCGTGAAGCTGGTGCTGCATCCGCTGGCGGTCTGGGCGCTGGGGCGCGGTGCCATCGCGCTGGGGCTGCCGCTGGCGCCGTCGGCACTCGCGGTGATCGTGCTGGTCGCGGCGCTGCCGAGCGCGAGCAACGTGTCGATGCTGGCCGAGCGCTTCGGCGCCGACAACGGCCGCATCGCCCGCATCATCCTGTGGACGACGGTGGCGGCGTTCTTCACATTTCCGGTGGCGGTCGGCGCGCTGCGCTGACCTGAGCGGGCGCTACTCGGTCAAGACGCCGAGCTTGTACGGGTCGGCATCCGACAGCCGCTCGCACTTCGAAAAGTCGCGGCCCTGCGTGCCGTCGCAGTAGTAGGTGTTGTAGATGCGGCCAAACAGCGTCGGGCTGGCCGTGAAGAGCACGCCGTGGTCGGGCTGCCAGTTGTCCTTGGGGGCGGGCGCGGTGGCGTTGGTTTCGATCGGGCGCGCCGCGTCGGCGTTGGCAGGGGCGGGCGTGAAGTCGGCCAGTGTCTTGCGGGCTTCCTCGCCGCGCCAGCGCACCGCCAGCTCGGCCGCCGTGGGGCGGGTCGCCACCGGCACCAGGATGCCGTTGACCTGCAGGCCGTGTCCGAAGCGGTGCGTCTTGCCGGCCAGGAAGGCGTAGGCGCAGGCCGCCATGCAGTGGCCGCGCACCTCGGTCTGTACGCCGCTCTCGCGGATCGCGTCGGCATACGCGCCGGCGGCTTCGGCGGTGCCGCCGAACGAATCTTCGAAGACCACGGTGCGCACCGTGCCGCTGCTCAGGTGCTCGGTGAAGGCCTTGACCTTGCTGCCGTCGAGCGTGCCCGACACCACCAGCTGCCGACCCTGCAGTTCGAGCTCCGCCGCGCCCGCGGACCCTGCAACAGCAAGGCACGAGAGCGACACGGCGACAGCAACAACGACCCCAGCCAGAAGAGACGACGATTTCACGGCGACCTTTGCATCAAGCGAGCGGGCACGAAATCACGCGGACCCAGCAGTGGAACCGCACAGGCACAGCTTGTGCAAGGCGCGGGGTACCGTCAACTCTTTTTGCAGATTATTTCGGGGTAATCCCAGGGCATGTCTAAAGGCATACCGTGCGTTATCTCTTCAGATGAATGCTTGCGTATGCACTTGCACTGCTACAGTGGTTCCGAGTCCAAGGTGTGAATGGTGCAAGTGTGAGATCCAAGTGGGGCGCGCGATGGCAATACTGGTTCGCATCCTGATGTGGTTGGCCTGGCTCGCTGCGGTGGGCTGGTTCTGGCATGCCGGCACGCTCGGCACGGCCGCCGCGCTCGCGCTCGCTGCGCTGAGCCTCGTCGTGTTCGCCTGGCCGAACAGCATTGCGCGGCGACGGCACAACGAGCTGCGCTACGTCGACATGGGCAAGGAGCCCACCGGGTACCACTGACGGCGATACGGCGTTCGGGCCGCATCTAGGACTTTGGTCCAATGCGCGCCAGCGCAGAGCTTCCTAGGATGGCGGCGCCTTACCGCCCTCCAGGAATTTCGCCGTGCCTCTTTTTCCTCTGCGTTTTCGTTTCGCCCGTCTTCTGCTGCTGTCCGTTCCGATGGCCGTGCTCTTCGCCTGTGGCGGCGGGGGAGACGGCGGCTCGGGCGTCAGCCTCTTGCCGAACAGCGGCACGGGCACCACGCCGCCCGTCACCACCACCCCGCCCACGACGCCGCCCGATGCGCCCGACGACGGCGATGCCTTGCGCAACGCGCCATGGGTCGAGGGCGTGTTCCGCACCGCGAGCCTCTACAAGGACCGCTGCGCCGCACCGCGCACCGGCACGGGTTACGACGGCAAGCCGTTCGCCGACAAGGCCGGCCGCACGGTCGACGAGAACAACTGGCTGCGCGCCTGGATCAACGACACCTACCTCTGGTACGACGAGGCCCCCGACCTGGACCCCGCGCGCTACGCCACGGCCGACTATTTCGACCTGCTCAAGACCCACGCCGTGACGCCGTCGGGCCGGGACAAGGACCAGTTCCATTTCACCTACACCACCGAGGAGTGGGATGCGCTCTCGCTCGCCGGCACATCCGCCGGCTATGGGGCGCAGTGGGCAATCTTCGCCGACCGCCCGCCACGCGATCTGCTGGTGGCTTATGTGGAGCCCGGCTCCCCCGCAGCCGTGCCGGGTGTCGGCCTGCGGCGCGGCGACCAGGTGCTCAAGGTCAACGGCATCGATTTCGTGAACGACCCCACGCAGGAAGGTGTCGACATCATCAACGCGGGGCTTTTTCCCGCCGCACTGGGGACGCGCACGGTCTTTATCGTTCGCGACGTCGTCAGCGGCACCGTGCGCGAGGTCACGCTGACGGCCGCCTCCGTGACCTCGACGCCTGTCCAGAACGTCAAGGTGTTCCAGAACGCGGGCCGCACGGTCGGCTATCTGCAGTTCAACGACCACATCGCCCCGGCGGAGCGGCAACTCGTGGACGCGATCGATCAACTGCGCGCGGCGCAGCCGACCGAGCTGATCGTCGACCTGCGCTACAACGGCGGCGGCTATGTAGACCTGGCCAGCGAACTGGCCTTCATGGTCGCCGGAGAGGCGAACACACGCGGCAAGACCTTCGAGGCCACGCAGTTCAACGCCAAGCACACCGAGCGCGATCCGGTGACCGGCAGGACGCTCGACCCCATCCTTTTCTGGTCCACCGCCTCCGGCTTCTCTGTGCCGTACGACCAGCCCCTTCCCAGCCTCGACCTGCGGCGCGTCTACGTGCTCACGGGGCCCGACACCTGCTCGGCCAGCGAGGCGTTCATCAACGGCCTGCGCGGCATCGACATCGACGTGGTCCAGATCGGTGGCACCACCTGCGGCAAACCTTACGGCTTCTATCCCCAGGACAACTGCGGCACCACCTACTTCAGCGTGCAGTTCCAGGGCGTGAACGCCAAGGGGTTCGGCGACTACCCGGACGGTCTCGCTCCCACCTGCGCCATGCCCGACGATTTCGGCCATGCGCTCGGCGATCCGGCGGAGGCGCGCCTGGCCGCCGCGCTCTCGCACCAAGTCACGGGCGTTTGCCCTGCCGTGCCCGGCGGTCGCCTCGCCAAGAGTGCCGTCGCCGGCCCCGCCGCCCCCTTGCTGCGCAAACCCGAAGGCCTGCGCAACCGCATCCTGCGTCCGCGCTGAGGCGCCTTCGCGCTTCGCTCAGATGCTGTGCGGGTCCACGTCCACCAGCCAGCGGATCACGCCCTTGCCCTCGGGCGTGCGCCGCAGCTCGTGCAGCAGCGGCTGCCAGGCGGCCAGCAGGCGTTGCAGCGCGGCGCGTGACGGGCTTTCGATGAGCATTTGCGCGCGCTCCACATTCGCCACGCGCTGGATCGCCAGCGGCACCGCCGGGTAGCGCGTGACGAGGTCGGCGCCGGACAGGGCCTCGGCCTTGTCAGCCGCCAGGTTCAAAAAGCCCTGCGCGACGGATTGCTCGCGCGCGTCGGCGCGCAGCAGCGCCTGGAACGCGAAGGGCGGCATGGCGGCGGCCTGGCGTTCTTCGAGCTGCTGCTTGGCGAAGGCTTCGTAGTCGTGCCGGCGCAGCGCCGCGAACAGCGGATGCGGCGCGTGGTGCGTCTGGATCCACATCTCGGCCTTGGTGCCTTGCGCAGCGAGGTAGGCGGCATCGCGGCCCGCGCGGCCTGCTGATTGCATCAGCAGGCTGAACAGGCGCTCGGGCGCGCGGAAGTCGCTGGAGAACAGCGCGCCGTCGGGGTTCACTGCGGCCACCAGCGTGATGCGGCGGAAGTCGTGGCCCTTGGCGATCATCTGCGTGCCGACGAGCACGTCGACCTCGCCCGCATGCACGGCCGCGAGCTGCGATTCGAGCGCGCCCTGTTTCTTGGTGCTGTCGGCGTCGATGCGCGCGATGCGCACCGCGCTGCCGTCCGCGTGCTTCACGCCGGCGAACAGTTCGGCCAGGTGCTCCTCGAGCCGCTCGGTGCCGCGGCCCACGGGCGCGATGTCGGGGTTGCCGCAGGCCGGGCAGGCGCGCGGCACGCGCTCGGTGAAACCGCAGTGGTGGCAGCGCAGCGTGCGGTCGATCTTGTGGAACACGCGGTACGCGCTGCAGTGCGGGCATTCGCTCTTCCAGCCGCAGTCGCCGCAGGCCAGCACCGGCGCATAGCCGCGCCGGTTCAGGAAGATCATGCTCTGCTCGCCGCGCGCGATGCGCTGGCCGATGGCGTCGAGCAGCGCACCTGAAATCACCGTCTTCGGCGGCTGCAGATTCATGTCCACGAGCCGCACCGCCGGCAGCGCGCCCGCGCCGATGCGCGAAGGCATGGCCAGCCGCACATAGCGCCCGCCGGGGTCGTCGCCCTCGGGCGGCCGGCTCTGGTGCCAGCTCTCGAGCGAGGGCGTGGCCGAGCCCAGGATCACCTTGGCTTTTTCGCGCTGGCCGCGCCACACGGCGAGGTCGCGCGCCGAGTAGCGCGCGCCTTCCTGCTGCTTGTAGCTGGGGTCGTGCTCTTCGTCGACCACGATGAGCTTCAGCCCCGGGATCGACGCGAACACCGCCATGCGCGTGCCCAGCACGATGCGCGCGGCGCCGCCGTGCGCCGCCAGCCAGCTCGCGAGCCGCTGCGGGTTGGTCATGCCGCTGTGCAGCGACACCACGGCCTCGTCGCCGAAGCGGGCCTTGAAGCGGGCTTCGAGCTGCGGCGTGAGGTTGATCTCGGGCACCATCACCAGCGCCTGCGCCTCGGGGTCGCGCGCCAGCAGGTCGGCCACGCAGCGCAGGTAGACCTCGGTCTTGCCGCTGCCCGTGCTGCCGACCAGCAGGAAGGTGCCGCTCTCGGCCTCGATGCGGGCCAGCGCGGCCGCCTGCTCTTCGCTCAGTGCGATCAGGTTCGCGGACTCGGCCGTCTCGGCCACCGGTCCTGCCGTGGTCTTGCGCTTGAGGCGGCGCGCCAGCTGCGTCGTGCTCAGGTCGCGCAGTTGCGGCGGCAGGGCGGCCAGCGCGATCTCGCCGATCGAGCGCTGGTAGTAGCGGCCGGCAAACGCCACGAGGTCGCGCCAGGCCTCGCCCAGCGGCGCCAGCGCGTCGAGCGCGGCGCCGACGGGTTTGAGCGCCGTGTCGGGCTCGGCGCCTGCCATCGAGGTCGGCTCGTTCCAGACCACGCCCAGCACTTCGCGCTTGCCCAGCGGCACCCGCACCAGCGTGCCCGGCACCAGCGGCTCGGCGCCGGCGTAGCTCAGCAGGTCACCGAGCGCGGCATGCGCGGGCGTCTGCACCGCGATGTCGAGTCGCCAGGGGCAGGACACGTTTGGGGTGGATGTGACCGGTGGCGCGCCGTCTGCGGGCGGCGATTCGGCGGAGGGGCTGGGCGTCCTTTTTGGCAAGGTTTGTTAATGCGTTTTGGAGCAAGACCGCTTAAGTTGTTGATTTCACAGCGCTTTGGCGGTCATCCAGAGTTTCTGTGGATAACTTTGTTGACAAGACGGCTGGATGGCCGCCGAAGCCTTGATTTTCAAGGCTTCCGCTGGAATGCCTGTAAAAAAAGCAAAAATCAAAACCTATATAAATCAACCACTTAGCGTCGCTATTGGTTTAGGAGCAGAACCAATGCCCCCTCAGATAATCTTGCGCAGTGCAACACGCGTTTTGTGCATAAGTCGGGCGTCCGGGGCCGTTTTAGGGCTTGACAAACGCCGGCCGACTGGCTTTTAGGGGGCGCTGAGTCTGCCAACCGAACGGTCGGCAGATTACAGTTGTCAACGTCAGGCGCGCAGTGCGCGCGACTGGTCGTGCACCGCCTGAACCAGCGCCGACACGTGGTCGGGCGGCGTGAACTGGCTGATGCCGTGGCCCAGGTTGAAGATGTGCGTCGGGCCCGCCGTGGTGCGGTCGGTGTGGGGCTTGCCGAAGGCCTGCAGCACCTTGCCGACCTCGGCTTCGATGGCCGCGGGCGGGGCGAACAGCACGTTCGGATCGATGTTGCCCTGGATCGCCTTGGCCTTGTCCTCGGCACCTTCGGCCACCAAGCGGCGCGCGGCGGCGAGGTTCACGGTCCAGTCGACGCCGAGCACTTCGCAGTCGAGCGCACGCATGGCGCCCAGCCACAGGCCGCCGCCCTTGGTGAAGACGAGGCGCGGCACTGGCTGCCCGTCGGGGCCGTTGCGCTTCAGGCCGGCGAGCACGCGGGCGGTGTAGGCCAGGCTGAATTCGTGGAACGCGCCGTCGGCGAGCACGCCGCCCCAGCTGTCGAAGATCATCACGGCCTGTGCGCCGGCGTCGATCTGCGCGTTGAGGTACGCGGCCACCGAGTCGGCATTGATCGCGAGGATGCGGTGCATCAGGTCGGGGCGGCCGTACAGCATGCTTTTGACGAGGCGGTAGTCGCTCGAACCCGCGCCTTCGACCATGTAGCAGGCCAGCGTCCACGGGCTGCCCGAGAAACCGATCAGCGGCACCCGGCCGTTGAGCGCCTTGCGGATCGAGCCCACGGCGTCGAACACGTAGCGCAGCTTGTCCAAGTCGGGCACTTCAAGCGCGGCCACGGCCGCTTCGTCGCGCACCGGGCGTGCAAAGCGCGGGCCTTCGCCGGCCTCGAACGACAGGCCCAGGCCCATCGCGTCGGGCACCGTGAGGATGTCCGAGAACAGGATGGCCGCGTCGAGCGGGTAGCGCGCCAGCGGCTGCAGCGTGACCTCGGTGGCGTAGTCGGTGTTGGTGGCCAGCCCCATGAAGCTGCCGGCCTTGGCGCGCGTGGCAACGTATTCAGGGAGGTAGCGGCCGGCCTGGCGCATGAGCCAGACGGGCGTGTGATCGGTGGCCTGGCGCCAGCAGGCCCGCAGGAAGGTGTCGTTTTGCAAAGGGGCGAAAGGCATGGCCCGATTGTCGCAGGGCCCTTTGCATTCGCCGTCAGTTGACCGACAGCGCACTTTGCGTTGCATCAACCCGCCCCGATGCGCCACGGCGCGCGCGAGCCGCGAGCATCCGTTCCCGACAACAACTTCGGTCTGGAACGGACATGGCGCAGCAGCAGGTTTTCGATGTGGTGGTGGTGGGCGCCGGCTCGGCCGGCTGCGTGCTGGCGCACCGGCTGGTGCGTGCCGGGCGCCGCGTGCTGTTGCTGGAGGCGGGTCCGCCCGACGACGACCGCTTCATCCACATGCCCGCCACCTTCGTGCGCGTGATCGGCACCGAGCGCACCTGGGCCTACGAGAGCGAGCCGCAGCCCGCCGCGGCCGGCCGCAAGATGGTCGTGCCGCAGGGCCGCACGCTGGGCGGCGGCAGTTCGGTCAACGCCATGGTCTACGTGCGCGGCACGCCGGCCGACTACGACGGCTGGGAGGCGCAGGGCTGTGAAGGCTGGGGCTGGCGCGACGTGCTGCCGTGGTTCCGCAAGGCCGAGGGCAACGGGCGCTTCGCCTGCGAGCTGCACGGCACCAACGGGCCGCTGAAGGTGAGCGACACGCGCTTTCGCCATCCGCTGAGCCTGGCCTTCCTGCGCGCCGCGCAGCAGAGCGGGCTGGCCTACAACGACGACTTCAACGGCGCCGGCCAGGCCGGCGTCGGCTTCTACCAGACCACCACCTTCGAAGGCCGGCGCGCCAGCACCGCCGCCACCTACCTCGCGGCCGTGCGCGACGACCCCAAGCTCACCGTGGTGACGGGCGCGCACGTGCTGCGCGTGCTGATGCAGGACGGCGCGGCGACCGGCGTCGTCTACCGCACGGGTCGCAACGGCAGCGGCGAAGAAGTGGTGGCCACCGCGCGCGACGAAGTGATCCTCTCGGCCGGCGCGCTCGCCTCGCCCAAGCTGTTGCTGCTGTCGGGCATCGGCCCCGGCGCGCAGCTGCAGGCGCTCGGCCTGCCGGTGGTGAAAGACCTGCCCGGCGTGGGCGAGAACTTCCAGGACCACCTCGAGGTGTCGGTCTACGGTCGCACGCGCGAGCCCGTGAGCCTGCTGGGCAACGACCGCGGCCTGGCGGCGTTGAAGCACGGCCTGCAATGGATGTGCTTCGGCTCCGGCCTGCTCACGTCGAACGTGGTCGAGAGCGGCGGTTTCGTCGACACCACCGGCGAGGGCCGGCCCGACCTGCAGTTCCATGTGCTGCCCGTGCTCGTGGGCGATGTCGACCGCGCGCCGCTGGCCGGCCACGGCCTGTCGATCAACCCCTGCTTTTTGCGCCCGAAGTCGCGCGGCCGCGTGGCGCTGCGCAGCGCCGACCCGATGGCGCCGATCCTGTTCGACGGCGGCTACCTGCAGGCGCAGGCCGACGTCGACACGCTGGTGCGCGGCGTGAAGCTGGCGCGCCGCATCCTGCGCGCGCCGGCGCTGCGCGAGGTGGTGTCCGAAGAGCTCGCGCCCTCCGCGGCCGACGACATGACCGACGACGCCATCGAGGCCTACGTGCGCGAGCGCGCCAAGACCGTCTACCACCCGAGCGGCACCTGCCGCATGGGCAGCGACGGCATGGCCGTGGTCGATGCGCACATGCGCGTGCACGGCGTCGCGAAGCTGCGCGTGTGCGATGCCTCGGTGATGCCTTCACTGGTCAGCGGCAACACCAACGCGCCGACCGTGATGCTGGCCGAGCGCTGCGCGGACTTCGCGCTGTCAGGCAACTGAGATTGCACGTTCGGTCAATCGCCAAAGCGCGCCGAAACCTAGAGTCCTTTTCAACAAGGAGACAGAGCAAATGAGTGCTACAGATTCCATGGCCGGCAAGGTCGCCTTCATCACCGGCGGCGGCACCGGCATCGGTGCGGCGGTGGCCGCGCAGTTCGTCGCCGCGGGCGGTCGCGTGGTGCTGATGGGGCGCCGCCTCGCGCAGCTCGAAGTGGTGGCGTCCAAGCTCGGCGGGCTCGCGGTGGCGGGCGATGCGGCGAACACTGCCGATGTGCAGCGCGCCCTGGCTGCTGCGCGCGAACGCTTCGGCGGCGTCGACGTGCTGGTCGCCAATGCAGGCGGCCACGGCGTGGGCGACGCGCTCGCGACCGACGACGCTTCATGGGCGCTGTCCACGCGCCTGAACCTCGACACCGCCTTCGTCTGCGCACGCGAGCTGCTGCCCGAGCTCATTGCACGGCGCGGCAACATCGTCGTGCTCTCGTCGCTCGCGGGCCACTTCGCGGGGCCGGGCGTGGTCGGCTACGTGACCATGAAGCACGCGCTCATCGGCCTCGTGCGTTCGCTGGCACGCGACTACGGCCAGAAGGGCGTGCGCGTGAACGCCGTGTGCCCCGGCTGGGTGCGCACCGAGATGGCCGACGAACAGATGCAGGTGCTTGTCGACAAGCACCGCCTGCCGAACACCGACGCGGCCTACGACCTCGTCACGCGCGACGTGCCCATGGGCCGCGCCGCGCGCCCGGACGACGTGGCGAACGCCGTGCTGTTCCTTGCTTCGCCGCTGGCCGCGATGGTTAGCGGCAGTTCGCTGATGGTCGATGGCGGCGCGTCCGCGGTCGACCTGCCCACCATCGCCTTCGCGCACGACGCTTGAGGAACACGCCATGAGTAACCACACTGCAGTCGCGAAACCCGCGGACTGGAAAAACTACGACGACTTCGCCGCAGGCATTGCCACCAACCGCCTGCCCGCCACCGACGCGCTCGCCGGCCAGACGCTGGCGCTCGCACTGCCCGACTTCAAACTCACGCTGCAGCCGCGCGCGCAGCACACGCTCGACTGGCACGAAGACGGCGCACGCGGCGGCCAAGGCACCGGCGACTGGTACGAAGCCATCGAGGTCGCGCCCGACACCTTCTTCCTCGACATCACGCAGGCCAGCCGACCGACCGAGGCGCTGACCGTTGTCGTCAACACACGCACGCGCCGCGTGCTCGCGATTCGCTGCCGCATCGTCGGCGCCGACGAGGCCGCGGGCCAGCCGCGCGTGCCGCAGGACTTCTGGCCCGGCACGCTCGAAGGCGGCATCGCCACCGGCAGCGTGCCGCACGCCACGCGCGACCTCATCGGCCTGCGCACCTGGCAGACCTACAGCCCGAACCACACCTACGAGCACACCTACCTGAGCGCCGAACGCTATGCGTGGCAGTGCCTCGTGGGCGTGCAGCGCGGCCACGGCGACGTCGACCTGGCGAGCTACTGGAAGTTCGACGACGACCAGTACGTCTTCACCTTCCGCGAGTTCCTGATTCCGGTCGCGTCGGTGTTCTTCTTCGACTTTGCGAACGGCCGCTCGACCGGCAAGTTCCTCGGCGTCACCGGTGCCGGCGAGATCGCCAACAACCCCGCCGGTGCCTTCATGCGCAAGGCCTCGCAGACCTTCTACCCGCCCGAGTTCGGGCCCGTCTGACTTCACCGTTTCCAGGAGCTTTTGTCATGCGCACCCCTTACCAGATCGTGGCCGACCACTACGCCGCCTCCGACCGCCACGACCTCGCCGCGATGTTCGCCGACGTGGCCAACGACGTGCAGTGGACCGAGATGGCTGGCTTTCCGTGCGCCGGCACGCACGTCGGCCCCGCGCAGGTGGTCGAGAAGGTCTTCCAGGTGCTCGGCGCCGAATGGGAGGGCTACCGCTTCGTGCTCGAGCGGCTGGTCGATGGCGGCGACACCGTGGTCGGCATCGGCGACTACCACGCGCGCCACCGCACCACCGGAAAGCCGATGCAGGCCCGCGTCACGCATGTGTGGCAGGTGCAGGGCGGCCAGGTTCGGCGCTTCGAGCAGTTCACCGACACGCTGCTCGTGGCGCGCGCCATGCAGCCGTGACGCCTCTTTCTTTCGCATCCCTCGCATCCCTTCCCGGAGCCCGCCCATGAATCTGCGCGACCTGTCGATCGAACACCTCGGCCAGGTGGGCCTGCAGGCGCAGCGCCGCCGCGGCAACCACATCGACGGCCACGAGGTCGTGCCCCGCAACGGGCAGTACCTGCCGGTCGTCGATCCGGCCACCGAGATGACCGTGGCCGAGGCGCCCGACAGCGGCGCGGACGACGTGCATGCGGCCGTCGCCGGCGCGCGCCGCACCTTCGAGAGCGCCGCGTGGAAGTCGCTGCGACCGGCCGACCGCGAGCGCATGCTGTACACGCTCTCGACGCTCATCGAATCGCACGCCGACGAACTCAGCGCGCTCGAGACGCTGCAAAGCGGCAAGCTGCGCGGCATCGCACGCATGGTCGATGTGGGCGCAGGCGCGGAGTTCGTGCGCTACATGGCGGGCTGGGCCACCAAGCTCGAAGGCCAGACGCTCGACAACTCCATCGGCATTCCCGGTGCGCAGTGGGTCACGTACACGCGGCGTGAGCCGGTGGGCGTGGTCGCGGCCATCGTGCCGTGGAACTTTCCGCTCGCCATCGCGCTGTGGAAGGTGGCGCCCGCGCTCGCGGCCGGCTGCACCGTGGTGCTCAAGCCCTCGGAAGAAACACCGCTCACCGCGCTGCGGCTGGCCGAGCTGGCGCTGGAGGCGGGCTTTCCGCCGGGCGCGCTCAACGTGGTGTGCGGGCGCGGCGCCACGGCCGGTGCGGCGCTGGCCGCGCACCCGGACATCCGCAAGATCAGCTTCACCGGATCGACGGCGGTGGGCCGGCACATCGGCCACGCGGCTGTCGACAACATGGCGCGCTTCACGCTGGAGCTGGGCGGCAAGTCGCCGCTCATCGTGCTCGGCGATGCCGACCCCGTGGCGGCGGCGCAGGGCGCGGCCAACGGCATCTTCTTTCACCAGGGCCAGGTGTGCACAGCCGGCTCTCGCGTGTACGTGCAGCGCAGCCTGTTCGACGAGGTGGTGCGCCGGCTCGCGCAAGCGGCCGAAGGCCTGCACATCGGCTCAGGCTTCGACCCGAAGGCGCAGTTCGGGCCGCTCGTGTCCAAGCGCCACCTGACGCGCGTGATGGCGCACATCGACGGCGCGGTGGCCGAGGGCGCGACGCTGGTCACGGGCGGGCGCCTGGCGTTCGACGGCGGCTGCTTCGTGCAGCCCACCGTGTTCGTCGATGCGCAGCCGTCGATGCGCATCGCGCGCGAAGAAGTGTTCGGGCCGGTCGCGACCGTGGTGCCTTTCGACGATGTCGACGACGCGGTGCGCCTGGCCAACGACAGCGCCTACGGCCTGGCCGCCAGCGTCTGGTCGAACGACCTCTCGGCTGTGCACCGCATCGTGCCGCGCCTGCAGGCGGGCGTGGTCTGGGTCAACGCGCACAACGTGCTCGACAACGCGCTGCCGCTGGGCGGCGTGAAGCAGTCGGGCAGCGGGCGCGACCTGGGGCGCGCGGCGGTGGAGAGCTTCACCGAACTCAAGAGCGTGTGCATGGCGGTGTAGCCCCGCCCCGGTTTCGATCACCAAGAAAGAAGGAGACACCTCATGCAAAGCAAAAGACGAATCGCGCTGTCGGCCGTTGCCGGCGCGCTGGGCCTTGCCGGTTTCAGCGGCGCCTGGGCGCAAGCCAGCCCCGACTGCGGCCTCAACACCGGCAAGCCCGCCACGGGCGAGCCCATTCCCATCGGCGCTGTGGTCGGCAAGACCGGCCCCGACGACTTCAGCGCCTCGGGCCAGGCGGCGGCCGCGTACTTCAAGTGCGTCAACGCCAACGGCGGCATCAACGGCCGCCCGGTCGACTACCTCGTGCTCGACGACCAGTGGAACCCCGAGACGGCGGCGCAGGTCGCCTCCAAGCTCGTGAAGGACCGCAAGGTGGTCGCGCTCGCGGGCAGCACCAGCTTCGTGGAGTGCGGCGCCAACGCCAAGATGTACGCCGACGAGGGCGTGATGGTCATCGCCGGCACCGGCGTGCCGCGCGAGTGCTTCAACGCGCGCAACTACGTGCCGGTGAACGCGGGGCCGCGCGTGTCGGCCACCATCGCCGCGATGTACGCCGCGCAGAAGTACAAGGCCAGGAAGATGGTCTGCATCATTCCGAACATCCCGAGCCTGGGCAACTGGGCCTGCGAAGGGCCGAAGGAATGGGGCAAGAAGAACGGCGTGACGGTCGAGACCCTCACCATTGACCCCGGCTCGGCCGACGCCACCTCGACGATGCTGCAGGCCGCCGCGAAGAAGCCTGACGTCATCATCATGAACGTGCCCAAGGGCATCCTCGTGCCGATGCTGGCCGCGGCCGAGCAGCAGAACCTGGGCAAGAAGATCCACTTCGTGTCGGCCGCACCGGCCTACAACGCCGACGTGCCCAAGGCCATCGGGCCGTACTGGAAGGGCAACTTCGACGTCAACCTCGAATTCAACCCGCTCGAATCGGCCGGCCCCGACAACAAGAATTGGCTCGCCGTGATGGACAAGCACGGTGCCAAGAGCGACCCGCGCGACACCTTCTCGCAGGCCGGCTACCTGGCCGCGCGGCTCGTCACGCAGGCGATGCTGAAGATGGACCCGAAGAAGATAGACCGCGCCAGCGTGACCGACGCGCTGCGCAAGGTGAGCGACTTCCGCAGCGACATCCTGTGCAAGCCCTTCTACGTGGGCAGCGGCAACCGCCACAACGCGAACAACAGCGGCCCCATGGCCAGCCCCGACGGCAACGGCTGGCGCTTTGCACCCGGCGGCTGCCTCACGGCGGACGACCCGGAGCTGGTCGACATCCGCGCCGACGAGCAGAAGATGGGCCTCAAGTAAGCGCGCCGGGCCATGGAGGACTACCTGCCTTTCGTCATCTCGGGCCTGGGCCTGGGCGCGGTCTACGCGCTCTCGGGCGTGGGGCTGGTGGTGCTCTATCGCTCGTCGGGCGTGCTGAACTTCGCCTTCGGGGCCATCGGCGCGCTGGGCGCTTACGTGGCCTGGACGCTGCTCGAAGCCGACTGGCCGCAGGGCCTGGCGTGGTGCGCGGCCATCGCCGCGTCGATGCTGCTGTCGCTGGCCTACGGGCGCCTGCTGGCACCGCGCCTGTCGCACCGCGACCCGACCATCCGCAGCATCGCCACCTTGGGCTTCGCGCTCGTGGTGGTGGGCTTCACCGAATGGACCTGGGGCGAGCAGCCGCGTCGCCTCGTGCTGCCGACCGACGGCGGCGCGCTCGAATTCGTGCTGGGCGAGGTCGAGGTGCGGCTCACGCACACGCGCGCACTCGGTCTCGCGCTCGCGGTGTTGATGATGGGCGGCGTCGGCCTGCTGCTGTCGAAGACGCGCGTGGGTTTGAAGATGCGCGCGCTGGCCAACGACCGCGACCTGAGCGCGCTGCTCGGCATCCGCGTGCTCGGCGTCGACACCGTGGCGTGGATCCTGAGCGGCGCCTTCGCGGGCGTGTGCGGGCTGCTGCTTGCGAACATCGTGCGGCTGCAGGCCACGTTGCTGACCTTTCTCGTGATTCCGGCGTTCGCCGCCGCCATCATCGGCCGGCTGCATTCGTTGCCGGCGACCGTGGCGGGTGGCATCGCGATCGGCGTGCTGGAGGCACTGGCAATCACGGTGCCGGGCTTCACGGCCTTTCGCACGGCCACGCCGTTCCTGATCGCGCTGGCCATGATCGTCCTCTACCGCGCGGGGACGCGCTCGGCATGAACGCATCGATTCTCGAAGGCGCAGTGGCCGCGCCCGACGCAGCACCCGCCGCGCTCGCGCAGGCCGCGCGCCGCGCCCGCCGCTCGCTCCTCTTGATGGTGGTCTGCGTGCTGCTGATCGGCTGGGTCGTGCCGTGGTTCGCGAACGCGTACTGGATCAAGACGTTGACCTCGTCGCTCGCGCTGTCGGTCGCGGCGGCCGGCGTGGCGCTGCTCTACGGGCAGCTCGGGCTGGTGTCGCTGTGCCAGTACGCGCTGCTCGGCGCGGGCGGCTGGGTCGCATTGCGCGCGGGGCATGGGCTGGGCTGGCCCTTCGAGCTGTCGGTGCTCGCAGGCGGGTTGCTGTCGTGCGCCGTCGGCATGCTCGCGGGCCTGCCGGCGCTTCGGCTCAAGGGGCTGTACCTGGCGCTCGTCACGATGATGATGGCGGGCGGCTTTCAGGTGGTCATCAACGTGACGGGCTTTCCCGACGGCGGCGCGGGCTGGCTGGGTCGCGTGTTCGGCAGCGAGCGGCTGATGATGCCGCGCCCCGCGCTGGCGCTCTCGGATGCAGCGTACTTCCGCTACGTGGCCGTGTGGCTGGCCGCGGTGCTGGCGCTGATCGAGCTACACCGGCGCACGCGTGCAGGCCGCTCGTGGGCGCTGATAAGGCGCGGCGAGGCGGCGGCCGTGGCGGCCGGCGTGAACATCCTGCGCTACCAGACCTGGGCCTTCGGGCTTGCGGGCTTCTGCGCGGGCGTGGCCGGCGCGCTGCTCGCGGGCGGCGTGGGGCAGCTCGACGGGCGCGCCTTCACGGCCGGCGAATCGGTGATGCTGTTCGCGCTCACGGTGGTGGGTGGCGTGTACCACTGGGCCGGCGCGCTCATCGCAGGCTTGCTGCTGCGCGCGGTGCCGGCGCTGCTGACCGACTTCGGCGTCAACGGCTACCTCGCGATGATCTTCTTCGGCGTGGCGCTGCTGCATGCGCTCATCACCGCGCCGAGCGGCATCGCCGGGCAACTGATGGGCGCGTTCGAGGCGGTGCGCAAGCGCTTCGCTTCGCCGAAGGACAAGGACGTCGCGCCATGATCTGCATCGACGATCTCACCGTCGCCTTCGGCGGCGTCAAGGCCATCGATGCGCTCACGGCCCAGCTCGATGCGCCCGTGTGCGGGCTCATCGGGCCGAACGGTGCGGGCAAGACCACGCTGGTCAATGTGCTCAGCGGCCTCGTGTCGCCGAGCGCCGGCCGCGTGGCGGTGGACGGCGCCGACCTGCTGGGATTGAAGCCCATCGCGCGCGTGCGCTTCGGCCTGCGCCGCTCGTTCCAGACCGAGCAGGTGGTGGAAGACCTCAGCGTGTGGGACAACGTGCGAGCCTTGCTCGACCATGTGCCGCACGCGCGCGGCGAGGCCACGTCGCAGGTGGCGCGTGCGCTGTCGCACACGGGCCTGCTCGACGTGGCGACCCTCATGGGCCATCGCCTCAATCTGTTCCAGCGCCGCATGCTCGAGCTCGCGAAGTCGCTCGTCGGTGCGCCCAAGCTGCTGCTGCTCGACGAGCCCGGCGCCGGCCTCACCGAGCAGGAGGCCGGCGTGCTGCGCCGCACGATCGGCTCGGTGCATGCGTTCTGCGGTGCGCAGGTGCTGCTGATCGACCACGATGTCGACCTGATCGCCGCGACCTGCACACAGACCCTGGTGCTCGACTTCGGCCGCCGCCTCGCGCTCGGCCCGACGCGCGAGGTGCTTGACGATCCGGCCGTGCGCAAGGCCTACCTGGGAACGGAGTGAGAACCCCATGCTGAGCGTGAACGATCTGCGCCTGCAGCGCGGCGGCAAGGCCGTGCTGCACGGCATCGACCTGCAGGTGCCGCCCGGCGAGGTGACGGCGCTGCTGGGTGCCAACGGCGCGGGCAAGTCGAGCACCGTGATGGCCATCGGCGGCGTGCTGCCGATCACGGGCGGGCGCATCGAGGTCGAGGGCCGTTCGCTCCACGGCCAGCGACCCGAGCGCGTGCGTGCGCTGGGTGTGGCAGTGGTGCCAGAAGGGCATCGCGTTCTAGGTGAGCTATCGGTGCTCGACAACCTGCGCGCGGCCGCCACTGCATTGCCTGCGGCCAGCGTGGCCGATGCGGTCGAGCGGATGCTCGGCGTGTTCCCCGAGCTGCGCGTGAAGCTCGCGCTGCCTGCGCGTTCGCTGTCAGGTGGGCAGAAGCAGATGGTCTGCATCGCGCAGGCCCTCATCGGCAAGCCGCGCTACCTCGCGATCGACGAACTCTCGCTGGGGCTCGCGCCGGCTGTGGTGAAGCGGTTGGTCGAGGTGGTGCAGCAGGTCGCGCGCGAGGGCGTGGGCGTGCTGCTGATCGAGCAGTTCACGACCGTGGCGCTGGCCGTGTCGAGCCGCGCCTATGTGCTGGAGCGGGGGCGCATGGCGTTTGCGGGCTCGTCGGAAGAGCTGCGCAGCCGGCCCGAGATCCTGCACAGCAGCTATCTCGCGGCGGCCTGAACCGCCGCCTTTCTCCGCTTGGCGCTCAGTGCGCCAGCGCCGGCGACGCCACCCGCTGCGCCTCGCGCCTTTGGAACTCGCGCGGCGACACGCCGTACTGCGTCTTGAACACGCGGCAGAAATGCGCGCTGCTGTTGAAGCCCCAGGCAAAGGCGATTTCCGACACCGAGGTGCGGCCGCCCGCGGCGTGGCGCAGCGCTTCGCTGCAACGCTCCAGACGCATCTGCCAGATGAAGCGGTCGAGCGTCTGGTCTTCGTCTTCGAACACGCGGTGCAGGTAGCGCTTGGAGCAGCGCAGTTGCTGCGCGATGAGGTCGAGCGACAAGGCCGGGTCGGCCAGGTGCGCATGCACGAACTGCTTCACGCGCGCCTTTAGCACGCCCGGCAGCGGCTGCGCGCCGAACTGTTCGTCGGCGTGCGTGGCGAGCGTGGAAGCCAGCAGGCCCAGCACGGTGTCGCTGACCGAGCGGCCGACGGCGTTGGGCAGCGAGGGCAGCTGGTCGGCCAGCGAGGTGAGGAACGAGCCGAGCACCGCGTAGAGCCCCTGCATGGCGGGCGTGTGGGCCTCGCAGGTGTGCAGGTCGGGCATCTTCATGCCCTTGAACTGCTGGCGCGGGATCGTGATGGCCAGCAGGCGCGAGCGCTCGGGGTTGGTGATGGCGTAAGGCACGCGCGGGTCGTACAGGCTCCAGTCGCCCGGGTGCAGGTGGAACTCGCGGTCGCGCTGCGAGATGTGACCATGGCCTTCGAGCTGCAGCACCAGCTTGTAGTGCTCGTCGAGCGCGATCTCGCGGTGCGTGTCGGGCCGCGCCACGCGGTGCGAGGGCGCCTCGATCATGAACATGCCCAGCGGCCCGAGCTCGTAGGCGTCCAGGCGCGCGTCGAAGGGGCCCGGGTCGAGGCACTGCACGCGCAGCGCGCCGAAGTACGACTCGTTGATGCGGCCCCAGCAGGCCTGCCGGTCGGCCGGATGTTCGAGCCGGGTGCTGAAGTGGTGTGCGTTCATGCCGTGGTTCCCTGGGGGCGCCGGAAGCGCTTCTGCAGGATAGGCAGAACGATGTTCACAATCATCGGTACTTCCACCCGGGACAATCGGGCGGTGCGCTCCCGGTCAACGGCCGGTGCGCGCAGGGTCAATGCTTGCGGTTCAGACGGCCGGCACGCGGCCCGCGTCGGCCGGGTCGACGTCGCGGCGGTACAGCACGAGCGTCGCGATCAGCCCGCAGGCCGCGGCGGCCGTCATCCACAGGCCGGGTGCGCCCTTGTCGCCCGTCATCTCGATCAGGCCCGTGGCAATGGCCGGCGTGAAACCACCGAACAGGGCCGTGGCAAGGCTGTAGGCCAGCGAAAAGCCGGCTGTGCGCACGCTGACCGGCATCACCTCGGTCAGCGCCACCACCATCGCGCCGTTGTAACTGGCGTACAGGAACGACAGCCACAGCTCCACCTCGAGCATGCGCGCGAAGCTCGGCGCACCGACCAGCCACTTGAGCGACGGGTAGGCCGTGAGGATGGTCAGCACGGTGAACAGAACGAGCAGCGGCTTGCGCCCCACGCGGTCCGACAGCGAGCCCATGATCGGCAGCCAGATGAAGTTCGAGATGGCCACGCACAGCGTGACGACGAGCGCGTCGGTGGTGCTCAGGTGCAGCACGGCCTTGCCGAAGGTGGGCGTGTAGACGGTGATCAGGTAGAACGACACAGTGGTCATCGACACCAGCATCATCCCGGCGACGACGAGGCCCCAGTTGGCGACCATCGAGCGGAAGATTTCGCGCGCGTCGGGGCGGTGCTTGCGCGCCATGAACTCCTCGGTCTCCTGCAGCGAGCGGCGAATGATGAACAGCACGGGCACGATCAGGCAGCCGACGAAGAAGGGCACGCGCCAGTAGAAGTCGCCGATCTCTTGCGACGTGAAGGTCACGTTGAGCCAGTAGCCGAGCGCGGCCGCAACAACGATCGCCACCTGCTGGCTGGCCGACTGCCAGCTCACGTAGAAGCCCTTGCGGCCCGGCGTGGCCATCTCCGACAGGTACACCGACACGCCGCCCAGTTCCACGCCGGCCGAGAAGCCCTGCAGCAGCCGGCCGACCAGCACCAGCAGCGGCGCGATGACGCCGATGGTCGCGTAGCTGGGCACGCAGGCGATCAGCAAGGTGCCGACGGCCATCAGCGCGAGCGTGACGATCAAACCCTGGCGGCGGCCGACGCGGTCGACGTACGCGCCGAGAAAAATGGCACCCAGCGGTCGCATCAGGAAGCCCGCGCCGAAGGTCATGAAGGTCAGCATCAGCGACGCGAACTCGTTGCCCGCGGGGAAGAAGGCCTTCGAGATCTGCGTGGCGTAGAAGCCGAACAGGAAGAAGTCGAACATCTCCATGAAGTTGCCGCCGGTCACGCGCAGGACGGTGGCGAATTTCGAGGAGGTCTGCGCGTGGGCAGGCGCGGAAGTCATGGTGTGTCCCCTGGGGCGATGTTGTGGGCCCAAGGGTAGGTCGGGGTTCCCGACCGGGACCTGACGAGGGGAG
The DNA here is from genome assembly GCF_002849325.1 of Variovorax sp. RO1. NCBI lineage: Bacteria > Pseudomonadati > Pseudomonadota > Betaproteobacteria > Burkholderiales > Comamonadaceae > Variovorax > Variovorax sp. RO1. The sequence goes on from NZ_PKMT01000001.1 coordinate 296,613, forward strand.
TCAGGTAGCTGTCAATGCGCCCTGTCAATCTCCCCCGCACCCGCTGCGCTGGAGCACGGGCAGCAGCTGCGGCCCCAGCGACTTCAGCAGCTGGGTCGGCAGTGCGCTCGTGAACCGGTAGCGAGCCGCATAGGGCTCGTGCACGTAGGCCATGATGGTGCCGAAATAGCGGTCGCCGATCATGAACACGAAGGTGGCCGAGCGGTCGATCTTGCGCTGCGAGATCACCCGTCCGCCGCGGCCGGTTTGCTCGTAGCGATGGTCGCCGGTGCCGGTCTTGCCGCCGATCTCGAGGGCCCGGCCGTTCTCGTCCGTGAGTGCGCCCTTCAAGCGCCGCGCCGTGCCATCGTTCACCACCCCGACCAGCGCGCGCTGCAGCGTCGCAGTCACCTCGGTGGGTAGCACCCTTTCGGCGCTCGCGTTGTGCGGCTCCAGCCGTGTCTCGTAGGGCGTGTCGCGCCCGAAGTGCAGCGCACCGACCCGCTGCGTGGGCAGCCGCACGCCGTCGTTCGCGATGATGCCCATCAGCTCCGCCAGCGCGGCCGGCCGGTCGCCCGATGCGCCGATCGCGCTCGCATACGACGGCGTCAGCGATGCGAAGGGGTAGCCCACGCGCTGCCACGAACGATGAATCTGCGCGAAGGCATCGAGCTCGATCAGCTCGCGCACGCGCTTGTCCTGCGCGCCCTTGTGGCGCGTCTTGAAGAGCCAGGCGTAGACCTCCTGGCGTTCGCTCGCACTGGCATCCAGCACCTCGGTCAGCGAGGCGCCGGGGTGCGTCCGCAGGAAGCCGACCAGCCAGAGCTCCAGCGGATGCACGCGCGCGACGTAGCCGCGATCGGCCAGCGACAGGTTGGCGTAGGTGCTGCGCAGCGCCCCCAGTGCGCGCGGTGAGTCGGCGCCGCGGCCCAGCCGCTGCACCAGAAGCGCGTCGAGTCGCGCATCGCTGGCCTCGGGCTCGATGGTGAACAGCACGCTCGCCAGGCGCGGCGCCGACGGCCTCAGGCCGCGCAGCAGCAGCGCTTCGGCCTCCGCGGCCGACAGGCGCTGGTACTTGCGATGAAAGCGGATGAGGAAGGCCGAGCCTTCGCGGTCGGCAAAGCGCGCGAGCATTTCGCGCCGGCGCGGGTCGGCAGGGTCCTTCAAAAGGCGCTCGACATCCGACGCGCCGCCGAACATGCGGTGGCGCACCAGGTCGCGCATCAGGCGGATGAACACGAGGTTGACCGAATGCTTGAAGCCCTCCCGCACTGTCATCGAACTGCTGTTGCGCGAGCGCTCGAAGTTTTCGAACTGGTGCAGGCCGCCACCGGTGAAAAAGGACTCGCCGGGGTTCGCCGAGTACTTGCGCTCCATGGCCGCCTCGAGCATCGGCGCAAGGCTGCGGTCCTTGGCTCGCAGCAGGTATTGCCGAGCCCAGGCGCCCAGCGGATCGCGCGGGTTCGGCGCCAGCGCCGACAACTGGGCGGGGCTCAGGTCGACCCAGCCCGCGTGCAGCTCGGCCACGAGCTCGAGGTAGCTCACCAGCGTGCGCAGCTTGGCCGTCGAGCCGAGGTCCAGCCGCGCGCCCTGGTTCACGTCGAAGGGCTGGTCGATGTTGTCGGCCTGAACGCGCAGCAGGTTCGCCCCGGCGCTGCGCTCGAACAGCGTGAAGCTGTAGACCAGCGGGCTCGGGTCGGCACCCGGGTCGAGCAGGTGGGCGCCGTACAGCCCTGCCGCCTTCGCTGCGGCGGGCGTCCGCAGGCCCGCCAGCACCTGTGCCACGAGCGCCTGCGCTTCGCCGTCCAGGCTGGTTTCGGCCTCGAGGTCGAGGCGCTCCAGGTCGTAGGCACGCGGCACGTCGAGCAGCGTGGCGATGTGGGTGCGCAGCGCACTCGCGGCCTTGCGCTGCACGAAGTCGGGCCGGGGCGTGGGCGGCAGCGGGGGCTGCAGGTGCAAGGGCAGCGGCAGCGCCGCATCGCGCAGCGCGGGCGTGATCAGGCCTGCCTCGGCCATCAGCCGCAGGTAGCTGTCGGTCAGCCGGGCCAGACCCGCGCCGTCGCCGAGCAGATGCTGCGACGGGCGGCGCTGCGCGATCATCAGCGACAGCGCCTGCTTGAAGGCCTCGGCCTGCTGCCGGAGCGCTTCGTCCGTGGGCGCTGCGGCCTCTTCCGCGTGGTCGGCGAGCAGGCGGTTGACCTCGCCGAAGTCGCGTCCGTACCAGGCCCACAGGCCATCGCCCAGGCCGTGCACCTCGCCCATGCCCGGGCGCGCGGCCAGCGGCACGGTGTCGAGGTAGTCGACGACGATCTGGCGGCGCCGCACCAGCGTGTCGTCGCCGTCCTGGTAGGCGCGCAGCGAGGCCGATGCCATCTGGCGCAGCTTCTCGCCGACCGACCCGGTGCGGCCTTGCGGCGAATGGCGGTACTTCTCGAGCTGGGTGGCCAGCGTGCTGCCACCCGTCGCCGACTGGCCCAGGCCGACCGCGCGCAGCGCCTGCTCGAGCGCTGCCTTCGCGAAGCGTTCCGGATCGATGGCGGGGTTGCGCTGCAGCGGCTGCGCATCCAGCAGATGGCGGTCTTCGACGAACAGCAGGGCGCTCACCAGCAGCGGCGGCACCTCCTCGAAGCGCTCGTAGGCGCGCTTGGGCACACGCGTGTGCAGCAGCGCCGCATGGCGGCAGTCGCGCACGGTCAGGCCGGCCTGGTTTTTCTCGCGGTAGGGCGCAAAGAGCCCGTGTTCCTGCAGTTCGATCAGCCGCGGCGACATGCGGGCCTGGCGGGTGACGACATAGCCCTGTGGCTTCAGGCGGTCGATGTAGCCGGGAAGCTGGTGATAGCCCAGCCGTTCGTCGTAGGGGCCGTTGCGGGGAAAGCGGATGGCATCGCTGGCACCGGCGTCGACGCTGAAGTTGGCACCGCTGGCAAGGTCGCGCCACAGGGCCGATTGCAGCCGGGAGGTCTTCAACTCGTTTGCCACGAGCGCGGCAAGCGTTCCCCCCACGGCGAGCCCAGCGCCGACCCAGAAAAGCGTCTTGAACCTTCTTGTCATGCTCGCCTCGCGAACAGTCCGCACCGTGGGTTCGTCAGTGACGATGATGCGCTTTTTGCGGCGATTTGGCTTCTGCCCGAACGAACCGGCCGACGGGTTCGAAGCGGGAGGGGCCGGGCATGGGCGTGCCCGTTTCAGGCCTGGACACAGCGTGTCCGTGTCGTCGAGGACGCGAGACGAAGAGGCCTGCGCGTCACCTCGCGCGAGGCGCCCGCCCGCTCAACTCTTGTACTTGATCGAACACCCGTACGGCCGCGTGCTCGCGGTCGACACCGGTTTTCCGCCGAGCACTTCGCCCAGCGCCTGGTTCACGTAGTTGGTGGCGGTCTTGATGTCGTCGGCGCGCGCCGAGGCGATGCTGTCGATGCCGCCGGCATACACCAGCATGCCCTTGGGATCGATGATGAAGATGTGGGGCGTGGTGCGCGCGCCGTAGACCTGGCCGATCACGCCGTCTTCGTCCATCAGCACGGCGGTGGGCGCGGCCTTTTGCGACTTCATCCAGGCGTCGAGCGCATCGGCCTTCAGGTAGTCGCTGGCGGCGCGTTCGGTGGAGTTGATCGCGAGCCAGACCACGCCCTTGTCGGTGGCCGCTTTCTGCGTGGCCGGCATGTTGCCGCTGCCGTAGTGCTTGCGCACGAAGGGGCAGCCGGGGTTGGTCCATTCGAGCACCACGAACTTGCCCGCGAAGTCGGACAGCTTGTGCTTGGCGCCGCTGGTGTCGACGGCGACGAAATCGGGCGCCTGCTGGCCCACGGCGGGCGCGGCAAAGGCGTTGGTGCCCATGAGGAAGGTGGCGCCCAGCGCCACGGCGGCGGCCACGACGGCGCGGCGGGAGGCGCGGCTGAGGGCGGCGCGTGCCTGGCGTGCGGCACGAAGGGAGCGTGAGTCGACAGTGGGCGAAAGCGTCATGGCCAGCTTGAACTCCAAAACAAAATTCCAAACAACAACTGCAGCTTAGAACGGTTTCTTCAAGTGCGTGTGACAACCCATGACAGCGGCGTTGTCATCTTTTTTCAATTCACCGCATCGGCGCTCAAAGCGCTGCCAACGCGGCGCGCACCTCGTCTTTGCTGAGGATTTCGGTCAGCACGACGGGCGCCTTGCCCGGCGCCTGCAGCACGTACACGGGCACGCCACTGCGGCCCAGCGCGGTGAGCGCGGCGGTGATGGCGGGGTCGCGGCGGGTCCAGTCGGCGCGCAGCATGGCGACCTGCTTGGCGTCGAAGTCGGCGAGCAGCTCGGCGTCGGCCAGCGTGCTCTTCTTGTTGTACTGGCAGGTCACGCACCAGGCGGCGGTGAAGTCGATGAAGACGGGGCGGCCCGCGGTCGCCATGTCGCTCACGCGCTGGGCCGACCACGGCTGCCAGCGCTCGCCGTCGTTCGGTGCTGTGGCCAGCTTGGCCGGTTCAGGCACCTGCACGATGTTGCGGCCGATGGCGCCGGCCAGCACGGCGGTGAAGGCGATCATCACGGTGGCGATGACGAGCCGCGTGCGTCCGCGCAGCGTGAACGCCCAGACCACCGCGGCCAGGCACACCAGCAGCGCGAGCAGCGTGCCGGCGCCATCGATGCCGCTTTGCTGGCCCAGCACCCAGACCAGCCAGGCCACGGTCGCGAACATCGGGAAGGCGAGCAGGCGGCGCAACGTGTGCATCCACGGGCCCGGCTTGGGCAGCAGGCGCGCCACGGCCGGCACAAAGCCCGCCACGAGGTAGGGCAGTGCCAAGCCGAGGCCCAGCGCCGCGAACAGCATCAGGGCCTGGGTGGCCGGCAGGCCGATGGCAAAGCCCAGCGAGGCGCCCATGAACGGCGCGGTGCAGGGCGAGGCGATCACCACGGCCAGCACGCCGGAAAGGAAGTCGTTGGCCAGCGGGTGCTTGGCCTGTGCGCTGCACACCGACGACGGTGCCGCGCGACCGAACTCGAACACGCCGGCCAGGTTCAGGCCGAGCAAGGTGAAGAGCGCCGCCAGCGCCGCCACCACGGCGGGCGACTGCAGCTGGAAACCCCAGCCGAGCTGGGCGCCGGCCGCGCGCAGCGCGAGCATGGCGCCACCCAGTGCGAGGAACGACAGCATCACGCCGCCCGTGTAGGCCAGGCCCGCCTTGCGGTGCGCGCTGGCGTTGCCCGCCTGCCGCGCGAAGCCCAGCACCTTGATCGCGAGGATCGGGAACACGCAGGGCATGAGATTGAGCAGCAGGCCGCCGAGCAGCGCACCGAGCAGGGCGACCATGAAGGCGCCGGCGGGCTGGGCTTGGGCAGCAGCGGGGGCCGCCGCCTGCGCGGCATTGGCCGCCAGCGCTGCCTGCAGCGCTGGCGACACCTCGGCGGCGCGCGGCGCGGCCGCAGCGGTGGGCCAGGTGCCCGACACCGGCGCCTCGGCGCGCCATGCCACGGGCTGGCCCGCCTGGCGATCGGCTTCGGCCAGCACCACCACGACCGGCATGACGGTGGGGCTTTCGCTGCGCTGGTCGGCCAGAGGCAGCGTGGCGGTCCAGGTCGCGCCGTCCCAGGCCTGCGTCCAGTCCTTTCCGGAGACGGCGGCGGTGCGGATCACCTCGGGCGTTTCGGGGAAGAACTCGAGCGTCTTGCCGCGCACCGCGGCGGGCAGGCCGTCGAGGCGCACCTTCAGCTGCTGGCCGTCGACGGCGATGGTGCCGGGCGCGCCCAGCGGCTGCGGCTGCGCGGCCTGCGCGGTGTCGAAGGCCGCCTTGTTCAGCGCGGTCGAGCCGCGCGTGGGCAACGAGAGCGTGAACTCGCCCTCTTCAGGAATGCATTCCTTGCGGCAGACCAGCCAGGAGGCCTGCAGCTTGATGTCCATGGCCGGCGATCCGCCGGTGAGCGCCACGTCGGGCTTGTAGAGCGTCGAGACCTCGAGCGGCACCGGCAGCAGCACGGTGTTCTCGTAGCCGTAGTTGGCGAGCGTGCCGACCGGGATCTTCTTGGGCACCGGCCAGGCGATTTCGCCGGTCGAGACGCCCGCTGGCAGCGTCCACTTCAATTCCGTCGGCAGACCCGAATCGCCGGCGTTCTTCCAGTAGGTGTGCCACTCGGGCTGGTGGGTGATCTGCAGCCCGACCCAGACCGGCGCGCCGGGCGCCACGCCCTCGGGCGCATGGGCGACCAGTTCGGCGCGCACATGGGGGGTGGTGACCACGGCCCCGGTCTTCGGGGCCAGCTGGGCCGCAGCCGGCATGCAGGCTGCGGCGGTAGCTATCAGAAAGGGAGCGAGAGAGATGCGCGAAAGGATCATGCCGGTCAGTCGGAGCCAGAGGGCGGGGCGAAGTTCCTGGGGGCCGCGTCTTTCCGGGGCTCAGGCCGCGGAGGCCGCGGGCCAACCCAGGACCACGCGCCGGGTGGTCGCGCTCTTCTTCTCGATCTTGGTGACGACCATGGCGCCGATTTCCGCGGTGTTGGCCACATGCGTGCCGCCGCAGGGCTGGAAGTCGATCGACGGCGCGCCGCCGTCTTCGCCCGTGCCGCCGATGCGGATGGTGCGCACCGTGCCCGTGCCGCGCGGCGGCTGCACGCTCATGCTCTTGACCAGCGCGGGGTTGGCGTCGAGCTCGGCGTCGCTGATGGCGCCCACGGTCAGCGGATGGGCGGCTTCGACCAGCTTCGCGAGGCCGGCGGTGAGCGTTTCCTTGTCGAGCGGGTCGGTGATGTGGAAGTCGATGCGCGCGTACTCGGGCGTGATCGAGCAGCCGTTCACCGGCACCGGCACGAGGTGGCACAGCAGGTGGCTCGCGGTGTGGAAGCGCATCAGCCGGTGGCGGCGCTCCCAGTCGAGGCGGGCGGTGACGGTGTCGCCGGGCGCCAGCGCGGCCAGCAGCTCGGCCTGGTCGGGCGCGGGCACGTGGACGAACTCGGCGGTCGGCTGGCCTTCGGCGTCCTTGGCCTTGCGGGTGTCGGCGATGGCGATTTCGCGGCCGTCGGCGAGCACCAGCACGCCGGCGTCGCCGGCCTGCCCGCCGCCCAGCGGATAGAACACGGTGCGGTCCAGCACGATGCCGGTGTCGTCGAGGCGCAGGATGCGGGCTTCACAGGTGCGCAGGTAGGCGTCGGCGCGGAACAGGTCGTCGGTCATGCGGCGATGGTAGCGACGATGCGCGAAGGAGGTGCGCGCACGCCGGAAAGCGCCCACGACCGACACGCCCGCGCCGCGCGATTGCGCATGATCCGGCGGTCTGCGGCCGCCCGCCGCGCAAGGAATCTGCATGAACGTATCGCCGCACCTTCCCGCTCGCCTCGCCTTGTCCGCAGCCGCCATGGCCGCCGTGCTGCTCGTCGCCGGCTGCGGCGAGACCGCCAAGCTCGCGCCCGAACTCACGACCGGCCCCCGGCCGCAGCTCGTCGATCCGAACAAGACACTGATCCCCACCGTCAACGTGGCGCCTGCCGTCGGATGGACCGACACCGCCGCGCCCACGCCCACCGAAGGCCTGCGCGTGACGGCGCTGGCGCGCGGCCTGGACCACCCGCGCTGGGTCTACACCCTGCCCAACGGCGACGTGCTGGTGGCCGAAAGCAACAAGCCACCCAAGCCCGAGGGCAGCGACACCGGCGGCCCGGTTGCGAAGGTGCGCAACTGGGTCATGGGCAAGGTCATGGGCCGCGCGGGCGCCGGCGTGCCCAGTGCCAACCGCATCACCCTGCTGCGCGACGCTGACGGCGACGGCCTGGCCGAGGTGAAGCAGGTGTTTTTGTCGGACCTCGTCTCGCCCTACGGCATGGCGCTGGTCGGCAACGAGCTCTTCATCGCCAACGCCAATGCGCTCGTGAAGGTGCCCTACACCGAAGGCGACACGTCTGCCCGCGCCAAGCCGGTGGTCGTGACGGCGCTGCCCGCCGGCATCAACCACCACTGGACCAAGAACGTCATTGCCAATGCCGACGGCAGCAAGCTCTACGTCACGGTCGGCTCCAACAGCAACATCGGCGAGAACGGCATGGCGGCCGAAGAGGGCCGCGCCGCGATCTGGGAGGTCGATGCGAAGAGCGGCGAAAAGCGCCTGTTCGCGAGCGGCCTGCGCAACCCCAACGGCCTGGGCTGGGAGCCCGAGACCAACACGTTGTGGACCGTGGTGAACGAGCGCGACGAAATCGGCAGCGACCTCGTGCCCGACTACCTCACCTCGGTGAAAGACGGCGCCTTCTACGGCTGGCCCTGGAGCTACTGGGGCGGCGTGGTCGATGCGCGCGTCACGCCGCAAAAGCCCGACCTCGTGGCGAAGGCGCTGGCGCCCGACTACGCGCTGGGCTCGCACGTCGCGCCGCTGGGGCTGGTGTTCTCGAACCCGCGCGGCATGCCACCCGAGTTCGCGAGCGGCGCCTTCATCGGCGAGCACGGCTCGTGGAACCGCAAGCCCAAGTCGGGCTACAAGGTGGTGTTCGTGCCCTTCATCGGCGGCAAGCCGAGCGGGCCGCCGGTCGATATCCTCACGGGCTTTTTGAGCGCCGACGAAAAGGCGCACGGCCGGCCGGTCGGCGTGGCGCTCGACAAGAGCGGCGCACTGCTGGTGGCGGACGACGTGGGCAACGCGGTGTGGCGCGTGTCGCGCAGCAAGCCCAACTGACGCGCACGCGCAGCAGAAGGGGCGGTCAGCGCTGGCGTGCCGACGACAGGCGCGGCACCAGCTGGGCCGCAGGCCCGTCGACACGGCGCCGGCTGGTGTCGCCGCGCAGGTGGTCGAACAGCAGGGCAATCGCCTGCTGCGCGACCTCGTCCAGGTGCAGGTCGACGGCCGTGAGCGGCGGCACGCAGGTACGGGCGCGCAGGCCGTCGTAGCGCGTGACGACCATCACGTCGTCGGGAATGCGCCGGCCCGATTCGAGCACGGCGGTCACCGCGCCCGAGGCGAATGCGTCGACCGGCACGCAGAAGGCGTCGATGTCGGGGTGCGCCGCCAGCAGCGCCAGCGCGGCCTGCCGGCCACCGTTCTCGCCCTCGGCTTCGTCGACCAGCGACAGCAGCGGCGCCTGTCCGTGCGCGGCGGCGAAGGCCTGGTAGGCCGCCTGGCCTTCCACATACGAATTGCGGGCGGCCGAGCCGAGGATCATCGCGACCTTGCGCGCGCCCTGGTCATGCAGGTGTTCGAGCAGCAGGCGCGTCGTCTGGCCCGAGTGGATGTCGACATAGGGCGGCATCGCCGGTCCGTCGGCCGCTTCTTCGGCCGGCTTGCCGATGGCCACCACCGGCAGGCCGCGCCGCAGCAGGTACGCCAGGTTGGGGTCACCCGCCGAGGGCTCGATGACCAGTGCGCCGTCGACGTCGAGCAGTTCCATCGGCACGCGCCCGGTTTCCATGGGCGGTGCCAGCACCAGCGCCAGGCGGCGGTCGAGCGCGGCCGCGGCTGCCACGGCCGCCACTTCCATCAGGAAGCCGAGCCGCGACGGGCCGCCGGCCACCGCGAACGGCATCGACGACAGCAGCACGATCATGTGCGCCTCGCCCGTGCGCAGCCGCTGCGCATTGCGGTTGGGCCGGTAGCCCAGCTTCAGCGCCGCCTGCTCGACGCGCGCGCGCGTTTCGGCATCGACCTGGCCCCGGGCATTGAGCGCGTGCGAGACGGTGGTCGGCGACACGCCCGCTTCGCGCGCCACGTCCTTGATGTTTGCCCGCGGCGATGGATCAGTGCTCATCCCGTTGACCTTTTCGAAAAGCGGTGATTCAATTCCCAAATCGTTTTGGGGCGCGATGCCACGGAATGTACTTCACCCGCTTCGGCGGCTTTTTTTGCCAGTGCGCCCAAATCGATTTGGGCGCGGTCCCGGTTCAAGGATTCCATGATGTCCCGTGTTCCCGATGCCTCTGCTGTGCCTTCTGTCGTGCCTGCCGGCGCGCCTTCCGCCATCGCCCCGGTCGACGCGGTGCTGCCCCTGTCGCAACTGCTCCTGTTCGGCCTGCAGCACGTGCTGGTGATGGCCGCCGTGCCCATCACGTCCGTGTTTCTCGTGGCCAAGGCGCTGGGGCTGGAGTCCGCGCTCACGGTCAACCTGATCAGCGCCACCTTCCTGCTGTGCGGCGTGGGCACCTTGCTGCAGTCGTTCGGGCCATGGAAGTTCGGCGCGCGCCTGCCGTTCGTGATGGTGCCGGGCGGTGCGCCCATCGTGATGTTCGTGACCATCGCCCAGCAGCGTGACCTGCAGACCGCCTCGGGCGCGGTGATTCTCACGGCGCTGTTCTACTTTCTGGTGCTGCCGGTGTTCGCGCGCTGCCTGCGCTTCTTTCCGAAGATCGTCATCGGCACCTTGCTGCTGCTGGTGTCGATCAACCTCGTGAAGGTGTACGGCGGCATCATCGCGGGCAAGGCGGGCACGTCCACCTTTGCCGACCCGGTGAACATCGGCCTGGCACTCGCGACCATCGGCTTCACCGTGCTGTTCGCGCGCGTGTTCAAGGGCACGCTCGGCCAGCTCGCGGTGCTGCTGGGCCTGCTGGCCGGCACAGTGCTGGCCGCGGCGTGCGGGCTGATGGATGTCAGCAGCGTGGCCGCCGGCCCCTTCTGGAGCGCCCCGACGCTGCTGCCCTTCGGCATGCCGCGCTTCGACCTGGTGGCGGCCGTGCCGCTCCTGATCTTCAGCATCATCTCGATGGTCGAGGCCACGGGGCAGACCGTGGCGGTGGCCGACGTGGTGGGCCGCAAGATCGACCCGCGCGACGTGGTGCCGCGCACCATCCGCGGCGACGCGCTGGTGTCGCTGGCGGGCGGCTTCTTCGGCACCTCGATGATCATCACCAGCGGCGAGAACATCGGCATCGTGCGCGCCACCAACGTGCGCTCGCGCTACGTGACGGCGGCCGCGGGCGTGATCCTGGTCCTCATCGCGCTGTCGGCGCCGCTGGGCCGGCTGGCCAGCGCCATTCCTTCGGCCGTGGTCGGCGGCACCGCGATGGTGGTGTTCGCGATCATCGGCACCATGGGCATCGACATGCTGCGCAAGGTCGACCTGCACGAGCGCGGCAACATGTTCGTGCTGGCCGGCGCGCTGACCATGGGCCTGCTGCCCATCGTCGTGCCGGGCCTGTACAGCCGCTTTCCCGACACGCTGCAGCTGGTGCTGGGCAACGGCCTGGCCATGGGCTCGCTCACGGCGGTGGTGCTCAACCTGGTGTTCAACCGCGTGCAGCCCGACAGCCCCGCCATTGCGCCTGCGCCGCAATGAGCGCCGCGCGCCTCTTCCTTTCTTTTCCTGCTCTCTCCTTTCATCATGTCTCCTGAACTCGATGCCGCGCTTTTCGCGGCCGACGAGCTGCTGCTCGTTCCCGACCACCTGATGCTGCGCGACGGCCCCGCCACCGGCCATGCCGTGCGCATCGAAGGCGGGCGCTTTCGCGAGGTCGGCCCCGCCGACGCGCTCATCGCCCGCCACCCGCAGCTCACACCGCGGCATCTGCCCGGCAAGCTGCTGATGCCCGGCATGATCGATGCGCATCACCACCTCACGCAGTCCTTCGGCAAGTCGCTGGCCTATGGCGAGCCGTCGGAAATCTTCCGCCGCGTGTGGGTGCCGCTCGAGTCGAGCCTGGACGACGAGTTCGTCTACATGGCCTCCAAGCTCGCGGCGCTCGAATCGCTGCGCGGCGGCTTCACCACCGTGTGCGACGCGGGCACGCGCGCACCGGGCGACATCGGCGCCGTGGCCGCGGCCGTGAAGGAGGCCGGACTGCGCTGCGTGCTGGGCCTGATCTGCAACGACGGCGGCAACGACAGCACCGCCGCCGACCGTCAGGCGATCCAGTCGCACGCCGCGCAGTTCCTGCAGCAGTGGTCGGGTGCGGAGCTGGTGCATCCCTCGCTCGCCATCTCGGTGCCCGAGGCCGCGTCCGACGAGATGCTGGTCGCCGTGTCGGCCTTGTGCGCCGAGGCGCGCACCGTGTTCCAGACGCACGTCAACGAACACCTCGCCTCGGTCGAGCGCTCGGTGGTGCAGCGTGGCAAGCGGCCGCTGGAGCTGCTGGCGCACCTGGGCGCGCTCGGGCCGCAGGTGCTCATTGCGCACGGCACGCTGGTCACGCCGTCGGAGCTCATGGTGCTACGCGACACCGACACCGCCGTGAGCTACAACCCCGTCGCCAGCCAGTGGAAGGGCAACGCCGTGGCGCCCGCGAACCTGATGGCCGCGCTGGGCATCCGCTTCGGCCTGGGCACCGACGCCACGCGCAGCGATGCGTTCCGCCTGATGGACGCGGCCGAGGCCGCGCAGAAGCTGGCCTTCGGCATGGCGATCGGCGATGCGTCGAGCGGCGGCGGCTGGACCTGGTTCGACCACGCGACGCACGAAGGCGCGCACGCCGTGGGCCTGGGCCACCTCACGGGCGAGATCGCCGTGGGCAAGGCGGCCGACTTCCTCATCGTCGATGTCGACACGCCCGAGATGTGCACCTCCGTCGACCTCACCTGGGACCTCGTGCGCCTGGGCAACCGCGACCAGATCGTGGCCGTGTTCGTCGACGGACGCCTGCGCCTGTGGGAAGGCTGGCCGCCCGACTGGGATGCGCGCGCGCTGCAGCGGCAGCTGGCGCGCGTCGCCCATGCGGCGATGGACCGCGCGCCCATCGTGCGCCTGCATCCTCCGGCCGCCGCGCACCGTCGCCTGGCCACGGAGCGGCATTCGCAGTGAGCGCGCAGCACCTCTTCCTCGTCTCCATCGCCGTGCTGTTCGCCGCCTTCGTGCAGGGCGCGACCGGTGTCGGCTTTGCGCTCATCGCGGCACCGGTGATCGGCATCGTGCGTCCCGACCTGCTGCCCGTGTGCGTGCTGGTGCTGATGCTGCCGCTGAACTTCTACGTGATGTGGCGCGAGCGCGGCGCTATCGACCGCACCGGCGCCAGCTGGATCACCGGCGGGCGCCTGCTCGGCACCGTCGGCGGCCTGTGGGTGCTGGCGGCGTTGAGTGCGAGCCACCTGTCGCTGTTCGTCGGCGCATCGACCATCGCGGCGGCGCTGGTCACGTTGATGATGCCGGCCTTCTCGCCGGGCCGCACCGCCTTCGTGGCGGCGGGGCTCGTCACCGGCGTCACCGAAACCGCGACCGGCATCGGCGGCCCGCCGCTGGCGCTGGTCTACCAGCACCAGCCGGCGCCCACCATGCGCTCGACGATTGCGCTGTGCTTTCTGGTGGGCGAACTGGTGTCGCTGGCCACGCTGATGGTGGCGGGGCGCATCGACGGTTCACAGCTCTATGCCGCGGCCTTGCTGTTGCCCGCGCTCGTCGTGGGCGCGGTGCTCAGCCGCGTGGTGCATCGCCGCATCAACGGTCGCGTGCTGCGGATCTTCGTGCAGGTGTTCGCGATCGTGTCGGGCGCCGCGCTGCTGCTGCATTCATTCTGAGGCGCTGCGCGCGGCCTGCCATGCCGCGCGGCCGATGCGGAACAGCCGGTGACGGCGAAGCGCATGGCCTTCGGGCACCGCCGGGTGTTCGAAGGCGCCGGCCACGTCCTCGTGCATGCCGATGCGCGTCATCACCGCGGCCGAGCGCACGTTGCCCTCGGCGGTGAATGCCACGATCTCGCCGAGCCCGAGTTGTTCGAACCCGACCTGCAGCGCGCCGCGCGCCGCCTCGGTCGCGAAGCCCTGGCCCCAGCTGGCGCGCGCAAGGCGCCAGCCGATCTCGACGCAGGGCGAGAAAGGCAGTGAAGCCATCGGCACGTTCAGGCCGGTGAAGCCGATGAACTCGCCCGTGTCCTTGCGCTCGACGGCCCAGAAGCCCCAGCCGTGCTCGGCGATGCGGGCCTTGACGCGCGCGGCCATCGCGTCGCTGTCGGCGCGGGTGGGCAGGGGCAGCAAGAACTCCATCACCGCCGGGTCGGAAGCCAATGTGAAAAATGGCGCGAGATCGCTCTCGCGCCATTGGCGCAACCGCAGGCGCGGCGTGTCGAATTCGATGAGGGGCGGGTGTGTGCTTTCTTCGGTCATGCGACCGATTGTGCGCAGATCAGAACCCGGCCAGCACCACCTTGCCCTGCGCCTTGCCGCTCTCGATCAGCGCATGCGCCTTCTTGAGGTTCGCGGCGTTGATGGTGCCGAAGCTCGCGTTCGCCGTGGTGCGGATGCGGCCCGCGTCGACCAGCGCGGCCACCTCGGCCAGCAGCTTGCCTTGCTCGGCGATGTCGGGCGTGGTGAAGCGCGAGCGCGTGAACATCATTTCCCAGTGCAGCGAGATGCACTTGGTCTTCAGCGGCATCGCGTCGAGCACCTTCATGTCGTCGATCACCGCGAGCTGGCCCTGGGGCTTGAGGCTCTCGATGATCTGCGCGTAGTGCTGCTCGGTCTGCGTGAGGCTGGCGACCATGTCGACTTCGTCGATGCCCGCGGCCTTGAGTTCGGCGGCGAGCGGCTTCGAGTGGTCGATGACGACGTGCGCACCCAGTGCCAGGCACCACTCGCGCGTTTCGGCGCGCGAGGCGGTGGCGACCACGCGCAACTTGGTGAGCTGGCGTGCGAGCTGGATGAGGATGGAGCCCACGCCGCCCGCGCCGCCGGTGATCAGCAGCGTCTGGCCTTCGCCGCCGCCCTTGGGCACCTGCAGGCGGTCGAACAGCAGTTCGTAGGCGGTGATGGTGGTCAGCGGCAATGCGGCGGCTTGCGCGTCGTCGAGGGTCTTCGGCGCGAGGGCGGCGATGCGCTCGTCGACCGCATGCAGCTCCGAGTTGGCGCCCGGGCGAATGATCGAGCCGGCGTAGTACACGCGGTCGCCGACCTTGAAATTCTGCACGCCGCTGCCGATGGCTTCGACGGTGCCGACCGCGTCCCAGCCCAGCACCTTGGCCTGGCCGGCTTCGGGGGCGGCGTTCTTGCGGACCTTGGTGTCGACGGGGTTGACCGACACGGCCTTCACGCGCACCAGCAGGTCGCGCGCGCCGGGCACCGGGGCGGGGAGTTCGATGTCCTGCAGCGATTCGGGGTTGTCGATGGGGAGGGGCTGGTAGTAGCCGATGGCTTTCATGGGAGGGACCTTCTTTCTGAAACGATGGCTCGACTGTAGGATGGCAACGGCCATTTGATAAGCCGGCATCGAACTGCAACACCTTCAAATGAAAATTGAAAATACCTCGGACCTGCGGGTGCTCGTTCAGACGGCGCGCGGCGGCACGCTCACGGCGGCGGCCCATGCGCTGGGCATCACGCCGGCTGCGGCGAGCGCAACGCTCAAGCGGCTGGAAACGCAGCTCGGCGCGCGGCTGTTCGAGCGGTCGACGCGGGCGATGCGCCTGACGCCGCAGGGGCAGACGCTGCTGGACTACGCGGTGCGGGCTTTCGAGCTGCTGGATGAGGGCGAGTCGCTGGTCACGGCGGATCGCGGTGAACTGGTGGGCACCTTGCGCGTGGCTGCGCCGTCGGACCTGACGCGCAGCACGCTGCTGCCTTGGTTCGATGAATTCCTTGCGCTGCATGGCGGGGTGCAGCTGTCGCTCTCTGTGGGTGACCGTCCCTTGGATGTGATGCGTGACGAGGTCGATGTGGCGCTGCGGTATGGCGCGCTGGCCGATTCGCGGCTGGTGGCGCGGGCATTTGCGATGACGAATCCGCTGTTGACGGCATCGCCCGACTATCTGCGGCGGCATCCTGCGCCGAAGGTGCCGCAGGATCTCGTGCACCACAACTGCCTGACTTTCAACCGCGGGGGGCGGCGGCATCGCGTCTGGCGATTTGCGCAGAACGGGCAGTGGACGGAGGTGCGGGTGAATGGCAATCGCAGCGTGGACGATGCGTCGCTGGCGCGGGAGTGGGCGGTGGCGGGGTATGGCGTCACGCTGAAGTCGGCGCTCGATGTGCGCGACGACATCCGCAGCGGCCGGCTGGTGCACCTCATGACGGATTGGCAGACCGAGCCTTATCCACTGCATGCGTTGCTGCCGAGTGGGCGGTTCGTGCCGGCGCGTGTGCGGGCGTTTGTTGATTTTCTGGCTTTGAAGTTTGAGGGGTTGTTGGCTGTTGGCTGATTGTTTTTAGGGTGGCTGGCCGGGACTCGCCCCGGCGGGCGACTCACTTTCTTTGCTTCGCCAAAGAAAGTAAGCAAAGAAAGGCGACCCCACTGTCTGCGTCCCTCCGCTTCGCTGCGGGCAACCTGCGGTGCTCGCGTTTCGCGGGGTCTTGCAGAACTCGCCTGCGGCTCAAACAGCTGCAAGCCCTGATCCGCGAAACGCTCCGCTCCTCGGCGCGGCCAGAGGGGAGGGGGAGCACCCGGGCCATCGCTGCGCTCGGCCTGGGAGATCGCATCACTGCGTTCGCTCGCCGGATTTACTTTCCCAATTGACTTCCCAGGCCCGCTCCCCGGATTTACTCCCTCTCCCTCTGGGAGAGGGCTGGGGTGAGGGCAGCAGCGTTCGAAACCGCCATTGCCTTCGCCAGACCCACTCTCAAATCATCGGCGTCACAGCCCCATCCATCGCCACGATCGCCCCCGTCACATAACTCGCCTTCGCCGACGCCAGGAACAGCACCGTGTTGGCCACTTCCTCCGGCGTCGCAATGCGCCCCAGCGGCAAGCGCGCAGTCGCGCGCTCCAGCGCCTCATCCGTGCCGATCCCTGCCAGCTTCGCATCGGCCTTCATCCCTTCCTGCAGCCGCGCGGTCAGCGTGAGCCCCGGGTTCACGGCATTCACGCGCACACCCTTGGCCGCATAGGCAGCAGCCATGCCCGCACTCACCAGCATCAGCGCCGCATTGGCCGCGCCGCCGGCCATGTGTACCGGGCTCGCGACCTTGCCGCCCTGGCCGATGACGTTGACGATCGCGCCGCGGCCGCGGGTGCCCATGCGCTTCACGACCGGGTCGATCATGTGGATGTAGGTGAAGTACTTGGCGTCCATCGCGTCGTGCCACGCGGCGGGCGTGAGTTCGTCGGGCGGGGTGCGGCGGGCGGCGCCTGCGGAGTTGACGAGCACGTCGACGGGGCCGAAGGCCTGTTCGGCGGCGTCGAGTGCGGCGACGGCGCTGGCGGGATCTTTCAGGTCAGCGGCGTGCAGGGAGACGCGGCCTTCGGCTTGCGGGAATGCGGCGATGAGCGACTGCTGGCCCTGTTGCAGGTTCTGCAGGTCACGCGAGACCAGGCTCACGCGCGCGCCTTCGCGCAGGAAGCCCAGCGCGCAGGCCAGGCCGATGCCCTTGCTGCCGCCGGTGATGAGAGCGTGCTGGTCCTGGAGCTGGAGGTCCATGTCGGGGTTCCTTGAGGGAAGAAGGGGATTCGATCGCGGCGCTGCTGTCGCCACCGCCGCGATTGAATCACCGCCCCGAAATTCCTGCAGCGGCGCGGCCGAAAGGCCGCGTCGGTTGGCCCCGCCCTGCGCCTCAGGCCTTGCGGCGCTTCGCTGGCGCTTCTTCTTCCAGCGCGGCCGGCGCGGTGTCGGTGGCGTCGCGCAGTTGGCCATGGGTGTCGTGGTGCGCCAGCAGCTGGCGCGTGCGTTGCCAGGTCGACAGGCGCGCGGGCGCGACCTCGATGTACGACGCCAGCGCGAACAGCGACGACTGCTCTTTCTCCGGCGGCGTTTCGCGCCGGTGCTGGCGGCGGCGCAGTGGGCCCATGACCAGCATCGAGGCGAGGATCACGCCGATGACGATGGCGTACAGGCCCAGCAGGTGCAGCACCTCGGGCTGGGAGCGGGCGCCCATCACGTAAGGCCAGGCGTACCAGATGGCACAGAACCAGATCGCGACGGTGATCGCGGGGCGCAGCACGCGCAGCCACAGGTACATGGCGAGCGTGCGCGCCGGCGAGCGGCCGTTGCCGAAGGCGTGCAGCGGGATGCGCGCGGCGTCGATGATGGGCTCGTCCATCGCGGGTTGGCCCCACGAACGGGTGCGGGGCGGCGGGGCTTCGTGGACCGCCGGTGAAGAAAGCAGGTGCTCAGGATGCATCGGAAGAAACTCCTCGGTCAGGGCTCGTCCACACCGCGCGCTTGCCGCGTCGGCGTATCAGGGCTTTGGGAAGGGCGACCACCGTGGTGGCCATCGTGATCGTCCAGAACGCGATCGGGTACCAGATCGTTCCGGCGAAATAGCGCATGAGGTCGCGGTCGTAGCGACGGTCGATCCACAGGCTCAGCAGCATCTGCAGGATGCAGGTCATGGCCAGCAGCGTGCCCTGCCAGTGCGGCAGCAACGCGGAATGCCAGGCCGACTCCTGCGGCAGGAAGGGGCGGATGAAGCTGATCAACAGCACCAGCGCCATCGCATAGGCCCACACCACGCTCACCATGTATTCGCTGTAGATGAGCCACAGGCGCCAGCTGCGCAGGCGCAGGATGGACGGCGTGATGCGCAGCATGGTCTGGATGCCGCCGACGGCCCAGCGCAGGCGCTGCTTCCACAGGCCGCGCAGCGTCTCGGGCATGAGGATCCAGCACAGCGCGCGCGGCTCGAAGCGCAGGCGCCAGCCGGCGAGCTGGAGCTTCCAGCTCATGTCGATGTCCTCGGTGAGCACGTCGGGGCTCCAGAAGCCCACCTCGAGCACGGCGCGGCGGCGGAACATGGCGAGCACGCCCGACACGGTGAACAGCGTGCCGATGAGCTGCTGCGAGCGCTTGATGAGGCCGATGATCGACGAGAACTCGCCCACCTGCATGCGCCCCAGCAGCGTGGTGCGTGTGCGGATGCGCGGGTTGCCGGTGACGGCGCCGATGCGATCCGAGGCCAGCATGCGCTTGAGCATCCAGGCAATGGCGTGGGGGTCGACGAGCGCGTCGCCGTCGATGCCCAGGATGTACTCGCCGCGCGCCAGCTGGCAGGCGGTGTTCAGGCCCACGGCCTTGCCTTGGTTGCTGGCGTTATGGATCACGCGCAGGCGGCTGAACTCGAGCGTCATCTCGTCGAGCAGTTCGCCGGTGCCGTCGGTGCTGCCGTCGTTGACGGCGATCACCTCGTAGTTCGGGTAGTGCGTGCGCATGAGCTGCTCGATCACTTCGCGCAGGTGCGGCGCCTCGTTGAAGCAGGGCACGACCACGGTCACGAGCGGCTGCGAGGGCAGCAGCGGCAGCTGGTCGATCTCGACGTCGCGCTTGCGTTCGAACGACCACGCGTGCGAGAGGCCGCCCGCGATCCACACCCACGCCATGAAGAACGGGTAGTAGAAGACGAAGCCGAAGAGCACCGGCGGAATCAGGTCCACCAGCATCTGGAGCGTGTTCATCGGGGCTTCCCTCCTTCAGGCGGCAGCGTGGCGGCGTCGTGGTTGCGCCGGGGTGCGCGCGACAGCAGCGAGCGCACCGAGATCGCGCGGCGCACGGTCTCCAGCGAGGGCTGGTTGTTCAGGAAGTCGTCGGGGTAGTAGCCCAGGTGGCGCACGCCGGCACGCTGCAGCAAGGTCCACTGGCGCGTGAGCTCGGCGTCGGGCACGGGCTTGCCGGTGCGCCAGTCGCGCGCCTGCAGTTCGAACACGGTGCGGTCCAGGCCGTGCGGCGTGGCGGCCGCGCGCTGGGCGAGGCGGCCGAGCCACGCGTCGCTGTCGGCGGCGGTGCGGGCCTCCTGCTCCATGCGCGGCATGGCCATCAGGCCGACGTAGTCGTAGGCGGCAAGCGAGGCTTCGTAGTTCTGCGCGAACCATTGTTCGGCGGCGGGCTGGAGCACCGGCCGCGCGTAGAGGTTGCGCGCGGTTTCCAGCGCAGGGCGCCAGGTGCCCACGCGCGCCGCGAGTTCCTGCGTGAACTCGATCAGGTGGCGGGTCTTGGCGCTGGTCCAGCGCGCCATGAGCGCGGGGTCGGCGCGCAGCGCGGCCACGTCGGCCGGCAGGCCCCAGCGGCGGTAGGTGTCGAGCGCGGCGGGGCTGGCGTCCTCGTCGTCCGAGAGCATGGCGTCGTCGTGGAACAGCAGGCCCTCGAAGAAGGTGTGGCGGCCCAGGTCTTCGTACAGGTCGCCGACCAGCGTGCGCACGGCGGGGTCGAAGGGCGAGAGCCGGTGGTAGCGGTCGGCCGGCGCGTCGCCCTTCAGCGTGCGCACCGTGTGGGTGGCGAGCGGGTTCGACGCCGGCAGCCGGTAGGCGGTGACGGGCATCCAGGCGTAGACCTTCACGCCGGTGCGGCTGCGCAGCTGCCACGCGACGCGGGCGAACAGGTCGGCGCGCATCGGCAGGTGGCGGTTGGGAAAGTACAGCGCGTCGGCCACGCCGTCGCCGTCGGGATCGGCATAGGCCTGCAGGAACACCGAGCGCGGGCGCACAGCGGCGACGCGTTCGATGAGTGCCGAGAGGTTGCGCTCCTGCTGGGCCGGGTCGGGGTCGTACACGTAGTCGAGGTCGACGTGCATCACGCGGTTGATCGGCCGCACCTCGCCGCCCACCGGGCTGCGCAGCATCTGCACGTAGTCGGGCGCCTCGTTGTCGTAGGCGGCCAGCGCGCGGCGGATGCGGCTGAGCGGAATTTCCTTGGTGTTCGCGCCGTCGTCGAGCGTGAAGGTGATCGGCATGCCCACGCGCGCCGAGGCTTCCAGCGCGGGCGTGTTGTAGGCGCCGTAGGGCCACACGGTGGCGCGCACCTTGGCGCCGGTGCGTTGCTCGATGAGCTCGCGGCTGCGGCGCAGGTCGGTCTCGATGCGGCGCAGGTAGGCGGCGTCGTCTTCGTAGCGACCGGTCTTGGGGTCGTAGCGGTGCGTGGCTGCGGCGGGCAGCATGTTGCCTTGCGGATTGGCCTGGATGCCGGTGTGCATCGCGTCGGTGTGGCTCGCGAACTCGACCAGCGGCGAGCGCGCCATCTCGGCGGCTTCGCGCCACAGCAGGAAGTTCTCGCGCGGTGCGGGCTTGTCGCCCCAGTGCACGGGCTGGCCTTCGGGCACTTCGAGCCAGCTCGTCACCAGCGCGAACAGCGCCGGGTAGTTGAAGCGCTTGAGCAGCGGGAACACGTGCGTGTAGGCGCTGCGGTAGCCGTCGTCGAAGGTCAGCAGCACGGGCTGCGAGGGCAGTGGCTTGCCGCCCTTGCGCGCGTCGATGACCTGCTGCAGGCTGACCGGGTGGTAGCCGCTGTGCTGCAGCCAGGCGAACACTTCGGCGAGCGTGCGCTCGTCGATGGCGGTTTCGTCGGGCGAGGTCTCGAAGCTGGCGCGCACGTTGGGGCGCACGTCGTGGAACGAGATCACGCGGAAGTCGACGCCGTTGTCGGGGTCGGCGGGCAGCACTGGCGCCGCGAGCGCAGGCAACGAGGCCGCCAGCAGCAGCCCGAGCAGGGTCGTGCGCAACCAGGAGAAGAAGGTAGGGGCTTGCATCACGGACATCACTGCAGGGGCATCGAAAGGTTCAGGAACACGCCGCGCTGTTTTTCGCGCACGCCGTCGTAGGGGTGGCTGCCGTAGGTCAGGCCGTAGCGCAGCGTGAGCTTCTGGCCCAGGGCCCAGCGGTGCTCGTAGCGCAGGTTCCACAGCGGGCCGCTGCCGAAGCCGGCCTGGCGGTAGCTGCCGCCGCCGAGCTCCAGCACCTGGAAGAACTGGCGGTCGTCGCTTTTCCATGTGAGCCACTGGCCGCGCACCGACAGCTGCGCGCTGGCGTCGCGCGAGGGGCTGAAATAGCGCACGTCCTGCAGGCGGCTGCGGCTGGCATCGACGCCCAGCCGCGTCTCGATCTGAAAGCGCGGCGTGCTGACCCAGCGTTCGCGCCAACCGAAGTCGAGGCCGTCGCGCAGGTTGCCGTCGCTGAAGTCGAGCCGGCGCCATTGCAGGTCGAAGCGGCGCGACTCGTTGACGATGTGGGCCACGCTGGCGCCGAACTCGCGCGCGCCGATGGCCTGCGCGCCGAAGGGCACGGCGCGGGCTTTCCAGGGCAGCTCCTTGCTGTCGCCGTCGTAGGTGGCCGACAGCTGCCAGCCATCGCCCGCGCGGTAGTCGACGCGGCCGGCCACGCTGTTGCGGTAGCGGCCGCTGTTCGCATGCTGCAGCACGCCTTCGGCCAGCCAGCGGCCCTGCTGCCAGCTCGCGCCGAGGCCGCTGCGGGCCCATTTGGCGGTGCCTTCGGAGGTGTAGCCGCGGCCCAGCGTCTGCGCGTAGAACACGCGCCACGCATCGCCGATGAGGCCGGAGCTGAGCCGGCTGTCGATGCGCCATTCGCGGCTGGCCAGCGTGCCGCCGCCGCGCGAACCTTCGGCGTCGATCTCGAGCTGCGGGCCGACCAGCGAGCGCCGCTTGCGCGCCATCTCGCGCACCTCGGCGGCGTCGGGCGCATCGGCCTCGAGCGACTCGGCACGGATGCGGGCGGCGCGGAACTCGTCGGCGTCGAGCAGCGCTTCGACATGGCCGGTGCGCACGCTCAGGTCGTCAGGGTGGTCGGCGTTCAGCGCCTCGAAGCGCGCCACGGCCGCCTCGGGGTGCTCGCGCAGCCGCTCGGTGAGCGCGGCACCGTAGGCGTAGCTCGCGTTGAGCGGGGCTTCGTAGGTGAGCGTGTCGAAACGCGGCTGCGCGATCTTCGGCCGGTCGCCGTAGAGCTGCAGCAATGCGCTCAGGCCGCTCACTTCGGAGAACTGGTCGTTGGGACGGCCGGCTTCCGGCGCCAGCCGCATCAGCACGGGCGTCGCGCCTTCGATGCGCTGGAGCAGCGCTTCGGCGTCGTCGAAGCGGCCGGTGTCGAGGTAGGCGTAGACCAGGCTGAAATGCAGGGGGTCGGGCATCGGCAGATCGACGACCGCCTTTTCGAACAGCGGCACGGCATCGGCCGAGCGGCGCTCCTGCGCCAACGCGCGAGCGGCGGTGCCGAGTGCATAGGGCGGCAGCACGGTGCCGTCGGGGCGCAGCGTGTCGTACAGCGCGATCGTGTCGGCGGGACGGCCGCGTTCCAGCAGCGCCATCATGCGGTCCGACTGCAGCCGCGTGCGCAGCGTGCGCCAGGTGTCGGCGTCTGGTGTGGCGGGCTGCGCGAGCGCGGCATCGACCCGGGCCAGCGCGGCGCTCTGGGCGGCCAGCACCTTGTCGAGGTCGGCGACGCGCGCCGCGCCCAGGCGCTGGTCGCGCGCCTTCACGGCCCAGCGCAGTTGCTGCGCCAGTGCTGGTTGTTCGAGCAGGGCGAGCGTCAGCGGCGCGAGGCTGCCGGGCTGCTTGCGTTCGGCCGCCTGCGCGTCTTCGAAGGCGGCCGTGGCGCCGCCGTACTCGGCCAGCAGGAAGTCGGCGTCGCGCCGCGCATCGCGCCGATCGGGCTGCAGCGTGGTGATCTCGCCATAGGCCGACAGTGCCTGGAAGGGCTGGCCCTGGGCACGCGCCAGCGCGGCGCGCAGGTCGAGCAGGTCGAGCAGCGCGACGCGGTCGGCGACTTGGGTGGGCGCGGGCTGGGCCAGCGCACGGTAGATCGTCTGCGCGCCCGCCGTGTCGCCGCTGGCCAGTCGCCAGAAGGCTTCGTGGATGCGTGGCTCGCGGGCGGCTGGCTGGCGCGCGCGCCAGACCTTGACCGTGTCGCCCTGCAAGGCGATGTCGCCCGTGCGCCGCGCGGCGCCAGCCAGCGGGCCGAGCGCGTAGTCGCTCAGCTCGCCCGGCGGCACCTGGCGGCCCACGGCCACCGCCTCGGCGAACTGGCCGTCGGCGACCGCGATCGCGATGGCGTCGGACGCCACGCGGCGACGCTGATCGTCGGCCAGCGGGGCGGCCAGCCATTGGCGCAGCTGTTGCAGGGCTTGGGCCGGTGCGATGCGACCGGCGCGGCGCGCGACGATCAGTGCGTCGTGCTGCGAGACGTCATACGCCACCGCGCCGCCGAGGGTGGCGGCAGGCGAGGGCGCGACAGTGGAATCCGCGAAGGCGGTGCTGCTTCCGAAGACCAGCACGCACACGATCGGCGGCAAACCTCGCACGGCACGTGCGAGATGGTGAGGCAATGCCTTGAAGGGCGCGACTTTGCGCCCGGCAACGACGGTGCCTCCATTTTTTTGTGGATGGATGGACACGCAACTCCCTTTTGCTTGAACTTCCCTGGGCCGTGACAAGCCGTGGCGGGAAGTTCGTGAAAAGGAACTCTAGGCCAATTTGTTAACAATTGAGCCGGATATGGGGAAAGATGAGAACTAATCGTGAACAGATTCGCGATCAATTCGTCCGATGTTGGCAAGTTGTATGCAAGTGCTACCCACAACGCGCCCCAGGCCCCCGCCCTAAGATCGCGACATGAACGCACTTCCGGTTTCTTTGCCCCGTTTCTGGTCCCAATTGACGACGCGCGACTTCGCCGCGCTCGACGCGGCGACCACGGTGGCGGTGCTGCCGCTGGGCGCGACCGAGCAGCACGGCCCGCACCTGCCGCTGGGCGTGGACACCGTGCTGGCCGACGGCATCGTGGCCGCCGCGCTGCCGCTGCTGCCACCGGAATTGCCGGCGCTGTTCCTGCCGACCCAGCAGATCGGCCTGAGCCCCGAGCACGCGCGTTTCGCGGGCACGCTCACGCTGTCGGCCGAGACGCTGATCCGGATGTGGAGCGAGATCGGCGCGGGCGTGGCGCGTGCCGGCGTGAAGAAGCTGGTGCTGTTCAACGCCCACGGCGGCCACGTGGGCGCGATGGACATCGTGGCGCGCGAACTGCGCGCCGCGCACGGCCTCATCGTCTACAGCGTGAGCTGGTTCAATCTGCCGCTGGGCGATGCGAACGCGCAGTTCAGCGCCCAGGAGCACCGCTTCGGTGTGCACGCGGGCGAGGTCGAGACCTCGATGATGCTGGCGCTGACGCCTGAGTTCGTGCGCATGGGCGAGGCGAAGGATTTCAGTTCCACCTCGCAGCAGCGCGCAGCGGACTACGCGATCCTCGGCAACGGCAAGAGCGCCAAGCTCGGCTGGGCGATGGAGGACTACAACGCGCAGGGTGCGGCCGGTAACGCCGCGGCGGCCACGGCCACGAAGGGGCAGGTGGTGATCGATGCGGCTGCGCAGCAGTTGGCGCTGCTGCTGGCCGAGGTGTCGCGGCTGCCGTTGAGCACGGCGAACACGGGGCCGCTGCCGTAAGGCTGTTGTTCAGGGCGACGCTCCCGCCGACGCGGTACCTTGCTCCGCGAATGTCCTCCGCCCTTCGGGCTCCCCCTTAATTTCGCTGCGCAAGGCACCGCATCGACGTGAGCGTGTTCGGTGCCGTCGTTGATCGGCCAGCACAACCACTGCACTCGGTGTGCGCAGGACACTGGGTGCTTCCCGCAGCGAAATTAAGGAGGAGCCGAAGGCGGGGGACATTCGCGGAGGGAAGTACCCGGTGGCCTGTGCACGCGCCCTGAACAGCAGAGCCTGGTTCAGGAAGCGCTGCGCCCCAGCACCCCGGCGAACATGTCCGCATCGACATTGCCACCGCTCAGCGCAATGCCCACGGTCTTGCCGCGCCAGCGCTCCTGCTGCTGAAGCGCCCCAGCCAGCGCAGCGGCGCCCGCCCCTTCCGCCACGTTGTGCGTGTCGCTGAATAGAACGCGCATCGCTTCCGCCACCTCGTCGTCGGTGACGGTGATCACGTCGTCGGCTTCCTGCAGGATCACGTCCAGCGAGGCAGGCACCGGCGTGCGGCAGGCCATGCCATCGGCCAGCAAGGTGGTCGCGGGCGATTCGATGGCACGGCGCGCACGGAAGGAATCGCGGTAGGCCGTGGCATGCGCGGACACCACGCCGAT
Source organism: Variovorax sp. RO1 (assembly GCF_002849325.1). NCBI lineage: Bacteria > Pseudomonadati > Pseudomonadota > Betaproteobacteria > Burkholderiales > Comamonadaceae > Variovorax > Variovorax sp. RO1. The sequence continues at coordinate 322,186 of NZ_PKMT01000001.1, forward strand.
GAGCTTCGTCGACACACCGCAATGCGCGCGCGCCGCCGCCGCACCGGCAAAGCCGGAGCCCAGGCCGATGGGCACGAACAGCACGTCGGGCGGTGAATCTTTCAAAGCACTGAAGAACTCGACGTACGCGGTCGACACGCCACGCACCAGCTCGCGATGGAACGAGGGCACGCGGTGCAGTGCGTCGCGCTCGGCCAGCACCGCCGCATGTTCGGAGGCCGCCTGGAAGTCGTCGCCGTGCTCGACCAGCGTCACGCCGAGCGCGCGCATCGCGGCGTTCTTCTCGCGCGAATTGCCGTGCGGCACCACGATGGTCGCGGCCAGCCCGTGGCGCTGCGAGGCGAAGCCGACCGACTGGCCGTGGTTGCCGCGCGTGGCGCTGATCACATGGCGCACCTCGGGCTGTTCGCGCGCGAGGGTCTCGAAGTAGGTCAGACCGCCGCGGATCTTGAAGGCGCCGACCGGCGTGTGGTTCTCGTGCTTGGCCCAGACCGTGGCGCCCAGGCGCTGCGACAGCAGCGGCCACGTGTACTGCGGCGTGGGCGGCATGGCCGCATGCACGGTGCGCAGCGCGGCTTCGATCTCTTCGCGGGTGAATCGCATCAGGCGTCTTTCGTTCTTACTTACTTGCGTTCGGTGAGCGCCACGCGCACGGCCAGCGCGGCCAGCACGCTGCCCATGATGTAGCGCTGCGCACGCAGCCAGCCGGCGCTTTGCGACAGCACGGCCGTGATGCTCGCGGCGCCGACGATCATCACGGTGTTGACCAGCGCGCTGCTCGCCATCTGCGCCAGGCCCAGCTGCAGGCTCTGCAGCAGCACCGAGCCGCGTTCGGGGTGGATGAACTGCGGAAAGAACGACAGGTAGAACATCGCCACCTTCGGGTTCAGCAGGTTCGTGAGAAAACCCATGCGGAACAGCTTGGCCGGCGGATCGGCCGGCAGCGAGCGGGCCTCGAAGGGCGCGTTGCCGCCGGGCTTGACCGCCTGCCATGCGAGCCACAGCAGGTAGGCCGCGCCGGCCAAACGGATCGCGTCGAACGCGACCGGCACCGCCAGCAACAGCGCCGTGAGCCCCAGCGCCGCGGCAAACAGGTGCACCAGGAAGGCCATCAGCACACCGCCCAGCGAGATCATTCCCGCGCGGCGGCCCTGGATCAGCGTGCGCGACACGCAATAGATCATGTTCGGCCCCGGCGTGAGCGCCAGCAGCAACGAGGCGAGGGCGAACCAGGCGATTTCGGTGAGGGTCAGCATGTCAGAGTCCTTTGGATTCGAGCGTGACGGGGCCGCGCGGCGTGTCGAACACCGCGACGAGGTTGGGCGGGCCGGCATCGACCGGCAGGCGGCCCATGCCGATGGCCGAGAGCGCGGCCGACAGTGCCGGCGCACGCGGATGCGCCACGCGCAGCGACCGCAGCGTGAGGCCCGAGGCGGGCATGGCGTCGGTCGGGTGCACGGCGCCCCACTGGATCAGCGTGGGCAGCGCGCCATAGAACAGGCGCTGGCCGTCGTCGCGCACGGTGATCTGCCATTCGAGCCGGCCGGCCGGCGTGTCGCGCGAGGCTTCGAGCAGGTGGCCGCGGTCGATGTGCGCATGCTCTTCACGTGCGAGCGCCTGCGTGGCGGCGTGCGCGTCGGGCACGCGCGCGACGAAGTGAATCAGCCGTGGGCCGTGCTGCGCAAGCGCGGCCTGCAGCGCGGTGTCGTCGAGGTCGAACCAGCGGTGCGTCTTCGGCCGCGACGGCGCCTTGCCGGGTTCGATCGCGATGATCTCGGCATAGGCGCGCGGGAACGCGTCGCTTGCGATGTTCAGCAGCCGGTTGTGCGTGCCCATCAGCGGGTGCGCGCCGCCCGGCGCGGGCGTCACGCCGAGCGTGGCCTCGCACCATGCCACGCCCTCCGCCAGCGAGGCGGCGGCGATCACCAGGTGGTCGACTTCGGCGGGGGCCATGGTGTGCTTTCGTTCAGAGCGTGACGTGGCCGTCGACGCAGGTCACGGCATCGCCGCCGACCCAGATCGTGCCGTCGCTGTCGCGCTCGATGTACACGCGGCCCGCGCGGCCCAGGCATTGGCCTTGCGCGGCGACGTAGCGCTCGGGCATGTGGCCGTCGGCGATCAGCCATTCGGCCAGTCCCGCGTTGAAGCTGCCGGTGACCGGGTCTTCATCGACGCCGACGGCGGCGGCAAAGGCGCGCACCTCGAGATCGATCGTCACGCCGTCGGCGTCGGGCGCGACCACGGTTGTCGACCGCTTGCCGAAGGCGCGCGCTTCACGGTTGGAGCGGCTGATCAGTTGCGAGGAGTCGTGCGCCGAAGGCACGCCGGCCACGCCCACCTCGACGCCCAGCTCCTTGAGCAGCCGGTGATCGGGGCGCAGTTGCAGCACCGCATCGGCGTTCTCCAGCAGCAGGCCGAGCCAGGCGGGGCCGTTCTGGAGCATCTGCGCCGCGACGATCTGCTGCGCCTTCAGGCCCAGCGCGCCGGCCACCTTGGCCAGCAGCGCGGGGCTTGGGGCGCTGCGCTTGAGCGGCGGCGCGGCAAAAGCCAGGCGCTCGCCTTCGCGCCGCAGCGGCACCAGGCCGGCGCCGCACTGCTGCACGACGCGGCCCGCCACCTTGGGCTTGCCGCCGGCCTGCAGCCAGGCGTGGCAGCTGCCGATGGTCGGGTGGCCGGCAAAGGGCAGCTCGCCGCCCGGCGTGAAGATGCGCACGCGGTAGTCGGCGGCCGCGTCGGTCGGCGGCACCAGGAAGGTGGTCTCGGACAGGTTGGTCCACTGCGCGAAGCGCTGCATGGCGTCGTCGTCGAGGTCCTGGCCGTCGAGCACCACCGCGAGCGGGTTGCCGAGGTAGGCGGTGGCGGTGAAGACGTCGACTTGCTTGAAGGGGCGGGATTTCATCAGGATCATTCGAGAGGTAAATCGAGCACGCCACGCGTGCCCGGTCGGGAAAGTAATTCCGAATACCAGCGCTCGACGTTCGGCCAGGCCGGCCGGCGGTACTCGGCGCCGGGCAGGCCGAACCAGCGGTGCGCTTCGCAGCCGATCGGAATGTCGGCCATGGTGAAGCGATCGCCGGCCATGTAGGGGCGCTGCGCGAGGTGCGCGTCGAGCATCGCGAACAGCGCCTCGCTCTCGCGCACCGACGCGGCAATCAGCGCGGGCTGGCGCTCCGAAGGCGCCGTGCGCACCCATTGCACGAAGGCGTCGCGGCTCGCGCGGTTGAGCGTGGTCTGTTGCCAGTCCATCCAGCGCTCGGCGTCGAAGCGCGCGGGCAGCTCGGCCGGGTAGAGCGTGCCGTGCGCGTGCTTGGCGCACAGGTAGCGCACGATGACGTTCGACTCCCACAGCGTGACGCGCTCGGCGCCTTCGCCGTCGTCGATGGTGGGCACCATGGCGTTCGGATTGAGCGCGAGGTACTCGGGCGTCTGCACCACGCCGAACTTGCCGCCGGCCTCGGTGCGCTGGAAGTCGAGCCCGAGTTCCTGCGCGCACCACACGACCTTGCGCACGTTGATCGAGCTGATGCGGCCCCAGATGTTGAGCATGGGTGAGGTTCCTTGTCTGTGTGTTGGCTGAGGGGGCTCAGGCCGCCATGACGCGTGCCGTGCCGGACACGCGGACCGAGCTGCCCGCCACCGGCGAGATGTCGGCATGCAGGCGCGACAGCATGCCCATGTCTTCGCCCTGCACCACGTCGATGGCGCCCCCGTGGGGCCATCCGAGGTCGCGCAGGTAGCCCGCGAGCGCGGCCGTCGCGGCGCCGGTGGCCGGGTCTTCGTAGACGCCGCCCGAGGCAAACGGGTTGCGTGTGTGAAAGCGCTGGGCGCTTTCCGCGTGAACGAGAACGATGGTCGTCAGCTCGGCGCGCTGCATGAGCGCGCGGCCGGCTTCCAGCGCGTAGCGCATGGCGGACAGGGCCTGGCGGCTTTGGAGCGCCAGCACCAGATGGTTCGCGCCCGCGTGGGCCACGGCGGGCGGAATGCGTGCGTCGAGGTCGCTGGGCGTGTAGCCGAACAGGGCCAATGCCTCGGCGACCAGCGCGGGCGTTGCAGGCGCGCTGCGCGTGGGCGGCGATTGCAAGGCGGCGGCGATGACGCTGCCTTCGCGCCGGCCCTCGACCGTGATCTCGGCCTGGTTGAGCGTGAGCGCGAACACGCCGTCGCCGTGGCGCAGCGCGAGCGCGGCACCGAGGGCGATGGTCGCGTGGCCGCAGAACGGCACTTCGGACTGCGGCGAGAAGTAGCGCACGCGCCAGCCGCCGTCGATGGGCGCCGCGAAGGCGGTCTCGGAGAAACCGACCTCGGCGGCCACCGCCTGCATCTGCGCGGCGGACGGCAGCGCATCGCCGATGACGACACCGGCGGGGTTGCCGCCAGTCTGTCCCTCCGAGAAGGCTGCGATCTTCAAGACGTTCATGAGGAGACTCGCTTTCAGCGCGGTGCCGGCCGGTCGAGGAACAGCAGGCGCACGGCCAGCCCCAGCATCACGGCGGCGAGCAGGCTGCGCTGGAATTTTTCGGCGCCCGGGCGTTGCTGCAGCCAGCGGCCGACCTGCCCGCTGCAGGCGCCCAGCAGCGTGTTGAATGCGAGCGCGGCCAGCGACAGCACCACGCCGAGTTGCACCAGTTGCAGCGGCACGCTGCCGTGCGTCGGGTCGACGAACTGCGGCAGAAAGACCATGAAGAACAGCAGCGCCTTCGGATTCACGAGGTTGTTCAGCAGCGCCATGCGCACGATGCGGCCGAAGCCGGCCGGCTGCGCCTGCGCGCCCGGGCGGAAGCCGCCGCCGCTGCGCAGCGCCTGCACGGCGAGCCAGACCAGGTACAGCGCGCCCGCATACCGCAGCACGTCGAAGGCGGGCGGCCACGCCGCGACCAATGCGGTGACGCCGGTGGCCGCGAACAGCGTGTGGACCAGGTCGGCCGCCGAGATGCCGACCGCCGCCGCGAAGCCGCCGCGCGGGCCATGCGCCACGCCATGCGACATCACGAAGGCCATGTTCGGGCCGGGCGACAGAAACAGCGCCAGCACCGCGAGCAGGAAGAGCGAGAGGGTTGCGAGTCCGATCATGTCCGTGTTCCGTGAATCAGGCCGTGGCCGGTTGCTGCGTCTGCAGGTACGGCTCGATGTTGCGCATCGCGCGCGCCACGTAGTCGTCTTTCTCGCCGACCGGCGCGACGTAGTGCAGCGCGCTCTTCGCGGCCTCGATGCCTTCGGTGCGCGCGATGAGCCACGCCGCGAGGTAGGGCGCCGAGAAGCAGCCGCCCGCGGTGGCCACGTTGCCCCGCGCGAAGAAGGGCTGGTTGAGCACCTCGATGCCGGCCTCCTGCACCCACGGCTTGGTCGTGAGGTCGGTGCAGGCCGGCACCGTGCCCAGCAGGCCGAGCTTGGCGAGCAGCAGCGTGCCCGAGCATTGCGCGCCGATGAGCTGGCGCGACGGGTCGAGCCCGCGCAGCACGCCCATGAGGCCCGCATCGGCGGCGATCTCGCGCGTTCGGATGCCGCTGCCGACGATCACCGCGCCCGCCTCGCAGGCCGACTCAAGCGTCGCGGTGGCGTGCACCGTGACGCCGTTCATCGAGGTCACGGTGGCGCTGGGCGACGCCAGTGTCACGCGCCAGCCCGGCTTCTTCACGCGGTTGAGCACACCGAGCGCGACCAGCGAGTCGAGCTCGTTGAAGCCGTCGAAGGTGAGGATGGCGATGTGCATGGTCGTGGGCCGGTTCAGGCGTGAGCGGGGGAAGGGGCGAGCAGCGCCAGCTCTTCGCGCAGCGTGACGGCGAGCGCGGCGATGGCGGTGTCGATCTCTTCGACGCTGGCGGTCACGAAGGACAGGCGCAGCGTGCGCGGATCGCCTTCGCCCGCGTAGAACGGCGCGCCGGGCACGAAGGCCACGTTGCGCTCGACCGCCTTGGGCAGCAAGGTCACGGTGTCGATGCCCTCGGGCAGGCGCGCCCACAGGAACATGCCGCCCTTGGGGGCGTTGAACTTCACATCGAGGCCGGCCATCTCGCGCGCGAGCGCGGCGATCATCGCGTCGCGCTGGCGCTTGTACAGCGCGCGGATGGTGGGCACGTGGCGGTCGAGGAAACCGTCTCGCATCACGGCCGAGACCATGCGCTGCGTGAAGATCGGCGTGTGCAGGTCGACCGCCTGCTTGGCCTGCAGCAGCTTGGGGAAGATGGCCTTCGGCGCCACCAGGAAGCCCAGGCGCAGGCCCGGGGCCAGCACCTTCGAGAACGAGCCCAGGTAGATCACGCCCTCGGGGTTGCGCGCGGCCAGCGGCAGTGGCGGGGCTTCGTCGAACCAGAGTTCGCCGTAGGGGTTGTCTTCGACGATCGGCAGGTTGGCGGCAGCGGCGGCAGCCGACACGGCGGCGCGGCGCGCCTCGGTCATGGTGCGGCCGGTGGGGTTCTGGAAGTTGGGCAGCAGATAGACGAAGCGCGCGTCGGCGGCCTTGCTCACGAGGTCGTCGACGACCACGCCGTCGTCGTCGCTGGCCACGCCCACGGGGTGCGGCTCCATCGGGCCGAAGGCCTGCAGCGCGCCCAGGTAGGTGGGCGTTTCGACCAGCACCTTGCTGCCCGGATCGATCAGCACCTTGGCCACGAGATCGAGGCCCTGCTGCGAGCCGGTGGTGATGAGCACCTGCGAGGCGTCGACGTCCCAGGGCAGCATGTCGGCCACGGCCTGGCGCAGCGGTGCGTAGCCTTCGCTGGCGGCGTACTGCAGCGCGGCCGCGCCGTCGGTGTGCAGCACTTCGGCGCAGGCGTCGGCGAATTCTTGAATGGGGAAGGTCTTGGGCGAGGGCAGGCCGCCGGCCAGGCTGATGATACCGGGGCGCTCGGTGACCTTGAGGATTTCACGCAGCACCGAAGGATTCATCTTGGCGGCGCGGGCGGCGAGTTTCCAGTTCATGGGAGGCTTTCTTCTTTCTGCAGATGAGAGGAGCGAGTGTGAGTCAGGGGGACGGGATGTCGCCACGGTGCACGACATGGATTTTGTTGCCGTCCGGGTCGCGCAGGTAGGCGCCGTAATAGCCCTGCCCGTAACGGGGGCGGGGACCGGGCGCGCCTTCGTCGCGGCCACCGTGGCGCAGGGCCGCCTCGTGGGCGGCGTGAACGGCCTGCGGCGAGGGCGCGCAGAACGCGACCATGCTGCCGTTGCCGGCGCTGGCGGGTTCGCCGTCCAGCGGGATGTACACGTAGAAGCGCGGCAGCGTCTGGCCCGGCACGATCCAGCAGGCGGCGTCGGGGCCGCCGTCGGGCGTCACGGGGCGACGGATGAGGCCGAGCGGCGCGAGCACCGCGTCGTAGAAGGCGGCGGCGCGCGACAGGTCGGTGCAGCCGACGGTGACATGGCTGAACAGCGTCATCGTCGTCAGCTCCTGGCCTGCGACTCGGCGCCGCGCGGCACAGCGGGCGCGGCCTGCGGTTGCGACAGCCGCTTGCCCACGACCACCGTGGCGACCACGGCGGCGGCGAAGCCCAGCGTCACCACGTCGAGCGGTTCGCCCAGCAGCGGGATCGACGCGAGGATCGACAGGAAGGGCTGCAGCAGCTGCGTCTGGCTCACGCGCAGCGCGCCGCCCAGGGCCAGGCCGCGGTACCACGCGAAGAAACCGATCCACATCGAGAACATGCCCACGTAGGTGAAGCCGACCCAGGCCGACGGGGCCACGGGCTGCTGCGGCCACAGCGCGATCGTGGCGGGCAGCGACACGGGCAGCGCCATCACGCAGACCCAGCAGATCACGCGCTCGGCGCCGAGCGCGGGCGTGACCTGCGCGCCGTAGATGTAGCCGACCGAAGCCGCGATGACCGCGCCGACCAGCAGCAGGTCGGCCCATTCGAAACCGAAGCCGTGCCCGCTCTGCTGCGCGCGCAGCACCGAGAACACCACCACCAGCAGGCTGCCCGCGACGGCGCAGAGCCAGAAGCCCAGCCGCGCGCGCTGGTGCAGCACCCAGGCCGCGACCGCGGCCGTGACCAGCGGCAGCAGCGCCGTCACCACCGCCGCGTGGCTCGCCGTGACCACGCGCAGCGCGTAGCCCAGCAGCAGCGGGTAGCCGACGGCGTTGCCCAGCACCGCCATGCCCAGCGGCTTCCACTGGTGCGCCGCCGGGCGCGGCGAACGCGTCACCAGCAGGAAGATGGCCGACAGCACGCCCGCCAGCGCCGCGCGCCCGAGCGTGACGAACCACGGTGACAGCTGAGGCGCCTCTTGCGTGCCGGTGGCCAGCCGCGTCATCGGCAGCGTGACGGCGAACAGCGCGACGCCCACGACGCCGAGCCACATGCCCAGCGTTTCGTCCTTGAGGGCGAGCTTCATACGCTCACCATCCACCAGGCTGTGAGCACGAGGATCAGGCCCATCGCGCGGTTGAACCACAGCAGGCGCGTGCCCTTGGCCAGCCACTCGCGCAGCAGCGCGCCGACCAGCGCGTAGGCGAAGTTGCTCGCGAAGGCATAGGTCAGCATCACGGGCGCGACGATGGCGAAGCGCGCGAGCGCGTCGGGCTGGCCGGCGATCCAGCCGGCCACCAGCGTAAGCGCGAGCAGCCAGGCCTTGATGTTCACGAACTGCAGCATCACGCCCTGCGTGAACCCGACCGAGAGGCTGGCGTTGTCGGCCTTGCCGAGCTTTGCGCTGCCGCTGAGCTTGTAGGCCAGCCACAGCAGGTAGGCGATGCCCAGCCCTTTGATCGCCAGGCGCAGCGGCGGCATCGCCACCACCAGCGCGCCGAGGCCGGCCGCGCAGATCGCGAGCAGCAAGGTCCAGCCGACCGGCACCGCGACCACGAAGCGCATGGCGCGCGGCAGGCCGCCGTTGGCCGCCAGGGCGGTGGAGAGCGTGGTGTTGGGACCGGGCGAGAAGCTCATCGCCGTGGCCAACACCAGCAGCGCGGTGAATTCTTGCCAGTTCATGTCACAGACTCTAAACTTTGGACCATTACAGTTCCAATACAGATGATCGAACAAATCTGAAATCTGTATTGGTCATTCCTTCGACACACACCGCAGTCTTTGTGCGATGCAGACCGACCCGATGCTGACCCGAACCTCCACCCAGTCCCTGACCGGGCAGCTGGCCGACCGCCTCGCCGAGCGCATCCGCAACCGGCTGCTGGCACCCGGCGCGCGCCTGCCTTCGGTGCGCGAATGCGCGCGCCAGCAGGGCGTGAGCCCGTACACCGTGGTTGCCGCGTACGACCAGCTGCTCGCGCAAGGCCTGGTCGAGGCGCGCCGCCAGCGCGGCTTCTATGTGCGCGACGCGGCGCCCGTGCCCGAGAGTTCGCGCAACCCGGCGCATGCCGCGCCCGAGGTCCCGCCGATGATGGCCTCGCGCGTACCGGCCGACGCCAGTTCGCTGATCCGCAGCATGTTCCACCGCCCGAGCGACAAGCCGCAGCCGGGCATGGGCGTGTTCCCGCCCGACTGGATGGCCTCGACCTTCCTGGCGACCGCGGTGCGCCGCGTGACGACCACGTCGGCGCTGCAGGAACTGTCGCTTCAATACGGCGAGCCTTCGGGCGACCTCGCGCTGCGCCGCAGCTTGTCGCAGAAGCTGGTGCGCATCAACGTGCCGGCCGGGCCGGACCAGATCGTCACCACCATCGGCGCCACGCACGCGCTCGACGTCGTGAGCCGCACGCTGCTGCGCGCGGGCGATCCCGTGATGGTCGAGGAGCCCGGCTGGGCGCTGGAGTTCGCGCGCCTCGAGGCGCTGGGCATGCGCATCCTGCCCGTGCCGCGCCGCGCCGACGGGCCCGACCTCGACGTGATGGCGCAGTACTGCAAGCTGCACAGCCCCAAGCTCTTCGTCAGCGTGAGCGTGCTGCACAACCCGACCGGCTACAGCCTCACGCCGGGCAGCGCGCACCGCGTGCTCAAGCTGGCCAACGAGCACGACTTCCACATCGTCGAGGACGACACCTACAGCCACCTCGCGCCCGAGCACGCCACGCGGCTCAGTGCGCTCGACGGGCTGCAGCGCACCATCTACGTCAGCGGCTTCGCGAAGATCCTGGCGCCCAACTGGCGCATCGGCTTCCTGGCTGCTTCGCCCGCGCTGAAAGAACGGCTGCTCGAGACCAAGCTGCTGGCCACGCTGACCTCGCCCACGCTGTTCGAGCGGGCGCTGTCGTGGTGCATCGACCAGGGCCAACTGCGCCGCCATTCGGAGCGCGTGCGCATCCGGCTCGACGGCGCGCGCGGCCGCGCCGTGAAGCTCGCCATGTCGCACGGCTGCACCTTCGCCTCGGAGCCCGCGGGGCTGTTCGGCTGGGTCGACACGGGCGTCGACACCGACGCGCTCACGCAACGCATGCTCGACCAGGGCTACCTGCTCGCGCCGGGTTCGCTGTTCCATGCGCGGCGCCCGCCGAGCACGATGATGCGGATCAATTTCGCGACCTCGCAGGACGCGGCGTTCTGGAAGGTTTTCAGCCGGGTCAGGGACCAGCTCTGATTCGCTCGCGAAGGGCTTGGAGTAAGCTGCCAGCACAAGAAAACCCAGCCAGGAGACCTCCCGCATGAGCAACGCCAGCAAACCCTTCGACTTCAGCCAGTTCGTCCCCGGATTCGACTTCCTGAAGAACCTCGCCGGCGGTGCCGCAGCGGGCTCAGGGTCGGTGCCCGGCATCCCCAGCCTCGCCAGCTGGGTCGCGCCCACCATGAGCGTCGAAGAGGTCGACAAGCGCATCCAGGAATTGAAGACGGTCCAGTACTGGCTCGAACAGAACGGCCACGCGCTCAAGGCGACCATCCAGGCGCTCGAGGTGCAGAAGATGACGCTGTCGACCCTGCGCGGCATGAACGTGCGGATGGAAGATATCGCCAGCGCGTTCACCAAACAGGCTGCGGCCATGGCGCCCGCGCCGGCCCCTGCCGCTGCAGCCCCCGCACCCCGGCCCGAACCGGAAGCCGTCGAGGAAGAGGAAGAAGAGTTCGACGAGGCCGAGGAAGACGAAGCAGAAGAAGAAACCCCGGCGCCGAAGAAGAAGTCGCGCGCCAGGTCTGCATCGTCCAACGGTGCAGCCGGCGGGGTCGACCCGATGCAATGGTGGGGCTCGCTCACCGAACAGTTCCAGCAGATCGCGAGCACGGCGCTGCAGGACGCAGCGCAGCTCAAGGTGCCGGCCATGGCGCAGCCGCTGGCCGACGCCGTGGAGCAGGCTATCGGCAAGGTGACGGCGGCGCGCAAGCCGGCCGCCAAGGCTGCTCCGAAGAAGACCGCACCCAAGAAAGCCGCGCCGGCACCCGCCGCGCGCAAGAAAACCACGTCCGCCGCCGCGCGCAAGCGAACCTCCGGCCGGCGCTGACGTCTTATAGCCACCTCTTCAGACGACGACGCACGGGTCGGTACGCACCATGAAACTGTTTCCCACCGGCCATGCCACCCACCCGCAATGGCGCATGGCCGCCGGCCTCGTGCTGGCCCAATTGCGCGCGCAGATGGCGCTGCCCGACTACGCGTCGAACCCGACGCTCGGGCTGCTCTACATCACCGACCACTACGCGAGCGAGGCGCAGGAGATCCTCGATCACCTGAGCGCCGAGCTGCCCGAGGTGACCGACTGGTCGGGCACCGTCGGCATCGGCGTGTCGGCCAACAACGCCGAGTATTTCGACGAGCCCGGCCTGAGCCTGATGCTGTGCGCGCTGCCGAGCGACCAGTACCGCGTGTTCTCGGGTGTGGCGCCGCTGGGCAGCTCTGAAATGAGCGGCTTCGAGGCACACACCGCGCTCGTGCATGCCGACCCGGCCACGCCCGACCTGGGCGAACTCATCGGCGAGATGGCGGGTCGCACCGACACCGGCTACCTGTTCGGCGGGCTCTCGTCCGGCCGCGGCGGGGCGCTGCAGTTCGCGGTCGGCGGCAACGGCAACATCCGCGGCCACGGCGCGGCGGGCGGTGTGTTCTCGGGCGGCTTGTCGGGCGTGGTGTTCGGCGAGGGCGTGCGGCTGGTGTCGCGCGTCACGCAGGGCTGCCAGCCGCTGCGCACCGGCGGCGCACGCGAGCGCGAGATCACCGAGGCCGACGGCAACCTGCTGCTGTCGCTCGACGGCGAGCCGGCGCTCGACGTGCTGCTGGCCGACCTGCAGGTGTCGCTCGACCGGCCGCAGGAAGCCATCGACGCCGTGCGCAACACGCTGGTCGGCCTGGCCGACGCGGGCAGCGACGGCCTGCGCCGCACCGGCGACCTGGGCGCCGACGTGCTGGTGCGCCACATCATCGGCCTCGACCCGACGCGCCGTGGCATCGCCATCGCCGACAACGCCGAGGCCGGCATGCGGCTGAGTTTCTGCCGCCGCAACGCGCAGGCGGCACGCGCCGACCTGATGCGCATCTGCGCCGAGATCCGCGAAGAACTCGAGCCCGAAGAACAGACGCTGGCCACCGCGCGCGCCGTGGCCGCCGGCGAGGCCGAAGCCGCGCCGCATCCGGCGCGGCGCATCGCGGGCGCGGTGTACGTGAGCTGCTCGGGGCGCGGCGGTCCGCACTTCGGTGCACCGGGCGCCGAGCTGCAGATCGTGCGGCATGCGCTGGGCGACGTGCCGCTGGTCGGCTTCTTCGCCGCCGGCGAAATTGCACGCCACCACCTGTATGGCTACACCGGCGTGCTGACGGTGTTCACTGCGCCGGACTGAGATCCGGCGCCGGTCGCGTTCAGGCTGGTTGCAACGCGCGCGGTGCGGGTGCCGGCATGCCGGCGAACGCGAAATCGACCTCGGGTGCGAGCCCGCTCACGATGCGCGCGATCGACTTGCCCGAGCCGCAGGCGTGCGTCCAGCCGAGCGTGCCGTGGCCCGTGTTGAGGAACAGGTTCGGCAGCTTGGTCTTGCCGATCAGCGGCACGTTGCTCGGCGTGGCCGGGCGCAGGCCGGTCCAGAACTGCGCGCGCTCGGTGTCGCCGGCGCCGGGGAAGAGTTCTTCGACGCGTCGCACGATCGCTTCGCAGCGCACGCGGTTCAGGTCGCGGTCGTAGCCGTTGAGTTCGGCCGTGCCGGCGATGCGCAGGCGGTCGCCCGACTCCGACGTGTAGCGCGAGAACACCAGCTTGTATTCGTCGTCGGTGAGCGAGACCTGGTGCGCCTTCGATGCGTCCTTCACGGGCAGCGTCACGGAGTAGCCCTTGGCCGGGTAAATCGGCAGGCGGATGCCCAGCGGCGCGGCGTACAGCGGGCTCAGCGAACCCATCGCGAGCACGAAGGCATCGCCGCGGATGCGCTGGAAGCGGCCTTCGTTGTCGGTCGCCTCGATGTGGTCGATGCTGCCACCGGCTTCGCGCAGCGCGGTCACGGTGTGGCTCATGAGGAACTTCACGCCGGCCGCTTCGGCCAGCTTCACGAGCTCGCGCGCGAAGCGGTTGGCATCGCCCGACTCGTCTTCTGCGGTGTACGTGGCGCCGGCGAGTTGCGGACGGATGTGGGCGAGGGCGGGTTCGATCCTGATGGCCTCGTCGGCCGAGATGACCAAGCGCTCGCAGCCCAGTGCACGCATCTGCTCGGAAGGCTTGAGGGCGCCGTCGAATTCCTTCTGCGTCGTATAGAAGTGCAGGATGCCTTGCGTGCGCTGGTCATAGCTCAGGCCGGTGTCTCGACGCAATTGCTGCAACATTTCCCGGCTGTATGTACCGAGACGCACGATCTGTTCGATGTTGTGGCGGGTGCGCGCGGGGGTGCATTCGCGCAAAAACTGCAGGCCCCAGAGCCATTGGCGCATGTCGGCGCGGATGCGGAAAAGCAGCGGCGCATCTTCCTTGCCGAGCCATTGCAGCACCTTCAGCGGCGCGCTCGGATTGGCCCACGGTTCGGCATGGCTGACCGAGATCTGGCCGCCGTTGGCGAAGCTGGTTTCGGCGGCCGGGGTGGCCTGCCGATCGATCACGGTCACCTCGTGGCCGAGTTGCTGGAGGTAGTAAGCCGAAGTCACGCCGAGCAGGCCGGCGCCAAGAACGATCACGCGCATTTCAAGTACCTTTGAGGTTGCAGCGCTTGAACGGCGGGCGTGGAGTGCTATTGAATAAATAGCAAGCAACCGGACGACCGATGTCCAAGTTGCCGCTCCCCCTGTCCTCGGTACCTGAGAGATTCACCCTGCTGCACCCGCAGCGGGTTTGCTCCTTCGGTGCGCCACGTGGCGTGGCGGCTCTCCAGACGGCTGTATCGATGAGTGCAGTACTGACCCCTTGCCGTTGTTCCTTGTTTGCACTTGGAACTTCGTCGGGCCGACCTGAGCGTTTATGGGAGTTTGCGCCTTCGGTAGGGCCTCCGTGGAGGCCCGCTCTCCTGCAATTGTTTGTGATTGTAGGCGGGCCCCGCAAGCCGGCCAAGCCCTGTACATCGGCACGTCACGCCGATGGGATAATTGACTGTTAATTTTCCGTAAAGCAAACTTTTTTCTACAGGCGGGGGACTTCATGATCCTGGTTACCGGCGGCGCAGGCTTCATTGGCGCCAATTTCGTGCTCGACTGGATCGCGCAGGGCGACGAGCCCGTCGTGAACCTCGACAAGCTGACCTACGCAGGCAACCTCGAGACCCTCGCATCGCTCAAGGGCAACGCGAACCACGTCTTCGTGCAAGGCGACATCGGTGACAGCGCACTGCTCGACCGCCTGCTGGCCGAGCACAAACCGCGGGCCGTCGTGAACTTTGCCGCGGAATCGCACGTCGATCGCTCCATCCACGGCCCCGAAGACTTCGTGCAGACCAACGTGCTCGGCACCTTTCGCCTGCTCGAATCCGTGCGCGGTTACTGGAACGCGCTTCCGGCCGACCAGAAGACGGCCTTCCGCTTCCTGCATGTGTCGACCGACGAGGTCTACGGCTCGCTCTCCAAGACCGACCCGGCCTTCACCGAAGAGAACAAGTACGAGCCCAACAGCCCGTACTCGGCCAGCAAGGCCGCCAGCGACCACCTCGTGCGCGCCTGGCACCACACCTACGGCCTGCCGGTGGTCACCACCAACTGCTCGAACAACTACGGCCCGTTCCACTTCCCCGAGAAGCTGATCCCGCTGATGATCGTCAACGCACTGGCCGGCAAGAACCTGCCCGTGTACGGCGACGGCATGCAGGTGCGCGACTGGCTCTACGTGAAGGACCACTGCAGCGCCATCCGCCGCGTGCTCGAAGCCGGCCGGCTCGGCGAGACCTACAACGTCGGCGGCTGGAACGAGAAGCCCAACATCGAGATCGTCAACACCGTGTGTGCGCTGCTCGACGAACTGAGCCCGCGCGCCGACGGCAAGCCGTACAAGGAACAGATCACCTACGTCACGGACCGCCCGGGCCACGACCGCCGCTACGCCATCGATGCACGCAAGCTCGAGGCCGAGCTTGGCTGGAAGCCCGCCGAGACCTTCGACACCGGCATCCGCAAGACCGTCGAGTGGTACCTCGCGAACGGCGAGTGGGTGCGCAACGTGCAAAGCGGCGCGTACCGCGAATGGGTCGAGAAGCAATACGACGCCACGACGGCGAAGGCCGCCGCATGAAGCTGTTGCTGCTTGGCAAGGGTGGACAGGTCGGCTGGGAGCTGCAGCGCAGCCTCGCGCCGCTCGGCGAACTGGTCGCGCTGGATTTCGACAGCACCGACTTCCACGCCGACTTCAGCCGTCCCGAGCAGCTGGCCGAGACGGTGCGGG
The DNA here is from genome assembly GCF_002849325.1 of Variovorax sp. RO1. Lineage (NCBI taxonomy): Bacteria > Pseudomonadati > Pseudomonadota > Betaproteobacteria > Burkholderiales > Comamonadaceae > Variovorax > Variovorax sp. RO1. Next base: position 337,841 of record NZ_PKMT01000001.1, read on the forward strand.
CCGTGCGCCCTGACGTCATCGTCAATGCCGCCGCGCACACCGCCGTCGACAAGGCCGAGAGCGAGCCCGACTTTGCGCGCAAGCTCAACGCCACCTCGCCCGGCGTGGTGGCCGAGGCGGCGCAGCAGATCGGCGCGCTGATGGTGCATTACTCCACCGACTACGTCTTCGACGGCAGCGGCACCAAGCCCTGGAAAGAAGACGACGCGACCGGCCCGCTCAGCGTGTACGGCCAGACCAAGCTCGAAGGCGAGCAGCTGGTGGCCAAGCACTGCGCGAAGCACCTCATCTTTCGCACCAGCTGGGTGTATGCGGCACGCGGCGGCAACTTCGCCAAGACCATGCTGCGCCTGGCCAAGGAGCGCGACAAGCTGACCGTCATCGACGACCAGTTCGGCGCGCCGACCGGCGCTGAGCTGCTGGCCGACATCACTGCGCACGCCATCCGCGCCACGCTGCAAGACCCGGCCAAGGCCGGGCTGTACCACGCCATCGCCGGCGGCGAGACCAGCTGGCACGGCTACGCGCGCTTCGTGCTCGAGATGGCGCAGCAAGCCGGTGTCGAACTCAAGGCCGGCCCGGAGGCCGTGGAAGCCGTGCCCACCAGCGCCTTCCCGACGCCCGCGACGCGGCCGCACAACTCGCGGCTCGACACCTCCAAGCTGCAGACCACCTTCGGCCTGCGCCTGCCGCCATGGCAGGAAGGCGTGGCGCGCATGCTGCGCGAGACGCTCTGACGACCGACTGATTTTTCCGGCCCCCTACAGAAGAAGACCCCCATGACGCAACGCAAAGGCATCATCCTCGCCGGTGGCTCCGGCACCCGCCTGCACCCGGCCACGCTCGCCATGAGCAAGCAGCTCCTGCCGGTGTACGACAAGCCGATGATCTATTACCCGCTGAGCACGCTGATGCTCGGCGGCATGCGCGACATCCTGATCATCAGCACGCCGCAGGACACGCCGCGCTTTCAGCAGCTGTTGGGAGACGGCAGCCAGTGGGGCATGAACCTGCAGTACGCGGTGCAGCCGAGTCCCGATGGCCTGGCGCAGGCGTTCATCATCGGCGAGAAGTTCGTGGGCAATTCGCCGAGCGCGCTGGTGCTGGGGGACAACATCTTTTATGGGCATGACTTTGCCCATCTGCTGGGCGGAGCCGACGCGCAAGACGCAGGAGCCACTGTTTTCGCGTACCACGTGCACGATCCGGAGCGCTATGGCGTGGTCGCATTCGACGCGCAGGGCAAGGCCAGCAGCATCGAGGAAAAGCCGCTCAAGCCCAAGAGCAATTATGCGGTGACCGGCCTGTATTTCTACGACAACCAGGTCATCGACATCGCCAAGGCGGTGAAGCCGAGCCCGCGAGGCGAACTCGAGATCACGGCTGTCAATCAGGCGTACCTCGACCTCGGCCAGCTCAATGTGCAGATCATGCAGCGCGGCTACGCCTGGCTCGATACCGGCACGCATGAAAGCCTGCTCGAGGCGGGGCAGTTCATTGCGACGCTGGAGCATCGGCAGGGGCTCAAGATCGCGTGCCCCGAAGAGATCGCGTGGCGCCATGGGTTCATCGACAACGAGCAACTGGCCAAGCTTGCAGCACCATTGCAGAAGAATGGTTACGGCAAGTACCTCAGCCATTTGCTGGCCGAAGGTGTGCGCTCATGAAGGTCACGCAGACGGCCATTGCCGACGTGTTGCTGATCGAACCCAAGGTGTTCGGCGACGCCCGCGGGTTTTTCTTCGAGAGCTTCAATCAGAAGGCTTTTGACGAAGCCGTCGGCCAGCGCGTCGACTTCGTTCAGGACAACCACTCGCGCTCCACCAAGGGGGTCTTGCGAGGCCTTCACTACCAGGTGCAGCAACCACAGGGAAAACTGGTGCGCGTGGTTCGCGGTGCGGTGTTCGACGTGGCGGTGGACATCCGCCGGTCGTCTCCGACCTTCGGGCAATGGGTGGGCAGTGAACTGTCGGAAGACAACCATCGGCAGTTGTGGGTTCCGCCGGGTCTGGCGCACGGCTTCCTGGTGCTCAGCGAGTCGGCTGATTTTCTGTACAAGACGACGGACTACTACGCGCCGGCGCACGAGCGCTGCATTGCCTGGAACGACCCCACGTTGGCGATCGAGTGGCCTGACACGGGCATCGCGCCGAAGCTGTCCGCCAAGGACGCTGCAGCGCCGACCTTTCTGAGCGCCGAAATTCCCGGCTGAACACAGGTCGACCAGCAGCCGGTTTGCGGCGTTTTCTTCAGAGCCCTTCCCACGCGGGCCATCTCAAAAATATTCCAATTCCAGATGAGACAACTTGCTGACTTCAACGGGCTGGTCGCGTACGGGTGCCTGTGCAAGGGGATCACCATCGGCCGTCGGGACGACATGAGGGCCGCGCAGCCGTGAAAAGTTCGCCTGCCATCAATGAAAAGAAAGAGAGCTTGCTGGACGCCGCCAAAGGGGCGCTTCGCAAGCGGCTGCCGCGCAAGACGCCGCAGCTGGCGGAGCTTTTCGACGCGGCTTGGTACCTCAAGGGGCTGCCGGACCGTGCACTGATTGCCAACCCGTGGGAGCACTATCTGGGGGGGGGATTCCTGAGAGGGAATCCCAATCCCATGTTTGATACCACCTGGTACCTGGATCGCCATCCCGAATTGCGTGCGGCGGAAAAGAACCCGCTGGCTCACTATCTCGAAATTGGGGAGCGCACCGGGGATGCGCCCAGCGTGAGATTCGATCCGCAGTGGTATCTGGATGAATACCCCGACGTTGCTGCCACGCAATTGAGCCCACTGCTGCACTATTTGAAATTCGGTGCGGCCGAGGGGCGTTTGCCGGCACGACTGGCGCATTTCGATTCTGTTTCCGCCTTGTCCGAATTTCTGGGAGCGTTGGCGCCTTCCTATGCGGCTCGGCCTTGCTCGGTCGATTTGCCCGTGGGCTCGGTGTTTTCCTTGGCGTCTCGGACTGGTGACGTGGGACGGATTCTTCACCGCGTTGCGCCCGGGTTTTGCGAGGGCCTCGATGGCCCCCCGGATTATCCGAAGGTCGGATTTGTTGCCGAAATCAATGACGCGACGGCCATTGCCGGCACCCGCTATCTGATTGGGCCGACGGATTTCGTGCTGCATGACGAAAACGCCCATTTTCTGTGCAGGGAGGGCGCCGCCATCAAATATGGAAAGGCGAAGCGCTCATCGACACCTGGGCATCTGCACATCGAGGTGAACGCGCGGCAGGCCGCTTGGATAGAGCGCGGATTTCACATCATGCATGAGTATGAAAATAATTACTTTCATTTCATTGCAGAAACGCTTCCAAGAATGCTGCTGGCGGAAGAGGCTGGTGTGCCTTTGGATGTGCCTTTTCTTTGCACAGAAGGCCTTCACCCCAACATCGCGAAGCTGCTTGAACTGGCCAATCTCGATCAACGCCCGGTCATTCTGCTGGAGTCGGGGACCTTGTATCGCGCGAAGCAGATGTACTATCCCTCTGATATGACTTCGGTTGTGGATGCCTATCACGGTGGTGAAATGGCTCGCCAGACGGGGCTCGATGTCAATCGAATTCGTGCGGGCGTGGAAAGATGCCAACGCGCTTTTGCGACGAAAGATCTTTCGCGAGGGCGAAAGATCTTTGCCGCACGCAATGGAAGTTATCGAAAGCTTTTGAATCAGCGAGAAATAGAATCCCGCGTCGAGAAACTCGGATTCGAGGTGGTGCACACCGATGAATTGGATCTTGAGGCGCAAATCCGGGCCTTCCAAGACGCTGAAGTGATTGTGGGGCCTACCGGGGCGCAGATGACCAACATGGTCTGGTGCAAGCCTGGAGTGAAAGTGATCGTTCTTGCTTCCGATCATCCCAGTCATCAGCTCTATTTCTGGGAACTCCTCGGTCGGGTTTCCGGCGCAGAGGTAAGAATTGTTCAGGGGCCGCGCGCGTATGTGCGAGATGACATTTACAGCGTACACGATGACTACCATGTCGATGAAGATGCAGTGATTGCTGCAATTTCCGACGAGGAATAAAAGAGCAAAGGGACTGCCGATGAAAGAAACCAAAACTCCTGAATTTTCGCTCGACAGCGCTGTAGAAATACTTGACCTGGAGCGTTTGACCGATCCGCGGGGAAATTTGACGTTCATCGAAGGGGGGCGTCACATTCCTTTTGATGTTCAGCGGGTCTATTATTTGTATGACGTTCCCGCGGGCGAAGCCCGGGGTGGGCATGCACATCATCAATTGCAGCAATTGATCATTGCTGTTGCGGGTAGTTTTGACGTCGTTCTCGACAATGGGTACGAAAGAAGAACAGTCACCTGCAACAGGCCATTCCAAGGGATTTTCATGAAATCCTTGGTGTGGCGAGAGTTGAACAATTTTTCTTCTGGTGCCGTCTGTCTGGTTCTTGCCTCGATGAGATACGAAGAATCCGACTACATCAGAAACTACGAAGAATTCATTTCTGTGGCGCGAAAAGGTAAATAAATGACCCCATTTTTTGATATTCATGCCGGCCATGCCGAGTTGGCCGACGATTTCCAGCAGGCCTTTTCGAGGGTCATGAACAGTGGCCACGTCATCATGGGCCCCGAGGTCGCGGCCTTCGAAAAGGAGTTTGCGGCCTACTGCGGCGTCAAGCACTGCATCGGCGTGGGCAACGGGCTCGATGCGCTGGCGCTGACTCTGCGCGCGCGGGGCATCAAGGCAGGCGACGAGGTCCTCGTTCCTTCCCAGACGTTCATCGCATCGTGGCTGGGGGTTTCGATGGTCGGCGCTACGCCGGTTCCGGTCGAAATCGATCCGGCGACCTACCTGATGGACCCGGCCCGGATCAAGGAGAAGTTGACGAGCAAGACCAAGGCCATCATGCCGGTGCACCTGTACGGCCTGCCTGCAGCGATGGATGCGATCAACGCGATTGCGCGACCGCTCGGACTTTTTGTCCTGGAGGATGCGGCCCAGGCGCACGGTTCGACCCACAACGGCAAGCGCGCAGGCTCGCTCGGCGACGCGGCTGCGTTCAGCTTCTACCCGACGAAGAATCTCGGTGCGATGGGCGACGCGGGCGCCGTGGTGACCGACAACGACGAACTGGCGGCCAACCTGCGCATGCTGCGCAACTACGGCTCCAGCCAGAAGTACGTGCACGAGGTTGCCGGCGTGAACTCCCGCCTCGACGAATTGCAGGCCGCGCTGCTGCGCGCGAAGCTGGGCCGCCTCGACGCATGGAACGACCAGCGCCGCGCGCTGGCCGCAAGGTATTCGCAAGGGCTGGAAGGTGTGGGCGACCTTCGCACGCCGTTCGTGCCCGCGGACAGCACGCACGTTTTCCACCTGTACGTGGTCAGCACGGGACGCCGTGCCGAACTGTCGGCCTACCTGACGGCACAGGGCGTCCAGACGCTCGTGCACTACCCCATTGCACCGCACATGCAGGGCGCTTACGCCGAGCTTGGGTTGCCGGCCGACAGCCTGCCGCTGGCGACCGCCGCGGCGAACGAGACCTTGTCGCTTCCCATCTGGCCGCAAATGAAGCCGGAGCAGGTGGATGCCGTGGTTGGACATATCCGCAAGTTCTTCTCCTGACAGGGCGCGTTGCATGTCGTCGGCGCTGGTCACTGTCGTCATCCCCATCTTCAACCAGGTGAAGTTCGTCGTTGAAACGGTGGACAGCGCCCTGAGGCAAACCCATCGGAATCTTCAGGTGGTTGTTGTGGACGACGGTTCGACCGATGGCGGAGCCGAACTGCTGGCCACCGAATTCGGCAACCGGATCGTTCTGCTGCACCAAAAAAATGGCGGACCCTCGTCGGCCATCAACAAGGGACTTGCGGCGGCCGATGGGGCGTTCATTGCGCTTCTGGGGGGCGACGATGTGTGCGTCGAGGACCGCATCGACATCCAACTGGAACTCCTGCAGGCCACGTCGAACGACATCGTGTTCTCGAAGCCGTTCCTCATCGACGCAGAAGGGGGGCCCTTGGCCGACGAGTCGTTTCCGGTGTTCTTCGACGAGCGGCCTGTACAGCCGCTGCTGCGCACCTTGTTGCTGGAAGGCAATTTCCTGTGCGCGCCGACCGCGTTCATGCGTCGCGAGGCGGTTCGGAAAACCGGGAGTTTCCGCCCCGGCCTCATCCAGTTGCAGGACTACGACTATTGGCTGCGCGCCGCGGCCTCCGGATTGAAGCTCGCAGAGGCAGGGCCGCGTGTCGTTCGCTATCGCCGGCATTCGGCCAACCTCTCGTCGACGCGCGCAAACTTTGCGTCGACGGCGGAGTCCATCCCGATCTTCAGGTCGCTGCTGGATACCGGGGCGCCGGCAGAGCTTCGGCGCGCGTTTCCCAGCCTCTTCGAACCGGTGGCCAACCCTGACACGCCATTGACCTCGTTCGACAAGGCTCTCTTTCTCCTGTCTCATCCCCGGGAAGAAATACGCATGATGGGGGTGGAACATCTCGTGACCTTGGCGGAAGACCCTGCTTTTCTGGCCAAGGCCGAGCGTTTCGGCCTCAACCTCACCCGATTCGCCCTGAACGCTGTGTGAGGGGAGCGATGCTGAAGAAAACCGCCGTGACCGAGGATGAACGATCGGCCTGAAGGCGCCGAAGCAGTCTTCAACGTGCTCGCACGGATTGACGGGTTTCTCCGGTGATCGCCGGGCTCCCCAACGCAGGAACAATCTCATCTCATGCTGTCCAGAATCATTCGAAGGCTGACGGGCCGATCCCCCTCAGCGGTGGATGCACGCCAACCTCTCGGTCCGGCGCCTGTCGCAGCGCCTCCTGAGGCTGTGCGGAAGGTCGACATCTACGCCGAACACGCCAAGTGGATGGCGCTGGCCGGAGAGCGGCGATTCGACGAGGCCATCAGCCTTTGTCGCGCCGTGATCGACGTGCCGGAATCGAATTTCGTGGCGTCGCTTTTCCTGGGGCATGCCTACGCCCAGATGCAGCAGCACGCGGATGCACGGGAGTACCTCCGTGCCGCAGTCGCCTTGAATGGCAACGACTACTACGCCAACCTGTTGCTTGCGCACACCGAGGGCGCCATGGGTCATTCCGGGGAGGCGGTGTCCCTGTACATGAGATGTTGCGAGCTGCCCGCAGAGTCGATCGTCGAGCCGTTCGAGGCCGCGATGAAGATGGCGATGGCGCGAGGAGACCGCGACGAAGGCGCTGCACTCTCCCGGCTCTTCGACATGTTGTACGCCAATGACAAGCTGCCATTGCCACTGGCCTTGAAGTTCCTGTTCTTCTGGCGCCGGGATGCCGATCTGGCGCGCATGCTCGAGCAAATGGAGGGGGCCGACGAGGGGCAAAGGCCGTCGTTCAGGCGCATTCGTTCCGCGAAGGACTGGGCGCTCGAAAACCGGGAGGGCTACCAGAGCCTGGGAGCGCCGCCTTCGATACGCCTCGTCGCACCGACCGAGGTCTACGCGAGCGACCCGCACGAACAGCACGTGCTCGCCAGCCAGCCCTATCTCGCCGAACTGCGCAATGCGCGGATCGTCAGCGCGTCCAGTCTGGTCTATGTGGGCGATGACTGCGTGGTGTCCGATGTGTTGGCAGACGAGCTGTATGGAAACCAGGTCAGCCTGGCGTACGACAAGACCGTGCTGGCACAGCGGTCGGATGCGTTGCTGTTGGCACCCATCGGCACCACCGCGCATCTCGACGAGGGGATCATGTTGTCCGGCCTCGCGAGCAATGCGTATGGCCATTGGTTCGCCGAGTTTCTCCCGAAGCTTCGCCATTTCGAGAAGCTTCCGCGCTTCTCGAGCCTGCCGATCATCGTTGATGCCGAGATGCCTGCATCTCATTTCGACTTCATCGCCGCGCTGGTCGGAAACCCGCTGTATCGCCTGGAGACCGGGCACGCGCTGAACGTCGGATGCCTTCATGTGGCGCCGACGACGACTTTCTTTCCGGTCGAGCTGTTTCGCGACCATACGGTCCCCCCGGAGCACCAGGCGTCATGGTCTGCGGAGTCGATGCAGTACATCAAGGACAAGATGGCAGCGCGGTATCCGCTGCCCGCCCAGCGTTCACGCAGGCTGTTCCTGTCGCGAAAGAACAGCGCCTGGCGGCTGTTGCGCAACGAAGCAGAAATCATCGAGCGGCTGCAGGACCTGGGCTTCGAGTCCATCTTCCTGGAGGAGTACGACTTCGCGCACCAGGTGCGGACCTTCGGCGAAGCCGAGTTCATCGTCGCGCCCAACGGCTCCGCGCTCAACAGCCTTATCTTCGCGGCCACCAATGTGAAGGCGTTGATCCTGGGCCAGCAGAACAGCTTCAACTGGGGCGGCTGGCTGGGCCCCATCCTTGATCTCGGCTTCAAGCCCGAGTTCATGGAAGGTGAAGCCACCGAAAGTACCAGCTTCAAGCATTCCGACTATGTCGTCCCGGCGGACAGGGTGCGCGCGAAAGTGCTCGCCATGCTGGGCTCCTGAGGTTCAAAAGAAGAAACGCCCATGACCAAGCCTGTGTACGTGACCCAGCCCTACCTGCCACCGCTGGACGAGTTCCTGCCCTACCTGCAACAGATCTGGGACAACAAGATCCTCACCAACGGTGGGCCGTTTCACCAGCAGTTGGAGAAGGCGCTGTGCGAGTACCTGGGCGTGGAGCACATCGCGCTCTTCACCAACGGCACGATCGCACTGGTCACTGCGCTCCAGTCGATGCGCATCACGGGCGAGGTCATCACCACGCCGTACTCGTTCGTGGCCACTTCGCACTCGCTGTTGTGGAACGGCATCAAGCCCGTCTTCGCAGACGTCGACCCGCGCACGTTGAATCTCGATCCGGCGCGCATCGAGGCGCTCATCACGCCGCAGACGACGGCGATCATGCCGGTGCATTGCTACGGCCATCCCTGCGACACCCAGGCCATTCAGACGATCGCCGACACCTACAACCTGCGCGTGATCTATGACGCGGCGCATGCCTTCGGCGTGCAGGACGAGGGCGGCAGCATCCTGAGGCACGGCGACATGTCGGTGCTGAGCTTTCACGCAACCAAGGTCTTCAACACTTTCGAGGGCGGCGCGATCGTCTGCAAGGACGCGACCACCAAGACGCGCATCGACCAGCTCAAGAACTTTGGCCATGTGGGCGAAGTCACCGTGGTGGCACCCGGCATCAACGGCAAGATGAGTGAATTCAATGCCGCGCTGGGCCTGCTGCAGTTGAAGCACCTGCACACCGCGCTGGATCTGCGTCGGGCCATCGACGGCGCCTACCGGCGCTTGCTCGCCGGCGTACCGGGCATCGTGTGCCTTCCCGATGCCGGCGAATCGGTGGCCAACTTTGCGTACTTCCCGATCCTCGTGGGGCCGGAGTACCGCCTGTCGCGTGACGAGCTCTATGCCCAACTGAAGGCGCACGAGATCCACCCGCGCCGCTACTTCTATCCGCTGATCTCCGAGTTCCCGATGTACCGCGGTCTCCCAACGGCCAGTCGCGACCAACTGCCGAACGCGAGCCGCGCGGCGGACCGCATCCTCTGCCTGCCGATCTATCCCGACCTGGGCTTCGACCAGGTCGAACGCATCGTTGACCTGATCGCGACGCTGTGAGCGCGTCCAAAGAACGGAGGGAGGCACGATGAAGGTCGGGATCATGCAGCCGTACTTCCTGCCGTACATCGGCTACTTCCAGCTGATCGCGGCGGTGGACCTGTTCGTGGTGTACGACAACATCAAGTACACGAAGAAGGGCTGGATCAATCGCAACCGGCTGCTGCAGGGGGGCGCGGATGCCGTCTTCTCGCTGCCGCTGAAGAAGGACTCTGATGCGCTGGACGTCGTCGAGCGCGAGCTGGCCACAGACTTCAACCGGCAGAAGCTGCTGAACCAGTTCATTGGCGCGTACCGGTCCGCGCCGTACTTCGAGCCCTGCATCGAGCTCTTGCGATCGCTCGTCATGAACGAGGAGACGAACCTCTTTCGCTACATCCACGGCTCGATCGTCCAGACCTGCAAATACCTCGGCATCACGACGCCCATCGAGATTTCTTCAGGCGTGCCGGCCGATCATGCGTGGAAGGGTGAAGACCGTGTGCTCGCCATCTGCGCGGCCTGCCATGCCGACACCTACATCAACACCATCGGCGGCCTGGAGCTGTACTCGCGCGAGCGTTTCGCCCAGGAGGGCATTGCGCTGCAGTTCATCCGGTCCCTGCCTATCGAGTACCGGCAGTTCGGCAAGGACCCGTTCGTGCCGTGGCTGTCGATGGTCGACGTCATGATGTTCAATCCAGCCAACGAGATCAGAGACTCGTTGCTGCCGAAATTCGAATTGATCTGAATATGTTCAAGTGGAAAAAACTGGGCAAGGTCTTCAGCCCTGGCCCTCAACACGGCCGCGAGTGGCTCAACGAGTTTGCGCAAGCGCCCGCGACCCTGCTGTTCGATGGCTTCGTGCGCGTGTATTTCTCGTGCAGGCCCAAGGCCGACGCCAAGGGCCAGTACGTGAGCTACTCGGCTTTTGTCGACCTGGACCGCCGCGACCTGTTCAAGGTACTGAACGTCAGCGCGAACCCGATCCTGCCGCTGGGGCCGCTGGGTGCATTCGATGAGTTCGGCGTCTACCCGGTGTCGGTGGCGCGCGACGGCGCGGACGTTCGCGCCTACTACGCGGGGTGGACGCGCTGCGAGTCGGTTCCGTTCAACGTGGCCATCGGCGGGGCCATCAGCCACGACAACGGCAACACCTTCACCAAGCTCGGCCTCGGGCCGGTGATCGGGTACTCGCCCAACGAGCCCTTCGTGATGAGCGGCCCGAAGATCCGCCGCTTCAACGATCGCTGGTACCTCTGGTACATCGCCGGGCGCAAATGGAAGGTGGTCGACGGCCGGGCCGAGCCGGTCTACAAGATCCGCATGGCAATCTCCGACGACGGCGTCACCTGGCACAAGGAAGACCGCGACCTCATCGAAAGCCGCATCGAGGAAGACGAGGCTCAGGCCAGCCCCGACGTGTTCTTTGCCAACGGCAAGTACCACATGTTCTTCTGCTACCGGTACAGCGCCGGTTACCGCGGCAAGACCTTTGGTTACCGCATCGGTTATGCCTCCAGCCCCGACCTGCTGCACTGGACGCGCGACGATGACAAGGCGGGAATCGACATCTCCAACGAGGGGTGGGATTCGGAAATGATCAGCTACCCGCACGTTTTCGAAGTGGACGGGCAGGTCTACATGGCGTACCTGGGCAACCAGGTTGGCCGCGAGGGCTTCGGCCTCGCAGTGCTCGACGGAAAGCTGGAGTAAGGACATGGCGATGAAGTGGAAGAGGCTGGGCAAGATATTCGACCCGACGGAACACGCGCTTCCCAACGGTTGCGTGCAGTTCGCGCAGTCGCCGCAGACGCTGGTCTTCGACGACTTCGTGCGGATCTATTTCTCGACACGCGCCGTTGACCCGAAGAACGGCAAGTTCCTGAGTCACGTCGCGTTCGTCGACGTCGGACCTGACCTGCGCACCATCCTCCGCGTGGCCGACAAGCCCGTCGTCCCGCTGGGCGAACTGGGCAGCTTCGACGAGCACGGCATCTTTCCGATCAACGTGGTGCGCCACGACGGCAAGATTTCGGCCTTCACCTGCGGCTGGAACCGGCGCGTGTCCGTATCGGTCGATACCGCGGTCGGCCTGGCCGAAAGCCATGACGACGGCCTGACCTTCACCAAGCTCGGCCACGGCCCCGTCATGGGCGCGTCGCTGCACGAGCCCTGCCTCGTGGGCGATGCCTTCGTGCTCCCGGTCGATGGCGTGTTTCACATGTGGTACATCTTCGGCACCGGCTGGAAGCAGTACGCCGACGGCGCTGCGCCCGACCGCACCTACAAGATCGGCCACGCCACCTCGATCGACCGGATCCACTGGGCCAAGGAAGAGGCTCGGCAGATCGTTTCCGACAGCCTGGGCCCCGACGAGAGCCAGGCGCTGCCGACGGTCGTCCGGATCGGCAGCCGATTCCACATGTTCTTCTGCTTTCGCCAGTCATTCGACTTCCGTGCGACCAAGGGCCGGGGCTACCGCATCGGCCACGCCTGGTCGGACGACCTCTCGAACTGGACTCGCGACGACGACACCCCGCGCCTGGACATCCCCGAAGCGGACTGGGATTCGGACATGCAGTGCTACCCGCACGCCTTCACTTTCAAGGACAAGGTCTACCTGCTCTACAACGGCAACGAGTTCGGGCGCCACGGCTTCGGGCTTGCCGTGCTCGAGTGACGCAGAAGATGACACAGCAGGGGCGCTTTGAACTGACGGTCAACCGGGCCCCGGCGGACGAGATCGCCCGCCATCTGCGGGAGTGCAGCGACAGCTTCGCGCCGCCGCTCGCGGGGCGCGTGGACATTGCGGCCTATGCCGAAAAAATCGCGAGCAAGGCGGTCCGCTTCGAAGCCTGGGACGCACAGTTGGGCCTCGTCGGGCTGGTCGCGGTGTACGACAATCCGGGGCTCGACGTCTTCGTGACCAACGTCAGCGTCGCGCCTTTGTGCCGGGGCACAGGCCTGGCGCAGCGGCTGCTGCAAGGCTGCTTCGATCGCATGGACATTCCTCGTGCAAGGCGCTACAGGCTCGAAGTCAATCAGCGCAGCGAGGCGGCGGTCCGCCTGTACACCCGCATGGGCTTCGTCCCGGCATCGAAGACCGGCGAATTGATCAGCATGGAGCGCCCGGCGACGGGTGGGGATAAAAAATGAGCACAGAACGCAACTACGACAAAGAGATCGCGGACACAGCCGACCACCAGTATGCGTATGGCTTCGACTTCGACGTCATGCACCCGTACATGCTGCGGTCGTTCGAGCCGTTCATCCGGCCTGGCAAGGTGCTGGAACTGGGCAGCTTCAAAGGCGACTTCACTCGGCGCCTGGTGGCGCGCTTCGACGACGTGACCTGCGTCGAGGCCTCCGAGGTCGCACTCAACGAGGCGAAGAAGCGACTGGGCGACAAGGCGCAGTTCATCCACTCCCGTTTCGAGGACGCGACGCTGCCGCACCGCTACGACAACATCGTGCTCACGCACGTGCTCGAACACCTGGACGATCCGGTCAAGGTGCTCAAGCGCATCAACGACGAGTGGCTGAGCGAGGATGGGCGCTTCTTCCTCGTGTGCCCGAATGCCAATGCGCCTTCGCGGCAGATCGCCGTGAAGATGGGCCTGATCACCCACAACGCGGCGGTCACGCCCGCCGAGGCGCAGCACGGCCACCTGTGCACCTATTCGCTGGACACGCTGGAGCGCGATGCAGTCGCCGCCGGGCTGCGGGTGGTGCACCGAAGCGGCATCTTCTTCAAGGCGCTGGCGAACTTCCAGTGGGACCGCTTGCTGAAGACTGACATCATTTCCAAGGAGTACTTGGAAGGCTGCTACCAACTCGGGCAGGTCTACCCCGACCTGTGCTCGAGCATCTTCCTGATGTGCGAGCGCGGGCCCAAAAAATGAAAGTCTCCTTCGTCGTCGCGGTCTACCAGAACGAGGGCGCGATCTCCAAGACGCACGAGAAGATCGCCAGCGTTTTCGCAGACCGCCTCAAGGCACACCAGTACGAGGTGATCTTCATCGATGATGGTTCGACCGACGGCTCGCTGGAAGAAATCCGCAAGCTCCGCGCGAGCGACCCGAACGTGAAGGGCCTGACCTTCACGCGCAACTTCGGCCAGATGGCCGCGATGCTGGCGGGCTTCAAGGAAGCGACGGGCGACGCGGTTATCAACATTTCGGCGGACCTGCAGGACCCGGTAGACCTGATTCCCGAGATGGTCGACAAGTGGATTGCCGGGTCCGAGATCGTCATTTGCCATCGCACGGACCGTGCGGACACCTGGCTGGCCAAGACGTATTCGAGCCTGGCCTACGGCATGCTGCGCATGGCCATTCCTCAGATGCCGTCGGGTGGTTTCGACTTCGTGCTGATGGACCGCAAAGTGATGGACGAATTCAATGCCATCGACGTGCGCCACCGGTTCTTCCAGGGCGACCTGCTGTGGACCGGCTACCGGACCAGCCTGATCCCCTATGAGCGGCAAAAGCGCACCATTGGCAAGTCGCAGTACAACTTCGGCAAGAAGCTGAAGAACTTCCTGGACGCGATGCTGGATGCGTCGTACCTGCCCATCCGGTTCATCTCACTGGTGGGGCTGCTGACTTCCGGCCTGGGCGTGCTCTACAGCCTCAGCATCGTGGTCGCATGGGCACGGGGCCACACGCCGTTCGAGGGCTGGGCGCCGCTCATGATCGCTGTCTTGCTGATTGGCGGACTCATCATGGTGATGCTGGGTGTGGTCGGCGAGTACGTGTGGCGCATCAACGAGGAGGTGCGCAAGCGGCCGAACTACATCGTCAGGGACCGCTTCTGAAGTCCGGCGCGTGATTCGTTTCAAGACCCTCGCCGCGCAGTTCTCCAAGTTCACCGTCGTCGGGGGGCTGAATTTTCTCTTCACGCTGGTGCTTTTCTATCTGGCAGTGGTCGTGCTGCGCATCAATCACCTGATCGCGCTGGTGCTGGTCTCGCTGATCGGCATGCTGCTCACCTACACGCTGAACTACTACTGGGTCTTCAAACCGAGCGAAAAAGTCACCTTCGGCTCGCGGCTGGCCAAGTACATCGGCGCGGGCCTGGTATCAGTCGGGCTGAACGTGCTGATGCTGCACCTGCTCACCTCGAACACGCACATCGCACCGTTCTATGGGCAGCTGCTGCTGATCCCGTTCGTGGTGCTGTTCAACTTCTCGACGGCAAGGCTCTGGTCACTGCGGGCCGAGCAACCCTCGGCGCCGTGAGACCCGTGGCCGACAGCAAAAAGCCCGCCCAAGAGGCCGATGGCCACGCGACAACTCCGCTGCACATGCTGGAAGCGGCGGTTGCTGCACTCGTGCTGGCCGCCGTGTGCGCGGTGGTCGTCTATGCCGTCTGGTCACGCAACCGCGGTTTCGAAATCACCGACGAAGCCTATTACCTCCTGCTCGCGATCCATCCCGCCGAGACCCGGTACTACATCAGCGCCCAGCAATGGGCGACGGCACCCCTCTGGCAGATCACGGGCAGCCTCGCGTCGTTTCGGATGGCGGGCTTCCTGCTGCTGACCGGCAGCGCGGCGGTGCTCGGCATGGGCGCGCTGGCCGCGGCGCAAGGACGCGCTGCGTCCGTCATGCCGCAGTGGCCGGGCCGCATCGCCGTGGTTGGCGGTGCAGTCGTTTGTGCGCTGCTGTATGCGATCACCATCAATGTGTCGCCGAGCTACAACCTGCTGGCCTCGGCGGGTGCGTACCTCTCTCTGGGGCTGGTTTTACTGGCTGGAGACAAGATCGCGGCAGCCGGGCGCGCCGGGCTTTTGGGGTTGGCCGGCGTCGCACTCGCGGTGGAGTTCGTCTGCAAGCCTTCGTCGGGCGTGGCCACCTTTGTGCTCGTGGTGGTCGTCATGCTGTGGCTGGACCGCTCGGGCGGGCGCAAGACACTGGCGTTGGCGACAGTGATCGCTGGCGGGCTGTTCGGGCTCGTCGCGCTGCTCTTCTCGCACACCACGCCCAGTGAGGCGGCACAAGCGTTCAGCGGTGGCATGGCGCTCTTCAGGATGGTCCAGGCCGAGCCCATCCTCGCGCGGCTGGGCCGCTACGCCATCGAGTTCGGGGGCTACGCTGCCGACGCGATGCGGTCGAACGTGTTTCTCATCGTCGCGGTCCTCGTGTACCTGATCAGAAAAAGCTGGGTGACGATCGGACTCGTGATCGCCGCGCTCGTCCATACGGTTGTCGCCGCGGAGTATTTCTCGTACGGCATGGCGCAGTACGTCGAGTACATGCAACGGGCATTGGTCTTTCTGGTACTCATGCTCGCTGTCGCGTGGCAGGCCGTGCCGGCGCGCTCCAGATGGCTCTTCGTCGTGCTGGCCATGCTGCCATACACCGTGGCGATGGGAACCGGCAATGCGCTCTTCGGCCAGGTGATTATTTCCCTGGCCTCCTGGGGCGCCTTGATGGCGCTCGCCGCGTACGCCAGACCGGTTGCCACAAGGGATGCGGTGGCGTCGATGGCGATCCTCGTTGGGTTCGTCGCGCTGACGAGCGCCCAGATCCTCGTCTCCAAAGCCAAGATTCCCTACAACCTCAACGAACGCATGGACCGGCAATCCTTCGCCGTCACCATTGGCCCGTTGGGTCGGGTGAAGGTGGATGCGGGAACCCTGCAGTTCATGCACGAGATCGATGCGGCCGTCGCGAAGTGCCGCATTGCGCCCGGCGCGCCGTTTCTGGGTCTGTACAACGTTCCTGGCCTGGCGCTGGCGCTGAACGCGGTGCCCGTGGAGACGCCCTGGTTGAACAACGTCGCCCAGGCTGACGCGGTGCTTGCGTCGAACGAAGCCCTTGCCGACAAGGCTGTGATCGCGATCCGACTCAACATAGATGCAAGCTTGCCGCCGCTTCCGGCTGCGTTGAAGGGGTTCCCAGCCAATTTCGAGCACTGCGGGGACGCGGTGTTTCCCCACGAACAGCAGAAGATCCAGATCTGGAGCGGTCTTCGGCAGAGATGGCCGTCAGACTGACGGGGGCACCTGCTATTTGGCAGCGGATGCCTCGACCGCCTGACGTTCGATGTGGGCTAGCGCGGCCGCCAGTTTCTTGGGATCGATGGCGTAACTGTCCAGAAACAGGCTGGGATCGGAAACCGTGTGCTCGTCGCCAGGCTGGAACAACGCGTGTTCGCCTACAAGGATCTGATAGCTGCACCCGGCGAACAGTGCCATGTTCGATTGCGAGCAGAAGAGCTGCGTGTAGGGCGACGACAGCGCCAGCACCTGCGTGCCTGGCTGGCAGAAGATCAGGTTGGTGAATGCCGCTCCCATGGCGCCGACGATGGTGCGGGCTTCCGCGAACAGGCGCACCTGCTGCTCGAACGACAGCTGGCCGGTGTCCACGATTTCGTAGCCGTACGACGCGAGCACCTCTTCGACTTCCGGCGTGTTGATGATGTTCCGGCCGGTGCGACGCGCGAGGAAAACCTTTCTGTGGCCGGCGCCCGCCTCTTCGATGCCGAACCGCTGGAAAACAGTAGACCGCATGTGGCCCAAAGTCTTGAAGCAGATGGCCGAGAACTTCCACATCGGCCCGCGCAGGTTGTCGGTCAGGTTCGTGCAGGCAGATACCACGTGAAGTTTTTTTACTTTCAGCAACGTGGAGTCATCGAGCCGGTAAATGGGCCAGTCGGGCAGCATGGCCTGCAGCGACTCGAATTCCTGCGGGAACATCTTGTCGTCGACGATCAGTGGCGTTTTCCTCAGGCGGTCCTGCTGCGACAGAATATAGGATTTCCCGAGGTACTCTATAAGCCAATGGTAGTAATTTGGACTGCAGCGACCGCTCAACAATATGGCTGAAGGGATGCTGATTTCCTTTTTATAGCGGAACCAGAAAAGAACTTCGCTCTTTTCATCGAGCGAAACGACGTACGGCCAGATGCCCGCTACAAAACCCTGGTGTGGATCTGCCGCTGGCTCGTAAATCACCAAGCGATGCTTTGCCACCACCTGGAATCCACCAAGGACAGCAGCGTCATCGATCGTTGCGAGCCATTTGCGCGGAACTTCCGCCCTGCGCAGCGGACGTTCGGCGTTCGAGTCGATGATTTCCGGTTCTTGAAAATCCATCGAATAGGCGGGTTCGATGTCTTCCAGCTTGTATCCGGCCTCGGGCAGATCGAAGAATTCGATGGTTTCGAGCTTCGAGAGAAATATTTTTTCTCCTGAATCGTTTGCGCTCAGTTGTCGAGAAATGGCTTTGGATTTTATTTCTTCAAAGATCCCCTTTCGGGCGGACTCGAAGATTGTGTATTTATACAGCGCGACCTCAGATTCGCGAGCGGCACTGTTTTTGGAAAGTGATGTGAGTTCGAGTTTTGCAAAATAGATCAAACCGCTCATCGTTGCAAAAAATCGATTGATGTATCTTTTTTCCTTGCGACCGCTCAGCGCGTAGTGGACGTTTGGCGAAATGCCTTCTTCCCGCACATCGCGGTAGGTTCGAAGATAATAGGATTCGTCGAGGCAGAAGCGGATCAGGAATTTCGTGGTAGTGGCGTAAAACCAATCTGCAAATCGTTCTGTAGTGTGATTGGGATATCGGCCTTCTTTTATTCCATATTTGAAATAATGATAATTTGAATCCAGCGCCGCCCTTGCAACGTCTTCGTATTTTTGCTTATAATATTTCGCATTGACGAATTTTGTTCGAGCGAGGGCGCGTAGCAGCAAGGAGCGAAATCGGATCATTGTATGGATGCGTGTGTTGCGGCTCGATTCGGAATCTCGTGAAACTTCATGAAAGCATGGACTTAAAATGACTTCAAATAATTTGGCGTTTATTCATCCTCTTGCCGATGTTCAAGCCAAAGAAATTGGTGTTGGGACAAACATATGGCAATTCAATGTCGTTCTCGCGGGTGCGCGCATTGGCGCCAATTGTAATGTGTCGGCACATTGTTTCATCGAGAACGACGTCGTGGTGGGTGACAACGTGACAGTCAAGTCCGGAGTCTATCTCTGGGACGGCATCACGCTCGAGTCGAATGTATTCATTGGCCCCGGCGCCATTTTTACCAATGACCTGTTCCCCCGGTCAAAGGTCTATCCGGAGTCGTTTCTGCGCACGACCGTGTGCCGCGGTGCTTCGATCGGGGCTGGCGCCGTGATCACGCCGGGCATCACCATCGGGCATGATGCCATGGTGGCGGCGGGCGCCGTGGTGACGCGTGACGTGGCGCCGTTTTCGCTGGTCGTTGGCTCGCCGGCGCGCCATGTCCGGTTCTTGAATCAGGAATGAATGCCCTGAGCCCGGCTGGGAATTGAAAAATCACGAATGAAAAAAACGACGACGGAGCGAATTGCTGTCGCTTTCTTTTACGCGGCCGCCCTGTTTGCCATCAGTTGGTTCCGGGACAGTGCCATACAGCCGAATTTGTGGATCAGCGCTTCGGATTTTCTGAATTTCCCGACCATCAACGATCCAAAAACATTTGCCCGGGCTGGGCTTGAAGTCGCTGATCAGGGGTGGCTGGCCCAACCGTCCGCTTGGATCTTCAATCTCTGGCCGCCAGGATTCGTGCTGCTGTTGGGTGGAATTTTCAAGGTGCTTGGTAAAGAAGCTCCGTTTCTCGTGGTTCTTCTCGGGTTGACCATCATCACTGGTGTCTTCATGCTGATGACGGTCAGGCGCTACCTTTCATTTTATGTTCCGGTATTCTTGGCCCTGTTGCTGCCACTGGTTCCATTCCTGCTCCCGGTCACAAGATTCTTTCTGTTGCAACCAGTAGGCCTTTCCTTTGGCGAAGGGTTTTCGGTTCTATTCTTCATCACATTCACATTTCTTCTTCTGATCGCTGCCAGAACCGGGGTCGTGCGCTACGCAGTGGCAGGTGGTGTTTTTTTGGCGCTGGCGGCCTATTTCCGCTCGCAGTATGAACTGATCGCGCTTGTGCTCAGTGTCGGTTTTCTTGGGCTGGTGGTATTGGTGCTGGCGTTGAGTTTTCTTTTGAAGAAAAAATCAATTCGAACAAACGGATCAACTGCGCTGAAGGCGATGGCAATCTGTGTGCTTGCAGCGCAACTCTTGATGCTGCCGTGGCGCATTTATCACTATGTCGACGTCGGCAGATGGGACTGGGTTCAAACGCAAGACATCGTCATCCGAAATGCCTTGATGTCCGAGGAAAAATTGAGGGAGATGGACGGAGGCTTTGTTGTAGCGGGCGGGGGGCATTTGGCCTGTAAGTTCGAGCCCGATTTTTGCGGAAAAACAGAGCCCTCCCTTTTTTACAAAGCATTTTTCGACCATTTTGGCGAGTGGATTGAGTACAAGGCGTCTCTGGCAAAAATCTACTGGTTCCCGACGATTCGCTCCTTTCCGAAGCTTTTGGCGGAGGATGTTCCAGGTGACTATCTCGGAAATTCAGTTGTATTGATTTTGTTTGCGGCCTCATTCTTTTTTCTATATCTCATTCGAAGATCATCTGATTTTCTTGTCTATTTTTGGATGCTTTCTTCTTTTTACGCCTGTTTCTTCGTGATATTTGTTTTGGTGCAGTTCGAGGTAAGGTATTTCTTTCTCCCCAAGATTTTTTCGGTCTTTGTAGCATTGGCTCTGGCGAGCGTGGCTTGGTCTGCGAGAGTGAGCAGGGTGCGATGAATGCCGTGACTCGCCTCGATTAAAATTGGATTGATTTTCAAGGGGGAAAAAGTGAAGGCTGTGATTTTGGCGGGTGGGTTGGGCACCCGCATTTCGGAAGAAACGGGCCTGAAGCCCAAGCCCATGATCGAGGTGGGCGGCAAGCCCATCCTCTGGCACATCATGAAGATCTACGCCGCGCACGGTGTGAACGACTTCGTCATCTGCTGCGGCTACAAGGGCTACGTGATCAAGGAGTACTTTGCGAACTACTTCCTTCACATGTCCGACGTCACCTTCGATATGGTCGGCAACACCATGGAAGTCCACCACCGCAAGGCCGAACCCTGGCGCGTGACACTCATCGATACCGGCGAAGACACCATGACCGGCGGGCGCCTCAAGCGTGTGGCGCCCTACGTGCGGGACGAAGAGCTTTTCTGCTTCACCTACGGCGACGGGGTGGCCGACCTGAACATCACCGAACTAATTGCCTTCCACAAGTCGCAGAAGGTCAAGGCCACGCTCACGGCCACCTTCCCGCCTGGGCGCTTCGGCGCACTCGACATGCAGGGTGACAAGGTGCGCAGCTTCCAGGAAAAGCCAAAGGGCGACGGCGCCATGATCAACGGCGGCTTCTTCGTGCTGTCGCCCTCAGTGATCGACTACATCGTGGACGATGCTTCCGTGTGGGAGCGTGAGCCACTCGAGCGCCTGGCGGCCGAGGGGCAGCTGGCCGCCTTCAAGCACGGCGGTTTCTGGCAGCCGATGGACACGCTGCGCGACAAGACCCACCTCGAAGAACTGTGGGCGTGCGGTCGGGCGCCGTGGAAGGTCTGGGAATGACACCGTCTTTCTGGCGCGGCAAGCGCGTCTTCCTCACGGGGCACACGGGCTTCAAGGGCAGCTGGCTCGCGCTGTGGCTGGGCAAGCACGGTGCCATTGTCCGAGGCTACGCACTGGCGCCGTCCACCGAGCCCAGCCTGCATGCGCTGGCTGCGGCGCGCTCGGCCACGGATTCGCTGATCGGCGACGTGCGCGACCTCGGTGCACTGCGCACTGCCCTGCACGAGTTCGCGCCCGAAGTGGTGTTCCACTTGGCCGCCCAGCCGTTGGTACGGCGTTCCTACGTCGATCCGGTGGAGACCTATTCCACCAACGTGATGGGCACGGTGCACTTGCTCGAGGCGGCGCGCGCCTGCAGCAGCGTCCGCTCGATCGTGGTCGTGACCAGTGACAAGTGCTACGAGAACCGGGAATGGCAGTGGGGCTATCGCGAGAACGAACCCATGGGCGGCTACGACCCGTACAGCAACAGCAAGGGATGCTCGGAATTGGTCGCGGCCTCGTACCGGTCTTCGTTCTTCAATGAAGCCCGTCATGGCGAGCACGGCGTTGCGCTCGCAACGGCGCGTGCCGGCAACGTGATCGGCGGAGGCGACTGGTCGGAAGACCGGCTCGTGCCCGATCTGCTGCATGCCTTTGCCGAAGGGCGTGTGGCGGACATTCGCAACCCCCATGCGGTCCGGCCGTGGCAGCACGTGCTGGAGCCGCTTCGGGGCTACATGATGCTGGCCGAGCGCCTGCATGCCGAGGGCCCGGGATGGGCGCAGCCCTGGAACTTTGGCCCGGCGGATTCGGACGCCCGACCTGTCTCCTGGATCGCGGACCGTCTGGTCGATCTGTGGGGCGGCGGCGCGCAATGGCGCAGCAATGCACAAGAAGACCAGCCTCACGAAGCCAACTGGCTGAAGCTCGACTGCTCAAAGGCACGGCAGACGCTGGGGTGGGTTCCGCGCTGGGATCTGCGCCAAAGCCTCGGTGCCATCGTCGATTGGCAGCGCGCCTGGCTCGACGGTCGCGACATGGCCGGCGTTACCCTTGAACAAATCGAAAAATACGAAAGCACCACCACCCATGACTGAAATCTCCTTCAAGAAAAACGAGCTGCGCAAGAAGATCCTCGCCCTGGTCGGCGAGTACGGCGAACTGGCCAGCGTGCCCACGCCCTTCGTGCCCGGCGAAACCATGATCCCGCCTTCGGGCAAGGTCGTCGGTGCGCCCGAAATGCAACTGATGGTCGATGCGTCGCTCGACGCGTGGCTCACCACCGGTCGCTTCAACACGCTGTTCGAAAGCCGTCTGGCGGGCTACCTTGGCGTGAAGCACCTGATGACCGTGAACTCCGGCTCTTCGGCCAATCTGGTCGCGTTCTCGACCCTGACATCTCCCAAGCTCGGCGACCGCGCGATCAAGCCCGGCGACGAGGTGATCGGTGTGGCTGCGGGCTTCCCTACGACGGTGAATCCGATCCTGCAGTGCGGTGCAGTCCCGGTGTTCGTCGACGTGCACATTCCCACCTACAACATCGACGCCGACCTGCTCGAAGCGGCCATCGGCCCGCGCACCAAGGCGATCATGCTGGCGCACACGCTGGGCAACCCGTACAACCTGAAGGTCGTCAAGGCCGCCTGCGAGAAGCACGGGCTGTGGCTGGTCGAAGACTGCTGCGATGCACTGGGTGCGCGCTACGAGGGACAGCTGGTGGGCACCTTCGGCGACATCGGCACCTTGAGCTTCTACCCCGCCCATCACATCACGATGGGGGAGGGCGGTGCTGTGTTCACCAACAACGACGAACTCCGGCTGATCGCGGAATCCATCCGCGACTGGGGCCGCGACTGCTACTGCGCGCCCGGCAAGGACAACACCTGCAACAAGCGCTTCTGCTGGAAGCTCGGCGATCTGCCGGAGGGATACGACCACAAGTACACCTACTCGCACCTGGGCTACAACCTCAAGATCACCGACATGCAGGCGGCATGCGCCTTGGCCCAGCTCGACCGGTTGGACGGCTTCGTGGCGGCCCGGAAGAAGAACTTCGCCTACCTGACGGAGCGCCTGCGCAGCTGCGAAGAGTTCCTGGAGCTCCCCGAGGCCACGCCGGGTTCGGAGCCGTCGTGGTTCGGCTTCCCGATCACCCTGCGCGAAGCGGCCAACACGCGGCGCGTGGACCTGCTCACTTACCTCGACCAGCAGAAGGTCGGCACACGTCTCCTGTTTGCGGGCAACCTGCTGCGCCAGCCGTACATGATTGGGCGCAACTACCGCGTGGTCGGCGAGCTGAAGAACACCGACCGAATCATGAACGACACGTTCTGGATCGGCGTCTACCCGGGCCTGACGGAGCCGATGCTCGATCACGCTGTCGAAAGCATCGAGACCTACCTCGGCCTGCGTTTTGACTGACCTTGCGCGTCCTGTTCCGGCATCGGAACTCGATGAGGTGTTGCGGTTGACAGCGCCGAGCGTGTGGGACGTGTTGCGCGGACAGGCGCTGTTTCTGACAGGCGGGACCGGCTTCATCGGCAAGTGGCTGCTCGAATGCCTGCTGCATGCCGACAGGGCGCTGGGCCTCGGCCTGCGCATGACAGTGCTGACACGCGAGCCCGACCGGTTCGCGCAAGGCAGCCCGCATCTCGCGAAGGCGAAGTCGGTCGAGTTGCACCAGGGCGATGTCGTCGATTTCGAGTTTCCAGGCGGAACGTTCTCGTCCGTCATCCATGCGGCATTGCCGGTGGCTCCACCCGGGGCGGACGTTGGTCGGCTGGAGCACCTGTCCGAGGCGGGAACGCGTCGCGTGTGCGAGTTCGCGGCCGCCAGTGGCGTGCGTCGACTGCTGCATGTCAGCTCGGGCGCGGTGTACGGCGCCCAACCGGGCGTGGCGCGGCTCGCAGAATCGCTGTCGTGGCACGAGGCCGATGGTGCGAACGAGTACACGCGGGCGAAGCGTCGGGCTGAAAGTATCGTGGCGCAGTCTTGGCCCTTCGACGTGGTTGTCGCGCGCTGTTTCGCGTTCCTGGGCCCCTGCCTGTTGCCTTCGAGCGGCTCGGCGGCGGCCCAGTTCATTGCCCAAGCCGCGAGCGGCCAGGGCATCGTGGTGCAGGGAGCGGGCGAGGCAATCCGGACCTATCAGTACGCGGGCGACATGGCGCGCTGGCTGCTGAGCTGTCTGGCTTTGGGTGCACCCGGCCGGGCCTACAACGTCGGAGACGACACCGAGGTGACCATCGCCGAGCTTGCCGGCGAGGTGACGCGCGTTGCGCGCACGGGTGTTCCCGTCCAGATCGCCGGTCGATCGGTCCCGGGACTGGCCGGCCATCGGTACGTTCCGGATGTGAAGCGCGCGGCCGATGAGCTCGGGCTGGCGAATGCCGTCGGCCTCGAGGAAGGAATCCGCCGAACCCTCTCCTGGCTTGCGACGCCGGGTGCCAACCGATCTTTTTCATCATGAGACATTCATTCGATCCTGCCTCCCTGCGCAAGACGGTGCTCGAAATGGCCTACGCAGGCAATGCCGTCCACCTGGGGTGCGCCTTTTCAATCATCGAGTTGCTGTCCTGCCTGTACGGGCGCCACATGCGCTACGACAAGGCCGACGCCGCCGATCCTGCGCGCGACTACCTGGTCCTGAGCAAAGGCCATGGCGTGATGGCGCAGTACGCCTGCCTGTATGAGTTGGGGTGGCTCGACCGTACCGACATCGACAGGTACTTCCACGACGGTTCCCGGCTCAAGGGGCTGTCGGATGCCCACGTGCCCGGGTGCGAGGTGACCTCTGGCACGCTCGGTCATGGGCTCTCGGTCGGCGTGGGGCTCGCCCTGGCCGCGTCGCGGCGCAAGAGCGGTCAGAAATGCTATGCCCTCATCGGCGACGGCGAGATCAACGAGGGACCGATTTGGGAGGCCATGCTCTTCGCGGCGCACGCAAAGCTCGACAACCTCATGGTCATCGTGGACGCGAACGGTTTCCAGGCAATGGGCACCACCGACGAGGTGATGCAGCTCGGTGATCTCGGGGCCAAGTTCGCAGCCTTCGACTTCGATGTGTTGACGGTCGATGGCCATGACATGGAGGCCATCTCTGCTGCGATCACCGACCTGGAAGGGCGCGGCAATGGCCGGCCCAAGGCGCTGGTTGCGAAGACGGTGAAGGGGAAAGGTGTTTCGTACATGGAAAACGTCAATGCGTGGCACTACTCGCGCCTGAATCCCGAGCTGTACGCGCAAGCGCTGCGCGAACTCGAAGGAGCCTCGGCATGAGGGCCGCGTTCTCCGCAGCCCTGGTCGAGGCGGCTTCGAGGGATGAGCGCGTGGTGCTCCTGACGGGAGACCACGGCTACGCCCTGTTCGACGAATTCCGCAAACGCTGCCCGGACCAGTACATCAACGCCGGCATTGCCGAGCAGAACATGGTGGGCGTGGCCGCCGGGTTGGCCAAGGCCGGCTTCCGGCCGATCGTCTACGGCCTGAGCGCCTTCGTGCCGGTGCGAGTGCTCGAGCAGATCAAGATCGACGTCTGCTACGAGAAGCTGCCCGTCATCTTCACCGGCGACGGTGCCGGGCTGGTGTACAGCACGCTGGGCACGAGCCACCAGAGCTTCGAAGACATCGCCTGCCTGCGCGGGGTGCCGCACATCGACATCATGTCGCCGTGCGACGCGCACGAACTTACGGCCTGCATGTCGACGGCGTTGACGCTCGCAAGCCCGGTCTACATGCGCATGGGAAAGGCCGACCTGGGCGCCGTGCATGTCCAAGCGCCCTCGCTGGTGCGCGGCGAGCTGGTTCGTGTGCAAGCGGGGAAGGCCCCGGTGCAATTGATCGCTACCGGCTCCATGGTCAAGGCCGCATGCGCGTTGGGTGCCGAGCTCGGTGTGTCAGTCTGGAGCGCGCCCTGGATCAAGCCACTCGATGCCGGGCAGCTGAGCTCAATTGCCGCCCAAAGCCGGGCCATCGTCACACTGGAAGAGCATTCGGCGGCCGGCGGGCTCGGTGCGGCGGTGCTGGAGGCGATCTCCGAAACCACCCCCGTCCCGGTGCTGCGCATTGGTGTGGGCGAGCGTTTCTCCGAAACCTGCGGCTCCTATGCCCATGCCATGCATGAGCACGGACTCGACCTGGCGTCGGTACTCGCGCGGGTGGCGCCTTTCGTCGACAAGTGGAAAACGTCCTGAGATGCTGAATTCGCAGTTGCTGCGTTTCCTGCTGGTCGGCGGACTGAACACGGTGGTCGGCTACGCATTGTTTGCTGCCTTCGTGTGGGCGGGGCTTGCGTACCCGCTCGCCATCGGACTGGCAACCGTGCTCGGCGTGGCGTTCAATTTCCAGAGCACGGGGCGGCTCGTCTTTGGCGGCGCCCCCTTGTCGCAGCTCGGCCGCTTCGTCGCGGTGTACGTCGTTGTCTACCTGATCAATGTCGGCTCGGTTGCCTTGCTGCTGCGTGCGGGGCTCAGTGTCTATGTGGCGAACGCAATGGTCATTCTTCCATTGGCACTGATTGCCTTCGTGCTCCAGCGCCGCTTTGTTTTCTCTGCTTCATGAAACACATCACCGTCGTCACCCCCTGCTACAACGAGGAAGAGAACGTCGAGGAGGTGTACCGCCAGGCGCGCGCCGTCTTCGAGACGATCGAGGGCGTGACGTATGAGCATCTGTTCATCGACAACTTCTCGTCCGACCGAACGCCGGAAATCCTGCGTGCGATGGCCGCAGCCGATCGCAACGTCAAGGTGATCCTGAATGCACGGAATTTCGGGCACATCCGCTCGCCTTACTACGGGCTGCTGCAGGCGCGCGGTGACGCCGCGATCCTGCTGGTGGCCGATCTCCAGGACCCACCGGAGCTGATGAAGGCTTTCGTCGAGTATTGGCGCGATGGTGCCAAGCTGGTCGTCGGGGTCAAGCCGACTGCCGACGAATCAGGCCTGATGTTCGCGATCCGCCGCGCCTACTACCGGACCGTGACACGCATCGCCGACGTGAAGTTGATCCAGAACTTCACCGGCTTTGGCCTGTACGACAGGCAGGTGCTGGAAGAGCTGCGCCGGATCGACGACCCCTATCCCTACCTGCGTGGGCTGGTGTCGGAAGTCGGGTTCGAGGCCGTGCAGGTGCCCTACAACCAGCCGCGCCGCAAGCGCGGCATCACGAAGAACAACTTCTACACGCTCTACGACATCGCGATGCTGGGCATCACCTCGCATTCGCGGGTGCCGTTGCGGATTGCCACGATGGCGGGCTTCGCGCTGTCAGGTGTCAGTCTTGGCGTGTCGCTGCTCTATCTGGTCCTGAAGGTGCTGTTCTGGAGCGAGTTCTCGATGGGCACAGCGCCTATCCTGATTGGCATGTTCTTCTTCGCCTCGGTCCAGCTCTTCTTCATCGGGCTTCTGGGCGAATACGTCGGCGCCATCCTGACGCATGTGATGAAGCGCCCACTGGTGGTGGAGCGGGAGCGCCTGAACTTCGACAACTGAACGGCGGAGCAACCGCCCCGCCCCAGAAGGGGCCGGGGCTGTCCGGTCCGCTTCAGCGCTCCTCGATGATCCGCCCGTGCTCAAGATGGATGACGCGGTTGCACTCCTTGGCGATCAGCTCTGGCGAATGTGAGGCCAGTACCAAAATGCCGGATTTCGAAACGACGTCCCGCATCCGCTTCTCGGCCTTCTCGTTGAAGTCCGCGTCGCCCACTGACAGCCATTCGTCCATGAGCAGGATGTCCGCCTCGACGCTGGTCGAGATGGAAAAGGCCAAGCGCATCATCATGCCGGTGGAGTAGGTTCGCACGGGCATGTTGACGTACTCGCCGAGACCGCTGAACTCGCAGATGGACGGGATCTGCCGCTCGATCTCCTTGCGGCTCATGCCCATCACAAGGCCTCTGAGCATGATGTTCTCGACGCCACTGGCGTCTGGTTCGATGCCCAGCGCCGGATCGATCAGGCTGGCGACGCTGCCCTGGCGGACCATTTCCCCCGACGAGGGTTCGTAGACGCCTGCCAGCGTGCGCAGCAGGGTGGACTTGCCCGAGCCGTTGTGGCCGATGAGGCCCAGCCGGTCGCCGCTTTTCAGCTCGAGGTTGATGCCGTTCAGCGCCTGCACCACGGTGACACCGGTTTCCTTGCCGAAGCGCCCGCCGGTCACCGACGCGGCAATCGTCTTCTTCAGCGAAGAGGCGCCTGCGCCATAGATGGGAAAGCTGACGCCGACGTTTTTGAGAGAGATAAGAGCCATGATCAGAGCCAGTAGACGACGCGGCGGCGGTATTTGGCGAACACCAGGGTCGCGGCGACAACGGTCACCGCGGTCCAGCCCAGAATGCCCCACCAGCTGTGGGCATGTGCCACGCCGCCCATCAGTGGGGTGCGCAGCAGGTCCAGCATTTGCGCGAAGGGATTCCAGAGAATGTACTTGGCGCGGCCCGGAAGATTTTCGGGAATCCAGAACACGGGGGTCAGGAACATCAGCATCTGCATCACGCTGGTAACGATCTGGGTGACGTCCCGGTACCGCGTGCAGATCAGGCCCAGCAGCAGCCCCAGCGCGTGTGCGTTGATCACCGCGATCAGGAACGCGGGGATGACCAGGAGCGCAGACCAGCCGAGCGACACGCCGGCCCAAAGCGCGACCGGGATGTACAGCACGATCTGGTGCGCAAACTGGATCAGGTTGCGCGAAATGCTGCGCCACACGAACAGGCTGACCGGAAAGTAGCCCTGCTTCAGGTAGTTGGTCGAGCTGACGAAAGCATTGCACGCATCCGTCACCGTGCTGGAGAAGAAGCTCCAGAAGATGATGCCGAGTGCCAGGTGCGGGAAGAACTTGTCCAGCGGGGTGCCGAACAGAGAGCTGTACAGCGGCCCCATGCCGCCGATCATGGCGCCCATGCTGAGCGTGAGCCACAGGGGGCCGAGCATCGAGCGCCGGTAGCGCAGCACGATGTCGAACCAGGCGAGCGTCCACCAGATGTCGGTCCGGCGCGTGCCTTCCCACCAGTCCGCGAAGACGCTGCGGTGCAGATTTGAGTGAACTTGGCTCATGTGAGTTTGAGAATGTGCGCCCGGTGGGCGGTGCCGTCCGTGCCCGGACGGTGGTTGAAACGGGCTTCTTCAGGCGCCAGTTTTTCGCTGCCGATGCGTGTCAAGAGATGTTTTCCTTTTTCATGGATGAATGGCCGGTGAGCCATTCATCGCGAAGCTTGCCAAGGCCGGGAACCTGTCCCTCGGCTGTGTGGCGGAAGGGGGCGCACGTTTGGTTTGGCGTGAAGTGGGCGATAATTTTACCGGCGCTGATTCGGCGACCCGATTGGAACACCGGCCATCGGCACCCGTGAACAAGTAAAAAAGCGTCCGCAAAGACATCTGACGGGCCGCGCGCACTCGAAAAAGCGAGCAACCCATGAGTATCACCCGTCCCCTTGAAGTTTCCGTCGCGCTGTGCACGTACAACGGCGCGCGCTTCCTGCGCGAGCAAGTTCGCAGCATCTGCCTTCAGACCCGTCCGCCGGTCGAGATTGTGCTTTCCGACGATGCCTCGCGCGATGGCTCGGTCGATGTGGTGCGTGCCGCCGTCGCCGAATGCGCCGCCGAGCGGCCGCAGCATTCCATCGCACTGCGGATATTCGAGAACACCACGGCGCTGCGCGTCGTCAAGAATTTCGAGCAGGCCATCAGCGCCTGCACCAGCGAATTGATCGCGCTGAGCGACCAGGACGACGTGTGGATGCCCGACCGCCTTGAAAAAATGGTGGCTCGCTTCGAGCAGGACGACAGCCTGGTGTTGCTGCATACCGACGCGCGCCTGGTGGACACCGACCGCCGCGACATCGGTCATACGCTGTTCCATGCGCTGGAAGTTTCGCCTTCGGAGCTGGCACGCGTTCACGCCGGCAATGCCTTCGACGTGCTGCTGCGCCGCAACCTCGTGACCGGCGCCACCACGGTTTTCCGTCGTGCGCTGCTCGCCGATGCGCTGCCGCTGCCTGTCGAGTGGGTGCACGACGAGTGGCTGGCCATCGTCGCGTCGACGACGTCGCGGGTCGACCTGCTGGAAGCGCCCCTCATCGAATACCGCCAGCACGAGTTCAACCAGATCGGTGCTCGCCGCGACACCTACAAGGAAAAAGTGCGCAAGGCGCTCGCCTCGCGAGGCAACACGCACGTCGAGCGCGCGATCAAGGCCGAGCTGTTGCTGGAGCGTTTGCTCCAGCTGGGCGACCGCGTGCCCCCCGAAATCCTCGACAAGGTGCGCAGCAAGATCGTGCACCAGCGCTTTCGCGCTGCCTTGCCGGCGTCGCGGCTCTCGCGCATCGTCCCGATCGCCCGCGAAGCCATGACCGGCCGCTACGACAAGTTCGGCCGCGGGGTGCGCGGCGTGGTCCGCGATCTTTTCGAATCCGTCTGACACAACAACAATGAACCCAACCAACGTCCCCGCGAACTCTTCCCCGCCTGGCGAGCCGACGGCTTGGCCGAACGTCGTGGTCATCATCCCGTTCTACAACGGCGCCGATTTCATCGAGCGCTCGGTGAAGAGCGTGTTCGAGCAGTCGGTGCCCGCGCACGAGGTGATCGTGGTCAACGACGGCTCCCGTCCCGAAGAGCGCGCCGCGCTCGACGGGCTGGCCGCCCGCTACCCGTTCCGCATCCTCGACAAGGAGAACGGCGGGCAGGGCTCGGCGCGCAATGCGGGCGTGGCGGCGTCGACCTCCGAGTACATCTGCTTCCTGGACCAGGACGACTTTTACCTGCCGAACCACATCGAGACGCTGGTGTCGTCGATCCCGGCGGACGACCGCCTGTTCGGCTACATCTACGCCGACCTGTACGAGGCGGACGGCGACGGCAATGTGATCCGCACGGGCGTCATCAAGGACCACGCGCAGCACCCGAAGCGCAGCATCTTCGACCTGCTGCGCTACGACATGTTCGTGCTGCCATCGGCCACACTCGTGAGCCGCAAGGCCTTCGACGCGGTGGGCGGCTTCGACTCGCAGTTCATGGGCTACGAGGACGACGACCTGTTCCTGCGCATCTTCCGCAAGGGCTACAGCAATCACTTCGTGGACAAGGCCGTGACGGTCTGGTGCATCCACACGGCCAGCACCTCGTTTGGCATCCGCATGGTGCGCAGCCGCTTCAAGTACTTCAAGAAGCTGGTGCAGATGTTCCCCGACGAGCACCAGCGCGGTCGCTACTACCTGCGCGAATACCTGATGCCGCGCTTCCAGCTGTTCTTTGTGAACGAAGCGATCGAGGCCATCAAGAAGGACGACCAGTACCGCGGCGAGATGACGGCGGTACTCGACGACTACGCGGCCATCGTCTTCGCGAACCCGTATGTGGGCCGCAAGAAGAAGCTGCGTCTGTGGATCACGTTGTTCCTGCTGCGTCGCAGCACGCCGGGCATGGTGCGTTTCATCGGCGCGCTGACGAAGCTGCCGGGCATTCGCAGCCTGCGCAAGGTCTACAAGTCCTGATGCGCACCGCGGCGGCCCGGAGGCCGCCGCAGCGCTGTCCTCAGCGGGCTGGCGCCGGCGCCGGTGTCGTCATTGCCGGGTCCATGTAGGTCGCATGCTTGCGCACGTATTCGGCGCGCAGGTGGCCGGCGTCCTTGTAGATCGGCGTGGCGTCGGCATCGGCGCGGGTGCACCAGTCTTTTTTGCACAGGGTCGGAATCGGGTCGATCACGATGGCGCCGCTGCGCTGCGCAATCTGCCGCATGCGCTCGTGCAGCGCCTTCTGTTTCGGGTCCCAGGGGGCGGTGGGCGACATCTTGCCCACTTGCATGTCGCCCAGGCGCCCGCCCTTCACGAACTCCTCGGGGCCAAAGCCCTCGCCGACCGGGTTGTCCAGCAGCAGATAGACCTGCTTGTGCTTGGACAGGGTGGTCAGCACGGTCTCGAGCATGTTGAGCGAGAAGTCCACGCCGCCGCCGCCCATGAAGCGCCGCTTGTCCTTGCCGTCGAAGAAGTAGTAGCGGTCGGCCGCTGCGGTCTCGGCGTTGGGCTTGCCGGTCTCGGAGAAGTAGCAGTTCCAGCAGCCGCCGAAGACGACGGCGTCGAACCGGTCGCTCATCGCCAGCCGCATGCCGCCGTCGCGGCGTTCGCCGCAGAGGTTGTTCTGCTCGTCGACCACGTTGGGAATCGGCGGGCACGCGCCCCAGGTCACGAAGGACAGCGCATCGAGCGTGCCCGGCGAGGTCTTGGCGAGCTCGACGGCGCGCGGTCCGTACTGCTCGACGTGGCTGTCACCGAAGAACAGCACCCGTCGCTTGCCTTGGCCGATCTGCTGCACCACCTCGCCGTCGACCTTGATCGGACTCAGGCCATCCGGGTAGGCCCAGTCCTTGGCGGCCGCAGCGGTCTTGTTGAAGTACGGATCGCTGTGACGGCCCACGTAGTAGCGGGTAGTCGCCAGCAGGCCGAGCACCACGAAGCCGATCATCACGGCCACCAGCCCTGCCGTCACGGTCGGGTTCTCGCTGCGGCGCGTGTAGCGCTCGACGAAACGGTAGGTGAGCCAGGCGAGCACGAACGACGCCACCAGCATCAGCGCGCGGATGCCGTCGGAAGGCAGCTTGCCTTCGAGGATGCGCGCGTAGGCCAGCAGCGGCCAGTGCCACAGATACAGCGGGTAACTGATCAGCCCCACCCACACCATCGGCTTGGACGCGAGCACGTAGCGGTTCAGCACGCCTGTCGGCCCGGCGGCGATGCAGAAGAAGGCGCCCAGCGACGGCAGGATGGCCCAGAAACCCGGGAAGGCCTTGCCGCCGCGGATGTAGCACAGGCCCAGCACGATCAGCACGAGGCCGGCGATCGATTGCGTGTGACGACTCCAGCCCGGCTTCGGCGGCGGCCGGTGCAGCCGCGCGTAAGCCAGCATGCCGCCGATCATCAGTTCCCAGAAGCGTGACAGCGGCGAATAGAACGCGGCCGTTCGGTGGCTGTGGATGGTCGTCACGTTGAGCAGGAACGACATCGCCGCCACCGTGCCGAGCACGGTGAGCATGCGCCACTTGCGCTTCCAGGCCAGGCCGAGCAGCACGGGCCAGAAAATGTAGAACTGCTCTTCGATGGCCAGCGACCACAGGTGCAGCAGCGGCTTGGTCTCGGCGGCGTTGTCGAAGTAGCCGGCTTCGCTCCAGAAGGCGAAGTTCGACACAAAGCCCGCGCCCGCGGCCACGTGCTTGCCCAGCTGTTCCCATTCGTGTGGCAGCAGCGAGAACCAGCCGAAGGCCATGGTGGCCAGCAGCACCAGCGCCAGCGCCGGAAAGATCCGCTTCACACGCCGCGCATAGAACTCGCGGTAGCTGAAGCCGTCGCCCTGGAAGCTGCCCAGGATGATGGTGGTGATCAGGAAGCCCGAGATGACGAAGAAGATGTCGACGCCGATGAAGCCGCCCTTGATCCACTGCGGGAACGCGTGGTAGCCGAGCACCGAGAGCACCGCGACGGCGCGCAGCCCGTCGATGTCCGGGCGGTATTTCGGGTGAACCAGGTGGGCGTGTTCGGGGAGGGAGGGCGGGCTGCTCGGTGTCGTCATCGTCGGTGTTGAAAGCGGCGCTTGTGGGCTTTTCTTGCGGGGCTTTTCGGCCCCGATTGTCCCTGCAAACGTCGCGACGCCTTTTTCAGGCGGTGGTGCGCTGCAGCCGCCAGTAGCGCCAAAAGGCTCCCGACAGCCACACCTTGAGCAGGCTGGTCACGTGCCAGTACAGGTACTTCTTGCTGCGGTGGCTGGCGCGCTGGGCGTCGTGGCGCGCGCGCAGGTCTTCGGCCACCTGGAGCTTCCAGCCGGCCAGCCGGGTGCGGGCGCAGATGTCGAAGTCTTCCCCGTACATGAAGAAGCGCTGGTCGAAACCGCCGATGCGGCGGTAGGCCTCGCTGCGGAACAGCATGAACAGGCCGGGAATCCAGGCCGGCACGGCCGGCGGCTGGTAGCCGGGCTTCTTGCGGCCCACGATCTCGAAGGGGGTCAACAGGTCGCGGTGCGGCTCGGGCACGGGGCGGCCCGACTCCAGGATGCGCGGCGTCATGAGGCCGGCATCGGGCGCGGCCTGGGCGAGCATCGGGGCCAGCACGTCGGTGTCGAAGCGGATGTCGGGGTTGAGCACCAGGAACCAGGGCGTGTCGCAGCGCGCAAAGGCCTGGTTGTGGTTGGCGCCGAAGCCCAGGGGCGCCGGGTTCTCGATCCGCTCGATGGCGAAGCCCCAGGGGCGTCCGGCGGTCAGGTCGGGCTCGGGAATGTTCAGCGTGAGCACGACCTTGGCGATCGAGTCTCGGCTGTGGCGGTCGAGCTGCTCGAGCAGCGGCAGCACCAGCGCGAGCTGGCCGTGGCTCACGATCGACAGGGTGACCGGGGCTTGGGGTGAAGAAGGGGGCGTGGGCATGGTCTAATTTCGCTCGGGAATTCTAGGGTTCCCCCAACCCCACTCATGATTGCCCTGATCATCCTCAGTTTCTTCGTCTCCGCCATCGCGGTGCAGCTGTTCATGCGCCGCGCGCGCAGACACGCGCGCCGCTACGGCGCCGACATGCCCCAGCGTTTTCACAAGGGCCACGTGCCCCGTCTGGGTGGGGCCGGCATCATGCTCGGCATGAGTGCGGCCTGGCTGGGCGCCGGCCTGATCGAGCCGCTGAACATCGCCTGGCCGCTCAAGTCCTCGATGCTCACGCTGGTGTGCATCCTGCCCGCCGTGCTCGGCGGCATCGTCGAAGACGTGACGCAGCAGGTCAAGGTGCGCTACCGGCTGGGCCTGACCATCGGCTCGGCGTTGCTGGTGTGCTGGGTGCAGGGGCTGGGCGTGGCGCGCACCGGCTTCGAGACGCTCGACGGCTGGCTCGCGATGCTGCCGTATGCCTCGCTGGTCTTCGCGGCCCTGGCCATCGGCGGCCTGCCGCATGCCTTCAACATCATCGACGGCTACAACGGGCTGGCCGGCACCGTGGCCGTGCTCGTGTGCCTGGCGATCTCGCACGTCGCGCTGCAGCTGGGCGACCGGCAACTGGCCGCGATGGTGATCTGCCTGGTCGGCGCCACCTTCGGTTTCCTGGTCTGGAACTACCCGCGCGGCAAGATCTTCGCCGGCGACGGCGGCGCCTATGTCTGGGGCATGGTGATCGCCGTGGCCTGCGTGACGCTGGTGCAGCGCCACCGCGTGGTTTCGCCGTGGTTCCCGATGCTGCTCCTGATCTACCCGGTGTGGGAGACGCTGTTCTCCATCTACCGCAAGCTGGCCCGGGGCCAGTCGCCGGGCACGGCCGACGCGCTGCACTTTCATCAGCTGATCTTCCGCCGCATCGTGCGCGTGGCCTTCGCGGACGACGAGGCGCGCCAGCTGCTGGCGCGCAACAACCGCACCTCGCCCTACCTGTGGATGTTTGCCGCGCTGTCGGTGGTGCCCGCGGTGCTGTTCTGGAACAACACCTTCGTGCTGATGCTGTTCTGCCTTCTGTTCGTCACGACCTACGTCGGGGCGTACCTGATGATCGTGCGCTTCAAGGTGCCGCGCTGGTTGCGGCCCTGACCGCCGGCGCACCCCTGTTGCGAGAATTCCTTCCTTCGTCCACCGCCTTGGAGCCTGACTGTCCATGACCGATCCCGTCCTCAACATTCCTCCGCGCGACAAGGCCGAGATCCTGGCCCAGGCGCTGCCGTACATCCGCAAGTTCCACGGCAAGACCATCGTCATCAAGTACGGCGGCAACGCCATGACCGACCCGGCGCTGCAGGCCGACTTCGCCGAAGACGTGGTGCTGCTCAAGCTGGTCGGCATGAACCCGGTGGTGGTGCACGGCGGCGGCCCGCAGATCGAGGCCGCGCTGAACAAGCTGGGCAAGAAGGGCAGCTTCATCCAGGGCATGCGCGTGACCGACGCCGAGACCATGGAAGTCGTCGAATGGGTGCTGGCCGGCGAGGTGCAGCAGGACATCGTGGGCCTGATCAACCAGGCCGGCGGCAAGGCCGTGGGCCTCACGGGCCGCGACGGCGGCCTCATCCGCGCGCAGAAACTCAAGCTTGCCGACCGCACCGACCCCAACGTGCACCACGACGTGGGCCAGGTGGGCGACATCGTCTCCATCGACCCCAGCGTGGTCAAAGCGCTGCAGGACGACGCCTTCATTCCCGTCGTCAGCCCGATCGGTTTCGGCGAAGAGAACGAGAGCTACAACATCAACGCCGACGTCGTCGCCGGCAAGCTCGCCACCGTGCTCAAGGCCGAGAAGCTCATGCTCCTGACCAACACGCCCGGCGTGCTCGACAAGAACGGCAACCTGCTCACCAACCTGAGCGCGCGCGAAATCGACGAGCTGTTCGCCGACGGCACCATCTCGGGCGGCATGCTGCCCAAGATC
The DNA here is from genome assembly GCF_002849325.1 of Variovorax sp. RO1. Classification (NCBI taxonomy): domain Bacteria; kingdom Pseudomonadati; phylum Pseudomonadota; class Betaproteobacteria; order Burkholderiales; family Comamonadaceae; genus Variovorax; species Variovorax sp. RO1. The sequence goes on from NZ_PKMT01000001.1 coordinate 374,206, forward strand.
GAAGGCGCGCTCGATGCGGCCAAGAGCGGCGTCAACGCAGTGCACATCATCGACGGCCGCGTGCCGCACGCGATGCTGCTCGAGATCCTGACCGACCAAGCCTACGGCACGATGATCCGGGCGCGCTGAACGCCCTCGCGCGCCTTCGCCGACCCGAAGGCGCGCGCTCACTGCGCTGTGCGAGAATCAATTGATTACATCTTTGCACGCGCTCCCATGCAGAACGAAGAGACAGCTGCCCCCGGCGTAGAGACCCCGGCGGAAACCCCCGCCGCCGCACCCACGCGCAAGCGCCCCAAGCCGGGCGAGCGGCGCGTGCAGATCCTGCAGGCGCTGGCCGCCATGCTGGAGCAGCCCGGTGCCGAGCGGGTCACCACCGCCGCGCTCGCCGCGCGACTCGAGGTGAGCGAGGCGGCCCTGTACCGCCACTTCGCGAGCAAGGCCCAGATGTTCGAAGGCCTCATCGATTTCATCGAGCAGAGCGTCTTCACGCTGGTCAACCAGATCCTCGAGCGCGAAGGTGCCACCGGCAGCCAGCAGGCCGCCCGCATCCTCACGCTGCTCGTGCAGTTCGCCGAGCGCAACCCCGGCATGACGCGCGTCATGGTTGGCGACGCGCTGGTCTACGAGAACGAGCGCCTGCAGCAGCGCATGAACCAGTTCTTCGACAAGATCGAAGCCACGCTGCGCCAGGTGCTGCGCGGCGCGGCCGCCGCCGACGGTTCGGCCACGCCCAGCGTCGATGCCCAGGTGCGCGCCGCGGCGCTCACGGCCTTCGTGGTCGGTCAGCTGCAGCGCTTTGCGCGCTCGGGTTTCCGCCGCGCGCCTTCCGAACACCTGGAAGCCACGATCGCCTTGATCGTTTGATGGCCCGACCGGCGCCCAGCCGGTCCGTCGCAGCCCTGCCGAACTCGACGCGCCCTCTTGCGGCGCGTACGATGAATTCCTCCCTTGCCGCCACGTGATGCCGCGGTGACAAGCCCGTTTCGCATGACCTCTGATCGGAGGTTCGCATGAGCGCTTGTCTTTCCCGCAGCCCGCGCGGCCGCGGCCCCTGGCCTTCCGGGGCGCGCCATGTCTGACGCCGCCGCTGCCCGCCCGGCCCTTCTTCTGCACGTCGTCGCGCTCACCGCAGTCGCCATGATCGCGTTCGCGGCCAACTCGCTGTTGTGCCGACTCGCGCTGCAGCACGGCGGCATCGATCCCGCCAGCTTCGGCAGCATCCGGCTCGCGTCCGGGGCGATCACGCTCGCGCTCGTCGTGCGCTTCCGGGCGACGCCGTCGGCCCTCGGGCGCACCAGCTGGCTCCCCGCCGTGATGCTGTTTGCGTACGTCGCGTTCTTCTCCTTCGCCTACCTGAGCCTGTCCGCGGGCACGGGCGCGCTGATCCTGTTCGGCGCGGTGCAACTCACGATGCTGGGCGCGGGCCTGGGCGGCGGCGAGCGCTTCGGGGTGCTGGCTTGGTTCGGCTTTGTCCTCGCGGCGGCCGGACTCGTCTACCTGGTGTCGCCCGGCGTTGCCGCGCCGCCGCTGCTCGGCGCCGTGCTGATGGCGGTGGCGGGCGTGGCGTGGGGCGTGTATTCGCTGCGCGGCCGGGGCGTGGCCGACCCGCTGGCTGCGACCGCGCGCAACTTCCTGCGCGCGGCGCCGATGGCCTTCGCATTGAGCCTGGTGTTCGCCACGCGCGCGCACGCCGATGCGCGTGGCATTGCGCTGGCCGTGGCCTCCGGCGCGCTGACTTCGGGGCTCGGCTACGTCGTCTGGTACGCGGCGCTGGGCCGCCTGTCGGCCTTGCGCGCGGCGACCGTGCAGCTGTCGGTGCCGCTGCTGGCGGCGTTCGGCGGCGTGCTGTTCCTGTCGGAGGCGATCACGCCGCGGCTGGCGCTCGCCTCGGCGGCGATCCTCGGCGGCATCGCGCTCGTGCTGAGCCAGAAGTCGCGCCGCGCGGTGCGCCGTTAGCTAACGGCCACGCCCACCTTGGCGCCGGCGGCGACGATCTCGCCCCACGTCGCGTCATCGACCCAGACCCCGTCACGCCGACGCGCCGCGCGCGCCTGGCGCTCCGGCTCGCCCGCGATCTGCACGGCGTCGAAGCCCTGGCCCGGCGGGCTTTGCCGCAGCCAGTCGATGAACTCGCGTGCCTCGTCGTCGAAGGCCTTCTGCGTGCCGAGCTTCACGGGGTCGATCAGCACCGTCAGCATGCCGTTGAGCACCGTGCGTGCCGTGTCCGCGGGACGGTGCCACGTGCCGCCGCCCGTGAGCGCGCCGCCCAGCAGCTCGCAGGCCACCGCCATGCCGTAGCCCTTGTGTTCGCCGAAGGTCATGAGCGCGCCGAACAGGCCGTTGCTTTGCGGCACCACGACCACGCCCGGGTCGTTGGTGGGCGCGCCGCGTTCGTCGATGAGGTAGCCGTCGGGCACCTGCTCGCCCTTGTTGTGGGCCACGCGCATCTTGCCCTGCGCCACGCGGCTGGTCGCGTAGTCGAGCACGAAGGGCTCGGCGCCCGCCAGCGGAATGCCGATGCAGCACGGGTTGGTGCCGAAGCGCCCGTCGCCGCCGCCCCACGGCGCCACCACGGGCCGCGAGAGCACGTTGACGAAGTGCATCGCCACCAGCCCCTGCGCCGTTGCCATCTCCGCGAAGTGGCCGATGCGCCCGAGGTGGTGCGCGTTCGCGAGCGTGAAGATGCAGCTGCCGTGCTGCTTCGCGCGCGCAATGCCGAGCTCCATCGCTTGCACGCCGACGATCTGTCCGAAGCCGTGCTGGCCGTCCAGGCCCATCAGCGTGCCGATGTCGAGGTTGACCTTCACAGCGGCGTTGGGCACGAGGCCGCCTTCGGCTACGGCGTCGATGTAGCGCGGCAGCATGCCCACGCCGTGCGAGTCGTGGCCGCTCAGGTTGGCCAGCACGAGGTTGGCGGCCACCTGCTGCGCCTCGGCGGCCGTGCTGCCTGCGGCTTCGAGGATGCGGGCGACGTTGGTTTGCAGGCCGTCGGCCGGCAGTGTTCTGGACATGGATCAGGCTCCTCGTGCGTTCAATGGAATGGCGTAGCCGAAGGGGAGGGCGGGCATGGGCTGCGCGGGCCTCACATCACCGCGCCGACCTGCCACGGCACGAACTCGTTCTGCCCGTAGCCGTGCTGCTCGCTCTTCGACTGCGCGCCCGATGCGGTGGCCAGCACCAGCTCGAAGATGCGCTGGCCCATCTCCGCAATCGAAGCCGTGCCGTCGACGATTTCGCCGCAGTTGATGTCCATGTCTTCTTCCTGCCGCTGCCACAGCGCCGAGTTGGTCGCGAGCTTGAGCGACGGCGAGGGCGCGCAGCCGTAGGCCGAGCCGCGCCCGGTGGTGAAGCAGATCAGGTTCGCGCCGCCCGCCACCTGGCCCGTCGCGCTCACCGGGTCGTAGCCCGGCGTGTCCATGTAGACGAAGCCGTGCGCGGTCACGGGCTCGGCGTATTCGTACACCGCCTCCAGATTGCTGGTGCCGCCCTTGGCGACCGCGCCGAGCGACTTCTCGAGGATCGTCGTGAGCCCGCCCGCCTTGTTGCCCGGCGAGGGGTTGTTGTTCATCTCGCCCTCGTTGATCTCGGTGTAGTGCTCCCACCACTTGATGCGATCGACCAGCTTCTGGCCGACCTCGCGCTTCACCGCGCGGCGCGTCAGCAGGTGCTCCGCGCCGTACACCTCAGGCGTTTCGCTGAGGATGGCCGTGCCGCCGTGCGCCACCAGCAGGTCGACCGCCGCGCCCAGCGCCGGGTTGGCGCTGATGCCCGAGTAGCCGTCGGAGCCGCCGCATTGCAGGCCGATGGTGATGTGCGCCGCGCTGCACGGCTCGCGCTTCGCCGCGTTGGCGCGCGGCAGCATCTCGTTGATGAGCGCCACGCCTTTCTCCACCGTCTTGCGCGTGCCGCCCGTGTCCTGGATGTTGAAGGTGCGGAAGTTCTCGCCTTCGGCCAGATGCCCGGTCGCGAGCCAGGCGTTGATCTGGTTGGCTTCGCAGCCGAGCCCGACCACCAGCACGCCCGCGAAGTTCGGGTGCGTGGCATAGCCCGTGAGCGTGCGCTCCAGGATCTGCATGCCCATGCCCTGCGTGTCCATGCCGCAGCCGGTGCCGTGCGTCAGCGCGACGATGCCATCGACATTCGGGAACGCCGCGAGCGCCTGCGGGTTGGTCTTGCGCGAGAAGTGGTCGGCAATGGCGCGTGCGGCCGTGGCCGAGCAGTTCACGCTGGTCAGCACGCCGATGTAGTTGCGCGTGGCCACACGGCCGTCGGCGCGCTTGATGCCCATGAACGTCGCCTCGCGCTTGGCGGGCGCGGGCTTCACGTCGGCACCGAAGGCGTAGTCGCGCTCAAAACCTTTTGTGACGGCGCCCTTGTCGGGGCCCATGTCCAGGTTCTGCGTGTGCACGTGCTCGCCGGCGGCGATGGGCTTGCTCGCGAAGCCGATGATCTGGTTGTAGCGGCGCACCGGTTCGCCTTGCGCGATGGCGCGCATGGCGACCTTGTGGCCCGGCGGAATCAGGCCGCGCACGGCCACGTTCTCGACGAGCGTGCCGCCGAGCAGTTGCGAGCGCGCGATGACGACGTCGTCGGCGGGATGGAGTCGGATGTAGGGTGTCATGGTCAATAGAACATCTTGGGCAGCCACAGCACGAGCTTGGGCATGTAGGTGATGAGGCCCAGGCTCAGCAGCAGCGGCACCAGCCAGGGCAGGATGGCCATCGTCGTGCGCTCGAAGCTCAGGCCCGCCACGCGCGCCAGCACGAACAGCACCATGCCCATCGGCGGGTGCAGCAGGCCGATCATGAGGTTGAGCACCATCACGAGGCCGAAGTGAATCGGGTCCACGCCGAGCTGCGTCGCAATGGGCAGCAGGATCGGCACGAGGATGGTGATGGCCGCCGTCGGCTCCAGGAAGCAGCCCACGAACAGCATCAGCAGGTTGGCCAGCAGCAGGAACACCCACGCGTCCTTGGTGAAGCCCAGCACCCAGCTCGCGATGTCGGTGGTGACGCCCGTGGCCGTGAGCATCCAGCCGAAGATCGACGCCGCCGCCACGATGAACAGGACCGTGCTCGTGGTCTCGATGGTGTCCAGGCAGACCTTGATGAACATCTTCCACGACAGCGTGCGGTACCACGCGAAGCCCAGAATCATGGCCCACACGCAGGCCGCAATGGCGCCCTCGGTGGGCGTGAACAGGCCCGTGGTCATGCCGCCGATGAGCAGCACCGGCGTCATGATGGGCAGCAGCGCCTCGAAGCTGAAGAGCTTGTCGAGCACGAAGAGCGAGGCCAGCCCCGCGAACACCGTGAGCTGCGGCGGCGTGCCCAGCTTGGCCACCAGCAGCCACATCAGCATGGGCCAGCCGATCACCACGACCAGCTCCATCAGCGCCTTGAACAGGCGTGTGCGCGAGAACTTGACGTCGGCGCCCCACTTGTTCTTGTGCGCGTAGTAGGCCACCGTGAGCATCATCAGCACGGCCATCATCACGCCCGGCAGCAGGCCCGCGAGAAACAGCGCGCCCACCGACACGTTGGCCATCATTCCGTAGATCACGAAGGGCAGGCTCGGCGGAATGATCGGGCCCAGCGTGGCCGACGCAGCCGTCACGCCCACCGCGAACTCGGTGGAGTAGCCGTGCTCCTTCATGGCCTTGATCTCGATGGTGCCCAGGCCGGCCGCGTCGGCAATGGCCGTGCCGCTCATGCCCGCGAAGATCACCGAGCCCAGCACGTTCACATGGCCCAGGCCGCCCTTGAGCCAGCCCACGAGCGCCAGCGCGAAGTTGTAGATGCGCGTGGTGATGCCGGCGTTGTTCATCAGGTTGCCGGCCAGGATGAAGAAGGGCACGGCCAGCAGCGGAAAGCTGTCGATGCCGCTCACCATGCGGTGGATCACCACGAACGGCGGCAGCGTGCTGTCGCTCACGAGGATGTAGACCAGCGAGGCGCCGGCCATGGCAACGGCCACGGGGATGCCGCCGGCCATGAAGAACAGGAAGATGATTTTCAGCATGGGGTTGTGTCGCAGGACCGCGCCTGCGTCTGTGTGGCGGTGGGGTCCGCGTCAGCGGTCGTGCAGGGTGGATTCGGGTTGTTCGAGCACGCTGTAGCCGCGCTGCCAGTGGATGCGAAGCACCTGCAGCGAACGCCACGCCATCGCGGCGAAGCCGAACACGCACAGCGCGTACACCACGTTCATCGGCAGGTCGACGAGCGTCATGCGCGTCTGGTTGCCGATCTTCATCATCATCTGCACCGTCATGACGACGGCCGCGATGAAGAAGGCGGTGCGCAGCACGTCCACGGCCATCGAGAGCAGGCGGCCCATCGCGCGCGGCATGTGGCGGTAGAAGAAGTCGACCTGGATCTGGTTGTTCTTCGCCACGCCGATCGCCGCGCCGACGAAGACCACGCCGATGAGCAGGTAGCGCGCCACTTCTTCCGTCCAGGCGGCCGAGTCGTTCATCACGTAGCGCGTGACGAACTGGTAGAACACCGTCAGGCCCAGCATCCAGAAGAGGGCCAGCGAAAGCCAGCCCTCCGCGATGGTGTCCGACAGGTCGACCACTTCGTCCTCCGCATGGAAGTGGCCCTCGTCGTCGATGATCTTCTGTTCGGTCATGGCCGCGTCGCTTACTTGATCGCCAGGATGCGGTCGTAGTCCTGCTGACGGTAGCCTTGATCCGTCGGCTTGGTGGCCTTGAGCACCGCTTCACGGAACGCGTTCTTGTCGACCGTGATCACGTTGTTGCCCTTCTTCTTGAACTCTTCCACCAGGCGCGCTTCCGACGCGATGATTTCGCGGCCGGTCTTCTCGGCGGCTTCCTGCATCACCTCGGTGAAGATCTTCTTGTCTTCCGCCGAGAGCTTGGTCCACAGCTGGCCCGAGGTGATGGTGAGCAGCGAGTCGACGATGTGGCCTGTGAGCGAGATGTTCTTCTGCACCTCGAAGAACTTCTTGGCCTCGATGGTCGGCAGCGGGTTCTCCTGCGCATCGACCGTGTTGTTCTGCAGCGCCAGGTACACCTCGGCAAAGGCGATCGGCGTCGGGTTCGCGCCCAGCGATTTCGGGAACGCCAGGTAGGCCGGTGCATCGGGCACGCGGATCTTCAGGCCCTTCATGTCCTCGGGCTTGGCCACGGGCCGCGCGGCGCTCGAGGTGACGTGGCGCGCGCCGTAGTAGCTCAGTGCCGTGATGTGGTTGCCGCTCTTGTCGTCGTAGCCCTTGGCGAGCTCCTTGAAGACGTCGCTCTTGGCGTACTTGAGTTGGTGCTCGGCGTCGCGGAAGATGAACGGAAAGTACGAGATGGCCAGCGGCGTGTAGGTGCGACCCGCGAAGCTCGCGCCCGACAGAATGATGTCGACCGTGCCCAGCGTCAGGCCCTGGTTGATGTCGGCTTCCTTGCCCAGCGTGGAGGCCGGGAACACCTGCACCTCGTAGCGGCCGTTGGTGCGTTTCTTGATCTCGTCGCCGGCCCACACCGAGTACTTGTGGAAGGGCTCCGAGGTCTCGTACACGTGGGCCCACTTGAGCTTGGTCTGCGCACTGGCGATGCCCGTCACGCCCAATGCGCCGGCTGCGAGGGCGCAGGCGGCCAGGGCCTTGAGGGCGGTGCGTTTGCTGTTCTTGCTGCTGATCATGTGGCTTGTCTCCGTTGTAGTTAATGGGCAGGAATGCTGGCGAGGAATCAGGAGGGCTTTGCGCGGCGCCAGCTCGCGCTGAAACGGTGGTGCGAGTTGTCCATGTGCGCGTGCATCGCGGTGCGCGCGGCTTCGGCGTCGCGCGCGGCAATGGCGTCGCGAATCGCCTCGTGCTCGGCGATGGCGGCGCGCCATGAGGTGACGGTCTCGAAGTAGCCGCCCAGCCGCGTGAAGATCGGCCCGCGGCGCGAATCCCAGAAGCCCTGCACCGTCTCGACCAGCACCACGTTGCCGCTGGCGCCGACGATGGCCAGGTGAAAGGCGCGGTCGCCGTCCAGCGGCATGACGTTGCGGTCGGCCATCTCGCGCATGGTGGCAATGGCGCGCGTCATCGCGTCCACGTCCTTGCGCTTGCCCGAGAGGGCGGCGATGGCGGCGGTCTCGCCCTCGATCACGCGGCGCGCGCGAATCAGCTCCAGCGGCCCCCACTCGGTGGGCGCCACCGGCGCGCTGGCGCGGTGCGAGCGGTCGAGCACGTACACGCCCGAGCCGGTGCGCACCTCGACCCAGCCTTCAACCTCCAGCGCAATGAGCGCCTCGCGCACCGACGGCCGGCTCACGCCGAGCTGCTTGGCCAGGTCGCGCTCGGCGGGCAGGCGCGCGCCCACGTCGAACTCGCCCTTGGAGATCAGCCCGCGTAGCTGGTCGGCAATCTGGCGATAGAGGCGTTGGGGTTCGACGGTCTGGAGCGGCACGGGAGCAGGGCGGGTGGCGGGCGAGGCGGTGGATCGGCTTAAGGGTTGTCCTGAATTGGACAAGTGGTAAGGCCAATTCAGAATACGGCGATTCACAGTTGTCACCCATCGGGCCTAACCCGAATCCACCCCCGCACACCCCTGCATCCGCAGAACACCCAGGAGACACCGACCATGAGATTGAAGGGAAAGACCGTGCTCGTCACCGCCGCCGGCCAGGGCATCGGCCGCGCGAGCGTGCTGGCGCTCGCGGCCGAGGGCGCCCATGTGTGGGCCACCGACGTCAACGAGCAGCTGCTGGCGGCCTACGCCGGCGTGGCGAACGTCACGGCCCTGAAGCTCGACGTGCTCGACAAGGCGGCCATCGGCGCGGTCGTGGCGCAGCTGCCCACGCTCGACGTGTTGTTCAACTGCGCGGGCGTGGTGCACAACGGCACCATCGAGCAGGCCAGCGACGACGACCTCGACTTTGCCTTCCGCCTGAACGTGCGCGCGCAGATGTGGACCATCCAGGCCGTGCTGCCCGGCATGCTCGCGGCCGGGCGCGGCAGCATCATCAACATGGCCAGCGTGTGCTCCAGCATGAAGGGCCTGCCCAACCGCTTTGTTTACGGCACCACCAAGGCGGCCGTGCTCGGCCTCACCAAGAGCGTGGCGGCCGACTACGTGGCACGCGGCATCCGCTGCAATGCCGTGTGCCCGGGCACGGTCGACACGCCCTCGCTGGGCGATCGCATCAACGCCAACGCCGACCCCGAGGCCGCGCGCAAGGCCTTCGTGGCGCGCCAGCCGATGGGGCGGCTCGCGCAGGCCGAGGAGATCGCGCCGGTGGTGGTGTTCCTGGCCAGCGACGAATCCATCTTCGCCACCGGCCAGTACTTCACCGTCGACGGCGGCATCACGATATGAACCGGCTCGATTTCGAAGGCCGCCATGCGGTGGTCACCGGCGGTGCCACGGGGCTGGGCTTCGGCATCGCGCAGCGGCTCGTCGCCTCGGGCGGCAGCGTCACGCTGTGGGACCGCGACGAAGCCGCCGCCGGACGTGCGGCCGAAGCGCTCGGCGCCAAGGCCTTCGCACTGAAGGTCGACGTGACGCAGCAGCCCTCGGTTGCGAAAGCCGTGGCCGCCACGCTCGCGCACGCGCCGCGCATCGATGCGCTGGTCAACAGCGCCGGCATCACCGGGCCCAACGTCAAGCTCTGGGACTACCCGGTGGACGACTGGCGCCAGGTGATGGAGGTCAACGTCAACGGCGTGTTCCTGTGCTGCCGCGAGGTGGTCGCGCAGATGCGCAGGCAGGGCACGGCGGGCGAAGGCCGCATCGTCAACATCGCCTCGGTCGCCGGCAAGGAAGGCAACCCCAACGCCAGCGCCTACAGCGCGAGTAAGGCCGCCGTCATCGGGCTCACCAAGTCGCTCGGCAAGGAGCTGGCCGACACCGGCATCCGCGTGAACTGCGTGACGCCCGCGGCGGTGAAGACGGCCATCTTCGACCAGATGACGCCCGAGCACGTCGCGTTCATGTTGTCGAAAATCCCGATGGGCCGTTTCGGCACGGTGGAAGAAGTGGCCGCGCTGGTCGGCTGGCTTTGCACCGAAGATTGCTCGTTCTCCACCGGCGCGGTCTTCGACCTGTCCGCTGGTCGCTCCACCTATTGATCCATTCCCCATTTCAATGCACTGAAAGGAACGCATGAAACTCGTCCGCTACGGCAACCCCGGCAAAGAGAAGCCCGGCCTCATCGACGCAGAAGGCAAGCTGCGCGACCTGAGCGCCATCGTCAAGGACATCGGTCCCGACCAGCTCGGCGATGCCGCCATTGCCAAGCTGCGCAAGACCAAGGTCGACAAGCTGCCGCTGGTCAAGGGCAAGCCGCGCCTGGGCAGCCCCGTGGCCAACGTCGGCAAGTTCATCGCCATCGGCCTGAACTACGCCGACCACGCCGCCGAATCGGGCCTGCCGGTGCCCAAGGAACCCATCGTCTTCATGAAGGCCACGAGCTGCATCCAGGGTCCGAACGACCCGGTGATGCTGCCCAAGGGCTCGGTCAAGTCCGACTGGGAAGTCGAACTCGGCGTGGTCATCGGCACGAAGGCGCGCTACGTCTCGCAGAAGAGCGCACTCGACTACGTGGCCGGCTACTGCACCATCAACGACGTGAGCGAGCGCGAGTTCCAGATCGAGCGCGGCGGCACCTGGGACAAGGGCAAGGGCTGCGACACCTTCGGCCCCCTCGGCCCCTGGCTCGTCACGCGCGACGAAATCGAGAACCCGCAGAAGCTCGCCATGTGGCTCGACCTCAATGGCCAGCGCGTGCAGACCGGCAGCACCAAGACCATGATCTTCAGCGTGGCCAAGCTCGTGAGCTACGTGAGCCAGTTCATGACGCTGATGCCCGGCGACGTCATCACCACCGGCACGCCGCCCGGCGTCGGCATGGGCATGAAGCCGCCGCTGTACCTGAAGAAGGGCGACGTGATGACGCTGGGCATCGAAGGCCTCGGCGAGCAGCGCCAGGAAGTCGTGCCCTTCAAGCTCTGATCACGCGGATCAGTTCGTCGTACACCAACCGCACGCGCGCCGGCACCGGCGCGCGCTGCGGGCGGTAGACGTGGACCGGCCAGGGGTCGGGCGCATCGGCCGCCAGCAGCTCCACCATCGCGCCTGATTGCAGCCACGGCTCCGCCAACGGTCCGATGAGCTGGCCGAAGCCGATGCCCGCGAGCACCGCGGCGCATTCGGCGTCGATGTTGTCCGTCACGAACGCGGGCGACGACACGGTGAACACCCGCTTCTTGCTGAACGCCCACGGCCAGGGCCGGCCCGAGCTGCGGTCGATCAGCGCTGTCACTGGCAGCTTCGACAGCGCATCCACGGTGCGCGGCGCGCCGACCCGTTCGATGAGCGCCGGTGACGCCACCACGCGCAGCGGCATCTTTCCCACACTCCGGGCCACGAAGCGCGCGTCGCGCATCGGCCCGACACGCACGCCGATGTCGATCTGCTGGTCGACCACGTCGGCATGCTGCTCCGACAGCCGCAGGTCGAGCACCAGCCCCGGATGCGCCACCAGCAGCGGCGCCAGCGCCTGCGGAATGAAGCGCCCATACACATGCGGCGCCGTGACCCGCACCGTGCCCGCGTGCTGCGACAGCGCGCGCCGGTCGATGCGGTGAAAGAGTTCGTCGACACCGCCCACCGCGATGCGGGCGCGCTCGGCGAGTTGTCGCCCGAAGTCGGTGAGCTGCACGCCGCGCGTGCTGCGGTGAAAGAGCGGCTCGCCCAGTTCTTCTTCGAGTTCGCGCACGGCACGCGTCACCACCTGCGGCGACACCGACAGGCGCACGGCCGCCTCGCGGAAGTTGGCGGCATCGGCAGCGGTGAAGAACACGCGCAGGGCTTCGAGGCGGTTGGACATGGGGTGTTCCTCGTTTGGGAATTCTGAAGTCGCCAGAGTTTCATTTACTGGAACGCATGGATTTTCCACACTGCATGCACTTCTTCAACACACCCCAAAGGAAATCTTCATGACCTCCGTTCAAGACAACATCCAAGGCAAGGTCGCCATCGTCACCGGCGCGAGCAGCGGCCTGGGCGAATCGACGGCGCGCCACCTGGCCGCGCGCGGCGCCAAGGTGGTGCTCGCGGCCCGCCGCACCGACCGGCTCGACAAGGTCGTCGCCGAGATCCGCGAGGCCGGCGGCGAAGCCATCGCCGTGGCCACTGACGTGGCGAAGCGGGGCGACCTCGAAAAGCTCGCCGCCGCCACCGTCGAGGCCTTCGGCCGCATCGACGTGCTGGTCAACAACGCGGGCGTGATGCCGCTGTCGCCGCTCGACAAGCTCAAGGTCGACGAGTGGGACCGCACCATCGACGTCAACATCAAGGGCGTGCTCTACGGCATTGCCGCCGTGCTGCCGCGCATGCAGGCGCAGGGCAGCGGACACATCGTGAACGTCGCCTCGATTGCCGGGCTGAAGGTGTTCACGCCCATCGGCACGGTCTACAGCGCGACCAAGCACGCGGTGCGTGCCATCTCCGAGGGCCTGCGCGTGGAGGTGGGCAACAGCGGCGTGCGCGTGACCATCGTGTCGCCCGGCGCCGTGGACTCGGAACTGAAGTTCGGCAGCAGCGACGCCGAGAGCGCCGCCGGCGTGAAGGCCTTCTACGACGCCAACCAGATCCCCGCCGACTCGGTGGCGCGCGCCATCGTCTACGCGGTGGAACAGCCGGCCAACGTGGACATCAACGAGGTCGTGCTGCGGCCCGTGTCGCAGGAGTTCTGATCCCGCCGGTCAAGGGTGCGACCCTCTGGCGGTCGCCCCTTGCTTTCATTAACCTACCGCCGACCAAGGTCATTTGCGGTCAAAAGTGCAAAGCCCCTGCAAAATAGAACGACCGTTCGTTTTATTCGGAGCTTTCACGATGTCTGCCACCGCCGTTCCCGCCAAGCCGGCCCGCGCCGCCCCCAAAGGCCAGCAGACCAAGGCCATCATCGTCGACGCCGCGCTGGCGCTGGCTGCGCAGATCGGGCTCGAGGGCCTGTCGATCGGTGCCGTGGCCGAAATCACCAAGATGAGCAAGTCGGGCGTCTTCGCCCACTTCGGCTCGCGCGAAGAACTGCAGATCTCCGTGGTGCGCGAGTACCACGCCCGTTTCGAGCAGGAAGTGTTCTTCCCCGCTCTGACGGCGCCGCGCGGCCTGCCGCGCCTGCGCGCCATGTTCGCCAACTGGATGAAGCGCACCTCGACCGAAATCGACTCGGGCTGCATCTACATCAGCGGCGCCTCCGAGTTCGACGACCGCCCGGGTCCGGTGCGCGATGCGCTGGTCGAGTCGGTCAGCATCTGGCAGGCCGCCGTGCTGCGCGCCATCGTGCAGTCGAAGACCGAAGGCCACCTGCGCGCCGACGCCGACGAGCGCCAGGTCGGGTTCGAGATCCACGGCCTGATCCTCGCGCTGCACTACGAAGCCCGCTTTCTGCAGGTGCCCGGCTCCATCGGCCGCGCCAACGTCGGCTTCGACAACATCCTCGCGCGCGCCGCCACGCCGGACGCGCCGCCTGCTTCCAATGCCGCCGAGTCCGCGCCCGCTGCGCGCGGCACGCGCCGGCTCAAGACCGTGCGCTGAGCGCCACGGCTGCCCGTTTCGTTTTTCCGTTTTCGTTTTTTCCAATCTATCTAGCTTCGACCAGGAGAGTCCCGGATGCCTACCTACAACCCCCCCGTGCGTGACATGCAGTTCGTGCTGCACGAAGTGCTCAACGTCGCTGCGGAACTCAAGGCACTGCCGGCCCACGCCGAGACCGATGCCGACACCATCAACGCCGTGATCGAAGAGGCCGGCAAGTTCGCGGCCGAAGTCACCTTTCCGCTGAACATCAGCGGCGACGAAGAAGGCTGCGTGCTCGACAAGTCCACGCACGAAGTGAAGACGCCCACCGGCTTCAAGGACGCCTACGCCAAGTACGTCGAAGGCGGCTGGCCCGCGCTGTCGTGCGACCCGGCCTTCGGCGGCCAGGGCCTGCCGTTCGTGGTGAACCAGTGCCTGTTCGAAATGCTCAACAGCGCCAACCAGGCCTGGACCATGTACCCGGGCCTGTCGCACGGCGCGTACGAAGCGCTCAAGGCCCACGGCACCGAAGACCAGAAGAAGACCTACCTGCCCAAGCTCACGAGCGGCGAGTGGACCGGCACCATGTGCCTGACCGAACCCCATTGCGGCACCGACCTGGGCCTCTTGCGCACCAAGGCCGAGCCGCAGGCGGACGGCACCTACCGCATCACCGGCAGCAAGATCTTCATCTCGGCCGGCGAGCACGACATGACGGACAACATCATTCACCTGGTACTGGCCCGCCTGCCGGACGCGCCCAAGGGCAGCAAGGGCATCAGCCTGTTCGTGGTGCCGAAGTTCCACGTCAAGGCCGACGGCTCGCTCGGCGAACGCAACCCGATCTTCTGCGCCGGCCTGGAGCACAAGATGGGCATCCACGGCAACGCCACCGCGCAGATCGTGATCGAAGGCGCCACCGGCACGCTGGTGGGCGAGCCCAACAAGGGCCTGGCCGCGATGTTCGTGATGATGAACGCCGCACGCCTGGGCGTGGGCAACCAGTCGCTCGGCCTGACCGAAGTGGCTTATCAAAACGCGCTGGCCTACGCCAAGGACCGCCTCCAGATGCGTTCGCTGTCGGGCGTGAAGGCCAAGGACAAGGAAGCCGACCCGATCATCGTGCACCCCGACGTGCGCAAGATGCTGCTCACGGCCAAGGCGTATGCCGAAGGCGGCCGCGCGCTGCAGATCTTCTGCACGCTGCTGCTCGACAAGGAGCACAACCATCCTGATGAAAAGGTGCGCAAGGACTCCGGCGAGCTGGTCGCGCTGCTCACGCCCATCGTCAAGGCCTTCATTACCGACAACGGCCACATCGCGACCAATTCGTGCATGCAGGTGTTCGGCGGCCACGGCTTCATCAAGGAATGGGGCATGGAGCAGTTCGTGCGCGACAACCGCATCAACATGATCTATGAAGGCACCAACACCATCCAGTCGCTGGACCTGCTGGGTCGCAAGATCCTGGGCAACAACGGCGCCTCGCTGAAGAAGTTCGGCAAGCTCGTCGCCAAGCTGGTGGAAGAAGAAGGCGTGAACGAGAAGATGGCCGAGTTCATCAACCCGATCGCGATGCTGGGCGACCAGCTCACCAAGTTCACGACCGAGATCGGCTTCAAGGGCTTCCAGAACCCCGACGAAGTGGGCGCCGCTGCCGTCGACTACCTGCGCGTGGCCGGCCACTTCGTGTTCGGCTACCTGTTCGCCCGCATGGCCCAGGTGGCCCTGCGCGAAATCGCCGCCGGCAACACCGACCCGTTCTACGTCGCCAAGCTGCAGACCGCACGCTTCTACTTCGCCAAGCTGTTCCCCGAGACCGTGATGCTCATGCGCACCGCGCGCGCCGGCAGCAAGGTGTTGATGGACACCGACGCCGCACTCGCTTAAGCGACGCACACCGCCTTTCTTCATCGACCCACCGGGAGCCCGCTCATGAAAGCAACGCTTGCAGCCGTCTTGTTCACCGTCACCGCCGTCTCGGCCATGGCCCAGAGCACGCCGGTGGGCCTGTGGCGCAACGTCGACGACAAGACCGGCGAGGCCAAGGCCGAGATCCGCATCGCCGAGACCAACGGCGCGCTGCTCGGGCGCATCGAGAAGTCGTTGAAGAAAGACACCAAGCCCGACGCCACCTGCGACGAATGCGGCGACGACCGCAAGGGCAAGCCCATCGCAGGCCTGGAGATCGTCCGTGGCGGCAAGAAGGCCGAGGGCAAGGACGTCTGGGAAGGCGGGAAGATCCTCGACCCCGAGAACGGCAAGGAATACCGCGCGAGCTTCACGCCCATCGACGGCGGCAAGAAGCTCGAAGTGCGCGGTTATCTGGGCCCCTTCTGGCGCACCCAAACCTGGAATCGCGTGCAGTAAGCCTGCTGCACGCAACCCATCCAAGAAATACCAAGCAACATGTCCCGATTTCAAGTGAAGAAGGTCGCCGTGCTCGGCGCCGGCGTGATGGGCGCGCAGATTGCCGCCCACCTCGTCAACGTGCGCGTGCCTGTCGTGCTGTTCGACCTGGCCGCCAAAGACGCGACCGGTGCGGTCGCTCAAGGTGCAGCGAAGAACGGCATCGTCACGCGCGCCATCGACAACCTCAAGAAGCTCAAGCCCGCGCCGCTCGGCGACGTGGCCGACGCGGGCCTGATCGAGCAGGCCAACTACGAAGACGACCTGGCCAAGCTCGGCGAGTGCGACCTCATCATCGAGGCCATTGCCGAGCGCATGGACTGGAAGCTCGATCTGTACAAGAAGATCGCGCCGCACGTGGCCAAGCATTCGATCCTGGCCTCGAACACCTCGGGCCTGTCGATCACCAAGCTCAGCGAAGCACTGCCTGAAGCCCTGAAACCGCGTTTCTGCGGCATTCACTTCTTCAACCCGCCGCGCTACATGTTCCTGGTGGAGCTGATCAACACGCCCACCACGCAGCCGCAGGTGCTCGACGACCTCGAGGCCTTCGTCACCAGCACGCTCGGCAAGGGCGTGGTGCGCGCGCACGACACACCCAACTTCATCGCCAACCGCGTCGGCATCGCCGGCATGCTGGCCACGCTGAAGGAAGTCGAGAAGTTCGGCCTCACGCCCGACGTGGTCGACGACCTCACCGGCAAGAAGCTGGGCCGCGCGAGCTCGGGCACCTTCCGCACCGCCGACGTGGTGGGCCTGGACACCATGGCCCACGTCGTGAAGACGCTGCAGGACAACCTCAACGCCGAGACCGATCCGTTCTATGCCAACTTCGCGACGCCGCCGGTGCTCGCCAAGCTGCTCGAGCTGGGCAACCTGGGCCAGAAGGCCAAGGCCGGTTTCTTCAAGAAGGTCGGCCGCGACATCCTGCGCTTCGACCTGAAGAGCGGCGAGTACGTGCCCGCCGGCGCCAAGGCCGACGAGGTGTATGGCCGCATGCTGAAGAAGCCCGCGGGCGAGCGCTTGAAGCTGCTGCGCGAGAGCGAAGGACCGCAGGGCCAGTTCCTCTGGGCCATCCTGCGCGACGGCTTCCACTACGCCGCGGTGCACCTGGCCGACATCGCCGAGAGCGCGCGCGACATCGACTTCGCGATGCGCTGGGGCTTCGGCATGAAGCAGGGCCCGTTCGAGCTGTGGCAGGAAGCCGGCTGGGCGCAGGTCGCCAAGTGGGTGCAGGAAGACATCGACGCCGGCAAGGCGCTCAGCACCGCACCGCTGCCGAAGTGGGTGTTCGAAGGCCCGGTCGCACAAGCCGGGGGCGTGCACACGCCCGAAGGCTCGTGGAGCGCCTCGCAGAGCAAGTTCGTGCCGCAGCGCAAGCTGCCCGTGCACGACCGTCAGCTGTTCCCCGAGAGCGTGCTGGGTGCGAATGCAGCCAATGCCAACACGGCCGGCACGACGATCAGCGACGAAGGCGATGTGCGCGTGTGGACGCTCGACGGTGAGGTGCTCATTGCGAGCATCCAGTCGAAGATGCACGCCATCAGCCCCGACGTGGCCGAGGCACTCGGTGCTGCGGTCGATCTGGCCGAGGCTGAATACAAGGGCCTGGTGATCTGGTCGCCCGACGAGGTGTTCTCGGTCGGCGCCGACCTGCAGGCGATGCTGCCGGCCTTCGTGGTCGCGGGCATCGGTGCGGTCGAAGGCGCGGAAGAAGAGCTGCAGAACGTCATGCTCAAGATCCGTTATGCCAACGTGCCGGTGATCTCCGCAGTGCGCGGCATGGCACTGGGCGGCGGCTGCGAGCTGGCCATCCACTCGGCCAAGCGCGTCGTCGCGATGGAAAGCTACATCGGTCTGGTCGAAGTCGGCGTGGGCCTGATCCCCGGCGCGGGCGGCCTGACGTATATCGCACGCCGCGCGGCCGAGAACGCATCGGCTTCCACGGGCACCGACCTGCTGCCCTTCCTCACCGAAGGCTTCACCGCCGCGGCGATGGCGAAGGTCGGCACGGGCGCGCTCGACTCGAAGAAGCTGGGCTACCTGCTGGACAGCGACGTGATCGTGCCGAACAAGGACGAGCTGCTGTACGTGGCGCTGCAGCAGGCGAAGGCCATGGCCGACGCCGGCTACCGCCCCCCGCTGCGCCGCACCTTCCGCGTGGCCGGCCGCAGCGGCGCCGCGACGATCAAGGGCCAGCTCGTGAACATGCGCGACGGCGGCTTCATCAGCGCGCACGACTTCCACATTGCCAGCCTGATCGCCAACGTGGTGACCGGCGGCGACGTGGACGCGGGCTCGCTCGTGACCGAGGAATACCTGATGACGCTGGAACGCAAGGCGTTCTGCTCGCTCATCGTGCATCCCAAGACGCAAGAGCGAATCATGGGCATGCTCAGCACCGGCAAGCCGGTCCGCAACTAAGGACAGATTTCATGAGCAGCAAGCAAGTACAAGACGCCTACATCGTCTCCGCCACCCGCACGCCCATCGGCAAGTCGCATCGCGGCTACTTCCGCAACTACCGCCCCGACGACCTGCTCGCGACCACGCTGAAGGCAGCACTCGCGGCAGTTCCCGGCCTCGACCCCAAGGCCATCGAAGACATCATCTGCGGCTGCGCGATTCCCGAATCGCAGCAGGGCCTGAACGTCGCGCGCATCGGCGCGGTGCTGGCCGGCCTGCCGACCAGCATCGGCGGCATCACCGTCAATCGCTTCTGCGCATCCGGCCTGTCGGCCGTGCAGATGGCCGCCGACCGCATCCGTGTCGGCGAGGCCGACGTGATGATCGCGGCCGGTGTCGAGAGCATGAGCATGGTGCCGATGATGGGCAACTCGCCCTCGCTGTCGCCTTCGATCTTCGAGCGCGAAGGCGACGTGGGCATCGCCTACGGCATGGGCCTCACGGCCGAGAAGGTCGCGCAGCAGTGGAAGGTGAGCCGCGAAGCGCAGGACGCGTTCGCGCTCGCCTCGCACCAGAAGGCACTGGCCGCACAAGCAGCCGGCAAGTTCGCCGACGAGATCACGCCGATCGAAGTGACCGACCGCACGCCGGACCTGGCCACCGGCGAGGCCATTGCCAAGACCCGCACCGTGAGCCTGGACGAAGGCGCGCGCCCCGACACCAGCATCGAAGGCCTGGCCAAGCTGCGCACCGTGTTCGCCGCACGCGGCACCGTGACGGCCGGCAACAGCTCGCAGACCTCGGACGGCGCAGGTGCGCTGATCCTGGCGAGCGAGAAGGCCATCAAGCAGTACGGCCTCACGCCGCTCGCGCGCTTCGTGAGCTTCGCCAGCAAGGGCGTGCCACCGCACATCATGGGCATCGGCCCGATCGAGGCGATTCCCGCTGCCCTGCGCTATGCCGGCCTGAAGCACGAGGACATCGACTGGTTCGAACTCAATGAAGCGTTTGCTGCGCAGTCGCTCGCGGTGATGAACACGCTGGGCCTCGATCCGTCGAAGGTCAACCCGATGGGCGGCGCCATTGCATTGGGGCACCCGCTCGGCGCGACCGGCGCGATCCGCGCGGCCACCGTGGTGCACGCGCTGCGCCGCGAGAAGCTGAAGTACGGCATGGTCACGATGTGCGTGGGCATGGGGCAAGGCGCAGCGGGCATCTTCGAGCGCGTCTGATCGGCAGGGGAATCACGGCCATGCACGGCACGCAGCAGCAGCAGCTCCCTGCCGGCGGTGCATGGCCCCCGGTGCGTGCCGCAGTGCAGCACGCCAACGTCCCGCACACGACTGCGTGAGGTCATCCATCGGAGGCACACTGGCGATCACCATGCGCACGACCCCACACCCCTTCGACAAAGCCCTGGCCCTGCACCACAGCGACATCCGCGTGGGGCACTTCACCGGCACCACGAGTCCCGACTACTGGAACATGGTCGGTCCGTTCGGCGGCACCACCGCGGCGCTGGCGCTGCAGTCGGTGCTCCAGCACCCCGACCTGCTCGGCACGCCCATCGCGCTGACCGTCAACTACGCGGCCGCGCTCGGCGAGGGCGCGTTCGACATCCAGGCCACCGCCGTGCGCACCAACCGCTCGACGCAGCACTGGACGGTGACGATCACGCAGCCCGGCGCCGACGGCACGACGAACATGACCACCACCGCCACGGTGGTGACGGCCGCGCGCCGCGACACCTGGAGCCAGGTCGACCTCACCATGCCCGAGGCGCCGAAGCCCGAGTCGGTCGATCGCATGAGCATCGGTCCGTCGGGCGTGGCATGGCTCGACCAGTACGAGATGCGGCCCTTCAGCGGCGGCATTCCCTCGAAGTGGGACGGCAGCCTGCAGCACAGCGAGACCCGCATCTGGGTGCGCGACGCGCAGGCCCGCCTGCTCGATTTCGCTTCGCTCGCCGCGTTGAGCGATGTGTTCTATCCGCGCGTCTGGCTGCGCCGCGCCAAGCACGTGCCCGCGGGCACGGTGTCGATCACCACGTACTTCCATGTCGGCGCCGCCGAGCTGGCCGAGATCGGTACGGGCTACCTGCTGGGCTGCGCGGCGGGGCAGCAGTTCTTCAACGGCTTCTTCGATCAGAAGGCGCAGCTGTGGAGCGAGAAGGGCGCGCTGCTCGCCACGTCCAATCAGATCGTCTACTACAAGGAATGAACGTCATGGCGCTCACCAAGGCTGCTCTCATCGTCGGCGCGGGCGACGCCACCGGCGGCGCCATTGCCCGCCGCTTTGCGCGCGAGGGCTACGCCACCTGCGTCACGCGGCGCAGTCTCGACAAGCTGCAGCCGCTGGTGGCACAGATCGAGGCCGATGGCGGCCGGGCCCACGCCTTCGCTTGCGACGCACGCAAGGAAGAAGAAGTGGTGGCGCTCATCGAGCAGATCGAATCGACTGTCGGGCCGATCGAGGTGATGGTGTTCAACATCGGTGCCAACGTGCCGGAGAGCATCCTCACCGAGTCCGCGCGCAAGTACTTCAAGGTGTGGGAGATGGCCTGCTTCTCGGGCTTCCTCAATGGCCGCGAAGTGGCCAAGCGGATGGTGGCGCGCGAAGTGCCGACGGGCGCTCATCGCGGCACGATCATCTTCACCGGCGCGACGGCGTCGCTGCGCGGCGCGGCCAACTTCGGTGCCTTCTCGGGCGCCAAGATGGCGTTGCGCGCGTTGGCCCAATCGATGGCGCGCGAGCTGGGGCCGCAAGGCATTCACGTCGCGCATGTCGTGGTCGACGGCGCCATCGACACCGAGTTCATCCGCAGCAATTTCCCCGAGCGCTATGCGCTGAAGGACAGCGACGGCATCCTGAACCCGGACCACATCGCCGACAGCTACTGGATGCTGCACTCGCAGCCGCGCGATGCGTGGACGCACGAGCTCGACCTGCGTCCCTGGTCCGAGAAGTTCTGACCGGCGCCAGACTTCGCGTCGCGACGTACAGCCACAAGGAGACGACACCCATGACGAAATCCGTCGAGTTCTATTTCGACGTCGGCAGCCCCGCCGCCTACCTGGCCGCCACGCAGCTGCCGCACGTGTGCGCCGACACCGGCGCCGAGCTGGTCTGGAAGCCCATGCTGCTCGGCGGCGTGTTCCAGGCCACGGGCAACCATTCGCCGGCCGAGATCAAGGCCAAGGGCCCGTACCTCACGACCGACCTGCAGCGCTTCGCGAAGCGCTATGGCGTGCCCTTCGTGCACAACCCGCACTTCCCGATCAACACGCTGCTGCTGATGCGCGGCGCGACCGGCGTGCAGATGACGGCGCCCGAACGTTTCGCCGCGTATGTCGATGCCGTGTTCCATGCGATGTGGGTCGCGCCGAAGAACCTCAACGACCCCGCGACCGTCGGTGCCGTCTTGCAGAATGCAGGCTTCGACGCCGCGGGCCTGCTCGCGCTGGCCGGCGCGCAGGAGACCAAGGACCGCCTCAAGGCGGTCACGCAAGAGGCAGTGGAGCGCGGCGTGTTCGGTGCCCCCACCATGTTCGTCGGCGACCAGATGTTCTGGGGCCAGGACCGCCTCGATTTCGTCCGCGAAGCCCTCGACGCTTGAGAAGGTGTGAACGAACCCGCCATGCCCGCTCATCCCGCCCAGACACGCCCCCTCGGCGTTGCAAATGCTCGCCATAGCCCAAGCTATGGCTGCGCTTTGCGCCTTGATGGGGCGCGCCTGGACGGGCTGCTCGGCCACGCCGGATTCATTCACACCTTCTGAGCGCGTCGCCCCCCGTTTTACCCATCCAAGGATCTATTCCATGAGCGACATCCTCGTCCACACCGAAGCCGGCGTGATGACCATCACCTTCAACCGCGTCGACAAGAAGAACTCGATCACCAGCAGCATGTACGCCGCGATGGCCGACGCGCTCGCCACGGCCGAGAGCGACGCGGCTGTGCGCTGCGTGCTGTTCCAGGGCGACCCGACGATCTTCAGTGCCGGCAACGACATCGGCGACTTCCTCAACGCGCCGCCCGCCAACACGGAATCGCCGGTGTTCCGCTTCCTGCGCGGCATCGCGACCTTTCCGAAGCCCATCGTCGCGTCCGTCTGCGGCCCGGCCGTGGGCATCGGCACCACGATGCTGTTCCACTGCGACCTCGTCTACGCGGGCGACAACGCAGCCTTCTCGATGCCCTTCGTGAACCTGGGCCTGTGCCCCGAGGCCGCGTCGAGCCTGCTGGTGCCGCAGATGCTGGGCTACCACCGCGCTGCCGAAGCCCTGCTGCTGGGCGAGCCCTTCATGGCCGAGGCCGCGCTCGAAGTGGGCCTGGTCAACCGCGTGGTGCCGCCGACCGAAGCCAACGGCATCGCCCAGACGCAGGCCCGCAAGCTCGCGGCCAAGCCGCTGACCGCGCTCATCGAAACCAAGCGCCTGCTGAAGAAGGCGCAGATGCCCGCCGTGCTCGAGCGCATGGGCGAAGAGGGCGCGAGCTTCGGCCGCATGCTGCGCGAGCCGGCTGCCAAGGAAGCGTTCGGCGCTTTCATGGAGAAGCGCAAGCCCGATTTCTCGAAGGTCTAAGCCTTCCGTGGACTTGCTTGCGGACGGTGGCTGCGTACACTGTTCCTCGTGCCTGCTCCAGACATCAACCAGCCCACAGCGCCCGCCACACGGGCGATGCGTGCTGCTGAAAAAGTAGCATTCGGGCCGACGCGCCGGCATGCTTTGGGCTTACTCGCGAGCACGCTCGCGGCGCCCTCGCTGGTGCTGGCGCGCGTGCGACCGTTGCGCATCGGGGTCATTGGCTCGTGGTCGGGGCCCTATGCGGGCGGCGGGCGCCAGTTCGACGCCGGCATGGCGGTCTGGCTGGCCGATCACAAGCAGCAGATCGCGGGCCGGCCGGTCGAACTGCTGCGCCGTGACGTGCCCGGCAGCGCGCCCGAACAGGCGCGGCGCCAGGCGCAAGACCTCATCGAGAGCGAGCGCGTGGACCTGCTCACGGGGCTGGATTTCAGCTCCAACGCCTACGCCGTCGGCGCCGTCGCCACGCAGGCGCGCGTGCCGACCGTGATCATGAACGCCGCCTCCTCGGGCATCACCGGGCGCTCGCCGTTCATGGTGCGGGTGTCGTTCACCATCGCGCAGGTCACGGCGCCGCTGGCGCGCTGGGCGCTGCAGCAGGGGCTGCGCGACGTGTGCACCGTGGTGGCCGACTACGCCTCGGGCGTGGACGCCGAAAGCGCCTTCGTCTCCGGCATCACCGCAGGCGGCGGCCGTGTCGGCGCGATGCTGCGCGTGCCGCTGAACACCCTCGACTATTCGGCCTACATGCTGCGCCTGCGCGAGCTGAAGCCGCAGGCCGTGTTCTTCTTTCTGCCGTCGGGCCAGATGCCGGCCATCTTCCTGAAGTTCTGGCGCGACCGCGGCATGGCCGACACCGGCATCCGCCTGCTTGCCACGGGCGACGCCACCGACGACCACTACCTGGACGGCATCGGCGAACTGGCCGAGGGGCTGGTCACCAGCCACCACTATTCCTTCGCCCACGAGTCGCCGGCCAACCGGCGCTTTGCGGGCGCCTTCGAGGCCGAGTACGGCAGCCACCTGCGACCGGGCTACTTCGCCGTGGCGGCGCACGACGGGCTCGCGGCCATCGATGCGGCCCTGAGCGCGCCGGGTGCGCGCGGCGGCAAGGCGGGTGCCGAGCGGCTGGTGGATGCGTTCCGCGGCCTGCGGCTGGACAGCCCGCGCGGGCCGGTCGAGATCGACGCCCACACGCGCGACGTGGTGCAGTCGGTCTACATCCGCCGCGTGGAGCGGCGCGACGCGCGCTGGATCAACCGCGAGTTCGAGTGCATCGAACGGGTGCGCGACGCCGGCATCGGCGTCGGCTGAAGGCCGAGGCTCAGGCCGTCGGCTGCTCGATGGGGCGGGGCCGACCGTTGTCGTCGATGGCCACGTAGGTGAAGGTGGCCTGCGTCACCTTGATGTACTCGCCCTGGGCGCGGAAGCGCTCGGCGAACACCTCGACCGTCACTGTGATCGAGGTGCGGCCCACGCGCACCAGCTTCGAATAGAACGAGAGGATGTCGCCCAGCCGCACGGGCTGCTTGAAGATGAACTCGTTGACCGCCACCGTGGCCTGGCGGCCCTTGGCGTAGCGCGCCGGGATCACCGAGCCGGCCAGGTCGCACTGCGCCATGACCCAGCCGCCGAAGATGTCGCCGTTGGCGTTGCAGTCGGCCGGCATCGGAATGACCTTGAGCACCAGCTCCATGTCGGTGGGCAGGCTCTTGAGGGTGGCGGCGGCCGTCGCTGCGGCGGAAGAGGCACTGGAAGAAGAGGACATGGGCACAATCTGAGGCAACAACAACAGCCACGATTGTCCCCCATGCGCCGAAGCGGCGAAGCCCTTTCCTCCTCTCCCCATGCGCCTGGCGGCCATCCGCCGGACCGCGCCGACCGTTCCGACTGGGCGACCCTGCGTCGCCTCTTTCCCTATCTCTGGCAGTACAAATGGCGTGTGATGGCCGCGCTCGCTTTCATGGTGGGCGCCAAGGTGGCCAACGTGGGCGTGCCCGTGCTGCTGAAGAACCTCATCGACACGATGACGCCCAAGCCCGACATGGCGCAGGCGCTGCTCATCGTGCCGATCGGGCTGCTGCTGGCCTACGGGCTGCTGCGCTTTTCGACGGCACTGTTCGGCGAGCTGCGCGAGCTGATCTTCGCCAAGGCCACCGAAGGCACGGCGCGGCAGATCGCGCTGGAGGTGTTCGGCCACCTGCATTCGCTGAGCCTGCGCTTTCACCTGGAGCGCCAGACCGGTGGCATGACGCGCGACATCGAGCGCGGCACGCGCGGCGTGCATTCGCTCATTTCGATGTCGCTGTACAGCATCGTGCCGACCATCATCGAGCTGGCGCTGGTGCTCACCATCCTGGGCGTGAAGTTCGATTCGCTGTTCGTGTGGATCACGGGCGCGGCGCTGGTGCTGTACATCACCTTCACGGTCACGGTGACCGAGTGGCGCACGCAGTTTCGCAAGACCATGAACGAGCTCGACTCGATGGCGCAAAGCCGCGCGGTCGATTCGCTCTTGAACTACGAAACCGTCAAGTACTTCAACAACGAAGACTTCGAGGCCAGGCGCTACGACGCCAGCCTCGACCGCTACCGCAAGGCCGCCATCAAGAGCCAGCGCACGCTGAGCATGCTCAACACCGGCCAGCAGCTGCTGATTGCCGTGAGCCTGGTGCTGATGCTGTGGCGCGCCACCTCGGGCGTGGTCGAGGGGCGCATGACGCTGGGCGACCTGGTGATGGTCAACGCCTTCATGATCCAGCTCTACATTCCGCTCAACTTTCTGGGCGTGATCTACCGCGAGATCAAGCAGAGCCTGACCGACCTGGACAAGATGTTCGTGCTGATGGAGAAGGAGCGCGAAGTGCGCGACGCGCCCGGCGCGCAGCCGCTGGCAGGCATCAACTCCACCATCCGCTTTGAAGACGTCAGCTTCGCCTACGAACCCGAGCGCCCGATCCTCAAGCACGTGAGCTTCGAGATCCCCGCCGGCAAGACCGTGGCCGTGGTCGGCCCGTCGGGCTCAGGCAAGTCGACGCTGGCGCGGCTGCTGTACCGCTTCTACGACGTGCAGCAGGGCCGCATCACCATCGGCGGCGAAGACATCCGCGCCGTGCAGCAGTCCAGCGTGCGCCGCGCCATCGGCATCGTGCCGCAGGACACGGTGCTGTTCAACGACACGGTCGAATACAACATCGCCTACGGCCGCCCCGGCGCGACGCGCGAAGAGGTCGAAGGCGCCGCACGCGCCGCGCGCATCCACGACTTCATCTCGGCCACGCCCAAGGGCTACGAGACGACGGTGGGCGAGCGCGGCCTGAAGCTCTCGGGCGGCGAGAAGCAGCGCGTGGCCATTGCTCGCACGCTCTTGAAGAACCCGCCGATCGTGATCTTCGACGAGGCCACCTCGGCACTCGATTCGGCCAACGAGCGCGCCATCCAGTCGGAGCTGCGCAGCGCTGCGCAAGGCAAGACCACGCTGGTCATCGCGCACCGCCTCTCGACCGTGGTCGAGGCGCACGAGATCCTGGTGCTCGAATCGGGCGTGATCGTCGAGCGTGGCACGCACTCAGAGCTGTTGGCCCAGCAGGGCCGCTACGCCCAGATGTGGGCTTTGCAGAAGAGCGAAGCAGTGCCTTTGCTCTAGCCCGATCATTCATTCCCTTTCCTATCGATTCAGGAGTTCAGACGTGTCGACCAAGATTCCCCTGCTGGTGCTCAACAGCCTCTCGAGCGCCCATCAGGCCCAGATTGCCGAGGTCTACGACATGACCTATGCCTTCGGCGACGCCCAGCGCGCCGCCGCCATCGCCGAGCACGGCGCCAAGTTCCGCGCGGTGCTGACCATCGGCGTCATCGGCATCACGCCCGAGGAAATCGCGGCCATGCCGGCGGTGGAACTGATCTGCTGCCTCGGCGCGGGCTACGAGGGCGTGCCGCTCGACGTGACACGCGCGCGCGGCATCGCCACCGCCAACGGCGCCGGCACGAATGACGACTGCGTGGCCGACCATGCCTTCGGCCTGCTCATCAGCATCGTGCGTGAGTTCCGCAAGCTCGACCGCCTGTGCCGCGAAGGCGTGTGGCGCGAGGCCATTCCGCAGCCGGCCAACGTGTCGGGCAAGAAGCTCGGCATCCTGGGCTTGGGCACCATTGGCCAGAAGATCGCCAAGCGCGCCGCCGCCTTCGACATGGAAGTCGGCTATCACAACCGCAAGCCGCGCGAAGGCGCCACGCAGCGCTACTTCGACGACCTGAAGTCGCTCGCCAGCTGGGCGGATTTCCTGATACTGGCCGCGCCGGGCGGTCCCGCGACCAGGCACCTCGTCAATGCCGAAGTGCTCGATGCGCTGGGGCCGCAGGGCTACCTCGTGAGCATCGGCCGCGGCAGCGTGGTCGACACCGAGGCGCTGGCGAAGGCGCTGCGCGAGCACCGCATCGCGGGCGCGGGCCTCGATGTGTACGAGAGCGAACCCAAGCGCCCCGAGCCGCTCGTCGGCCTGGACAACGTGCTGCTCACGCCGCACATGGCGGGCTGGTCGCCCGAGGCCACGCAGAAGTCGGTGGACCACTTCCTCGCGAATGCCGAAGGGCACTTCGCGGGGCGGGGCGTGCGCACGCCGATCTGAAGGTTTTGCTCCTTCCCCCTCTGAGGGAAGGCTGGGATGGGGGCGGGCAGAGCGCCCGATGGATGTGCCGCGTGCCCCCACCCCCGCCCTGCCCCGGAAGGGGAGGGAGTCAATCCAATGCAGAGGGGCGGTGAGACGCCCAGCCGCAGGCTTGGTCATAGGCATGCCCGAGCCGCAGCACCTCGAGGTCCGCATGGATCGGCCCCGCCAGCTGCAGCCCCATCGGCAGCCCGCTGTCGCCGAAGCCCGCGCGCACGTTGAGCGTGGGCAGGCCCGCCAGCGTGAAGGGTGTGACGATCTCCATCCAGCGGTGGTAGGTGTCGCTCTTCACGCCGTTCACCTCGGCCGGCCAGTGCAGGTCGGCGTCGAAGGGGAACACCTGCGCGGTCGGCGCGAGCACGAAGTCGAAGCGCTCGAAGAGCTTGAGGAACGCGCGGTACACGTTCGATCGGTAGAGCGAGGCCTGGTACAGCGAGGCGGCGTCGAGGTGACGGCTTTGCTCGATCTCCCACTGCGCCTCGGGCTTGAGCTGGGCGAAGAGCTTCGGGTCGCTGACATAGGCGCCGAGCTTGCCGCCCACCAGCAGTTGCCTCAATCGCAGCCACGCGCTCCAGTTGTGCTCGCGCGGCACGTCGAGCGTGCAGGGTTCGACCTCGCAGCCGATTGCGCGGAAGGTGTCGAGCGCCTGTTCGCCGAGTTCGTGCACGCCCGGCGCCAGCGGCAGTTCGGGCCACACGCTGCCGAGCCAGCCGATGCGCAGGCCCTTGCCGTCGCCATCGAGCGCGATGTCATCGGGCGACGGCAGCGCGTGCGGCGACGACAACGGCACGCGCGTGTCGAAGCCCGCCTGCACGGCCAGCAGCCGCGCGGCGTCTTCCACCGTGCGCGCCATCGGGCCTTCGCAGCCCAGCTGCTGGAAGAACAGCTCCTGCTCCGGGTCGCCGGGCACACGACCGCGCGAGGGGCGCATGCCGATCACGTTGTTGAAGGCGGCGGGGTTGCGCAGCGATCCCATCATGTCGCTGCCGTCGGCCACGGGCAGCATGCCCAGGGCCAGCGCGACGGCCGCGCCGCCGCTGCTGCCGCCCGCGCTGCGGTCGGGTGCGCAGGCGTTGCGTGTGGTGCCGAACACCGTGTTGTAGGTGTGCGAGCCGAGCCCGAACTCGGGCGTGTTGGTCTTGCCGATGACGACAGCGCCGGCCGCGCGCATGCGTGCGACGTGCAGGCTGTCGGTGCGCGCGGGCGAGCGCGGCGACAGCGGCGAGCCCATCGAGGTCGGCAGGCCGGCGGCATGGCTCAGGTCTTTCACGGCCAGCGGAAAGCCGTGCATCCAGCCGCGCCGTTCGCCGCGCGCCAGCTCGGCATCGCGTTCGTCGGCCTCGGCCAGCAACTGGCCCGGGTCGCGCAGGGAGACGATGGCGTTGAACTGCGGATTGAGCGCGTCGATGCGGGCGAGCGACGCCTGCATCACCTCGCGGCAGGACACGTCGCGGGCCGCGATGCGGCGCGAAAGTTCGGTGGCGCTGAGGTCAGGCAGGTCGTCGAAAGACATGGCGCATGCGGGAAAAGGAGGGGGCGCCCAGTATGGCGCGGCGCTCGCATAATCGCCGCGTATGGAAACAAAGTGGCTTGAAGACTTCATCAGCTTGGCGGAAACCCGCAGCTTCAGCCGCTCGGCCCAGTTGAGGCACGTGACACAGCCGGCGTTCTCGCGGCGCATCCAGGCGCTCGAAGGATGGGCCGGCACCGACCTGGTCGACCGCAGCTCGTACCCCACGCGCCTCACGCCCGCGGGCCAGACGCTCTACAGCCAGGCCATCGAGATGCTGCAGTCGCTGCAGAGCACGCGCGCCATGCTGCGCGGGCACTCGGCCGCCGGGCAGGACGTGATCGAGATCGCCGTGCCGCACACGCTGGCCTTCACCTTCTTCCCGTCGTGGGTCACCAGCCTGCGCGAGCACTTCGGGCCGATCAAGAGCCGCCTCATCGCACTCAACGTGCATGACGCGGTGCTGCGGCTGGTCGAGGGCAGCTGCGACCTGCTCATCGCCTACCACCACCCCTCGCAGCCGCTGCAGCTCGACGCCAACAAGTACGAGATGGTCAGCCTCGGCGAGGAAACCGTGGCCCCCTGGGTCAAGGCCGATGCCGACGGTGCGCCGCGCTACCGGCTGCCGGGCCGTCCGGGCCAGCCGCTGCCTTATCTGGGCTACGCGCCGGGCGCGTACCTCGGGCGCGTGGTCGACCAGTTGCTGAAAGAGTCGGGCACCGCCATCCACCTCGACCGCGTCTACGAGACCGACATGGCCGAAGGCCTGAAGGTGATGGCGCTCGAAGGCCACGGCATCGCCTTCCTGCCGCAAAGCGCGGTGCGCAAGGAGATCAAGGCGCGCAAGCTGGTGAGCGCGCTGCCGCCCGAGATCGACAGCCTCGAGGCCAAGATGGAAATCCGGGCCTACCGCGAGCGGCCCAGCGCGCCGGTCCCGGTGAAGGCCGGCGCCAGCCGTTCGGCCGCGCGGGCCGGGCTGTCGGAAAGCATGCAGCCCAAGCGCACGGCCGACGCGCTGTGGTCGTACCTGGTCGGGACCCAGCCGCCGCATTGATCGATCGCGAATGGTGGGCGAATTTGTGCGCTGCACAATCTATAAGCACCACGCATACCGCTCCCCGCAATCAGCATTGGCGGTTGGGGCCCGGCGCCACTACAGTCGCGGCAGTTTTTTTCGGCCGCTGCACGCCGGGGATCGCCGGTACGCTGCTTCCGCCACACACAGCCGCCCGAATGCCGGGCACAAAGGCTGCTTAGTGAAAGTCAGACAATGCGAAATGTCTGGATTGCACCAGGCTGGCGCTTCAATGTGCGCGGCCGGTGCGAGGCGGGCGGCGATGCCCGTGGGATGCACCGGGTTGGTCCGGGTATCCCGCAAAATACGAGTGTCTAGAATTTCGTTCTATTTGTTTCAGTCACCCTCAGGAGCTTTTCGTATGAAAAAACAAGTATTGGCATTGGCTGTCGCAGCGCTCGCCACCAGCGGCGCCTTTGCACAGGCCAATGACACCCTGGCCAAGATCAAGGCCTCGGGCACCATCACCGAAGGCGTGCGTGAGTCCTCCGGCCTTTCGTACACGCTCGGCAATGGCCAGTACACCGGCTTCCACTACGACGTCTGCGCCAACATCATCAAGGACCTCGAGAAGGCCGCTGGCAAGAAGCTCGAAGTCAAGTACCAGCCCGTGACCTCGCAGAACCGCATCCCCCTGGTGCAGAACGGCACCGTGGACATCGAGTGCGGCTCGACCACCAACAACGCCACCCGCCAGAAGGACGTGGCTTTCGGCGTGACCACCTACGTCGAAGAAACCAAGATCGTCGTCAAGGCCAACTCGGGCATCAACTCGCTGGCCGACCTGAAGGACAAGACGGTTGCCACCACCACCGGCACCACGCCGCTGCAGACCGTGCGCAAGCAAAAGCGCGCCGAGAACCTGACCTTCAAGGAGGTCTACGGCAAGGACCACTCCGACAGCTTCCTGCTGCTGGAAACCGGCCGTGCCGACGCCTTCGTGATGGACGGCTCGATCCTGGCAGCCCTGGCCGCCAAGTCGAAGTCGCCCAAGGACTACAAGATCCTGAACGACGTGCTGGCCGTGGAACCCATCGCCATCATGATCCGCAAGGACGACCCGGCTTTCAAGAAGGCCGTGGACGACAGCATCAAGGCACAGGCCAAGTCGGGCGAGCTGACCAAGCTGTATGACAAGTGGTTCCTCAAGCCGATTCCCCCGGCCAACGTGACCATCAACCTGCCGCTGGGCGAAGCCACCAAGAACGCGTGGGCCAACCCGAACGACAAGCCGGCTGAAGAGTACGTCACCAAGGAATAAGCGCGCGTCGCTGCGTGAATGGACGCCCACCTTTCACGGTGGGCGTTTCTTTTCAAGGGGCGGTTTTTCGAAAAGAAGCTGAAGGAGTAAACACACATGGGAAACTGGGATTGGCAGGTCTTTCTGCAAGACCCCGGGGGGGAATATCCGAGCTACCTGCAATGGATGCTCTCGGCCTGGGGCTGGACGGTGTCGGTCGCGCTGCTGGCGCTGATCGTCGCGCTGGTGCTCGGTTCGCTGGTCGGCATCATCCGCACGCTGCCCGACAGTCCGTGGCTCGTGCGCTTCGGCAATGCGTGGGTGGAGCTCTTTCGCAACATCCCGCTGCTGGTTCAGATCTTCCTCTGGTACCACGTGATTCCGGCGCTCATCCCCGTGATGAAGGGCGTGCCGAGCTTCATCCTCGTGGTGCTGGCGCTGGGCTTCTTCACCTCGGCGCGTATCGCCGAGCAGGTGCGCTCCGGCATCCAGGCGCTGCCCAAGGGCCAGCGTTACGCGGGCATGGCGGTGGGTTTCACCACGCCGCAGTACTACCGCTACGTGATCCTGCCGATGGCGTACCGCATCATCATCCCGCCGCTCACGAGCGAGACGATGAACATCTTCAAGAATTCGTCCGTCGCGTTCGCCGTGTCGGTCACCGAACTCACCATGTTCGCCATGCAGGCGCAGGAAGAAACCTCGCGCGGCATCGAGGTCTACCTCGCGGTGACGGCGTGCTACGTGGTGTCGGCGCTCATCATCAACCGCCTCATGGCATTCATCGAGAAGAAGACCCGCGTGCCGGGCTTCATCGTCTCGGCCAGCGCCGGCGGCGGAGGACACTGACATGATGAATCTCGACCTGTCCTTCTACAACTGGGACGTCATCAGCAACTTCGTCATCAAGGGCTTCTACTTCAGCATCATGCTGACGGTGGTGGCCACGATTGGCGGCGTGATCTTCGGCACGATCCTGGCGCTCATGCGCCTGTCGGGCAAGAAGTGGCTCGATACGCCCGCGGCCATCTACGTCAACGGCATGCGAAGCATCCCGCTGGTGATGGTGATCCTGTGGTTCTTCCTGCTGGTGCCGGCGTCGTTCTATTCGATGTTCGGTTCGCTCGGCTCGAACTACCGTTCGGAAATCTCGGCGGTGATCACCTTCGTGGCGTTCGAAGCGGCCTACTTCTCCGAGATCATGCGCGCGGGCATCCAGTCGATCCCGCGCGGCCAGGTGAACGCGGGTCAGGCCGTGGGCATGACCTACGGCCAGAACATGCGCCTCGTGGTGCTGCCGCAGGCCTTCCGCAACATGCTGCCGGTGCTGCTCACGCAGACCATCATCCTGTTCCAGGACACCTCGCTGGTCTACGCCATCGGCGCCTACGACATGCTCAAGGGCTTCGAAACGGCGGGCAAGAACTTCGGTCGTCCGATCGAGGCCTACCTGCTCGCGGCGGTCGTGTACTTCGTCATGTGCTACGCCCTTTCCTGGCTGGTGAAACGCCTGCACAAGAAAATCGCCATCATTCGCTGATTGAGTGGCTGAACTGAACCGGAGAGAAACAAATGTCCGAAAAAATGATTGAAATCAAGAACGTCTCCAAGTGGTACGGCCCGGTGCAGGTGCTCAACGACTGCTCGGTGAACATCTCCAAGGGCGACGTGGTGGTGGTGTGCGGCCCGTCGGGTTCCGGCAAGTCCACGCTCATCAAGACCGTGAACGCGCTCGAGCCCTTCCAGAAGGGCGAGATCACCGTCAACGGCATTCCGCTGCACGACCCCAAGACCAACCTGCCCAAGCTGCGCTCCAAGGTCGGCATGGTGTTCCAGCACTTCGAGCTGTTCCCGCACCTGTCGGTGACCGAGAACCTCACGATCGCGCAGATCAAGGTGCTGGGCCGCACGCCCGACGAAGCCAAGGTGCGTGGCCTGAAGATGCTCGACCGCGTGGGCCTGATGGCGCACAAGGACAAGTTCCCGGGCCAGCTGTCGGGCGGCCAGCAGCAGCGCGTGGCCATCGCCCGTGCGCTGTCGATGGACCCGATCGTGATGCTGTTCGACGAACCCACCTCGGCGCTCGACCCCGAGATGGTCGGCGAAGTGCTCGACGTGATGGTGGCCCTGGCCAAGGAAGGCATGACCATGATGGTCGTCACGCACGAAATGGCCTTCGCCCGCAAGGTTGCGAGCCGCGTGATCTTCATCGACGTGGGCGGCAAGATCCTGGAAGACTGCCCGAAGGACGAGTTCTTCAACCACCCGGAAAACCGTCAGCCGCGCACGAAGGATTTCCTGAACAAGATCCTGCAGCACTGATTCGCTGCGCGCTCAAAGCACAAAGCCACGCTGTCCGCAGCGTGGCTTTTTTCATGGGCGCCGTGTTCAGGGCAGCCGCGCGATGTGTTCCGTCAGCAGGTCGAAGAAGCCTTGCGCATCGCCGTCGACGATCCACTGCACGTTGGCGGGCCGCTTCAGGCTGCCGTGCCAGTCGGCCACGGTCTGGCCGAAGCCCATGCCTTCGCGGCTGTCGACTTCGACGTGGATGCGTCGGCCCTGGAACAGGTCGGGGCGCAGCAGGTAGGCCGTGACGGTGGCGTCGTGCACCGGGCCGCCGGGCATGCCGTAGTGCGCCATCTCCTGCGGCGCATAGGCGTCGAGGATGTCGGCGACGATCGCGCCGGCGCGGTTGCCCAGCTGGCGCAGCCGCGCAATGCGCGCGTCGCTCGTGAGGATCTTGTGCGTCACGTCCAGCGGCAGCATGGTGATCGGCACGCCGCACTGCAGCACCGCCTCGGCCGCGTGCGGGTCGGCGAACACGTTGAACTCCGCCACCGGCGTGATGTTGCCGCCGTTGAAGTGCGCGCCGGCCATGAGCACCAGCTCGCGCAGGCCGCGCACGATGTCGGGCGCCTGTGCGAGCGCCAGTGCGAGGTTGGTCTGCGGGCCGAGCATGGCGAGCGTCACGCTGTGCTCGGGTGCGGCGCGCAGCGTGCGAACGAGGTAGTCGACGGCGCCGCCTTCGGCCAGCGGCACGGCGGGGTCGTGCACGGCCACGCCCGTGAGGCCTTCGCGGCCGTGGATGTTGGCGGCGTAGATCGGTGTGCGCTGCAGCGGCCGTTCGGCGCCCGCGTAGACCGGAAGCTCTGGCCGTCCGGCCCATTCGCAGGCCAGGCGCGCATTGCGCGAGGTCTTGGCCAGTGGGACATTGCCTGCCACCGTGGTCAGCGCCTGAATCGCCAGCGATTCGGGCGCCGCCAGGGCAAACAGCAGCGCGATCATGTCGTCCGCGCCGGGGTCCGTGTCGATGATCAGGGTGGGATGCAGCATGGCGACATTGTCGCGATCGTCACCACCACCCGTCACCCCGATGCACGGGGAAGAAAGGAACGCGAGGCTTGCTTGCTTACTTCGCGCGGGCCGCGATGGCCTTCTCGGCCTTCGCCACCAGGTCGGTGCCGACGGTCGACTTCCACTTGTCGTACACCGGGCGCGTGGCCTTCACGAAAGCGTCGCGCTCGGCCGGCGTGAGGTTGGTCACCGTCACGCCCATGGCTGCGATGTCTTTCAGCACGGGCTTGTCGGCTTCGACCAGGCCCTTGCGCGCGATGGCGATTTCCTGCTTGCCGGCGTCGAGCGCGGCCTGGCGCACGATGGCCTGGTCGGCCGGCGTCCACGAGGCCCAGATTTCCTTGTTCACGACGAACACCAGCGGGTCGGCCACGTAGCCCCAGGTGGTGACGAACTTCTGGCCCACCGTGTGCATCTTGAGCACGGTGAACAGGAACAGCGGGTTCTCCTGGCCGTCGACTGCGCCGCTGGCGAGCGCGGGCTGTGCGTCGGCCCAGCTCATCTGCGTGGGGTTGGCGCCCAGCGCGGTGAGCATGTCGGAGTAGATGGGCGAGCCGACCACGCGGATCTTCATGCCCTTGATGTCGGCCGGCGACTTGATCGCCCGCTTCGAGTTGGTGATTTCGCGGAAGCCGTTTTCGCCCCAGGCAAGCGGCACCACGCCGGCCTTGTCGAGGGTCTTGAACATGTCCTTGCCCACTTCGCCTTGCGTGAGCGCATCGATGGCCGCGTAGTCGGGCATCAGGAAGGGCATCGAGAACAGGTTGAGCTGCTTGACTTGCGGCGACCAGTTGATGGTCGAGCCCACGGCCATGTCGATCACGCCCTGGCGCAGCGCGCTGAACTCGCGCGTCTGGTCGCCTTGAATCAGCGACACGCCCGGGTACAGCTTGATGTTGATGCGGCCCTGGGTGCGCTCCTTCACGAGGTCGGCCCAGATCTTTCCGGCCTGGCCCCACGGCGTGGGCGGGCCCAGTACCAGCGACATCTTGTACTCAGGCTTGTAGGCGGCCTGCGCCATTGCGCCGGTCGAGAACAGGCCGAGCGTGGCGGCAACAGCGGCAAGGCCGAGCAGGGTGCGGCGGAATTTCATGGAAGGTCTCCTCTTTGTAGATGGTCGATGGAACGAAAAAATCAGTAGCCCAGCTTGCGGGGCAGCCAGAGCGCGAGTTCGGGGAAGGCGATCACCAGCACCATCACCACGAACATCGAGAACAGCATCCAGCCCACCCACTGCACGGTTTCTTCCATGCGCACCTTGGCGATGCGGCAAGAGACCATGAGGTTGACGGCCAGCGGCGGCGTGAACTGGCCCAGCGCCACCTTCAGCGTGAGGATCACGCCGAACCACACCGGGTCCCACTTGTAGTGCTGCACGATGGGCAGCAGCAGCGGCACGAAGATCAGGAAAATCGACACGCCGTCCAGGAACATGCCCACGGTGATGAGCAGCAGGATCAGCAGCGCCAGGATGCCGTACTCGCCCAAACCGGAGTTGACGATGGCCTGCGTCACCGGATCGATGATGCCCAGCGTCGAGAGCGAGTACGCGAAGATGCCCGCCAGCGACACCACCAGCAGGATCACCGCCGACAGCTCGCCCGACTCGCGCAAGATCACGAACAGGTCGCGCACCTTGATGGTCCGGTGGATGCACATGCCCACGAACAGGCCGTAGAACACCGCGACCACGGCCGCTTCGGTCGGCGTGAACCAGCCCGCGCGCATGCCGCCCAGAATCAGCACCGGCGCCGCCAGGCCCCAGATCGCGTCGCGAAAGCTCTTCCAGAACGGCGGGCGCGGCAGCGTCGATTCGAGCGCGCCCATCTTGTGCTTGCGCGCCAGCCACACGGCCGGAATCATCAGCGCCAGGCCGGCCATCACGCCGGGGATCATGCCGGCCGCGAACAGCGCCGGCACCGAGGCGCCCGGCACCAGCACCGAGTACACGATGAATGCGACCGAGGGCGGAATCAAAATGTCGGTGGCCGCCGCGGCGCCCACCACGCTGGCCGAGAAGGCCGGCGGGTAACCGGCACGGCTCATGGCCGCGATCATCACCGCGCCCACGGCGGCGGCGTTGGCCGGGCCCGAGCCCGAGATGCCGCCCAGGAACATCGCCACGGCAATCGCCACCAACGGCAGCATGCCGGGGCCGCGGCCCACGATGGCAATGGCAAAGTTGACCAGGCGCAGCGCCACGCCCGAGCGGTCGAAGATGGAGCCGACCAGCACGAACATCGGAATCGCCAGCAGCGGGTACTTGCCGAGGCCGGCGTAGAAGTTCTGCGGCACGGCCAGCAGGCCGAACCATTGGGCATCGGCGTTGGCCAGCGCGATGCAGGCGGCGCCCGCCAGGCCGAGCGCGGCGCCGATGGGCACGCCCACCAGCATCATCACGACGAAGGCGACGAAGAGCAGGGTGGCGATCACTTGGCGTCGCCCTTCTTGCTGTTGTTGTCGTCAGACTTGTAGTTCGTCTTGCGCCCGCGCCGGACCATGAGGCCGATGGCGCGCCCCGCGATCGCGAACGACACGATGGGCAACCAGATCGAATACCACCAGGCCGGCAAGCCGATGCCGGGCGTGGTTTCCTCGAAGCGGTAGTCGTCCCACACCATGCGGATGCTGAGCGCGCCGATCAGCGCGAACAAGATGGCGATCATCAGCGCGCCGAACTGGGCCAGGCGCTTGCGCCGCGCCATGGAGCCGCTTTCAGAGAAGTACTCGATGCGGATGTGCCGGTCGCGCGCCACAGCGGCCGAGCCGGCCACCAGCGCCAGCATGATCATGAGGAACACCGAAAACTCTTCCGTCCACGCGAAGGACGAGTCGGTGAAGTAGCGCACGATGACGTTGGCGAAGGTAATGAGCGCCAGCGCGCCCATGATGAGAACCGTGAGCCAGTCTTCGATGGCGAGGGGAACCTTGGTCGGTTCGTCGGCGGCTTCGATGTCGGGGGGAAGGGGGCTGGCGGCGTCCAGCGTGGGGCCGGACTCGGGAGGAGTTGTCATCGAAGGAAAGGGCAGCTGAGGCAGGCACCATGTCACCGGGCGGACGCCGGGACGCGATCCGTACACCTTGACAGGCGAGCAGCGCTCGATCCTAGGGGGTCAATGACCATTCATATATCGGGGGTTTCCTTAGCTGTGGCGGCGCGTTGACGGCCTCGGTTTGAGGTCCTTCGGGGCGCGTGCACAGGACACCGGGTACTCCCCTCGGTGCGCTCAATGTTCGCGTCAGACTGCGCGCTGTCTTTCAGTCACGACGTCTGACCGTCGCCTTCGGGCCCATGAGCCCTTCATAATCAAAATCTCCCCCGCTTGTTCGAGATACCGATCTTTCGTCATGGATAAATTCTTGCTGCAACAGCAGGTGCTGGAACGGCTCGCCGAAGACCTGCTGCAAGCCGAACAGGCAGTGCGGGCAGCCCATGAAACGGCGACTCACGAAGAGAACATCGCCGAAAACAAATACGACACATTGGGACTCGAAGCCGCCTACCTGGCCACCGGCCAAGCTCGGCGCGCCGAAGCCATACGCCAGGCGATGGCCAATTGGCGCCGATTCCGCCCGCGTCCCTACGACGCCATCAAAGGCATACAGCTCGGCTCGCTGGTCTGCCTGGTCGATTCCGACGACAAGCAGCAACAGCTCTTTCTCGGCCCGGATGGGGGCAGCATGACGTTGGTCAGCGGCACTCAGCTTGTTCAGGTCATCAGCAGCGAAGCCCCTTTGGGCAGGGCAATGCTGGGCAAATGCGAGGGTGATGAGGTGTCGATACAGGTCGCTCCCATCCGACAGCAGTTTGAGGTGCTGCGGGTTCTTTAAGCCGCGACTGGACAGAAGCGGCGCGCGTGACGTTGAGAGTCAGTCGAAGGCGGCGGACCTCGACCTGCGTTGACGCTAACTAGGGTCTCGACGAACGTTGCTCGAAGATTGGCTCCGATTTCCCAGTTGTAGATTTCAGCTGCGCGTTGGCGAGATCTCCAAGACTCCTGATAGCCCCTTCCAAGCGCGGGTCGCCGAGATACCCGTAGTTGATGCGCAGGTGCCGGGTGTATCGGCGGTCGGCTGAAAACAGATGGCCCGGCGCTACGCCTATGCCGAGCCGAAGAGCGTCCTGGTGCAGTGCGAGCGAGTCGACACCTTCTGGCAGCGCGAGCCACAGGAAATAGCCACCCTCGGGGCGCGTGACCCGCGTTCCAGTCGGAAAGTATCGATCGATAAATCGCAAGCATGCAGCCTGCTGGCGGCTGAGCGAATGCCGCAGGGCGCGCAGGTGACGATCGAAACTCTTGTGTTGCAGGTACTCCTGCAACGCCAGTTGCGAAGGGAGTGCCGTCGCCAGCGAGCTCATCAATTTGTTGCGACCCAAAGTGGCTGCAAAGCGACCGCCCGCTACCCAACCGATGCGATATCCGGGTGCCAGGGATTTCGAGAAAGAACTGCAGTGCAGCACCCAGCCATCCCGGTCCCAGGCCTTGGCTGGTGGCGGTCTCCGAGCCCCATGCGCGAGCTCGCCGTACACGTCGTCTTCGATCAGCGGTATGGCGCGAGTGGCGAGCATGCTGACCAGTTGCTCTTTGGCTGCGTCGCTCATGGTGCAGCCCATTGGATTCTGGAAGGTCGGCATGAACCAGCAGGCCTTCACCGGATGCTGGTCGATCACGCGAGCAAGAGAGTCGAGATCTACGCCTGTACGCGGGTGGGTCTCAACCTCGACCGCGCGAAGACCGCGCCGCTCCAGTGCCTGCAACGCACCATAAAAGGTTGGCGTTTCGATCGCCACGAGGTCGCCTGGCTGCGTCACCGATTCGAGCGCAAGATTGAGGGCTTCCATCGCCCCGCTGGTGATGACCAGTTCAGATGCAGGAACATCCATCCCGACGCTGCCGTAACGCAGGGAGATCTGATGGCGCAATTGGGCGTTTCCTGGAGACAAATCTTCGACGGTCTGCCAAGGATCCATCCGCTTGAGCGCTCGCGTCAGGCCGGCGGCAAGTTGCTCGAAGGGAAACAGCTCTGGCGACGGAAAGGCCGAGCCGAGCGGGACCATATCGCGCTCGCGAGCCTGTGCAAGGACCTGAAAGACAAGCGACGAGACGTCGACCGACATGGACCGCAGGACAGGCTCGCTGGCGGCGAGTTCGTTGGCCGGCATTTCCGCGCCCGCTCGAACGAAGTATCCCGACCGCTGCCGAGCTTCGACAAGCCCTTGCGCCTCCAGCAGGTAGTAAGCAGAGAACACGGTGGACGCACTGATGCCCATTTGCGACTTCAGTTCGCGCACGGAGGGAAGGCGATCGTTCGCCTTCAGGCTACCCGCGCGAATACGCTGAGCGATGTTGTCGGCAAGCTTCTCGTAGCGGTTCATGGGCATCTCTTTCTGATACGGTCGTTCTGGACCGCTCCCGAGATTGTCATATCAGACGTCGGCCTGCCCCGGCGCGACTACCGGCCTCCTTGCATCTGATACGAAAATTTTCAGCTGATCTGGTTCTGTACGTATCAGCCTGGAAGATGAACACTCGACAGCACGATGAGAGTGCTTCTGTGGTGCAGGCAGACTGCTCCGCCTTTCGACCCATGTCTTGCGTGCCTTTCGACGCGCCTTGCGGACGCCCATTTAGCTCACCGCAACCGTTTCGTTAGATTGATTGATTGATTGATTGAATTTCCGTTTCTTCATCGGTCTATTGAGCTACTCGCCGCACTCGGGCACTTCGCCGTCTGTCACCATTGATATCCCTTCAATCATGAATTCAATCCCTATCTCTTTTGTTATTTTCAAAGTTCTCGTGCTCAGCGTGGGCATGTATTTAGCCGTCAAGTGGCATTACGAACGGGGACAGAAGGACAAGAATCAAAAGACAGCTGCAGTGGTACTGACATCCATCAAGGTGGGCGGGGCGTTCGTCGCTTCTGCGTTCCTCGTGCTCTTCCTCACCTTTGAATTTTGCAATTGGATGGGTCTGGACCTGGCCATGCAGTGATTGGAAGTTTTCGGTCGATAGCCCGGATACGGTGCGACTGACGGCACGACCCTTTCAGAGACGGACATCGGCACGATGGCGCGGTATTTGGCTGGCATGCCGACGTGCGAGGCGAGCGCGCCGATGGCAAAGTTCTCGCCCAGAATTCATGTCAAGTGATCGCCCGGCTGCATCGTCTCTGCTCCTGCGCCAACCTGCGCCAACCTGCGTCAGTGCCAGGCATCAGGCCAGTTACCTTCTTGCCAGCAGCCTTGAGGCGGCGCCGGAACTCGATCTGGCAATCCTCGATTTTCATATTCGATGAGCCCGCCGAGTGGCTGCTTGTGGCCGGCAGTACCCATTCGCGCGAGGCCGAGGGATGTCGGCAACCGCTGCATCGCCGTCCTTCGTGTGCGCCCGCTTCAGTCTGTTGCGAGACCAGGCCTGCACGCCTGGCTATCTCGCGAATGCACAACCATTCATTTCATTTGCATCTTTTACTCAGAGCAAATCAGCCGGCGCATCATGCCTTGTGCATGTCGTATTGATGCACTTTGGGTCTCGGCTCGACCCACCCGGCCGCTCCGGTATCCAACTACTTCAATTGGAGACCCAAATGAAAAAATTCATTCCCAGCGCCATCGCCAGCCTCCTGATCGCAGGGGCAATCTTGCCGGCCGCCGCCAAGGAGAAAGTCGTCGACCGGAGCATCACGGAAGCGGAAGTCCTGGGGGCCCAGCAGGCCTGGTGCAAGGCGCTGGTCGACATCAGCGCTGCGAATTCCAGCGCAGGGCAGCCGGCCGCCAGGGCGCTGGCCGAGAAGGTCATCGACAGCGCCTACGCCTACCAGCTGGGCGCAGTGCTGTTCAAGCCGACGCTCACGACATCGCCGCAGACCTTCCGCACCGCTCGCGACGGCGCGCTGGCGTACTTCGTGGGCGGCAACCCTGCCTTTCCCAACGACACCGGCTTCGCCCTGAAGGGCTGGACCAAATGCGAGATTGCCAACAGTGCCGTGCTCATCCACGGCGACGTGGCCAGCACGCTGGGTAACGTGCTGTTCACCGACCCGGACGGCAAGGTCACCACGGTCGACAAGACCTGGACTTTCGTGAAGGACGGTGCCGGCAAGCTGCGCATCGTCGTGCATCACTCGTCGCTGCCGTACGCTGGCCGTTGAACACCGCGTTCGAGTGCAGGCAGGCCTAGGTGCGACGTCGGCAATCGCTGCGTTGCGGTCGTCGTTCGACGACCGCTTCGGACTGATGGCAGATGTTGGTTGCGCCGACGTTGAAGTCGGTTTTCGCTGCATAGCCGCCATCAGCAGACCAACGTCGAACGCGGAGGCTCTGGTTGCTATCGAGCGGCAGCCAGAGTGGCCGAACGCCTGTCTGTCTTGGGTCAGTAGGCACCCATGTAGTCGCGCTTACCGATCTCCATACCGTTGTGACGCAAGATGGCATAGGTGGTGGTCACGTGGAAGAAAAACTGCGGCAGGCCATAGTGCAGAAGATATGCGCTTGCGGTCAGCTTCTTTTCCTTGGGGGTGCCGGGGCGCAAGACGATCTCGCGGCTCTCGCTTGAATCAAACTGCTCAGACTTGAAGGAGCCGATATGGGCCAAAGCTTTGGCGATCAACGCTTGCAGGTCGGCGAAGCTGACCTCAGTGTCGGGCCAGGACGGCACCTCGGCACCCGCCAGGCGGGAGGCAATGCCCTTGGAGAAGTCTGCGGCGATCTGTACCTGACGCAGTAGCGGAAACATGTCAGGGAACAGCCGCGCCTGCAGCAGCGCATTGGGATCGATATTTTTCTGCGTCGCCTGGTCTTCGGCCTTCTTGAGCACGTCGGACAGGGCGCGCAGCATCTACTTCGCCGGGTTCTTCTCTAGAGTGAATGCCCCTGTCACTCGAGACCCCACCAAGGGAAGAAGAAAGGCGCCACACCCCCACCACCGAGATGTTTGAAGGCTGCTTGCCTCGCGGCAGGTCGTCGGTGCGAAAGCAGCGATGCAGATGCGAGGTATCAAAAGGCGACGGCCGAGGTGTTATCAGCACCCCGACCGTCTAACCAAGTTCGTGCAACACCTTGGAAGGAAACGCACAAAAATGGCTACCAAGACTATAGCCCGGCCTCGCACGCCGGTAGCTTCCGAAGACAACGCCCAAGACCCGGCGGATCTTCTCGAAAACACCCTCTCGCAACTCGAAGCGCTCCTGTGGGTCTGCCATGGGGAAGACATCGACTGGTGCAGCGGTGACGGGCCTCGACAACTGGACAACGTGCTCTGGCTTGCGGCTGAACTTGCTCGCAAGGCTGGGGAGCTGTTTCAGGTGAGCGAGAAGGCGCGACGTGGGGCGCTTGAGACTGGCGGTTAGCGGCTGGTCTGCGGGCTGCGTGTTTCGCGGCCCGCCCTGGTGAACGGGTTCTTTTGGATGCGACGGCTGAAGCCCTTGTGATGGAGGGAATTCGGTTCGGTTGAGGTGCTTGTGGTGCAGGCCTCGGTGGCAGCTCTGCGCTCCATGCTGATCGTCGGCAGGCGATGTCCATTCGCGAGATAGCCAGGCGTACAGGCCTGTCTCGCAACACCGTAAAGAAGTACCTGCGAGCCGGCGATGAAGAGCCGCGCTACGCCAAGCGGACGAGCTCAAGCAAGCTCGATCCCTATGCCGAGAAGCTCGCGACCTGGCTCGCGATCGAGGCAACCAAATCGCGCAAACAGCGGCGCAATCTGCGACAGATCCACACAAAGGAGAACACCAAGCACTTATCCACACTGTGAAGCCTTCAGGCTCACAAAACGGGTGGGTCAGTATTCAATGGAAATCTAGGGTCAGAGATCGGCGGAATCCAACAGCCCGCCGACAGCGCGCTCTGGGCGGCGTTCCGAGAGAAGGTTGTCGAAGAAGAACTTCGTTTCACACCGACACCTGAGGACGCGTTTGACATCGCGGTTCCGAACTTGGAAAGCCCCTACCGCGCGATGGCCAGGACTGCGGTTGAAGCGTGCGGAATCACCAACATCCGGGTCATCCGTCAGGCTTACCGTCTTGTGGTTCGGCTCCTCGGTGTGACTGGGGACATGCCTCTCGCGATACAGGCGAGAACTGTTCCCTCCATTGTGCTCATTTCTGCTCTTGCAAATAAAGCAATCAAGGACGGGCCGACTCTGGAGTATGTCGCTGGCTACGGCCGAGGCTCTACCGACTTTTTGAAGCTCTTCCTCGAGCAGAAAGGCGATGCGTCCAAGGAGAAAGCCGAGGACTCGACGCCAGCCG
Source organism: Variovorax sp. RO1 (assembly GCF_002849325.1). Classification (NCBI taxonomy): domain Bacteria; kingdom Pseudomonadati; phylum Pseudomonadota; class Betaproteobacteria; order Burkholderiales; family Comamonadaceae; genus Variovorax; species Variovorax sp. RO1. The sequence goes on from NZ_PKMT01000001.1 coordinate 418,224, forward strand.
CATGGAAAGTTCTGCTGTCGAAACTAGGGATCAATTCTTCGGACGAATTTGAAGAGCTAGTTGTTGCCTTCGTCCGGGACGGAAGGCACGACGCAAAGGCGATTGAGGCCGTCATCCAAGGCTACCGACACAACGAGAAGTGCACCGAATCGAGAAGTCTCGCTCATGAATTCTTTGAACGATTCAATTGGGGCGTCACAGACTGCGACGACGATCTCGTAGCTGATGCAGTCAAGCTCATCGCAAGAGTCGCCGACCTCGACGCCTACACTGTCACCGCGCTCGGAAAACAGATGGCCGACCTACCTGGTGGTACCAAACTAGAAGATGATTTGATTGATGGTTGGTTGGCTCACTTCGCGACCATCGTTGACAAGTCCGAATTCGGTGAATCGCCGTTTCAGCAGCCGCTAAACCCAAAACTGAAGGCGGCAATCGACCATGCTCGCGATGCTCGAATTCACAGCGTTACCGTCGTCGATGCCATCAAGTACCTTCTCGAGAACGACAGTTGGGGCCATCGGGAAGAAGCGGCGATGAGAGCGTCCACGATCGACGATTTCGAGACTGCGATGCGGACGTTGAAAGGGCGTGATTTCAAGCTTTTCGTACTTAAAAGTTTGGACATCCTCGAGAAAAACCAAATGTACGAGAACCGCTTCGGCCAGGCTGGGATGAATTTCTTGGAAGCGTGTCGGCGCATCGTCAGAGTCGAGAAAGAGAACCGCTTCGGACGTTTGTTGCGGACATTGTTCGCCGAGAGCGAAGTTCCAATGCTTTTGGCCGAAGATGGAATTGAAGCCCAGTCCTAGGTGACGACAGCCATCGACCGCAATGCAGCGGCACCAAGCCACTATCCCCGGATTTGCTGAGGGCAGCCAACCTCCAACAATAAGCCGTTCGCTGTCTCGTCGAGGGCACCGGCCTGCGGCAACATCGCCTCGGTTACTCGACTCTACGAGCGTCAACTTCGGGGGGGGGCCAAAACCGTTTTGCCGATTTCGGGTATGGGCCCGATGCGGTCCTTCGATGCGAGAGGTCGACCGACGGCTTTGCAGCGATCGCGGTCTGTCGTGCGTCTGCAATTGACGTCCGCTTCTTGCTAGCGAACTGCCCTTCAACGCGGCTGCCCCGACTACCAGCGGGAAGAAAAGCTGGCCACAAAAGCCGGGGCGATTCAGTTCGCCCTGTGCTGTTAGCCTTGCATGGTCGGCAGGGCCTCTGCCACGCCAACTCCGGCCATCGTGCCCAAAATTTTAGAAGTGAACTCACCATGACCAGCCCGCTGTACAACGCCTCCGTTCCCGTCATGCAGCAGCCGGTTCATGCGGCACGAAGTCTCGGCGAGCGCCAACAAATGCAGCTTCCGCGATGCGCCGCGCGCGGACCTCGTGGGCCCGGTGCCGCGCAAGTCTGAGGCGGCTCTGAACGCTCACGTCGATGGGGTGCCTTGCGCAGCGAAATCAAGGAGGAGCCCGAAGGGCGGGGGACATTCGCGGAGCAAGGTTCCCCGTCGGCGGGAGCGCGGCAGAGCTTCAGTTCATCCAGCTGCGGGCGCGGTCCAGATGTTCACGGCACTCGCGCACCATGCGTTCCAGCAGCTCGGCACATGTCGGGATGTCATCGATCAGCCCGATGCACTGGCCGGCCGAGACCACGCCGTTGTGCACCTCGCCCGACTCCAGCGCCGCGCGGCCGCGTGCGCCGGCGACCAAGGGGCGGATGTCTTCGAACTCGCAGCCGCCCGGACGGCGTTCGGTGGCCACCACTTCTTCGGAGATCGCGTTGCGGAACACGCGCGCCGTGTTGTGCAGCGTGCGGAACATCAGCTTGGTGTCGCGCTCGGTCGCGGCCACCAGTGCCTGCTTGATGTTGTCGTGGATCGGCGCTTCTTTGGTGACGCAGAAGCGCGTGCCCATATTGATGCCTTCGGCACCGAGCGCCAGCGCGGCGGCCATGCCGCGGCCGTCGGCGATGCCGCCCGACGCGATGATCGGAATGCGCAGCCTGCGCGCCGCCACCGGCAGCAGCACGAGGCCGGGCACGTCGTCTTCGCCCGGGTGGCCCGCGCATTCGAAACCGTCCACCGACACCGCGTCGACGCCGTTGCGTTCGGCCGAGAGCGCGTGGCGCACCGAGGTGCACTTGTGGACGATCTTCACGTCGTGGCGCTTCAGGGCCTCGATGAAGTCCTTCGGGCTGTTGCCCGCGGTCTCCACGATCTTCACGCCGCTGTCGATGATGGCCTGGATGTACTCGGCGTACGGCGGCGGCTTCACCGCCGGCAGGATCGTGAGGTTCACGCCGAAGGGTTGGTCGGTCATCGTGCGCGTGCGCTCGATCTCGTGGCGCAGGTCGTCGGGCGTGGGCTGCGTGAGCGCGGTGAGGATGCCGAGGCCGCCGGCGTTCGACACGGCCGCGGCCAGCTCGGCACGGCCCACCCATTGCATGCCGCCCTGGATGATGGGGTAGCGGATGCCGAGCAGTTCGGTGATGCGGGTCTTCATCGTTGTCGCAGCCGCTTACAGCGCCTTCACGAGTTCCGGCACGGCCGTGAACAGGTCGGCCACGAGGCCGTAGTCGGCCACCGAGAAGATCGGCGCTTCTTCGTCCTTGTTGATCGCGACGATGACCTTCGAGTCCTTCATGCCGGCCAGGTGCTGGATGGCACCCGAGATGCCCGCGGCGATGTACAGCTGCGGCGCGACGATCTTGCCGGTCTGGCCCACTTGCCAGTCGTTCGGGGCGTAGCCTGCGTCGACGGCTGCGCGGCTGGCGCCGAGGCCTGCATTCAGCTTGTCGGCCAGCGGGGCCATCACTTCGGTGAACTTCTCGGCGCTGCCCAGGGCACGGCCACCGGAGACGATGATCTTGGCGGCGGTCAGTTCGGGGCGTTCGCTCTTCGTGACTTCACGGCCGACGAAGCTGCTCTTGCCGCTGTCTGCGACGCCTTCAGCGGTTTCGATCGTCGCGCTGCCACCCGTGGCGGCTGCGGCATCGAAGCCGGTCGTGCGCACGGTGATCACCTTGGTGGCGTCGGTGCTCTGCACGGTGGCGATCGCATTGCCGGCGTAGATCGGGCGCTCGAACGTGTCCGGGCTGTCGACCTTGGTGATGTCGGAGATCTGCGCCACATCGAGCTTGGCGGCCACGCGGGGAGCGACGTTCTTGCCGTTGGCGGTCGAGGGGAACAGGATGTGGCTGTAGTTCGCTGCGATCGCGAGCACTTGAGCAGCGACGTTCTCGGCGAGGTTTTCTGCCAGGCTGGCGCTGTCGGCAGCGATGACCTTGGACACGCCGGCGATCTGCGCGGCGGCCTTCGCAGCTTCTGCTGCGTTGGCACCGGCCACGAGGATGTGGACGTCGCCACCGCAAGCCAGGGCGGCAGTCACGGTGTTGAGGGTGGCCGGCTTGATGCTGGCGTGGTCGTGTTCGGCAATGACGAGTGCGGTCATGTTCGTTTCTTCCTCAGATCACTTTGGCTTCGTTCTTGAGCTTGTCTACCAGGGTGGCRACGTCAGGCACCTTGATGCCKGCACCGCGCTTCGGCGGCTCGCTGACCTTGAGGGTCTTSAGGCGGGGCTTCACGTCCACACCCAGGTCTTCGGGCTTGAAGAYGTCGAGCGTCTTCTTCTTGGCCTTCATGATGTTGGGCAGCGTCACGTAGCGCGGCTCGTTCAGGCGCAAGTCGGTCGTGATGACGGCAGGCAGCGTGAGCGTCAGCGTTTCCATGCCGCCGTCCACTTCGCGTGCGACAGTGACCTTGTCGGCTGCCAGATCGACCTTCGAGGCGAAGGTGGCTTGCGGCAGGTCGGCCAAAGCAGCCAGCATCTGGCCGGTCTGATTGGCGTCGTCGTCGATGGCCTGCTTGCCGAGGATGATCAGCTGGGGCTGTTCCTTGTCGACCAGTGCCTTGAGCAGCTTGGCAACCGCCAGGGGTTGCAGCTCTTCGGTGGTCTCGACCAGGATGCCGCGGTCGGCGCCGATGGCCATGGCGGTGCGCAGGGTTTCCTGGCACTTCGCGTCACCGCACGAGACAGCGATGACTTCGGTCACGATGCCCTTTTCCTTCAGCCGCACCGCTTCTTCGACAGCGATCTCGTCGAAGGGGTTCATGCTCATCTTGACGTTGGCAATGTCCACCCCGGTGCCGTCGCTCTTGACGCGCACCTTCACGTTGTAATCGACGACCCGTTTGACAGGCACCAGAACTTTCATGGCTGTTCCTCTTGAATGACAAAAAATGGGGAAGGGGTTACTCGAGCTTGGCGCCCGACTGCTTGATCAGGCGCTCCCACACGGGACGCTCCTGCTTCCAGGCTGCGGCAAAGAGTTCGGGGGAGCTGTCCTTGATCTCGAAGCCCATGGCCGCCACGCGCTCGCGCACGTCGGGCTGCTGCGTGGCCTTGCGCACTTCGTCGGCGATGCGGTCGACGATGGCCTTGGGCGTCTTGGCGGGCGCGGCAATGGCGAGCCAGCCGGTCACGCGGTAGGCCTCGTCCTTCAGGCCTTGCTCGGCCATCGTGGGCACGTTGGGCAGCGTGCTCATGCGGCGCTCGCCGGTCACGGCAATGGCCTTGAGCTTGCCCGCATCGATGTGTGGCTTGGCCGCGAGCGCGCTGGCGTAGGCCATCTGGATCTGGCCGCCGATGAGGTCTTGCACCATCGGCGCTTCGCCCTTGTAGGCGACGTGGTTCATGTCGGCCTGCTGCGTGAGGCTCATGTGCGCGCCGGCCAGGTGCGGGTAGGCGCCCACGCCGTACGAACCGTAGGCGACCTTGCCCTTGTGCGCGACGACGTACTTCTGCAGTTCGGGCCCGGTCTTCGCGGTCACGCTGGGGTGCACCACGAGCACCAGCGGCGCCATCGCGATCTGATAGACCAGCGTGAGGTCGCGCTGCGTGTCGTAGGGCAGCTTGTCGTACAAGAACTCGTTGGTCATGAGCGAGTTGCTCAGCGACAGAACGATCGTGTAGCCGTCGGGCGCGGCCTTGGCGACCATGTCGGTGCCGATGATGCCGGCCGCGCCGGGCTTGTTGTCCACCACGATGGGCTGGCCCATGCTGGCCGCCATCTTCTGGCCCAGCACGCGCGCCAGCACGTCGGTCGCACCGCCGGCCTGGAAGGGCACGACGAGGCGGATCGGCTTGTTCGGGTAGGGCGCCTGCGCATGCGCGGGGGCCAGCGCGAACAGCGCGGCGGTCGATGCTGCCGCGCACAGCAGGGCGCGGCGGGTCGAGGCTTGATGGGTCATGGTTTGTCTCCCGTTCGGTTTCAGAAAATCGTATTGAAGAAGCAGCAGGTCGGTCACTTCAGCGCGATGCGCGTCTTGAAGGGCAGCGGCTCCAGGGCCTTCTGAAGCCGTTCCTGCAGTGCAGCGGCTTGCGTGCCCGCCGCGGCGGCGTCGATCTGCACATGCACGAGGCTTTCACCTTCCGTGCTCACTGCAGGTTGAGCCGCATCGCTCAGGCCGAGTGCCGTGCAGACCTCGGCGACCGTGGCCGCCACCACCTGCCGCGCGGCCATGGCGCGCAGCTCGGGCTTGTAGATCTTGCCGACGTTGGTCATCGGCATGGTGGCGATCACCGACACCCACTTGGGGCGGGCGGGTGCTTCGTCCACACGCGCAGAAGTGAAGGCCAGCAGCTCGTCTTCGGTGGCCGAGGCACCGGGCACCAGCGTCGCGAAGATCACGGGCAGTTCGCCCGCGTAGGCATCGGGGGCGCCGACGGCGGCGCACAGCTGCACGGCCGGGTGCGCGCCCAGCGCGTCCTCGATGGTCTTGGGGTCGATGTTGTGGCCGCTGCGGATGATCAGGTCTTTGGAGCGGCCCGTGAGGTGCAGCCGCTCTTCGGCGTCCATCCAGCCCAGGTCGCCGGTGGCGAGCCAGCCGTCGGCCGTGAAGGCCTTGGCGTTGTCGGCCGGATCGACGAAACCCGAGAACACGTTGGGCGACTTGAACAGCACCATGCCGGTCTCACCTTGCGCCACTTCGCGGTCGCTGGCGCTGCCGTTCTCGTCGAGCGCCACGATGCGCACCTGCGCATATGGCAGCCGAAAACCGACGCAGCCCGCGGGCCCGTTCACGCCGGGCGGCGTGATGGTCGAGATGCCAGCCATCTCGGTCATGCCCAGGCTCTCGTGCACGTGCAGGCCGAACAGGCGCTCGAAGCGCGCGGCCAGCTCGGGCGCGAGCACGGCGGCGCCGGTGCGGCAGTAGGTGATGGACGAGATGTCGGCGCCGTCCAGCGGCACGTTGGCCAGCGCGGCGAGCACCGTGGGCACGGCCGACAGCGAGGTCGGGCGGTACTTCTCGACCAGCTTCCAGTAGTTGGCCAGCACCTCCTTGTTGCGCAGCAGCGAGGGCGTCGGAATGATCACCTCCACGCCCGCCGACAGCGACGAGAGCGAGGCCGGCAGCACGCCCGCCACATGGAACAGCGGGTAGCCGTTGATCGAGATGCCCTGCTCGTTCATGCCCGCGAGCTGCACGCTGGCCCAGGCGGTGAACACCTGCGCGCCGTGGCTGTGGCGCGCGAGCTTGGGCGCGCCCGTGGTGCCGCCGGTGTGGAAGTAGGCGGCGATGTCGGTGGGCGCGATGTCGCGGCCGCTCACGAGGCGGTCGCTTGGTTGCGCGGCGCGCAGCACGTCGAACTCGGCCACGCCTTCAGGGAGCGTGCCGGCCGCGCCGGGCGCTTCATCGTGCGGCGCCACGCGCAGCACGGTGGTGAGTGTGGGCACCTGGCCGCGCAGGCGCATGGCCTTCGACCACATGCCTGATTCCGCGTCCGAGCCGTAGGCGATCAGCACCTTGGCGCGGCCCGCGGTCATGAGCGCGACCAGCTTCTCGTCGGTGAGCAGCGGGTTCAGCGGCTGCACGATGCCGGCCGCCTCGCCGCCCCAGAGCGCGAGGTGGTACTCGAGGCAACCGGGCAGCAGCACCGCGACCGCATCGTCGGGCCCCACGCCCAGCGTGTGCAGCAGGTTCGCGGTCTGGTGGATGCCTGCGAGCAGCTGCGCATACGACCAGCGGATGGGTTCATCCGCCGGGTTGCCGCTGCGCAAGAAGGTCAGCGCGGTCTTGTCGCCGAAGGCTGCGCCGGAATTGCGGAAGAGCTCGTAGGTGCTGCGCACCGTGAGCGCTTCTTCGAGCGGCGTTGCTTCGAGCGCGCGGATGTCGTCGAGCCCGCGCACCGGAAACCGGGGGCGGAACGGTGTGCCGATGACGTTGTTGTTGTTCTTGTCGTTGCCTGTTGTCATGGTGTCTCCTTGAGGTCGTCTGGCCGGCTGCGGACGGGGTGCCCCGTCGTGTGTCTTACTGGTTCGTGATCTTGTTGTCGCGAATCACCTTGCCCCAGCGCTCGAAGTCCTGGCGCATGCGCGTGGCGGTCTGTTCCGGCGTGCCGTAGGCCGCGAAGGAGCCCACGCTCTGCAGCTTCTCGCCGACTTCCTTGTCGTCCAGCGCCTTCTTCAGCTCGGCGCTCATGCGGTCGACCACGGCCTGCGGCGTGCCGGCCGGGGCCAGCAGCCCGCCCCACGAGGTGGCGTCGAAACCGGGGAAGCCCTGCTCGGCCACGGTCTTCACGTCGGGCAGCAGGCTCACGCGCTTGCCGGAGCCCACGGCGATCGGGCGCAGCGTGCCGGCGCGGATGTGCGGGATCACGGCCACGAGGTCGGAGAACATCGCCGGCACCTGGCCGCCGATGAGGTCGGTCACGGCCGGGGCGCTGCCGCGGTAGGGCACGTGCTGCATCTCGAACTTGCCGATGTTCTTCAGCTGCTCGGTCGTCAGGTGGCCGAAGCTGCCGGCGCCGGCGGTCGTGTAGTTGAGCTTGCCGCCGTCGGCCTTGGCCTTGGCGATCAGGTCCTGCAGGCCGTTCACGCTAGGCAGCGCCTTCGGGTTCACCACCATCACGATCGGCAGGTCGTACACCGTGCCCACGGGCGTGAAGTTCTTGAAGATGTCGTAGGGCACGGTGCCGTACAGGTGCGAAGCCAGCAGCGTCGGCGTGGCCAGCATCACGAAGGTGTAGCCGTCGGGTGCGGCCTTGGCCGCAAAGGCCGCGCCGATGGTGCCCGAGGCGCCGCTGCGGTTGTCGACCAGGATGTTCTGCTTGAGCGACAGCGACATCTTCTGCGCCACGATGCGCGAAGCCACGTCGGTCGGGCCGCCGGGCGGGAAGGGCACGACCAGCGTGATGGGCTTGGTCGGCCAGGCCTGGGCGAAGGCGCTGCCGGCCAGGAGGGGAAGGGCCAGCGCGATCAGAGCGCGGCGAACAGGATTGCGGGGGGAGCTAAGGAACGGAAAGGCCATGGACTTCTCTTCAGGGATGCGGGCGTTGTCTTCGCTGTGTGCGATCAGACGACGCCATTCGTTTTCAGCGCTGCCAGCTTTTCATCCGACAGGCCGAGCAGGGACTTCAGCACGTCGTGCGTGCCTTCGCCCAAAGTGGGCGGCGCGCTGCGCACGGGCAGGCGCTCGCCATCGAAACGGTAGGGGGGCGCCAGCACGTCGACCTCGCCGGCCACCGGGTGCGGCTGCTTGGTGACCAGGCCGGCATCGGTCGCGCGCTTGGAGTTCAGCGCCTCCAGCAGGCCGAGCACCTCGCCGCAGGGAATGCCCGAGGCGTTGAGCTTTTCGAGCAGCGCGGCGCGTGGGCGCTTGGCCAGCTCGGCGTGCAACTCGGGCAGCAGCACGGCGCGGTTGGCCGAGCGCAGGATGTTGGTCTTGAAGCGCTCGTCGGCCGCGAGGTCGGGGCGCTCGATCACCTCGGTGCAGAAGCGCGAGAACTGCGCGTTGTTGCCCACGGTGATCACCAGCGGGCCGTCGGCCGCGTCGAACACGCCGTAGGGCACGATCGACGGGTGCGAGTTGCCGTAGCGCGGCGGGTCTTCGCCCATCAGCAGCGCTTCGAGGCCGTAGTAGGCGGTGATCATCAGGCCGCAGTCGAACAGCGCCATCTCGATGTGGCGGCCGGTGCCGGTCTTCTCGCGCTGGTAGAGCGCGGCCAGCACGGCCTGCGCCGAGTACATGCCGGTGAACAGGTCGACGGCGGCCACGCCGAACTTCAGCGGCGGCTGGTTGGCTTCGCCGTTCAGCGCCATCAGGCCGGCCTCGCCCTGCACCACGAGGTCGTAGCCGGGGCGCGCGGCCTCGGGGCCGGTGCGGTCGTAGCCCGAGATCGAGCAGTAGATGAGGCCCGGGTTCTCCTTGCGCAGCTGTTCGTAGCCCAGGCCCAGCTTGTCGATGCCGCCGAACTTGAAGTTCTGAATCACCACGTCGCACTGCTTGGCGAGGTCGCGCGCGATCTGCTGGCCTTCGGGCGTCTGCAGGTCGAGCGTGACGGAGCGCTTGTTGCGGTTCACGCTGTTGAAGTAGGCGGTTTCTGTCTTGCCGACGCGCAGGCCCCAGTCGCGCGTGTCGTCGCCGCGGCCCGGGTGCTCGACCTTGATCACCTCGGCACCCATGTCGGCCAGCACCATGCCGCACCAGGGGCCGGCGAGGATGCGGGACAGATCGAGGACGCGCACGCCGGCGAGCGGCAGCGAGGAATTCAGCGAGGGCATGGGAACAACTCCAGGAAAACGAAAGACCCCCGCATCTGCACGCGAGGGGAGAGCGCGTTGCGTCAGGACGCGTCGGGCTTGGGCGAGCGGCGCAACGCGACGAAGTCGGCCTTGCGCTTGCCGAGGAAGGCGCCGATGCCTTCGGCGGCTTCGGCGTCGGCCTGCGACGTCACCATGTAGACCGCTTCGGCCTCGAGTTGTTCCTCGAGCGTTGCGCGATGGGCCTGTCGGCACAGCGTCTTGATGCGTGCGCTCGCGCGCTGCGGGCCGTTAGCCACCTTGGACGCGAGTGCGATGGCTTCGGCCAGTGCGCCGCCCTTGTCGGTCAGGCGGTTCACGGCGCCCATCGCATGCAGGCGCTCGGCCGTGAGGCGGTCGCCGGTGAGGCACAGCTCGGTGAGCACCTGGCGCGAGACGAACTCCGCGAGGAAGGCCGTGGCGCCGCCGTCGGGCGTGAGGCCGACCTTGATGTACGCCACCGTGTAGAACGCATCGCGCGCCGACACCAGCATGTCGCAGGCCAGCGCCATCGACAGGCCGGCACCGGCCGCGCCGCCTTCGACAGCCGCGATCACGGGCTTGCCGCAGTCGCGGATCGCGCGGATCAGGTCGTGCAGGCCTTCGAGCTTCTCGCGGCGCTCGGCCTCGGGCAGTTCGCGGCGCTTGGCCAGCAGGTTCAGGTCGCCGCCCGAGCAGAAGAAGTCGCCCGCGCCGGTGAAGACGATGGCGCCCACTTCGGGGTCGTTCTGCGCATCGGTGAGCGCGGCGGAGAGTTCGGCGTACAGCGTCGGCGTGATTGCGTTGCGCGCGGCCGGGTTGCTGTTGGTCAGGATGCGGACGGCGCCTTCCTGCGAGATGAGGACGGTCTTGTCCGTCATGCTGCCAGCTCCTTGCCGAGCGCGATGTAGCGCTGCAGGTGGTGGTCTTCGTCGCCGAGCTGGTGGTCGATCATCACGAGGCGCTTGGCGTAGTGGGGCAGCGGCAGCTCCCACGTCATGCCGATGCCGCCGTGCATCTGGATGCTTTCTTCCGCCACCAGCGCGCCGATGCGGCCGATGCTGAACTTGGCGGCCGACAGCGCGCGCTCGCGCGCCACGCGGTCGCTGCCGTCGATGGCCGCTGCGGCGTTGATCACGGCCGAACGGGCCTGTTCGATCTCGAGCAGCAGGTCGGCCATGCGGTGCTGCAGGGCCTGGAAGCTGCCGATGAGGATGCCGAACTGCTTGCGCGTGCGCAGGTACTCGAGCGTGGCGGTCTTGGCGGCTTCCATCGCGCCCAGTGCTTCGGCGCACAGCGCGAGCACGCCGCGGCCGATGGCGCGTTCCAGCGTGGCAGCGCCCTGGCCTTGCGCGCCCAGCAGCGCGTCGGCGCCGAGCGCCACGCCGTCGAGCGTGAGTTCGGCCACGCGGCCCCCGTCGATCGCGGGGCAGCCGCGCACCGTGAGGCCCGCGGTCTTGGCGGGCACGAGGAACAGCGAGATGCCGGCTTCGTCGTCCACGTTGCCCGAGGTGCGGGCGGAGACGAGGAACAGGTCGGCCTGCTCGCCTTGCGGCACCACGGCCTTGGCGCCCTTGAGCACCCAGCCGTCGCCGCTGCGCTCGGCGGTCGTGGCCACGCGCGTGCGTTCGTAGTGCGTGTCGGCTTCGTCGTGCGCAAAGGCTGCCACGGTCACGCCGTTGACGATGTCGCCGATCTTCTCTTTCTGCGCGTCGCTGCCGGCGGCGCTGATCGCCTCGCCGACCATCACGGCGCCCAGCAGCGGCTCGACCACGAGGCCGCGGCCCAGTGCCTCGAAGACCACGGCGATGTCGAAGCCGCTGCCGCCGAAGCCGCCGTCGGCCTCGCTGAACAGCGCGCCGATCACGCCGAGCTCGGCGAAGTTCTGGAAGATCTCTTTGCTGAAACCGTGCTCAGACTTCGCGATGCGGTCACGCGCATCGAAGGCGTACTGCTCGGCGATGAAGCGGTTCAGGCTGTCGGCGAGCATGCGCCGGTCTTCGGTGTGTTCGAAGTTCATGGCGTCTTTCCTTTACAGGCCCAGGATCATCTTGGAGATGATGTTCTTCTGGATTTCGTTCGAGCCGCCGAAGATCGACAGCTTGCGGTTGTTGAAGTAGCGCGAAGCGGCAGCCTTGGCATAGGCCGGGCCGAAGGTCTCGCCGGTGAATCCGTCCTGCAGCGCTTCGGCGACGAAGGGGCGGCCGTACACGCCCATGGCGCGGCGCGCGAGCGACGAAATCTCTTGCCGGATCTCGGTGCCGCGAATCTTCAGCATCGAGCTTTCCGCACCGGGCACACCGCCGCCGGCCACGGCCGCGATCACGCGCAGGTTGGTCGTCTTCATGTTCTCCAGGTCGATCTCGACGCGTGCCAGGCGTGCCGCAAAAGCCGGGTCGTCCGCGAGCGGCTTGCCGTTCTTGGTTTGCGACGCGGCGATGCCCTTGAGCTGTTCGAGCGCGGCCACCGAGAAGCCCACGCCCGCGATGTTGGTGCGTTCGTAGGTCAGCAGGTACTTGGCGCAGGTCCAGCCCTTGTTCTCTTCGCCCACGAGGTTCTCGGCGGGCACGCGCACGTCGGAGAAGAACACCTCGTTGACTTCATGCTCGCCGTCGAGCGTGATGATCGGGCGCACTTCCACGCCGGGCGAGGTCATGTCGACCAGCAGGAAGCTGATGCCTTCCTGCTTCTTCGCCTCGCGGTTGGTGCGCACCAGGCAGAAGATCATGTTGGCGTGCTGGCCCAGCGTGGTCCAGGTCTTCTGGCCGTTCACGATGTAGTGGTCGCCCTGCGCGTCGATGCCGCGCACGGCCGTGGTCTTCACCGCGGCCAGGTCGGAGCCCGCGCCGGGTTCCGAGTAGCCCTGGCACCACCAGTCGGCGCCGCTCAGGATGCGCGGCAGCCAGTAGCGCTTCTGCGCTTCGTTGCCGTACTTGATGAGCACCGGGCCCAGCATGTTGACGCCGAAGGGCACGATGCGCGGCGCGAAGGCCAGGGCGCATTCGTGTTCGAAGATGAACTTCTCGACCGCCGTCCAGCCGGGGCCGCCGTACTGCTCGGGCCAGTGGTTGGCGAGCCAGCCGCGCGCATTCAGGATGGCGTGCCATTCCTGCATGTCGGCCTTTTCCAGGATCTCGCCGCCGCGCACCTTGTCGGACAGCCGCGCAGGCAGCTTGTCCGCCAGGAAGGTGCGCACTTCGCTGCGGAAGGCTTCTTCTTCGGTCGTGAAGTTCAGGTCCATCGCGGACTCCTCAATGAATCAGTAAATTTCGAACAGGCCCGCGGCGCCCATGCCGCCGGCGATGCACATCGTGACCACGGCGTACTTGGCGCCGCGGCGCTTGCCTTCGATGAGCACGTGGCCCGTGAGGCGCGCGCCGGTCATGCCGAAGGGGTGGCCGATGGAGATCGCGCCGCCGTTCACGTTCAGGCGTTCCGACGGAATGCCCAGCTTGTCCTGGCAGTAGATCGACTGCGAGGCGAAGGCTTCGTTGAGTTCCCACAGGTCGATGTCCTGCACCTTCAGGCCGTGGCGCGCGAGCAGCTTGGGCACGGCGAAGACCGGGCCGATGCCCATTTCGTCGGGCTCGCAGCCGGCCAGCGCCAGGCCGCGGAACGCGCCCAGCGGCTTCAGGTTGGCGCGCTCGGCGTCCTTGGCTTCCATCATCACGCAGGCCGAGGCACCGTCGGACAGCTGCGAGGCGTTGCCGGCGGTGATGAACTTGTCTTCGCCCATCACGGGCTTGAGCTTGGCCAGCGCTTCGTAGGTGGTGCCGCGGCGGTTGCAGTTGTCTTCCGTGGCAGTGACTTCGCGGTGCGTGACTTCCTTGGTGTCCTTGTCGGTCACGGCCATCGTGGTGGTGCAGGCCACGATCTCGTCCTTGTAGCGGCCGGCCAGTTGCGCTTCTTCGGTCTTGCGCTGGCTCTCGGCCGAGAAGCGGTCCTGCGCTTCGCGGCTGATGTTGTAGCGCTTGGCCACGATGTCGGCGGTGTCGATCATCGCCATGTAGAGCTCGGGCTTGTGCTCGACGATCCACGGGTCCAGGCTGAGGTCGCCACCGTCGCCGGGGCTGCGGCCGCGGATCTGCGAGATGCTTTCCACGCCGCCCGCGATCATGGCCGGCGCGCCGTCCACCACGATGCGGCCGGCGGCCATGGCGATGGCTTGCAGGCCCGAGGCGCAGAAGCGGTTCACGGTGGTGCCGGCGATGCTGATGGGCAGGCCCGAACGGATGATCGACTGGCGCGCGATGTTGCGGCCGGTGGTGCCTTCGGGGTAGCCGCAGCCGAGGATCGCGTCCTCGATCAGGGCCGGGTCCAGGCCCGAGCGCTCGACCGCGGCCTTCACCGCGAACGAGGCCAGCGTGGCGCCGGAGGTGATGTTGAATTCGCCGCGGTGCGCCTTGGTGAGCGGGGTGCGGGCGGTAGAAACGATGACGGCTTCACGCATGGGTTTGTCTCCTGGACGGTGGGCTCTAACGGTTACTCGGATTTGTTGAGGCTGGCGAAATCGGCGCCGCGCTCGACCAGCTCCACGAGCAGCGGCGACGGCTTCCAGAAAATCGGATCGGCCTTGGCGAACTCGCGGATGTCGGCCAGCACCTGGGGCAGGCCCACGGTGTCGGCGTACTTCATGGGGCCGCCGCGGTGGCGCGGGAAGCCGTAGCCATAGAGGAAGGTCACGTCCACGTCGAGCGGGCGCAGCGCGATGCGCTGGAGCACGACGTTGGCGCCTTCGTTGACCATGGCGGCCATGTAGCGGCGCATGATTTCTTCTTCGGTGAAGGTGCGCGGCGTGATGCCGGCGCGCTCGCGCTCGGCGTCGATGATGGCCAGCACCTCGGGGTCGGGCACGCCGGTGCGCGCGCCTTCGGGGTACAGGTAGTAGCCGCGCTGCGTCTTCTGGCCGAACCAGCCGCGCTCGCAGATGCGGTCGGCTACCTGCACGTAGCGCGCCTGCGGGTCGCGCGTGGCGGCCTTGCGCTTGCGCGTGGCCCAGCCGATGTCGCCGCCGGCCAGGTCGGACACCTGGAACGGGCCCATCGGGTAGCCGAAGTTGCGCACGGCCGCGTCGATCTCGTAGGGCGAGGCGCCGTCTTCCATCATGTGGTCGGCGGCCTGGCGGTACACGGCCAGGATGCGGTTGCCGATGAAGCCGTCGCACACGCCGGCGCGCACGGGCACCTTCTTGAGCTTCTTCGCGAGTTCGAAGCCGGTGGCGACCACGTCGGCGCTCACCTTGGCGGGCACCACGATCTCCAGCAGCTTCATGATGTTGGCGGGCGAGAAGAAGTGCAGGCCCACCACGTCCTGCGCACGCGTGATGCTGGCGGCGATCTCGTCGATGTCCAGGTACGAGGTGTTGGTGGCGAGCACGGCGCCCTTCTTGCACACGCGGTCGAGTTCGGCGAACACGGCCTTCTTGACGCCCATTTCCTCGAACACGGCCTCGACCACGATGTCGACGTTGGCGAACGCGTCGTAGCTCGTCGAGCCCGAGAAGCGCGCCATCACGGCGGCCTTGGCCTCGGGCGTCATGCGGCCCTTGGCGATGAGGCCGTCGTACACCTTCTCGACGTGCGCACGGCCGCGCGCCAGGCTGGGCTCGTCGCGCTCGACCATGGTCACGGGCAGGCCCGCGTCGAGCATCGCCACGGCAATGCCCGCACCCATGGTGCCGCCGCCGACGATGCCGGCCGAGGCCAGCGCGCGCGGGCTGGCCGAGCGGGTCTCGGGCGCCTTCAGCACTTCGCGCTCGGCGAAGAAAGCGTGGATCAGGCCGGCGCGCTGCGGGCTGTCGATGCACTGCAGGAAGAGCTGGCGTTCGAGCGCCATGCCTTCGTCGAAGGGCAGCGTGAGCGCGCCTTCGACGGCTTCGATGATCTTCATCGGCGAGAACAGGCCGCGGCTCTTCTTGGCGGTGTCGGCGCGTGCGGCGTCGAGGGCGGCACGGGCTGCGTCCTTGTCGGCCAGACCGGCGGCTTCGCGCGTGCGGCGCACCGGGGCGTTGGCGGCGACGAGTTCCTGTGCGTAGGCGAGGCCTTCGGTACGTGCATCGGCGTCGGTGCCGAGGCGGTCGACGAGGCCGAGCGTCAGCGCTTCCTTCGCGCCCGCATGGCGGCCGCTGAGCATCAGTTCGAGCGCGGGCTTCACGCCGATCAGGCGCGGTGCGCGCTGCGTGCCGCCCGAGCCGGGCAGCAGGCCCAGCGCCACTTCGGGCAGGCCCAGCTTGGCGGTGGGCGCGGCGAGGCGGTAGTGCGCCGACAGCGCAATCTCCAGCCCGCCGCCGAGCGCGGCGCCATGGATGGCGGCAACCACCGGCTTGGTGCAGTTCTCGATCTTCAGGCAGACCTCGGGCAGCGAGGGCTGCTGCGGCGTCTGGCCGAACTCGCGGATGTCCGCGCCGGCGATGAAGTTGCGGCCCGCACCGACGATCAGCACCGCCTTGGCGCCGCTGTCGGCCTCGGCCGCATCGATGGCGGCGGCCAGGCCGCGGCGCACATCCACGCCCAGGGCGTTGACGGGCGGGTTGTCGATGGTCACCACACACACGTCGCCTTGACGCTGGAAGGTGACGGGACCGTTGGACGTGGAAGGGCTGGGAGTGGGGGTGGCCATGTGCGTGTCGCTTGTCTCTTGCTTGCGTGGCAGGCCCTCGTGAAGCCGAGGGGTCCGGGGCTCTGGGGAGCCCTGCATTCTTGGCCGGTATCTCGGCTTTGACAATTGCATAGGTGGTTGACAGACTGTCAAAGAATTTTTGACACAATCCGCCCATGGACCTGCAATCGCTCACCCTGCTGGTGGAAATTCTTGACGCGGGCAACCTGAGCGCGGCGGCCCGCCGGCTCAAGATGACCCGCGCCAACGTCAGCTACCACCTGAACCAGCTCGAGCGCTCGGTCGGCGCGCAGCTGATCCGGCGCACCACCCGGCGCGCCGAGCCCACCGAGATCGGCCTGCGGCTGTACCAGCACGGCGTGGCCATCCAGACCGAACTGCTGGCGGCGCGCGAGTCGGTCACCGCGCTGGGTGAAGGCCTGCAGGGCCGCGTGCGCCTGAGCGTGCCCAGCGGCTACGGCCAGCTCGTGATGGCCGACTGGCTCATCGACTTCAAGCGCCAGTACCCCGGCATCGTGCTCGACGTGGTGTTCGAGAACCGCATCGAGGATTTGCTGCGCGACGAGGTCGACATTGCGATCCGCGTGATCCCCGAGCCGCCGCAGAACCTCGTGGCGCGCGAGATGGGCCCGGTGCGCTATGTGGCCTGCGCCACGCGCGCGTATGCCGAGCGCCACCCGCTGCCCGTGCAGCTGGACGCGTTGCGCGCCACGCCGGTGGTCACGGCGGCCGTTATCGGAAGGCAGCTGCGCATCTCGGCCTACCAGGGCGAGACCCGGCGCGAGGTGATCCTGGAGCCGACGCTGATTTCGGAGAACTTTTTATTCCTGCGCCAGGCCATCCTCGCGGGCCTGGGCGTGGGCCTCGTGCCCGACTACGTGGTGCAGGAAGACGTGCGCCGCGGCGACGTGGTGACCACGCTGGACGACTGGCGCCTGTCGATCTTCGGCACCCAGATGTTCATGCTCTACATGCCGAACCGCCAGCACACGCGGGCGATCCGGACGTTCATCGATTTCATTCTGGCGCGGGTGCGACCGGAGGACGCCGAGGCTCAGTCGCAGGGGTAGACGACTTCTTTCGCCGGCCCGCATCGAGGCCGCTGCGATGGCTTGATCAGACCGGGCGCAACTGCTCCGCGAGCGAGCGCGTCTTCTCGGTGACGGTGCTGCCGGTGTGCAGCGTGGTCTTGCGCTCGATGAGCATCAGGTGGCATTCCTCGTCGGCGACCGGGTTGTGCCGCACGCCCTTGGGCACGACGAACATCTCGCCTTCGCCAAGCTCGACGGGGCCGGCTTCCATCTCGATGCGCAGGCGCCCCTTGAGCACCATGAACAGCTCGTCTTCGTCGTCATGGCTGTGCCATGCGAGCGAGCCGTGGACCTTGGCGACCTTGATGTAGGCATCGTCGACTTCGGCGACGACGCGCGGCGACCAGAACTCGGTGAGCGAGGCGGCGATTTCCTTGGGGGTGGTGACCTGGGTGTTGTTCGACATGGCGCTTCTGTGCGGGACGTGGGAACAGCAGCCTAACCCAGGCCGCATGGCCCTGTATTACCCCGCGATGCGCTCGGCCAGCGCGATCAGCGACCGGTCCGACCCGGCCGGCCCGAGCAGCGAGATACCCAGCGGCGCGCCGTCGCGCGCCGCGAGCGGCATCGACAGCTGCGGAAAGCCCGCCAGCCCCGCGATGCACAACAGCCGGATCGCGCGGTTGCGGTAGTCCTCCATCGAGGCCTCGCTGTCGCTGCGCAGCGGCGCGATGTCGGGCATGGTCGGCATCAGCAGCACGCCGTCGGTGCCGAGCAGCCCGGCCAGGTGCGCGCGGAAGGCGGTACGGAACACGCGCGCGGTCGCCACCTGCGCATCGGTCACGTCGCGCGACCACGCGAAGCGCTCGGCCACGCCCGGGCCGAGCGGCGGTGCGTAGCGCTCGATCAGCGGGCCGTCGGTGAGCCAGGCTTCGCGCGACTGCAGGTAGCGGAAGTTCCAGTACATCGCGTCGAAGGATTCCAGCGCCACCATCGTGCCCTTGGCGGGGCCGAGGAGGCTTTGCACGCGATCGGCCGCGCCTTGCAGCGCTTCGACCGCGGCAGGCACGGCCAGCGCCCAGACGTCGTCGGGCCGCAGCAGTCGCACGCGCTCGGGCAGGGCGACTGCGTCGGCGCCCAGCAGCACATCGGCCACGCGCGCGAAGGTGCCGATGTCGCGCGCGAACCAGCCGCAGGTGTCGAAGCTGGGCGCGAGGTCGAGCGCGCCTTCGAGGCTCACGCGGCCGTGCGTCGGGCGCAGGCCGTACAGGCCGCAGTGGTTGGCCGGCGCGCGCACCGAGCCGCCGGTGTCGGTGCCGAGCGCGAAATCGCACAGGTTCGACGACACCGCCGAAGCCGAGCCCGACGACGAGCCGCCCGTGATGCGCAGCGGCGCGCCACCGTTGATCGGCGCGCCGAAATGCGCGTTGTTGCCGTTCATCGAGAACGCGAGTTCGTCGGTCACGGTCTTGCCGGCAAAGCGCGCGCCGGCATCGAGCAGCTTCTGTACGGTCGGCGCGGTGCGGGTCTTGATGCCCGACATCGCAAGCACGATCGGGTTGCCGCCGCCCGTGGGGTAGCCGGCCACGTCGAACAGGTCCTTGGCAGCAAAGCTCAGGTCGGCCAGCGGGCCGGTCGAGGCGCGCGCCACCGGCGCATCGGGATACGGAACGAAGGCGTGGGCGGGGTCGTGCAACGGCATGGTGGTGGGAATGAAGGGTGGAGGATTCAGGCGACCAGCACGGGCGCGATGGCCGCTGCGGCATCCGTATGGATGCAGCGCGCACGGTGGTTCGGCGCCAGCTCGACCACGGGCGGTTGCGCGGCGCGGCAGGCATCGCTGGCCAGCGCGCAGCGCTCGGCGAAGGCGCAGCCGGGCGGCAGTGCGGAAAGATCGGGCGGTGCGCCGCCGATGGTTTCCAGCCGCGTGCCGCGCGCCAGTGCGCCGTGCGCGCGACTCTTGAGCAGCGCGATGGTGTACGGATGGCGCGGCGAGCGGATCAGCTCGCGTGCCGTGCCTTCCTCGACGATGCGGCCCGCATACATCACGGCGATGCGGTCGGCCACTTCGACGGCGGCACCGATGTCGTGCGTGACGAAGATCACCGACAGGCCGAGGTCGCGCTGCAGTTCGCGCAGCAGCAACAGGATCTGGATCTGCACCGTGGCGTCGAGTGCGGTGGTCGGCTCGTCGGCCAGCAGCAGCTGCGGCTTGCAGGCCAGCGCGAGCGCGATCATGGCGCGCTGGCGCATGCCGCCCGACATCTCGTGCGGATAGGCCTCGAGCCGCCGTTCGGGGCTCGGAATGCGCACGCGCTCGAACAGCGCCAGCGCGCGCTGCTGCGCCTCGGCCTGGCTCACGGACTCATGGCGGCGGATCGACTCGACGATCTGCGCGCCCACCGAGTACACCGGGTCGAGCGCCAGCAGCGGCTCCTGGAAGATCATCGACGCGACCTTGCCGCGAAAGTCCGCGAGCTCGCGCTGCGACATCGCGAGCACGTCGCGGCCCGCCACCTGCACCTGGCCGCCCATGCGCGTGCGGCGCTCGGGGTGCAGGCGCAGCAGGGTGCGCATGGTCACGCTCTTGCCCGAGCCCGATTCGCCGATCAGCGCGACCACCTCGCCGCGCTGCACTTCGAGGCTCACGCCGCTGACGGCATGCACGGGCTTGCGGCCGCCGCTGAAGGTGACGCTGAGGTCGCGCAGCCGGACCATCGGTTCGGCGGTGCTGGTGTCTGCTGCTGTCGTGCTCATGCGGCCTGCCTCTGGAGGGTTTGCTGCTGCTGCGCCATCGGATGCCCGCTGCCCGCTTCGTGGATCAGGCAGCTCACCGCATGCTGCGAGCCGGTGACGATGCGTTCGGGCACGATCTTGCTGCACACGGGGGCGGCGAGCGCGCAGCGCGGATGAAAGCGGCAGCCCGTGGGCGGGTTGATCGGGTTCGGCGGATCACCCGCAAGCGCCGCTTCTTCGGTGCGGTTGTCGGGGTCCATCGATGGCATCGAGGACAGCAGCGCGCGCGTGTAGGGATGCGCGGGCGCTTCGTACAGCGCATCGGCCGGGCCGATCTCGGCCACCTGGCCCAGGTACATCACCATCACGCGGTCGCTCACGTAGCGCACCACGTTGAGGTCGTGGCTGATGAACACGTAGGTCAGGCCGAACTCGGACTTCAGGTCGAGCAGCAGGTTGATGACCTGTGCCTCGACCGACTTGTCGAGCGCCGACACCGCCTCGTCGAGGATCACCATGCGCGGCTGCAGTGCCAACGCCCGGGCGATGTTCACGCGCTGCCGTTGGCCACCGGAAAGCTCATGCGGATAGCGCTCGGCAAAGCGCTGCGGCGAAAGGCCCACGCGCGCGAGCAGGTCGCGTGCCCGCGCCACCGCCTCGCGCCGCGACACGCCGTGCACCTGCGGCCCGAAGGCCACCGAGTCCTCGATGGTGAGGCGCGGGTTGAGCGAGGCGTAGCTGTCCTGGAACACCATCTGCACCTGGCGACGGAACTCCTTGAGCGGCAGGTCGCGGCTGCCGACCTCGCGGCCGTCGAACACCACCTCGCCGCGCGTGGGCTCGATCAGCTGCATCAGGAGGCGCGCGGTGGTCGACTTGCCGCAGCCCGATTCGCCAACCACGCCGAGCGTCTCGCCCTTCATGACTTCGAAGTCCACGCCGTCGACTGCGCGCACCACGCCGCCGCCGCGGCCGAGCGGGTCTTTCTTCAGCGGGAAATGCTTGACCAGGCCGGTGATGGTGAGGAGCGGCTGTGCCGGGCCGCCGATGTCTTTCAGTGCGTCCATGGCCTCACCCCTTGTTGTCCATCGCCGAACGCAGGCCGTCGGAAAGCAGGTTGAAGGAAATCGACGTGATGAAGATCATCACGCCCGGCAGCGCAGCCACCCACGGCTGCGCGTAGATCGCCGTGCGCAGCGTGTTGAGCATCAGGCCCCACTCGGGTTCCGGCGGCTTCACGCCCAGGCCGAGGAACGACAGGCCCGACGCCAGGATCATCGAGACCGCGATCAGACTCGTCGCGTAGACGAAGATCGGTCCGAGCACATTGCCCAGCACATGCACCCGCACGATGGTGAAGGGGCTGGCGCCCGAGGCGCGTGCCGCTTCCACGTAGTCGCGGGTGCGCACCTGCGTGGTCACGCTTTCGGCCACGCGCGCGATCTGCGGAATGAACACGATGGTCAGCGAGATCAGCGAATTGACCACGCCCGCGCCCAGCGTGCCCGAGAGCGCGATGGCCAGCAGCACCGAGGGAAACGCGTAGAACACGTCGATCGTGCGCATGATCAGTGTGTTGGTGATGCCACCCGCATAGCCCGCGACGATGCCGATGACCGTGCCCAACACGAAGGCGCAGAGCACCGGCGTGATGCCGATGAAGAGCGACAGCCGCGCGCCGACGATCAGCCGCGAGAGCATGTCGCGGCCCAGTTCGTCGCTGCCGAAGGGCAGGCCTTCGGTGCCGATGGGCTTGAGGCGCTTGAGCATGGACGACTGGTAGGGGTCGGACGGTGCGAGCCAAGGGCCGAACAGCGCGAGTGCGATCAGCAGCAGCACGACGATGGCCGCGCCGACGGCCACCGGATCGCGCCGGAAGCGCAGCCAGACAGAGGCCCAGTAGCCGCGGGATCGCTGGGCCGGCAACGGCTCGACTGCGATGGCGGAAGAAGCGGGAAGCACGGAGGACATGGTGTTGCGGCTTTCTTCTCTCTTCAGGCGCGCGCGATGCGCGGATCGAGCAGCGTCTGCAATACATCGACCAGCAGGTTGAGCACGACGAAGAACATCGCCAGCACCAGGATCGTTCCCTGCAGCAGCGGCAGGTCGCGCTGGAAGATCGCCGAGTTCAGCAGGAAGCCGGTGCCGGGCCACGAGAACACCGTCTCGATCAGGATCGAGCCGCCCAGCAGGTAACCCAGCTGCAGGCCCATCACGGCGAGCGCCGTGGGCGCCGCGTTCTTCACCATGTGGCGGAACACGCCGAAATGGGTGAGCCCCTTGGCGCGCAGCCCGACGATGAACTCCTGGTCGAGGATGTCGGCCACCAGCGCGCGCACGGTGCGCGCGATGATGCCCATCGGGATCACCGACATCGTGAGCGCCGGCAGCAAGAGGAACTGCAGGTGTTCCCAGTCCCAGGCCCAGTCGCCCGAACCGCTCGGGCCCGCGCCCGTGGCGGGCAGCCACATGAGCTGCGACGAGAACACGATCACCATCACCATGCCCAGCCAGTAGTGCGGCACGCTCACGCCGAGCACCGAGAACATCGAGGCGAATCGGTCGATCCACGAGTTGCGGAAGTAGCCCGCCACGAAGCCGAACAAACAACCCAGCACGAAGCCGATGAAGGTCGCAACCACCGCCAGCCGCAGCGTGTTGCCCACCGCGGTGAACACCTCGCCGGCCACCGCGCGGTTGCTCGCGATGGACACGCCCAGGTCGCCGTGCAGCGCACGCCAGACCCACATCGCGAACTGCTCGGGCAGCGAGCGGTTGAAGCCGTAGAGCTCGCGCAGCTGCGCCTGCAGGTCCGCCGAGGCGTCGGGCGGCAGGATCGACACCAGCGGATCGCCGGGTGCGATGTGCACGAGCAGGAAGCACACGAGGGCCACGCCGATCATGATCGGCACGGCGTAGATCACGCGGCGCAGGAGGTAGGTGAACATGGGGTGGCTGGCTCGTGGCTGGCTACGGGAGAAGGTCAGTCCATCGTCATCGTCGCGATGTCGATGAACCAGCTCTTCGGCTGCACCACGTTCTTCACTTTGGCCGACATGGCGCGCGGCCCCACGTCGTGCGCGATCCACACGAAGGGGGCGTCGTCCACGATGTGCGTGTGCAACTTGGCCAGCGCGGCGTCGCGCGCCTTGTCGTCGAAGCTGGTGCGCGCGTCGGCCACCAGCTTGTCGACCTCGGCGTTGCCGTAGTAGCCCCAGTTGTTCGACACCGGTGGGAAGGCCTTGGTGCTCACGAAGCGCACCATCGCGAAGAACGGGTCCATCGCCGCGAAGCTGATGTTGACCGCGCTGGCGCCGTTGGCCGACGCATCCTTGGCGCCCTTGCGCCAGTTGGTGAAGAGCGTGTTCCATTCGATGACGTCGAACTGCACGTCGAAGAAGCACTGCTTGAGCGACTGCTGCGCAAACTCGTTCATCGGCAGCGGCTGCATCTGGCCCGAGCCCGAGGCCGAGATCTGCACCTTCACCTTGATCGGCTTGGCGGCCGAGTAGCCGGCCTGCGTCATGAGCGCCTGCGCGGCCTTCACGTCGTACTTGATGTCGAAGCCGGGCTTGCCGAACCAGGGGTGGCCGGGCGGCACGGTGCCCTTGGGCTCGGCCATCATGCCGCCCAGGAGTTGCTTCATGCCGCCGCGGTCGATGCACAGGTTGGCGGCCTGGCGCACGCGCTTGTCGAGCCAGGGCGAGCCTTCGGCGAACGACAGCTGCCACGGCCACACGTGCGGCTGTGCATTCGAATAGACCTTGAAGCCGCGCTGCGTGATCTGCGCCATCGCGTCGGGTGAGGGCGCCTCGATCCAGTCGACCTGCCCGCCCAGCAGCGCGGCGGTGCGCGCGTTGGCTTCCGGCATCGGAATCATCACGACCTTGTCGATCTTCGGCGTGCGTTTGGCGTCCCAGTAGGTCTTGTTGGCAGCCAGTTCCAGACGCTCGCGCGCCACGAAGCGCGTGACCTTGAACGGGCCCGAGCCGGACGGGTCGGCGGCGAAGGCGGTCCAGGCGGCCTTCGCCTTGTCGGCGGGCGTGGCGCCGGCGGCGGCATCGAACTTCTTCTGCCACTGGGCGGGCGAAGCCATGAACAGGTTCGTGAGGTTGATCGGCAGGAACGCATCGGGCTCGCTGGTGGTGAGCTCGACCGTCATGTCGTCGATCTTGCGCGCCGACTTGAGCGTGGGCATGCGCGAGGCCGTGACGCCGACCTGGCTGGCGTCGAACTGCGGCGCTTCCTTGTCGAGCACCTTCTGCACGTTCCACACCACGGCGTCGGCGTTGAAGGCCGAGCCGTCGTGGAACTTGACGCCGGGGCGCAGCTTGAAGACCCACTTGGTCTTGTCCTTGGCATCGACGGCCCACGACGTGGAAAGTCCAGGGATCAGCACGCTCGGCGCATCGGCCTTCGACAGGTCCCACTGCGTGAGCGCGTCGTAGATCGGGATGCCGGTGAAGCGGTTGCCCTCGAAGCCCTGGTCGGGCTGGCCGAGGGTGCGCGGAATGTCGGCGGCGGTCATGGCGATGCGCAGTGTTTTTTCCTGCGCGAGCGCGGCCGGCGATGCAAGAACAAGCACGGCGAGCGCCGCGCAGGCGGCCAGGGGTTTCAGGGACAGGGCGGGGGCAGCACGCTTCACATGGAACTCCGGTGGGTGGGGGGTGACGGAAAGGACGAAAACCCCTCAAGCACGACATGTGCCAGCCGACGGATATCCCCTGGCCGACTCAGGCGATCTCGCGCCGTGCGCAGCGCAGGCCCACCTCGACTCCCACGTTCATGATCGTCGCGATCGGCGGCCGCGCCAGGTGCCAGTCAGGCCGGTGGTGAGCGCGCCGCGCTGCACGATCTCGTCGAACACCAGCGCGCACGATGTCGTGCGGCCCGAGGAAGCCGACGCTCAGTCGCAGCGGTAGACGACTTCTCCTGCCGGCACGCCCTCTGCCGCTACTTCCGACAGCGTGCTGCTCAGGAAGCGCATCGGCGCGCCGAAGTTGCGGCAGTAGTTTTCGGCGTCCTGCGCGGTGGGCGACTTGAACACGCCGTCGGCCAGGAAGGTGACGCGCGGCGCGGGTCGCGAGACGCAGCCCGCGACGATGAGCAGGGCCGGAACGAGGACGGAGAAAGCAGCGAATCGGCGCATGGGGCAGGGCGGAAAGAAGAGGTCGCGACTGTAGCGGCTCGAAGGCCTCAGTCGGCCAGCCACACGCTGCCGTCCGGCGCTTCGCGCAGCGCCAGCGGCGTGAGCCGCGCGCCCCGGCAGGGGCCGCCGACGCAGCGCCCGGTGTCGGGCTCGAAGATGGCGCCGTGCCGCGCGCACATCAGGTAGCGCCCGGAGCTTTCGAGGATCTGGCCTTCGAAATCGAGCGGGCCGCCCGCGTGCGGGCACTGGTTCAGGTAGCCGTGCACGGCGCCCTGCCAGCGCACCGCGAAGGCCGGCGCGCCACCGGGCGCGGTGAACAGGGCGGCGAGGCCGCCGTCGGCGAGTTCGGTGGCGATGGGGTGTGCGATCGGGGCGGGCGCGGTCATGGGGAGCGAGCCTACCAAGGTCCATCGCTTGGGGGCGAACCCCCGTGTCATCACATGTTCCGGCTATGTCATCCGACCAATAGACGCAGGGGCGTGCCGTTTTCACAATGCATCCGCTCGCATTCCTTCGTCCGTGCATCCTTGTGTCAAGGGGGATTCCCACCGATGAGCACGCTGAAACAGGGCTGGCGCGGGGCCGATGTCCGTCGCCTGCAGGACGCCCTGAACCACAAGCTGCAGCCCAGCCCCGGCCTCGTACCCGATGGCGACTACGGCCCCGTCACCCGGGCGGCCGTGCTGCGTCTGCAGGCCGCGCACTGGCTGTGCGAGGACGGCGAGGCCGGCCCCTGCACCCGCAACGTGGCCTTCGACAACGAAACCCACGCGCCGCTGCTGCACCCCGTGGCGCTGATTCCGCAGCCCGTGCACGCGCTGTGCTGGGCCGCGGCCACGGCGATGCTCACGCGCGCCACCGTGCAGACCGTGATGGCGCGCACGCCCTCCGAGCTCATGGGCACCGACGGCACCTTGCGCCGCCGCGTGGACAGCGACCGCCATGCAGCCGGCAGTGACAACGGCGATGACGACAACCACCGCTTCGCCGCCGCGCACGGCCTCACGCTGCGGCCTCACGGCCCGTGGACCGTCGCTGCGCTGCGCACCGCGCTGCACGCCGGGCCGCTGATGTTCGATCTGCGCTGGGGCGCCAAGGGCGGCGCGCCCGCCGGCCAGCCGGGCCACATGGTCGTGCTCGTGGGCATCCGCGGCGACAACGACCCCGGCGGGGGCGGCACCACGCTGCGCGTGTTCGACCCCTGGCCGCCGGGCCGGGGCGCGCGCAGCTCGACCAGCCATGTGCGCTGGATGCAGGCCGTGGCCGACCGCGTCTGCGGGGTGTTCCAGCGCTAGCTGTGCCTCATGCGGGTGGGTGTTGCCGCGAGCGCATGAAAAAATCCTGACTTTCCGCGAACCGTTTCGGCGGGTGGCCGCCTCTTTCCATGCGGGAGGGGCGTTCTGTTCCCCCGCACTCACACGTCACGGATCGAAGGAAACCACCATGCTCTACGTCAAGAATGTCCCCGGCTGGGAACGCGCCCTGCGCATCGCCCTGGGCCTCGTCGGCCTCGCCTTCGCCGCCATGAACTGGCCGGCGGACACGCTGGCCGTCGCGGTCGGCCTCATGGGCGCGATGCTGGCCCTTACCGGGCTGGTCGGCTTCTGCCCGATGTGCGCGATGCTCGGGCGCAAGCTGGACAAAGAAGGACGCTGACCCATGGCTGCCGCCACCATCGACCGCACCTGCCTGATCCTGGCCGCGCAGACCGGCGACCCCGTCGCCATCGAGGGCCTGCTCGCCGCCTGCCAGACCGACGCGCGCCGCTACGCCCGCCGGCACTGCCAGGCCAGCGACGTGGACGACGCCGTGCAGGAGTCGTTGCTGGTGGTCGCGCGCCGGGTGCGCGGGCTGCAGGCGGCCGCGGCGTTCTCGTCGTGGCTGTTCACCGTCATCCGGCGCGAATGCCTGCGCCTGCAGCGCGCGATGTTCCGGCACGACCCGCTCGACGAAGACGTGGTCGAACGCCAGCTCGCGGCCCGCAGCGACGACGCGCTGCGCATCGACCTGGCCAACGCGCTCGAATCGCTGCCGGCGCACTACCGCGAAGTCGTGCTGCTGCGCGACTTCGAGGAACTCACCATCGCCGAAATCGCCGGGCGCCTGGGCGAGCCGCCGGGTGCCGTCAAGAGCCGGCTGCACCGGGCGCGCCTGCTGGTGCGCGAGTACCTGCTGGGGTAGTGGCTCGCCTCGGGGGCGATGCGACAATCCCGGGGCCATGACAGACACCCTCACGATCACCCGCCCAGACGACTGGCACTTGCACGTGCGCGATGGCGCCGCCCTCGAAGCCGTCGTGCCCCACAGCGCCCGCCAGTTCGGCCGCGCGCTGATCATGCCGAACCTGCGTCCGCCCGTGACCACCGCCGCCCAGGCCGTGGCCTACCGCGACCGCATCCGCGCCGCCGTGCCCGCGGGCACGTCCTTCGAGCCCGTGATGTCGCTCTACCTGACCGACAAGCTGCCGCCCGAAGAAATCGCCCTCGCCGCAGAAGCCGGCGTGCGCGCGCTCAAGCTCTACCCGGCCGGCGCCACCACCAACAGCGATGCCGGCGTGACCGACATCCGCAAGACCTACAAGACGCTCGAGGCCATGCAGAAGCACGGCCTGCTGCTGCTGGTGCACGGCGAGGTGACCGACCCCGCCATCGACCTGTTCGATCGCGAAGCGGTCTTTGTCGACCGCGTGATGATTCCATTGCGTCGCGACTTCCCCGAGCTGAAGGTGGTGTTCGAGCACCTCACCACCAAGGAAGGTGCCCACTACGTGCGCGACGCCGGCCGTTTCACTGC
Source organism: Variovorax sp. RO1 (assembly GCF_002849325.1). Classification (NCBI taxonomy): domain Bacteria; kingdom Pseudomonadati; phylum Pseudomonadota; class Betaproteobacteria; order Burkholderiales; family Comamonadaceae; genus Variovorax; species Variovorax sp. RO1. The sequence goes on from NZ_PKMT01000001.1 coordinate 446,115, forward strand.
TGCCACCATCACGGCGCACCACCTGCTGTACAACCGCAACGCCATCTTCACCGGCGGCATCCGCCCGCACTACTACTGCCTGCCCGTGCTCAAGCGCGAGACGCACCGCGTCGCGCTGGTCGAGGCGGCCACCAGCGGCAGCGATCGCTTCTTCCTGGGCACCGACAGCGCGCCGCACCCCGCGCACCTGAAGGAGCACGCACTGGGCTGCGCTGGCTGCTACACCGCGCTCACCGCCATCGAGCTGTACGCCGAGGCCTTCGACAGCGTGAACGCACTCGACAAGCTCGAGGGCTTCGCCAGCTTCCACGGCCCCGACTTCTACGACCTGCCGCGCCACACCGACACCGTCACGCTGAAGCGCGAAACCTGGACCCTGCCCGAGACCGTGCCCTACGGCGAAGCCACGCTCAAGCCGCTGCGCGGCGGCGAGACCGTGAACTGGAAGCTCGTGTAATGGCCGTTGTCGGCACGCCGACGAGCACCACGGCCAAGAACATGGCCGTGTTCATCGATGCCGACAACCTGAACGATCCCACCGCACTCGATCACGTCCTGCTGGCGCTGCGATCGATGGCTGATCGTGTCATCTACAGGCGTGCCTATGGACGGCCGGAGAGCCTCAAGAGCATCCACGCCGTGCTTTGGAAGCATGGTGTTCGGCCGGTGGCGAACCTGATCGTCGACAAGACCACGACAGACAGCGCGCTGGTGATCGACGCCGTGGAGGCCGTGTGCACCAACGACATCGATATCGTCGCGATCTGCTCGGGTGACGCGGACTTCGTGCCGCTCGCCATCTGGTTGCGGGAGAAGGGCTGCAAGGTTCTTTGCTACAGCCTGGCCAACAAGATATTCGCAAACCCCGACAGCTTTTACGACGATGTTGTGCTGCTGGACGTGGTCGAAGCGCCGCCTCTCTTGGAGGTTCAACCCGAAGCGAAACCTGCGCAGGACAGCGTGACGCTGCCGGATGCTCCGCCGGTCTTGCGCCCGGCGCCCGAAATCAAGCCGCCGCCCGTGGCGCGAAAGACCCAAGAGCCGACGCAGGCCAAGGCATCGGCGACCGGAGCGCCATCTCTCAAGAAGATTCTTTCGATCCTTCCTGAGCTCAAGACCAAAGAACCGGTGCATCTGAGCTTGATCGCCAAGAAGCTGCGTGACGCTGGGTTGCTCACAGGGACTTCGAAGCCGGTGCTGCTTTTTCGCCGGCATCCTGCGCAATTCGAGTTGATGCCCAAAAGCCAGCCGAACACGGTGAGATATCGGGGCTGAGTGCCCCATCGCTTGCACGGTGATTGCCATGCAACCGCCAACCAATTACCAGAACCCTATGACCTCTAATCCTCTTGTGATGCTGCTGATCGACGCCGACAACGTCTCGGCCGACGTGATCGAGCAGGCCGTGCAGCGCACGATGGAAGACTTCGGCGCCATCCACGTGCGCCGCGCCTACTGCAACGCCGAGATGGCCGTGAACCGGCAGGCGCTGTTCAAGCGGCTGTCGGTGCGGCCGATGGTGAACCTGTCGGCGGGCAAGAACAGCACCGACATCGCGCTGGCCGTCGATGCCATCGACCTCGTGATCGCCGAGCGGCCCGACGTGGTGGTGCTGGTGTCGTCCGACTCCGACTTCGCGCCGCTCGTGATCCGCCTGCGCGAAAAAGGCTGCCGCGTCTGCGGCATCGGCCAGCAGGGCAAGACCGGCGAAGAGACCGTCGGCGTCTACGACAGCTTCATCGACATCCCGCACCACGGCGTGAAGCCGGCCGTGCGCACCGCGCCGGCCAAGAAGACGACCGCTGCGGCGAAGAAGACGCCGGCCGCCAAGACGGCGCCCGCGAAGAAGGTGGCCGCCAAGACCGCGCGCAAGACGGCGGCCAAGACGGCCAAGCCCGCCGCGCCGCCCCCACCGCCGCCGGTGCCTCAAATCTCCGAAGCGGCCGAGTTCATCCTGCAGGCCATGCCCGCGCTGCGCCGCGGCACCGACGTGCCGCTCAACGACGTGGCCAAGGCCCTGCGCACCGCCGGCCTGCTCAGCAAGAGCGGCAGCTCGCTCAAGCTGTTCGACAAGCTCACGGCCGAGTTCGCAGTGATGCAGCACCCCGACCGCATCCGATGGACGGGGGCGACCGCGCCTTGAGTTCGGCCCTGCCGGTGGTCGCGGCCATCGAGTGGGCCGCACCGTGGCTGGCCCCGTACCGCGACCCCGGCGAAGCCGTGGCGCGGGCCATTGCACAGAGCGGCACCGTCGCCGCCGCGCTGCAGGCGGCCAAGCCGCCGACCGTGCCCGACTTCGTCACGCAAGACGCGCTGCCCGAAGGTCAGGCCTACGAGGCCCACATCTTCCGCACGCGCACCGTGCCCACGCGCGACAACCTGCACGACTTCTTCAACGGCCTCGTCTGGCTGGCCTTTCCCGAGACCAAGCGCCGGCTCAACGAAGTGCAGGCCACCGAGATCGCACGCGCCGGCGTCGGCGCCACGCGCGGACCGCTGCGCGATGCGCTCACGCTCTTCGACGAAAACGGCGCCGTGCTCGATGCACCGCCCGCGCTGTGGGACGCGCTGATCGCGCGCGACTGGCAGGCGTTGTTCGTCACGCAGCGCAGCCTGTGGCATGAGGCACGCCTGCTGCTCTTCGGCCATGCGCTGCTCGAAAAACTGGTGACGCCGCGCAAGCCGATCACCGCGCATGTGTTGTTGACGCACCGTGCGACCGGCGCCGCAGCCCTCGACGATGCGGCGATCGCAAGAAATATCGACGCGAAACAGCTCGAAGCGAAGCCTTTCGTTCCTATTCCGGTGCTCGGTGTGCCCGGCTGGTGCGTCGAAAATACATCGGCTTCGTTCTATGCCGACCCGCAGGTCTTTCGACCGTTGTCGGGCGCGTTGTCAGAACCGAAGTCGCGCTAGCGTTGACGGGCCCGGGAGGGGCCTTCGCCAGGCGCTTGCATCGCGCGCCACGCGCGCGTCATACGTTCACATGCCAGGGGAGAGGTCAACAAGATGGACACCATCATCATCGTGCTCAAGGTCGGGCTGATTCTTTACGGGATCTACAGCTTCATCGTCTACATGTCGCGCCGCTCCGACAACCGGAGTGCCCTGAAAGACTTCCGCAATGCGCCGGTGCTGCGCCGCATCACCGACGAAGAAAAATCGGCACTGCAACCCTTCCTGATGGGGCAGAAGCTCACGGTCGACGACAACGTGCGGGAACTCAGCGGTGCGTTCCTGCGCCACGGCCTGTCGACGCAGGGCTCGTCCACCGAGCACGACACCATCGGCGACGTCGATGTGCTGCTGCCCTACGACGCCATCGACTACATCGAGCCGCACAACCAGGCGCTGGTGGTGCTGGCCGGAAAGTCCGCCGTCGTGATCCGCCTGAACGGCTTCGATCTGTTCGAAGGCCGGCAGCGCGCGCAGCGCCAGCAGGCGCAGGACCAGCAATGGAAGCGCGGCGAGATCGGTGCGCTCCCGTCGCTGGATGAAGTCGGACCAGACACCGGCGCGGCCCTGTCCGACACCGTGGCTGCATCCGTTGCGATCGACCCCAACGCGCGCTACCAGCGCGGCGAAGTCGACATCCTGAGCCAGCGCACCGAAACGCCCGAAGAGGTCGCAAGTCGCATGGGGCGCGGCGGCTGGGCCTCGGCCTTCGCCTGGCTGCTTGCCTTCGTGCTGTTGTGGGTCGCCACCTGGGACGCCACGCAAGCGGTGAGCGTCTACCTGATGGGCGCAGGCGGGCTCGCGGGCCTGTGGGCCGCGTGGCTGTTCGTGCGCACGCCGCCGGCAACGGCGCCTGCGCGGCAACCGCAGCCGGTGAACCGCGTGCGCGGCATGCTCAACCAGATCGCGGTGGTCAACGCCAGCAACGCGTCGGTCCAGAACGTGGGGCTGTTCATCGGCGACAAGCTGAGCCTGGTGCTGCCTTCGCATTGGCGCACGACGGCGTCGGTCCCTTACGGCGAGGTGATCGAAGCCGAGCTGCGCACCAGCGACTTCAGCGCCGTGAGCTTCGGCGACAAGTGGTCGGTGGCCGACGAATGGCGGCGTTTCCGTCCCGCGTACTGGGGCCGGCACCTGCTGCACCTGGTCATCGGCCTGCTCGCCATCGGCGCGGTCGCGCTGTCGACACCCGACCCGCGCGGCGAGGCTGCGCTCGCCGCGCAATGGCTCACGAATGGCGGCGCCACAGCCACCTATGGCGATGCTGGGCAGCTCGCGGACAAGCCGCCTCATTGGGGCAGCCGCGCGCGCATGGAGGGCCAAGGCCGGTGCGAGATCGACATGAGCGGCCGTGCCGAAGCGCACACCACCAGCGGCGTGCCGGTCATCGATTGCACGTCCGTGCGCTGGAACGGCACCGCACCCGTCGTCCCCGCACTGGACATTCCGCCGAGCGTGCTGGCGCTCGCCGAGCCCGGCTTCCTTCGCGCGACCGAGAACCACGCGATGGTCAGCCTGATCGCGATGCTGCGCATGCAGCAGATGGGCGGACAGGCCTCCGACCCGCTCGCGGCCTACCGTGCGCGCGAGAGCGTGCCGCTGACCGTGCGCGGCTTCGACCGCTCGGTGGCGATGATCGATGCCGCCTGCAAGGACGCCGCCGGCCTGTCGCCCACCGCCTGCGAGCGCCTGCAGCGCGAGCTCGTGCGCGCCATCGACGCCACGGTCGACAAGGACGGCGTCGAGACGCCGGTGAACACCTGGCAGGCGTTGGCCACCAGCGCGGCAGCGGGCCAGGAGAACGCCGACCTCATCCTGTCGCGCCAGCAGCTGGCGTCCGTGCAGCGTGCGCTGGCACAAGCGGTCGATAGCGCGGTGGCCGGGAAGATCGAGGCCGCGCGTCCTGCCATCGTGCCCGCGCAGGGCGGCGTGCTGCTGGCGTCTTCCATGCGCATCGACAACGCGCCGGTGCAGCAGCCCGGTGAGGGCAATGACGATGTGCCGGGCGCGACCGCGGGCGCGGCCGACGTCGCCGAAGACGACAGCGATACCGACAGTTCCCTGCTCGCCCGCTGGACCCGCCTGCAGCGCAACGCCACGGCCGAAGGCCTGAAGCCCTTCACGCTCGAAGGCCTGGTCACCGCCGGCGGCAAGGACGCCGCCGGCACGCCGTGGGTGCGCATCGACCCGAGCCTCGATGCTTCGCGCATGACCGCAGCAGGCGCGCACGTGCTGTGGTGGCTGTTCGCCGCGGGGCTGGTGCTGGTCAACGGCGTGCTGTTCGCGCTGCGCTGGACGCAGGACAGTCGCCGTCGCGGCCGGCTGCACGCCGACATCGCCACCCGCCCGGCACCGGGCTCCGACGGCCTTTTCCGACAGGCCTTGACTCCGACGGGGAATATCGGGGCGCCAGAACTTTTGCTCCTATCATGGCTCCACCGGATGCAACACCGAGGGCCTCCCCGTCGCGCGCGGCTTGAAGAGGGCCCCGGGGCCCTTATCTAGGGGGCAGATTTCCCCACGGAGAATTCAACTTGAAACGTATCCTTCTGTTTGTCCTGACCAACGTGATGGTCGTCGCGGTGCTCGGCGTGGTCGCCAGCCTGCTCGGCGTCAATCGCTTCCTCACGGCCAACGGCCTCAACCTGACGGCGCTGCTCGGCTTCGCGCTGATCATGGGTTTCGGCGGCGCGATCATCTCGCTGCTCATCAGCAAGCCCATGGCCAAGTGGACGGCCGGCCTGCGCATGATCGACAACCCCCAGTCGCCCGACGAGGCCTGGATTGTCGGCACCGTGCGCAAGTTCGCCGACAAGGCCGGCATCGGCATGCCCGAGGTCGGCATCTTCGAAGGCGAGCCCAATGCCTTCGCCACCGGCGCGTTCAAGAACTCGTCGCTCGTGGCCGTGTCCACCGGCCTGCTGCAGGGCATGACGCGCGAAGAGGTCGAGGCCGTCATCGGCCACGAAGTCGCGCACATCGCCAACGGCGACATGGTCACCATGACGCTGATCCAGGGCGTGATGAACACCTTCGTCGTGTTCCTCTCGCGCGTGATCGGCTATGCGGTGGACAGCTTCCTGCGCCGCGGCGACGACCGCTCCTCGGGCCCGGGCATCGGCTACTACGTGAGCACCATCGTGCTGGACATCGTGCTCGGCTTCGCCGCCGCCATCGTGGTGGCCTGGTTCTCGCGCCAGCGCGAGTTCCGCGCCGACGCCGGCGCCGCCGCACTCATGGGCAACCGCCAGCCGATGATGAACGCGCTTGCCCGCCTGGGCGGCCTGCCGGCCGGCGAACTGCCGAAGGCGGTCGAAGCCATGGGCATCACGGGCGCCATGGGCAAGCTGTTCGCCACGCACCCGCCGATCGAAGAGCGCATTGCTGCGCTGCAGAACGCGCGCTGAGCCAACTGCCAGAGACGGCCAACGCCGTCGCTGACCCGTCCTGCGATAGGTTGACACCTACGAGGGACACATAGCCGGCGTGCTGAAGCCGGCAATAGACGCCCGATGAACCTCATCGGGCGTTTTCAATTCTAGGGACAGGTGCGGTCTCTCCTGGTTGTAGATCTGCACCGACTGGCGAACCATCCGGGCGGCCTGCGCCAGGTCGGCGGGCCGATGCAGCAGGAACTCCATCTTCAGGATTCCGTTGACGCGCTCGGCCAGCGCGTTCTGGTAGCAGTCGTAGCCGTCGGTCATCGAGCAGGCGATGCCGTAGCGCCGGTGGATCTCCTGATAGTCGTTCGAGCAGTACTGGATGCCTCTGTCGGAGTGATGCACCAGCATCTGGCGGGTCTGCCGGCCCTTGAGCGCCTCTTTCAGCGCCCGGCTGACCTGCTGGGTGTGCAGGCTGTCGTGCACGTGATGGCCCACGATCTTGCGTGACCACGCGTCCGTCACCAGGCTGAGATAGACGAAGCCCTTGTCAGTGGGCAGATACGTGATGTCTGCCACCCACACCTGCTCGCTGGCTGTTGCTCGCACCTGATCCGGCCCCTCCTTGAGCAGGTTGGGATGGCGCCGGAAGCGGTGATGGCTGTCGGTGGTCTTGTGGTACGCCCGCCGGGGCGCCACCAGCATGCGAGCCTCGCGCAGCACGTCCAGCAGCGCATCGCGCCCCAGGCACGCACCGGCCTGCTGCAGCGGCTGCTTGAGCAGATGGTGCAGCTTGCGTGCGCCCAACCGGGGCTGGCGCAAGCGCACCTCCCGAACGAGCTCGATCACCGTGTCGGCGCGCGCACAGCGCTGCTGCTGATGCTGCAACTGCTGGTAGTAGGCTTGGCGGCTGACGCCCCAATGGCGGCAAGCCCTCGCCACGCTCAGCCCCGGGAGGAGCTCTTGCGTGAGGACTTGCCCGAAGGCTTTTTTACGATGCGCACCCCGTAGTCCTTCTTCAGGACGTTGATCACCGCTTCGAACAGCTGAGCCTTCTCATTGGCATCGCGAAGCTGGACTTCGAGGGCCTTGATCTTTTGCTCGGGGGTCAGTGGTGCAGTGGGTGCAGATGAGGATTTCTTGATCGGTACTGGCATGGGCAGCCCAGATGATGCCCAACCCCAGCTCTGGCGGCCATGCTTGCGCAGCCACACCAGCACCGTCGAGCGGCCCTGGATGCCGTAGCGCGCCTGAGCCTGCTTGTACGTGAGCTCGCCTTTTTCTACCTGATCGACCACCGACAGCTTAAAAGCCGCCGTGTAGTCCCGCTGCGTGCGTTTGATGCCTGATTCCATTGACTTGCCTTTTCTTGAGGGAAAAGGTGTCAACCCAGATCAGGACGGGTCAGCCCCAAAGAAAAAGCCCGCATCAGCGGGCTTTTTTTCGTCCGGATTTTCCCGGGGGTCAGACGTCGAAGAAAGCCGTCTCGTCCGCGCCCTGCATGCGGATGTCGAAGCGATACGTCACCGCGCCGCCTTGCTCCACGCGCTCGGCGATCAGCGTGTGACGGCGCTCGGCCGGCACGCTCTGCAGCACCGCGTCCTTCGCGTTGGCTTCGGCTTCGTCGCTGAAGTACACGCGCGTGAAGGCATGCAGCAGCAGGCCGCGCATCAGCACGATCACGTTGATGTGCGGTGCTTCGCCGGGCGTTTCGGCACCGGGCTTGACGGTGTGGAACACGAAGCGGTGCTGCGCATCGGTGCCCGTGCCGACACGGCCGAAGGCGCGAAAGCCCAGGGCGCGCGCCTCGTCGGGCGTCTGCGGGTAGCGGCCCTCGCCGTCGGGCTGGCTGATCTCGATCAGCGCGTCGTTGATCGGGTTGCCGTCACCGTCGATCACGCGGCCTTCGAGGCGGATGCGCTGGCCGCTGGCGGTGTCCAGCGCCAGCACGGCGTCGAAGGGCTGGTTGAAGTTGTAGCCGTACTGCGTGGCGGTGAGGCCGTACGCAAAGTAGGGGCCGACGGTCTGGGACGGGGTCTGGCCGAAGTCGGCTGCCTGGGCGGTCATCAATGGCATGGGGAATCCTTTCAGCGGTTCTCGAACGGCGTTTCATCGGCGCCGCGCAGCACCATGTCGAACTGGTAGCCCAGGGCGTAGCCTTCCTCGGTGATGTCGAGGCTGAAGTCGGCAATGAGGCGGTTGCGGTAGCGCTCGGGCGTGCCGGTGACCATCGGGTCGTACTGCAGCAGCGGGTCGCCGGGGAAGTACATCTGCGTCACGAGGCGGCTGGCAAAGCTCTGGCCGAACAGCGACAGGTGGATGTGCTGCGGGCGCCAGGCGTTCGGGTGGTTGCCCCAGGGGTAGGCGCCGGGCTTGATGGTGAGGAAGCGGTAGCGGCCTTCGCTGTCGGTCAGGCAGCGGCCGGCGCCCAGGAAGTTGGGGTCGAGCGGGGCGTCGTGCTGGTCGACCTTGTGCACGTAGCGGCCCGAGGCATTCGCCTGCCAGAGCTCGACCAGCGTGTTGGCCACCGGGCGGCGGCGCTCGTCGAGCACCTGGCCCGTGAGGATCATGCGTTCGCCCAGCGGCTCGCCGTTGACGCGCGCGTTGCGCGTGAGGTCGTGGTCGAACGCGCCGATGCTGTCGTGGCCGTACACCGGCTGCTGCAGCTCGCCGAGCGAGGCCTTCAGCGGAATCAGCGGCTTCTGCGGGCCGCGCTTGCCGGTCGACTTGTAGCCGGGGTAGATGTAGCTGGGGTGGGCGTCCCAGTCGCGCGGGGTGAGGACGGGCTGGGCACCGGGGGTCTTGGTCATGTACGTTGTCTCCTGTCGTGGGACGAATCCGAAGCCCGCACTGTAGAAGTCGCAATCAATGATGTAAATTGAAGATTGTTCCAGTTTCAATAACCAGAAGGCATTGAAAAAGTCTCCCGCCGAGCTTCGCCAGGATTTCGTGCGCAACGTGCAGCTGAGGCACCTGCGCGCCTTTGTCGCGGTCGCGCAGGAGCGCCACCTGGCGCGCGCGGCCGAGCGGCTGGCGCTGAGCCAGCCGGCGGTGTCGAAGACGTTGTCGGAGCTCGAGGCCGTGGTCGGCACCCGGCTGGTCGAACGCAGCCAGGCCGGACGCCGCGGTGTGCAGGGCCTCACGCCGGCCGGCGAACAGCTGCTGGCCCACGCCCTGCGCGTGCTCGAAGCGATGGACGCCAGCGCGCAGGCCGTGGCGCCGGCCGCGGGCGGGCGCATCGAGCGCCTGCGCATCGGCGCCTTGCCCAGCGTGGCGCCCGCGCTGCTGCCGGTGGCGCTGGCGCGGCTGCGCGAGGGCTGGCCGGCGGTGCAGACCCTGGTGAAGAGCGCGGCCAACGCCGTGCTGCTCGACGAGCTGCGCGCCGGCGAGCTCGACCTCGTGGTCGGCCGCATGAGCGATCCGCGCCTCATGGGCGGCCTGAGCTTCGAGCTGCTGCACACCGAGCCGCTGGTGTTCGCCGTGCGCGCCGGCCACCCGCTCGCGCTCAAGCCGGCGCCGGTGCAGGCGGTGCTCGACTATCCGTTGGTCGTGTACGGCGAGGGCACGGCCCCGCGCCACAACACCGAGAGCTTTTTGTCGGCGCGCGGCCTCGCGCTGCCGCCCAATGCCTTGCAGACGCTCGACGTGGCGGTGGCGCGCGCGCTGGTGGCAGTGTCGGACGCGGTGTGGATCACGCCGCTGGGCGCCGCGCGCAGCGAACTGGCCGACGGCCGCCTGGTGCGCCTGCCGATCGACACCACCGGCACCGAGGAGCCCGTCGGGCTGTTGCAGCGCAGCGAGGCCGAGCCGTCGCCGCTGCGTGCCGCGATGGCGGGGCTGCTGCGCGAGGCGGCGAAGGCGCAGGGCGCGTTGCCGTCGCGAAAAGGAGCGCCGCGCAACGTCGGCTGAGGGCTCGTCAGTCCTTCGTGGCGCGGCGCTGCACGCACGCCACGTACCCATCGCCATCCGGCGGGCGCCCCGCGCGCTGGCTCTCCCACATCATCTGGCCCAGGCAATCCATCGCCTCATGGTGCGCATCCAGCAGCGAGCCGCGGCGCGCGGCCAGCAGCTCGACGGCCTGGCGGATGCCGCGCGGCTGGTCGATGGAGCATTGCTCGCTGATCGACAGGTGCATCGACAAGTGAAGGAACGGGTTCTCGCGGCCGTTCGATCCGTCATACACCCGCGCCACCGCCGCGTCGGCGTCGATCAGGTCCTCGTGGTACTCGGGGTGCTCGTCGATCCAGCCGGCCGCGATGGTCTCCAGCGGCTCCATCGGCAGGCCCTGCCGGTGCTTGGCGTACACGTCGCAGAAGAAGCGGCGCACGTCTTCCTGGGAGGGATTGAACATATCTAGATAGAGGAGAGAAGAAAGGGAGAAAAAACGGGCGGCGCGGTCTGCGCGGCGGGCCTGTGGAAAGTGCGAGAGACGTGTCCGGCGTTCCGGGTACGTGGCGTTACATCGTTACGTAACGAATCGCGAAATGAGGTCTTTGTGGGCTGTTTCGGCGTTCGGCACGCGACGCGGTTTTCAGAAAAATTCTCATACAAATCAATCACTTGAAGCGCCGTTGGCGCGTCGTTGGCACGGCGGAAAAAAAGCGGCACGCAAGTTGCCCCTGTAGATGCATCTTTTGTCACAGAGGCTGCCATGACCGCTCCACAAGCATCGACCGTTTCGACCGAAGGGCTCTCCGCCGCTGGCGCTGCGCCCGTGCTTCTTGCCCAAGCCACCGTCACGCCGTTGGGCGCGCCGGGCATCAGCGCCGGCGCCTCCGCCGCGCCTGCGGCTGTGGCGTCTTCCAGCGTGGGCACATTGTCCAATGCTACGCCCGGCGTTGCAGTGATGCGCGAGGGTGTCCGCATTCCGGTGGACGGCAATCAGACCCTGATGGCCGGCGACCGCGTGATCGTGCCGGACGGCGGCCAGGCCAACGTGCTGTTCCCCGGATCGGCCTCCAACAAGGCGCCGCTGGCCGGCGTCTTCACCAGCGGCACCGATGCAACCATCGGCTCGACCAAGCTGCCCGGTGGCCTCGAACAAGTGAATGTGGACGTCGCCTCGGGCGACCTGCAAGTGACCCCGCCGGACAGCGACGCCGACGCGGCCGCTCTGGCAGTGACCAAGAAGACCGCAGCCGGCAGCGGCATCGGCCTCGGTGAATTCGCGCTGGGCGCCCTGGGCGCCGCGGCGCTGGGTGCTGCGCTCAGCGGCGGTGGCGGCGACGGTGGCACCTCCGGCTTCCCGCTGTTCGTGGGCGGCCCGGGCGGTGAGTCCGATGCGGACGCTGATTCGGATTCCGACTCGGACAGCGACTCGGACTCGGACAGCGACTCTGACTCGGACAGCGACTCGGATTCGGACAGCGACTCTGACTCGGATTCGGATTCGGATTCGGACAGCGACTCGGATTCCGATTCGGACTCGGACAGCGATTCGGATTCGGACTCCGATTCCGACAGTGACTCTGACTCCGACAGCGACTCGGACAGCGACTCTGATTCCGACTCGGACAGTGACTCCGACTCCGACTCCGACTCCGACAGCGACAGCGACAGCGACAGCGACTCCGACAGCGACTCTGATTCGGACTCCGATTCGGACTCGGACAGCGATTCGGACTCGGACTCGGACAGCGACTCCGACAGCGATTCGGACGCCGACGCAGACGCCGACGCAGACGGCGACAGCCTGCTCAACCCCGCTGACGGCATCCTGGGTGGCGCTGTCGGTGGCCTGGATGACGCGCTCGGCCTCGGCGGCTCGCTCACCCCGGTGTCGGAGACGGTCGACAACCTGACCGACGTCGTCGACGACGTGCTGGCTCCGCTGCTCGGCGAAGAGTTCCAGGCCAACGACCCGAACCAGTTCGATCCGATCGACGACACCGTCGGCAGCATCACCGACCCGCTCGGCGGCGTGCTGAGCCCGGTGCTCGATCCGCTGCTCGGTGCCGGCGCCGCCGGTGCCATCACGGACGGCCTGCTCAACCAGGTCGACTACGTGACCGACGCGCTCAACAACGGGCTCGAGAACCTCGTCGGCGACAACGGCATCGTCAGCGGCCTCACCGACGCCCTCGGCCTCGGCGGCGTCACCGACGAACTGCTGGGCGACGACGGCGCGCTCGGCGGCCTGCTCGAGAACGTGCTCGGCGAAGGCAGCCTCGTGGAAGGCGTGCTGGCCGAAGACGGTCTGGTCGGTGGCCTGCTGGCACCGGACGGCCTGGTCGGCGGCCTGCTGGGTGAAGACACCGCCGTCGGCGGCCTGCTCGACACCGTGCTCGGCGACGACGGCCTGGTCGGTGGTCTGCTCGGCGACGGCGCCGTCGGCAACCTGACCGGCGGCCTGCTCGGCGCGGAAGGCCTGCTGGGCGGCCTGCTCGGCGACGAAGGTGCGGTCGGCGGCCTGCTGGGTGACGACGGCCTCGTGGGCGGCCTGCTCGGCGGCGACGGCGCACTGGCCGGCCTCGCCGGTTCGGAAGGCCTCACCGGCGAACTGCTCGGCCAGGGCGGCCTTGTCGACAACCTGCTCGGCCAGGACGGCGCGATCTCCGGCCTGCTCGCAGACAGCCCGCTGGGCGGCCTGCTCGGCGGCGACGACGGTCTGCTGGGCGGCGTGCTCGGCGGTGTCATCGGCGAAGGCGGCCCCATCGGCGGCCTGCTCGGCAACGACGGCCTGGTCGGCGGCCTGCTGAGCGACGACGGCCTGCTGGGTGGTGTGCTCGGCAGCGACGGCCCGCTGGGCGGCCTGCTGGGTGACGACGGCCTGGTCGGTGGCCTGCTCGGCGATGCCGGCCCCATCGGCGGCCTGCTCGGCGGCGACGGCGTGCTGGGCGGCGTGCTCGGCGACAACGGCCTGGTCGGTGGTCTGCTCGGCGGCACCGGCCCCATCGGTGGACTGCTCGGTGACGACGGCCTGCTTGGCGGCCTGCTGGGCGACAACGGCCCGCTGGGTGGCCTGCTCGGCGGCGAGGGCGCCGGCGGCCTGCTCGGACCGGACGGCGTGGTCGGCGGCCTGCTCGGCGAAGACGGCCCCGTGGGCGGCCTGCTCGGCAACGAAGGCCTCCTCGGCGATCTGCTGGGTGGTGTGGTCGGCGGCATCGGCGGTGGCGGCACCCCCGGCACCGGCGCGGCACTGCTCGATCCGGCCGACGGCGTGGTCGCCGGCCTGGCGGCTGGCCTGAACAACGGCGTGCTCGGTGACCTCGGCCTGGGCGACCTGCTGGCCCCGGTCGCGCCGCTGACCGACAGCGTGACCGACACCGTCGATGGCCTGCTGGCCCCGGTGCTCGGCGAGAGCTTCACGCCGAACAACCCGAACGTGCTCGACCCGGCCGACAGCCTCGTCGATGACGTCACGGACGGCGTGGCCGACCTGGCCAGCCCGGTGGTCGACCAGCTGCTCGGCGCCGGCGCGACAAGCGGCCTGCTGAACGGGGTGGACACGCAAGTCGACTTCGTGACCGACGGCGTGGCCAACCTGATCGGTGGCGATGGCCTGCTGGGTGGTGTCCTCGGCGGTGACGGCGGCCTGTTGGGCGGCGTTCTCGGCGGCGACGGTGGTCTGCTGGGCGGTGTGCTCGGTGGCGACGGTGGTCTGCTCGGTGGCGTGTTGGGTGACGACGGTCTGCTGGGCGGCTTGCTCGGCGGCGACGGTGGTCTGCTCGGTGGCGTGTTGGGTGACGACGGCCTCCTGGGCGGCGTCCTCGGCGGCGACGGCGGTCTGCTCGGCGGCGTGCTGGGTGACGACGGCCTTCTGGGCGGCTTGCTCGGCGGCGACGGCGGTCTGCTCGGTGGCGTGTTGGGTGACGACGGCCTGCTGGGCGGCGTCCTCGGCGGCGACGGCGGTCTGCTCGGCGGCGTGCTGGGTGACGACGGCCTTCTGGGCGGCTTGCTCGGCGGCGACGGCGGTCTGCTCGGTGGCGTGCTGGGTGACGACGGCCTCCTGGGCGGTGTTCTCGGCGGCGACGGCGGTTTGCTCGGCGGTGTGCTGGGTGATGACGGCCTCCTGGGCGGCGTCCTCGGCGGTGATGGCGGCTTGCTCGGCGGCGTGCTGGGTGATGACGGCCTGCTGGGCGGTGTCCTCGGCGGCGACGGCGGCCTGCTCGGCGGCGTGCTCGGCGACGACGGCCTCCTGGGTGGTGTCCTCGGTGGCGTGACCGGTGGCGACGCTGGCGGCCTGCTCGACGGCATCCTCGGCGACGACGGCCTCCTGGGCGGCGTCCTCGGCGGCGTGACCGGCGGCGACGCTGGCGGCCTGCTCGACGGCATCCTCGGTGACGACGGCCTGCTGGGCGGTGTCCTCGGCGGCGTGACCGGCGGTGACGCTGGTGGCCTGCTCGACGGCGTGCTCGGCGACGACGGCCTGCTGGGTGGTGTCCTCGGTGGCGTGACCGGCGGCGACGCTGGCGGCCTGCTCGACGGCGTGCTGGGTGACGACGGCCTGCTCGGTGGGGTTCTCGGCGGTGACGGCGGCCTCCTGGGTGGTGTCCTCGGCGGCAGCGAAGGCGGTCTGCTCGGCGGCGTCCTCGGTGACGACGGCCTGGTCGGCAGCCTGCTCGGTGCCGATGGCCTCGTGGGCGGCCTGCTCGGCGGCCTGACGGGTGGCACCGAACCGGTGGCCGGCATCCTGGAACCGGTGACGAGCCTGCTCGACGGCTCGGCCGGCTCGGTGGTCTCGACGGTGGTCGACACCGTGACGACCGCGGTCGAACCGGTGACCGACATCCTGGCCGGCACGCCAGCGGCTCCGGTGGGCGCGGTCGTGACCGGTCTGCTGGACACCGTCGAACACACGGTGGCCCCGGTGCTCGACAACGTGCTCGCCCCGATCTCCAGCCTGGTCGACCAGAGCCCGACCGGCGGTGCCCTGGCCCCCGTGACCAACATCCTGCACGGCCTGCTGGGCTGATCCAAGGGATACGACGAAGGAGAGGAAGGGAAACCTCGATAGCAAGCAGACAGGGACAGGCCGCCAGCGGCCTGTCCCGCGAAAGGACCGTCATGAACAAGAATTTCCGGATACTGGCCCTCGTGGCAATGAGCGCAAGCCTCGTTGGGTGCGTTGTGCCTCCCAAGGGCGGTCGCGACGACGCGACCTACTACTACTCCAACAAGAGCGTGCGCGAAGTGCCCAAGCCGGAGCCGGCACCCCCACCGCCGCCGCAGAACACACCGGCCAAGATCGTCTACTTCGACTTCGACAAATACGACGTCAGGGCCGGCGACCGCAGCATCGTCGAGGCGCACGCGGGCTACATGCGCAACCGGCCGGCGAGCCGCGTGGTCATCGAAGGCAACACCGACCTGCGCGGCGGCCGCGAGTACAACCTCGCGCTCGGCCAGCGCCGTGCCGAGTCCGTGCAACGCATGCTCACGCAGATGGGTGTGCCGGCCGAACGCATCGAAGCCGTCAGCTGGGGCATTGAAAAGCCCGCATCGCTTGCCACCACCGAGGAGGGCCATCAGCTCAATCGCCGCGCCGAATTCAGCTACCGCTGAACCGGGTCCACGCGATGATTCCGAGGGCAGTGCCCGGTTCGCGATCACGTCGTCCAAGCGAGAGCAGATGACGGACGCGACCGGTCGCCGCTCGCATTCGACCGGAGCCGAATGATGTCCTTCTCAGACCAGCTCCACGCCTGCCACGAGCGCCTGGTGTCCGTGTGCGCGGCACTGCCCGCACCGTACCCGGCCTTCACGCTCTTCTTCTCGGTGAGCGACGGCGCCCAGCGTGCACACGTCGTGCATGCACGGGCCGACGACTTCGAAACCGCCTGGCGCGAAGGCGCCGACCTCGTCGAGCGATGGGTGCGCGAGCGCGGCATCGTCTCGCCCTGGCTGCGCATCGACTGGGTCGAGGGCGCCAGCCCCATGGACTGGACGCAGTTCAAGACCCAGCTCACCGCCGTCAAGCGCAACTACTTCCGGCTCGGCCTGGCCTTCGACCAGGACTTCGGCTTTGCCTTCACCGAGCAGGAACTCAACGCCAACGCCATGCTGTGCGGCGATTCGACCATCGCGCATTCGGTGGTGAACGTGCGCAACTTCGACGTCTATGCGCAGGCCCGCTTCGAGCGCACGCTGCCGCTGGAAGAATCGTCGGAGCGCACGGTGTACCTGCTGGCCACGGTCGGCGTGTTCTGCCAGCCCGACGGCGTGGTGCACAAGCTCGTGGGCACGGGGCTCGACGCGGGCCGCCGCCAGCTGCCGGCGCTCAACCCGCAGTCGGTGCTCGAGCTCGTGCGCAGCGGCTCGTCGTACCTGGCGCGCCAGATGCAGAGCGACGGCCTGTTCGTGTACGGCTACTTTCCGTGCTTCGACCGCCGCATTCCGACCTACGACGCGATGCGCCACGCGGGCACCGTGCACGCCATGCTCGAGGCCTGGGAGCTCACGCGCGACGACACGCTGCGCGCGGCCATCGACCGCGCCATCGACCACCTCACCGACGCGCTGATCCGCGACTACACGCTGCCCGACGGCCGCGAAGTGGCGTACCTCGTCGACACCGGCGGCGAGATCCGCCTGGGCGGCAACGCGGCCTGCGTGCGCATGCTCGTGCGCTACTGCGAGCTGATGGAAACGCGCCACTGGCTGCCGCTGCTCGAGAAGCTCGCCCTGGGCATCGTGGCGCTGCAAGACCCGGCCAGCGGGCGCTTCGACCACGTGCTGCATGCGGCCGACCTCACGCTCAAGCAGGCTTCGCGCGTCATCTTCTACGACGGCGAGGCGGCCTTCGGGCTCATGCGCCTGTACGGCCTCACGCGCGATCCGCGCTGGCTGGCCTCGGTCGAGAAAGCCTTCGACCATTTCATTGCGAGCCAGCACTGGCAGTCGCACGACCACTGGCTCAGCGGCTGCGTGAACGAGCTCACGCAGTGGAGCCCGCAAGAGCGCTACTTCCGCTTCGGGCTGCAGAACGTGGCGGGCTACCTCGACTTCGTGCTCGACCGCAAGACCACCTTTCCCACGCTGCTCAGCCTCATGCTGGCGGCGCAGCAGATGCTGCAGCGGCTCGAAAGCATGCCCGCCATGCGGCACCTGCTCGACGAGCTGGACACCGAGAAGTTCTACCGCGCGCTCGACTACCGCGCGCACTACCTGCTCAACGGCTTCTTCTGGCCCGAGATGGCGATGTACTTTCGCCGGCCGTCCACGGTCGTCGGCGCCTTCTTCGTGCGGCACCACTCGTTCCGCGTGCGCATCGACGATGTCGAGCAGTACGTGACGGGCTTTGCGGCCTACCACCGCTACCTGCTGGACCGGCGCAGCCAGCCCGGCGGCCCCGGCCCCGGAAGCGGCGGCAGTGGGGGCGGCGGTGGCGTGCGCGACGACGGCGCGGTCTGGACCGCCGGCGAGATGGCGCGCGTCACCGGCGGCGAATGGGTCGTCAAGCCCGAAGACGGCTGGCGCGCCACCGGCGTGACCCAGCGCACCTTCATGCGCAAGGGCCGCGTCGTGTTCGAACACCAGGCCCGGCCCTCGAAGACACCGCTGGCCGCCGTCACGCTCAAGGGCGTGCTGCAGCCGGCCGCGGCCGTGCTGTGCACCGACCCCAAGCCGCACCTGGACAAGCGCGTGCCCGTGCTGCAGGTGGCCAACGTGCTGCAGGCCGTGCTCGAGCTCGGCGACCATGCGCGCACCCAGTTCACCGGCCGCGTGTGCGGCGTGCTCGGCAGCGGCGCGGGCAGCAGCACCGTGGCCGCCATGCTGGCCGGCGCGCTCACCGTGTGGGGCGAAGTGGCGCAGCCCGAAGGCAGCATCAGCCTGCCGTCGGGCATTGCGTGGAACCTCACCTGCATGCCGCGCCACGCCGCCTACTGGGTGCTCGAGATGGGTACCTCGCACATGCCCGCATCGGCGCAGCTCATGCGGCCGTCGCTCATCGTGGTGACGGGCATCTCGGCCGCATCGCAGAAGCACCGCGGCCCGTCGGAGGCTGCCGCGCGGCTCGACTGCCGCATGTTCCAGGCCATGGCCGCGGGCGACCGCGTGGTGCTCAACCGCGACATGCCCGAGTTCGCCACCTTTGCCGAAGCGGCCATGGCGCATCAGTTGCAGATCGTGACCTACGGCGAGCACAAGGACGCCGACGTGCGCCTGCTCGCCTTCGACCACGGCGAGGTGCAGGCCGAGGTGGCGGGCGAGCCCTTTCAGCTGCGCCTGAACGCGCCGGGCCGCCACATGGGCGCCAGCGCCGTGGCCGCGCTGGCCGCGCTGCAGGCGCTGCGCCTGCCGCTGGCCGCTGCCGTCGAACCCTTTGCGCACTTCGAGCCGCCGGGCGGACGCGGTGCGCTGCACACCATTCACATCGGCGGCGGAAGCTTCAAGCTGATCGATGAAACCTACGACGCCAACCCGAGTTCGATGCGGGCGGCGCTTGAGTTGCTGTCACAAGCCCCCTGCGAGCCTGCGCGCCGGGTGGCCATTCTGGGCGACATGCAGGAGCTGGGGCCCGCGGCGCAACGCCATCACCTCGACTTGGAGGCCGAGTTGCTGGCGTCGCAACCTGACCGCGTGCTCCTTTGCGGACCCTTGATGCGGGCGCTTCACACGCGCATCCGCACCAAGGTCCGCTCCCATTGGTTTGTCGATGTGTCCGACCTCTCCACCGCACTCGGCGGGCTGCTGCAACCAGGCGACTGGGTGCTGGCCAAAAGCTCCGCCGGTGTCGGTCTTTCCCGGCTCGCCCGGGTTCTGAAAGCACTGCCATGAGATGGAACGCGTTGGTCCACATTCCCTATGACTCCGAACCCGAGGTGCCGCCGCGGCGCTGGTGGCTGGGCTGGCTCCAGCTGCTGTGCGCCTGGGTGCTGCTGATGCTGCTGTGCGCCAACATCGCACTCGCGTTTGCCGACAACCTGCCGTCTACGTCCAGCCGCAGCGCTACCCATTCGTCTACCCAAAAAACAATGAATTGCACGCTCAGGGAAAACACCGCGCCGCACGGAACGCACGGTGCGCAAGCGACCGGTCCGGCGCAGGTTCGCGCACACCGATGCTGAGAGGCGTCAGAGGCGAATTTCTGCCTTGTAACGATCGGGTAACAGTTGATAATGGGGCCGGCGTCGTTGCCCGACGGATCGGTCTTTTCCCATGATCAAGTTCCTCTTGCCCAGCCAGCTGGTTGCCGACAGGCCGGACGTTCCCGGCGCCAGTCCGTATGCCGGTGCGCTGAACGATGCGTTTCGCGCGGCCTACCCCCTCGTCAAGAGCGCGGCCTGGTTGTCGCTGCCCATCAGCCTGTTCGGGCTGCTGCCTTCCATCTTCCTGCTCCAGGTGTATGACCGCGTGCTCTCGCGCAGCGGCGTTTCCACGCTCGCTGCGCTGGTGTGCGGCATCCTGTTCTTCCTGTGCATCGAGTTCTGGCTGCGCACGCGGCGTTCGCGCCTGCTGCGCAACGCGGGCGCCACCGTCGACCACGGCGTGTCGGGCGCGCTGCTGCACTCCATGCTCGGGCGCCCGCTGCGCGCGCTCGAGGCGCGGCCGGCCTCGTCCTGGCAGCTGTTCTTTCGCGATGTGGGCGCGGTGCGCGGCACCGTCACCGGCGGGCTCGCGCAATCGATCTTCGACCTGCCGATGGCGATCTTTGCGCTGATCGTGATCGGCATCGTCGCGCTGCCGGTGCTGCCCGTGGTGGCGGCCTTCCTGGCCATCATGTCGTTCCTGGCCTGGTGGTGGGCCGACGAAGTGCGCGCCGGCCGCGTCGAAGAAGTGCTGCGCGGGCGCGGCCTGGACCGCATCACCTCCGAGATCTGCCATGCGCGCGAGACGCTCAAGGCGCAGTCGAACGACGGCCCGACCATCGACGTCTGGCAGCAGACCTACAACGCCTGGCTCAGCGAGAGCTTCGGCAAGAACGGCCAGATCGAAACCGCACGCGACGGCACCACCGTGCTGCTCACCGTGTTCTCGGTGATCGTCGTCACCGTCGGCGCCATCGCCGTCATGCAGCAGTGGATGACGGTGGGCGGCCTCGTCGCCTCCAACATGCTTGCGCTGAAGGCGCTGCAGCCGGTGGCCGGGCTGGTGTCGAACTGGCGCGCACTCGCTACTGCCAAAGAAGCCGCCAAGCGCCTGGAGACCGTGCTCGGCGAACCGGTCGAGAAAGCGCCCACCGGCATGGCGCTGCCGCAGCCGCTGGGCCGCGTCACGCTGAAGGACGTGAGCTTCAGCTTCACCGAAGACGCACCGCAGCCTGTGCTCGAAAACGTCGACCTCGACATCGGCCCCGGCGGCCTGCATGTGATCGTCGGGCGCAACGGCGCGGGCAAGTCGACGCTCGTGAAGCTGCTGTCGGGCCTGTACACGCCCACGCACGGCGTGGTGAGCATTGGCGAGTACGACCTGTCGCAGTTCGGCCGCGAAGAGCTGTCGCGCTGGATCAGCTATCTCTCGCAAGAGGTGTACTGGTTCGGCGGCCCGCTGGTCGACACCATGCGCCGCGGCGCACCGGGCCAGAGCGACGAGCAGATCGTCGCGGCCTGCAAGCTCTCGGGCGCGCACGACTTCATTTCGCGCCTGCCCGACGGCTACCGCACCGTGGTGGGCGAGGGCGGCACCGGCTTCTCGGTGGGCGAGCGGCGCAAGCTCGCGCTCGCCATGAGCTTCCTTCGCAAGCCCTCGGTGCTGGTGCTCGACGAGCCCAGCAACGACCTCGACTTTCAGAGCGAGCGCAACCTGCTCGCGACCATGCTCGCGGTGGCCAAGGTGCGCACCGTGGTCGTGGTCACGCACTCGCTGCGCATCGTGTCGGCGGCCACCACCGTCTATCACGTCACCGGCCAGGGCAACGTGGAAATCGGCTCGGCCGCCGTCATGGTGCCCAAGCTCTTCGGCGTGAAGAAGCCGCTGGTGGCGCTGGGCGACAGCGAGGACGGCAGCAGCAATGCCGGCGTCCCCACCGCGTCGCGCTCGATGGCGTGAGCGACTTGCGTGCTTGATTGATCGATTGACCGACTGACAGACAGAGACAGGGGTACGGGATTTTGAAACCAGACTTGCCGCAGGTGCTTCAGGGCGAGAGCGAGAAACAGGCGGCGCAGACCACGCCGCAAGGCCGCCGGCGCCAGTGGATCATCGGCGGCGCGGTCGCGGTGCTGGCGGCGGTGGGGCTCGGCTTTCCGATGGAAACCGTCGTTGTCGCGCCGGGCCGCGTGATCCCCTCCGACCGTGTGAAGTCGATCCAGCACCTGGAAGGCGGCATCGTCAGCAACGTGCTCGTGAAAGACGGCGACAAGGTCAAGCAGGGCCAGTCGCTCGTCGAGATCGACCTGGGCGGCAGCGGCCTGAACTTCGAAGAGCTCACCGCGCGTTATGCCGCCACGCAGGCCACCCGCGTGCGCCTCATCGCCGAGAGCCGCGGCCAGCCGCTCAAGCGCGATTCGTTCGATGCAGAGATCGACGAAGCCGTGCTCGAAGGCGAGGTCGGTGCCTACCAGGCGCGCGCGCTCGAACAGCGCGGCGTCATGGCCGGCGCCGTGTCCGCCCTGGAACAGGCGCGCAGCAAGCAGCTCGAGCAGCAGGCCAAGGCCAAGGGCCTGGCCGACCGGCTCGCGCTGATGCAGAAAGAGCAGGAAATTTCGGAGCAGCTGCTCAGCGAAAAACTCGTCGGCCAGGTCGAGGTGCTCGAGAAGCGCCGCCAGGCCGAAGGCGTGCGCAGCGAACTTGCCGTCGCGCGCCAGGGCATCATCTCGGCGCAGGCCGCCATCACCGAGGCGCAGGCCAAGATGGCCGAGGCCGAAGGCCGCTACCGCCGCCGCGCATCGGACGAACTTGCCACGGTCGAACGCCAGTTCGCCAGCCTGAGCGAAGACCTCGCACGCGCCCGCACCCAACGCTCGCGCACCGTCGTCAAGGCGCCGGCCGACGGCATCGTGAAGGGCCTGCGCAGCTCCAGCGCCGGCTGGGTCGTGAAGCCCGGCGAAGCCATCTTGGAAGTGGTGCCCGACGAGGACGAGATCATGGTCGAGGCGCGCCTCAACCCGAACGACCGCGGTTTTGTCGAAGTGGACCAGCTGGCGCGCGTGAAGATCACCGCCTACGACTACCTGCGCTACGGCGCCGTCGACGGCAAGGTCAAGCTCGTGGCGGCCGACGCCGACCGCGACGCCGCCATTGCCAACGGCACGCCGTACTACCGGCTGCTCATCAGCATGTCGCAGTCGCACGTGGGGCGACCAGAAAACCGCGTCACCGCCGGCATGGAGGCCGAAGTCGATCTGCGCGTGGGAACCGATCCGTTCATCTGGTACATCCTGCGGCCTGTGCTCAAACTGCGGCGCGAAGCCTTCCGCGAACCATGAGCAAGCCCGTGTTGCCGGGCCGGCGCGCGCGCATCGCCCCGGGTGTGCTCTGCGCGACCTTGTGCGTCAGCATGGCGCTGCCGCCCACCGCCTACGCCCAAGCCTCCGAGCCGGAGGGGCCGCCCGCGTCGCTCGCACTGTCGCGCCGGCTGTCGCCACCGTCCCTCGGCGCTGCGAGCTACGCACAGCGCGTGAAGCAGGCGCTCATTGCGCTGTCGCAGGAATACCCCGAAGTTCTGACCGCGCAGGCCGCGGCCAACACCAGCAGCTTCGGCGTTGACGCGGCCCGCATGGCGCGCTACCCGCGCTTCAAGGTCGGCACGTCATCGGGCACCTACAGCAGCGGTGCCAAGGACGCGAAGAGCGAGAACTACACCGTGCTCACCGCCGAAGCGCGCGTGAGCCTGATCGACGGCGGCGCCATGAGCGCTGCACAGCGCGCCGCCGAGCTCGGCAACCAGGCCGACGACGAAGCCGTGGTCACCACCTCGCAGAAAGTGGTGCTCGATGCGCTCACCGCCTACCTGCAGGTGCAGCGCTTCGACCTGAAAAAGCAGATCGCGCACCGCGCCACCGAAGTCGTGGCCGACCTGTCGAAGGCCGAGGCGCGCCGCGTGGCCCTCGGCGTGAGCGGCGACAACGACCTCAACATGGCCGCCTCGCGCCGCGCCCTCGTCGCCGCGCGCGAGTCCGACTTCGAGGCCCAGCGCGACGAGGCACTGGCCAAGTTTCGCAACTACTTCAAGTTCTCGCCCGCCCCCGAATCGCTGCCCGTGCTCGCTGCGCCGTCGCACTGGCGCATCGGTTCGCAGGAAGAAGCGCTGCGCCGCGCCGAAGCGCGCAGCACCGAACTGGCCGAAGCCCAGGGCCGCGTGGCGCGTGCGCGTGCGCTGGTCGACCAGACGGAAGCCGGCCTGTACCCCACGCTCGACGCCGTCGTCGTGAAGAGCAAAGACCCGCGCGGCGTGTCACCGCAAGACCCGACACGCGCCGCGTTTGAATTGAACTGGAACTTCGGCAACGGCTTCGACCGCCAGCTCAAACTCAAGGGCGCGCTGGCCGAAGTTGCGAACCAGGAAGCCAAGATGGAGGGCGTGAAGCTCAACCTGATGGAGCTCACCGCGTCGTCGTGGTCCCGCACCGTGGCCGGCCGCGAACGCGAGCGCCAGTTGATGGAAGCCGTCAGCACCTCGGGCCAGGCCTTCCGCGGCCGCCGCCGCCTCATGGAGTTCGGCCGCGAGACCCTGCCCCAGGTGCTCGATGCCCAGCTCGACTACTACACGCTGCTGTTCGACTACATCGACGGCGTGTTCGATCTGCGCATTTCGGAACTGCGCCTGGCGCGCACCACCGGCGAACTGCGCATCGACCCCATCGGCGTCAACAACTGGATCGACCGCATCTTCGGCCCCCCGAGCCGCAACGTCTTGACCGAAGACGGCCTGCTGGGCGCGCTGTGCATCTCGAGCAACACGGCCTGCGCGAGCGAACCGCTGGTCGATCGCGCGCCGGGCGCGGCGATGGCGAACCCGCCGCTGCGCCGGACGACGCGCCTCGGAATCAACTGACCCACGAGGCAAGCGAGAGCGAAGCCCTTTCGTGAAACACCGAGGAACCGGCTTCGCCGGGCCTCAGGTGTTGCCTCTGTTGGGGAAAGAAGAAGCGGACACGAAGTGCCGCGCAGCTCGAGGGCGAGCCAATCAGGTCTCTTCGGGAATGCCGGGTTCGCCGTCGAGGATCTGGTACTTGCGCATCTTTTCCCACAGCACCTTGCGGCTGATGCCGAGATGCTGCGCCGTGTCCTGGCGCTTCCAGTCGTTGATCTCGAGCGCCGCGATGATGCGGTTGCGCTCGCCGCTGTTCCAGCCCTTGCGATCACCGTTTGCATCGAGTGCCACACCGTTGCCGTTGCGGTCGGTGACCAGCGCAGCCGGTGCCGGCGTGCCGCGCGTGAGTGCGATCGCGCGCTGGATCAGGTTCTGGTCCCAGGCGTGCAACTGCCGCGCGATCACGCCCACGCGCTCCGCAAGATTGCGCAACTGCCGCACGTTGCCCGGAAAGTAGGTTTCGGCCACCGCATCGCTGAGCCAGTGCGGCGTCTCGCCCAAGGCTTCGAGCTCGTCGCCCAACACGTTCGTCAGCAGCGCCTTGAAGATCGCGATCTTGTCGATCTCGCCACGCTCTTCGAGGCTCGGCACATGCAGCTCGATGACCGCAAGCCGGTAGAACAGATCGGCACGAAACTCGCCACTCGCCACCATCTCGCGCAGGTTGCGATTCGTCGCCGCCACGAGCCGGAAGTCGACGCGAATCGGCGACGTCGCCCCCAGCCGCGTGACCGCACTGTCTTCGAGCACGCGCAGCAACTTCACCTGCTGGTAGCGCGGCAAGTCACCGATCTCATCGAGGAACAACGTGCCCCCCGTCGCTTGCTCGAAGTACCCGCGGTGCGCATGCACGGCGCCGGTGAACGAGCCCTTGGTATGGCCGAAGAACAGCGACTCGAACAGCCCATCGGGAATCGCGCCGCAGTTCACCGCCACGAACGCGCCCTTGCCGTACTGCTGGTGCCCGATGTGAAGCTGCTGCGCTATGCGCTCCTTGCCGACCCCGGTCTCGCCGCGCACCAGCACCGGGTGGTTGCAGTCCGCAAAGGCGCCCACTTCGGCGAGCAGCCCTTTCATCGCATCGGAATGCGCCACCAGCATGTCGGGTGCCTGCGGCGCGACATCGCGCGCGCGCAGCTGCCGAACCAGCTTGGCCACCATCGTGCGCAGCTCGGCGCAGGTGAAGTCGTAGGGCAGAACGTGCAGGTACTCAGGCGGATACGTGCGCGAATCGCGCTCGCGCGATGCCGCAGCGACCCAGATCACCGGCATGCCTTGCAGCAGCTCGGTCGCGTGCGGCAACCCGCCGCCATCGATGACAGTGACGCTGATGATCGCGACGGAAGGGCGCAGCGCGACACCACGGTCCTGCGAAGGCGGCGGCAGGCCATCGGCCCGGATGACTTCCACGTCGAAGCTCGCCATGCACCGCGCAATGCGGTCGAGGATGTCGGCTTTGCCTTCCCAGACAAAGAGGTCGAGTTCGTCGAAGCTAGGGGCGGTCATGTATCGAGGAAGCGCAAGAAGAAAAATCGCTAGTAAACAAGCTTCGAGTCACCGCATGTGAGAGATTGGTGATGGACATCGCTGTAGCCCAACTGCACGCCAAGCAGGCCAAGCAACGGTTGAATGACGAGGTCGAGAAGCCCGAGAAGCGGCGTGATCACAGCGGTGTTGAGCGTGTTGAGCAAACTTTTTAGTTCGGTTGTAGGCAAGCAGAAAATGGAGAGGAGGCAAGCCTTCAGACTTAGGCCGCTCGTCAATCCCCCTACGGCGGTTGAAAGCACGGACCCCACTCCATTGGAGGTACTGCGCTGGATGTCGTCTGCATTGCCGATGACTCCGTCAAAGTGCATTGACGCAGAGCTCTGAAGCGGTACCGTGGCTGGAAGAGGAACGGTTGCCTTAACCTCAAGAATAGGGATGGTTAGGACTGAAACCTTACTAATCGTCGCAGGCGCTGAGCAATTAGGGGGAGTCTCTAAGTTGGTCATCTGAGTGTCCATTTCGTCCGCAATGCAGACACTGACGACACCAGGTTGAGAAGCGATGGTGACCTGTGAGTCTTTGCGAGGGATATTGCATTGAATGTCGGTCAACCAAGCTTGACCAGGGGCCACTTCGACATACAGGGGAAGGTGGATCAATTTAATGTCTGTAAGGAGGCCGACAAGAGGGATCTTGCTCGTGTCGAGAATTCTTGCATCGAGAAACAATCTGATAGCTGCAGAATGCGCCTGGGTTTTCCATTTCCCGTTGCTGTCTTTGCCCGCTTGTCCTATCGCGATGGACGGTGGTTCGACGACAACCAGTTGCAGATCTACCTTCGCGAGCGCGCCGAGATCGATCCCCGTGTCAAGTTTGGCCGCATTCGTTCCGTTGGCTATCTGTGCCGTGACCATCAATAGTTCCAGAACATTGACGCTCGCGTCCGCCGCTCCTTCAAGAGAGGGGGTCGTCACTTTGATCAAGTCGCCAACTTTGATTTCTGCTGATCGCACTTGCGCCAAAATAATTCCGTTGAGAGCTTCTACTGCAGCGGCATTGGTTGTGCCAAGCGCCTTGACCATGAGCAGCATGAAATCCTTCAGTTGGATGCGCGTATCCAAGAGTTCCTTGACGGTGCCGATGTTAGGCATGACAGAAATCAAATCGAGAAGCCGAATTGAACCTGTCGCCAAGCCTTTGTAGCTCACCAGATCGAGGGCTATTTGATTTTTGGTGCCAAGTAAGGCACTCAAGAGTTGATTGAGAACCCCTTCGTTGAGGCTGGCAACGCCAGTCCCAAGAGAGAACCCAGCAATTGGGTCGTTCACAGCTATCGCTTTGCTCTGGATCGTTCTGTCTGCTTCAAAAAAAGGCAGGAGAGCAATCGGAGCTCTGCTGAGCGTGACGCGAATGGCGTTAAGACTGGTTGTCGCGATCTTGAAATGATCGACGGTATCTTTGTTGTCGGGAGACCATCGACCACATTCGATATCTGCATCGACCAAAGAGAACATCGAGGGAAGATTTCTGTTTGGGTCGGTGGTGCTTACTCCGTTGGCGCTGAGCTTGGCCGCAGTCTTCGCATCTGCGCATCCATCTGCACTCGATATTTTCTGGGCGCCAGCGAGCGCCGCCAAGTCGGCTGCCTTTTGTATTTCTCTCTTCACGAAAAAGAGATAGCCCAACTCGGTTCCGATGAGCGTAATGACGATCAGGCTCACCGCGATGGCCATGTTGATCAGGATCGAACCTCGATGACGTTGCTGGTTGCGCACGCCACTGGTGGCACGGGTGAGTCCTGTGGTCATTTCTGTTGGGCTCTCACGATGTCCGGAGCGCCGTGGTGGCGCTGCTTCTCAGTTGCTCGATCCAATCGCTGGCATCTAGCAGCGGCATCGAGGGAAGGATGCGGGCGTCACCCGTGTAGGGGTAGGTAATGGTCACCACACAACTGGTCGCACCTGCTGCAGCCGTACAAGGCTCGATGGTGACGTGGCCAGCGATCCAGCTCTTCCGGCTGGCCGTGTCTGCGTTCGCCGAAGTGGGAACGACGAGCGAGCGAGCCAAAGACTCGACGACCGCCTCCTTGACACTGACCGCATCTGGAGGGTGGGGCAAGAGTCCTGCTGCACGGGCGCCGTCTTCGGCAGCGCGCGAAACGGCTTGCTGGATATAGAGCGCCGCACCGAAAGTCGCTAGCGCGTACATCACGAGAAATAGCAGCATGAAGACAAGAGCGAACTCGATAGCTGCGACACCACGCTGCTTGCGTCGTGCATGACGCGTTCGGTACAAGACCGCCCTCATGGCTCGGACCTCATGTCAAGCAGCATGCTGGCGCTGCCAGCGATCTGGGCGGGTAGCGCGAAACTAGGCAGTGGAGGCAAAAGCAAATTCAAATTGCTTGCTTGAACAAGGACGGTGACCTGACAGCGGTGACTCCACGTGATTCCGCACACATAAGGCGCGGCGGTCGTGCATTTATCCTCTTTCGCCGAACAAATTTGTGCCGACACATTCACTGTGACCACAGACGGCATCCAGCCGATTTGTGCGGTCGCTGTTTCTTTTGCATGTGTTCGACGTTTCTCCACGCTGCTCTGATACTGCAGCGCCGCTCGCGCCCCATCTTCCGCAGCGTTCTGCAACCCAAGTCGAAATGCAAACAGCATGCCGTAGCAGATGACCGCATAAAGAATGCTGAAAAAGATCATGAACACCATCGCGAACTCGATCGCATACACGCCGCGCTGTTGGCGCGGTGTGGAGAGAGTTCGGGTCGCTTTCATGGGGCGTACTGCGAAGGCTGAATGAGGCAGGCAGCGTGACGGCCTACTTGCCGCTGCCGCTACCGCCGCCTCCAGAGGAAGTCTTCACCGTCGAACTCATCCGCTCTGGAATCGGAAACTCGAAGCTCTTCAAATAGCGTTCATAGCTTCGGTGCGCGACGTTGCCTGCAATCGGGCGCGTCGTTTTGGATGCGATGTCACCACTGCGCTGCCAGGCAAGCAAGCCTTGGGTGGCATCGCCCACTTGCAGCGGTGCATCGCCAATTGCTTCGGCGTCTGTAGCGTCGTTCGGAGATGGCGAGGTCTGGGCCGTGGCTTGAGTGGCTCCGGCTGTGGAAACAGCGGCAGGTTCTGGCGCCGTCGCGCTTTGCGCCATGGCCATCGACGAAGAGGCAAGAAGGGCAATGACCCAACCGCACAGCGGCAGGGTGCGAAAAGTGGTGTTGCGTTCTTTTTTCATGGTGTACCTCGTGGCGTCGTTGTCGGCATCAAAGGTGTCGAGGCGGCGCTTGTTGCAGCGGGATTCGACTGAATGGCGGTGCGCACACCGGTCAGGGTGGACCAGCGCGACGCCTTGAGTGCGAGTGGAGCGGCGGCTTCGTCGTGCACGGGCGCTTCGGAACTGAACACTGCAGGCGTCGTGGAGCCTCCTGCACGGAGCTGCCGAGCGGCCTCTCTGATCTCCGAACGCGCAGCGGGAGACATCCGATTCGCATCCATCATGGCCGCCGCTTGCTCTTGCTGATTCGTGAGTTCGAGGTACAGCGCGAGATTGGCCTGGGCTTGTGTACTGTCCGGGCGGAGCTGCAGTGCCTGCATCAGCGGCAACCGGGCTTCTTCGGTCGAGCCCGCACGCAGCTGTGCGTAGCCCAGATCACTCAGCAGCAGCGCATCCGTTGGCGCACGGCGCTGAGCTTGTTTCAGAAGCTGCACGGCCTCAGGGTAGTTGCCACGTCCGCCAGCCAGAAGCCCCAGCCCGCGATAGCCGGCACCTTCGAGGGGCGTGCCCATCAGGCGTTTGTAGGCCGTTTCGCTTTGGGCGGCTTGCCCTGTTTGCCGCAAGGCGTCGGCGCGCAGGCGCGTGGATTCAGGTGAGACTCCCCAACGCTGCTCGAGGGCATCGATGTGCGCCAGCGAGGCGAACCACAGGTTTTCGCGCTGCATCTGGTCAACGAGCTTGAGATAGGTTTCCTTCGTGTCGACGGAGGTGCCCGCTTTGGTATCCGCAGCGGCTTCTGCTGCCATGCGTTGCTGGGCATCGGCGCTCGCCGCATATTGGTCCTTTGGGGTGGCGCAGCCAACGATCGCTAATGCCATCAAGCACGACCCCGTGTGTGCCGCGATGCGACCTTGCGCGCGCAGCAGCCTGTTCCCCAAGAGATGGATGTTCATTGTGAAGTCGCTCCCAACGCGCGGAAGATGGCGATAAAGCCGGGACCCGCGGTCACGATGACGAGCGCTGGCAGCAGCGTGACCACCATGACCGCGGTCATCTTCACGGTGATCTTCCCGATGCGCGCCTTCATCTCCGACTGACGCCGCTCGCGCAGCCGCTCGCCGAAGATGCGCAGAGGCTCTTGCACCGCACCGCCATGGCGATCCACCTGAACAAGCAGTGAGACCAGACCACGCAGATCCTCGCTGCCATGAAGGGTGGCAAGGCGATGAAGCGAATGCTCGCGTGTTCGTCCTTGGCTGTATTGCCGGTTGGCCAGCGTCAGTTCGTAGCCGAGCACACGCAAAACGTGCGAGAAATCGTCGGCCATGATCTGAAGACTCTGGTCGAGGCTGAGGCCCACGCCTTGCAGGAGCTTCAACAGGTCGATAAAGAGCGGGAGTTCACGTGCAATCCGCTCGCGCCGGCCGGTGGCGATGCGCCTGAGTACCCATTTCGGTGTCATGAATCCGATCACGAACGCGGCAACAAGGGCCACGAAAATGGAGCGTTCCGCCAAGTAGATCTGGCAGACGACGTAGATGACCACTGGCAAAAGAAACGCAAGCAAAAGGCGTGTGACCAGGAAGATCAATTGCGCTCGCTTGGACGCAAATCCGCACTGGTCGATCAGTCGGCGGTCTTCATCGGCGACGAGGGCCCGCCCGATCCGTGAATCGAGCCAATGAAAGGGAAGCTCAATGTCGGCGTGCAATGGTGCACCGAGTTCCGCATCGGCCTCCAGAGGGGTCGTGAGATTGATTTGAGTGGTCGTGTCTCGGCGGAGCGCGCGGCCGATTACCTGGCCACTCCGGCTGCGGCGAAGTTCCATCGCGATCAGCGCACCGGCCGCGATCATCAAGCCCAGTGCAAGGAGCACGAGGCTGATGGTGGCCAGCTGATTGGGGGTGAAGCTCATGCCAGTTTCGCCAGTCGATACAGGAGGAAGGCGCCCAGCAGTTGCAGGCCGATCGATGAGAAGATCAATATCCGTCCGGTTTCGTCGTTCCACATGCTCACGAGGAATCCGGGGTTGGTCAGGATCAGGACGGAGGCCACGCCCAGGGGAAGAAGGCCCAGGATCCAGGCGGACAGCCGCGTTTCGGAAGACATCGCGATCAGTTCATGTTCCGCCTGCTCGCGGTCGCGCATGAAGTTGGCAACCCGTTCAAGCAGCAGGTCGGCACGACCACCGTAGCGCACGCCGAGTCCCAGGATGGACGCCAGAAGGAACATTTCTTCCACACGCACATTGGTCGCTGTCTGGTGCACCGCACGGTCGAGATCCACTCCCGCACGGACCAAGGCTGAGGACCGGTCCATGTGCCCACGCAGAGGCTCCTGCGTCGTGGCAATCGCGAGTTGAAACGCTGCTTGCGTGGAGTTGCCGATGGTGATCAGGCGCACCATCGCGTCGATGTATCCGGGGAGCTGGCTGATCAACTGACGGCGAACTTTCTGAAGTCGGAGCCATACAGCGAAGATCGAAACCAGGACGAGCAGGAGCAACACGCCCGCCGCGGCGATTCCACCGCCGAGGAGTCCGGTCAAAAGGCACAGCACGACGATGCCGACCACGGCGAGTGTGGCGACCTTGGGCGAAACAGCGCCAAGCAGCCACTCGGGCAAGATCGCTTCCATCAAGCCCTTGCGGGCAGGCGTGCCGGTGGTTGCCTCGGTGTTGAGCCAAGGGTCCGAAGTGATGCCAGGAATGAAGCTCTCCGACGGCGCAACGCGCAACGGCATCGGCACATTCGCAACGGACGGCACCGCATCGGCGCTGCTCGCCAGAATTTGCTGCTCAAGGTGACGCCCGGTCGCCTGGCGGGTCTGGCGGCTTCTTGCCCATTGCCAGAGCAAGAGTCCGCCAGCTGCCAGCAGCAGCGCGATGCAGGTCACGATGAGCAGTGCTTCACGCACGGCCTTCTCCGCTTTGCGCGCGCGCCATCGATTGGCGGAAGCGCGTGATCTTCGGCGAATGCGGTGCGATGCCGAGCGAGACCCAGCGGTCGCGTTCTTCACCGTCCGGGGACACCACTGGTTCGTAGCGATACAGCTCCTGCATCGCCACCACGTTGTCGTTCACACCGGTGACTTCGCTGAGCGAAATGATGCGCCGTTGTCCGTTGGAGAGGCGGCCGATCTGCACGATGAAGTCGATGGCGTTGGCAATCTGCCGGCGCAGGCTGACCTCGCTGCCTTGATAGCCCGCAAAGCCGGAGAGCATTTCCAGGCGGTACAGGCACTCACGCGGCGAGCTCGCGTGGATGGTGCCCATCGAGCCTTCATGCCCGGTGTTCATGGCCTGCAGCATTTCGATGACTTCGGCGCCGCGCACTTCGCCGACGATGATCCGGTCCGGCCGCATGCGCAGGCTGTTGCGCAGCAGATCGCGGATCGACACCACGCCGGTGCCGTCGAAGCCACCGGGGCGGCTCTCGAGGCGCACCACGTGGCTGGTGCCCAATGAAAGCTCAGCCGTGTCCTCGATGGTGATCACGCGCTCGCGCGAGGGGATGAAGCTGGCCAGTGCGTTGAGCAACGAAGTCTTGCCCGAGCTGGTGCCGCCGCTCACGAGGATGTTGCAGCGCGCGCGCACCGCGATCTCGAGCAGTTGTGCCATGCCAGCATCGAAGGTGCCGAGCTTCACCAGGTCTGCGGGAGTCAGGGGCTCCTTGCGGAACTTGCGGATCGAGACAGACAGGCCGTCGATGGCCAGCGGCTCGATGATGACGTTGATGCGTCCGCCGTCGGGCAAGCGTGCATCGACCATCGGATTCGACTCGTCGAGCCGGCGCCCCAGCGGTGCGAGGATGCGACGCACGATGCGCATCACGTGCTCGGAATCCGCGAAACGCAAGGTCTCGCGCTCCAGCATGCCGTGCCGCGACACATAGACGTTCTGGTAGCCGTTGATGAGGATGTCTTCGACGGCCGGGTCGTTGAGCAGGTCTTCCAGTGGGCCAAAACCGGCCAGCTCCTTGGTCAGCGCATCGGCGATGAGCTGCATCTCGCGGTCGTTGATCGGCACACGGCGCAGACGAACGAAGCTGTCGACCTCCAGTTCGACGAACTGCTGGATCGACGCACGCGACCAACGTCCGAATTCCGCGCCCAGCTCTTCGATGCGGCTGAGCAGGTGGTCGTGCGTCCAGCTCTTGATGTCCTGGAACTGCTGGGAGTTGATGAATGCCTGGTCGTCGTCGGCAAATTCGATATCAGTGGACATGGATCAGCCTT
Organism: Variovorax sp. RO1; assembly: GCF_002849325.1. Taxonomy (NCBI): domain Bacteria; kingdom Pseudomonadati; phylum Pseudomonadota; class Betaproteobacteria; order Burkholderiales; family Comamonadaceae; genus Variovorax; species Variovorax sp. RO1. Next base: position 479,319 of record NZ_PKMT01000001.1, read on the forward strand.
CGTTATCTCTTTTCCAGAGCCCCGTGATCTGCGCCTTCAGTGCCACCCAGCGCGGGTCCTTGGCAGGCGGTTGACCGGAGTCGGACATGTATTCCTGATGCAGGGTGCGGGCGAGGCCGCCGACGGCCTGCGCATACGGATCGTTGCGCGCGGTGCGCACGAGCATTTCGCCGCGGCAACCGGCGGCGAGCAGTTGGGTGCTGCGGTCGGGCAGCACATGCTGCAACGGCAGTTCAAGGCGTTCGGCGATGTCCTTGGCCGACAGGCCGACGCGAGCGTCGAACTTGTTCACGACCAGTGTCATCCGTTCGATCTCGACGTTGCGAGCGCGAAGTTCCTTGAGCATGTTGGCCGTCGACACGATGGCGCCGATGCTCTGGTCGCACACCACCCAGGTGTTCTGTGCTTCACGCACGGTCTGGGCGATGAAGTCGATGGTCGAGAAGCCGCCCAGATCGGCAATCTGGAAATCGAAGAAGTCGGCCAGACGTCGGATCAACGAGACCGAATCGGCATGCGAGATCTCGCGCACCTGCGCCAGATTCGTCGGCAGCGGGAGTACGGCCACGCCGCTGGTGTGATGTGCGAGCGCTGTGTGCAGCAAGGTCTGGTCGAGGCGCCGCAGGTTGCGCACGCCGTCCACAAAACTGAAGCCGCTTTGCGTGTTCAGGTACAGCAGGCCGTCGCGTGCGGGCAGGCCCAGGTCGAGCAGGGCCACGCCATGGCGCCCACTGCGGCTCGCCGGGCGTGCGGGTGCTTGCGCCAGCTGATCGTGCAGCGTGAGAGCCAGGCTCGTGGCCAACGTGGTGACGCCCAGGCCCGCACGAGCCCCAAGCAATGCCAGCGTGCTGCCGCGCATTCCGCCCGGGAGCGAGCGCCGCTTTTCGAGCAGCGCGCGCAGGGTGCTCACGGCCTCATCGGGCGCCGCCGAGATATCGATGAAGTCGTCCACGCCGGCGCGAAGGGCGGCGAGCATCGCTGCAGGTTGCGAAGACACGCCAGCGGCCAGCACGGGCAAGGTCGGCCAGTCGCGCTTCAGGCGCTGATGAAGCTCGCTAGCCGCAGCGACTTGTTCGGGCGAGAAGTCGATGAACACGGCCACAGGACCGAGCAACGAGATGCGTTCGTCGATCGTCTTCGTGTCCTGGCCCAGAACAACGACAGAGCCTTCGGGGCTCAGGGCGTCGGTCAGCCAGGTGATGTGGCTGCCATTGGCTGACGCGAACAGGTAGGTCTCGCTGCCAGTTTCCGGAAGGTTGTCGCGTGGGGCGTTCATGGTGCCGTTATGCGATGCGCGGTTGAGACGACTTCCATCCATCAGCGAGAGAAGCCCGGCACCGCCGTGTTGGCCGCACCGCCTAGGAAGTGCGAGCGCCACACGGGGCCATCACGCTGCTCCGCGCCGCCTGGGAGGTAAGGCGTCAGATCTGTGTTGCGCGCAATCGGCTTGACCAGATGTGGTGTGACCAGGATCACCAGTTCCTTCTCGCTCATCTGGTACTTGTTCTGCCGGAAGAATGTTCCCAGGATCGGCAGGTCGCCAAGGAGCGGGACCTTGTCGACATTCGAGGTGGTAGTGCGGCTGACGAGGCCGCCGATGATGAAGCTTTCTCCGTCGCCCAGTTCCACCGTGGTGTCGGCGCGCCGGGTGCTGATCGCGGGCACGGCGACGCCACCGATGCTGAGCGAGTTGGTGTAGTCAAGGTCGCTGGCTTCCGGTGCCACTTTGAGCACGATGCGGTCGTTGGACAGCACGGTGGGCGTCACGGTGAGGCCGATGCCGAAGGGCTTGTATTCGATGCTCGTGGTGCCCAGACCTTGCGGAGCGGGCACGGGCAGTTCTCCGCCTGCAAGGAAGCTGGCACTCTGGCCCGACATTGCCACCAGCGTGGGTTCGGCGAGTACTCGGGCCATGCCGTTGCCTTCCAGGAATCCAACGTTCAGGCCGATGCCAGCCTTGCCGAAGTTGAACAGCAGGCTGAAGGCCTGTGCCAGTGGATTGCCGTACTCGCCGCTTATAGAGCCGTTGGGTGCGAAGGCCGAACTGCTGAGCGACGATGGGCCGAAAACCCCGAAGCTGAACCCGTTCGAATTGGCGCGCGTGCTGAAGATGTTCAGGCCTGCCTGCTTGAGGACGCTCCGATTGAATTCCACGACCTTCACTTCGACCTGAACGGTGTTGCTCCGCACATTCACGACGGAGCGATCGATGAGTTCCGCTTTGTCGCCTGCGCCGGCCAGTGCTGTATCGCGAGCCTGCTGGTGCGCGGTCATGCTGTCCATGGTCCCGGCAAGCGTAGAGCTGCGGCGCCGTACTTCGATGGCATAGGTCGTAGCGGCAGCGCTTCCCTTTTCCCAAACCATCAGCGTGGTCCGCCCCGCCGCCTTGCCGGTGATGATCAGTCTCGCTGCGGGAGAACTCGGCGTCTTGCGCGTGACGGTGACAGCTGCAACGGTTTCGTCGGCGATGGCCATCCGCTCGATGCCCTTGTCTATCAGCAGCTCTTGTTGCGTGCCTGCATTGAGGACCAGCGGCCGCTGAGGTTGTGTGCGCGTGGGCTGGGTGTCCGCGGCGTTGGTGGTGAGCGGCCAAGCCGCCTGGGCCAGTGCACACAAGGCGATCAGCGACGAACGCAGCAGCGACGGGGCGCCTGGGTGGCTGCACGACGGTTCGCGTGGCGTGTGGGGCATGTGGCTTCTTTCCTGGATGACGGACGTGAGGGTTGAGGTGCGTGGCACTCAATAACTCATGGTTTCACTGCGGTCGCCGCGAATGACTTCGACTTGAAGGCCCCCGCGGGTAGCGTTTGGCTGCGTTGTCCGTGCGCCGGCGGAAACGCTGCGCGCTTCAACCAAAGCGGGGCGGCCGGCGACGGCTTTGCCGCCAGTCACAAGGTCCGCCGCGGTCAGGCCCGCCTGTGCGCGGTCGAGACCTTCCAGGGGCGGACGGCGAGGCTCGCCTGGGCGGACCGAGACGGGTTGCAATGCGGTTGGGAGATCGGCGAAGAGCTTGGGGTCGGGTTCCCCCATGTCGTTCGGGTTGCGCAGCGCGAGCATCAGTCGACCGGTCGAGTCGCCGATCGTGAGGCGGTTCACGTCATCCACGGGGACGGCAAGCACGGCGGTGCGGGCCGCCTCGGTGCGTTGGGCCTGTTGTTGCTGTTGCTGCTTGTCCGCCGTCTTTGAGGGAAGTCCATCGACGGATGCAGAACCGAAGGCGAGCACACGTTTGCGAGAGAGAAGCAGGCGTGCCTGGCTGCGATCCACGTCCTTGCCGTCCGACTTCAACGTGATGAACACGTCGACGAAATCGCCGGGTTGGATTTTGTTGCCGACTCCCATGACCTCGTCGGCCTTGATCGCGACCGCGCGTTCGCCTTCGCCCACACGGAGGGCGAGGCCTGAAACCAGTTGGTTCTCCATCACAGGCGTTCCCTCAGAAAGATCGAGAACCGGGACACGACCGGCGGCGGCTGTCACTTCCTGGAAGGCACCGGCTGGATTCACGGCAAGGCGTTCGACGCGCAAGGCATCCGCAGGGATGGCCAGGCCCGCGGGCAGAGGCTTGGCAGCGACCACAACCGGGTGGGTGAGCGTCTGCTGGCTCTTGCTCTGATCGGATGCGGGTGCTGCCGTCGCCGCAGTCTTCTGCGGTGCTTGCCGACCAAGCATCCAGGCATAACCACCCAGCGCGATGGCCAGAAGGACCAGGAGGGCAGCGACGATTTTGGTGATATTGATCATGGGCGGCGAACTGAAGGAAGGGAGCAAGCGATCACGGAAAAGAGATGAAGGGCCTGCGAGACGAAGCAGAGTCGCAATGGCTAACTCTGTCGCCCCCAAACCATCCACGCCGCAGCGGCCAATGCGAGGTAGGCCGCGTAAGGAATGATGCGAACCCGACGAGACGGGGCGCCGGGTTCGGGTGCGCGCGACGGGCCGGCGAGCAGCAGGGCAAGTCGCGGGAAGAACGGCCAGCGCCGGAGGGTCAACCAAAGGACGCTATGGGCGCCCGCAATCAGACTGGCGATGATCCAGATCGGCACCAGGGCCGACAGACCGACCCACAGTCCAAGGGCGCCGGTGAATTTCACGTCGCCTGCTCCCATGAGGCCGGTGACATAGAAAAGCAGGAGAAATCCAAAACCGAGCGCCGAGCCAAGCAAACTGGATTGCCAAGTGCTGTCGAAAGGGGTGCTCCCGAGCGCCAGTGCAGCCAGTGCCGAGACGACGCCGGCAAGCACCAGCCAGTTCGGGACACGACGTTCTCGAAAGTCATAGACGGCAACGGCGATGAGCCACAACAAACATGCTGACGCGAATGCCATCATTTGGAAACCGAATTACGGAACCGCCGTTCCGCCGAGTGCGACGAGGATGGCGCTGAATTTGCTCTTGACTTGCGTGCCGAGATTGGTGAGTACCAGAACGAGAACTGCAGCAATCAACCCTGCAATAAGTCCATATTCAATTGCAGTAGCACCCTCTTCATCGCGCAGAAACCGAGTAATAGAGCTAAGCATGGTGATCTCCTGAAAGGAAGTGTTAACAAAGGCTGGCACGGTGGATGTTATACAGCGTAACTCCGTGTATCAAGGGCAGAAACACATGGGATCGAGTCCCGGATGTGCTACCCGGAGGGGTAAAGCAGGATGGCGGCCAGCCCCAATCCTCCCCCGCGACGGGGCAGAAAAGGTCACTTATTCACAGTCTGGAAAGGACGGTTTCCCTCTGTAAACCGCATGCACACTGGCATGGACGAGGGGAACACGTTACGGGCGCGGGAACGTCCGGAAGTTGAGCGTTACGGGAACACACCCGTTACGTGTTACGTAGCACGGTACCCTGGAGTGCAATTTGTAACACTCAACGAGATGGCCTCGTTTGGGTAATAAGTCACGCTTTCGGGGTGGAGACCCCTCCGGTGAAGTGGGCTCAGCCGAGGATTTCTTCGTGGAAGAGCTTCCACTCGCCGCCCTGGCGGAGCCAGTACTGGCGGCGGGTGCGGCCGTTTTTCTCGCCCTCGAACACCTCGCCGAAGGTGGCGACCATGGTGTCCTCGGTGTCGCGCCAGTGCAGGTACGACGTATCCTTGATTTGCACTCGTTTACCTTGTGCGTAGGTCAATTCGTCGCGGAGTACCGAATTGGCATCGACGGGCTTCCGGCTGGCGCGCTGGAAATCCGGCAAATAGAATTTCTTCAATTGCGCTTCATTGCCGCTGGCTCGTGCATCTTTCCAGGCGGTAATTGATTCGGCGAATTTCTTTTCTTCTTTTTCGGCCTGCGGCTGCGAAATCCATTGCAGGCTGCGCGCGGTGACGACGGGGGTGGCGCCGATCTGCACCTTGCGCAGCAGCTGCTTCAAGTCGGGGTTGGCCATGACGACGCAGCCGTCGCTGGCGAGCGGCGCCCGCGCAAACTGCTGGGGCGGGGTGCCGTGCAGCCAGATGCCGCTGCCGGTCTTGCCGCGCCGCACGTCGTACGGGTTGGGGTAGTTGATGGGCAGGGCGCCGGCGCCGTAGAAGTCTTTGAGCGAGCGCGGGTCGAGGCTGCTGGTGATGTAGTACACGCCCAGCGGGGTGCGCGCGTCGCCTTCGACGGTCTTGTCGGTGCCCGACTTGCCGACCGAGATGTAGTAGTCGGCGACGAGCTTCATGCCCTTGTCGGAGTTCTCGAACAGGTACAGCCGCGAGCGCGACGCGTCGACGGCAATGGCGAAGCGGCTGCGGGTCGAGAGGGTAAGGAACTGCGAGGGCACGGTGCCGGCGGGCGGCCGTTCGCGCAGCGCCTGCAGGCGCCGGCGCGATTCCTCGTGCAGCTCGACCATGGCCGGGTTGCCGCGCAGGCGCGCGATGCCGGCGGTGTCGGGCATGGCGTTCGACGGCGGCACCTGCGCCGCGAGCAGGTCGCCGTACACGAGCTGCGCGAGCTGGAAGTTCGGGTGGTCGCGCACGAGGGTCTGGGCCTTGGCCAGCGCCTCGCGGCTCTTGCCGCGGCCGAACAGTTCGTAGACGCCGATCAGGCGGGCCTCGGCGCCGCTGGCTTCCTGGAGTGGCGCGGCTGTTCTTGCGGACTTGCGGGCCGGGCGGGCGGCGCCTTGGCTGTCCGCCGCGGCCGCCCGTTTGCTCTTGGCTTGCAGCTGCGTCTTGCTGGCGCCGCTGCCGGCTTTGCTGGCCCGGGCTTCCTTGACGGACGCGCGACTGCCGCCGGCCTTGGCGCTCTTCGCGCTGCCGGCCTTGGCTGTCTTGCTGCTGCCGCTGCTGTGGTTGTTGGCTGCGAGCGCGGCGCCGGGCGTGGCCAGCAGGAGCGCAGAGGCGGCCATCAAGGCCGCGAGCAGTTTCCCGCTCCGCAGCGGGAACGGGAGGGTCTGAAGCCGGCCTTGCCGGACGATGTCTGCCACTAGCCGCCGACGCTTTCCTTGCGAATGTGCCACTGGTTGCCAGAGCGTTGGAGCTCGAGCGTCTTACGGCTCGCGATGTTGAGGTTGTCGGCGCGGTAGACCTGACGGAACTTGGCGGTGGCGGTCTGTCCGTCGACCTTGATCGCGAGGTTCTCGAGGTTCACGCTGATGCTGGATTTGCCGACGATGCGGGCGCGACGGTCTTCTTCCCAGGCCTTGCGGCTTTGTCCGCCGGCGGGCGAGAAGTCGCTGCCGTAGGCGGCGAGGTAGCGGTCCATGTCCTGGCTGGCCCAGGCCGAGGCCCAGCCGCGCACGACGGATTCGATCTCGGCGGTGGAAGCCGGCGCAGCGGCAGGTGCCGGTGCGGGGGCGGGCGCCGGTTCAGGCGTCTTGGCCACCGGCGCGGGCGCTGCGGCCACCTTGACGGGCGGTGCAACAGGCGCGGCGGCGGGTGCCGGCGCCGGTGCAGGCGGGGGCGCCTTGGCAACGGGCGCAGGTGCGGGCACGGGAGCCGGCGCCTTGGCGACCGGTGTGGGCGCAGGCGCCGGGGTGGGTTTCGCAGCCGGAGCGGGTGCGGGCGTCGTCGTGGCCGATGCGACGAGGGTCGAGCCGCCCTTCGAGCCGGCCGTCGGCGTGGTCGTGAAGAGCGAGCGGATCACGGCCAGCTTGGGCTGCACCGCGGTGTTGTTCTGGTCGAGCTGCAGTGCCTTGCTGTAGGCCTGGCTGGCCAGCCGCGCGTACACGTCGCCGAGGTTTTCCTGGGCGGTGGCGTAGCTGGGGTTGGTGCGAATGGCGCTTTCGAGGGCGTTGCGGGCCTTGTCGAACTGGTTCTGGCTCGCGTAGATGACGGCGAGGTTGTTGAACGGCTCGGGCAGCTCGGGCGCGTCTTGCGTGAGCTGCGTGAAGGCGGCGATGGCCTCGGTGCGCTTGCCGGTGTCGAGCTGGATCACGCCCTTCAGGAAGCGCATCTGCGGATCGCGCGGCTTGTCCTTGAGGAAGGCCTCGGCCTTGGTCATGGCTTCGTCGAGCTTGCCGGACTGCATGAGGCGGTCGACGTCCTCGTGTTCGGTCGCGGCCAGCGCGGGGAGCGCGGCGCCGCAGGCCGCAACGGCCAGGAGCAGGGCGCGCACGGTGGGGGAGAAGCTGAAGCGGGCGCGAGGCCTGGGGCTCTTGGGCATTGCGGACAAGACCTCGTGGTAGGGGAAGGGGAATGCGGCAGGCATTGTAAATGCGCCCGTCACCTCTGGATACCAAGCTGACGGGGCCGTCGAACGGCCCTATTCACAGTTGTGCCGAACTTGTGCGCCGCAGCATCATCATGTAACGTCTCGTAAGCAAAGTACACGTATTTACCCTGATTTTTCTATCCCTCTGGAGTCCGTCTTGAAGATCACCAAACGCCGCCTGCTCGAAGGCGGCGCCGCAGCCATTGCCAGCTCGCTGTTCACTCCGGCCTCATGGGCCCAGCGCGCCGCAGGCGGCGATGTCGCCTGGCCGACCAAGCCCGTGCGCATCCTTGTGGGCTTTCCGGCCGGTGCCTCGCCCGACCTGGCGGCGCGCGCCATCGCGGAGCCGCTCTCGAAGATCCTGCGCCAGCCGGTGACGGTGGAGAACAAGCCCGGTGCCAGCGGCAACCTCGTGGCCGCCGAAGTGGCCAAGGCCACGGACGACCACACGATCGGCGCGCTGATCAACGGCAACCTCACGATCGCCAAGCTGCTGAACCCGTCGCTGGGTTTCGACCCCGAAAAAGACTTCGCGCCCATCGGCCTCATCGGCACCGCGCCGCTGGTGCTGGTGGTGTCGGGCAGCGCCACGGGCAAGTCTGCGGCCGACCTGCTGTTGTGGGTGCGCAATCTGGGCAGCGGCGGCAAGTACGGCACGCCGGGCGTGGGCACGGTTGGCCATCTGGGCATGGAGCTGCTCAAGAGCCGCGCCGCCATCACCGCGCAGCACAAGCCCTACACCGGCAACCCGCAGGTGATCGCCGGCATCCTCGCGGGCGAGATCCAGCTGGCGCTGCTGCCGCCAGGTTTGGCGATGCCGCACGTGAAGTCGGGCAAGCTCAAGGCCATCGGCGTGACCTCGCCCGAGCGCAGCCCGCTGGTCAACGAGCTGCCGACGATCCGCGACGCCGACGTGCGCGGCGCCGACCTCGAGATCTGGACCGCGCTCGCCGCGCCCGCCAGCATGAAGCCGGCGGCGGTGGCCAGGCTCAATGCTGCGCTGGTCGAGGTGATCAGCTCGCCCGAGGTGAGCGAGGCCCTGCTGAAGACCGGCTGGCAAGCGCAGCCCGGTTCGCCCGACACGCTGGCCAAGCGCATGCGCGCAGACACCACGCGACTGGGCGGCGTGATCATCATGAAGGGCATCCGTTCGGAGGCCTGAGCCAGCGCCAGAGCGATGGCGCTGCTTGCTGTTGCTACAGCAGCGCCGACACCTGCTTCGCCGCATCGATCAGCGCCGGCAGCATCGTCTCCTGCATCACCTTCGCGCTCGTGCGGTTCGCCTGCCCGCTGATGTTCAGCGCGGCCACCATGCGGCCCTGCCGGTTCACGATGGGCGCGGCCACGGAGATCAGGCCTTCTTCGAGTTCCTGATTCACCAGGCACCACTGCTGCTTGCGCGCCTGGGCCACCTTGGCCATGAGCGCTTCGATGTCGGTCACGGTGTGCTTGGTCAGCAGCTCGAGGTTCGAGGCCTCGAGGCGTGCGCGCACCTCGTCGTCGCTCAAATCGGCCAGCAGCAGGCGGCCCAGCGACGTGCAGTACGCCGGCAGCCGCGAGCCCACGCCCAGGCTGATGCGCATGATCTTCTGCGTGGGTACGCGCAGCACATAGACGATGTCGGTCGCGTCGAGCACGGCGGCCGAGCACGACTCCTGCACCTGCTGCACCAGCGCTTCCATCACGGGCTCGGCGCGGTTCCAGATCGGCATCGACGACAGGTAGGCAAAGCCCAGGTCGAGGATGCGCGGCGTGAGCGTGAAGAGCTTGCCGTCGGTCACCACATAACCCAGCGTCTGCAGCGTGAGAAGAATGCGCCGCGCCCCTGCGCGCGTGAGGCCGCTGCCGGCCGCCACCTCGCTCAGGGTCTGGTGCGGCGCGCTCGCGCTGAACGAGCGGATCACCTGCAGGCCGCGCGCAAAAGACTGCACGTAGCTGTCGCCGGGGGCGGGGGTCTCGGGTTGTTTCATCTGGGTTGCCATGGCGAGCGATCCTCTCTAAAATTCATTATACGAACAAAAGTTCTTTAGACGAACAAATTGCAGTTCGCGAGGATTCGTGAATTCGGCAGGGTGTTCGGACCGTTCGGTTTCTTTCTTCACTCCCGGAGACAGGCTTCATGATCAACAAGATCGCGCGCTCGGTCGCCGATGCCCTGGCAGGCATCCAAGACGGCGCCACGGTGCTCATCGGCGGTTTCGGCACCGCCGGCATTCCAGGCGAACTCATCGACGGTCTCGTCGAGCAGGGTGCCAAGGACCTCACGGTCGTCAACAACAACGCAGGCAACGGAGAGACCGGCCTCGCGGCGCTGCTCAAGGCCGGCCGCGTGCGCAAGATCATCTGCAGCTTTCCGCGCCAGGCCGACAGCCAGGTGTTCGACGGCCTGTACCGCAGCGGCAAGCTCGAGCTCGAACTCGTGCCCCAGGGCAACCTCGCCGAGCGCATCCGCGCCGCGGGTGCCGGCATCGGCGCCTTCTTCTGCCCCACGGGCTACGGCACGCAGCTCGCAGGCAACCGCGAAACGCGCGAGATCGACGGCAAGCAGTACGTGCTCGAGTACCCCATCCACGGCGACGTGGCGCTCATCAAGGCCGAACGCGGCGACCGTTGGGGCAACCTGGTCTACCGCAAGGCCGCGCGCAACTTCGGCCCCGTGATGGCCATGGCCTCGAAGAAGACGGTCGCCACCGTGCACGACATCGCCGAACTCGGCACCCTCGACCCCGAGACCATCGTGACCCCGGGCATCTTCGTGCACCAGGTGGTGCGCATCGAACGCGTGGCGACCCAAGCCGGCGGCTTCAAGAAGGCAGCATGACCATGGCATACACACGTCGCACCAAGGACCAGTTGGCAGCCCGCGTCGCACAAGACATCTTCGACGGCGCCGTCGTCAACCTCGGCATCGGCCAGCCCACGCTCGTGGCCAACCACCTGCCGAAGGGCCGCGAAGTCATCCTGCAAAGCGAGAACGGCATCCTCGGCATGGGCCCCGCGCCCGAGGCCGGCGAAGAAGACTACGACCTCATCAACGCCGGCAAGCAGCCCGTCACGTTGCTGCCGGGTGGCTCGTTCTTCCACCACGCCGACAGCTTCGCGATGATGCGCGGCGGCCACCTCGACATCTGCGTGCTCGGCGCGTTCCAGGTGTCGGCCACCGGCGACCTCGCCAACTGGCACACGGGCGAGAAAGACGCCATTCCCGCGGTCGGCGGTGCGATGGACCTGGCCATCGGCGCCAAGCAGACGTGGGTCATGATGGATTTGCTCACCAAGCAGGGCGCGAGCAAGCTGGTGCAGCAGTGCACCTATCCGCTCACCGGCATCGGCTGCGTCAAGCGCGTGTACTCCGACCTCGCCACGCTCGAGTGCACGCCGCAGGGCCTGAAGCTCGTCGACACCGTCGAGGGCCTGAGCCGCGAAGAGCTCGAGACGCTGGTCGGCCTGCCGATCGCTGCCTGATCCGTTCCATTCAATCCGAGACAACAGACATGACCAATCAAGCCTTCATCTGCGACGCCGTGCGCACCCCCTTCGGCCGCTACGGCGGTTCGCTCAGCAGCGTGCGCACCGACGACCTCGGCGCCGTGCCCCTGCGCGCACTGATCGAGCGCAACAAGAACGTCGACTGGCAGGCCGTGAGCGACGTGCTCTACGGCTGCGCCAACCAGGCCGGCGAAGACAACCGCAACGTCGCGCGCATGTCGGCGCTGCTCGCAGGCCTGCCGATCGAAGTGGGCGGCGGCACCATCAACCGCCTGTGCGGTTCGGGCCTCGATGCACTGGGCACCGCCGCGCGCGCCATTCGCGCCGGTGAGGCCGGTCTGATGATTGCCGGCGGCGTCGAAAGCATGAGCCGCGCGCCCTTCGTCATGCCCAAGGCCGAGAGCGCCTTCAGCCGCAACAACGCGGTGTACGACACCACCATCGGCTGGCGCTTCGTCAACAAGCTCATGAAGGCGCAGTACGGCGTCGACTCGATGCCCGAGACCGCCGAGAACGTGGCCACCGACTACAAGATCGAGCGCGAAGCGCAAGACCTCATGGCGCTCAACTCGCAGCTGCGCGCCGTGGCCTCGCAGAAGTCAGGCTTCTTCGACGCCGAGATCGTGCCCGTGAGCGTGCCGCAGAAAAAGGGCGACGCGATCATCGTCAACAAGGACGAGCATCCGCGCGACACCACGATGGAGGCGCTGGCCAAGCTCAAGCCCATCGTGCGCCCCGACGGCACCGTCACCGCCGGCAATGCCAGCGGCGTGAACGACGGCGCCTGTGCGCTGCTGCTGGCCGACGAAGCCAGCGCCGCCAGGCACGGCCTCACGCCGCGCGCCCGCGTGGTCGGCATGGCCACCGCCGGCGTTGCGCCGCGCATCATGGGCATCGGCCCGGCACCCGCCACGCAGAAGGTGCTGGCGCTCACCGGCCTCACGCTCGACCAGATCGACGTCATCGAACTCAACGAAGCCTTCGCCGCACAAGGCCTCGCCGTGCTGCGCCTGCTGGGCCTGAAGGACGACGACGCGCGCGTGAACATCAACGGCGGCGCCATCGCACTGGGCCACCCGCTCGGCGCCAGCGGCGCACGCCTGGCCACCACCGCGGTGAACCAGCTGCACAAGGGCGGCGGCCGCTACGCGCTGTGCACGATGTGCATCGGCGTGGGGCAGGGCATCGCCGTGATCCTGGAACGCGTCTGATGACTCTCGCCCGACGCGAGCTGCTGCTGGGGCTGCTGGCAGCAGCGGGCCTGCCCGCGCATGCGCAGCCGAGCGATGCCAAGCCGATCCGCATCGTCGTGCCCTTCGCGGCCGGCGGCGGCAACGATGTGTTCGCACGCCAGATGGCCAAGGGCCTGGGCGAGGTGCGCAAGTCGGGCGTCATCGTCGACAACAAGGCCGGCGCGGGCGGCAACCTCGGCACCGAGCAGGTGGTGCGCAGCACGCCCGACGGCAGCACGCTGCTGCTGGGCCACACGGGCACCGTGTCGATCAACCCGGCGCTGTACAAGGGCCTGAAGTTCGACGCCCGCAAAGACCTGCTGCCCGTGGCCATGTTCGCGTCGTCCGCGCTCGTGCTCGTGGTGCCCGCCGCATCGAAGGTGCGCACCGTGGCCGACCTCGTCAACGAGGCGAAGTCGCGCCCCGGCCTGCTCGACTACGCGTCGAGTGGCAGCGGCACCGGCGGCCATCTCACGGGCGAACTCTTCGCGCAGCGCACCGGCACGAAGATCAATCACATCCCCTACAAGGGCACCAACCCCGCGCTTACCGACCTTGCGGGCGGCCAGGTGCAGGTGATGTTCAGCGTCATCCCGCCCGCGCTCGCGCTGGTCAAGGGCGGGCGCCTGCGCGCCATTGCCGTTACGGGTGCCAAGCGTTTGCCCTCGCTGCCCGACGTGCCCACCGTGGCCGAGTCGGGCCTGCGCGAACTCGCGGGCTTCGAGAGCACGCTCACCTACGGCATCCTCGCGCCGCGCGGCACGCCCGATGCGTTCGTGAAGACGCTGTCGGCGCAGATGCTGCAGGTGGCGGGTAGTGCCGAGTTCCAGTCGCGGCTCGACGTCGAAGGCGCCGTGCCGCTGCTCGGCGGGCCGGCCGACTACGCCGCGCTCATCGCGAAGGAAAGCGCGCTGTGGGCCGGCATCGTCAAGGCCTCGGGCGCGTCGGTCGACTGACCGGGCGGCTCCGCGCTGCCCCCAACCCATCAACGATTTTTAAACCGGAGACTTCCTTCATGTCCTTCTTCCGTTCGTCGCTCTCGCGTCGCGCCATCGCCGCGGCCGCGCTGGCCCTGACCGCCGGCGGCCTGCTGCCGCTGACCGCTTCGGCGCAGCAGCCACAAGCCGCGGCCTTCCCGACCAAGCCCGTGCGCATCATCACGCCGTTCCCGGTCGGCGGTGGTCCGGACGGCGTGGCCCGCCTCGTGGCCGACAAGCTCTCGCGCGCCTGGGGCCAGCCGGTGGTGGTCGAGAACCGCCCGGGCGGCAACGGCTTCATCGCCATCGACGCCTTCAAGCGCGGCGCGAAGGACGGCCACGACATCGTCGTGCTCGACAACGTGCACCTGGCCGCGTACCCGGCGCTGTTCAAGAAGCTGCCCTACGACGCCTCGAAAGACTTCGACGCGCTGCTGCCGCTGTTCAAGACCTACTTCTTCTTCACCGTCGCGACCAACAGCAAGTACAAGACCGTGGGCGACCTCATCGCCGACGCCAAGGCCAACCCCGGCAAGCTCGACTACGGCTCGTGGTCGGTCGGCAACCCGGTGCACCTGGGCTCGGAACTGTTCGAGTCGGCCACCGGCACGCAGATGGAGCACATCATCTACAAGGAAACCACGCAGCTGTACACCTCGGTCGCCACCGGCGAGCTGGCCTTTGCGCTGGGCAGCAGCGCCACCGCCGGCCCGCTGCAGCGCGCCAACAAGCTGCGCTTCCTGGCCGTGGCCGCGCCCCAGCGCAACGCCGCCTTCCCCGACGTGCCGACCGTGAGCGAATCGGGCGGCCCGAAGGGCTTCGAGGTCATCGGCTGGAACGCCATTGCCGTGCCGAAGGGCCTGCCGGCTTCGGTGACGGAGAAGATCAAGCGCGACATCGAAAAGGGCCTGGCCGAACCCGACGTGCTGGAGAAGTTCAAGAGCTTCGGCTACGAGCCGTTCCCGACCACGCGCCCCCAGTTCGACCAGTTCGTGGCGACGGAAACGAAGCGCTTCACCGACGTGATCCGCAAGGCGAACGTGTCGCTGGACTGAGTGATCGCGCTCAGCGCGGCACCTGCAACGAACAAGGCACCCGTGAGGGTGCCTTTTCTTTTGGGGGCACGTCGGTGCCGCGTCAGGCCCGAAAGTTTGTGCTGTCCCAAAGTCACATGTTACGCACAGATACACGCCTGGGTAGACCGTCTACCGCACGCCCCGACAGAGGCGACACGGCCCCGCCTCCGGTAGGCCGCTCCCATTTCAGGGTACCCCCTTGCAGGGATACGCGTAACCGGCACGCGTTCTTACATTTTTGACTTGCACATCCGAAACCGTCGCCGTGTGGAGGAGCAAGCCATTGCCGCTGCACACGGATTCCAACCTGCTCAGTCAGTGAACGAAGAGGGAGTTGAAGTCATGAACAAGTTCTTCCGAACCCTGTGGAGTCCCACCGCCGGCACCTGGGTGGCCGCGCCGGAAATCGCGCGCGGCCACGCGCGATCGAGCGGCGGGGGCGGCGCGCGCGCGGTGGCGGCTGCGGCGGCAGCGGCGGCGGCGCTGTGGGTCTGCGTCGTGCCGGTGCTCGCGGCGGGCGGCGCGGGCGGCCAGCCGATCGGCGACCTGTCGCTGCACGGGGGCACTGGCGGCAGCGACGGCACGGGCGGCAGCGGCGGGCTCAACGACACCACGGTCAATGCATTCGGCGGCGCGGGCGGATCGTCGACGCCGGGCGGCGTCGCGGCGGGGGCCAACGCCAGCATCGGCAGCTTCGCCGGCGCCACGCCGGGCACCGGCGGCGCGGCCGGCACCACCAGCGCGCCCGCGGGTCCCGGTGCGTTCCAGGGCGACGCCGGTGGCGCGGGCCAGGCGCAGACCGGTGACGCGGCCAACGGCAACGGCTATGGCGGCGGTGGCGGCGGTGGCTTCCAGGGGATGTCGATCGCCAACAACGTGGCCAGCTCGTCCGACAGCTACACGGGCGGCATCGGTGGCGCGGGCGGCAACGGGTACTGGGCAGCTGGCGGCGGCGGTGCCGGCGGCTACGGCTCGATCCTCAGCGGTCCGCTCGGCAGCTACACGGCCACGGGGTCGTCCACGGGCGGCGCAGGCGGCAAGGGCGGCGACGCCTTCTCGCAGGGCGGCGGCGGCGGCAGCGGGGGCGGCGGGTTCTACCTGAACGCGACCAACCCGGGGCTCAGCTTCACCAACACCGGCTCCCTCACGGGTGGCGCGGGCGGCGCCGGCGGGGCCGAATTGCTGCCCGCCCGTTCCAACGCCTCGGGCGGCGGCGGCGGCGCAGGGGGCATCGGCGCGACGCTCGCGGGCGTCGCCGTCACCGTCGGCAACACCGGCGCGATCACGGGCGGCGCCGGGGGCGCTGGCGGTGCGGCCGGCGGTGGGGCGGGCGGCACCGGTTCACCGGGCGCCGGCGGCGACGGCGGGGCGGGCCTCGCATCGATCGGCGCGGGCGCAAGCATCACCAACACCGGCACCATCGCCGGTGGGGCGGGCGGCGTCGGCGGCGCCAACAGCAGCGGCGGCCCGAGCGGTGCCAACGGCGTGGGCGGTGCGGGCGTGACGGGCGCCAACCTCGCGCTGACCAATGGCGGAACGATCTCGGGTGGCCTGGGCGGCGACGGCGTCACGCGCGCCGCGGCGGTCGCGTTCACGGGCGGCGCCAACAGCCTCACGCTGAACACCGGCTCGTCGATGACGGGCGCGATGTCGATCGGCGCGGGCGCGACCGCCAGCGTCGTCGCGGGCGCCGGTGGCCTCAGCGTCAGCAACGCATTGCTGCTGGGCGGCACCGGAACCATCAACACCAACGGCAACGACTTGGCGTGGACGGGCGCGATCTCCGGCGCCAGCGATCTCGTGAAGATCGGCGCGGGCGTGCTGACGCTGAGCGGCGCCGACACCCATGCGGGCGCGACCAACGTCGCGGCGGGCACCCTGCGTGCCGGCGGCGCCAACGTGCTCAGCAGCGTGAGCCCCTTCACCGTGGCCGCCGGTGCGACGCTCGACCTGGCCGGCAACAGCCAGACCCTCGCGTCGATGGCGAACAGCGGCACGGTCTCGCTGGTGGGTGCGGTACCGGGCACCACGCTCACCGTCAACGGCCCGTGGGTGGGCAACGGCGGCACGCTGCGACTGGGGACCGCGCTGGGCACCAGCGCGAGCGCGAGCGACCGGCTGATCCTGAGCGGCGCCACCGCCGTCGCCAGCGGCACGACGAATGTGCAGATCACCAACCTGGGCGGCCTGGGCGCGCTCACCACCGGCAACGGCATCGAGGTGATCAGCGCCATCAACGGCGCGACCACCACCGCGCAGACCACCCAAAGCGCGTTCCTGCTGGCCGGCACGCACGTCGATGCGGGCGCCTACGAGTACCGGCTGCATGCGGCCGACGCCACCGGCGCGGGCGAGAACTGGTACCTGCGCTCGACCGCCGCGCCCGTCACCCCCGTCACGCCGGTGACGCCCGTGACGCCCGGCACGCCGCCTGCCAGCGGTGGCGGCACCAGCACCGGCGGCGCAGGCGGCGTGCCCGTGCTCGTCGTGCCCACCTACCGCGCCGAAGTGCCGCTCTACGCCGCGCTGCCCGAGCAGCTGCGCCAGTCCAGCCTCGCGATGCTCGGCAACCTGCACCAGCGCATGGGCGACAACCTGGTCACGGGCGCGAACACGGTCACGCCCGCGCAGGGCCACCGCCAGGCCTGGGGCCGCATCATCAGCACCGAGCGCACCATCGCGCAGGGCGGCACCGTGAGCCCCACGAGCAAGGGACGCCTCACGGGCTTCCAGGCCGGCACCGACCTGTGGGCCAATCTCGACTGGCACGCCGGCGTGTACGTCGGCCAGCTCGACGGCGACATGCGCGTGAACGGCTTTGCCAGCGGCCTGGCGAACCGCGGCGTGGGCAGCAACAACCAGAAGAGCGAATACCTGGGCGCCTATGCCACCTGGAAGCACGCCAGCGGCGTGTACGTCGACGGCGTGCTGCAGGCCGGCCGCCACCGCTACACCGCCTCGCCCGCGCTGGGCTTCTCCAGGGGCGGCAAGGGCAACAGCCTGCTGGCGTCCATCGAGGTGGGCAAGCCGATTCCCATTGCGCCCAACTGGACCGTCGAGCCGCAGGTGCAGTTGGTGCACCAGCGGGTGAGCCTGGGTGACACGGGCATCTCCGGCGCCCTCGTGCAGCAGAACAGCCACAACGGCTGGCGGGCACGCGCCGGCGTGCGCGTGAAGGGCGAGTTCGTCACCAGCGCCGGGCTGCTGCAGCCCTATGTGCGGGTCAATTTCTACCGCAACAGCAGCGGCACCGACGTCACCCGCTTTGTCGGTCCGGCCGGTGTCACGGACATCGCGACGCGCACCGGCGGCAGCAGCACCGAGCTGGCGGCAGGGGCCACGCTGCAGGTGGCCGAGAACACGAGCGTGTATGTGGAGCTGGGCAAGCTGTGGGCGGGCTCCGGCGGCGACTCGCGCATCAAGAGCGGGGTCAATGCCAGCGTCGGCGTGAAGATGCGCTGGTGATCTCGCGAAGGGGAGCCGTGCGGCGTCTACGCATGCCGCCGCACGACGGCGTGGAGCGTGCGCACGTGCGTCTCGCTTGGCGGCTGCGCAGGCGACGGCCGTCCCCAGCCCTGCGGCAGTTCATGCAGCACGGCGTTCGCATCGAGCGAGCGGATCGCGACCGACGTGTCGGCCGGAATCCGCCCCTGCGCCACCATCGCCTCGTAGCGCAACGCGCACACGCGCAGGAACGACGCGAAGTTGCCGACCTCGCCGCGCGCCGCGACCAGCTCGTCGTACAGCCGCTCGATGAGCTGCACCACGGCCATGCCGTCGCGCTGCGCGATCTCTTCGAGCACCTGCCAGAACAGGTTCTCGAGCCGGATGCTGGTGACCACGCCGTGCAGCCGCACCGAGCGCGTGCGCGCGTCGTAGCTTTGCGGATCGGCGCTGATGAAGACTTCGCACATGGGCCATCTCCTCGAGAGGCGGGGTGAATCGGGGCGACGCGGCACTGTAGCGCCGCCCACGCACTTTCGTCAGGTCAGTGTTCGATGCGCGTGCCGAGCACCACAAGAAATTGCGACAGCCACGCCGGATGCGCCGGCCAGGCCGGTGCGGTGACGAGGTTGCGGTCGGTCACGGCCTGGTCGACCGGGATGCCCATGTACTCGGCGCCGGCCAGTTCCACCTCGACCTGGCAGGCCGGGTAGGCCGACACCTTGCGGCCCTTGATGAGACCCGTGGCCGCGAGCAGCTGCGCGCCATGGCAGACGGCCGCCACCGGCTTGTCGGTCGCGAGAAAGTGGCGCGCGATCTCGACCACGCGGGGGTGCATGCGCAGGTACTCGGGCGCGCGGCCGCCGGGAATCACGAGCGCGTCGTAGGCCTCGGGGCGCACCTCGTCGAAGGTGGCGTTCAGCGTGAAGCGGTGGCCCGGCTTCTCGCTGTAGGTTTGCGCGCCCTCGAAATCGTGGATGGCGGTGTGCACCCAGTCGCCGGCCTTCTTGTCGGGCGCCACCGCATGCACGGTGTGGCCGACGGCCAGCAGGGTCTGGAACGGCACCATGGTTTCGTAGTCTTCGGCGTAGTCGCCGCAGAGCATCAGGATCTTGCGAGCCATCGGGTTTGTCTCCTTCGGATGAGGTGGGGCGAAACCGGCCGGCGCAGGGTGCGAGTCGGCCGTCGCCGCATTATTCGAAGGGGGAGGGCGCAGCGGGTAGCAGCGGGCTGTGATGCCGCTGCGGCCCCTGCTTGCCGCTGGCTACTTGACCGAGCCCGCGGTCAGGCCTTGCACCATGTAGCGCTGCATCCACGCAAACAGAATGGCGACCGGCACCACGGCGCAGATGGCGGCGGCCATGACCAGTTCCCACTGCACCACGTACTGGCCCGCGACCATGTTGGTGACGAGCACCGTCAGCGTCTGCTTCTCCGTGGAGCGGATCAGCGTGTAGACCACCGCGAACTCGTTCCAGGCATTGACGAAAGTGACCAGCGCCGTGACCGCCATGGCCGGCAATGCCAGCGGCAGGAACACCTTGCACACCGTGCGCACCGGGCCGGAACCTTCGAGCCAGGCCGACTCTTCCAGGTCGCGTGGAATGGTCTCGAAGTACGAGGTCATCATCCAGACGGCAAAGGCAATGCCGAAGGCGCCATAAGCGATCACCACGGACAGGCGCGAGTCGGTCATGTTGCCGCCGTCGAACCACGGAAGACTGGCCGCCATCTTGAACAGGCCCACCACCAGCAGCACGGGCGAGATCATCTGCGTGATGAGCAAAAACTGCCGGTAGCCGCCCTGGCCGCGAAACTTCAGGCGCGCCAGCGCGTAGGCGGAAGGCACGCTGACGGCAATCGTCAGCACCGTCGCGGAGAGCGACACCAGCAGGCTGTTCAGCAGCGCGCGGCCGAACCCGGTCTGGGTCCACATGGCGGAGAAGTTGCTCCACTGCCACTGCTGCGGCAACCACCGCGCCGGATAGACGTAGATCTCCGAGGCCGGCTTGAGCGCCGTGAAGAACATCACCGCGAGCGGAAAGATGACCACGACCACCAGCGGCAGGAGCAGCAGCCAGCACCAGAGGCTGCGCACGAGTTTGTCGGCGCGGATCATGTGGCGGCCTTCGCGGACTGGCGCTTTTGCAGGCGCAGGTAGAACACGGTGAAGGCCAGCAGCAAGGCCAGCATCACGAGCGAAATGGCGGCCGCCTCGCCGGGCCGGCCCATGCGAAAGCCCAGCTGGTACAGCCAGGTGACGAGGATGTGCGTGGCGTTGTCCGGCCCGCCCTGCGTCATGATCCAGATGATGGGGAACGAGTTGAAGACGTAGATCACGTTCAGCACGATGGCCATGTGGATGAAGGGCTTGAGCAGCGGGAGCGTGAGCCGGCGGAACTGCTGCCAGCGCGACGCGCCTTCGATGTCGGCCGCCTCGTAGATGTCCTGCGACACCGACGACAGGCCGCCCAGAAAGATCGTGACGGTGAAGGGAATCGACACCAGGATGCCCACGCCCACTTCGACCCAGAACGCGAGTTGTCCGTCGGCCAGCCAGTTGATCGGCTCCTGGATGATTCCGACCATCGCGAGGCTCGCATTGACCATGCCGTACTGGCCGTTGAAGGACCAGGTCCAGACGATGGCCGTCATCGTCAGCGACACCGCCCAGGGCAACATCACGATGGTGCGCGCCACGCCCCGGCCGTAGAAGTCCTGCTGCAGGATGAGTGCGATCGGCACAGCGCACAGCACGGCACCGCCGACCACGCACACCGTCCATTGCACCGTGCGCCACACCACATGGGCGAACACCGGGTCGGTGAACACGGTGCGAAAGTTGTCCAGGCCATTGAAGGCCCGCAGCAGGCCGAAGCGCGAGATGTCGTGCACCGACTGGAACACCAGCGTGGACAGCGGGTAGGCCAGGATGAAGATCGTCAGCAACAGGCTCGGCGCAATCAGCCCCCAAGCCAGGGCCGGACCTCGAACGGGATTCTGCATAGGGCAATTCGATCGGAATGGGCGTGGTTAGGCGTGGTGCGACACGCGGAAAGCTGGCGCAGCCCCAGGGCTGCGCCCCGAGGCTGGCTTGCTTACTTCTTGTTGAGCTTGGTGTTGGCTTCGGCCGCGGCCTTGTCCAGCGCCGCCTTCGGTTCTGCCTTGCCCTGGTAGATGGCCTGCAGCGCATTGGTGACGGCCTGCGCCGAGTCTTCCCAGCCGGCGACCAGCGGGGCGAAGCGCGCGTTGGGCAGCAGGGTCACGAACTCGGACAGCACGGGGTCGTCCTTGAACACGGGGTCGTTGGCCACCTCGCGCGTCACCGGCATGAAGCCTTCGCCCTGATCGAACTTCAGCCGCGCGTTCTTGGAGAACATGAAGCTCAGGAATTTCTGGGCGGTTTCCTTGTTCTTCGAAGTCTTGAACATCATGATCGAGTCGGTCACGCCGAAGGTGATGTCCTTGCCGCCGTTGGGCACGCCGGTGATGCCGTACTTCAGTTGCGGCGCGTCCTTGGCAATTTCCTTGGCCAGCGGCGGCAGCGAAATGACCATGCCCAATCGCCCCTGTTTGAACAGGTTGTGCAGGTCATAGCGCGTGTTGCCGGCCACGCCGGGCTCGGTCAGGCCCTGGTCGATCATGCTTTTGTAGAGCGTGGCGGCTTTCACGCCGGTCGGCGAATTGAAGGCGGCCTTGTTGCCCGCATCGAGCACATCGCCCCCCATGCTCCACAGCGCGTAGTAGAAATAAGTGTCGGTATCCAGGTCTTTGCCCTGGATGCCGTAACCGTAGGCGCCCGTGGCCTTGATCTTTTTCGAGGCGGCAATCACGTCGTCCCAGGTCTTGGGGCCATTGGGAAAGCCTGCCTTGCTCAGCATGTCCTTGTTATAGAACATGGCGCGCACGCTGGCCGCAATGGGCAGCGCATAAGGTTTTCCTTTGATATTGCCGGCATTCAAAAATGCAGGAATAAAGCGCTCCTTGAAGGCCGAATTGGCGTAATTGTCGACCGGTTCCACCAGGTCGTCGTTCACGAAATCGCCGACCCAGCGGGTCGCGACGTGGGCCAGGTCGGGCGGGTTGTTGCTGGCGATTTCCGCCTGCAGTTTCTGCTGCATGTTCTCCCAGCTTCCCACCTCGACCTTGACCTTGTCTCCGGGGTTGGCCTTCTCATATTCCCGGGCCAACGCCTCCAGCCAGGGGCGCGTGTTGTCGCTGTAGCTGGACATGGCGATGCGGATATTTCCCGCGTGGGCCGTGAGAGAAGAAAGGCCCAGAAGAATTGCACTGGCCAATAGAGTTGTATTTCGTTTTTTCATATTTAATTCCTCGTAAGATTATTGAAAATGAATTAAATCCACGTCTGCTTCTGCTGCGATCAATGCTTGCGCTTTTTTTATCTTACGAGGCGGCCAGATCACGCCATAGATAGAGCTAACCCTCGATTTCTAAAAACTAGAACCCTGCGTGCGAAATATTGAAGGCCCAATGCCGATGGCGTCCTGTACGCTCCAAAATTCGAGCTCGAATTGCGCGCGGTAATTTATTGCCGCCCGGTCGGGAGAGGTATTGGCAATTCACAGGGCGCATTGCGTGGACAAATTAATTTCGACCCCGTCTTCGGTTCATTCCCACGCGTCGCCCCAGCGCGTGACGCTGGTCACGGGCGCCGCGGGCGGTATCGGCCAGGCCCTGTGCCGCCGCGTGCTGCAGGCCGGCGACCGGCTGATCGCGCTGGACCACGACGCGGGCGCACTGCAGGGCCTGGCGGCCGTGTTGGCCGAGCAGGGCGTGAGCGATGACGATCTGGCGCGGCTGCATCCCTTGGTGGCGGACGTCACCGACTGCGCAGGCTTGTGCGAGAAGGTGGCCGCAGTCGTCGCCACGGTCGGGGCGGTGGATGTGCTGGTGTCGAACGTGGGCGCCGCGCGCGGGCCGACGGTGCGCAAGACCACGCCGCAGGACTGGCAGGCCGACATCCAGCTCAACCTCAATGGCGCGTTCCATTGCGTGGAGGCGGTGCGCGAGGCCATGGTCGAGCGCCGCAGTGGGCAGCTGGTGCTCATCGGCTCGGTCAACGCGCTCACGACGCTCGGCCATCCGGCCTACAGCGCGGCCAAGGCCGCCCTCGTCAGCTACACCCGCTCGCTCGCCATGGAACTGGGCGGCTATGGCATCCGCGCCAACATCGTGCTGCCGGGCACCGTCAAGACACCCGCCTGGCAGGCGCGCGCCGACAAGAACCCGCAGGTGTTCGAGCAGCTGAAGAAGTGGTACCCCCTGGGCGACTTCGCGACACCCGACGACGTCGCCGATGCCGTGCTCTTTCTGGCGTCGCCCGCCGCGCGCGTCATCACCGGCGTGGCGTTGCCGGTGGATGCGGGCCTCATGTCGGGTGTCCTTCCCATGGCCCGTGAGATCACCGTCGAAGACTACTGAGCCAGCGACCCCTTTTCACAACTACAAGGAGACCCCATGGCTCAGGTTCAACTCAAGCAACTGCGCAAGGATTTCGCGGGCGTGCCCGTCGTGCACGGCATCGACCTGGACATTGCCCACGGCGAGTTCGTCGTGCTGGTCGGCCCCTCGGGCTGCGGCAAGTCGACGCTGCTGCGCATGATCGCGGGGCTGGAGCCCATCAGCGGCGGCGAGCTGCGCATCGGCGGTGCGCGGGCCAACGACCTGTCGCCGCAAAAGCGCAACATCTCGATGGTGTTCCAGAGCTATGCGCTCTACCCGCACCTGTCGGTCTACGAGAACATCGCCTTCGGCCCGCGCACACGCGGCGAGGCCGAAAGCGACTTCCGCCCGCGCATCGAAAAAGCCGCGAGCCTGCTCAACCTCACGCCGTACCTGGACCGCCTGCCGCGCGCGCTCTCGGGCGGACAGCGCCAGCGCGTCGCCATGGGCCGCGCCGTGGTGCGCGAGCCTGCGCTGTTCCTCTTCGACGAGCCGCTGTCCAACCTGGATGCGCAGTTGCGCGTGCAGATGCGCGCCGAGATCAAGGCCCTGCACCAGCGGCTGGGCAACACCATGGTCTACGTCACGCACGACCAGGTGGAAGCCATGACCATGGCCGACCGCATCGTCGTGATGCGCGCGGGCCGGGTGGAGCAGGTCGGTGCGCCGCTGGAGCTCTACGACCGCCCGGTCAACCGCTTCGTGGCGGGCTTCATCGGCTCGCCTGCGATGAACTTCACGCAGGGGCAGGTGCATCGCGAACACGGCCGCACCTGGCTCGCGCTGCCCGACGGGCAGACCTGGCATCTACCGACGTCCGGGTGCACGCCGCTGCTGGCCGATGGACAGCACATCCTGCTGGGGTTGCGGCCCGAGCATCTGCAGTTGGCCCCGGAGGGATTGGCGCTGCGCGTGATCCTCACGGAGTCGACGGGCGACAAGACGCAGATCTACGGCACGGTGGCTGGCAGTGAGACGCCCTGGTGCGTGTCCGTGCATGACCGCGTGGCCCTCAAGCCAGGCGACGTGGTGCACCTGCAGGTCCGCGATGCCGCATCGACGCATTGTTTCGATGCGCAGACCGAGCGCCATGTGGGTGTCGCGGCCCCCGCGCCGGCCGGGTACAGGCCGTCCGTGACCAGCGTGGACTTGCGTGCCAGTGGCAGCGAAGGCCCGCGCCATGCTGCGTCGATCGCGTATTCGTACGGCTAGGCGATGAGCAGTCACTGCATGTCCGACGTCGAAACGGGCAACCACATCGGCGGGCGCTGGTCGACCACCGCCGACACGATGCCGGTGGTCAACCCGGCCACCGGCGAAACCATCGCCACCGTGCCCCGGTCGGGCCGCGAGACGGCGGACGCGGCGGTCGCCGCTGCCAAGGCTGCTGCCGTCGGTTGGGCCGCCACGCCGGTGTTCGAACGCGCCGCGATGTGCATGGCGATCGCGGCCGAGATCGATGCCGCGCGCGAGGCCATCGCGCACACGCTGTCGTGCGAGCAAGGCAAGGTCCTGGCCGAAGCGCAAGGCGAGGTCGCCAAGGCCGCCGACGGCTTCCGGCTCGCCGCCGAACTCGTCAAGCAGATGGGCGGGAAGACGCTGCCGGCAGAAGACCCGAGCAAGCTCGTCATGACCCTGCGGCAGCCGCGCGGCGTGTATGGCGTCATCACGCCCTGGAACTTCCCGGTCAACATTCCGGTGGAGTACCTGGCTCCCGGCATCGCCACCGGCAACACCATCGTCTGGGTGCCTGCGCCGTCCACAGCGCTCGTGGCCTGCGCGCTGATGGCAGCAATCCAAAGGGCCGGGCTGCCTGCCGGCGTCGTCAACCTGGTGATCGGCGAGGGCGCGACCGTGGGCGATGCGGTCGTCGTGCACCCGGACGTGACCGCCATTGCCTTCACCGGCAGCACCGCGACGGGCCAGCGCATCGCCGAGCGAGGCGCCGGAAAGCCTCTGCTGCTCGAACTCGGAGGCAACGGGCCGCTGATCGTTTGTGAAGATGCAGACCTCGATGCAGCAGCCGCTGCAGCAGCCGGCGGCGCGTTCTTCAATGCAGGGCAAGTCTGTGCGGCCACAGGCGTTGTGCTGGCCCATGCCAGCGTGGTCGACCGCCTCTGCGACAAGCTGGTCGCCAAGGCCGCCGAGCAGGTGCTGGGCGATCCCGTGCATCCCGCGACGACCATGGGCCCGCTCAACAACGCCAAAGTGGCGGCCAAGGTGCGCGCGCATGTGGACGAGGCCATCGCGCAGGGTGCACGCCTGCTGCACGGCGGCCGGGCGCGGCCGGACCTGGGCAGCGACCTCTTCTTCGAGCCGACCGTGGTGCGCGACGTGACCCTGGCCATGCGGCTGTGCCGGGAGGAAACCTTCGGCCCCGTCGTGCCGGTCATTGCCTTCGAGGACGAAGCGCAGGCCCTGCAGATGGCCTTGCAGAACGACTACGGACTCTCGGTGGGCGTCTTCACGCAAGACATCGGCCGCGGCATTGCCATGGCCAAGGCGATCCCCGCCGGCATCGTCAACATCAACGCGGGCACCACCTGGTGGGAACTCCACCTGCCCTTTGGCGGTGGCTCCGGCAAGAAAAGCGGCATCGGCCGGCTGGGCGGCATGCACACACTGGAGGCGATGACCGAGGTCAAGATGATCACGGTCACGCTGCCGGGTTGAGCCTCTCGACGCCGAAGGTCCCGCGCGCCGGGACTATTCCGACTTTCCCCTGGCGCGCCCCGGCTTCACGGGCCGCTGCCACCCTTGCATGTACGCGATCAGCGACTGCGACAGGTGGTTGGCTGCGAGCGACAGGCGCCGGGAATAGCTCGCGACCAGCGTGGCGCGCGCCGAGCGCAGCGACGCATCGGTGAGCGGAATGGCCACCACCTTGCCGGCCTCGATCAGCGGCGCGACCACGTCGCTCGGCTGGAAGGTGATGAGGTCCGACTCCGCGACCAGCCGGCTCGCGAAGGACAGCGAATTCGTCTCGACCGCGATGTTCAGCTTGAACTTCCCTTTGGAGCTGACGCGGTCGACCAGCTGGCGCAGGCCGAAGGAGCGGTCGGGCAGTGCAAGCGGCGCATCGGCGACCTGCGCGAGCGTGCAACTGCGATGCTGTGCCAGCGGGTGCTGCGGCGAAGCGATCACGCACAGCGGCTGCTCGATCTTCTGCAGTTCGATGAGGTCGGGGCGCGGCGAGGCACCGAACAGAATGCCCAGGTCGTACTTGTGCTCCGCCACCGACTCGCCCACCGCATGCGACCCCATGAGGTCGAGCGAGAAGGTGATGCCCGGGTGCGTGCGGATGAAGTTCGGCATGAAGCTCGTGAGCAGGCCGTGCAGGATGCCTTCCACGCACCCCACGCGCACATGCCCCTTGGCCAGCGTCTCGTACTCGTGGATCTGGCCCTTCAGGTCGGCCAGCTGCGTCTTGTTGTCCTGCGCATAGCGCAGCAGCAGCTCTCCGGCCGCGGTCAGCGCCATGCCGCGTGCGTGGCGCTCGAAGACGGGCACCCCCAGCTCGTCTTCCAGCAGCGCGATCTGCCGGCTCACGGCGCTCTGGGCGACGAAGAGCTTTTCCGCCGCCACGCGCACCGAGCCAAAGGCCGCGACCTCGTAGAAGTACCGAAGGGTTGTGGATTCGATCATGCGTGCACTCTACGGGATGGCAGGGACGAGGCGCGGCGACGCTCAGTTCGCGGCGCGCGCCTGCCGTGTCAGCATGCGCCCCGCGCGCGCGAGCACCCGCGCCTCGCTCGCACCACGGTACGCGAGCACGCCGTTCACGAACACCCGTTCGATCCCTTCGCTCACGCCCAGCGGTTGGTCGTAGGTCGCGGTGTCGGTGATGGTCTCGGGGTCGAACACCACCACGTCGGCCATCGCGCCGACACGCAGCAGTCCGCGATCGGCGATGCGCAGGTTGCGTGCTGTCATGCCGGTCATCTTGTGCACCGCCTGCTCCAGCGTGAAGAGCTTTCGCTGGCGCCAGTAGCGCGCAAACACGCGTGGGAACGCACCCCAGAGCCGCGGGTGCGGGTGACGGTCATGCGGCAGGCCGTCGCTGCCGATCATGGTGCGCGGATGCGCGATGACGCGCTCCACATCTTCTTCCTGCATCAGGAAATAGCACGCCCCGCCGGGCTTCAGGCGCAGGCTGGCCTCTTTCTCGGTGGTGCCCCACTCGCGCGCGATGTCGGCGATGAGGCGGCCGGTCATTTCGGGGTGGGGCTCGGACCAGGTCAGCAGCACGTCGATGACGCCATCGACCATGTCCTCGCGCAACACGGTGGAGCCGGCGACGTAGGGGTAGACGTCCATCGAGATCTCCTGGCGCTGCGACAGGGCGTCGATCAGCGGCAGCGTCTCTTTCGTGCGGCCCCAGTTGGCGGGGCTTGCGCATTTGTGGTGCGAGATGATCAAGGGCACGCCGGCCTCGAACGCCGAGTCACCGGCCTCGTGCATCGCCTCGATGATCTGCTGCATCTCGCTGCGCAGGTGCGTGGCATACACACCGCCATGGCGCGCCACGACGCGTGCGAGCGCGGTGACTTCTTCGGCTGGCGCAGCAAACGCTTCCTCGTAGAACAGGCCCGACGACAGACCGTGTGCGCCTGCGGCCATGCAGTCGTCGAGCAGCGCGGCCATGTGCGCGAGTTCGTCTCCGTTCGCGGGCCGGTCGAGCGCCCGCATCGCCGCGAAGCGCAGCGTGGTGTGGCCCACGAGCGCGGCCACGTTGAGCGCGGGCTGCGTCGCATCGACGGCCGCGCGGTACTCGGCCATGGTCGCGTGCTTGAACGAATCGGCGCCCAGCAGCGTGAGCGGCGGCTTCGACTGCGGCGTGCGGTACGGCGCCAGCGAAATGCCGCAGTTGCCCGTGACCACGGTGGTGATGCCCTGCGACACCTTGGGCAGGCACAGCGGGTCGCGCAGCACGATGGCATCGTCGTGCGTGTGCGCGTCGATGAAGCCGGGCGCGATCACCTTGCCGCGGCAGTCGACCACGTCGACGTCTGCGATGTTCAGCCCTTCAGGCAGGCGTGTGCGCAGGCCTTCGCCGAGCGCGAGGATGCGGTCGCCCTGCAGCAGCACGTCACCGGGCCACGAAGGGCCGCCCGAGCCGTCGACCACGAGGCCGCCTTCGAGCAGCGTCGCGCCGTTCTTGTGTGTGTTCATGGATGGATGCGTTGCCTTGCTCAGAAATGAATCACGACCGCATCGCTCACGCGGTAGTCGTTCTCGACCACGGGCATCCAGTGCCATTTGTCGAAGGTGGTGCAGGGGTGCGAGATGCCCAGGCCGACACGGTCGCCGACGACCGGTGCTTGCGCTTCGTCGTTCGCGTCCCAGCGCAGGTAGGCATGCTGGTCGTTCAGCGCGGTGACCTTCCAGCTGGCGGGCACCGCATGCGACTGCAAGGCACCACGCGCCGTGTGCGCAATGGGGATGGGCATCGACATGTCGAAAGAGATGTCGCGCTTGCCGACCGACAGGATCGCCAGGCCCGGCTCGGGCCGCGATTGCACGTTGGCCCAGACCTCCATCGCCGGTGTCAGCCCTTCGCCGCACGCGCACCCCATGCGCTCGTCGGCCACATTCACCATGCGCTTGTAGAAGCCATGGTCATGCGTGACGTAGCAGCCCGAGCGCAGCAGTCCGCGTACCGGCGAACCCAGTGCGGGTTTCAACCGCCCGGCCACGAGGTCGAAGATGGCCGAGCCACCCGCCGAGACCAGCACCTCGTCGGTCTCGAAGAGTTGCTGCGTGTCGCAATGACGCGCGACGGCTTCGATGCGGTCCATCAGGGCCTTGGCAAAGGCGGTGTCCTGCTCGGTGGACCCGGTGGCATTCAAGCCTTCATAGCTTTCGATACCGACCAGCTTCGCGGCGCTGCTGGCGCGCACCGCGCTGGCCACGGCGACCGCTTCTTCATGCGTGCGGCAACCGGTGCGTCCGCCGTCGATGCCGATCTCGAGCATCACCTCGAAGGGCACGCTGGCGGGGTTGCGCTTCGACCAGTCTTCGATGAGCGCCAGCTGCGCGATCGAATCGATCAGGAACACGACGCGCAGGCCGGCATGCGCGTGCAGCAGCATCTGGATACCCGCGAGGTCTTCGTCGCTCACCACCTGGTTGGCGATGAGCGTGCGACGCACGCCGGCCGCCACGCCCACCGCGAGCTGCGTGACGGTGGCGAAGGTCAGGCCCCAGGCACCCGCATCCAACTGGCGCTGGAAGAGCTGCGGCGACATCGTCGTCTTGCCGTGCGGCGCGAGATCGATGCCCCATTCGCGCACGCGCGCCTGCATCCATTGGAGGTTGTGTTCGAGCGCCTCGCGCTTGAGCACGGCCAGCGGCAGCGGCAGGTCACCGGCCAGCACGTTCCAGCCGGCGGCGCCGATTTCACTGCGCCGGCGCGGTGCCTGGGTGCGCGGATAGCCCTTGAAGTTGCTGCCCAGCAGCGGATCGTTGAAGTTGTCGGTCATGGTCATGCGGCGATGTTGGAGAGCAGATCTTTTCGGAGGCAGGCGCGATAGTGGCCCGCCGAGATTTCTTCGAGGGCGGGCACGGTCTTCGCGCAAGCCTCGATGGCATGTGGGCAGCGCGTGCGGAACACGCAGCCCGAGGGCGGCGAGATCGGGCTGGGGATGTCGCCCTTCAATGCGATGCGCTCGGTGGCCATCTCGGGGTCGGGCTTCGGGCTTGCGGCCAACAAGGCCTGCGTGTAGGGGTGCGAAGGCCGCGCGAACAGCTCGTCGGTGGTGGCCACTTCCATCACCTTGCCCAGGTACAGCACCACCACGCGGTCGCACAGGTACTCGACCACATCGAGGTCGTGCGAGATGAAGAGCATGGTCAGGCCCAGCCGCTCGCGCAGGTCGGCCAGCAGGTTGATGACCTGCGACTGGATGGACACATCCAGTGCCGACAGCGGCTCGTCGGCCACGATGAACTCGGGCTCCACGGCCAGCGCGCGGGCCACGCCGATGCGCTGGCGCTGACCACCCGAGAACTCGTGCGGAAAGCGGCTCGCATGCTCGGGGCGCAGGCCCACCGTTTCGAGCAGCTCGGCGATGCGCTTGTCGCGCGCCGCGGCGCCCTTGTGCAGCCCGTGCGTGGACAACGCCTCGCCGAGGATCGCGCTGATGCGCATCTTCGGGTTCAGGCTGGCGTACGGGTCCTGGAAGATGATCTGCAGCTTGCTGCGCAGCTTGCGCATGCGTTCGCCGGAAAGATCTCCGATGTCGTCGCCGCGGTAGAGCACCTGGCCCTCGGTGCGCTCGACCAGCCGCAGCACGGTGCGCCCGATGGTGCTCTTGCCCGAGCCCGATTCGCCGACCAGGCCGAGGGTCTCGCCGGGGTGGATCGCGAAGGACACGTCGTCGACTGCGCGCACGGGGCGGTCGCTGCTGCCGAAGTACTTCTTGAGTCCGCGGACTTCGATGAGGGGAGCGGCGGTGGTCATCGTGGGCTTCTTGTATTGGCGCCTTCTCCCGCTTGCGGGAGAAGGCGGGGGATGAGGGTGCTCGTGAAGGACTCGGGCGTCACCCTCACCCCAACCCTCTCCCGCAAGCGGGAGAGGGGGCAAGACAGAAGCAAGGCGCTCGTCATGCGACCCTCGCGAGTTGGGCATCGGGCTGCACGCGCACGCAGCGCGCCTGGCGGTCTTGCCGGATGTCGATCAACGGCGGCATCGCACTGCGGCATTCAGGCAACGCCTGGTCGCAGCGCGGCTCGAAGGCGCAGCCGGGCGGCGGCGCCAGCGGACTCGACACCTGCCCGCGAATAGCGAACAGCCGCTTGGGCTTGGGCTGCCCAGGAACCCGCGCCTTGCCCGGCAGACAGGCCAGCAAGCCTTGCGTGTACGGATGCTCGGGCTGCGCGAACAGTGGCCGCACGGGCGCTTGCTCGACCACGCGCCCCGAGTACAGCACCACCACATCGTCGGCATGGTGCGCCACCACGCCCAGGTTGTGCGTGATGAACAGGATGCTCATGCCCGTCTCGGCCTGCAGACGGCGCATGAGTTCGAGGATCTGCGCCTGGATGGTCACGTCCAGGGCGGTGGTGGGCTCGTCGGCGATCAAGAGCGTCGGGTCGCAGGCCATGGCCAGCGCGATCATCACGCGCTGGCGCATGCCGCCCGACAGCTGGTGCGGGTACTCGTGGATGCGCTGGGCCGCGGCGGGAATCTCCACCAGCTCCAGCATGCGCAGCGCATGCGCGAGCGCGGCCTTGCGGTCCAGCCCCTTGTGAAGCCGCACGCTCTCGGCGATCTGCTCGCCGATGGTGAACACCGGGTTCAGGCTGGTCATGGGCTCCTGGAAGATCATCGACAGCTGGTTGCCGCGCAGCGAGCGCATCTCGCGTTCGCCGATCTGCAGCAGATCGAGCGTCTTGCCTTCGCGCGTGACGAACGAAGCCGATCCGCTGACCTGCGCATTGGCGGTCTTGGGCAACAGGCGCATCAGCGTGAGGCTGGTGACCGACTTGCCCGAGCCCGATTCGCCCACCAGTGCGGTGGTCTTGCCCGGTTGAATCGAGAAACTCACATCGGCCACCGAGCGGATCAGGCCGTCTTCGGTGGGAAAGCTGGTGCTCAGGTTCGTGACCGTGAGCCGTGGGGTATTCGTGGCGTTGTTCATCACGAGGTCTTCTTCAGCTTCGGATCGAGCAGGTCGCGCACGCCATCACCTAGCAACTGCAGCGACAAGGCCGTGAAGATGATCGCCAGGCCCGGGAACAGCACGACCCAGAAGGCCTGGTGCGCGTACTGCTGGCTGCCCGCGACCATGGTGCCCCAGGTGGGGATCTCGGGCGGCACGCCGACACCGAGGAACGACAAGCCCGCTTCGGCCAGGATGGCGTAGGCAAAGATGAACGACACCTGCACGAGGATGGGTGACATCAGGTTCGGCAGGATGTGGCGCCACAGGATGCGCGAGGTGCGCACGCCCAGGGCGCGCACGGCTTCGACAAACAGCAGCTCGCGCACGACCAAGGTCGAGGCCCGCACCACGCGTGCGACACGCGGCGTATAGACCAGCACCAGCGCGAGCACGGTGTTCATCAGCGACGGGCCGAGGATCGCCACCAACGCGATGGCCAGCAGGATGTCGGGGAAGGACATCATGGCGTCGACCACGCGCATGAGCGGTGTGTCGAGGCGGCGGAAGAAACCGGCCATCAAACCCAGCACCGTGCCGGCGATGACCGAGCCCAAGGCGGTGAGCGCGGCGATGGCCAGCGAGTAGCGCGCGCCGTGCACGATGCGTGCATACATATCGCGGCCCAGTTCGTCGGTTCCGAGCAGGTGTTCGGCGCTGGGCGCCTTCAGGCGTTGCAGCACGGCCGTGTCGTTGGGGTCGGCCGATGCGAACAGCGGCGCACCCACAGCGAGCACGGCAATCACCAGCAGCACCAGGGCGGAGACCATCACGATGCGGCGGTGCATCAGCTGGCGGAGCATTCGAGGCATGCGCATCGTTCAGACCTTCACGCGCGGATCGACGACGGCGTACAGCAGGTCGATCGAGAAATTGATGAGCACATAGATCGCGGCGATCACAAGCAGCGCGCCCTGGATGACGGGGTAGTCGCGCCGCAGCACGGCGTTGACCACCAAGTTGCCCACGCCGGGCAGGCCGAACACGGTCTCGGTGATGACGGCGCCGCCGATCATGAGTGCGACCGTCAGGCCGATCACGGTGACGATGGGCACCAAGGCGTTGCGCAGCGCGTGCTTCAAGACGACAGTGCTCTCGCTCAAGCCCTTGGAGCGTGCGGTCCGCACGTAGTCTTCACCCAGCACGTCGAGCATCGAGGCGCGCGTGAAACGGATGATGAGCGCGGAGTTCAAGAGGCCCAGCACGGTGGCCGGCAGCACCAGCGCATGCAGCCGTTCCATGAACGGCGCATCGGGCGCGCCGTAGCCCGAGACCGGGAACCATCCGAACGACACCGCGAAGATCTGGATCAGCACGATGCCCATCCAGAAGCTCGGAATGCTCGCGCCCAGCATCGCAATGCCGGTGAAGAACTGGTCGACCACACGCCCGCGGAACACCGCCGAGACGATGCCGCAGGGCACGCCGATGAGTGCGGCGATGGCCACCGCCAGAAGCGCCAGCAAGGTGGTCGGCTCGGCGCGCTCCCACAGCGCCTGTGTGACCGGGCGCTGCAGGAAGATCGAGGTGCCCAGGTTGCCCTGCAGCACTTCACGCAGCCAGTAGCCGAACTGCACGGGCAGGGGTTTATCGAGGCCGTAGTCCTTCTGCACGCGGGCGATGTCGGCAGCGGTGGCCTGGTCGCCCAGCAGCACGGAGATCGGGTCGCCCGAGGCGGCGCGGGTGAGCACGAAGACCAGCACGGCGACCAGGGCCAGCACGGTGAGCATGCCGGCGAAGCGCGAGGCAATGAAACGGAACAAGCGCGCCTCCTACTTGATCTTCACATTCCAGAAGAACGGCCAGTTCGTGGGTTGGTAGTTGTCCAGCGCGGGGCTTTTGGCCGAGAGCGCATTGAACTTGCCGACGCTGATGTACGGCACCTCGTCGTACACCACCTGCTGCACCTTGCCCCACAGTGCGCCACGCTTGGCCGGATCGCTCTCGGTGTTGAAGGCACTCAGCGAGGCCTTCTTGGCGGGCGAGTCCCACCAGCCTGGTGCACCGTCGCCCAGTTGTGGTGGCGACAGCATCGGCTCGGGGAACAGCCCCGAATGGGTGATGAAGATTTCCCACAGGCGCGGGTCGTTGCGGCGCTGGGTGAGCGTGGCCCAGTCGACCACGTTGAGGTCGACCTTGAAGCCCGCGCGCTTGAGCTGCTCTGCCATCAAGAGCGACATGTTGTAGTGAAAGTCGTACTGGCGGCTGGTGAGCACGCGGATCGGCTCGCCCTTGTAGCCGGCCTTGGCCGCGGCGTCCTTCGCCTTGGTGGCGTTGCGCTGGTTGTACTGGTCGGCGCCGGCTGCCGAGTAGAACGGTGAACTCTTGGGAAAGTGGTTCGCCTCCGCGATGAAGAAGCGCGTGTCGCCGAAGCCGGCCGCGAGCATTTCGCCCTGGCCCATCGCGGTCTGCAGGGCCTGGCGCACGGCCTGGTTGGCCAGCGCGCCCTCCTTGGTGTTGAAGACCACCAGCGGAAAACCGAACGCGGGCGTGATGATCGGCAGCGTCTTGCCACTGGCCTTCTCCAGGCGCGGCAGGGCTTCCACCGGCAGCAGGTCGGCAAAGTCGTACTGCCCCGCGAGTGCACCTTCGACGCGCGTGCTGGCGTTCGGCACGGGCACGAAGCGCAGTTCTTCGATGACCGCTTCGCGCTTGCCGCCGTAGCCGCTCGCAGGCTCCTTGCGTGCGCTGTATTTGTCGAAGCGCGTGAGCAGCACGAACTGATCGGGACGGCGCTCCTTGAACTTGTAGGGGCCGGTGCCGACGAAGTCCTTCAGCGGCGAGGCCATCGATTCCTTGGCCATCATCGCGGCCGTGCCATTGCTGGGCAGCGCGAGCTGCGACAGCAGCGGCGCATACGGCGCCTTCAGCACGATCTCCACGCCCAGCGGGCCCTTGGCCTTCAACGTCTCGATTTCCTTGCTCACGGCCTTGCCGCGTGGCGACTGGTCCATCCAGCGTTGCAGGCTGGCGACCACGTCGTCGGCCGTGAGTTCACGGCCGCTGTGCAGCATCACGCCCTTGCGCAGCGTGATGGCGTAGGTCTTGCCGTCGGCGGAAATCTTGGGCATGCCCTCGGCCAGCATCGGCACCACGTTCCACTTGGCGTCGAAGGTGTAGAGCGTCTCGTACACGTGCTGCATGATGGTTCCGACCAGGTCGGCCGTGGAGGCCATCGGGTCGAGCGTCTGCGGCTCGGCCACCATCGCCAGCGTGGCGAAGTTGCGCGGGCCCTGCGCCTGAGCCAGGGCACTCGGATGCGGCAGTGCGGCACACAGCATCGCGAGCAGGGAAGCTCCCAGCAGGCTGCGCTTCGACAGGCGGGGCAGGCGCTGGACAACAGGACCGGCGTGAGACATGGGGTGTTCCTTCATGGGCGATCGATGGGCAATGAATTCACTTTTTCAGGCCCGAACTTTGAAGCACAACCCATGCCAAAACATCACCATTTACCCTGATCACTGATCTAACTATTCGAACCCTCCCTTCGAAATTCAATGCCGTTCTCGCATCGATCCGCTGCTAGATTCCGGTCGAATCTTTTCCCACCGAAAGATGGCGTCCGATCGAATTTGCGAGGATGACAATGAGCACCAAGAAAGTTCTTGCGGTAGGTTTTCTGTTCGGCTGTGCGTTGCTGACGCATGCGGCGATCACTGGGGTGAACCCCCTCGACACGATCAGGAAGGCCGCCACCAGCATGGCCTCCGCGGCCGCTGATCTGGTGGCCGATCCGTTGCCGTTGCAGGGCCCCGGGCTGGGCAACCTGACCTACGCGCAGGCCGAGCTGTTCAAGCCCATCTCGATGATCAAGGAAGAGGTGGACACCGGTGTCGGCGCAGGCACCGGCGCCGATGTGCCGAAGATCCCCGGTGGCAGCGTGACGCATCCCACCGCCGGGTACACCAAGTACCACTACGGCCAGAACGTGGGTCTCATGATCAACGGCTACTTCCTGACGACGTTCACGCCCGACGGCGGGTTGGGCCCGGGGGGCTTCCTGCTCTACAACGTCTCCGATCCGCGCAACCTCCAGCTCGTGAAGCGCATCTACGAGCCGGACGGTCGCACCAAGGAATTGCGGGAGCCGCATTCCATCGGCATCGCCACCATCGGCGGCAAGCAGTACGTTGCCGTTCCCAGCGTCTTCGGCATCGAGTTCTGGGACTTCACCGACATCAACAACATCCAGCAGGTCAAGAAGCTGGTGCTGCCCAACGTCAACAAGGGCGACTACAACAACGTGAGCTGGCAGCTCTGGTGGCAGGCGCCCTACCTGTACGTGGCAGCGGCGGAGCAGGGCGTGTTCGTCATCGACGCCAAAGACCCCGCGAACGCACAGCTCGCGAACCGCGGCGCCGGCAAGCCCAACCCGATACCGACCGGCGAGCTCGGCGGCTTTCGCGTGGGGCCGATCTTCACCATGGGCAATCACATGGTGCTGACGTCGATGACCAACACCAGCGGCTTCGCCAGCCTGGACATTTCGGACCCGCTGAATCCCAAGGTGCTCGACGCCGTCGCTGGCTCTACGGCCAGCTACTACGCCACCTGCTTCGACGGCAAGAAGGTCTACGCCTCCGCGCAGGAGAGCGGCGGCAAGATGTTCGGTTACGACCTCAGCGATCGATCGCGCTTCGTGGCAGAAGACAACCGGCTGGTGATCAACCAGCAGCTGTACTGCAGCACGCAGGACAACTTCGTTTTCCAGGGTGCGCAGAACTACATCCACAAGGTCGATGTGAGCAACCCGCTCAACCACGTCGAGGTCGGGCGCGGCGGACTGTTCGCGACGACGCACCCCGATTTCTCGAGCTCCGACCATGGCCAGGTGTCGCCGTTCGGCAACCTGATCTACGTCGGCAACGACCACGGCTCGGGCAGCGGTTTCATCGTGCATGCGGTGGACCCCGACCTCACCAAGCCCGAAGTGAAGCAGGTCTCGCCCGTGAACGGTGCGAAGCAGCAGGCCCTGACCTCGCGCATCGGCCTGGGCATGACCGACAGCATCCTGCCCGAGAGCGTGAACGCCAACACCTTCATCGTGCGCGCGGTGGGCGGCAACACGCTGGCGGGCACCTACAGCGTGCAGCTGGGCATCGTCAACTTTCATCCCGCGCAGCCGCTGCAACCGGGCACCGCCTACGAGGTGTTCCTGCCCGCCAACGGCCTGAAGGACTATGCGGGCAACGCCATTGCGGCCGACTACCGCTCCACCTTCAACACCGGCAACGCCAACGACATCAACCTGATGCACCACTGGGCACTCACGGGCAACCTCGGTGACCAGATAAGCGCCAACAACGGCACGCCCGCCACCGGCGACGCCTTCGAGAGCATCGGCCTGAACTTCGCGAACCGCACCACGGGCGTGCAGCTGAAGAACGACAGCGTGTCCACCACGCTGGGCGGCACGGCCTCGCTGAGCTTCTACATGAAGACCACGCAGGCCGGCGGCGCCAACTCGTGGACCGCACCCGGCATCTTCGGCCGCGACCAGTCGCCGGGCACGGACGACGTGTTCTGGGGTTGGCTCGACAGCACCGGCAACATCAAGCTGTCGGTGGGCGACAACGCGGGCACGCGCTCGCAAAGCGCCGTGAACGACGGCAACTGGCACCACGTGGTGCTCACGCGCGACGCGGCCTCGGGCGCGCAGGCGGTGTACGTCGACGGCGTGAAGACCACGTCGACCGGCCCCACCGGCACCAAGGGTCTGACGACCAAGTTCCAGCTGCTGGGGCAGATCCAGGGCAACGCCGCACTCTTCAAGGGCACGCTGGCCGAGGTGCGCGTGTACGGCCGCGTGCTCGGCGACGCCGACGTGGCCGCGCTGCGCAGCCAGGCCGTGATCGGCGACCCCGGCATCGTGGGCGCACCGAAGATCGTCAACGGCCAGCTGAATTTCAACCCGGCCACGCTCGGCGCCACCGGCGCGCAGTTCCGCTGGAACTTCGGCGACGGCACGCAGAGCGCGTATGCCTCGCAACCCGGCGTCACGCACACCTACAGCAGCCCCGGCCACTACACGGTGACGCTGACGGTGAAGGCCGCGAATGGTCAGGAGACCTTCTACACCTACAACCTCACGGTGATCGCACCCGTCACGGCGGCGGCGCCCACGCACACGACCAACATCGCGGGCGATGCGAACTCGGTGTATTCGGTGAACCCCGACAGTGGCACGGTGGCCGCCATCAATGCCGAGACCTTCGCCAAGCGCTGGGAAGTGCGTGTGGGCGACGAGCCGAAGACGCTGGCGGTGGGCCCTGACGGCCGCATCTGGGTCACGGTGCAGGGCGAAGACAAGCTGGTGGCGCTCAACGCTGCCGACGGCACGCTGTCGACGACGGTGCCGCTGGCCTATGGAAGCGGTCCGTACGGTGTCGTCTTCACGCCCAACGGAGCGAAGGGCCTGCTGACGCTCGAAAGCAAGTCGGCCCTGGTCAGCTTCGACCCGACGACCGGTGCCGCTACGGGCACGCTCCCGCTGGAAGGCAGCGTGCGCGGCATCGCGGTCGATGCGAGTTCGCAGTCGGCCTACGTGACGCGCTTCAAGTCGAAGATGACGGGCGGCCAGTTGCACAAGGTGAACCTGCAGAGCTTCAGCGGCGCCACGCCGATCGCACTGGCGGTCGACACCACCACGGTCGATACCGAGGCCGCCTCGCGCGGCGTGCCCAACTACCTGAGCCAGGTGGTGATCTCGCCCGACGGCGCGCGTGCGCTGCTGCCTTCGAAGAAGGACAACATCGTGCGCGGTACCTTCCGCGACGGCCTGCCGCTGGAGCATGACAAGACCGTGCGCTCCATCCTGTCGCAGGTGAACCTGCAGACGGCCGCGGAAGTTTTCAGCGAACAGCTCGACTTCAACGACCGCGCCCCTGCGCGCGCCGCTCTGTACTCGCCGGCCGGCGACTACATCTTCGTGGCGCAGATGGAGGGCAACCGCGTCGCCATCGTCGATGCCTACAACCGCTCGGTGCGCGGCGAGATCAACGCCAGCAGCGCGCCGCACGGCCTGTACATCGATGCGGTGCGCAAGCGCTTGTACGTGAACAACTTCCTGGCGCGCTCGGTGTCGGTGCACGACGTGGCGCAGGTGCTGTCTTCGGAGTCGGCCGCCCCGGCCTTCCTGCAGAACGTCACCACGGTCGCGCAGGAGCCGATGGCCGCCGCGGCACTGCGCGGCAAGCAGGTGTTCTACAACGCGTCCGACCGGCGCATGAGCATGAACAACTACATGTCGTGTGCGAGCTGCCATGCCGATGGCAGCGACGACGGCATGGTGTGGGACTTCACGCAGCGCGGCGAAGGCCTGCGCCGCACCATCAGCCTGCAGGGCCGTCGCGGCACGGGCCACGGCAAGCTGCACTGGACCGCCAACTTCGACGAGGTGCAGGACTTCGAGCACGACATCCGCAATGAGTTCGGCGGCACGGGCTTCCTGACGAACGCCGACTTCTCGGCCACGGGCGATCCGCTCGGCGTGCCGAAGGCGGGCCGCAACGCGCAGCTCGACGATCTCGCGGCCTACCTGAACTCGCTGAACAAGTACATGCGCAGCCCGGCCCGCGCGGCGGACGGCAACCTCAGCGTGGACGCGGTGCGCGGCCAGACCGTGTTCAACACGGCGCAGTGCGCGACCTGCCACACGGCCGGCAGCCTGCGCGACGGGCTGCGGCACGACGTGGGCACGGTCCAGCTCTCGTCGGGCAAGGGCAGCAACCAGCCGCTGGCCGGCGTGGGCTTCGACACACCGACGCTCTACGGCACCTGGAGCAACCCGAGCTTCTTCCACAACGGCCAGAAGGCCACGCTGCAAGACGTGCTCGCGGGCGGCCACGGCAATGCATCGAGCCTGCCGGCGGCCGATGTGCTGGCACTCGGCGAGTACGTGAAGTCGCTCGACACCGCACCGGCGGTCGACACGCGCATCCGCTCGGAGGTCAGCAACCTGTGCGTCAACGTGTCGGGCGGCTCGACGGCGAGCGGCGCCACGGTGGTGCAGTGGGCCTGCGGCAACGGCAACAACGAGACCTTCACCGTCAACAGCAGCGGCGGCTACACCCAGTTCGTCGCGAAGCACAGCGGCCTGTGCCTGGCACAGGGCAACACCAACGCGGGCGGTGGCCCGCTGGTGCAGCTGGCGTGCACGGCGGGCATGGCCACGCAATGGAGCCTGGTCGGGGCGACGCTGCGCAACCGCGTCTCTTCAGGCGCGTGTCTCGATGTGCCGGGCTCTTCGACCACGCAAGGAACGGCGCTGTCTACCTACGCCTGCCATGGCGGGGCCAATCAGCGCTGGAGCCAGATTCCCTGAGCGCTTCTGCGCCTTCTCTCTTTTTCTCTCGCTCTCCAAAAAGGAAATCACGTGTCGGAACTCCAACTCTCCCTCCCAGGCGGCTATCGGTTCATTCCGGGCGTCCAGCAGTACTCGGCTGGCGTGGCCGCCGAACCTGGGTTTCGCATCGAGCGCGTGCGGTTCCTGGAGCCCCTGCCCCTGAAGCAGGGCTTTCAGCGCATCAAGGAAATCCTGGAGGAGGCCTCACGTCCGCTGGCCGCCTTCTGCGCGTGCGAACTGCGGTCTCCGGCACCGTTCACCGAACAGGGCTTCGTCGAATTCAACAACCTCTACGTGGGAACGTTGAAGGAATGGGGCGTCTTCATCGGTGACCTGAACCCGGTCGCGCGAAGCAACGTGTGCCCCGCGGTGTCGCCGCCGTCGGAGCCTTCGTTCCATGCGTTCAGCTACACCGTGCCCGATGCCGAGGCGGCGGCTTCGTTCGTGGTGGCCGGCAGTGCCGAAGCGCCGGAAGGCAAGGGGCACTACCGCGACCATGCCGTGCGCCTGGGCGACACCTCGCCGCCCGCCATCCTGAAGAAGGCGCAGTGGGTGCTCGACGAAATGGAACGTCGCCTGGCATCGCTGGGCTTCACCTGGGCCAGCACCACGGGCTCGCAGCTGTACACGGTGCACGACATCCATCCGTTCATCGCGGACGAGATCGTCAAGCGTGGTGCCGCGCGACACGGGCTCACGTGGCACTACAACCGCCCGCCGGTGGTCGATCTCGAGTACGAGATGGACTGCCGCAGCGTCCAGTTCGAACGCGTCGCGATCTGATCGCGCGCGGGTCGCCAACCCTCTCACCGAGACACCCATGCCCAAAGCTCTGCCGCATCGCCTGGTCGCCACCTGCATCGTCCTGACCTCGTTCCTGGCGGCCGGCCTCGCCGCTGCGCAGAACATCCAGGAGCGCACCTTCAAGTTCGCCTTCGTCAACCAGAAGGAGCATCCGCAGGGCATGGGCGCGCAGCGCTTCTCGGAGATCGTCGAGAAAAAGAGCGGCGGCAAGATGAAGGTGAAGCTCTTTCCTTCGGGCGTGCTGGGGGGCGATGCCTCGGTCATTGCCTCGCTGCAGGGCGGCACGGTGGAAATGACGATGGCGATCCCGGGGCTGCTCTCGGGCATGGCCCGGGAGTTCTCGCTGTTCGACCTGCCGTTCCTGTTCAACAACGAGAAGGAAGCCGACTTCGTGCTCGATGGTCCGGTCGGCCGCAAGCTGCTGGACAAGCTGCCCGAGAAGGGCCTGATCGGCCTCACGTACTTCGAGCACGGCTTTCGCAACGTCACCAACAGCCGCCGACCCATCGCCCGCATGGAAGACCTGCAGGGCCTGAAGCTTCGCGTGATGCAGATCCCCGTGATGATCGATGCGTTCAGCGCGCTGGGTGCCAACCCGTCGCCGCTGCCGTTGCCCGAGGTCTACACCGCGCTGGAGCAACGGGCCGTCGACGGCCAGGAAAATCCGTACTCGCTGGTGGAAGCCTCGAAGTACTACGAGATCCAGAAGTACGGCTCCAACACGCGGCACGCGTTCAACCCCGTCGTGCTGCTGTTCAGCAAGAAGCGGTGGGAGCAGCTGTCGGAAGACGAACGCAAGATCCTGCTCGATGCGGCCCGGGAGACGCAGCCCTTCCAGCGCGCCGCCAACCGCGACGTCAACGCCAAGGCCGCCGAGTTCCTGAAGGGCAAGGGCATGGTGCTGACCGAGTTCCCCGCCGCCGAGCGCGAACGCCTGCGCGAGAAGCTCGTGCCGGTCACGGAGAAGCACGTCAAGCAGATCGATCCGGCGCTGACGAAAGAGCTGTTCTCCGAGCTCGGCAAGGCACGCAGCAGTGCCGCCAGATAGCCAGCCAACAACAAACAACCAAGGAATGACGAATGAAGCTGTTGCGTTACGGGCCTGTCGGCCAGGAAAAGCCGGCGATGCTCGACGCGGAAGGCCGCTTGCGCGA
This sequence comes from Variovorax sp. RO1, assembly GCF_002849325.1. NCBI lineage: Bacteria > Pseudomonadati > Pseudomonadota > Betaproteobacteria > Burkholderiales > Comamonadaceae > Variovorax > Variovorax sp. RO1. The sequence continues at coordinate 521,593 of NZ_PKMT01000001.1, forward strand.
CCTCTCCACGCACGTGAACGACATCGCACACGAGGTGCTGCTGCCCGCCGGCCTGGCGCGCATCGCCGCACTGGACCCGCAGAGCCTCCCGCTGGTGGAGGGCACTCCGCGCATCGGCGCCTGCGTGGCAGGCTCGGGAAAGTTCATCTGCATCGGTCTCAACTACTCGGACCACGCGGCCGAGACGGGCGCCACGGTACCGCCCGAGCCCATCGTTTTCTTGAAGGCCACCTCGGCGATCGGCGGACCGAACGACGTGCTCGAAATTCCGCGCGGCTCCACCAAGACCGATTGGGAAGTGGAGCTGGGTGTGGTGATCGGCAAGACCGCGAAGTACGTCAGCGAAGCCGACGCGATGGACCACGTCGCGGGCTATTGCCTGATCAATGACGTGTCGGAGCGCGCGTTTCAAACCGAGCGCCAGGGCCAGTGGACCAAGGGCAAGTCGGCCGACACCTTCGGACCGATCGGGCCCTGGCTCGTGACGCCCGACGAAGTGCCCGACCCGCAACAGCTGGACATGTGGCTGGAGGTCAACGGCGTGCGGCGCCAGAGCGGCTCCACGGCCACCATGGTCTACGGCGTGCGTTACCTGATTGCCTACCTCTCGCAGTTCATGAGCCTGCGCCCGGGGGACATCATTTCCACGGGAACCCCGCCCGGCGTGGGCATGGGGTTCAAGCCGCCGGTCTACCTGAAGGGCGGCGATGTCGTCACGTTGGGCATCGAAGGGTTGGGCACCCAGCGGCAGGTCGCCACACAATTCGATTGAAGGGGAGGTGGCAGAGGGCAGCAGCGGGCCGTGATGCGCCTGCTGCTGTGTCAGATCAGCGTGGCGCTCACGCCGCGCTGCACCACAGGCGCGATGCCGGCGTAGAAGAACGCCAGGCTGTCTTCCGGCCCGTTGACGGCGCGCCCGCGCACCTTGGCCATCGCGCAGACGCCGACCTGTGCGCTGTCGGGACCGATCACGAGCACGAAAGGGTTGTCGTCGTCACCGCGCAGGTAGCGTCCGCCGAACTCGCGGCGTGCTGTTTCGAAAACGTAGGCCGACGCCAGAAAGTGCAGATCGTCGGGCAAGGGCGCCTGCTGCTGGAAGAAGTCTTCGAGCACCTGGTCGACCAGGACCAGCGAAGCTTCGGAGTAGTCGAGCGCCGCGCCGTCGATGGGCGTGCCGGGTTGCGAAAAAGCGCCGATGAAGTCTTCCGCCTGCGAAGCCATGCCGGCTTCGAGCGTCGACGGCATTTCTACTTCAGGTTCCTTTTTCTTCTTCAGGAAATCGAACAGTCCCATGGTGCGTCTGTGCCTTTCTCTTGCGGATGGAGGAGGCCGCAGGCTAGCGCAGAACGCGCACGCTGCGATGACGGGGAGTGCTTGTGATCAGGCCTGCACCGCAGCCGACAGCTGCCGCAGCATCACCGACTGTCGCGCCTCTTCGGCATCGCGCAGGCTCTTCGCGGCGCGCGCCGCGACGTAGGTGACGTACAGGGTCTCGACGGCCCGTGCCCACTCGTGCGCCTTCTGCGACACGCCTTCCGCCTTGACCGGCGACCCGGTCGCCATCGGCGTCGACAGGTCGTCGACCGGATGGGACGGTACCTCGACGCCGGCCTTCCCGAGGATCACGGCTTTCTGAAGGATGGTGAGCATGGACGGACCTCTCTTTTTTCTTGTTCCAGAGTAACGGCGTCCTTCGCGGATCGCTATTCGCCAGATGACGTATCCGCCCCTGAATTCAAGGTGAACTTTCGGCTACCTGGGGTTTGCCCGAGGCAGCCGAAAGCAGGGCCTGCACAAAGCGCCATCGGCCTTGCGCAATGTCCCTTCGCTTGCTCTGGATGCAAATAATATTTGTTTGCATTCTCAATAGAATTGATGCCGATCAGTTGGTACGCAACAACAACAACGCATCCGAGAGCGGCCCTGTTTTTCCTGCCGTTTCCCGTGGAGTTTTTGCATGTTGTTTTCGCGTTGCGGCTTTCGGCCGCGTCCGTCCTTGCTGGCGCTGGCCGCCGCATCTCTTTTTTCTCCCGCCCTGTTCGCCCAGACGCCCGCTGACCAACAACTGCGCGAGGTCGTCGTCAGCGCGACCGGCTTCGAGCAGGAGCTGAAGGACGCGCCCGCGTCCATTTCGGTCATCACGCGCCAGGAGCTGGAAACGCACCAGTTCCGCGATCTGGCCGAGGCGCTGCAGAACGTCGAAGGCATCGACGTGGGCGGCTCCACCGGCAAGACCGGGGGCCTGGACATCTCGATCCGCGGCATGCCCAGCGACTACACGCTGATCCTCATCGACGGCCGCCGCCAGAACGTGGCCGGCGACGTGACGCCCAACGGCTTCGGCGCCGCGCACACCAGCTTCATGCCGCCGCTGGCGGCCATCGAGCGCATCGAGGTCATCCGGGGCCCGATGTCGACGCTGTACGGCTCCGACGCCATGGGCGGCGTGGTCAACATCATCACGCGCAAGGTGGCGCGCGAATGGGGCGGCCAGGTCACGATGGAAACCGGCATTCCGCAGGACAGCGACTGGGGTTCGCAGACGCGCTCCAGCGTCTACCTGAGCGGCCCCGTGGCCACCGACCTGCTGGGCCTGACCCTGCGCGGCAACATCTACCGCCGCGAAGCCGCCGACTGGGTGCTGGCTCCCGGCCAGGCGCAGCCCGCGACGGCCCGCAACCCGGCGCCCGCTGAGAGCCGCCAGCACAGCGTGGGCGGCCGCCTGATGCTCACGCCCAACCGGCAGCACGACATCTGGCTCGACGTCGAATCGGGCCGCAGCTGGTACGACAACGAAGACGGCCGCCTGGGCACGCGCGACGCGGCCGCGCCCAACCGCACCGGCAACAACCCGCCGGGCTACCAGGACGCGCTGCGCTTCAACCGCGACCAGGTCGCCATCGGCCACACCGGGCGCCTGGGCTTCGGCACGGTGGAAAGCAGCCTGATGCACACCACCACCGAAACCGTCGGCCGCACGATTCCCGGCGGCGCCATTCCGCGCAATGCCGCGGCCCGCCGCACCGTGTACTGGCTGAGCGAAGCCGACCGTGGCCGCGAACGCGAACTCAAGACCACCAACCTCGTGCTCGACAGCAAGCTCGTCGCGCCGGTGGGCGACGCCCACGTGCTGACCGTCGGCGGCCAGTGGTGGGACGCCAAGCTGGTCGACGGCCTGCTGCCCCGCTCGCAGAGCCAGACCATGTGGGCGCTGTTCGCCGAAGACGAATGGCGCCTTGCGCCCGGCCTCACCGCCACGCTGGGCGGTCGCTACGACCACCACAGCGCCTTCGGCGGCCACGTGAGCCCGCGCGGCTACCTGGTCTGGGACGCCACGCCGCAGTGGACCTTCAAGGGCGGCGTCAGCAAGGGCTTCCGCGCGCCGCGCCTGAACCAGCTGATCGACGGCATCAGCGGCGTGAGCGGCCAGGGCGCCACGCTCAACATCGGCAACCCGAACCTCAAGCCCGAGACCAGCACCAGCACCGAGCTGGCGGCGCTGTTCAACAACCAGAAGGGGCTGACCGCCTCGGCGACCCTGTTCCACAACAAGGTGAAGGACAAGATCGCCAGCGGCGGCGACTGCAGCGTGGCGCGCATCTCCAGCTGCGTGGTCGACCCGACCGCGAACTACTCGGTCAACGTCGACCAGGCCAAGACCTGGGGCATGGAACTGAGCAGCCGCGTGCAGCTGACCAAGGCCTGGGGCCTGAAGGCGGGCTACACCTGGACCGACAGCGAAGTGACCGAAGGCGGCGTGAAGAACGGCAAGCTGGCCGACACCGCACGCCACCTGTTGCATGCGCAGGTCGACTGGAACCCCGACGCCAAGTGGCGCTTCTGGCTGCGCGGCGAGTACCGCGGCAAGAGCCCGCGTTTCACCGGCGACCCGGCGCGCCTGACGGGCAACAACCTCGCGATCTACCGCGCAGTGGGCGACATCAAGGCGTACCACCTGTTCCACCTCGGCGGCTCCTACCAGGTGTCGAAGAACGTGCGCCTGAACGCCAACGTGAACAACTTGTTCAACAAGGACTTCCGCAAGTTCCAGCAGGTCAACCTGAGCGGCACCTCGGCCTGGGTCAACGAGTACTTCCAGGGCGGCGCGTCGGTCGCAGGCACCACGCCGGCCGGACGCACGATCTGGCTGTCGGCGAACGTGACGTTCTGAGATTGACGATGGCCGTGGCGGGCAGCGCGGGCCTCAGGGGTCCGTGCGCGCCTGCCACACCAGCGTGGCCGCGCTCAGGTCTTCGAGCGCGCTGCCCACGGCCTTGAACACCGTGCGCTCGGCATCGCCCGTGCGCCCGGGCCGCGCGCCGCGGCACAGCTCGGCAAGCGTGCCCTGCACCGCGTCGGCACGCAACGTGCCGGCCGCGATCGCGTCGAGCAGATCGCCGGCCTTCTGCAGCGCCTCGGGCGTGTCGATGAAGGTGCGCGTGCCATCGAAACATTGGACATCGGCTTCGCGCATCGCGGGCGTGAAGCTGCCGATCAGGTCGAGGTGTGCGCCCGGCGCGAGCCATTCGCCGCGCACCAGCGGCGTGGTCGCCAGCGTCGCGCAGCTCACGATGTCGGCATTGCGCACGGCCGCTTCGAGGTCGGTGCCGACTGCTTTTGCATTCCAGCCTTCACTGCGCCATTGCTCGGCCAGCGCCTCGGCGCCTTCGGGTCGGTGGTTCCACACCCACACCTCGTCGATGGGGCGCACGCTCGCGTGGGCCGCGGGCAGCATGCGCGCGATGCGGCCGGTGCCCAGCACCAGCAGCTTGCGCGCATCGGCGCGGGCCAGGAACGAAGCGCCCAGCGCCGATGCGGCCGCCGTGCGCCGCGCGGTGATCTCGTTGCCATCCATCATCGCCAGCGGCACGCCGGTGCGCGCGTCGTACAGCACGTAGGTCGCGTGCAGCCCGGGCAGGCCGCGCGCGCCGTTGCCGGGAAAGATGTTGATCGTCTTGATGCCCAGAAAGCCCGCATCGCTCCACGCCGGCATGATCAGCACCGTGCCGCGCGTGGCCGCGTCGCCGCCGGTCTCGATGTTGTGCACATGGCGCGGCGGCACCTGCGCCTCGGCCGCGAAGGCGGCGCGCAGCGCGGGCACGAGCCGCTCGAAGCTCAGGGGTGCGCCGGTGGCGGCTTCGTCGAAATGTTTCATGGGCGGGAAGGCAGCGCCGGGGCGCTGTCGAAGAAGGTGGTGAGGGCCTGTCGGTACGTCGTGCCGAAGCGCGGCGCCGCCATCGGCTCGAGGTGGCCGGCGCCCGGCACCTCGATCAGCTGCTTGGGTTCTTTCGCATCGGCCAGCAGGCGCTGCGAGTGGCCGTGCGGAATCACCATGTCGGCTGTGCCGTGGATCAGCAGCAGCGGAATCGGTGCAATGGCCGCAACGAACTTCGAGGCCCCGTAGTCGTCGCGCACCAGCAGGCCGGCGCCCGGCAGCTTGTCGTTGGCGATCGAGCGGTACGAGTAGAAGGTCGACTCGATTGCCACCGCCTTCACGCCGGCCCGGTTGCCCGACCCCACGGCCGCGATCGCGTTCGTGCCGCCCAGGCTCTGCCCGAAGACGAACAGCCGCGACGCATCGACATCCGCGCGGGCGCGCACATGGTCGAGCGCGGCGTTCGAATCCTCGAACACGCCGCGGGGTTCGGGCGCGCCTTCTGATTCGCCATAGCCGCGGTAGTCGAACACGAAGACGTTGTAGTCCTGCGCGGGCAGCCACGAGACGAAGCGCCAGTGGCTGCTCATGTTCTGCGCGTTGCCGTGGAAGTGCACCACGGTGCCCTTGGCCGCTTTCGGGTCCGGCCGGCCCGCGGCGGGAATGAACCAGCCGCTCAGGCGCGTGCCGTCGGCGCTGGTGAAGCGCACGTTCTCGTAGCGCAGGCCCAGCGCGTCGGGCGTTTCGTAGCGCACGCGGTCGGGGTAATAGAACATCGACTGCACGCAGCCGCCGAGCAGGAAGAGCGGCAGGGCGGCGAGCGGCAGCTGCCACCAGCGGCGAGCAGGCGAGGTCGTGGTCATGCCTGCCGGCTTTCGGCGAGCATGTTGCAGAAGAGCGCGCCTTGCTCGATGGCGTCGTCCAGCGCCACGTGCGTGTGCGGCAGCCCGGCGTCGAACCAGCGGCGCGGCATCGCGCGCTTGGTGCTGTCGCGGTAGCCGGTCTTCAGCAGGGCCATCGCGAAGCTCTTCATGTCGAGCGCCGAATGGCTGAACGGGCTCTCGCCCGCAAAGCGCATCAGGTACCAGTAGACGAACAGGAAGTCGAAGCCCGCCGGGTACGCCACGAACACCGGCCGCGCCTTCAGGCCCTTGAGCCACGCGACGTAGTTCTTCATGGCATGCGTCGGGTCTTGCAGGTCGGTGCGGCACGCGGCCCAGGCCTCGGGCTGGGTCTGCCACCAGGCAGCCGTCTTGGGATCGGCCTCGGCGCCGGGCAGCGTGTGCAGGTTGGCGCTGAAGGTGGACACCAGCTGCTTGTCGGCCGTGTAGGCGGCCGAGCCGAAGCTGAGCATCGAGTGCGGGCCGGGGATCGGGCCGTCGGTTTCGACGTCGGTGCTGATGTAGATCTCGGTCATGGGTGAAGGGTCGTCGCGGGCTCCGCGAGCGCGAAGACATGCAGGTCCAACCACTGCCCCGACGCGTTCTCGATGAGCGCGATCTCCGTGCAGCGCGCCTGCACCGGCCCCGACGCAAGCAGCCGGGCCTGCAACTCGATGGCGGCTTCCTCCGCATGCAGCGCGTTGCCATGCGCCACCGACAGATGCGGAATGATGTCGTCATGCAGGCCGTCGTACGGCGGGAACTCGGGAAACTCCTTCACCAGCGCACGCGTCATCTCGATGAACGGCGCGGCGGGCTCCGGTGCCAGGTACGCGGTCTCGGGAAAGCGCCCGACCTTGCCGAGCACGAACGCGAACGGCGCCGTGCGTTGCAGCACGCGCCGCGCGCGGGCGAGCACCTCGTCGGTGACCAGCGCAGGGTCCATGAAGGGCACGAGCAGCGAGGTGTGGGCGGGCACGCCGAGCGCCACGGTGGGATCAAAACGGCGGCGAAGGTCTGCGGCGATGGGTTCGGCCGCGGGGACCTTCACAGCGAATGCGGAGATGGGCATCGGGCGGAGGATAGCCCACGCCCTCAGGGGCGCGCATCGGCTGAAACGCGCGCCCAGTCCAGCCCCATCTTGGCCAGATACTTGCGCAGCCGGTCCGCATCGTTCACCACGCTGCGCTGCGTTCGCGAGGCCTGGAACAACTGCCGCCCCGCCTCCGACAAGCTGCGCGCCGGCCGGCACACGCGCACCACCGCTTCGAGCTGCAGGCGATCGAACAGGTCGAGCGCGGCGAATTTTTCTTCGCCGAGCAAGGCTTCCAGGTCGACCTCATCGTCCGCCATCACCGACGAGCCTGTGCCTTCGTGCTTCCACAGCCAGCGCAGCCGCGCGATCTCCGCTTCGACCAGCGCGACGGCGATGCGCCCGCCATCGGCCAACGTCGCGAGCCGCGTCACGCTTGCCGACAGGTCGCGGAAGTTGCCGCGCCAGAGCGCCTCGCTGCTTTGCGCAAAGCGCAGGTAGGCCGTGCGCGCCTCGGCGTTGAAGCGCACCACGCGGTGGTTCTCGGCCGCGTGCAGGGCCAGCAGGTGGTCGAGGTTGGGCTCGATGTCTTCGGGCCGCTGCGCAAGGCCGGGCAGGTCGTAGGTCCAGAGGTTGATGCGCGCGAACAGGTCTTCGCGAAAGCGCCCCTGCGCCACGTCGCGGCGCAGGTCGCGGTGGGTGCCGGCGATGAGCTGGAAGTCGCTCTCCACTTCCTTGTCGGCGCCCACGGGGAAGAAGCGCTTTTCCTCGATGGCCTTGAGCAGCATCGCCTGCTCATCGAGGCCGAGCTCGCCGATCTCGTCGAGAAACAGCGCGCCCTGGTGCGCGGTGCGCAGCAGCCCCGCGCGGTCGCTTGCCGCGCCAGTGAACGAGCCCTTCTTGTGCCCGAACAGCGTGGAGGCCGCGCCGTCGCCGCGCAGCGTGGCGCAGTTCACCTCGACGAACGGCCCCGTCACCTGGTGGCGCGCCTGCTTCAGCTCGAACATGCGGCGCGCCAGGAACGACTTGCCCGCGCCCGTCGGCCCCACCAGCAGGATGGGCGCGCGCGAGCGCACGGCCACGCGCTCGATCTCGTCGATGAGCGCGTTGAAGCGCGCATTGCGCGTGGCGATGCCGCTCTTCAGAAACGCGACCGCGTCGCGCTGGTCGGCGTCGAAGCGGCGCGCAATCGGGTCGTAGCGCGACAGGTCGAGGTCGATCACCGCGACCTTGCCCGCGTCGCCCTGGCGCTGCTTGCGCGGCGGCGAGGTCTGGGCCAGCACGCCCGGCACCACGCGCGATTCGGACAGCAGGAACATGCAGATCTGTGCCACGTGCGTGCCCGTGGTGATGTGCGTCCAGTACTGCTCGCGCTCGGGCTGGAAGGGGTAGGCGCGCGCCCAGTCGTACAGGCGCGTGTAGACCTCGCCGAAGTCCCACGGGTCTTCGAGGTCGAAGGGCACGAGGTTGACCGTGGTCTCGGGCGACACGGCGGCGATGTCGGCCTTCACCACCTCGGCCAGCGCCGTGTGCTTGCGCGTGTGCAGCAGCTCGATGCGCGCGACCACCATGTCGTCGTGCTGCGCGAGCGAGACCGTGGGGCGCCACTTGTTCCAGCGGCCCGCGCCCTGGCCGGCATCGAGCTGGGTGCCGAGGAATCCGATGACGACGATGGGCTTCATGGATAAAAGACTAGCTGAATTTCTAGGAATTTCATGAATGCTAGCAAGGGATGGGTGCCGTGTCACATGCAGCGAAGAAGAAATTTCCCTTGCCGGTCAATGACTTGCATCGCCGTCGCCCTGTTTTCTGCCGAACTGCCACCCAGTTGGCACGCTCGCTGCAATAGAGAAAGGGTCCGGATGCAGTTCATCCGCTCCCAGGTGCCGCCTCACAGCGGCCCGGTGCCGCAGGCCAGACCTGTTCTTGGGTCCGCGGTATGCCGCTGTTGAACTGCGTTGGTCACTGGACTTGTTCCAGTCTGCTCATGGTGGAGCACTGCGCTAACCACGCGGCGTGGCGGGTTCGATTCCCGCAAACAACCTTCGGCGGTGTTCGCACCGCCGCTTTGATGGGGGCGAAAGCCCCACCGCCCCGGCACACCGGAGCGAGGCGCAGGGCAGGGCCCGGCCGAGCGACACCGTGCCAGTGCAGGCGGCTTGCGCATCGCGCGTTCTGCAAGGAACCGCATGCAGCCATCGACGCAGAAGGAGGCGATGGCGCAGCCACCCGTGGCGGCGCCACCGCACCGACCCGTCGAGCGCTGCGTTGCTGACCTCGCAAACCACGGTGCCCGCCGCCTGCCCTTCGTGGGCCCCTATGCCTGATATTGAAACGCAGACGAACAACAAACGACAACCGCAACGAAGAAGAAGAGAGAGGAAGAAAAAATGCTGGGATTCACCCCATTCACCGTGAAGAAGAACGAACGCGTTCTGCTGCTGCGCAATGGCGACTTCGACGGCCTGTACGCCGCCGGCAAGCACCGCGTGTTCACGGGTTTCGACACCGTGCAGCTCGAGCGCTTCTCGCTGGCCGAGCTGGCCTTCGAGCACGAGCTGGCCGACTACTTCCTGGCGCGCGAGCCGCAGCTGGTGCAGCGCGAGTTCGTGCAGGTGTCGCTGGGCGAGACCGAGGTCGGCCTGCGCCATGAAGACGGCGTGCTGGTGCAGATCCTGCCGCCCGCCACCCGCAAGCTCTACTGGCGCGGCCTGCGCGAGCAGCGCGTCGATGTGATCGACGTGGCTGCCGATGCCCGCCTGCCGGCCGAGCTGCTGGCCAAGCTGCAGAGCGTGGCGCTGCGTCCGCGTGCGGTGCAGGGGCTCGAAGGCGTGCTGCTGGTGCAAGTGCCCGAGTTCCACGCCGGCGTGCTGACCCTCGAAGGCCAGATGCAGGCGCTGCTGCCGCCGGGCAACCACGGCTTCTGGCGCTTCAACCGGCAGGTGGCCGTGACCAGCGTGGACCTGCGTTCGCAGATCGCCGAAGTGAGCGGCCAGGAAATACTCACCCGCGACAAGGTGGGGCTGCGGCTGAACCTGTCGGCGGTGTGGCGTTTCGCCGATGTGCGGCAGGCCCTGGCGCAGATGCCCAAGCCGGCCGAGCATGTGTACCGCGAGCTGCAGTTCGGTCTGCGCGCGGCGGTGGGCGAGCAGACGCTCGACGCCCTGCTGGAGAACAAGTCCGCCATCGACCAGACGGTGCTGGCGCAGGTGCGTGAGCGGCTCGAGGGGTCGGGCCTGGTGCTGGAGAGCGTGGGCGTGAAGGACATCATCCTGCCGGGCGAGATGAAGACCATCCTCGCGCAGGTGGTGGAGGCCGAGAAGTCGGCCCAGGCCAACGTGATCCGCCGCCGCGAGGAAACCGCGGCCACGCGCTCGCTGCTGAACACCGCGAAGGTGATGGAGGGCAACCCCGTCGCCTTGCGCATGAAGGAACTCGAGACGCTGGAACGCGTGGCCGAACGCATCGACAAGATCTCGGTGATCGGCGGCCTGGACCAGGTGCTCAACGGACTCGTGACGCTGCGGCCGAACGGTTCCTGAGCGACAGAAAAAAGAAAGAGACACGGGCACGCAGGCACAGAAGGGAGCGCCACTGCCAAAAATGTTTGAAATTGCCGGCAGCCTGGGTAAGACCAGGTACGGCGGGCAAGTCGGTTGACGAGCAAGGTTGAGGATGCAGGTGCTGGCTCCGATGACGGGTCTGTCACTGGCGCGCGTTTCCAATCGTCGACTGGGCCATCGGACTCAAACACCATGGTCGCCGTATTGATGCGGGTTCGAATCCCGCCGTGTCCACCAGTCATGTGAACGAAGTTGCTGAAAAGAAAGAAGATCATGTCGGAAGAAGATTGCACCCAGGAGCGGATCGGCTACGTGCTGAGCGGTACCGGCTGGGCCACGTTGAGCTTTCGTGCCGACGCCGGGCCCGTGGCCTTCGCGGTGTCGTACCTGCACGATTCGTTGGGCGACCTCGCCCGCATGGGACTCGACCTTGTGAAGGGCGCACAGCAGGCCTCTGCGGTCTTCATGGACGAGCCCGGCGAGGTTCACCTGGTGGTGACGGGCGAGAAGGACGAACTGGGTTTCGAGTTGCGCCGCTACCGCGATTGGGCCAGCTGGGAAATGACAGCCATGGACAACTACGAAGTGATCGACCGCGGGACCCTCCAACGCGTGGACCTGGTGCGCAACATCCATGCGATCCTGGAGCGCATCTATGTGGAGCTGGGGCTTGTGAAGTACCGCGAACTTTGGGTGGAGCACGATTTCCCGCTCCGCACGTACGAAGGACTCATCGCGGCATTCAAGAAGGGGCCATGGGCTTCCTGGAAGTAGAAACCGAATAAGAGATAGACAGAGAGAAAGAAAAAAATGACGAACTACAAAGTACATGAAGTCGCCAACGGCGTCCCCGTGAAGATGTGGACCAACGGCGTGCCCGTGGAAGACGAGGCGCAGAAGCAGCTCGAAAACGCCGCCCGCCTGCCCATCGTGTTCAAGCACATCGCGGCAATGCCCGACGTGCACTACGGCATCGGTGCGACCGTGGGCTCGGTGATCCCGACCTTCAAGGCCATCATCCCCGCCGCCGTCGGCGTGGACATCGGCTGCGGAATGATGGCCTGCAAGACCACGCTCAACGCACGCGACCTGCCCGACAACCTGGGCCCGCTGCGTTCGGCGATCGAGAAGGCCGTGCCGCACGGAAGCAACCCCAAGCGCATGGGCCGCGACAAGGGGTCGTGGGAAACGCCGCCCGATGAAACCGACGCCGCCTGGGCGAAGCTGGTGGATGAGTTCGACCTGATCTGCGAGGACTACCCGCGCATCAAGAACACGAACAACCACAAGCACCTGGGAACGCTGGGTACCGGCAACCACTTCATCGAGGTGTGCCTCGACGAGGCGGGCGCCGTGTGGTTCATGCTGCACTCGGGTTCGCGTGGCGTGGGCAATGCCATCGGTACGCACTTCATCGAACTCGCGAAGAAGGACGCCGAGCTGCACCAGCGCAATCTGCCTGATCAAGACCTGGCGTACTTCGAGGAAGGCGCCCAGTACTTCGGCGACTACGTGCGTGCCGTGGGCTGGGCCCAGAAGTTCGCACGGGCGAACCGCGAAGTGATGATGCAGCGCGTGGTCGCGGCCGCGCGCAAGGTCATCACCAAGCCTTTCGAGGCGCACGTGGAAGCGGTGAACTGCCACCACAACTACGTGAGCCGCGAGACGCACTTCGGGCAAGACGTGCTCGTGACCCGCAAGGGCGCGGTGAGCGCGAAGCTCGGCGAACTGGGGATCATCCCCGGCAGCATGGGCGCCAAGAGCTACATCGTGCGCGGAAAGGGCAACCCCGAGAGCTTCATGAGCTGCAGCCACGGCGCGGGTCGGAAGATGAGCCGGACGAAGGCCAAGAAGCTCTTCACCGTCGCCGACCAGATCGCCGCGACCGAAGGCGTGGAATGCCGAAAGGACGCCGACGTGATCGACGAGATCCCGATGGCCTACAAGGACATCGACGCGGTGATGGATGCGCAGAAGGACCTGGTGGAGGTGGTTTACACGCTCAAGCAGGTCGTGTGTGTGAAGGGGTAGACGCCGTCCATCCGGGTCGGCACGCGAGGGCGAGGATGAAGATCGACGAGCGTTGCATTCGGCAAACGGAAGTGGAACTGGCGCGCCTTGAGGAGGCCTTGAAAGAGGCTTTCAAGCAGCGCGGTGGTTCCGCCTCGGGGCCACGATGGGTGGCATGGAAGTCGGCCGCCGAACGGTTCCATCGCTACGAGAGTCCTGTGTTCGCGCTGTGGAGCGATGAGGCTCGAAGCGGCGTTCTGCAGGGCGAAGGGGCGTGGCGCGAAAGCGCCATGCGGTACGTCGCGCTGAGTCCGCGCTTCCTGCGGTCTGGCTATTTGCGAGATCGTCTTTGCCATCTGCTGAAGCAATGCGCGCTGTCGGGGTCGGAGCGCTGCGAGTTGCGTCGAGTCTTGCTCGATGCAGTGGTTCGCCAGCCCTCGGTCGGACGATTTCGCCATGATTGCCAACTGGCTGCGCGATGGGCCGATGAGGAATTCACGTCCCGTGTTCGCGCGTTATCGCAACGCAAGGACGGTTGGACGCGCGGACGCGCACAGCGAATGCTGGATGCCATTGAGCAGAACAAGAATGAGTGGAGCCGTGAGCCATGAAAAGCAACAAACAACGCCGCGCCGAAATCAAGGCGCACCGCCTCGACCGCGCCGCGCGCGCTGTGGCACTGCAGCAGCGCCAGGCCGACGCACGCCTGCTGCGTGCCGAAGGCATGGTCGCTGCCGACACGGCCTTGCTGGCCGCGCACAACAACACCTATGGCCCGCTGCCCACCTTCTACGTCGACAAGGCGTTCACCTGCCGCGATTGCGGCGCGCAGGAGGTGTGGACGGCCAAGCAGCAGAAGTGGTGGTACGAGGTGGCGCTCGGCAGCATCCACAGCACGGCAGTGCGCTGTCGCGCATGCCGGCTCGGAACGCCGCGAACAAGAACAACGACAAACGACTGAACAAGAAAGAAAGACGTGTCCCGATGACGGAAGCACAAGAAGAACAACGCGCACTCGATGCCGTCGAACTCGATGGCTCCCAAGGCGAAGGCGGCGGCCAGATCCTGCGCACCGGCCTCGCGCTGTCGATGGTCACGGGCCGCCCGCTCACCATCACGAAGATCCGCGCGGGCCGCGCGAAGCCGGGCCTGATGCGCCAGCACCTCGCGTGCGTGCATGCAGCCGCGGAGATCAGCGGCGCGCAAGTCGAAGGCGCCGAGCTGGGCTCGCAGTCGCTGCGCTTCGTGCCGGGTCCGGTGCGCGCGGGCGACTACCGCTTTGCGATCGCCGGTGCGGGCAGCTGCATGCTGGTGCTGCAGACCGTGCTGCCGCCGCTGCTGCTGCAACCCGCGGGGCAGGTGAGCCGGCTGCGGCTGAGCGGTGGCACGCACAACCCGATGGCGCCGCCGTTCCATTTTCTGGAGCGTGCGTTTGCGCCGCTGGTACGCCGCCTCGGTGGCGACCTGCAACTCGAGCTGCGCCGTTGCGGCTTCTATCCGGCCGGTGGCGGCGAGGTCGACGCGACGATCGTGCCGGCGGTGGAGGGCGCGCGGCTGCAAGCGTTTGATCTGCTCTCGCGCGGCGAACTGCTGGCGGGTCATGCCGAGTGCTTGGCGCCCGGCCTGCCGCGCCACGTGGCGGCGCGCGAACTCGAAACGGTGGGCGCGGCGATGGGCTGGTCGGTGCAAGCCGAGCAACTGCGCACGGTGCCGACGCGCCAGAACGAGGGGCCGGGCAATGCGCTGCTGGTGACGCTGGCCTACGCGCACCTCACCGAGGTGTTCACGGCCTTCGGCGAGAAGACGCTGAGTGCGGAGCAGGTGGCGCATGGCCTCGTGAAAGAGGTGCGCGCGTTCCAGAAGCACGAGGACGCGGCCGTGGGGCCGCACCTGGCCGATCAGCTCGCGCTGCTGCTGGCGCTCGCGGTGTTCCGGCAACCGGGGCAGTCGGGCGCGTTCACCTGCAGCGAAGTGACGCCGCACACGCGCACGAACTGCGAGGTGATCGAGCGCTTCCTGCCGGTGCGCTTCACGATCACTGAAGAAGCTGCAGGCCCGCGCGCGGCGCGGGTGCAGGTGGTGGCGTCGTGAAGGCTTACAGGCCGGCCTGGCGCGTGAAGCTCACGGCCGGCTTCTTGTAGGCGGAGGGCACTTCGTCGCGGTAGAAGGCGCGGCGGTCCAGGCTTTGCAGCGGGTTGTGGGCGGCGGCCACGGCCTGGTCGCGCACGGCCTGGCGGTCGAGCGTGGAGGTCACGGCGACGGTGCCTTCTGCGGAGGCGTCCGAGTATTCGTTGCCATTGCGCGCAGCGGCGACGGCTTCGGTGCGCACGTCGGCACGGCTGGCGGCCGAGGTGAGGGCGTGCACGCCTTCGTAGGTTTCGGCGTGGGCCGCACCGGCGGTGCCCAGCAGGGCGAAAGCGGCGGCGGAAATGGCGAGGAGTTGCTTGCTGTTCATGATGCGTTTTCCCTTGAGTCTGTGGGCGGCGGACAGTCGTCGTTGCCACAAGCTGCAGTGTGAAACCGCATCGCGGAAGGCGCTGTGCGTTTGCGCACCGAATCCGGCAGGTGATGCTCAGGATGCCTTGGCGGCGCGTGAATACATCACGGCCAGTGGTTCGGAGCGCCCGCGCACGTCCAGCGTGTCGACCGGCCCCAGCGTCTCTTCGGCGCCGGCCTGCTGCGCCGCGAACTGCGAGACCACGAGCCGCGCCGACGCAGTTTTCGAATGGTCCTGCAGGCGACTCGCGGTGTTGACCACTTCGCCGATGGCAGTGAAGGTGGTGGTCTCGAGGTAGCCAACCTCGCCGACGGCTGCGCGCCCGGCGTGCAGGCCCATGCCGAAGTCCAGCTGCTGGCCGAACTGGGCCTGGAAGTCGACGTTCCATGCCTCCATGCGCTCGCCGATGAGCTCGGTGGCGCGCAGCGCCTGCCGGCAGGCGGTGGGCAGGTCGCTCTCGAGGCCGAAGATGGCCATCACGCTGTCGCCGATGAACTGGTTGGGCACGCCGCCGCTCTCACGCACGGCGGCACCCACGATGGCGAAGTAGCGGTCGAGCACGTAGGCCAGGTCGAAGGGCCACTGCCGTTCCGAGAGGCCCGACCAGCGCCGCAGGTCGACGAACAGAATCGCCACGTCGCGCTCGTGCCCGAAGCGGCCGACCGGCGCGGGCCGGCCTTCGCGCGGCAGCGGTGCGAACAGTGGCGTCACCTCGATGCTGCCGCGCGGGCGCAGCTGGCAGGCCAGCCGCACGTCGTGCGGGGCGCGCACGCGATCGAGCGTGCGCTGCTCGTCGCGGCCCGGCGTGCCGATGTGTTCGGGCGCGCCGCTCACGCGCACGCGGCAGGTGGAGCAGCGCGCGCGCCCGCCGCAGATCGACACGTGCGCGATGCCGTGCGAGCGGCTGGCTTCGAGCACGCTCCAGCCGGGCGGCACGTGCACGGTGCGGTCGGGGTAGCGCAGCGCGACGGTGGCACCGCTGGCACGTCGGGCGAGCCGGCTGCGCGCTGCGTAGGCCGCGAGCAGGGCCAGCAGCGCCAAGGCGTAATAGAGCTTGAGGTGGGTCTCGGCGGCGTTGAGTGCGCGGCCCTGTTCGGGCGTCGGCAACGTGACGGGCGGCACGCCGGTCCACTGGAACTCGCGCCCCATCGAGACGAAGCCCATCGCCGCGGTCACCGGCAGCAGCACGGCGATGGTGAGCAGCGGCGCGAACAGGCGCCGGTAGAGCGGGCGCACGCGCAGCGCGAAGTGCAGGCCGAGGCAGCCGTGGGCCCAGGCGGCGAGCATCATGCCCAGCTGCGCGCCCGCGCCGGCCAGGTCCCACAGGCCCCAGACCACGCGCACGTACGAGCCCTCGATGCCGTAGGCCAGGTACGCGCCGCGCATGGCGGTGAGGTGGGTGGCCAGCAGCAGCGGGAGCGCAAAACCGAGCAGCACGCGCAGGGCTTCGAGCGGCGGCATGCGCAGGGTGCGGCGCTCCCACAGGGCGGCCACGGCGAGCGCGAGGTGGGTGACGGCGGCGCCGTACAGCAGCAGCGTGCCGGGCAGGCTGTGCCAGAACTTCTGCACGCCGCGCAGCACGGTCTCGGCCGCGGTGAAGGAGACGATGCCCAGCGAATGGTTCAGCAGGTGCACCGTGATGTAGGCCATCAGCACCAGCCCGCTCGCCCAGCGGAGGTTGCGCCGTGTCGGCGTCCTCAGTGAAAAAGCGGGAGGTGGGGAACGTCTGTCCATGAACGGGTTCGAAGCGGCACCCGAGCATAATGCGCGCGCCTCAACGACCACCGGCATGGCCCTACCCGAACCCACCCCCCGCTCCAGCCTGGCGCTGCGCCGCATCGCGCTGCTCGAAGGCCTGTCCGACGACCGCTTCGACCATCTGGCGCGCCAGTGCCTGTGGCACAGCGTGGCGGCCGGCAAGCCGCTGATGCTGCGCGCCGACCTGCAGGGCGAGGTGTTCCTGCTGGTGTCGGGCCGCGTGCGGGTGACGACCTACGCGGCCAACGGCCGGCAGGTGACCTTCCGCGATTCGGAAGCCGGCGCGCATTTCGGCGACATCGCCGCCTTGGACGGCGGGCCGCGTTCGGCCGACGTGGTCACGCTCGAACCCTGCGTGGTCGCCAGCCTGGACCGCGCGGCCTTCCTGGCGTTGCTGCGTGAAGAGCCGCTGGTGGCCGAGCGCGTGATGCAGCGGCTGGCTGCGCTGGTGCGGCAGCTGTCGGAACGGGTGATCGACCTGAGCACGCTCGGCGTGCAGAACCGCCTGCATGCCGAGCTGCTGCGCCTGGCGCGCGAGGCGGGCATCGACGGCAACGAGGCCCGGCTGGAGCCCGCGCCCAAGCACGCGGCGCTGGCCAGCCAGATCAGCACCAACCGCGAGCAGGTGACCCGCGAACTCAACACGCTGGTGCGCAGCGGCGTGCTGCGCAAGGACGGCAAGGCGCTGGTGGTGGCCGATGCCGAGCGCCTCGCGCAGATGGTGTCGCAGGTGCGCGGGGACTAGATCAGTTCCAGCGGCCGTTGGGGCCGGCGACGCTCAGGCGCCCGGCGCCCATCAGCGCCACGCTCAGCGCGCCGAACAGGTACAGGCCCTGCAGCTCCAGCGCCCAGCCGCCCTGCTTGGTCAGCGCGAACAGGTCGGCCATGTGCACGAGGCCGAAGGCCACGAGCATGTTGATGACGACCACGGCGGCGGCGGCACGCGTCCAGACGCCCGCGATCATCAGCAGCGGCGCGACGATCTCGCCCACGAACACGAGGTAGGCCAGCCCGCCCGGCAGGCCGGCCTTGGCCAGCATGCCGCTGATGAAGCCGACACCGGCCGAGAGTTTGAAGATGCCGTGCAGCAGCATCAGCACGCCGACCGATACGCGCAGCACCAGCTTGCCGGCGTCGTCGCGGGCAGCCGGCGTGGCAAGGAACGACGAAGAGGAAGACGCCGAAGCGGCGGAGGCGATGGGGGCAGCCCGGGTGTTCATGGCGAATCCTTGAAAGGAAAGAAAAGGAGGGCCGCCACGGACTGCGGCGGTTGCCATGCCAGTGTGGGAGCCCGGTCGCCGCGCGTCGGTGCGTTTACGCACACTTTTCAGCAGTTGGGTCTACCGCCCGGCCTCAGTCGCCCTTGTAGCCCGAGGCCTTGATCACCGGCAGCCAGCGCGCGGCCAGCGCGTCGGTGTAGCGCACCACCTCTTCGCTCGACGCGCCGGGCAGCAGGTCGTAGCCCACGCGCCCGAGCTTCTCGCGCACGTCGGGCAGGGCCAGCACCTTGCGCACGGCCCGGTTCCACTGCGCCAGCGTGGCGGGCGCCGTGTTCGCGTGGGCGTAGAGCACGTAGCGCGACGAGGCCACCAGCGTCGGGTAGCCCGACTCGGCGAAGGTCGGCACGTCGGGCAGGCCGTCGGCACGCTTGTCGCCGGCCACGGCCAGCACGCGCAGCTTGCCCGCGCGGTGGTACTCGGTGAGCGTGGTGGTGGCGTCCATGCCCGAGGCCACCTGGCCGCCGATCAGCTCGGTGACCATGGCCGCGCCGCCGCGGTAAGGCACCAGGGTGGCGCCGCTGCGCGACAGGGCCACGAAGTCCATCGCCAGGAAGTGCAGCAGCGAGCCCACGGTGGTGATGCCGATCGAGCCCTGGTCGGGGTTGGCCTTGGCGGCCTGGACGAACTGGGCCAGCGTCTTCACCGGCGAGGCGGCGCTCACGGCCAGGCCGAACTGGATGCCGCTCACGTCGCTCACGGGCTTGAAGTCGGTGGCCGGGTTGAAGCGCATGTTGGCGTAGATCGCGGGGCCGATGAACATCGGGTCGACCGGCGCCAGCAGCATGGTGGTGCCGTCGGCGGGTGCGTTCTTCAGCACCTCGGCCGCCAGGCGCGTGCCGGCGCCGGGGCGGTTGTCGACCATGACGGGACGGCCGAGTTCGTCCTTGAGCTTTTCAGACAGCAGCCGGCCCATGAAGTCGGCCGGGCCGCCGGCCGGGAAGGGCACGATCAGGCGGTTGACCGCCGGCTGCGCGTTCGCGCCGTACGGCAGCAGGCCGCCCAGGCCCGTGGCCGCTGCCGCGCGGATGAGGCCGCGCCGTGAGAGTGCGGGGCCGGTGGGGAAAGAGAAGGGGTTCATCGAAAGTCTCCGAGTGGTTGGAATAAGTAGGGGGAACCGAAAGAAAGCTCAGGGCTGCGCGACCAGCGGCGTGAAGCGGGCGGCGTCTTCGAGCACCTGGCCCGCCTCCAGCAGCAGGTCTTCGCGGAAGCGCCAGGCGAGCAGTTGCACGCCGATGGGTGCGCCGCCCGCCATGCCGGTGGGCACCGCGAGGCCGGGCATGCCCAGCGCGGCGGTCGCGAGCAGCGGGCTCTGGGCATCGATGAGGGCGCGGGCGCGTTCCAGGCTGGCGATGTCTTCGTCCTGCGGGCAGGGGCGCTGCCACGACACGGGCATCAGCACCAGCGGATGGGCCTGCATGAACACCGACCAGCTGCGCAGAAGCGCCTGGCGCCGCGCGAGTGCGTCGAGAAAACCGTCGCGGTCGGTCTCGGCCATGCCTTCGAGCATGTAGCGCTGGCTGCGCCGCATGATGTCGTCGCCGTGCTGCTCGACGCCCGCGATGATGTTGCGGCGGCTGTCGTCCACGGTCAGCGTGCGCCACAGGGCCGCGGCCTCGTGGAAGAAGGGCAGCTCGGCTTCGTCGACCTCGTAGCCCGCTTGCTGCAGCCAGCGCGCGGCGTCGTCCAGGGCCTGCGTGACGGCCGGATCGACCGGAATGCCCGGCGTGCGCTTGAACAGCGCCACGCGGATCGGGCCGGCGGGGCGCGGCAGGTCGTGCGGCATCGGCACCCAGTTCGGGTCGCGCGCGTCGGGGCGCGCCATGGCCTCGTAGCCCAGGCGCAGGTCGGCGATGCTGCGCGCCAGCGGCCCTTGCACCGACATGAGCTGCGGCGTGATGCCGCGCTCGCTGGTCGCGCTCGGATTGAAGGCCGGCACGCGGCCGGCCGTCGGGCGCAGACCGGCCACGCCGCAGGCGTACGCGGGGTAGCGGATCGAGCCGCCGATGTCATTGCCGTGCGCCAGCGCGCCCATGCCGCTGGCTACCGCCGAAGCCGCACCGCCGCTGGAGCCACCGGGCGTGACGGCCGCGTCCCACGGGTTCAGTGTGCGGCCGTGCACGCCGTTGTCGGTGAACCAGCGCGACGAGTAGGTCGCCGTGTTGCTGCGCCCCACGATGACGGCGCCCGCGCTGCGCCAGTGCGCCACCACGGGCGCGTCTTCGCGGGCGATGTGGTCCTTCAGCGGAATCACGCCGTTGGTGGTGGCATGGCCGGCCTGGTCCACGTTGACCTTGATGCTGACCGGCACGCCGTGCAGCGGGCCGAGCGCTTCGCCGCGCAGGGTGCGCGCGTCCGCGGCATCGGCGCTGGCCAGAGCCTCGTCGGCCAGCACCTCGGCCAGGGCGTTGAGGCGCGGGTTGAGCTCGGCGATGCGCGCGAGCACGCTGGTCGTCACTTCGCGGCAGGACACCTCGCGGCGGCGCACGGCGTCGGCGATGTCAGCGGCGCTGCGCTGCCAGAGGGCGGGGGATGAGGTCATGGTCTGTGTCAGGGAAAGTTCAGGCAAAGGAAACTCCGCACCCCGGCGCAACCGGGGTGAAGGCAAAAGAGAGCAGGGGAAGAAGCGGGCGACGGCGACGCGGATCAGCGCGCACCGCGCACGCGTCAGCCGGTCGGTTTCTTCATGAGCAGGCTGCCGCGGTCGACGCGGGATTCGGCCTCCAGGGCCAGGGCTTCGGCGTGTTCCATGTGCACGCGCATGACCTCGCGCGCACGGACGGGGTCGCGGGCGCGCAGCGCGTCGAGCAGGTCGGTGTGGCTGTGCACCATTTCCTCGTCGAACTGGTCGAACTCCGTAAGCGCGTTGCGCACGATGATCACGCGGCGGATCACGTCGTTGAGCAGGCGGCAGACCAGCGCCAGAAAGGGGCTGCTGCAGGCTTCGGTGAGGCGGTCGTGAAAGAGCAGGTCGGCCTCGCGGCGCTCGTTCCAGTCGTCGCTGCCGCCGTGCGCCGGATGGCTGTGGCCGATCAGCGCCTCCAGCGCCGCCAGGTCGGCCTCGCTCAGGCGCGTGGCCACGTTGGCAGCCAGCTCAGGCTCGACCACGCGCCGCAGCGCGTACAGCATCGTGATGTCGACCGGCTGGAAGTACAGGAAGTTCGACACCGCCTGCAGGCACTGCTCGTACGAGGCCTGCGTGAGCGTGGCGCCGCCGTTGGGGCCGGTGCTGATCGCGACCAGCCCCTGCACCTGCAGCGCGGCCAGCGCCTCGCGCACCGTGCCGCGCGACACGCCGAGCTGCTCGATCAGCTCTTTCTCCTGCGGCAGCTTGTTGCCGACCTGCTGCTGGGTCTGGACGACCCAGCGCTTGATGTTGTCGACCACCTGGTCGGAGCGCTTCACGCGCTTGTCGCGCGTGAGCGAAGGCTTGGGTTGGGATGGGGGCATCTGCGTTTCGGGTATTTATGATCATAAATGTCATAAATATGGAAAACGCTGTCAAGCGGGTTGTCCCGCGCGGCCCGATCCGGGCGGGCCGTCGGCAGGAAATGGGGCTTCCTGCTACGCTCCCGGACGGCCCGCCTGCCCCTGGCGGGCTTTTTTCTGCGCTCGCATTTTCCCCATGGTTTTCCCCCTCATCACCGACCCGTCGTTCTACGCGGTCGCCGTTCCCGCCGTGCTGCTGCTCGGCATCAGCAAGAGCGGCTTCGGCGCCGGTTTCGGGTCGCTGGCCGTGCCGATGATGGCGCTGGCCGTCACCGTGCCGCAGGCGGCGGCCATCCTGATGCCGCTGCTGCTGCTCATGGATCTGCTGGGCTTGGCCGCGTTCCGGCGCGACTTCGACCGCTCGCTGCTGAAGTTTTTGATTCCGTTCGGGCTGGTCGGTACGGTGATCGGCACGCTGCTGTTTCGCGTGCTCTCGGCCCACACGGTGGCGGGCATCGTGGGCGTGTTCACGCTGGTGTTCCTGGCGCAGCGCCTGGCGTTTCCGCCCAAGCCCAACGACCCGCTGCCGTCGCGCGCGGTGGGTGCGGTGCTGACGGCGGTGTCGGGCTTCACCAGCTTCATCGCGCATGCAGGCGGGCCGCCGATCAATGCCTACGTGATCCCGCTGCGGCTCAAGCCGGTGGTGTTCACGGCGACGATGGCCTACTTCTTCTTCGTGGTGAATCTCAGCAAGTGGATTCCCTACGCGTGGCTCGGCCTGCTCGACTTTCGCACGATGGCCACCTCGCTCGTGCTGATGCCGATCGCACCGCTGGGCGTGTGGATCGGCATCCGCATTGCACGCCGCATCGATGCGACGTGGTTCTATCGCTTCGTGTATCTGGGCATGCTGCTCACGGGCCTGAAGCTCGTCTACGACGGCTTCCTGGCCTGAGCACGTTCAAAGTTCGACGATGCTCTTGAAGCCGCCGAAGATCATGCGTTTGCCGTCGAACGGCAGGTTCTTCATGTCCATCATGGCCTCCAGGCGCGGGTCGGCCATAACCTTCTTGTTGATCGTGTCGCGGTGCTTGCGCGACTTGTAGGTGATCCACGAGAAGGCCACGGTCTCGTCGGCCTGGAGCTTCACGCTTTGGGGGAACGAGGTGAGCTTGCCGGGCTTCACGTCGTCGGCGATGCACTCCACGTACTCGAGCGCGCCGTACTCCATCCAGACCTTGCCGGCCTTGCGTGCCAGCTTGCGGTAGGCCTCGACGTTCTTGGTGGGAATGGCGACGATGAATCCGTCTACATAACGAGCCATGTCTGTTCTCCTGAATAGGGGATAGAAACGTTGAAAAAGAAAAAGCGGGGGCTGCATGGCGCCGTCGCGTTCACGACGATGCCGTCTTGCCCGCCGCGCCCGAGGCCGACGCTGCTTCGTTGTTGTTGTGGGTGTGTCCCGGCGAGGCCGGGCGAAGCAGCAAGACCCCGATCAGACCCGCCGCTGCCGCGAACACGGCGCCGACAAGGAATGCCAGGTTGTAGCCACCGTTGAGCGCCAGCGGCATCGCCGCGCCCGCGGTGGCCATGGCGGTGGTGCGTGCCGCCGCGGCGCTGGCCAGCACGGCCAGGCCGAGGGCGCCGCCCATCATGAAGGCGGTGTTGACCACGCCCGAGGCCAGGCCTGAGTCGGACGGGTCGACCTCGCTCATGGCCGCCAGCAGCACCGGGTTGAAGGCCATGCCCGCGCCCAGGCCGAGCAGCACCATGCCGGGCAGCACGTCGAGCACGAAGCTGCCGTTGACCGGCGCGCGCGCGAACAGCGCCAGCCCGATGGCCGCGAGCCACAGGCCCGCTGCCAGCGGCTTGCGGATGCCGAAGCGCATCACGATCTTTGCGGAGAGGCCGAGCGAGAACACCGCCATGATCACGTTGGCCGGCAGGAAGGCCAGCCCGATCTGCATCGGCGTGTACTGCAGCACCAGCTGCATGTACAGCGCCGAGATGAAGAACCACGCGAACATGGCCGCGGCCCACAGCACGCCCACCACGTTGGCCACCGACACGCTGCGCAGCTTGAACAAACCCAGTGGCATCAGCGGATGCTTCACGCGCGCCTCGATGGCGATGAAGGCCGCCAGCAGCAGCACGGCCGCGCCGAGCAAACTGATCGTCTGCGTGGAGCCCCAGCCCGCCTCGTTGCCGTTGACCACGCCGTACACCGCGAGCATCAGCGACGTGGTGACGGTGATGGCACCGGCCACGTCGAGCTTCTCGCCGTGCGCATGGCCGCGTGCGTTCGGCAGCAGCGCCACGCACAGCGCGTACACGGCCACGCCGATCGGCAGGTTGACCAGGAAGATCCAGTGCCAGCTCAGCGTGCTCGTGAGCAGGCCGCCCAGCAGCACGCCGATGCTGCCGCCGCCCGCGCACACGAAGCCGTACACGCCCATCGCCTTGGCGCGGTCGGCCGGCTCGGTGAACAGGTTCATGATCAGCGAGAGCGCCACGGCCGACACCACCGCGCCGCCCAGGCCCTGCACCGCGCGCGCCGCCACCAGCAGGCCCTGCGAGGTCGAGACCCCGCAGGCCAGCGAGGCCAGCGTGAACAGCACCAGGCCCGCGAGGAACACGCGGCGGTGGCCGTACAGGTCGCCCAGCCGACCACCCAGCAGCAGGAAGCCGCCGAAGGTCAGCATGTAGGCGTTCACCACCCAGACCAATGACGTCTCGGAAAAGCCGAGGTCGGTGCGGATCGAAGGCAGCGCCACGTTCACGATCGTGGTGTCGAGCACGATCATCAGCACGCCCAGGCACAGCACCATCAGGGCGAGCCAGCGCTTTCGGTTGTCGAGGGGTTCGGTCATGGAAGGTGCTTCCTGCGAAGAAGAAAAAAGGAGAGAGGAGCGGCTCCGCTCAGACCAGCGCCTTGCCGCCGTTGATGAGCCACGGCGTGCCGAAGCGGTCGGTCACCATGCCGAAGCCTTCGACCCAGAAGGTCTTCTCGAAGGGCATGCCGATCGCGCCGCCGTCGGCGAAGGCGTCGAAGATGCGCCGCGCTTCGGCCACGGTGTCGAGCGTGAGCGCCACGCCGAAGCCCTTCATGCCGTCGAAGGGCTGGCCCTGCATGCTGTCGGAGGCCATGAGCAGGCCGTCGCCGTAGGCCAGCGACGCATGCATGATCCGCTTCTTGGCGTCGGCCGGCATCTGCTCGGTGCCGGGCGCTTCGCCGACGGTCATCATCATCTGCATCGTGCCGCGCAGCGTCTTCTCGTAGAAGCGCATGGCTTCGGCGGCGTTGCCGTCGAACGTGAGGTAAGCGTTGATGGGGGACATGAGAGTTCCTTGGATGTGAGAGGGTGAGTCAACAAAAAGCAGGTTCGCGCGTCACGCGACGGCCGGGTCTGCCACCAGCAGCCAGCCCACGCCGAAGCGGTCGCTGAGCATGCCGAAGCTGGTCGTGAAGAAGGTCGGCATCAGCGGCTGGATCACCTGGCCGCCGTCGGCCAGCGCATCGAACCACTTGCGGGCATCGGCGTCGTTGCCGGCCGACAGCGACAGCATGATTCCCTTGAACTCCGCGTGGCCCGAGCAGCTGCCGTCGGACAGCATGAGTTCGGTTTGGCCGACGCGCAAGACCGAATGCATCACTTTGTCAGGGCCGGGCATGCCGCCGGCGCACCCGGCTTCCGCATTGCCCTCGGGGCCGCCGGCCGGCGCCTCGCTGTAGCGCATCAGTTGCACGACTTCGGCGCCGAGGGCCTTCTTGTAGAAGGCAATCGCTTCGTCGCAACGACCTTCGAAGGACAGGTAAGACTGGACTTTCATGGTGTTTCCTTTGGGTTGGGTTGGGTTACGGGCACAACGGGTCTGCGCGAAAACAATGGAATTACTTTGTGTACACCGTCCACAAAGAATAGCAGAGATAATGGACAGTGTCCACATGGAGTCGCGATGAAGCTCAACAACGTTCCCGAAAGCCTGCCGCCCGCGCGCAGCACCTACCGCCACGGCGACCTGCGCCGTGCGCTGCTGGATGCCGGCATCGAACTGGCGCGGGACGGGGGCCCCAGTGCCGTGGTGCTGCGCGAGGCGACGCGCCGCGTGGGCGTGGTGCCGAATGCGGCCTACCGCCACTTTGCGAGCCGGCACGACCTGCTGCTGGCGGTGCGCGCCGCGGCGTTGTCGGAGGCGGCCAAGGCGATGGAAAGCGAACTCGCCGTGCTGCCCTGCGACCAGCCGCCCGCCGATTTCGCACGCGCGCAGGTGCGCGCCATCGGTACCGCTTATCTGCGTTTTGCGCAGGCGCAGCCGGGGCTGTTTCGCACGGCCTTCGTGGTGTCGGAAGATGCGCAGGGCGACGTCGGTCCCGACGGCGCGGGCGCCAGCGGCATGAACCCATTCGAATTGCTGGGCGCGGCCGTCGACCGGCTCGTGGACGCGGGCCTGCTCGACCCGGAGCGGCGCCCGGGCGCCGAATACCTCGCGTGGTCGGCGGTGCACGGGCTGGCGCTGCTCATCATCGACGGCCCGCTGCGCGGGGTCGACGCGACGGCCACGCATGCGCTCGGGCAGCGCCTGATCGACATGGTGGAACGCGGGCTGTAATCGCCGCGTTCAAAGCTCAGAGATAGATCTTCTGCAGCAGCTTGATCAGCGTCTCGCGCTCGCGCGCGCTGAGGCGGCTGCTGGCTTCGGTCTCCAGCTGCACCACGGCCTGCTCGGCCTCGCGAATGAGCGTCTCGCCGGTCGGCGTGAGGTGCAGGCCGACGGCGCGGCCGTCGTGCGGATGCGGCCGGCGTTCGATGAGGCCGCGGCTGTCGAGCGCGGCCACCAGGCTCACGAGGTTGGGCGGCAGGATGTCCAGCGTGTTGCACAGCTGCCGCGAGGTGGCGCCCGGGTTGTGCGCCAGCAGTGAGAGCACCGAGAAGTCGATCTGCTTGAGGCCATAGGGCGCCATGCGGTCGGCGAACACGGTGCTCACGATCAGCCAGGCGCGGCGGGCGTTGTAGCCGACCAGCCCTTCGAGCACGCGGGCGTCGAGCCGGTCCGACCGGGAAGACGGCGCGGCGGCGGTGTCGGTCCTGGCGGACGTTTTTTTCGCGGGGGAAGGAGGCATGCGGCGAGCGTAACCGCGCGTTGCTTTCTCGAACAACTAGCGCGAAGCCTCTTGTGCGGAATGCGCCAGTGCGACACCCTCACAAGCCCGCTTGACGATGCCCAGCCGCATCTCGAATTCGGGCAGCACCCAGCGCCGAAAGGCCGCCGCGGCGCGAACGCGATCCGCATCAGCTGGCGCGGCCACGTCGATGCGCGCCCAGGCCCACGCCATCAACGTGAGCATCACCACGCGCAGGAAGTCGTCCGCCACCTCGTACGGCAGTACCGGGTTGGCATGCGCGGCCATCGCCACCGTAGTGCCCAGGTAACGCAGCTGCGCCAGCCGGCGCTGCACGTCGGCATCGGCCTCGCGCGAGGCGTCGAGCGTGTCGCGCAATTCGAGCAGCACGGCCGACAGCGCCGCGCCGCCGTCGGGCAGCACCTTGCGAACCAGCAGGTCGATGGCCTGGATCTCGTTCGTGCCCTCGTAGATCATGGTCACGCGCGCGTCGCGCACCACCTGCTCGACGCCCCATTCGCGCACGTAGCCGTGGCCGCCGAACACCTGCAGGCATTCGCTCGCGCCGTGAAAAGCCTGGTGCGTGCAGGCAGCCTTGAGCACGGGCGTGACGACCGAGCACCAGCGCTGCGCGCGCTCGCGCGCCTTGGGGTCGGCGTCGTGCGTGGCGATGTCGAGCATCAGCGCGCTGCGGTAGGCCAGCGCGCGCGAGCCGTCGATCCAGGCGCGCTGGGTGTCGAGGATGCGGCGCACGGCCGGGTGTTCGGCGATCAGGTCGGCCGCCTCGCTGCCGCGGCTGGCGGGCACGGCGCCGGGTGCGCGCATCTGGCGGCGCTCGGCCGCATAGGCGTCGGCCTTCTGCCACGCGGCGTCGAGCAGGCCGATGCCTTGCAGCGCCACATGCAGGCGCGCCGCGTTCATCATCACGAACATCGCGGCCAGCCCGCGCCCGGGCTCGCCGACCAGCCAGCCGGTGGCGTCGTCGAAACGCATCGTGCAGGTCGGGCTGCCGTGCAGGCCCATCTTTTCCTCGATGCGCTCGCAGTGCACCGCGTTGCGCGCACCGTCGAGCAACACCTTGGGCACGAGCGCCAGCGACAGGCCCTTGGGTCCGGCCGGTGCGTCGGGCAGGCGGCACAGCACGAGGTGCACGATGTTCGGCGTGAGATCGTGCTCGCCGCCGGAAATGAAGATCTTGCTGCCGTTCACGCGCACGCTGCCGTCGGCCTGCGCCGTGGCGCGGGTGCGCACCTGGCCGAGGTCGCTGCCGGCATGCGCTTCGGTCAGACACATGGTCGCGAGCCATTCGCCAGTCGCGATCTTCTGCAGATAGCGGCTTTTCAGTTCCTCGCTGCCGTGGTGCTTGAGGCAGGCGTACGCGCCGTGCAGCAGACCCGGCGCCATGGTGAAGCCGTGGTTCGCGGCGCTGAGCCATTCGTAGAGGATGGCTTCGAGCACCGCCGGCAGGCCCTGGCCGCCGTCTTCGGTCGCGGCCGAAAGAGCCGGCCAGCCGCCGTCCACGAAGGCCTGGTAGGCCGCGCGAAAGCCCGG
Organism: Variovorax sp. RO1; assembly: GCF_002849325.1. Classification (NCBI taxonomy): domain Bacteria; kingdom Pseudomonadati; phylum Pseudomonadota; class Betaproteobacteria; order Burkholderiales; family Comamonadaceae; genus Variovorax; species Variovorax sp. RO1. The sequence continues at coordinate 549,869 of NZ_PKMT01000001.1, forward strand.
TGGCGTGACGACTTCGCCGCCGTCGAAGCGGCAGCCGACTTCATCGCCCTCGCGATTGATCGGCGCGATCACCTCGCCGACGAAGCGGCCGGCTTCTTCGAGCACCTGCGACTGCAGCGCTTCGTCGAGCTCTGCGAAAGGCGCGAGTGCGCGCAGGCGCGTGGGTGCATCGAGCACCGCGTTCAAAAGGAAGCGGACGTCTTCGGGGCGGGGCTGGTAGTGCATCGGTCTCAGGACTCGGCGGTGAAGCCGATCTTCTTGACCAGCGGACCCCAGCGTTCGTACTCGGACTGCAGCGACTTTTTCATTTCCTCGGGCGAGGAACCGTGCGCGATGAGGCCGACCGACAGCAGGCCGTCGGCCACGGCCTTGTCCTTCAGCGCAGCCTGGACCGCGGTGCTCGCGACAGCGATGGTCGCGGCCGGCGTCTTGGCGGGTGCGAAGAAACCGAACCACTCGTCGGCGACGATTTCCGGGAAGCCCTGCTCGGTGAAGGTCGGCACGTCGGGCAGGTAGGCCGGGCGCTGCGCCCCCGAAGTGGCGAGCACGCGCAGCTTGCCGGCCTTGGCAAACGGCAGGCAGTCGCCCGCGGGCGTCAGGCACGAGGCGATCTGGCCGCCCACCACGTCGTTGATGCCGGGCAGCGAGCCGCGGTACGGCACGTGGCGCAGGTCGGCTCCGGTGCTCAGGCCCAGCAGCGCGCCCAGGAAGTGCGGCGTGGAGCCCGCGCCCGGCGAGCCGTAGCTGGCCTGGCCGGGGTTGGCCTTGGCCCAGGCGATGTAGTCCTTCAGCGTCTTCACACTGGCCGGCACCATCGGGCCGACGGCCAGGCCGTGCGTCATCACGGCGCCGATGGAGATGGGCGCGAAGTCGGGAATGGCGTAGCTGAGCTTGGTGTAGATGTGCGGGTAGATCGACAGCGCCGAGGCCTGCGCGAGACACAGCACCGAGCCGTCGGCCGGCGAGGTCTTGAGTGTGTCGAGCGCGATGCGTCCGCCCGCGCCGGGCTTGTTCTCGACCACCGGGTTGGTGGCGGTGAAGGGCGTGTTGCCCAGCTTGTCGGCCACGCGGCGGGCCACGCTGTCGCCCGCGCTGCCGGCCGGGAAGCCGTAATAGATCTTCACCTGCTGCTGCACCGCCTGGGCGAGTGCGGCAAGGGGGTGCAATGCGGCGAGCGCGGCGGTGCCGCCGAGCGCCGTCATGAGTTGGCGTCGAGTGGTCATGGTGTTGTCTCCTGGTTGTCTGCGGGGGCTGGGATCAGCGCGGCGCCATTCGGAGGGCGCCGTCGAGGCGAATCACTTCGCCGTTGAGATGGCCGTTCGTCACGATGTGGCAGGCCAGCTCGGCGAACTCCGAAGGCTTGCCCAGGCGTGGCGGGAACGGGATCGACGCGGCCAGCGAGTGCTGCACGGCCTCGGGCAGTTCCAGCAGCAGCGGCGTGGCAAAGAGACCGGGCGCCACGGTGCACACGCGGATGGCGTGCTGCGCGAGGTCGCGCGCCATCGGCAGGGTCATGCCGACGAGGCCGCCCTTCGACGCGCTGTAGGCCTGCTGGCCCACCTGGCCGTCGAAGGCCGCGACCGAGGCGGTGAAGAGCATCACGCCCTTCTCGCCGTTGTCGAGCGCATCGAGCTTCGCGCAGCGCGCGGCGAACAGGCGCGCCATGTTGTAGCCGCCGATCAGGTTGATGTTGACCACGCGCACGAAGTCTTCGAGCGGCGCCGGGTTGCCGTCCTTGCCGACGATGCGCTTGGCGCTGCCGATGCCGGCGACGTTCATCAGGATGCGCGCGGGGCCGTGTGCGGCAGCTGCCTTGTCGAGCGCGGCGTTCACGCTGTCGGTGTCGGTGATGTCGCAGACGCAGGCGACGCCGCCGATGTCGGCAGCCACCTTTTCGGCGAGCGCGGCGTTGCGGTCGAGCACCGCGACCTTGGCGCCCAGGCGCGCGAGTTCGCGCGCGGTGGCTTCGCCGAGGCCCGAGGCCCCGCCGGTGACGAGTGCGGCTTGTCCTTCGATCTTCATGGGTGTGTCTCCTGAATGGGGTTAGCGGGGCTTGAGCGTGAAAGGCAGCGTGTCGGCGTGCAGCGCATCGGCCAGCGCGGCGCGGTGCTTGAGCACGGCGCGCTGGTTGATCGAGCCCTTGTCGGTCACTTCGCCGCGGTCGATCGACGGCGGCTCGGCCATCAGGTGCAGTCGCGCGATGCGGTTGGCGCTGCCGGTGCCCATGGCGGCCAGGTCGTTGGCCACCTGTTGGAAGTGCGCCTGCACGGGCACGCTTTCGAGCACCTGCTGCATCGTCGCGTCGGCGGGCAGACCGGCGAGTTGCCGCACCTTCTGCGTCGGGAAGATCAGCGCGCCGACTTCCTTCAGGTTGATGCCAGTCAGCACCGCGTCCTGCACATAAGGCGAGCCGGCCGCGATGATCTTCGCGCGCAGCGGGCCCACGCTCACGAAGGTGCCGGTGGCGAGCTTGAAGTCTTCGGCGATGCGGCCGTCGAAGCGCAGGCCGCGGTGGATGTCGTCGTCAGCGATCCACTTCACCGCGTCGCCGGTCGAGAAGAAGCCTTCGTCGTCGAAGGCCTCCGCCGTGGCCTCGGGCGCGCGCCAGTAGCCGGGCGTGATGTTGGGGCCGCGGTAGCGCACCTCGGTCTTGCCGTCGACCTCGATCAGCTTGAGCTCGATGCCGGCAGCGGGCAGGCCCACGTCGCCCGACTTCACGTCGGGGCCGGTCACGTACAGCGCGAAGGGGCCCGACTCGGTCATGCCCAGGCCGGTGCCCATCACGATGCGCTCGCCGACTTCCGCTTCCTGCGTGCGGTGCAGGCTGTCCCACACGGGCTGCGCGAGCGCGGCGCCGGAGTAGAAGAACATCTTCACGCGCGACAGCAGGTTGCGGCGCAGCACGGCGTCGCTTTCCATCGCGTTCGCGATCGCCTCGAAGCCGGTCGGCACGTTGAAGTAAATGGTGGGCGCGATCTCGCGCAGGTTGCGCAGCGTCTCAGCCATGCCGGCGGGCGTGGGCTTGCCGTCGTCGATGTACAGCGTGCCGCCGTTGTCCAGAACGATGCCCACGTTGTGATTGCCGCCGAAGGTGTGGTTCCAGGGCAGCCAGTCGACCAGCACCGGCGGCTCGTCGCCCAAAGCGGGAATCGACTGGCGCAGCTGCTGCTGGTTGGCGCACCACATGCGGTGCGTGTTGATCACCGCCTTGGGCATCTTGGTCGAGCCCGAGGTGAAGAGAAACTTGGTGATGGTGTCGGGCCCGGTGGCCTGCATCGCCGCGTCGATGGCGGGCGTGGCCGGCGTGGCGGCGAGCACGTCGAAGCGCGTGGTGGCGCGGCCCGCGAGCGTGCCTTCGGCGAGCACGACCTCGGTGCCGGCGGGCACGGTGGCCTCGATGGCGCGGGCGAAGCGCGCGGCGTCGGAAGCGAACACCAGGCCCGGCGTGAGCGTGTCGAACACGTGGCGCAGCTTGTCGAAGTCCTGGCTCACGATCGAGTAGGGCGGCGACACCGGGCAGTAGGGCACGCCGGCGTAGAGGCAGCCCAGCGCGAGCAGCGCGTGCTCGATGCCGTTCTCGCTGAGGATCGCGACCGGGCGCTCGGCGTTCAGGCCGCGATCGAGCAGGGCTTGTCCGATACCGCGCGCTTCTTCCAGCGCCTGCGCATAGCTCACGCGCAGCCAGTCGCCGGTGCGGCCGTCGGCCAGCCGTTCGCGGCGCGCGATGAAGGTGCGCTCGGGCGCCAGCTGCGCCCAGTGCGCGAGCCGGTCGGTCATGCGTTCGCGGTAGGCCTGCAGCGGCGTCTCGGCCGTGAGGTAGCGCGTGCCCGGCGCGCCGTCGCGCAGCAGCGCGCGCGTCACGCCGAAGGCCAGCGGGCGGTAGCGGACGGCGGTCATCCCTTGCTCACCTTCGCGCCGCGGCCTTCGAGGAAGTCGCGCACGCGTTCCTTCGCTTCGGGCGCGGCCTGGACGATGCCCGACATCAGCGCCTCGGTGAAGAAGCCGTGGTCGGCCGACTGCTCGGAGATGCGCGGCAGGGCGTGCATCAGCGCGTAGTTGGTGAGCGGCGCGTTGGTGGCGATGCGCTTGGCGAGCTCGAAGGCCTTGTCGAAAGCGGTGCCTTCGTCGACCAGGTACTGCGCGAAGTTGGCGCGCTCGCCGTCTTCGGCGTTGTAGACGCGGCCGGTCATCATCATGTCGGTCATGCGGGCCACGCCGATCAGCTTGGGGATGCGCACCGAGCCGCCGCCGCCCACGAAGATGCCGCGCGAGCCCTCGGGCAGTGCGTAGAAGGTGGAGCGGTCGGCCACGCGGATGTGGCAGGCGGTCGCCAGCTCGAGCCCGCCGCCGACCACCGCGCCGTGCAGCGCCGCCACCACCGGCACCGGGCCGTGCTGGATCAGGTCGAGTGCGCTGTGCCACAGGCGCGAGTGCTGCATGCCCTGGCCGGCGTCGCGCTCCTTGAGCTCGCTCAGGTCCAGGCCGGCGCAGAAATGCGGGCCCTCGCCGTCGAGCACGGCCGCGCGCACGGTGGCGGGCAGCGTCTCGAAGGTGTTGCGCAGCGCGAGGATCAGGCCGTCGGACAGCGCGTTGCGCTTGGCGCCGCGCGTGAGACGAACGATGGCGACGTCGTCGCGGATGTCGAGGTGGAGGTCTGGATGGGTCATGAGGGTGTCCGGGGTTGCGTTGGATTATGGTTATGAGAAATAATCAATTCAAGGCATTGGAGCCTCCCGAATCCTAGGGATTTACCCGAACCGGAGACAACGACATGGACCCACGGAACCTGATTGCGATCGACATCCACACCCACGCCGAAGTGAGCTGCTGGAACCCTTTCGACAACTACGGCGAGGAATACGACCGCGCCGCCGACAAGTACTTCGGCTCGAGCGGGCGCCCCACCATCGCCGAGAGCGTGGCGTACTACCGTGAAAGGAAGATCGGGCTGGTGATGTTCATGGTCGACGCGGAATCGAACATGGGCCGCCGGCGCATCCCGAACGAAGAGATCGCCGAGGCCGCGGCGCAGAACAGCGACATCATGATTGCCTTCGGCAGCATCGATCCGCACAAGGGAAAGATGGGTGCACGCGAGGCGCGGCGGCTCATCGAGGCGCACGGCGTGAAGGGCTTCAAGTTCCACCCGACCGTGCAGGGCTTTCATCCCTACGACCGCATGGCCTGGCCGATCTACGAGGTGATCGCCGAGTACAAGCTGCCGGCCATCTTCCACACCGGCCACAGCGGCATCGGCTCGGGCATGCGCTGCGGCGGCGGCCTGCGGCTGGAGTACAGCAATCCGATGCACCTGGACGACGTGGCCATCGACTTTCCCGACATGCAGATCGTCATGGCGCACCCCAGCTTTCCCTGGCAGGACGAGGCGCTGAGCGTGGCCACGCACAAGCCCAACGTGTGGATCGACCTGTCGGGCTGGAGCCCCAAGTACTTTCCGAAGCAGCTGGTGCAGTACGCCAACACGCTGCTGAAGGACCGCATCCTGTTCGGCAGCGACTACCCGCTGATCACGCCCGACCGCTGGATGCGTGACTTCGAAGCGGCCGGCTTCAAGCCCGAGGTGATGCCCGGCATCTTGAAGGGCAACGCGGTGCGGTTGTTGAAGCTCGAGACCCCGGCGGCCTGAGGTTCAGGCGGCGCGGGGCGCCGCGTCGTTCCACTGCGGCTCCCACAGCGGCGCGCCGCGTTCGAACGCAACGGCCAGTTCTTTCTTTCGGCGTTGCGCCACCGCGGTGATCAACGCATTGCAGACCGACAGCGCCGCCGTGTACGAATCGAACGGCGACGCGCTGGAGGTGCGCACCAGCAGCAAATGATCGGCCGAGGCCGCGGCGGGCGCCGTGGGGCTGTCGGTGACCATGACGACCTTCGCACCCCGCTCGCGGAAGTACGCCGCCGTGCGCGCGATGGCGAGCGAATGGCGGCGAAAGGTGGGCGTGAGCAGCAGGTCGTGTTCGTCGATGCGCAGCAGCTGGTCTTCGAGCGGCAGCGGGCCCGCGCCGCCCAGCAGCCGCACATCGGGCAGGCACAGGTTCAGGTGCAGCGCCAGGTGGCTGGCCAGCGGCACGCCGTGCCGTTGGCCGAGCACATGCACGCGCACCTTGCGCTGCGTGAGCAGCTTCACCGCGGCCTCGAACGCGACCACGTCGAGCGCCGCGAAGGTGGCGGCGAGGTTGTGCTGGTCGTGCAGCAGCGCGTTGTCCAGGCAACTGCGCACCGAGGTGTCGTCGCCGATGACCGCGTCGGCGCGCGTGGCGGGCGAAGCGAGCAGGGCGGTGACTTCGGCGCGCGCTTCCATCTGCGCCTGCGCGTAGCTCGTGTAGCCCAGCTTGGCGAGCAGCCGCACCACGGTCGAGGCGCTGGTGCCCACCTTTCTTGCAAGGCTCGTTGCAGATTCGAGCAGCCCCTGCGGGTGATGCGCCTGCAACTCTTCGATGAGTCGTTGTTCGCTCTTCGTGAGCTTCTTGCCGTAGCCCGAGATGCGCTGGTTCAGGCTGGGAGCGGCGGGGCTGTCTGCGTGCGGCATCGGAGAAACCTCATGTTTGCAACGAGTATTGCAAAAATAGAGCCGCCTTGCAAAAATGAATGCACGATTTCGGCCGGACCTGTCCGCCCGATTGCCCGCTTCTTCTGCAGAAAGACATTGCCATGCGCACCACCACCCCCGCTGTGCCCGCCCTCCGCCGGCGCGAGATCCTCGGCGCCGGCCTGACGGCGGCGCTGCTGCCGCTGTCCGCGCGTGCGCAGGCCTTTCCGTCCCGCCCGGTCACGCTGGTGGTGCCGTTTCCGGCCGGTGGCTCGGTCGACCTGATCGCGCGGCTGTACGCCGAGCCGCTGTCGAAGGCGCTGGGCACGCCGGTGGTCATCGACAACCGCGCCGGTGCCGGTGGTTCCATCGCCAGCGCGCAGGTGGCGCGTGCCAAGCCCGACGGCTACACGCTCGTGGTGTCGTCGCAGAGCTCGCACCTGGCCAATCCGCTGACGCAGGCCAACCCGGGCTACGACCCGATCAAGGATTTCCTGTCGATCAGCCAGCTCGCGCGCTCCATCAATGTGCTGCTGGTGAACCCGGCCGTGCCCGCCAAGACCTTCAAGGAGTTCGTGGCGCTGGTGAAGTCGCGCCCGGGCGAGCTCAACTTCTGCAGCGCCGGGCCGGGCAGCATGGGCCAGCTCAACGTCGAGCTGATGAAGTCGCAGCTGCAGCTCAACGCCACGCACGTGCCCTACCGCGGCGGCGGCCCGCTGGTGACCGCGCTGATCTCGAACGAAGTGCAGTTCGGCCTGGACAACCTCGCGCCCTTCCTGCCGCACATCCAGGCCGGCAAGTTGCGCGCGCTGGCCGTGGCCTCGCCCACGCGCGTCGCGGCGCTGCCCGACGTGCCGACCTTCACCGAACTGGGCTATCCGGTGCTGAACACCACCTCGTGGATCGGCCTGGCCGCGCCCGCGAAGACGCCGCCCGAAGTCATCGCCGCGCTGCACAAGGCCGTGCGCTCGGTGGCCGAGCAGCCGGCGATGGTCGAGGGGCTGGTGGCACGCGGCTCGCTCGCGCCCGAGGCGCAGTCGCCCGCGCAGTTCACGGCCATGATGTCGGAGCGGCTCGCGCTGTACGGCGAGATGGTCAAGCGCGCCGGCATCCGGGGCGAGTGAGCGGGCGGCTGGTTTCATGACGCAGACACTGCCGACCCTCACGCCCGACTTTGCACCCGACACCGCACCGCTCGAGGTGCTGCCGCGCGACCTCTCGGCCTACCGGCAAGGCAACACCGGCATCGACTACGTGCACCGCTTCGCGTCGGGCAAGCCCGGCCCGCACGTGCTCGTCAACGCGCTCACGCACGGCAACGAGATCTGCGGCATGGTCGCGGCCACGCACCTGCTCGACGGCGGCGTGCGCCCGAAGATCGGCACGCTCACCGTGAGCTTCGCGAACGTCGAGGCCTACGAGGCCTTCGACATCGAACGGCCCTACGAGAACCGCCAGCTGGTGCACAACCTGAACCGCATCTGGTCGCCCGCGCTGCTCGACGGCACCGAGCACAGCCCCGAGCTGCGCCGCGCGCGCGAACTGCGGCCGGTGCTCGACGCGGCCGACTACGTGCTGGACATCCATTCCACGCGCGCGCCCGTGCAGCCCTTCTGGGTCTACCCGGAATTCGAGCGCAATGCAGGTCTGGCGCAGGCTGTGGGCGGTCCGCCGGTGCACCTCGTGATGCCTGTCGGCGCCGCGCCCGGCACGGGTGTGACGGCGTACGGCCGCCACGGCGAGCCGGGCATCGACGGCGGTGCGGTGGTGGTCGAATGCGGCCAGCACTTCGCGCAGTCGGCCGCCGACCTGGCCACCGACGTGTCGCTGCGCTTTCTGGCGCACCTCGGGCTCATCGATCCGGTGCCGCGCGTGGCGGTGTCCGCACGCCGCTTCCGGCTGCTCGAGGTCCACATAGTCACCTCGGACGACTTCGCTTTCGTGCGGCCCGTGCTCGGCTTCGAGACCTTCGACCAGGGCGCGCTGATCGCGGTGCAGGCCGGGCGCGAGATCCGCTCGCCCTGCGACGGCTGCACGATCTTCATGCCGACCCGCGCGCCGGTGATCGGCCGCGAGGGCGTGTACCTGACCGTGCCGGTCTGACTTCCGGCCTCAAGGCGCCTTCGCGTCGCCCGGCTCGTCTTCGCCGAGCCGGTCCCAGTCCTGGCCCGAACGCAGCTTGCGTTCTTCGCGCTCGCGCGCCATTTGTTCCTCGAACTGCTGGCGGCCTGCCTTGTTGGCGGCGATCAGCTTGGCGCGGTCCTTGTAGTGCGGGTAGATCTCGTCGCTGAGCTTGAGGTTTCGCTGGCGGAAACGCATCGACGCCTCGCGCGCCTCGGCCGCCGGCCAGCCCAGCGCCTCCAGCGTCGAACGGCCGCTGCGCAGCGACGACTCGAACACCTCGCGCTCGATGTCCTGCACGCCGCGGTCGCGCAGCTGGAACAGGTGCGTCACGTTGCGCGCGCGGGCCACGATGCGCGCCTGCGGGAAGTTCTCGCGCACCAGGTCGACGATGTCGAGCGACTGCTCGATGTCGTCCACCGCCACCACGATGGCGCGCGCCGTGCCCGCGCCCGCGGTGCGCAGCAGGTCGAGCCGCGTGGCGTCGCCGTAGAACACGCGAAAGCCGAACTGACGCAGGCCTTCGACGGTGTCGGCGTCGTGGTCGAGCACCGTCACCTGCAGGCCTTGCGACATCAGCAGGCGCCCGACGATCTGGCCGTAGCGGCCGAAGCCGCAGATTAGCACCTTGGCGTCCTGCTGCTCCGAAATTTCGTCGAGCTGCGGCCCGCCCGTGCGGCTGTAGCGCGGCAGCACGAACTTGTCGAGCAGCACCAGTAGCAGCGGTGACAGCAGCATCGACAGCGCGACCGCGCCGATCAGCAGCGAGGTGGTCTGCGGCGGCAGCACGTCGGGCCCGGCGGCCTGGAACACCACGAAGGCGAACTCGCCGCCCTGTGCCAGCAGCAGCGTGAACACCGGCCGCTCCTGGTAGGCCAGGCCCATGGCCTTGGCCAGCGCGTAGATCACGACCAGCTTGATCGCCAGGAAGCTCAGCACCAGCATGGCCATGACCCAGGGGTTGGCCACCAGCACGCCGAAGTTGATCGACATGCCCACCGCGATGAAGAACAGCCCGAGCAGCAGGCCCTTGAAGGGCTCGATGTCGGTCTCGAGCTCGCGCCGGTATTCGCTCTCGGCCAGCAGCACGCCGGCCAGGAAGGCGCCCAGCGCCATCGACAGGCCGACGAACTGCATCAGCGCCGCGATGGCGACCACCAGCAGCAGGGCGGCGGCGGTGAAGATCTCGGGCGTGTCGCTGCGCGCGATCCAGCGCAGGATCGGGCGCAAGAGCAGCCGGCCGCCGAGGATGATGCCGGCGATCACGCCGACGATCTTCAGCGCCTCGAGCGCGCGGTCCAGCCCGCTGATGGACTGCTCGGCCGCCGTGGCGCCGGCCAGCAGCGGCAGCAGCGCAAGGATCGGGATCGCGGCCACGTCCTGGAACAACAGGATCGAGAAGCCGGCCTGGCCGCTGGGCGTCTTCAGCAGGTTGCGTTCGCCGAACACCTGCAGCGCGATGGCGGTGGACGACAGCGCCAGCCCGAGCGCGGCCACCAGCGCCACGCGCCACGGTGCACCCACGGCGCAGCCGGCGGCGAACAGCACCGCCGCGCAGCTGAGCACTTGCGCCGAACCCCAGCCGAAGATCGGGCGGCGCAGGCTCCACAGGCGTTTGGGCTCGAGCTCGAGGCCCACGAGGAACAGCATCAGCACCACGCCGAACTCGGCGAAATGCAGCACGTCTTCGACGCTGGACACGAGGCCCAGTCCCCAGGGGCCGATGGCGATGCCGGCCACGAGGTAGCCGATGATCGAACCGAGCCCGAGGAACTTCGACAGCGGCACCACCAGCACGGCGGCGCCCAGGTAGATCAGGCTGCTGGTCAGCCAGGCGGGTGCGTGTTCCATGCTCAGGCCGCCTTGTTGTTGGTGCTGGTGCTGCCGTTGGCGACGGCCAGGCCGTGCGTCATCGCGTTGTGGAAGGCGCCGGCCACCAGCTTGTTCACGTCGTCCGATTCGGTCGGTCGGTCGGTCGCGGGCACCGGGCAGGCGATGCAGGCGTCGAGCTCGTCCATCTCGGGCCAGACCGGGTAGCTCTCCAGGCGCTGCACGAACATCTCGACATGCGCGGCCACCTCGGCCTCGCTGGCGCGGCGCGCGCCATGCAGCAGCAGCGGCGGCAAAAAGCGCATGCCGCACAGCGCGGCGGTCTGCTCGTAGGGCGGCAGGAAGGCGTCGAAGAAATAGCGGTTGTAGCTTTGCGGGTGGTAGCTCGGCTCGGGGCCGCCGGTGGTGGCGACCAGCCAGCAGTCCTTGCCCTGCAGGGCGGTGCCGCCGGGGCCGTAGGCCCAGCCGTAGCCGAGCACGTCGTCGAGCCAGAGCTTCTGCAGTGGCGGCATCGAGTACCACTGGATCGGATGCAGCAGCACCACCAGGTCCGCACGGGCGAGGCGCTCGCGTTCGACGTCGACGTCGATGGCGAAATCGGGGTAGCTGCCGTAGAGGTCGTTCGCGTCGACGCCGGGCACGCGCTGTGCCGCGGCGAACAAGCGGCGGTTCACGCGCGAGTCGCGCCAGTGCGGGTGGGCCGCCAGCACATAGATGCTGCCGGCCGCTTTCGCGGCGCCAGCGGGGTTCTCCGAGGATGTTGTTGTCGTCATGTGGCGAACATAACGCAGACGGCCCGCCGCCGCCGACGCGCACCCCGGGGCGACTACCATCCCACCCTGTCCCAGTTCTGGAGGAGATCCTCATGCCGGTGGTTCTGGTCGCCAATCCCAAGGGTGGCGTGGGCAAGTCGACGATTGCAACGAACATCGCGGGCTATTTCGCGAGCCGCGGCCATGCCGTGATGCTCGGCGACGTGGACCGCCAGCAGTCCTCGCGGCTGTGGCTCGGTCTGCGCCCGCCGCAGGCCCGCCCCATCGCCACCTGGGGAGCCACCGGCGAGAGCACCGTGGTGCGCCCGCCACGTGGCACCACGCATGCGGTGCTCGACACGCCAGCCGGCCTGCACGGCTGGCGCTTCAAGGAGGTGCTGGCGCTGGCCGACCGCGTGATCGTGCCGCTGCAGCCGAGCATCTTCGACATCTACGCCACGCGCGATTTCCTCGACCGCCTGATGGAAAGCCGCCGCGCCGAAAAGACCCGCATCGGCCTCGTCGGCATGCGCGTGAACGCCCGCACGCTGGCGGCCGACCGGCTGCACGAGTTCATTGCCGGCCTCGGCGTGCCCGTGCTGGGCGAGCTGCGCGACACGCAGAACTACGTGCAGCTGGCGGCGCGCGGGCTCACGCTGTTCGACATCGCGCCGGGCCGCGTGCAGCGCGACCTGGAACAGTGGCAGCCGATCTGCGAATGGCTCGACGCCTGAACGGGCCCCCGGATTTCCCCGATTCCCGGTTGTCGCAAGTCCGACAGCCACCCTTGAGCCCTTGGCACCAGAATGCCCCGCATGACCAAAAAGACATTCCAGACCCTTCAGGATCTCGCCGCCTGCGTCGGCCAGGAAGTCGCCGTGAGCGACTGGATTTCCGTGACGCAGCAGCAGGTGAACCAGTTCGCCGAGGCGACCGGCGACCACCAGTGGATCCACGTCGATGTGGAGCGGGCCAAGTCGGGCCCCTTCGGCGCGCCGATTGCGCACGGGTTTCTCACGCTGTCGCTGCTGCCGAAATTCTTCGAGACGGCCATCGACGTGGTCGAGTCGCGCATGGGCGTGAACTACGGCCTGAACCGCGTGCGCTTCATGTCGCCGGTGCCCGTGGGCCAGCGCCTGCGCGCACGCATGAAGCTGTTGAGCGCCGAGCCGATTCCCAACGACGGCCTGCAGATGACCTGGGAAACCACCATCGAACTCGAAGGCGCCGCCAAGCCGGCGTGCGTCGCCGAGTCGGTGGTGCGCCGTTTTCCCTGAGCGGTTTTTTCTTCTCTTCTTCTCTTTACATCCGGCGGTCGGTGACCTCGCCGTAGGTGGCCGCGCCCTGTCGGGTGATGCCGACGGCGCTCGCGCGCACCGTCGCGCGGTCGACGTTGCCCGAGGTCGGGCGCGCCACGCCGGTGCCGCCATTGCTGATCTGCAGCGGTTGCATGGCTTGTGCCTGGACCTGGGCGCGCGTCAGCGACGACTGGAAGGGCGCGGGCGGGAGCGGGTTCTGCTCGCCCTGGAAGGCGTGGGCGCCGCCGGTGAAGGCGAGGGCGGCGATCGTGATGAGGCGCAAAGTGGTGTGCATGGCGGGACTCCTTGGCAGTCAGCGTTGAGGGGACGGATGCCGGTGCGAATCACCGACATGTCTTCCCATACGCTGCGCAGCGCTGATCGGATGTGCCCCTGTCGCGTGAGGGGCTGAATGGCCGTCAGGCGAAACCGTTTTGCCGCCAGGCCTCGAACACCGTGACCGCCACCGCGTTCGACAGATTCAGGCTGCGCTGGCCGGCGCGCATCGGCAGCCGCAGACGCTGCGGCTCGGCAAAGCCGTCGCGAATCGGCGGCGGCAGGCCGGCGGTTTCCGAGCCGAACACCAGCCAGTCGCCGGGCTGGAAGTGCGCGTCGTGCACGGCGCGGGTGCCGCGCGTGGTCAGCGCGAACATGCGGTCGAGCGGCGGTTGCTGCGTGGCAAGCAGCGCGGCCCAGTCGGCGTGGCGCTTCACTTCGGCGTACTCGTGGTAGTCGAGCCCGGCGCGGCGCAGCAGGCGGTCGTCCATCGAAAAGCCGAGCGGCTCCACCAGGTGCAGCGTGCAGCCGGTGTTGGCCGCGAGCCGGATCACGTTGCCGGTGTTCGGCGGAATTTCGGGGTGGACCAGGACGATATGGAACATGCGCCGATTGTCGCGGGCGCCGCCGGCGGGTTCAGCGCGGCGGATCGGTCCGCGCCAGCACCACGCCGATGATGTGCGCCGCGCCCGCGAGGCGCAAGGTGGCGGCCGCGGCGAACAGCGAGGCGCCGCTGGTCATCACGTCGTCCACCAGCACCACGCGCCGTCCCTGCAGACCGTCGGCGCGCAGCGGCTCCACGGCGAAGGCGCCGCGCAGGTTGCGCAGCCGGTCGGCGCGCGGCAGGCCGCTCTGCGCGGGCGTGTCGCGCGTGCGCAGCAGCAGGGTGGCGTCAGTCTTGGCCGGTGCCAGCCGACGCGCGAGCTCGTGCGCCTGGTTGAAGCCGCGCTCGCCCAGTCGGCCAGGCGCCAGCGGCATCGGCAGCACGAGGTCGCACTGCTCCAGCGCCGGCTCCACCCACGGCGCGCTGCGCAGCAGGGTGGCCAGCGGGCCGGCCCAGCCTGCCTCGCCGCGAAACTTGAACTGGGCGATGCAGTCGGGCCACGGCCACGCGTAGGTGCAGGCCGCCAGGCAAGCGTCGAGCGGCGGCGGGTGCTTGATGCATTCGCCGCAGCGGGCCACGCCCTCGGGCATCGGCAGGGCGCAACCCCCGCAGCGTGCGGTCGGCGGTGCAAAGCGCGCCACGCAGGCGTCGCACACACGCTGCGCGGGCCAGGCGCGGCAGACCTCGCACTGGCTGGGCAGCCGCGCAAGCAGTGAGGTGAAAGGCCTCAGGGCCCGGCGGTTGTGCATGCCTCAATATACTCACGGCCCCATGGCCACCGACCCCGCAAGAAGACCGCCGACCATCGATCCCACGGCGGCCGACCGCTGGCGCCGGCTCGCGCCCGCCGAGGGCTCGCCCTGGCTGCACGAGGAAATCGGCCGCCGGATGGAAGACCGGCTGCAATGGATCAAGGCCCAGCCCCGCACGTGGGCCGACTGGTCGCCGCTGCGCGGTGGCCTCGAAGCCCACGCGCTGCTGGCCCGCCGCTACCGCGACGCCGAAGCCTTCGTCATCGAACCCGAACCCGCATTGGCCGAGCGAACCGGCGAGGCGCTGACCGCGCCCTGGTGGAGCGCGCGCCGCTGGCAGGGCGGCAAGGCCCGCTTCGACGCCACGCCCGAAGACGGCGTCGACCTGCTCTGGGCCAACATGTCGCTGCACATGGCGGCCGACCCCGAGGCGCTCATCGCGCAGTGGCACCGGCTGGTCGCGACCAACGGCTTCCTGATGTTCTCCTGCCTGGGCCCGGACACCGTGCGCGAGCTGCGGGCGTTGCATGCCCGCCTCGGCTGGCCCGCCGCCGGCCATGAATACACCGACATGCACGACTGGGGCGACATGCTCGTGCACGCCGGTTTCGCCGAGCCCGTGATGGACATGGAGCGCATCGTGCTCACCTGGGCCACGCCCGAGGCCGCCCTGGCCGAGCTGCGCACCCTGGGGCGCAACCTGCATCCGGCGCGCTTCCCCGCACTGCGCGGCAAGGCCTGGCACCGGTCGCTCAAGCAGGCGCTGCCCGAGCTGGCGCCGGCCGCGGAAGGCGAGGGCCGCATCGCGCTGACCTTCGAGGTCATCTACGGCCACGCCTTCAAGCCGACGCCGCGCGTCGCGCTGTCGCCCGAGAGTGCGGTGTCGTTGCGCGAGATGCGATCGATGCTCCAGCGCGGCCGCCCTGGCGCCTGAGCGACCCGGCAGCCCTCATTCGGTGCGCGGGGCTCGCGCTCTACCCGCTACAATCCGCCGTTGCGTGAAACTCGCGGGTATTGTCCCGTGATCGAGGGGTGTCGGATCCTGTTTGTACGAGGGGTTTGGCCACCATCGACGCACCGATTTGCTGAACTCGCCCGTGTCGAATTCCGTGTTTCGTTTTGCCACCGTCTCAGGCCAGAACATCCACTGGTTCCTGAAACGAAATTGCTCGGTGACGCCGAGCCAGCTGGCCTGGCTCTACGCCTCGCTGTGCGTGGTATCTCTGGGAACGGGCATGGTGTTCTGGCTGCACGGTGCGCCGCTGGTATTGCCATTCGCCTGGCTCGAACTGGCCGCGGTGGGCTTTGCGTTCATGATGTACGCGCGGCATGCCACCGATGGCGAACGGATCGCGCTGCAAGGCGGACGCCTCGTCGTGGAGCTCGAGAACGGTGGGCACTACGAGCGCACAGAATTTCTTCCGCACCAGGTGCGGATCGAACCGCAGACCGGCGATCGTTCACTGATCGAGGTCTCGGGGCAGGGTCGATCGGTCAGGGTGGGGCGCTATGTACGCCCGGAGTTGCGAGCCGCATTGGCGCGCGAGATTCGCATGGCGTTGCGTGGCGCCTGAGGGGGCTCGCGCGGTGCTGCACGGTTGGGTTTTCGAAAAATTGAAGAAACGTGAACACGATGAAGAGCATTTGGCGCAATAAGTACAGGCCGGCGAATCTGTTGCTGGCGGCCGGCGCGGCGTTCAGCAACGCGGCGCACGCAGTCAACGATCTGCCCGGCGGCCCTTCGGTGCGCCAGCTGAATCTTCCGGTCGGCGTGACCAAGATCGCGCAGGAGCAGCATCTGCTCCACACGATCATGATGATCATCTGCACGGTCATCTTCATCGCCGTGTTCGCGGTGATGTTCTATTCGATCTGGAAGCACCGCAAGTCGGTCGGCCACAAGGCGGCCAACTTCCATGAATCGGTGGTGGTCGAGGTCATCTGGACCATCGTTCCCTTCCTCATCGTGATCGTGATGGCGCTGCCCGCCACCAAGGTGCTGGTGGCCCAGAAGGACACCACCAACGCCGACCTCACGATCAAGACCACCGGCTACCAGTGGAAGTGGGGCTACGACTACCTGAACGGCGAAGGCGAGGGCCTGGCCTTCATCTCCACGCTCGACAGCTCGCAGCGCGCCATGTCCGACGCAGGCGCCAAGGGCGCGATGCCCGACGACTACCTGTTCAAGGTCGACAACCCGATGGTCGTGCCGGTGCAGAAGAAGGTCCGCATCATCACCACCGCGAACGACGTGATCCACGCCTTCGCCGTGCCGCAGCTGGGCCTCAAGCAGGACGCCATTCCCGGCTTCGTGCGCGACACCTGGTTCCGCGCCGAGACCGTGGGCGACTACTACGGCCAGTGCCAGGAACTGTGCGGCAAGGAACACGCCTACATGCCGATCCACGTGAAGGTGGTCTCCTCGGCCGACTACACGGCCTGGGTCGCCACCAAGCGCAAGGAAGCCGCCGCCAAGCTCGACGACCCGACCAAGGTCTGGACGCTGCCTGACATGCTGGCACGCGGCGAGAAGGTCTATGCCTCCAACTGCGCGGCCTGCCACCAGGCCAACGGCAAGGGCGCAGGCCCGATCAAGCCGCTCGACGGCGCAGCCAAGGTGACCGACTCCGACCACAAGGTGCAGCTGCTGGTGCTGCTCAACGGCCAGAACAACGGTGCCATGCCTGCCTGGAAACAGCTGAGCGACACCGATCTCGCGGCCGTGGCCACGTACACCAAGAACAGCTGGTCGAACAAGACGGGCCAGCTGGTGCAACCGGCTGAAGTGCTGGCCCTGCGCGGCAAGTGATCCGACGGCGCCCCGCGAAGAAGAAATTGCAAGGAACAACGACATGAGCGCAGTCCTCGACCCCCACGGTCACGCCCCAGGCGGCCACGCACACGACGAGCATCACGACCACCACGCGCCCACCGGCTGGCGCCGTTGGGTGTTCGCGACCAACCACAAGGACATCGGCACGCTCTACCTGCTGTTCAGCTTCACGATGCTGATGATCGGCGGCGTGCTCGCCCTGCTCATCCGCGCCGAGCTGTTCCAGCCCGGCCTGCAACTGGTGAACCCCGAGCTGTTCAACCAGTTCACCACCATGCACGGCCTGATCATGGTGTTCGGCGCGATCATGCCGGCCTTCGTGGGCTTCGCGAACTGGATGATCCCGCTGCAGATCGGCGCATCCGACATGGCGTTCGCGCGCATGAACAACTTCAGCTTCTGGCTGCTGATTCCGGCGGCCATCATGCTGGCGGGTTCGTTCTTCATGCCCGGCGGCGCACCCGCGGCCGGCTGGACGCTGTACGCACCGCTCACGCTGCAGATGGGCCCCTCGATGGACGCCGGCATCTTCGCGATGCACATCATGGGCGCCTCGTCGATCATGGGTTCGATCAACATCATCGTCACCATCCTGAACATGCGCGCCCCCGGCATGACGCTGATGAAGATGCCGATGTTCTGCTGGACCTGGCTCATCACCGCCTACCTGCTGATCGCCGTGATGCCCGTGCTCGCAGGCGCCATCACGATGACGCTGACCGACCGCCACTTCGGCACCAGCTTCTTCAACCCCGCCGGCGGCGGCGACCCGGTGATGTACCAGCACATCTTCTGGTTCTTCGGCCACCCCGAGGTCTACATCATGATCTTGCCGGCCTTCGGCATCATCAGCCAGGTGGTACCGGCCTTCGCCCGCAAGCGCCTGTTCGGCTACGCCTCGATGGTGTACGCCACCTCGTCGATCGCCATCCTGTCGTTCATCGTGTGGGCCCACCACATGTTCACGACCGGCATGCCGCTCACGGGCCAGCTGTTCTTCATGTACGCGACCATGCTGATCGCCGTGCCCACGGCCGTGAAGATCTTCAACTGGATCGCGACGATGTGGCAGGGCTCGATGACCTTCGAGACGCCCATGCTGTTCGCGGTCGGCTTCATCTTCGTGTTCACGATGGGCGGCTTCACCGGCCTGATCCTCGCGGTCGCACCCATCGACACGCAGCTGCAGGACACGTATTACGTGGTGGCCCACTTCCACTACGTGCTGGTGGCTGGCTCGCTGTTCGCCATGTTCTCGGGCTTCTACTACTGGGTGCCCAAGTGGACCGGCGTGATGTACAACGAAACGCGCGGCAAGGTGCACTTCTGGTGGTCGCTGATCTCGTTCAACGTGACCTTCTTCCCGATGCACTTCCTGGGCTTGGCCGGCATGCCGCGACGCTATGCCGACTACCCGATGCAGTTCGCCGACTTCAACGCGCTCGCGTCGGTCGGTGCCTTCTTCTTCGGCTTCGCGCAGGTGTACTTCTTCCTCTTCATCGTGTTGCCCACCATGCGCGGCAAGGGCGAGAAGGCTTCGCAGAAGCCCTGGGAAGCGGCCGAAGGCCTCGAGTGGGAAGTGCCGTCGCCGGCCCCGTTCCACACTTTCGAGAACCCGCCCAAGCTCGACGCGACCGCCACCAAGGTGATCGGCTGATCGCCCGCGAACGCCGAACACGCACAGCCACTGCACGACGATGACGACACCCGAACAAAGAAAGAACAACCGACGCATGGGGCTCACGCTGGCCTCCATCGCGGTGATCTTCTTCATCGGCTTCATCGCCCGCATGGTCTGGTTCAGCGGTCGCTGACCGCGCCACCGCATATCGCACCCCGAACGGAAGCAACAGCATGAGCCTCGGCCAACGCATCCGCCGCGCCAACGTCCGCATGGTCGGCAAGCTGGCCGTCGTGACTTGCGGCATGTTCGCCTTCGGCTATGCGCTGGTGCCGATGTACCGCGCGATCTGCGAAATGACCGGCATCAACATCCTCGCGCTCTCCGAGCTCCAGGTGCCGGGCGGCGCGAGCGGCGCCAAGAACGTGCGCATCCCGGACAACACGCAGGTCGACATGACCCGCACGATCAAGGTCGAGTTCGACTCCAACGTGCGCGGCGGCCTCTGGGACTTCAAGCCGGCCGAGCGCTTCATCGAAGTGCACCCGGGCCAGCTGAACACGGTGATGTACGAGTTCCAGAACACGCAGAACCGCCGCATGGCCGCGCAGGCCATCCCGAGCTATGCGCCGCAGCAGGCCGCGGCGCATTTCAACAAGCTCGAGTGCTTCTGCTTCAACCAGTACACGCTCGATGCGGGCGAGAAGAAGCAGTGGCCGGTCGCCTTCGTGATCGACCCCAAGATCTCGAAGGATGTCAAGACCATCACGCTGTCGTACACCTTCTTCGAGGTGGGCGGCAAGACGCCTCCGGCCCCGGTGGCCGCCGTTTCGCATGTTGTCGCCGATGAGCCGCGCTCGTGAGTTCGTCGCCACCCAACGCCCCGCGCCGCAAGTCCACGTTGTGGGACACGATGAAGGCGGTGGGCTGGTCGTTCTTCGGGGTGCGTCGCAACAGCGCCTACAAGGAAGACCTGGGCAAGCTCAATCCGCTGCACGTCATCGTGGTGGCGTTTGCCGCAGTGATCGTCTTCGTGGTCGGGCTGGTGCTGCTGGTGCGGCATGTGGTCGCGACCGCCTGAGCGCTGCCTGCTGAGCCGAAGATAAAAACCACGATCTCCAGAATCATTGAATCGAGAGAAGAAAGAAAGCCAGGAGCTGATATGAGTTCAACCACCCACGGCACCACGCCCTACTACTTCGTGCCCGGACCCTCGGCCTACCCGGTCGTGTCCGCGATCGGCTTGTTCTTCGTGATCCTCGGCGCGGGGCAATGGATCAACAGCCACCAGTGGGGCGCCTGGTCGCTGCTGCTGGGCATGGTGATCTGGCTCGGCACGCTCTTCGTGTGGTTCCGTGCCGCCGTCGGCGAGAGCGAGAGCGGCCAGTACGGCCACAAGATCGACCTCTCGTACCGCTGGAGCATGAGCTGGTTCATCTTCTCGGAAGTGATGTTCT
Source organism: Variovorax sp. RO1 (assembly GCF_002849325.1). Taxonomy (NCBI): domain Bacteria; kingdom Pseudomonadati; phylum Pseudomonadota; class Betaproteobacteria; order Burkholderiales; family Comamonadaceae; genus Variovorax; species Variovorax sp. RO1. The sequence continues at coordinate 569,963 of NZ_PKMT01000001.1, forward strand.
TCGGCGCCTTCTTCACGGCGCTGTGGTGGGCCCGCACCCACGCGCTGCCGACGCTCGGCAGCCTGGACAACGCGATCCTCTGGCCCGACTTCAAGGCCGTGTGGCCCAGCGTCGCCGCTGGCGTCACCGGTTCGCCGGCCGGCATCATCGAGCCCTTCCAGACCGTCGGCCCGTTCTGGTTGCCGACCATCAACACCGCGCTGCTGCTGAGCTCGGGCGTGACGCTGACGATCGCCCACCACGCGCTGCGTGCCGACCACCGCGCACAGTGCATCCGTTTCATGTGGCTCACCGTGCTGCTGGGCGTGATCTTCCTGACCGTGCAGGGCTACGAATACTTCCACCTGTACACCGAGCTGAACCTCAAGCTCACCTCGGGCACCTACGGTTCGACCTTCTTCATGCTGACCGGCTTCCACGGCCTGCACGTGTTCATCGGCATGCTGATGCTGCTGTTCATCACGCTGCGCCTGCAGAAGGGCCACTTCACCGCCGAGCGTCACTTCGGCTTCGAGGGCGCCGCCTGGTATTGGCACTTCGTGGACGTGGTCTGGCTGGGCCTGTACGTGCTGGTCTATTGGCTTTGAGCGAAGACCCTCACGGCATTCCAGAAAAAAGGCGCCGTAAGGCGCCTTTTTCATGGTTCTCGTGGAACGAGCACCATCTGCTACTTCCCGAGCGGGAGCCCGGTGGGCTGGATGTAGCCGAGTTTCCAGGCCAGCAGCATGCACAGGAACAAAAAGACCGACAGGCCGATCCGAAAGGTGAGCGCGCGGGCCATGCCCCCGCGCTTGTTTTGCCCGTCGCGACCGTCCTTCAGCATGAAGTAGAGCGCGAAGGCGAGGCTCGCGAAGATGCCCAGAAAGATCAGGGCGACGAAGTATTTCATGACCCGCATTATCGGCCGCACGCCCCGTCCGCTCCAGTGACCTACGAGCCCCTTGTCTCCTCTGCCACGCCGCGCCGCCGCGCAGGCCGGGGCCGTTTCCTGATCGTCACGCTGGCGGCCGTGCTGGCGCTGGCGGCCACCGTGTCGCTGGGCCGCTGGCAGCTCTCGCGCGCCGCGCAGAAAGAAGCGCTGCAGGCCCGCATCGACGCGCAGAAGCAGAAAGCCCCGCTGTCGCAGGCGGAGTTCCTGGCGCTGGGCGAAGCGGTCGGCGAGCTGCACCGGCCGGTGCAGCTGCGCGGCCTGTGGCTCACGGCGCAGACGGTCTACCTGGACAACCGCCAGATGCACGGCACGCCGGGCTTCTACGTGCTGACGCCGTTCGCACTCGAAGGCAGCGAGCAGACCGTGATGGTCCAGCGCGGCTGGGTGCAGCGCAATTTCGTCGACCGCACGCAACTCGGCGTGGTCGAAACGCCGCCCGGCATCGTCGAGCTCACGGCGCTGATCGAGCCGCCGCCGAGCCACCTGTTCGAACTCGGCTCCAAGGCTGCACCGACCCCCGTTGCATCGGCCCCCGCGCCGGCCCCGGCCGCTTCCGGCCCCACCGCTCCGGCACCGGGCATTCAGGGGTCTTCCCCCATCCGGCAAAATCTCGACCTGGAGGCATTCCGTGCCGAGACCCAGCTGCCGCTGCGCACCGACGTGTCGCTGCAGCAGAGCGGGCCGGCGTCCGAGGGCCTGCAGCGCGACTGGCCGGCCCCGGCGTTGGGCCTCGAGAGGCACTACGGTTACGCATTCCAGTGGTTCGGCCTGTCGGCCCTCGTTGTCATCCTCTATGTCTGGTTCCAATTCATCTCCCCCTTCCGGCGCGCGCGGCGCCGCGCACGCGATGGCCGCAGCCTCTGACGAGCCGCTGGGCCTGACCGTGCACTCGATGCCGTCGCCGGGCCAGGCGCTCGACGAGGCAGAGAACCGCCGCACCGTCCACGGGCGCTGGAAGATGATCGCCGTGCTGCTGATGTGCGCGGCACCCGTCATCGCCTCGTACTTCACCTACTACGTGATCCGGCCCGAGGGCCGCAGCGTGTACGGCGAGCTGATCGATCCGCAGCACGAGATGCCCCGCCTCACGGCAACCGACCGCAACGGTGCGCCGGTCGAGCTGGCCACGCTCAAGGGCCAGTGGCTGCTGGTGGCGGTGGCCGATGCGGCCTGCGACGCGCTGTGCGAGCAGCAGCTGTACCTGCAGCGCCAGCTGCGCGAGAGCCTGGGCCGCGAGAAAGACCGCCTGGACCGCGTCTGGCTCGTGAGCGACGCGGCGCCTGTGCCCGAGCGCCTGACCAACGGCCTGCACGGCGCGACCGTGCTGCGCGTGCCGGCCGAGCAACTCGCCCGCTGGCTCGCGCCCGTGAGGGGCCACACGCTGCCCGAGCACCTCTACGTGGTCGACCCGATGGGCAACTGGATGATGCGTTTCCCGGCCCGCATGGACGCCGCCGGCGCGAGCCGCGCCAAGCGCGACATCGACCGCCTGCTGCGCGCCTCGTCCTCGTGGGACGAAGCGGGCCGCTGAGCCCCGCACGAACAATCGCCCGATGGACACGAGCTCCCTCTACGACCTCACGCCGATCGCCTGGATGATGGCCGCCGGCGTGCTGCTCGCGCTCGGCCCGCTGCTCTGGGTGTGGCGCCGCAACGCCGGCTCCGGCCCGGCGCGGCGCCTGCACGCGCTGACCGTGCTCACGCTGTTCCTCACCTTCGATCTCACGCTGTTCGGCGCTTTCACGCGGCTCACCGATTCGGGCCTGGGCTGCCCCGACTGGCCCGGCTGCTACGGCAACGCCAGCCCGGCCGGCGCACGCCACGAGATCGCCATGGCGCAGGCGGCCCAGCCGACCGGCCCGGTGACGCACAGCAAGGCCTGGATCGAGATGGTTCACCGCTACCTCGCGACCGGCGTCGGGGTGCTGATCCTCACGCTCGCGGGCGCGACCTGGATCGTGCGCCGCCGCCAGCGGCGCCAGCCCGCGCCGCCGCTCGACAGTGCGCACCACCACGTCGTGCTCAGCGCCTGGTGGCCCGCGGCGACGCTGGTCTGGGTCTGCCTGCAGGGCGCCTTCGGCGCCATGACCGTCACCTGGAAGCTGTTCCCCGCCATCGTCACGATGCACCTGATGGGCGCCATCGTGCTGCTCGCGCTGCTGTGCATCCAGGCCGTGCGCTACCGCCAGGTGGCGGCGCAGCGCCTGCCCACGGCCGTGTCGCCGGCCCTGCGCAACGGGCTGATCGCCACGGCGGTGCTGCTGGTGCTGCAGATCGCGCTCGGCGGCTGGGTCAGCACCAACTACGCGGTGTTGGCCTGCACGCAGTTCCCGACCTGCCAGGACAGCTGGTGGCCGCCGATGAATTTCGTGCAGGGCTTCGAGATCTGGCGCCACCTCGGCGTGACCGGCGACGGCCGGCCGCTCGACTTTTCCGCGCTCACCGCCATCCACTACGCGCACCGCCTCATGGCGTACGCCGTGTTCGTGGCGCTCGGCCTGCTGGCCTGGCGCCTGCGCCGCCTCGAGGCGCTGCGCGCGCAGGCAAACTGGCTGGCCGGCCTGGCGCTGCTGCAGCTGGCCACGGGCCTGGGCAACGTGCTGCTCGGCTGGCCGCTGGCCGCGGCCGTGCTCCACACCGGCGGCGCCGCGGCGCTGGCGGTGGTCCTGACCTGGGCGCTGTGCGAAAGCCGCCGCGAAAGCGTTGCCGCTGGATCGGCTGCACCGATTCCGCGCGCCGTCGACAATGCGCGCGGCACCCCCCAACCGAAGAAAGCCACCGCGTGAGCACCCCGATCCCCGTTCAGCACACCAGCACCGCCAACGTGCTGCGCCAGTTCTACGCGCTCACCAAGCCGCGCGTGGTGCAGCTGATCGTGTTCTGCGCGCTCATCGGCATGGTGCTGGCCGTGCCCGGCCTGCCGTCGTGGGCCGACGTGCAGCGCGGCGTGCTGGCCTGCCTGGGCATCTGGCTCGTGGCCGGTGCGGCCGCCGCGTTCAACTGCCTGGTCGAGAAGGGCATCGACGCCAAGATGAAGCGCACCGCCTGGCGCCCCACGGCGCGCGGGCAGCTCAGCGACATGCAGGCGCTGGTGTTCTCGGCGCTGCTGTGCGCGGCGGGCTCGGCGCTGCTGTGGTTCACGGTCAACCCGCTGACCATGTGGCTCACCTTCGCCACCTTTGTCGGCTACGCGGTGATCTACACCGTCATCCTGAAGCCGCTGACGCCGCAGAACATCGTGATCGGCGGCGCCTCGGGCGCCATGCCGCCGGTGCTGGGCTGGTCGGCGATGACGGGCGATGTCGGTCCCGAGGCGCTGATCCTGTTCCTGATCATCTTCCTGTGGACCCCGCCGCACTTCTGGGCGCTGGCGCTGTACCGCGTCGAGGACTACCGCAAGGCCGGCCTGCCGATGCTGCCCGTGACGCACGGCAACGAGTTCACGCGGCTGCAGGTGCTGCTGTACACCTTCATTCTGTTCGCCGCCTGCCTGATGCCGTTCATCTACGGCATGAGCGGCTGGCTCTACCTCGCGGTGGCCATCGGCGTGAGCATCGGCTTCACCGGCTATGCCTTCGCGCTGTGGCGCAACTACTCCGACGCGTTGGCGCGCAAGACCTTCCGGTTTTCGCTCATCCACCTGAGCGTGCTGTTCGCGGCGCTGCTCATCGACCATTACCTCCGCTGACCGGACCGTCTGCCCATGAACAAGCGCAATGCCCTGAAATCGATCGCCGCCACCGCCGGCTGGGTGGCCGCCTCGGCCACGTTGGGGCTGGGCCTGTCGGCCTGCAGCGAGCAGCAACCGAAGCAGAGCTTCCAGGCGGTCGACATCACGGGCGCCGATTACGCCAAGGATTTTTCGCTCACCGACGCCGACGGCAAGGTGCGCACGCTGGCCGACTTCAAGGGCAAGGCGGTCGTGCTGTTCTTCGGCTACGTGCAGTGCCCCGACGTCTGCCCGACCACGATGACCGAAATGGCGCAGGTCAAGCAGCAGCTCGGCGCCGACGGCAGCAAGCTGCAGGTGCTGTTCGTCACCGTCGATCCGGCGCGCGACACGCCCGAGGTGCTCAAGGCCTACATGGGCGCGTTCGACCCGAGCTTCGTGGCCCTCATCCCCACGCCCGAGCAACTCGTCGCCCTCGCGAAAGACTTCAAGGTCTATTACAAGAAGGTCGACGGCAAGACGCCGACCAGCTACGCGATGGACCACTCGGCCGCGAGCTACATCTACGACCCGCAAGGCCGGCTGCGGCTCTACGCGCGCTATGGCGCGGGCGTGCCGGCGATGGTGTCGGACCTGAAGACGCTGCTCGCTTCCTGAGCCGGGCGCCCAGGGCATGAATACCGCATCGGTCGACCATCTGAAGTCGCGCAAGGGCGCGTTCCGCATCGCGCTCATTCCGCCCGAGGTGCTGGGCGCGCTGAACGGCGGGCTGCTCGAGACCGTCAACCTCAACGAATTTCTCGCGCTCGAACTGCCTCTGCTCGCGCGCAGCGTGGCGGGCCATGTCGGCCTCGACGCGGCGCACGAACGGCTGGACGACACGCTCGCCATGTTGGCCGCGTTCAAGCCCATGCAGCGCCACAGCCACATCGCGCGGGCGCTGTACGACATGACGGCTGCGCATGCCGAGCGCGATGCCGTGGCGCACCGGCTGGCCACGCACGCGAGCGACGTCGCGCGCTGCTGGGCCGTGCAGTGGATCACGCTGTCGGACCTGCCGCTCGCCGAGCAGCTCGTCGCCGTGCGCCGTTTCGCCGCCGACCCGCACTTCGGCGTGCGCGAGTTCGCATGGATGGCCGTGCGCGACAGCGTCATCGGCTCGCTCGACGAGGCGCTGGCGCTGCTGCAGCCCTGGGTGGCCGATGCCGATCCGAACGTGCGTCGCTTTGCCAGCGAACTCACGCGCCCGCGCGGCGTGTGGTGCGCGCAGATCGAGGCGCTGAAGGCCGAGCCCTGGCTGGCGCTGCCGCTCTTGGAGCCGCTGCGCGCCGACGGCCACCGCTACGTGCAGAACTCGGTGGCCAACTGGCTCAACGACGCGAGCAAGACGCAGCCCGAATGGGTCGAGACGCTGTGCACGCGCTGGGTGGCCGAGTCGCCCACCGCCGAGACCCGCTACATCGCGAAACGGGCGTTGCGCACGTTGACCAAATCGACACCCTGACCTGCGCCCCCTGAACGAAAAAAAGCCCGGCACTGCCGGGCTTTTTCGTGGAGGAGGGCGGTCGCAACGCTTACGCGTACTCGGCCAGCGCCTTCTTCATCTTCTTCATCGCCGCGACTTCGATCTGGCGGATGCGTTCGGCGCTCACGCCGTACACCGCGGCCAGGTCGTGCAGCGTCATGCCGCCCGAGCCGTCGTCGTTCACCTTGAGCCAGCGCTCTTCGACGATGCGGCGGCTGCGCTCGTCCAGCGCCTCGAGGGCGGTGGCGATGCCGTCGCTCGACAGGCGATCGCGCTGCTGCGATTCGAGCAGAGCGGTCGGCTCCTGCGTGGCGTCGGCCAGGTAGGCGATCGGGCCGAAGCCTTCGTCGCCGTCATCGGACGGACCCGGATCGAGCAGCACGTCGCCACCCGACAGGCGGGTTTCCATCTCGAGCACTTCCTCGGGCTTCACGTTCAGGCGCGTGGCCATCTGCGAGACCTCGTCGGGGCTCAGCGTTTCCCGGTGCGTGCCGTTGTCGGCCGCGGCCGAGTCGGCCTTGAAACTCTGCTTCATCGAGCGCAGATTGAAGAACAGCTTGCGCTGGGCCTTGGTCGTCGCGACCTTGACCATGCGCCAGTTCTTCAGGATGTACTCGTGGATCTCGGCCTTGATCCAGTGCATGGCGTAACTCACCAGCCGCACGCCCTGGTCGGGGTCGAAACGCTTCACGGCCTTCATGAGACCGACGTTGCCTTCCTGGATCAGGTCGCCGTGCGGCAGCCCGTAGCCCAGGTACTGGCGGGAAATGGAGACGACCAGGCGCAGGTGCGACAGGATCAGCGCACCGGCGGCTTCGAGGTCGTTCTGGTCGCGCAACTTGCGTGCGAAGCCCTGCTCTTCTTCGAGCGTGAGCAGCGGCAGGCGGTTGGCGGCCGAAATGTAGGCATCCAGGTTGCCCAGCGGGGGGACCATCGACCATGGGTTGGCGACGGCCAGCTGGTTGGCAGAGACTCCAGACAGCGTTGTCATCAGGGGAAACTCCTTTGTGGCGGTCATATTAGCACTCGGTTAGAGGGAGTGCTAAGCCAAGGGTTCCCTTGCATTTCTATCGTTGCGATAGCTTTTGTCGCGATTTGCTGGATATTTGTATGCCATTTGGCGTTTTTCAAGTCCGTGCCGCTTGTCCGAGCAGCCAGTCCTGGAACGCCAGGATGCGCGGGTCATTGGCGCTGCCTTCCGGGTAGACCAGGTGGTAGGCGTAGCCCGCCACCATGGGCACGCCGATGTCGAACAGCCGCACCAGCCGGCCCTGGGCAAGGTCGGCGGCGATCATGTCCAGGTCGGCCAGGCCGACCATGCCGCTTTCGGTGACGGCGCGCACCACGTCGCTCGAGTCGGCGAACCCAATGCAGCGGCTGTCGTCGAAGCCCTCGATCCCGGCCGCGGCCATCCACATCGGCCAGTTCGGCCAGACCATGCCGTCGGTCTTCCAGTCGACGTAGCACAGCGTGTGCTGGAACAGGTTGCGCGGCGTCGCCAGCGGGGGCCCGCTGGCGAGCAGCTTCGGGCTGCAGACCGGCACGATCACGGTGTCGAACAGGCGCTGCGCGCGCGTGCCCGCGTCGTGCCCCTTGCCGAAGCGGATCGCCACGTCGATGTCGTCGGCGTCGAAATCCCGCAGCGCGTCGGAAATGTCGAAACCCAGTTCCAGCCCCGGATTCGCGGCACGGAACTGCGGCAGCCGGGGCAGCAGCCAGTTGGTCGCGAAGCGTGCGCTGGTCGACACGCGCAGCGTCGCCGTCCCGCGCGCCATGCGCCGGGCGCGGCCGGCGGCGCGGCGCAGGGTGTCGAGCGCGTCGGCGGTGGCCTCGAACCACACGGCGCCGGCGGGCGTCAGGCGGATGCTGCGGCTGGTGCGCGTGAACAGCACCATGCCCAGCTGGTCCTCGATTTCCTTGATCTGGTGGCTCACGGCCGCCGGCGTCAGCCCGACTTCCTCGGCGGCCCGCGTGAAGTTCAGGTGCCGCCCGGCGGCCTCGAAGGTGCGCAGGGCGCGGGTGCCGGGGATCAGTTGGGGGGTCATTGATCTTCAAATAATTTTTGATGATTCCCTAAAAACTATTCGTTTCCCATAGGGAAGTCAACGCGGGATAGTTCAGGAACTTGATGATCCATCCGCAACGGCCCTCTCAGGAGCAACGAAACCATGTCCGCCAGCGCCCCTTCTTCTTCCACTTTCGTCGTGCAACGCAACGGCCAGCCCGCAACCGCCGAGGCCCTGGCGTCGCTGGCCTTCGCGGGCCACGCCCATTTCACCGCCATGCAGGTGCGCGGCGGCCGGGTGCGGGGGCTCGACCTCCATCTGGCGCGGCTGCGCTTCGCCTCGCAGACCCTGTTCGGCCAGGCGCTGCCTGACGACGCAGTGCGCGCTCACCTGCGTGCCGCACTCGCGGCCGGCCCGGCGGACCTGTCGCTGACCGCCACCGTCTACTCCCCGGCCGGCGAATTCACCGTGGCCGACGCGGCGCCCGAGCTGCTGATCCGCACCGGCCCGCCGTCCAACGGCCCCGCCGGCCCGCTGACCTTGGCCGCGATCGAGCACGAGCGCTTCCTGCCGGCCGTGAAGCACGTCGGCGAAGGCGCCAAGACGCAGCTGCTGCGCCAGGCCGCCACGCAGGGCTTCGACGACACGGCCTTTCTCGACCGGCAGGGCCGGCTCGGCGAGGCGTCGATCTGGAACCTGGCTTTCTGGGACGGCCAGGCGGTGGTGTGGCCCGAGGCCGACGTCCTGGCCGGTACCACGATGGACATCGTGCGCCGCCAACTCGATCGCCTCGGCGTCCCGCAGCGCAGCCAGGTGCTGCGGAGGACCGACCTGCCCGCGCTGGCCGGCGCCGTGGTCATGAACTCGTGGACGCCGGGCGTGGCGGTGCACCGCATCGGCGACGTGGCGTTGCCGGCCGCGCCGGCTTTCGTGGAACTGCTGCAACGGGCCTATGAGGCCGAGGCGCTCGTGTCGCCTTGAACGAACCCTCGTGCTCGGACGCTGCGTGCCACATCAGAGAACGCGAGGGACACCATCCCTCTCAGAGGCCGCCGGCTACCAGCGGATGCCGAGCTTCAGGAACAGCTTCGACAGCACGAACAGCGGACCGACCCAGAGGTACTGGACGTCCTCGAAGAACGACGGCTTCTTGCCTTCCATCTTGTGGCCGACGAACTGGAAGATCCACGCCACCACGAAGATCGCCGCCGACACCGGCAGCACCGCGGTGCCCATCGCATGCACCGCCACCAGCGCCAGCACCGTGAGCGCCAGCATGGTGACGAGGAAGGCCGATGAGCGCAGCAGGGCGTAGTACACGAGGCTGGCCGCCACGAAGGCGTAGGCCACCCACGGGTGGATCGCGAACAGCAGCCCGACGATGCTCAGCATGATCGCGGGAATGGCCACGAAGTGGATCAGCTCGTTGGTCGGATGGCGGTGGCTCTCCTCGTAGTGGGCGAGCAGGCGGTCGACCTTGCGCTCGCTGGTGGCGAGGGGGGCGGCGGCAGTGTGGGTCATGGCAGGTCTCCGGGGCGCCGTGCGTTGCGGCAGGACTTCCATGGTGCCCACGGTGCGGCACCATGGCAAGTAGCGCTGTCCCGGCGCCATGACTAAGGGCACTGTCGCCCGGGGCTTGCGCCGCTAAGATCAAATCCGTGGCCTCTTTCGACTCCCCCTCCGCACCCCCGTCGCCCCTCACCGACACCGGTGTGCCTGCCGGCGTGTCCGGCGCGATCCTGGTGGTGGACGACCACGACCTGCTGCGCCTGGGCGTGAGCGCGCTGGTGCAGGCCCAGGCCGCCACCTCGGGCGCGCGCATCGCGGTGTTCGAGGCCGGCAACATCGCCGACGCGCTCGCGCTCTACGCGGCCAACGAAGCCGCCATCGGCCTCGTGCTGCTCGACCTCGCGCTGCCCGACACGCACGGGCTCAGCGGCCTGGCCGAGTTCCGGCTGCGCTTTCCGGCGGCGCGCGTCGTGGTGCTCTCGGGCACCGCCAACAGCACGCTGGCGCAGGGCGCGCTCGCGCTCGGTGCCAGCGCCTTCCTGCCGAAGTCCGCCGACCTGAAGGAGATGGTGGGCTTCATCCGCGCCTGCGGCCTGTTCGAGGCCGACGGCACGCCGCAGCAGCCGCTGCCGCCCGCGGTGCTGCCCAAGTCGCTGTCGGGGTATGCGGAGTTCGCGCACGCCAGCGCCTGGCAGGAACTCACACCGCGCCAGACGCAGGTGCTGCAGTGGGTGCTCGAAGGCAAGGCGAACAAGGAGATCGCGCAACTGGCCAACCTCAGCGAGGGCACGGTGAAGAACCATGTCTCGACCATCCTCCTGCTGTTCGGCATGCGCTCGCGCGCCCAGCTGATCAGCATGCTGCGTTGAGCGGCGCCACGCTGGCGGGCCGCGGCGATGCCGCAGCCGGCCAGCTGCTGAGCCAGCGCGTGCTGCGCGAGCACGTCGGCTCGGTCTACGACACCTACGGCATTTCCACGCTGACCCACCTGGGCTTCGTGGTGGTGTTCGGCTGCATCATCTATTCGCAGCTCAGCGATGCACGCCTGCTGTTCTGGATGGCCGCGCTGGTGGCGGTCGACATCTACATCTTCTTCACGCCGCGCTGGACACCCGCCCGCCCGCCTTCGGAGAGCCCGTACTGGGCCCGCAAGATCTCGCGCATGGTCACGCTGGTCAGCATGATCACGGCGGTGGTGCCCTGGTTCATCGTGCCGCACGAGAACATGCCCATGACCTCGCTGCTGATGGCCGTGATCGTCGGCAGTTGCGCGCGCGCCGCGCAGTCGCTGTGGCCGCTCAAGCCCGCGCTGTTCGGCTACACGCTGCCCATGTCCCTGGGCATGATCATCGCGCTGGCCTGGCAAGGCGACGGCCTGCACCTGTTCCTGGCCGCAGCCGGCTCGGCCTATTTGATGCTCACGCTGCACGCCGGCGTGCGCCAGCACCGGCTGCTCACCGACTCGCTCATGCTGCGTTTCGAGAACGAGGCGCTGGCCGCGCGCCTGGGCGAGCAGATCGCCGCCACCGAACGCGCCAGCGAAGAAAAGACCCGCTTCCTCGGCGCCGCCAGCCACGACCTGCGCCAGCCGCTGCACGCCATCGCACTGTTCGGCGCCGCGCTCGAGAACGAGCTGCGCGGCCGTCCCGAGAGCCGCAACGCCGAGCGCCTGATGCGCGCCGTGAACGCGCTGGGCGCATCGCTCGACACCATGCTCGATGTCTCCCGGCTCGACGCGGGCGTCATCACGCCATCGCCGCAGCCGGTCGAGCTCGATGCGCTGTTCCTGCCGCTCAACCACACCTTCTCGGCGCAGGCCGAGCAGAAGGAGCTGCAGCTGCGCGTGCGCGCCAGCGGCCTGTGGGTGCGAAGCGATCCGCAGCTGCTGCACCGCATGCTGTCCAACCTGATGGACAACGCCCTCAAGTACACCGTGCAGGGCGGCGTGACCGTCACCGCGCGCGACCGCGGCGACACCGTGTGGATCGAGGTGCGCGACACCGGCATCGGCATCGCGCCCGAGCAGTCGCACCGCATCTTCGAAGAGTTCTATCAAATCGATAACCCGGGCCGCGACCGCGCGCGCGGGCTGGGCATCGGCCTGTCGATCGTGCGTCGCCTGTCGCGGCTCCTGGGCCATCCGGTGCAGATGCATTCGCGCCCGGGCCGGGGCACGCACTTCCGCGTCGTGCTGCCGACCGTGCCGCCGCAGGTCAGCGCGCTCGTGGGGCCGTTCCCGGCCGGCAGCGTCGAACTGGCTGCACGCCGCCGCGCCGCCACGCTGCCCGGTCGTGTGCTGCTGATGGACGACGAACTCGAAATCCGCGAAGCCATGACCGGCCTGCTGCGCTCGCACGCGATCGACGCGCACGCCGTCGCCGACGAGGCCGCTGCAGCCGATGCGCTGCACCAGGCCCGCGCCGAAGGCCGGCCCTTCGGCCTGCTGATGTGCGACTACCGCCTGGCCGACGGCGTCGACGGCCTCGACGCCGGCCTGCGCCTGAGTCGGCACCTGGGCACCGAACTGCCGCTTCTGCTGATCACCGGCGAGACCTCGCCCGACCGCCTGCAGCGCGTGCGCGAGTCGGGCGTACCGGTGCTGTTCAAGCCCGTGGCGCCCGATGCACTGCTGCAGGCCATGGCCGAGCTGGCGCCGGCACCGTAGCGTTTCGCACACTGCCTGCGGCTGAAAGTGAATACGTTGTAGTTCATTGCGTGCCGATCCCATCGGTTGGGTGCACATGCAATGACTTTTGGCACTGCCGGGCTTTCGCCTCCCGTCGTAATTTCGGGTCTCAGGGAAGCGAAATCAGGGGGTATTGCAGGCGTCGCCCACCGGTGCTTTCGCACACGAAACGCGACGCCGCACAGGCCACACGCAGGGGGAATACAAGGGAGAAATAAGAAAGACAGGGAGCTGACGGCCCCCGGCGAAAGCCGGGGGCCGTTTTTTTGTCCGAAGCGAAAGGCGAAAGCTTCTTTGCTCAGCCCAGCAGTGCTTGCGCAAACTCGCGGGCGTTGAAGGTCTCGAGGTCTTCGAGCTTTTCGCCGACGCCGATGAAGTACACCGGAATGGGCCGCTCGCGCGCGATGGCGCACAGCACGCCGCCCTTGGCGGTGCCGTCGAGCTTGGTGACGATGAGGCCCGTGAGGCCCAGCGTTTCGTCGAAGGACCTGACCTGCGCGAGTGCGTTCTGGCCGGTGTTGCCGTCGATCACCAGCAGCACCTCGTGCGGCGCGGTGGCGTCGGCCTTGGTGACGACGCGCTTGATCTTCTTCAGCTCGTCCATCAGGTGCAGCTGCGTCGGCAGGCGGCCGGCCGTGTCGACCAGCACCACGTCCTTGCCGCGCGCCTTGCCGGCGTTCACGGCGTCGAAGCTCACGGCCGACGGGTCACCGCCTTCGTTGCTGACGATCTCGACGGTGTTGCGGTCGGCCCAGACCAAGAGCTGCTCGCGCGCCGCTGCGCGGAAAGTGTCGGCCGCGGCCAGCAGCACCGAGGCGCCCTCGGTGGCCAGGTGCTTGGTGAGCTTGCCGATGGAGGTGGTCTTGCCCGCGCCGTTGACGCCGGCCACCATGATCACGGTGGGCGTGTATTCGCCGATGACCAGCGGCTTCTCGAGCGGCTTGAGCAGGTCGGTGACGGCATCGGCCAGCAGCAGCTTGACCTGCGCGGCGTCGGTGGCCATCTGGCGCTTGACGCGCACCTTCAGGTCGTCGAGCAGGTACTCGGTGGCCTTCACGCCGGTGTCGGCCATCAAGAGCGCCGACTCGAGTTCTTCATACAGCGCGTCGTCGATCTGCGCATTGACGAACACGGCCTGGATGCCGGTGCCGGTCTTGCGCAGGCCGGTCTTGAGCTTGTCGAACCAGCTCTTGCGCTCGGTGGCGATGGCGGGTGGTTCAACGACGGCGACGGGTGCGGGAGGCGGTGGGGGCACGGGCGCTGGTGGGGGCGGCGGTGCGATGACGGGAGCGGGTGCAGGTGCAGGAACGGGTACTGGCGCAGGGATCGGCGCCGGTGCGGCGACCGGAACCGGCGCTGGCGTCGGTGCAGGCACAGGGGAGGGGGCTGGCGCCACCACAGGTGTGACTTCTGCAGCCGGAACAACCACAGGCACGGCAGGCGTCGGCTCGGGAGCCGGGGCTGGCACGGGTGCAGGGGCCGGCGCAGGAACGGGCGTAGGCGCCTCCGCCGCAGGCTTCGACCCGAACCAGCTCGACGGCGAGAACACCGAACGTGCCGGTGCGGGTTCCGCGGCCGGGGAGGGCGCGGGTTCGGTGGTCGGCGGCGGGGCCGGTGTCACCGGGGCATCGGCAGGTGGTTTTTTCTTGAAGAAACTGAACATCAGGAGCTTTTTACAATCCGACCCATTCTATGAAACACCTCTCGCCACGCCGTGCTGCGTCTGGTGCGGTGCTGGCCCTGGCGCTTTCTGCGCTGTGGACCGTGCCCGCGCTGGCCCAGTCCACCCCCGCCCCCGCCGCGTCGGCCTCCGCCGCCGCAGCCCCGGGCCCCCAGCAATTCACCCTCGCCAACGGCATGACCGTGATCGTGCAGCCCGACCGGCGCTCGCCGACCGCGGTGCAGATGGTGTGGGTGCGGGTCGGCTCCATGGACGAGGTCGACGGTGCTTCGGGCGTGGCGCACGTGCTGGAGCACATGCTGTTCAAGGGCACGAAGACCGTGCCGGCCGGTGAGTTCTCGCGCCGCGTGGCGGCGCTGGGCGGGCAGGAAAACGCCTTCACCATGCGCGACGCCACGGGCTACTACCAGCAGATCCCGGTCGGCAGCCTCGAACAGGTGATGAAGCTCGAATCGGACCGCTTCGCCAACAACCAGTGGCCCGACGACGAGTTCAAGCGCGAGATCGAAGTGGTCAAGGAAGAGCGCCGCCTGCGCACAGACGACCAGCCGCGCGCGCTGCTCGGCGAGCAGCAGAACGCGGCCGTCTTCACCTCGTCGCCGTACCGCCGCCCGGTGGTGGGTTGGATGAGCGACCTCGAGTCGATGACGCCCGCCGATGCGCGCGCCTTCTTCCAGCGCTGGTACGTGCCGGCCAACGCCGTGCTCGTGGTGGCCGGCGACGTCGACGTGGCGCGCGTGCGCGCGCTGGCCGAGAAGTACTACGGCAGCATCCCCGCGCGCGCCGTGCCGGAGCGCAAGCCGCGCACCGAGCCCACGCAGCGCGGCATCCGCCGCCTCGAGTTCAAGGCCCCGGCCGAGCAGGCGTACGTGTCGCTCGCCTTCCGCGTGCCGCAGCTCACCAACATCGACGACGCCAACAGCGACGCCTGGGCGCTGGTGGTGCTCTCGGCCGTGCTCGACGGCTACGCCGGTGCGCGGCTCGATCGCGCGCTCACGCAAGGCCCCGGCCGCGTGGCCGATTCGGCGGGCGCGTACTCCGGCTTCGTCGGCCGCGGTCCGCAGCTGTTCATGCTCGACGGCGTGCCGGCCGCTGGCAAGACCGCCGAGACGGTCGAGGCCGCACTGCGTGCCCAGGTGGCGCGCGTGGCGAAAGAAGGCGTCGGCGAGGCCGAGCTGGCCCGCGTCAAGACGCAGTGGGTGGCGAGCGAAACCTACAAGCGCGACTCGGTGATGGCGCAGGCGCGCGAACTCGGCAGCAACTGGATCCAGGGCCTGCCGCTGGACGCCAGCGAGCGCATCGTCGCCCGGCTGCAGGCCGTGACGGCGGCGCAGGTGCAGGCCGTGGCCGCCAAGTACTTCGGCGATGACCAGCTCACGGTCGCCACGCTGCGACCCCTGCCGCCCGAACCCAAGCGCGGCCGCGGCTTCGCCGCCCCCGCTGGCGAGATGCGCTGAAAGGCACCGGATTCCCTCATGAAGAACCTCCCAAAAATTGCAAGCACCGCCCTCCTGGCGGGCATCACCGCGCTGTTCGGCATGGGCAGTGCGCAGGCCGCGCTGCCCATCGAGCACTGGACGCTGGCCAACGGCGCCAAGGTGTACCTCGTGTCGACCAATGCGCTGCCGATCGTCGACGTGCAGGTCGACTTCGACGCCGGCAGCCGGCGCGACCCGGCCGCGCAGGCCGGGCTGGCCAGCACCAGCGCCGCGATGGTCGAGAAGGGCGTGCGCGCCGGCCGCAACGGCGAGCCCGCGCTCGACCAGAACGCGCTGGGCGAGGCCTGGGCCGATCTGGGCGCCAGCTTCGACGTGAGCGCCGGCACCGACCGCACCAGCTACACGCTGCGCACGCTGTCCGACCCGGCGCTGCTGACCAAGGCCGTGGCCCTGGCCGCACGCGAGATCGGTGAGCCCTCGTTCCCCGACGACATCTGGCCGCGCGAGCGCGAGCGCATCAACGCCGCCATCAAGGAAGCCAACACCAAGCCCGCAACCGTCGTCGGCCGCGCCTTCGCGCAGGCCGTGTACGGCACGCACCCCTACGGCCAGGAAGTGACCGAAGAGACGCTGGCGCGCATCGACACCGCCGCCATGCGCCAGCGCTACGAGCAGCTGATCCTGCCGTGCCGCGCCAAGCTCAGCATCGTGGGCGCGGTCACGCGCGCCGAGGCCGAGGCACTGGCGACCACGCTGCTGTCGCGCCTGCCCAGCCCCGCCGCCTGCGCACCGCTGCCGGCCATCGCGCCCGTGGTGGCGCTCACGGCGCCGAAGGACGAGCGCATTGCGTTCGACTCGGCGCAGGCCCACGTCTTCATCGGCCAGCCCGGCTACCCGCGCCAGGACCCGGACCACTTCGCGCTCACGCTCGGCAACTACGTGCTCGGCGGCGGCGGCTTTGTCTCGCGGCTGACCGAAGAGGTGCGCGAGAAGCGCGGCCTGGCCTACAGCGTGTACAGCGGCTTTGCGCCGGGGCTCGACGCGGGCGCCTTCCGCATCGGCTTCCAGACCCGGCCCGACCAGGCCGACGCAGCGACCAAGGTCTCGCGCGAGGAGCTCGCGAAGTTCGTGGCCGAAGGCCCGACCGAGAAGGAGCTGAAGGCCGCGAAGGACAACCTGATCGGCGGCTTCCCGCTGCTGCTGGACAGCAACCGCAAGCTGATCGGCAACGTCGCCAACATCGCCTGGTACGGCCTGCCGCTGGACTACCTCGACACCTGGACCGCGCGCATGAACGCGGTCACGGCCGCCGACATCAAGGCCGCGTTCGGCCGCAAGCTGCAGCCGCAGCGCATGGTGACGGTGGTGGTGGGCGGCAAGCAGGCCGCGCCCTAAACAAGCGATCAGGCCAGCGCGTGCGGCCCGCTGCGCGCGGCGGCGCGCACCGCAGCGCCGAGCTGCTCCAGCAGACGGGGCGCCGCGCGCGCCTGCTGCCAGTACAGCGGCACCGGCAGCGTCTCGCCGGGCACCAGCTCCACCAGCGTGCCGTCGCGCAAGGCGTCGGCCACCATGCTGGTCGGATGCATGCCCCAGCCCATGCCGCGGCAGGCCGCCTCCACGAAGGCGGCGGGCGAGGGCACCCAGTGGCGCGGCGTTTCCACGTTGCGATGGCAGATGCGACGCACCCAGCGCGCCTGCAGCCGGTCCTTGCGGTCGAACACCAGGTTCGGCGCGGCGGCCAGCGTGCGCGCCCCCACGCCTTTGGCGAAATATCGTTCCACAAAATCGGGGCTCGCGGCGGCCACGTAGTGCACCGTGCCCAACGCCTCGCTGTTGCAGCCTGTGACCGGCTGGGCCAGTGCGGTCACGGCCGCGAGCACGGCGCCGCTGCGCAGCCGTTCGGCCGTGTGGTCCTGGTCGTCGGCCGTGAGGTCGAGCAGGGCGTCGGGCGCCTGTGCAGCAAAGGCCGCGGCCCCCGCCATGAACCAGGTCGCGAGGCTGTCGGCATTGACCGCCACCCGCACCGTGACGCGCTCGTGCGCCTCGCCGCTGCCCATGCCGAGCGCGGGCAGGGCCTCGCGCAGCTCGTGCTCCAGCATGCCCACGCGCTCGACGTGCCGGCACAGCTGCAGGCCGGCTTCGGTCGGCACGCAGGGCTGGCCGCGCACCAGCAGCGCGCCGCCGGTGCGTTCTTCGAGCAGCTTCACGCGCTGCGACACCGCCGAGGGCGTGACGTGCAGCGCGCGGGCGGCACGCTCGAAACTGCCTTCGCGCACCACGGCGGCGAGGGCGTGCAGGGCGGCGTAGTCGAGCATGGTGGCGAATGAAGTAAAACTGAATTGAAGTTAGAAAGTTTAGTTTGATTGAAGGTGAGGCGGGCGGCAAGCTCGGACCATGACCGCCGTCCTCACCTCCACCGCTTTTCTCAACGGGCTCTTCATGAGCCTGGTGCTCATCGTCGCCATCGGCGCCCAGAACGCGTACGTGCTGCGCCAGGGCTTGCGCCGCGAGCACGTGAGCGCGGTGGTGCTGTTCTGCGCGGCCTGCGACGCGGTGCTGGTCGCGGCGGGCGTGGCCGGCATGGCGCAGGCCTTGAAGGGCCGGCCGATGCTGGCAACGCTGCTCGCGGGCTTCGGCGCGGCCTTTCTCTGCGGCTACGGCCTGCGCGCGCTGTGGCGCTCGCGCCAGCCGGTCGCGCTGCAGACGGTGTCGCAGGGCGCCTCGCGCTCGCGCGCCGCGGTGGTCGCGCAGGCCGCCGGCTTCACGCTGCTGAACCCGCACGTCTACCTGGACACCGTGCTGCTCGTGGGCAGCGCCGGGGCGCAGTACCCGGGCGCGCTCAAGCTCTGGTTCGTGGCCGGGTCGACGCTGGCCAGCGTGCTGTGGTTCACCGCGCTGGGCTTCGGCGCGCGGCTGCTGGCGCCGGTGTTTGCACGGCCGCGCGCCTGGCAGATGCTCGATGCGCTCATCGGCGGCACGATGCTCGTGCTGGCGGCCTTGCTGGCCCGGCGCGCGTTCATGGGCTACTGAGTGAAGTGGGGCCAGCTGCGGCGTTAAGCTCGCCGCATGCCCCAGAAGCCCACAAAAAAGAACGCCGCCGCGCCTGCCTCGCGCGCCCCCGCCGCCAAGCGCCCGTCGCGGCCCAACGAGGTCCGCATCATCGGCGGCGAGTGGAAACGCACCCGCCTCGCCGTGGCCGACAAGCCCGGCCTGCGCCCCACACCCGACCGCGTACGCGAAACGCTGTTCAACTGGCTCGCGAGCCTGGCCGGCGTGGGCGGCGGTGGGCTGCCGGGCTGGCACTGCATCGACGCCTTCGCGGGCACCGGCGCGCTCGGCCTCGAAGCCGCCTCGCGCGGCGCGGCCAACGTGCTGCTGTGCGAGCAGGACGGCGCGCTGGTCGCCCAGCTGGAAGCCGCCAAGACCAAGCTCTCGGCCAAGGCCGTGCGCGTGGAACGCGGCAACGGTGTCACCGCACTCGAACGTGCGGCGGCGGGCAGCCTGCAGGCGGTGTTTCTCGATCCGCCCTTCGAGACCGTCGCGCTGTACGAGCCGGCCCTGCGCGCCGCCGCGCGTGCGCTGCATGCCGACGGCGCGATCTACCTGGAGGCGCCGCGCCGCTGGGCCGCCGAAGAACTCACCGCGCTGGGCCTCGTGGAATTCCGCTACCTGAAGGCCGGCGCCGTGCATGCCCATCTGCTGCGGCGCGCTGTGTCCGTGCCTGCATAATCCGCCGGACAAGCCGCACCGGCAGCATGAGGAAGAACCAACCATGGCCAGCAACGTGATCGCGGTTTATCCCGGCACTTTCGACCCCATCACCCTCGGTCACGAGGACGTGGTGCGGCGTGCAACCCAACTCTTCTCCAAGGTGATCGTCGCCGTCGCGGCGGGCCATCACAAGAAGGCGCTGTTCACGCTCTCCGAGCGCATGGACATGGCCCGCGAGGCGGTGAAGCCCTACAGCGACCAGGTCACGGTCGAGAGCTTCTCGGGCCTGCTGCGCGACTTCGTCGTCGCGCGCGGCGGCAAGGCCATGGTGCGCGGCCTGCGCGCCGTGACCGACTTCGACTACGAGTTCCAGCTCGCCGG
The DNA here is from genome assembly GCF_002849325.1 of Variovorax sp. RO1. Lineage (NCBI taxonomy): Bacteria > Pseudomonadati > Pseudomonadota > Betaproteobacteria > Burkholderiales > Comamonadaceae > Variovorax > Variovorax sp. RO1. The sequence continues at coordinate 589,502 of NZ_PKMT01000001.1, forward strand.
CATGAACCGCTCGCTGATGCCCGATGTCGAGACCGTGTTCCTGACGCCGAGCGACAAGTACCAGTTCATCTCGAGCACCTTCGTGCGCGAGATCGCCATGCTCGGCGGCGAGGTCAACAAGTTCGTCTCGCCGAACGTCGAGCAGCAGCTCACGGCCAAAGTCCGCAGCCTCGGCAGGGAATGAACCCGCTCCCAGGCTTCGCGCGGAGGTGAGCAACACCCCCTTGCCCCGCCTGCATCCGCTGGGCGATGCGGCGCTGGTGTGCGACCTGCCCGCGCCCGCCACGCTGGCGCAGCAGCAGCGCATCTGGGCGCTGGCCGCCGAGGTGCTGGCCTGGCCCGGCGTCGGCGAGGCGCTGCCGGGCATGAACAACCTCACGCTGACCTTCGATCCGACCGCCGTGGCGTTCGAGGAACTCGCGGCGCGCGTGCTCCAGGCCTGGCCGGGGCTCGCGGCCCATGCCGCCGAAGGGCGGCGCATCGAGATTCCCGTGGCCTACGGCGGCGAGCACGGCCCGGACCTCGCCGACGTGGCGGCCCACACCGGGTTGTCGGCGGCCGAGGTGGTGCGTCGCCACAGCGGCGGCGACTACGTGGTCTACCTGCTCGGCTTCTTGCCGGGCTTCGCCTTCATGGGCGGGCTGTCGCCCGAACTCGCGACACCGCGCCGCGCCGAACCGCGCACGGCCGTGCCCGCGCGCTCGGTCGGCATCGGCGGCGAGCAGACCGGCATCTACCCGCTGGTGTCGCCGGGCGGCTGGCAGCTCATCGGCCGCACGCCGCTCGAGCTGTTCGACCCGTCGGCCGAGTCGCCCACCTTGCTGCGTCCGGGCGACCGCGTGCGCTTCGTCGTCGAAAGCCTGCAGACATGATCCTCGTGCGCAAACCCGGCGTGCATGCCTCGGTGCAGGACCTCGGGCGGCCCGGCCTGCGCCAGCTCGGCATCTGCCCGGGCGGCGCGCTCGACATGCTCGCGCTCACGCTGGCGAACCGGCTGGCCGGCAACGCCGACGCGGCGGCCGGCATCGAATTCACCCTGGGCGGCTGCGAGCTGCAGTTCGAGACCGACACCCGCATCGCGCTCACCGGCGACGACTTCGGTGCCACGCTCGACGGCATGCCGCTGTGGCCCTGCTGGAGCGTGCCCGTGCGCGCCGGCCAGACGCTGCGGCTCGCCGGCGCCAACGCGCCCGGCACACCGAAGGCCGGCCTGCGCAGCTGGCTCGCGGTAGCGGGCGGCATCGACGTGGCGCCGGTGCTCGGCTCGCGCAGCACCGACCTCAAGGCCGGCTTCGGCGGCCACGACGGTCGTGCATTGCGCAAGGGCGACCGGCTCGCGCTGGGCGCTTCGCGCCTCGATGCCAACCAAAGTGCGCGCCGGCCTTTCGGCTTGCGCGCGCCCGACTGGGGCTCGGCCGAGGCCGACGGCGCGCTCGCGCTGCGCGTGCTGCCCGGCCCCGAGTTCGACCTGTTCACGTCCGACGCGCAGGCGCTGCTGTGGAACGAGCGCTGGCGCATCACGCCGCAGAGCAACCGCATGGGCAGCCGGCTCGCCGGCGCCGAGCTGCAGCGCAAGGCGGGCGGCGACATGCTGTCGTCGGGCGTGATTCCCGGCACGATCCAGGTGCCGCCTTCGGGCCAGCCGATCATCCTCATGGGCGACGCGCAGACCACCGGCGGCTACCCGCGCATCGGCGTGGTGATCCGCGCCGACCTCTGGAAGCTCGCGCAGGCGCCGCTCGGCGGCCGGCTGCGGCTGGTGCGCACCGACCTGACGCATGCGCTCGCGGCCTGGGCCGGGCAGCAGCGCTACCTGGCGCAAGTGGCGCAGGGGCTCGCCGCTGCGGGCTGGCCCGGCGCGGCCTAGACTGTCGGTCAGCGCAGGTTGCTCCCGCACCTGCCCCACGAGACGGAGAACATCCCATGCAGATCGACTTGAACGCCGACCTCGGCGAAGGCGCCGGCAGCGACGAAGCGCTGCTCGGCCTCGTGAGTTCCGCCAACATCGCCTGCGGCTGGCACGCGGGCGATGCCAAGACGATGCAGCAGTGCGTGCGCTGGGCCATGGCGCACGGCGTGGCGATCGGCGCGCACCCGAGCTTTCCCGACCGAGAGAACTTCGGCCGCAGCACCATGCACCTGCCGCCCGAGGAGATCGTGGCGAACGTGCTCTACCAGGTCGGCGCGCTGGCTGCGATCGTCAAGGCCGAGGGCGGCCGGCTCGCGCACGTGAAGCCGCACGGCCAGCTCTACAACCAGGCGGTGAAAGAGCCCGAACTGGCCGAGGCGCTGTGCGAGGCGGTGCGTCGCTTCGATCCCTCGCTCAAGTTCTTCGGCCTCGCGGGCAGCAACATGATCGACGCGGCCCGCCGTGCCGGCCTGCAGCCCGTCGAAGAAGTGTTTGCCGACCGCGGCTACATGCCCGATGGCAGCCTCGTGCCGCGCAGCCAGCCCGGCGCGCTCATCGAGAGCGAAGAGCAGTCGCTGGCGCAGACCCTGTCGCTGGTGCGCGACCACCGCGTGGTCGCCATCGACGGCAGCACTGTGGCCGTCAACGCCCAGAGTGTGTGCCTGCATGGCGACGGCGCGCACGCGCTGGCTTTCGCGCGGCGCATCCGCGAGCGGTTGCAGCAGGAAGGCATCACCGTCCGCGCAATGGCCTGAATGCGATGCCGGCGAAGCGCGCTTCTCCCTCGGTTTTGCTGACGGGCTTCGAGCCCTTCGAGCAGGAGCTGCTCAATCCGTCATGGGAAGCCGTGCGCTCGCTCGACGGCTGGACCTGCGGCCGCGCCACGGTGCATGCGCGCCTCGTGCCCTGCGTCTTCGGCGAGGCGCTCGACGCGCTCGACCGCGCGATGGACGAGCTCCAGCCGACGCTGGTGATCTGCATCGGCCAGGCCGGTGGCCGCGCCGAGTTCACGCCGGAGCGCATCGCCATCAACGTCGACGACGCCCGCGTGCCCGACAACCTCGGCCGCCAGCCGATCGACGTGCCGGTGGTGCCCGGCGCACCCGCCGCCTACTTCTCAAGCTTGCCCGTGAAGGCCATCGTGCGCGAACTGCGCGCGGGCGGCGTGCCGGCCTCGGTGTCGAACAGCGCGGGCACCTTCGTGTGCAACCACCTCTTCTACGGGCTGATGCACCACATCGCGACGCACGCGGCGGCGAAGGGCGTGCGTGGCGGCTTCATCCACATTCCCTACCTGCCGGCGCAGGCGGCGCGCTTTCCGGGCGCGCCGAGCATGGCGCTCGAAACGCTGGTGGATGCGTTGCGCATCACCGTGAAGACCGCGCTGGCTGTGAAGCAGGACGTCGCGGAAACCGGCGGCCAGTTGCACTGACCGGGGCTCTCAAGCGTTCGGGAAGTGCTTGCCCAGCCAGGCGTTGAGCGCCGTGTTGACGAACGCAGGCTTCTCCATCGTCAGCATGTGGCCGCACTGCGGCACCCACACCACCTCGGCGCGCGGCAGCAGCGCCGCCATCTCGCGGGTGCATTCGGGCGGCGCGAGGCGGTCGTCGTCGCCGCACATCAGCAGCACCGGTGCGCGCAGCAGGGCCAGGTGTGTGCGTGCGTCGGGGCGGCGCATCACGGCGTGGTTCTGTCGGATGAGCTGGGCCGCGCCGGCGCCGAGCACGATGTCGAGATAACGCTGCACCAGCGCCGGGTTGGCGGCCTGCGCGGCATGGAAGGCGAAGGCGACGTTGGGCTCGATGATCTCGCGCACCTCACCGCGCTCGAACCATTCGATGGCGCCTTCGCGCAGCGTGAACATGTCGGGCGTCTCGGGCCGTGCGCTGGTGCCCAGCAGCATCAATCCGGCGATGCGCTCGGGCGCCTGGCGCGCCGCTTCCATCGCGACCATGCCGCCCATCGACGCGCCGCACAGCACCAGCGGGCCGTCGTGTTCGCGCAGCACGGCGCTGGCCATGCCTTCGATGGTGTCGTGGCGCGTCTGGACGTCGCTCACGCGGGCGCCGAAGGCGGCGGGAAGTGCGGGCAACTGGGCCTCCCAGAGGCGTTCGTCGCAGGCAAGGCCGGGCAGCAGGACAAGATGAGGCATGGGCTGATTCTGCGCGATCGGACGGCGTGTACGAGGTGGCAGTGGTGCAACAGCGGGTTGGCACGAAGCCGCCATGTCATGCACTCGGGGGACAATGCATGCAATGTCCTCCAGCACCCCCGACTCCGCCCCCACCGACCTCATCCTGATCCGCCACGGCGAGACCGCCTGGAACCGCGAGCTGCGCTTCCAGGGCCATGCGGACGTGCCGCTCAACGACATCGGCCACGAGCAGGCGCGCCGCCTTGGCCTGCGTCTGGCGGGCGAGACGGCACAGCACCTCATCAGCAGCGACCTCATGCGGGCCCAGCAGACCGCGGCGCCCGCGGCGCAGCAGCTGTCGCTGCAAGTGGTCACCTCGGTGGCATTGCGCGAACAGCACTTCGGCGTAGTCGAGGGCTTGCGGGCCGACGAGATCCAGAGCCAGCATCCGCGCGCCTGGGAAGAGTGGCTGGAGTTCCGCGAAGACCACGCCATGCCGCAGGGCGAGAGCGCGCGCGAGTTCCATGCGCGCGTGATCGGTGCGCTCGGCACGGTGGCCGCCGCGCACCGCGGCCAGCGCCTGGTCGTCGTCACGCACGGCGGCGTGCTCGACATGGTGTGGCGCACCGCGCGCGGCCTGAGCCTCAGCGGCCCGCGCCAGAGCGAGATTCCGAATGCGGGCTTCAACCGCATCCGCATCGCCGACCCGGCCGCGCCGGACGCCATCGAAATCGTCGAGTGGGCCGACACGCGCCACCTGGTCGATATGCCGCCGCAGCCGACCTACGACCAGCGGCGGCACCTGAAGAGCAAGGACTGAGGGCGAATTCTGGCGTGGTCTTGTTCGATGACCGGACTCGCCAAATGCCCGTGCCATGGTTGCCGACTTCCCTTCCCTATTGAACTGTCCCGAGCAGGTCGGCACGTATCAATGTTGGCTTGATGAAAATCAGTTTGCGTTGTTTGCCCTGCGGCCCGTGCACCTGCTGGCGAAAGTGACCGCGCCGCCAATGCGGTGATATTTGGCCGTCCAGGCTCAATTCGCCAGCTTGCGCGCCAGCCCAATCGTCGGGCCTGGTGGGGCCGACGATGTATCGGTCATAAAGCTGCTCAATCTGTGCCTGCCTGAGTTCACGCTTGCGTCTGCCCAGGCCAGGAAAGGTTTTCGGCGCATTGCTATAGGTCCGATCTTGCGAGATCGTGGCATCGTCCAGGCTCAGATACAGCAAGGTCTTGACCGTGTAGTCGAGCACTGCAGGCCACAGCACTTGAATGCTCGCGTACTCGTCATCGCTTTCCCGCTCGCGGCGCTTCATGGCCCTCGCTAGCAGATGGTGCACCGCGCATGTCTCGTCGCCGATGTTCATCCGCAAATCGCGCACCTGGGTGACTTCGTTGTCTTTCCGTCTTGCCGCGTAAAGCGTGATTGCGCGCTCTACGCGCCCAGGCTCCGCGCACTTCGGCTTGGAGGTAAACACAAAAATCGATTCCACATCTGCACAGCGCTTGCGCTGTTCTATGGGAACAAGAATGCACATGGCATTGGCCGGCGGGCGCAGCAGGCCTATCGGAAGGTCCAGCGAGAGGTCGACGCCGCCTAGCAAACCTCCCAAGGCGGGTGTCGGCTCATACAGCGTGCCTCCGCGCAGCCAGAATGACAAAGCGAGGCTGGCGTGTGCCATCCGACCCTGCGCGTAGTAGCTTGCTTCCCTGAGCGTCTCATCGTCCGTTGCGTCGCAACGGCATATGGCTTGCATCAGGGCATTCAGCGTTTCTTGCACATCCACTACTAGTTCATCCGGGTCGCCGGCCATGTCGCGAACGGATCGCGAGGCAGGCAGCGCTTCGAAAACCGAATTCCAGGCCCGCAATCCACCGCAGGCGCGAAATGCCACCGGCACTGGAAGATTTCGAAAAGGTTCATTCAAGCTGCGCCCGGACAGCACGAACATTTCATGCACGATGGGCTCGGTAAACCACAGGCCCACGGAGTCCAAGCGCTGCTGCACGAGCCGGCAGGCTGGATCGATCTCCACAGGTTGTTTGCGTGCCGTGCGTGCCTTCATTCGGCTACCGTGCTTGGCACGAAGTGCCACTGCTCAAACTCTGGATCGAAGAGCCCAAATTCGTAGTTGTCGATCGCACCTCCCGGATGAACGAATGCCTGCGACGAGCGAACCGCCCGTTCGGCAAGCTTGTACAGTCCCGCGGGCTCCCAACTCCAGGGCGTATCGTTTATCTCGCACCATGAAAAAAGTCCGCCGGATTCGTGCAGGCGATCCACGGCAGCCAACGAGCCATCGTCCACCTCGAATGTGCAAGGTGCCGAAGGAGTCGGCGCAAGCACCAGGGAGCGTACATACTGGCATGGCGTACCGCTCGGGCGCACCATCAGCCGCCTGTTTTTCGTCAACCAGGCAAGGTGCAAGCTGGCCATCAGCAGGCCGTTCGGTACCGCGAGTCTGCCGACGGGGACAGTCGAGCCCGCCATCACACGGTACTGCAGACCTTGTCCCTGCATTGTCCGGAAGGCCCTCTCGATGTGCGCATCGATCAGCGATAGAAAGCACAACAGTGCGTCGCCCTCGGGCACGACTTCAGTGACATAGTGACACTGCGATTCGTGGAGAGCCGCGAGTACATAGACTTCGCGATCCCTGAAAGGCGAAAGGATATGGCCGAGAGGTCTCTGCTGTGGCATATTTTTCATCGATCGGTCCTTGGTTTGAATTCAAGTAAGCGATCGAAATTGCGCAAGGTCATTGAACAAATGGATCGAAACCACGATGCCGGCGCGTCACAGCGACGGCGACTGAATGCGAGGACTGTGTCGTTCGTGTACAGCGGTCCGCTCCCATAGGCAGCCGGCAGGCCGCCACAGGATATTGGTGGGTTCGTCCGCAAACTTGACGATGCTTGGCATCGAAGCGTGGGAAGAGATGGGAAGAGCCGCCATCGCACCCAATGCGAGCAAAACCTGTCGGCGCGTTGGCGTTGCGTTGCCGGTCACCCATGGTTGCCTCATTTGATCGCCACCGCATCGGCCGGCGCGCCCGGCACGGCCACGCGGAACTTGAACCCGTCGAACAGCTTGTCCCACAAGGCAATGGCCTCCTCGTCACTGAGTGAAGAGGCTGGGGCTGCGCCCACACGATCCGACGCGACCTTGGTGTGCATCGTCACGTCCAGCCGCGCCGGGCGGGCGACATTGCCGCTCTCGCCGATAAACATCCATTCGAACTCCTGCGTCCCGTCGGGGTAGCGCACCAGCGACTCTTCACCGGCCCAGCCGTGGACGTTCTTCTTTCCCTCGCGCAAGGTGGTGAGCTGGGGGTAGCTGCTGCCTGCTTCGCGCTTGCGGTCGTCGATCAGCTTGAGCAAGCCGTAGCCGTTGCTGCCTCGGGTGCTGGCGGCCTGATTGCTTTCGACGCTGAAGACCACGTCGGGCAATGCGGCCATGTGCAGGCCGACCTGCGAGAGGGCGCTGCTGAACGAGGCGTCGTAAGTGAATCCGTATTCGTGGCAAAGGCCCTGATCGGTGGGAACCTCGTCCGGTTCGCGCGCGCGCAGATTCTTGGCGGTTTCCACAGCGTCTGCGAGCAAAGATGACGCTGTCACCTTTTGACTCTTAGCCGTTGCATCACTGTCCATGAAGATGTGGGGTCCGACGAGGTAGTAGAAGCGAAAGCCTTCCAGCTCAAGTTTCTTGGCCGTGTCATCCATATAGGACCGAATCAGCCACGTGTTTGGAGCAGGCCCTTTGCCGAAGTAGGTGATCTCGGCGGTCTTCTCGGCCGCCAGAATCTTCGCCCGCTCGGCCTTCATGACCTTCTCGATGTCCTTGGCCTGGTTGGGCAAGGTCGGGAAGTCGCGCCCAAAGGCGAGACGCGAATCCACGGGCACGGTCAGCACATAGCGCCCGAAGCACAGCAGTTTGGTGTGTTCGAACAGTCTCTCGATGCGCGGGTTCATGGTTGCGTCCTTCATTGCTCTTCCTTCGGGGGGTAGTCCCATTCCTTCTTGGCCCACCATGCGGGGTCGCAGGCATTGGCAATGCGCACGTTGTTGCACAGCGCCCCGGCAATCGATCCCGAACTTGATTTGTGCGAAACCGGTTCAGCGCTTTTCAAAGGAGCTGATGGGCCTCCAAAGGCCGTTTGCGGGTGCTTCCGCCAATTCGGCGATGGTTCGAGTCGATGCCAGGGACGGGATCGGCAGGGCCGCTGCTACGCCCAATGCGAGCAAGGTCCGGCGATGCATGGGTGTTGAGTTGCTTGTCATCATCAGCTTCCTTTTTTGATCGCCACCGCATCGGCCGGTGCGCCCGGCACGGCCACGCGGAACTTGAACCCGTCGAGCAGTTTGTCCCACAAGGCGATGGCTTCCTCGTCACTGAGTGAAGAGGCAGGGGCTGATCTCGCGTGTGCCTGCGCCCGTGCGGGCAGCCACGCCAAAGCCCTTGCCGTCGAGTTCGAGGCGAATGCCGAACTCCTTGCCGATCAGTTGCTTGACCGGAATATTGGCGGTGACGTAGTCGGTGAGCGCCGGGCTGTCGGGGGTCTGCAGCCGCACGGTGTATTCGAAGAGCTCCCCCAACGCTTCGCGACCGTCGAGGGATTTGAATTCCAGTGCGGGACTGCCCAGCAAGCTGGGCATGGCGGCGCTGCTGACGCAGACGGTTCGCGAGATGGTGAAGAGGGAAGACACGCACGAGACCTTGACGAGTGATCGGTCAAAAAGTCTGGGGCGTGTGCACGCTGCACCAAAGCAAACAATGGTCACGCGGCGCCTGCCGGCGGACAAACTCAAAGAGAGTGCGGAGTAGTTTGCAAAACCGCGGAGGGTGCGGTTGAGGTTGTCTCGTTCAGATCAACGTCGGGGCACCTCCGGTAAGCTCTCCCAGCCCCAGCCGCGCGTAGACCGCATCCGCCTGCCGCCGCAGCCGCAGCGATTCGGGCTGGCCGTTGAGCTGTTGCTGCAGCAGGCTCTGCGCCCCAGCGAGCGCGGACTCGGTGCCGGTGCGCACCAGCGCGTCGAGGTACAGCTGCTCGAACAGGTCGCGCTGCGCATGGCTGCCGCCGATCTCGATCATGCGCGGCAGCGCCACACCCAGGCCCTCGACCGCGCCCGCCACATCGCCGCGCGCATGGGCCACGAGGCCGCGCGCGGCCGGCACGCACACGCGCTGCCACGCGGCGCGCGTGGACGCCGGCGCGACGGGCGCGAAGGCCTCGATGTTGTGCAGCAGCACCTCGGCCTCGGGCCGGCCGGCGCGCGCCAGGCCGTAGAGGTACTGCAGGTCGAGAAAGGGCAGCACGTGGTCGGCCTGGCGCTGCCGCAGGTGGTCGGCCACGTCGTCCCAGCGCGCACCGACGTCGATGTCCGCCAGCTCGAGCCGCGCGAGCAGCGACACAGCGCCGATCTGGTCCTGCGAGTAGTCCTTCACCACGCCCCAGGCGTGTTCGTCGTACACCGCGAGCGCTTCGGCGTTGCGCCCCAGGTCGATGAGGAACAGCGCCACATGCCACCAGTTGTGCGTAACCATGAAGGAGTTGAGTCCGGTCCAGGTGTCGCTCACGCTCTGCATGAACGCCAGCCCCTCGGCCAGCCGGCCTTCGGTGAGCATCACGTGCGCCAGCGCATGGTGCGCCCAGGGCTCCTTGCGGCACAGGCCGATCGCGCGGCGCGCGCTGGCCTCGGCCTCGCGCAGCAGGTGGCACTGCTCGTAGCCGAAGGCCGCCATGCCGTGCACGTAGGGCACCTCGGCCGCGGCCGGCAGCGCCGCGAGCGCGAGCCGCAGCATGCCGGGGCAGTCGCCGGTGTTGAAGCAGTGGTACTGGCCGAGCTTCACCGAGACCAGGTCGCGCGGATGCTCGCGCGCCTGCTCGGCATGCAGCGTGATGGCGCGCGCGATGTCGCCATCGGCCCAGGCTTCGACCGCGGCGATGTAGCGCTGCTCGCGCGGCGTGGCGCGGCCGGCGCCGGCGCGCGCCTTGTCGAGGAAGGGCCGCGCGTTGGCCGCGGCCTCGCGCGATTCGGCGAACAGGTGCAGCGTCGCGCAGTAGGCCTGCACGATCGGGCTGGCATCGTGCTCGGCCAGCGCCAGCAGATTCACGGCGCGCGCCTCGGTCGAAATGAAGCCCATGACGAAGTCGTCGACCAACGCGAGGCTGGCGGCGTCGTCGAGCGTGAGCGGATTGCCGAGGCTGTCGGCGGCGAGCGGGGTTCCGTGGGAGGGCATGGCGGCATGGTGCCACGCCCTCGGCGTCTTTCAAGTCCCTGCGAGACGCCCTAGACGCCCGCTTGCTGGTGGCGGTACTCCTGTGTCTTGCCGCCGTAGCCGTAGGCCGCGCCGCGCGCATCGATCACATGGATGTAAGAGACCTCGTGCAGGTTGGGCCGCAGCGCCGCCATGGCCGCATACACCTCGCGCAGGTAGCGCGCCTTCTCGGCCTTGGTGTTGGTCTCGTCGGTCACGCTGATGTCCAGGTGGAAGGCCGACTTGCCGAGTTCGGCCAGCGACTGCCCGCCGATGAACCAGCTGTCGGCGGCGATGTACTGCACCGTGACGGCGATGACCGACAGCGCCTTGCCCAGCACGCTCTGCGTGAGCTCGGCGACTGTGTCGACGGTCTTGCGGGTGAGGGCGGCGTCAGGCTGGCCGGAGAGGTGGACGACGATGTGGGGCATGGTGAACTCCTTTTTGGGGGGTGAAGAACTAGGGGTCGATGGGGTGATTGTGGGCACAGCCTCGTCATCGGAAAAGCGGGAAGATATGATGAAATCCATCGGATAACCGAATGGATAGGCAGACACCATGCAAGGCTTCGACCTCGAACAGTTGCGCACCCTGGTGGCGGTGGCCGACGCCGGCAGCCTCACGGCCGCGGCGCCGCGCGTGTACCTGTCGCAGTCCTCGGTGAGCGAGCAGATCCGCAAGCTCGAGGAGCGCGCCGGCCAGTCGCTGCTGACGCGCAGCAAGGCCGGTGTGGTGCCCACCGAGGCGGGCATGCGGCTGCTGGGCCATGCGCGGCGCCTCCTCGCGCTGAGCGACGAGGCCTTTCGCGACCTGCGCGGCGAAACCCTGCAGGGCGAACTGCGGCTGGCCGTGACCGACTACTTCCGCCCCGGCGACCTCACCCGCCTGCTCGGGCGGCTCGGCGAGCGCTATCCGCAGGTGCGGCTGCACGTGACCATCCTGAAGAGCGACGCGCTGCGCGCCGCCTACGCGCACGGCGATTTCGACGTGGGGCTGGCCATGAACATCGCAGGCGCCAATGCGGCAGCGAGCGGCAGCGGCGCGGTGCTGCGGCGCGAATCGCTGGCGTGGCTCGGTGCGGCCGGCCTGCGCGTGGTGCGCAGCGAGCCGGTGCGGCTGCTGGCGCTGCCCGACACCTGCTCGCTGCACCAGTTCACCGTGGCCCTGCTGCGCCGCCGCCGCGTGCCCTACGTGCTGGCGCACGTGGCGTCAGGCGTGGCGGGCCTTCAGTCGGCCTTGGCGGCAGGCCTGGGCGTGGCTTGCCTCAACGAATCGGCGATCGGCGACGGCATCGCGCGGCTCGCGCCGCCGCATGGGCTTCCGGCGCTGCCTCGCGTGGCGTTCCAGTGGTTGCCCGCGCGGCGGGGGGAGACCGCGTTCGTGACGCGGGCGCGGGAGATGCTGTCGTCGCAGCTAGGGTGATTGCTCGTGGCGAGGCGTGATGCGGGTGCATGGCCTTCGCCTCTTCCTAGCGTTGTTTAGCGATCAGCGCTTGGTACAGGTTCGCGAGACGCCGCGCCCAGGCGTCGTCCGACCAGTCGAGCGCGAGCGCCAGTGCCTCCTGGCGCAAGCGTGCGCGCAGAGGCGCATCGGAGAAGAAGCGAAGAATGGCTTGTGCGAAAGCTGCAGCTTCCGCCGGAGGTGTCAGGCAGCCTAGACCGGCGCCGAGGATGTCGGTTGTTCCCATTTCTGACAAGGCGATGGCCGGTAGCCCTGCGGCCATTGCCTCGAGCAAGACCAGTCCTTGTGTCTCCGTGCGGGATGTGAAGACAAATACGTCAGCTGCCGCATAGCAATCAGGCAGTTCTTCTGTGCTGTCGAGATAGCCGAGGAAGATCACGGACTCTCCCAGACTCAGGGTATGCGCCTGCTCCTTGAGTGCACCGAGGGCCGGGCCATCTCCCGCTATCAGAAGCAGCAGGTTGGGTTGACGGGCACGTGCCTGTGCCCAGGCATCGAGTAGAAAGCCGATGTTCTTTTCATGGGCCACGCGGCCGACAAAAAGTGCAACCGGGCGATCGCTAGCAATGCCGTAGCGTTGTCGGAACCTATCCCTTTGTCCCGCTGCAAATTTCTTGAGGGGCACGCCCGTAGGCATCACGTGGAGCGGCGTGCATACGCCATAGCTCGTCAGTCGGTGCTGCATGGAAGATGAGGGAACGATCACTGCGTCCATTGCATTGCATTGGCTGCGGCTGAAAGTGCGCGCGGCGAATCGAAGAAGTCTCGCGGGGATCAGCGGGACGTAGTGATGCAGATATTCCTCGAAGAACGTGTGGTAGGTGGACAGAACCGGTAGGTTCAGTGAACGGGCGACGCGCAGACCCGCGAAGTGCGCAACGAACGGCGTCTGGATGTGAATCGCGTCGCAGTTGCGAGCCGCATCAAGCACCGCGCGATACGTGGCCTTCCACGAGAGCAGGCGGTCTTCCGGATCACCGAACAAGGGGCGGCCCTCCACCCGGATGACACGGGCCTCGTCGTTCTCATTGCCATAGCGTGGGGCGAGGACGATGACCTCTACGCCTTGGGACTCCAGGGTGCGGCGGAACGTGTCGATCGATATCGATACGCCGTTGATGCGAGGAAGAAAAACGTCCGAAACCATTAGCACGCGCATGTCATTTTTTCTTTTCTTTGGCCATGAAGAGCACGGCGAGGGGATGGCGCATGAAATGCAGATGCGAGCTCGCCACGAACACTGAAAAAACAACGAGCAGGATTCGCCATGACACGGATGAAGGACTTGCATGCATCGCCAGGCCGACGATGAATATCGAGCACGCGATCTGGCAAGCGATCAGCGCCCAGCGGGGGTAGTACTTCTTGTCTTCGGGCTTGACGTTGTACGTTCCATGGATCGTCACTGCGATGCAAAAAAGCATGGCGTAGAACGCACCGAAAAAGTACGGATCAGGCGATCCGTTGGCAATCACGATCCCAAGAACAAGCCGCAAGGTATGGGTCAACGCAACTATGGAAAGGCCCGCATAGGGGATCTTCTTGAGTGCCAGGGTATAGGCCGCATTGGCTGCGACGAAAGCCAAAAAGATCAGCAAGACATCGTTCGAGAAAAGGCGCTGGGAAAAGTACAGCGAGACGCCGATCAGAAGCGCGCAGAACAGAGATGCCGGTCCGATACCGAGCTGTCCCGATGGCAGCGGGCGATTCTTCTTCGTTCCATGCGCCGCATCCGCTGCGACATCAATGATGTCGTTGAAGGTATAGATGCCGCCATACAGCAACACGTTGAAGAGGACGTAGCACTGAAAAATCGCTGTCACCGGAAAACGAAAATCGGGCTCGGCAAAGAAAAGCGCTCCGGCAATGACGCTGATGAACGAGATGTGGAAATGAAACCGCATCAGCTTGAGGTAAGGCGTCATGCGGTGAACACCGATCGGTAGATCAATGTGGAGATCACGATGCCCACCAATGCGCCAACTACCACGTCCTTGACGAAATGGTGTTGAAGCGCGACGCGGCTGTATGCGACGAGAACGACCAGCATGCAACCCAGGGCAGCCAGCCATGCGCCCTGAAAGAACAAGAAGACGACGGTCGCGTTGGAGGCGATTCGTGCCGTATGGGCGCTGGGAAATGTGGACGCGTCGTATTGGTCGTACAGAGTGAGCCGTTTTCTTGGAATCGGTCTCTCTGTGCGTGTCAGGAGCTTGATGACGGCGCACACCAGTTCGGTGGCCATGACCGCCAGGTAATACGCAAGGACCAGCCTGAAGCCAAAAATCAACAACGGCAATGACGCAAGAAAATAAAAGGGAGGTGTTCCAAGGAACGTGACGCAGTGAATGGCGCGTTCTTTCTTGTGCATTGTTTTTTCTTCCCTGTTAGACGGAGGCCGAGACAAAGCGCTCGATTTCGTCATGCAGCAGATCGATGTGGGTCAGTACCACGACGTGATTCGCTTTCGGAACACGAACCAGTCGGGCATGCGGCATGACCTTCTGCGCATGCAGCGCGTGCGCGAATGGAAAGACTCGGTCTGCATCACCGTGGACAAGCAGCACTGGACACCCGACCAGAGAAGCCTTCCGTTCATGGTCCAGGCGCAGCGCGTGTCTGATGCAGTGGAGGTAGGTGCGCAGACCCGTGTTGGCAATGTCGCCGCACATCCGCTTGGGGTTGAAATCTGTGTTCCGTGGGAAATCCTTGTAGTCAAGGCGCCTTGGAATTGACGATCCCGAAAGAAGCTTTCCGATGAATTTCACCGGCACCGATGCTGCCCATGAAGCGAAGAGAAGCACCCTGTTCGGGGCGCCGAACCGGGGAGAAATGAAAACGACCTTCTTTATCCGGTCGGGCCTTGTCGCGGCGTACTCCAATGCGACAAGGCAGCCGAAAGAGTGTGAGACGAGCGTCGCATCCGAGATCGAAAGGTCGGAAAACACGGCATCGATGTCTTCCGAAAAATGCGACGGCAGGTAGTCGGAGAACGCCGGGTAACGATGCGACTTTCCGTGGCCCCGGAGGTCCAGCAGGACGAGATTGAACTGGCTTGAAAAGCCATTCACATGATCCGACCAGGCGCTGGAACTGCCAGCAAGGCCGTGAATGAAGATGAGCGTTTCGCGGCCGGCCTTGAACTCGTTCTTCTGAAGAGCGATCTTCTGGCGGACTAGCACTTCTTGCATACGGCACCGGCTTGGTGTTCCGATGTCCTCGGCCTGCCCTGCAGAGAGCGGCCTTCTTTTTCTTTTTTGCAAGCGAGCGCCGACGCCGCAGCACGCCATGTGTGCATTGCATTTCCCCCGTTTTGTTGATCTTCAGTCGCCCGACCTGTGACAAGGTCGTGACGACGGCGGATTGTGCGGGGGATGCCTCCGGCAGCGGAGGCAGTTCTTCACGGTACGGCGCGATTCGTGCGTCTGCGCCCGTGGACCGGGCGCGTCAGGCGACGGACTCAGCGCCCAGGCATTTCAGGCCAGGGCCGCTGCACTTCCCGGATCTGCTCGAACGCGCGCGCCACGCGCAGCACGCCGAGATCATCGAAGCGCTGTCCTGCAATCTGCAGCCCGATCGGCAGACCGCCGGCCGAGTACCCGCAGTTCACCGATGCGGCCGGTTGCTCCGACATGTTGAACGGCACGGTGAAGCCGATGTGTTCCAGCGGCCGCAGCGGGTCGTTGGTGGGCGAGGGCGCCTCGGCCGCCGCCGGCATGTTGGGCGACACCGGCGAGATCACGTAGTCGAAGCGGGCGCAGGCGTTCACCGTGGTGACGCGCGTCGCGTGGAACTGGCTGAAGCTGCGGAACACATGCTCGCCGCTGAATTCGGCGGCGCTCTCGGCCCATTCGCGGATGTAGGGCAGCACCTTGGCGCGCTGGTCGGGGCGCAGGGCCTTCAGGTCCACGAGCGAGCGCATGCGCCACAGGTGGTCCATGCCGTCGAGCAGGGCCTGCGACATGAAGGGCTGCATCGGCTCGACGATGGCGCCGGCCTTTTCGAACAGGCGCGCGGCCAGCTCGACCGCGGCCTGGATCTCGGGTTCGACCGCGAGGCCGCAGCCGGCGTCGAGCAGCAGCCCGATGCGCAGGCCGCGCAGGTGGTCGGGCGCGACGTCGAACGCGGCCCAGTCGATGTCCTGCGCGGGCAGGCTCATGCTGTCGCGCGCGTCGGGCCGGGCCAGCGCCTGCATCATGAGCGCGGCGTCGCCGACGGTGCGCGTCATGGGGCCGGCGGCGCGGCCCATGTAGGGCGGATCGATCGGGATGCGCCCCAGGCTGGGCTTGAGCGTAAAGATGCCGCACCAGCTCGCAGGCAGCCGCAGCGAGCCGCCGATGTCGGTGCCCAGGTGCAGCGGACCGTAACCCGCCGCCGCAGCGGCACCGGCGCCGGCGCTGGAACCGCCCGGCGTGCGGCTCAGGTCCCAGGGGTTGCGCGCCAGCGTGTGAAAGCTCGACAGCCCCGACGACAGCATGCCGTAGTCGGGCATGGTGGTCTTGCTGACGATGACGGCGCCGGCCTCCTTCAGGCGTGCAGCCGGTGGGGCGTCGGCGGCGGCGGGCATGAGGTCGACGGCGGCGGTGCCCGCGGGCAGCGGGTCACCGCGCGTGGCGATGTTTTCCTTGATGGTGGTCGGCACGCCGTCGAGCGGACCGCGCGCATCGCCGCGCTGCCAGCGCTGCTCCGAGGCGCGTGCCTGCTCCAGCGCGGCCTCGGGCCGGAACAGCCACGTGGCCTGCAGCCGGGGCTCGCAGTGCTCGATGCGCGCGATGACGGCGCGCGTCACCTCGACCGGCGACAGGCGCTTCTCGCGGTAGGCCGCGGACAGCTCCTGTGCCGACAGGTCGCTCAACGAAGGCAGGGAGGGGTCAGACACTGCGGGGCTCATCCCCACGACAGCGCGGACAGGTCGTTCACGAAGATCGGGTTCTCTTTCCAGAGGCCCTTGACGTTCTTCTTCGCCACGGTCGGGAACTGCGGCTGGTAGAGGAAGCCGTTGGCCGCGTCGGTGGCCAGCAGCTTCTGCGCCTCGCCCAGCAGCTTGTTGCGCTCGGCCGCGTTGCCGGTGGACTTGATCTTGTCGAACAGCGTGTCGAAGGCCTTCGACTGGTAGCCCCAGTAGTAGTCGGGCTTGGCGTAGTTGCCGAGGTCGAAGGGCTCGACGTGCGAAATGATCGACAGGTCGTAGTCCTTGTTGCCGTAGGTGCCGCTGAGCCACTGCGCCCACTCGACGTTCTGGATCTTCACGTTGATGCCGATCTTGGCGAGCTGGGCCACGATGACTTCGCCGCCCTGGCGCGCATACGGCGGCGGGGGCAGGGTCATGCGCAGTTCGAGCGGGGTCTTCACGCCGGCCTCGGCGAGCAGCTTCTTGGCCTTCTCGATGTCGAAGGGGTTGATGCCCGTGGTGTCGACATAGCCCGCGGCGCCCGGCACGTAATGGCTGCCGATCGGCACGCCCAGGCCGTCGGCCGCGCCCTCGATGAAGGCCTTGCGGTCGATGGCCGCGAGGATGGCGCGGCGCACGCGCACGTCGTCGAGCGGCTTCTTCTTGTTGTTGATCGAGAGGATGGTCTTGGCGCGCGAACCGGCCAGGATGGTCTGGAACTGCGGGTTGTTGCGGAACTGCGGCACGGCGCGCGTGCCGATGCGCGTGAACACGTCGACGTCGCCCGAGAGCACGGCGGCGGCCTGCGCGGCGGTGTCCGAGATGAAGCGGAAGGTGACCTTGTTGATCTTGGCGACGGCGGGTGCACGGAAGCCTTCCCACTTGCTCAGCGTGATCGACGAGCCCTTGGCCCAGCTGTCCAGCTTGTAGGGGCCGGTGCCGATCGGCTTGGTGGCGTTGCCGTCGACGCTCTTGGGCTCGACGATGGCGGCCGTGGCCTGGCCCAGCACGAAGGGCAGGTCGGGGTCGATCTCCTTGTTGATGACCACGACCGTGTGCTCGTCGACCACCTGCGTAGCGAGGTTGGCGAAGGTGCGCTTGTCCTTGTTGGTGCTCTTCTCGCCGCCGGCGCGGTCGAACGCGAACTTGACGGTGGACGCGTTGAAGGGCTCGCCGTTCTGGAACTTCACGCCCTTGCGCAGCTTGAAGGTGTAGGTCTTCAGGTCGGGCGAGATTTCCCAGCTCTCGGCCAAGAGCGGCGTGACGCTGCCGTCGACGTTGATCTTGGTCAGCGTTTCCAGGATGTTGTATTGCACGACCTCGGCAATGGCAGCGGCGGCACCGGTGGTCGGGTCCAGGCCCGGCGGCTCCAGGGCCATGCCGATCACGATGGCGTCCTTCCGGCCTTGCGCCATGCCGGCCAGCGGAGTGGCCAGGGCGACAGTGGCGCCGGCGGTGGTAAGGAGGGTGCGACGGTTCAACATACGGGGTGATCTCCGGAAAACGGTCAGTGTCGAATGACTGCTTCGGCGCGCACCGTGCCCCAGAGGGAAGCGCAGCGCCACGAAAGAAAGACACACAGCACGAAAGATGCCACGTGCAGCGGATCATTCTCTCGCAGCAGGCCCTCCGGTGCGCGCCGGCGCGGGCGGTATTTCCTCGGGACGTTCCCGGATGGGCGAGCGATCTTGCGCGAAGCCAGGCGCTTGCGCCACCAGATGCTCATGACCGATGTGTCCGAGGCCGCGCCCCGGTGACTTCAGGCGGCGCGCAGCGTGCCGCCGGGCGGCGTGTGCAGCACCGCCGACAGCAATGTGCGGGTGTACGGGTGCTGTGCATGGTGGAACAGATCGGCCGGCGGTCCCTGCTCCACGATCTGGCCCTTGAACACCACGCACACGTCGTCGCACAGGTGGTTGACCACCGCGAGGTCGTGGCTGATGAGCAGGTAGCTGATGCCGAACTGCTGCTGCAGGTCCTGCATGAGGTTGAGCACCTGGGCCTGCACGGACACGTCGAGCGCGCTCACCGGTTCGTCGGCCACGATGAGCTTGGGTCGCGTGATGAGGGCACGTGCAATGGCGATGCGCTGGCGCTGGCCGCCGGAAAACTCGTGCGGGTATTTGTCGAGGTCGGTGGTGCGCAGGCCCACGGCCGCGAGCGCTTCGGCGGCGCGTTCGCGCTGCTCGGCACGGCGCGTTTCGGCCAGTGCTTCGAGCGGCTCGGCGACGATGCGCGCGACGGTCTGGCGCGGATCGAGCGAGCCGTACGGGTCTTGAAAGACCATCTGGAAGTCGCGTCGCGCCGTGCGCAGGTCTGCCTTCGACAGCGTGTGCAGGTTGCGGCCTTCGAGCGCGACGCTGCCCGAGGTGGGTGTGTCCAGCGCCATCACGAGGCGCGCGATGGTCGACTTGCCCGAGCCCGATTCACCGACGATGCCCAGGCTCTTGCCGGCCTGCACGGCGAAGCTCACGCCGTTGAGGGCCTTCACGGTGGGCGGCGGGCCGAAGAGCTTTTCGCGCGGCAGGGCGTAGTGCCGCACGAGGTCGGTCACCTGCAGCAGCGGGGTCGATGAATTCATGGCGCGACGGCCTGCTCGGCCGCAATTTCTTCGAGGCGGATGCAGCGCACCGCGTGGTCCGGCGGCAGCACCGTGGCGGACGGCCGCGTGGTGTGGCAGGCATCCACCGTGTACGCGCAGCGGCCCGCGAACGGACAGCCCGGCGGCAGGTCGACCAGCTCGGGCACGCTGCCGCGGATGGTGGCCAGGCGCAGGCCGCGCGGCGCGCCGATGGCGGGGCGCGCGGCGAACAGGCCCTGGGTGTAGGGGTGGGCGCGCTTGGCGAACACGGCGTCGGTCGGTCCGCTCTCGACCACGCTGCCGCCGTACATCACGAGCATCTTCGAGACCGTCTGCGAGATCACGCCGAGGTCGTGCGAGATGAGGATCAGTGCCATGCCGCGCTCGGCCACGAGGCCCTGGATGAGCTCGAGGATCTGCTTCTGGATCGTCACGTCGAGCGCGGTGGTGGGCTCATCGGCAATCAGCAGGTCGGGCCCGCAGGCCAGCGCCATCGCGATGCCGATGCGCTGGCGTTGCCCGCCCGAGAACTGGTGCGGGTACGCATCGAGGCGCGAGGCGGCGTCGGGAATGCCGACGCGGTCGAGCAGCGCGAGCACTTCCTTGCGCGCCTCGGCCTTCGACAGGCCGCGGTGCAGCCGCAGCGGTTCGCCGACCTGGCGCACGATGGTGTGCACGGGGTTCAGCGCCGTCATCGGCTCCTGGAAGATCATGCCGATGCGGTTGCCGCGGATCTGGCACATGTCCTTTTCGTCGCGCCCGACCAGCTCGGTGCCATCGAAGCGGATGCTGCCCGTGACCTTCGCGGTGGACGGCAGCAGGCCCATGAGCGACATCACGGTGATCGACTTGCCGCAGCCCGACTCGCCGACGATGCCCAGCGTTTCGCCGCGCTCCAGCGAGAAGGAAATGCCGCGCACGGCTTCCGCCGGGCCGCGCTGCGTCTGCAGGCCGATGTGGAGGTCGTTGACTTCGAGAAGCGCCATGACGTGCTTGTTTACCTCGCGCGTGCCAGGCGCGGATCGAGCAGGTCGCGCAGGCCGTCGCCCATCAGGTTCAGGCCGAGCACCGCGAGGGCGATGGCCATGCCGGGGAAGACGGCCAGCAGCGGCTGCTGGAACATGAGGGTCTGGGCTTCGCTGAGCATGCGGCCCCACGAGGGCTGCGGCGGTTGCGTGCCGAGGCCGAGATACGACAGCGCCGCTTCCGCCAGGATGGCGATGGCGAAGCGGATCGTGATCTGCACGATCAGCACGGCGGAGATGTTCGGCAGCACGTGCTGCATGGTGATCGCGAACGATCCCTTGCCGCAGGCGCGTGCCGCGGCCACGTACTCGCGCGACCAGATCGCGTTGGCCGAGGCGCGCGTGATGCGCGCGAAGGTCGGGATGTTGTAGATGCCGATTGCGACGATCGCGTTGACGATGCCGGCGCCGAACACGGCCGTCATCATGATCGCCGAGAGGATGGCGGGGAAGGCGAGCGTGAAGTCCGACAGGCGCATCACTGCTTCCTCGACCCAGCCGCGCCTCGCAGCCGCGAGCAGGCCCAGCGCCGTGCCGACCACGAGGCCGATGCCCACGGCAATCACGCCGACGAGGATGGACGCACGTGCGCCCACCAGCAGCAGCGAAGCCACATCGCGACCGAAGGCATCGGTGCCGAGCCAGTGCGTGGCCGAAGGGCCCTGCATCTTGTTCGCCATGTCCATCGCGTAAGGCGACCAGGGCGTCCAGACCAGGGAGAGCACGGCAGCGATCAACAGCAGCAGGCTCAGCACGCCGCCGATCACGAAGCTGCGGTGGTGCAGGGCGCGGCGCCAGAAGCCCGGCACCTTGAGCGCGGCAGCACTCGGAACGGTGGTCGTGCTCATACGTCGCTCGCCTTGATGCGCGGATCGATCACCGCATAGAGCACGTCGACCACGAAGTTCACGATGACCACCATCGCGGCGAGCAGCATCACGCAGTTGCGCACCACGATCAGGTCGCGGTTGCTGATGGCCTGGAAGATCAACCGGCCCAGGCCCGGCAGGTAGAACACGTTCTCCACCACGATGGTGCCGGCCAGCAGCTCCGAGAACTGCATGCCCATGACGGTGATGACGGGGATCATCGCGTTGCGCAGCACGTGGGTCCACAGCACCATGCGTTGCGACACGCCCTTGGCGCGCGCCGTGCGAACGAAGTCTTCGCGCATCACCTCGAGCACCGCCGAGCGTGTGATGCGCGAGAGGATGGCGGCCTGCACCACCGCGAGCGACAAGGCCGGCAGCAGCAGCGATTTCAATCCCGCGAAGATGCCTTCGCCCCAGCCCTCGAAGCCGCCCGCGGAGAACCACTGCAGCTGCACCGAGAACACGAGGATCAGCAGGATCGCGAACCAGAAGTTGGGAATGGCGATGCCGACCTGCGCCATGCCCATGAGGCCGACGTCACCAAGCTTGTTGTGGCGCGCGGCAGCTGTCACACCGACCAGCAGGGCGATCACGACCGTCAGGCTCATCGCCATCACGGCGAGTGGCACGGTGAGGGCCAGGCGCTCGAGGATCAGGTCGATGACGGGCGAGCTGTAGGCGTAGGAGTCGCCGAGGTTGCCGGTGAGCATGCCGGCGATCCAGTGCCAGTAGCGGGTCCAGGCGGGTTGATCGAGGCCGAGCTTGGTGGCCAGGGCGGCAACGGCATCGGGCGAGGCGTCGGGGCCCATGAGCATCTGCGCGGCATTGCCGGGCAGGATCTCGAGGACGAGGAAAACGATGACCGAGGCGCCGATCAGGGTACCGATCAGCGTGGCGATGCGCTTGAATAGAAACAGACTCATGGGGCGGGCCGCAGCATAACTGACTGGTGCAACAACCGTGCCTCGACTGTGAACTTTGTCGCTCCTCGCCGGACCGCCCTGACGCTGGCGGGGGCTCCGCAAGACCTGCAGCGGGGCAGTCGCCCGGTCCGCCGATAATCGGGGAATGGCCCTCATGATCACCGACGAATGCATCAACTGCGATGTCTGCGAGCCCGAGTGCCCGAACGATGCGATCTACATGGGCGCCGAGTTCTACGAGATCGATCCGCACAAGTGCACCGAGTGCGTCGGCCACTTCGACGAGCCGCAGTGCGTGCAGATCTGCCCGGTGGCCTGCATCCCGGTGAACCCGGACCATGTGGAAACCCGCGAGACGCTGCTGCAGAAGTACGTGCGCCTCACGGCAGACAAGGCGGCACCGCCCGCGTCGGATGCCGCCTCGCCGTCGTCAGCCGGCGCCGTCTGAGCCGAGCTACTCCTTCTTCTTTTTCTTCTTGGCTGTTTCCTTCGGGGCTTCGTCGCCGGTCGACGGGCTGTTGAAGCGCGCGCTCGTCGGGCGGGGGTCGGCCGTGTGCTTGCGCTGGCGAGCCTGGGCGGCCCGTTCGGCGGGCGTGAGCGGTTGCGCGTTCGTGGTGAAGCGCCCCGCATCGAAGGTCGTGGCACTGCCCTGGCTGACCGCCTCCCGCTCCAGCGACTGGCGGCTGCGCGCCAGCCGGCCGGCGCTGCGTTCGTTGCGGCGCGCGGCGTCTTCCGACGCCTTGCGGTCCGCATCGCTGCGCCGGTCGTCTACCTTCACGGTCCGCCCGCCCTCGCACGGCTGGTCGGAATAGGTGTTGCCGCATCGCCAGGTCTGGGCTGAAGCGCCCATGGAGGCGGCGGACAGCGCGATCGCAAAAACAGCCATCACCCGGTTGGTTGCCGTCTTTGTTGCGGCTTCTTCCGTCTTCTTGTTCTTCGTCGTTCTTCTTCTCATTTTTAGTTCTCTCCCTCCCTGCACTCCCGTGGCCGGCTAGGTGGCGGCAGGCGTCGTGCCTCCGTCGCCGGGCTCCCGCCTCGGCGGCTTGGGCCGCGGCGGTTTGCTCGTGTGAATCATCAGCGTGGCCTTTTCCATCTCGCCGGCCACCAGGGCGGGGGCGGCATGCAAGGTGCGCACGATGGCGTCTTCGATCGCTTCACGTTGTTCCTTGAGCGGCTTCTTGAGCACCCAGTTGACGACCTCCGACTTCACGCCGGGATGGCCGATGCCCAGCCGCAGGCGCCAGTAGTCGCCGGTGCCGAGCTGGGCGTGGATGTCGCGCAGGCCGTTGTGGCCCGCATGGCTACCGCCGAACTTGAGCTTGGCCTGGCCGGGCACCACGTCGAGTTCGTCGTGCACCACGAGGATTTCTTCGGGGGCGATCTTGAAGAAGCGCGCCAGCGAGGCCACCGACTTGCCCGACAGGTTCATGAAGGTCTGCGGCTCCAGCAGCCAGATGCTCTGGCCGCCGATGTTCGCGCGTGCCGCGAGGCCGTGGTAGCCGCGCTCGGGCACGAGGTTGAGCTTCCAGTCGCGCGCGAGGGCGTCGATCCACCAGAAGCCGGCGTTGTGGCGCGTGGCTTCGTATTCAGGGCCCGGGTTTCCGAGGCCGACAAACAGCTTGATCATGGTGGGAATTATCTCGCCGCCCCACAAAGCAAAAGGCCCGCACGAGGCGGGCCTTCTGTTCGCGGACGGAAAGAAAGAGGATTACTTCTTCTTGGCCGTCTTGGCGGCGGGCTTGCCAGCGGCAGCAGCAGCGCCTTCGGCAGCAGCGCCTTCGGCAGCTGGTGCCGGCTCTTCCGACACCAGCGGCGGCACGGCCGACACGATGACGGGGTTGGTCTTGCCGTGGCTCACGAACTTCACGCCCTTGGGCAGCTTGATGTCGTTGACGTGCAGCGTGGCGTTCTTCTTCAGGCCCGAGAGATCGATCTCGAGGAATTCAGGCAGATCGCTCGGCAGGCAGTTGATTTCCAGCTCGGTCATCACGTGGTTCACGAGGTTGTGATCCAGCTTGACGGCGTCGGACTCTTCTTCACCCTTGAAGTGAAGCGGCACCTTCATGTTCATGCGGGTCTTGGCATCGACGCGTTGGAAGTCGATGTGTTGCACCAGCTGGCGGAACGGGTGGTATTGCACGTCGCGCAGCAGCACCTTGGTGACGGCGCCGGCGAGGTCCATTTCGAGGATCGACGAGTGGAAGGCTTCCTTCTTCAGGGCGTGCCACAGCGCGTTGTGATCGACTTCGATCAGTTGCGGCTGGGTGTCACCACCGTAGACGATGCCCGGGGTCTTGCCCGTGATGCGGAGACGGCGGCTCGCACCCGTGCCCTGCTTTGCGCGCTCATAAGCGACGAATTTCATAACTAGCTCCTGTGAGAGTCCACCGCGACCAGTGAGACTCCGATTCAAAAAGGCCTCCGAAGGAGGCCCGCTTTTTTCGCTCTCAGGTCAGAACAGGTTGTCCTGGTCCGAGAACAAACTCATCACCGACTCGCCCTTGGCAATGCGCTGGATCGTTTCGGCGATCAGCGGTGCCACGGAGAGCTGGCGGATCTTTCCGCACGCGACGGCCGCGTCGGAAAGAGGAATGGTGTTGGTCACGACCACTTCGTCGAGGGCGGCGCCCTTCGAGAGGCGTTCGATGGCCGGGCCCGAGAAGATCGGGTGCGTGCAGTAGGCGTACACGCTCTTGGCGCCGCGCTCTTTCAGCACTTCGGCCGCTTTGACCAGCGTGCCTGCCGTGTCGATCATGTCGTCCATGATCACGCAGTTGCGGCCGTCGATCTCGCCGATCACGTTCATGACTTCGCTGACATTGGCCTTCGGACGGCGCTTGTCGATGATGGCGAGGTCGCAGTTCAGTTGCTTGGCCAGTGCACGGGCACGAACCACGCCGCCGACGTCGGGCGAGACCACGATCAGGTCTTCGTAGTTCTTCTGGCGCAGGTCGCCCAGCAGCACGGGCGACGCGTAGATGTTGTCGACCGGAATGTCGAAGAAGCCCTGGATCTGGTCGGCATGCAGGTCCATCGTGAGCACGCGCTCGACGCCGACGGTTTCCAGCAGGTTGGCGACCACCTTGGCCGAGATCGGCACGCGGCTCGAGCGCGGGCGGCGGTCCTGGCGGGCGTAGCCGAAGTAGGGGATGACGGCGCTGATCCGTTCGGCCGAAGCGCGCTTGAGCGCGTCGACCATGATCAGCAGTTCCATCAGGTTTTCATTGGTCGGTGCGCAGGTCGACTGCACCACGAACACGTCGCGTGCACGAACGTTCTGGTTGATCTCGACGGTGACTTCACCGTCGGAGAAGCGACCGACGCGTGCGGCGCCCAGCGAAGTGCCGAGGTTTTGCGCGATTTCTGCAGCAAGGCCGGGATTGGCGTTGCCGGTGAAAACCAAGAAGTCAGGTTGATTGGCCTGCATGAGCGCGTCCGGGCAGTGCAAAGGGCTTGCGGGAAAGCCGCCAAAGGTTTCGAGTCGTGGCGGCCTGTGTGGGCTGCCGATTATTGCAGCCGGTGGACTGCAAAAGAAGCACTGCGGCCATCAGGCCGCAGTTTGAGAGATTTGGCAGGGGAGAAAGGATTCGAACCTTTGCATGCTGGAATCAAAATCCAGTGCCTTAACCAGCTTGGCGACTCCCCTACACAGGTTGATGGTTTGCACCACCCACCGTTATATGTCGCATCGAACCGCAGAGCGTTCCGATTATCTCTTCAGGCTGCCCATCCCCAGAGTGGATGAACCGCCAGATTGTCGCATTGTCGAACCTGCCATCCCCGGGGGGCTTCGAGCAGTTCCGCTTCCTGCGGCGATTGCTGAATTTTCGCGAACACCGAACTTCCGGAGCCGGTCATCCGGGCCTTGAATCCTTGCAGTCCGAGCCATTCGATGGCGTCGGTGACTGCGGGGCAAAGCCGTTGGGCAACCGGCTGCAGGTCGTTGTGACCGAAGTCGTAAACCCCGTTGCCGAGGTTTGTGGCTTCTAGCTGTTCGCTATCTGCAGCAAAGCCTGAGATTATAGCAACAGGAGTTGCCCGTTCCAGATCATCCGCAGAAAAAATTAGTCGGGTATCGAGTCCCTCGGGTGGCTTGGCCACCACGAAGCGCGCTGGCGGCAAGTTTACCGGTGTGATTTCTTCGCCGATGCCCTCGACCCAGGCGTTGCGTCCACCGAGAAAGAAAGGGACGTCCGCACCGAGCTTCAACCCGATCTGCGCCAGGCGCGACAGCGGCAGGTTCAGGTTCCAGAGGCGATTGAGTGCGAGCAGGCAGGTGGCCGCGTCCGACGAGCCACCCCCCATGCCCGCCTGCGCCGGCACATGCTTGGCGATGCCGATGTGCGCGCCCTGACCGGGCGCGGCGTGCGCCTGCAGCGCGCGGGCGGCGCGCAGCACGAGGTCGTCGGCCGGCAGCGGCGTGGTGAGGTCTTCGCGGCTCAGTTGGCCATCGTTGCGCAGCTCGACGTGCAGCGTGTCGCACCAGTCGATCAGCATGAAGACCGACTGCAGCAGGTGATAGCCGTCGTCGCGCCGCCCGGTGATGTGCAGGAACAGGTTCAGCTTGGCCGGCGCAGGCAGGTCGTAGATCGCCTTCATGAGCGTTCGAAGACGATGCGCAGGTCGGCTCGGGGCGCGGGGGATTCGCGCGTGGCCTGCAGCCTGCCGTTCGACAGTTGGCCCAGGTCGGCGCGCCAGCCGGGCACGGGGTCGGCGCGGCCGTCGAGCCAGCCGAACAGCGCGCCGACCGGAATGGCGGCGCCCGTGGCGGCTTCGATCAGCGCATCGACGGAGTCGTAGCGGCGGGTGTCGCTGCCGTTCTTCAGCAGGGCTTCACCCGGTGCCCAATGCAGTTGCGCGAGCGTGCTGCCGATGGGCGTGGTCAGTGTCAGGTCGCCGGTTTCGGCCGAGCCGCGCAGCTCGAACAGGGCGGCGAAAGTCTGGACGGGTTCGCTGTCGATGCGCAGCGACATGCGGCCGCTCCAGCTGGCCGAACGCCCGGGAGCGGCAGCGGGGCCGCCCGAGAGCTGGGCGCAGCCCGTCAGCCACAGCAGCAATGCACCGCCGCCCGCGCCGAGCGCCGCGCGGCGGGTGAAGGCGTTGTCGCCCCGCGCGGGAGCCGTGTGCGTGATCGATGCCATTCAGGGTTTGACGCGCAGGCGCTTGAGGGTTTCCTGCAGCGTCTCGTTTTCGGCGTCCGTCAGCAGCGATTCTTTCCAGATCGCGACGGCACGGTCCTTCTGGCCGGCCGACCACAGCACTTCACCGAAATGCGCGCCGATCTCGGGGTCAGGCCGCGTCTTGTAGGCCGCCTCGAGGATGCGGATCGCCTCCGCCGTGTTGCCGAGCCGGAACTCGACCCAGCCCAGGCTGTCGGCGATGAACGGGTCTTCGGGCGCGAGCTGCACCGCCTTCTGGATGAGCGTGCGGGCCTCGTCGAGCCGGATCTTGCGCTCGGCAAACGAGTAGCCCAGCGCGTTGTAGGCGTTCTGGCTCTCGGGCTTGAGCGTCATCAGGCGGCGCAGCAGCCGCTCCATGTCGTCCAGGCGGTTGAGCTTCTCGGCCATCATGGCCTGGTCGTAGACGAGGTCGCCGTCGTCCGGCGCGGCGGCCGAGGCCTGGGCCAGCAGGTCGTAGGCGGCCTGGTATTGCTTGGCTTCGCGCAGCAGCTGGGCTTCGGCGAGCAGTTTCTGCTTGCGCTCGTCCGCCGTGCGCTCGGGCAGTGCGCGCAGCAGTTCGCGGGCCTGGGGCAGCTTGCCTTGCTTGGCGAGCAGGCTGGCGCGGCGGCCCTGGATGGCGCTCTGGTTGTCGGAACTGTCGATGCGCGAGACCCAGCGGTCGGCGGCCTGGAAGTCCTTGCGCCGTTCGGCCAGCTGCGAGAGCACGAGATACGCCTGCGTCAGCCCGCGCTTGCGGTCGGCGACGTCACCGGCGTCCTGGCTTTGGCCCGGGGCGGTCATCAGGTCGACGTAGCGCTTGAGCGAGCTTTCGGCCGCCGCTTCCTGGCGGGCCTGCATCTGCAGGCTGCCGAGCAGCAGCCAGGGCTCTGCCAGTTCGGGGCGCGCCGTGGTCAGCGTCTGGAGCTGTGCGGTGGCGTCGCTGAAGCGGCGGTTCTCGACCAGCGTGCGTGCATAGGCGATGCGCAGGTCGGGCGAGGCCTTGGGGTTGTTGGCGAGGTAGCGCGTGACGATCGGCTCGGCCAGTGGCTGGCCCGGGTCGATGAGCTCGAGCGCCAGCGCCGAGGGCGCCTCGGACGCCGGATCGATCGCCTGCCCCTTGCGCGCGGCGTCCAGCGCGCCCGAAGGGTCGCCGGCGTTCAGGCGCAGTCGGCCCACGGTGGCCCAGGCCAGTCCGCCGGTCGTCGGGCTCTTGAGTTCGTCGACCAGCGCCTGCTCGACCACCGAGACGGCGAGCTTCTTGTCGGCGGCGCGGCCGTAGGTGCGCGCGATCACCGCCATCAGCAGGGGACGTTCGATCTGCGAGGTGGCCGCCACTTCGGCGCGCAGCGGATCGACGGTTTCGCTGATGCGGTTCAGCGCGATCAAAATCTGCAGCTCGATGCGCCGTGCATCGCGCGAATTGGGCAGCGCTTCCTGCCAGGCGCGCGCCGCGGAGATCGCGGCGTCGCCGGAGCGCGACTGCAGCGCAATTTCGACCGCGCGCTGGAACAGCTTGCCGTCGCGCAGGCGCCGGGCGGCGTCGAGCACCAGCGAATAGCCGGAGCCGGGGTCGCCGGAACGGGCGGTGATCTCGCCCATGAGGATTTCGTAGAACAGGTCGGCCGTCAGCGCCGACGGCTGTGCGGCCTCGGCGGCCGGCTTGGCGGCCGTGGTGGCCCGGGGTCGCACCGGCGGCTTCGGCGGCGCCGTGCGCTCGATGGCGGGAGCCGGGTTGCCGGCGGCGGTGGGTTCAAGAGACTGGGCCTGCGTTGCGTAGGCAAGCAGCACGAGAGACGCGGCCGCCGCAAGGCGGTGACGGCGGGGCGATGGGTTCATCTGACCATAATAATCCAGCCATTTGAACGAGCGCCGCATGGGGCTTCGTCGCTGCCGGAGTTTTACTTTTCATGCCTGAACTACCCGAAGTCGAAGTCACCCGGCGCGGCTTTGCCGACCGCATCGCCGGCGCGCGCATCGAGTCCGTGCGCATCGGCAAGCCGCTGCGCTGGGCGCTGATGGTGGTGCCGCAGGCGCTGGTCGGACGCCGCGTGCGCGAAGTGCGCCGCCGTGGCAAGTACCTGCTGATCGACCTGGACCGCGGGCTGTTGCTGTTGCATCTGGGCATGTCGGGCAGCCTGCGTTTCGACATCCACCTGCCGGAGCCCGGCGTGCACGACCACTTCGACCTCGTCACCGAACTCGGCACCCTGCGTCTCAACGACCCGCGCCGCTTCGGCGCCGTGGTCTATGTGGACGACGAAGAGGCGCCCTGGGCGCTCAAGCTGCTCGGCGGGCTGGGCATGGAGCCGCTGGGCGACGCCTTCGATCTCGACGCCTTCCATGCGGGGCTGAAGAAACGCCGCACGGCCATCAAGCAGGTGCTGCTCGCGGGCGACGTGGTGGTGGGTGTCGGTAACATCTACGCGTCGGAGGCGCTGTTCATGGCGGGCATCCGCCCGACCTTGTCAGCGGCGCGCATCAGCCGGCCGCGCGCGGCGAAGCTGCATGCGGCGGTGCGCGAGATTTTGGCGCGGGCGGTGGAGAAGGGCGGCAGCACCCTGCGCGACTTCTCGAACGTGGACGGGCAGAACGGCTACTTCCAGCTCGAAGCGACCGTCTACGGCCGCGCGGGCGAGCCGTGCCGGGTGTGCGGTACGCCGATCCGGCAAGTGAAACAGGGGCAGCGCTCCACTTATTACTGCCCCCATTGCCAGAAATCATAGGAAGGCTGGCTCCGCGGCGTTGCTTCGGGGCAAACTCTTATAGGTACCCCGTTCGCCATTCGGCGATGTTATATTTGTAAATTCTTACTTACATCTTCCCCTTGAGCCGCTCTTTCAACCAACAGCTCGATCAGCACGGCGCCTGGCGGAGCAACTTCGCCCGCCGCCTTCAGTGGCTGTCCCGTTGGCTGACCGACAACGAGCTGCTCGACCAGGCCGTGGCCGAACGGCTGCGCGCACTCGAAGACCAGATCCGCACCAGCAAGGTCATGGTGGCCTTCGTGGCCGAGTTCTCGCGCGGCAAGTCGGAGCTGATCAACGCGATCTTCTTTGCCAGCTACGGGCGGCGGATCATGCCGGCCAGCGCCGGGCGCACCACGATGTGCCCGACCGAGCTGGGCTACGACGCCGCACTGGCGCCCAAGCTGCGCCTGCTGCCCATCGAAACCCGCCTGGAGCCGCATTCGCTCACCCACTGGCGCGAGCGACCTACGCGCTGGACCGAGCTGCCCATCGACGTGGACGACGCCGAGCAGCTGGCCCAGGCCATGGGCAAGGTGGCCGAAGTCCGCTGGGTGAGCAAGGACGAAGCCCGCGCGCTCGGTTTCTGGAACCCCGAGACGCCCGACGACAACCCGGTGCAGGACGCCGAAGGCCGCGTCGAAATTCCGCGCTGGCGCCATGCGGTGCTGAACATGCCGCACCCGCTGCTGGAGCAGGGGCTCGTGATCCTCGACACGCCCGGCCTGAACGCGATCGGTGCCGAGCCCGAACTCACCGTGAGCCTGATCCCGCAAGCGCATGCCGTCGTCTTCATCCTGGGCGCCGAAACCGGCGTGACGCGCTCCGACCTGTCGATCTGGCGCGAGCACCTGATCACCGGCGACGAAAGCCACGACACGCGCTTCGTGGTGCTCAACAAGATCGACACGCTGTGGGACACGCTGAGCACCCCGACGCAGATCGCGCAGCAGATCGAGCGGCAGCGCGAAGGCGCCGCCCGGCTGCTCGAAGTGCCGTTGGCGCAGGTGTTGCCGGTCTCCGCACAGAAGGGCTTGCAGGCCAAAATCGGCCATGACGCGGCCCTGCTCGAGGCCAGCCGGCTGCCGGCGCTCGAAGTGTTGCTCGGCGAAGGCGTGCTCGGCAAGCGCGAGACCATGCTGCGGCTCGCCGTCGATGCCGGCATGACCGCGCTGCGCACCGAGGCCGAGCGCCTGCTGAAGGTGCGCCAGCGCGACCTGTCGGAACAGGCGCTGGAACTGCAGGGCCTGCGCGGCAAGAACGTGTCGGTCATCCGCCACATGCGCGCGCGCATCGACCAGGAACACGCCGAATTCGAGGGCAGCAACACCCGCATCCTGGCGCTGCGCTCGGTGCAGGGCAAGCTGCTGCGCGAGGTGTACGCGGTGCTCGGGCGCACGGCGCTCAAGGCCGACATGGTCAAGCTGGCCGCGGCGCTCAAGCGCCCCGGCGTCAAGTTCAACGTGCGCAAGGTGTACGGCGAAACCTTCGATGCGCTGCGCAACAACCTGCGCGAAGTGCAAGCGACGACGGCCGAGATCCAGTCGATGCTGCACGCCACCTTCCGCCAGCTCAACGCCGAGCAGGGCTTCACGCTGCAGGCGCCGGCCGAGCCCGACCTGAGCGGCTTCGAGCAGGAGCTGGGCCAGATCGAGCGCAGCCACATCCACTACCTGGGCGTGGGCAACCTGATCAAGCTCGCGCAGGCTGACTTCTGCGACAAGCTCGTGCGTGCGCTGGCCAGCCGGTTGCGGCTCGTCAATGAAGCCGCCATGACCGAGGTCGAGCGCTGGAGCAAGGGCGCGAGCGCGCAGATCGATGCGCAGCTCAAGGAGCGCCGCCGCAATTTCAGCAAGCGCATCGAGGCGATCGAACGCATCCAGAACGCCGCAGGCAGCCTTGACGACCGGTTGGCCGAGATCGCCGCGCAAGAGAGCCACCTGGCCGCGCTGCAGGAACGGCTGCACGAGTTCACCTCGCTGATCGCGCAGCACGGCAGCCAGCCGCCTGCCGCGGCCGCCGCCATCGCGGACGAGCAACTGCGTGCGGCCTGAGCGCGCCGCCGCGCGGGCGGCCGTCTCCCCATCCCTGTCGCTGCCCCCGGATTTCGCCGCACAGATCGTGCGCTGGCAGCGCAGCCACGGGCGCAGCGAACTGCCGTGGCAGAACACGCGCGATCCGTACCGCGTCTGGCTTTCGGAGGTGATGCTCCAGCAGACCCAGGTCACGACCGTGCTCGGCTACTTCGCGCGTTTTCTCGAGCGCTTCCCCGACGTGGCGGCGCTGGCCGCCGGCACCGAGGACGAGGTGTTCGGCCTGTGGAGCGGGCTGGGCTACTACAGCCGCGCGCGCAACATGCACCGCTGCGCGCAGGAGGTGGTCGCGCGCTTCGGTGGCGCCTTTCCGCACACCGCCGCCGAGCTCGTGACTTTGCCCGGCATCGGGCGCTCCACGGCTGCGGCGATTGCAGCTTTCTGTTTCGGCGAGCGCGTGGCCATCCTCGATGGCAACGTGAAGCGCGTGCTGACGCGCGTGCTCGGTTTCGACGGCGACATGTCGTCGTCGGCGCAGGAGCGCGCGCTGTGGGACCTCGCCACGCAGTTGCTGCCGCCGGACGGCCAGCGCGAGGCGGTGGCGCACTACACGCAGGGCCTGATGGACCTGGGCGCCACGGTCTGCCTGCCGCGCAAGCCCAGTTGCATGATTTGTCCGGTGAACGCCATCTGCGTGGGTTT
The DNA here is from genome assembly GCF_002849325.1 of Variovorax sp. RO1. Classification (NCBI taxonomy): domain Bacteria; kingdom Pseudomonadati; phylum Pseudomonadota; class Betaproteobacteria; order Burkholderiales; family Comamonadaceae; genus Variovorax; species Variovorax sp. RO1. The sequence continues at coordinate 622,195 of NZ_PKMT01000001.1, forward strand.
GCGCCAAGGCGCGCCGGAGCGCTATCCGGTGAAGACGCGCAAGCTCAAGCGCAGCGCTCAGTCGCTGTGGGTGCTGCTGGCGCGTGACGCCCAAGGTCGGGTGTGGCTGGAGAAGCGACCGGCGAAAGGCATCTGGGCGGGGCTGCATTGCCTGCCGGTGTTCGACAGCCACGACGATCTGCTCGCAGCCCTGCCATCGGGCGCCGCGCATGACATGCAAGAGCTGCCGCCCTTCGTGCACGTGCTGACCCACAAAGACCTGCACCTGCATCCGGTGCTGTTGCAGGGCGTCCAGCCGCAAGGCGAGGGCGCGCGCTGGGTCGAGGCGCAGGAGTGGAGCCGGCTGGGGCTGCCCGCCCCGATGCGCAAGTTGCTGGAAGCCGCCGAGGCCTGAACGGCCTTCGTCGTCGTCAGGCGTCGAGTTCGCGGTGGCGTTTGAGCGCGCCCCAGCGGGCACCGAAGGCACGCGCCAACTGCTCGACCAGGAACACCGATCGGTGCTGCCCGCCCGTGCAGCCGATGGCCACCGTCACGTAGCTGCGATGGTCGCGCGCCAGCGCGTCGAGCCAGTGCGTCAGGAACTGCTCGATGTCGTCGAACATGCGCGCCACGTCGTCGTGCTCGCGCAGCCATTCGATCACCGGTTCGTCGCGGCCCGTCAGCGCGCGCAGCGCCGGCACGTAGTGCGGGTTGGGCAGCATGCGCACGTCGAACACGTAGTCGGCATCGAGCGGCACCCCGCGCTTGAAGGCGAACGATTCGAACACCAGCGTCAGCGCGTTCTGCGGTGCCGAGATCAGCCCCTTGATGTAGCTCTGGAGCTGCGCGGGGCGGATGAGGCTGGTGTCGATCACGTCGGCGCCGTCGCGCAGGTCAGCCAGCAGCTCGCGTTCGAGTTCGATGGCCTGCACCAGCACGCGGTGCTGCTCGGGCACGTCGGTGCGGCTTTCCTGGCGCGAGAGTGGGTGGCGCCGGCGCGTTTCCGAATAACGGCGCAGCAGCGCATCGGTGGTCGCGTCGAGGAACAGCGAGCGCAGCGAGACGCCGTCGGCGCGCAGTGCTTCGAGCTGCTGCGGCACGATCGGCAGCGACACGCCGCTGCGCACGTCCATCGCGATCGCTACGCGCGTGGCCTGCTGTTCGTGCTGCAGCGCGATGAAGGCCGTGAGCAGCTCGGGTGGCAGGTTGTCGACGCAGTAGTAGCCGGCGTCTTCCAGCGCGTGAAGCGCCACCGACTTGCCGGAGCCCGACATGCCGGTGATGAGGACGAGGTCGAGATCCATGGTCGTCATGGGGCGGTCGCCGGCGTCTTGTGGCCGAGCATTTCGCGCGCGTGGGCCAGCGAGGTGGCCGACACCTTTTCGCCGCCGAGCATGCGGGCGATTTCGCGGGCTCGGTCGTCGGCCGCCAGGCGCGACACGCCGCTTTCGGTGCGCGGGCCGTCCGTGCCGGCCGCCGTTGTCTGGCGCTTGGCGACCACGAGGTGGTGGTCGGCGCAGGCCGCCACTTGCGGAAGATGGGTCACGGCGAGCACCTGGCGGTCGCGGCCGAGCTGTTTCATGAGGCGGCCCACGGTCTCGGCGACGGCACCACCGACGCCGGCATCGACCTCGTCGAAGATCAGCGTCTGCGCGGCGCCCAGCTCGCTGGTCGTCACGGCGATGGCCAGTGCGATGCGCGAGAGCTCGCCACCCGAGGCCACCTTGCCGATGGCGCGCGGCGTGCTGCCGGCGTGACCGGCCACCAGGAACGAAATTTCTTCGAGGCCGGCGCGACCGGGCTGTGCCAGCGGCTGCAGCTCGACGTCGAAACGCCCGCCTTGCATGCCCAGGCCCTGCATCGCCTGCGTGACGGCCTGGGCCAGACGTGGCGCGGCCTGCTTGCGGATCTTGCCGAGGGCCTTGGCTTCCTTCATGTAGGCCTGCTGCGTGCTCTGCTCGGCGCGCTCCAGACCTTCGAGGTCGCTTTGCGCGTCGAGCGCCTGCAGCTCGGCCTGCCAGCCGGCCAGCAGCGCGGGTAGCTCGGCCGGCGTGCGCTTGTAGCGGCGCGCGAGCGACATCCACAGGCCCATGCGTTCGTCGAGTTCGGCGAGGGTTTTTGGATCGGTGTCGGTGTCGCGCAGGTAGCCGTGCAGCGAGTGGGCCGCGTCCGAGGCCTGCGCCACGCAGGAAGCCAGCACCTCGCCCAATGTGCGGAATTCGGGCTCGATGTGCTCGCAGTTCTGCAGCAGCGTCGCGGCGCGGGTGAGGGCGGCGAGGGCGCCGTTGTCGTCGTCTTCGAGCGCCTGGCTCGCGCCCTGGGCCGCGTCGATGAGCGCCTGCGCGTTCGAGATGCGCGAATGGTGGGCCGAGAGTTCGTCCCACTCGTCGGCGCCTGGCGCCAGCTTCGCGACTTCGGAGATCTGCCACTGCAGCCGCTCGCGCTCGCGCTGCAGCGAGTCTTGCGCCGAGCGTGCGTGCTCGAGCGCCGAAAGCGCCTGCCGCCAGCTGTGCCAGGCCGCGTCGAGCGCGTCGGTGCGCGCGCCCGCGTAGGCGTCGAGCAGGCCGCGCACGGCCTCGGGGCGGGTCAGGCTCTGCCAGGCGTGCTGGCCGTGGATGTCGAGCAGGCGGTCGCCGAGTTCGCGCAGTTGCGTGGCGGTGGCGGGGCTGCCGTTGATCCAGCCGCGGCTGCGTCCCTGCAGGTCGACCGTGCGGCGCAGCAACAGGCCGTCGCCGACCTCGAAGCCGCCTTCGTCGAGCCAGTCGGCGAGGGCCGGGTCGGCGTCGAACTCGGCGCTCACGTCGAGCCGTTCGGCGCCTTCGCGCACGGCACCGGCGTCGGCGCGGTTGCCCAGCGCCAGCTGCAGCGCGTCGATCAGGATGGACTTGCCGGCGCCGGTTTCCCCGGTCAGCACCGTGAAGCCGGCCGACAGATCGAGTTCAAGGGACCGCACGATCACGAAGTCGCGCAGTGCGATGCGTCGCAAAGCCATCTCAGTTCGTCCTCAAGCGGGGGGCATGGTCCTTCATTCAGGAGCCCCCTTCGTTCCAATGGAGTTTTTTCCGCAGCGTGTCGAAGTAGCTCCAGCCGCGCGGATGCAGGAAGCGCACCCGGAAATCGGAGCGGCGCACCACCACGCGGTCGCCGATGGCGAGCGAGGCGAGCGACTGCATGTCGAAATTGGCGCTGGCGTCGCGCCCGCTCACCAGCTCGATCACGATCTCGTCGGCATCGGGCAGCAGCACGGGGCGGTTCGACAGCGTGTGCGGCGCGATCGGCACCATCACCCAGCCCGGCACCGCCGGATGCAGCAACGGCCCGCCGGCCGACAGCGCGTAGGCCGTCGAGCCCGTGGGCGACGCGATGATCAGCCCGTCGGCACGCTGGTTGGCCACGAAATGCCGGCCCACCGACACGCGCATCTCGACCATGCCCGAGGTGGCGCCGCGGTTGACCACCACGTCGTTCATCGCAAGCGCGTCGAACACCACGGCCTCATCGCGGATCACCTGTGCGTGCATCAGGCTGCGGTGGTCTTCTTCGTATTCGCCGGCCAGCATCGGGATCAGCGTGGCCTGGTAGTTGTCGAGCGGGATGTCGGTGATGAAGCCGAGCCGGCCGCGGTTGATGCCGATCAGCGGGATGCCGTAGCACGCGAGCTGCCGGCCGATGCCGAGCATGGTGCCGTCACCGCCGACCACGAGGCCGAGGTCGCAGCGCTGGCCGATTTCTTCGACCGACAGCGCCTGGTAGCGCGGGTGCGGGGGCGCATCGGTGTCCTCGCAGGACGAACGCTCCACGAACACCGTGCAACCCTGCGATTCGAGGAAGGCGCCAATGCCCTCCATCACGCCATCGCGCGCATCGGCTTGCGCCCGGGCGCCGGAAGCCTGGTATTTGCCGATCAGGGCGACGTGACGAAAGCGAGAGGTCATAGCTAACAAATTACAACTTGGCAACGTTGAGTGCGCGCATGAGCGCCTTCTTCGCCGGGGATTCGGGTTCCGCCTCGATGGCCGCTATGGCAATCCACTCGGTCGGATTCTCGCCTAGTTGTTTGGCAATGCTTCCCGCGATGGTCGGGCTTAGGCGACCGCGCTTTTTTGCTTGAGAGAGTGTCGCGTCGGAGATGTCCAGGGCGTCGGCCCAGCGGGCTTGGCTTTGGACGCTGAGGGCTCGCTGCAGCAGTTGCATGGTGCTTGGCATAGTGGTTTCTCCTTAACAGGCTGTCAGTTTTATCACAGGGTGTCAGGAAAAAACTTGACAGGCTGTAAGGTGTGTTGGCATCCTCGGGGCACCTTACAGCTTGTAAGGTGTTTTACAGGAGCCGCCTTGTCTCAACGTTGCACCGATGCTCGGAATTCAGTTGCTTCCGATTCGCGCATCAACACCCATTCGAAGCCGTCCGGCGCAACCGGTTTTTCGAAGAGCGAGTTGGATGGCGGCTCGCGTTTCAGCACGGTGGCAACGGCTTGCAAAAAGCCGATGGCGGCCATCGCGCAGATGGCCCAGAAAAGCAGAGGGTTGACGGTCATGGGTGGCCATCGTAACGGCCAGTCCGGGGCAGGGATGCTCAACGACTGGATGCCGCTCGTTTCGTGTGCCGGCCCGGAGGGACGCGCCTGCGCGGCCACCGGGCCGGTGTCGAACATCCCCGTTGGTAATCACGGGGATAACCTCCAACCGGTCACACCGCGGCCGTCTTGGCTGGATGGTGGCCGGGAAGCCGTCGAAATGGCGATTGCTGACGGTTTTCTCGAACCGACCACTGCCCATGTTGTTGGTGACTGCTTTCACGTTCAGTGTTTCCCGGATTGCTGCCGCATGGTCGGTGAGGTCGTATGACCCGCCCCGCAAAGTCCGCCCTCGTCCTCGACGGCTCCGAGATCAAGTACAGGCTGGAAGCCGAGCGCATTGCCTCCAAAACGCCGGTCCATATCGATTGGGTCCGCTTCACATGCCTGCTGCGCAACGCGCCGACGCCCAGCGTGGACATTCTTTTTCCGCGCACCACGAACATCTGGATCGAGCGTGAGCGCGAAGTGCTCAAGGCACTGCAGGAGCTTCCGGACCCCGATTTCTTTCCAGCCGCGCAGGCGATGGAACTCGCTGTTGAAGTCGCGAAAGCCCTGGGCGATTCCTTCGTCGTCGCGTCCGATGTGCGCAAGGGCCATGACTTCTACCGGTGCCGCTGGTCCATCGAGCGCAACGGCATTGAGTGCGGATGGGTCGGCTTCCTCGCGTCGAGCGAAAGCCCGCGCCAGCAAGCGCAGGCGCGCACCATGCACGCCAACATTTGGGGTTCTGCGTGCACGTTCGCAACCGAAGGCTGGAACCAACGTATTGCCGCCATCGTGGACCAACGCAATGCCGATATCACGCGCTGCGATCTGGCCCTTGACTTCTTCGATGGCGTCGAAGGCGGCTTTGATGGCTGGGTCAATGACTACCAAGCCGGCGTGTGTGACTCGGGCGGCAAGCGGCTCAAGTCCAACTGCGTCGGTGACTGGCTCAACGGTCGCGAACGGTCCCTGTATTTCGGCTCCAAGGAAGCTGGCAAGCAGACCAACTGCTACGAAAAAGGCCATCAACTTTTCGGCCCCGATTCAGGGTCCAACTGGCTCCGAATCGAACTGCGTTACGGCAACAAATTGCGGGTGTTGAAGTCCGCAATGCTTCGCCGCCCTGCTGACTTTTTCGCTGGTGCATCCGACTGGCATGCGCTCCAGCTTGCGAAAGCTGATGCAGTCGTCCAGCCCGAGGCAGTGAAGACCACGGGCCGCCTTGCGCTCGAAACCGTCAGTGCCGAAGTCGTTCGCGTGGTCCGCTGGGCTCGCGAGACTGCCGCGCCCACGCTGGCCTTGCTTGCCAAGTTCATGCCCGAGGAAGACTTTCTTGAGTTCTCCGTCGCAACGCGCCTTCCTGGCCGCGTGCGCAAGTTTTCGGAGTCCGAATTGATGCGCTCGTTTGCGTCGGTCTTCGCGAAAGATTCAACGGTCGAAAGCGCTTGCCACGCCTTCGTTTGACCGCAACCACGGCAACAGGAAAAGCATCATGGAATTTCAATCGGAAGTCATCGTCCACGCCGTGAAAGAGTCGGCGGGCGAATACGAAGGCCGCGCCTTCAGTAGCTGCACCTTCCACTGTGAAGTGGACCTCAAGGAAAACGGCGCAGGCCGCTCCATCGGTCGTGTCACGCGTCCGTTCAAGCTCGGCGACGCGAAGGAATTCGACAAGTGGGCGCACCTGGGCGGCTCGCTGCCGGTTAAGGCAAAGGCGACGTTCGAAATGGAAGCTGCCCGCGAGGACGGCGCAAAGCTCACGCTCAAGGCCATCGTGCCTGTCGAGCGTGCCCACCAGCCGACCGCGAAGGCAGCAGCCTAAATGCCCCGCTTCGTCGTGCAGTCCAAAGTCACAGGCCGGTTTCTCTGCCCGTCACCGACGGACGGCACGCCGGAGTGGGTTCGCGAACTTCGTGAAGCTGGTGGCGGTGTCGTCACCGACTTTGAAACCGCTCTTGAGCTCGTGCATGAGTGGAGCGAAATGGACGAACCCGTGGTTGTCGTAGACCTTGATCGGCTCGGCACTGCCAACGACTACACCGAGGGCACGCGATGACCGGCTTCGGGTTCCTCTGCCTTGTTGTGGTCTTTATGGCTCTCCCGGCGTTGCTGCTGATGTTGGGCGGCGCCGTCGAGCGAGCCGCGCAGCGTGGTGAACGCATCTTCAAAGCGAGGCGTCGGGACCACTCCACGGTCCCGAAGATCACCTGGAAGGACTCGGCGTGATCTGCGCGCAGGAGCTTCCAGCGTTGGCGGACGGCACCAAGCCGCTCGCCATTACAGCGGCTCAACCCGCTGACCTTTCGACCTGTTCGTACTTGCTGGTCTCGGGCTCCGAGATCGCGATTGCGTCGGGTTTCACAGTCCCCTCGCCTGCCGACTTTGGCACCGCCTGGGTGTGGGGCTTTTCTCTCGTGGTCGGTACCTACATGCTTTCGTATGGTGCTGGGGCGGTGCTGCGTTTCTTCAAGTAAAGGAAAAAATCATGGACTTCTCGTCCCTCACTGGCGCTATCGATCTGAGCACCGTTGGCGTCGCCATCCTGGCCATCGCCGTCATCATGATGGGCCCCAAGGTCGCGTCGTATGGCGCGAAGAAGGTGCTCGGCTTCTTCCGCGGCTAAGCCATTCGCCCGGGCCTTCGGGCCTGGGCATTTCCACCATGTGGCTCTTCCTCGCTTTCTTCTGCGGCGTCTGCTGCGGCTGCGCATGTGTCGCTGGCCTTTGGAACGCCTGAGCATGGTGTTCCTTCTTCGCTTGATCTTCTCCACCTTGGCGCTGTTGGCTAGCAGCGCCTGGGCGTTGCCGCCTATCCCTGCTTCTGCGGTGTTCTCGCCCTCTGAATTTTCCGCATGTCAAAGCACTGGGAGCAATACCGCGCACAAGGCGTGCACTGTGCGCACTGCTGTATGGGCTCGTTGTGAGTTCGGTACTGCCCCTCCCGGGCAATCTTGTTTCTCGCTTGGCTGGGGTGCTGCTGATGTAGAGCTCTATCTGTATCGCGTTGCTGCCGTGTCTTGTCCTGCGAATAGCTCTCTCGCTGGTGGTAGCTGTCAGTGTGCGAGTGGCTACGTTGAAAACGCCTCGCAAACGGCATGTGTGGCGCAAGTCACCTGCAATGTCGGGCAGGTGATCAGCAGCGGGTTTTTTGACACTGGCAGCGAGATTGCGAAGGGCCCGCCGTACATCGTTTGTTCCGCTGGCTGTGCTGCCGCCTTCGATGGTGAGTTTCCTGCGGGCACTGCGCTCGTCGGTGGAAAGAGGCACTATTTCGCTCAGGGCCAGTACGCCAACAACGGCAGCAAATGCGACTCGGGTGGTGGTCCTGGCATTCCCACGGGTGACGGCAATGCACCGGACCCGAACGAGGCCGTTCCTCCTGATACGTGCGGCCCTGGCGAGGCTGCTGGTGTTGTGAATGGAAAGCCCGTGTGTGCGCCGGACATGACACAGCCGGGGGACGGCACTACGCCGCCGAAAACGCCCGAGCCGCCGAAGTCGGATGACTCGAAGTCGAGCCAGACCGATATCGAGACGCAGACGAACCCGGACGGTTCGAAGACGGTCACGACTACGACGACAACGCGCAATGTCGACGGCACCAGCACGACCACGAAGACGGTGGACACTCTCAACCCGGACGGCAGCAAGCGAAGCTCCAGCAGCACGACAACGGGCAGCGGCGTGACGAAGGAGGCCGAGGACAAGGACAAAGACAAGAAGGCCGAGAAGTGCGAGAAAAACTCGTCCGACACCGGCTGCGGTGGCGATCCGAAAGCGGTTGACTCAAATGGTCTGTACACGAAGAAAGAGGCCACGGTGAAGGGCGCTCTTGAGAGTGCTGCGGCCACGCTCAGGGGCTCACCTATTGGCGCTGCTGTCACCGGCTTTTTCGTCGTCGGTAGCGGTGGCACGTGCCCGACCGCCACGGCCATGATTCCGTTTCTTGAGCGCACCATCACCCTCGACTTCTACTGCACCAGCTTCGCAACGAACGCCCTGCTATTGCTGCGCATCGTGCTGCTGCTGATCGCAAGCTGGATGGCGTTCCGCATCGCAATCGAATGAGGCCGCATGCTCAAGCAATTTACTGACTGGCTCTGGTCCCTGATCGTCGCGGCCTTCGGCGCGGTGTGGGGCCTCCTGCAGGACGCATTCATTGCGTTTTTCACTCTGGTCGTGAACGGGTTTGCAAGCCTCGTCGCGGCGATCCCTGTGCCCGCCTTCATCTCCGGTGGCCTGGGCAGTCTCTGGGCGCAAATGGACCCGGGCATGGTGTACCTGCTGAGTGAAGCGGGAGTGCCCGCAGCGTTCGCCGTGCTCGGTGGCGGCTATGCGTTCAGGCTGGCGCGCAAGTTCCTTACTCTCTTCCAGTGGTAGTAGCACATGGCAATCCTGTTTTACGAAGGCCTGCCCGGCGCTGGCAAGTCTTACGAAGCGATGGCAACGCAGATCATTCCGATGCTGCAGAAAGGCCGCGAGGTCGGTGCGTACATCGAGGGCCTGGATCACGCGAAGATTGCGGTCGCTGCCGATCTGCCTGAGGAACGTGTTCGTGAGCTGCTGTTCGTCCTCACGCGCGAGGACATGCGCCCGCGCGAAAAGAAGGTCGGCACAAAGACCGTGGTCATTGACGGGCTATGGATCGAGAAAGTTCGCGACAACGCGTTTCTCGTCTTCGATGAAGCGCAAAACTGGTGGCCGAATCGTCACCGTGCCTCGGAGGCGTTGACCCAGTTCGTGACCGAGCATCGGCACCGTGGCATTGACATTTTGTTGATGGGCCAATCGCTGCCCGACGTGCTCGCGCTCTGGCGTCGGCGCGTGGATCAGAAGTTCACATTTCTCAAGCTCACGGCCTTGGGCACTGACAAACGCTATCGCGTCACGATCTTCAAGGGCCAGGGCAATGACGAGTTCGTGAAGGTCGCCGACAAGCTCGGAAAGTACGACGAGAAATATTTCGGCACGTACAAGAGCCACGTGTCTGACGACACCAACACCGAGACGTACACCGATAACCGGGTGGTGTTCTGGAAAGGCGCGACGATCAAGTACGGCGTGCCGGTGATGATGGTGCTGTTCATTGCAGGCTGCTGGAAGCTCTGGCAGTTTTTCCACCCTGAGTTGCCGCCGCCGAAAGCTGTAGCGGCATCGACCGGCCCGAGACCATCGCCGACGAACGGAACGGCCCTGCCAAGCGCGCAAACGGCCCAGGTGCAGGCCAAGGTAGCCGATGCGGACAAATCGCCTCAGGAACGCTATTTCGAAGACCTGAGCGGAAAGTACCGGATTCGGCTCTCTGGCTTGCTCGCAGGTCGGGGGCACGTTGCCGGTGTGGTCGAGTGGCTCGACGGGAATACGCGTGTTGTCGAGCGGCAAAGCCTCGACACTCTGCGAGATCTCGGCGTGGCCGTCATCGTCACTGGTCCCACTGTGCGGCTGCGAGTCGGAGAGTGGTCCGCCTTGGCCACGATGTGGCCGGTTGAGGATGCTGCGGTAGGGCGTGTTTCCGAGGCTCGCCTTGAGGCAATTCGCGGTGGTGCTGACGGCCGAGGTGGATCGATGCAGACCGTCTCCGCGCCTGCTGGGCCTTCAGGGCTGTCGATCATCGATTCGCCACGGCGTGAGCCCGCTGCGCCCCTTGAACGGCAGTCGAGCGAGAACGGGTTTTCGCAACCGAAGGTCAAGGCCGGTTCGCCGTGGACCTTCCAGGCGAAGTAGGTTCGTTGCATGCTGCTCTCCGTTGTCATCACCGTGGTCGAGGCGTCGATGTGCGGCGCGCTCATCTGCTGGCTGGTGAAGGACTTTCGACGCTGGTTGCGCGAGGTCACGGCATAGCGGCGCGGCCCTCATGCTTCCCTGCTAGAAGACAAGCCGCCGTAGCCCTTGTGGCGGAGGCATCTGCTCTCTGGTGCTGAGTGCCTTACGTGCCCCTGCCCTATCTCTGGCCGGCCAACACACGCCCGCTGGCGGGCTCCTACAGTGAAACCGACCCGGTATCGTGTAGTTGTACTGAAAACCTAGCCAGGCGCGCCCTCGAGACGAGATTTCGGAGCGTATGACGATACTTTCTGTCGATCGACAAAACAGGCAATGCCCGGCGGCTGGTACTGGCTTCACCCTTTCCTGTAGCCTACAAGTGCTTACAAAGGTTTCAGGGGACCGAGGGGGGATTGGGTGCTGATTGGCTATGCGCGGGTGTCTACGAGCGAGCAGGAAACGCGAATGCAGCTTGATGCGCTGCGAGCTGCAGGCGTGCGGCGAATTTTCGCCGAGAAGACCAGCGGGGTAGGGCCTCGACCCGAGCTGTACAAGGCCCTGGCTGCACTTGAGCCTGGGCATACGCTGGTGGTCTACAAGCTGGATCGGTTGGCGCGCAGCTTGAAGGACTTGTTGCAGCTGCTGGATCGCTTGAAGGCGTCGGGTTGCTCAGTCAAGTCACTGACGGAGCCCATTGACACGTCGTCGGCGATGGGTGAATTCGTGCTGCAGATACTCGGCGCGGTGGCTCAGCTTGAACGGGCGATCATTCGGGAGCGATGCGAGGCCGGACGTGTGGCTGCTCGGGCGCGTGGGGTGCTGTTTGGGCGTCAGCCGCTGGTTACCGGCGATGAAGCCAGGGTGGCCGCGATCCTCTATCGGGCAGGCTTCACGTTGGGGGAGATTGCGCTGATGTTCGGTGTCTCGCCTGCGGGGGTCCGGTCGGCGCTGGTGAGGGATGGGGTCACGCGAAGGCCGAGGGGTGGGAGCCGGCTGCGTCGATTGAGCTAGTCTCGTCGTCGGCGACCGAAATTTTTAACGTACAACACTAAAATCTTGCAATGCTGGACGACCGTGCCAAGTTGCTGTTGAAGACGCTGGTCGAGCGTTACATCGCCGATGGGCAACCCGTCGGATCACGCACGCTCTCGCGTTCGGCGGGGCTGGATCTGTCGCCCGCGACCATCCGCAACGTCATGTCCGACCTCGAGGCGCTGGGGCTTATTGCAAGCCCCCACACCTCGGCCGGACGCGTGCCGACCACGCGCGGCTACCGGTTGTTCGTCGACACCATGCTCACCGCGCAGCGCGAGCAGATGAGCACGCCGAGCCTGGCGGCCGACCAGCCGCAGAAGGTGATCGCCAACGCCGCCCACCTGCTGTCGAACCTGTCGCAGTTCGTTGGCGTCGTGATGTCGCCGCGACGCGCCTCGGTGTTCAAGCAGATCGAATTCCTGCGCCTGTCGGAGCGGCGGCTGCTGGTGATCATCGTGTCGCCCGACGGCGACGTGCAGAACCGCGTGATCTTTCCGGAGTCCGATTACTCGCAGTCGCAACTGGTCGAGGCCTCGAATTACATCAATGCGCATTTCGCGGGCCTGACGATCGAGCAGGTGCGCGACCGGCTGCAGTCCGAGGTCGAGAAGCTGCGCGGAGAAATCGCCGCGCTGATGCAGGCCGCGGTGCAGGTCAGCTCCGAGGTGCTCACCGATGCCAAGGCCGACGACGTCGTGATCTCCGGCGAGCGCAACCTGCTGTCGGTGACCGATTTCTCCAGCGACATGGGGCAACTGCGGCGCGCCTTCGATCTCTTCGAGGAGAAGGCGCAGCTGATGCGGCTGCTCGACGTGTCGAGCAAGGCCGAGGGCGTGCGCATCTTCATCGGCGGCGAGAGCCAGGTCGTGCCCTTCGAGGAGCTGTCGATCGTCAGCGCCAATTACGAGGTCGACGGCCAGGTGGTCGGCACGCTGGGCGTGATCGGCCCGACCCGCATGCCGTACGACCGCATGATCCAGATCGTCGACATCACGTCGCGGCTGGTGAGCAACGCGCTGAGCTACCGCAAGTAGGTGGTCGTGCGCGGCGCATAGAATCGGGCCCGCGTGGGCCGTTAGCTCAGTTGGTTAGAGCAGCGGACTCATAATCCGTTGGTCGATGGTTCAAGCCCATCACGGCCTACCACCAAAGCCGCATCAATGCTGAGAAGTTCGCTATCCAAAAGATAGCGGACTTTTTTCATGGCCGATCCGTTGCCAGATTGTTGCCAGATTTGGTGCGGATGCTGCCGCACTTAACAGCATCGCACCGCACAGATCGCAGCCAGATCGAGCGCGAAATCCGAGACTCATTCGTCGCTGCTCAGGCAGTCACCAGAAGCGCCACCACGCGTGTGATGACCGGCGCTCATGCAGAAGTTCCAGCGGCCTGGTGTCCAGCACATCAGCATCGGCTGGCCGGTATCCGAATCCTTGGCGGCGATGAAGCTCTTTTTCCAAGAGGTGCGCGATACCGCCTGCGCTCTTGTCCCCCCGCAACGCCCGTGCGCGCCATTCAGTCGCTTGGCCGCGCACCTCATCATCATTTAGCTCGCTCAAATCTGGCATACGCGGATTTTGCGATGTGCAGAGGCCCAGCTCCTCAGATGACCGGTCTGGAGCAGTGCGAATGTCGCAAAGGAGCCCAGCGGAGTCGTTCGGGGCACGAAACCGGCAGCCCAAAAACGGTCGCGGTTACCGGCGAAAGCGACCGATGGTTCGTAAGTGCGAAGCAGAATTGTCATGCGAAGTTGCGATTCCTACCGATAACAGCAGGCCTCCACGGGTGCCGGGAACGCAGCGATATAGTCGGTGACTGGTTTTCTGATCGACATCTTCGGGCCTACGCCATACATGATCGCGCTCGCATACTGGAACGTTCAAAAAGGCAAAGGCAAGAGCGGAATCATCGCTAATGCCATTGCAGACTTGGCGGAGACTATCTGCGTCGACAAGACGTTATCTGGTCCTAACCAGGAAGTTCTGCTGTGTCTGTCAGAACCAGGAAAAATCGACTTCGATTCAATCTTGGTCGACCTGCAGAGTCGAAACACCGGGAAGACCTGGTGGCTGAAGAAGAGTTTCAAGCGGTTTGCCGTACTTGGCACTCTTTCTGAAACAGAGTGGCAACCGGACAGCCTGCTGGATGAAGGGTCGCTGCCCAGTACGCTCGTTCGGACCACGACTGGAATACCGGTCAACTATGAATTGTGGTTCGTTCACCTGCCGGCGCCAATCTTTGTGTGGCAGCCCGGGCCGATCAGCGCGGAAGCCGCACGACTTCTGCGAATGGGAATAGAAGCACGCGAAAAGCGGTTGCTACACACGCGAAGTATTGCGATTGGTGACTTCAACATGGAACCATTTAGCGAGCCCATGGTCACCCCAGCCTATCTGAACGCTTCTTCATGCAAGACGATCGCGGCCTCAACCTTTAAGGCCGTCGGGCGTGGCAAGCAGATCCGATATTTTTTCAACCCTATGTGGGCCCTGCTGGGAACCTGGAAAAACAATCGTCAGCCGGGATCTTTCTACCAAAACGACAAGAGCGTCTCGACGCATTGGCATCTTATAGATCAGGTTCTGCTGCGACCCGATCTCATCGATGTAGTACACAACGGCACACCAGTCATTCTTTCCAGTGCGGGCAGCACGCCGCTAACAACAAGCGATGGTGCTATTGCCTCTGTCTCCGATCACTTACCTGTGCTCGTCACTTTGAAAATTTAGGACTCCTATGGAAAACCTTTGGCCTAAGCACCTTTTCGGAGGCGCCGGTGATAACGAGATAGAGCAGTTTCTTGTAGCGCAAGCCGAAGGAATTTGGGAGAGATCAAAGGGCTTGGTAATCGGAACAGTTCAGGATCGCTCGGTTGCGCCAGGACGAGCCTGGTCTCTCGGTGTCTACCCGACAGGGCAGCCTACGAAAAAGACCGATCTCTTGGTTATTCGCTCCGAATACGGCGACTTCCCTGCTGCAATACAAATTTTTTACGCCGATCAGCCACAATTCAGAAGGGTTAAAGATGCGGCTGAGATGCGTAGTGCTGTCAAAACGATCTTTGGGAACCCCGAGACAAAGAAGATCGTAGAAATCCTGAGGACTGAGGCAGTCAGTGCCGGAGTGGTGTTGCAGGAGCCATCGAAGCGGCGGAAGGTGTCTGACGCCCGCTCGTTTCTCATAGGGAAAATCGTAAAGACGGAACATGGTGAGTTTGCTCACGTTGCATTAGCCGGGGTTGGGGGCTTTGTAGAGGCAGAAAAAATTCGGCAGTTGATGATGCAGCCTGACGAGCCTGGCTCGCCAATTCAGACGCTTGCTGACGGTTACGTCGTCACGATCGAATTCCTCGGCTCATTCAAGATCACGTTGAGCGCGGAGGAGTTGAACGTGTTGAAATCCGAGGCAAAGAAGTCTGTTAGCTGACGGAAACGGACTCGGGATTGATGCACGATAAAAATTGACGGTCGTGTCCCTCTTTTAAGCAGCCGGAGCCGACGCTCATACAACCGCCGCGCGTCGGCTCAGATGGGATCAGCGGGGATGCATGAAAGTGGCCGTTGACGACCGGCCGTTTCTGGCCGTATGCAGCGTTCAAGGGTCACTTACCCGACGACACAGCCCGCTGAAAACCCCGCGCAAGCTCGAGAAAGTCGTCAGCCACCTTGATTGCTGCTTCTGGCTCCATGCCGATCATCGGAAGCATGAAGACAGCGCCAACCGCGTCGAAGGCATAGATTTCACCACCGCCGTTCCCAGCGAAGGCCACGAAACCCGGTGCATACACGTCTACGTCCATCTCTGAATTGGCGGTGGCGACCTCATCTTCGCCCCAGAGGATCACGTAGCGTTCTTCACCCGACAAGACAGCGAAGCCCTCAAATAGACCGTTCGTGTCGATGAAAGCGCGGTAGACAGTGGGCAGCTGGATGGTCATTGGGAAGGTCTGGTTATGGCCGATTCTTTTGAAAAACTCGAGTGGCGCTCTCTTGGGCACATTTGCAGGGGTGGTCAAACCATTCCCTGGGCCGCGATCGTCGATCCTGGATCGATCTGAGGGGTCGATTTTCGCCAAGGTGCAGCGGTGAGCGCTGCGACCGAGTTTTTCAACAGAATCGGCCGGCTGTAGCCGGTCGGCCCCTCCGCGACGCCATGCCTTGCGAGCGGGGACCCGGCTGACGGGATTCGCCTTGGGCTCGGTGGGGCTGCGCTGGCCAAGGTGGCGGCCGTGGCGTTCCCATCGACGATGAAGTTCGTTGGCGTTGGGACGACCCAGGTGTAAGGGACGAGCCAACCATCCTTTCACCTGCGCGCGCTGCGCTACCGGCCGCAGAAGCTGACCGACGCCGAGGTGGTGGCGCTCACGGCGTAGGGGAGGGCGCTAGCGTCCCGGCCCATCAGTGGGGTAGCCACTAGCTCATCGTCCCCCTGGCTGAGATCATCTTTGCTCGACCAGCCACGATAGGGTCGAATGTCGATGATTTGATCTCAGCCGCTACTCCACCGAGACCGGGGTAGATAAAGGATGTTGAGACCCCGAGCACTCGAAGCCTCTTTCGGATTTCACCTTTCCAGGGGCCTTTGATTGTCAACTTCTTGAGTCCGGGAACATCCAAGCTTTGAAATGGGTCCGCAGGGCACGAGAGAACGGATCGTTGATTTACGTAGCGCGCGTCCGAGTATCGCGGTCGGACGAACACTACCTTTCCCTGCTCCGGCTGAATTGCCAAAATTTCTTTGGCCCCCACGGGGTAGGTGGCCGTCCGGTAGTTGAGCAGATGGTACTGATCGGTCACTGCGTGCTGCAGATAGTGCAGCGCGCCATCCTTGTCATCATGTCTCTCGGTTGCGAAAAACAGGCCGACGAGGGGGTTGGAGGACCAGTCCAGAAGTCGCGTCGGAAGGCCGTAGTGCTGGGCGAGAAACAGCCACTCAAATTCCGAAGCAGGGGCCTTTTCCAGTATCGGACCCGCCGTCCTCGAACGACCAGAGCAAGTCGACCAAACCAAGATCCTCGCGAAGAAGCGCGACCAGCTTGTTCGCCATGTCGATAGAAGCGCTGCTAGTTGGCGCTCTGTCCCCTTGAGCCCACTGAAGCCATCTTGCGAGCTCATCGATGCTGAGTGCATCAGCGGCGGGAGTTCGCCGTGAATCCCGGAACCTGGAGTGACCCTGGTTCGCTGCCTCGACATAGGTCCAGAGCGTGCCACCCTCGGGGTATGCCTCATGCGAGGCGCGACAGAGCACATCAAGAAACTCCAGGGTCGTTGGGGAGATCATAGAGAGCTCGAAGCACCACGACCTAATTGCTCGCCCCACCGCATCCTGCATGTGTTGGCCGGACGCTTACGGACGGACAAGACGAGGCTCAGCAATAAGAGGATGAAGCGCTGGTGCGTCATAAATGAAGCGTTCCCCGATGCAAAGCCATTTGGATCGTCATAGGAATCGAAGCTCTGCGTCGACACCGGGTATTGGAGTTGCGACGTCGCGTCAGCTATGGGCTGTTCGCCCCAAGCATGTGTTCAGAGCGGTCGCTCCGCCACGCCGGTTGACGAAAGTTCAATGGCGCGTTGACGAAAGATCGGCATCGTTCCGCAGTCCTGCGCGCGACTGCGTGTCCTGCGGCTAGTTGCTCAAGGGATGTTGAGTGATGGAAGCGAAGACCATTCAGCGTATAGCTGATTGAGATCCCCCATGTAGTCTTCGACCGACGAGAAGGCAACCAACGTTCGACCGTTTCGCCGGTTCCAGGCGATCCGCTGGCCTCCGTGACCGATCGCCCAGCTACTTTCGCCTCGAACCCATGTGAGGTATCCGTAGGAGTCCGGCATGCTGCCAATCTTGTCGGTTGGCGTCATCGGCTTCATCGAATCGCGAACATAGTCGCCAAAGCAACCAGGCTGGCTTTCGCTCTTTCTGACCCAGACTGCCAGGCGCACCCAGTCGTCGAAGCGCATTCGGAGCGCACCGTCGCCTTGGCCATATCCCGCCGCCCGATCCTGGGCAATGGCGGCAGGGCCCTCGATCCCGGCGGGGAGCAGCACGGTCTGTTCTACCCACTCAGCGTAGCGTGTGCCTGTGGCCTGGGCGAGGGCTACTCCTAATGCAATCGGGTCTGTGCTCTTATAGCTGAACACCTCCCCTGGCTTTCGTTTGCCTCCGAAAGTAGAACTCGCGGCGGCGCTAACCTTGTCGGTCTTGAGAAGGTCGAGCCAGTTCATACGCCCCATCGCGATGGCCTGAGCCTGCTCGGGGTTCCACACACTGGTATCTTTATTCCCTTCCCAGGTCCCAGAGCGCATGGTGAGCAGATCCTGGACTGTGGCGCGCCCCAGGTCCGTCGAGGCCAGTTCAGTGACATGGTCCTGCAGCCTCGAGGAGAGGGTCAGCTTTCCGGCACATATTGCTTGCCCGACTGCTAGGCCGGTCACCGTCTTGCCGACGCTGAAACCAAACACTAGTGCTTCCGGCGTGATCGGAGTTTTCGTTTCACTCCAAACGATGGCTCCATCGTCCACAAGTGCCATTGCCTTTGCACTGGACCTCGCGAACAACGCCTTGGCCTTTTCAACCACGACCTTCTCCTGTGCAGTCGGTTCTCTGTTGCCAAGGCGGGAAACCGTCGATGCTCCACGTACTTTGTGGTGCCACGGCTGTCCGGAATTTACTAGCCAATTGTCTGGGGCCGCTAGATGCCCGCCCTGCTCAGGCATTTGCGCGTGCGCCGAAATTGCGCCAACGAAGGCAAGTGCGGCGACAAGGGCCCCGCGCTTCGTGGAATTCCGAGCCGGCCTCTTGGAAAAATCGCATCTGATCACCTCGATAGCCTTAGCTCTCATGATCTCCTGCTTCTTATTCGAAGGCAGGATTGTTGCATCGGGCAGCGATCAAGACTTGGTGGAAAACCAGGCATTGCCGGGGATCATCCGGCACGGGCATCGTTCTGGTAAGCCCCCGAATCGCCTCGGCGGCGGGCTCCAAAGTCTTCTATCGCTGATACTTGGCCCATGATCAATTCAGAGTATGTCCGAAGCATTGCGAGACACGAGGCTGCTCATTGGATCATGGGCAAGCGGTTCGGTGCCGGTGTTGGCGCAATAACGTTGAAGTTCACTCACGAGCCCGGAACTTCTTCGGTACGACTCGACTGCCATGCGGCGGTTGATCGCATTGCAAGCACAAAGACCGTGCCAGAGATCGAAGAGTACTTTCGCCAGCGCGTTCGCGCGTCGATGGCCGGGGCAATCGCACAACTACCACCCGATGTTGGTGTCACGATTCCCGCGGTTATGGGCATCTGGGAGAACGAGGGCCAAGATGACTACATGAAGATAAGGGAGTTCTGCCAGATCCTTCGCAACATCCAGTATGGTGAGGCGGATCGGCAAACGGCGAAAACTCAGTTGAATGAGATTTCGGAGGCACTCTTTCTGGCCTCGGTCAACGATGTGCAAGAAAACAAGGAGCCTATCAAGGACTTGGCAGAGCACATGGCCAGCGCTGTCACTGAGTTCAACAAGTCCTATGTTTTTTCGAGTGCAGCAATCTCCAGCATCCCCTCAATCCAAGCCTTGTTTCCTTTGGCCCAGTCCGGTTCTTGAACGCTCGCGCCTGCAAGCTGCAAAGCTTCGCGTTGGCCGTATGGGCGAGGTCAAATAGGGCTAGACGCTCCGAGATCACCCTCACGCCAGTTCGAGCAGAAGGGCTCGCTCTCAACTAAGCGGCCTACCTACGTCGGGCGCCGACGTAGTGACCGCCTTTGCCGCTGCACGGCAGCAAGACGCAAACCGTATTTCGGCAGCATGTCCAGTTGCCCGCTGGTCAAGGTCATGCACCGGAGGACGTCGGAAGTTCTATTCCTCTTGCAGCTGGCCTGCTATTTCCCGTTTGCCCAAGCTTCGCACCAACGCCAAGGATTCGAGCTGAGCAGCGCGCGGTCGAGCCTTGCCTTGCTCCCAGTGGTAGACCGTCTGACCC
Organism: Variovorax sp. RO1; assembly: GCF_002849325.1. NCBI lineage: Bacteria > Pseudomonadati > Pseudomonadota > Betaproteobacteria > Burkholderiales > Comamonadaceae > Variovorax > Variovorax sp. RO1. Next base: position 641,513 of record NZ_PKMT01000001.1, read on the forward strand.
GAAACGCCCACCAGCTTGCCGTAGGCCGCAGCAGACAGTCCGAGCTTGCTGCGATGCGCGGCCAAGCGACCGGCGCTGAAGCGCCGTGCCGGCCCTTGCTCAGCCGACTCCGTCGCATCGGGTGCTGACCGCACTCGCGCTGAGCCCTTGCTGACCCGCCGCAGCTCTTTCTGCAAGCTCTCGATCTGGCGGCGCAGCGCAGCTATCGAACTACGGTGCTGCGCGGATGCTTTCCTGAGCGCTTCGATCTCTGTGCGAACCTCCTTGCGAGTTACGCGGGAGATTTCGGCTTTCAGAATGGATGCGATGTTTGGCATGCCCGCATTGTGCATGCCTCAGTTGAGTATTTGATCCCAAACGCTGCTCGAACGACGCTGCTCCGACCGCCTATTTCAGCCTTGGAAGCGGCCAACCTTTCTTGAGCAAGAACGGCATGATCCATGGCTCATCGCGCTGAGCGAAAGCGAATCTCTGAGCATTGTGAGCGGTCCTTCTGTTCAGGTTCGTCACCAGCTTGGCATCCGCTCGAAAGAATCGCCCCTCTGGACTCTTGCGGCAATTCGAGGCAACTAGAGTGACTGAACTGGAAATTGGGAAGGAGAGCTCAGACTGGGGCCTTCCCACCCCTTCGTTCTCGTAAAAGAAGACAGGATTGTCGCAAGTCAAGAACTGAGCCGTATCGCTCACAGCGAATTGCCAGTTCATCGTAGCCACCGCCTCGACGATACGCGGGTCCTTGTTGAGTAGCATGGCTCCTCGCCACAGATCGGCGGATGGCTGATCCCTGTGTCGTCTGATGATCTCCTTGACACGCTTTTTGAGTCCTGAGACCTGGTCGGAAAGGTCTGGCTGCTCTGTCGCTGCCAACGTCAGACCGTCAATGATCTCGGTTTCGACCTCGTCCGCCACTTGTGGAATCTTCGAGATTGCTCGGTCCCGACCGCGCGGCACACGTTGCCAGAAAAAAGCTAGATAGCGAGCTAGTGCCTCCCGTTCTTTCTCATCTAGGCCCTGCCGATCTCGGGCCTTGGATATTGCCTCGTTTGCGGGGCCTTCAACTTTCTCGGAGAAGAATGACTCCAGCTCTGCAGAATACATACCTCGCTCGTTGCCCGTGGACTTAACTTGTGTTCGGAAATGCGCTTTGCGCTGCTTGTCGTACACCCAAACGGAGGTGCTTACAGCGAAGCCACGCAAGTAATACTGCGGAACGTAGTGATGCCCCATTTTCCCCTCGAAGGTGCAGTTCGCTCGCCATTCGCATTGAGCTCAAGACATGGCAGCTCACAACTTGAGCTTAGGTAAGTACGCTAAAAACGGCCAGCCCATTTCCCTGCAATTGCGAGCGCCAAGCCGACCGCGACACCCAGTGAAGCCAACGCGAATCCCTCCCCATTCACAGGAATCGGCAGCGGCACATCCGCAAGCAACTGGTCTAGATTCAGAGTGATCCCCGTCCTGCTCTCCACCCTCCCTGCACGCCGCGAGAGACGTAGTCCGAGAAGGAGCATCGCGCCTGAAAAGGCGAACAAGACGTAGCCGACCTTCTGCCAGCACTTCGGACACCGGAACAGCAGATTCAGTAGCATCTCCATGCTCGGATTCTGCAGCACGACCTTGATCACGCCAATGCGGCTACCGCGCTGTTCGGCCTCGCCGTTAGGCAAGTGTCTCGGGACATCGAAGAATCGGAACGCAACATCGGCCGACAGCTCTACGGACACAGACCAAACTGCCGTAGATCACTGCCGCCACTCAATCCCCTGCAGGCTGTCTAGCGTCACACCGCCTTCTGGCACGAACTGGGTGCCGAGCGTCAATGTCGCGCGCGATCCAATCCGCTTGTTGAACTCGGGCGGGCTTTCTGTCCACTGGCGGCAGATCGGAGCTTCCGTACAGAGTGCCGACTTCAACTCGCCTTGGGCCGTCTTGTACTGGAGGTGGCACAGGTCCTCGCAGTTGAGCCAGATCAACGTGGCATCCGCGACCGTCCTTGTTGGACCCGTCGCTGTTGGCGCGGGAGTCAATGGCGCAGCGGCACCAGGCGCCGATGGAGTCGACGGAGCAGGCGATGCGGCGCCAGTCGTGGCCGGCTGCTTCTGAGTAGGCATGTTAGCGATCGCTCGCTTGAACGCCGCATCGCCGGTCATTACTCCGAGAGACAGCACGAGGTAGTCATGCCCTCTCATCTCGACCAGCAGGTCCTTCTTGTCGTCGGTTTGCTGAATCGTGTACTCGACTGACGAGACTTCAGTGCCGCTCGGCACAATCATCTGGAGCTGAGCTGCGCAACTACGCTTGCGGTACTCCTCATCGGTTCCGGTCGTTCGGACCATCGTCAACTTGACCTCCGTCGCCCTCTCGACCTTTTCCAACCAACCAGGCTCACGAGTGGAAAGGTCCAGCCCTCTCGCGACCGAATTGACAAGAATCTTCTTGAGCAAATTCTGAGCGGTCGGGTCCGTACAGGTAGGTAGAGAATCGTCAGTACAGCCGACGAGCATCGCTGTGCCTGCCAGCACCAACGGAGCGATGACACGTCTCCAACTCTTGAGCGCGCTCATCGCTTGAACCCCATGACCAGCGAGATGACCAGCGTCATGAGAAAGCACAGGATCTGTTGCGTCGATCCGATCGGCGTCGTCAGCGTGTACAGGTAGTACACCGATGTGATGATGATGCCGGTCTTGAAATTCTTGGGGAACGTCTTCACGAAACCCTTGGCGTCGTAGTGCATCGAGCCGGTCAGCGCGATCAAGCCGGTGACCACAGGGATCGTCAGAAACGACGTGATCAAAAACCAGCGGCGGCGATACCACGGCACCATCTGGCTGTACTCGCTCGGCGTACCGGCCAATGGCGCGACTACGGTCGCTCCGGTCGCCACGACTTGCGGTGCACCACATTTGGGGCACGTCGGCGCCGTTTCATGAATCTGTGCGCCGCAGCCGCGGCAATGCACGAACGTTGTCATCGAAGTTCTCCTCTTCTGTTGTTAAAGATTGGCGAGACAGACCAGCAGGGCGATGCCTGCTGTCACGAGACCAACCACGGCAGCTGCGCGGCCGGGTTTCTGGTGATAAATGCTCAGGGCGCCACAGACGATGGCGATGAGCGAAAGACAGAAGCCGCCGAGCAGTTCGTCGCGGTCGGCTGGTCTACCGTCACTCAGGAGACCCAAAAGCGTCAAAACGCCGAGCACGCACGAGACGATGGCCAGAAACGGGCCGCCGGCCGGTTTCGAGGCGGCGCCGCCGGCGGCGTGTGGCTGCGGAGCACCGCAGTGGGGACATGCCATGGCCAGGGCGTGCAGCGGCTCGCCACACGCGCGGCAATGCACGAGAGCGGTCATTCGAGTTCTCCTCCAGTTGACTTTCAAGTCGCCCGCTCTCAGCTAGCGAGCAGCTTTGATTTACATATTCATGTGCAGTATATGCATCGACGCGCATACTGCGTGGTTGTTCGTGCTACGTCCGGGCAGATTCGCCACGGATGACAACCGCTTCCCGCTCGGCGACGCCGTCCGCTCCACCACCGCAATCCGGCTCGAAATCGCGCAGCACCGCCGCCGCACGCCTTGAGCGCGAGACCAATCCGGTGTCACTGCAACTGGGAAAGCACCTCAAGACTCTGCGAATTGACCGTCAGTTGTCTCAAGAAGAGCTAGCGGACAAATCCGAGGTGGATCGGACATTGATCAGCCGAATCGAACGGGGTGTCGCGAATCCGTCGCTGATGACGCTTTCGATCATTTGCTTTGTCCTCAAGATCACTCTGTCGGAACTGGTTGCTCCAATTCGAACGAACCTGAAGCCGCACTGGGCGGACCCCGCTGCGCCGATCCGCCGCGCCGCAGGACAAAAAAGAACGTCGTCGACACGACGCCTCCGGTAAGAGGCTTCACGTCCATCGGAGCCGTCGAGACGGCTTTTCGACTTCAGCCGTGCTCAGCTCGCAGCCTTCTCGCCACCGAGGACTCGGCTATTGCTGACGACCGAGATCGCAGACATCAGTTTCACCGGCTCGCTGTGGCCGGCACTTTCGTAACGCCATTCCACCGACTTGCGCCGGCGCTTGAAGTCGATTGGTCTGTCGATCTTCAGCATCCCGTTGCAGCACGAAAACGGCAGTGCGTCAGCCGAGGGGTCGAGCACGAGCAACGAGTCAACCGTGAACTTCTGGCCGACCATGTGGCCGCCGCTTCCGACGCCCAGGACGAAGTGGCGGTATCGGCCGTCCTTGAAGCTCTCGTACGCCAGCAAGGTCAGCTGTCCCTTTCTGAGTGACTCCACTGCAAACGCATCGACGCCGCAGTCGAAGCCGTCCGCCGACCGGACTGTGATTGGCAGCTCCATCGCTTCGAGCGCATCCACCACGTCTTGCGCGTACGCACCTTCATTCCAGCTGTCGCCCAGGACCGCATAGAGGTCTGCCGCCACGCCGTACTTCCGATGTGCCATGGAGAGCAATGCACTGCGCTTCGCCACGTCGAGGATCACCAGCGCCATGGCGAGACAGTGCAATGCACAGGCACTGTCCAACTCACTCTGACGCATGTGAACCGCCACAGGGTCGAGACGTCGGCTCTTGGTCGTCAGCACGTTACCGACAGTGAGCGCCGCGTGGTACCGCTGGACACGAAATCCGGTGTTCGCCAAGCGCGCCACGTCAGTACTCATCGGGGGAGAGCAGAGTCGTGCTGGACCGATCGGCTTCGGTGATGCACCACACGGTCGGCGTGCGCCGCCGTTCTTGCTCGGTCATGCGTTCCAGCGTCGCCGCGTCGAGCAGCCGGTACACGGAGAAGATGCGGCCACCGTCGGCCAGCGCCAGCACGTTGCTAGCTGCGTCATCCGTACAGACGTCGCCCCAATCGCCGCTCTGATGCTGCACCAGTAAGCACGCGGGGCCAACTCCGTGTTTCTCCAGCAGTTCCAGAGCGCCTGGCGTTGCCAGTGCTCGGCCAAGCGCGAACAGCGGTTGAACGTTCTGCGGTGCCGCTGGCGTGCAACGGTGCTTGCGAATGTTGGGGTCCAGAAGATTGCACATGATTTTCCTTTCGATGGCGGTGATGAAGTAATCGGAATGGACGTGTGCCGGTCCTCAACCTGCAGACCGGATGGACACGTCGAGACATAAAAAAAGCGGCCTGAAAGACCGCTTGTTCGGGATGCCAACTGGCGAACTAGCTGGCAGCGGCATACAGTGCCTGCATCAATGCCAGCACCGTCACCGGCTCATTGCGTTGGCCGTGTTCGACGAAGCAGCGTTGGACCGCCCGCTCAATGACGTCGAGCGGCAGATGGCCAGCGAGCGGCTCGCACTGCGCATCTGGCACCTGCCAGCCGGTGAGCCACGTGATGGCCGCCGAGATATTGGCCGCGTTCAGTGGACGTCCGCTCAAGCTGGCGATGAACACGTCTGCCACTGGCTGGTCGAACCACTCGAGGAGCGCTGCATCCGGCACGTCGTTTTGCGGCTGCAGCGACCAGTGCGGTAGCCGCGGTTCCAGCAGGTCGAAGATCAATGCATTCTTGGATCGGTGCACGGTCTCCAGCACTTCGATCAGCGTGTCGCTGGCATCCAGACACTGGGACAGGCTTGATGGCGCTCGCTGCGTCTCAGTCAGGATCAACCGCATGGCCTGTAGTCGACACGGTAAAACTAGGCACTCGGCCACCGCAATGACTGGCTCTTCCAGCAGGATTGACAGTGCTTCGATGACATCAGCCCAGTTCTCGCAAGGCACGCATCCGAGCACTCGATTGAGCACGGCCGGATGCTGCGTTTCGGCGCAGTACGCCCAGAGCAAGAGCTTGCGCTCAACCGGAGTCAGGTGAAGCAGTTCCGTCAGCCAAGCGAAATTTCGAGCCACCGCGCATTCGCCATCGGGTTCCGGCACGGTCAGAGCCGCGATCTCGGCGGTGAGCGAAACTGGGTCAATCAAGGGCTCAGCAGGATGATCGGCAGCCAGCAAGAAGCGCGGGGTATCGAACGAGCAAGTTCGGGTGTCGGCGATTCCAAGCTCAGGGGCAAAGAAGTTCTGGACATGACGTGCCGCACGCTGGAAGGCATCCCCATCGACCAAGCGATGCAGATTCACGCCAAGGGTCTGAAGCATCCGGGCCGCTTGCGCTTGGCGAAACGCCACATTGCGGGGGTGCTCAGGCACGGTAAACGGCAATACAAGAGGCGCAGCAACCAATGCTTCGGGCACGGCTGCGCCACCGGACAAGGTGTCGGTCATTAAAAGCTCCGGGAGTTAGAGAGGGACGGCGACGTCAGACGCGCACGCGCCGGCCACGACAAGGCAGCCGACAAAACGGTCAAAAACGATCAGAAAAAGTGATGCGCGACGGTAGAAAAACCGCTGGCAACCGAGCTTCAGCGCAATTGGCCAAAGACTAAAATTCGATAGAAATCAACAAAAAACAGCTAAAAATCGTTGTTTTTTGAAAAAATCAGCCGACTTGAAAAAGATCAGCCGATTAATTCTATCACAATTAAAACGGAAAGCAATTTCAGACGCAAAAATTGAATAATCTGGAATTTCTATTTTCCAAAAGTCCGTCTCTCGGATATTTCCTCTTTTGCAAGCTCCCTAGAAACGATCGCTCACGCCACGGCCTCGCAAATAATTCTTCCGTTTTGCAGAAAAGTTTCATGCGAATTGGGGGAGTAAACGCTTAAAAGCCCCTGATTGTTGGCGCACAAGTGCCACCAATTACCGTCTTCAAGAATCAATTCCTCGAAACCTCTCCCGTCTCCACTCAATTTAATTTTATTATTCCTATTTGAAAAGAAAAGACTAACATCTTCGAGATGGAAGCTACTATCGACGTAAAAATCTTGAGACTGACGCTTCCACTCGTAGCCCTTTTCAGAGGTCAGAAGTTCATTTGATCGGAGACACATCAGTCTGTCGCCCATCTGCGTAACAATCGAGGTTCCGTATTTTTCATCTTTTCCACCCCATGTGCAGTTGCGCCATCCCTTTGCCGGGGTGTGATACTTTACAAAAAAGACATCGCCATTTTTCCTTTTTGCACGAACGTAGCTCCAGTCGTATTTGCAAAACATCAACAAGCATTCATTTTTCAATACGGAGTGCACGCTTTCCACCTCCACACCTTCAGGCAGCTGTGGCGTAGACTCCCATCTCTGCCATTGCCCATCGAGTCGATCTAAGCAATAAAAACACGCTTTTTCATAGGTGGACGTCTTCTCTGAGTCGTAAAAAAAACCTTTTTCCGCATATGAAAACTCGGTGCGCTCGGTAAATCTCCATACCCACAAGCCATTAAAAAAAACAACATCCTCGGTCTCCCTATAGCCATAAGACGATGGAAGGTCGGGGAAGCTGGTTTGCTGCCAGACCAAGGCGTCAAGGGAGTAGTAGAAGCCTTCGCCGTGATTGGACAGCGCGATCCATTTGCCGTTGATGAAAAATACGTTTCGCACACGGAAAAACCCGTCAGAAGAACTTGGTCTCACAGTCTGCCAGTGCTGTCGATCTTCGCTGCGATAAAAAGTCCCACTAGTGTCAACAATAAGCCATACCTTGCCATCCGTTTTTATATGGCTGACGTTGTCGGGGTCACAAGGTGGATTTTCGATTTTTTCCCATTCAATTCGAAAAAGATGTCGCTCTCCGTTTTTCTCGAGCACGACAGATTGCTTTTCTAATTTTTCCTGATGCTGCCGCGACAGGAATTCCGCCCTCTTCTTTTCCCTTATTTCGATTACTGACTTGCTGAACTCACCTGACTTGAAATAGGAAAGCTGATCGATAGCATCAGAGCAAGCCCCAGAGAAAGCATTCAGCGAATCATTGATTTGCTTTTCGAAACGCTCAAACTCATTGAACCAGTTGTCGTTCGCGGCTGAGTTATCGAGCTCGTATTTTGCATAGGAGATTTCATTATCAAAACCAATCGCCGGCATATTAAATCGAGCTGCGATGCGATTGGCCGTGTTCAGTGGCGTTGAATTCTCTGAGATGAACTTGCGGACCTTCTCTCGCATTTCATTGAGGCTGGAGAGGCTTGAGCTACGGCCCATTGAATAGGCGGAGCCGCCCACTGCAGAACCCAGCTTACCCAGGAAACTATCGCCATCGAACGAGCCAATAAAGACGGAGTAGTTTGACGCCTGAGTGCCCACTTTGAGTAGGTCCATATATAACGAGTTGGCGGCTCTCCGAACGGAATTAAGCTCTCTCTCCGTCTCGGCGTAGGATCGTTCAAATCGCAATTCACGGTAGCCGACGATGTTTTTCCAACCTCGTGTTCGCGCCATCAGCTGGACAATAGCGTCCATTTGCAAGACTTCATCGCTCTCGTTTATGAGCGTCAGTAGACGAGGCAGATTTTCCTTGAATTGGGCGGGCTTCAGGACGCCGAGTATGCGCAACATCTGCGGATTCTCAATCTTCTTCTGGCACAGCGTCAGAAGGAAGAATGCGTCCAAGAGCCATGTATAAACCTTGTCATCATCATTGAGTAGCACCTGCAGGCCGGGTAGATACTGCGCATTTCTTTCAGGGCTATCGGCTAAATCAATAATCTCCCCATAGAGTTCCGGGCGACCGGCCTTATCGGCAAGCTGCGTAAGGAATTCCCGCCCCAATTGGCTTTGCATCGCGGAGGCATCGATACAGAGTGCAAAGAATCGCAGATAGTTATATCGGTCCTCATTGCTGACCGCACTATCCAAGAAAGAATGAGCACGAATTTCCGGCAGAGATGAAGTGAGCGAAACGGGCTCGGAATATTCATCTTCCTCGGGCTCATTGAGGATCAAATTGAGCCCGTTCGTTTCTTTGTAGATATCGATAGCGAGCGCACTGCCACCGATCACTTCACCAATCAAATCTCGAATGCTGTAGATGGCAGAGAGGCCAGAAAACTCAGCCCCAAAGAGCTTGGAAATGATCTTTTCTCGGTCCTTGTCATTCCGGCACAGCTCGCTGTCCTCGGTCAAATCGAGGATTTTTTCGTATTGGTCGGACAGAAAATATAGCGCATTAAATCCGATGCCAGAGACGTTCGTCTGAATGAATCCCGAAGCGATCGAGTGATCATCGAACGCCAGTTCGATCATCGTGCGATAGCGGTCGACGCCGGTGACTTCTATTTGCGCGATCAGTTCGCTAATGAAACTGAGCAACGAGGTCTTCTCGTCACAATTCACTCCAAGCTTCTCTAGCGTAACCAGCAAATGGTTGATGTCGCTGGACGTCAGCACCACATCGCGGTGGCTGCGCATGAAGTCATAGGTCAGGTGCACTACCAGAAGGTTGAGAGGAATCGATTTGAATCGACGCTTGTTCGCCTCAATATGCAACGACCAGCTATGGAAGCTAGCGTTATTTTCAACGTGCTTAAGGCGACGGTTGATCTTGTCAATCGCCTCTTCGAGAAAGTCGCGGGTTTCGATGATCACATCATTCATCGACCCCAGATTGTTTCGGATCACCGCGATGGCCTGGGCGTTGATCAGATTTTGATGTTGAAGTTGCTTCAAATAATGCCAAGCACATCGCTGCATTTGCAGCATGTCCACCTGGTTCTGCAACTGATTCTCGCCATTCTTGCCATTGATCTTGCTGACGAAGCGCTTGAAAAATCCACTACCGGATTGCTTGGCCAGACGCTCCTGGCTGGAAGCAATCAAGCGCGAAGCATCGAGGGCTAGTTGCTGGGTCAAGGCTGCATTGCCTTTGTGCTGCTCCACGAGCGCATCGACCGCTTGAAGCTGCCTCCCCTCCAGTGGCTGGTCAAAAATTTCCCGCTGCATCGCCACAGTCGTCTCAGTCATTTTGGTTTCCTCAAAGATTCTTGATTTTTATTTGCAAACGGGCACTTTGAGCCGCCATGGTCGTCATCTGACTGGCGAAGTGGCGCTCGGAAAGATACAAGCCCTTATAAAAATCGGCATAGAACACCTGCGAGACTTGCAGATAGCCTAGGGCCTCCTGCATATCGATGCCGCTGCTGACCACTTGCTCGGTGCTCGCGAGCGTGAGTTGGAAGTCTTTTTCGATGTGGTTGTCCAAGGCGATACTCGCCGCCAGCGTGGTAATCAATCCACCAATGATGCTGCCAACCAATGCGCCCACTGGGCCGCCCAGGGCGCCTACCGCTGTTCCCACTGCGGCACCGGTGAGCCCAGTCCCAGCTTGGAAAAGATTCTTGCCCGTGCGCGTTTCGAGTTCTTCAAGGGTCATCCTGCCGACGGAGAACATCACCAGGCATTGCACGAGGTCGACGGCGCAGACCGCCGCTGCGGCGACGCCACCATTTGCGAAGCTGCGCTTGAACACTGTGCCGGTAAACAGCCCCGGCATGGAACGCGCCGCGACGCTGACGCTGGCACTTGCCACCCCTGCCTTAAGGGCACTATCGCCTGCGGCAATCGCCGTGTTTTGCAGGATTTTCAACGTCGCCTGTTCAGCGGTGATCTGACCGTCCCTGGCCTGCCTCAGGTACTGAAACGTGTTGATGCTCCCTGCAATCACCGTGGTAATGATTGCGGCAGAACCGGCTGCGCGCATGCTCTGCTGAACGGTCGCCCTGTTCATGTAGCCCGCCTGCATGTTTTCATGCAGGTCCTTGCCGGTCTTGCTCGCAGTTCCCAGATGCTGTGCATCTTGCTTGCTCAACGGCGTGGACTGCGCGCCACCGGCATCCAGATGTCCGGCGGTGTTATCCCGGACCTTTTGAGCTGCTTGCGAGACTTCTGGGCGGGTCTGCTGGTTCTTCAACACATCCCGTTGAGCGGAGATCCTCACACCTTCGATCTGATCGGACGGCCCCAGAAACAGATCGCTGTTCTGGTATTTGTGCACGCCGTCCTTGGTGGAGCGAAACGCCTTTTGCGTTGCATCGGCGTCCTTGAAGTATTTCAGTTGCGCGCCCAACAGTTGTTCATCGCCCTTCATGACAACGATGTCATGGGTCATATCGTTTCTTGCGAGGGGCGTCTTGACAAAGTTGTCCGTGAAGGCGCGAACCTCTTTGTCTTTGAGTATCGCGTCCAAGTTGAAGGATTCGGCATGCCAGGTTTCTGCGGCGAAGCCACCCTTGATCGCGGCACCTTGGGCGGTTGTGGACACCTTGCCGAGGATGGTGTTGGCCTGGCCGATTTCACCAAGCATCCGACCCGCTTTTTCTGAGGCCTCCATCGCCCAGATGGGACAAAAGCTGACCGACTGGGTCATTGCTCTTTTTTTTTCGTTTGTCACAGAAGATCCTTGCGCGTAAAGCTAGAAAAAAAGCAAATCACTGTGTGTAGCCAGCGGCATCGGTGGTGCCGCGTGAAGTGATCGGCATTGGCTCGTTTCTCGATATAGAGCCGGAGAGGGGGATAGACGGAAATCAGCCGGGGACGGACATGTCGATGGCCCGGGAAGTACGCGCGTGTCGTTCCACTGCACGCGAATTGCAACGCGCAGAGGCGCAATGCCAAAGCCAGATTTCGCGCCGACACAACGGCGTCTGTTGATGGCCGCCTATTCGCAACTCCACCGCTCCCAGAACGACGACCAAGGGGTTTCGACGTCGCTTTGGAGCCGTGACAGTGCCTGCACGAACAGCACCAGGGCTGCACCTGCAGCGAGGGCTATAGCGTTGGCCTTCAGGTGGTCCATCGGTCCGGGAATCATCATGTTTCTCCTCTAGGTTGATTCGACAACGCCCTACCAGATTGCCAATGAGCAAACTGGGCGGGGCGTGTGCGAATGATTGCCTACCAAGCGACAATTTGTGTCGCAACAGCACCATGGCGGCAGCCCTCGATTTACATTATGTTTCAACGGCGTTCTCGATGCTCAGCCTGGCACCAGTCAGGCCTCCCCGGGACGCACCGCCCCCTCCCTGCACTTCACGTCAAGCCCATCCATGCCACAGCGAGCCAGCAATCTTGAAACACTGCTGATGTCCCTAGAAATCCTGAAGCGAATTCCTCGCGGGCGGAAGATATCTGCCCCCGAATTGCACCGACAGTTGGAAGCAGCTGGATTTGTGCGTGACCTGCGGACTGTGCAGCGGCAGCTCGACTCACTTAGCGAGCATTTCGAGATTGAACGCGACGATCGCTCGCGCCCATACGGCTACTCCTGGAAACCGCAGAGTTTTGGCCTCGCGCTGCCGACACTCAATGAGCAGGAATCCGTGCTACTGACGTTGGCCGAGCAGCAGTTGCACAGCATCCTGCCTGCAAAACTCATGAAATCTATGGAGGGATTCTTCGATCAGGCCCGTCTGCGAAGCCAATCCGCACTAGACAAGCGGAAGCCTGGCCCTTGGTTGGACAAGGTCCGGGTGGTCAGCCTATACCCTCGTCTTCTACCTCCAGTGCTGCAGGAGGGGATCTTCGAAAACGTCAGCAATGCTCTCTACTCCGATCATTGGTTGGAGATCGACTACCGCAACGCCAGCGGTCGACGAACATCCGCCCGCGTGATGCCGCTGGGCCTTGCGCAACAGGGGGCGCGGCTGCTGCTGGCGTGCCGCTTCGACGGGTACCAGGACGACCGGTCACTCTCGCTGCATAGAATGGACCGCGCCAAGGACACCGGGATCAGCTTCGAGCGTCCACCAGACTTTGACCTGGAGCGCTATGACGATGAAGGACGTTTCGGCTTTGGTCAGGGCAAGACTATCCAGTTGGTCTTTAGATTGCCTGCTGAACCGGCTTTGCATCTGAAGGAGTCGCCGTTGTCCAGCGACCAAAAGGTGGTGGAAGTGAACGGTCAGTACGAATTTCGGGCCTCTGTCGTCGAATCCCGGCAGTTGCGCTGGTGGCTGCGGGGCTTCGGCAAGCAACTCACCTTGATTAGTCCGAAGTCGCTACTCGACGAGGACTGAAAGCACGGCTCATAGCTATACAGGAGGCCTTGCTTACCCCTCGTCAAGGAACTTTCGCAGCGAGCGTGCCAGACGATCTTGATCGCGAATTTCGCATTCCCAGATCACCAGCGACGACCATCCAAGCCTCGCCAACTCGACAAGCGCTGCTTCGTCTCGCAGTCGATTCTTTTCCAGCTTCGGCACCCAGAACTCCAACCTCGACTTGGGCAACCGGGCGAGCTTGCAAGCGGCGTGGCGGTGCCAAAAGCATCCGTGTACGAAAATGACCTTCCGCCGCCCTTGAAAGACGAGGTCCGGGGTCCCGGGCAAGTCCCGCCGATGAAGCCGGTAGCGATAACCCATTGCGTAGACAAGTCGCCGAACGACCATTTCTGGCTTGGTATCGCGGGGGCGGATCGCGGCCATCCGGCGCGACCTTGCTTCAGGGGACAGGGTGTCCATGGTCGCATCTTACGGATCCATGAACGGCGTCGGCGTTGCACAACGACCGGCGACAATCGGAGCAACTCGCGGCATACTTCGCGGTGACAAAAATGCTGGATAAATATACATGAGAGCAGTGGAACTCTTCACTGGCGCTGGCGGCCTGGCGATGGGCGCGTCGCTTGCTGGGTTCAAGCCCTTGGCGGTGGTCGAGTGGGACAAGTGGGCATGCGATACCGTCCGCGAGAACCAAGCCAGGGCCTACCCCCTGGTAGCGGATTGGCCCCTCACGGAAGGCGATGTCCGGGCCGTGGACTGGTCCTCGATTCCGACGGACATCGAGCTGGTCGCGGGCGGCCCACCTTGTCAGCCATTTTCGATGGGCGGAAAGCATCGTGCCTTCAACGACAACCGGGACATGTTCCCGGCGACCGTGGACATCATCAGGCGGCTGCGTCCCAAGTGCTTCATTGTGGAGAACGTGAAGGGCCTTACCCGGTCGAGCTTCGCGAACTATTTCGAGTACATCAAACTCCAGCTCGAATTTCCGGAGGTTCCGAGTCGGAAAAATGAGGACTGGATGGATCACCTTCGGCGCCTGCAAGAGGAGCGCACCTCCGGCACCCGGCATGGCAAGGGCTTGACGTACAAGCTCGTCACGACACTCGTCAACGCCGCAAACTACGGTGTTCCGCAACGCCGCGAGCGAGTCTTCATCGTCGGCTTCAGGCATGACCAAGGCGTAGAGTGGGCCTTCCCGAAGGAAACGCACAGCTACGAAGCCTTGCTGTACGACCAGTACGTCTCCGGCGCTTACTGGGATCGTCACGGAGTATCGAAACGGTCACGCCCGGCAGTGCCTCCGGAAATGGCCGCTCGCGTGCGCAAGCTTGCCGCTGGCCCTCGTCCGTCGCTGGCCCCTTGGCGCACGGTGCGCGACGCTCTCGTGGGTCTGCCGGATCCCCAGCGATCTTCGGGCAACTACAGGGATCACAACTTCCAGCCGGGCGCCCGCAGTTACCCCGGCCATACCGGCAGTCCGCTGGATCTCCCCGCCAAGACGTTAAAGGCGGGCAATCACGGCGTACCCGGAGGGGAGAACATGCTTGTGGCTCAGGATGGAAGCGTGCGGTACTTCACGGTGCGCGAGTCTGCCCGCATTCAGACCTTCCCCGACGGCTACGTGTTCCATGGTTCCTGGACCGAGACGATGAGGCAACTTGGAAACGCGGTGCCGGTCGCCCTCGGAAGGGTTGTCGCGGCCAGCGTCGCCGAAGAACTCATGAGAGCGCAAATGCGCCTCGCGGATCGGGCCAGCGCCGACATTCGGAGGAAAGCGTGAAGAAGGGTGCGCCGTCTTTAGAAAAGGTCATCCCGTTCAACCCTCTCGAAAAACGCAACCTCGGAGCGAGCGTGGCGGAAGCCATGCTGCTGTCGCCCGTGCACCCACTTGGCGAGGTTGCCAAATTCGCCGGCGCAGGCATCTACGCGATTTACTATGTCGGCGACTTTCCAGCCTACGAGCCCATCGCGATCAGAAACCGAGACGGCAAGTTCGACGCGCCGCTCTATGTCGGCAAAGCTGTGCCCGAGGGTTCGCGGCAAGGCAAAAACATCACTTCGCAAGACGAGACCACCGCACTTCGAAGTCGACTTTCCGAGCATGCGGCTAGCATTCGCGCCGTCCAAAGGGAAGCGACCGACGGTGTAGCACCAAGCCTGAAGCTCGAGGATTTTTTTTGCAGGTACTTGATCGTCGATGACGTGTGGATTCCACTCGGCGAATCACTGCTCGTGGCGAAGTTCAACCCCCTGTGGAACCAGTTTCTCGACGGTTTCGGCAACCACACGCCAGGGAGCGGACGAGAGAAAGGCGTGCGGCCGCGTTGGGACACGTTGCACCCTGGAAGGCTTTGGGCCAAGCGGCTGCCCCCTCGTCAAGAGAGTTCCGACGAAATCCTGCGAGATGTCGCCAACCATCTTCGCAGCGTGTCATTTCCTGGCACCGCCCATGTGCTTCAACCGGCGAATCAAGCTGGCGAACAAGCCTAGGGCTGTCTGGAATGGCTTTTCACGCTCCCTTCGAGATTGACATCATCGATGCCTTGTCGGGTCAGCTCTTGGCTGCTTTGGATACGTTGACGCTCGCCCCCTTGGACGTGGCGCACATCGCTCAGGTCGAATCGCAGCAAGGCATTTATGTCCTCTACAAGCAAGGCATCACGGTGTACGTTGGCAAGGCAGACAACCTGCGAAGCCGACTCGGCGACCATCTCAAAAAGCTAACCGGGCGCCGCAATGTAGTGTTGTCAGAGCTTGCCTTCAAATGCCTCTACGTTCACAAGAACTGGACCGCGCTCGCGCCCGAGGCGTCATTGATCGTGCACTACAAGAGCTTGAACGTTGGGCTCTGCGCCTGGAATGGCACGGGGTTTGGCCCCCATGACCCGGGCCGCGATCGCGAGACCACAAACAAGCACCCCGAAGGCTTCGATTCACTCCACCCCATCATCGACGACCTGCCATGCACATGGGTGGCCCCGCGAGTCTGGAATGCTCGCGAACTGCTGCTTTCGCTCAAGGACAATCTTCCATACCTGCTGCGGTTCCAGGTTGAAGGCCACTATCGAAACGGCCATGCGGACTACAACAACGTCGACGTGTCAGTACCAACCGCAGCGATGCCGGCCAAAGCACTCCTCGGGCTTATTGCAAGTGCTCTGCCAGATTGGCAGGCTACGGCTTTCGTGTCCCACATGATCCTGTACCGGGAATTCAGGACTTACTCGTTCGGGGTCGTTCTCTAGGGAACACTGATCAACTACCGAGTACTGGTACCTGGAGAGGTGTTGCATGGTGACCAGCGGCCTCTCCCCGGCCGCATCGCGACCTGTCTTTGAGTGGCATGGCTCCATCCTTCAAGCCTGACCTCTGAATTACCATAGGCTGGGTCGTAGAAGATCATTTGTGCGATGGTGCGGTGGGTCGTTTGATCTCGCGCGCGCTATGGCCGACTCGGCTACGCCTTGCAGAAAGTCGTTGCTGCAGCCGCGTATTCCATTTGTTCGATTGCTCCCTATACCCTCGAATACTGACCGAAATGACCAAGTCCATAGAGGCAGTTCTAGCTGAAGCCGAGGAGCTGATTTCTCGGCACAAATACAACGACGCGTTCGACAATTTGATCAGCCTGTTTCAGCAGTGCAGCCAAGTCGACATCAAGCGACTGCACGAGCCGATCAAGGAGATCATCGGCAGATTCATGCCGAAAAAGCGCCGCATGCTTGGCGAGGAACTCGACAGCCGCTTGCAGCGCAGTGGCAAGGTCGCCGCCGTGGACCTGGAGTCTGATGCTCCCAGTTACCCTGGACATCCGATCCGTCTGCAGCAGTTCATCGCTTCCTTGGATAGCAGATTCGCAGAGCTCAGCGAGTGGCACATTTTTCAATGGTCAACGTATTACCGCGACGAGCTCAAAGTGATCGTCGCCGACACAGTGGAATTGCAGCGCAGCAATAGCCATCCCGAAGCAGCCTTCGACGCGGTGGGCAAGGCAATTCAAGCGCATTCGAGCGAGATCTTCGGTAAGGGCTTTGATCGAGTCATTTCTCAAGGTCGAACCACGCAGGAAGCGGCCGTGGCCAAGGCCTTGGGCGGACTACGCTCGTTCCTTGCGTTGCCGGTCGAAATCTATGCCGAAGATTCGTCGCGTATCTCCGAGCCAAAGGGCTGCCGTGCGTTGCGAAGGGTGACTTCCCGCATGCTGCGGGGCATCCTTGCAGGATTCCTTGCCTCGCGGCTTGGCGAACTCAATGCGCAGGAACTGCTGGCGCGTACCGCCAAGTCCTGGGTCCACGTGTTGCCGTTGCTGGAACAGGCCGACCTCCGTCTACTGGGCCAAAGCATCGACCTGGAGGCCATCGCATCGATCCTGGGGCGCCCGCTAGAACTGCTCGTGCAGGAACTGGACCACGCCTCCGCCAAGAGCAGCGTCGATGCGGTGGTGGTGACGTCAACTCAGGTAAATATTGACGACGTCTCAATCGACCTCACGCTGCGACCGCCGGCGGACTCGAGCGATACCAAGCCTTTGGAAATTGCCATCCTGGGTGGAGACGGGTTGTTGCGGTATCAGATCGAGCGCAGAGCCAAGCTGGGATATATCGCCTGCCTGACCCCAAAAGCGGTGCAGGAATATTGGAAGGGCACGTTTCCAACGAAAGAGGTCCGCGACATTGTCGTGCCGATGCCCGCAGAGGGCAGCAGTTCCGCCGGCTTTCTGCTTTCGCGCTTGCGGCTGCGGTTTTACGAGAACACGGTGGTGGTCCAACCAAGTGTGCCGCTCAAGACCAACATCGCGGAACGGTTCCCGTTGGAGAGCCCCGGCCAGTTGCCGTTTTTCCGCGTTGAGCGGCCCAGCGTCCGAGCGCTGCAGACGACCTTGTCTACGCGCACGGGGGTGCTACTGTGGTGCAGTGTTCGTCGCAGCGGAAAGACCACAGGCGTCAGCGAACTCGCCAGCGGCATTGCGGATCGCAACGCGGTGTTCCAGCGTTGTGAGATGACCGATAGCGATAAGGCCAGCCGCATGCTTTATGAGGAAGTCTGCGACGCGCTCGACCGCGCTGCACCGCTGCCGCGCGACTTCCTACGCAGCATCGTCTCGCGGGCCGCACCAATGGGCGTGCAGGAGAACCGCGGCTCTATTCTCATCGTAGACGAGTACGACCGCCTGTTCGGCAGACTGAAGGTTATGGGGCGCCGCAGCGAGGATGCCCGGACCTTGGTAGTACAGCCGCTGCTTGACCAACTGGTCGAGTTCGCAACGGAAAATCTACTGGTCCTGCTAGGTCAGCAACCCAACGCGCATTTCATCTTCATGGACCAAAATCAGTTGAGCGCCTATGTACAGCAGGAGCCCTACCCGCTCTTCAGCCACGAGGTGGGCTCGCCCGAGAGCGAGTTTCATGAACTTGTGCGCCGTACTTTTCAGCAGACGTTGGCCTTCGATACCTCGTTCGTGGATGCAGTCTTCGAAGAGACCGGCGGGCACCCCTTCCTCGCGGTCAATCTGCTGCGAGACATCGTTGACTGGCTGATCAAGCGTAAGGCAATCCCGAGTGCCACGCTTCTGACGCGTGTCTTGTACCGTGAGTACGCAGCCGAGGAACTGACAGTCGCCGCCATCGGTAGGAGCGCGCACTATAAGTTCTTCCGAGAAGCGGCGAGCGAAGCACTTTCCGACGCCAGCATCGAGCAAGGACCCTGGCTGCATGCGGCCTACAAACTCCTTCGGCACCTGGCCGTGAATAGCGATGCTGCGGGCTCCACGAGTTTCGAGCATGCACAAGGCTATGTCGACTCCATGCTGGCGGAATCAGGCCTCGGCACCTATACCGGCAACTCATTTCTGGCCAGCGCGGCGGAAAGCAATTTCGTCGAACTGGTCGATGATCAGGTCCGGGCGAAAATCCCCTTGCTCGCGCGCATTTCCGCCGCAGTCGGTGTCGCCCGTTAACTCACTGTTGCCCATGCTCAGCCCCGACACCATTGCCGATTCGCTTCTGAGGTTTCACCGGCAGCAGAGCGACAAGATCGAAGTCTTCTGGATCGAAGCAACAAATTCGCGCCAACAGCTGGCCACTGACCTAGCCGGCCGTCTTGCCGGGCATCCGATCATGGTCGCCCCAGTCGTCGCCAATCGCTTCCAGGATGCCAACGGGGTGTCCGACGATTTGGGTCTGACTATTCGGGACAACCGAGCATGGTGCACCCCCGAGGCTAGGAAGCTGGTCGCCGAGCATCAACGATTCAGCCTTGTCCTCGTGTCGAAGCGACCCTTGGGGATTCCGCAGCTGTCTTCACCGGTCCCATTGCCGGACTGGTTTCCGCAATGGCCGGGCGAAATTCTGATTGCGAACGTGCAAAGCGTGTTTTCCACAATCACCTTGTCGCTGGCTTCTCCGGACATCCCGCAGGCCGCCATTAACAGCGCCTTGTTCGAACTGGAGCAGGCCCTGTGTCAACGCCTGCAGGCCGTCGCACACTTGACGCCTACCGCTGCCGACGCCCTCATGAGCCTAGTCGGGACCGGCGTGGCACCGACCAACGTCGTGCATCTTATTGCCAGTTCCAGCCAAGGCCTGCAGGCACGCAGTGGCTCCGAGTTTCGTCCCGGCGGCGCTATAGATAGTGGGTTCATCGTTTCGCATTTCGCGCGAGTGTGGCGAGACTGTCAGCCGACGAACCGTCACACATTGGCTAGCCACGCCGCTGCTGCGATGGGCCTGGGCCCTTCCAGTGGTGTTAGTGCGCAGTACGGCCTGACGGCTCTGTTATCGCGGGGCAAAGAGAAGTTCACAGCCACGCCTGCGCACATCACGTTTTCCCGGAACTTGATGGTGACGGTATCGGATGTGGTGCAGTTTGTTAACGGGATCCACCACGCAGATGAGTTTCCGCAGTTTCCCGCTGTGCTGACTGTCACCTTCGCCAAGGATCTAGCCGCTTCTTGCCAAGCTGCGGCGTCGGCGCTTGGGCGGCTTTGATGGCGCGGTACATCGCGGCCTGTTGCCGAAGGCCACTTCAGACTGGACCCAGTCGCTCGTGATCGAGGGCCTGAACGGCAGCTCACGGCAATCACCGGTCGTTCGAAGAACATGGCCTCGTGTGACCACTGCATCTCCATCACAAGTCGCTCGACCATGCTCAGTCGGTTGGTGGTTTGTGATCGATTACTTGCGTCCGGAGTGATCGGCGTACCCGTTACCATCGACAGCATGCCGATCTGGTCACAGCTACCGCGTTGAATCCAATGAACCTCTGCTAGAGGCGGCTTGGTTCAAGCATGACTTCCGGCGAGTCCTCGCGGGGAAAGAACGTCGGCAAGCGCTCGATTTGGCCCAACGGAGCTTGGACGGACAAGGCGGCTGGGGGACTGTAGGTCGCAGCGGCTCAAGTACGTCGCCAAGCACTGGATCGTGATCGACATCTAGGAAACTGGACCATGGCAACGCTCTATCACTACTGCTCCGTCGAATCTCTGTTCCACATCCTGAAGTCACGGAAGCTGCGGTTGTGCGACGCGCGGCACATGAACGACCATAAGGAAGTGGAGTGGGCGCACGACGCAATCGGCCGGGTCTTTACGCAGTACGACGATCCGAGCTGCCGGGACGATCTGACCTTCCTCTGGAATCACCTTGAGATAAATAAGCTTCATCCCTTCGTCTTCTGTATGTCGTCCCAGCCGGATCTGCTCAGCCAATGGCGGGCGTACGCGGCTGACGGCTCAGGTGTGGCCATCGGGTTCAATGCGGACGTATTCGCGCAGCCAACTCGCATGCCGTCTCGTCACGCTGGCACTCCGGAGGTTGGTCTGTGGCCGGTCGTTTATGACCCCAACGATCAAACGGCCCAGGTGCAGCGGGTCGTGGTGGCATACCTGAAAAAGTGCAAGGACGGGGATCGCGATGTCGCGATGACCGAGGCGCTCTACCCGCTATCCGGCTATTCAACCTTCTACAAGAATGATGCATTTCGTGAGGAAGCTGAGAAGCGTCTCGTGTACACCCCGATGCTGATGACCAACGCGAGTAACGAACATAGGACTTTCGGGAACGAATTGGAGGTCCACCAACGCTGCACAGCGAACGACATCTACACGTACTTCGAGTACGAGCCAGTCCCGAAGGGCTCAACCACTCCACTGGTCAATGACATCCGACTTGGCCCTACCTGCAAGCTTTCCCAGTTCGACCTTGACTACTTCCTAGCCCTGAACGGATATAGTGCGGTCCCGACTTCCCGCTCAAGTGCGTCCTACCGAAAGCCGTAGCAGGCGCTGACTTGGTGAGCAAGAGCCGCTCTATCAAATCACGAGGGTCTTAAGCTTGAAAAAGGCTGTATTCGCAGTGGAGGGCCAACCAGGATACTCATCAGGCCGGAGCGGATTGCTGGCGGGAGTGACGCCTACCCTGCGGTTGCGGCGGACTGGCTGCGAAGGGGATGAGTGATCGTTGAGCGGCAGCTTCCCAGTAGCGCCAATGGCCCGACGAAGGTCCGCAAGGGGCGGGACCGCAATCTCGGATGGCAGGGAGGCGGTCGCAGGCATGAATTCCATTACTTCGTGGAGTTGTCACGGCCGCACGACCTCGTGCGGCTGCCGCTCGAGCCCGTGAGTGTGGACGAGTCGAATGTCGGCTTTGTATTGGGCAGCGTGAGTCCGTTCATCGGCTCCCTCCGGCAGTAACCGCTGCTAGGCAGATGATCACAGGCCGGCCGGAGACCATCTTTATGTATGGCTACAGCAACGACGGTATCTTGCGCTTCGCCACTGGCCGGATGTAGCGCGCGAGCGTGGCGTCGGACGTGTGACCGGTCTGCTCCCTGATCTGGAACGGCTGGAGCCCGGCTATTGCCGCTTGCGTGCAATAGCCGGCTCGCATGGAGTGACCGGACACATCCGCTTCGTGGCCCCCAACCTTTTCGATGGCAGATTTGATGATCAACGCCACCGACTGCGCTGTCAGTGGTCCATCGGCGATGCGGTCGTGACGGTCGACGCCGCGAAAGATGTAGCCAGTGCCGATGCCGGAGATCGTCAGCCACTCCTGCAGCGCCAACACGGGGCAGCGATCACCGTTAGCCTGCGGAATGAAGACGGTTCGTCCTGCCCCGCTCTGGTCGGTCTTGGAACGAACCAGCAGAATTTCGATGCCGTTGCTGTGCTCGGTCACGTGTTCGCGCTTGATGGCTACCAACTCGCTGCGGCGGAATGCGCCAGCGAATCCGATCAATAGCAGCGCCTTGTCACGCGCGGCTTTCTTCGGTCTTTGGCGGTCGGACATCACCATCATCGCCACCAAGTCGTCTTTGAGGATGGGCCGGACGCGGCGCTGGCGCACGCCGAATGTGCGTTTGATGCCGGCCATGGTCTTCTTAACTACGGGGTCATGTACCGGCGAAGCCAAGCCGCGCTCGACATGCGCATGGTGGATGCCGATGAGCCGCCGTTCCAGCGTGGCGACGGCCAATTTCCCAGCGAACACGGCCAAAAATTCCGCGATCTGCACGGGGCTCGCCGGTATCGTGCCGCCGGCCGCACGGAACATTTTTTCGTCGAGCGCGTAGGCGGCCGCTGTCGCACTCGATTGCGATGCCGCCATGTAGCCATTGGCGAGCGCCGACGGCGCGTCAGCGGTCGGATTCGACGGCTTGGCGGCGGCGCCGATGAGCGTCGGTTCGGTGGCGGCGGCGGACAGGGCGGAATTCTGAATTTCTTGCCCGCTCTTCAAGGCGGTCGCGGGCGAATCTTGTGGTTTTTCCATAAAAGCTCTCAGGAAAAGAAGCGCGCGCGGCCAGGTATCGAGAATGTCAGCTTCGCGATACCCAGCGGTAGACGCAAAAAAGCCGGCAGCGAAACCGCAATGGCTGCGGAGCGCGTACCGGCGACGGAACGTCAGAGACGAAGGGGCGTTTTGGAGAAAAAAGCCCAGGAACGAGTGCTGGACTTGGACTGGTCAGGGGGCACCAAGATGAAAAATCTCGGAGGCAACCCCGCTAACACCTGCTGGCGTCAGCTAAATTTTGCCAGGTATTTTCGCCCTAGGCAAAGGCGTGGTTTCCTTGCGCGCCCGTTGTAGGCGCTAGCGGCGAGGGGCAACCCACAGCGTGGTCGTTTTGCTGGGGTTCTGGCGTCAAGTAGGTGTCGCCGGACGCTCACGAAAATGCGCAATGAGGCCCAACTCGAAGGCTTCCATGATGTCGGCAATCGTAATTTTGACCAACACCAAGTCTTTGCTCAGATATTGAATGTGATCGTTGGAGTGGATAGAAACTGCTGGTTTGCACTCGTGAGCAAACTTGCTTCTCATGTCGTACAAGAACTGGGCGAGTTTCTTTATGTTCTCCATGGGTTGCTTATGCTTCGTGAGGAGGCCACAAAGTCTGGCCTGGTGGTCTGCGCTCAAGCGCTCGAAGAACTTCATAACTTTCTTGATTGAGCCATGCTCCACCTTGTAGAGCTGGTGGAGGTCATTCAAGGTCTTCTTCGATTCAATGGGGAAATTGCCTTGGAGCTTCAGCCAATCGAAGAACTCCATGTGCTTGACATTGCTTAACGACTCAATGAGGGCAAAGATAGCCAGGAGCTTGTTTGAATTCGTCAGATAGTCAACGACTCGGCTCTCATTGTTCACGGTCGAAACCCAGTCGCCTTCCTTGACCATGTACCGGTACTTGGCGCACACCAGTAAAAATTGTTCTCTCTCAGCTTGAGTGGGGATTGCCCAGTAGAAGGACTTAAGGCCCTCTTCGGAGTCGAAGTGCTGGAGCAACACGGCGCTCGCGTGGGGTGAACCGATTTCCTCCAGGGTGAAGGTGGTTATCTCCAGCGTCATCGCGGCCTTGGACCAATCGGCTTTTTCGTTTGTCATTCAATGACACTTGCCAAGGTGAAGTGAAGTCCGAGGGGTTTGGCGAACTCGGCAATGATTTTCTTCTGGCTCTCGTGGAGTCTGTCGCCTGGCCCTTTGACTTCCACGAACCTGAGCTCACCGTCTCGCCACATGGTTATGTCAGGCCAACCTCTGCGATATTCATAGGGGCTCTCCGCAAACTTGCTTGCGATTGCGTGAATCAGCGCGTTGCCGGCTGTCGCCAGAAGCTCTACAAACATCCAGCGCTCAAGGCCCGGGAAGAAGTCGAGCATTGAGGTGGATTCAGAGCTTCTGATCCCTGCGTACCGCTCCACTGTCATCTCACGATAGGCCATAACCTCGAAGTTCTTCACGACACTCTGTTGGTCGGCCTTCAAGACGTGTTCAAGCAAGGTTGCCGGCGCGAAGCGGTCTTCTTCGAAGGCAACATTTTGGTAGTAGAGGGCCTCGATGTAGGTCGCTCGGTTGCGATGGGGCACCTCCTTGAATGACATCGCTTTTATGAGGTTCAGAAGAAGTCCACCTTCACCGCTGTAGCCGCGCCAGCCGTCCATTTTGTAGTGGGAGAGCACCGCCTCTTCAACGCTCAGAACTCCTCCACTCTGGGGGCACGTCCAACCCTTCTCAGGGCCTCGGCAAAGCGAAATCTCTTCGAATGGAATGCCGAGCTTTTCCGCAGAGCGCGCCAGCGCTGAGGGTTTACTCATGGCTGCGAGCTACTTGGTGTATTCCATGGTGAAGTTCGCTTGAGAATCCACATGGCGAGCCATAACGTAAGTTCGATACTTACCGTCCCTCCCGATACAACCGACTCGAAACGCTGTGTGGTTCGCAAGTCCCATAGGGGATAGAAAATCGAGGTTGTCGCAGTTCTTGTTGTTCATGACGGCAGAGACGGCAACAAGCTTGACCATGCTTTCCCACTCAGCCGGGTACTCGTCAGCCAGCGTGCTTTTTTTATGAAAATGGTCCGTCAGGGGTTGCCATACGCCTGGCCCATCAGCAATCGGTTTAATGACCTGAACTCTTGCCGGGTAGACGAACTTGGCTTTTGCGGGCTTCGGGGGAGGTTGCTTCTCACAAGCACTGAGCGACAGAGCGGCGAGAGCGAAGAGGAGGGGGAGCTTTGAAGTCATTCTTGTACAGCTTGATACACCTGAGTTCAGTATGTCTGAAACGGCCGATGGGGCCTAGCTCTTCAGCCAATGAAAAAGCCCTCCGTGGAGGGCCTCCTGAAACAGTGGGTTGGTTGCCTGGCGCAGCGGCTGGGTAGACCGGACTCATGCCTCGCTCTTGGGACTGGGCCTTCTAGAGCGAGTCCTTATGCTGCGGGCAACCCGCATTCACCGCGCCATTCATTCATCATGTCGTTGCTGACCGGGGCCTCTTCACCTTCACCAGTACGAAATTCTTTGAGCTTGGCGTCGTAGCAAGCTTGACCCTTTGCCCCTGCTGGCCGGTTTGCTTCCGGCGCTGCTTTCATGGCGGTGGACTCCACCACTGGCGGTTGACCAGGGATTACGTGCGCAGGAACATTGAGAGCTGAGCGAACGTGCTCTACGCCACGGTACTGAAGTAAGTGGCGCATCGTGAACGACCAATCTTGTCGAAGTTTCGCGACGCTTCCGTCCTTCTTCGACAACTCCACCCCAGACCACGCGGGTGTGATGCTGCCATCCCTCACGAACCACGTGAAGACTTCGTTTGCTTTGGTGGTCCCTTCGTACGTCTTGTTGATCTCTTCGATGGCGGCCTTTTCTGCGCGCTCGAAGCGGTCCCGTTCACGTTGCATGCCGGCCAGTCGCGACTCAAGGTTTTCCTCGGCCTCTTTCAGGCGCTCCTGAGCTTGGCTCACAGCTGATTTAGCACTCGCAAGAGGACCCATCTCATTTCGTACTTGAGCAATTTTCATGGCCCTGATCGGATCGTCTTTCAGCTCGTCCATCTCCTTGTTGTAGTCGGCCATTGCTTGGTCGAGGTTCGCCTTGGCCTCACTCAACAGTTTCCGATTACTCGCTGGCCCTTGTTTGATTTGCTCAAGAGTACTTGCAAGCCCAGAATAGTAGAGTTGATATTCCTTGTTCGTGTCAGCTAGTTTTTGGAGGCGCAGAGCCTCGACGAGTTCGGCACCATCCTTGAGTACACAGTTATAGCTAACTACTTTTCGATTCGCTTCATCGGTGGAAACGGCCCAGTCGTCGTCTTTGCACGACTCTCTCTTGGATAGCGCCGTTTCGTATGTATGTGTCGAATCTTGGGGTAAGGCAGCAGCTTTCACCGCACTTACTTCGGAGCTTCCACATCCCGCGAGTGCCAGCGTCAAACATGTTGCCGCGAGAAGTACTGCAGACCGGTACTTTGTCTGGATTGAGCTATTCAATTTCTGTCTCTTTTTCAATCAAAAATACTAGTGCAATCGTCACTGACGGGAGTGGGTTTACAGAGGGGCTGCCGGGGGCCGCACTCTCTTACTTCTGGAGCAATGCGATATCGGCTTGGGCTTTCGTAGCCCGAGCTTCAAACGCCGCCAGTTCATTCGCGTTCACCTGAAACACCTGTCCAGCTGCTCCCCTTACATAGGAGTCGCCTGAGGGAGCAAACTTCCAAGTAATTTTCTTTTCTTCTTCATTCTGAAGAAGGCGGGCAAACTTCTGAGTTTGCTCGAATTCCTTTATGGAATGGGTGAACGTGAACTCTTTCGATCCCCCTTTGATGATTGGTTCCCACTTTTTGCAATCATTCGTGTCGGCCAATTTGTTTGCCTCAACCCCATCTAAACTCAAAGCAAGCTGGCAACCTCGAAAATCAAAATCAAAGTCCTTTGAATTATTCTTGAGCGTGATAATTCCTTGGAGCTCCACTGAGCGAGTAGCTTCCGTGATCTCTGATGGAGTCAACTTTTCCAAGTCTAGCTTTGTCAACTCTAAGCCGTTCTCATTGACAAAGTAATTAACAGCACGCTGGGCTTCCGCTAGAGCTTTTTCCTGCTTGCCCACGTAGTGAATCATGAATTGACGTACCGTCATCTTCTTGATTTCATCTAGCTCCGCAGCGTTCTGCTTCGCCTTATTTGCCTCGGTAGCCAACGGATTGCTATTTTTCAAGAGGCTCTCTAAATAGCCTAGCGACTCTACAAAGCGCTCCCGCATAACATTCTGCTGATCAGCGGTTGCCTCTGCCATTGCCTCGCCATAACTGGCGCCCAAGTCTTTGGCTGTGCCTGAAAAATCTAGTTTTCTATCCAATCCCTTCGAGCAACCCGAAATAGAAAGCGCAATAACCAAACCAGCGGCAACCCTCGAATACTTAAACAATGCAATCTCCTCTTTGTTAATCTAAAATCTAACCTGGCTGTACTTCCTATGAATCTAAGCCTTCGGGATTCGTGTCGAACCCGTTTAAGGCAATTCAGTCCATACAGTGACCTACTGAAGCGCAGCCAAGAGCCCAATCAGGGGCCTTTTCTGCTGAAGGCGTGGTGTGTCTGTATAACCTGCGGTAGCACCAGCGCCGTAGTAGGTGTCGCGAGCAACGTTCAGGTCTTCAAAATCGTTCAGAATCAGTTCGGGATTGAATGTGTTCCTCAGAACTTTTTGTGCGGACTGAACGCATACCAACATGGCCTTTGGCCCGCCTGGGTCATTGGTCATCGCTTCGCCTACCGCAGCGATATACCCCAACACTGTCGAGCGTGTTTTCGCTGTCCATTGCGAAGGTTCGCCGACTTCCGCCATGGTGAGCTGGAGCTCAATGGCGTCAACCATGAGCGAAACGATTCGCTCCGACTGAGCTGTGCTAAACGTAATGTTGTGCGGGGGAGGGGCCTTGCCAAAAAGCCTCTTCAGTTTTTCAAGCATCGCTTCCTCCATTGCCCTTCAATCGAGCTGTTATGTACGCGATTGAACTCCCAGCGAATTCGAGGAAGAACTCTGCTTCGAGCTTCGTGAGGGTTGAGGGCTTTGTGCCGCCGTGCCGCACTGCGTCTCTGTTGCTCGCGTAGCCATAGGCTTGACTGATGAGGCGCTCGATATCGCTGTCAAGATTCGCCTCCTTCAACAGATTGCCAAGCGTTGCCTTCGGTTGTTGAAGCAAGATTCGTAGGGTCGATTCAACGCAGCTGATCGACTCCTTGACTGAGTTTTCGAAGTCCGGCGTGTTGCTCTGAATGAAGTTGCGTGCCTTGAGCCACTGAACGCGCACGAGCGTCAGTTCGCCTTCCATCGCATCGTTTGCCTTCGCCCAAACCTTCGAGGGTTTTTCTTGCCGCTCTGCGCGACTGAGCTCAAGGAGCAAGTCTTCGTAGAGCTTGCTGATACAGGTTCGTCGGGAGGCATACGTCTTGAGCTCTTCACTGCGCACGTAGCCATAGAAGACCTCAAGCGACTTATACGGGTTGGGGTTCCCGTACTTGGCGTCCTCCAGGTCGAGTGCCACCTCGCGGTAGAGCTCTTCGTACTCGTGGGGCTGCTCTGGTCGTCTACCGTCCGTGGAGTAGGCCGTCATGAGGCCCTTGAGTTGCGCAATCTTCTTCTTGAGCTCAGAAGCTTTGTCGGGGGTCATACCGCAATCAACAAAGGTCTACCTCGGCGTGAAGACAAACAACCGCTCGTCAATCGCTGGGCCACGGTTGTAGGTGTACTTCACGTCCCAGGCGTCAGAGGAGAAAGTAGCGGTAGCTTTGCCTTCGAAGGCTTTCAACATCGGAGCGGTGAGCGCTGGCGTGAGACGTTTGCTCAGCAGGTTGATAAATCCAGTGGCTTCTTTTTTATCGGGGTGAACGCCGTAGCCAGCCTCCTTGAACCAATCATTCCACATGATTTTGAGGTTCTCAACCTTGCCGGTTTTTTCGTCCTTGTTGATGAACACCTTGGCCGTTTCAGCTTTGCCCGCGATACACATGTAGAGAGTGCCGCCGAGCTCGTCAGGTGGTGTGGTCTTCGTGTACTTACAGCTCAGAACGTTGTTCAAGTCCGAGGCAAACATCTGAAACTGTGGGGCGTCAGCGAGAGCCACGCTGCTCAATCCTGCGAGTGCTATACCGACTGTGAGTTTTCTCATAGATTTCATTTCTATCGGCACCATTGTTGTTCGCAGGGCACGCCGTCATTGTTGCCGTCCATCTTCACGCCTGGGCAGTTCTTGAGGAAGTAGGTGGCTTCTTGGCACGAAGTCATTTGCGAGCAGTATTTTCGACCGTCGCAGGAGAACGAAGCCGAGGGCTGGCTCGTGGAGGTGAGACTGAATGGCGCTGCGGCAGGCGCGCGCCCAGCAAGATTTTTGGCCTGGTAGTGCTCGTACCCTTTCCAGGCACCAAAGAGCAAGGCGGCTATCACCAACAACCTGAACATCTTTCCCTCCTGAGGCCTGTACGCCTGTTTACACTAGCTTACAGCCTTTTGTTTTCATCGGGACGAGGGGGAGCGCGTGAGTTTTGAACGTGAACAGGTCGCAAAGGCCTATCAGACAGCTTTGCGGGAGGGCTCGGCCCATGGCTGAACCAACTCTTCTGGCGGTGGTGGAGGTTGAGCAAGAGCAACGTATTCGCTGTCAAGCTCCAGGGTGCAACCACGGTGTCTATCGCGCCATCCACGTCATTCAAGCTGACCAAGGTCTGAAGCTCTACGGCTCGCAGTGCTGCGCAAAACTGTTTGGTTGGACCTCGAAGCAACGAGTTGCGGCATACACGACGACAGACCGAAGGTTGACTGCTGAGGAGCGAGCACAGCTTGAGACGAACACCGAAAGTCTTCTCCAAAAGTTGAAGGCCGAACACGAGCGCAGCCGTGAAGAAAGCCGCGAGAAGCTGCGCGCATTGAAAGCCGCTTTCGCGGAGCGCTCGCAAGCCTCCGCCATCGACAGTGGGAAGAACCGCCCAGCGAAACGAACACTCGGCACTGTGCTGGACCCTGCGGTTGCGGCTGTAGGCAGGAGATGTCGAGCGCTGCGGCGCATCGAAAGACGTGCATGTGCTCTAGTCACCGTCGATCCTTCCGTAGGCTCGAGACATTGCCCATGAGCTTGCGCTTTGGCTTCAGCTTCGGCTTGACTTTGGTTTCGCCGTTGACATGTCGCGCTGTCTGATCTCGGCGCCGGCTCAGCATCTTGCGAACTTGAGGAAGCATTGATTCGGGCACACGTACGGCCACCGTTTTCTCGCGATACGGGCTACGGTTGTATGGGCTACGAGGCTTGGCGGCGGCGGCAGTGGTTGGCTTCTTCGACGAGGCTGGGAGTTGAGGCATGGTCTGAATTTGAGAGTTACTGGTACTCGCTCTCAAATTAGCCAACACAGCCGGCCATGCCATCGCTATCAAGATCGCGGCGTCGCAGCCTCGCCTACGTCGTCAACGTCGGTCCTCAATATCAAAATGCCGCAGTACCTCGGGGTGATCGAGAAACTGGCTCAGCCGGTCGAACTTCTGGCGGCTGCGTGCATGCTGGACCGGTGCACAGTACAAGCGCACTGTCTCGGAGGCGCGGGTCATTGCCACATGCAGCAGGCTTTGTTCTTCGATCAACGCGTCTTTGCCTCGAGACAAGTAGTTCGGCATCTGGCCATCGGCCACGCCCACGATGAACACGTGCTTCCACTCGCCGCCCTTGGCCTTGTGGATGCTCGATAGCGTGACCCGCGGTGAGTCCGCGATACTCGCCAGAGCCTGGCGCATCTCATCTGCGGTCTGATGGTCGCGGCACAGCGGAGCCCACCGGTTCACGTCGGCGCGGCGGTCCGCATCTGCACGCACACCACCCATGAGCCGGAGATAGATGGCTGCGCACCTGATGTACCGGCCTTCAAGCGATGACCCACGGCCAGCCCGATGCAAGTGCTGGAGTGCATCGGTCCACTGCTGGCCCGATGCCTTTACGGCAAGGCCGCGTCTGAGTCGCTGGCGCAATGCTCGGAGCGTCAGTGGCTGAGCAGCCTCGTGTAGCTCGACCAGATGAACGAGCCGGAGAACCTGCAGCGCGTGCTCGGTGTTCTGGACGGTGCCGCGCATATCCGTATCAATGCCTCGAGCCAACAGCGCGGCGCCGACTTCACGGAGAGTCGATTTGACGCGAGCCAGAATCACTATGTCGCTGGCTGCTACACCCTCGGCCAGTCGAGCTTGAACGTCGTTGGCGACCGCCGCAAGCTGGCGAGCCAGATCAGCAGAATGAGCCAGCGCCGGCTTGCTGCCGCCGGGTCGACCGGTCATGGTCGGGACGTCTACCAGACCACCATGCCGCAGCATCGCGGTAGTCGCTGTTGCCACCGTCTGCGGCACGCGATATGAACGCGAGAGTGGCATGCTCACGACGCCCGGCAGCAGTTCGGATAGCGCATGGCCCGCCGCCGCCGCACCGGCATACCGGAAGATCGACTGCTGCTGATCGCCCAACACCATCAGCTCAACACCGGGCCGCCGTGCCAGCGCCGCAATGAGCTGCAGCTGGGCCAGGCTGCTATCTTGGCACTCATCGACCACGATGTACTTGATGTCGTGGAGTGCGGTCGTTCCGTCGCGGGCTCCAAGCGCCGTGCGCGCATCGACCAGCATGTCCGTGTAGTCGATCTTTCGATGTTCCAACTTGATCGCTTGATAGGCCAGCCGCAGCAGCTGAAGCGCCAACCTGTAGGGGCCGAACTGGGGGGCAAATCTCTCGAGCTTCACCAACTTCTTGATCGACTGGTCTGTGGCGGTGCCGAAATCGAAGAGCGCGTGAGCTGCTTTGAGATCAGAGGCCGTGAGTGACTTGAGCCACGCCAGGAACTGGAGACGGCGCTCCGCTGCGATGGTCCGGTCTTTGCCTAGAGATTTTCGAGCGGTGGTGGCCGCGCGCGTCATGAACTCCACGATCTCAGCAGGTTTCAATAGGCTCGGCAGATTGCGGCTGCCAGAGATCGACCGGGTGACTTGGCGCGCAAACGCATGGGCGGTTTTGACGGTCACGCTCTGCAGATCAACGGGGTCAATGCCGTTGGCGGCGGGAGCATTCTCGCGGGCTTCTTCGCCTTCAAAACGGGTGAACCGCAGGCGGACTTCAGAGACCGTGGCATTGGAGAAACTGAGCACCAAGATCGCGGATGCCGGCACTTGGCGCTTGGCCATCAGATGCGCCACACGATGCACCAAGACCGTCGTTTTGCCGCTGCCGGCGCAAGCCATGCCCTCGACATACCGAGCATCGGTCTGGACGATGGCTTTTGCTTGAGGGCTCAGCTCGAACGACTGGTTGGTGCGACGAGGCGCCTGGGCGGGGAGCGAAGACGACGCGGGAGCGAGAGAAGCAGCGGAATTGATGGAGCCAGAAGGAGTGCGAAGAGCTGACGAAACACTCGAGCCAGTTGGTCTTTGGGGAGCTGCGGAAGAGCTTGGAATCCGGGTGAGGTTCCGCTTTT
Source organism: Variovorax sp. RO1 (assembly GCF_002849325.1). Classification (NCBI taxonomy): domain Bacteria; kingdom Pseudomonadati; phylum Pseudomonadota; class Betaproteobacteria; order Burkholderiales; family Comamonadaceae; genus Variovorax; species Variovorax sp. RO1. The sequence continues at coordinate 673,633 of NZ_PKMT01000001.1, forward strand.
TCGGAGAGATTTTGGACATGGTAGGAGAACGAAGAAATGTGCCGATTCTTGAAAAAGCACTGTGTTTTCATGGTTCCGGATGTAGATGAAGAGATTGAACAGACGGAGATTTCCAACCTGATTGACGGTCTTTCCGATCTACTTTCGGTATCTATAGCAGTTGAGCCCTGCGTAGCGGCTATGGCTGACGGTGCTTGGTCGGTATTGCCGGGACTTCGGCGCACCACTCTTGCAGGGGCAGCCGACCTAGCTTCTTGAGAAACGCCGACGCTGATATCCGATGCGTGGTCCGCGCGTTCTGCAGCACGATGACGTTGCAGCCCTCGGGCGCTAGCGCAGCTGCGCGTTTTCGATACGCTCGGCTGCTGCTGTTTCGCTGGCCCGGAAGTAGTAGGCCGAGAGCAGTGTTTTGCTTGGGAATGCGCAGCAGCTTCACTTCACGCGTCCAGAATGCGGGGAAGTCGAATGAGAGCAGATCCTGGATGCATGAGATGCCGAGGTCAGCCAGCACCGGCGTGCCGTTCGCACGCCATTCGGTGTGCAGGCACGACACTTCGTTGCGAGAACTCTTGCTCAAACGAACACCGGACTGCTTCGACGGCTTGTCCCCGTATACGACGAACACGTTCGCGCTCTTCGTGATGCCGTCTTTCTCGCAGCGACGACCATAGTAGAAGAGAGCACCATGGCTATAGACCACGGCTTGGTGTTGACGCCCGACAATGGCACTGCGCAAGAACCAGTCACGCAGATGCAAGACGGCCGTACGCGCATCTGCGGGCGAGTGGTGTGAGCCCGGCGGCACTACGCCCTTGTTCGGAGCCAGTACCGGCACGAAGTCGCGGACGATCTCGACGTAGTTGATGCAAATGGCTATCTCGGTACCGAGCGCCGCGAGCAGTACGCGGAAGAACTTACAGCTCGGCTGGTAAACGGAGATGCAGGACTTCCAACGAGGATTGAACTTCATGTCGCCGCAGATGAACGCGAGTTCGTGACAGTGCGCCTTCAGCTCCGCTTCGGAGATGGGGAGTTCGGCGCGATCGAACCAGAGCGTGACCCGGTCGAAGCCATAGACGACGCGGAATGCGCGGCCGCCGATGATGATGAAAGGCATGGGGGATCCTTCGAAGGGCTCGCCGACCACCGGCGAGCTTCGAATTAAAAATAGTCAGCGGTTACAGCTGACGAGCTGATCGACAGGCGTTGCGTGCGTTGCGCTGGTTGCGCGCATTCCGCGACACAGCGCAACGCCCGTGAGACGTGAAGCTTGCTGCACACGTCGATAGGCAGTCGGTCAGCCTTCTTCGTCGATGTCGCCGTCGTCGTCATCGACGTCGGATTCGCTGTCGTCGTTGTCCTCGATCGCAGCGCGGCGTTTGCCGCCGCCCATTGCAAAGTATTCCTTGAGCTGGTCTGGCCAGCCTTCGGCCATCGGAATGCGGCGCGGTTGCCACCCGTCGAGACGGCGCGACACATTGGACTTGTTTAAATCGACAATCTCACTGATCGCGGCCATTTTGTAGTCGTTGACGTGCAGCGTGCGAATGGCGCGATCCAGCAGGCTCTTTGCGACGAATGGCGTGAATGTTCGCTCGTAACGGAAATCCTCGCCGAACTTGAGCGTGCACATGACCTTGCCCAGGCCAAAGTGTTGCAGCCCCTGAAGGGCCGTGCAATCGAACGAGAAAGCGACGCCGCCATCCACATCGGGCTCACACGCTTCGATCTTGATGAACTCATCGACCAGATCGGCGATGCGGGCTTCTTCGCGCAGTCGGTCACACGCAATAATCGCAACCACGCATGAGTGCGTTGCCTTGGCCATCACGCGCAGCCGACACAACGCATCGGCAACCAGAAAGTCAACTTCGCCGTCCAATGTCTGTTCGAACACCCATGTCTCGGGTGCGGCGCGCTCTTTGCAGAGCTCGGCCTGCAGGAAAAATTGCCCCTCTTGGGAGAAGTAGTCGACGTTCTTGCGTAGACCAACTGGTACGAATCGGACCTTGGCCGCGTCTTCACCGAGTGCGTTGCCGGCATGCAAGGCTTCCGCGCGCTGAACCTCGCGTGCGCTGCCAGACACCAGCACGTTGACAATTGGCGACGGCGGAAATTTCAAGCCGAAGTTCTGGCCAGCCGTTGCGGCCTCCTTGATCGCCGCTGTCACCACCTCAGTCCCGAGACTGGTGGGTGTGTGCAACACGGTTACCCCCTCGGGAAGGCAGGCCAGGTGCGCCATTGGGTTGATAGGGGCTGTGCTCATCGTGCACCTCCCGTATCGCGAGCAGTGATGCAGCTGTCGATGAATGCTTGAACTTCGCTTTCCGGCCAAGCCTTAATGCGTGATCCCACCGGAACGCCCGGCTTGATCAAGCCGTTTCGGATCAGTGCATAGAAGGTGCTGTTGGACAGCCCTGTGAGTTCGAGAACCCTCTTCTTGCGAAGAAGGGCTTGGAGTTCTTGTGCCACTGCGGGCTCCTCGTGAAAGTAGTTGCTGAACCTTTCGATGAGTCCCGTCGAACCCATCAGCATCGCGATGGATTCAATTGAAACGGAAGCAAACGCGTCAAAGAGCAAACTTCCCAGCTAGATGCGAACTCCTCAGGTCTCAGATGAACTTCCCAGGTAAGGCAGTCCAATTTCCCAATTCCGGTGGCGCAACTTCCCAGATCAGCGCTTTGCAGTGCTGAAGAACGTATTTAACGCCTTTACGGCATCTGAAAAAACGCTTCGATTCCCTTCAAATCCGAAGCGGGCATCCTTCTTCTTAGCTACGTCCGTAATGATCTTCTCGATCTCCTTTCCTAAAGCCAAGTAGTTCAAGTCATCCTTTTTGAGATATCGATGGGGGTTAACCTCCTTTCCAGACCTGAGGCACTTTTCAAGGAGGATCAGGATGGCCCCCATTCGCACCATCAAATACCGGTCCCCCTTCTTCAGCTCGTGCATATCGAACTCGTCTTCGTCGATGTCTTGAATGCCGGCACCGAGCGCACTGGTTTCGATGTGCTTACCTTCCATACCCTGGATGAATGCCTCAACTATCGACCAGTCTTGCTGCCGCGCGAAGTCGAGAACTTGGGAAAGGTCAATGTATTTCTCACCCTCTCTATCTCCCGCCCTTAAATGTTCGATGGGGTCCAGTAGCGAGTGATGCCCTCGGTTGACGATGAGAATTTCGCGGCGTTTCCGATACTCGGAATAGCGAACAGGCTCCGACTTCTCTAGCTTGATTCGGTTCGTGCGCGATGGCTCCACATCCAGAGAAAGTAGAGCTGCCTGCCAAATCCGACAGTAGCGACGTCGCTTCCAAAAACTCCAATCTGGACGACTCGGGGGCTGCCCATCTGCGTCGTTCGTCTTGCCGATTGGATTCGCGAGGGGTTGCTTCTTCGGAGATTTTCTTGTGTTCATGCAGTGGTGCCTAGGGATTGCCGATGAGAATGACAAGACATTTCTTGAGCCTCTTCTCCGTGTTAGCCCAAGGGCTTGGCGGCGGCCGGGCGCGTCTTCGATGGTCTTATGCTGGTCAACACATTGAATAGGGTTCGGAGTGCAACGCGCTGCTCTTCCATGTAGTCGTGGCCATCGTAGTGGCGTGCCTGCACGCCAGAGATGCCATGCGACTGGAGCCGCCCGCGTATCTCTTGGCTCACACCGGCCTTGGCCAACAGCGTCTCCACGCCAGAGCGGATGCGCTTGGCCTGGAAGTTCTTGATGCCAGCTTCCGACGCCACATCTTTCGCCCACTGGCTGAGCGTGGTGGCTGCCAAATGCGTTTCCCCGCCATCCGTTGAGATCGCAAAGACGCCGCTGGGCTTGCACTCGGCCAACGCCGCTACAGCAACCGGCAGCAGAGGAACCAGGTTCTCTCTAACCCCCTTGCCGGGCCGTCCCTTACCGTCGAACAGCAGAATCTCATCGGTCTTGATGTGCTCGGTGTGAAGCTTCACCAATTGCTCGATGCGCTGTCCACCGGTCAACACGTGCAACCTGAGGACGGCACCTTTGAAATCGCGCATGGAGTTGATCTGCTGCCAGTACCGGCGCATATCGTCTTCGAGCAGCGGCTGCTTCTTGGCGCGGTTTTGGCTCTCGTCTGGCTCCGTGTCCATTGCAGGGTTGTGCGTGATCTCGTAGTCCTTGAAGTGGACAGGGACCGACGCTTTTGACCGTGAGGCCCGCGCCGTCTGATACGCCGCACGAACGTAGCTGCGTAGCTTGTTGGCCGTGCGGCCCTTGCCGGCGTCTGCCACGCGCCGCATCATGTCCCCGATCTGCTCGCCGGTGACTTCCTTGGCCGGCAGCCTCGCCACATCGGGCCATGGACCTTTAACGTGGAGTTGGAAGATGGAACGCACGTCGCGGTGCGAGCGCCGCCCCAGCCGTTCCAAGTGGTCGGCGTAGTGATCAAGCAGGTTTTCCAGCGTGTGTTTGCCGACCTTGTCGGCGCGCCTGGCTGCCGCCTCGTCGGCTTTACGCTTGGTTTCGAGCAGGGCAGGGCGGCCACCATGCAGTCTGTGGTCATGGTGTTCGAGCGCCAGCCCTTCAGCGGCGCGGATCGCCGCGGCCACCGAGAACCCCTTGGCGGTCGCCGTCAGGCTCTTCGGCGGTGCCGAAGGATCGTAAAGCCCGATTGGTACGCGCTCGCTCTTGGTTCCGATGCTGTAACGCCAGAAGAATGAAATGGCGTTGCTGCTGCTCTTGCGCGCCTGGAGTGCGCCGCTCGGCTGCACTTTCTGGAGCGTCTTGAAGGTTCCGGGAGCCAGAGCATTGAGAAGGCGGCCCACGCTGGCGACGGGCGCAGGCGCCGCGATCAAGGGTTCATTTTTCGTTGCCAGAATATTGCCAGAATTTTGATCTATGGTGGTGAATGGCATTGCACTATCTCGCACGAATAATTCATATAAATCAATAACTTATATGGATTCTATCGTGCGACGACATGCGACAGAGTGCCTTGATTTCGGACTCATAATCCGTTGGTCGAGTGTTCAAGCCACTCACGGCCTACCACCACACATTCCCCCTCTGTAGACACTCCGACGAAGGCCGCACTGCGCGGCCTTTTTCTTTGCTGCTGCGGGCGCGCGAGCGGGGCCCACGGCCGCCGCCGATTTCACCTACGGCAAACACAGGATTCCTTCAGGTTGCAACGCAACATCGAAGGCAGAATGCACCATTTGGGTGCAAATGTAACCAGCCGGGCGATCCCCGTGCGCGTCGTACCGCACCGCGATTCCCGATGGCCATGACCACCCCTTTCAAGCTTCTGCTTCCGATAGCCTTGCTCGCGCTCGCTGCATGCGGCGCCAAGCAGGCCTCCACCACCGATGACGCGCCGCCCGAAGTCGGCGTGGTCGCCCTGCACGCCAGTGATGTGGCCGTGCACACCGAGCTCTCGGGCCGCACGGCCGCTTACCGCGTCTCCGAGGTGCGGCCGCAGGTCAACGGCATTGTGCGCAAGCGACTGTTCGAAGAAGGCGGCATGGTCCGCGCGGGCCAGGTGCTGTACGAGATCGAGCCCGGCCCGTTCGAGGCCGCGCACGAGCAGGCGCAAGCCACGCTGGCCACCTCGCAGGCCACCATTGCCAGCCTGCGCGGCAAGGCCGATCGCTTCGGCGAACTGGTCAAGGCCAACGCCGTGAGCAGGCAGGAGCATGAAGAGGCGCAGGCCGCGCTGGTGCAGGCGCAAGCCGGCGTGAAGGCCGCGCAGGCGGCTGTGAAGGCGGCGCGCATCAACCTCGATTTCACGCGCATCACCGCGCCCATCGCGGGACGCATCGGCCGCTCCGGCGTGACCGAAGGCGCGCTCGTGGCACCGGGCCAGGCGATGGCATTGGCGACGATCCAGCGGCTCGACCCGATCTACGTCGACGTGGTGCAGTCGAGCCTGGAACTGACGAAGCTCAAGCGCCGCTTCATCTCGGGTGACATGGCGCCGGCCAGCACCAAGGTGAGCCTGCGCATGGAAGACGGTCTGCCGTACCCGCATGCCGGCACGCTGAAGTTCTCCGAAGTGAGCGTCGATGCGGCCACCGGTTCGGTCACGCTGCGCGCAGAGTTTCCGAACCCGCAGGGGCTGCTGCTGCCTGGCATGTACGTGCGTGCGCAGGTCGAGTCCGGCGTGGAGCGCCAGGCCATCCTGGCACCGCAGCGCGGCGTGGCGCGCAACGAGAAGGGCGAGCCGACCGCGCTGGTGGTCGGGGCCGACAACAAGGTCGAGCTGCGCGCGCTCGAAGTGCGCAGCACCGAGGGCGAGCACTGGGTCGTGACCCAGGGCCTGCGCGAGGGCGATCGCCTCGTGGTCGACGGCCTGCAGCGCGCGCGCCCCGGCGAAAAAGTGAAGCCGGTGCCGGTGTCCACGGCGGGCGCATCGCCCGCCGACTAAGAAACGACCAGAACCTCCCGTGATCGCCAATTTCTTCATCCAGCGGCCCGTCTTCGCCTGGGTCATCGCTATCCTCATCATGCTGGCCGGCGGCGTGGCCATTCGCACGCTGCCGGTGTCGCAGTACCCGGACATCGCGCCGCCCACCGTGGTCGTGTCGGCCAACTACCCCGGCGCCTCGGCGCAGGCGGTGGAAAACAGCGTGACGCAGGTGCTCGAGCAGCAGCTCAAAGGCATCGACGGCCTGATGTATTTCAAATCGACGAGCAGCTCGGCCGGCTGGGCCGAGATCAACGTCACCTTCCGCCAGGGCATCGACCCCGACACCGCGCAGGTACAGGTGCAGAACAAGGTCAGCCAGGCCACCAGCCGGCTGCCGCAGGCGGTGCAGCAGCAGGGCGTGACGGTCGCCAAGTCGCAGAACAACTTCTTGCTGATCGTGGCGCTCTACGACGAGACCGGCCAGCGCACCGACACCGACATCGCCGACTGGATGGCCAGCAACCTGCGCGACCCGATCAGCCGCGTCGACGGCGTGGGCTCGGTGCAGGCCTTCGGCGCGGCGTACGCCATGCGCATCTGGCTTGATCCGCACCGGCTGGCCAGCTACCAGCTGATGCCGTCCGACGTCACGGCCGCGATTGCCGCGCAGAACACGCAGGTGTCGGTGGGCGAGATCGGCGCGCGGCCGTCGGCGCCAACGCAGCACCTGAACGCCACCGTCACCGCGCTCTCGCGGCTGCAGACGCCCGATCAGTTCAAGGGCATCGTGCTCAAGACGCAGGCCGATGGCGCCGTGGTGCGGCTGGGCGACGTGGCACGCGTGGAGATCGGCAGCGAGTCGTATGCCGAGACCACGCGCCTGAACGGCCACCCGGCCGCGGGCTCGGCTGTGATGCTGGCACCCGGCGCCAACGCGCTGACCACCGCCAGTGCGGTGAAGGCGCGCATCGCCGAGCTGGAGCGCTCGCTGCCCGCCGGCCTGCGCGTGGCCTACGCGGAAGACACGACGCGCTTCGTCAAGATATCGATCCAGTCGGTCATCCGGACGCTGCTGGAGGCCATCGCGCTGGTGGTGGTCGTGATGTTCCTCTTCTTGCAGAACTGGCGTGCCACGGTGATCCCGGCGATCACCGTGCCGGTGGTGCTGCTGGGCACTTTCGGCGTGCTCGCGGCCTTCGGCTATTCGATCAACGTGCTCACGCTGTTCGGCATGGTGCTGGCCATCGGCCTGTTGGTGGACGACGCGATCGTGGTGGTGGAGAACGTCGAGCGCGTTATGCACGAAGAGGGGCTCGATGCGAAGGCGGCCACGATCAAGTCGATGCAAGAGATCACAGGTGCGCTGGTGGGCATCGCGGTCGTGGTGTCGGCGGTGTTCCTGCCGATGGCCTTCTTCGGCGGCTCGGTGGGCGTGATCTACCGGCAGTTCTCGGTGACCATCATCGCGTCGATGGCACTGTCGGTGGTGGTGGCCATCGTGCTCATTCCGGCGCTGTGCGCGCGCTTCCTGAAGCCCGGCGTGCCGCCGCGCACGCGCGGCTTCCTGGGCGCGTTCAACCGTCGCTTCGATGCTGCGCAGGGCCGCTACGTGAGCGTGCTGGGCCGCATCCTGCGCAAGCCGCTGCGCTTCACGGCGGTGTACGTCGCCATCGTGGCTGGCATGGGCCTGCTGTACCTGAGCCTGCCCGGCGGCTTCCTGCCCGAAGAGGACCAGGGCAGCGTGATGGTGATTGCGACGCTGCCGGCCGGTGCCACCGCGGGCCGCACGGACGAAGTGAACCGCGCCATCGAAAAGCACTTTCTCGAAACCGAGAAGGACACGACCGACACCATCTTCACGCTCACCGGCTGGAGCTACAGCGGCTCGGGGCAGAACATGGGCATGGCGTTTGTCTCGCTGAAGGACTGGTCCGAGCGCGCCAGTGCGGACAAGCGCGCGCACGCCATCGTCGAGCGCGCCGGCAAGGCGCTGGCCAGGCAGCAGCGCGACGCCGAGGTCTTCGGCATGGTGCCGCCGCCCATCGAGGGTCTTGGCGAATCGAACGGCTTCGAGTTCTGGCTGCAGGACACCTCGGGCATGGGCGCCGAGCGGCTGTTGCAGGCGCGCGAAAAACTGGTGCGCGAGGCCAACAAGGACAAGCGCCTGCAGTCGGTGCGCGCCAACAGCGTGGCCGGCACGCCGCAGCTGCAGGTCGACATCGACCAGCTGAAGGCCTCGGCCCTGCGGCTGTCGCTGGACGATGTGAACACCACGCTGGGCATTGCCTGGGGCGGCAGCTACGTCAACGACTTCATCGATCGCGGCCGCGTGAAGCGCGTGTACGTGCAGGCCGATGCACCGTACCGCTCGGCACCGGACGACATCAGCCAGTGGTTCGTGCGCGGCAGCACGGGTGCGATGACGCCGTTCTCTGCCTTTGCGACCACGCACTGGTCGCAGGGCGCGTCGCAGCTGGAGCGCTACAACGGCGTGCCCGCGGTGCAGATCCAGGGCGCGGCCGCGCAGGGCATCAGCTCGGGCACGGCCATGGCGGCCATCGAGAGCCTCGCGAAGCAGCAGAGCGGCACGGGCCAGGCCTGGAGCGGCCTGTCGTACCAGGAGCGGCTGTCGGGCGGACAGGCGCCGCTGCTGTTCGCGCTGTCGATCCTGGTGGTGTTCCTGTGCCTGGCGGCGCTGTACGAAAGCTGGTCGGTGCCGGTCTCGGTGATGCTGGTGATTCCGCTGGGCGTGCTCGGCGCGGTGATCGCGGCGGCGCTGCGCGGGTTGTCGAACGACATCTACTTCCAGGTCGGCCTGCTCGCGACCATCGGCCTGTCGGCCAAGAACGCGATCCTGATCATCGAGTTCGCGGAGGCCGCGCTGCGCCGTGGCGTGCCGCTGCTCGAAGCCGTGGCCGAAGGTGCACGCCTGCGCTTGCGGCCGATCCTTATGACGTCGCTGGCCTTCCTCGCAGGCGTGATTCCGCTGGCCCTTGCCACCGGCGCGGGTTCGGGCAGCCAGACCGCGATCGGCACTGGTGTGTTCGGTGGCGTGCTGGCGGCGACGGCGCTGGGCATCTTCTTCGTGCCGCTGTTCTACCTGCTGGTGAAGCGCATGGCCGCGAGGTTGATGGGGCGCAAGGCGGGCGGCGAACAAGTGGCCTGAGGCTGTCGCATCGCCGTGCCGCGAAGCTTTTTTGAAGGCCTCGCCAGAAGAGCGCTTTCTGCGGGGTAGAATTCAAGGCTGCGCGGCTGTAGCTCAGTTGGATAGAGTACTTGGCTACGAACCAAGGGGTCGTGGGTTCAATTCCTGCCAGCCGCACCATCTCTCGAATAGCCTGGAAGGGTTTCTCTTCCAGGCTATTTTCGTTTGGGGCCCTCACAGAGAGGGTTTCGCTGCCCGCATTCGCTGCGCGGCAAGCGCCCACAAAAAAGCCGCCCGAGGGCGGCTTTTTGATGTCGATACGGACAACTGTCAGGCCAGGCCTGCGCAACTGTCGTCGCACCGTCGGTCTTACTTCTTCTTGGCGACGGCCTTCTTGGCGGGAGCCTTGGTGACGACTGCCTTGGTGACAGCTGCCTTCGTAACAGCAGCCTTCGTGACAACTGCCTTCTTGGGAGCGGCGGCCTTCTTGGCAGCGGGTGCAGCAGCGGCCTTTTCAGCCTTGCGCTTGGCGGCCTTGGGGTCGATGGCGGCCTTGAAGGCAGCGCCGGCGACGAACTTCGGCACCTTGGTGGCGGCGATCTTGATCTTGGTGCCAGCTTGGGGGTTGAAGCCCGAACGTGCAGCGCGTGCGACTTGCTTGAAAGTACCGAAGCCGACCAGCTGGACCGAGTCGCCCTTCTTCACGGCAGCGACGACGCTGCTGGTGATCGTTTCGAGGACGCGTGCGGCCTCGGCCTTGCTCAGGTTGTGGGTGGTGGCGATCTTCTCGACCAGTTCGATGCGGTTCATTCAGTATTCCTTGGATGGTATGGCGCCGTGTTGCCTACGGCGGCCCAGGCTATTCCGGGCGGGGCGGAGTGTACCGGGTCGGATGGGCCTCTTTGGCGCAGCGTGGGCGAGATGTGTCACAACAGGCCTCATTGCGGGCTGCTTTCGTTGGCATTTTCAGCTTTCGATCACAAAGGTTTGGGCGCGCGAAAAAACACGCTATAATCGAAAGCTGTGCGGCTGTAGCTCAGTTGGATAGAGTACTTGGCTACGAACCAAGGGGTCGTGGGTTCAATTCCTGCCAGCCGCACCACTCTTCAAGGGTTAGCTCGTTTTTCGAGCTAACCCTTTTTCTTTGGCCGGTCATTGCGCCACGCCTGCATCAAGGTCGCGCCGGTCGCGAGTCCTTCCAGAGGCCGGCCCGCTTGGCTCTCGCTTCTTCCTCCGCGAATTCGTACTGCCCGCGCTCCTGGGGCGACAGGCGCTGCGCCTGCGCTGGCTGCCAGCGTGCCAATCCGACGGTCAGCAATGCCAAGCCTGCGTCGAGCGTCCTCGGGCCATTGGGCGCCGAGTCTGGCGTCACCATCACACGGCAGATGCGTTCGCGAGCATGGGATGTGGGATCGTCGCAGTCGACATCCGCCGGCTTGAGACGGACCATGTCGTGCATCTTCTGCCGAGCCTGGTCCGCGAAGGGTTGCCCGGGCTTTGGTGCTTCGATGCCCTGCAGGCGCACGAGACGCCACGCGTTGGCACTGGCCGCGTCGCCGCAGCGGGCGGTCACGGTGTCGCCGCTGTGGATGCTGACGACGAAGCAGGTCTGCGTTCTGGCGTGCGTGCTGAAGGGAAGGGCGAACAGAACGCCGGCAAGGGCCGCGAGAACGCCAAAATGAAGCCTCGCCGAGGTGCTGCAGCGGCGTGAGAAGTGTCTGGTGGCGATCACAAGGGCTCCTGTCTCTTGGACATTGCGGTTGCGGCAAACTCAACCGCTTGTACGGCGCGGCAAGGGCGCCCAGTATTTCCGATTTGAAGGACTCTGCATTGAACAAGGCATTCACCAAGGAGTCGGACGCCGATGCGGACGACGACGATGACGGCGCAGGTGGCGCGATGCCCCCGCTGCCGGCCGGCAGCAAGAACTACATCACGCCCGAGGGCTACGCGCGCCTGCGCGACGAGCTGCTGCAGCTGATGGACGAAGAGCGTCCCAAGGTCGTCGAGGCCGTGCACTGGGCCGCGAAGAACGGCGACCGGTCCGAGAACGGCGACTACCTCTACGGCAAGAAGCGCCTGCGCGAGATCGACCGGCGCATCCGCTTCCTCGGCAAGCGGCTAGAGATTGCGGAAATCACCGACCCGTCGGTGCATCACGGACGCGACCAGGTCTTCTTCGGCGCTACGGTTCGCTATGCCGACGAGACCGGCGAGGAGCGCAGCGTCACCATTCTCGGCATCGACGAGGCCGAGAGCGCCAAGTCGGAGGTCAGCTGGATTGCCCCGATCGCACGTGCGTTGCTGAAAGCGCGCGAGGGCGACGTGGTGAAGCTCATCACGCCTGGCGGGGCGCACGAGGTGGAGATCCTGTCTGTGAGCTACCCGGCGCCGCGCACGCCGGCGAACTGACGAAGAAGGTCAGGGCGCCGGAATCGTCCGCGCTGCGGTCAGTACCGACGCGGTCCGGCGCGCGGCGCGCAGCACGGCATCGAGGTGCGAACGGTCGCGCACCGCAATCACGAAGCGCAGGTCGGTCGAGTCCTGCGGGGTCTCGTCGGCCATTTCCACGTGCGTGATGTCAGCTTCGGCATCGGCCAGGGTGGCCGCCACGCGCGCCAGCACGCCCTTGTCGTTGCGCACGGTGATGACTACGCCGGTCTCGAAGGCACGCGTGGGCTCATCGGCCCATTCGACCGCGAAGAAGCGTTCGCTGTCCTTGTTGCGCAAGCGCTGGCCGACGCCGCAGTCGTCGGTATGCACCACCAGCCCCTCGCCGTGCCCGAGGTAGCCGACGATCTGGTCGCCGGGAATGGGACGGCAGCACTGGGCAAAGCGCACGGAAGAGTTCTCGCTGCCATCGAGCGTCACCGCGCCTTGCGACACGGCTTCGTGCGACGTGAAGCGCTCGCGGCTCAGGAGGAGGGCGTCGGGCCGCTCACCGATCTCGGCCATCAGCGCCATGAGCCGCTTGGCGACGATGCTCGCGATGCGCTTGCCCAGGCCGATGTCGGTCAGCAATTCGGCGCGGGTGCGGTTGCCGGTGAAGCGCAGCAGCTTCTCCCACAGCGCCTGGTGTTGTTCGTCTTCTTCGGGCAGCTTGCCGAGGCCTTCGGCACGCAGTGCCTGGGCCAGCAGCTTCTCGCCCAGGCCTTCGGACTCGGCATGCGCCAGGGTCTTCAGGTAGTGGCGGATCTTGGAGCGTGCCCGGCCGGTGCGCACGAAGCCCAGCCACGCAGGGTTGGGCGTGGACACCGGGGCCGTGATCACTTCGACCACGTCGCCGTTCTTCAGCTCGGTGCGCAGCGGGACCTGGTCGCCGTTGATGCGCGCGGCCGAGGTGTGGTCGCCGATGTTGCTGTGGATCGCGTATGCGAAGTCTACCACCGTGGCGCCGCGCGGCAGCGCCATGATCTGGCTCTTGGGCGTGAAGACGTAGACGGCGTCGGGGAACAGGTCGACCTTGACGTGGTCCCAGAACTCGGCGGCGTCGCGTGTCTCGTCCTGGATGTCGAGGAGCGACTGCAGCCACTTGGTGCCCAGCCGGTCGTTGCTCGCGGCATTGGGTTCGGCGGCCTTGTAGAGCCAGTGCGCCGCCACGCCCGATTCGGCCACGACGTGCATGGCCTCGGTGCGCAGCTGGAACTCCACGCTCACGCCGGCCGGTCCCACCAGCGTGGTGTGCAGCGACTGGTAGCCGTTGAGCTTGGCGATCGCGATGTGGTCCTTGAACTTGCCGGGCAGCGGCTTGTACATCTGGTGCAGGATGCCCAGGCCCGTGTAGCAGGCGATCACGTTCGGCACGATGAGCCGGAAGCCGTAGATGTCGGTCACCTGCGCGAAGCTCAGGTGCTTTTCTTCCATCTTGCGGTAGATGGAATAGAGCGTTTTCTCGCGGCCCGCGATGCGCAGCGTCATGCTGGCGGCGGAGAAGGCCGTCTCGACCTCCTTCTGCACCTTCTGGATCAGGTCGCGTCGTCGTCCGCGGGCCTTGGCGACGGCCTTGGCCAGCGTGGCGTAGCGCCAGGGCTTGAGGTGCCGGAACGACAGGTCCTGCAGCTCGCGGTAGGTCTGGTTCAGGCCCAGCCGGTGCGCGATGGGGGCGTAGATCTCGAGCGTTTCGCGCGAGATGCGGGCCCACTTTTCGCGCGGCGCATCGGCCAGCGTGCGCATGTTGTGCGTGCGGTCGGCCAGCTTGACCAGGATGACGCGCACATCGCGCGCCATGGCCAGCAGCATCTTGCGGAAGGACTCGGCCTGGTTTTCTTCGCGCGTGTTGAACTGCAGCTTGTCGAGCTTGGTGAGTCCGTCGACCAGCTCGGCAACCGGGGCGCCGAAGCGCTCGATGAGTTCCGGCTTGGTGACGCCGCAGTCTTCGATGGCGTCATGCAGCAGCGCGGCCATGAGCGCCTGCGCGTCGAGCTTCCACTCGGCGCACTGCGCCGCCACGGCGATGGGGTGGGTGATGTACGGCTCGCCGCTGTTGCGCAGCTGCCCGAGGTGGGCCTCGTCGGCGAAGCGGTAGGCCCGGCGCACCAGCTCGGTGTCTTCGGGGCTCAGGTAGTCGAGGCGGGCGGTCAGTGCGGCAAAACTCGCGGCGGCCGCGTTCAACGCCGCCGGACTCGGTTTCGGCGTAGGGGACGTAGGTTTGGCGACCGCACTCATGGCTATCACTTTAGCGTGACCGCTCTATGGACGCGTCCAGACGTAAAAAAAGCACCGCAATGCGGTGCCTTTTCGTTGCGGGGCTGCGTCAGATCAGCCTGGCACTTTCTTGAGCATTTCGATGCCGATCTTGCCTTCGGCGATTTCGCGCAGGGCCGTGACGGCGGGCTTGTTCTTGCTCTCGATCTTGGGCGCGTGGCCTTGGCTCAGCATGCGCGCACGGTACGTGGCGGCGAGAACGAGCTGGAAGCGGTTCGGAATCTGAACGAGACAATCTTCGACGGTGATGCGGGCCATGATGAATTCTTTCGGTCGGTGAGCGGGGATTTCAAGGGATGTTCAGTGCGGCGAACGTATCGGCACGTGCTCTGCGCTGTGCGGAATACCGGAGCCTCTGCGCGTGGACGATCGCCTTGAGATCGAAAAGTGCGCGCTCAAATAACTCGTTGATTATAACGAAATCGAATTTTCCGGCCTGGGCCATCTCTTCGGCCGCGTTCTTCAGGCGCAGTTCGATCACCGCCGCGCTGTCTTCGCCGCGCCGCTCGAGGCGGGAGCGCAGCTCTTCCCAGCTGGGCGGGAGGATGAAGATCATGACCGCGTTGGCAAAGGTCTTGCGGATCTGCAGCGCGCCCTGGAAGTCGATTTCGAGGATCACGTCGGTGCCCAGGGCCACCCGCTCCTCGACCGCCTTCTTCGACGTGCCGTAGCGGTGGCCGTGCACGTGGGCCCATTCCACGAAGCCGTCGGCCGCGATCAGGGCGTCGAACTCGGTCGGGGAGGCGAAAAAGTACTCCCGGCCGTGCTTTTCCTGCCCACGCGGCGGGCGCGTGGTGTGGGACACCGAGGGCTGAACGGCCGAGTCGAGCTCCATGAGCGCCTTGACCAGGCTCGATTTGCCGGCGCCGCTGGGCGCGGCGACCACGAAGATATTGCCGGGATAGTCCATGGGGGGGCTCGTCGTCGTCATTCGATGTTCTGCACCTGCTCGCGCATCTGTTCGATGAGGACCTTCATGTCCACGCCGATGCGCGTGAGTTCCAGGGCGGCCGATTTGGAGCCCAGGGTGTTGGCTTCGCGGTGCAGTTCCTGGATCAGGAAATCCAGCCGCTTGCCGATGTCGCCGCCCTTCTTGAGCAGCCGCTCGATCTCGTCGAGGTGCGAATTCAGTCGGGTGAGCTCTTCCGCCACGTCGATGCGGATCGCGAAGGCGGTCGCTTCGGTCAGGGCGCGGTCCTGGGCGGCTTCGGGCAGCGTGCCGCCCGTGCCGGTGGTCAGGCCCATGGCCTCCTGCCAGCGCTCCAGGAAGCGGTTGCGCTGCTGTTCGACCAGCTGGGGCACCAGCGGGCCGGCCTGCTGCACCAGGGTGCGCAGCTGGGCCAGGTGGGCCTCGAGCATCTTGGCCAGCCGGGCGCCTTCGCGCTGGCGGGCCGACATCAGGGCCTCGAGCGCCTTGCCTGCCACGTCGAGCAGGTCGGGGCCCCAGTCGCCGCGCGTGGCGCCGTCGCCGCCGGCCAGCCGCAGCACGTCGGCCACGCTGAGCTCGCGGGCGCCGGGCAGCCAGGCACGGATGCCGTCCTGCACGCCGTTCAGCCGCTGAAGCAGCTTGACGGAAGGCTCGACCACGCCCGCCTGGGACGTGTTTTCGATGGCCGCGCGCACCTCGACCTTGCCGCGTTTGAGCTTGGCCGTGAGCAGCTCGCGCAGCGCGGTCTCATGCTGGCGCAGCTCCTCGGGGAGCTTGAAGGTGAGGTCGAGAAAGCGGCTGTTGACCGAGCGGATTTCGACCCCGAGTCGGCCCGCGGCGGAGGGCCGTGCATCGGCTTCGGAGTGGCTGCCTGCGGGGCCGTTCTGGCCGCTGGCATAGCCGGTCATGCTGTAAACTGGCATTGCGCCTCACTGTGGTTTTGCTTGCAAGCACCGAGGCGTCGGTACAGCGTTCGCTTGCCGCACCATCGCCTTCGGGCGAAACTCCCGGATTATGTCAAAGGTCAAGCCTACGCCCCTGTTGCCCGATACGGTCATTGGCGGATATCGCGTTGTTCGCCGGCTTTCAGCAGGCGGTTTCGGCGTGGTCTACCTCGCGATCGACCCGAACGGCCAGCAGGTGGCCGTCAAGGAATACCTGCCTTCGTCGCTTGCCACCCGGGGCCCCGGCGAGCTGGCGCCGCAGGTGCCGCCCGAGAAACTGTCGCTGTACCGCCTGGGGCTCAAGAGCTTCTTCGAAGAAGGCCGCTCGCTCGCGCAAATCTCGCATGCGTCGGTGGTCAGCGTGCTCAATTTCTTCCGCGAGAACGAAACCGTCTACATGGTCATGAACTACCTGGAGGGCGCGACCCTGCAGGATTTCGTGGTCACGGCGCGCGACCTGAAGCGGCAAAAGGTGTTCCGCGAGTCGACCATCCGTTCGCTGTTCGACGAAATCCTGCGCGGCCTGCGCATCGTCCACCAGTACAAGATGCTGCACCTGGACATCAAGCCTGCCAATATCTTCGTCACCGACGACGACCGCGCCGTGCTGATCGACTTCGGCGCCGCGCGCGAAGTGCTCAGCAAAGAGGGCATCTTCATTCGCCCGATGTACACGCCCGGCTTCGCCGCGCCCGAGATGTACCGGCGCGATTCGTCGATGGGCCCCTGGACCGACATCTACGCCATCGGCGCCTGCATCTACGCTTGCATGCAGGGCTACCCGCCCAACGACGCGCCGCGCCGCATCGAGAAAGACCGCCTGAGCCTGTCGCTCTCGCGGCTGCGCGGCGTGTACTCCGACAACCTCATCGAGGTGGTCGAGTGGTGCATGTCGCTCGACCCGCTCTCGCGCCCGCAGTCGGTCTTTGCGCTGCAAAAAGAACTCAGCCGCGAAGGCGAGCGCCGCTACACCAAGCTCACGGTCGGCGAAAAGGTGCGCCTGTCGCTCGACAACATCCGCTCCTTCGACAAGAAGAGCCTTCCGCGCGCCGCCGCGCCCACCACTCGTCCGGCCTGATCGACATGAAGTTCTCCGTGTTCCAGGTCAGCCGCAAGGGCGGCCGCGTCAAGAACGAAGACCGCATGGGCTACTGCTACACGCGGGAGTCGGGCCTGTTCGTGCTCGCCGACGGCATGGGCGGCCACCCCGAAGGCGAAGTGGCGGCCCAGCTGGCGCTGCAGACCATCGCCGCGCTGTACCAGCGCGAGGCCCGCCCCACCGTGAAGGACGTGAAGGCGTTCCTGGCCGAATCGGCCATGTCGGCGCACCAGCAGATCATGCGGTACGCGAGCCACAAGGCGATGCTCGACACGCCCCGCACCACCGTCGTCGCGGCCGTGCTGCAGAACGCCACCGCCACCTGGCTGCATTGCGGCGACTCGCGCCTGTACGTCGTGCGCGACGGCCGCCTGCTGACCCGCACGCGGGACCACTCGCACGCCGAGCGCCCCAAGCCCCACGGCGCCACCGATGCACCCGTCAACCGCAACCTGCTGCTGACCTGCCTGGGCTCGCCGACCACGCCGCTGTTCGACGTGTCGGCGCCGCTGCCGCTGCAGCGCGGCGACCGCCTCATGCTGTGCTCCGACGGCGTCTGGGGCGTGCTCGACGACGCCGTCATCGTGCACACCCTCTCGTCCGGCAAGCCCGTGTCCGACGCCGCGCCCGACCTCGCCGAGATGGCGCTGCGCAAGGGCGGCACCCACAGCGACAACGTGACGCTCATCGCGCTCGAGTGGGAAATGCCCGAGACGCCCGGCGACGACCGCGGCGTGTCCACCGAAACCATCGACGACGGCGTGTTCGCCTCGACCATCCAGGCCGGCATGCCGTCCGACAGCGAGATCGACGACCTCGATGAAGACGCCATCGAGCGCTCCATCGCCGAGATCAACGAAGCCATCCGCCGCTCCGCTGCGCGCAAAAGTTAGATGACCCCCAGTCTTCGCGCACTTCGTGTCGCTACGCCAACCCCCTTCCAGGGGGGCAACACCAGCGGCCCGGCAAAGCCGGTTCCGCGGTGTTCCCCGAACATGCCGCTGAAGAGCGGCTGACTTTTTTCCTTTTTTGGGTTTTGAAAATGACTGCTTTCACACGAAGCGGCGGCCGTGCCGCCGACCAGCTGCGCCCCGTGCGCATCACCCGCGGCTTCACCATCCACGCCGAAGGCTCCGTGCTCATCGAGTTCGGCCAGACCCGCGTGCTGTGCACCGCCTCGGTCGAAGAAAAAGTGCCGCCGCACAAGAAGGGCAGCGGCGAAGGCTGGGTGACGGCCGAATACGGCATGCTGCCGCGCGCCACCCACACCCGCAGCAGCCGCGAAGCCGCCAAGGGCAAGCAGACCGGTCGCACGCAGGAAATCCAGCGCCTCATCGGCCGCTCGATGCGCGCCGTGTTCGACCTCGCCGCGCTCGGCGAACGCACCATCCACCTCGACTGCGACGTGCTGCAGGCCGACGGCGGCACGCGCACCGCGGCCATCACCGGCGCCTTCGTGGCCGCACAGGACGCGGTCGACAAGCTGCTGGCCTCGGGCGCGATCAAGACCTCGCCCATCAAGGGCCACGTGGCCGCCATCTCGGTGGGCATCGTCGGCGGCACGCCGCTGCTCGACCTCGAATACACCGAAGACTCGGCCTGCGACACCGACATGAACGTCGTCATGACCGGCGCCGGCCACTTCGTCGAAGTGCAGGGCACGGCCGAAGGCGTGGCCTTCACGCGTGAAGAAATGAACCTCCTGCTCGGCCTGGCCGAAAAGGGCATCGGCGAACTCGTGAGCCTGCAGCAGCAAGCCCTGCTTTCGAACTGACCGACTGACGACCACAACCACCAGCTACTGGCGCCCGCCCTCCATCGGGCGCCACAGCCATCTTTGACTTTCCATGAAACTGGTTCTGGCTTCCAACAACGCGGGTAAGCTCGCCGAACTCCAGCAGCTGTTTGCCGAGCTGTCCGTCACCCTGGTGCCGCAGTCGGCGCTGGGTGTGGGCGAGGCTGAAGAACCCTTCCGCACCTTCGTCGAGAACGCGCTCACCAAGGCGCGCCACGCCAGCGCCGCCACCGGCCTGCCGGCCATTGCCGACGACGCCGGCCTGTGCGTCGATGCCTTCGGTGGCCTGCCGGGTGTCGACACCGCCTACTACGCCACGCAGTTCGGCTACCCCAAGGGCGACGCCAACAACGTGAAGGCGCTGCTCGAACAGCTCGACGGCGTCGTCAACCGCCGCGCCGCGCTCGTGAGCACGCTGGTCGCGCTGCGCCGCCACGACGACCCCGAGCCGCTCATTGCCGTCGGCCGCGTGGTCGGCGAGATCGCGCCTGCGCCCATCGGCGACAACGGCTTCGGCTTCGACCCCGTCATGTACCTGCCGACCTTCGGTAAGACCTTCGCCCAGCTGCCGCCTGACGTGAAGAACGCCAACAGCCACCGCGGCCGCGCCGCGCAGGCCATGCTCGCCCTGATGCGCGAGCGCTGGTTCTGACCCATGGCCACCGTCTTCCCGATCCAGCCCGCCCAACCCGGCGGCGCCCCCCAGGCCAATGACGTGCTGCACTGGATGCGCCCCGGCCCGCTGCAACTCGCTGCGCTGCCGCCGCTGTCGCTGTACATCCACCTGCCGTGGTGCCTGCGCAAGTGCCCTTATTGCGATTTCAATTCGCACGAGTGGCGCGCCACGAGCGAGGCCGACATCGACGGTCTTCCCGAAGCCGCCTACATCGACGCGCTGATCGCCGACCTCGACGCCGCGCTGCCGTTGATCTGGGGCCGCACCGTCCACACCATCTTCATTGGCGGCGGCACGCCCAGCCTGTTCTCGCCGCAGGCCATCGACCGGTTGCTCGGCGACGTGCGCGCGCGCCTCAAGCTCGCGCCCGAGTGCGAGATCACGCTCGAAGCCAACCCCGGCACCTTCGAGCGCAACCGCTTCCGCGCCTACCGCGCGGCCGGCGTCACGCGCCTGTCGGTGGGCGTGCAGAGCTTCAACGACGAGCACCTGACGGCGCTGGGCCGCGTGCACGACCGCGCCCAGGCCATCGCCGCGGTGGAAGAGGCCGCAAGCGCCTTCGACACCTTCAACCTCGACCTGATGTACGCCCTGCCGGGCCAGACCATGGAAGGCCTCGACGCCGACCTGACCCAGGCCCTGGCGCTCGCGCCGCCGCACATCTCGATCTACCACCTCACCATCGAGCCCAACACCTGGTTCGCCAAGTTCCCGCCCACGCTGCCCGAGGACGACATCGCCTACGCCATGCTCGACCGCATCACCGAGCGCACGGGCGCGAGCGGCATGTCGCGCTACGAGGTCTCGGCCTATGCGCGCGACGGGCACCAGTGCGCGCACAACCTCAACTACTGGCAGTTTGGCGACTACCTCGGCATTGGCGCCGGCGCGCACAGCAAGCTGAGCTTTGCGCACCGCATCGTGCGGCAGGTGCGTTACCGCGAACCGCGCCTGTACATGGAGAACGCACGCGCCGGCATGGCTGTGTCGCAGAGCGACGAAGTGGCGCTGGCCGACCTGCCCTTCGAGTTCATGCTCAACGCGCTGCGGTTGAAGCAGGGCTTCACGCTGCCCCAGTTCAGCGAGCGCACCGGCCTGGCGATGACGTCGATCCAGCGCGGCATGGAAGAGGCCGAGCGCAAGGGGCTCGTCGCACGCGACCTGTTCCGCGTGTGGCCCACCGAGCGCGGACTCGACTTCCTGAGCGACCTGCAGACGCTGTTCCTGCCCGATGACGAGTAAGGCTGCGCCGTCAGCATAAAATCGACGGTTCCGGAGAGTTGGGTGAGTGGTTTAAACCAGCAGTCTTGAAAACTGCCGACGTGAAAGCGTCCGTGAGTTCGAATCTCACACTCTCCGCCAGTCATCGATGTCTCTCATCGACGCTCGGCCAGTTCGATACCCTTACCCATCCATGTACCCATCCGTCGGCAGTGCGACTGGGTGAGTCTCTGTGATCGACTGTGCAAGACCGATTAGCCGCTGAAGTTTGACGTGGGGAGATAGGCCTCGCCTGTTTGTGAGGCATGGCGTCGAATTCGGGAGATCACGTCACGCAGGGACAGCGTACCAGTCAGGAATAGGTACAAGTGCATCGCGTCGAGTAGAAGGAGCGCCGTCTTGCGTCCTGACGCTTGTGCGACGGCCACGCTGGAATACCCAGAGACGGAGACCATGATCCCCATCGTGTTGTCGGCTTTGTCATCGACTTTCACGCGAAGTGAATCAATGTCGGTTGCAGCAGCTTGTGAAGCCGTGAACTTCAGCTCAACCAGATAGGTCGTGCCTTCGATCGTTACTGAGCCGTCTATCTGACGTCCAGCGGTTACATAAGGGCGGCGGTTCTGAATCTCGCAGAAGTCCAGCACATCGTAGAACCACGCTTGGAAGTCATAGCCTCCCTGTTGAGTGCCGATGGCAGGATGGAGCTGCTCGAAGCGCTCCCTTAACTTTTCCTTGTCGGTGGCACTGCGCTGGATTCGTTCGCGATCAGCCCGCGCCCTTGCCTTGATTTCTTCACGCTCCTGAGCAGTGCGGACCTCTTCATCTTGAGCCCGCAGGTATGCCTTGAGCTCGGCGACTGCTTTCGTTGCGTCGGCGATTTTCAGCGCCGAGTCTTCCCAGTTACGAAGGTCCGGAAAAGTTGTCTGCTCGGATAGCGAGTGAGCCATTTCATGGACTACGGCCTTGCCGGCATCTGATCGCTGAAGGCTCTGGAATGTCCGATCCAGAAAGTCGCGCTTGGTCTCCTCCGTTGCCCATTTCGCGAGGTGACCATCCGAGACGCGGCAGGCGCGTAGGAATTTGCGGAGGGCTTCTTTTCGCCAGAACGACTTCAGTGTCGCTTCGTAGGTGAGTTCTATGAGTCGGGGCGTGATCGTAGCGGTCATGCTTCAGGAGTGTGATGCCTGCTTCGGTCGTCGGAACTCAGGATTTTGATGCCTGTTATCGCGAGCGCTTGGCTGCCGAGCTCTTCTGTCTGTTGTGCGCGTCACCTCGAATCTTGTCGAACAGTTCGAAGACGGTGAGTCCCAGCGCATTCGCGATCACCTCTACTGCGTTCAGCGTGGGATTCGCTTGACCATTCTCGATTCGGCTCAGGTAGGTCTGGTAGAACCCGCAGCGCTCGCCGAACTCGACTTGGCTCAGGCCCATCTCGAGCCGCATCTCGCGCACGCACTCACCGAACTTCTGAGCCAAGGTTTTCACCCGGCTGACTCTCGGTGTTATGCTTTATTTCGCATAAACACTAATTCGTATATTTCGGTTGCCAAGGTTATGCGGCGGCAACGAATGGAGCGGGGAAAAGATGATCCGAGCTTTGGCAGGGTGCTTTGGCGCCGTCGCAGTTTTGGCGCTCGGCGCCTGTTCGCCGGAGGGGGCTACGTCCGGTTCTCCCCCGGCCCCGATATCGGCAGCATCGGTCGCTCCGAGCGACCGCTCCAGTTGCTCATCCGCCAACGCGAAGGAACTCATCGAACAGCTCGTATGGGAGGGCGTTGGGAAGACTGTCGCGTGGAAGGTCTTCCCAGACCGCGT
The DNA here is from genome assembly GCF_002849325.1 of Variovorax sp. RO1. Classification (NCBI taxonomy): domain Bacteria; kingdom Pseudomonadati; phylum Pseudomonadota; class Betaproteobacteria; order Burkholderiales; family Comamonadaceae; genus Variovorax; species Variovorax sp. RO1. Next base: position 696,339 of record NZ_PKMT01000001.1, read on the forward strand.
GCCGGACGTGACTGCGGCAGGTAAGGCTCATTTCAGGATCACCCTGCAGGGTGTCGCCACCGTCCCAGGTCAGAACGGCGCCCGCCCGACCTGCGAAGCGACCATCGTGGCCACGGATGCGCACGACCTCGATCCGAACGACGGCTGGCTGCAGAGCGCGGCTCGGACGGACGCGAGCGTCAGGGTGCAGGGGCCGAACCTGCAGAGCAGCGTGCAGTACGCCGTGCAGCCCTCGGACGACGGCCAGAGCATCCGCGTGTCGGTCTCCGGTATCGACCCCTTCGCTCTCGCGCTTGCCGGCTTCAGCGTCGGGTTCAGCAACAGCGAGCTATACGCCCGACGCGAGACCGAGAAGGCGGCGAAGGGCGGCGGCACGGCGGAGCCTCCCGCCGTCCCCGCACCGTCCGATGCTGGCGCGCCGGAAGGCGCCACGGCTCCCGAGCAGCAGGCCAGCACCGAAGACCGATACGCGGCGGCCGATAAGGCGCTGAACGCTGCCTACGCCGCCGCGCGCGTCCGGCTGGACGACGCAGGCAAGACGGCCCTGCGCGACGAGCAGCGCGCGTGGATCAAGACCCGCGACACGAGTTGCAGCGAGGCCAAGATCGCGACCGAAAGTGGCGGTGACGTTGCCGGCGGTTCGGCCATGGCGCTCGAAGTGGCCGGCTGCAAGGCGAAGCTGACCGAGGCCCGCGCGAAGCAGCTCGCGGGCAAGGGCTGACCGAGTCCGCCCATGATGTACGACATCTACTCGTGCGACGAGTGCGACCGGTGGCGCTACCTGCTGGGTCGTGCCGGCCGGCGCACGCTGGTGACGGTCGGGCTGAATCCATCAACCGCGACGCAGGAGCGCAGCGACCCGACGGTGGCGCGCGTTGACGAGGTCGCGCGACGGAACGGCTTCGACGGATTCGTGATGACGAACCTCTACCCGGTCAGGGCGACGGACTACCGCACCCTGCCGGCCAAGGTGAACAGGGTGGCGTTCGAGCGGAACCTCGCCGCTATCGAGGAGGTTGTCGCCGCGCAGGCCGGGCCCGTGATCTGGGCGGCATGGGGGCAGCCGGTGGTGCATCACGCCTATTTCCTGCGGGCGCGGGATGAGCTGTATCGGCGCCTCGCCAGATTCGATCCGAGGTGGTTGCGATTCGGTGAGCTGACGGCGACTGGGCACCCGCGGCACGCGAGCCGCCTGGACTACGACTGGTCGTTCGCCCCCTACGACTTCGAGGATTGACCCTGTTGCGCGATTCTCGCCCCAGTGGATCGGCCTATGCACTGCGCCGGGAGCAGGAACTGCGAAGATCTGACGCACGGTCGGAGTTCCCCTTACGACAGGCCCGTTAGCACTTGAGGTCGAAGTAGCGCTTGCGCGTCTGGTACAGGTCTACGTCGGCCTTGGCCTTCGACGCGCCGGTCTCGCGCTGCGTCGCCGCTTCCAGTTCGGGCAGTCGGGCATCCAGTTGTCGGCACTCCCCTTGATCCCGTGCTGGCAGCTTGACTCTCTGGCGCATCACGTCCATCTGATCGCGTGACTTTCCAGTCAGGGGGCGGAGCGCGTCGTCGAAGGCATGGTTGAGTTCCGTGCGCTGCACGTCGCGGCCCTTCCGCGACTTGCCCGACATCTGGTCAACGCCTTGGTTCGGCGTGGCGTCGATCACTTTCGCGCCGACGCATGGAGAGTCCGAGTAGCTGACCTTGCCTGCGGTCTCACACCGGTACACAGGTGGTGCGGCCGACGCGGAGAGGGCGGCCAGTAGTAGGGGGAGAGTGAATAGAAGGCGCATGGGGAGGAGGCTTGAGCTGTGTCCCAATTCTTACCGAGGTAGTTCTCGCACAGGTGGCCATGCCCCACTGGGGGCGGTGGGTGCCGACGGCGCGTCGCGTTGCATCTGCGCGAGGCTGTCTGACAAGAGCCGTTAGTTTGTCGGGCCAGCGTGCTACCCATCAGACCCGAGGGCGAGGATTCGCCTGTTCCCGAACGGTGCGTTGGGAAGTCGTTTCACAGCTTGTTGCACGGTGCCGATACGCAAAGCGGTGGGGCGTGGGGATGGTGGGGCGGTCCTAGGACGTCGCCGTCACCACCCGCCCCACCGTCACCACCGCCCTGATGACTACGCCAGCGCGTCGTCCGCTTCGTCAGCCCACAGCTTGCTGGTGATCACGTACACGCGGCGGCGCTCGTGCAGGCCGCCGAGGTGACGGTACAGGGTGTAGCGCATCTTCCCGCCTTCTTCCCCGGTTTGCATGCAACCCGCCGCGACAAGGACACGGCAGACCAACGTCGTGTCGAACCCCGCGAAGATCTCGCACCGGAACACCTGCGGGTCGATGAGGTATTCGCGTTCGTCACCTTCGAAGCGTTTGCGCCAGCCGGCGCGGTTGTGAACAAGCTTCGGGCGCTGTGGCGCGTCGAACACGACCTCCCGCGCGTCGAGGTCCACGAAGCGGCCGTCCTCGTGGCGGGAGATGAACTCGCGCAGCTTGTCCAAGACCACCTTCGGCTCAGTATCCCCCGACGTGCCACGCGCGTTCAGCCATTCGCCGAAGCAGCGCACGATCGCAGCGCGCGCCTCGCCAGGCTGCCAGCCCGTCAGCCCCCACGACGTAGCAAGTTCCCCGGCCAGGGCTTTCAGGGCGAAGCGCTCGCAGACGCGATGGGCCTGCCCGCCCAACGCCCGGCCATCGCCGAAGACCCGCACGCACTCGGCCAGGAATTCCTGGGTGCCCGAGGCCACAAGATCGCGCAGCCCGCTCTGATTGGCGGCGCAGCGGCGGATGAACTCGACCCCGACCTCGCCATATGCCTCGGTGCAGCCCGCCGCGATCGTGTCGGACAGTGCCGCGCCGCTAGCGTGGCCGTGCAGCACGTCGAAGATGCCGTGGCCCTGGCCTGCGTCGGCCTGCAGTTCGGCGAGGCGCACCTCCTGTCCAGCCCGGACCGACTTACCCGCTACCGCCATATGCTGGCTCAGCCCGACTTCACCAGTGCTCAGATAGAGAAGTCGCCAGCTCTGGCGGCGTGCAGCGGCGCCAGACTTTATCGCGCGCTGCTTGCCTTGGCCGTTGCCCAGCATGTAGCTACTTTCCCCAACCTCGCGCGGATCGACCTGCCCTATCTCGTCCAAGATCAGCAGGGCACAGTTGTGCCGCGCGGCGATGGCCTCCAGCCCGTTGAGGGTCGAGCGCCACGGTTGCATGTAATCGGGGCCACCGCAGGCCGAGCCGGCCGTCTTCGCCGCCCGGGTCTTGCCAGTGCTCGAACGGCCGGTGAGGTGCAGCCCACCGCCATCGACTCGGCTGAACGGTAGCAGGGTCGCCGCGAATGCCATCGAGCACACCAGTAGCAGTCGGGAATTGCCAGAGCAGTACCGACCGACGCGCACCTTCCAGTCCTCCACCGTGCCGGCACTGGCACGGGATCCGGGAACACGCTCCAGCGACAGCACCATCTCCGATTCGTCGGGGGTGCTTCCGATAGTCACGTGGGGCATGACATACGCCATCGCGCCCTCCGGGCCATGCCAGCCAGTGCACGGCACGATGGTGATTCGTCTTGCAGGTCGCTCGGACGCGAGGTAGTCGAACAACTGATTGCGCGCACGCGGGCCGGGTTCGGTCATGAGGCCGCCGCTGGCCAAGGCCCGGGAGACCTCCAGGCCGTCGCCTTGCAACGCAGCGAGTTGGATCACTTGCCGGTGCTCGTTGCCGTCGGGGTCATACCAGCGCGCGAGCTTGCCCCACTCCATGCCCTCGCCGCTGCGCACGAGGGCGTCCACGTAGATCGCGTCGCCGACGCGGTTGCGCGCGCCGGTCACCTCGCCCGGTGTGTTCAGGGCAAAGAGGCCATCTTCCGTGTTGTGGAAACGCTGAGGGGCCAGCTTGCGCGGAGGCTCGGCGAGCGCCTGGACGACAGCGGTGCCTTGCGGGTTGTCGATATGTTGACTGCGTTGGGGTTGCCCCGACTGCTCGAGGAGGTGACCCTCGCCATCGCGAGGGCTGTCGGGCGAATGATGGTTCTTGTCCATGGCGTTGGTTCGATCAATTCTTTCCAGTTGGGAGTGCCCCTCGTCGTGCGCGGCGAGAGGCAAGAGGGGCGGTGGGGCCAGCGGGGCGGTGGGACGACAGCGCGAACGCGTATCGATTTCGCCGCCCCTGCTTGCTGCCGAGCGTCAGTTCAGGAGCGGCCGGCGCGCGCCGATGGCTTCGGTGACAGCGTCGAGCCCGTTCTCTTCGACCAATTGCCACCAGCGGAAGAGGGCTTGGTGGTAGTTGCCCATCAGCATTCCGGTGTCGTTGCAGAGTTCCTGCGCTAGCACGTCGATGGCGTCAACGACCTGGTAGCAGGCCCACATAGCCTTGTTTCTCAGGCTGTCGTCTCCGTTCAACGGCGACATTTCCTCATCGACCCACCCAGGCGTGAAGCGTTCGAAGGCGGTGTCGCCAATGACGAGCCGCGCCTCGTCGCGCATCTGCTGCTGGAGTGCCACGTGGTGGGAGGAGCCGCGCTCGCGGGCGAGCTTCGCGTTGTGCAGCTCTGCGATTCGCGCCAAGTGGGACTCCGTCGCGTCGTAGAAGCGCGCGAGAGCATAGGGCTCCTCTTCCTCCAGATCGAAGCGCATGTTTCCGATGCGCGAGAGATCGCGCGGCGGCAGCTTGCGCGTGTCCAGGGCAAAGACCGATAGGCCGATGCACAGCATTCGGACAGGCACCTGACCGGGCTTGCTCATGCTGCCTCCCGTGCGGCCAGCAAGGCGTTGACCGCCTCGACCCCGTGCGCCTTAACCAACTGCTGCCAGTTGAAGAGGGCCTGGTGGTAATTGCCGATCAGCATGGCCGCGTCGTGATAAAGCTCCCGCGCCAACTGGTCGATGGCGTCCACGGGCCAGTAGCTGGCCCACGCCACATCACGCGCGAAGATGTCTTCGCTGTTGATGGACAGCATCTCGTTGCCTACGCGGCCAGGGACGAAGCGCGCGAAGGGAGCGTCGCCGATGACGAGCCGCACAGCGTCGTGCATGCGTATCCGGAGTGCCGCGTGCTCGGGGGAGCGACGCTTGTGCTCGAGCTTGGCGTTGTGCAACTGCGCGATCTCGGCGAGATGCTCCTCCATGGTGAGGTAGAAGTGGGGCACGTCGGCCCATTCATAACCCTTCCAAAGCTCGAACTGCAGCTTTCCCATGGGAGCGCGGCTGCGGGCCCGCGACTTGCGCGCGTCGTAGTCCACAGTGGTCTTGCCGACGGCCATCACCCGCGTGGCGTCCCGGTGTGCTACCTTGCTCATGCGGCCTCCCGTTCGGCCAAGAAGGCTTCGACTGCCGCGACGTTCCAGGCGGTCACGCGCTCACTCAGCTTGACGGGCTTAGGGAACTTGCTTGCAGGGTTCTTCGACTGGCGCCAGATCGTCGCGGCGGACCACGGGACCATCTTGCGCAGTTCGGGAAGGCGCACGTAGCGGTTGTGGGCTGCAATGCGCGGATCGCAGAAGGCAGTCGAGCCCGTTTTGGACTGCCCCGTGCTGCGCGTCGCGTTCGCGGTGGGCAGGGGCTGGATCTGGTCGGATTTCATGGAGGAGCTTCAGTTGTTTTGAAGTCCCCAGTTTCTCGGTGAAGTTGTGCCGCGAACGATCAGTTCTCGACCAACAATCGCGGAAAAAATTCTCGATTACCTCTCCGCGGTCGGCTGCTTCGGTGGGGAGCGGGTGCGGCGTTTTGCGGTCGATTGGACCTTGACCTTCGGGTCTGAATCCAAGCGTTCGTCCACGGCATTGAACCTGCCTTGGACGCCCAACATAGAGCAGATTGCATTCGCGTCCTTCTCCCTGGTCTGCTTGGAAGTTTTGCCAAACTTGCCAAGTCGAGTAACTATTTCCGTCACCAGCGTCTGACGTTCCGGTTGTTTCGGCGCACCTGACGGCGCTCGTGCAGCGCGCAGCTTTTTTTCGACCTTGGCAGATTCCCGAAGCAGGTGTTCGATCACGTGCTTGGAAACTGCGATGTGCGCGTTGTAGAGTGCTTCTCGGGACGCGCGATCTCGTGTTGAGGGCGACCGGTCGGCAGCTGTTAAGGACCCGAACGTCAATGGCGAATCGTTGTCGAGTCGCGGCGCGAGAACATCGGCCTCAAGCCCCCGCATGACGCGATGTAGAGCAGTCTGAAAGGTAGTGAACTCTTTGCGCTGGTCGGAAGGTTTGGCAATGCTTGCGTCGTAGATTCTTCGGCTCTCGTATATCGTGGAAGCCACTTGAATTCTCCAGCGTGTCCACGTCAGCATGACAGCGGCGCTCAGGCCGTTTTCCGCGTACTTTTGAACCGCTGCCCCGAACAGCTGCGATGTTTCCGTCGGCGGAGCTACCTGATCGAATGAGCTGTCGTGAGCTTCGATTGGCCGGTTGCACGGGATGTCCTGCGGCGCGGCTTTTGGGGTGTCTCGAAAGTCGACGAGGTCATCTTTGCGAACGTTGTACTTTCGCGCCAGTTCGAGCAACGCCGGGTCTGACGCAGCGAGACCGATTACGGCCTCGTAGCACCCGGTCTTAAGAATACTGTCGGTGACCTGGTTTCCTCGGGCCTGCTTGAGCATCAAAGTTCCAAACGATGAGGGTATGGAAGCTTCCGACGAGGTTCTGGCTGCGGCGTTGAGATGCTGGTCCCAGATCTTCCGAAGATGTGTCGGGAAGGCTGTGCGCTCGTCTGCGAGGCTTCGGTCTGAAGAGGAGAACGGTCTGGGCATGCCCGAGCCTAGCTGGCTTTTGGCGCAGGGTCGTGGCGTCAGGTACAGGGTCGACGCACCGCTGGCGCTCCAGGAGGGAGAGGGACGGTAGTGCGGGCGGGGGGCTTGGCGTAGTCGCGCGTGCTTGGCGCAGCCGCGCCACCGCCCCACATGCGGCACGCCCCACCAGCCAGCTGGACGGGGCGGAAGACTGGTTGATTACCTTCAGTTGGGTAAGAAGATGGGTGTGAAATTGCCGGTGGTAGGTGCGTCTTGCCGGTCATCACATCGCGGTAGTGGGCCCGTCCGCCACCCGTCTTGAGAGGCGACCGACCACCTTGAAAATCGCTGGAGTCGGCCGGGAGGCCACGTCCATCGCGTTTGGGTAGGGTTCGACTAGAGATTCACGAGAACGTCACGTCTTCGACATATCTTCCCGAGGTCTCCGTAAACATCGTCGAGGTGGAGTTGCTGGATGCCGGACCAAAGCGCAGCGTTCATTGACGAGCATTTGAGGGAAGCCGGAATACCGGTGGCCCAGTACGTTCGCATGTCCACCGAGCATCAGAAGTACTCCACTGAGAACCAGACGGCGGCAATATCCGAGTACGCAAGCTTGCATGGCATGCGGATCGTCAAGACCTACGAGGACGCCGGCAAGAGCGGACTGAACCTCAAGGGGCGCAACGGATTGCAGACGCTGCTGCATGACGTGGAGACGCCGCTCCCAGGCTTTCAGGCAGTTCTGGTCTACGACATCAGCCGCTGGGGGCGGTTTCCAGATCCGGACGAAGCCGCGGCCTACGTGCATGCGTGCAAAAGCCGCGGCATTAGAGTGATTTACTGCGCGGAGCCCTTCAACAACGATGGGTCGCTGCCATCGACTGTCTTCATCGGTATCAAGCGCAGCATGGCCGCTGAATACAGTCGCGAACTGTCTGTCAAAGTTTTCGCTGGCGCATGCAACATCGTCAGACACGGATATCGCCAAGGGGGTGCGCCCGGCTTCGGCCTTCGGCGGCAACTTATTGATGAACAGCATAACGCCAAGGGACTACTTCCGCGCGGAGAGAGGAAGAGCATCCAGACAGACCGCGTAGTGTTGGTGCCGGGGCCCCCAGAAGAGATTGCGCTGGTGCACCGCATCTATCGACTTTTCCTCCAAGAGAACATGTCAGAGCGGCTTATCGCGTCCGTTCTCAATCGCGAAGGCTTGACCTCCGATGCCGGAATTCAATGGACGAGAGGCACCATTCATCAAATTCTCACCAACGAAAAATACATAGGTCACAACGTCTACAACCGATCGTCTTTCAAGCTGAAGGTCCAGCATGTGCGAAATCCACCGGAGCAGTGGATTCGACGAGATGGAGCTTTCGAAGCGATCGTTCCAATTGAGATATTTGCAAAGGCGCAAGCCATCATCACAGAACGGTCGCTTCATTTGGACGATAGTCAGATGCTTGCGATGCTGCGACAGACGTTGGAAAAACATGGCGCGCTATCTGGAATCTTGATCGATGAAGACGGCGACGCGCCTTCTAGTTCCGCTTACCGGAGCCGCTTTGGCAGCTTGCTTCGAGCCTACAGCCTGATCGGCTACACCCCTCGACGTGACTATGCCTATCTAGAGATCAACAAGGCTCTACGCAGGCGTCACCCAGAATTGATCAACGAGATTACCTCCGGCATTGAGAAAGTTGGGGGGTGGGCTGTGCGAAACGGTGCTACCGATCTACTCACAATCAATGGCGAATTCACCATGGCGCTGGTAATTGCACGATGCAAGCCGACAGCAGCGGGAACCTATCGATGGCGCATCCGGTTCGATGCAAGCCTTCATCCCGACTTAACGGTTGTGGCGCGTATGGACCCGTCCAATCGCGGTGCTCACGACTACTACGTTTTCCCGGCGATTGACTTCTCGAATGACACGTTGCCAATCCTTGAAGACAATGGATTCACGTTAGACGCCTATCGCACTGACTCGTTGGAAATCATCTATCAGATGGCAGGACGAGTACCGCTTCCGGAGGCCGGATGACAAATCATCCATCTCGCATCGAAATGATTCCGATCGCTGAGATCGCCGTCGTCAACCCACGCGTGCGCAATCCCAAAATTCATAAGACCATCACCGAGAGCATTGAAAGGGTTGGTCTCAAGCGGCCTATCACCGTCCGCCGTGTCCCAGCAGGCGAAGGTGAAATGCCTTACGCGCTGATCTGCGGACAGGGACGGTTGGAATCCTGCAAATCTCTGGGCGAAACCGAAATCGCAGCGCTTGTCCTGAACGTTAGCGATGAGGCCGGCCACGTCATGAGCATCGTGGAGAACATTGCTCGGCGCACACCGAGTGCAGTTGAGACGATGGAACAGGTTCGAGTTCTCAGACAGCGCGGGTATAGCGACGCAGACATCGCGACCAAGTTGGGTTGCACCTCCTCTTGGGTGAACAACGTGACCCACCTTCTGGAGCGTGGAGAAAAGCGACTGCTGACGGCGGCGGAGGCCGGCCAAATTCCGCTAAACCTAGCCGTCAGTATCTCGCGAGCCAGCGACAGCGAGGCGCAAAAACTGCTGCTGGACGCCTATGAATGCGGGGAGTTAAAAGGCCAAAAAGTGACAATCGCTCGCAAGATACTGGGGCAGCGTGCCCGCAGCGGAAAGAGCGGATTCGACGCGTTTTCCAAGCCTCTGAACCGTCAGCCCATGACGCCGGAAGACTTGGGGAAGCTCTATAAGAAGGATGTAGAGATACATCGGAGAATCCGGAAAAAATCCGAGTACGTGCAGCAGTCGCTACTCTTGGTCCGACAGATCTTCAAGGAGCTATTTTCCGACAAGGAGTTTTGCGAAACCCTTGAAGCTGAGAGGCTAGCAACCGTTCCGCAACCTCTTGCTGATCTGTTGTTGTACGGAGGCCCAAGGCGATGACGAAGGCGTCGCCGAAACCGGTTCGCCTCGGATTCGAGCGGGACTGCATGGATGTCCCTCTGGACCAAATCCGTTGTCTAGTCCCATTGCCGGCTGGGATCAAGGAGTCCACAAAGTACCGGCAGATCCGTAGTTCGATACATGCGATTGGGCTAGTTGAGCCTGTTGTTGTTTCGCTTGATCGTTCGCAAGGAAGCTCTTTTATCGTGCTCGACGGCCGAGTTCGGATAGAAGTGTTGCGCGAATTTGGGGTTCGGCGCGTGCTTTGCCTAGTTTCCACTGACGATGAAGGCTATACCTACAACAAGCGGGTAAACCGCCTCTCTGTGGTGCAGGCGCATCGCATGATTGTGCGAGCGGCCGAGCGAGGGGTCTCAGTGCAGCAGTTGGCGGAAGCACTCGATGTGTCGCCAGGTGCTATCCGAGAAAAATTCCGTTTGCTTGACGGCATCTGTAGCGAAGCCGTGGCGCTGTTGGCCGATAAGCCCGCTACCTATGGCATGTTTCATATTCTCAAGCAGATGAAACCCTTCCGGCAGATCGACGTCGCGCAGGCAATGATCAATCTCGGGAACTACTCCATAAAGCTGGCGGCCGCGATGCTGCAGAACACGCCTTCGGATCAACTCCTGAAGGGATCTGCAACCAAAACACAGCGAGGAGGTCCTGTCGAAGCGATCGTACGTCTAGAGCGAGAACTGTCGGCCATGCAAGCCGATACAAGGTTGCTTGAAGAGGACTATGGACCTGCAAGCCTTCAGCTGGAGATCATCAAAACCTACATCGGTACCTCGTTGCTGGAGAACGCTGCGGTCGTTCGATGGCTAGCTAGGCAACAGCCCGAGTACCTGCAGCAGCTGCAACGGATCGCAGACATTAGGGAGCTGCCCTTGCAATAGCCGAGCATAGAGGGTCGCTCCATCTGCACTGATTAACGCCGAGGACTTCGGAGCTACCGTCTTGGCGTTCAGTCACCGCGGCCGCATTTCTTGCTCCGCCGATATGCTCGGCAACGTGGTCCACGTCTGGCCTTCGGGGGAGCGGGCACTTCAAACATCGTGATCGCGTTCATCAGGTTCGCCATATACCGCGGATTCTGACCAAGCGAGCACGAATAGATGGTGCGGCAGACATCGTCAAGCCATTTTTCGTCGAGCTTGCCGTTTGCAAATTCACGGAATGCGGCCTTGAATTCTTCCCGCCACGCTTCCTGGTTGGTCAACGCGCAGCTGGGGATTGCGACGGGCTTGTGAGGATTCCTCATGGCTGAACACTACGATGCAACGACAAATTTTCGCTGAGAAGGATGAGCTGGCGTTGTAGCCGTTCCAGAGCTGAGCGTGGAGAGCGCCACTACTTCGAGGAGCGCGCCACGATCTTTCGCTCAGTCTCGCCTCGGAATCGCTCGAGATGGGTTGCAACGCGCACCTGCATCTCTCTCAATTGCTCCGTACCTACGGGACCACCTTTCACTGGAGCGGTACGTGTCATCTCCAAAAGCCGTTCCATCCGGGCGGTGAACTCTGGCAGCCGGTCGGAGTACTTGTCTGCGAACAAATCTTCGAGCAAGAAGCGCACCGTGGTGATGCGGGCCGACTGCTCGAACTGCTCGTCCCATAGGGGCTGCAGGTTCGCTTCGAGAAGTACCATTACGTCTTCCTTGTCCATTTTTTCCGCCCCTAGGGGGCCGTGCTGAGGAAAGTCGAATTCTGCGCCGCTGATGGGCGGGAAACCGATGGGGGCAGAAAATTTGGCTGACCTTGCTGGTGCCACCAACTCTTCGCGGATGTAGCACTTTCGCGGGCTAGCTGGTGGAGCACGAAGCGGCTGTTGGGGGCGGCGATAGGGAAAGCTTCTATCGCGTAGCCTCTGGTGCTCATTCGCGCGAGCCCTTCGAGCTCCGGTGATCGTTGCCAGGCGGGTGTTGACTGTGGCCATTCGCAAGACAGGGTCGGGCCCCTAACCCGCCTCTTGTGCGGCGGTGGCATACGCCGCCCAGTCCTTCATCAGCTGTATTCGCTTCTCCAGCAGATCGCCGCGCCGATAGGCCGCCTCAACCTTGTTCCCCACTGCGTGGGCGAGCGCCATCTCCGCGACCTCGTTCGGATACTGCGTCTGCTCTGCACACCAATCTCTGAAGGTTGAGCGAAATCCGTGTGGCACCGCGTCCACCTCCATCCGGCGCAGCACCGCCGTCAGCGTCATGTCGCTGAGCATCCCGCCCTTGGGCGCCGGGAATGCGAAGTCGCTGTGGCTGATCTCTAGTTGAGCCCGCAGCAGTTCCACCGCTCGATCCGACAGCGGCACGCGATGTTCCTTCTTCGCCTTCATCCGCTCGGCTGGCACCACCCACAGCGCACCGTCCAGGTCGAACTCCCCCCACGTCGCCCCACGCACCTCGCCCGAGCGCGCCGCCGTAAGGATCGTGAACTCCAGCGCCCGGGCGCCGACGCCCTCCGCTTGCCGCAGCCGGGTCATGAACTCGCCGATCTGCCGGTAGGGCAGAGCGCGGTGGTGATCCGTCTTCGCGATCTTCCCCGGTGCCGGCAGCAGCTTGTCGAGGTGTCCCTTCCAGCGCGCCGGGTTCGGCCCCGTGCGGTAGCCGCTCGCCGTCGCCCAGTCCAGCACCGACTCGACCCGTCCGCGCAGCCGCGACGCCGTCTCCGTCTTCTCCTTCCAGATTGGTTCCAGCACGTTGAGCACCTGCGGCAGCTCCACGTCGCGCACCAGCAGCGAACCGATCTCCGGCTTCGCGTAGGTGTTCAGGGTGTTCTCCCACTGCTGCCGGTGCTTCGCGTTCTTCCACGAGGCCTCGTGCGCCTCGATGTAGAGGGTCGCGGCCTTGGAGAAGGTGATGGCCGCGGCTCGCGACGCGATGAGTGCGCTGCGCATTGCCTTGCCTTCCTCGATTGGGTCGAGACCGTGCCGCATCTGCTCGCGCGCCGCGCGGGCTGACTCGCGGGCCTGAGCGAGCGTCACGTCGGGGTAGCCGCCCAGCCCCATGTCCCGCCGGATGCCCCCGACCCGGGCCCGCAGGACCCAGCTACGCGAGCCGCCGGCGTTCACGTTCATACCGAGGCCGGCCACACCGCCCACGAAGTTCATCCCGCGCCGGGTGATCCGAGACACCTCCAGTGCACCCATCTCTTTAGCCTTACCCATCTATGTCCCCATCAATGAAAACCGCCTTAGATCCAGCGAGTTTCACGAGGTTTCCGAGGTAAGTACAGAGGCAGTCACGAGCGTGACTTGGTATGAGATGACGTGAAATTATCCGTCGAACTCTGTTGTCGTGTCTTCACTACAACCCGACGGGAGGGGGCAGTAGAGGTAGCATCAACGCCATTTCTTCTCTGGAGTGGCGGAAGTATGGCGGCGTCGGAAGCTCACAGAGCCCCCAGGCTCTATTCGTACATTGTTCGAGTCGATGACGGAGCGGCTCCCAACCCCTACAACGGCATGTGCACGCTGGCGATCTGCAAGCCGGCTATTCGCCGGACCGCTCGTGCTGGTGATTGGATTCTGGGCACAGGCTCGGCGGCTGCGGGGCTGGACGGTCGCATGATCTATGCGATGCGGGTCGATGAAGCGATCACGTTGGAAGAATACGATAGGCGTGCGCCTTTGGAGTGGAAGCATCGTATCCCGGACATGTCCAGTCGGAGTCGAGCCAGAAGACGGGGCGATTGCCTCTACGACTACTCAGTGCCACCATGGCCTCGGCAGCGGCAAGGCGTGCACGGGCCCGGAAATAGGGATGTGGATCTTGGCGGCAAGAACGTGTTGATCGGCCGTGAGTACACATACTTCGGTGAGGATGCGATTGAATTGCCGCGGGGCTTGCGCTCTCTGGTGCATCGGACGCAAGGGCACAAGTGGAAGTTGAATGCGCCTCTCCTCGGTCGGTTTGTGAGCTGGATCGAAGGACAACCGCGCGGGATGCTGGGTAAGCCTGGATTCGCGCAGCCCGAGAGCTCGAAGGCGGGGGCACGAGGATGTGACCTGCGATGCTCGGATGATCACGACGGGCAACTCTGCATCAGACAGGACGACGGATGCAGCTAACCACGTTCGAGCCTAAGGTCGAGTTGGCCGATCAGCACTCCTTGACGCTCTCCCCATTCCCGTATCCATCTGGTCGGACCCGACAGAGGGGTGCTGGCTTCGGAGGTGTGGACTGCTTTGGGGGCGTCGCGAGCCATGGTCGCCTTGCGTGCGTGACGCTGCGGCTGTGCGAACGGTGTCAGAGGCGCGTCTAGCCTCTAGGCCTGTCGCACGTGGGCGTGGGCGCGGGTGGGGCTGTGCGCCTCGGAAGTCTGTCAAATGCCAAGCTCCACCTGGGATGCGGTCACTCGGGGGGGCGGCTAGTGGCGCGCGATGAGTCTGCGCGACATGATTTGGTGCTCACGCGGGGTGGTCATACTCCCGCCAATTATTGAGAACGGCATGGACCTCCAGGCCCTTGCGCGTTCTCTTCGCTCTTCCTCGCTCATCGTCCCTCAGATGAGGTAGGTGCGTAGTGCGCAATCTTGAGAGTGCCGGCGGCGCGTGCTAACGTGGCGATGAGGAGATTCAATCTGCATGCCGCAAATTCAAAATGAACAATTGTTTCGCCACGCCCTCGGCGAAGGGATGAACTTTTTCCTTGGCGCCGGCTTCTCGGTAGCCGCGAAGTCCGGCGGCAAGAATCTCCCAGTTGGCGACGGTCTGAAAACTGAGCTTCTCGACTATTTCCAGCGGCCGAAACCGTCTGGACTTACGCTGTCACAACTCTGCCAGATTATCTCTAGCACGCGGCGAGAAGAGCTGAATGACTTCTTCAAGCAACGGTTCACCGTAGAGGAGTTTGCGCCTGAGTACTCCCATTTGGAGCGCATCAATCTCAAGGCAATCTTCACAACCAACATCGACGATCTCATTCCGAAGATATTTGAAAGTAGTCAAAAGTACTACATCAACGATGTTGCCATGAGGGGGCCAGTTATCTCGGGCGGCAGCGCAATCGACTACATACCTCTGCATGGAAGCGTGCTTCACGGCGACGGAAAGTATGACTTCTCGCCGTTGGAGATTGCTTCGAGCTTTGACCGAGATCGAGACAAGTGGTTCGGTTACGTGAGTCGAATTCAACAGACACCTACTTTGTATTGGGGTTACAGAGTTGAGGATGCTGGTGTGTTGCAGTCCCTGTCTAGGGAGACCGCCGCAGGCCGAAGCAAAGCTGAAGCTTGGATCGTGCTGCGCTCCAAAGACGCTGAGGCTATTGAGTACTACACATCGCTCGGCTTTCAAACAATCATCGCCGATACGGTTGAACTGCTGAGGTATCTGGGGCAGTTGCAAGTAAAGAAAGTTGCCGGAGCGGCGAAATCGCTCGTGGGAAAGCACTTTGGCGAGTTTCAAATACCGCCACTCGCAAAGGTTCCTGTTCGATCGATTAGCGAGTTCTATTTGGGGGGCGAGCCGACTTGGTATGACGTTTATTCGGGGAAAATTCACGAGACGGAGCACTTCACCGCCGCCAAGAATGCTATCGCCGGACCTAAGCATGTAGCGCTAATCGGCGGAGCTGTCAGCGGTAAGACCACTCTGCTCCGACAGCTCGCGACTCGCACAACGGGTTTTGGCCAGTGCCTCTACATCGACGAAATCACGCCTGAGAAGGCAACACTTCTAGCCCGGGACATCGATGCGGAGGGTCAGCCCGTGCTGCTTTTCATCGATAACGCTGCCGACGCTTCCGAAGCAATACAGATCCTAACCAAGAGCAGCCTGATCAAAGTTGTAGCTGCCGAACGGGACTATGTTTTCGAAAGCGTCGCACACAGATTCCCCCAACACCAATTCATCGAACTCGATGTATCTGGACTAAACGGCGTCGACGTCCAGGCGGTTCAGGACCGTGTGCCCAACGACGTCATTCGGCGACAGTACGACAGATCTCAAGACGAGTTGTCCGGGGATGCAGACCCTACCTTCTTCGAAGTTATCACGTCGACCATCCTCAAGAATTCTCTTGCTGATCGGTTTATGCAGGCGGTAAAAGAGCTGAGATCTTCAAATCTGCCGCAACACGATTTGCTCCTCGTCGCTTGCTACTGTTACGCATGTCGCGTTCCAATCTCAGTAGACATTGGGGCGGCATTCTGTCGAGTTCACGGCTTGAGTGCAGAGGAGACTGCGGCCAATCTCCTGGCGATGGGCTCAGTGCTTTCGCCGTATGAAGGAGTACTTGCAGACACTTCGCAGGACTACTATGTCCCGCGCTCACGAGAAGTGTCTGAACTCGTCCTTCGTAAGATTCCCCCCTTTGAGTTGAAGAGGATGCTCGAAATCTTCCATGCCGAAGTGTCGACGACAAAAATCGGCCGATACGACGTATTCCGGCGGGGAGCCTACGACTCGCAATTAACAGGCCGAGCGTTTTCGAAATGGGAAGAAGGCCTAGCGTTCTACGAACGTGCCTTTGGTCGTGATTCTTCCCATTCGTTGAAGCAGCACGGCGCCTTGTATCTCGCGCGCAAGCATAAGTACGAGCTTGCCTTCTCGTGGATCGACGAGGCGCGAGGCATGAGTAAGAATAACTCGGCCATCCGAAATTCATATGCAGTCATCCTGTTTAGCGCCAACGCACAGAAGCCGTTGAAAGCTGAGGTGATTGACTCATTGGACGAGTCAATGAGGATCCTGAAAAGGTGCTACACAGAGGATCACCGCAAGGCCTATCACGCAAAGGTCTTCGCCGACCAAGCGATCAGGTACGCGAAGAAGCTGCCTGAATCTGCCGCAGCTGTCACCTATCTTGAGTCTGCTGCAACTTGGTTGGAGGCAGAACTCAAGGTGCGCACTAGTGATCGGCGAATGAGGCAACTCCGGCGCGAAGTCGCCGTGGAACTAAGAGCGTTGAAGTAGCGGTCTTGCAGACTGTCGAATGCACAGGGCTGATTTGGCGCTGGCCATCGCTGTCGGTGCCGTGGCCGTCGGGCGCATCCGAATCGCTCGGCTCATTCTTCGGGGACACCCATCCATGCACCCATCAGAACAATTGCGACTAGATGAGCCGCAGAGATGGCCCCTGAGGCTTGACCTTCATGCGAAGCGTTGATGAGCGCGTTTGCTGCGGGGCTTGGTGACACTACTTGCGAGTATCCGCCTAGTGGCCACACTCTCCGCCAGCCATCGATGTCTCTCATCGACGCTCGGCCAGTTCGACATCCTTACCCATCCGTCGGCAATGCGACCGTTGCGTCCCGGATGCTGCGACAGGACCCCGACGATCGAGGCATTTCGCACGAAGCTCGACCACGCTGCTGCTGTGGGCCAAGACATTGCGCGAGTGCACAGCAAGTACGCAAAGTACTTGCCGTGCAACTTTCTCTCCCGCGGAAATCCTGAGGCCAACGATGAGGCGGCTCTACGGGCCTGCACGAGGTCGCGGACCTCGGCGCTCGTCAGATCTGCGCCATGCCGCCGTCGACAAACAGCTCCACGCCATTGACGAAACTTGACGCATCCGATGCGAGGAAGACCGCCGCCTTGGCGATTTCGTCGGGCTCGCCGACGCGGCCCAGCGGAATGTTGGGGGCGAAGCTATCGAGAAAGGCCTGCTCTTGTTCAGGAGGGACCATCCCCACAAGCGCGGGCGTTCTGATCGGTCCAGGGCTCAGCACATTGACCCGGATGCCCTTGCCCTTCAGGTCCAGGATCCAGCTGCGGGCGAGATTGCGGATTGCGGCCTTTGTTGCGCCGTAGACGCTGAGGGAGGCCATTCCCTTGATCGACATCCCCGAGCCGGTCAGGATCACCGCCGATCCTGGCGACAGGAGCGGTAGCGCTTTTTGCACAGTGAAGAGCGTGCCCTTTACGTTGATGCCGAACGCCTGGTCGAACTGCTCTTCGCTAATTTCTCCGAGTGGTGCGTACGTTCCGCTGCCTGCATTTGCAACCACGATGTCCACACGGCCATAGCGACTCCGGACGAACTCATAGAGCGCGTCCAGATCGGCGAGTTTCGAGATATCTACCCGAACGGCACTGACTTCGCCGCCAATGCTTGCGACTGCCACATCCAGTTCAGTTTGACGGCGGCCCGCGATCACGACGGAGGCGCCCTCGGACGCAAAGCGCTTGGCGATACCGAGTCCGATTCCGGAGCTACCGCCCGTGATGACGGCCACTTTGCCATCGAGAGTTTTTGTCATTTTTGTCTATTCCCTTGTGTTCTCTGGGCTGAATGTTCCAGGTCAGCCCCTTGCCTGGTTATTCCTTGATCGGGCACCCGGCCATCTGGCCTTATTTTCTGTACCGATCATTACAGTACCGAACGTTATCCATCGAAGCGCAAGGCGTCAAGCGATTTATAATGATCGGTATTGAATCAATGAAAAGCCAGGTGGGAGCACTGAGATGGGCCGTCACCGCGAGTTTGATACCGAGGAGGCGCTTGACGCCGCCATGGCCGTGTTTTGGCAGAAGGGCTACAAAGGCGCGTCTTTTTCCGACCTCTCAGAGGCCATGAAAGTCGCCAGGCCGGGGATCTACGCTGCATTCGGCAACAAAGAAGCCCTGTTTCTTCGCGCATTCGACCGCTACATCACAAGGTACATGGGCTTCGTGACCGAGGCCATGGACGAACCCACCTCTCTTCAGGTTGTCGAGCGCATCCTTCGCGGTTCGGCTGATATCCAGACCCTGGATTCATCCGCTCAAGGCTGCATGAGCACCAACAGTGCCGTAGGCTCTTCGGAAGAAGTTGAACCCGTCAGCCGCGCATTGGCACGCTGGCAGGCAGAGACGGAAACCGCCTTGCACAAGCGGCTGGAGCGGGCGAAGGCCGAAGGAGACCTGCCAGATTCCGCGAATGCAGGCGGACTCACGCGCTTCATCATGGCCTTGACGCAGGGAATGGCGGTCCAGGCGAAAGCCGGGGCAACGCGGATCGCCCTGTACGAAGTCGTCGACCAGGCCTTGGCGACGTGGCCGGGCCGCCGCGCCTGATTGCACCGTCACGCCGATAGGCGTGTGATCAGGGCTCGTGGACCTCGGCGTCGAGCCCGCGCACTTTGGGCGAGTGGTCGCCATGGCTGCGATAGGGGGCAGCCATTTGCCCCCTCACGCAACTACCTTCCCGACCCGTACTGCCGCACCAAGATGCGCGTCCCACTCGCAGCCTCAAACTGCTGCCAAGCCAGCACCGCATTCCCCACTTCATTCATCGCCAGATCCGGCGCAGTCGCAATCTCGTCCGTGCCCTCCTGAGCCACCGGCGTCCCCCAGCCATCCGCCAGCGTGTGCCGAGCCGCATAGAGATCGCTCGTCCCCACCCCATTGCCCTGCGCCCATGCCACCAGCGCGTTCGTCGCATCGTCGACACCCACAGCAGGCAAGCTCGCCAACGCCTGTGAAGCCGCCGCCCGCACCGCACGGTCCGCGCCGAAGGCCGCCCCCGGCGCTGCCGTTGCTGCCATGAGCGCGTTGTCCAGCCGCCCCCAGCTCACGACCGCCGCACCCGCTGCATTCATGCGCAGCACGGGCGTGCTCAGCAAGGCCTGCGTGGCGACGAAAGGTGCGCCTACCCGTGTGGTGCTGCTCTGCCACGCGCCCGCCGAGAAGCGCTTGAACCACACGGCGCTCTCCCACTGGTTGCTGCCGCCGGGCAGGTCGACCTGGCCCCAGGCGAGCAGGGCGTTGCCGGCGGCGTCGATCGCCAGGTCGTGGGCGCCGATGGAGTGGCCGGTGCCGGTGTCGGGCACGAGTTCGGTGGCGGTGGTCCAGGTGCCGCTTGCGTTGGCGCGGTTGGTCCAGAGCGAGGCGCTGCTGCCGTCGGAGCGCTTCCACACCGCGACCGATTCGCCGGACCCCGCGACCACGACGGCTGGGTCGCCGTCCACGCTGCCCACGACTTCGTTGGTCTCGATGAGCGCAGCGGTGCCCCAGCCGCCGGCCGGGGTGTAGCGGTTGGCATAGATGCTGAAGCGCGTGGCCGGTCCGATCTGCGACCACACGGCGACGGCGTTGCCGTTGGCGTCGATGCCCACGCTGGCGTTGCCGACGATGCCGGTGCCGGTCTCCAGCAGCGCGGGGCTGCCCCAGCCGCCTGCAGGGTCGACGGGCAGCGCCCACAGGTCGTAGCCGGTCACGGAGCTCAGCTGGGTCCACAGCACGACGGCGCGGCCGCTGGGCTTGTCGATGGCGACGCGGATGTCGCGCACGCCGCCGGCGTTGGCCTCGAGGCGCTGCGGCGCGGTCCAGCCGCTGCCGGGCAGGTAGCGGCTGCCCCACAACCGATCCACCTGGGGATTGCCTTCGATCTGGCGCCACACGACGAGCGCGCGCCCTTGCGCGTCGATCGCGGTCTTCGGCAGGCTGGCGCCGCCGGCCGACAGCGCCGACGCATCGCCCCAGCCGATCACCGGCGGAGCCGCCACGAAGGTGGCCGTCACGACGAGCGCTGCGTCCATCCGCACGGTGCAGGTGCTGGCGTTGCCGCTGCATGCGCCGCCCCAATTGCCGAGCACCTGTCCCGCGGTTGGTGTGGCTGCGAGGACGACCTCGGTGCCCGCGCTGAAATCCGCACTGCAGCGATCGGTGCAGTCGATGCCCGCGGGCTGCGATCCGACGCGGCCGTTGCCGGTGATGCCGACCTCCAGTCGATGGGTCACTGCCGCCGGCGGGGGCGCGGGTGGAAAGAGGCCGAGGGGCGGCAGCGCGCCGCCACCCGATCCACCGCCACCGCCGCCGCAGGCCGCCAGCAGGGCCAGCGCGCCTGCGCACACCATCCACCGTCTGTAGCTGCTCGTCTTCGTCATGTCTGTGTTCCTCCGCGTCCGCTGGCGCCGGGGCCCGGTGCCTTCTGTGCTTGTTCGTTCAAGAGGGCCGGATCGTAGGGACGGTGTCGCGTGCGGCCCATAGCACCTTCGGGCACCTGCCCTAAGGTGCTATGGGCCGTTGCAAGGTGTCCCGATAGGCTCCCTGCATGACCTCTTCACGAACGCGCCTGTGCTCGCCCTTGCTTCTCATGGCTGCCGTTCTGGCAGGCGGATGTGCTTCGCATGCCGTGACCGACGACGCCATCGTCACGAACACCTCGCGCGCGCTGGGCCTGCCGCCGCAGGCGTTCACCATCTCGAACCGGGCCGACAGCGGCGTGCAGACGACCTTCCAGGCCCGCACCGACGGCGGACGGGTCTACAGCTGCTACGTGGAGGGTTCGGTGTCGGTGGTGGGTCGGGTGGTCAGCGATGCCATCTGCCAGGAGATGCGCCAGAGCGACGCCCCCGCGTCCGCGCGCCGCTCCGCCACGCGGCCGGCTACCGGTCCCGCACCGGCCTGCAATGCGCTGCTGCGCGCGGCCGGCCGTTGCAACTGAGGCGTCGCGACAGCCGGCGCGGCACCGATGCGCCGGCGTAGACAACAATGGCGCCCTACGAGGAGAGGGCGCGGGCCGGGCCCGCACCCAAGGATCACGGCACCATGAAACTCCTGCTTGTCGACGATCACCCGCTGTTCGGTGTCGGCTTTGCGCATGCGCTGACGCACGCCCGTCCCGACTTCGAAGTGCAGACCGCGCTCTCGCTGGCCGAGGGCGTGGCGCTTGCCTCGCAATGCGCGCCCGACATCGTGCTGATCGACTACCGTCTGGGCGGTGAAGACGGCCTCGAGGGCCTGCGTCTCTTCGGTGCCCGGCATCCCCTCGTGTCGCGCCTGATGATCTCGGGCGACGAAGAACCGGCACTCGCCGACCGCGCACGGGCCGCGGGTGCGGCCGGCTTCATCGGCAAGTCGCGCTCGGTGGCGCACATCGCGGCGGCGCTGGACGAGGTGGCCGCCGGCGGCGAGTCTTTCGATGTGCTGGTCTCGCGCACCGGCCTGCCGGTGGCGAGCCTCACGCCGCGCCAGCTCGAAGTGCTGCTGCTGGTGGCGCAAGGCCGCCAGAACAAACAGATCGCCGCCGAGCTGGCGATCGCGGAGCGCACGGTCAAGCTCCACATCACGGCCTTGCTCGACACGATGGACGCGCGCAATCGCACCCACCTGCTGGTCCAGGCGCGGCGCGCGGGGCTGCTGCTGGAGCCGCGATGAAGCCGTCGGTGCCTGCCGCTCTCGCACCGCCGCTGAAAGCGCAACGCGACCCCGGTGCGCGCGGCCTCATCGCCGCGTGCCTGCGCTTCTCGGACCTCCAGCTCCAGCAGGTCGAGCAGATGATCCGCACCACGCCCTGGGCGTGGATGCTGGCCGCGCTCGGCGGGTACCTGTGCTATCGCGAGTACGCGACGGGCGCGGACGGTGCGCGCATGCAGGCGTGGTTCGCCGTCTACTGCTTTCTCGTCGCCGTGCGGGGCGGCATCTGGGTCGCATGGGCGCTGCGGCCCGGCCTTCGGTCGAATCTCGCGGCGATGGCGCTGCCCCTCATGGCCAGCAGCCAGAGCCTGGCCTTGTCGTGGGGTGTCCTGTGCGTCCTGCTGCAGAGCGACGGGCCGGCACAGGCCGAGGCCATCCTTCACATCACGATGGTCACCGTCTCGCTCGGCGGCGCGATCCGGCTCTCGACGATGGAGCGGTCGGCCATCGTCTATGTGGGCCTCATCCTCGGGCCGCTGGTGCTGCGCGACATCTGGTTCGGTGGCAGCTACCACCTGGGCATGGCGATGATCGTGACCTTGATTGGCGTCTACACGCTGCTGAGTTCCAGGGAGCTCTCTCGCGCGCTGCACGAGATCCAGGCGCAGCGCCGGCGCAATGCCGAACTCGTGACCGCGCTGAGCGCCGAAAACGAACGCAGCCGCTCGGCCCGCCAGACCGCCGAAGAAGCCGTGGCCGCGCGCATGCGTTTCTTCGCCTCGGCCAACCACGACCTTCGCCAGCCGCTCAACGCGATGGCGCTGCTCGCGCAGACCCTGCACACGGTCAGCACGCAACCGCAGGTGCAACAGCTTTCGGAGCAGCTCGTGGCCTGCGCCGACGGCATGACCGACGTGGTCGATGACCTGCTCGACATCACGCGCGCCGATGCCGGATCGATCAGCCCGCAGTGGTCGCTCTTCGCCATCGACGCGCTGCTGCGCGACTGCTGCCGGCCGCACCAGGCGGTGGCCGCGGCCAAGGGCTTGAAGTTCGAAATGGCGATCGACGCCGCCACCATCCGCAGCGACCGCGCCTTGCTCACGCGCGTGCTCACCAACCTGCTGGCGAACGCCATCCGCTACACGCGCAAGGGCGCGGTGCGGATCGTCGGCTCGGTCGACAACGGCCGGCTGCGGCTGGCCATCGAAGACACGGGCATCGGCATCACGCCCGAGCATCTGCCGCACATCTTCGACGAGTTCTATCAAATCGATAACCCGGCGCGCGACCGCCGCCTGGGCTACGGCCTCGGCCTCGCGACCGTCAAGCGATTGAGCGAATTGCTCGACCTGGGCGTGACCGTGCGCTCGCAGCCGGGGCAGGGCAGCGTGTTCGAAGTGCAGGTGCCGTTGGCCGATGTGGCCGAGAGCGGACGGGCGGACGATGCCGAACGGCTCGCTGCGTCATCGACCACCGCATTGGCAGCGCGCGTGCTCGTGGTCGATGACGACCAGAGTTCGTTGCAGGCGCTGCAAGGGCTGCTGGCGTCGTGGGGCGCGGAGGTCCGCGCCGCGGGCGACATGGCGGGCGCGCTCGGTTGCCTGCAGACGGGCTTCCGACCCGATGCACTCGTGGTCGACCTGCGGCTCGGCGTGCAGGTGAGCGGCATCCAGGCCATCGCAGACCTGCGCCTCGCATTGAACGAGGTGGAGCTGCCCGCGTTGATCGTGACCGGTGACGTGGGAGGCGACTACCTGGCGGCGGCACGCGAAGCCGGCCTGCCGGTGCTCGTCAAGCCGGTGCGGCCCTCGCAGCTGCGTGCCTTCCTGGGCCATGCGCAGGCCCGCGGCAGAGAGCGCGCGCCCGACTGATCGATGGATCGATTCAGCGCGTCGCGACCGCGTGCCCCGCAATCGCATCGATCACCGGCGCCCACGTCACCTTCGGCAGCGCGTGCCCCATGCCTTCGATGGTCACCATCTTTGCACCGGGCACGTGCCGCGCCACATCCTTCCCGCACTCGATCGGCACCAGCGGATCGACATCGCCATGAATCACCAGCGTCGGCACCTTCAGCGACGCCAGCCGCTCCCTGCGGCTGCCTGAGGCGATGATCGCCGCGAGCTGGCGCGCATAGCCGGCCGGGTGCAGGCCGCGTTCAAACGTGCGTTCCGCGCGTGCGGCGTCGAGTGCTTCTTCCTCGGGATGCGAACCGGCGCGCAGCACCTTCATCACCTGCTGCTGGCGCGCGATGTAGCCGGCACGGTCCAGCGGTGTGGGCGTGAGCAGCACCTGCAGCGCCTGGGGTTGAGGCGGTGGCAAATCGGGGGCGCCGCTCGTCGCCATGATCGACACCAGCGTGCGCACGCGCGCCGGATGGCGCAGCGCGATCTCCTGGCCGATGGCGCCGCCCATCGAGGCGCCGACGATGTGGGCGCTTTCGATGTCGAGCGCATCGAGCAGGCCCACGGCATCGTCCGCCATGTGGGCCAGCGTGTACGGCACCTGCGATGCGTTCACGGGCACACCCGCGAGGGCTTGCCCCAGCAGTTTCGCCACGTCGGGAATACCCGCGATGGTCAGGCGCGTGGACAGCCCGATGTCGCGGTTGTCGAAACGGATGACGCGGTAGCCGCGCGCGGCGAGGCGTTCGCAAAAGGCCTCGTCCCACGCAATCATCTGCGTGCCCAGGCCCATGATCAACAGCAGCGGTGGTGCGGCCGGATCGCCGAAGCAGTCATACGCCAGCTCGATGCCGTTGGACGAAGCGAACAAAGGGGAAGAAGGGGCGCGTTGCATGGGGCGTGGCTGTGAAAAGGAAGGGGAGAGAAAGGAAGAGAAGCGAAAGGCAACCGTCGCGCGTTGCGCTTTTTTGCCCTGCGGCCGGGCCGGTGGTTCGCCGACGATCTTTCCGTGGCGTGTTGCAGCGAGAAAGGTTCGTTCAGACCATCCGCGAGTGACTTCGGGACAATTTCGCACCATCGGGAAACTCCGAGTCTGCACGCGCAGAACGCTTCGATATCCTGCGACGACCTTGGAGTGCGAAGCCAGTGGCGGCTTTGCAATCGAAGGCACGTGTTCTGAAGGGATTGAATCGCCGTGCATCGTTCGCCACCCGACTTCGCGTCACGCGTCTACGGACCCCAGCGCGTCGCAGCCATCGTCGCCACCCTGGTCGAAGAAGGCATCACACCGGGACACACCCTGAGCGGAAGCGGCCTGACGGAAGAACAACTGCGCGCACCTGCGACGCGGATTTCCTACGAACAAGCGGCCATCGTCTTCCGCAACGCGGTGCGTCTTGCGCCCGGTCCCACCATCGCCTTCCGCGCGGGCATCCGCATGCACCTCACGGCCTACGGCATGTACGGCTACGGGTTGCTGAGCAGTCCCACGCATGCCGACCTGATGGACTTCAGCATCAAGTACAACCGCGTCATGGGCCCCGTGGCCGGGCCGGTGTCGTACACGTGCAGCGGTGGCACCGCGGTGCTGCCCTACGAGGTGCTGCTGTCGTCCGATCCGCAAGATCCGCTGTACCGCTTCGCGCTCGAGTTCGCCTTTGCGGTGCACCTGCGGCTGGGGCGCGATCTCTTCGGCCCTTCGTTCGGGCTCTCTGCATTGCACGTGCGCTTTGCCGAGCCCGAAGACCTGAGCGCCTACCGCACGCTGTTCGGCTGCCCCGTGGCCTTCGGCCAGCCGCGCGATGAACTGCGCATCGGCTCGCCGTGGGTCGACCATCCGCCGCGGCTGCCCGACTCGGTCACGCATGCGATGGTGAGCGAGATGTGCCAGCAGGTGCTGGCCGACCTGCCGCGCTCTGGCGGCGTCTCGTCGGTGGTGCGGCGCACGCTGATCGACCACATGCCATGGCGCTTTCCGACCATCGAGCCGATGGCCTCGGAGCTGTCGATCCATCCGCGCACCTTGCGCCGCCGGCTCGAAACCGAAGGCACCACCTACCGCGGCATCCTGGCCGATGTGCGTCGCGTGCTGGCCATCGAATACCTGCGCACCACGCGCATGACCACCGAGGAAATCGCCGAGCGACTGGGCTACAGCGACGCCTCGAACTTCCGCCACGCCTTCGTGCGCTGGACCGGCCGCAGCCCGCAGGACTACCGCGCGGCCAAGGCCTGAGCTTCTTCGAGCGATGCCGCATCGGGCATCGCGAACGTCACTGCTGATTCACACGCGAGCGCCTTCGTGCGGCGTTCGCGTGTCGCGCATGTGGCCGTCGATCCACATCTCTGTTCGCAGTTGTGAGCCGCCCCTGCGCGTCGTTTCCACACGCGTCCCGAAATCACCGCGAAGTGGTCGCATCGCACCTTTTCTTGTCGACGTCGCAGCGAAAAGATGGCGCCCGGAGCAACCAGAACAAAGTGCCCGATCCGAGCCTCGCTGAAGGCACGGACGAGGCCGACAGGAGACAGACAACACATGGATGCACCTCGCGCGTGCCGGCATGCTCGGCACGGACTGGACGTACGCGGCGGGTTCACCCCATGCATGCGAGCCGACTCACTGGCAGGGCGCCGCCGTTGCGCGTCGCTGCTTTTCCTTTTTCCCGACCTCGATCCTTTCTCGAACGACCGCCCGACCGGGTAGCCGTGTGCATCGCGACTGCACGTCGGGCTTTTTCTTCCTCTCTTCTTTTTTCCCTTTTCCCTTTCCCTCCACTCCCGAGATGACCATGACCGAATCCTCTTCGATGGCCCCGCCGTCCCGTCGCCTGCTGATGCTCGAGTGGCGCGCCGTGGCGGAGCTGTCCGCGTTCTTCACCATGGCCCCGATGCTGCGCATGGCGTCCGCGGGCGACGGGCATCCCGTGCTCGTGCTGCCGGGCCTCTCGGCGAGCGATGCATCGACGCAACCGCTGCGTGCCTTCCTGCGCGACCGCGGCTACCGCGCGCACGGATGGAAGCTCGGCCCCAACTTCGGCCCGCGCCCTGGCGTGGAAGACCAGATGCAGGCGCGCCTGGCCGAGCTGCACGAGCGCTACCAGCGCAAGGTGAGCATCGTCGGCTGGAGCCTGGGCGGCGTGTTCGCACGAGAGCTGGCACGGCGCGCACCGTCGCAGGTGCGCAGCGTCATCACGCTCGGCAGTCCGTTCGCGGGCGAGCCGCGTGCGAGCAACGCGTGGCGGCTGTACGAGAGGGTGAGCGAGCGCAAGGTCGACGACTGGCCCGAGCGCGAACGCATGCGCACGCCGCCGCCCGTGCCGGCCAGCGCCATCTACAGCCGCAGCGACGGCATCGTGGCCTGGCAGGGCTGCCGCGAACGCGAGACCGCGACCTCGGAAAACATCGAGGTCGAGGGCAGCCACTGCGGCCTCGGCCACAACCCCGTGGTGCTCTACGCCATTGCCGACCGGCTCGCACAGCCCGAGGGCGAATGGAAGCCCTTCCGCCGCGAAGGCCTGCGCCGCCTGCTCTACCTCGACCCGCACCGCGACGTGCGCAAGGCCGCCTGACCCGCTTCATCAGTCACTCACTCACTTCCTGGAGACGCACATGAACAGCAAGCCCTGGCTGGCTTCCTACCCCGAAGGCGTGGCGTGGGACCACGAGATCACGCCCACCTCGGTCCAGCAGATATTGATCGACGCCGTGGCCGGCTTTCCCGACCGGCCGGCCATCGACTTCATGGGCAAGCGCCTGAACTACCGCGAGCTCGGCGCGCTGGTCGACCGCGCCGCCAAGGGCCTGCAGGCCCTGGGCGTGCGCCCCGGCGTGCACGTGGGCCTGTTTTTGCCCAACACGCCGCACTACCTGGTCGCGCTGTTCGGCGTGCTGCAGGCGGGCGGCACGGTGGTCAACTACTCGCCGCTTGATGCGGCGAAGGTGCTCGAGCACAAGATCGAGGACAGCCAGACCGACTTTCTCATCACGCTCGACCTGGCGTCGCTGTACCCGCAGATGGCCGCGATGCTCGGCAAGACACGCCTGAAGAAGCTCATCGTCGGCAACCTCGCCGAGATGACCGGCGCACCCGAGCAGGTGGCCGCGCAGATGAAGGCGAAGAACGAAACCGTCGAGATCTCCGGCGACGAGCACCACCTGCGTTTTTCCGAGCTGCTCGACAACGACGGCCGCTACACGCCGCACCCCCTCGGCGATCCGCGCGAGGCCCTGGCCATCCTGCAGTACACGGGCGGCACCACCGGCCTGCCCAAGGGCGCGATGCTCACGCACGCCAACCTGTCGTCGGCCTGCGAACAGGTGGTGATCACGCAGTCGGGCACGCCGCCCGTGCTGCAGATGGGCACCGAACGACTGCTCGCGGTGCTGCCGCCGTTTCACATCTACGCGCTCACGGTCAACCTGCTGCTGGGCGTGCGCCTGGCCGCCGAGATCGTGCAGCACCTGCGCTTCGACCCCAAGGCCGCGCTGCGCGACATCGCCGAGAAAGAACTCACCACCTTCTGCGGCGTGCCCACCATGTTCACCGCGGTGATCGGCGACCCCGACACGCCGCAGTACGACCTGCACTCGCTCAAGCTGTGCAACTCGGGCGGCGCGCCGCTGCCGATGGAGGTCGGCGAGCGCTTCCGCGCCATCACCGGCACCTGGCTGGCCGAAGGCTGGGGCATGACCGAGACCTCGCCCACCGGCACCTTCTCGCCCGCGCACGGCCAGCGCAAGGCCGGCTCGTGCGGCATTCCGCACCCGGGCGTCGTCATCAAGATGCTCGACCTCGAAGACCCGTCGCGCTACGTGCCGCTGGGCGAGAAGGGCGAGCTGTGCATCCAGGGCCCGAACGTGATGAAGGGCTACTGGAACAAGCCCGAGGCCACGGCCGAAAGCACCACCTTCGACGGCTTCTTTCGCACCGGCGACGTGGGCTACATGGACGACGACGGCTTCGTCTTCATCGTCGACCGCTGCAAGGACATGCTGCTGTGCAGCGGCTACAACGTCTATCCGCGCGTGCTCGAAGAAGCCATCTACCAGCACCCGGCGGTGAACGAGGTGGCGGTGATCGGCGTGCCCGACGACTACCGCGGCCAGTCGCCCAAGGCCTTCGTGATGCTCAAGGCCGGCGCCGAGCCCTTCACGCTGGCGCAGCTGCAGGCCTTCCTCAAGGAGCGCGTGGGCAAGCACGAGATGGTGCAGGCCCTGGAGATCCGCGCCGCGCTGCCCAAGACGGCGGTCGGCAAGCTCTCGAAGAAAGACCTCGTGGACGAAGAGCTGCGCGCTCAGGCCGTCGCCGCGGCCACCGCCTGAACGGCACCACCCCCAATCCAACCGACGAAAGAGGCCCGCCATGGACCACCTGAGCAGCATGGACGCGTCGTTCCTGCACCTTGAAACCCCCGAGACGCCGATGCACGTCGGCAGCCTCATGCTCCTGGACCTGCCCGAGGGCTACCGGGGCGACTACTACGAAGACGTGAAGGGCATGCTGGGCAAGCGGCTGCACCTGGCGTCGGTGCTGACGCGCAAGCTCGCGCAGATGCCTTTCGAGCTGGCCGAACCGGTGTGGATCGACGACGACGACATCGACCTCGACTACCACGTGCGCAGCCTCACGCTGCGCCGCCCCGGCACCATGGAGCAGCTGCACCACCTGGTCGCGCGGCTGCATTCGAGCCTGCTCGACCGCAGCCGCCCGCTGTGGGAGATGTACGTCATCGAAGGCCTGGAAAACGGCCAGGTGGCCTTCTATACCAAGGCCCACCACAGCGGCGTCGACGGCAAGGCCGGCACCGAGCTGGCCAAGGTGCTCTACGACACCACGGCGCAGATGCGCGAGGTGCGGCCCGCGCGCCGCAAGCGCGGCGGCGGCAGCCACTACCAGCTCGGCGTGGCCGAGCTGTTGCAGGCGGCGGTGTCCAACTCGGCGCGCCAGTACCGCAAGCTCGCCGAGCTGCTGCCTTCAGCCGCGCGCGCCCTCACGGCGGCCGGCAGCGTGCTCGCGAGCCAGCAGACCGGCAAGGGCCAGCGCCGCCTGAGCCTGGGCATGGCGCCCAAGAGCATGTTCAACGACGCCATCACCAACCAGCGTTCGTACAGCACGATGTCGCTGCCCTTCGACGAACTGAAGGCGCTGGGCAAGCGCGTGGGCGGCACCGTCAACACGATCGTGATGGCGATGTGCAGCGAGGCGCTGGCCCGCTTCCTGAAAGAGCGCAACCTGCTGCCGAAAGAAGCGCTGATCGCCGGCGTGCCCGTGAGCCTGCGCGCGGAGGGCGACGATTCGATGAACAACCAGGTGTCGATGGTGCGCGTCGACCTGGCGACCGACATCGGCGATGTGGCCGAGCGCTTCAAGGCGATCCATGCCTCGTCGGAAGCCGCCAAGGCCGTGGTGCGCGAGCTCAAGCCGGTGCTCGGCGTGGACATGCCGATCACCGGCTCGCCCTGGCTCATGACCAGCCTGGCCTCGCTGTACGGCCGCTCCAACCTGGCGCGCCGCGTGCCGCCCGCGGCCAACGTGCTGATCTCGAACGTGCCGGGCCCGGGCGCCACGCTCTATGTGGCGGGCGCGCGGATGATGCACTTCTACCCGGTCTCCATTCCGTACCACGGCAGTGCGCTGAACATCACCGTGCAGAGCTATGCGGGCTCGCTCGACTTCGGCCTCACGGCCTGCCGTCGCATCCTGTCGCAGGAGGAGTCGTACGAGCTGATCGGCCACCTGCGCGCGGCGCTGCGGCAGATCGAGCGGCTGCCGAGCATCGAGGCCGCGGCCAAGCCAGCGGTCGCGAAGGAGGCTGAAGCCGAGGTCGTGCCCGCCAAGGCTCCGCGCCGCGCGAAGGCGCCCGCTGCGTCCAAGCCACGTGCAGTCGCTGCGACTGCAGCGCCCGCCACCAAGAAGCCCCGCGCGCCGCGCAAGCCGGCCGCAGCCGCCAAGGGCAAGCGCGCCACCGCTGCTGCTGCCTAGCCTTCCCGACGATCCCTTCATCGACCGACCCCCCAAGGAAGCAAGACCATGACCCCCACTTCTGCGCAGGCCCCCGCCCGCGCGCCGTACAACGCGGCGGACGAGGCTTTGTTTTCGAAAGTCAGCTGGCACCTGCTGCCGCTGCTGATCCTCTGCTACATCGTCGCGTTCATCGACCGCATCAACATCGGTTTCGCGCAGCTGCAGATGAAGCAGACGCTGGCCTTCAGCAACGAGGCCTATGCGCTGGGCGCGGGCATCTTCTTCATCGGCTACTTTCTCTTCGAGGTGCCGAGCAACCTCATGCTCGAGAAGATCGGCGCACGCAAGACGCTGCTGCGCATCATGTTCTGCTGGGGGCTCGTGGCCTCGGCCATGATGTTCGTGGAGACCACCACGCAGTTCTACGTGCTGCGCTTCCTGCTCGGCGCGTTCGAGGCGGGCTTCTTCCCGGGGATCATCCTGTACCTCACCTACTGGTACCCCTCGGCGCGGCGCTGCAACGTGATCTCGATCTTCATGACGGCCACCGCCATCGGCTACCTGCTGGCCGGACCGCTGTCGGGCTGGATCATGAAGTACATGAACGGCCTGGGCGGCCACCACGGCTGGCAGTGGCTGTTCGTGGTGCAGGGCCTGCCGGCGTCGCTGCTGGGCATCGTTGCGTTCTTCTACCTGAAGGACAAGCCCGAGCAGGCCCACTGGCTCACGCCTTCCGAGAAGCTCGCGCTGCGCAACCACCTGGACAACGAGCCGCATGCGGTGGAGACCGCCTCGCACGGTTCGTTCTGGGCGCTGCTGCGCGACCCCAAGGTGTTCACGATGGCCTTCGTGTACTTCCTGTTCCTGGGCGCCAATTACACGCTGGTGTTCCTGGTGCCCACGCTCATCAAGAACTGGGGCGTGGGTGACGTGTTCATGGTCGGCTTGTTGTCCGCGATACCCGCGGTCTTCGGCGCCATCGGCATGGTGTTCGTCGGCCGCAGTTCCGACAAGCACCTGGAGCGGCGCAAGCACTTCTTCTTCTGCGTGGCGCTGGCTTCGGCCGGCCTGCTGGTAGCCGTCTTCAGCGGCGGCAACCTGGTGCTGGCGCTGGCGGGCCTGGCGGTGATGAGCATCGGCCAGTCGGCCAACACGCCGATCTTCTTCGCGGCCATCAGCGAGTACCTGCCGCGCAAGTCGGCGGCCGGCGGCATTGCGCTGATCAGCAGCCTGGGCAACCTCGGGCCCGCGGTGATGCCGGTGATCACCGCATGGATCACCACGGCCTCGGGCAGCTCGGACAACAGCATGTTCCTTGCGATCGGGCTGTGGCTGTCGTCAGGCGTGGTCCTGATGCTCGTCATGCGGCCCGCCGCCGCGCGCCGCTCGCAGCTCGCGACGGCCTGATTTTTTCGTTACCCGATATTTCATTCACCCAAGGAGATTCGATTCATGGCAACCCGCAAGACCGCAGCCAACACCAGCCCTCTCTTCCCCACGGCGCTGCCGTCGATGGAAGACTTCGGCAAGCTGATCGAACAGCTCAAGCTGCCCGGCGTGGACGTCGGCGCGCTCGTGGAATGGCAGCGCAAGGACATGGAAGCGCTGGCCGAGGCCAACCGGCAGGCCTACGAAGGCATCCAGTCGCTGGCGCAGCGGCGCGGCGAGATCCTGCGCGAAACGCTGGCCCAGTGGCAAGACGCACTGAAGGACGCCACCGGCAAGGACGCCCTCTCCAAGCAGACCGAGGCTGCGCAGCGTGGTGTGCAGCAGGCCGTCGACAACTTCCGCGAACTCGCGCAGCTCGAAGCGCAGGCGCGCACCAACAGCTGGAAGGTGGTGCAGGACCGGCTGAACGAGAACATGGCCAACCTGCAGCAACTGCTGCAGCCGAAGAAGTAAACGCCAGAACGCCACGCAGGATGTCTGCGTGGCGTCCGTTCAGAAGGCGTGGCGAATGCCGACGTCGTAACCCATCGACGAGCGCGGCGCCCAGCCCGCGGCCTGCGCCGTGCCACCTGTGAGGTAGCTCACCGAACCGCCGGTGATGGCGCCCATCACACCGGGGTTGTTCCAGCCGTTCTTGATGCGAATGCGGGACACCGAGGCATACAGCGCGGTGCGCTTGGACAGGTTGTGCACGTAGCCCAGTGCGATCTGGTTGGCCGTGGTGTCGCGGTTGCTGTTCAGATCGGTCGTGGCCGGCGCGCCGTTCTTGTATTTCACCGAAGCGTACGACGCGCGGATGAGGCCGGGGCCCACGGGCACGCTCACGCCCAGCAGGTAGCCGTCGTACCGGTCCTTGCGCGTCGTGGTGGTCATGAGCGGAGCGGCCAGGCCCGGCAGGTTCTGCAGCGCACCGGTCTCGTT
Organism: Variovorax sp. RO1; assembly: GCF_002849325.1. Lineage (NCBI taxonomy): Bacteria > Pseudomonadati > Pseudomonadota > Betaproteobacteria > Burkholderiales > Comamonadaceae > Variovorax > Variovorax sp. RO1. The sequence goes on from NZ_PKMT01000001.1 coordinate 729,288, forward strand.
CTGGTCCTGCACACGCGACAGTTCGCCGAACAGCTTGGCGGGGCCGAAGTCGTACGACGCACCCAGGTTCAGCGAGTTGATCTTGCGCGCCTGCGTGGCAGTCACGAGGCCCAGCGCGTTGAGCGTCGTGCTGTCGGCGGCCGTGCTCTGGCTGTAGGCCACGGCCATGTCGAGCGGGCCCTGGGCGTAGCCGACGCGCCCGCCCACGAAGCGGCCCTTGGCCGACGGCGTGCCGGCCTGGTCGCTGCGCTTCGTGTTCTCGTGCAGCGCGTACTGCAGCTGGCCGTAGACGCCGCCCAGGTTCGGCGGCAGGAAGTAGCCGATCGAATTGCCGGTGCGCACGTAGTTGTCGGTCGCGCCCACCACGGAGCGCGGCCCGGCGGCGGCGGCCAGGCGGCTGTTGATGTTGGCCATCAGGTTGGTGCCGACGCCCTGCGTGCCGAAGGGGCTGAACACCGTGTCGTTCCAGAAGGTCGCGGCGTAGTCGCGGCCCAGCCGCACTTCGCCGAAGGGGCCCGACAGGCTCACGGTCGAGCGGCGGTTGAAGTTGTCGATGCCCTTGGCACCGTCGTCGTTCGAGATGCCCGACTCGAGCCAGAAGCTGGCCGCCAGGCCACCGCCCAGGTCTTCCGTGCCGCGAAAGCCGATGCGGCTGCCCGCATAGCCCGAGTTCGACATCGCGGTCTGGCTCTTCTTCGCGCCGCCTGCTGCACTGGCCGAAGGCACCGCGAAGGGGTTGGGGCTGTGGTACGTGCTCTTCGACGTGTAGCGGCTGATGCCGACGTCGACGATGCCGAACACCGTGACGGACGATTGGGCCGATGCGGTGCCGGCGGCGAGGAGGGCGAGGGCGGACAGGGCGTGATGTTGCTTCATGGCAGGTCTTGCGTTGCGTGCTTCTTCAGGGATGAACGAGGCCGCTGGTGCGCATCGCTGCGTTCCAGGGCTCGGGTGTGCCGAAGGGCGTGCGCCTTTCAGTGACTTCGGTGCGGTGGGGTAGGCGCGCGTCAGGGCGCGCCGTGGGCGCTCAGGCCGCGGGTTCGCTCGCCGCGCCGTCGGCGAACATGGCCGCGATGGTCGACGCCTCCAGCCCGGCTTCGGCCAGGATGCGGCGGGTGTCCGCGCCGCGACGCACCGGTGCGCGCAGCGAAGGCGTCAGCGGCTCGCTGGACGTGAAGCCGATGCCCGGCACGGGCACCCGTCGCGAGGTGTGGGACAGTGACAGTTCCACATGCGGCCAGTCGCGCGCCATCTGTGCCGCCGCCTGTGCCGGGCGCATCACCGGCGTGGCGGGCACCTCATGGCGGGTCAGCAGCGCATCCCATTCGGCCACGGTCTGTCCGCCCAGCGCCTGGCCCAGCAAGGCCTGCGCGCGCGTCACATCGCGCTGCTCGGCGGCCTCGTGCAGTTGCGACAGCAGCGCTGCGTCCGTGCCGACCTCGCGCAACGCGTTCCGCAGTCCCAGCGCCTGGTTGGCCGCATTGCAGACGATGGCCAGCTGGCCGTCGGTCGCCTCGAACGTGCCCGACAAGGGGCTGCCGGAAAACGCGGTCGACGCACTGCGCGGCATCTCCATGCCGCTGACCAGCGGCCCCGCGTAGGTGGGCGCCATCAGCGTGAGCGCCGCGCCCATCATCGACACCTGGAGCCATTCGCCGCGTGTGCGTGCCTCGCCGCTCGTGCTGCGGTCGCGCCGGTAGAGCGCGCTCATCACCGCCAGCGCGGCCTGCTGGCCCACGGCGTAGTCGACCAGGGGGAAGCCCACCCGCTGCGGCTTGCCGTCACTGCCGGCGTTGGCCACCATCAGGCCGCTGGCGGCCTGGATGACGTGGTCGTAGGCGCGCCGGTCCGAGGCAGGCCCGAAGCCGGTGATCGAGCAGACGACCAGCTGTGGATGGCGTTCGATCAGTTGCTGCGGATCGAAGCCGAGCGCCGCCAGCTTGCCGGGCCGGAAGTTCTCCAGCAGCACGTCCGCGCTGCCGATCAGCGCTGCCAGCGCTTCCTTGGCCCGCGGGTCGCGCGCATCGATGGCCAGCGATCGCTTGCCCGCGCCCTGCGTCACGAAGGTCTCGCCCAGCCCGAGGGCGGTCAGTTCGGCGTCCAGACCCTTGGCGCGGATCATGTCGTCGCTGTCGGCGCGCTCGATGCGGATCACCTCGGCGCCGAGCAGGCCGAGCTGGTAGCCGGCGAAGGGCCCGGCCAGCACGTGGGTCCAGTCGATGACGCGCAGGCCTGCGAGGGGTGTGGTGGTGTTCGATGTCATGACGTCACTCCGGCTTGACGCCGCTGTTCTTCACGTAGCGCGCCCAGCGGGCGATCTCTTCCTTGGCGAAGCGGCGGCTTTCTTCCAGCGTGAAGGCCAGCGGCTGCGTTCCGTTGCTGGCGCGCAGCTGCACCGACTCCGGCGACGCCAGCGATTTGCGGACCGCGGCATTCAGCATCTCGGCGACAGGCGCCGGCGTGCCGGCGGGCACGAACACGGCGGTCCATCCGGCGAGCTCGAAATCGGCCATGCCTTGTTCGCGGAACGTCGCCACGTCCGGGGTGGCCGGATAGCGCTGTGCGGCGGCCACGGCCAGCGGCTTCAGCTTGTTGCCGTCGATGAAGACCTTGGCCACCGACGCGTCGGAAAACGCGAAGTCGATGTGTCCGCCCGCCAAGTCCGTCAGCGATTGCGGGTTGGACTTGTAGGGGACGGTGACGGCATCGATGCCCGTCGTCTTGCGGAAGATCTCGCAGGCCACCTGCGTCACGGCGTTGCCGCTTCCGCACCGCAGCTCGTTCGGATGGGCCTTGGCGTAGGCCCGCAGGTCGGCCAGGTTGCGCCACTTGGCGTTGCCCGCGACGTACAGCGAGATCGGGCTGGTGCCCAGGCCCGCCACCATGTCGAACGACCCGGGCTCATAGCCCAGCTTGGACGGGAAGAACGAAAAGTTGACGGCGTTGGTCGTGGCCGAGCCGATCAGCAGCGTGTAGCCATCGGGTTTGGCGCGTGCGACCGCTGCCGCGCCCAGCGCACCGTTGGCCCCCTGCTTGTTGTCGATGACGACGGGCGTTTTCAGCAACTCCGTCAGGTCCTTGGCCAGCACGCGCGCGCCGATGTCGGTGCCGCTGCCCGCGGCGAACGGCACCACCAGCGTGAGGGGGCGCGAGGGGTAGGGCGCCTGCGCCCAGGCGGAAGCGGTCCCCAAGGCGCACAGCGCGCCGAGGAGGAAGGAACTGCGAAGCATGGTGTTGTCTCCTGGTCTTGTGGGCTGAACGATAGGTTGCTGTCCGGCACGCAGCAACCTACATTTCATGGTGACCTTTTCCACTTTGGAAAACCATGAACTTGAACGACCTCCATCTGGCTGTGGTGATCGCACGCGAAGGCGGCCTGAGCAGCGCCTCGGCCTGCCTCGGCATTTCGCCGGGCACCCTGAGCAAGGCCGTGACCCGGCTCGAGCGCGCCACCAAGGTCAAGCTGTTCGAACGGCTGGCCCGCGGCATGCGCCCCACCGAGCTGGGCCAGGCCTTCCTGAAGCGCGCGCAGCGCATCGACCTGGACGCTACCGATCTCTATGCAGAGCTGCGCGACCTGCGGCAGGTGCGCACCGGCGTGCTGCGCTGTGGTGTCGGCAACGGCATCCCCGACCGCTGGGTGCTGCCGGTCGTGACCGCGCTCATCGAGCGCGGCATCAGCGTGGACCTGTCGGGCGGCAACTCCGACTCGCTCACGCGCGGCGTGGCCATGGGCGAGCTGGAGTTCGCCTTGACCGGCCTGCACAAGAAGCCGGCGGCGCCCCTGGCGTGGGAAGGCCTGCGGGACGACCCCCTGGTGCCCATGGCGCCGATCGGCCATCCGCTGGCGCGCACGAAACGCGAGGTCGGATGGGAGCAGTTGGCGCAGGCGCGGTGGATCGTCATGGCGCCCGGCACGTCGACACACACCGAGTTCGAAGCGAACTTCCACGCGCACAAGCTCGACCCGCCCGAGCCCGTGGGCACCTCGCGTTCGGCCCAGCGCGAGCTGGCGCTGCTGCGCGCGCTGGGCGCGTTGATGCCCGTGCCGCGTTCGGTCCTGAAAGAGCCCCATGTCGCGGCGCAGTTCGTGGCGGTCAGCCCCGTCGGCGGGTGGCGGTCGACGCGCCGGGTGGGCATCGTGCGGCGCGCCGGCGGCTACCTCAGCCCCGCGGCAACGCAAGCCATGGAGGCGCTGGAAGCCATCCTGCGCAAGGAGCGCTGAGGGCGGCCTGCCCAGGCCATTCCTGCGGGCGCAATGTCCGCGCAACGACTGCTGGTAGCCTTGCCGGATTGTTCAGGCGCGCCTCGACCTGCGAGGTCGCGTGATCCGGATGATTCAGAAAGGACTCAGCGCGTGGTTGTGACAGGGAGAAGATGGGGCGCATGCGCCGCGTTGATGGCGGCATTGCTGGTGGGCGCATGTTCCACCACGCCGAGCACGCCGGTGGCCGGCCCCGGCGAATACGTCGTGCAGACGGGCGACACGCTCTACCGCATCGCGCAGCGGCATGGCCGGACGACGGCCGAGATTGCCCGCTGGAACCAGATCAAGGACCCCGACCAGCTTGAGGCCGGCCAGGTGTTGCGCGTGGTGCCGCCGGGCGGGGCCGCGTCGGCGGGTGCCACGCCCCCGCCGCGCAGCAGCGGCGGCAGCAGCACCGACAAGGCCAAGCCTGCGCCCGTCCCTCGCGAGCGCGACCCTGTCGTGCCGCCCGCGTCGCGGCGCGCCGATTGGAGCTGGCCGTCGCAGGGCGCGGTCATCGCCGGCTTCAACGGCAACAGCAACAAGGGCCTGGACATCGGCGGCAGCAGCGGTGAGCCCGTGCATTCGATCGGCGCCGGTTCGGTGGCCGCGACCGAAACCATGCGCGGCTACGGCAGCGTGATCATGGTCGACCACGGCGGCTCGTACATGTCGATCTACACCAACGTGGGCACCGTGGGCGTGAAACAGGGCCAGCGCGTGCAGCGCGGCCAGAAGATCGCCGAGATCGGCCCGGCGGAAGGCGGGCGCGCCAAGCTGCATTTCGAGATCCGCTACCGCGGCAAGGCGGTCGATCCGCGGCTGTACCTGCCGGCGAAGTAAGCCGTCAGCCCTGCGGCCGCGTGAGCAAATCGAGCTCGGCCCGCAGGCGACGCACCGCCACTTCATGGCGCCGTGTCTGCGGCCCGCGCCCGTGCGTGCCGGCTTTCAGGATGAGCCGCAGCTGCTCGCGCTGCAGCTGTGCCTTCAACCGCCGCGCGCGCTTGCCGAACTCCTTGCCCATGTCGCGCCGCACGCGGTAGCGCAGCAGCGGCGCGCCCAGGCGCACCCATTCGTCGTCGCGGATCAGTTCGCGCTCGGGCACGAAGTACGCGGCCAGCGCGTGCAGGTAGGTGCCGTTCTCGCGCGCGGCGGCGCGCCACACGAAGGCGGCGGCGATCACCACCGGGATGCCCTTGACGATGAGCAGCAGCGCGATGCCGACAAAGCCGTCATCGAAGCGGTCTTCGAGCAGCGGCGAATTCCAGATGAAGTGCATGGCCCACGCCAGCGCGAAGTAGAAGAGCGCGCAGCCGATGCGCGCCGCCATCGAACGCTGCGGGTTGAGCAGGAACCACGCGACGCCGAACGAGGCGATGGTCGTGTAGGCCGCATGGCTCCACAGCCCGCTCAGCAGCCCGCGCATCAGCAGGTGGTAGAGCACCGGGTACACCTGGTTCTCGAGCGGGAAGTTCACGGCGCTGTTCACCGTGTAGCTCAGGTTCTCGATCACCTGGAAGCCAAGCCCGGCCATGGCGCCGACGATCAGCACCGACAGGTAGGTTTCGAACTGGTTGCGCGCAATGAGCACCAGCAGGATCACGCCCGCAAGCTTCAGGAACTCTTCGGTGATCGGCCCCGCGATGGCCGGCCCCCAGACCGCGACGAACTCCGGCGAGACCAGCTTGGCGCACAGGCTCTGGATGGCGATGTTGGCCGGCGCCGCGAAGTACACCGCGCCCAGCCCGCCCCATGCAAAGGCCAGCACGTAGGCCTCGGGCGGGTGTTGCTCCAGCAGGTCGAGCGTGCGGAAGAACAGCACGAACGCCGCCGTGTAGCCGCCCCACACCAGGAGGCCGAGCAGCGCGGTGACGGGCACCACGCGAAAGCCCAGCGAGAACATCGACACCGTGTAGAACAGGCCGTTGAGGATCAACGCCGCGAGCAGCCAGAACGCGGCGCGCTGCGGCTGGAAGAACGAGTCGGTGCCGATCGGCCAGTCGGCGTCTTCCTGCGTGGCGATGGCTTCGGTGGGGACTTCGGTGTTTGTGCTCACAGCGGTGCCTCCAGGTCCATCGAGTCGAGCATCTTGCGGGCGTCGGCCAGCGCTTCGTTGAAGCCGTCGGTGGGGCCGTACACGTCGATCTGCACCAGCGAGCGGCGCTGCGTGTCGACCACCTGCCAGAAGCGGCCGGCGAGCTTGGCGCCGTAGTAGGCGAAGGTCTTGCCCTGCAGGCCCCAGCCGGTGACGAAGTCGGACACGTCGCCTTCGACCGTCAGGCCCTGGCCGCGCTCCATGAGCCGCTGCTGGCGCACCATGGGGCCGTCGGGTCCGCCCATCCACAGGCGCGTGGTCACGAGGAACTTGTGGCCGCCCTTGAAGAGCATGAGCGACTGGCCGGCCTTCGAGCGCGACACGTCCATCTGCCAGCCCGGTGCGGGCTCGAAGCGCGCGTGGCCGACCGACACGGTTTCGCCCGCGGGCAGCGGCCGGCTGCCGGGCGTGTGGTTGTTCCAGAAGGTGAGGCCGCCGACATACGCGGCAATGGTCAGGAGGATCGCGAGCGCGCCCGGCCAGGTGCGGTACGGGATGCGGCGGGACGGTTGAAGCATCCGTGGATCGTGCCACACCGAAGCGACGGCGCGAGGGCGCCGCCGCGGTTGTCAGGCCGTCAGAACGCCATGCGAATACCCACGTCGTAGCCCAGCGCGCGGTGCGGCTGCATGCCGTTGGTGGTCGCGTAGGCCGGCTGCGGAAAGATCGCCGGCAGGCTCAGCACCAGCGGCGTCACGCCCATCACGGTCGGGTTGTTGCGGCCGTTGGCGATGTGGATGCGCGCCACCGAGGCATACAGCGCCGTGCGCTTGGAGAGGTTGTGCACGTAGCCCAGCGCCAGCTTGTTCACCGACGAGTTGCCGTCCGGCAGGCCCAGGCCGTTGACGAAGCGCACGCGCGCATACGAAGCGCGCACCACGCCCGCGCCCAGCGGCACGTTCACGCCGGCCATGAGGCCGTCGTAGCGGTCGCTCAGGCGCAGCGAGCCGCTGGCAAACGGCGTGGCGCTGTTGCGCACATCACGCACGCGCGACCATTCGCCGAACACCTTCACCACGCCGAAGTCGTACGAGGCCCCGACGTTCATGCTCTTGATCTTCTCGCTCTGCGCGGCGGCGCTGGCCAGCGTGCTCTCGCCGTAGCCCAGCGCCACATCGGCCGGACCGCTGGCCCAGCCGATGCGCCCGCCCACGTAGCGCCCGCGCTGCGAGGGGCTGCCGGGCACGTTGCTGATCTTGGTGTTCTCGTGCAGCGCGTACTGCACCTGGCCGTAGAAGCCGCCCAGGTTCGGCGGCAGGAAGTAGCTGATGGCGTTGCTCGTGCGCAGGTAGCTGTCGGTGCCCGCCGAGAGGCCACCGTTCAGCAGCCCGCCCGTCGCCAGTGCGCGCGAAGCCGCAATGTTGCTGTTGACCACCGCGATCAGGTTCGTGCCCACGCCGTTGACGCTGAAGGGGTCGAACACGGCGTCGTTCCAGAACGAAGCCGTGTAGTCGCGGCCCAGGCGCACTTCGCCGAAGGGGCCGCTCAGGCTGAGCGTGGAGCGGCGCCCGAAGTTCGTGATGCCGCCGCCCGTGTCGTTGCTCAGCGGCGCCTCGAGCCAGAAGCTCGCGGCCAGCCCGCCGCCCAGGTCTTCGGTGCCGCGAAAGCCGATGCGGCTCGACGCATTGCCCGAGGGCGACAGCGCGGTCTGGCTCTGGCGCAGCTCGGCCGGGCGCAGCGGGTTGTACGAACTGCTGGTGGTGCGGTAGTGGCTGACGCCCGCGTCGACCACGCCGAACAGCGTGAGCGAGGACTGGGCGAGGGCGGGGCCGGCGGCGAGGATGGCTGCGGCGGCGATGAGGGTCTTGTTCTTCTTCATGGTCTTGTCTCCTGCTCGTTGTGTTTATTCGTGGGGGTGTTCAGGGCACGAGCACGGTGGCGCCGGTGGTCTTGCGGCCTTCGAGCGCGCGGTGCGCATCGGCTGCATCGGCGAGCGCAAAACTCTGCTGCGGTTCGCTCACGATGCGACCCGCCAGCACGTGGCCGAACAGCTCGTCGGCCATGCTCAGCATGTGCGGGCGCGGGTGGATGTAGTGAACCATCGCGGGCCGCGTGAGCCAGAGCGAACCCTTGGCGGCCAGCACCTGCGAATCGACGACCACGGCGCCCGACGACGTGCCGTTGCTCACCAGCGTTCCGCGCGGCTGCAGGCAATCGAGCGAAGCCTCCAGCGTGTCCTTGCCCACCGAGTCGTACACCACAGGCACGCCCTTTCCGTCGGTGATCTCGCGCACGCGCTGGGCGATGTTCTCGCGCGAGGTCACGATGGTGTGCGTGCAGCCGTTGGCCTTGGCAACCGCGGCCTTCTCGTCGGTGCTGACGGTGCCGATCATCGTGACGCCCATCGCACGTGCCCACTGGCACGCGATGAGGCCGACGCCACCGGCGGCTGCGTGGTACAGGATCGTCTCGCCACCCTTCAATGGATAGACCTGGCGGAACAGGTACTGCGCCGTCATGCCCTTCATCATCAATGTGGCGGCGGTGCTGTCGGAGATGCCATCGGGCAGCGGAATGAGCACGTCAGCAGGCATCACACGCACTTGCGAGTACGCACCCTGCGGCCCGAGGAGGTAGCCCACGCGGTCACCCACGCGGATGTCGGTCACGCCGGGCCCTACGGCCTCGACCACGCCCACGGCATCGGAACCGAGGCCGTTGGGCAGTGCGAGCGGATAACGCCCGGTGCGAAAGTAGATGTCGATGAAGTTGACCGCGATGAGGCTGTGGCGCACGCGCGCCTGGCCTGGGCCGGGCTCGCCGACCTCGACGTGTTCGAGCTTGAGCACGTCGGCGCCGCCGGTTTCGTGAAAGCGGATGGCTTTGGACATGTCTTGTTCCTTGAGGGGGTCTGTATCGGGCGCGCGACGCAGATCAGGCGTCAGCCACGCCACTCGCTCACTGGTTGAGCTGGATGTTGTAGGTCTTGACGATCCGCGCGTTGCGCTCGTACTCGTCGTGCGTGATCTTCGCGAGCTGCTCGGGGCTCTCGCTGGTCATCGGCACAAAGTTCTGCGCGATGAGCCGCTCCCGCACCTTCGGCGAGGAGGCGGCCTTCGTGAGGACCGCATTGATCCGCTTGACGAGGTCGTCGGGCATCTTGGCCGACACGATGGCGCCGGCCCAGTTCGAGAAGTCGATCTCGTCGAAGCCCTGCTCGGCCATCGTGGGCACGTCTGGCAGCTGCGCCAGCCGGGTCTTGGCCCCGACCCCGAAGACCTTCACCTTGCCGGCCTTGATCAGCGGCAGCGACGTGACGATGCCGTCGAACAGGATGTCGACCTGGCTGCCCATCAGGTTCTGCAGCGCCGGCGGCGAGCCCGGGAACGGCACGTGCTGCAGGTCGAGCCCCGCCTTCCTGGCAAAGATGGCGCCGGCGTAGTGCGAGCTGGTTCCGGCGGAGTACGAGGCGTAGCTGCCCGGGCTGCCCTTGCCGGTCTTCAGGTAGGCGACGAGTCCTTTCAGATCGTTGGCCGGCACCGTCGGTGCGCTCACCAGCACCATCGCCGAGCGCGCCACCATGGTCACCGGTTTCACGTCCTTGACCGGGTCGAAACTGGTCTTCATCACCAGCGGAATCTCGGTCAGGATGTTGCTGACCATGAACATGATGGTCTGCCCGTCGGGCGGCGCGCTGTTGAGCGCCTGCACGCCGATGGCGCCACCGGCGCCTGGCTTGTTGTCGACGATCACCGGCTGCCCGATCTCGGCCGAGATCGCTTCGGACAACACGCGGGCCACGACGTCCATGGTGCCGCCGGCGGGCGCCGGCACCACGATGCGTACCGGCTTGGTGGTCCAGGCATGGGCGAGCAGGGGCGCGGCAGCCAGGGCAACCGCCCATGGCCTCAGGCGGCGAAGGATGTTTTGAGTCTTTTTCATCGCGATGTCTCCAGGTGTTCTTGTGCCGGCGGTGCGTGGGGCTCAGGCCGCCTTGCGCAGGAAGCCCTGCTGCGCGCCGTTGCGATTGGGCGCAAAGCCGTTGGCGAGCAGCGTCTCTTCCACCGTGTCGTAGAAGACGCCGATCTTGGAAATCTCGCGCGCCTGTTGCGCCGTCGCGATCGGGCGGCCGAACTGGCGCGAGATGGCCACCAGCTGCTCGATCTGCGCCACGGTGCCGATCTTGGCGGTGCGCGACTGGTTCCAGAGGTTGTCCTCGGTGCCGGTGCGCACGTGCAGGCCCATGGCAATGCCGATCATGTTCACAGGCAGCACGTTGAGCACCGAGCTTTCCACCGTGAGCACCGCGCCGTCGGGCACGGCGCGCGTCATGTTGGCCAGGTTGTAGATGTTGGGCGCGTCCATGCCGCCGCCGATGGCCACCCAGTTCATGACCAGCGGGCCCTTGTAGATGCCGCGGCGCATGAGTCGCTCGACCGACTCGAAGCTGTTGATGTTGTAGCACTGGAAGGCGCTCTGGATGCCGGCCTTCGTGAGACGGCGGATGTGCTCCTCGGCCCAGCCGGGTTGGGCCGGCACCGTCATCTCCTTGTAGGCGTTGAACACGGCGGGGTCTTCCATCGAGGTGCCCTGGATGTCCCGGATGTCGAACTGTTCCAGCACATTCATCTGCGACGTGTTGATCGTCACCGTGACCTGGTCGGGCTTGGGGTCGAGGTCGGCCAGCATGTGGCGCGTGTCGTCCGACAGCCACTTGGCCGCCGCACCGTCGGTCTCGGGCGCGAAGCTGATGGAGCCGCCCACCTGGATGATCATTTCGGGCACGCGCGCACGCACGCCGGCGATCAGTTCGTTGAACTTGGAGAGGCGCTTGCTGCCCTTGCCGTCGAGTTCACGCACATGCAGGTGCAGCACGGTGGCGCCTGCGTTGTAGCAGTCGACCGCTTTCTGGATCTGGTCCTCCATCGTGACCGCGATGTCCTCGGGGAAGTCGGACGGCACCCACGACGGCGCGTAGGGCGCGGCGGTGATGATCAGCGGCTGCTGGTTTTCGGGGAACAGATGGCCGTCGAGAAAATTCATGGCAGGAACCTCGGTAGAAGAAGGGAAGAGAGGGAAGAAGAAGAAGGGGCGCAGCGCCCGCTCAGAAGACCGCTTCGCCGACGATGCCGGCGCGTTCCATCTTTCGATGGCAGGGCGGGTAGTCCATGACCGCGTAGTGCTGGGTCGAACGGTTGTCCCACATGGCCACGTCGCCCGGCTGCCAGCGCCAGCGCACCTGGTACTCGGGGATGGCGGCCTGGCTGATCAGGTACTGCAGCAGCGCCGAGTGGCCCTGGGTGTAGTCCTGCCCGTAGCGCACGTTGGCCGGCGTGTGGAAATTGGTGAAGTGCGTCGTGAAGCCGTTGACGAACAGGATCTTCTCGCCCGTGTCGGGGTGCGTGCGCACCACGGGATGCTCGGCATCGGGGAACTGGGCCTTCAGCGCGAGGCGCTTCTCGGTCGGCATCGCGGCGCCGAAGGTGGCCTCGATGCTGTGGCGCGCGCGCAGCCCGGCAATCTGCTGCTGGATGTGCGCGGGCAGCTTTTCGAAGGCCAGCACCATGTTGGCCCACATCGTGTCGCCGCCGACCGGTGGGCACTCCACGCAACGCAGCACGCAGCCGAAGGGCGGCTTCTCGCGCCAGGTGGCGTCGGTGTGCCAGCTGTTCTCGTAGCGATCGACCGGCGTCTCGGGGTTCTTGTAGATGCGCACGAGGCCCGGGTGCTCAGGGTCGCTGCCGATCACGGGGTGGTCCTCGAGCTCGCCGAAGTGGCGGGCGAAGCTGACGTGCTCGCCGCGCGTGAGTTCCTGCTGGCGGAAGAACAGCACCTTGTGCTGTACCAGCAGCGCGCGAATCTCGGCGGCCAGGCCCGCGTCGCGCGAGGCCTCGGCCAGCGACACGTGGCGCAGTTCGGCGCCGATGGCGCAGGTCACGGGGTGGACCTGGATGCCGCGCGTGTGCACGGCGGGGGCGGCCCCGTTCGAGAGGCCTGGCTGGATCGTGGAACCCATGTGTCTTGTCTCCTGTGCCGGTCGAGGAGTGCCGCTGTGTCGCTGTGCGGCGGTGACCGTGCTGGGCGCAAGAATAGGTCGGGGCCCCTGCGCGCGCCCCCTCCTCGCGGGAGGGGGAACCACCCCAGGAGGGGAGGGACAAACCCTCGCCCGCTCCCGCTTTTTCAGCGTTCGGGGCCGAACAGTCCGAGGATGCGCGCGCGCTGGACCACCTGCGTGCGCGTGCCCGCGTCCAGCTTGGCGAACAGGTTCTTGACGTGCCACTTGATGGTGGTTTCGCCCACCTGCATGGCGCGCCCGATCTCCTTGTTCGACAGGTTGCGCGCCAGCAGCGTCAGCACCTCGCCCTCCTTGGGCGTGAGCACGGCGCCGTGCGTCGTCACGGGCGGCACGGGCGCGGGCGGCGCCGTGGCTGTGGTGGGGGCGAACGAGGTCTCGGGCTGCGCGCCCTCCGCCGCGAGCGTGCCGACCCAGGCGCCGAGGTCGGGGTGCGCGTCGGAAAACACGCGCTGCAGCCCGTAGGCGCGCGCCAGGTCCATCGCCTCGCGCAGCAGTGCCTGCGCGGGCTGGCCGCAGCGCTCCAGCGCCAGCGCGCGCAAGCCCAGCAGCTCGATGTGCAGGCCGCCCTGCTTGCGCTGGCGTGCCTGTTCGTCGGCGCGCGCCAGCTGCGCGAGCGCGCCGGGCCAGTCGCGCGCGGCAATGGCCGCGTGGGCGTGCGCCACATCGCGCAGCACCTGCACGCTGCGCCGCCACAGCGGGCCCTGCGGCAGCGCGGGGTCGGCCAGTTGCGCGTCGATGCGCTCGCACAGCTCGCGGCAGGTCTGGGCGCGGTGGCGCTGCGCGTGCAGCCGCACCTGCTCGGCCAGGCTGGCGATGCGCAGCCGCGGCAGGCGCCGCGCGGCACCGGCCGCGTCGAGTGCGTTCAGCAATTCCAGCGCGCGGTGCTCGGCGCCTTCGGCCGCCGCGATGCGCGCCGCCGTGCGGTAGGCCAGCAGCAGCGACTCCGGCAGGCCGCTGTGCTCCAGCACGTCGAGGCGGTCGGCCAGCAGCATGGCGGCGTCGCCCGGCAGGTCGCGCTCCCAGGCCACCGCCGCGAGCAGCGCGGCGAGGTTGCAGCTGAGGCGGTGGCGCCGGCCCAGCTCGGTCTCGGCACCGGCCACGGCGGGCCGCAGCAGCTGTTCGGCCAGCAGCACCTGGCCTTCCCACGCATAGCTCAGGCCGATGACCAGTTCGCTCCAGCGCCGGATGTAGTCGATGCCGGGGCCCGCCTGTCCGCGCGCGACCTGCTGCTGGCGCAGGCGCGCGAGCGCGGGCTCGCCTTCGAGCAGCGCGCGGTAGGCCATGCGGTTGGCGTGCGACTGCAGCAGCAGCGGGTCGGTGATCGGCACGGACTCGGTCCACGGCACGTGCAGTTCGACGAAGTGGTCGGGGTCGTCCGCGAACACGGCGGCGCCGCCGAGGATCAGCGCGCATTCGCAGCGCAGCGCATCGCTCACATCGGGCTGCGCGAGCAGGCGTGCCACGAAGCGGCCGGCTTCGTCGTGGCGCTCGCTCGATGCCAGCGTCCATGCCGCGGCCAGCAGCAGGCGCGGTCGGCGGTCGAGTTCGTCGGCGGGCAGCTGCGCGAGCCATTCGAGCACGGCGGCCTGCCGGCCGCGCCGCATCAGCGATTCGTACACGCTGCGCTCCGCGAGTTCGTAGGCGGTCTGGTGCTGGCCCGCGCTCAGTGCATGGTGCGCGGCTTCGTCGATCAGGTCGTGCGCGGCCAGCCACTGCGCCGCGCGCGCATGCACCGCCACCTGCTCGGCGGCGTCGAGCGCGCCGAAGCGCTGGCGCAGCACATCGCGCGCCAGCGCATGCATGCGCAGCCACTCGCCCCCTTCGGCGGCGGCGAACACCGGCGTGTCGTTGCTCAGCCGCGCCAGCCGCGCCGCGGCGTCGTCGGCGCCGGACACGGCCTGGCACAGCTCGGGGTGCAGCAGGTCGAGCACGGCGATGCGGACCAGGAAGTCGCGATCCTGGGGGTCGAGGTTGACCAGCAGCAGCCGCACCAGCTCGCCCTGCAGCTCGCCGGCCGCAGCCGTCATGTCGGACAGTGCGGCGTGTGCATCGGCGCCGCGCGAGATGATCGTCGTCGCCAGCTGCAGGCCCAGCGGCCAGCCTTCGGTCAGCTCGTGCAGCCGCGCCGCCATGTTGCGGTCGACGCGTGCGCCGAAGCGCGCATGCACGAGCTGCAGTGTTTCGTCGAGGCTGAACTTCAGCAGCGCCGGGCCGATCTCCACGCACTGCCCGTAGGCCACGAGGTCTTCGATGTCGAGCCGGCCGTCGGGCCGCGTGGCGATGAGCGTGCGCACGTTGGGCGGCGCGTTGCGCAGCAGGTAGGCCAGCGCCTCGCGCGAGGCCGGTGGCAGCCGCTCGGCTTCGTCGATGACCAGCACCACGTCGAGGGCCGCCTGCGTCAGTTCGGACAGCAGGGCCGTGACGCTGCCGAGGTTGCCGGGCCGGTCGTCTTCGAGCACGCTGCGCCCGAACGCGGGGCGGCCCATGGCCACGCGCAGCGCGAGCGCCAGGCTCTGCACCAGCCGGCCCGGGTCGTCGTGGGTCTGCGCCGAGACCCAGGCCACCGGCATGCCCATCGCCAGGTACTCCAGCCGCCACTGCGCCAGCAGCGAGGTCTTGCCGAAGCCCGACGGCGCCTGCACCACGAACACCGCGTGGTCGCGCAGCGCGTCGGCGTTGGCCAGAAGCCGGGCGCGCGACACGAGGTGGCGCGGCACGCGCGGCGGTGTCACCTTGAGCAGCAGGTCGCGGGGGGCGCCGGTCGCACCGGTCGTCGGGAAGGTGGCCAAGTCGTTCGTGTCCGTGGTGTCTGCGGGGAGGAGGGCGGCGCCGATTCTGCGCGTCAATCGCGCGCCTGCCGCGCGGCCGTGCGACGGCGCCCCGCGCTGCGTTGGGCGCGGCTTTCTTTCGCGCTGCAGCCGAACTGCGCGTGGAACCAGCGCGACAGCCCGCTGGGCGCGGAGAAGCCGAGCAGCGTCGCCACCTCGGCCAGCGGACGGTCGCTCTCGAGCACGTGGCGCGTGGCGAGTTCCTTGCGCACGTCGTTGACGATCGATGAGAAGGTCTGGCCTTCGTCGGCGAGCCGGCGCTGGACCGTGCGGCACACCACGCCCACGTGGTCCGACACCTGCTCGATGGTGCAGCGCCCGCTGGGCAACAGCAGCAGCACTGCGCGGCGCACGTCGTCATGCAGCGCATCGCCGGTCGGCCGGGCCGCGGCGTCGAGCAGCTGCTGCGCATAGCGCGCCATGGCCGGGTCGGCCGACGGATTGGGTGCGGCCAGGTCTTCCCGCGCGCAGACGATGCAGTTGAAGTCGTGGTCGAACGCGAGGGCCGCACCCATCACGCGGCGGTGCGTGCGCAGGTCGCGCGGCGCCGGGTGCGCGAGGCACACGCGGCGCGGCTGCCAGTCGGGGCCGAGGAACTGCCGCATGAGGCGCAGCATCACGCCCAGTGCGAGTTCGATGCGCTGGCGTGTGGCGCGGTTGGCCTTGCCGGGCTTTACCTCTTCGCGGATGACCACCACCTGGTCGAAGGCCTCGACCATCAGCGACAGCGAGCCGTTGAGCAGCGGCAGGTAGCGCATCAGCACATCGAGCGAATCGCGCAGCGTGGGTTGTTCGCGCACCAGCAGGCCGACGGCGCCGAGGTTGGACAGGCGCCGCGACTCGGCCATGCACAGGCCGAAGCTCTCGTTGCCCGAACGCTCGGCCGACGACTGCAGCAGCGAGGCGACGGCCTCGACGGGAATCATGAGATCGGGTTCGTCGAGCACGCTCGGGTTCAGGCCGGCATCGAGCAGCATGCGCACCGGGTCCAGTCCACTGGCACGGGCGACATCGCTGTAGTTGGTGAGACTGGCGGCGCGGACCAAGGAAGACATCGAAAACCTGAGCACTGGAGTGGCATCGAAGGGTAAGTGGCTGGCGCGCAATGTCAATCGGGGGAACACCGCCGTCACCAGAATCCGGGGCAACGCGATGCACCGCCATCGCGCGCCAACGCCCTTGCTGAAACGTGCCCATGACCACCCCGATACCCACCACCGTTCTCATCGTGCCCGGCCTGCGCGACCATGTCGCCGACCACTGGCAGACGCTGCTCGCGGCGCGGCTGCCGCGTGTGCGCAGCGTGCCGCCGCTCGAACACGACAAGCTCAGTTGCGCGGCGCGCGTCGACGCGATCACGCAAGCATTGCAGGACATCGACGGGCCCGTGGTCTTCGTGGCGCACAGCGCGGGCGCGGTCATGGTCGCGCACTGGGCGCAATCGCATCGCGCGGACCGCATCCGCGGCGCGCTGCTCGCGACGCCCGCGGACCTCGAGACGCCGCTGCCCGCGGGCTACCCCACGCACGACGCACTGCAGGCCAACGGCTGGCTGCCCCTTCCGCGCCTGCCGCTGCCGTTTCCCAGCATCGTGGCTGCGAGCAGCAACGACCCGCTCGCGCAGCTCGATCGCACACGCGACCTCGCGCAGGCCTGGGGCAGCCGCTTTGTCGAACTCGGCGCGGTTGGGCACCTGAACCCGCAGGCGGGCTTCGGCGACTGGCCCGGCGCCGACGCGTTGATTCGCGAACTCGCCTGAGCGGGTCGCGCTTCTCAACAAAACAAGAATTTCATCCACAGCCATCGGAGACACCGGGCATGCGCATCAGACCTTTCATCCTTGTCGCGGGAACGCTGGGCGCCGTCGGCGCCAGTGCCCAGTCCTCACTCACCGTGTTCGGCGTCATCGACGCGGGCATCAGCCGCTACACGACGAAGAGCGAGACCTACGGCGCCGCTGCGCTGCTCGGTTCGCGCACGGCGGGCCAGCGCCAGACGGTGCTGTCGCCCTCGGGCCTGAGCTCCAGCCGCCTGGGCTTTCGCGGCACCGAAGACCTGGGCGGCGGCCTGGCCGCGAGCTTCTGGCTCGAGGCGCCGCTGAGCAACGACACGGGCGGCGGCATCGCGAATTTCGGACGCCGCTCCACGTTGAGCCTCAGCGGCCCCTTCGGCGAAGTGCGCCTGGGCCGCGACTACACGGCCTCGTTCTGGAACGATGCGGTGTTCGACCCGATGACCGTCAACGGCGTGGGCACGAACCTCATCGCCGTGGTCAACAGCAACATCGCGGCCTCGCGCGCACTGGCGACCGGCGGGCTGCTGAACGGTGGCCTCTCTGCGGGGACCGACAGCTACCTGCGCACGAGCAACGCCATCAGCTACTTCCTGCCGCCGAACCTCGGCGGTTTCTACGGCCAGGTGCAGTACGCGTTCCCGGAAAACATCAAGGTCGAAGGCGCCGGCGCCCCGGCGGGCACCGGCCAGCGCGGACGCTATGCCGGCGCCCGGGCCGGGTGGACCCGCGGCCCCGTCGACGTGGCGATGGCCTACGGCGAAAGCACGGTGGCCGACACGGCGCTCCACAAGGAGCGGATCAAGAGCTTCAACGTCGGCGCGTCGTACGACTTCGGCGCGGCCAAGCTGTTCGGCGAACTCTCGCGCGTGAAGGACGTGCGCGAAGGCCCGCTGTTCGCGCGCATCAGCGACCGCTACGACGGCGCCTTGCTCGGCCTCACGGTGCCGGTCGGCCCCGGCCTGATTCGCGTCTCGTACGCGAAGGTGAAGTTCGACAACGGCTCGCCGGTGCCGAACGGCGACGCCAGCACCAACAAGCTCGCGGTCGGCTATGTGCACCACCTGTCGAAGCGCACGGCGCTGTACGCGTCGGTGGCGCGCATCCGTATCCGCGACGGCCACAACAACCCGACCGTGATGGGCGTGACGCCGCTGGTCGTGAGCCTGCCCGCGATCTTTCCGCAGGCGAGCTACACGAACACGGGCGGGTTCCAGCCGCGCGGCGCGATGGGCTACGACGTGGGCATCCGGCACGCGTTCTGAGCGTCTGCGAAAAAAGGGGGCGAGGCCATCGGCCTCGCCCCCTTTTTTGTGCTCAGGGCACGAGCACGGTGGCGCCGGTGGTCTTGCGGCCTTCGAGTGCACGGTGCGCCTCGGCTGCGTCGGCCAGTGCGAAGCTCTGCTGCGGCTCGCTCACGATGCGCCCGGCCAGCACGTGGTCGAACAGCTCGTCGGCCATGCTCAGCATGTGCGGGCGCGGATGGATGTAGTGCACCATCGCCGGCCGCGTGAGCCAGATCGAGCCCTTGCCCGCGAGCACCTTGGTGTCGAGGACCACGGACCCCGACGACGTGCCGTTGCTCACCAGCGTGCCGCGCGGCTGCAGGCAGTCGAGCGAAGCTTCCAGCGTGTCCTTGCCTACCGAGTCGTACACAACAGGCACGCCCTTGCCGTCGGTGATCTCGCGCACGCGCTGGGCGATGTTCTCGCGCGAGGTCACGATGGTGTGCGTGCAGCCGTTGGCCTTGGCGACGGCTGCCTTCTCGTCGGTGCTCACGGTGCCGATCATCGTGACGCCCATCGCGCGGGCCCACTGGCAGGCGATGAGGCCGACACCACCCGCAGCCGCGTGGTACAGGATCGTCTCGCCACCCTTCAACGGATAGACCTGGCGGAACAGGTACTGCGCCGTCATGCCCTTCATCATCAGTGTGGCCGCCGTGCTTTCGGAAATGCCGTCAGGTAGCGGGATCAGCACATCAGCAGGCATCACACGCACTTGCGAGTACGCACCCTGCGGCCCGAGGAGGTAGCCCACGCGATCGCCCACGCGGATGTCGGTGACACCCGGGCCCACGGCCTCGACCACGCCCACGGCATCGGAACCGAGGCCATTGGGCAGCGCCAGCGGATAGCGCCCGGTGCGAAAGTAGATGTCGATGAAGTTGACCGCGATGAGGCTGTGGCGCACACGCGCCTGGCCCGGGCCGGGCTCGCCGACCTCGACGTGTTCGAGCTTGAGCACGTCGGCGCCGCCGGTTTCGTGAAAGCGGATGGCCTGGTTCATGGTGCGTCTCCTGGAGTGTCTGGGTGCATGGAAGCGCCCATTCTTGCGGCGCACCGCAGCGACCGGAAGTGCGGTCGAAGGGATGTCCCAAATCGACAAACGGACGCCCCAATAAAGCAAGAGCCGAGGGCAGGGTGCGCCGGATACTGGCGGCGTTGGCCCACCGAGGCCTGCGTGACACAAGAACCGGAGACACCCCATGAAACTGCTTCACTTTGTACGCACCGCCGCCGTGGCGCTGGTTGGATGCTCGATGGCCCTCGGGGCCTGGGCGCTGGGCGACAAGCCCCTCAAGCTCATCGTTCCCGCGCCGCCGGGTGGCACGATGGACATCGTCGCCCGCGTCGTCGGGCAGCAGATGGCGCTGGACATCGGCCGTCCCGTGATCATCGAGAACCGCCCCGGCGCGGGCGGCTCGATCGGCCTGCAGGCGATGCTGCAGGCACCGGCCGACGGCAACACCATCGTGATGGCCGCGAGCAACGTTCTGGCCGAAACGCCGCAGCTCGTGAAGATGCCCTTCGATCCGCTGAAGGACGTGGTGCCCATCGCCTCGGTGGCGCGCTCGGGCGTGGTGCTCGTCACGGCGGCGAACTTTCCGGCCAAGGACTTCCAGGGGCTGGTCGCCGAGCTGAAGAAGCGCAAGGGCAAGAGCAGCTTCGCCAGCTACAGCCCCGGCACGGTGTCGCAGTACGCCGGCCTGATCCTCAGCGACCGCGCCGGGCTCGACATGCAGCACGTGGGCTACGCCGGCTCGCCGCCCGCGCTGCAGGACCTGCTGGGCGGCCAGGTCGACGTCATGTTCGACGGCATGCTCACTTCGATGCCGCTCATCAAGGCCGGCAAGCTGCGCCCCTATGCCTTCACCGGCAAGACCCGTTCGCGCTTCCTGCCCGACCTGCCGACCACCACCGAGCTCGGCTACCCCGACCTGCAGTTCCGCGGCTGGGTCGGCTTCATCGGCTCCGCCAAGCTGCCGGCCGACGTGCTCGCCAAGCTGCAGGCCACGATCGAGAAGGCCGCGCAGGTGCCTTCGGTGCTGCAGAAGCTGAACGACGTGGGCCTGGAGCCCGAGCTGAGCATCGACACGCCCGCGCTGATGGTCGAAACCCGGGCGCTGTCCGAGCGCAACGCCGCCATCGTCAAGAAGTACCGCATCCAGGCGAACTGACCCGCACCCGCCATTCCACCGGAGACCTCTCATGAAGATCAGACCCATCACGCCGTCGATCGGCGCAGAAATCACCGACGTCCACCTGGGCGAGGCCGCGCGCGATGCCGAGCGCTTTGCACCGATCCGCGCCGCGCTGCTCAAGCACAAGGTGCTGTTCTTTCGCGGCCAGGACATCACGCGCGCCGAGCACGTGGCGTTTGCGAAACGCTTCGGCGCGCTGGAAGACCACCCGGTGCTCGGCTCCGACCCCGACCATCCGGGGCTGGTGCTCATCCATCGCAGCGACAACAAGCACAGCTACGAGAACACCTACCACTGCGACGGCCTGTGGCGCACGACCCCGCCGCTGGGCTCGGTGCTGCGCTGCATCGAATGCCCCGAGATCGGCGGCGACACCATCTGGGTGAACATGGTGCAGGCGCACGACGAGCTGCCCGAAGAGATCAAGCAGAAGATCGCCAAGTTGCGCGCCAAGGCCAGCATCGAGCATTCGTTCGGCGCCGTGATGCCCATGGAAGCCCGCCTCAAGCTGGGCCAGGACAACCCGCCTGTGGAGCACCCCGTGGTGCGCACGCACCCCGAGACCGGCGAGAAGGTGCTCTACGTGGGCAGCTTCACCACGCACTTCGTGAACTACAGCACCCCCGAGAACGTGCGCCACGGCATCGACAAGACGCCGGGTGCGGCGCTGCTGCTGAACTACCTGCTCAGCCGCGCCACCATTCCCGAGTACCAGGTGCGCTGGTCGTGGCAGCCGGGCGACGTGGTCGTCTGGGACAACCGCAGCACGCAGCACTACGCGCTGAACGACTACTGGCCCGCGCCGCGCAAGATGGAACGCGCTGGCATCGTCGGCGACGTGCCGTACTGAGCACCGCCGCCGCCGCATCCGACCTTCGCCTCGCAACCTGACAGACGCACGCCATGAACTTCCTCGACGGCCATCTCTTTCCCGAAAACCAGCAGCCGCTGATCATCACCGCCGCGCCGTATGCACCGGGCTGGCTGCCTTCCGACTTCCCGGGCGAGATCCCGGTCACGATGGAAGAGCAGATCCAGAAGGCGGTCGATTGCTACAACGCCGGCGCCACGGTGCTGCACCTGCATGTGCGCGAACTCGACGGCAAGGGCAGCAAGCGGCTGTCGAAGTTCAACGAGCTGATCGCCGGCGTGCGTGCGCGCGTGCCCGAGATGATCATCCAGGTCGGCGGCTCGATCAGCTTCGCGCCCGAGAGCGAAGGTGCCGCGGCCAAGTGGCTCAGCGACGACACGCGCCACATGCTGGCCGAGCTGGAGCCCACGCCCGACCAGGTGACGGTGACCGTCAACACCTCGCAGATGAACGTCACGGAGCATGCCGAGCTGGCGGACTTCAAGGGCACCTCGCGCGAGATCCCCGCCATCTACGAGGCCTACAAGGAGATGACGGTGCCGGCGCAGCCGGGTTGGGTCGAGGAGCACATCCGCCGCCTCACGAAGGCTGGTATCCAGAGCGCCTTCCAGTGCTACAACATCAACAGCTTCGAGTCGGTCGAACGGCTCATGCGCCGCGGCGTCTACAAGGGCCCGCTGGTGATGAACTGGGTGGCGATCAGCGGCGGCATGGACGCGCCGAACATCTACAACCTCGCGAACTTCGTGCGCGCGGTGCCCGACGGCGCGGTGCTCACCGTCGAAAGCTCGGTGCGCAATGTGCTGCCCGTGAACATGATGGGCATTGCGATGGGCCTGCACGTGCGCTGCGGCACCGAGGACGTGCTGTGGAACCAGACGCGCTCGGCCAAGATCGGCACCGTGGCGCAGATCGAGCAGCTGGTGGAAATCTCGCGCCAGTTCGGCCGGCCGATCGCCACGGCGCAGCAGGCGCGCGAGATCTCGAAGATCGGCGTGTTCTACGAGACGGCCGAAGAGTCGCTTGCAGCCAATGGCTTCGCGCCCAATCGCAACGGAGGCAACCAGGGCTTCCTGCGCAAGGCGGCTTGAGACTGTGGTGATGAAGGCGCGTTTCACTCACAGCTTCTGGCGTCTGCTGGAGGGCCTCTCGCATGCCCTGCGCCTCGAAGACCTGGTTCAGAACGCGCGCACCGCGCCCTGAGCCACCGCGCCGGCCGTCTGCTTGCTCCACTGCGAGGCGCTGCAGCCGAAGTGATGGCGGAACCAGTGGCTGAAGCTGCTGGGCCCTGAAAAACCCAGCAGCTCGGCCACCTCGCTCAGCGGCAGGTCGCTGTCGCGCAGGTGGCGCTTGACGAGGTCGGAGCGCACATGGTCGAGCAGGCTGCTGAAGGTGAAGCCTTCGGCCTCGAGCCTGCGGTGCAGCGTGCGGCGGTCCACGCGCAGGTGCCGCGCCACTTCCTGCGCCGTGCAGCCGCCACCGGGCATCAGCGCCAGGATGAGTTCGCGGCAGGCTTCGCGCGTGCTCTCGCCGCGGTCTTTCAGCGCCGCATCGAGGTACTCGCGCGCGAAACGCGCCGCGCCCTGGTCGCCCGATTCGCGCGGCTTGCGCAGGTCGGCCGCCAGGCACACGAGGCCGTTGAAATCCTGGTTGAACTTGACGTGGCGCCCGAAGAAGGCGCGGTGCGCCGACACGTCGGCCGGCGGGCGGTGCGTGAAGCACACCTGCTGTGGTCGCCACTGCGGATCGATGAGTTCGCTGAGGATGCGGAACATGATGCCCACGGCCAGCTCCATCGACTGGCGCATCGGCAGCCCGGGGCTGGGCAGCAGGTCTTCCTGGATGATGACCATGTCGCCCGTGTCCTCGAGGCGAAAGCTCAGCGAGGCGTTCACCAGCTTGAGGTAGCGGCCCAGCGTGTCGAGCGCGTCGCGCGGCGTGGGCTCTTCCTTCAGCACGACGCTGATGGGGCCCAGGGCAGAGAGCTTGCGCTGCGCCGCGAGCCGCAGCGCGAAATCTTCGGTGCGCGTGGCGCGGGCGGTGATCTCGAGCAGCTCGCGCACCGCGTCGCCGGGGATCAGCGTCTCGGGGTGCTCGAGCAGCTGGGCCTTCAGCCCCACGGTGCGCATGAAGGCATGCGGGTCCCGGCCGAGCGACTGCACCAGCTCCACGTAGCCGCTGAGGCTCGCGCTGCGCATCAGTCGACCGAGGTGTTTCATGGTGGCTGTGGGAAGGGCCCCGTGGTGCTCACTCGGGGCTGATCTTGAGTTTCAGTTTCTCGATGATGGCCCGATTGTGGGCGGTCGTGGCGTCCAGCGTCTGGCGCAGCTGCGGCAGCGACATGTCGCGGGGCGGATCGTAATTCTGCGCGAGCAGGGCCTCGCGGAACTTCGGCGACTGCGCGGCCCGGGCCACTTCGGCGTGGATCTTCTCCTGCAGCGCCGGCGGCATGCTGCTGAGCACGAACACGCCCACGCTCGCATCGGGCATCACGAAGTCGGGCAGGCCCAGCTCGCCGAAGGTGGGCACGTCGGGCAGGAAGCGCGAGCGCTTGGACGACGCCACGGCCAGCGCCTTGATCTTGCCGCTGCGGATCAGCGGCGTGACGTTGCTCACCACCTCGAACGTGAGCTGCACCTGGTTGCCCATGAGGTCGACCAGCGCCGGCGCCGAGCCCTTGTACGGCACCACGAGGATGTCGTTGCCGCTGCGTTCGCGCAGCATCTCGCCCAGCAGGTTGGAGCGCGTGCCCGTGCTCAGGTTGGCCACGCTGAGCGTGCGCGGGTGCTGCCTGGCATGCGCCAGCAGATCTTTCACCGTGTTCGGTGCAAAGCCGGTGTTGGCCACCAGCACATGGACCATGCCGGTCACTTCGCCGACGTAGGTGAAGGTCTTCAGCGGGTCATAGGGCGTCTTCACGGTGAGCGGAATGTCGGACAGCACGCTCGACGGCGCCACCATCAGGGTGTAGCCGTCGGCGGGCGCGCTCATCAAGGCGCGCTGGGCGATGACCGTGGAGCCGCCCGGCTTGTTGTCGACCAGCACGGTCTGGCCGAGGTTCGTGCGCAGATGCTCGGCGAGCAGCCGCGCCGACGCGTCGGAGATGCCGCCGGGCGGCGCGGGAACGATCAGCCGGATGGGCTTGTCGGGCCAGGCCTGGGCCGACGCCGTGCCCATGCCGCAGCACAGCGCGGCCAGAAAGAGAAGGGGAGCTCGCAGCAGATGCAGACACATGAAGTTCGTCCTCAGGTTGAAGAGACAAAGGCGAGCGGATTCTGGGCGCCACCTCCCTTCGGATGCTTGGCGCCAGGCGCCGCTCACTTACCCAATCGCGACAGAAAAACCTGTTTTTGCAGCGGCCGTTTCAATGCCCCAAAAAGACAAAACATCGCCCCAGATGAGCAAGAAGTTTTTGCGGGTGCGCCAGACACTTTTGGCGTCAGAACCACCTTCCCACCGGAGACAACCCCTCATGAACTTCCTCGACGGCCACCTCTATCCAGAGAACCAGCAACCCCTGATCATCACGGCCGCGCCCTATGCGCCGGGGTGGATTCCCGCCGACTTCCCGGAAGACATTCCGGTCACGATGGAAGAGCAGATCCAGAAGGCGGTCGACTGCTACGAAGCTGGCGCCACCGTGCTGCACCTGCATGTGCGCGAAGCCAACGGCAAGGGCAGCAAGCGCCTGTCGATGTTCAACGAGCTGATCGCCGGCGTGCGTGCCCGCGTGCCCGAGATGGTCATCCAGGTGGGCGGCTCGATCAGCTTCGCGCCGGAGGACGACGGTTCGGCCGCCAAGTGGCTCAGCGACGACACGCGCCACATGCTGGCCGAGCTCACGCCCAAGCCCGACCAGGTGACCGTGACCGTCAACACCACGCAGATGAACGTGACCGAACACGCCGGCCTGGACGACTTCAAGGGCCTGTCGCGCGGCGACCCGCGGCTGTACTCGACCTACAAGGACATGATCGTGCCCTCGAACCCCAGCTGGGTCGAGGAGCACATTCGCCGCCTCACGGCCGCGGGCATCCAGAGCGAGTTCCAGTGCTACAACATCAACAGCTTCGAGACCATCGAGCGGATGATCCGCCGCGGCGTCTACAAGGGCCCGTTGGTGATGAACTGGGTGGCGATCAGCGGCGGCATGGACCAGGCGAACATCTACAGCCTGGCCAACTTCTTGCGCGCCGCACCCGACGGCTCGGTGGTCACGGTCGAGAGCTCGGTGCTCAACGTGCTGCCCGTGAACATGATCGGCATCGCCCTGGGCCTGCACGTGCGTTGCGGCATCGAGGACGTGCTCTGGAACCAGACCCGCACCGGCAAGATGAGCTCGGTCGAGCAGATCAAGCAGCTGGTGCGCATCTCGACCGAGTTCGGCCGCCCCATCGCCACCGCGCAGCAGGCGCGCGAGATCATGAAGATCGGCGTGTTCTACGAAACCACCGAAGAGACGCTGCAGGCCAACGGCTTCGCACCCAACCGCAACGGTGCCCAGCAGGGCTTCCTGCGCAAGCCGGCCTGATACCGCTGTCGCGGGGGCGATTGACATACCGACTGGTCAGTCGGTAGACTGGGGCCGATCGCGCAGCTCACCGGGCTTCACCGGGCTGCAGGCATCGCACAGAAAGCCCCCCGATGAGCGAGAACTTCGCAGCCGAACTCCATCGCCGCGCCACCACGGCCCTGCAGGCCGGGCGCGCCGACGCGCAAGGGGAGGGCGAGCGCGTGCCGGTCGGCCAGTACACCGACGAAGCCATTGCGCGTGACGAGCGGCGGCTGCTGCAGCGGCATCCGCAGCCGGTGGCTTCCAGCGCGGCGCTCGCGTCGCCGGGCGCGTGGCTGTCGCTCACGCACACCGGCGTGCCGCTGCTGCTGGTGCGCCAGGAGAGCGGGCAGGTGCAAGCCTTCCTGAACGTGTGCCGCCACCGCGGTGCGCGCGTGGTGCCCGAGGGCAGCGGCAGCGAGGCGCGTGCGTTTGTCTGCCCGTACCACGCGTGGACCTACAAACCCGACGGCGCCTTGCGCGGCGTGCCCGAGTCCTTCGGCTTTCCGTGCCTGAAGCAGGAAGAGTCGGGCCTGCGCCGGCTCGCCACGGTCGAGCGCGCGGGCGTGGTCTGGGTCGTGTGCGATCCGTCGCTGGCGGGCAGCGACCCCGGCGCGCACCTGGGCGTGCTCATGGACAACCTCGAATCGCTGGCCGGGCTGCGCACGCCCGTGGCCTATGCGCCGCGCAGCTACGAGGTCGAAGCCAACTGGAAGCTGCTGGTCGACGGCTCCTTCGAGGCCTACCACTTCAAGGTGGCGCACCGCGAGACCATCGCCCACATGTTCCTGCACAACCTGCAGGTGATCGACGAGTTCGACCTGAACCGGCGCCTGTACCTGCTCAAGGCGAAGTTCCAGGAACACGCGCCCGATGTCGCCGGTTTCGATCCGCGTCGCTACGGCAACCTGACCTACTTCTTCTTTCCGAACACGACCATCCTCGTGCAGCCCGACCATGCGCAACTCAGCATGCTGGAGCCGCTGGGCGCCACGCGCACGCGGGTGCACGAGCTCACGCTGATTCCTGAAGCGCCAGCGTCGGAGAAAGCGACGGCGCACTGGGACGCCAACGTCGCGCTGTACCGCCGCACGCTCGCAGAAGATTACGCGCTGGCCGAATCGATCCAGGCCGGGCTCGCATCGGGCGCGAACGACGCGCTGAGCTTCGGCACCTTCGAGTACAGCGCGCCGCGCTTCCATGCGCAGCTCGCGCAACAGGTGGCGGCGATGCCGGCCGCACGCTGACGCGGGCGGGTGTCGCGCGTGCAACAACCAGACCACAAGACACAAGAAAGAATGGCGCGCCTCGCGTCTGATCGCCGGTCGCGTTGTCGCGGCATGCGCTCTTCAGCGTGACGCTCTCCAGCACCGACCGATGGCCACCCTTGCCCTTTCCCGTAAAGAAACGATCCTCGCGCGCGCGGAGCAGCACTTTGCCGACCATGGCTTCCAGGGCGCGTCGCTGTCGGCCATTGCGCGCGATTGCGAGGTCGGCAACCCGGGGCTGCTGCATCACTTTCCGAGCAAGGAAGTGCTGTACCGCGCCGTGCTCGAGAAGCAGGCCGAGGACCTGACGGCGCGCATCTGCAAGCGCGTCGAGGCGGCGCCCGACCTGCCCGCGCGGCTGCAGGCGTTTGTCGCGCTGCAGGTCGAATGGATGCACGCGCGGCCCACGGGCTTCAAGCTCGTCACGCGCGAACTGCTCGACAACGCCGAGCGCATCCAGCATGCGCAGACGCGGCCGCTCGAAGGTTTTCTGCAGGCCAGCCTGGCCTTGGTGGCCGCGGCGCAGAAGGCCGGCCTCGTGCGTAACGACCTGTCGGCCGTGGTGGCGCTCACGCTCATCTTCGGCACGCTGAACTACGCAAAGATGGCACGGCCCACGTTCGCGAAGACCTTTTCCGAGCCCGCGCTGAAGAGCGACGCGGCCTGGATGAAGGCGATGGCGCGCGATGTGTTGCGCGTCATCTCGCCGCCCTGATTTTTTCTTCCTCTCTTTCCAGCAACCCCGACCAAAGGACGTTCCCTTGAAAACCCGCATCACCGAACTCTTCGGCATCCGCCACCCGATCATCCAGGGCGGCATGCACTACGTCGGCTTTGCCGAGCTGGCCGCGGCCGTCTCCAACGCCGGCGGCCTGGGGATCATCACGGGCCTCACGCAGAAGACGCCCGAGCTGCTGGCCCGCGAGATCGCGCGCTGCCACGAGATGACCGACAAGCCCTTCGGCGTGAACCTCACCTTCCTGCCGACCTTTGCCTCGCCGCCGTACCCCGAGTACATCGCGGCCATCGTCGAAGGCGGCATCAAGGCCGTGGAAACCGCGGGCCGCAGCCCCGAGGCCTACATGCCCGCGCTGAAGGCCGCGGGCATCAAGGTGATCCACAAGTGCACCTCGGTGCGCCACGCGCTCAAGGCCGAGCGCATCGGCTGCGACGCGGTGAGCGTCGACGGCTTCGAGTGCGGCGGCCACCCCGGCGAAGACGACGTGCCCAACATGATCCTGCTGCCGCGCGCGGCCGAAGAACTGAAGATCCCGTTCGTCGCCTCGGGCGGCATGGCCGACGGCCGCAGCCTCGTGGCCGCACTCGCGCTGGGCGCCGAAGGCATGAACATGGGCACGCGCTTCATCGCGACCAAGGAAGCGCCGGTGCACGCCAACGTGAAGCAGGCCATCGTCAACGCCTCGGAACTCGACACGCGCCTCATCATGCGGTCGCTGCGCAACACCGAGCGCGTGATCAACAACGCGGGCGTCGAGCGCCTCATCGAGATCGAACGCATCAAGGGCGACGCGCTGAAGATCGACGACATCATGGACCAGGTCGCGGGCATCTACCCGAAGGTGATGACCGAGGGCGACATGGACGCCGGCGCCTGGAGCTGCGGCATGGTGGCCGGCCTGATCCACGACGTGCCCAGCTGCGCCGAGCTCATCGCCCGCATCATGGCGCAGGCCGACGAACTCATCGCCAAGCGCCTCGCAGGCATGCTGCGCGGCTGACCGGTCAACCCCGCTCGACCTGCCGCGCCAGAAAGCTGCAGCTGGCCACCAGCAGCCGCGCCACTTCGGCCACGCTGGATTCGATGCGGTGCTGCGGCCCGGCCACGGCCACCGCCACCGTGTCGTTGTGCAGCTGCAGGAAGGCCGCCACGGCCCACACGTCGCTCACGTTCTCGCCGCGCGTCACGAAGTAGCCGAGCTTGCGGCTGTCGAGCACGTCGGCCACCAGTGCCTCGTGCGCGGTCTTGGTGGTGGCGGTCACCGCGGGCAGCGTGCGCTCCTTGAGCCAGGTGCGCAGCTCGGGCTCCTTCAGGCTGCCCAGCAGCGCCTTGCCGATCGAGCTGGAGTGCAGCGGCTTGAACTCGCCGGGCTTGGCCGAGTAGCGGATGGGGTGCAGGCCCTCGACCACCTGCAGGTAGATCACCGAGTCGCCCTGGCGCTTGCCGAGGATCACGGTCTCGCGCGTGGCGTCGCGCAGCCGCTCGAGCACCGGTGTGGCGCGCTCGATGAACGGGTCTTTGGCGCTGATGTCGTGCATCACGTCGAACATGCGCCGCGTCGGATAGAGCGCGCGCGGGCGGCTCAGCGTGTACAGGTAGCCGCGCGCGGTCAGCGTCGAGACGATGGCGTGGCAGGTGCTCTTGGGCACGCCCACGGCCTCGGCCAGTTCGGTGAGCGACAGCGGGCGCTGGCTCGCCTGGAAGGCTTCGAAGATGTCGATCACCCGCGCGATCGCGGTCACGGTGACGCCAGTCATGGGCGCTTCTCCTGAACGGTGGAACGGACCGGGCGGCGAAATTCAGCCGCCTGAACAAACGGGATCGGCGAGCACGATCCGCGCGGTCATTCTGTCATTCGTTCGTAATGCTGAACATAGGTTCTTGTTCTCGAACAAGTCGGTTCCTACGATCGGTCCACGACACGTTCGACGGAGACATACCAAGGTGCAGCAAGCCAGCCAGGACATCACAGTGGACGCACACGCCGACGGCGTGGTGTGGATCACCATCGACCGCGCCGCCAAGCACAACGCCCTCGCGGGCCGCGTGCTCACGGCGCTGGCCCAGGCGGTCGCCGCGCACGGGGCCCGGCCCGACACGCGGCTGCTCGTGCTGCGCGGCGCCGGCGAGCGCTTCTTCGCCGCCGGGGGCGACCTGGTGGAGCTGTCGGAGGTGCGCGACGAGGCCGCCACCCACGCGATGGTCGAGCGCTCGCGCGGCGCGCTCGACGCCGTGCGGCGCTGCCCGGTGCCGGTGCTGGCGTACCTCAACGGCGACGCCATCGGCGGCGGGGCCGAGCTGGCACTGGCCTGCGACATGCGCCTGCAGGCCGCGCATGCACGCATCGGTTTCATCCAGGCCAAGCTCGCGATCAGCACGGCCTGGGGCGGCGGGCCCGACCTGTGCCGGCTGGTGGGCGGTGCGCGCGCGCTGCGCATGATGGGTCGCTGCGAAATGGTCGATGCCGCGCAGGCCCTGCAGTGGGGCCTGGCCGATGCATCGATTGCAGACGGCGCCGACGGCGAAGACCTGCGCGCCTTCCTCGCGCCGCTGCGGGCGCATCCGCCGCAGGTGCTGCGCGGCATGAAGGCGCAGCTCATCGCGTGGCGCGAAGGGGCGTCGTACAGCGCGCGCCGCGAGGTCGAGCATGCGCAGGTGTTGGCCACCTGGCTGCACGACGACCACTGGCAGGCCTCCGACCGCTTTCTTGCGAAGGCCGCCCGATGAAGCGCGACGACCTCATGCCCAGCGCCGCCAACGAGCCGCGCCTGTACCCCACGAGCCCGACCGGCATCGAGGTGCCCGCCAGCGTCGGTGCCGGCGCCGTGCGGCCTGACCACATCGGCGAGCCGGGTGCGTACCCCTTCACGCGCGGCATCTTCCCGGACGGTTATCAAGGTCGGCTGTGGACCATCCGCCAGTACTCCGGCTTCGGCACCGCCGAGGAATCGAACGAGCGCTACAAGTTCCTGCTGGCCAAGGGGCAAACGGGCCTGTCGGTGGCGCTGGACCTGCCGACCCAGTGCGGGCTCGACCCCACGCACCCGATGGCGCGCCCCGAGATCGGCAAGGTCGGCGTGTCGCTGTCGAACCTCAGCGAGGCGGAGATCCTGTTCAAGGACCTCGACCTGTCGCGCATCTCGACCTCGTTCACCATCAACGGCACGGCCGCGATCATCTATGCGATGTACCTGGCGGTGGCCGACAAGCAGGGCGTGCGGCGCGACCAGCTCACCGGCACCATCCAGAACGACATCCTCAAGGAGTACGTGGCGCGCGGTACCTGGATCTTTCCGGTGCGCCCGTCGATGCGGCTCATTGCCGACACCATCCTGTATTCGAACGAGGTCTCGCCGCGCTTCAACCCGATCAGCATTGCCGGGGCGCATGTGCGCGACGCGGGCGCCACCGCCGCCGAAGAAATGGCCTACACGCTGGCCAACGGCCTGGCCTATGTGGACGAGCTGCGCGCGCGCGGCGGCGACGTCGAGAAGTTCGCCAAGCGGCTGTCGTTCTTCTTCTACGTGCACATGGACTTCTTCGACGAGATCGCGAAGTTCCGCGCCGGCCGCCGGCTGTGGGCGCGCCTCATGAAGGAGCGCTACGGTGTGCAGGACCCGAAGGCCCAGCACTTCCGCTTCGGCGTGGTGTGCGGCGGCTCGTCGCTGGTGGCGCCGCAGCCCTACAACAACGTGGTGCGCGTGGCGGTGGAAACCATGGCCGCCGTGTTCGGCGGCGCGCAGTCGATCTTCACCTGCGCGTTTGACGAAGCCTTCCAGATTCCGACCGAGTTCTCGGCCGAGCTGGCGGTGCGCACGCAGCAGATCCTGGCCTATGAAAGCGGCATCGGTCGCACCGTCGATCCGCTGGGCGGCAGCTACTTCCTGGAGCAGCACACCGACCGCATCGAGGAACAGATCGTGCGCGTGATGGACGAGATCGACGCCTACGGCGGCGTGGTGCGCGCCATCGAGGAAGGTTGGATCCAGATGCGCCTGGCCGAGCGCGGCCTGGAGCGCAAGCTCGACAACGACGCCGGGCGCACCGTGGTGGTGGGGCAGAACCACTTCAAGAAGCAGAACGAAGAGGTCAAGGTCGGCGAGGTCTTCACGCTCGACCCCACCGTGGCGCAACGCGCGCTGGAGAAGTTCCAGCGCACGCTCGACACGCGCGACAACGCGGCCGTGGCGCGCTCGCTCGCGCGGTTGTCGGCCGCGTCGGCCAAGGACCGCGAGAACGTCATGCCCTACCTCGTGGAGTGCTGCCACGCCTACGCCACCGTCGGCGAGATGGTGGCCTGTCTCAAAGCCCAGTGGGGCGAATTCAAGGAGCCGGTGAACCTATGAGCACGCAGCAACCAGGCACCGCCGCGCTCGCGGCCCGGCGCATCCTGATCGGCAAGCCCGGCCTCGACGGCCACGACATCGGCGCCAAGATCATCGCCCTGACCCTGCGCAACGCCGGCGCCGAGGTGATCTACACCGGCCTGCGCCGCAGCCCGCTGCAGATCGCGCAGGTGGCGGTCGACGAAGGCGTCGATGCGGTGGGCCTGAGCATCCTGTCGGGCAGCCACAAGGAGCTGGTGTCGGAAGTGATCGCGCAGCTGCGCGAGCTGAAGGCGCACGACGTGAAGGTGTTCGTCGGCGGCACCATCCCGGCCGAAGACCATGCCCACCTGCGCGCGCTCGGCGTGAGCGCGGTCTTCACGGCGGACATGCCGCTGGAGCAGGTGGTGGCGTTGCTGGCGGAGTGCCTCGCATGAGCACGGCCGGGCCGCTCGATGGCATCCGCATCATCGAAGTCGGCCACATGCTGGCTGGACCTTACTGCGGCCTGATGCTGGCCGACATGGGCGCTGAGGTCATCAAGATCGAGACGCCCGAAGGCGACATCGCCCGCAGCGTCAGCCCGCATTTCATCGGCCCGCACAACGCCTACTTCGCCAGCCTCAACCGCAGCAAGAAGAGCGTGGTGCTCGACCTGGCCAGTGCCGACGGGCAGGAGGCGCTGGGCCGCATCGCCGAGACCTCGCACGCGGTCATCACCAACCTGCGGCCCTCGGCGATCCGCAAGCTCGGCCTCACGTACGACGCGATGCGGCAGTGGAACGAGCGCATCGTCTGCGTCGCGCTCACCGGCTACGGCCTGGACGGACCGCACGCCGACAGCCCCGCCTACGACTACGTGATCCAGGCGCTGACCGGCGTGATGGCGCTCACCGGCGACCCCGACGCACCGCCCACCAAGGCCGGCTATTCGGCCGTCGACAACTCGGCGGGGCTTGTGGCCGCGGTCGGCTTGCTGGCCAAGATCGTGCAGGGGCAGGGCGGGCAGGTCGATGTCGCGATGTATGACGTGATGCTCTCGCAGCTCAACTACCTGGCCGGTGCCGTGCTCAACGCGGGCGAGACCGTGGCGCGCCAAGCCGACTCGTCGCACCCCTACGTGGTGCCGGCGCAGATCTTCCCGACCGCCGACGGCTGGCTCACGCTGTTCATCACGCACGACAAGTTCTGGAAGATCTTCTGCGACGAGGTCGGCCATTCCGAATGGACCACCGACGCGCGCTTTTGCACCATGGCCGGCCGGCGCGCGCACCGAACCGAGGTCATCGCCGCCATCGCGCAGCTGTTGCGCGGCGCGCCGGCGGCCGAGTGGGTGCGGCGGCTGGTGCCGCTGGGCGTGGTGGCGGCCGAGGTCGGCACGCTGAACGATGCGCTGTGCGGCGACATCGCCACCGCGCGGCGGCTGGTGGTGTCGCTGGGCGACGGCAGCCTGCCGCTGCAGGCCGTGGCCAGCCCGATCCGCTTCGACGGTTTCACGCCGCGCTACGGCCTGCCGCCGCTGCTCAACGAGCATGCGGACGAAGTGCTGGGGAAGGTGGTGGCATGAGCATGCATGTTGCGCCGCTCGACCGGTGGGCCTTGAGCCGCGAACTCACGCGGCTGGCGAACGCCGACCCGATGGCGCTGGCGCGCGAGCCGCTGCGCGATCCGCCGGCACATGCGGCGCGGCGCGTCGGCATCACCGGCGCCCCCGGCGCAGGCAAGAGCACGCTGGTCGGCCACCTCGCGCAGTTACGGGCGCCGCGCGGGCGCCTCGGCGTGCTGGCCGTGGACCCGAGCAGCCCGAAGAGCGGCGGCGCCATCCTCGGCGACCGCGTGCGCATGGACGAACTCGCGGGCAATGCGCAGCTGTACATCCGATCGCTCGGCTCGCGGCGCACCGGCGACGGCCTGGCCGACAACCTGCCCGAGATGCTGGAACTGATGGACCGCTTCGGCTTCGACGAGGTGCTGCTCGAAACCGTCGGCGTCGGCCAGGCCGAGCACGCGGTGCGCGCGCAGGTCGACACCCTGGCGCTGGTGCTGCTGCCCGACAGCGGCGACATCGTGCAGGCCATGAAGGCCGGCATCATGGAAATGGCCGATATCTTCGTGGTCCACAAGGCGGACCTGCCGGGCGCGCAGCGCATGGCGACCGACATCCGCCGCATCGCCACGATGGCGCGCCACGCGCCGGGCGACTGGGTGCCGCCCATCCTGCTGAGCGCGGCCGGCGACCCGGCATCGCTGCAGGCGCTGTCGGACACCATCGACCGCCACCAGGCCTGGCACGCGCAAGCGCTTGAGGTACGCGCGCTCGCCCGCGCGCGGCGTGCGCGCTACCGGCTGCGCCGGCTGCTGGAGCTGCGCATCGGGCAGTTCATCGCGCAACAGGATGGTGCTTTTTTCGACACGCCCATCGCCGATCAGTTGGCGCAGGCCGTGGCTGCGTTGCTGCACGCAGAGGAGACCCCATGCTGAGACGTGACCTGATGCTTGCGGCCGGTGCGCTGCCCTGCGGCCTGCTGTCGGCGCCCGCCGCCGTGGCGACCGAGACCGCCTTTCCGTCCAAGCCCGTGCGCATCGTCGTGCCGCAGACGCCGGGCGGCGCGTCCGACGTGCTGGCGCGCATCGTCGGCCAGAAGCTCGGCGAGAAGTGGGGCCAGCCGGTGATCATCGAGAACCGTGCGGGCGCGGGCGGCAACGTGGGCATGGAAGCCGTGGCCACCGCGCCGGCCGACGGGCACGTGCTGCTGATGAGCTACGTGGGCACCCAGGCCATCAACGGCGCGCTGTACCCCAAGCTGCCCTTCGATCCGGTGGCCGACTTCGCCCCCGTGGCCATTCTTGCCACGCTGCCCTTCGTGCTGGTGACGCGTGCCGATGCGCCCTGGCGCAGCGTTCCCGAGCTCATCGAGGTTGCGGGGCGCGAGCGGGTCACCTACGGCTCGGCGGGCAATGGCTCGGTGAACCACCTGCTGGGCGAGATGTTCAACACCGCGGCCCATCGCCAACTGGTCCACATTCCCTATCGGGGTGCGGCGCCGGCCCTGCAGGGGTTGATGGGCGGGCAGATCGACCTGGTGTTCGCGAGCCTGCCATCGGTGGCCGCGATGCTGCGTGCCGGAACCTTGCGCGCCGTGGCCGTCACGAGTGCGCGCCGCGCGGCGGCCTTCCCCGAGATCGCCACGGTCGCCGAAGCGGGCCTTCGCGATTTCGATGTGAACCCGTGGTTCGGCCTGATGGCACCGAAGCGCACACCGGCCGAGACCGTGCGCCGCCTCAACGCCGACGTGAACGAGGTGCTGCGCAACCGCGAGATCGTGGCCAGCTTCTCGGCGCAGGGCGCCGAGCCTGCGCCGACCTCGCCCGAAGCCTTCGGCCAGCGCCTGCGCACCGATGCGGTGACGTGGAGTGCGGTGGTGCGTCGCTCCGGCGCACGCGTGGATTGAGAACGCCGTGAAGCGCGAAGCCATCCGCACGCTCAAGAAGTCGCTGCGTACCGGCGGCGAAGCGCACGCATCCCCGCAGCAGGCGCAGGACGCGCGCGCGGCGGCGCTCGCGCTGCTGGAGCGCAGCGTCGCCATGCGGCACGACCGGCTGGCGATCCAGCGGCTGCTCGATGCCGTGCGCCTGCGCGCCCCTGTCGCACCGGCGCTCTGGGCGCACTGCGAGGCCGCCGCGGCGCGCCTGCCGGGGCCTGTGCGGCCTCAGATGTTGCAACTGCTGCGCCACCAGTCGGCGCAGCACGCCAGCCATGGGAGCCCCGCAGCGGACCGATAGCGTTCGAAACCTACGACAGAAGAAGGAGACAAAAAAATGCAAAAGCATTCGAAGAAGACGACGACACGAGAGTTCCCGTTCACTCAGCCACTGCGCCGACGCCTCGCGGCGGCCGTGCTGGCTGCCATCGCCGCACCGGCCTTTGCGCAAGGCAACGACGACGTCGTTCGCATCGGCGTGATGGCCGACATGAGCGGTCTCTACTCCGACATGGGCGGCGCGGGTCTGGTGGAGGCTGTGAAGATGGCCGTCGCCGACGCAGGCGGCAGCGTGAACGGCAAGAAGATCGAGGTGATCACGGCCAACCATTCGGCCAAGCCCGACATCGCCGCGACCAAGGCGCGCGAGTGGTTCGACACGCAGGGCGTGGACATGATCATCAGCGGGCCCAGCTCGGGCACCAGCCTGGCCATTGCCAAGATCGCGGCCGAGAAGAAGAAGGTCGTGATGGTGACCGGCGGCGTGGCGGCGCAGCTCACCAACGAAGAGTGCTCGCCCTACACCGTGCACTACCTGTACGACACCGTGGCGCTGGCGCGCGGCACCGGCGCCGCCATGACGCGCCAGGGCGGCAAGAGCTGGTACTTCCTGACGGTGGACTACGCCTTCGGCGATTCGCTCGAGAAGGAGACCACGCAGGTCGTCCTGGCCAACGGCGGAAAGGTCGTCGGCAGCGTGCGGCACCCGCTGTCGGCCACCGACTTCTCGTCGTTCCTGCTGCAGGCGCAGGCCTCGAAGGCGCAGGTGCTGGGCCTGGCCAACGGCGGCGGCGACACCATCGGCGCCATCAAGGCCGCGCAGCAGTTCGGCGTCACCAAGACGATGAAGATCGCGGGCCTCATGCTCTTCATCACCGACGTGCACGCGCTCGGCCTGAAGCTCACGAGCGGCATCAACCTGACCGAGGCCTGGTACTGGGACACCGACGAGCGCTCGCGTAAGTGGTCGGCCCGCTTCTTCGAGAAGATGAAGAAGATGCCTACCAGCATGCAGGCCGCCAGCTACTCGGCCGCGCTGCAGTACCTGAAGGCCGTGGGCGCGGCCCGTTCCGACGGCGCCGATGCGGTAATGACGCAGCTGCGCACGCTGAAGATCGACGACATGTACACGTCCAGCGGTCACATCCGCGGCGACGGGCGCATGGTGCACGACCTGCAGCTCATGGAGATCAAGAGCCCGGCCGAATCGAAGCGCCCGTGGGACTACTACAAGCCGGTGCAGCGCATTCCGGGCGAACAGGCCTTCGCGTCCAAGGCGGAATCGAAGTGCAAGAACTGGAGTTGAAGCGGCGCGATGCTGCTTTGCAAGACGACCCTTTCCAACCTCACGACCCCACCACAGGAGACAAGACCATGACAGCCAACCCCCGTGCCATTCCTCCCACCGTCGCACCGTCCGAGCAGGTGAAGGCCGCCATCGCCGCCGCAAAGGAACTGCCGCTGCTCGATGTCGGTCCCTACCTCGCCGGCGAGCCCGGCGCGCTGGAGCAGCTGGCCGCCGACGTGAAGCTCATTCAGGAGAACCTGGGCTTCTTCGCCATCGTGAACCACGGCATTCCGCAGTCGCTCATCGACGAATCGTTCGCGCAGACCGCCAAGCTGTTCGAGCTGTCGATGGAAGAAAAGCTGCGCCACCGCGTCGGCCACCACCACCAGGGCTACCTGCCGCCGAAGTCGTCGATTTTGAAGTCGACCGCCATCATGGAAAAGATCGCGGTCAACACCAAGAAGGACACCAACGCCGCCTGGCTCTTCATGCGCAACCGCGACGCCGACGACCCGAAGGTGCGCGCCAACGTGCGCCACCGCGGCCTGAACCAGTGGCCCGAGAGCCTGCCGGCCTTCAAGACCGCGCTGCATGCCTACCAGACCGCGATGGAGAAACTGTCGCTCAAGCTGCTGCCCATCTACGCACGCGCGCTCGGCCTGCGCGCCGAGCACTTCGATCCGATGTTCAAGGCGCCCGAGTACTACCAGCGCTGCGCCTACTACCACCCCGAGGAACACATGGACGAAGGCCAGTACGCGCTCGCGCCGCACTCCGACGGCAGCTTTCTCACGCTGCTGCCGATGACGCCGGTGCCGGGCCTGCAGGTGATGACGCCGGCCAAGGAATGGCTCAAGGTCAGCTACGTGAAGGACGCGCTCATCGTCAACACCGGGCAGGTGCTCAACCGGCTGTCGAACGACCACTTCATCGCCACGCCGCACCGCGTCGTCAACCCGCCGATGAAGCGCTATGCGCTGACCTTCTTCTTCTACCCCGACGACGACGCCAGCGTCGCACCCATTCCCGAGTGCATTGCGCCGGGCGAGCAGGCGCGCTACGACACGCGTTCGTTCTACGACTTCTTCGTGCCCTACCTGGACGACCTGTACCACTACAACGACCCCAACTTCATGAAGGAAGTCGAGCCCGCCGGCGTGACCGCACAGGCCTGAGATGAAACGCCAGATGTTGATCGACGGCCGCTGGGTCGATGCGCTCTCGGGCGAGACCCTGCCGGTGGTCGACCCGTGCAGCGCACAGCCCTTCGGCACCCTGGCCCGCGGGCGGGCCGAAGACGTGGACCTGGCGGTGGCCGCCGCGCGCCGCGCGCTCGACGGCGCCTGGGGCCGCATGACAGCCACCGAGCGCGGGCGCATCCTGCAGCGGCTCGCGCAGCTCATCTTGGCCAACGGCGAGGCGCTGGCGCAGCTCGAAGCGCGCGACACCGGCAAGCCGATGGCCGTGGCGCGCGCCGACGCGGCGGCGGTGGCGCGCTACTTCGAGTTCTACGGCGGCGCGGCCGACAAGGTGCACGGCCAGACCATTCCGTACCTCAACGGCTACAACGTGAGCGTGCAGCGCATCCCGCATGGCGTGACGGCGCACATCATTCCGTGGAACTACCCCGCGCAGATGATGGGCCGCACGCTCGCACCCGCGCTGGCGATGGGCAACGCGGCGGTGGTCAAGCCGTCGGAAGACGCGTGCCTCAGCGCGCTGAAGCTCGCCGAGCTGGCGATGGAAGCCGGCCTGCCGCCGGGCGCGCTGAACATCGTGACCGGCCTGGGCACCGAAGCCGGCGCGGCGCTCACCGCGCACCCGGGCATCGACTTCGCGACCTTCACCGGCTCGCCCGAGGTCGGCATGCAGGTGCAGCAGGCCACCGCGCGCCACCACGTGCCCTGCGTGCTGGAGCTGGGCGGCAAGTCGCCGCAGATCGTGTTCGACGACGCCGACCTGGCCAAGGCCGCGCCGATCATCGTGCGTGCCATCGTGCAGAACGCGGGCCAGACCTGTTCGGCCGGCAGCCGCCTGTTGGTGCACAAGGGCATCTACGACCGCTTCGTCGACACCATCGCGACGCACTTCGCGGCGCTGAAGGTCGGCACCCCGGAGCAGGACCTCGATTGCGGGCCGATGATCAACGCGCGGCACCAGGCGCGCGTGCAGGCCATCGTGCGCGACGCGGTGGCCGAAGGCGTGCCGCGCCTGGCCGAAGGCAAGCTCGCCGACGGCCTGCCGCCCGGAGGTTTTTTTGTCGCGCCCGTGCTCTTCGGCCCGGTGCCGCGCACGCACCGGCTGGCAAGCCAGGAGATCTTCGGCCCCGTGCTCGCGGCGATGCCCTTCGACGACGAGGACGATGCGGTGCAGCTGGCCAACGCCACCGAGTACGGCCTGGTGGCCGGCGTGTGGACCGAGAACGGCAACCGGCAGGCGCGCATGGCGCGGCGGCTGGCGAGCGGCCAGGTGTTCATCAACTGCTACGGCGCGGGAGGCGGTGTCGAGCTGCCCTTCGGCGGCGTGAAGAAGAGCGGCTACGGCCGCGAGAAGGGTCTGCTGGCGCTCGATGAAATGAGCACCACCAAGACCGTGGTCCATCACTACGAATAAGGAGACTCACACCATGTCGATGCTCAACCAGAAGACGGCGATCGTCACCGGGGCGGGGAGCGGCTTCGGCGCCGCCATCGCCCGCGCGTACGTCGCGGCGGGCGCGAAGGTCGTGCTGGCCGATATCAACCTGGAGGCCGCGCAGGCGGTGGCCTCGGCGCTGGGCGACAACGCCATGCCCGTGGCCTGCGACGTGACGCGCTTCGACCAGGTGCAGGCGCTGGTGGCGCAAGCCACGGCGCGCTTCGGCGGGCCCGACATCGTCATCAACAACGCAGGCACCACGCACCGCAACCAGTCGATGCTCGACGTCGACGAGGCCACCTTCGACCGCGTGTTCTCGGTGAACGTGAAGTCGATTTATCACATGGCGCGCGCCGTGGTGCCGGTGATGAAGCAGAACGGGGGCGGCGTGATCCTCAACATCGGCTCGGTCGGCGCCATCCGGCCACGGCCCGGCCTCACCTGGTACAACAGTTCGAAGGGCGCGGTGCGGGTCATGACGAAGTCGATGGCGGTCGAGCTCGCGCCCGACGGCATTCGCGTGAACCTCATCGCGCCCGTGATGGCCGCCACGGGCCTGCTGCAGGATTTCATGGGCGTGGCCGACACCGCAGACAACCGCGCGCGTTTCGTCGCGACGATCCCGCTGGGGCGCATGTGCGACCCGGAAGACGTGGCGAACGTGGCGGTGTTCCTGGGGAGCCCGCAGGCGCACTTCCTGACCGGGGTCGAGATGCCGGTGGACGGCGGGCGGTCGATCTGAACGTGCTGTTGCTTCAGTAGGTCACCGTCACCGTGATCGTGCTGGCGTAGCCGCCCGGCGCCACGTACTGAGCCGCGGGAATGCGGCCGTAGGCGGTGTAGTTGCGCGTCACCGTCGTGCCTATCACGGAGGCGGTGATGTTGTAGCTGTCCGAGACGCTGTTGAGTCCCCAGACGGTGGTTCGCGCGTTGTCGGTGTAGAGGTTGTAGCCCAGCGTGCCGCCGACCGGGCCCGTCATCTGCCGGTTGGCGATGGAGCCGGTCGGGCCCGCGTCGAGGCTGACCGTGTAGGACAGGGTCACCAACAGAGCGACCAGGGCGGTGACCTTGCCGACGACGGTGATGGTCGTGGTGTTGTCCTTGGGCGTTGCGACGGCGGGGTCGTAGTTGCCGAATGCCAGCGGCGCTGCCACGCTGACGGTGGCGGAGCAGGTGAACGCGCCCACGCCCGTGCATCCGGCCAGCGACGCGCCCGGGGCCAGCGCTAACGCGGCCGTCAGCGCGGAGACGACGACACGGGTTCGCATCGGTACGGTCCCATTGAAGGCAGTGCACCGGCAGCGCGGTCGGGCGCGCCCAGCGTGAAGCGGCAATGCCCGCTCTTCCATCGCGCCTCCAAGCGCTCGTTCGGCTGCGGGTCGTCCACCGACACCAGCCCGTTGAAGCCCGACAGCAACGACGTGCCGCGCGCCGGCCGCATCACGTCGATGCCCGGCGGCAGCAGCGTGCCGTCGGGCAGCAGCACCGTCACGTTCGCCACCACGTCGCGTGCGATGTCGAAGCTCGCCTGCGCCACGCCCTTGTAGCGCGGCACCACGCGCAGCACGTCGCTGCGCACCTGGGCCTCGATCGGCAGGTCGCCGTTGTCGATGCTGATGTGGTTCGGTTCGTAGGCGCGCAGGCCCGAGACGACGGCGCGGCCTTCGCTGTTGGTGGTGGTCCAGGGCTGGTTCTCGCGGTAGACCTTCACGCCGGCCGCGCCGGGCACGGTCACGAGCGCAAAGGCGTCGTCCGAGGGGCGCGTGGCAAAGGGCACGCCGCCCGCGAGGCCGACCGCGCCGCTGGCGCGCACGCGCGCTGCGGTCTGGCCCTGGGCGCGCGCCACCTCGGCCGCGAGCAGGCCGTAGCGCCCGCGCAGGTCGACACCGGCTTCGCTGCGCGCGTTCTCGCCGTCGGCGGCGCGCAGCCGGTAGCCCCAGCCCGTGTCGCCGGGCGGCTGCTGCACCCACTCGGCCACGGC
Source organism: Variovorax sp. RO1 (assembly GCF_002849325.1). Lineage (NCBI taxonomy): Bacteria > Pseudomonadati > Pseudomonadota > Betaproteobacteria > Burkholderiales > Comamonadaceae > Variovorax > Variovorax sp. RO1. The sequence continues at coordinate 771,171 of NZ_PKMT01000001.1, forward strand.
CGAGTGGCCGCCCGGTTTCTGCTGCTGCACCGAGAGCGTGGCGTGCTGGCGCTCGCCGGGCGTGAAGGTGAGGCTCACGCTCACCGAGGTGATGGAAGGTTTGCCGTCCTGGCGCGTGTGGGCCACCGAGGTGCCGAGCCACGCATTGCCGCCGATCCCGATCGACCAGCTGGCGGTGGTCACGCCGATGTGCTCGCCGGTGTTGTAGCGCAGCCGCGTGTGGCTCGCGCCGAGCGTGCCGTAGCGGCCCAGCGAGCGGCCCGCGAACAGTTGGGTCTGTGCGTCGGTGTGCACCGGGCTGTCGTGCCAGGCGATCTGCGTGAAGCCGCGGCTCGCCACCTGCCGGCTCACCGAGAAGTTCCATTCGTCGCTGGTGCGCGTGTAGGCCGCGCGCCAGAGCCGGCCGCTGTCGCCGTCCTTGCTGCGGCTGGCGGCGCCGTGCAGCGACAGCTCGCCCAGCGTGCCCCAGACCCAGGTCACACCGGCGCCCGCGGTCTGGCTGCGTGCGCTGGCTTCGCCGCGCGCTTCGACGGTGACGCTGTCGTTCACGCCGTGGCGCCAGGTGCCGGCGACGAAGGGCGGGCCGTAGTCGAAGCTGCGCTCGCCGTAGCGCAGGCGCGTCCAGCCGGCCTCCAATGAATAGTCGGACAGCCCGGCGCGCAGCAGGTTCGAGCTCACGTAGTAGGGCGTGGTCACCATGCGTTGCACGCCCAGCGCGTCGGTGACGGCAAAGCGCATCTCGCCCGCGCCGGTGAGCACGGGCACGTCGCTGATCGCGAACGGGCCGGCATCGACGCGGCGCTGGTAGCGCAGCGTGTCGTTCACGTAGACCTCCACCGCCGACGGCACGGCCGCGCCGCCGCGCAGGCTGGGCATGGGGTAGCTGATGAAGCCGGGCTGCAGCCCGAAGCGGGTGCCGAACTGCACGCCGCCGAAGCGGAACGGCGTGGACCACGCGGCGGCCTGCGTGACCGCGTCGCCCACGGTGAGGCGCGTGAGCCGCGCGGGGTCGTCGCGGCGGAAGTAGCTGTCGAGCCGCGTCGTGCCGCGCCCGCCGAACGCCGACTGGCCGGCGACGACGCTCGTGCCCACCATGCCCCAGTCGGCCGACGCCGCCGCATCGAAATAGCCCGAGGCGCGCGTGCCTTCGCGGTCGTGCTGCAAGGCCAGGTCGTAGTTGAGAAAAGCCCCGAAGGCCGAGGGCGACAGCGGCGGGCGGTCGCCCGCATGCGCATGCACGGTGCCGATCGTGAACGCCTCGGCGGGCACGCTCAGGTCGACGCTCTGCGCGCCTTCGTCGAGCTGCAACTGGGCGCCGGGCAGTGCGCGCAGGTCGTAGTAGTCGGTGCCCTCGCGCCGCAGCGCCGGGGTGGCGGGCCGCACGAGGCGCCAGGCCGCGAAGTCGGGCTCGGCGGCCAGCAACTGCGTGCCGCGCCGCAGCAGCGGGCGCGGCGCGGGCTGGGTCAGGCCGTTGATGCGCACGTCGAGGATGGCGGGCTGCACCTCGCCCGCCGCATCGGGGGCCCCGGTCTGTGCGCAGGCCACGCGCAGGCCCAGCCAGCCGCAGCAGACCCAGAGGCTAGCGCGGCGTGGCAGGCGCACGGGGCACGCGCACGGTGGCACTGGACGACGCCTCGGGTGCATCGGTGGCGGCCTCGATCTGCAGACGGGTGTCGGGGGGCAGGGCGGGCAGCTCGATGTCGATGGCGGCCGACTGCCCCGCCAGCGCATACTGCGACAGGCTCTTGCGCAACAGCTCGGTGCCGTCCTCGCGGCGCACCACGAGCTGCGTGACCTGGATGTGCTCGCTGCCCTGGTTGTCGAACACCAGCTTGTAGCGTCCGCCGCGGTCGGCCTGCAGCGACCATTGCAGCGCGCGGCGCGGCTGCAGCGGCGGCACGAACACCGGCACGCCGATGCGCAGCAGGGTCTGCACCTTCGCGCCCTCGGCGCCGTCCGCCGGCAAGGCTTGGTCGCGCGGCAGCTGGCGCAAAAAGACGCGGTAGCTGCGCTCGGTGGCGTCGGCCGGCACCCGCAGCCCGAGGCGCACGATCTGGCGCCCGCCCGGGGGGAGGCGGAAGATGGCCGGGTTGACCAGCACATCGCGCGTGGGTTCGTAGGCATCGCGTCCGTCCTGCTGCGACCACGCCACCACCTCGGCCTGCACAGCGACCTCGGTGTCTTCGGCGTTGCCCATGGTGAGCGAGGCGACGGGCCGCTGCGGCGTGAGCACGATGCGCAGCGGCGCCACGCTGAGGCTGGTCGCGGCAGCGGGGAGAGGCGCCAGCAGCAGGCCCGCCCACAGGGCGGACCCCAGCAGGAAGGTACGGCGCATGCCGTGGAGGCTGGGAGTCAAGCCGGTCAGTAGGTCAGCGTGACCGTGATCGTGTCGCTGTAGTCGGTGGCCGGCGCCGCGGTGTACTGCGCCGTGGGAATCAAACCGTAGATCGTCTGCGGCTGGATCACCCCGTTGCCGACGTAGCCGGTGCCGGCGACGCTGTTGTCCCAGTTGTTCAGGTGTGCGCTGTCCTTGAACAGGCCATAGTTCAGCGTGTTGTTGCCGGCGGCCGCCAAGGTGCTGGTCATCAGGCGGTTCGTCACCGTCCCGCCGCCCGCGCTCAGGCCGATCGAGTAGGGCGTGCCGAAGGTGCAGGTGACATTGAGGCTGGTGGTGCCGGCCAGCGCGGTGGCCGAGGCCGGGTCGTACGGTCCGAACGCCAGCGTGGCCGGCGTGCTCATCAGGCAGGCCTTGAGCACGGTGGCCGTGACCTGGAAGCTCGTGGTTGCGCTGGCTGCTTGCGCGGACGGTGCCAGTGCGAGCAAGGCGCCGACGGGCAGCACGGTGCGGGCCAAGGCGCGAAGGAGAGGGCGAGACAGGTGGCGCATCGGACGGGACCTTTCATCGGTGGACTGGAAACCCAGGAGCGACAACGAAAATCCACCCACCGGTTTCGGTAGCGGGCAATCCCTTTCTAACCAATCTCCCCCCGGTGGGACAGGGGACATACATCAGCGTCCCAAAGTGGCTACAGATTTTTCTGATACCGGGAAAACCCACGAATGATTTCGGCCTACAGACCGCGTGCCGGCACGCGACGCCATCTGTTGTCTGCGATTTGTTGTCTGCGTGCGGTTGTGCGCGCTGTGTATAGAAGGGTTTACATTTACGCCCTGGAAGGCGCCCGCCGTCGCCATTGCAACCTTGCCCGCGAGGTCCACGAACCGTGATCGCCGAAACACATGCTGACGCCGCGCCTGCGAGCCTCGCCTCGGGGTTCACCATGGCGTTCCAGCCCATCGTGGATCTGGGCCGCCGCGAGATCTATGCCCACGAGGCGCTGGTGCGCGGCCTGTCGGGCGAAGGCGCCGCCGAGGTGCTCGGGCGCGTCGATCCGGTCGACCGCTTCGCCTTCCACGAAGCCTGCCGCGTGAAGGCCATCGAGATCGCCTCGCGCCTGGGCATGAAATCCCGCCTCAGCCTCAACGTCATGCCCAACGATGTCGCGGGGCAGGCCGAGTGCTTCCGCACCGCCATGGCCGCGGCCAAGCGCTGCAAGTTTCCGGTGCGCCAGCTGATGTTCGAGATCACCGAGGGCGAGCGCGTGCGCGACCTGCACGGCCTGGCCGAGACCTTCCGCGCCTTCAAGCGCCACGGTTTCACCTCGGCCATCGACGACTTTGGCGCCGCCTACGCGGGCTTCGAGCTGCTGGCCGCGTTCCAGCCCGACGTGGTGAAGATCGACCTGAGCCTGATCCGCGGCATCCATGCCGACCCGGTGCGGCTCACGATCGTGCGGGGCTTTGTCGCCACCTGCGACGAGCTGCAGATCCGCGTGATCGCCGAAGGCGTCGAGGCGGCCGAAGAGGTGCGCGCCTTGCGCGAGATCGGCGTGGAGCTGTTCCAGGGCTACCTGTTCGCACGCCCGGCCATTGCCACGCTGCCGGCGGTGGCGTGGGACGCCGCCGCCTGAGCTGAGCCGCCTCCCGCGTCAGACGTTGCTGGTCGCGCGCACTTCCTCGAGCGTGGTCCGGCCCGCCAGCACCTTTTCGATGCCGTCCTGACGCAGCGTGCGCATGCCTTCGCGCATGGCCGCGTCCTGCAGTTCCTCGGCGCGCGCGCCGCCCTGCACCAGCCGGCGCAGCCCCTTCGACATCACCATGAGTTCGTGGATGCCCACGCGGCCCTTGAAGCCCGTGTCGTTGCAGTGCTTGCAGCCGGTGCTGCTGTAGGTCTGTAGCTGCCCATCGCGCCCGTAGCGCTGCACCCACTCGGCGCGCACGGCGTCGCGCGCGGCCGGCGTGTCCTGCGCGCCGAAGGCGTGCATGTAGTCGGCCAGCAGCTCCTCGACCGCCTCGCTGGTCGCGGGGCGGCTCTGCACGCACTGCGGGCACAGGCAGCGCACCAGCCGCTGCGCCAGCACGGCCAGCAGCGAGTCGGCGAAGTTGAACGGGTCCATGCCCATGTCGAGCAGGCGCGTCACGGTTTCGGGCGCGCTGTTGGTGTGCAGCGTCGACAGCACGAGGTGGCCGGTGAGCGAGGCCTCGATGGCGGTCTTCGCGGTTTCGGCGTCGCGGATCTCGCCGACCATGATCACGTCGGGGTCGGCGCGCACGAAGGCGCGCAGCGCCTTGGCAAAGGTCCAGTCGATGCGCGGGTTGACCTGCACCTGGCGCAGGCCCGGCTGCGTGATTTCGATCGGGTCTTCGGCCGTCCAGATCTTGCGCTCGGGCGTGTTGATGCGCATGAGCGCCGAGTGCAAGGTGGTGGTCTTGCCCGAGCCGGTGGGGCCCACGCACAGCACCATGCCGTAGGGCCGGTCGACCGCCTGCGACAGCTGCGCCAGGTTGCGCTCCGACAGGCCCAGCGCATCGAGCGCAATGGGCTTGGCCGAGGCCAGGATGCGCATCACCACGTCTTCCAGGCCGTTGTTGGTCGGGATGGTGGCCACGCGCAGCTCGATGCGGTGCTGCGGCGAGTACTTCGAGAAGTTGATCTTCCCGTCCTGCGGCTTGCGCTTTTCGCTGATGTCCAGGTCGCACATGATCTTCACGCGCGCGACCACCGCGTTGCGATAGCTGGGCGGCAGCTCCAGGTAGGTGTAGAGCCGGCCGTCGCGGCGAAAGCGGATGCGCGTTTTTTCCTGCCCCGGGTCGCTCTCGATGTGGATGTCGGAGGCGCCCTCGCGGTGGGCCTCGAGGATCATGCTGTTGATCATGCGCACCAGCGAGTTGTCCGACTGCTCGACGGGCGCCTCGCCGGCGGCGGGTGCGGCGGCCGATTCTTCCTTCTCGAGCGTCTTCAGCAGCGTGCTGGTGCCCGTCATGTCGAACTCGAGCGGACGCGCCGGGTCGTTCATGTCGATCACCGGGCGTTCGGCCGCCACCTGGCCGAGTTTCTCGTAGGCCTTGTGCAGCACGCCGTCCAGGTCCAGGCACTGGCCCAGCACGGGGAGCACCTTCATCTGCGCGATGAACTCCACCTCGTCGATCACCGTGTGCTGGTTGACGGGGTCGTCGAGCGCCAGCACCAGGCGCCCGCCGTGCAGCATGAGCGGCATCACCTGCAGGCGCCGCGCGGCCTCGTGGCCCACCTTGCGCAGCGCATCGGCCGCGGCCGGAAACACATGCAGGTTCACGAGCGGGTAGCCCATCTTGCGCACCAGCGCGGTCTGCAATTGGCCGCGGCTCACGACGCCCATGCGCACCAGCGTTTCGCCCAGCGGCACGGTGGGCTCGCGCTGCTGCTGCTGGAGCGCCGCATCGAGCTGCGCCTGCGTGACCATGCCCAGCGACATCAGCGCCTGGCCGATGCGCGCGATCGGCATGCGGCTTTGCAGTTCGAGCTCCTGCACGAGCTGTTCGGGCATGACGACTTCAGTGGCTGCCATGGATCGATCTCCTGATGGTTGTGGGGGCGCGGCGGGTGGGGCGACGCTAACGGAAAAACGCGAAACGGTTGCGGCCCTGCGACTTGGCATCGTAGAGCGCCGTGTCGGCCCGCGCGAGCAATTCGCCGGCGCCGACGCTGGCATCGACCGTCTCGAGGAACACGACGCCGATGCTGGTCGTGACGTCCAGCCGCCGGCCGTCCACATGGAACACCGGCGCCTCGATGTGCGCGACGATCTTCTGCGCCACGCCCGCCACCGCGTCCTTCGAGTACACGTTCTCGAGCACGATCACGAACTCGTCGCCCGCCAGGCGCACCACGGTGTCGGTCTCGCGCACGCTGGTGCGCAGGCGCCGGGCATATTCGGTCAGCACGCCGTCGCCGATGGCGTGGCCGAGCGTGTCGTTGATCGATTTGAAGTGGTCGATGTCCAGGAACATCAGCGCCATGCCGCCGTCGGTGCGGCGCGCGCGCGACATCGCCGCGGGCAGTTGTTCGTTGAAGGCCAGCCGGTTCGGCAGGCCGGTCAGCACGTCCATGCGCGCCAGCTCGATGAGCTTGCGCTCGGCCTCCTTCAGCGCCGTGACGTTGAAGGTCATGAGGTAGAAGCCCAGCACGCCGCCCGCCAGGTCGCGGTCGGGGATCAGGTTCACCTGGAAGTGCGCCTCCCCGTCCTGGACCGGCACCTGCACCGGGTACTGCGTCGCCTTGCCGGTGAGCACCACGGGCAGGTGGGGCGTGTGCTGCGCATACACCATCTCGCCGACGGCCGAGCGCAGCGTCACGCCGTCGAGTGGCGCGCGTTCGTCCAGGCCGGCCATGCGCCGCGCGCGGCTGTTGCCGTACAGGCAGTTCTGGTCGCGGTCGAAGTAGGCCACCAGCGCGGGGATGTTGTCGGTCACGTCGCGCAGGCGCTTTTCCTGCTGCGTGAGCGCGCGGCGGATGTTCACTTCGTCGGTGATGTCGAAGGTCATCGCGAACACGCCGTGCACCATGCCCTCGGCGTCCTGGTCGGGGATGTAGTGGGCCTTGAAGGTGCGCTCGCCGATGCCCAGTGCCGCGTCGCCGGCCTTCTCGATGATCACCGTCTCGCCTGCCAACGCGCGCTCGATGTGGGGGCGCACCACCGCGAAATCGGCCTCGCCCCGCACGGCCGGCATCCAGCGGCCGACCAGCGCGGTGTCGCGGTGCAGCGCCTGCACCTTGGCGTTGACGAAGGTGTAGTACAGCCCGGCATCGACGTGCGAGACCAGCGCGGGGATGTTGTCGGCAATGGTGCGGATCTGCGCCTCGCTGTGCGCCAGCTCGAGCTCGATGTGTTTGCGCTGCGTGATGTCGAAGGTCATCGCGTAGTAGCCGCACACCTGCCCCTGCGGGTCGAGCTCGGGGATGAAGTCGGTCTGGAAGAAGTGCTCTTCCTCGTCGCGGTGCGCGGCGCCGCGGCGCTCGAAGGACACGGCCTCGCCGGCCCGCACGCGCCGCAGGTTGTGCTCGAGCGTCGGATCGTCGTGCAGGCCGCTCATGCTCTGCACGGGCTGGCCCACCAGTTCTTCGGCGCTGTAGCCCAGCTCTTCGCACAGCCGCGCATTCACGAAGGTGTAGCGGCCCTGCGCGTCGGCGTGCGAGATCATGGCCGGCAGGTTGTCGGTGATGTCGCGCAGGAACTTCTCGCTGGCCTGGTGCTGCTGCATGAGCCGGTCGAAGGTGCGCGAGAGGTCGCCGATCTCGTCGTGCGGGTAGGTGCGCGCCACCGCCGCCCGCTCGGGCGCTGCCTGGGCGTCGAGCATGCGGCGGTGCAGCCCGGTGAGCGGGCGCAGCAGCCGCTGCGCCACGGCCAGCGCCAGCGCGCCGGCCAGCAGCGCCAGCACGAAGGCGCCGATCCAGGCGGTGCGCTCGATGGTGTCGATGCGGGCGAAGGCCTCGTGGCGCGGGTACATGGAACCCATGATCCAGTCGGCCTGGCGGATGCGCTTGAAGGCGTACAGGCCGCGCACGCCTGCGTGGTTGACGCCTTCGATGGTGCCTTCGAAGCCGGCGAGCGCGCGGTGGATGTCGGGCGCGTCGTCGGCCATGGACGCGTTGGCCTGCTTGAGCACGCGGTCGGCCAGCGGGTGGTCGATCACGATGCCGTCGGCGGTGGTGATGAACACATAGCCGGTCTGGCCGAAGCGCACGTCGGCCAGCTCGCCCAGGATGTTGCGCTCCTTCAGGTTGATGGAACCCGAGATCACGAACAGCACCCGGCCGGCTGCATCGAGCACGGGCTCGGTGATGGCGACCTGCGCCAGGCCGTTGAGCCGGTTGCGATAGGGCTCGGAGATCACGCCCGTGCGCGAGGCGACCGTGTCCTTGAAATACGCGCGGTCCTTGATGTTCACCTTGCCGATCTGCTGCGCGCCGTTCAGGTTGGCGACCAGGTCGCCGTCCATGTCGAGGAAGGCGACGTTGTCGAACGCCCCGCGCAAGGACTGGTGCTTTTCGAGAAAGACCTGCAGCGGTGCGGCGGTGGTGAAGCCATGCGACCCCACGCTCTCGGCGATCGATTTCAGCAGGATGCGCCGGCTGGCGAACTTCTGGTCGACCGCGCTCGCGATGGCCGACAGCCGCGCGAACTCCTCGTTGGCGATCGAGGCCTGCATGCGGTCCTTGACCAGGTGCAGCGCCACCGTGGCGATGATGAAGGTGGTGGCCAGCACGACGGCTGCGACGCCGACGCTGAGGCGCGTGTTCAGGCTGATGCGGGGTTTCCCGGTCGCGAAAAATTTCATGGGCGTCGTGCAGGCAGCGCGGCGAAGCGGAGGGACCACCGGCCGGCCGTCGAGGCACAGCTCACACCGCTCGCTTGTTGCGCAGGTAGTGTGTCAGAAAGTGCGAGAAATGCGCGCCATTCCGGTGCGTCTCGCAGGGCCGAACGGCGCCGGTGTTGTCCCGCGCGCGACGGGTGAGGCCGATCGTATTACTCGACCGTGCGCGGCGGCGTCTCCGAACGCGCGGCCGCGGGCGAGCGGGTCGGCGCAATGAGCACCATCGCGCCGTCCTGTCCGCGCCGCACGCGCAGGCGCGTGCCGTCGAGCAGGCGGTCCAGGGCCGCGTCGGCGGCGATCTTTCCCTTGATGCCCCGGGTCGAGAGGTCCTTGACGTCTTCCATCTTGTAGATGAGCTGCACGCCCGACTGCGCGATGTAGGCGTCGAGCGCGGGCCGCAGCTCGCCGCCCTTCACGTCGAACTCGCGCGCGTGGGCGAAGGCCAGCCCCGTCGCCAGCAGGCCGGCGGCGGCAACGAGGGCAAGGCGAGGGCGTCTGATGAAGAGGGCAAGGAGGGTGGGGGTCTGCCTCCGGATTCGAATCATGTCGGTCTGTTTTCCGCGTATTGGTTTTTCTTCTGCCCCCGGTGAGACGAGTTCGCGGGCACTTTCCGGTAACGGGGCAAGGGGGAAAAGCCCTTGGACCCGGCCTTCTAGAATTTGGGGAACCACCGCCGGGCACGGAAATTGGAAGAAATTTCGCCGGCGGGCCTGTGCGCGTTACCGGAAATCTTCGGGCCGTTCGTCTCACTGTCTGTCGCCAATCCCGGCGGCCTGCCGTTCTCCTTTCGGCCCTTCAATTTCCAGGAGCGCTTCGTGGTTCTCAGTGACTTGGATGCCTGGTTCGTCAGCGAGGTGCTGCCGATGGAAGCCGCGCTCACGCGTTTCCTTCGCCGCAACTGGCGCGACGACGCCGAAGTGCCCGACCTGCGGCAGGACGTCTACGTGCGCATTTATGAGTCCGCCTCCAAATCCATGCCCGACCAGGTCAAGCCCTTCGTTTTTGCCACCGCGCGCAACCTGCTGATCGACCGCGCCCGGCGCGCGCAGATCGTTTCCATCGAGATCATTGCCGACCTCGACGCGCTCGATTTCTCCGCCGACGAGCTCACGCCCGAACGCCATGCCGCCGGCCGCGGCGAGCTGCGGTTGCTGCAGACCGCCCTCGACGCGCTGCCGTCCAAGTGCCGCCGCGTGATCGAGATGCGCAAGATCGACGGCCTCTCGCAGCGCGAGGTCGCCACGCAGCTGGGCATCACCGAGGACACGGTGGAGCGGCAGGTGTCGCGCGGCGTGCGCGCCCTGGCCGACGCCCTGCTGTCGGGCGGTGTGCAGCTGGACACCAAGGCCTTCGGGCGAGCGCAGAACGAGCGGAGGCTTTCCACATGAGCGACGCCCAGCGCATTGAATCCGTGGCCGCCGACTGGCTGGCCCGCCGCGACAGCGGCGCCTGGACCGACACCGACCAGCAGCAGCTGGACGCCTGGATCGCCGCGTCGATCGCCCACCGTGTGGCCTGGCTTCGGCTGTCCAGCGCGTGGGAGCGCGGCGACCGGCTGGGCGCGCTGCGCACGCCGGAGATCCCTATTCCGATTCCCGCACCGGCGCCCGCACCCGCACCGCAGGCCGCACGTCCGCCTCAACGCCTGTCGCGCTTCTCGCTGCAACGCATCGCCGCCGGCGTGCTCGTGGCCGCCGCGGGCACCGCCTGGCTCGGCTGGCAGTACACGCAGGAAGAACGCGGCCAGCACTACGCCACGGCCGTGGGCGCGCGCCAGTCGGTGGCGCTGTCCGACGGATCGAAGCTCACGCTGAACACCGCCACGCAGCTGCGCACGGCGGTGAACGACAGCGGGCGCAAGGTGTGGCTCGACGCGGGCGAGGCCTACTTCGACATCGCGCACGACAAGAACCATCCCTTTGTCGTCATGGCCGGCGACCGGCGCATCACCGTGCTGGGCACGCGCTTTCTCGTGCGGCGGCAGGGCGACCAGGTGAACGTGACGGTGGAAGAAGGGCGCGTGCAGATCGCCGCCGCCAAGCCTGATGCCAAGAGCACCGAGCCCACCGTGCTCACGCGCAACCAGGCGGCCGTCACGCATGCCGACAACGTGCTCGTGATGTCGAAGGCACCCAAGCAGGTCGACGACGAACTGCGCTGGCGCGAAGGCAAGCTCGTGTTCGACCAGACCACGCTGGGCGACGCGGCGGCGCAGTTCAACCGCTACAACCTGCGCAAGCTCGTGATCGCCGACCCGGTCGTCGCACAGGTGCGCATCGGCGGCAGCTTCGATGCGAACAACATGAGCGGCTTCGTGGCCCTTCTCAAGCAGGGCTTCGGCCTTGCTGCGCAAGAGAACGGCAACGAAATCAGAATTTCGAATTAGAAAATTACCGGAATGTGACGGGGCATTCGTCTCAGTGGGTACCCAAACAAATAACCACGCTGGAGAGACACCCATGAATCGCATCGCGCCCCGCACCGGTCTGCCGTCCAAGAAGAAGCGAACGTATGGGGCGCTGCGCCCATGGGTCATCGGCGGCGCATGGGCGCTGGCGAGCGGCATGGCCGCGCACGCGCAGACGCAGGCTCCGACGCAAGGTTTCGATGTGAGCGGCGGCGATCTCAAGACCGCACTCGACGCCTACATCGCGCAGGGCGGCGTGCAGCTGCTCTACAAGGTCGACGACGTGAAGGGCGTGGCGACACGCGGCGTGAAGGGTGCGCTCTCGCCGCAGGACGCGCTGGCGCAGCTGCTCGAAGGCACGCCGCTGCGCACGCGCCGCGGTGACGACGGCGCCATCGTGATCTACACGGCCGCCGCGGCAGTGAAGCCGATGGCCGACGAAGCACCGCAGTCGCTCGACAGCGTCACCATCACCGCCACGCGCCGCCGCGAGCCGGTGCGCGAGATCCCGATGCAGGTCAACGTGATGAAGGCACAGGCGCTGGAACGCGCGGGCGCCAAGAACCTGGCCGACTACGTGGCCGAGCAGCCGGGCGTGAACCTCACCAGCAGCGGCAGCGTGGGCGGCACGCTCACCATGCGCGGGCTGACCATGGGCCCGGTGCAGGGCATCGCGACCGTGGGCGTGTACGTGGACGACGTGGCCACCGGCCTGAGCTCGGCGGGCGCGAACGGCGGCAACACGCCGCTGGACATGGGCATGCTCGACCTGAGCCACATCGAGGTGCTGCGCGGCCCGCAGGGCACGCTGTACGGCGCTGGCGCCATGAGCGGCGTGCTCAAGTACGTGACCAACCAGCCCGACACCATGGAGTTCGCGGGTTCGGTGCGTCTCGGCACCTCGTGGACGCAGGGCGGCGGCCCCGGCTTCACGACCGGCGCCGTGCTCAACGTGCCGATCAAGGAAGACGTGGCGGCCATCCGCTTCGCCGCCTTCACCGACCAGGTCGGCGGCAGCTACGACGCCACGGGCCTGGCGCGCGGGCGCAATGTCGACCGCGGCCACACCGACGGCGGCCGCGTCTCGCTGCTGCTCACGCCCACGCGCGAACTCACGGTGCGCCTCACGGGCACGGTGCAGGACGTGCATCGCAAGGGCCTGGGCTTTGAAGAGATGGACAAGCGCACGCTGCGCCCCTGGACGCGGGAGCGCACGCGCCAGCTGTCGGCCAACGAATCGGTCCGCAACCTCACGCAGCTGTTCGGGCTGGACGTGGAGTACGACTTCGGCTGGGCCCGCCTGAACTCGATCACCTCCGCGCAGGACGTGAAGATCAACACCACCGCCGACGTCACCGGCCTGTACGGGCCGCTGTTGAGTGCGCTGCGCGTGCCGGTGGCCTCGGTGCCGGTCAACAGTGCCGTGGAGCAGCACCGCGTCAGCCAGGAGTTCCGCCTGACCTCGCGCTCGGGCACCACCATCGAGTGGCTGGCGGGCCTGTACCTGAACCGCGAGCGCGGCAGCAACAACGGCGGCATGGACGCCAACCTGATCGGGGGTCGCAGCCTCGGCCTGTTGACGTCGACGCAGTCCTCGCGCTACCGCGAAGAGGCGCTCTATGGCGACGTCACCTGGAACGTGACGCCCAAGTTTTCGCTCACCGGTGGCCTGCGCCTGGCGCGCAACAACCAGGCGTACGCCAGCCGCCAGAGCGGGCAGCTCGTCGGGTCGGTCGCCGCCAATGCCGCCGGCACCTCGTCGGAAAGCCCGACCACCTACCTCGCCGCCGCCAAGTACACGCTGTCGGACACGAGCACCGTGTATTTCCGCGCGGCCAGCGGCTATCGCCCCGGCGGTCCCAACGTGCTGAAGCCCGACACCGACCGCCGCGTCGTGCAGCCGGCGTACAACTCCGACTCGCTGTGGAGCTACGAGCTGGGCTACAAAGCCGACCTGCTGGACCGCACGCTGTCGCTGGAAGCGGCGCTGTACGACATCGAATGGAGCGGCGTGCAGCAGCCCACGCGCAGCGGCGCCTTCAATTTCATCACCAACGCGGGGGCGGCCCGCATCAAGGGCAGCGAGCTCACGCTCAACTGGAAGCCCAGCAAGGAATGGCGCTTCACCGCTAACGCCGCCGCCATCGACGCGCGCCTGACCGAAGACGCCAAGGGCATTGGCGCCAAGGCCGGCACGCGCCTGCCGCACACGCCGCGCTTTGCCACCACGCTGGGCGTGACGCGCAACTTCAGCCTGGCCGACCACCCGGCCTATGTCGGCATCAGCGCGCGCTACACCGGCAAGCGCGATGCGGGCTACCGCGGCAGCACGGCCCTGCCGAGCATCACCATGCCGGCCTACACGCTGGTCGACCTGCAGGCGGGCATCGACTTCAAGACCTTCAGCGTCTCGGCCTACGTGCGCAACCTGACGAACAAGCGCGGCATCGTGTCGATCGAAACCGGACTCAACGCGAACCCGAACCTGGTGACTGCGGCGCTCGTGCCGGCGCGCACCATCGGCGTGAACGTCAACGTTCCGTTCTGACATGTCGGGCCTCCCACCGTTCGCGGCACCGATGCCGCTGGATGCGGCCGCCCCTGCGGCCCTGGAAACGACCCGCAAGGCGCCCACCAGCGCCTGGTATGCGCTGGTGGTGCTCATCATCGCGACGGTGCTGGGCTCGATCGACAAGGTCATCCTCACGCTGCTGACGGAGCCGATCCGCCAGACGCTGTCGCTGTCCGACACGCAGCTCGGGCTGCTGCAGGGCGCGGGCATCGTGCTGTTCACCGGCATCGCCACCTTGCCGCTGGGCTGGCTCAGCGACCGCTACGACCGGCGCGTGGTGCTGGCCGCCTGCGTGGTGCTGTGGAGCGCGGCCACCGCCATGCGCGGCACGGCCATGGACTACGGCGTGCTGTTTGTCGCCTCCGTCGGCCTGGGCGTGGGCGAGGCGGGCCTCACGCCCATCACCAACAGCATGATCCCCGACCTGTTCCCGCGCGCGCAGCGGGTGCTGGCGAATGCGGTGTTCGCGCTGTCGGCCATCTTTGGCAGTGCGCTGGGCGCGCTGCTGGGCGGCACCATCGTGCACCTCACCGACGACCTGCGGCCCTGGCTGCCGGTCGCGATGCAGCAGCTCGAAGCCTGGCGCCTGACCTTCTTCGTGCTGGCCTCCGCCGGCATTCCGGTGACGCTGCTGGTGCTGTCGATCCGGCGCACGCCGCGCGGCGGCGTGCAGGAAGCCAAGCCCGGTGCGCCGGCCGCTGCGAGCGCCGATGCGCCCGGTGCCACGACCCTTCACGAGCACCTGCGCCGGCACTGGCGCACTTTCGCGGGCCTGGTGGTCGGCGTGGGCCTGACCAGCGTGGGCCTGAGCTCGCTGGGCACCTGGCTGCCGATCGTCACGGCGCGCACCTACGGCGTCACGCCGGTGCAGATGGGGCAGGGCATGGGCCTGGCCTTCCTGTGCGGCACGGTGGCCGGCGGCCTGCTGGGCGTGCTGTCGATGCGCTACGTGCAGCCGCGCATGGGGCCGGCCGCGGCACTGCGCCTGATCATGCTGGGCAATCTCTCGGCGGCGTTGATGTCGACGCTGCTGCTGTTCACGAGTTCGGCCAACCACAACTTCGCGCTGCTGGGGCTGCTGGTGGTGCCGCTCATCGGCAGTGCCGTGCTGCTGCCCAACGTGCTGCAGGACGCGGCGCCGCCGCACCTGCGCTCGCGCACCATCGCGCTGCTCACGATGGCCAGCCTGCCCTTCGGCGTGGTGGGTCCGTTGATGGTCGGCATGTTGTCGGACGCCCTCAAGTCGATGCCCAACGGGTTGGCGGTGTCCATCGTCGCGACCACGCTGGTCGGCGGCAGCCTGGGCGCCATGGTGCTGCGCGCCACCGAAGGCCCCTTCGTTCGCCTGATGCGCGAAGCGAAGCCGAACTGAACCGAGCCTGCTGCTTCGCGATTCCGCTCCTCCCTTTCATCGTTCGTTGTTCCTCCATGTCACAACCACACCCTTCAGCCTCTCTTCCTGACACTGCTTCCGCACTGGCCGCCATCGACGCGCTGGTGGCGCCCCTGAACCGCAGCGACGCGCCCGGCCTGGTGCTGGCCATCGCGCAGCACGGCCGCCTGCTGTACCGCCGCGCCGTCGGCATGGCCAGCCTGGAGATGGGCGTGGCCCTCACGCCGACCACGCGCATGCGCATCGCCTCCACCAGCAAGCACTTCACGGCCATGGCCGTGCTGCTGCTGGCCGAAGACGGCCTGCTCGACGTGGAAGACCCGGTGCAGAAATACCTGCCCGAGCTGCCGCAACTGAGCGCCAACGGCCCCACGCTGCGCCACCTGCTCACGCACACCAGCGGCTGGCGCGGCCACGACGAGCTGTGGGCCATTGCGCACGGCCTCACGTTCACCTTGCCCGGCCCGGGCCTGCCGGCCATGGCGCGCCAGAGCGAGCTGAACTTCGAGCCCGGCACGCACATGGTCTACAGCAACGGCGGCTACTTCCTGCTGGCGAAGATCGTCGAGCGCGTGAGCGGCCAGAGCTTCAACGACTTCCTGAAGGCGCGCCTCTTCGGCCCGCTGGGCATGCCCGACACCTCGTCGGTGCAGACCGACCTCGACGTGGTGCCGCACATGGCCGGCCTGTACATGCCCGCGCCCGGCGGTGGCTGGCGCCGCGGCCTGTACCCGTGCGAACTCGACGGCGGCGGCTCGCTGGTGTCGACGGCGGACGACATGCTGCGCTGGCTCGCGCACATGCACGGCAGCGAAAAGATCGTGGGCAGCGCGAAGAGCTGGGCGCTGCTGTCGGCGCCCACCACGCTGTCGTCGGGCTCCCAGGTGAACTACGGCTTCGGGCTGGCGCGCCACCCGTACCGCGGCGTCGAGATCGTCCACCACGCGGGCGCCGTGCTTGGCGCGCAGTCGCAGATGATCAGCGTGCCCAGCCACGGGCTGGACATCATCGCCATGGTGAACGGCGCGCCCGTGTCGCCGGGGTCGCTGACCCTCAAGGTGATCGAGCTGCTGCTGGGCGACGCGCTCGCGCCGCCCGACGTGCGCCCGCTGGCCAGCGCCTTCCCCGCGCTGCCCGGCCAGCGCTACCACGCACCCTCCACGGGCGGCTTGCTGGCCTTTGCGGACGTGGGCGGCAAGCTGGCGATGTCGTGGCAGGCCGGCGAGGCCAGGCCCCTGAACCAGGGCGACGGCAAGCTGTGGCTGAGCCTGCAGGACCTGCCGACGAACGACCTCGTGCTCGACACCGCCGACATCGACCCGCAACGCGCTCCCGATGCCTTCGTGCTGCACGAAGGCGGCCAGCCGCGCCGCTTCGAGCGCCTGCCCGAGACCGCGCCCGATGCCGTGTCGCTCGCCGACGAACTGTGCGGCGACTACACCAGCCCCGACCTCGATGCGACCGCGCAGATGGCGCTGGTGGACGGCAAGCTGCGGCTCACCGTGCAGGGCCGCCACGGCCAGCACGTGTGCGTGCTGACGCCGCTGTCGGCCGACGTGATGACGCTCGTCTCGGTCGACCCGGTGCTGTCCCAGATGGGCAAATCGGTTCTCAACGTGGAGCGCAAGGGCGGCCGGGTCGTGGGACTGCTGTTCGCCACGACGCGCTCGCGAAACATTCACCTTGCCCGCCAGGAGCCCCGCGCATGAAGTTCTTCACCACCCTGTTCGCCACCGAGACCAACACCTTCGTCTCGGCCCCCACCGGTCTGGGCAGCTACGAGGAATACGGCATCTTCCGCGGCGATGCCAGCACGCGCGATGCGGCCGGCTACGGCCTGTACGCGGTGGAAGTGCGCCGGCAGCTCGCCGCCGAAGGCCATGAAACGGTCGAGAGCCTGCTGGCCTTTGCGCAGCCGCTGGGCCGCACCGTGCGCAGCGTGTATGAGCGCCTGCGCGACGAAATTCTGGACGACCTGCGCAAGGCCGGCCCGGTCGACGGCGTGATCCTCGTGCTGCACGGCGCGATGGTGGCCGACGGCTACGACGACTGCGAAGGCGACGTGATCTCGCGCGTGCGCGAGATCGTCGGGCCGAACGTGCCCATCGGCGTCTCGCTCGACCTGCACTGCCACTTCACGCAGAAGATGCTGAACGCGGCCGACGCGATCATTTGCTACAAGGAATATCCGCACACCGACGCCTTCGATCGCCTGACCGAGCTGATCCGCATCGTGGTCGACACCGCGCAGGGCCGCGTGCGGCCCGTGACGGCCGTGCACGACTGCCGCATGGTTGGCAAGTGGCACACCACGCGCGAGCCGATGGCCGGCTTCGTGCGCCGCATGCAAGAGGCCGAAAAGCAGCCGGGCGTGCTCTCGGTGTCGCTGGGCCATGGCTTCCCGTGGGCTGACGTGCCCGAGTCGGGCGCCAAGATGTGGGTGGTGACGGACAACGACCCCGCGCTGGCCGCCAAGCTCGCCGAAGAACTGGGCCGCGGCTTCTGGGACCTGCGCCATGAAACCGGCGTGCCCTCGCTCTCGATCGAAGAAACGCTCGCCCGCGCCATGGCCACGCCCGACGGCCCCGTCGTCATTGCCGACACCGCCGACAACCCCGGCGGCGGCGCCACCAGCGACAGCACCTTCATGCTGCGCGCGGTGGTCGAGCGCGGCATCGGCGACGTGGCCTTCGGCGGCGTGTGGGACCTGGGCGCGGTGCAGCTGTGCCGCGACGCGGGCGAGGGCGCGAGCTTCGAGCTGCGCCTGGGCGGCAAGTGCGGCCCGGCCTCGGGCGATCCGATCGACCTGCACGTGACCGTCAAGCGCGTGGTGGAGGCGCATTCGCAGGGCGGCCTCTCGGGCGTGCGCACGCCCATGGGCCCGTGCGTGTGGGTGCAGGCCGCGGACGGCGTGGACATCGTCCTCATCAGCAAGCGCAACCAGGTCATCGGCGCCGATCTCTTCACGGGCCTGGGCATCGACCTTGCGGCCAAGAAGCTGGTCATCGTGAAGTCGGCGCAGCACTTCCATGCGGAGTTCGGCCCGATCGCCAAGTCGGTGCTGTACGTGTCGACACCGGCCTCGCTGAGCACCGACTTCGCCAACCTGCCGTACCGCGTGCGCGACCTCGACTACTGGCCGCGCGTGGAACAGCCCGGTCGCCCGTACCACATGGCCGCGCCCGGCGAGCTCTACACCATCGACGGCCGTGCGATGCACCTGCAGCGCAGCGGCCCCGTGCCCGCTAGCGCCGCACAACCCACGCTCGTGATCGAGGCCGGCGGCGGCTGTGCCTCGCCGACCTACGCGCGGCTGCAGCAGGCACTGGCCGCGAAGCACCCGGTGATCAGCTACGACCGCGCCGGCATGGGCTGGAGCGAGGCCGACGACGCGCCCTTCGACGGCGAGCGCACTGCGCACCGCCTGCATGCGCTGCTGGCAGCGGCCGGCGTGACGGGCCCGATCGTGCTCGTCGGCCATTCGCTCGGCGGCCTGCTGAACCGGGTCTACGCGGGCCTGTATCCGCAGCAGGTGGCCGGTGTGGTGATGCTCGATGCGAGCCACCCTGACCAGTTCGCGATGTACGAGCACCCGCCCGAATCGCAGTTCGCGGCCGAGCGCGACAAGCGCGCGAACTTCCAGGCCGGCGGCCCGCCGCCGCCGGAGCAGGCGCCCGTCGAGGCCCTGTTCGCCGACATGCCGCAGGTGCTGCGCCAGATGAAGGCAACCTACACGCCCGAAGCGCTCGACGCCATGCTGGCCGAGGTGCGCGGCCTGCCGCACGTCGCGCGCCAGGCGGCTGCCTCGCCTGATTTCGGTTCGCGTCCGCTCGCCGTGCTGTGGGCCCAGCAGCAGCCGCTGCCGGCCGGCGCCGACCCGGCGATCGCCGCGGTGCAGGCGCGCTGGCCCGCGTTCCAGGAGGCGCATGCGGCGCTGTCGACGCAACGCCGCCTGGCGTGCATCGAAGGCGCGGCGCACATGACGCTGGTGCTGCTGCCGCCGCTGGTGCAGCGCGTGGCCGAGGAAATCGACGGCGTGATGGCGCGGGTCGCGTCCGGAACCGGCCGATGACGCCCCTGGCCGAACTCACCACGCCCGCGCTGCTGCTCGACGTCGGCGTGCTCGAACGCAACTGCGACGCGATGGCGCAGCGCGCGGCGCGCCACGGCGTGGCGCTGCGCCCGCACCTGAAAACCGCCAAGTCGGTCGAAGTGGCGCGGCGCGCCACGCGCGGGCAGGCCGGCGGGCTCACGGTGTCGACCGTGGCCGAGGTCGCCTACTTCGCGCGCCACGGTTTCACCGACCTGACCTACGCCGTCGGCATCGACGCCAACAAGATCGAGGCGCTGCACGACATCCAGCGCACGCACGGCGCGCGCGTGACGCTGCTGGCCGATTCCATCGAAGCGGTGCAGGCGGCCGGTGCGCGCGCACGAACGCTGGGCGCCAGCTTTCGCGTGCTGCTTGAGATCGACACGGGCGGCGGCCGCGGCGGCATCGGTCCGCACGACGACGAACTGCTCTCGCTCGCGCGCGAAGTGCAGCGCAGCGAATCGCTGCTGCTCGCCGGCGTGCTCACGCATGCGGGCCACAGCTACCACGTGCAGGGCGGCACGGCGATCCGCGCCATCGCCGAGGCCGAGCGCGCCGGCGCCGTGCATGCGGCCGAGCGGCTGCGCGCGGTCGGCATCCCGGTCGAGGTGGTGAGCGTGGGGTCCACGCCCACGGCCGTGTGCGCGCAGACGCTCGAAGGCGTCACCGAGATGCGCCCCGGCGTCTACACCTTCTGCGACCTCGACCAGGTGGCGCGCGGCATCTGCGGCGTGGAAGACATCGCGCTGTCGGTGCTGGCCACCGTGATCGGCCACAACCCGCGCTCGCGCCGCGTGCTCGTCGACGCCGGCGCGCTCGCGCTGTCGAAAGACCAGTCGGCGGCCGAGTTCCGCAGCGGCCTGGGCTTCGGGCTGGTGTGCCAGGCCGACGGCACCGTGCCGCTGCCCGGCCTGTGCGTGGCCGAGCTGCACCAGGAGCACGGCCTCATCGCCTGCGAGGGTGATGCCGACGCAGAAGCCATGTTCCGCGCGCTGCCCATCGGCGCCCGCGTGCGCGTGCTGCCGCACCACGCCTGCATGACGGCCGCGCCCTACGACCGCTACCACGTGGTGGAAGGCGCCGGCAGCGGCGTGCAGGCGGTCTGGGACAAGGCGCGCGGCTGGCTTGCCGCAGCCTGAAGAGAACCTATTTTTTTCGGAGAAGACAACGATGACGAAGACATTCCTTGCACGGCTGGCGGCGGTGGCCGCGCCTTTCGTTCTGGCCTTCGGCCTGGGCAGCGCGCCGCAACTGGCGGGCGCCCAGACCCCAGCCGCACCGCAGGCTGCAGCGAGTGCTGCCGCCGCACCGGCGCCGGTGGCGGTGCCCGAGAAGCCCGCCGCACCTGCTGCCGCACATGCCGCCACCGCCAAGGTCGACAACCCCTACGGCGTGGGCGCGCTCTGGTCGCAGAGCGATGCGGTCGCCAAGGCCGTGCTCGCCATCCTGGCGATCATGTCGATGGGCAGCTGGTACGTGATCGTCACCAAGCTGCTCGAGCAGATGCGCATGGGCCGCCAGGCGCGCGCGGTCGACAACGAGTTCTGGAACGCGGGCACCGTACAGGCCGGCACCTCGCGGCTGGCCGAGGGCAGCCCGTTCCGCTTCATTGCCGACGCCGGCATGCAGGCCACGCAGAAGCACGACGGCCTGCGCGGCAAGGTTGACTTCGCCGACTTCGTCGACCTGTGCATCCACCGCGCCACCGAGCGCGTGCAGCGTCGCCTGAGCAACGGCATGTCGCTGCTGGCCACCGTGGGTTCGACGGCGCCGTTCGTCGGCCTGTTCGGCACGGTCTGGGGCATCTACCACGCGCTCACCGCCATCGGCGTGGCGGGGCAGGCGTCGATCGACAAGGTGGCCGGCCCGGTGGGCGAGGCGCTCATCATGACCGCCATCGGCCTGGCCGTGGCCGTGCCCGCGGTGCTGGGCTACAACTGGCTCCTGCGCCGCAACATCACCGTGATGGACGACGTGCGCGAGTTCAGCGGCGAGCTGCACTCCGTGATCCTGGCCGGCAGCGCCGCTGCCTGACGCCCCGCGCACACAAGCGGACGGCGCCATGGCGATGAACATCCCGGCTTCCGGGGGAGACGAGGAACAGGCCATTGCGGCCATCAACACCACGCCGCTGGTCGACGTGATGCTGGTGCTGCTGATCATCTTCCTCATCACCATTCCGGTGGTCAATTACTCGGTGCCCGTCGCGGTGCCGAAAGAGCGCAACGAGGTGCGCGAGAGCAAGCCCGAGACCGTCGTGATCTCGGTGGACGCCAGCGGCCGCACCTACTGGTACGACACGCCGGTGCAGGGCACGCCCGCGCTGGTCGCGCGGCTCACCAAGGTGGCGGCCCTGAACCCGCAGCCCGAGGTGCACATCCGCGGCGACTGGCATTCCGACTACGAGCCGGTGGGCCGGATCATCTACGCCTGCCAGGCGGCCGGGATCGCCAAGGTGGGCTTCATCACCGAGCCGCCGGCGCGCAACTGACGAGCAGACAGCGAGACAAGCCATGCCAAGAAAAGAAAAGCAGGGGCGGCGCAGCAGCGCGCCCTCCGACGAGCCCTTGATGGACATCAACACCACGCCGCTCATCGACGTGATGCTGGTGCTGCTGATCATGCTGATCATCACCATCCCGATCCAGCTGCATTCGGTGAACCTGAACATGCCCACAGGCAACCCGCCGCCCAGCGACCTCAAGCCCGAGGTGCTGCGTATCGACATCGATGCGCTCAGCGTCGTGCAGTGGAACGGCGAGCCATTGACCGACCGCAGCGAGATGGAACGGCGCTTCGAGCAGGTCGCCGCGCAGGCCGTGCAGCCCGAGGTGCACCTGCGCCCCGACCGCCGCGCCAAGTACGAAGTGGTGGCCGGCGTGATGGCCTCGGCGCAGCGCACGGGCGTGAGCAAGCTGGGCATCGTGGGTGCGGAGCAGTTCATCCCATGAAGCGCTCCCGCAAGGATTTCAACCCCAAGTCCCGCTTCGGGCCCGTCGGCATCGCCGTGATGGTGCTGTTCCACGTCGGCGTGGGCTATGCGCTCGTGTCGGGGCTGGCGCGCCAGACGGTCGAGCTGATCAAGAAGCCGATGGACGCGACCATCATCAGCGAGATCAAGCCGCCACCGCCGCCCCCTCCACCGCCGCCTCCGCCGCCGAAGAAGATCGTGCGGCAGGAAACGCCCAAGCCGCCGCCACCGCCGCGCCCGGCCTACGTGCCGCCGCCGGCCGTGACACCGCCCGCCACCTCGGCGCCCGCGATCACCGCCGTGCAGAACACCGAGCCCACGCCGCCGCCGCCGGCCGCACCGCCGGCGCCCCCCGCGCCGCCGGCGCCGCCGAAGGCGACCACCACCGACATCGCGGTGGCCTGCCCGCGGCAGGTCAAGCCCGAGATGCCGCGCAAGGCGATGGACGAAGGCATTGGCGGTGTCGTCAAGGCCGAGGTCCGCATCAAGGGCGGCCATGTGCAGGAGGTGCGCTTCCTGTCGGGGCCGCGCGTGTACCACTCGGCCGTGCGTGCCGCGGTGATGCGCTACGAGTGCCAGACCACGGGCGATGCCGAGGTGCTGGCGACGCAGGAGTTCGTCTTCCGTATCGAATAGCGCGCAGGAGGCCGTGGCCTCTCTTCTTCAGACAGGCCGGCCCAAGCCGAGCGCGCGCATCACGGCGGCCGTGCGCGTCTCGACGCCCAGCTTCACGTAGACATGTTCCAGGTGCTTGTGCACGGTGCGGGGGCTGATCGTGAGCAGGGCGGCGATTTCGGCGTCGGTCTTGCCTTGCGAGAGCCAGTGCATGACATCGCCCTCGCGCGGCGTGAGGCCGGCGGGCACCGCGTCGGGCAACGGCGCCGGGGCGCGGCAGGCCAGCCGGTACAGGAAGGCCACCGCCATCGCATGCTCCAGCCCCACGCGCCGGCAGTAGTCGGCCTGCAGGGCGGCGCGGCGGAATTCGCGCCGGCCCGGCGCCTTGGCGATGCGGCGGGTGGTGCGCAGGCGATGCGCGTCAGCGCCGCGATGCCGCACGGGTGAATCCCCGGACTCCAGCTTGTCCAGCAGGCGAAGTGCGCTCGCCCAATCGTTGCGCGACAGGTGCGTCATGGCATGCCTTTCACGGTGCATACGCATTGCTGCGTATGGCGCCCGCATGCATCGAGAGACAGGATGCTCGCAGGCCCTTTGCCGCGAATTCAGTATAGGCACGCAAGGGCCGCGCAAGTCGCCTGCCGACGAAGGGGATACACATGGCCATCGACGAAACACGGCTTAACGCCTTCATGGGTAACTTCGTCCACGACCTCGGGGCCGTGATGCACGCGGCCACCGTCGTCGTCGGCGACCAGCTCGGCCTGTACAAGGCGCTGGCCGAAGGCCCCTCCACCGTGGAGGCGCTGGCCCGCCGCACCGAGACCGACCCGCGCTACCTGCGCGAATGGCTCTCGGCCCAGGCCGCCAGCGGTTACGTCGAGTACGACCCGAAAGGCGAGCTGTTCTCGATGACCGAGGAACAGGCCTTTGCGCTGGCCGAAGAGGGCAGCCCGGCCTTCGTGCCCGGTGCGTTCCAGATCGCCGTGGCGCAGTTCAAGGTCATTCCCAAGATGCTCCAGGCCATGCGCACGGGCCTGGGCATCGGCTGGCACGAGCACGACGCGGCCCTGTTCCATGGCACCGAACGCTTCTTCCGGCCCGGCTACGCGGCCAACCTGGTGAGCCAGTGGATTCCGGCGCTCGAAGGCATCGAGCCGCTGCTGAAAAGCGGCGCACGCGTGGCCGACGTGGGCTGCGGGCACGGGGCCTCGACGTTGCTGATGGCGCAGGCCTATCCCGAATCCAGCTTCGTCGGCTTCGACTATCACGCGCCGTCGATCGAACGCGCACGTGAAACCGCGCGCAAGGCCGGCGTCGACGATGAAAAGCGCCTGCGCTTCGAGGTCGCGAGCGCCAAGGATTTCCCCGGTGAAGACTACGACCTGGTTGCCGTCTTCGACTGCCTGCACGACATGGGCGACCCGGTCGGCGCGGCGGCGCACGTGCGGCAAGCCCTCAAGCCGCAGGGCACGTGGATGATCGTCGAGCCCTTTGCCAACGACCGGCTGGAAGACAACATCAACCCGGTGGGGCGCGTGTTCTATTCGGCCTCGAGCTTCATCTGCACACCGGCCTCGCGTTCGCAGGAAGTGGGCCTGTGCCTGGGGGCGCAGGCCGGCGAAGCGCGCCTGCGCGACGTCGTCTCGCAGGGCGGCTTCTCACACTTCCGCCGCGCCAGCGAAACGCCCTTCAACCTGATCTTCGAAGCACGTCCATAAGGACACATGAAGGAGCCGCCATGTCACGCCAATACATCGACTGCCGCGAGTACCCAAGCACGATGAACTGCAGTGTCGCGCTCTGCGCCGATTCCGAAGGCGAACTGCTCGATGCCGCCGTCCAGCACGCCGTGGCCGTGCACGGCCACACCGACACGCCCGAACTGCGCCAGCAGCTGGCGAGCATGTTCAAGGCCGGCACGCCGCCGGTGGAGCTCGCGAAGACGCCCGCCTGACTGGCTGACTGAAGGTCCTGCGCGGCCCCGGCCGCCGTCACGAACCTTGATGCAGATCAAACGCTTGCATCGGCAAGGCGCTTAGCCTGCCCCGATGCAAGCTTCCGCCGCGCTCGCGCCGTTTCCGTCCCTGCCATCGTCCGCCAGCGGCGATGCCCGCGCGGACGCCTGGCAGCTGCTCGACGATCCCGCCGAGTGGGCCGCGTTTGGCCGCCAAGTGGATGCCGCCACGGGCCGCTGGGAATCGCATGTCGCGGTCGAGGGCATGCACTGCGCGGGCTGCGCCTTCACCGTCGAGGCTGCGCTGGCGCAGGTGCCCGGTGTGGTCGAAGTGCAGGTGAATGCCGCGAGCCGGCGCGCGCGCGTCGTGTGGTCGGCCGCGGCGACGCGGCCCTCGCGCTGGTTCGAGGCCAGCGCGCGCGTGGGCTACCCCTTGCTGCCGGCCGGCAGCCGCAGTGCGCGCGAGACGCGCACGCGCGAGCTGCGCATGGCGCTGTGGCGCTGGCTGGTCGCGGGCTTCTGCATGATGCAGGTGATGATGTACGCCTACCCGGCCTACGTCGCGCGCCCCGGCGACATGACGGCCGATGCGGCCCAGCTGCTGCGCTGGGCCTCGTGGGTGCTCAGCCTGCCCGTGGTGCTGTTCTCGTGCGGGCCGTTCTTTCGCAGCGCCTGGCGCGACCTGCGCATCGGGCGCATCGGCATGGACCTGCCCGTGACCTTCGGCGTGGTCATCACCTTCGTGGTGAGCACCGCCGCCACTTTCGACCCCACGGGGCCGCTGGGGCACGAGGTCTACTTCGACTCGCTGACGATGTTCGTCTTCTTCCTGCTCACCGGCCGCTGGCTCGAGGCGCGGCTGCGCGACCGCACGGCCGGCGCGCTCGAGGCGCTGATGCACCGGCTGCCCGACGGCGTCGAACGCCTCGGGCTCGACGGTGCGTGGACCCGCGTGGCGGTGCGCCGGCTTGCGGCGGGCGACGTGGTGCGCGTGCGCCCCGGCGAGGCCTTTCCGGCCGACGGCACGGTGATCGACGGCGACACCACCGCCGACGAGGCGCTGCTCACCGGCGAATCGCGCCCCGTGCCGCGCCCCTGCGGCGACCGCGTGCTCGCGGGCAGCCACAACCTCTCGGCCGTGGTGCAGGTGCGCATCGCGTCGGTGGGCGAGGGCACGCGCTTCGCGCAGATCGTGCGGCTCATGGAAAACGCCGCGCTCGACAAGCCGCGCCTGGCCCGGCTGGCCGACCGCATCGCGCGCCCCTTTCTCATCGCCGTGCTGGTCTGCGCGTTCGGCGCGGGCGCGCTGTGGTGGTCGGTCGATCCCGGCAAAGCGTTGATGGTCGCGGTGGCGGTTCTGATCGTCACCTGCCCCTGCGCGTTGTCGCTCGCCACGCCGGCCGCGATGCTGGCGAGCGCGGGCGCCCTGGCGCGCGGCGGCGTGCTCACGTCGAACCTGCAGGCGCTCGAAGCGCTGGCGGGCGTCGACACCGTGGTGTTCGACAAGACCGGCACGCTCACGGGCGACACGCCGTGCCTGGAACGCGTGTACTGCCGCCAGGGCTTGCGCCCCGGCGATGCGCTGGAGATCGGCGCGGCGCTCGGCACGCTGTCGCTGCATCCCGCCGCGCGTGCGCTCGTGAACGCCTGGCAGGCGCAGTTCCGCGCGCCGCCGGCCTGGTCGGCGACGCAGCTGCGCGAGACGGTGGGGCAGGGCGTGGCGGCCTCGCTGCACCGGCGCGATGCGGTGGACGACCACGACGCGCGCCCCGTGCGCCTGGGCTCCGCGTCGTTCTGCGAAGTACCCCCGCTGGAGGTCGATGCAGCGCAGATCCACCTGAGCGACAACGAAGGCTGGATCGCCAGCTTCGTGCTCGCCGAGGAGCTGCGCCCCGACGCCACGCAGGCCGTGGCCGCATTGCAGGCGCAGGGCTTGTCGGTGCGCCTGCTGTCAGGCGACCGCGACAACGCGGCGCGTGCCATCGGCGCGCAGGCCGGCATCGCGGCGGTGCAGGGCGACTGCGCACCCGAGGACAAGCTCGAGGTGCTGTGGCAGCTGCAGGCGGCCGGGCGCGAGGTGGCGATGGTCGGCGACGGTCTCAACGACGGCCCCAGCCTGGCGCGCGCCAACGCCTCGTTCGCCTTCGGTCATGCCGTGCCGCTGTCGCGCGCACGTTCCGACTTCGTGGTGCTCGGCGACGCACTGCAGGCTATTCCCGTGGCCGTGGCGCAGGCGCGCCGCACGCTGCGCGTGGTGCGCCAGAACCTGTTCTGGGCCGCGGCCTACAACGCCGTGTGCGTGCCGCTGGCCGTGGTCGGCTGGCTGCCGCCCTGGCTCGCGGGGCTGGGCATGGCGGCGAGCTCGCTGCTGGTGGTGCTCAACGCGGCGCGCCTCGCCGCGCCGGGGAAAGTGGCGGTGGCCTGATGGACGTGCTGTTCCTGCTCGTGCCGCTGTCGGTGGTGCTGGTGCTCGCGATTCTGGGCGGGCTCTGGTGGGCCATCGAGCGTGGCCAGTTCGAGGACATCGAGGTCGAAGGCGACCGCATCCTGAACAACGACTGACACAGCGACCGATGGCTTGATCTGCATCAAGCCTGCCCGCGTGATGCCGGCAGACACTGCCCGGAAACCACATCAACGGGCACCACGATGCAGCAGACCACGCACCCTCCAGCGGCCATCTACGACGACACCGTCGTCCGGCAGTTCGCACTCATGTCGGTGGTCTGGGGGGTGGTCGGCATGCTGGTCGGCGTGATCATCGCCTCGCAGCTGACCTGGCCCGACCTCAACCTCGGCATTCCCTGGCTCAGCTACGGCCGCCTGCGTCCGCTGCACACCAACGCGGTGATCTTCGCGTTCGGCGGCTGCGCGCTCATGGCCACGAGCTTCCACGTGGTGCAGCGCACTTGCCAGGTCCGCTTGTTCGCACCGGCACTGGCTTCTTTCGTGTTCTGGGGCTGGCAGCTGGTGATCGTTGCCGCCGCCGTCAGCCTGCCGCTGGGCTACACCAGCGGCAAGGAATACGCCGAGCTCGAATGGCCCATCGACATCCTGATCGCGGTGGTCTGGGTGGCCTATGCCATCGTGTTCTTCGGCACCATCGGCCTGCGCAAGGTGCGCCACATCTACGTGGCCAACTGGTTCTACGGCGCCTTCATCATCGCGGTGGCGCTGCTGCACATCGTCAACAGCGCGGCCATTCCGGCCGGCTGGATGAAGAGCTATTCGGCCTACGCCGGCGTGCAGGACGCCATGGTGCAGTGGTGGTACGGCCACAACGCCGTGGGCTTCTTCCTCACGGCCGGTTTCCTGGGAATGATGTACTACTACATCCCCAAGCAGGCAGGGCGCCCGGTGTACTCGTACCGGCTGTCGATCGTGCACTTCTGGGCGCTGATCTTCACCTACATGTGGGCCGGCCCGCACCACCTGCATTACACCGCGCTGCCCGACTGGACGCAATCGCTGGGCATGGTGTTCTCGCTGATTCTTCTGGCGCCCAGCTGGGGCGGCATGATCAACGGCGTGATGACGCTGTCGGGCGCCTGGCACAAGCTGCGCACCGACCCGATCCTGCGCTTTTTGATCGTCTCGTTGTCGTTCTACGGCATGTCGACCTTCGAGGGTCCGATGATGTCCATCAAGACCGTCAACGCCCTGAGCCACTACACCGACTGGACCGTGGGCCACGTGCACTCCGGCGCACTGGGCTGGGTGGGCTTCATCACCATGGGCTCGCTGTACTACCTGATCCCGCGCATGTACGGCCGCGTGGCCATGTACAGCGTGCGCGCCATCGACCTGCACTTCTGGATGGCCACCATCGGCATCGTGCTGTACATCGCCGCGATGTGGATCGCCGGCGTGATGCAAGGCCTCATGTGGCGAGAGATCAATGCCGACGGCACGCTGACCTACACCTTCGTCGAGAGCGTGAAGGCCACCTTCCCCTACTACCTGGTGCGCGTGATCGGCGGCGTGCTCTACCTGGGCGGCATGCTGGTCATGGCCTGGAACGTCTGGATGACCGTGATCAGCGGCCGCTCGGTGCGCGCCGAGATCCCGGCCGTTGCCGCTGCCCACGCCTGAAGCCACTGAGGACGCACGATGAACGCACCTGACAACAAGAACTCCGCGCCCGCCGCCACCGGCTTCACGCACGAGAAGGTCGAGACCAACAACCTGCTGATGATCGTGCTGATCCTGCTGGTGGTGGCCATCGGCGGCCTCGTGGAGATCGTGCCGCTGTTCTTCCAGAAGTCGACCACCGAAGCAGTGCAGGGCGTGAAGCCGCTCACGCCGCTGCAGCTGGCCGGGCGCGACGTGTACCTGCGCGAGGGTTGCTACAACTGCCACTCGCAGATGATCCGCCCCTTCCGCTCGGAGACGCTGCGCTACGGCCACTACTCGGTGGCCGGCGAGTTCGTGTACGACCACCCCTTTCAGTGGGGCAGCAAGCGCACCGGCCCCGACCTGCACCGCGTGGGCGGGCGCTACAGCGACGAGTGGCACCGCATTCACCTGAACAACCCGCGCGACCTCGTGCCCGAGTCGAACATGCCGGCCTACCCGTGGCTGGAGAAGGGGTTGGTCGACGGCGGCAGCATCGCCACCCACATGCGCGCGCTGCGCAAGGTCGGCGTGCCCTACACCGACGAAGAAATTGCCAAGGCCGCCGACGAGGTGGCCGGCAAGACCGACATGGACGCCACCGTGGCCTACCTGCAATCGCTGGGCCTGGCGCTCAAGTAAGAAGAAAGAACAGGCAACGCCCCATGACCGACATCACCACCCTGCGCATCGCCGCGACCATCGCCTGCTTCGTCGTCTTCATCGGCATCGTGGCCTGGGCCTGCGCGCGCCGCAACACGCAACGCTTCGCCGAAGCGGCCCGGTTGCCGTTCGAGCAGGACTGAAGGGACACACCGCGATGAGCGATTTCATTAGTAACTTCTGGTCCAGCTATGTGGCCGTGGCCTCGCTGCTGAGCATCCTCGGCTGCGCGCTGCTGCTGTGGCTCACGGCGCGCAAGCGCGTGCCCTCGGACGCCGACAACACCACGGGTCACGTCTGGGACGAAGACCTGCGCGAAGCCAACAACCCGCTGCCGCTGTGGTGGGTGGGCCTGTTCGTGCTGACCATCGTCTTCTCGCTCGGCTACCTGGCCGTGTTCCCGGGCCTGGGCAGCTTTCGCGGCACGAACGACTGGAGCTCGCGCGGCGAGTACCAGGCCGACGTGGCCAAGGCCACGCAGGCGCTGGAGCCGGTGTATGCGCGCTACACGCCCATGTCGATCGAAGAGGCCGCACGCGACCCGCAGGCCCATGCCATCGGCGAGCGCCTGTTCATGAACAACTGCGCGCAGTGCCACGGCTCCGACGCACGCGGCAGCAAGGGCTTTCCGAACCTCACCGACGCCGACTGGCTGCACGGCGGCACGCCCGACAAGATCGTCGAATCGATCACCCACGGCCGCACGGGCGTGATGCCGCCGGCCGCCGCGATGGTCGGCTCGCCCGACGACGTGAAGAACGTCGCCAACTACGTGCTGAGCCTGTCGGGCGAGCCGCACGACTCGCTGCGCGCGGGCCTGGGCAAGTCGAAGTTCGCGGCCTGCGCGGCCTGCCACGGCATCGGCGGCGTGGGCAACGCCGCCATGGGCGCGCCGCGCCTGAACGACCGCATCTGGCTGCACGGCTACGGCGAAGCCGCCATCGTGCAGATCATCAACGAGGGCAAGCACAGCACCATGCCCGCGCAGGACGGCCGCCTGACCGAGGCGCAGATCAAGCTGCTGGCCTCGTACGTGTGGGGCATGTCCAATCCGCCTGCCGCGACGCCATGAGGCGCAAGACCGTCATTCCCATCGTCAGCGCACCGCCTGCCGCTGCGCCGGAGGTCGGTCTCTACGAGGCGACGAAGAAGATCTACCCGCGCAGCGTGCAGGGCCTGTTCGCGCGCTGGCGCTGGGCCATGGTCTTCCTCACCCAGCTGGTGTTCTATGGCATGCCCTGGGTCGAATGGGGCGAGCGGCAGATGGTGCTGTTCGACCTGGCCGCGCGGCGCTTCTACATCTTCGGGCTGGTGCTGTACCCGCAAGACCTGATCTACCTGTCGGGCCTGCTGGTGGTGAGCGCGCTGGCGCTCTTTCTCTTCACCGCCGTGGCCGGCCGCCTGTGGTGCGGTTACGCCTGCCCGCAGACCGTCTACACCGAGATGTTCCTGTGGGTGGAGCAGCGCATCGAGGGCAACCGCAGCGCGCGCATCCGGCTCGATGCCGGTTCGTTCTCTTTTGAGAAGCTCGGAAAGAAGGCCCTCAAGCACAGCGTCTGGATCGCCATTGCGCTGTGGACCGGCTTCACCTTCGTGGGCTACTTCACGCCCATCCGCGAGTTGGGCTCGGCCCTGCTGCAGCTGCAGATGGGCTCGTGGGAGGTGTTCTGGGTGTTCTTCTACGGCTTTGCCACGTACGGCAACGCCGGCTTCATGCGCGAGCAGGTGTGCAAGTACATGTGCCCCTACGCGCGCTTCCAGAGCGCGATGTTCGACCGCGACACGCTCATCGTCAGCTACGACCCGCAGCGCGGCGAACCGCGCGCACCGCGCCGCAAGACCGTCGATCCGCGCAGCGCCGCACTGGGCGACTGCATCGACTGCAGCCTGTGCGTGCAGGTATGCCCCACGGGCATCGACATCCGCGAAGGCCTGCAGTACGAGTGCATCGGCTGCGGCCTGTGCGTGGACGCCTGCGACAGCGTGATGGACAAGATGGGCTACGCGCCGCGCCTCATCCGCTACGACACGCAGAACGGCATGGAGGCCGGCTGGTCGCGCCGCCAGCTCTGGCGCCGCGTGCTGCGCCCGCGCGTATTGATCTACACGGCGTTGCTCGCGCTGCTGGTGGCGGGCCTGCTCGCCAGCCTGGTCGCGCGCACGCCGCTGAAGGTCGACGTGGTGCGTGACCGTGCGTCGCTGGCGCGCATCGTCGAAGGCGGGCGGCTGGAGAACGTCTACCGGCTGCAGATCATGAACGCGACCGAGCGCACGCAGCACTACCGCATCGCCGCGCGCGGCATCGACGGGCTGAGCGTGTCGCCCGACGAGGCCATCGAGGTCGAACCCGCGCAGGCGCGCTGGGTGGCCGTGCGGCTGCAGGTGCCTTATGGCGCCGCGCCGGCCGGTTCGCACACGGTGCACTTCGACATCCGCGAGGCGGATGGCGCGGCGCAGGTTTCCGAAAAAGCGGTCTTCCTGGTGCCGCGCTGAAAGGTCTTCCCATGAACGATGCCCTGCCGATGAACGAGCCCGCGACCTCCGGCCCCTGGTGGCGCTACCCGCTGGTCTGGCTGGTGATTGCGGGGCCCGCGGCCGTGGTGCTCGCGAGCATCGCGACCGTCTGGCTGGCGCTGCGCACGCCCGAGGTGCTGGTGTCGGAGGACTACTACCGCGAAGGCATCGAGATCAACCGCACACTGGCCGACAAGAAACTCATGCCGGCGCAGGCCGGGCGCAACCATGCGGCGACGCCCGAGGGCGACGTGCCGGTGCCCAAGCGGGGCGCGCAGTGAGTGCCATCCGCCGGGTCGCCGGCATCCTGTGGCCGTCGTTCCTCGTCGCCTGCGGCATGGAGGTGCTGGTGTTCGCGATGATCGATCCGGTCCACACCTACTGCGGTGCGGACGCACTGAGCCTGTCGCGCCAGGGCATCTACACCGTGTCCTTCTTCGTGTTCTGGCTGATGGCGGCGGCCTCGAGCGCGTGCACCACGCTGCTGGCGCTGCCGTCCGAGAAAGAGACTGCTTCATGACGCTTCCTCTCGCGTGTGTTCCCGATGCCCCATCCGTGCTGCCCGTCGAGCTGCTGCGCCGCTTCGACGTGCCCGGGCCGCGCTACACCTCGTACCCGACGGCCGACCGCTTTGTCGACAGCTTCGGCGCCGGCGACTACGCGCAGGCGCTGCACCAGCGGCGTGATGCGGACACGGCCGGCGAGCCGCTGTCGCTGTACGTGCACATCCCGTTCTGCGAATCGCTGTGCTACTACTGCGCCTGCAACAAGGTCGTCACCAAGCACCGCGAGCGCGGGCGTGAGTACCTTGGCTACCTCGCACGCGAGGTGGCGCTGCAGGTCGCGCAGCTCGGGCCCGATGCACCCGTCGGCCAGCTGCACCTGGGTGGCGGCACGCCGACCTTCCTGGACGATGAAGAACTGGGCGAACTGGTCGCGATGCTGCGCCGTGCGTTCGCCTTCGTGCCGGGCGGCGAGCAGTCGATCGAGATCGATCCGCGCACCGTCGATGCGAAACGGCTCGCCGCGCTGGCCGCGCTCGGCTTCAACCGCCTGAGCTTCGGCGTGCAGGACTTCGACCCCGCCGTGCAGCAGGCCGTGCACCGCATCCAGCCGGCGGCGCAGGTCTTCGCGCTGATGGACACGGCGCGCGCGCTGGGTTTCAGATCGATCAACGTCGACCTCATCTACGGCCTGCCGCGCCAGAACGACGCCTCGTTCGAACGCACGCTCGTGCAGGTCCGCGAACTGCGGCCCGACCGCATCGCGCTGTACGCCTATGCCCACCTGCCGGAGCGCTTCAAGCCGCAGCGGCGCATCGCCGCCGACGAGCTGCCCGATGCGCCCACGCGCGTGCGCATGCTCGGTCGTGCGATTGCCGCGCTCACCGAAGCCGGCTACGTCTACATCGGCATGGACCACTTCGCGCTGCCCGACGACCCGCTGGCCGTGGCCAAGCGCGAGGGCCGCCTGCACCGCGACTTCCAGGGCTACAGCACGCAGCCCGACGGCGACCTCGTCGCGCTCGGCGTGTCGGCCATCGGCCGCGTGGGCGCCACCTACAGCCAGAACGCGAAGACGCTGGAAGACTATTACGCGCTGCTCGACCAGGGCCGCCTGCCCGTGGTCAAGGGCCTCGCGCTGTCGGACGACGACGTGCTGCGCCGCGACGTCATCATGGCGCTGATGTGCCGCGGCCGCGTCGACTTCGACGCCGTCGAGGCGGCGCACGGCATTGCCTTCGCCGACTACTTCGCGCCCGAACGCGCCGCGCTGGCGCCCATGACCGAACAGGGGCTGGTGCGCCTGTCGGCGCGCGCCATCGAAGTCACCGACGCCGGCTGGTTCCTCGTGCGCGCCGTGGCGATGGTGTTCGACCGCTACTGCGCCGCGACGCGCACGCGCTTCTCGCGCGTCGTTTGATTCGATGGACTCACCCGCACTCGCCGGCGCCGCGCTGCTCATGGGCCTCGCCGGCGGGCCGCATTGCGTGGCGATGTGCGGCGCGGTGTCGGCCGCGGTGATCCGCATCGTGCCGGTGGGCGGACCCTTGCAGGCCACGCACGCCATCGCACCGGTCGCCTTTCACCTCGGTCGCATGGCGAGCTACGCAGTGGCCGGCGCCATCGCCGCCGCGAGCCTGCACGGCCTGGGCGCAGCGAGCGCGCAGGTCGCGGCCTGGCGGCCGTTGTGGGTGATGCTGCATGTGTTCGTGCTCGCCTGGGGCGTGGTGCTCGCCGTCGCGGGCCGCCAGCCGCTGTGGGCGCAGCGCGCCGGGCGCGCGCTCGAAGCGCGCCTGCGGCCGATGGCTGGCGGCTCGGTGTTGGGTGTGCTCGCCACGGGCGCGCTGTGGGTCGCGATGCCTTGCGGTCTGCTCTATTCGGCGCTGATGCTGGCCGCGTTGGGCAACGGGCCGTGGCAGGGCGCCTCGACGATGGCGCTGTTCGCGCTCGGCAGCAGCGTGTCGCTGCTCGCCGCGCCGTGGCTGTGGCAGCGCCTGCGCGGGTGGGGCGACAGCGGCACGCGGCAGGCCTGGGGCGCGCGGCTGGCGGGGGTGCTGCTGGCGGCGGTGGCGCTGCAGGCGCTGTGGATGGATTTGAGCCATCGCATTGCGGACTGGTGCGGCTGAGGCGCTGCCGCGCTGTCTCGTCAGGCGATGCTCTCGATCAGCAGCGCCTGCAGCACGAAGCGCCGGTTGTCCGCCGGCGCCGTGCGTTCGCCGAGCAGCTCAGCGAGCGCGGCCGTGGGGTGGCTGTCGGCCGCCGCGCCGTCGAGCACCGGAATGCCCGCGTGCTGGCCGATCTGCCGCACCAGCGCGGCGTCGATGCCCTCGCAGGCCACGGCGTCGTACAGCCGGCCGAGCATGCGCGCCGTGTGCTGCAGCTCCTGCACCGGCGTGGCGGGCGAGAGGCTGGAGCGCATCGTCGCGACCTGCGCGCCCAGTTCCTCGGCGGCCTGGCGCAGCAGGGCCAGCGCTTCGCTGTCGCCGGCCTCGCTGAGCAGGCCGAGGTTCTTGCCGCGCAGCAGCCGCGGCGGCGCGGCGCCGTCGAGCGCGGCGCGCTGGAGCAGGCGGGCGCGGCCGAGCAGGCTGGCTTCTTTCTGGGGCGACAGCGCAGCGGCGAAGGAGTGCATGGCAAGGTTCGACATGTGTCTCGCGGAGGCTAGCCAGCCTTGTGTTTCCCGCCTTGACGCACATCAAGGCCGGCGCCGCTGTTACACGCCGGACACAGAGCATTCACCCGACGTTACGCACCGATGCGGGCCGTTGTCACTGCGGGGCCTCGCGCTTCCTAGCATCGAGACATCGCCTGATCGCAGGCGAAAAAGCTACACAAGACAGAACGCCGAGGAATCCCCATGCTCACGAGTGCCCGCCCCAATCCCCTCCTGCCGCTTCGGCCCCTTCCGACGGTGCAGAAGGAGGACGCGGGCCGGCGCACGGCCGAGCGCCTGCGCGTGCTGGCCGAGCAGCTGCAACCGCAGCGCCGCATGGTGCACACGGGCGACGTGATCTACCAGGCCGGCGAACGCTTCGGCAACCTCTACATCCTGAACTCGGGCTTCTTCAAGATCGTGAACCTCTCGGCCGACGGCCGCGAGCAGGTGGTGGGCCTCAAGTTCCGCGGCGACTGGCTGGGCTTCGACGGCATCGCGGGCCAGCGCTACGTGTGCGACGCCGTGGCGATGGACACGGGCGAGGTCTGGGTCGTGCCCTACGAATCGCTGCTGACGGCCTGCACCGCGCACCCCGCGCTGCTGCAGATGCTGCATGCCGCGATGAGCCGTGAGATCGCGCACGACCGTGATTCGCTGATGTCGGTGTGCACCTTGCCGGCCGACGCGCGCGTGGCCGACTTCCTGCGCTACTGGGCCGAGTCGCTGGCCGACCGCGGCATGCGCACCGACGAGATCACGCTGCGCATGACGCGCGCCGAGATCGGCAACTACCTGGGCATGACGCTCGAAAGCGTGAGCCGCGCACTCTCGCGGCTGGCGCGGGACAAGGTCATCGGCTTTGCTACCAAGGGGCGGCGCGAGGTGCAGATTCCCGATGTGGGCGCGCTGTCGGCCTTTGTGCAGCGCTGCCTGGCGCCGGCGCCTGCACTGCTTCAGTAACGAGAGCCGTCGCTCACTCGCTCACTCGCGTGAGGCCAGCAGCGCCCGCGCCATCGCACGTGCGAGTTCGCTGCGCGAATACGGCTTGCGCAGCAGCTCCCAGCCCGGGGGCGCTTCGCGGTCGGCGTCGAGCAGCTCCGCCGAAAACCCCGACATCAGCAGCACCGCGAGCCGCGGTTGGCGTTGCACCGCCTCGGCAGCCAGCCGCGTGCCGCGCATACCGGGGCCGAGCGCGATGTCGCTCAGCAGCAGG
This sequence comes from Variovorax sp. RO1, assembly GCF_002849325.1. Lineage (NCBI taxonomy): Bacteria > Pseudomonadati > Pseudomonadota > Betaproteobacteria > Burkholderiales > Comamonadaceae > Variovorax > Variovorax sp. RO1. The sequence continues at coordinate 807,532 of NZ_PKMT01000001.1, forward strand.
TCGAAAGGCGTGGCCTCGGCCGCCATGGCGGGCAAGGCCTGTTCGGCATTGGCAGCAGTCGCAACTTCGCAGCCCAGCGTGGTGAGGAAGGTGTGGACGACCTGGCGCACCTCGGCGTCGTCTTCGACGAGCATCACGCGCAGGCCCGGTGCCAGCGTGGCTTCGGCTTCGATCTCGATGGGGTCTTCATCGGCAGGTGCTGCAGCGCTCGCCGTATCGGCCTCGACCTGCGGCAGGTAGAGCGTGACGGTGGTGCCGGCGTTGAGCTTGCTGTCGATGGCGATGGCGCCGCGCGACTGCTTCACGAAACCGTACACCGTGCTCAGGCCCAGGCCGGTGCCGCGTCCGGCGTCCTTGGTGGTGAAGAAGGGCTCGAAGATGTGCTCCATGACTGCGTCGGTCATGCCGGTGCCGCTGTCGGCGATGGAGAGCGCGACGAAGCGGCGGCCGGCGTCGGCGTCGCTGAGTTCCTGGCGCACGGTGGCGGGCAGGGCATCGCAGGCTTCGGCGCGGAAGTGCAGGTGCCCGCCCTCGGGCATGGCGTCGCGCGCGTTGATGGCGATGTTCAGCAGCGCCGATTCGAGCTGGCCCGGGTCGGCGCGCACGGCGGGGCAGGGGTCGGCAGTGTCGATCTCGATCTGGATGCGCTGGTCGAGCGTGCGGCGCAGCATGTCGGTGAGCGAGTGCAGCATCTGCCGCACGTCGACCGCGTCGGGCTGCAGCATCTGGCGCCGCGAGAACGCCAGCAGCTTGCCCGTGAGTTCGGCGCCGCGCCGGCTGGCGCGCGCGGCGGCGGCCACGAGCTGCTGCGCGTAGCCGTCGGCCGCGAGCTGCGGCAGCTCTTCGAGCACCTGCAGGTTGCCCTGGATGATGGTCAGCAGGTTGTTGAAGTCGTGCGCGATGCCACCGGTGAGCTGGCCCACGCTCTCCAGGCGCTGCGCGTGGTTCAGCGCTTCTTCGGTCTGCACGCGCTGCAGGCTGGTGGCCAGCAGGCTCGCCACCGATTCGAGAAAACGGATCTCCTCGTCGCCGAAACGCCGCGCAGCGGTGGCGCGCACCGACAGCATGCCGGTCACGCGGCCCCGGTCGGACAGCGGCACAGCCAGCGCGCTGACCAGCCCGGCTTCGAGGTACGCAGGCGGCACGGCGAAGCGGCGCTCCTCGCGGTAGTCGGGCACGACGACCGGGCAGCCTTGCGAGAGCACGTAGCCGGGTTGGGTGTCGGGCCGGTTGGTGATGCGCAGGCCGACGCTTTCGTCGGCGAGCAGGCCCACGCCGCTCGCAAGGCGGAACTCGCGCTGGCTGCCGTCGAGCAGCCACACCATCGCGACCTCGACCTGCAGCGCGGTCGCGACGATGTCGGGAACCTGCGCCAGCACCACCTGCAGGTCGCGCGTGTCGACCGCCAGCCGGCCCAGCTGCGCGAGGTGTTCGCTGTAGCGCGCGCGCTGCAGCGCCTGCTTCACGCGCGGGTAGGCGCCGATGTCGCGGATCGCAGCCACCACGAAAGGCAAGCCCTGGTTCTGCAGCGGGCTCAGCGCGATCTCGACCATCACCTCGCTGCCGTCCTTGCGCTTGGCGACGAGTTCCATGTCGGTGCCCATCGGGCGCGGGCGCGGCGCGCGGCCGTAGGCTTCGCGGAATGCCGCGTGGCGCGGGCGGATGCTGTCGGGCACCAGCGCTTCGACGCTCAGGCCCACGAGCTCGTCGGCCGCGTAGCCGAGCATGGCGGCGGCCGAGGGGTTGGCCAGCACGATGTGGCCCGACTGGTCGACCACCAGCAGCGAATCGGGGTACGCGGCGAACAGTGAGCGGAACACGCTGCCTTCCTCGACGCCCGAGGGTAGGCCGGGGATGGACGGTGGCTGCGGTGCGTGGTCGTCAGCCATGGGTGACCGGCGGCACGAGGATGTAGCCCGCGCCGCGCACCGACTTGATGAGCTGCGGATCGTCGGCGTTGGCCTCGATCTTCTTGCGCAGCCGGCCGACCTGCACGTCGATCGTGCGGTCGAAGGGCGCGGCCTCGCGACCGCGCGTCTGCTCGAGCAGGAAGTCGCGCGAGAGCACGCGGCCCGGGTGCCGCGCGAAGGCGCACAGCAGGTCGAACTCTCCGGTGGTCAGCGGCACGGCCTCGCCCTGCGCGTTGCTGAGGCTGCGCGCGGCGGTGTCCAGCCGCCAGCCGGCAAAGCGCAGGCGCTCGGGCGGCGTGGGCGCGGCGGCCGTCGCCACCGATGCGTCGGGTGTCAGGCGGCGCAGCACGGCCTTGACGCGTGCGACCAGCTCGCGCAGGTCGAAGGGCTTGGTCACGTAGTCGTCGGCGCCCACTTCGAGGCCCACCACCTTGTCGACCGGATCGCCGCGGCCGGTGACGATCACGAGGCCGCAGCGCCAGTTTTCGCGCATGTGGCGGGCGATGGAGAAACCGTCTTCACCGGGCAGGCCGAGGTCGAGCAGCACGAGGTCGGCCGGGTCGGCCGCCATGAGCGCCCGCAGCGCCGCGCCGTCATGGATCTGGGTGACGCGAAAGCCGTGGCTCTGGAGGTAGTTGGCCAGCAGCAGCGTGATGTCGACCTCGTCGTCGAGCACCGCGATGTGGGGGGCAGAAGTCATGCGGGGGCTGGGAGAAAAAACGCCGGCGCCACAGGGGAGGGCGCATGGAGCCGGGAAGCGTAGCACGCAAGCCGCGCGCGTGGCAGCTGTGGCGCCCGCCGTTGATCTGGCGCAAGGCCTGCGGGCAGGGCGCTTCCGAGAATCGCGGCCACTGTCCACCGTGTCTGAAGGGTACGTACGCATGGCATCTTTTCTTCTCTCCGGCGCGCTCGATCTCCCGTGGTGGGGCGTGCTGCTGGCCGCACTGGCACTGACGCACGTCACCATCGCCTCGGTCACCATTTTTCTGCACCGCCACCAGGCGCACCGTGCGCTCGACCTGCACCCCATCGCGAGCCACTTCTTCCGCTTCTGGCTCTGGATGACGACGGGCATGGTCACCAAGCAGTGGGCTGCTGTGCACCGCAAGCACCACGCCAAGTGCGACACGCCCGAAGACCCGCACAGCCCGCAGGTGGTGGGCCTGAAGCGCGTGCTCTGGGGCGGCGTGCTGCTGTACGTGGCCGAGGCGCGCAACCCCGAAACGCTGAGCCGCTACGGCCACGGCACGCCCGACGACTGGCTCGAGCGCCGGCTCTACACGCGCTACCAGACGCTGGGCATCACCTGCATGGGCCTGATCGACATGGCGCTCTTCGGCGTGCTGCCGGGCGCGCTGGTGCTGGTGGTGCAGATCGCATGGATTCCGTTCTGGGCCGCCGGCGTGGTCAACGGCATCGGCCACTTCTGGGGCTACCGCAACTGGCCCGCGTCGGATGCGAGCACGAACATCTTTCCCATCGGCCTGCTGATCGGCGGCGAGGAACTGCACAACAACCACCATGCGTTCCCGACCTCGGCCAAGCTGTCGAACAAGTGGTTCGAGTTCGACATCGGCTGGGTCTACATCCGCGCGCTGCAGGCGGTGGGGCTGGCGAAGGTGAAGCACCTCGCGCCGAAGCCGCGCCTCACCACGCCGCGCGCCACCGTCGACCTGCTCACGGTGCAGGCGGTGATCCGGCACCACTACGACGTGCTGTCGAACTACTCGCGTTCGCTGAAGCAGGCCTGTGCGCAAGAGCTGGCGCGACCGCATGCGCTCGCACCGAACAAGGCCCGCGCACTGCGCGCCGCGCAGCCCTGGCTCGGCAAGGAAGAAAAGGCGCTCGACGCCACGCGCCACGCCCAACTCACGCAGGCGCTGGTGGCCTCGCAAGCCCTGGAGACCATGTACGCGATGCGGCGTGAACTGACGGCGCTGTGGAGCCGCTCGGGCGCCACCGGCGAGCAGCTGGTGAAGCGGCTGCAGGACTGGTGCGAGCGCGCCGAAGCCAGCGGCATCGCGCCGCTGGCGGCCTTTGCGGTGCGGCTGCGTTCTTACGCCTGAGGCCAGCCTTCGCCGGTGCCGTCAGGCCTGCCCGACCTGCACCGCGACATCGAGCGGGATGGCCCGGCGCAGCGCAGTGCCCACGGGGGAGTGCGCCTCGGCCCACTGCACCAGGTCGCGCAGGTCCTGCTCCGGCACGCCATCGGCAGCGATTCGCACCGCGACATGGATGCGGCTGGGGCCGGCGGGCACGGAGGCCGGCTCGCCGAGCAGGCCGCGGCTGTCCGACTGGCTGCCGACGACCACTTCGAGGGTCGTCAATGCGATGCCGAGCTGCGCCGCCCGCATGGCGATCACGGTCGTTTCGCAACTCGCCAGGGCGGCGCGCATGAACCAGCCGGGCGATGGCGCTTCCGCGTTGCCTCCGATGGCCTTCGGCATGTCGGTCTCGAGGGATTCCCCCGTGGGCCCGGTCACGCGAAAGCGCAGGCCCGACACCAGTGTGGCCACTGCCTGTTTGTCCTGGGTCAGGGCGTTCTGGGGATGCGTCGCGAAGTGGCTCGCGAGGGTGTCCATGGACTGCCGGATGTGCTGGGGTGAGCTCATGGCGCTGCTCCTTGAAACGGGGAACGGGCGGGCGGTTCTCGCGCGAAAAAAGAGAAATGAGCCGCGAGCGCTGCAACTCATTCTGGGCGCGCCGCCGGGCCCCGTCAAACCGGCGGCGGGCGATGCCGCCTACTGGTTCGCGACCAACCCGTCCGGCAGGCTGAAGCGCTCGTAGTCGACCTTCGCAGCGACTTCGGGTGCGCGGATCAGCAGCACCGGCACGGGCGCCATGCGCAGGATGTGCTCTGCACTGCTGCCCATGGCCCAGCGGCTCAGGCCGCGCCGGCCGTGCGTGCCGAGCACGATGAGATCGGCCTTCGAGGCGATGGCTTCGGTCACCACCTGGTCGTGGACCGCGCCGGCCTTGAAGCCGTCGCGCAGCACAGTGTCGGCCTCGACACCTTCGGCCTGCGCCTGGGCGCGCGCCTTCTCCAGCAGTGCCACGGCGTCGGTGCGCAGTGTCGCGAGCCAGTCGCTCGAATGGCCCGCGTAGACGCCGACGCCGAGTGCGAACGAGAGCTCGTCGAGGATGTGGACCAGCCGCAGGCGCCCACCCGTGAGCTTGGCCAGGCGGATGGCTTCGGCCAGGCCTTCGCCGGACGTGGAACTGCCGTCGATCGGAACCAGGATGTGTTGGTACATGGTGTGGAACCTCCAGGGGTGCGTTGAAGAAAGAAAAGAGGAGATGCCGTGCCAGTCTGTGCCTGGCCGCATGCACGGGCCTTGATCTGGAGCAAGCCCGCACGGCCTCGGGCTTGCGACCCTTGGGGCCTTCGAAGAAAGAAGGAGACCTCTCATGACCCATGTCGCGGTGAAGATCATTCGCCAGGAGCACGCCGCGCTGGCGGCCATGCTGCGTTCCATCGTGATGCTGCTCGACCAGCACCGCCGCAAGGGTACGATGCCCGACTTCGCGACGCTGCGCGCGATGCTGTTCTACGTGGACGAGTTTCCCGAGAAGCGCCACCACCCGAAGGAGACCGAGCTGCTCTTTCCCCGGCTGCGTGCCTGCACGCCGATCTCGCGCGACCTGATGGACAAGCTCGACAACGACCATGCCTGGGGCGAGCGCAAGATCCGCCACGTCGAGCACGCGCTGCTCGCGTTCGAGATGCTCGGCGAGCCGCGGCGCGTGGCCTTCGAACAGGCGATGAACGAGTACGTGAGCTTCTACCTGGAGCACATGGCGCACGAGGAGCGCGAGATTCTTCCGCTGGCCGAGCGCGTGCTCAGCGAGGACGACTGGCGCGAGCTCGATGCGGCCTTCGGCGAGAACCGCGACCTGTTCTCCAGCCACCCCGCGCCCGACGAGGTCTACGCCGCGCTCTTCACGCGCATCGTCAACGTGGTGCCCGCGCCGATCGGGCTGGGGCCGGCGCTGTAACAACGGTGTGCCTGCGGATCGCTTAGGCTCGGCCTGACACATTCAGGACAAAACGAGACCGCGAGATGGACATCGATCAGATCAAGGGAAGGCTGGACTTCCTTCGCGAGGCCGAGCGCCTCAAGAGCGTGCTGCGCAGCGCGCACACCGCCTCGGGCCGCACCGAGAGCACGGCAGAGCACAGCTGGCGCCTGTGCCTCATGGCCATGGCCTTCGAGGACGAGCTGGCCGACCTCGACCTTCTCAAGGTGCTGAAGATGTGCGTGGTGCACGACCTGGGCGAGGCGATCCACGGCGACATCCCCGCCATCGTGCAAGGCGCGCACCCCAACAAGAGCGCGCAGGAGCGCGAAGACCTGCAGGTGCTCACGCGCACGCTCGATGCGCCGCTGCGTGCGGGCATCCTTGCGCTGTGGGACGAGTACGAGAAAGCCGAGACGCCCGAAGCGCAGGCGGTGAAGGCGCTCGACAAGCTCGAAACCCTGCTGCAGCACAACCAGGGCGCGAACCCGCCGGACTTCGACTACGAGTTCAACCTCGGCTACGGCCAGAAGCACACCGGCACGCGGCCGCTGTTTCGTGCCATGCGGGCGTTGGTGGATGCCGACACGCAGAAGAAGGTGGGGGCCGCGCGGCGGGCGGAGGCGGGGCCGGTGGTTCGCCCCGAGCAGCCGGGCGACGAGGCTGCCATCCGGCAACTGACGGTGGCCGCGTTTGCCGAGGCACCGCATGCCGACGGCACTGAACACCTCATCGTCGACGCCTTGCGCGCGGCCGATCAGCTCACGCTGTCGCTCGTGGTCGAGGAAGGCGGCGAGATCGTCGGCCATGTCGCGCTGTCGCCCGTGGCAATCTCCGATGGCACGACCGGCTGGTACGGCCTGGGGCCGATCTCGGTGGCGCCTGCGCGCCAGGGGCAGGGCATCGGCCGGCTGCTGATGGACGCCGCGCTGGCGGGCCTGCGCGACACCGGCGCGCAAGGCTGCGTGCTGCTGGGCGACCCGGCCTTCTATGGCCGCTTCGGCTTCGTCGTGCGGCCCGGCCTGGTGCTGCCGGGCGTGCCGCCGGAGTATTTCCAGGCCGTGTCGTTCCACGGCGCATGGCCGGTCGGCGAGGTGCGGTACGACGCGGCGTTCGGCGTCGGTGCCTGACGCACGGGCTGAGGCGCGGGCTGGGCGCGCGGGCCGTTCATAATCGCCCCCGTCATGCCTGCCCGCCACCTGCCTTCGGACACTGCCCATGCGCCGCGCGTGAAGCGCGCGCAGACCTCGGTGTCCGCGCGTTCCGCGACCCCCGAACCGCCCCGCCGCCGCATCCATGACGGCGGCGCGTCCCGCAGCCTTGCGGGCTTCACCGCGATGGAAAGCAGCGCAGCACCGGCCCGCGCGCCGGCTGCGGCGCGCCCGCGCAACTGGCGCACCACGCTGCTGGGCGTGGCGCTCGGCCTGGTGATCGCGATGTTGCTGCTCATGAAATGGCTGCTCGACTACCAGGTCGATGCCGCGCAAGCACGCCACGCGCAGGAAGCCCAGGCGCGCACGCAGGCCGCGCGCTGCTTCGGCCGCGATGCCGGGCCGTCGTGCCCGCCGGCCGGTCGCACGGTGGTCGAGACCGTCGAGTCGGCCGCGACCCGATAACCGTCGCGCACCGCGCGGGCGGTGCCTTTTTCGTTCCGTTCAGCGCAGCACCAGCACCGGAATGTGCGAGTGCGTCAGCACGTGCAGCGTCTCGCTGCCCAGCAACAGCCGTGCGAGGCTGCGGCGCCCGTGCGAGGCCATCACGATCAGGTCGCAGTCCTGGTTCTTTGCGGTGTTGATGATGGCCTCGGCCACCTGGTTCGACTTCATGACCACCGAATCGGCGCGGCGCACGCCCTTGGCCAGCGCGGTGTCGCGCACCGCATCGGCCACGCGCTGGGCCGCCTGCTCGACGTGTTTCTGGTTGGCTTCGAAATCCGTCTGGTTCAGCAGCATCGAGCCTTCGAAGTAGCCGTACGGCTGGATGTGCGCGACGTTGACGCTGACCAGCTCGGCGCCGGTCAGCAACGCGAGGTCGATGGCCGTGGCCACCGCCTTGTCCGACAGCGGCGAGCCGTCGGTTGCGACGAGAACACGCTTGTACATGGCAGGCTCCTTGGCCCCCGGCACCGCGGGTGCCTTGCCATTCCAGTCTAGGTCGCGCGGGCGGCACATTCAAGGCCGACCCCGCGCGTCCTTCCTGTGCGTCAGCTGCTCGTGCTGTGGCGACGTCCCAGTGCGAACACCGAGTTCGGCGCGTCGACCACGAAGGGCTTACGCACCGGCGAGCCGACGACGGCTGTCGTGCGGCGGGCGGCCGCGCTGGTGGCGGGCTGCACGCCCTTGGCCTTCTGTTCGTCGACCAGGCTCTGCAGCGAGATCGAGCGCAGGAACTCGACGGCGCGCAGGTTCACGGAGGCCCACAGGTCGTCGATCTCGCAGCGGCCGGGCTCGTTGTCCGAACCGGCGGCGCGCGGACGGATCTTGCTGGCGCCCAGGTCTTCGATGGTGAGCACGACGTCGGCCACCGTGATCTCCGCGGCCTTGCGGCTGAGCGAGTAGCCGCCGCCGGGGCCGCGGGTGGATTCGACCAGCCCGTTGCGGCGCAGCTTGGCGAACAGCAGTTCCAGGTACGAGAGCGAGACTTGCTGGCGCAGGCTGATCGAGGCCAGCGTGACGGGGCCCGAGCGGCCGTGCAGGGCGATGTCGATCATCGCGGTGACCGCGAAGCGGCCTTTGGTGGTGAGGCGCATGGTGTTTCCTTCCTTGCTTGTCGTTCTGTGTGCGCTTACTCGTCCCGGCCGCCGGCGATGCCCAGCAGGGCCAGCAGCGACTGGAACACGTTGTACAGGCTCAGGTACACGCCCAGCGTGGCCGAGATGTAGTTGGTTTCGAGGCCGTCCTTCACGCGCTTCAGGTCGTGCAGGATGAAGGCCGAGAAGATGCCGATGGCGGCGACCGACAGCGTCATCATCAGCGCGCTCGACTGGATGAAGACGTTGGCGATGCCCACCACCAGCAGGCCGATGGCGCCGACGAAGAGCCACTTGCCCATGGCCGAGATGTCGCGCTTGATGACCGTCGAGAGCATGGCCATGCCCAGGAAGATGCCGCCGGTGCCGGCGAAGGCGGTCATCACTAGGCTGGCGCCGTTGGACAGGCCGAGCACGCTGCCGACCAGGCGCGACAGCATCAGGCCCATGAAGAAGGTGAAGGCCAGCAGCACGGGCACGCCGGCGGCGGAGTTCTTGGTTTTCTCGATGGCGTACATGAAGCCGAAGGCGCCGCCGAGGAACACCATGAGGCCGATGCCCGGCGACAGGGCGCGCGTGAGGCCGGTGGCCACGCCGAGCCAGGCGCCCAGCACAGTGGGCACCATCGACAGCGCGAGCAGCCAGTAGGTGTTGCGCAGAACGCGGTTGCGTTCCTGGACCGAGGCCAACGGTGCGCCGAAGCTGGAGGGGTAGGCCGATTGGCTGGAGTTCATCAAAAAATCCTGAAAAGAGAGAGGGCCGGACGGGTCGTGTGACACGTGCGGCAGGGCCGTCAGACGGCTGAAAAAGAAGGGGCAGGGGCGTCGCGTGAAACAGGCGACGGGCCGGATGGGTGAGCGCAAACGCCCGGACCGGATCGGTCCTCAGGCGTTCGCTCGCCGCCGCGCGGCCTCAGGCGGCGAGGAGGGCGCGGGGCCGGGGTGGCCGCTTGGGCCGGTCGAGCAGTGGCGAGACCACCGACGTGGAGCCCAGCCGCGGCGGTTGCGCGGAGAGCACCAGCAGGTTGCGTGCGTGGGGGCGGGCGTCGAGCAGTTCGGCGTGCTCGGAGCCCGCTTCGTCCATGGCGGACGGGTCTTCGGCGGACGTGTTGCCGATGTCCTTGTCACCGCCATCGGCCAGCGAGACGGCGAGCGTCACGACGGTCTGGCGTTCACCGGACGATGTCACATGGTTGCCGCCCACCAGCCCATGCGCGAGCACGGCGAAGCCGTAGCAGGACAGCATGAAAGCGAGGACGGTAGCGGCAAACCAGCGGGACATGTAGGGGTATTTTACCCGCCGCGACGGATCGGGCCCGGCGGGCGCGAATTCATCCGACCTGCGCGCACGGGTGTTGCCATCGTCCATCGGGTGGAACGCTGCAGGCAAATTTCGCCGACTACCGGACTTCGGGGCGCGCTTTTACGCTGACGGTCATGCATCGGGGCCATTTTTTCCCCGGCATTCACCCTCACAAAGGAAGCCTCTCATGTCCAAGCCTTACACCCGTCTCGACAAGAACGATGTCGCCGTGCTGCTGGTCGACCACCAGACCGGCCTGCTCTCGCTGGTGCGCGACATCGACCCCGACAAGTTCAAGAACAACGTGCTGGCCCTGGCCGACATCGCCAGCTACTTCAAGCTGCCCACGGTGCTGACCACCAGCTTCGAGAACGGCCCCAACGGCCCGCTCATGCCCGAGCTGAAGGCGCAGTTCCCCGACGCGCCCTACATTCCGCGCCCCGGCCAGATCAACGCCTGGGACAACGAAGATTTCGTCAAGGCCGTGAAAGCCACGGGCAAGAAGCAGCTGTTGATTGCCGGCGTGGTCACTGAGGTCTGCGTGGCCTTCCCGGCGCTGTCGGCGTTGGCCGAGGGCTTCGATGTGTTCGTCGTCACCGATGCGTCGGGCACCTTCAACGACGTGACGCGCCAGGCCGCGTGGGACCGCATGTCGGCCGCCGGCGCGCAGCTGATGTCGTGGTTCGGCGTGGCGTGCGAGCTGCACCGCGACTGGCGCAACGACATCGAGGGGCTGGGCACGCTGTTCTCCAACCACATCCCCGATTACCGCAACCTCATCACCAGCTACACGCAACTGACCCAAGGAAAGTGAGCACGCCATGACCATCCCCAACAACGTTGCCAACTTCAACGGTGCCAAGCCCGTCATTGACCCCGACGACGCCGTGATGCTGCTCATCGACCACCAGAGCGGCTTGTTCCAGACCGTGAAGGACATGCCGATGACCGAGCTGCGTTCCAACGTCACCACGCTGGCCAAGGTTGCGACGCTGGCGAAGATCCCGGTCATCACCACCGCGTCGGTGCCGCAGGGGCCCAACGGGCCGCTGATTCCCGAAGTGCACAAGTACGCGCCGCATGCGCAGTACGTGGCGCGCAAGGGCGAGATCAACGCCTGGGACAACCCCGAGTTCGTGGCCGCCGTGAAGGCCACCGGGCGCGGCACGCTGATCATTGCCGGCACCATCACCAGCGTGTGCATGGCCTTCCCGAGCATCTCGGCCGTGTACGACGGCTACCGCGTGTTCGCGGTGGTCGATGCGTCGGGCACGTACTCGAAGATGGCGCAGGAGATCACCTTGGCGCGCGTGGTGCAGGCCGGCGTGGTGCCGATCGACACCGCCGGCGTGTGCTCCGAAGTGCAGAAGACCTGGCACCGCGACGATGCCGCGCAATGGGCCGAGGCCTACAGCGCCGTGTTCCCGCCGTATCAGCTGCTGATCGAGAGCTACATGAAGGCGCAGGAGGTCGTGACGAACAGCGAGCAGCTGGATTCGCAGCGCAGCTGACACACCGGATCGCATCCTCGATGCGACACTGACGAACGCCGCGCCGCACGCGAAACCTGCGGCGCGGCGTTCCTCATTTCAACGCACGGCAAGGAGCCCTCGCATGGACAGTCCCCGCATCCTGATCATTCCCGGCAGCGCCCGCGACGGTTCGCTCAACCGCCAGCTGGCGGCCGTGGCCGCGGCCACCGCGCGCGCGGCAGGCCTGCAGGTGACGGAGATGGACCTGCGCGCGCTGGCGCTGCCCGTGTACGACGGCGACCTCGAGGCCGCCTCGGGCGTGCCCGCCGGCGCGCTCGAACTGCGGCGCGCCATTGCGGCGAGCGACGGCGTGCTGATCGTCACGCCCGAGTACAACGGCTTTCCCACGCCGCTGGTCATCAACGCCTTCAGCTGGCTCTCGCGCATTCCACCGGGCGACGGCCACGCGGGCGGCCTGGCCGCCACGGCCAACAAGCCGGCCGCGCTGCTGTCGGCCTCGCCCGGTCCGCTGGGCGCGCTGCGCTCGATGAACTTCCTGCGCCAGTACCTGCAGATGGCCTTCGCGATGCTGGTGGCGCCGCAGCAGTTCGCGCTCGGACGTGCGAACGAGGCCTTCGATGCCGACGGCGCGCTGAAGGACGCGCGCGCCGCGCAGTCGGTGCAGAAGGTGGTGGCGGCGCTGGCCGCGCTTGCGACGGCGTTGCCCACCCCACGTTGATTCGCGCAGGGGCGGCGTTCGTGCTGTCGCGCGAACGACCGTCCCGATCCGCATCGCGACGTATCTTCGACCGCACATTGGAAGAAGGACGAGACGACATGCAATTCGAATTCACGCCCCGGGTGCTCGCGCTGCGCGCCGAGCTGCTCAAGTTCATGGACGAACACGTCTACCCGAACGAGAAGCGCCGCGAGGAAGAGCTGGCCGCCAACGCCCGCGCTGGCCGCCCGTATGCCGAGCTGCCGATGATGGCCGGCCTCAAGGCCAAGGCGCGTGAGCGCGGCCTGTGGAACCTGTTCCTGCCCGAGGCCGAACACGGCCCGGGCCTGACCAATGTCGAGTACGCGCCGCTGTGCGAGATCATGGGCCGGCGCTACTGGAGCGCGGAAATCTTCAACTGCTCCGCGCCCGACACCGGCAACATGGAAGTGCTGGCGCGCTACGGCACCAAGGCGCAGCAGGAGCGCTGGCTCACGCCGCTGCTGGCCGGCGAGATCCGCTCGTCGTTCGCGATGACCGAACCCGAGGTCGCGTCGAGCGACGCCACCAACATCCGCTGCAGCATCCGCCGCGAAGGCGACGAGTACGTCATCAACGGGCGCAAGTGGTACATCACCGGCGCCATGAACGAGCGTTGCGAGATCTTCGTGCTGATGGGCAAGACCGACCCCGACAACGCCGACCGCCACAAGCAGCAGTCGATGGTGCTCGTGCCGAAGAACACGCCGGGCATCACCATCGTGCGCGACATGCAGTTGCTCGGCATGTACGACCCGCCCTTCGGCCACCCCGAGATCGTGTTCGACAACGTGCGCGTGCCGGTCGAGAACATCCTGCTGGGCGAAGGCCGCGGCTTCGAGATTGCACAAGGCCGCCTTGGCCCCGGACGCATCCACCACTGCATGCGCGCCATCGGCATGGCCGAAGCCGCGCTGGAGATGATGTGCCAGCGCCTCGTGTCGCGCGTGGCCTTCCACAAGCCGCTGTCGGAGCAGGGCGTGTGGCGCGAGCGCATTGCCGAGTCGCGCATGCTCATCGAGCAGTCGCGCTGGATGGTGCTCCACGCGGCCTACCGCATGGACACCGTGGGCAACAAGGTTGCGGCGAAAGAGATCGCGATGATCAAGGTGCTCACGCCCAACAACTGCGTGAAGGTGATCGACTGGGCCATGCAGGCCTTCGGCGCGATGGGCCTGAGCCAGGACACGCTGCTCACGCACTTCTACGCCTACGAGCGTCACTTGCGCGTGGCCGACGGCCCCGACGAGGTGCACCGCAACGCGATCGCGAAGCAGGAGCTGGCGGCGTACCAGTAACGGCAACGCCGCCGCCGCGAGCGCGTCAGTCGACGCGCTTCGCGCGCTCCAGCATCGCGTGCAGCAAGACGTTGCAGCCGGCCGTCAGGTGGTCGGGCTGCGCGTCTTCGATCTCGTTGTGGCTGATGCCGTCCTTGCAAGGCACGAAGATCATGCCGGCCGGTGCGAGCCGCGCGGCATAGATCGCGTCGTGGCCTGCGCCCGACACCACATCCATGCTTGAGTAACCGAGCTTCTCGGTGGCGCGGCGCACCGCGTCCACGCAGTCGGGGTGGAACGGGCAGGGCGGGATGTACGACACGCGCTCGATGGTCACGCCCAGCCCGGTCTCGCGGCCCGTGCGCTCGACGAACGCCAGGATCTCGCCATGCATGCGGTCGAGCAGCTCGTCGTTCACGTTGCGCAGGTCGACCGAGAATTTCACCTGCCCTGGAATCACGTTGCGGCTGTTCGGGTGCACCTGCACCATGCCGACCGTGCCGCGGCCGTACGGTTGGTAGCGCATCGCGATGGCCACCACCTCCTGCATGATCCGCGTCGCCACCTGCAGCGCGTCGCGGCGCAGGTGCATGGGCGTGGGGCCCGCATGCGCTTCCATGCCGGTCACCACGCAGTCGTACCACGAGAGGCCCAGCACCGCCGGCACCACGCCGATCACCTTGCCCGCGTCTTCCAGCACCGGCCCCTGCTCGATGTGCGCCTCGAAGTAGGCGCCGATGGGGTGGTCGCCCGGCGTCTGGCTGCCCACGTAGCCGATGCGCTCCAGCTCTTCGCGCACCGTCTTGCCTTCGGTGTCTTTCGCGGCATAGGCGTGTTCCAGGCTGAAGGCGCCGCAGAACACGCCCGAGCCCATCATCACCGGCACGAAGCGCGAGCCTTCTTCATTGGTCCAGAACGCGACCTCGATGGGTGCTTCGGTGCGGATGCCCTGGTCGTTCAGCGTGCGCACCACTTCCAGCGCCGACAGCACGCCGTAGTTGCCGTCGAACTTGCCGCCGGTCGGCTGCGTGTCGATGTGGCTGCCCGACACGATGGGTGGCAGCGCGGGGTTGGTGCCTTCGCGGCGCATGAAGACGTTGCCGATCTTGTCGACCGTGATGCTCAGGCCGGCTTCCTTGCCCCACGAGACCACGAGGTCGCGGCCCTGCTTGTCGAGGTCGGTGAGCGCCAGCCGCTTGACGCCGCCCTTGGGCGTGGCGCCGATGCGCGCCAGCTCCATCAGCGAGTTCCACAGGCGCTCGCCGTTGATCGTCAGCACCTGTGTGTCCACTGCTGCATTCATGTATGACTCCTTGGGGATTCAGCGCGCCACGGCCGTGGGCGCGTGCTGCTGCTTGAAGCGTTCCAGCGCGGTGAACATCGGCGCGAAGGGCGGGCGTTTCAGGTAGCGACCGGTGCCGGGTTCGGCGCGCAGGTCGCCGTCGCGGTAGACCCAGCGGCCCGCGCTCACGGTGTGGCGCGGCACGCCGGTGACTTCGCGGCCCTCGAAGATGTTGAAGTCGCTCTTCGAGTGCTGCGTTTTTACCGACAGGGTCTTGGTCGCCTTCGGGTCCCACACCACGATGTCGGCGTCGGCCCCGGCCTGGATCACCCCCTTGCGTGGGTACAGGTTGAACAGCTGCGCCGCGTTGGTGGAGGTGACGCGCACGAACTCCGACGGCGTGAGCCGGCCGGCGTTGACGCCCGCATCCCACAGCACGGCCATGCGTTCTTCGACGCCGCCGCAGCCGTTGGGGATTTTCGTGAAGTCGTTGCGGCCGGCGGCCTTCTGCTCGGCGCAGAAGGTGCAATGGTCGGTCGCCGTGGTGTGCAGGTTGCCGCCTTGCAGGCCGCGCCACAGCATGGCCTGGTTCTCGCGCGAGCGAAAGGGCGGGCTCATCACGTGGGCGGCGGCGCGCGCGAAGTCGGGGTCGCGGTAGGCGCTCTCGTCGACCACCAGGTGGCCGGCCAGCACTTCGCCGTACACGCGCTGGCCGCGCGCGCGGGCGCGGGTGATGGCTTCCAGCGCCTCGCCGCACGACACGTGCACCACGTAGATCGGCACGCCCAGCACCTCGGCGATGGCAATGGCGCGGTTGGCGGCTTCGGCCTCGACCATCGGCGGGCGCGACAGCGGATGGCCCTCGGGGCCGCGAATGCCCTGTGCCAGCAACTGCTGCTGCAGCATCGCGACCAGCTCGCCGTTTTCCGCGTGCACCGTGGGCATGGCGCCGAGTTCGAGCGAACGCTGGAAGCTCTTCACCAGGATCTCGTCGTCGGCCATGATCGCGTTCTTGTAGGCCATGAAGTGCTTGAAGCTGTTCACGCCGTGCTCCTGCACCAGCGTGCCCATGTCCTTGTGCACGCTGTCGTTCCACCAGGTCACGGCCACATGAAAGCTGTAGTCGCCGGCGGATTTTTCGGCCCAGCCGCGCCACATGCGAAAGGCGTCCATCAGCGACTGCTGCGGGTCGGGAATCACGAAGTCGATGATGCTGGTGGTGCCACCGGCCAGGCCCGCCGCCGTGCCGCTGAAGAAGTCGTCGGCCGCCACGGTGCCCATGAACGGCAACTGCATGTGGGTGTGCGGATCGATGCCGCCGGGCATCACGTAGGCGCCGCCGGCATCGACGACTTCGGCGCCGGTCGGTACCTGCAGGTCGGTGCCGACGTGGAGGATCTTTTCCCCCTGGCAGAGCACGTCGGCACGGTGCTCGGCATCGGCGTTGACCACCGTGCCACCGCGAATGAGAACGGTCATGGCGTGGGTTCCTTTACGTTGTTTCAGCTGGGGTTCTTGAGGGGCGGGGTCATGCCCTGAAGCTGCGGCGCGCGCGCCTTCATCAGCCCCATGTAGACCACGGCCGACAGCACCACGCCGACGAACCAGGCGTAGGTGTAGATCGTCTTGAAGAACTCGGGCATCGACGGCACGGCCTGCGGGAACGCCGCATTCAGAAAGCCCGGAATGTTCGGCAGCACGCCGACGACGAAGGCGATGACGGCCGCCATGTTCCAGCCGTTGCCGTAGCTGTAGGCGCCGTTCTCGCGGTAGAGCGCATCGACGTCCAGCTCCTTGCGGCGGATGAGGTAGTAGTCGGCAATCAGGATGCCCGCCACCGGCCCGAGCAGCGCCGAGTAGCCGATGAGCCAGGTGAAGATGTAGCCCTGCGTGGTTTCGAGCACCTTCCACGGCATCATCACGATGGCGATGCCGGCCGTGATGTAGCCGCCCGTGCGGTACGAGATCTTCTTCGGGTTGAGGGCAGAGAAGTCGTAGGCCGGGCCCACGAGGTTGGCCGCCAGGTTCACGCTCACCGTGTCGATCAGCAGGACGATGAGCGCAATGAGCACCGCGGCGCCGGTCATGCGGCTGGCCAGGTCGACCGGGTCCCACAGCGCCTTGCCGTAGATGACCACCGTGGCCGAGGTGACCATCACGGCCATCATCGCAAGCAGGCCCATGGGTGCGGGCAGGCCGATCACCTGGCCCACCACCTGGTCGCGCTGCGAACGCGAGAAGCGCGTGAAGTCGGGAATGTTCAGCGCCAGCGTGGCCCAGAAGCCCACCATGGCCGTGAGCGACGGCCAGAACACCGCCCAGAACATGCCGGCCTTCTTGCCGCCGGCCTCGAACTGCGAAGGCTGGTCGAAGATCGGGCCCAGGCCGCCCGCGCGCTGCACGGCCCAGTAGAGCAGGGCAATGCACACGATGATCTTGAGCGGCGCGGTGTAGGTTTCGAGCCGGCGGATCGATTCGATGCCGTGCACCACGAAGTACAGCTGGATCGCCCAGAAGATCAGGAAGCACACGAGTTGTGCGCCGTTGATGCCGAGCATCGGCAGCTTGTCGCCGCCCAGTTGCTGGCCCATGAGAACGCCGACCAGCGTGTAGATCATCTGGCCGCCGAACCAGGTCTGGATGCCGTACCAGCCGCAGGCCACGATGGCGCGCAGCAATGCCGGCAACCGCGCGCCGCGCGTGCCGAACGAAGCGCGCGCCATCACCGCATACGGAATGCCGTACTTCGCGCCCGCGTGCCCGATGAGCAGCATCGGCACCAGCACGATGGCGTTGCCGAGGAACACGGTCAGCACCGCCTGCCCCCACGACATGCCGCCTTCGATCAGGCTGGCCGCCAGCATGTAGGCGGGGATGCACATCACCATGCCCACCCAGAGCGCGGCGAAGTGGTACCAGCGCCACGTTCGCTGCGCCAGCGTGGTGGGCGCGAGGTCTTCGTTCCAGAGGTTGGCTGTGGGGCTGCCGCTTTGCGATGAGGTGTTCATGGTGTTTGTTCCTGCATGGGGCTGGGCTGGGAAGGGGACTCACGCGGCGCAGGCACGATCCGTGCCGACCCCGCGGATCAGTGCGGGCTGGCGTCGGCGACGCGCAACGGGTTGTTAGGGTGCGTGGTCCAGTTGGCGTAGTGACCGGCGACGGGGTGGCCGGTGCGCGCGTCCGTCTCGCCGGCCTTCAGCGTGCGCATCGACAGCGCGCCGGGCACCGGGCAGATCGACACGCACAGGTTGCAGCCGACACACTCTTCTTCCTTCACCTCGAAGAAGCGCGTGCCGTCCTTGGTCGCGCTGATGGCCTGGTGCGAGGTGTCTTCGCACACCACGTGGCAGCGGCCGCACTGGATGCACAGGTCCTGGTGGATCACCGCCTTGTCGACGTGGTTCAGGTTGAGCTGCTGCCAGTCGGTGATGCTGCCGACCGCGCGGCCGCGCATCTGTTCGAGGTTGGCGTAGCCCTTCTGGTCCATGAAGTTGGAGAGGCCGTCGCACAGGTCCTGCACGATCTTGAAGCCGTAGACCATGGCGGCGGTGCACACCTGCACCGAACCGCTGCCCAGCGCGATGAACTCGGCCGCATCGCGCCACGTCGAGACGCCGCCGATGCCGGAGATGGGCAGGCCCGCCGTCAGCGGGTCGCGCGCGATCTCGGCCACCATGTGCAGCGCGATCGGCTTGGCGCCGGGGCCGCAGTAGCCGCCGTGTGAGCCCTTGCCGTCGGTGTGCGGGAACATCGCCATCGCATCGAGGTCGACGCCCATGATCGAGTTGATGGTGTTGATGAGGCTCACCGCGTCGGCGCCGCCTTTCTTGGCCGCGCGCGCGGCGGGCCGGATGTCCGCCACGTTGGGCGTGAGCTTCACGATCACCGGCAGCTTCGAGTAGTGCTTGCACCACTCGGCCACCATCTGGATGTACTCGGGCACCTGGCCCACGGCCGCGCCCATGCCGCGTTCGCTCATGCCGTGCGGGCAGCCGAAGTTCAGCTCGATGCCGTCGCAGCCGGTGTCTTCGACCATCGGCAGGATGTTCTTCCAGGCCTCTTCGGTGCACGGCACCATGATCGACGCCACCAGCGCGCGGTCGGGCCAGTTGCGCTTCACGCGCGTCATCTCGTCGAGGTTGGTGCGCAGCGGCCGGTCGGAGATCAGCTCGATGTTGTTGAAGCCCGTCACGCGACGGTCGGCTGCATACGACACGGCATAGCGCGGGCCGTGCACGTTGACCACGTTCGGGTCTTCGCCCACGGTCTTCCAGACCACGCCGCCCCAGCCGGCCTCGAAGGCGCGCACCACGTTGATCTCTTTATCGGTCGGCGGCGCCGAGGCCAGCCAGAAAGGGTTGGGGCTGCGGATGCCCACGAAGTCGATGCTCAGGTCTGCCATGTGAATTGCTCCTGTCGCGCCGCGGCGCGCTCGGATGAGAGGTGAGAAAGGAAGAGGGGCGGCGTCGCGTCAGGCGGCGCGCAGGTGGCGGTCGATGGACAGCGCGGCCTGCTTGCCGTCTTCCACCGCCTCGACCGTGAGGTCGCGCCCGCCGAAGCGCGCGTCGCCGCCGGCCCACACCTTCGGGCGCGAGCTGCGGCATTCGGCATCGGTGTCGATGCGTCCGCCTTGCAAGCGCACGCCGCTGTCTTCCAGCGCGGTCGCAACAAAGCTCTGGCCGATGGCGCACAGCACCATGTCGGCCTGCAGCGCGAGAGCCTCGCCGGTCTCGACCAGCTTGCCGTCGACCAGCGCAGTGCGCGCGAAGTCGATGCCGCGCAGCACGCCGCCCTTGGCGCGCAGGGCCTTGGGCGCGGCCCAGTGGATGATGCGCACGCCGTTCTCCTTGGCCCAGCTCTGCTCGTCGACCGAGGCGCCCATGGCCTCGGCGCCGCGCCGGTAGACGATGCTCACGTCTTCCGCGCCCAGCTTGCGCGACTGCACGGCCGCATCCACGGCGGTCATGCCGCCGCCGATCACCACCACGTGGCGTCCGATGGCCACGTCGGCCGGCGAGGCGGCTTGCCGAAGTTCGGCGATGAAATCCACCGCGTCGCGCACGCCGGCCTGC
Organism: Variovorax sp. RO1; assembly: GCF_002849325.1. Taxonomy (NCBI): domain Bacteria; kingdom Pseudomonadati; phylum Pseudomonadota; class Betaproteobacteria; order Burkholderiales; family Comamonadaceae; genus Variovorax; species Variovorax sp. RO1. The sequence continues at coordinate 827,370 of NZ_PKMT01000001.1, forward strand.
TCGCCCAGGCCCAGTGCGTTCACGCCGGCCAGGCCGAGGCCGAGGAACACCGCGTCGTAGTCGGTGGCGAGCGCATCCAGGTGCAGCTCGCGGCCCAGCGCCTGGTTGTTGCGCACGTCGATGCCGCCGACCGACAGCAGCCATTCGATCTCGCGCTGCGCGAAGCCGTCCACCGTCTTGTAGCTCGCCAGGCCGTACTCGTTCAGGCCGCCGAGCTTGGGGCGCGCATCGAACAACGTCACCTGGTGGCCCAGCACCGCGAGGCGGTGGGCGCAGGCCAGGCCGGCCGGGCCCGCGCCGACCACGGCAATGCGCTTGCCCGTGTCGGCCGCGCGCACGAACAGCGGTGCGCCGGGCGCGTCGAAGAAGGCATCGGTCGCGTGGCGCTGCAGCAGGCCGATTTCGACCGGCTTGCTCTCGTTGCTGTTGCGCACGCAGGCCTGCTCGCAGAGCACCTCGGTCGGGCAGACGCGGGCGCACATGCCGCCCAGCGGGTTCTCTTCGAGGATGGTGCGCGCCGCGCCGCGCAGGTTGCCGTCGGCAATGCGGCGGATGAAGGTCGGGATGTCGATGCCCGTGGGGCAGGCGGTCTGGCAGGGCGCGTCGAAGCAGTAATAGCAGCGCTCGGCCTCGATGTTGGCCTGCACCACGTTCAGCGGCGGGTGGGCGTCGCAGAAGTTCTTGGCGTACTGCGCGGGGTCGAGACGGCCGGCGCGCACATCGGAGGCAATGTGCGCGCTGGGCGCGACGGGATTCATCGTGCTGCTCATGGACTTTCAAGCTCCAGGTCGTGGTGGGGTAACCGTGTGCGACATGAGAGATCGAGCCCTCATGAAGTTTGACCAAGTGGTCGAATGTCGCGATGATTCAGCAAACGAGGTGTGCCGCCCATACACAGTTGGCGCGGCGCACAAGAAAGTGTTTGCCGCTGTCGACCATGCTGTTTGGTGCACTCCCCAGCACAGTTGTCCAGGGCAAACCCTGTCCAGACAGGCCGCATGCGTTTCTCAAGGAGACCCGGTGATGCAGAGTTCAAGCAACGCGTCGGCGCTGCGCCAGACGGCACCGGCCGGTGCCGGTTGGATGCAGGGCCTGATGGGCGACATGGACGAAGCCGCGCCCGGCCTCGGGCTGGCCCAGCGCCTCGTGGTGGGCGTCGAGCTGCGCGTCATCGACGGACGCCTGGCGCCCGGCACCAAGATGCCCTCGGTGCGCGCGCTGGCCGGCAAGCTGGGCATCAGCACCTTCACGGTCACCGAGTCGTACAGCGCCTTGCGTGCCCGCTCGGTGCTGGCCTCGCGGCCGGGCAGCGGCTACTACGTGCTGCACCGGCCAGCGCCTGCGCCGAACGTTGTTGCGCCGCCCGCGGCCGAGGCGCACGCAGACCACGACAGGCCGCCACCGGCCGAATACCGTGGCGACGAACTGGTGCGCGAGGCCATGCGTCGCGTGGCCCGCGCGACCCCCGAATGGGACGACGGCGCCAGGCCCGGGCTCGGACTGGTGCGACTGCGCGAGCGCATCGCCGCACGCCATCGCGCCGAGCTGCCCGCACTCGGTCCGCAGCAGGTGATGACCGCCGCCGGCAGCCTCGGCGCTGCGATGTGCCTGCTGCAGGCGTGGACCGCGCCCGGCGACGCGGTGCTGATCGAGTCGCCCGCGTCGCGCCAGTTGCGCCGGCTGATTCACACGCTGGGCCGGGGCACGCTGGAAGTGCCGCGGCGTGGCGGCTGCCTCGACATTGCCGCACTCGACGAGCAGGCCGCCTTGCTGCCTGCGGAGGGCAGGCGCCGGCTGCTGTTCGTGTCGACGGCCGTGTCCAATCCGCTGGGCGTGTGCATGACGCCGCAAGGCGCGCACCAGGCGCTGCAAGCCGCCGAGCGGCACGACCTGCGCGTCATCGAGCTGGATGCGTGGCGCGGGCTCTCGCCGCTGCAGGCGCCCAGCCTGGCGGCCATGGACGGCCTGCAGCGCGTGGCCCAGGTCGGCAGCGTCTCGGCCACGTTGTCGGCCCGCCTGCGGCTCGCGCATGTGCTGTTGCCGCAGCGCTGGACCGACGACCCCGCGCTGCGCTGCCTGCACACCACGCTCGGGCCGAGCGAGTTCGAGGAACGCGTGGCCTGCGAAGTGCTGGCCGATGCCGGCCACGCGCGCTTCCTGCAGCGGCTCAACACGTCCTTGAAGATCGCTGGCGAGCGCACGCTGTCGCTGTTGACCGGGGCGGGCCTGCAGGCGCTGTGCGTGCCCGATGGTGGCCCTTTCCTCTGCGCCGGCTGGCCGGCCGGCAGCGAGCCGCGGCCGTCGAGCGATGCGGTGCTGCTGGAGGCGCGCAAGCAGGGCCTGCCGCTCACCGCCGCCGCGGACTTCTGCACCACGCCGCAGCCCTTCGCGTGGTTCCGGTTCAACGTCACGCAGTGCGGCGACGAGCGGCTGGTGCGCTTCCTGGCGCGGATCAAGAACCCATGAGTGCTGCGCAGTGCCGTTCCAGGCAAGCGCGCAGCGCGGAGGTCATTCGATGAGCATTGCGCCACGTCCCCCCGCGGTGAAGCGCCAGGCGCGCCGCCAGAACCTGGAGAGCGCGATCCTCGCCGTCGCGCAGGAGTGCTTTGCGCTGCACGGCTATGGCGGTGTGTCGGTCGACGACATCGCGGCCGATGCGGGCGTTTCCAAGCAGAGCCTGCTCTATTACTTTCCCTCGAAGTCGGCGCTGTACCGGCGCGTGTTCAACGACGTGCTCGATTCGTGGCTGTCGAATCTCGACAGCCTCGCCGATGCAGACCTCGATCCGCACGCGGCGCTGGAGCGCTACGTCACGCAGAAGCTCAAGTTCTCCTACGACCACCCCTCAGGTTCGCGCTTGTTCGCGCAGGAAATCATCTCGCAGGCGCCGCAGTGCGCCGACGACATCCAGGCCAAGCTGGTGCCCGCCTTTCGGGCCGAGGCGGCCGTGCTGCAACGCTGGATGGCGGGCGGCGACATCGACCCGCTGCCGGTGCCGCACCTGCTCTTCACGCTCTGGGCCATGACCCAGACTTATGCCGACTTCGCCTGGCAGATGCGGATGCTGCTCGGCAAGCAGGCGCTGGAGCCGGAAGATTTCGACCAGGCGCGCGAGACGATCATGCGGATGCTGGAAGGGGCGCTGGGCTTGTCGCGGCCCGCGACGTCGGCGGTGGTGGCGAGCCCGCCGTGGAACGGCTGAGCGCTGCTTCCACAGGAAACAAGGGTGTTCAATGCACCGCGTCGGCCGGCGGTTCCCACGCAAAGCCCACGCCATACACCGACCGTATCCAGTCGTGCGCGGGCGTCACCGCACCGAGCTTGCGGCGCAGGTTCTTCACGTGGCTGTCGATGGCGCGCTCGGTCACGTCCACGGTGTCGTCGTAGGCCAGCTCCAGCAGCCGGGCGCGCGAGAAGATGCGGCCCGGGTGCCGCGACAGCACCTGCAGCAGACCGAACTCGCGGCGCGTGAGGTTCAGCGGCGTGCCGTCGAGCGAGGCGCGCCAGTGCACATCGTCGAGCACGAGGCCCGGTGCGTTGTCCGAAACAGTCGACTGTCCCGGTGCAGCAGCAGGCGCGGTTCGGCGCAGCACGGCGCGCACGCGCGCCACGAGCTCGCGCGGCGAGAAGGGCTTGCACACGTAGTCGTCGGCGCCCAGTTCCAGGCCGAGCAGGCGGTCGACCTCTTCGATGCGCGCGGTGAGCATGATGATCGGATGCGCTGTGTGCTCGCGCGCGCGGCGCAGCACCTCGATGCCATCGAGGCGCGGCAGCATGATGTCGAGCAGCGTCAGGTCGGGCGGTGCGGCGACGATGCGTTCGAGCGCGCTCTGCCCGTCGGCGAAATGTTCGGTGTCGTAGCCGGCGTGGCGCAGGTAGTCCTGCACCACGGAGGCGATGTCGAGTTCGTCCTCGACGATCACGATGCGTGTCATGCGGAAGCCGCCAGCGGAAGGGTGACCGTCATGCGCAGGCCGCCCAGCGGCGAGGGCGCCGCCTCGATGCTGCCGCCGTGCGCCTCGAGGGTCGCGCGGCAGATCGACAGGCCCAGCCCCGAGCCGCCCAGCGCGCGGCTGCGCGAGGTCTCGCCGCGGAACAGGCGGTCGAAGAGCCGCGGAATCTCTTCCTCGGGCACGCCCGGCGCGCTGTCGTCGAACACCAGCGTGAGGCAATTGCCCGTCCATGCGCCCTCGACGGTCGCATCGATGCGCAGTGTGCCGCCGGCATCGGTGTAGGCCAGCGTGTTCTCGAGCAGGTTCATGAAGACCTGGTGCAGCCGGTGCGCATCGCCGTCGATCACCGGCTGGGCCGAGGCGGCGATGCGGTCGATGGCGTCGCGATCGACCGCGATGCCGCGCTGCGTGAAGCGGTCGCGCGTGTGGTCGAGCGCCTCCTTCAGCAGCGACAGCGGGTACACCGGCGCCTTCAGCAGGTCGCTCTGGGGCTCGCGCATGCTGCTGCGCAGGTCGTCGACCAGCTGGCCGAGCCGGATCACCTGCCGGTGCATCCGCAGCGCGGTGCGCTCGTCGAAGCTGCGCACGCCGTCTTGCAGTGCTTCGATCTCCGCGCGCATCGCGGCCAGCGGCGTGCGCAGCTCGTGCGCCGCGTCGGCCAGCCAGGCGCGGCGCGAGGCCTCGACGGTGTCCAGGCGCTGCGCCATGTCGTTGAAGGTCTTGCCCAGCAGCGCGAGTTCGTCGGAGCCGTGGACCGCGACGCGGGTCGACAGCCGCCCGCGCGCCACGTCTTGCGCGGCCTGCGTGAGCGCATCGATCGGCTTGAACCAGCGGCGTGCGAGCAGCCACGACAGGGCCAGCGCGAAGGCCAGGCCGCACAACCCCGTGAGTGCGATCACGCCCGATTGCTGCGCAAGAAAGGCGCGGTCGGCCTCACTTTCGAGGCCCTGCACCGGGGCCAGCGCGAGGTAGCCGACGACGGTGCGCCCGCGTCGGATGGGCAGGCGCGCGGCGGTGGCCAGGTCGAGGGTGGCGCCGACCACCCACGCGCCTTGCGCATCGAGCAGGGCGAGGCGGCGGTAGATCGAATCGGGCGGGCCCGACAGGCCGGGAAAGAAGCCCGGTGGTGGCATCGCGAAGCGCCGGGGCAGCAGGTCGAGCTGTGGTGGCGGGGGCGGCGGCGAGGCGGTGTTCGAGAGGCCACTGGACGACTCGGCCTGCTGCGCGTTGTCGCCTGACGTGCGGCGCTCGTACCAGGGCGGCAGGCGCCGGTCGTCGGGCGTGGTGGCGCCGTCGATCACCAGCGCCAGCTGGCCCATCTGCAGGCGGTGCCAGGCTTCGTCGTTGTCGCGCAGCTTCTTCCAGTCGCCGTTGGCGGTGTAGTGCTTCAGCAGGAGCTGAGAGAGCCAGTCCATGCGGCGGATCTCGATCTCGGCCACGTAGGCGCCCAGGCCCCGCTGCAGCGCGACGATCGAAAAGCCCACGAAGCTGAGCAGCAGCACGATCAGCAGGGCGGCCAGCGCCAGGAAGATCTTGCGGGAGAGTGTCAGGCGCGGCATGGGCTCGGCGGCGGAGGCATGGCCGCATTCTGCGGCATGCGTTTCGGGGGCGGGGACGTCATAGGCAAGCCGTCGATCATGGCTGCGGATTGGGGAGGAATCTGGGAGAGGCGCCTTCCTGCACCTCTCCCACATTTCTCCCGATTCGGATCGCACGATGCGGGCCATGACACCGGACACGCACCGCTCCCGCCCGACCCTTGCCTTCCACGCGCTGGCCGCCGCCGCGCTCGCCTGGGCCCCGCCGGGGCACGCGGCGCCCGCGGCGACACCGCCGGCCGACACCGGCGTCGACCTGCTGCTGTTCCTGCTGGCGGCGCTGTTCTGGGTCGTCGCGCATGTGTGGACGCTGCTCGTGGTCTGGGCCGAGGCACGGGCCTCGGGCGTGCAGGGACCTGCGAAGAAGGAGGCTGCCCATGGCCGATGAAGCGATCGGGCGCCGGGGCCTGCTGGCTGCGATCGGTGCGGCGGGCCTGGCTGCGTCGGTCCCCGCGGCTGCTGCGGTGCAGAGGCTCCCGCTGACCGAAGGCCGCGCGCTCGTGCCACCGCGCACCGAAGGCTGAGCGGTGCTGCGCATGCCGCTCCCGTCCGCCGCGCCCGGTCATTGGTGGGTGACGCCACGCGCCGCGATGCGCGCGCTGGCGCACACCTGCGCGGGCGGCCTGGCCTTCTGCAGCCTGGCGCTGGGCATCAGCGTCGCGGCACGCGGCGCTTGCGCGGAAGCCCGGCAGGCCGAGGTGCGCAACTCGCGCCTGGCGACGATCATGCAAAGCCGCCATGAAAGCCGCACGCCGCGCGGCCACGGCCCCTGCAAGACCCGGTCCGCCCTCAGCCCGGCCGTTCCGCGAAGCTGAACCCCACGCCGTAGACCGAGCGAATCCAGCCGTGCGAGGGCGGCACGGCCGCGAGCTTGCGCCGCAGGTTCTTGATGTGCCCGTCCACCGCGCGCTCGTTCACGTCGAGCGCTTCGGGGAACGCTGCTTCGAGCAGCTTCGAGCGCGTGAACACCCGGCCCGGCTCGCGCGAGAGCGCGCGCAGCAACAGCAGCTCGCGGCGCGTGAGCGCCAGGGCCCGCCCCTCCAGCCACGCATCGCCCATGGCGCTGTCGAAAGCCACGGAAGGCGACGCCATGCCCACGTTCAGGTCGCGCTGCGCGTGTCGGCGCAGCACCGTGTGCACGCGCGCCACCACCTCGCGCGGAGAGAAGGGCTTGCAGACATAGTCGTCCGCGCCCAGGTCGAGCCCGCGCAGCCGGTCGGTCTCGTGCGCGCGTGCGGTCAGCACGATGATCGGATGGTCGCTGCGCGAGCGCACCTGCTCGATCACCTGCAGTCCGTCGATGCGCGGCAGCACCACGTCGAGCAGGGTGAGCGCGGGCGGCGCATGCAGGATGCGGTCGAGCGCAGCGGCGCCGTCGCCGAGTTGCTCGACCTCGTGGCCCGCGCGGTGCAGCAGGTCCAGCAGCACCGACGCGATGTCGCGTCCGTGTTCCACCAGCAGGATGCGGCTCATGGTCTTGCGGGCCGGTTCAGAAGGACGTGCCGATCTGGAACTGGAAGCGCTGCGTGCGGTCGGCGGCGATGCCGTTGGCCGTGTCCTCCTTCTGGTAGATGATCGGCACCGCATATGCCAGGCGCAGCGGGCCCAGTGGCGAGATCCAGCTGATGCCCAGGCCGGCCGAGGCGCGCAGGCGGTTCTGCGCCTTCCATTGCGCATCGGTCATGCCCGCCGTGCGTTCGGCGAACACGTTTCCCGCATCGAAGAAGGTGTACAGGCGCAGCGACTTGTCGTTGCCCGCGCCGGGGAAGGGCGTGGTCAGCTCCATGTTGAAGATCGCCTTGCGCGTGCCGCCGAGCGAACCGCCGGTGACCGCGTCGGTCGGGCCCAGCGAGTTCTGCTCGAAGCCGCGGATCGAGCCGAGCCCGCCCGCGTAGAAGTTCTTGAAGATCGGGAAGCTGCTGCTGCCCAGCGCCTTCGCGTAGCCCAGCTGGCCGTTGAAGGCCAGCGTGTACTGCTTGGACAGCGACACGTACTGCTGGTACTGGTAGTTGGTCTTCAGGTAGCGCAGCGCGCTGCCCACGCCCAGCTCGAGGTTGGCGCTTTGCAGGCGCCCGCGCGTGGGCACCAGCGCGCTGTCGCGGTCGTCGCGCGACCAGCCCACTGTCGCCGGGATGCCCACCACGTTCTTGCCCGCGCACACCACGCTCGGCGCGGTGCCGGTGCACTGGAAGTAGTCGAGGTAGGCCTGCGGCGTGGCGGTGTAGACATACGAGCCGTTGACCAGCGTGTACGAGCCGTTGCTGCCGGGCGTGAACGCATAGCGCTCCACGCCGATGCCCAGGTACACCGTGTCCAGCTCGTTCACCGGCAGCCCGAAGCGCACCGAGCCGCCGTCGCTCGCGAGCTTGTAGTTGCCGTCGGCCTCGTAGTAGGGCCGCGTGGTGGTGTGGAAGAGGTTGAAGGTGCGCGAGATGCCGCCCGTCGTGAAGTACGGGTCGGTGGCCGTGAGCGACACCGAGCGGTTGTACGAGCTGGTGTTGACCTGCAACCCGAGGTAGTTGCCCGAGCCGAACACGTTCTCCTGCGTGATGCCGAAGCTCAGCGAAATCTTGTCGGTCGAGGAGTAGCCCGCGCCGAGTTGCAGCGAGCCCGTGGGTTTCTCGGCCACGGTGACGTTCAGGTCGACCTGGTCGTTGCTGCCCGGCACTTCGGCGGTCTCGACATTCACGTCGGTGAAGAAGCCCAGGCGGTCCACGCGGTCGCGCGAGAGCTTGATCTTCGTGCTGTCGTACCAGGCGCCTTCGTACTGGCGGAACTCGCGGCGGAGCACCTCGTCGCGCGTGCGCGCATTGCCGCCGATGTTCAGCCGCCGCACGTAGGCGCGCCGCCCGGGCTCGGCGTTCAGCACCATCACGACGCGGCGCTGGGCGCGGTCGATCTCGGGCTCGGCCTTCACGCGCGCGAAGGCGTAGCCGAAGGTGCCGAAGTGGTCGGCAAAGGCCTTGGTGATGGCCGCCACGTCCTCGCCGTTGTAGGGCGTGCCGGGGCGCACGGTGACGAGCGACTTGAACTCGTCCTCGCGCCCCAGGTAGTTGCCCGCCAGCTTTACGCCGGCCACAGCGAACTTCTCGCCCTCGGTGATTTTCACTGTGAGTTCGAGCGTCTGCCGGTCGGGCGAGATCGCGACCTGCGTGGACTCGATGCGGAACTCGAGGTACCCGCGCGTCAGGTAGAACGAGCGCAGCGTTTCCAGGTCGGCGTCGAACTTGGCGCGCGCGTACTGGTTCGACTTCGTGTACCAGGCCAGCCAGCCGCCGCTGTCCTGGTCGAACAGGTCGAGCAATGTGCGCTCGTCGAAGGCTTGCTGGCCCACCACGCGCACCCGCGTGATGCGCGCCGGTTCGCCCTCGGTCACGCTGAACGTCAGGTTGACGCGGTTGCGCTCCAGCGGCGTGACGGTGGTGACCACCTGCGCGTTGTAGAGGCTGCGGCCGATGTACTGGCGCTTGAGCTCTTGCTCCGCGCGGTCGGCCAATGCCTTGTCGAACGGCCGGCCTTCGGCCAGCCCGATGTCGCGCAGCGCCTTCTGCAGCGCGGCCTTGTCGAATTCCTTGGTGCCGGCGAAGTCGACATCGGCGACGGTGGGGCGCTCTTCGACGATGACGACGAGCACATGCCCGTTGACGTCGATGCGCACGTCCTTGAAGAGCCCGAGGTCGAACAACGCGCGAATGGCCGCGCTGCCGCGGTCGTCGCTGTACGTGTCGCCGGCCTTGAGGCCGAGGGTCCCGAACACCGTGCCGGCTTCGACACGCTGCAGGCCTTCGAGGCGGATGTCCTGCACGGTGAACGGGTCGGCGGCCTGTGCCGGGCAGGCCGCCATCGCGAGGCACAACGCAGCAAGGGCGGCGAGAGACTTGGGAGGAATCATCATCACCGCATGGTCTTCACCAATGTCGGAGGAATGTGGGACGCCCTCCCACCCGAAGGGCCGAGTGGAAAGCAGTCGTTACTGCAACCCCATGGCGTTCACAGCGGGCCACGACACCACAGGCCGTTCGATGCGTTCCCGGCAGTTCTGCGCATGCGTCTCCAGCGACAGATCGCCCTGGATCTCCAGCAGCCGCTGCACCGTGCGATCGACCGCATGCGCGTCGAGCAGCGGATACGTGCGCGCCGTGCGCCCGTTGTTGCGCACGAGGCGCGCGATGTAGGGCAGGTCTTGCTGCGTGATGACCGCGGCGGGCATCACGCCCTCGAGCTCCACGCCTTCGCAAGGCAGCAGCACGAAGTACTGCAGCCGCAGGTCGTCCGGCAGCAGGCTGCGCAGCTGCGTCGTCTTGCGCCCGCCCTGCCAGGCCGGGTCTTTCACTTCACGCGCCCGCGTGCAGCCATGCAGCCGCAGAAACCAGCGCGGCGGCGCCTCGTCGGACTTCTTGCGGTAGACAAACGCGTTGCGCCAGGCCTTGATCTCGAACAGGTAGACGCCCGTCTCGCACACGATCACCGCGTCGATGCGCGCGGTGGGAACGGCGCAACCGGAAGGCATCGGAATGATGAGGTTGCGAAGAATGCGCAGGTGGGAAAAGGCGGGGCTGAATGCGGTGGCGAGTTGCTGCACACCGAGCGTCGCGGCGACCGCGCTTTGCTGCAAAACAATGGTCATGTCGGACTCCTTCGGAAAGCCGAGCATTGCTGGGCTTTTGGGAGACTTCTGGTATGTGCTGCGTTGGCTTCGATGAATACGCACCCGGTGGGGGCGTGAGCGCAAAACAACACACGGTCGCGATCGCGCTTCGTCCACCAGATTCCTCCAATTTTGAACAGGACCATCCGGTCAGCGGCTCGATGAAGAGCAGCTGCAAACCCCGGAGAAACCTGAATGAAGAAATCCCTCACGGCACTCGCCGCGCTGGCCGTCACCGGCCTGGCCTCTGCCCAATCGTCGGTCACCCTGTTCGGCGTCGTCGATGCCGGCGTGAGCTACCAGAGCGCCACGTCGCGCAACCCCGTCACCGGCACCACGAGCAAGCAAAGCCAATGGAGCCTAGCCAACTCGGGCTACAACTCCAGCCGCATCGGCTTTCGCGGCACGGAAGACCTGGGCGGCGGGCTGGCCGCGAGCTTCTGGCTCGAGGCGCCGATCAGCAACGACGACGGCGCGACCGGCATTGCCAACTTCAACCGCCGTTCCACCGTCAGCCTGTCGGGCGGTTTCGGTGAAGTGCGACTGGGCCGCGACTATACGGCCACGTTCTGGAACGACACGGTGTTCGATCCGTTCGGCACCAACGGCTCGGGCTCGAGCGTGATCAACACGGTGAGCGGCAGCACCGCGCTGGGCAACACGAACTACGTGCGCGCCAGCAACATGGTCGGCTACTTCCTGCCGCCGAACCTGGGCGGCTTCTACGGCCAGCTGCAGTACAGCCTGAACGAGAACACGAAGACCAGCGCCACCGACACCACGGCGGCCACCAGCAGCAGCGCCGGCCGCTATGTGGGCGGGCGTTTCGGCTATGCGAACGGGCCGCTGGACATCGCGCTGGCGGTGGGCCAGAACGTCGCGGCCGACACCACCACGCTCACGCGCAAGGTGCAGACCATCAACCTCGGTGCGTCGTACGACTTCGGTCCGGTCAAGCTGTTCGGCGAGCTGTCGAACGTGAAGAACAAGTTCGACCTCGCGGCGCTGGGCAACCGCCATGACAGCTACAACGGCTACCTGATCGGCGCGAGCATGCCGGTGGGCGCGGGCCTGATCCGCGCGTCGTACTCGACCGTGCGCTACAACGAAGGCGCGGTCGGTGTCACAGGCGATGACCCGCGTGCGAACAAGCTCGCGATCGGCTACGTGCACAACCTGTCCAAGCGCACGGCGCTGTACGCCACCGTGGCGCGTGTGAGCAACCGCAACGACGCGAACTACACGGGCAGCCTCACGGCCGCGAGCACCACGGGCTACGGCAGCACGGGCGTGGGCTACACGGGCCTGCCGCGTTCGTCGACCGGCTACGACTTCGGCATCCGCCACGCGTTCTGATCGGCCCCGTTCGCGTGCGGCGGCGCTGCCGGCGCACGCGAACGGTCCGTGCCGTCGAACACGCAACGCATCGATCCACATGATCCGAATTCACCACCTCGCAGGCGTGCTGGCAGCGCTCGGCCTGTCGGGCTGCATCGTGCTGCCGCCGCCTCTCTTTCCACCCGGGCCACCGCCGGGGTTTCGCGGCGAGGGGCCGCCGCCCGCGCCACGATGTGGGGCCCCGAGCGACTGCGCGCGGCCGGCCTTTCCCGAAACGCGCTGAGGGACTGTCGACCATGTACGGCAGTCAGCTCGGCCTGATCATTGCCACGCTCATCGGCCTGGGGCTGGCTGGCGTGCTCGCGCTGATGGGCGCGCTGTTCGTCGCCAATGCGCGAGCGGCCGCGCATGCCCGTGGCCTCGCCCAGCAGGCCCGCACCGAGCTGCACCAGCAACTGGCGGACAGTCGCGTGCAGGACCTGCGGCCATTGCTCGGCGCTGAATCGGGCGATGCAACTTCGCTGCACCTCGATGTGGACCTGCCCGCGGAAGCGGTGCCGGTCTTCGGCATTCCGTCGGAGCTGCGCGAGCTGCTGGCCAAGGTGGCTGCGCATGCCGCGCGCGTGATGGCGGCGGGGGCGACGTTGCAGGTGCGCGCGCGCATCGAAGGCATGCAGGCCGTCATTCACTGGCGCGATCTCAACGCTGAGGGCGAACGCCCACCGCTGGCGCGCTTTTTCGATGCGCTCGACGCCGCCTCGCTGGCCAGTGCGCGCATCTGCGAACGCATCGCGGGGCGCCACGGCGGGCGCATCTATTCGGCGCCGGACGACGGCGGCGTGCTCGGCCTGACGCTGCGCCTGCCGCTCTACGCGCCAGTGACCGCCGGATCAGTCGACTGAGGTGCGCGTCGGCCCCGATGCGGCCGGCGGTGCCGATACGCCGGCAAGCTCGAGGGCTTCGAGCGCCTCGTACTCCACCGCCAGGAAGTCCACCAGCTTGCGCACCGACGGCAGCAGGCCGCGGCGCGACGGGAACACCGCATGCACGATGCCGCTGCGCGGCGCCCATTGCGGCAGCGCGTCGACCAGGCGGCCGGCCTGCAGGTCTTCGCGCACCATCATGGTCGGCATCTTGGCCACGCCCACGCCTTGCAGGGCGGCATGCCGCAGCGCGGCCATGTCGTCGGTCACCAGCCGAGGCTGGTGGCGCACCTCGGCGCTCGCGCCGTCGGGGCCTTCGAGCGACCAGGTGTGGTGCGGCTGGGCCGGGCCGAGGTCGAGGCTGGGCAGCAGGCCGATGTCGGCAGGGCTGGCCGGCGCCGTGAGGCCTTCGAGCAGGCGCGGGTGGGCCACCAGCCGCTGCGTGCTGTGGCCCAACACCTTCATCACGAGGTCGGTGTCTTCGAGCGGCGGAAAGCGCACGCGCAGCGCGAGGTCGAAGCCCTCGCGGATCACGTCGACGCGGCGGTTGGTGCTTTCGAGCTGCACGGTCACGCGCGGGCACTCGGTCATGAAGCGGGCGAGCATTTCGGCCACCTGGTAGTACACCAGCGCCGGCGGGCAGGACAGCCGCACCAGCCCCTGCGGCTGGGCCTGCAGGCGGTCGATGGCCTCCTGCGCGGCGTCGGCCTCGACCAGCATGGCGACGCAGTGCTCGTAGTACTGGCGGCCGATGTCGGTGACGCTGAAACGGCGCGTGGAACGCTGGATGAGGCGCACGCCCAGCCGCTCTTCGAGCAGCGCGATGCGCCGGCTCAGGCTCGACTTGGGCACGCTCAGGGCGCGGCCGGCCGGGGCAAAACCGCCGTGGTCGACCACCTGGGCGTAGTAGTAAAGGTCGTTCAGGTCGCGCATGGCTTTGGGGGCCCTCCGTGCCGTTGATCGTTCGTCAGATGGAACGATGAGGGCGAATTCTGGCATCTACTCAAAGCATCGTTGCGGCCCCATCCTTGATGCATGGCTTTCCCGCACCGGGCGAGCCGCCTGATGGAAAGGAAAGACCCCATGAAGAAGATCCTCGGCACCTACAGCGCCCCGCGCCCGCACTGGGTCGGCGACGGCTTTCCTGTGCGCTCGCTGTTCAGCTACGACACGCTGGGCCGCCACGCCAGCCCCTTTTTGCTGCTGGACTACGCCGGTCCGGCCCAGTTCACGCCGACCACGCAGCCGCGCGGCGTGGGCCAGCACCCGCACCGCGGCTTCGAGACCGTGACCATCGTCTACAAGGGCGAGGTGTCGCACCGCGACTCGACCGGGCAGGGCGGCACCATCGGCCCTGGCGACGTGCAATGGATGACCGCCGGCGCGGGCATCCTGCATGAAGAGTTCCATTCCGAAGCGTTCACGCGCGACGGCGGCGAACTCGAGATGGTGCAGCTGTGGGTCAACCTGCCCGCCAAGGACAAGATGGCCACGCCCGGCTACCAGGCCATCGTCGATGCGCAGATTCCGTCGGTGCCGCTGCCGGAAGGCGCGGGCAGCGTGCGCGTGATTGCGGGCGACTACCTCGGCAACAAGGGGCCGGCGCACACCTTCACGCCCATCGATGTGTGGGACCTGCGCCTGAACCAGGGCGCGCAGGTGACGTTGCCGGTGCCCGAAGGCCATGCCGCCGCCATCGTGGTGCTGCGTGGGACGGTGCAGGTGAACGGCGAGACGGTCGTGCGCGACGCGCAGATGGTGCTGCTCGACCGCGCGGGCGATGCGCTCACGATCGATGCCAACAACGACGCGGTGGTGCTGTTGCTGAGCGGCGAGCCGATCGACGAACCCATCGTCGGCCACGGCCCGTTCGTGATGAACACGCGCGACGAGATCGTGCAGGCGATGAAGGACTTCGGCAGCGGGAAGTTCGGGCAGATGCCGGAGGCGGTCGCGCACTGAGCGCGACGCCAGGTTCGCCGCCGCCTCGATTGAAAGATCAGGCGGCGGTGAGCATGCCCCGTTCCTCGATGAAGGCCACGACCTCGGCAACGCCCGTGTGCGTCTTGAGGTTGGTCATCACATAGGGGCGCTGGCGGCGCATGCGCTGGGTGTCCTGCTCCATCACATCGAGGTTCGCGCCGACGTAGGGCGCGAGGTCGGTCTTGTTGATGACGAACAGGTCGCTCTTGGTGATGCCGGGACCGCCCTTGCGCGGGATTTTTTCGCCGGCCGCCACGTCGATCACGTAGATGGTGAGGTCCGACAGCTCGGGGCTGAAGGTGGCCGCGAGGTTGTCGCCGCCCGATTCGACGAACACGATGTCGGCATCCGGAAAGTCTTCGAGCATGCGGTCGATGGCCTCGAGGTTGATCGACGCGTCTTCGCGGATCGCGGTGTGCGGGCAGCCGCCGGTTTCTACGCCCATGATGCGTTCGGCCGGCAGCGCGCCGGCCACCGTGAGCAGGCGCTGGTCTTCCTTGGTGTAGATGTCGTTGGTGATGGCGACCAGGTCGTACTTGTCGCGCATCGCCTTGCAGAGCATTTCGAGCAGCGTGGTCTTGCCCGAGCCGACGGGGCCGCCGATGCCCACGCGCAGCGGCGGGAGCTTCTTGGTGCGGTTCGGAATGTGGTGCAGGGCGGAGGTCATGGGCGGAAAGGTCCGGTTCGGTCAGCTTCGGAAGAGGCGGGAATATTGTGTTTCATGGCGGGCCGACAACACGGCCAGCAGGGGCGCGAAGGCCTGGCGGTCGTCATCGCTCAGGGTCATCGCTCGGTCGACGGCCGCAGGGATCTCGTTCGCGAGCCGCGCCAGGATGCGTTGGCCCGCGCTCTGGCCCAGCGGCACGGCCTTGACGGCGGCGGCGACCATGTTCTCGGCCCAGCCGAAGGCAAAAGCCAGGCAGCCGTCTTGCACCGAGGCTTCGGTGCGGCTGGCGGCGAACGCGAAGGCCACGGGGTAGGTCGCGGGCAGGCCGGCGAAGACCTCGGCCGTGTCGGCGTGGTGCAGCTTCAGCCATTCGACGAAGGAGCGGCCCATCTGCTCGGTCTGCAGGAAGAACTCGGCGGATTCGCGCGTGTGCAGCACCCAGTCGTTGAGGGTGCGGATGCGTTGTGCGTCGTTCGCGCGCCAAGCGGTGATGGCCTGGGCTGCCAGTGCGAGGTCGCCGCGCGCGAAGCTCAGGTGCAGCTGGTCTGAGAGCCACTCGGTGGCACTGGCTTCTGATTGGATGCCGGCCCATTCGACGGCGGCCTCGATGCCTTCGGAGTACGAGAAGCCGCCGACCGGCAGGGCGGGGGAGGCGAGCCAGATGAGCTGGAGGAGGCTGTGAGGGGGCGGCATTTGTTTACTGGCGTGCGCCGCTGTTCAGGGCGCGTGCGCAGGCCACCGGGTACTTCCCTCCGCGAATGTCCCCCGGGCTTCGCCCTCCTCCTTGATTTCGCTGCGGGAAGCACCCGGTGGCCTGCGCACGGGAAGGGCGGTGGGTCATTTCAATGCGAGTGGCCGTGGGAGTGGTCGTGGCCGTGATCGTCGTCGAGCAGTTCGGGGGCGAGCACGAGTGGCTTCGGGCCGCTCTTGCCGTGGTCATGGCCATGGTCGTGACTGTGGCCGCCGTGCGAGTGCCCTTGCGATCCGTACGCGCCGCCTTCGGGCTCGAAGGCTTCCTCGACGGCGACGACGATCAGGTGCATCGAACGCAGCATGTCGGCCAGCACGTGGTCGGGTTCGATCTTCAGGTGGTCGGGCTTGAGCTCGATCGGCACATGCCGGTTGCCCAGGTGGTAGGCCGCGCGCGTCAGGTCGAAGGGCGTGCCGTGGGCCGTGCAGTGCGTGATGCGCAGCACCGGCTGCGGCGCCGCGATCACACGCACCAGCGACCCGTCTTCCGCGACCAGCACGTCGCCACCGCGCACCGCGGTGCCGCGCGGCAGGAAGATGCCGATCTGCCGGCCCTGCGAGTCGGTGGCGTCGAAACGGCTTTTCTGGCGCACGTCCCAGTCGAGTTCGATGGTGGCGGCACGCTTGAGCAGCACGGGCGCGAGACCGCGGCCCTGGGGCATGAGTTTGTTGGCGGTGAGCATGGCGGGTTGCGGGGTCGGATGAGGCCGATGAATGTAGCGCCTCTTGCAGCGCCTGTTCGGCGCGGCGTCCCAAGCCCATCGGCGAGGCTGGTGTGCCGGGATCGACCTTTCCTCCTTTAGCAAATATCGGGCCTTGTGGCCCCAGGGCTTGCCTCCGCGCCCCATCCGCCCCAGCATCCGCGTCATGAACAGCCTGGCCTATCTGACGACCGACGTCGCGACCCCGCTGCGTTTCGACTATTGGCATGACGTCGTGTGCCGCCACTGCATTCCCGCGGCCAGCCGTGCGATGACGGCGGAGCCGTTCGAAGGGCGGCTCGATGTGCGTGACGTGGGCGCGGTCAGCGTCAACCGCATGTCGGCGCCGCTGCACTACTGGTCGCGCGATGCGCACCACCTGCGCCAGCATCCGCTGGACGACCTGTGGCTCGCGTTCGTGCAGGACGGCGAGGGCGCCTTCTTGCAGGGTGGGCGGCAGGGGCGGCTGCGCAGCGGGGACATGCTGCTCTACGACGCGGGCCGGCCGTTCGAATGCACGATGGACGCGCGCTCGGTCTACCTGGCGCGCATGCCGCGCCGGCTGCTGTTGCGGCGCTTTGCGAAGGCTGAAGACTTCACCGCCCGCACCATCGCCGCGGACCGCCCCGGCGCGAGGCCGCTGCACGCGATGCTGCAGGAGACGGCGAACCCGGCCTTTGCGCAGCCGCATTCCGCCGCGGCCGAACGCTTCGGTGGCGCGCTCATCGACCTGCTGGCCGTGACGCTCGAACTTCAGCAGGACACCACCGGCGACGCCGGCGCCGAGCACGGCCTGCACGCGCGCATGACGGCCTACATCGGGCGCCACCTGGATGACCCTGCTCTTTCGCTCGACACGATGGCGCAGGCGCACCACGTCTCGGCGCGCACCGTGGCGCGGGCGTTCGCGCGGCAGGGTGAGACGGCGATGGGCGCTGTCTGGCAGGCGCGTCTCGCAGCCAGCCGCGACGCGCTGATGGGCGGGCGTGCGCACAGCGTGACGGACGTCGCGTTCCAGCATGGGTTCTCCGACCTGTCGCATTTCAGCCGGGCCTTCCGCAAGGCGTACGGCTGCGCGCCGCACACGCTGCTGAAGGCGCGTTGAGCGCTGCGCGTGGGGTGTCCGCCCCAGCACAAGTGCATGTCCGGAAGAGACCAGCGCGGGCCGCCCCGCGCCGATAAGGTTCGCCCGGGGTGGCAGCTTCTGCCGCTTGGATTCGGACCTTCTTTTTCTCAACCCTACACATGCGGGAGTCAGTCATGGCGGACAAGGAATTGCATCATCTCGAACTACTGGAAGTCGGCCGGCAGATCCAGTCGCGCGAGCGCTCGTCGGAAGAGGTCACGCGCGCCATGCTCGCGCGCATCGAGGCTGTCGATGGCCGGCTGCGCAGCTACGCGACGCGCATGGACGCGCAGGCGCTCGACGATGCGCGCCGCGCCGACACCGAGATCGCCGCCGGCCGCGCGCGCGGGCCGTTGCACGGCGTGCCGCTGGCCGTGAAGGACCTGCTGTGGACCGAGGGCGTGCCGAGCGCGCACGGCATGACGATCCACCAGTCCTTCCGCCCGACGGAAGACGCGACCGTGGTGCGCCGTCTGCGCGAGGCTGGCGCGGTGATCCTCGGCAAGCTGCAGCAGACCGAAGGCGCCTTTGCCGACCACCATCCGCAGATCGCGTCGCCGGTCAACCCGTGGGACGCCACGCTGTGGCCCGGCGTGTCGTCCAGCGGCTCGGGCGTGGCCACGGCGGCGGGCCTGTGCTTTGGCGCGCTGGGCACCGACACGGGCGGGTCGATCCGTTTTCCGTCGGCGGCCAACGGCATCACGGGCTTGAAGCCGACGTGGGGGCGGGTGAGCCGTCACGGTGCTTTCGAGCTGGCCGCTTCGCTCGACCACATCGGCCCGATGACGCGCAGCGCCGCCGATGCGGGCGCGATGCTGGCGGCCATCGCTGGTGCCGATTCGCGCGATCCCACGACCAGCACGTTGCCGGTGCCCGACTACCTGGCGACGATGACGCGTGGCCTGGCCGGCCTGCGCGTGGGCATCGACCCCGCCTGGACGCTGGACCGCGTGGACGCGCCCACGCGCGCCACACTCGCAGCCGCGATCCGCACGGCCGAATCGCTGGGGGCTTCGGTGCGCGAGGTGGTGTTTCCGGACACGGCACAGGCGGTGCTCGACTGGTCGCCGCTGTGCGCGGTCGAGACCGCCGTGGCGCACGAGGCGACATACCCGTCGCGGCGCGATGAGTACGGTCCGGGCCTCTCGGGGTTGATCGACCTCGGCCTGTCGCAAAGCGCCACCGACTACCAGAAGCTGCTGCTGCGCCGCGCCGATTTCAGTGGCCGCGTGCGGACGTTCTTTGAGCAGGTCGACTTGCTGCTGATTCCGGCCATTCCTTTTGCGGCGCCGACGCTGGAACGCGCGGGCCAGCTCGGCGTGGACCCGGAACTGCTGGCGGGCATGCTGCGCTACACCTGCCCGTTCGACCTCACGGGCAGCCCCACGCTCACCTTGCCGGGTGGCGCCACCGAGGCGGGCGTGCCGGTGGCCTTCCAGTTCGTGGCGCCGCACTTCGGCGAAGACCTGCTGGTGCGCGCGGGCTGGGCGTTCCAGCGGGCGACCGACTGGCACCGCCGACATCCAGCGGGATGAGTTTTCAGAACAGGAAGTACCGCTGCGCCATCGGCAGCACCTTCGCCGGCTCGCAGGTCAGCAGATGCCCGTCGGCGCGCACGGCATACGTCTGCGCGTCGATCTCCATCTTCGGCGTGTAGCCGTTGTGGATCAGGTCCTTCTTGCGCACGTTGCGGATGTTCTTCACTGCGCTGAGGTGCTTGCTCAGGCCGTAGCGCTCCTTGATGCCCGCGGCCAGCCCGGCCTGCGAGACGAAGGTCAGCGAGCTCTTGGCGAGCGAGCCGCCGTAGGCGCCGAACATCGGGCGGAAGTGCACCGGCTGCGGCGTGGGAATCGACGCGCTGGGGTCGCCCATCGCGGCCATGGCGATGGTGCCGCCCTTGATGATGGTGAAGGGTTTCACGCCGAAGAAGGCCGGCTTCCAGACCACGAGGTCGGCCCACTTGCCGACTTCGATCGAACCGACTTCGTGCGCAATGCCGTGCGCGAGGGCCGGGTTGATCGTGTACTTGGCCACGTAGCGACGCACGCGGAAGTTGTCGTTGCGTTCGCTGTCTTCGGGCAGCGCACCGCGCTGCTGCTTCATCTTGTGCGCGGTCTGCCAGGTGCGGATCACCACCTCGCCGACGCGGCCCATGGCCTGGCTGTCGGAGCTGAACATGCTGATGGCGCCCAGGTCGTGCAGCACGTCTTCGGCGGCGATGGTTTCCTTGCGGATGCGCGACTCGGCAAAGGCCAGGTCTTCGGCGATGCCGGCATCGAGGTGGTGGCACACCATGAGCATGTCGACGTGCTCGTCGAGGGTGTTCACGGTGTAGGGCATCGTCGGGTTGGTCGACGAGGGCAGAAAGTTCGCCTCGCCCACCACGCGCAGGATGTCGGGCGCATGGCCGCCGCCCGCACCCTCGGTGTGGAAGGCGCAGATGGCGCGCCCGCCCACGGCGGCGATGGTGTTCTCGACAAAGCCCGATTCGTTGAGCGTGTCGCTGTGGATCGCCACCTGCGTGTCGGTGGCATCGGCCACGTCCAGGCAGTTGCTGATCGCCGCGGGCGTGGTGCCCCAGTCTTCGTGCAGCTTCAGGCCCATGACGCCGGCCTCGATCTGCTCGTGCAGCGCATCGGGCAGGCTGGCGTTGCCCTTCCCGAGAAAGCCCAGATTCATCGGAAACGCGTCGGCCGCCTGCAGCATGCGTTCGATGTGCCACGGGCCGGGCGTGGCCGTGGTCGCGAAGGTGCCGGTGGCCGGGCCGGTGCCGCCGCCGAGCATGGTGGTCACACCCGAGGCCAGCGCCTCCTCGATCTGCTGCGGGCAGATGAAGTGGATGTGGCTGTCGATGCCGCCCGCAGTGACGATGGTGCCTTCGCAGCTGATGATCTCGGTGCTCGGGCCGATGACGATATCGACGCCCGGTTGCACGTCGGGGTTGCCGGCCTTGCCGATGGCGGCAATGCGGCCGTCCTTCAGGCCGATGTCGGCTTTCACGATGCCCCAGTGGTCGAGGATGAGGGCGTTGGTCATCACCGTGTCGACGGCACCTTGCGCGCGCGTGCGCTGCGACTGCGCCATGCCGTCGCGGATCGTCTTGCCGCCGCCGAACTTCACCTCTTCGCCGTAGCCGCCGGCACGCAGCGTGTAGTCGGCTTCCACTTCGATCAGCAGGTCGGTGTCAGCGAGACGAACCCGGTCGCCCACGGTGGGGCCGAAGATTTCTGCGTAGGCGCGTCGCCCGATGGTGGCCATGTTTTAGAGCTTCCCTTGAACGAGGCCGCGAAAGCCGTAGACGATGCGATCGCCGGAAAAATCGACCAGCTCGACCGTGCGCTGCTGGCCCGGCTCGAAGCGCACCGCGGCGCCCGAGGCGATGTTCAGCCGCATGCCGCGCGCGGCGGCGCGGTCGAAGTCGAGCGCGCCGTTGGTTTCTGCAAAGTGGTAATGCGAGCCGACCTGGATCGGCCGGTCGGCCGTGTTGCGCACGACCAGCGTGAGGGCGCGGCGGCCGGGGTTGAGCGTGTGCTCGCCGTCGTCGATGAGGAGTTCGCCGGGCGTCATGGCCGCCTCAGATCGCCTGGGCCAGCAGCGTGGCGCCGAGGGCGACGACGGCGGCACCGGCCACGCGTGGCAGCCAGGCGTTGGCATGGCGCAGTGCCCATCCCAGTGCGATGCCCACCGCGTGCAGCAGCAGCGTGGCGCTGACCATGCCGGCCAGCGTGAGCGCGGCGCCGTGTTCGCCCGCGAGTTCGTGGCCGTGCGCCACGCCGTGGAAGACGGCGAACAGGCCCACGACCGCCATGGCGACGCCGGCCGGCAGGTGCACGCGCGTGGCGACCAGCAGGCCCAGCACCAGCAGCGAGGCGGCAATCATCGGTTCGACCGCCGGCAACTGCACGCCGGCCAGCCCGGCCAGCGCACCCCCGAGCAGCATGCCCGCGAAGGCCAGCGGCGCCCACAGCAGGTCGGGCCAGGCGCGGCGCGCGACCAGTGCGCTCCACAGGCCGACCGCGACCATCGCCGCGAGGTGGTCGGCGCCGGTCAGCGGGTGCATGAAGCCGGTGACAAAGCCGTGGTGCACGCCGCCGTCGGCGCCGGTGTGGGCGCTGGCGGCCAGCGGCAGGAGGAGAAGGGTGACGAGCAGGGCGGAAGTCTTTGCGAAGCGCATGGCGGGATCTTTCTTCTTGTGGCGGAGGTTCTTCAGACGATCGGCTGGTGGACGGTCACGAGCTTGGTGCCGTCGGGAAAGCTGGCTTCGACCTGGATGTCGGGAATCATGTCGGCGATGCCGTCCATCACGTCGGCGCGCGTGAGCACACTGCGGCCCTCGCTCATCAGCTCGGCGACGCTCTTGCCGTCGCGGGCGCCTTCCATCACGGCGGCGGTGATGAGCGCGATGGCTTCGGGGTAGTTGAGCTTGAGCCCGCGCGCCTTGCGGCGTTCGGCCAGCAGGGCGGCCGTGAAGATCAGCAGCTTGTCTTTTTCGCGCGGGGTCAGTTCCATGGCGGCGGCTTCGTCGGGTGGCGGTCGGTGATTATGGGCAAGCCGATCTCTTTGCAACAGTCGTGCCCTGTTCGCCAAATGCCGTACCTGGTGGCACGGAAGCTGCACCGAAACGGTGTGAATTCACCTGACGCCCCCCTCCTTCCCGACGACGCGCCCCAGCGCATCGTGAAGGTGCGGCGCGACTACAACAGCTGGGTCGCGAGCGAAACGCTCGAGGACTACGCGCTGCGCTACACGCCGCAGCGCTTTCGCAAATGGTCCGAATGGCGGGTGGCCAACACGGCGTTCGGGGCGGCCTCGTTCCTGGTGCTGGAGGCGGTCGGCGCCACGCTGCTGGTGCAGTACGGCTTTGCCAATGCCTTCTGGGCGATCCTCGTCACGGGGCTCATCATCTTCCTGGCGGGCCTGCCGATCAGCGTGTACGCGGCGCGCTATGGCCTGGACATGGACCTGCTCACGCGCGGCGCGGGCTTCGGCTACATCGGCTCCACGCTCACCTCGCTGATCTACGCGAGCTTCACCTTCATCTTCTTTGCGCTCGAGGCGGCGGTGATGGCCTATGCGCTCGAGCTGGCGCTGGGCATTCCGCCGGTGTGGGGCTACCTGGTGTGCGCGCTGGTGGTGATTCCGCTGGTCACGCACGGGGTGTCGGTGATCAGCCGGCTGCAGCTGTGGACGCAGCCGCTGTGGCTGCTGATGCTGGTCGTGCCCTTTGTCTTCGTGCTCGTGCGCGATCCTGGTGCGTTCGCGGGCATCACGCACTACAGCGGGGCGAAGTCGGGCGCACAAGGATTCAACTTGCACCTGTTCGGTGCTGCGCTGACGGTCGGCATCGCGCTCATCACGCAGATGGGCGAGCAGGCCGACTACCTGCGCTTCATGCCCGCGCGCACGGCGGGCTCGGCGCGCCGCTGGTGGGCCGGCGTGCTGGCGGGCGGGCCGGGCTGGGTGGTGCTGGGCGTGGTCAAGATGCTGGGCGGGGCGGCGCTGGCCTACCTGGCGATCACGCACATGGTGCCGATCGAGCGCGCGGTCGATCCGAACCAGATGTACCTGGCGGCCTACGAGTACGTGTTCCCGAACTACGGCTGGGCGGTGGCGGCGACGGCGCTGTTCGTGGTGATCTCGCAGCTGAAGATCAATGTGACGAACGCCTACGCGGGCTCGCTGGCCTGGAGCAATTTCTTCTCGCGCGTGGCGCACAGCCACCCGGGGCGCGTGGTGTGGGTGGTGTTCAACGCGCTCATCGCCTTCATGCTGATGGAGATGAACGTGTTCGAGGCGCTGGGCGACGTGCTCGGGCTGTTCGCCAACATCGCCATCGCCTGGATGATGGCCGTGGTGGCCGATCTGGTCATCAACAAGCCGCTGGGGCTGTCGCCGCCGGGCATCGAGTTCAAGCGCGCGCACCTGTGGGACATCAACCCGGTGGGCGTGGGCGCGATGGCGCTGGCGTCGGTGCTGTCGATCACGGCGCACCTCGGTGTGTTCGGGCCGCTGGCGCAGGCGTTCTCGGCGCTGATTGCGCTCGGCACGGCGCTGGTGGCGTCGCCGCTGCTGGCGTGGGCCACGGGCGGCAAGTACTACCTCGCGCGGATCTCCGATGTGGGCGGCTCGGTGCTGTTCGCGCCGGCTGCGGGCGGGCGCAAGGTGCGCTGGGCGCGGGTCGAGCCGTCGTCGGACGATGGCGGCAGTTACCAGCGTCTGAAGGTGCAGCACTGCGTGATCTGCGAGCGCGAATACGAAGGGCCCGACATGGCGCACTGCCCGGCCTACCAGGGCGCGATCTGCTCGCTGTGCTGCACGCTCGACGCGCGCTGCGGCGACCTGTGCAAGCCGCACGCGAGCCTGTCGGCGCAGTGGTCCGCCGTGCTGCGCTGGCTGCTGCCGCGCCGCAGCTGGCGCTACCTCGACACGGGGCTCGGGCACTTCCTGCTGCTGATGCTGGTGATCGTGCCGCTGCTGGCCGTGGTGTTCGGCGTGCTCTACCAGCAGGAGCTGCGGGCCCTGAGCGAGGGCGCGCTCGCGCTGGCGACGCAGGTCGACGTGGCCGGGGCGCTTGTCGCCGTGCAGCAGGCTTCATTGCGCTCGGGCTTTCTCAAGGCCTACATGGCGCTGCTGGTCATCGCGGGCATCGTCGCGTGGTGGCTGGTGCTGGCGCACCAGAGCCGCAAGGTGGCGCAAGAGGAATCGAACCGGCAGACCCACCTGCTGGTGCGAGAGATCGCTCTGCACCGCGAGACCGACCGCGCGCTGCAGGATGCCAAGCAAAGCGCCGAAGAAGCCCGTGAGATTGCTGAGCACGCCAAGCTCGCGGCCGACCAGGCGCGGCGCGCGGCGGACCTCGCGAACCAGGCCAAGAGCCGCTACATCAGCGCCATCAGCCACGAGCTGCGCACGCCGCTCAACAGCATCCTGGGCTACGCGCAGCTCATGGGCGAAGACCACTCGGTGCCGCCGCACCGCCAGCAGGCGGTGGCCGTCATCAAGCGTGGCGGCGAGCACCTGCTGTCGCTCATCGAGGGCACGCTGGCCATCGCCCACATCGAGGCCGGCAAGCTCACGCTCGACGCCCGGCCCATGCGTTTCGCCGACGCGATGCGCGAGCTGGCCGACATGTTCGAGCTGCAGGCGGCCGAGAAGGGCCTGCGCTTTCGCTTCGAGGCGGCCGGCGCATTGCCCGACGTGGTGCGCGCCGACGAGAAGCGCGTGAGCCAGATCCTCATCAACCTGCTGGGCAACGCGATCAAGTTCACGGCGGCGGGGCAGGTGACCTTGCGCATTTCCTATGCACGCGAGTTCGCCGCCATCGAGATCGAGGACACCGGGCCGGGCATGACGGACGCCGACATCGAGCGCATCTTCGAGCCCTTTGCGCGCGGCCACGCGGCGGTGTCGTCGGCGCCCGGCGCAGGCCTGGGCCTGACCATCGCGAAGATGCTGACCGACCTGATGGGCGGCGAGATGAAGGTGCGCAGCACGCCGGGCGAGGGCTCGCTGTTCTGCGTGCGGCTGTTCCTGCCACGGGTGCATGAGGCGGTGGCGGGTGTCGCGCGCATCGCACCAGTGCCGCGTGCACGGCGCGGCTACGAGGGCGTGCGCCGGCGCCTGCTGGTGGTCGACAACGAAGAGGCGGACCGCGAGCTGCTGGGCCATGTGCTCGCGCCGCTGGGCTTCGAGCTGCGCAGCGCGGCCAGCGGGCACGACGCGCTGGACCTCATCGCCGCGGGCTACCGGCCCGACGCCATGTTCGTCGACCTCGCGATGCCCGGCATCGACGGCTGGGAAACCATCCGCCGCGCGCGCAAGCTGGGGCTGGCCGACGCGTCGGTGGCGATCGTCTCGGCCAACGCCTTCGACAAGGGACTCGACAACGACGTGGGCATCGCGCCCGAAGACTTCTTCGTCAAGCCTGTGCGCCACACCGAACTGCTCGACTGGCTGGAGCGTCGGCTCGCCTTGAAATGGACCGACACCGCCGCGCGGCCCGCGCCCGCCGTCGCCGCGCCGCGCGCGATGCAGCCGCCGTCGCTGGCGCGTCTGCGCGCACTCGACGAGGCCGTGGGCCTGGGCTACTTTCGCGGCATCATGAACCAGCTCGACGACATCGACGCCGCGCAGCCCGAGTGCGCCGCATGGACCGAGGCCCAGCGCGCGCTGGCCCGCCAGTTCCAGTTCGAGGCCATGGGCCGCGCGCTGGCCGAAGCCGCCGAGGGCGCTGCATGACTCTCTTGTCTCCACCGAGCCTGCTCACTTCGCCGCTCGCCCGCACGCTGCGTGAACAGCAGGGCGCCCACGGCGACCTGGTGCTGATCGTCGACGACGTGCCCGACAACCTCGCCGTGCTGCACGACGCGCTCGACGAATCGGGCTACACCGTGCTCATCGCCACCAACGGCGAGCAGGCGCTGCAGCGCGCCGCGCAGGCGCGCCCCGACATCGTGCTGCTCGACGCCATGATGCCGGGCATCGACGGCTTCGAGGTGGCGCGCCGTCTCAAGGCCGATGCGGCCACCGCGCACATTCCCATCGTGTTCATGACCGGCCTCACCGAGACCGAGCACCTCGTGGCCGCGCTCGAGGCGGGCGGGGTCGACTACGTCACCAAACCGATCAAGCCGAAGGAGGTGTTGGCGCGCATGAACGTGCACCTGCAGGGCGCCCGCCGCGCGCGGCAGGAGGCGCACCAGGCGGGGCAGGCACGCAATGCGCTCGACGCCTTCGGCTACGCGAGCATCACGGTGCGGCTGCCCGAGGGGCGGCTGATCTGGCAGACGGCGCTGGCGCGCGACCTGCTGTCGCGCTACTGCGAAACGCAGGCGCCCGAGACGCCGCCGGCCGTGCTCGACTGGCTGCGCCAGCATGCGCCCGAAGCCCGCGCACGCGGCATCGAGCCGCCCGCGCTGGTCATCGCGCAGGGCGCGCGCAGCCTGAGCCTGCGGCTGCACCGCCAGACCGGCGAGGACGACGCCGGCGACGAATGGATGATCGTCATGCGCGAGGTGTCCGACACCGCCGTGATCGAGGCCATGAGCCTGAGCCTGAAGCTCACGGCGCGCGAGGCCGAGGTGCTGTACTGGGTGGTCAAGGGCAAGACCAACAAGGACATCGGCGAGATCCTCGGCAGCAGCCCAGCCACCGCCAAGAAGCACCTGGAGCGCGTGTACGTGAAGCTGGGCGTCGAGACGCGCACGGCAGCGGCCGGCGTGGCGATCAAGCGCATCCGCGAGCTGCAGCCGCAGTTCGAGTTCTGAAGGGTGCGAGGGCGGCGCCGCGTCATGGCGTGGACTTTCCGGCTTCCTAGAATGAGGCAGGGCTCTCTGAGGGAAGCACGAGATGAAGAACAACAACAAACGCACCGCACGCCTGCTGCTCGCTGCATGCGCGGCGCTGCCGGGCCTCGGCGCGCAGGCCGCCGGCCACTTCGATGTCGACGATGCCGGCACGCTCGATCCGGGCCAGTGCCAGTACGAAACCTGGTGGGGCCGCAGCGGCGCCGAGCCGGTCACGACGGGCTTGCATGTCGGGCCGGCCTGCCGGGTCGGGCCGGTCGAGCTGGGGCTGAACGTCGACCGGCTCTCAGCGCAGGGCATTCACTCGGTCACGGGCGGCCCGCAACTCAAATGGACCTTTGCCGGGACGGCCGCCGACGCGCCTTTCAGCGCCGCCGTGTCGATGGGCGCGGTGGCCGATCTGCGGCGCGGCGGTCGCATGGGCGGCCAGCTGGTCGTGCCGATCACCTGGCGGCCCACCGAGAGCCTGCAATTTCACGCCAACCTCGGCGCCGACTGGGCGCTGGGCACCGGCGCGCGCACGTCGCGCGCCGGCCTGGCGGTGGAGTGGGCGCTGAACGATGCCGTGTCGCTGATCGCGGAGCGCCACCGGGCCGGGGGCGTGTGGACCTCGCGCGTGGGCGGCCGCGTCAGCCTGACGCCGCTGATCAGCGTCGACATCAGCACGTCGCGCACTGGGCCGCAGGGCGTGCGCGGCGTGGTGATCGGGCTGAACCACGAATTCATGTGGAAATAAGTGAAGAGAAACTGAAATCCACTGCAATGGGATGAACTCCCGTATCGTGGATTTGGTTGATTTTGAATAAGATTCCGTCACATTTATTAACGAGTCAACGATCCGTGACCCCATCGCCCGTTCTGGACTTCAAGTTCACCGCACCGCCGGAGAGCCCCGCGCAGACCTTCCTGCCGGGCCGGCCGGCCGGGGTGCTCGGCCGCTCGTTCACACCGGAGCGCAATCCGCGCCTGCAGGGGCTGCAGTGCCTGCGCTGCGACACGCTGTACCCGGTTTCGCTCGCCAACGACGGCTGTCCGGCCTGTCGGCAGGCCGGCTTTCACGTCGGCCTGCGCGCAAGCTACCGGCCCGGCGGCGCGGACGTGGTGCCGATGCCGTACGTGCAGGGCTTTTCGCTCGGCGAGGGGAACACGCCGCAGCACGACATGCCCGATCTCGCGCAGCAGTTCGGCGTGGCGCGCCTGAGCATCAAGGACGAATCGCGTAACCCCACCGGCTCGCCCAAAGACCGGCTGACCGCGATGGGCGTGGCGCAGGCGCTGGACGCCGGCGCCCACACGCTGGTGCTGGCGTCGTCGGGCAACACGGCGGTGTCGGCGGCACACTACGCGTGGGCCGCGGGGCTCGGTTGCGAAGTGGCCACTTATGAGGCGATGCCCGCCACCTATGCGCGCCAGCTCGACGCACTGGGCGCGCGGCGCTATGTGTTCGCCGACAACACCGGCCGCTGGGGCTTCGTGCGCGAGCGCTCGCAGTACCCGGGCTATTTCGCGCTTTCCAACTACCGCCTGCCGGCGCTCGGCAGCGCGCCCTTGGGCGTGGAGGGCTACAAGGCCATTGCCGAGGAATGCCTGCAGGATGGCGGCCTGCCCGACCACGTCGTGGTGCCGACCGGGCGCGGCGACATGGCCTGGGGCATCTACGCCGGCTTTCGCGACCTGCTGGCGGCGGGGCGCATCGCGCGCCTGCCGCGGATGTGGCTGGTCGAGCCTTTTCCGAGGCTGTCGCGTGTGCTCGGGGGTGGGGCGCTCAACGGCAGCTACCCCGGTCGCACGGCGCAGCTGTCGAGCGCGGGCGCGACCGTCACGTATCTGCAATGGCAAGCTGCGACGGCCAGCGGCGGCGGTGCCGTGGTGGTGGGCGACGATGAGGCCCGTGCGGCGCGGCGGCTGCTCACCGCGGCCGGCGTGAGCGCCGAGCTGGCGGCGGCGGCGGGCCTGGGGGCGGTGCGGCAACTGCGCGAGGCCGAGACCATCGCGGCCGATGCGCACGTCGTGCTGGTGCTGACCTCGGACGCGTCGAGCGATCCGAGCTGGCCCGATCGCGCTGTCACCGCTTGAAGCGGTGTGCGGCCCCGGGGCTCAGCGCCCCGTGTACACCTTGATGCGGATCGTCGCGACGTCCCAGCCGCGGTTCTTCAGGCGCGTGACCAGCATCGGCGACAGCTGGCGCAGCTTGGCCGCGGCGGCGCTGCCCTTGACCAGCAGGCACCACACGTCGCCCTCGGCCGGCCCCGGCTGGATGGCCGCGCGCATGGCCGGCGGAATCAACCCTTCGATGGCCTTCAGCCGCTCGGCCGTGTCCCGCGCGCGCGCCATCAGGCTCCCCAGGGTGGGGGCGCCTGCCGCAGCTTCGTGCAGTGAAATGGCGGGGGGAAGTCGGCGATACATGGGTAATCCAGGGGTTAGAAACAAGACAGCTAAAATGCCCGGTTTGCCGACGCTTGCGTCGGCGTTTGTTCCGGAACGGGGCCATCCGACTTCGAGACTTGCCAAGCTTGCATTCGAAGAAGGTGCGCCCAACTGCTTTCACCATATCTTAGGGAATCCGGTCGCAGTGCCTGTCGTGTCAGGTGCCCGCCCCTCTCCACGCCCATGGCAACCAACTTCCTGACCCAGATCTTCGGCAGTCGCAACGACCGGCTCCTCAAGCAGTATCGCAAGACGGTGACGCGCATCAATGCGCTCGAACCCGAGTTCGAAAAGCTCAGCGACGACGCGCTGCGCGCCAAGACGCAGGAATTCAAGGACCGCGTCGCCAAGGGCGAAAGCCTCGACGACCTGCTGCCCGAAGCCTTCGCCACCGTGCGTGAAGGCTCCAAGCGCATCATGAAGATGCGCCACTTCGACGTCCAGCTGCTCGGCGGCATGGCGCTGCACAACGGCAAGATCTCCGAAATGCGCACCGGCGAAGGCAAGACGCTGACCGCCACGCTGCCCGTGTACCTGAACGCGCTGTCCGGCAAGGGCGTGCACGTGGTCACGGTGAACGACTACCTGGCCAACCGCGACGCGACCTGGATGGGCCGCCTGTACAACTTCCTGGGCCTGTCGGTCGGCATCAACCTGCCGCAGATGCCACGCGAGGAAAAGCAGGGCGCCTACGGCAGCGACATCACGTACGGCACCAACAACGAGTACGGCTTCGACTACCTGCGCGACAACATGGTCTACGAGCCCGGCGACCGGGTGCAGCGTGGCCTGAACTTCGCGATCGTCGACGAGGTGGACTCCATCCTGATCGACGAGGCCCGCACGCCGCTGATCATCAGCGGCCAGGCCGAAGACCACACCGACCTGTACCTGGCGATCAACAAGGTGGTGCCGCTGCTCACGAAGCAGGAAGGCGAAGCCGATCCGCGCACGGGCGAGGGCGTCACGGTGCCTGGCGACTTCACGGTCGACGAGAAAACCCACCAGGTGTTCCTGACCGAAGACGGCCACGAGAACGCCGAGCGCATCCTGGGCGAACTGAAGCTGATTCCCGAAGGCGCGTCGCTGTACGACCCGGCCAACATCACGCTGATGCATCACCTGAATGCCGCGCTGCGTGCCCGCCACCTGTACCACCGCGACCAGCACTACGTGGTGCAGCAGGGCGAAGTGGTCATCGTCGACGAATTCACCGGCCGTCTCATGAGCGGTCGCCGCTGGAGCGACGGCCTGCACCAGGCCGTGGAAGCCAAGGAAGGCGTCGAGATCCAGGCCGAGAATCAGACGCTGGCCTCGATCACCTTCCAGAACTACTTCCGCCTGTACGGCAAGCTGGCCGGCATGACCGGCACGGCCGACACCGAGGCTTACGAGTTCCAGGAAATCTACGGTCTCGAGACCACGATCATTCCGCCGAACCGCATCAGCAAGCGCGACGACCAGCTCGACCGCGTCTACAAGACCACGCGCGAGAAGTACGAAGCGGCCATTCAAGACATCCGCGAGTGCTACGAGCGTGGCCAGCCGGTGCTGGTGGGCACCTCGTCGATCGAGAACTCGGAAATCATCGACGCCCTGCTCGAGAAGGCAGGCCTGCCGCACCAGGTGCTGAACGCCAAGCAGCACGCCCGCGAAGCCGACATCGTCGCGCAGGCCGGTCGCACGAAGATGATCACCATCGCGACCAACATGGCCGGTCGCGGCACTGACATCGTGCTGGGCGGCAACATCGAGAAGATGATCGAGGCGATCGAGAACGACGAAGGTCGCGATGAAGCCACCAAAGAGGCCGACATTGCCCACGTGCGCGCCGAATGGACCAAGGACCACGAGTTCGTGAAGTCGCTGGGCGGCCTGCGCATCATTGCCACCGAACGCCACGAATCGCGCCGCATCGACAACCAGCTGCGCGGCCGTTCGGGCCGCCAGGGCGACCCGGGTTCGTCGCGCTTCTACCTGAGCCTGGACGATCCGCTGATGCGCATCTTCGCGGGCGACCGCGTGAAGGCGATCATGGACCGCCTGAAGATGCCCGACGGCGAAGCCATCGAGGCCGGCATCGTCACGCGCAGCATCGAGAGCGCGCAGCGCAAGGTCGAGGCGCGCAACTTCGACATCCGCAAGCAGCTGCTCGAGTACGACGACGTGTCGAACGACCAGCGCAAGGTGATCTACCAGCAGCGCAACGACATCCTCGACGCGGCCGACCTCACGGCGCAGATCGCCGCGCTGCGCGAAGGCTGCTTCACCGACCTCGCGCGCCAGTACGTGCCGCGCGAATCGGTCGAAGAGCAGTGGGACCTCGAGAACCTCGAGAAGAGCCTGTTCAGCGAGTGGGGCATCGACATGCCGCTCAAGCAGCAGGTCGAGGCCGCCGACGCCATCTCCGACGAGGAAGTGGTCGAAAAAATCGTGGCCTACGCCAACGAGAGCTTCGACGCCAAGGTCACGCTGATCGGCCAGGAGAACTTCACCCAGTTCGAACGCATGGTGCTGCTGCAGAGCATCGACACCCACTGGCGCGAACACCTGGCCTCGCTCGACTACCTGCGCCAGGGCATCCACCTGCGCGGCTATGCGCAGAAGCAGCCCAAGCAGGAATACAAGCGCGAGGCCTTCGAGCTCTTCGGCCAGCTGCTCGACTCGGTGAAGAACGAAGTCACCCGTCAGCTCATGACGGTGCGCGTGCAGTCGGGCGAACAGCTCGAGCAGGCGGCCGAAGAAATGGAAAGCCGCGGCGAAAACGTCTCGAACATCACCTACACCGCGCCCACCGAGACCGGCGAGGTCGAGGTGCGCGTCGACGAAGAGAACCAGCGTCGCCTCGCGGCCGTCGGCACGGGCGCCCTGAGCGCCGAAGCCGCCGCCTTTGCGCGCGTCGGCCGCAACGACCCCTGCCCTTGCGGCAGCGGCAAGAAGTACAAACAGTGCCACGGCAAGCTGAGCTGAAGTCCCGCACTTTTCATTGAGAGAAATTCCATGCCCGTGAACCTGTCCGCTCCCGATCCTGCCGCCTTGTTCGCGGTGCCCGGCGTCCGCATCGGCGTGGCCGAAGCCGGCGTGCGCAAGGCCAACCGCAAGGACCTGACCGTCGTGCTGATCGACGAAGGCTCGGCGGTCGGCGGCGTGTTCACGCAGAACCGTTTCTGCGCCGCGCCGGTGCAGGTCTGCCGCGACCACCTGGCGGCCAACTACGGCATCCGCGCGATGGTGATCAACACCGGCAACGCCAACGCCGGCACCGGCGAAGACGGCCTGATGCGCACGCGCTCGACCTGCATCGCGCTGGCGCGCCACCTGGAGCTGGCGCCCGAGCAGATCCTGCCGTTCTCGACCGGCGTGATCATGGAGCCGCTGCCCGTGGACCGCATCGAAGCCGGCCTGCCGGCCGCGCTGGCCGACGCGTCGGAGAACAATTGGGGCCGTGCCGCCGAAGGCATCATGACCACCGACACGATCCCGAAGGCGTTCAGCCGCCGGGTGCAGATCGGCAGCGCCACGGTCACCATCACCGGCATCAGCAAGGGTGCCGGCATGATCCGCCCGAACATGGCGACCATGCTCGGCTTCATGGCGACCGACGCAAAGATCGACCCGTCGCTGATCCAGCCGCTGGCCAAGCAGCTGGCCGACGCCTCGTTCAACCGCGTGACCATCGACGGCGACACCTCGACCAACGACTCCTTCGTGGTCATTGCCACGCAGAAGGCCGCGCACGCGACCATCACCTCGCTCGACTCGGCCGACGGCCAGGCGCTCGTGGCCGCGATGCGCGACGTGGCCCGCCTGCTGGCGCAAGCCATCGTGCGCGACGGCGAAGGCGCGACCAAGTTCATCACCATCCAGGTCGACGGCGGCAAGGACACGGCCGAGTGCCGTCAGGTGGCCTACGCCGTGGCGCATTCGCCGCTGGTCAAGACCGCCTTCTTCGCCAGCGACCCGAACCTGGGCCGCATCCTGGCGGCCGTCGGCTATGCCGGCATTGCCGACCTCGACCAGACCGGCATCGACCTGTTCCTGGACGACGTGCATGTGGCCGTGAAGGGCGGGCGCAACCCGTCGTACCGCGAGGAAGACGGCCAGCGCGTGATGAAGCAGAGCGAAATCACCGTGCGCATCGGCCTGGGCCGCGGCACCGCCAGCGAAACCGTGTGGACCTGCGACTTCAGCCACGAGTACGTCACGATCAACGCCGACTACCGGTCATGAACGAGCAGTTCCAGAAGCTCATCGAGCGCGCCGAGCAGCTCATCGGCCGCATCGAATCGATCCTGCCGCAACCGCTGTCGGCCCCTCCCGACTGGAACGCGTCGATCGCCTGGCGCTACCGCCGTCGCAACTCCGGCCATGGCGTGCTGGAGCCCGTGAAGCACGTGGCCACGATGGCGCTCGATTCGCTGAAGGAAATCGACGTCCAGAAGGAAAAGATCGAGCGCAACACGCGCCAGTTCGTCGAAGGCAAGCCAGCCAACAACGTGCTGCTGACCGGCGCACGCGGCACGGGCAAGTCGTCGCTGATCCGCGCCTGCCTGCAGGCCTATGCGCCGCAGGGCCTGCGTCTGATCGAAGTCGACAAGGCCGAGCTGGTCGACCTGCCCGACATCGTCGAGGTGGTGTCGCAGCGTCCCGAGAAGTTCATCGTCTTCAGCGACGACCTGAGCTTTGACGAGGGCGAGCCGGGCTACAAGGCGCTCAAGTCGATCCTCGACGGATCGATTGCCGCATCGACGCCCAACGTGCTGATCTACGCGACCAGCAACCGCCGTCACCTGCTGCCCGAGTACATGAAGGACAACCTCACGTACAAGCACACGGACGACGGCGAGGTGCATCCGGGCGAAGTGATCGAAGAGAAGATTTCGCTGTCGGAGCGCTTCGGCCTCTGGGTGAGCTTCTATCCCTTCAGCCAGAACGAATACCTGACGATCGTGGGCCAGTGGCTCTCGTCGTTCGGCGTCGACGACGCGGCCATTGCGGCGGCACGGCCCGAGGCGCTCGTGTGGGCACTGGAGCGCGGCTCGCGCAGCGGCCGTGTGGCCTACCAGTTCGCACGTGACTACGCAGGGCGGGCCGGCGCGTGAGCGAGGCTGTGGAATCGGTGCGCAAGCACACCGAAGTGGCCGTCGGCGTGCTGATCCGGCTGGCCGACGATGCGCTGCTGCTCACCACCCGGCCCGAAGGCAAGGCCTACGCGGGCTACTGGGAGTTTCCGGGCGGCAAGATCGAGGCCGGCGAAACGGTCGAAGAAGCCCTG
This sequence comes from Variovorax sp. RO1, assembly GCF_002849325.1. NCBI lineage: Bacteria > Pseudomonadati > Pseudomonadota > Betaproteobacteria > Burkholderiales > Comamonadaceae > Variovorax > Variovorax sp. RO1. The sequence continues at coordinate 862,064 of NZ_PKMT01000001.1, forward strand.
CGCCGCGAGCTGCAGGAAGAACTGGGCATCACCATCGGTGGCGCCGAGGTCTGGAAGGTCACCGAGCACGACTACCCGCACGCGCTGGTGCGCCTGCACTGGTGCAAGGTGACGGACTGGACCGGCGAATTCGAAATGCGCGAGAGCCAGGCCATGGCCTGGCAGCAACTGCCGCTCGACGTGGCGCCGGTGTTGCCGGGCGCGTTGCCGGTGCTGGCGTGGCTGGTCGAGGAACGCGGCCTGCCCGCGTCGGCCGCCGAGGCGGTGTCGACCGTCGCCTGACGACGCACGGCACGACCGTGGTCGAGAAGTAAGAGATATGCATCCCAAGTACCGTGCCGACATCGACGGCCTGCGCGCCGTGGCCGTGGCCTCGGTGGTCATCTTCCACGCGTTTCCGAAGCTGCTGCCTGGCGGCTTCATCGGCGTCGACATCTTCTTCGTGATCTCGGGTTTCCTGATCACGACGATCATCATGCAGAGCCACGCGGCCGGCGATTTCAGCTACCGCGATTTCTATGCACGCCGCATCCGCCGCATCTTCCCGGCGCTGATGCTGGTGCTGGCGGGCGTGCTCGCCTTCGGCTGGTACGTGCTGCTGAACAAGGAATTCCTCGAGCTGGGCAAGCAGGCGCTGGGCGGCGTGGGCTTCGTGGCCAACTTCGTCTTCTGGAGCGAGGCCGGTTACTTCGACACGGCCGCCGAGACCAAGCCGCTGCTGCACCTGTGGTCGTTGGGCATCGAGGAGCAGTTCTACATTTTCTGGCCGCTGCTGCTCGGCCTGGCCTGGCGCCGGCGCTGGCCGATCGTGCGGGTGTTGTGGGTGCTGGCCGTGGTGTCGTTCCTCATCAACGTGACGACGATCCACCCGTTCCGCACGGCGGCCTTCTACTCGCCCGCTTCGCGCTTCTGGGAGCTGATGGTGGGCGGCATCCTGGCCTGCATGCGGCTCAAGCCTTCGGTGCCGAACATCTGGCGCAGCCATGTGCAGTCGCTGCTGGGCGTGGGCCTGATCGTGCTCGGCCTCGTGATGATCCGCAGCGACAAAGCCTTCCCCGGCTGGTGGGCGCTGCTGCCGACGCTGGGCGCGGTGAGCTGCATCGCGGCCGGCCCGACGGGCGTGCTGAACAAGTATTTCCTCTCGAACCGCGCGATGGTGTGGATCGGCCTCATCAGCTATCCGCTGTACCTGTGGCACTGGCCGCTGCTGGTCTACGCGCGGATCGTCAAGGGCGCGGAGCCGTCGGTAGGCACGCGCGTGACGATGGTGGTGGCGAGCGTGCTGCTGGCCTGGCTGACTTACCGCTTCATCGAACGGTTCACGCGGGCTCGCGTCGGCGTGGGCATGCTGCGCACGCTCGTGGGAACGGGTGCCTTCGTGGCCGTGGCCGGCGTGGCCGTGATGAATGGCCTGCCGGCGCGCCACAACAGCGAGCTGCTGCAGAAGGTGACGGATGCGACGGTGGACGGCGACTACTACAGCGGCTTCTCCTCGGAAAACGTCGGTCCCTACGCGGTGAACCGCATCGGCAACGGCGCCCGCAAGGTGCTGCTGATCGGCGACAGCCACGTCATCGAATACGGCCCCCGTGCCGCAGAGCTGGCGCGCATCGCGCCCGAGCGCATGGCGACCACGTACTTCTTCACCTACGGCGCGTGCCCGGCCATTCCGAACGTCTTCGCCGAACAGAACCCCGGCTGCGGCCCGGCCCGCGACCAATGGATGGCGATGGCGCGCGATCCGCAGATCGACACCGTGGTGATCGGGAGCTGCTGGAACTGCTACTTCACGGGCGAGTTCCCACTGGACTACGTGCTGCGCGAGAACGGCGCCTCGCTCTCCCTGACCCGCGGCGATCGCGCCGGCATCGAGCCCTCGCTGGTGGCGTTGCAGGCGTGGGTGACCGAGCTGGTCAAGCAGAAGAAAAAGGTTTATCTGCTGCTGGACAACGCGCTGGGCGACGATTTCGAACCCCGCCGCATGATCGAAGGCAGCCGCCTGCGCACGCTGTCGGTGGTGGGGAATTCGCCGACAGCGCCTGTGCTGGCCGACCAGGTGAAGCTCAACCAGCGGCTCCTGCAGATCGCGGCTGCCAGCGGTGCGGAAGCGATCGACGTGCTGGGCGCCCTGTGCAAGGACGGCCAGTGCCCGCGGACGATGCCCGACGGTGCGCCGGCCTACAAGGACCACGGCCATCTGCGGCCTGCGTTCACGCGGCAGTTCGCGACTTACCTGGACAAGGTGTTCCTGGAAGAGGGCGTGCAGCCCGCGACGGCCAACTGACGACGAGCCCGCAGCCTGGGGCTGCGGTGCCGGGCAACCCAGGCTATTGCGTCAGCTTGGGATCGCCGAAAGGCTCTTCGTCGGGCGGCGCTTCGGCGGGCATCCGGAACTCCTCGCTGGCCCAGGCGCCGAAATCGATGCCCTTGCAGCGTGCGCTGCAGAACGGCCGGAACGGGTTGCGCTCGGCGTAGATGCTGTCGCCGCCGCAGTTCGGGCAGCGGACGATGCGTTCGTCTTCTTTCTTCTTGCTCACACCGGGCCTCATGCGCAGAGGGTCAGTTCGAAGGGGGTGTCTTGTGTGCTCGCGTGCAGGCGGTCGTCGGCTTCGTGCCGCATGAGCCGAACGGAGACCATGAGGCGGTTGCCGCTGATTTCCGGGACGAGGCCCAGCTTGGGATCGATGCGCAGCCGCAGCAGCTGGAAGCTGCGCCCCTGCGGCAGGTTCTGCTGGAACTGCCCATGGGTGGCGATCACCTTGTAGGGCACGTCGGCGTCGCGCAGCAGCTTGAGCAGCAGGTAGATCGACGAGGCCAGTGGCGACAGCGTGTTCGACCAGCGTTCCAGGTCGGCGCGGCGGCTGGGCGGTGCGCGGTGCTGCCAGGCGTAGTAGGCGGGCAGGTCGAATTCGCAGGTGCCGCCCGGAATGCCGGCGCGGCTGCGGATGCTCATGAGCCACTCGTTCTCGGTGAGTGACTGTCCCGCCTTGCCGGCCACGCCGTTGAGCGCGCTGAAGTTGCGTTCGAGCTGGTCGACGACCTGGTTCAGCACCGTCTCGGCGATGGCCGGATTGCCCCGGTAGCTGTTGAAGACGTTCTTGTGCTTGTCGAGGTCGCGCAGCACGTCGGCCTTGAGGTCGGCGCGCGCCGCCACATCCATGATCTCGAAAATCGTGACCAGGGCGTAGTGGTGCGAAAGCGGCGATTCCGAGGGCACCAGTTCCCCGAGGCGGCGGAACAGATGCTCCAGCCTCAGGTACGTGCGAATGCGCTCGTTGAAGGGGTACTCGTAGAGGATCACGCGTATTTGTCGGTTTCCTGTCGCGGAATCATAACTTCAGGGCGATTTCGAAGGGGGTGTGGGCATCACTTCGCGCACCGCGGCCAGCATGCGCTCGCCGAGTGCGAGCTGTCCGTGCATGGACATGTGCGTGTCGTTCGAGAAGTAGAAGTCGCGGATCTGCGTGTGCTTTTCGCGGGTGAAGGCGTAAAGGTCGGGGCCGAGCTTCGCGTCGCGGAAGCCGCTTTCGAAGTCTTTCGAGAAGTCGGGCTTGATGTAGACCGTCGTCTTGTTGGGCACCACCATCCACAGGATCGGGAGGGTGCTGTGCGCCTGGGTGAAGGTCTTCATTCGCGCCAGCGTCTCGGGGGTCAACGGGCCATTGTCTTCGTCTTCCTGGAAGAACGGCATCCGGTCGCACTGGCGATGCGAGAAGAATTTGCAACCGTCGGGTACTTTCCTTACCCAGGTGTCACGGTCGAAATAGGTGTCTACCGGCGAGTTCTTGGCCTTCCAGGTGTGGTAGTAGGTGACGACGCCGGTCATGTACTGCACTTCCCAGTTGGGCGCGAAGGCCGGCACGGTCTCGTCGGGCTCGATCAGGGGTTCGGCCTTGGCGCTGTAGGGGAAGATGGTCTTGCCATCTTTGCAGCGCTCGCTGTAGCGCATGCGCATGTCCAGCAGGCGCTCCACGCTCTCGATGATGACCAGCTTGCCTTTGAAGCCGGAGTCTTGGACCCACTGGCTGAAGTCGCCGCACAGTGATTCGCCGTACTGGCCCCAGTAGGAGGTCGAGACGCGGTAGCCGGCCTTGGCGAGCACGGACTGCCAGCGGTGCGTCATGGAAAAGCTGTCGCCCACGACCATCACGTCCGCCTGTTCGATGGGCGTGCTGGCGAGGTAGACCGGGTCGACCTTGGGCGGCGGATCGCGCCAGCCGAATTCGCGTTCGGACAGGCGTCCGATGCGCGTGAGGTCGCCGTAGGGGACCGGACTGGTGAGCGAAATGATCCACAGGGCCATCAGGACGAAGTAGCCGATGAGGAAGAAGCGCAGCCAGACTTTCGCGGGCGTCGTCGTCGTCATGTCGAATCAGAATTGGAAATAGAGGAAGGGGCTGTAGCCGCCCAGCTTCGAAACGCACCACGCGAACAGTGCGAAGGTACCGATGGCGAGCACCGCGGTCGACAGGCGCGCCATCACCGGGCGGCCGGCCATCGACTTCGGATGGGGAATCCAGCGCTCCAGCGTGATGGTCGGCGGCAGCGTGAGGCAGATGACGATCGCCACCAGCATGAGCTGGAAGAACTCGGGCTTGCGGAACGGCACCTTGCCGAACTCGCTGAACGCCGACGCCGGCGCGCCGTGCATACCGAGCATGCCCTTGTAGATGGACATGGCCGTGGTCATGCCGTCGGCGCGGAAGACGATCCAGGCCACCACCACGCACAGGAAGGTCAGCAGCCAGCCCAGCACGCGCGCGATGCGGCCCGGGGTGGCGTTGCGGCGGACCTTGGCGTTCCAGAGGTGGTTGATCATCAGGAACGCGCCGTGCATCGCACCCCAGACCACGTAGGTCCAGGCCGCGCCGTGCCACAGGCCGCCCAGCAGCATCGTGAGGAACAGGTTCAGGTAGCGCCGCGCTGGACCCTTGCGGTTGCCGCCCAGCGGCACGTAGAGGTAGTCGCGCAGGAAGGTCGACAGTGAGATGTGCCAGCGGCGCCAGAACTCGATGATGTTGGTCGACTTGTAGGGCGAGCGGAAGTTGAGCGGCAGCTGCACGCCCAGGCACATCGAGAGGCCGACGGCCATGTCCGAGTAGCCCGAGAAGTCGAAATAGATCTGCAGCGTGTAGGCCAGCGCACCGAACCATGCGGTGTACAGCGTGGGCTCGATGCCCTTGTGAACGCCGTTGAACATCAGGTCGGCGTACTGCCCCATGGGGTCGGCGATCAGCAGCTTCTTGGCCAGGCCGAAGACGAAGATCGCGATGCCGATCGCGACCTTGTTCGGGTCCATCCGGTAGGTCGCGGGGTTCGCGAACTGCGGCATCATTTGTGCGTGGTGCAGCACCGGGCCCGCGATCAGGTGCGGGAAGTAGGTGACGAACAGCATGTAGTGGATGAAGCTGCGCTCGTGCACCTTGCCCTGCCAGCAGTCGACCAGGAAGGCGATCTGCGTGAAGGTGTAGAACGAGATTCCGATCGGCAGCACGATGTGCACCAACTCGATTGGCGTGAAGCCCGCCGCGACCAGCCCGGCATCGACGTTTTCCAGGAAGAAGTTGGTGTACTTGAAGACGGCCAGCACGCCCAGGTTGATCACCAGCGCGGTGATCAGCAGCGTCTTGCGCTTGCGGTCGTTGCGGCCCGGCGCGGGTGTCAGCTGCAGGCCGAACCAGTAGTTGACGCAGATGGAGCCCAGCAGCAGCGGCAGGGCCTGCACGCTCCACCAGCCGTAGAAGAACAGCGAGGCCAGTCCGAGGAAGCCGGCGGCGGCGCGGGTGTTGCGCTTGCCGATCAGGAAGAACCCGATCAGGACCAGCGGGAAATAGACAAAAATGAAGGGATACGAGTTGAAAAGCATCTCGGGGAGGGCACTGCAGTGGCGAGCGCCTTTTTGTCGTAATCGTTATAGAGCCGCCGGGGCGGCTGGTCTCGGATTATCGCGTGGTGGCCGCGGCCCACAGCTTCCAGAGACCCCGCACCTCGGTGCCTAGTTCCGCGAGCGTCAGTGACTCGTTGTAAATCACGGCGTCGGCGGCGGCCCGGCGTGCCTTGCGCGGAGCCTGCTGGGCGATCACGGCACGCACCGCTTCGGGTGCCCAGCCCGAACGCGCGATCACACGCTGCAACTGTGTTTCTTCCCGGGCATCGACCACCAGCACGCGGTCCACGAGGGCGCGCCAGCGGCCGGATTCGACCAGCAAGGGCACATCGAACACGACGACGGCATCGTCGCCGGCCACCGCTGCCTGACGCTGGGTTTCGGTGCCGATCAGCGGGTGCAGGATGGCTTCGAGGCGGGCCTTGGCGCCCGCATCGGTGAACACCAGCTGGCGCATGGCAGCTCGGTCGAGGCTGCCGTCGGGGGCGATGACTGAAGGGCCGAACGTGGCCTCGAGGGCGGGCATCGCAATGCCGCCGGCCTGCGCGATGCTGCGTGCGATGGCGTCGGTGTCGACCAGCACCGCCCCTTCGGCCATCAGCAGCGACGCGACCGTGCTTTTGCCGCTGCCGATGCCGCCGGTCAGGCCGATGCGCTTCACCGCCATGCCGTTGTCGTTGTCAGAGGGCCAAGGCCCCGAAAGGGAAGGCGAAAGGAATCCACTGCTTCACGACGGCGGGACCGGCCACGAGGCAGATCAGCCCGGCACCGGCCAGGAAGGGGCCGAAGGCGATGGGGATGTCCTTGTGGGCCAGCTTGCCGGCGAAGCGCAGCGTGAGGCCGATCACGGCGCCCACCACCGACGACACGAGGATGATCGCGATGAGGTAATCAGCGCCGAGCCAGGCGCCCAATGCGGCGAGCAGTTTGAAGTCCCCATGTCCCATGCCTTCCTTGCCTGTGGCCAGGCGGTAGCCATGGTACACAAGCCACAGGCTCAGGTAGCCGAACACCGCCCCCCAGACTGCAGCGCTCAGGCTGACGCCGGTCCAGCCCATGGCGGCGCCGATCAGGCCCAGCCAGAGCAGCGGATAGTTCAACGCATCGGGCAGGAACTGCGTGTCGAAGTCGATCAGGAACTGGCAGATCAGCACGGCGCCGAAGGCCGCCCAGAGCGCGCCGGTCGGGGTGATGCCGAAACGATGCGCGCACAGAGCGAACAGTGCGCCCGTGATCAGCTCGACGAGGGGATAGCGAGGGCTGATCGACGTCTTGCAGCTGGCGCATCGGCCGCGCAGCAGAAGGTAGCTCAGCACCGGGATGTTCTGGTACCAGCGGATCCGGTGGCCGCAGGCGCCGCAGCGCGAAGCAGGGCGCGACAGGTCGAAAGGTGGCAGCTTCTCGAGGGCTTCGGCGGCTTTGTCGGCCGCCGCTTCGAGACCTGCCGGCGGCAGGGCCTTCGGGCCGAAGACCAGCGACCAGAGCGAGGGCATGTCCTTCGATGACATGAGGTTGGCGACCGCATCGCTCAGCCAGCCCCGGTACATCATGACGGGGGTGCGATAGATCACCACGTTGAGGAAGCTGCCGATCAATAGCCCCAACACACCGGCCAATGCGGTGTCGAACCCTTGCGACACCAGCATCAGACGACCTGGCCGAGCTTGAAGATGGGCAGGTACATCGACACCACGATGCCACCGATGATGACGCCCAGGAACACGATGATGATGGGTTCCATCAGGCTGGAGAGACCGGCGACCATGTCGTCAACTTCAGACTCGTAGAAGTCCGCGGCCTTGCCGAGCATGTGATCGATCGAGCCTGATTCTTCACCGATGGCGGTCATCTGGATCACCATCGAAGGGAACAGGTTGACGTTGGTCATGGCCGTCGTCAGGCTGGTGCCGGTCGAGACTTCCTGTTGGATCTTGGCGGTGGCATCGCCGTACACCGAGTTGCCCGAGGCGCCACCCACGGAGTCGAGGGCCTCGACCAGCGGAACGCCGGCCGCGAACATGGTGGCGAGCGTGCGGGTCCAGCGGGCGATGCAGGACTTCTCGATCAGCGTGCCGAAGATGGGGAGGCGCAGCAACAGGCGGTCCATGACCTTCTGGACGCGCTCGTTGCGTTTCCAGGCTTGCAGAAAGAAGTAGATGCCGCCACCGATCACGCCGAAGATCAGCCACCAATAGGAAACAAAAAACTCGCTGATCGCCATCACGATCAACGTCGGTGCGGGCAGGTCGGCGCCGAATGAAGAGAACACCTGCTTGAACGCGGGAATCACGAAGATCATGATGATCGCGACCACCACGAAGGCCACGACGACCACCGAGGTCGGATACATCAGCGCCGACTTGATTTTCGACTTGATCGCCTCGGTCTTCTCCATGTAGGTGGCCAGGCGATCGAGCAGGTCTTCCAGAATACCGGCCGCTTCACCGGCTTCCACCAGGTTGCAATACAGGTTGTCGAAGTACTTCGGAAACTTGCGGAAGGCCGCCGACAGCGACGTGCCGGTCTCGACATCGCTGCGGATGTCGTTCAGCAGCTTGGCGACGCTCGGGTTGGCGTTGCCGCGGCCGACGATGTCGAAGGACTGCAGCAGCGGCACGCCGGCTTTCATCATGGTCGCGAGCTGGCGCGTGAAGATCGCAATGTCCTTGGGCTTGATCGACTTGCCCGAGCGCATGCGGCGCTTCTTGATCTTGGAGGCCAGCACGCCTTGGCGACGCAATGCCGCCTGGACCTGGTTTTCTCCGGCGGCGCGAAGTTCGCCACGCACCAGCTTGCCGTTGCGGTCCTTGCCTTCCCATTCGAAGACGAATTCCTTGTGCGTGACCTGGGAGCGGGAGGATGCCACTGTTGCCATTCGATCTCCGGTTCAGTGTGTTCGTTATAGGTTGGTGCAGGCCACGACTTCTTCGAGCGAAGTGAGGCCCTGCATGACTTTGCGAAGGCCGGATTGGCGCAGCGAGCGCACGCCTTCGGCTTCGGATTGGTTCGCGATGTCCAGTGCGCTGCCATCGCGCAGGATGATTTCCTGGATGGCTTCCGTAATCGGCATCACCTGGTAGATGCCGACCCGGCCCTTGTAGCCGCCGCTGCAGGCGGCGCAGCCGACCGGGCGGTACGGCTTCCAGGTGCCGTTGATGTCTTCCTCGTTGAAGCCGGCCTCAAGCAGGGCTTCGCGCGGGATGTCGATCGGCACACGGCACAGCATGCACAGCCGGCGCGCCAGGCGTTGCGCGGTGATCAGGATCACGCTCGACGCGATGTTGAACGGTGCGATGCCCATGTTGCGCATGCGCGTCAGCGTGGTCGGGGCGTCGTTGGTGTGCAGCGTCGACAGCACCAAGTGGCCGGTCTGTGCGGCCTTGATCGAGATGTCGGCGGTTTCGAGGTCGCGGATTTCGCCGACCATGATGATGTCGGGATCCTGCCGCAGGAAGGCGCGCAGCGCGGCCGCGAAGGTGAGGCCGGCCTTCTCGTTGACGTTGACCTGGTTGACGCCGGGCAGGTTGATTTCCGACGGGTCTTCCGCCGTCGCGATGTTGACGCCCGGCTGGTTGAGCAGGTTCAGGCAGGTGTACAGCGACACGGTCTTGCCCGAGCCCGTGGGGCCGGTCACCAGCACCATTCCGTAGGGGCGGCCGATGGCATGAAGGAGCCGCTCTTTCTCGTCGGCGTCGTAGCCCAGAGCGTCGATGCCCATGCGCGCGCTGCTCGGGTCCAGGATACGCACGACGATCTTCTCGCCGAACAGCGTGGGCAATGTGCTCACGCGGAAGTCGATCACGCGGTCGGGGCCGATCTTGAGCTTCATGCGGCCGTCTTGCGGTACGCGCTTTTCCGAGATGTCGAGCCGCGAAATGACCTTGATGCGCGACGCTAGCTTGTCCTTGATGACCGTGGGCGGGCTGGCGATTTCGCGCAGCTCGCCGTCGACCCGGAAGCGCACCCGGTAGTGGTGTTCGTAAGGCTCGAAGTGAATGTCCGAGGCCCGCATGCTCACTGCGTCGAGCAGCATCTTGTGCAGGAAGCGCACCACGGGTGCGTCTTCGACTTCGGCGATGGCCTGCTCATTCGCGTCGCCCGAGGTGTCGGCCGTGACATCGTCGAATTCGAACTCGGTGCCGACGATGCTGTTGATGGTTTCGGCTGCGCTGGCTGCGGCGGCCTCGATCATGCGCGAGAGCTTGTCGTACTCCGCGATGACCCAGTCGACGCCCATCTGCGAGGCGAACTTGATCTTCTCCGCAGCCTGCTGGTCCGACGGGTCGGCCGTCGCGACGATCAGGCGGTTGTTGCGCTTGCTGAGAACGACGATGCGGTAGGCGTGGCAGAGCTTCGGATCGAGCAGGTCCTTGGGCAGGCGCTGGTGATCGATGGCATCGAGATCGAGCAGCGGGGCGCCGAAGGCGCTCGACAGAGTATGGGCGAGGTCCGCGGCCGAGACGGCGCCGGTGCCGGTCAGTTCGGCGATGAAACTGGTGCGCCCGCTCAGCGACTTCTGATAGATCTCTTCGGCTGATTTCGCTGCAAGCTTGCCGGCGGACACCAAGGCGCGCGCCAAGCCGGGAAGGGCGATCTGCGTAGTTTCTTTAACGGGAATTTCGGCAGCGGCCATTCAGCGAATGCAAAAGATGTGAAAAAGTGCTTCACGATCATCGCTGAACACGCCTGTGCTGTAAATCGTTACACAGCAACAGGAGCTGACATTAACTGGACCAGTCGAGAAAAACTGGTCGGGGTGAGAGGATTCGAACCTCCGGCCTCTACGTCCCGAACGTAGCGCTCTACCAGGCTAAGCTACACCCCGATTGGTTGCAAAAATGAAATCGTCCTAGAGGCCAACTCTGGTGAGGTGTTCAGGCACGTCGCTCAAGCAACTGAGCCGCTAATTGTAGCAAACCTGAAGCGTGCAAATTCGACGGAAGGTCGCGCAACGCATGAATCGCGCGTTCGGCCTCTGCGGCTGCGGCGGCGCGCGAGGCTTCCAGGGCGCCGGTTTCGCGAACGATTTCGACGATTTTCCCTAGCTGTGCGGTGTCGCCGGCCTCGATGGCCGCGCGCACCAGTGCGCTCTGTTCGGGCGTGCCACGCTGCATGGCGAAGATCAGCGGCAAGGTGGTCTTGCCTTCGCGCAGATCGTCGCCGACGTTCTTTCCGGTTTCGTGGGCGTCACCTGCGTAGTCGAGCACGTCGTCGATCACCTGGAAGGCGGTGCCCAGCGCTTGCCCGTAGGTGGCGCAGGCTTCTTCGACCTCGGGTGTGGTGCCGGCCAGCACGGCCGCCAGCCGGGTGCTTGCCTCGAAGAGCTTGGCGGTCTTGGAGCGGATGACGCGCAGGTACGCTGCTTCGTCCAGGGAGGCGTCGTGCATGTTCATCAGCTGCAGCACTTCGCCTTCCGCGATCACGTTGGTCGCTTCGGCCAGGATCTGCATGATGCGCATGTTGTTTGCATCCAACATCATCTGGAAGGCGCGCGAGTACAGGAAGTCGCCCACCAGCACGCTGGCAGGGTTGCCGAAGGATTCGTTGGCGGTGGCGCGGCCTCGGCGCAGGGTCGATTCGTCGACCACGTCGTCGTGCAACAAGGTTGCGGTGTGGATGAACTCCACCACGGCCGCCAGGTTGAAGCGCTGTTCGCCGGTGTAGCCGAGTGCGCCTGCCATGAGCAGCAGCAGCGCCGGCCGCAACCGCTTGCCGCCGGCCGAGATGATGTATTGCGAGACTTGGCTGACCAGCGGGACGCCGGTGTTCAGGCGCTGGGCGATCACACGGTCGACTTCGACCATGTCGCCGGCAATCAGGTCCAGCACAGTGGCGGTGGGGGAGGTGTCGGCGGCGGGAACTGGCAAAGCGAAGGCGCGGGGCGCTGCGAAGATGAGGGCGGCCCTGGAGGCCGGAACGCCGGAATTATAGGGAGCCGTGCACGAATCCCCGGTGCGTCTCAGAGTCGGGGTGGTGAGCGTTCGCAAAGCGCGCTATAATCTTGGGCTCTGCGGAATTCGCTGCGGGGACTCATTTCTAAGAGGTTTACATGTACGCGGTCATAAAAACCGGCGGCAAGCAATATCGCGTTGCTTCCGGCGAAAAAATTAAAGTAGAACAGATTGCTGCGGACGTAGGCCAGGAAATCGTGATCGACCAGGTTCTGGCTGTCGGAAACGGCGCTGAAATCAAGGTTGGCACGCCCCTGGTGTCCGGCGCAACGGTGACAGTCACGGTACTGTCGCACGGCAAGCACGACAAGGTCGGCATCTTCAAGATGCGCCGTCGCAAGCACTATCAAAAACGTCAAGGCCATCGCCAGCAGTTCACCGAACTGCAAATCGGCGCGATCGCCGGCTAAGGAGCACATTCCATGGCACAGAAAAAAGGCGGCGGCTCAACGCGAAACGGGCGCGATTCCAAGCCCAAGATGCTCGGCGTGAAGGCCTTCGGCGGCGAACTGATCAGCGCAGGCTCGATCATCGTGCGCCAGCGCGGCACCCAGTTCCACCCCGGCGTGAACGTCGGCGTGGGCAAGGACCACACGCTCTTCGCCCTGGTCGACGGCCACGTGTCGTTCGGTCACAAGGGTGCGCTGAACAAGCACATGGTCAACGTGACGCCCGCGGCCTAAGCCCCGCTAGTCACTTCGATCTTTCCGAGGCCCCGCATTGCCGGGGCTTCTTCATTTGTAAACTGGACATCCCATGAAGTTCGTCGACGAAGCCTTCATCGACATCGCCGCGGGCGATGGCGGCAACGGCTGCGTGTCGTTCCGACATGAGAAGTACAAAGAGTTCGGCGGCCCCAACGGCGGCGACGGCGGCCGTGGTGGCCACGTGTTCGCGGTGGCCGATTCGAACCTCAACACCCTGGTCGATTTTCGCTATTCGCGCCGGCACGAAGCCAAGCGCGGCGAGCACGGCATGGGCTCCGACATGTTCGGCGCTGCGGGCGATGACATCGTCCTCAGGATGCCGGTCGGCACGATCATCACCGACGCCGAAACCGGCGAGGTCTTGTACGAGATGCTCACGGAAGGTGAGGTCGTCACGATCGCCAAGGGCGGTGACGGCGGTTTCGGCAACATGCGCTTCAAGAGCGCGATCAACCGTGCGCCGCGCCAGAAGACGCCTGGCTGGCCCGGCGAGAAGAAGAGCCTCAAGCTCGAGCTCAAGGTGCTGGCCGACGTGGGCCTGCTGGGCATGCCCAACGCGGGCAAGTCGACCCTGATCAGCGCCATCTCGAATGCCCGTCCCCGTATCGCGGACTACCCCTTCACCACGCTGCACCCCAACCTGGGTGTGGTGCGCGTCGGTCCGGAGCAAAGCTTCGTGGTCGCCGACCTGCCCGGCCTGATCGAAGGCGCGTCCGAAGGCGCCGGCCTCGGGCACCTGTTCCTGCGGCACTTGCAGCGCACGCGCCTGCTGCTGCACGTGGTCGATATGGCTCCGTTCGACGATGCCGTTGACCCGGTCGCCCAGGCCAAGGCCATCGTGGGCGAGCTGAAGAAGTACGATGCCGCGCTTTACGAAAAGCCGCGCTGGCTGGTGCTGAACAAGCTCGACATGGTGCCTGGCGATGAGCGCGCTGCGCTGGTTAAAGACTTCGTCAAGCGCCTCCGCTTCAAGGGCCCGGTCTTCGAGATCTCGGCGCTCACGCGCGAGGGTTGCGAGCACCTGATCAAGGCTGTGTACCAGCAGGTCAAGGCGCAGCAGGTGGCCGAGCACGAAACCGTCGAGGTCGATCCGCGCTTCGTTCCGCTGCCGCCCGAAGGAAACTGAAGGCGTCGCGGCGCCTTCGGTGCTGCAAAATGGATAGCAAGCAGCGCAGGCTGCATCCCTGAAACACGCCTTCTTCCTTCATGACCTCGAATTCCGGTTCCACTGCCTTGCGGGATGCCCGCCGTATCGTCGTCAAGGTGGGCTCCAGCCTCGTCACCAACGAGGGGCGCGGCCTCGATGAAGCCGCCATCGGCGAGTGGTGCCGGCAGCTGGCGCAGCTGGTGCGCGACGGGCGCGAGGTGGTCATGGTGTCGAGCGGCGCCATTGCTGAAGGCATGAAGCGCCTGGGCTGGAAGACCCGGCCGCACGCGATCCACGAGTTGCAGGCCGCGGCGGCCGTCGGGCAGATGGGCCTGGCCCAGATGTACGAGACCAAGCTGCGCGAGAACCAGATCGGCAGCGCACAGGTGCTTCTCACGCATGCCGACCTCGCAGACCGCGAGCGCTACCTCAACGCACGCTCGACCCTCGTCACGCTGCTGCGCCTGGGCGTGGTGCCGGTGATCAACGAGAACGACACCGTGGTCAACGACGAGATCAAGTTTGGCGACAACGACACGCTCGGCGCGCTGGTCGCCAACCTGGTCGAAGCGGATGCCCTGATCATCCTGACCGACCAGAAGGGCCTGTACACGGCCGACCCGCGCAAGGACCCCGACGCCAAGTTTGTGCACGAGGCCGCTGCAGGCGACTCGGCGCTCGAAGCCATGGCGGGCGGTGCCGGCTCGAGCATCGGGCGGGGCGGCATGATCACCAAGATCCTCGCGGCCAAGCGCGCGGCGGGTTCCGGTGCTTCGACGGTCATCGCCTGGGGCCGCGAAGCCGACGCGCTGCTGCGGCTCACGCGCGGTGAATCCATCGGCACGCTGCTGGTGGCGCAGACCGCCAAGCACCAGGCGCGCAAGCGCTGGATGGCCGATCACCTGCAGTTGCGCGGTGCTGTCATCGTCGACGCCGGCGCGGCCGCCAAGGTGCGCGGCGAAGGCAAGAGCCTGCTGCCGATCGGCATGACGAGCGTGTCGGGCGAGTTCTCGCGCGGCGACGTGATCGCGGTGCGCGATGTCGACGGTGTCGAGCTGGCCCGCGGGCTGGCCAACTATTCGAGCGTGGAGGCCCGGCTGCTGTGCCGCAAGCCCTCGGCGGAATTCGAGCGGCTGCTGGGCTACGCTGCCGAGCCGGAGATGGTGCACCGCGACAACATGGTGTTGATGCCGGGTTGATCGTCAAGGCGGGGCGCCATGCCCCGCCGCCGGTTCACGGCATTTCGCGCAGTGGATTGCGGATGTTCTGCACCATCTCGTTGACCGAGCTGCGCGGCGCGTTGCCGCGGCACAGGCCTTGGGATGCCAGCGCCGGCACGTAGCTGGAGTTCATGTCCTTCACGCGCTTCCACTCGGGCGACTTCGTTTCCTGCCAGGCGCCGTTGTTGTAGCGGGCATAGCTCTTCATCTCTGCCGTCGAGCAGCGCACGCCTTCATAGAACGCGTTGACGGCACCGCCGGCCCGGTTCTGTGCCACCACGACGTAACGCACGATGCCATCCTTCGTGATGGCGATGGTGTTCGGATCGACGCCGAACTTCAGCGTCATGTAGGGCGGCATCGCGATCGGCAGCAGACGGCTTTCGCTGAACGCGGGCGGCGGCGGCACCGCGGTTTCTTCCCACTCCTTGTCCTGCTCCGTGCTCTTGGGTGCGGGCGGCGTGCCGGCCTGGGCCCAGTCGGGGTTGTCGGTGTCGTAGCCGCGGGAGGCGCATGCAGCCAGCAGGCTGACGCAGGCGATGACGAGCGCACGCTCAGCGTGGCGTCGGGAAAGAAGAAGGCGCGCTGTTCTTGGGAGGAGGTTCATCGCTCGCAGAAGGAATGTCGGGATGCGGATCGAAACTGCCGCCGGGCGGCAGGTCGAGGCCCGCAGGTGCTCCATGGTCCAGCGTGTGGCGCTCGAATTCTCGGGCGCGCACGTTGCTGCGCAGGAAGCGGTTGCGGAAATCCTGCCGGGGCAGGTAGCGAGCAAGCTCGGTAAGCGCCATCTCGTAGACGCCGCGCTTGAACTCGACGACCACGTCGAGCGGGACCCAGTAGTCATGCCAGCGCCAAGCGTCGAATTCGGGATGGTCGGTGGCACGCAGGTTGAGATCCCAGTCGTGGCCGACAAGTTGCAGCAGATACCAGATCTGCTTCTGGCCTTTGTAGTGGCCCCGTGCGTCACGGCGGATGAACCGATCCGGCACCTCGTAGCGCAACCAGTCGCGGGTACGGGCCACGATGCGCACATGCTCCGGATGGAGCCCGACTTCCTCGTGCAGTTCCCGGAACATGGCTTGCTCGGGACTTTCGCCACGGTCGATGCCGCCTTGCGGAAACTGCCAGGAATGCGTGCGTATGCGCTTGCCCCAGAAAACCTGGTTTCTCTGGTTGAGCAGGATGATGCCGACGTTGGGCCTGAAGCCGTCCCGGTCGAGCATAATCAAACCCCAATTTTTGAACTGAGTCGATTATGCATGCCGGGTTGCCCTCGGCAAGCGACCGGTTCCGGGCTCTCAGGGTCTATCCGGGGTGCCTGTCTCCCTCCTCACTTCGAACCCACCTGCGCGATCCCGATGAAAGCTTCCCGATTTTTTGTCTCCACCCTGAAGGAAGCGCCCGCTGACGCGGAGGTCGCGAGCCATCGGCTCATGATGCGCGCCGGCATGATCAAGAAGCTCGGCACGGGCATCTACACGTACATGCCCATGGGCCTGCGCGTGATCCGCAAGGTCGAAGCGATCGTGCGCGAGGAAATGAACCGCGCCGGCGCCGTCGAGCTCGCGATGCCCGTGGTGCAGCCGGCCGAGTTCTGGCAGGAGACCGGCCGCTTCGACAAGATGGGCCCCGAGCTGCTGCGCATCAAGGACCGCCACGACCGCGACTTCGTGATCCAGCCGACCAGCGAAGAGGTGGTGACCGACATCGCGCGCCAGGAAATCCGCAGCTACAAGCAGCTGCCGAAGAATTTCTACCAGATCCAGACCAAGTTCCGCGACGAGCGCCGTCCGCGCTTCGGCCTGATGCGTGGGCGCGAGTTCATCATGAAGGACGCCTACAGCTTCGACCGCGACCTCGACGCGGCCAAGGCCAGCTACCAGATCATGGCGCAGGCCTACCGCAACATCTTCGACCGTTTCGGCCTGCGCTACCGCGCCGTCGCGGCCGACAGCGGCGCCATCGGCGGCGACCTGAGCGAAGAGTTCCAGGTGATCGCCGCCACCGGCGAGGACGCCATCGTCTACTGCCCCGACAGCACCTACGCCGCCAACATGGAAAAGGCCGAGGCACTGGCCCCGGCCGGCCCGCGTCCTGCCGCCGCCAACGCGCTCGAGAAGACGCCCACGCCCGGCAAGGCCACCTGCGCCGACGTGGCCGAGCTGCTCGGCGTGCCGTTGGCCACCACGGTCAAGTCGCTGGTGCTGGCCACCGACGTCCTTGACGCGGCCGGCAACATCAAGGGCGCGCAAGTCTGGTTGCTGCTGCTGCGCGGCGACCACGACATGAACGAGATCAAGGTCAGCAAGCTGCCGGGCCTCGACAAGGGCTTCCGCTTTGCCACCGTCGCCGAGATCGACGAGCACTTCGGCTGCAAGCCGGGCTACCTCGGCCCGCTGAACCTCAAGAAGCCCGTCAAGCTCGTGGCCGACCGCGAAGCCGCCGTGCTGGCCGACTGGATCACCGGCGCCAACGAAGTCGACTTCCACATGACCGGCGTCAACTGGGGCCGCGACCTGCCCGAGCCCGACCTGGTGGCCGACCTGCGCAACGTGGTCGCCGGCGACGCCTCGCCCGACGGCAAGGGCGTGCTGGCCATCGAGCGCGGCATCGAAGTGGGCCACGTCTTCGTGCTCGGCACCAAGTACAGCAAGGACATGAACGCCACCTACCTCGACGAAGGCGGCAAGCCGCAGTTCCTCGAGATGGGCTGCTACGGCATCGGCATCACGCGCCTGCCGGCCGCCGCCATCGAACAGAACCACGACGAGCGCGGAATCATCTGGCCCGACGCGCTGGCGCCGTTCACCGTGGTGGTCTGCCCGATCGGCATGGACCGCAGCCCCGAGGTCAAGGTCGCGGCCGAAGCGCTCTACGAAGAGCTGCTGGCCAAGGGCGTCGACGTGCTGCTCGACGACCGCGGCGAGCGTCCCGGTGCGATGTTCGCAGACTGGGAGCTGATCGGCGTGCCGCACCGCGTGGTCATCTCCGACCGCGGCCTCAAGGAAGGCCAGCTCGAGTACCAGGGTCGACGCGACACCGCGGCCACCAAGGTGCCCGCCGCCGGTATCGCCGACTTCATCGCCGGCAAGCTCGCGGCATGAGCGTGGCGGGCGGCCTGTCGCGACGCAGCTGCCTGCTGGGCAGCGCCGCCGCCGGCGCCCTCACAGCTCTGTCGCTGCCGCAAGCGGCCTGGGCCGGCGCGCAGATCGAAGAGCCGCTCATCGACTCGGTGCGCACCGCACTGAGCTCGGCCGTTCACAACAAGGCGCCGCCAGTGCCGCAGTTTGCCGACACCGAGGCCCGCCTCGCGTACCTGCGGTGGCTCGGCGAGATGAGCGAACGCCTGCGCAAGAAGGTGGCTGACCCGGCCACGCGCATCGAGTTCCTGCAGACCGTCTGGTACGAGGCCAAGCGCTCGGGGCTCGACGTGAGCCTGGTGTTGGGCCTGGTCCAGGTCGAGAGCAACTTCCGCAAGTTCGCGGTGTCGAGTGCGGGCGCGCGCGGCTACATGCAGGTGATGCCGTTCTGGACCCGCGTGATCGGCGACAGCGACTCCGCCAAGCTGTTCCACATGCAGACCAACCTGCGCTTCGGCTGCGTGATCCTGCGCCACTACCTCGACCGCGAGAAGGGCGACCTGTTCATGACGCTGGGCCGCTACAACGGCAGCCGCGGCAGGGCGCCGTACCCGAACGCCGTGTTCGCGAACCAGCGGCTGTGGGCGTACGTCGACAAGGAACGCGAGCGCGACCGCTCGGCGGCCTGAAGGCGTTCGCTCAGTCGGCGACCACGGCCTTCGCGGTGGTCGATCCCCTGGTCACCATCACCTGGTCGATGCGGTAGCTGTCGACGTCCATCACCTCGAAGGTGTAGCCGCCCCAGGTCACGCTGTCCGTGCGCTTGGGCACGCGGCGCAGCATCACCATGAGGAAGCCCGCGAGCGTTTCGTACTCCTCGGCGTGCGGCAGCTCGTCGATGTGCAGCGCGCGCTGCACGTCCTGGATGGGCGTGATGCCGTCGATCAGCCACGAGTTCTCGTCGCGCTTCACGATCTGTTCTTCTTCGGGCGTCGACGTCGACACCAGGTCGCCCATCACCGTGCTCATCACGTCGTTGAGCGTGATCACGCCGACCACCAGGCTGTACTCGTTGACGATGATCGCGAAGTCTTCGCGCGCCTGCTGGAACTGCTCGAGCACCTCGGTGAGCGAGAGCCGGTCGGGAATCACCAGCGCCTTGTGCAGCGTCAGGCCCTGGTCGAAGGCCAGCGGCTGGCCGCTGAGCACGCGCTGGAACATGTCCTTGGCGTCCACGTAGCCCAGCACGTGGTCGATGTCGCCGTCGCACACCGGGTAGGCCGAGAACGGCTCGGCCACGATGCGCGCGCGCAGCACCGACTCGGGGTCGTCGTGCAGGAACCAGGCGATGCTGTCGCGCGCCGTCATCACGCTGCTGACGAGGCGCGTTTCCAGCTCGAACACGTTGGCAATCACCTGTTGTTCGCGCACCGCCAGCACGCCGGCCCGCGCGCCGGCCTCGGTCATGGCGAGGATGTCGGCCGAGGTGATCTTGTCGTCGCGCGCCATCGGCATGCCGAGCAGCTTGAAGAGCAGGTCGGTGCACCGCGTGAAGAACCACACCAGCGGCTTGAAGGTGGTGATCAGCAACTGCATGGGACCGACCAGGCGCACCGCCAGCTGCTCGGGGTTGCTCATGCCGAGCCGCTTGGGGAACAGGTCGGCGAACACCAGGAACACCGCGATCACGATCACGAACGAGCACAGGAAGGCGATGTTGGCCGCAACCTCCACGCTCAGCCAGTTCTCGAAGAAGCGGGCGAAATACGGGCTCAGCGAGCCTTCGCCGACCACGCCGCCGAGGATCGCCACGGCGTTCAGGCCGATCTGCACCACGGTGAAATAGTGGCCCGGCTGCTCCTGCACGCGCAGCACCTTTTCCGCGCGCGGGTCGCCCTCGTCGGCCATCTGGCGCAGACGCAGGCGGCGCGAGGCGGCCAGGCAGATTTCGGCGAGGGAGAAGAAGGCGCTCATCGCGATCAGCAGCGCGATGATGAGCAGGCTTTGGGTGAGAGTCATGGCGGCACGTTGTAGACCGCCATGGTGCCATGACTGGCACCGGGTTCGGGCGCGCGCGGGGCGCGGCGCCCGTCAAACAAGAAGCGAAAGGCTCAGGCGGACGCGCCGCCGCCGATCACCTGCTGCAGCTCGCCCGACTCGTACATCTCCATCATGATGTCCGAGCCGCCCACGAATTCGCCCTTCACGTAGAGCTGGGGGATGGTGGGCCAGTTGCTGTATTCCTTGATGCCCTGGCGGATGCCGTCGTCTTCGAGCACGTTGACGGTCTTCAGCGCCTTGGTGTCGACACCCACGGCCTTGAGGATCTGGATGGCGCGGCCCGAGAAGCCGCACATCGGGAAGCTGGCGTTGCCCTTCATGAAGAGCACGAGTTCGTTGGATTTGACGAGGTCGTCGATGCGTTGTTGAGCGTCGGACATGGGGACTCCTGAAGAAAAGTGGGCTGGGGGGATTATTTCACCGTGCGCCAGATGCCGCCGGAGCAGCGCGCGATGCCGGCGAGGTCGTTGCGGCTTTGCACTTCGGCGAAGCCGCGCGCGGCCAGCAGCTGGCGCACCGCCTCGGCCTGGTCGTGGCCGTGCTCCAGCAGCAGCCAGCCGCCGTCGGCCAGGTGGGCGGGCGCGTCGCGCACGATCTGGCGGATGTCGTCGAGGCCGTCGGCGCCCGCCACTAGCGCGCGGGTCGGCTCATGGCGCAGTGCGGGCAGGTGCGGATCACCGGCGGCGATGTACGGCGGGTTGCTGGCGATGACCGCGTAGCCGTCGGCGGCGCCGTCGAGCCAGCTCGATTCGGTGAAGCGCACCGGCAGGCCCAGGCGCTGCGCGTTGGCCCGGGCCACCGCGAGCGCATCGGCGCTGGCGTCGACCGCGTCGACCTGTGCATCGGGGCGCGCATGCTGCAGCGCCAGCGCGATCGCGCCGCTGCCCGTGCCGAGGTCGAGCGCGCGCGGGGCCGGGCGGCCATCGAGGCAGGCGAGGGCCCACTCGACCAGCGTTTCGGTGTCGGGGCGCGGCACCAGCACACGGGCATCGACCTGCAGCTGCAGGCCATGGAATTCTTTCTCGCCCAGCAGGTAGGCGACCGGCTCGCCCGCCGTGCGGCGCGACAGCCGGGCCGCGAACGCGGGCCAGGCCTCGCCGGGAAACGGATCGGTGTCGTGCGCGAGCAGCCAGGCGCGGTCGTTCACGGGGCGGCCCAGCGCGTGCAGCAGCAGCAGCTGGGCGTCGAGGCGGTCGATGCCCAGGGCCACGGCCGCGGCCAGCGCCTGCGCCACGGTGGACGGTGCGGTGGCTTCGGTCATCACGCGGGCAGGCTCGATTCCAGCTCGGCCAGCTGTTCGGCCTCGCGCGCGGCGCGCAGTGCTTCGAGCACGTCGCCCAGGTCGCCTTCCATGATGGCCAGCAGCTTGTAGAGCGTGAGGTTGATCCGGTGGTCGGTGAGCCGGCCCTGCGGGAAGTTGTAGGTGCGGATGCGGTCCGAGCGGTCGCCGCTGCCGATCAGGCCTTTGCGCATCGCCGCGTCCTTGGCGGCGCGCTCGCTGCGGTCTTTTTCCTGGATGCGCGCCGACAGCACCTGCAGCGCCTTGGCCTTGTTGCGGTGCTGGCTGCGGTCGTCCTGGCACTCGGCCACGATGCCGGTCGGGATGTGCGTGATGCGCACGGCCGAGTCGGTCTTGTTGATGTGCTGGCCACCGGCGCCGCTGGCGCGGTAGGTGTCGATGCGCAGGTCGGCCGGGTTGATCTGCACCGCCACGGTTTCGTCGGGCTCGGCCAGCACGGCGACGGTGCAGGCGCTGGTGTGGATGCGGCCCTGCGTCTCGGTGGCCGGCACGCGCTGCACGCGGTGGCCGCCCGATTCGAAGCGCAGCTTGCCGAAGACTTCGTCACCGACGATGCGGATCACCACTTCCTTGTAGCCGCCGAGTTCGCTCGCGCTCTCGCTCACCACCTCGCAGCGCAGGCCCACGCGCTCGCAGTAGCGCGTGTACATGCGCAGCAGATCGCCCGCGAACAGCGCCGATTCGTCGCCGCCCGTGCCGGCGCGGATTTCCATGAAGGCGTTGCGCGCGTCGTCCGGGTCCTTGGGCAGCAGCAGGCGCTGCAGCTCGTCTTCGAGCTGCACCAGCTCGGCCTCGGCACCGGCGATTTCTTCCGTGGCCATCTCGGCCATGTCGGGGTCGTCGAGCATTTCTTTTGCGCCCGCGATGTCGGCTTCGCGCTGCTTGAAGCGCTCGTAACGGCCGGCGATCTGCGTGACCTCGGCGTGCTCGCGCGAGATGGTGCGGTACTGCGCCATGTCGCTCATGATGTCTTCGCGCGAGAGCAGGAAGTCGAGCTCGCCCAGGCGTTGGACGTAGCGTTCGAGTTGGTGGCGCAGAAAGGATTTCACGACGGAAGGGGCTCGAAAAATGGGGAGGAACGCCGCAATGCAGCGGCAGGGCGCATGAAGAGCGCGGCCCGCGCGGCGGGCGATCGGCGAGCGTCGTCGCTAACGCTCTTTGCGCAGGAACAGGCGCGAGAGCGTCTGCGCCGTCTGTTCGCGCGAGGCGGCATCGCCCGCGTGCAGCTCGGCCATGGCGCCGTGCATCATCTTCTGCGTGAGCCCGCGCGACATGGCTTCGAGCACGGCCTCGACCGATTCGCCCTTGGCGAGCAGCTTGCGTGCGCGGGCCATTTCGGTGGCGCGCCATTCGTCGGCCTGTGCGTTGAGCTGCTGGATCAGCGGCACGGTGCCGCGCTGGCCCAGCCAGTGCATGAAGCTCTGCACGCCGGCGTCGATGATGACTTCGGCCTGCGCCACGGCGGCCTGGCGGTTGGCCTGGCCCTGCTGCACGACCTGGGCGAGGTCGTCCACGGTGTACAGGTAGATGTCTTCGAGGGCCTTCACTTCGGGCTCGATGTCGCGCGGCACGGCCAGGTCGACCATGAACATCGGGCGGTGCTTGCGCGCCTTGAGCGCGCGCTCCACGGCGCCCAGGCCGATGATCGGCAGCGTGCTCGCGGTGCAGCTGATGACGATGTCGAACTCGGCCAGCCGCGCCGGCAGGTCGGCCAGCCGCATGGCTTCGCCGCCGAAGCGCGAGGCCAGCTTTTCGCCGCGCTCCAGCGTGCGGTTGGCGATGGCAATGGCCTTGGGTTCCTTGGCCGCGAAGTGCGTGGCCGCGAGGTCGATCATTTCGCCCGCGCCGACGAACAGCACGCGCGTGGTGCGCAGGTCTTCGAACAGCTGGCCGGCCAGGCGCACGGCGGCGGCGGCCATGCTGATCGAGTGGGCGCCGATCTCGGTGGCGGTGCGCACTTCTTTGGCGACCGCGAACGAGCGCTGGAACAGCTGGTTGAGCGTGCTGCCGAGCGCGCCGGCGGTTTCGGCCGCGCGCACGGCGTCTTTCATCTGGCCGAGGATCTGGGCCTCGCCGAGCACCATGGAGTCGAGTCCGCTGGCCACGCGGAAGGCATGGCGTGCGGCTTCGTCGTCGTGCAGGGTGTAGGCGTGCGAGCGCAGCAGGGCAGGGGCCACGCCGCCGCTCTGGGCCAGCCAGCCGAAGGTGTGGTCGAGCGCGATGTGCTCGGAGGCGCAATAGATCTCGGTGCGGTTGCAGGTCGAGATGATCGCGGCCTCGACCTGGGGGTGGCTGCTGCTGCCAAAAGAACTGCGCAAACTGTGCAGCGTCGGGGCGATCTGATCGAGCGCGAACGCGAAACGACCGCGCAGATCGAGCGGCGCGGTCGTGTGGTTCAAGCCGAGAGCCCAGACTGACATTCCATGATTATAAAATCAGCAGCCGGGCGAGGCGTTCCGAGGGACAAATGGCTTTCCCTATGACAGCCATATGCGCCGCCACATGGCCTTCGCGCTCACTCACGGCCCCTCATGGACCTGCTGGACCTCTTCAATCACCTGCTTAATTTTGCGGCACCCGCGGCTTTCATCGCCTGGGTGCTCGTGGCCGTGGGGCGCTTTCTCGGCGGCCCGCGCACCGGCATTCCGCGCGGGTGGATGCAATGGGCGATCACCTTCGGGGCCGGCCTGCTGACCTCGCTGGCCGGCCTGATCGTCACGGGCCGCGACGGCTCGATGACCACTTACGCCGCACTGGCGGCGGTCTGCGGCACCGTGCAGTGGCTCGTGATGCGCGGCTGGGGCCGCTGAGCCGGCTTTAGTCGAGCCGGCGGGCCATGTAGACCGACAGCCCGGGGTAGGTCGCCAGCCGGGCTTGTTGTTCGTCGCCGGCTGGTGACGTGGTCGCGTAACCCTGGCGCTCCCAGAACCCGACCGACGCCTGCACCGACACCAGCGTCGAATGCCGCCAGCCCGCGCGCAGTGCGTGGGCCCAGGCGTGGCGCACGAGGCGCGGCCCCAGGCCCAGCCCCGACGCTTCGGGATGCACCGCCAGGTCATGCAGGTAGAGCGCGTCGGCGTCGGGCGCGACGTCGAAGTCGCCGTGCAGCGGCGTGAGCTTGCCGCACTGCGAGGGGTAGGCCGCCAGGTAGGCCCGCACGGCGCCGCCGTGCTCGGCCACCCAGCCGGTGTGCGGCGAGGCCGCCAGCCGCCGCGCGATGAGCACGCCGTCCTCCACGAACCCCGCGCCGTAGCAGGCGAGCTGGATCGCCAGCACCGCCTCGAGGTCGTCTGCGCGCATGTCGCGCACGAGAAGAGAAGGCGCGGCGTCCATCAGGCCAGCAGCAGCTTGTCGTCGTCCAGCTTTTCGCCGCGCGTCTGCTCGAACATGCGCAGCAGGTCGGGCACATCGAGGCCCGAACGCTGGTCGCCGGCCACGTCGAGGATCACCTGGCCTTCGTGCAGCATCACGGTGCGCGAACCGTAGTCCAGCGCCTGGCGCATGCTGTGCGTGACCATCATGGCGGTGAGCTGGCTGCCTTCGACGATCTTGGCGGTGAGCTCCAGCACGAAGGCGGCGGTCTTCGGGTCGAGGGCGGCCGTGTGCTCGTCGAGCAGCAGGATGCGCGAGGGCCGCAGCGACGCCATCAGCAGGCTCACGGCCTGGCGCTGGCCGCCCGAGAGCAGGCCGATGCGGTCGGCCAGCCGGTTTTCGAGGCCCAGCTTCAGGATCGACAGCTTCTCGCGGAACAGCTCGCGCAGGTTGCGATTGAGCGAAAAGCCGAAGCCCCTGCGCTCGCCGCGCTTCCACGCCAGCGCCATGTTTTCCTCGATGGTCAGCGCCTCGCAGGTGCCGGCCATCGGGTCCTGGAACACGCGGGCGACCATG
This sequence comes from Variovorax sp. RO1, assembly GCF_002849325.1. Lineage (NCBI taxonomy): Bacteria > Pseudomonadati > Pseudomonadota > Betaproteobacteria > Burkholderiales > Comamonadaceae > Variovorax > Variovorax sp. RO1. The sequence continues at coordinate 887,305 of NZ_PKMT01000001.1, forward strand.
CCCGAGCGCTGCCAGGCGTTCAGGCGGGTCACGTCCTTGCCGTCGATTTCGAGGCGGCCCTTGTCGACCATCAGATCGCCGCTGATCGCGTTCAGAAAAGTCGACTTGCCCGCGCCGTTCGAGCCGATCACGGTGACGAACTGGCCGGTCGGAATGTCCAGGCTCAGGCCGCGCAGCACGCGGTTTTCGATCGGCGTGCCCGGGTTGAACGTAATTTCGAGTTGTTGCGCGCGCAGCATCAGTTCTTCCCCTTGAAGAGTCCGCCCAGCTTGCGCTTGTAGGCGGGCACCAGCAGCGCGAACGCCACGAGCACGGCGGTGACCAGGTTCAGGTCTTGCGCCTGCAGGCCCATGAAGTCGGTGTTGAGCGCCATCGCGATGAAAAAGCGATACAGCAGCGCACCCAGCACGCAGGCCAGCGTGGTGATCACCATGCTGCGTGCGGGCAGCAGGGTCTCGCCGATGATCACGGCGGCCAGGCCGATCACGATCGTGCCCACGCCCATCGAGATGTCGGCCGTGCCCTGGCTCTGCGCGAACAGCGCACCGGCCAGCGCCACCAGCGCGTTGGAAAGCGCCAGGCCTGCCATCGTGTGGAAGTCGGTCGAGATGCCCTGCGCACGCGCCATGCGCGCATTGCCGCCGGTGGCGCGCATCGCCAGACCGGCTTCGGAGGCGAAGAACATGTCGACCACGATCTTCGCGGCGATCACGATGATCAGCAGCAACAGCGGCTTGGCCCACTGCTCGGGCATGCCGCCGAAGCTGACCATGCTGAACACCGTGGGTTCGGTGATGAGCGCCACGTTGGGCTTGCCCATCACGCGCAGGTTGATGGAGTACAGCGCGATCATCACCAGGATGCTCGCGAGCAGCTGCATGATCTTCAGCTTGACGTTGAGCCAGGCCGTGAGCCAGCCCGCGGCGGCACCGGCCACGCAGGCGACGGCCGTGGCGGCAGCGGGGTTCCAGCCCGCGACGATGAGCGTCGCGGCCACGGCGGCGCCCAGCGGAAAGCTGCCGTCCACCGTGAGGTCGGGAAAGTTGATGATGCGAAACGACATGAAGACGCCCAGCGCGACCAGTCCGAAAATCAGACCGATCTCGATGGCGCCCAGCGAAGCAATGAGGGACATGGGGGCTTCCGGGGAGCGCAGTCGGCGGGCCCCGGCGCCCGGCCTGCGCCGGGAGCGGAAGGCCCGCCGGGGGCGGCTTTTACTTGGTGCTGACGACCTTCGCCGACTTCAGCAGCGCGTCCGACAGGGTCACGCCCTGCAGCTTGGCCGCGCCGGGGTTCACCACCAGCTCGAAGTTGGTGCTGGTCTGCGAGGCGATGGTGCCGGGCTTCTCGCCCTTGAGGATGCGCACCACGATCTTGCCGGTCTGGCGGCCGATGTCGGTGTAGTTCAGGCCCAGTGCGGCCACGGCGCCGCGCTCCACGGTGGCGGTGTCGGCGGCCACCACGGGCAGCTTGGCCTGCTGGGCCACCTTCACGATGCCTTCGAAGGCCGAGACCACGTTGTTGTCGGTGGGCGTGTAGATCACGTCGGCCTTGCCGACCAGGCTCTGGGCGGCGGTGGGCACGTCGACCGTGCGCGCGGCGGCGGCTTCGACCACGGTCATGCCGGCGTCGGCGGCGGCCTTCTTGAGCGCGGTGACGATCGCCACCGAGTTGGCTTCGCCGGGGCTGTAGATCACGCCGATGCGCTTGGCGTTCGGCACGACCTTCTTGATCAGGTCGATGTGCTTTTCGAGCGGCGACAGGTCGGAGACGCCTGTCACGTTGGTGCCCGAGGGCTCCCAGTTCTTCACCAGCTTGGCGGCCACCGGGTCGGTGATGGCCGAGTACACGACGGGAATCGTCTTGGTGGCGGCCACGGTCGCCTGCGCCGACGGCGTGGCGATGGCGACGATCACGTCGGGCGCATCGCCCACGTACTTGCGGGCGATCTGGGCGGCGGTGCCCACGTTGCCCTGTGCGCTCTGGTAGCTGAACTTGAGGTTCTTGCCCACCTCGTAGCCGGCGGCCTTCAGCTCTTCCTTCACGCCGTCGCGCACAGCGTCCAGCGCCGGGTGCTCGACGATGGCGGTCACGGCGACCGACTTGTCGGCGGCCAGCGCCGGTGCGGCGGCGAGCACACCGAGGGCCAGGGCCACGGCGCTGAAGGGGGTGCGAAGCAAAGCGTTTTTCACGTAAGGGTCTCCGGGTGGGGAAAGGGGTGTGGGTGCGTTCGAAGCCGCCGGCAAAGCCTGGGGCGCGCCATTCAGCGGCCCGGATGGATGCAACGCCGTCCGGGCGCGTCGAAGTCTAGATCGTACTTTGCACAATTAAGGTGCATGAACCCCTCGGGCTTTCCCCGCTTTAAGAAACATAATTGCATCAATCATGCATATGGGGAGACGAAATTGCAGATCATCGAACTCGACCGCACCGACCGGCGGATTCTGGACCATCTCCAGGCGCACGGCCGCGCGTCCAACCTGGACCTGGCCGAGGTGGCCCAGCTGTCGCCCGCACAGTGCCTGCGGCGCCACCGTCGGCTCGAAGAACTGGGGCTGATCAGCGGCTACGCCGCGCGGCTCAACGCGCGCCACATCGGGCTGGGCGTGATCGCCTTCATCCACGTCACGATGGCGCGCGGCCACGTCGACGAGCTGCCCAAGTTCCAGGACCTGATCGCCGACATGCGGCAGATCCTGGAGTGCTATTCGGTGACCGGCGACTTCGACTACGTGCTCAAGGTGGTCGCGCGCGACCTGGAGGCGTTGTCGCAGTTCTTGATGCACACGCTGATGCACATGCCGGGCGTGTCGGCCGTGCGCTCCAGCGTGTGCCTGAACGAGATCAAGTGCACCGGGGCGCTGCCGCTCGAATAGGGCGGCGGGTGCTTCAGGTGCTGGTGGTGCCCGGCAGCGGAGACGCCGGCGTGGCCGGCGCCGGCGAAGGCTCGGCAGGCAGCACCGGCGCGGGCGCCGCCATCACGAGCGTCGTGGGCGTGGCCAGTGGCAGGTCGGCCTGCTTGAGCGCATCGAGGATCGTGAACAGCAGGTCGCTGCGCACGCCGCCCGCCAGCCGGGGGCTCGGCACGTAGGCGATGGCCTGGAAGATCAGCAGCCCGTTCTCGATGCCTTCGAGCGTGAGCGAGGGCGCCGGCGTTTCCAGCACGCCCTCGTGCGCGCGGCAGGCTTCGAGGATCAGGTCGCGCACGCGCTGCGCGTCGGTGGTCAACGGCATCGGCAGGCGGATCAGCACGCGGCCCTCGGCGTTGGCCAGCGTCATGTTGCGCACGGTCTTGGTGATGAACTCCGAGTTCGGCACGATCAGCGTCGAGCGGTCGCCCAGCTGGATTTCGGTGGCACGCACGTTGATGCGTCGCACGTCGCCCTCGGTGGTGCCCAGCACCACCCAGTCGCCCACCTTCACCGGCTGCTCGGCCAGCAAGATGAGCCCCGAGATGAAGTTCTGCACGATGGCCTGCAGGCCGAAGCCGATGCCCACCGACAGCGCGCTCGCCACCCATGCGATCCGTTCGATGCCGATGCCCAGCGCCGACAGCGAGAACGCCACCACCAGGATGCCGCCCACGTAGCCCAGCAGCGTGGTGATCGAGCTTTGCATGCCCGGCTCGAACTGCGTGCTCGGCAGGTAGCTGCGCGAGAGCCAGCGCTTGAACACCCGCAGCACGATGAAGCCGATCACCGCCACGGCCACGGCGCTGAGGATTGCGCCCGGCACCAGCTGGAACTCGCCCACCTTCACGCCGGTGCCGAGCTTGCCGCCGCGCTGGAACACCTCGCCCGGGCCGGTGCCCAGCGGCGCGGCCAGCGCCACCAGCATGTAGAAGAACAGCGCCACGCGGCTCAGGCCAGAGAGCACCGTGGCCGCCTGGTCGAGCGTCTGCGGCGCGAGGCCGAAGCTCTTCTGCAGCCGCTGGCCGGAGGCGCTGCGCGACGACACCACCGCCATGAACAGGTCGTCGGCGAACTTGAACAGCACGTAGAAGGCTGCCGCGACGATGCCGCTCCAGGTGAGCTGCGAGGCCAGGAAGCTCGCCAGCGCCACGTAGCCGAAAGCCACCAGCACCCAGATGGCGATGACCAGCACCACGATCAGCGCCACCAGCACCCCGACCCACATCGGCCGTTCGGGCAGGCCGGCGTCGGGCGCGTCGGCGCGCAGTGCCTTCAGGCGGTACACGACGGTGCCGATCAGCGCGGTGAGCAGCAGCGCGGTCGCCACGTGCGTGGTCACCACGGCGGCAAAGCTGGCGTCGATGAGCGCGTTGATCTCGGCGGGCGTCCACGCCAGCGCGGCCACCAGCGCCACCAGCCACGGCAGCGCCGACAGGCGCTGGGCCGTGAGGTCGGGAATGGCCGGCAGGCGCCACGACGGCCGCCCGGTGGCCAGCAGCCCGCGCCCCAGGCCGATGATGAACGCCATGAAGGTCAGCGTCTGCGCCGCCGATTGCAGTGCCTTGCGCGCCTGCGCGTCCCACATCGCGTGGGCCTTGAGCACTTCGACGACGCCGTGCGCGGCCACGGCGACCAGCAGCACGTGCGTGGCGACGATGGCGATCACCAGCAGCGAGCGGCGCAGCCGCCCGGCCGGCAGCACGCGCGTGGCCAGCCGCGTCAGTCCGCGTTCGGCGGCCCAGACGCCGAGCCATGCGAGCAGCAGCGCGCCGATGAAGGCGGCGATCACCGGCGTGCGGCTTTCGGGCTGCAGCGCCTGATCGAAGCCGTCGCCGAGCGCCGACCCGATCGCCTGCAGCCGGGCCAGGTCGTCGGGCCAGGCTTCGCGCAGGTCGTCCCAGAACTCGCCGCCGAGCGGCGAGGCGGCGCGGCTGGTGAGTTCGGCCTCGAACTGCTGGCGCCGCTGCGATACGACGTCGGTGCCGCGCTGGCGCACGTCGATCGCCAGCAGCTTGGCCAGGCGGATGTCCGCATCGAGCGCATTGCGCTCCTTGGTCAGCTGCGCGCGCTGGCGCGTGATGTTGGGGTCTTCGGTGGCGCCGGCCGCGGGCGGGTTGCCGAGTTCGCCGAGCCGTGCGTTCAGGTCGGCCAGTTCGCTGGCGCGGGCGGCGACGAACTTGTCGGCCTGCACGCCGATTTCGTTGATCTGCGCGAGCTGCTTGCGTGCGTCGTCTTCGGCGCCCGGAACGACGCTGGCATTGGCCTTGCCGGTGGGCGCGATGCGGGCGAACTGCGCGCGCAGTTCGGCGATGGTGGGGGGCGGGGCCGCGGCGGCGGCCACGGTGTTGGCGCTGTTGTTGGGGTTGCCGTTGCCGGCGTTCATGCTGGCGTCGGGCTGCGCGAAGGCGCTGCCGCACATCAGCAGGGCCCACACGGTCAACGCGGCCAGGAGGGCGGGGAGGCGCAGGCCCGCGAGGCGAGAGGTCCGATTCATGGCCGCATCATAGAAGCCGCCATGACGTAAGAACGGGTAAGAAATGCAGCCTCAGCCCGCGGGACTGAACAGGTCGACGCGGTCGGTGATGATGCCGTCGGTGCCCAGGTCGATGAGCCGCTGCGCGGCCCAATCGTCATTCACCGTGTAGCTCAGCGAGCGCAGGCCCGCGCCATGCACCTGCGCCACGGTGGTGGCGTCCCACAGTGCGTGGTTGCAGACGATGGCCTGGCAACCCAGGTTCAGCGCGGTGTCGAGCCAGCCGTTCCAGAGCGTGTCGAGCAGCAGGCCGCGCGGCAGTTCGGGCTGCACGGCCTGCGCGCCCTTCAGCGCGTCGATCTGGAACGAGGTGAGCAGCGGCGGCACGGCCGCGCCCTGCCAGAGGCGCGCGGCTTCGCGTGCCACCACTTCGCCGGTCTCGCGTTCGGTGCCGGGCGTGGGCTTGATCTCGATGTTCAGCAGCAGGTCGTTGGCGCGGCAGAAGCGGGCCAGGTTCTCCAGCGTGGGCAGCGGCTCGCCCGCGAACGCGCGCGAGTGCCAGCCGCCGGCGTCGAGCTGCGACAGCGCGCCCCACGCTTGCTGGCCGCCGATGCCGTGGCCGTTGGTGGTGCGATCGAGCGTGGCGTCGTGCATCAAAAAGACCACGCCGTCGGCGCTGAGCTTGGCATCGCACTCGAACATGCGGTAGCCGTGCGACGCGCCGAAGCGGAAGGCCGCGAGTGTGTTTTCAGGCGCCAGCTTGCCGGCGCCGCGGTGCGCGACCCAGCGGGGGTAGGGCCAGGGGCTGCGTTCGGCCATCGCTCAGTCTGCCCTCTTGCCCGATCCGGCGTCGAACCAGTGCAGCTTGTCTTCGCGCGCGGCGATCTTCACCGTGTCGCCAGGCACCGGCGGATGGTCGCCCTCGTCGGTGCGCATGATGATCTGCTCCTCGCCGATGCGGCCGTACACCAGGCGCTCGGCGCCCAGCAGTTCGACCTGCTCGACCTGCACGGTCCAGCCGCTTTCGTCGAGCTTCATGTGCTCGGGTCGGATGCCGAGGATCTGCCCCGGGCGCACGCCCGGTGCGTGCCGCAGCAGGTTCATCGGCGGCGAGCCGATGAAGCTCGCCACGAACGTGGTGGCCGGGCGCGAGTACACCTCTTCGGGCGTCGCGAACTGGTCCATCACGCCGCCGTTCATCACGATGATGCGCTGCGCCAGCGTCATGGCCTCGACCTGGTCGTGCGTGACGAACAGCGAGGTGATGCCGAGTTCGCGGTGCAGCTTCTGGATTTCGAGGCGGGTCTGGGCGCGCAGCTTGGCGTCGAGGTTCGACAGCGGTTCGTCGAACAGGAACACCCGCGGCTGGCGCACGATGGCGCGGCCCATGGCCACGCGCTGGCGCTGGCCGCCCGAGAGCTCGCGCGGCTTGCGCTCCAGCAGGTGGCCCAGCTCGAGGATCTTGGCCGCCTTGTCGACGCGCACCTTGATCTCGTCCTTCGGCACCTTGGCGATCTTCAGGCCGTAGGCCATGTTCGCGAACACGCTCATGTGCGGGTACAGCGCGTAGTTCTGGAACACCATGGCGATGTCGCGCTCGGAGGGTTCGAGCTGGTTCACCACCTTGCCGCCGATGGCGATCTCGCCGGCCGAGATTTCCTCGAGGCCCGCGACCATGCGCAGCAGCGTCGACTTGCCGCAGCCCGAGGGGCCGACGATGACGATGAATTCATGGTCGGCGATCTCGGCGCTCACGCCGTGGATGACCTGGTTGGCTTTCGGCCCGTGGCCGTAGCGCTTGATGACGTTGCGTAGGGAAAGAGCTGCCATTTTTTATTTCTCGGTATCTACAAGGCCCTTGACGAACCACTTTTGCATCAGGATCACCACCAGCGCGGGCGGCAGCATCGCCAGGATGGCGGTGGCCATCACGACGTTCCATTCGTTCTGTCCGTCGCCGCCGGCAATCATTCGCTTGATGCCGACCACCACGGGGTACATGTCTTCGCTCGTGGTCGCGAGCAGCGGCCACAGGTACTGGTTCCAGCCGTAGATGAACTGGATCACGAACAGCGCCGCGATCGAGGTCTTCGATAGCGGCAGCAGCACGTCGAAGAAGAAACGCATGGGGCTCGCGCCGTCCATGCGCGACGCTTCGGTGAGCTCGTCGGGCACCGTGAGGAAGAACTGGCGGAACAGGAAGGTCGCCGTGGCCGACGCGATCAGCGGCACCGTCAGGCCCGCGTAGGTGTTCAGCATGTTCAGGTCGGACAGCACCTTGTAGGTGGGCAGGATGCGCACCTCCACCGGCAGCATCAGCGTCACGAAGATGGCCCAGAAGCAGATCTTCTTGAACGGGAAGCGGAAGTACACGATGGCGAAGGCCGACAGCAGCGAGATGGTGATCTTGCCGATGGCGATGACCATGGCCGTCACGAAGCTCACCCACATCATGTGCGCCACCGGGGCGTTGGAGCCCGCGCTGTTCTCGCGCCCGAAGAGCGCGCCCTTGTAGCTGTCGACGATGTTCGAGCCGGGTGTGAGGGGCATCGGCGCCTGCACGATCTCCTGGGCCGTGTGCGTGGAAGCCACGAACGCCAGGTAGAGCGGGAAGGCGACGATGAACACGCCCAGGATCATGATGACGTGGGCCAGGATGCCCTGCGTGCCGCGTTTCTCAACCATGCTGCGCTCCGCCCAGTTTGATTTGTTCTTGTTGCTTCATCAGTACTGCACCTTCTTCTCGACGTAGCGGAACTGGATGACCGTCAGCGCCACCACGATCACCATCAGCACCACCGACTGCGCGGCCGAACCGCCGAGGTCGAGGCCCTTGAAACCGTCGTGGTAGACCTTGTAGACCAGGATGGTCGTGTCCTTGCCCGGGCCGCCCTGCGTGGCCGCATCGACGATCGCGAAGGTGTCGAAGAAGGCGTAGACCACGTTGATCACCAGCAGGAAGAAGGTGGTGGGCGACAGCAGCGGGAACTGCACGGTCCAGAAGCGGCGCCACGGGCGCGCACCGTCGATGGCCGCGGCCTCGATCAGCGACTTCGGAATCGACTGCAGCCCGGCCAGGAAGAACAGGAAGTTGTACGAGATCTGCTTCCACACGGAGGCCATCACGATCAGCGTCATGGCATGGCCCGAGTCGAGCAGGTGGTTCCAGTTGATGCCGATCTTGCCCAGCGCATAGGCCACCACGCCCAGCGAGGGCGAGAACATGAAGACCCACAGCACGGCCGCCACGGCGGGCGCCACGGCGTACGGCAGGATCAGCATGGTCTTGTAGAACATGCCGCCGCGGGTGATGCGGTCGGCGAACACGGCCAGCATCAGCGACAGGCTGATGCCGATGCCGGCCACCAGCACCGAGAACAGCGCGGTGGTCTTGAACGACTCGCCATAAGCCGGGTCGCTGAAGAGCTGGCGGAAGTTGTCGAACCCGACGAACTCCACCGATGTGCCGAACGCGTCCTGCTGCTGCAGCGACTGCAACAGCGCCTGGCCGGCCGGCCAGAAGAAAAACACGAGGATCACCGCCATCTGCGGTGTCAGCAGCAGCCAGGGCAACCAGCCCGAGCGAAAGAAAACGCGTTTTTCCATGAAGCCTCTACATAAAAAATCCCGCCCGGCGCGCCCTGAAATAAGGGCGTGCGGGGGCGGGCGATATTAGCCGGACACGGAGCCCGGAACTTCAATCGTTAGCTTTTGTTCGCTTTTTGGAAGCGTTCCAGCTGCTCGTTGCCGCGGGTCACGATGGCGTCGAGGGCTTCCTTGGCCGTCTTCTTGCCGCCCCAGACCTGCTCGAGCTCTTCGTCCTCGATGGCACGGATCTGCACGTAGTTGCCCAGGCGGATGCCTCGGCTCTTGTCGGTGACCTTGCGGATCATCTGCGTCACGGCCACGTCGGTGCCGGGGTTCTGCTTGTAGAAGCCCGATTCTTCGGTGAGCTTGTACGAGGCGGTGGTCACCGGCAGGTAGCCGGTGCGCTTGTGGCTGGCGGACTGGACTTCAGGCGTCGAGATGAAGCTGAAGAACTTGGCCACGCCCTTGTACTCGGCGGCCTTCTTGCCCGACATGACCCACAGGCTGGCGCCGCCGATCACGGTGTTCTGCGGTGCGCCCGGCACGTCCGGGTAGTAGGGCAGGGGTGCCAGGCCGTAGGCGAACTTGGCGTTCTTGGCCACGTTGCCGTAGAAGCCCGACGACGTGTTGATCATGGCGCACTCGCCCGACACGAACGACGCTTCAGGCACGTTGCCGCGGCCCTTGTAGATGAACAGGCCCTGCTTGGACATGCTGGCCAGGTTCTCGATGTGGCGCTGGTGCAGCGGCGAGTTCACCTTCAGGCGCGCGTCCAGGCCCTGCAGGCCGTTGGCCTTGCTCGCGAACTCCACGTTGTGCCAGGCCGAGAAGCTCTCGACCTGCGTCCAGTTCTGCCAGGCCGTGGTGAACGGGCACTTGTGACCGCTGGCCTTGAGCTTGGCGGCGGCAGCCACCACTTCGGGCCAGGTCGACGGTGCCTTGTCGGTGGGTAGGCCGGCGGCCTTGAAGGCGTCCTTGTTGATGTAGAAGATGGTGGTCGAGCTGTTGAACGGGAAGCTCAGCATCTGGCCGTTGGGGGCGGTGTAGTAACCGGCCACGGCGGGGATGTAGGCGGCCGGGTCGAACTTCTCGCCCGCGTCCTTCATGACCTGGCCGACCGGAATGACGGCGCCCTTGCTGGCCATCATGGTGGCGGTGCCCACTTCGAACACCTGCAGGATGTGCGGTGCGTTGCCCGAGCGGAAGGCCGCGATGGAGGCCGTCATGGATTCGTCGTACGTGCCCTTGAAGGTCGGGACGATCTTGTAGTCTTTCTGGCTCTCGTTGAACTGCTTGGCCAGGTCGTTGACCCACTCGTTGTTGACGGCGGTCATGGAATGCCACCACTGGATTTCGGTCTGGGCCTGGGCTGCATTGAACAGCGTGGCGGCCAGCGCCGATGCCAACGCGAGCGTCTTGAATCGCATGAAGTCTCCTCGGGGAAAAAATGGAAAGCGCGAATGCTAGGGCATGTGCGTGACACAGCCGCGTCACATTGGGGCACGGACCCGGGGGCTATTCCAATCGGGGAAACCCCTTTAGCGTCAAGCCCGGCGCGGGCTGCGGGGCTCTTGCTGCGCTGCACCATGCTAGCATCGTCCTCCCCTTTTTTGGCCTAGCTTGTCGCCATGGCCGGGGCCTTCCTGAGTACGCCATGAGCAGCAAAACCTCCCTCGACAAAAGCAGGATCAAGTTCCTTTTGCTCGAAGGTATCCACCCTTCGGCCGTGGAGGTGCTGCGCGCCGCCGGCTACACCAACATCGAGGCGCTGCCGGGTGCGTTGCCCGACGCCGAACTCAAGGCCAAGATCGCCGACGTGCACTTCGTGGGCATCCGCTCGCGCACCCAGTTGACGGCCGATGTGTTCGCTGCCGCGCACAAGCTGGTGGCGGCCGGGTGCTTCTGCATCGGCACCAACCAGGTCGACCTCGACGCCGCCCGCGAACACGGCGTGGCCGTGTTCAACGCCCCGTATTCCAACACCCGCTCGGTGGCCGAGCTGGTGCTGGCCGAAGCCATCCTGCTGCTGCGCGGCGTGCCCGAGAAGAGCGCGGTGGCGCACCGCGGCGGCTGGCTCAAGTCGGCCGACAACGCCTTTGAAATCCGCGGCAAGACGCTGGGCATCGTGGGCTACGGCTCCATCGGCGCGCAGCTGTCGGTGCTGGCCGAGGCGTTGGGCATGCACGTGGCCTTCTACGACGTGGTCACGAAGCTGCCGCTGGGCAACGCTCGCCAGGTGCGCGAGCTGCACCAGCTGCTGGCCCAGAGCGACATCGTGACCCTGCACGTGCCCGAGACCCAGGCCACCCAATGGATGATCGGCGCCGCCGAGATCGCCGCCATGAAGCCGGGGTCGATCCTCATCAACGCCTCGCGCGGCACCGTGGTCGAGATCGAGCCGCTGGCCGAGGCCCTGAAGAGCAAGAAGCTGCTGGGCGCCGCCATCGACGTGTTCCCGGTCGAGCCGCGCACCAACAAGGACGAGTTCCAGTCGCCGCTGCGCGGGCTGGACAACGTGATCCTCACGCCGCACATCGGCGGCTCGACCATGGAGGCGCAGGCCAACATCGGGCTCGAAGTGGCCGAGAAGCTGGTCAAGTACAGCGACAACGGCACCTCGACCTCGTCGGTCAACTTTCCCGAGGTGGCGCTGCCGGCGCACCCGGGCAAGCACCGCCTGCTGCACATCCACCGCAACGTGCCGGGCGTGCTGTCCGAGATCAACAAGATCTTCTCGGACAACAACATCAACATCTCGTCCCAGTTTCTGCAGACGAACGAGAAGGTCGGCTACGTCGTGATGGACATCGACGCGGCCTCGTCCGACCTGGCGCTGGAGAAGCTGGCCAAGGTGAACGGGACGATCCGCAGCCGCGTGCTGTTCTAAGCCCGTTGTCTTTCTCCCTCTCCCGCCGGGAGAGGGCGGCGTGAGGGTCGGCGGCCCCACGCCAAGGCAGGCATCGGGCCTGCCATAGGGAATAGCGGAACGGGAAGGGCAAAGACCCCAAGGCCTGCCCTAAAATCCACCCCCCCGGCTACATGGGCGCGCAGCGCCTGGCCAAGGGCCCCACCCGATGAATGCTCCGACCGCGTTGAATACGCTGTTGTCACAGGCCGCAGAGCCTGTACGACTGCGCGAGATCCCTTACAACTACACCAGCTTCTCCGACCGGGAGATCGTGCTTCGCCTGCTGGGCGAACGCGGCTGGGACCTGCTGCAGACCCTGCGTGCCGAGCGCCGCACCGGCCGATCGGCGCGCATGCTCTACGAGGTGCTGGGCGACATCTGGGTCGTGCAGCGCAACCCCTACCTCGTCGACGACCTGCTGGACAACCCGCGCCGCCGCGGCCAGCTGGTCGACGCCCTGCGCCACCGCCTGGGCGAAGTGCAGAAGCGCCGCACCCCCGACAGCGACCTGCCGCGCGACCAGCTGGTGGGCGAGCTCACTGGCCTCGTCAGCCAGGCCGTCGCCGCCTTCGACGACACCTTCCGCGAAGTCTCCGCCCTGCGCCGCAAGGCCACCCGCGTGCTGCGCCGGCTCACGGCCAAGGACAACATCAAGTTCGACGGCCTTTCGCGCGTGTCGCACGTGACCGACGCCACCGACTGGCGCGTCGAGTACCCCTTCGTCGTGCTGTGCCCCGACACCGAGGTCGAGATGGCCTTGCTGGTCAAGGGCTGCATCGAGCTGGGCCTGACCATCATTCCGCGCGGGGGCGGCACCGGCTACACCGGCGGCGCCATTCCGCTCACGTGGAAGAGCGTGGTCATCAACACCGAGAAGCTCGAGGCCATGACCGAGGTCGAGCATGTGTCGATGCCCGGCCTGGACCACCCCGTGCCCACCATCTGGACCGAGGCCGGCGTGGTCACCCAGCGCGTGGCCGACGCGGCTGAGCGCGCGGGCTTCGTGTTCGCGGTCGACCCGACCTCGGCCGAGGCTTCGTGCGTGGGCGGCAACGTCGCCATGAACGCCGGCGGCAAGAAGGCCGTGCTGTGGGGCACGGCGCTCGACAACCTCGCCTCGTGGCGCATGGTGACGCCGCAGGCCGAATGGCTCGAAGTGACCCGCATCGGTCACAACCTGGGCAAGATCCACGACGCCGAGAGCGCGCTCTTCGAGCTGCAGTACTTCGCCGCCGACGGCAAGACCCCGCTGCGCACCGAGCGCCTCGACATTCCCGGCAAGACCTTCCGCAAGGAGGGCCTGGGCAAGGACGTGACCGACAAGTTCCTCTCGGGCCTGCCGGGCATCCAGAAGGAAGGCTGCGACGGCCTCATCACCAGCTGCCGCTGGGTCGTGCACAAGATGCCGGCGCACACGCGCACCGTGTGCCTCGAATTCTTCGGCAACGCCAAGGATGCGGTGCCCAGCATCGTCGAGATCAAGGACTTCATGTTCGCCGAGCAGAAGCGCTCGGGCGTGCTGCTGGCCGGCCTCGAGCACCTGGACGACCGCTACCTCAAGGCGGTCGGCTACGCCACCAAGTCGAAGAAGCACGGCGGCCTGCCGAAGATGGTGCTGTTCGGCGACATCGCGGGCGACGACGCCGACGCGGTGGCGCGCGTCACCTCGGAAGTGGTGCGCATCGCCAACTCGCGCAGCGGCGAAGGCTTCATTGCCATCAGCCCCGAAGCGCGCAAGAAATTCTGGCTCGACCGCAAGCGCACGGCCGCCATCAGCAAGCACACCAACGCCTTCAAGATCAACGAAGACGTGGTGATCCCGCTGCCGCGCATGGCCGAGTACAGCGACGGCATCGAGCGCATCAACATCGAGCTGTCGCTGCAGAACAAGCTGGCGCTCACCGACGCGCTCGAAGCGTTCTTCACACGCGGCAACCTGCCGCTGGGCAAGACCGACGACGCGCACGAGATTCCTGCGGCCGAGCTGCTGGAAGACCGCGTGGCGCAGGCCGTGGCGCTGGTGCATGACGTGCGCGCGCTGTGGGCCGGCTGGCTGCAGAACGTCGACGCGCTGTTCCCGCAACTGCAGGACCACACCTTGCGCGCAAGCTGGAAGACCCAGCTGCGCCAGCCGCTGCAAGAGATCTTTTCGGGCGCCGAGTTCGGGCCGATCCTGGCCGAGTGCACCGCCATCCACAAGCAGGTGCTCAAGGGCCGCGTGTGGGTCGCGCTGCACATGCACGCGGGCGACGGCAACGTGCACACCAACCTGCCCGTGAACAGCGACAACTACGAGATGCTGCAGACCGCGCACGCCGCGGTGGTGCGCATCATGGCGCTGGCGCGCAGCCTCGACGGCGTGATCTCGGGCGAGCACGGCATCGGCATCACGAAGCTCGAATTTCTGAGCGACGAAGAGCTGCGCCCCTTCACCGAATACAAGGCCCGGGTCGACCCGGAGGGCCGCTTCAACAAGGGCAAGCTGCTGCGCGCGCCCGCGGGGCAAGCGCAGACGCTGCACGCCGACCTGACCAACGCCTACACGCCGAGCTTCGGCCTCATGGGGCACGAGTCTTTGATCATGCAGCAGAGCGACATCGGCGCCATTGCCGACAGCGTGAAGGACTGTCTGCGCTGCGGCAAGTGCAAGCCGGTGTGCGCCACGCACGTGCCGCGCGCCAACCTGCTGTACAGCCCGCGCAACAAGATCCTGGCCACCTCGCTGCTGGTGGAGGCCTTCCTCTACGAAGAGCAGACGCGGCGCGGCATCAGCATCAAGCACTGGGAAGAGTTCGAGGACGTGGCCGACCACTGCACGGTCTGCCACAAGTGCCTCACGCCGTGCCCCGTGAAGATCGACTTCGGCGACGTGTCGATGAACATGCGCAACCTGCTGCGCAAGATGGGCCAGAAGAGCTTTCGCCCCGGCAACGCGGCCGCGATGTTCTTCCTGAACGCGACCAATCCGCAGACCATCAAGGCGGTGCGCGCCGGCATGGTGGGCGTGGGCTTCAAGGCGCAGCGCCTGGCCAACGATCTGCTGAGCCGCCTCGCGAAGAAGCAGACCGGCGCGCCGCCGGCCACGCTGGGGCCTGCACCCATCAAGGAGCAGGTGATCCACTTCATCAACAAGAAGATGCCGGGCAACCTGCCGAAGAAGACGGCGCGCGCGCTGCTCGACATCGAGGACGCCGACTACGTGCCGATCATTCGCGACCCGAAGACGACCACGTCGGAAACCGAGGCGGTCTTCTACTTCCCGGGCTGCGGGTCGGAGCGGCTGTTCTCGCAGGTCGGTCTGGCCACGCAGGCGATGCTCTGGCACGCGGGCGTGCAGACCGTGCTGCCGCCGGGCTACCTGTGCTGCGGCTATCCGCAACGCGGCAGCGGCCAGTTCGACAAGGCCGAGAAGATGATCACGGACAACCGCGTGCTCTTCCACCGCGTCGCCAACACGCTCAACTACCTCGACATCAAGACCGTGGTGGTGAGCTGCGGCACCTGCTACGACCAACTGCAGGGCTACCAGTTCGACAAGATCTTCCCGGGCTGCCGGATCATCGACATTCACGAGTACCTGCTCGAAAAGGGCATCACCCTGGCCGATGCCGGCGGTGGCGGCTACCTGTACCACGACCCCTGCCATTCGCCGATGAAGCTGCAGGACCCGATGAAGACCGTGAAGGCGCTGGTCGGCGACAACGTGCTCAAGAACGACCGCTGCTGCGGCGAGTCGGGCACGCTGGGCGTGTCGCGGCCCGACATCTCGACGCAGATCCGCTTCCGCAAGGAAGAAGAACTGAAGAAGGGCGAGGCTGAATTGCGCGAGAGCGGCGCTGTCGGCGCGACCGGCAACGTGAAGATCCTCACCAGCTGCCCAAGCTGCCTGCAAGGCCTCTCGCGCTACGGCAACGACCTGAACAACGGCCTGCTCGAAGCCGACTACATCGTGGTCGAGATGGCCAACAAGCTGCTCGGCGACGACTGGATGCCGAAGTACGTGGCGGCCGCCAACCAGGGCGGCATCGAGCGGGTGCTGGTATGACGGCCGTGGCGGGTTGCCCGCTGTGCGATGCGCCCGGCGGGCGCATCGTGTTCGAAGGCGCGAAGCTGCGCGTCATCCATGCGCAGGAAGAAGGCTTTCCGGCCTTCTACCGCGTGGTGTGGCGCGACCATGCGGCGGAGTTCTCCGACCTCGACGCAGCCGACCGCGTGCTGTGCATGGAAGCCGTGGTGCGCGTCGAGCAATGCCTGCGTGACGCGCTCGCGCCCACCAAGCTCAACATCGCCGCGCTCGGCAACATGGTGGCGCACCTGCACTGGCATGTGATCGCGCGCTTCGACTGGGACAGCCATTTTCCCGGGGCGGTCTGGGCCGCCGTGCAGCGGACGGCGCCGGCCGAGCGGCTGGCAGCCGTGCAGGCGCTGCTGCCGCAGGCGGAGGCCGACATGGTCTGCCGGCTCGCGACGCTGGCCTGAGGCCCTCGTTTTTTTCTCAGCTGGCCGCGGCGGTGCGCGTCGCGCTGCCTGCCTTGCGGTCCGCACAGGCCTGTTTGAATTCCGGCGTGGCGCGCGTTTCCTTCGAGAAGCGCTTCGAGGCCACGCTGCCGTCCCTGCACACGCGATCGAGTTCAGTCTGCGCGCTCCTGTTGCCCGCATGCGCGGCATGGGCCAGCAGACGCACCGCGTGGAAGGGCACGCCCGAGGTGCTGGACGACGCGGTGGCTGCAGCGGTCGTCGGCTGCGGTGTTGCGGCGGCCTTGACCGGTTCCGCGGGCAGCGTGCGCGCGGTGCTGGCCGAGGTCGGCAGGCGCTCGACGGCGGTGAAGTCGCCGCTCTTGCCGGCGCGCTCGACCATCTGCCGGTAGCTGTCCATCATGAACGACGTGTCCTTGGGCGTCAGCTCCTTTGCCGGCTTGGCGAGGTAGGCCGCGACCTCGGGTGGCAGCGCCGCGTTCACGGTGCTCAGTTCATGCGCGCCGCCGAAGCCGCGCGAGCCCGCCTGCGCGGCATGCGCTGCGTCGTCGCCCAGCGCCATTGCGCCCTTGGCGGCCACGCCCGTCGCACCTTCGGCCGCCACCGCCCCGGCGCCGACTGCCGCCCCCTTGCCCGCCACGCCAGCCGCCTTGCCGGCGGTTGCAGCTTTGCCCGCCGCCTTGCCGATCAGGCCCCAGAAAGCGTGGGCGGGTGGGGTGAGGGCCGCGCCCGCGAGCGCGGCGCAGAGGACGAGGGCGGCCCGGTTCGGACGCGACAGGAGCGGGTGGAAGCGTGTGCGTGACGGCATGCCGCAATGCTAAGCGCAGGCAGCGGGCACGCCGCGGCGGAGCGCGCGGCATACTGCGCGACTCCGATCCCTTTTCTCTCTTCTCTTCCTTCGAACGGATTCCCCATGGCAGGTTTGCAAGCCGGCGCGCCGACGCCCCAATCGATCACCGTGCACGGCCAGTCGCGCGTGCTCGAAGTCGGCTTCTCGGACGGCGCGACCTTCCGCATTCCCTTCGAGCTGATGCGCATCTATTCGCCGTCGGCCGAAGTGCAGGGCCACGGCCCGGGGCAGGAGGTGCTGCAGACGGGCAAGCGCGAGGTCGAGCTGGTCGGGCTGGAACCGGTCGGCAACTACGCCGTGCAGCCCGCCTTCAGCGACGGCCACAACTCCGGCATCTACACCTGGAGCCTGCTGTACGAACTGGGCGCTCGGCAGGCTGAACTGTGGGCCGACTACGAACGGCGCCTGGCCGCGGCCGGCGTGGACCGCGATGCGCCGATGGCCGACAAGGGCGGCAGCGCCTGCAGCAGCCACTGAGCGCGAGACCGAGGGTAAACATACCCTGTTGCTATTGAAAAGATAGCCTTACACATAGCAAAGACGCGCGTTGCGGCGGCTCTGCGTTGGAGGAAAAAGCAACAAATGTCCGCCGTGCCCGCGGGGTCGTCGCCTTGAAGGAATGCCTTCCGGCCTAACATCGACCGCATGAGTACAACCCACTTCGGCTTCGAGAAAGTCGACGAAAGCGAGAAGGCGCAACGCGTTCGCGGCGTCTTCGACTCGGTGGCCTCGCGCTACGACATCATGAACGACCTGATGTCGGCCGGCCTGCACCGGGCCTGGAAGGCCTACACCGTGATGGTCGCGAACGTGGGCGAAGGCTCGCGCGTGCTCGACATCGCGGGCGGCACCGGCGACCTCGCGCTCGCCTTCTCGAAGAAGGTCGGCGCCACCGGCCAGGTGGTTCACACCGACATCAACGAAGCCATGCTGCACACCGGCCGCAACCGCCTGCTCGACGCCGGCGTGGTGCTGCCCACCACGGTCTGCGACGCCGAAAAGCTCCCCTTTCCCGACGACCACTTCGACGTGGTCACCGTGGCCTTCGGCCTGCGCAACATGACGCACAAGGACGTCGCGCTCAAGGAGATGAACCGCGTGCTCAAGCCGCGCGGCAAGCTGCTGGTGCTCGAGTTCTCGAAGGTCGCGAAGCCGCTCACGAAGGCCTACGACTGGTATTCGTTCAACGTGCTGCCGCGCCTGGGCAAGCTCGTGGCCGGCGACGACGCGAGCTATCGCTACCTGGCCGAATCGATCCGGATGCACCCCTCGCAAGAGGAGCTCAAGACCCTCATGAAAGAGGGCGGTTTCGGACATGTGGACTATCACAACATGACGGGGGGAATTGCAGCCCTCCATGTTGGAATCAAGTGTTGATCACGATGACGACGCGATTTTTTCGCTCAAGAGGAGACGGCATGAAGAGTTTGGGTTCTTTGTTTTTGGCGGCTGCGCTGGTGCTGGTGAGTGTTCAGGCGGAAGCCGCTCGCATGGGCGGCGGCAAGTCTGTCGGTCGCCAGTCGTCCAACGTGACGCAGCGCCAGGCCACGCAGCCTGCGGCCCCCGCGCAGCAGAACGCGACCAATGCGGCGCCGAAGCCCGCAACGCCCGCCGCCGCTGCACCGAAGCGTCCGTGGGGCGCGATGCTTGGCGGTCTCGCCGCCGGCCTGGGCTTGGCATGGCTCGCGAATTCGCTGGGCCTGGGTGCCGGCTTCGCCAACATCCTGCTGATCGCGCTGCTGGCCTTTGCTGCGCTCGCGGTGTGGCGCATCTTCAAGGCGCGCTCGGCCGCGTCGTCGGGCAATGCCAACCGCCAGGGTGCTTTCGCGTTCCAGGGCGCCGGCAACCCCGCCGATGCACGCGCACCGGCACAGTACAGCCCGGCCAACGTCGGCAACGACGCCTCGGCACGGCCGTGGGAGCGCAACGCCACGGCGTTCGATGCCACGCCCGCCGAGTCGGAACGCCACGGCAGCAGCCTGTCGGCCGCGGGTGCCGCAGCCGGTGGCAGCATGATCGGTTCGGCCCTCGCCGGTTCGCAGTCCTGGGGCGTCCCCGCGGGCTTCGATGCCGACGGTTTCCTCACCGCCGCCAAGCGCAACTTCGTGACCCTGCAAGACGCCTGGGACCGCGCCGACGTGTCGATGCTGCGTTCCATGATGACCGACAGCATGGTTGAAGAGATCCGCACGCAACTGGCCGATCGCGCCAGCCACACCGGTGGTTCGTCGAACAAGACCGAAGTCGTGATGCTCGACGCCAAGCTGCTCGGCATCGAAGAGCTGCCCGACGCCTACATGGCGAGCGTGGAGTTCTCCGGCATGATCCGCGAAGACGCCTCGGCAGGCCCGGCTCCGTTCCGCGAAGTCTGGAACATGACCAAGACCGGCAGCGCTGGCTGGTTGGTGGCAGGCGTGCAAGCGCTGCAGTGACAAAAACCTGAGCTGCGGCCGTCACCCGGCCGTAGCACTGACGGGATAATGGGGACCATGGCTACACCATCGTCCCCTTTTTCTTTGCTCGGCGACCTGTTCAACCGCATCGGCGAACGCCTGCAACCGCCGGACTGGGCGGTCCACGAGATCCAGCACCGCGTGGTCCTGTTCATGAACCATGTGCTGCAGCAGGAGCCCGAAGCACAGCAGCGGCTGCTGCGCCAGCAGGGCCGGGTGGTGCGCTTCCAGTGGCGCTTCGTGACGATGGAGCTGGTGGCCACGCCGGCCGGCCTGCTCGACTTGGCACCTGCCGGGTCCACGCCCGAACTCACGCTCACCGTGATCGATGACTCCCCCTTCGACATCGCCCGCGCCACGCTGCGCGGCGACAAGCCTTCCGTGCAGATCGTCGGCGACGTGCAGCTCGCGGCCGAGGTCAACTGGCTGGTCGACCACGTGCGCTGGGACGTCGAAGACGACCTGGCCCGCGTGATCGGCGATGTGCCCGCGCACACGCTGGGCAATGGCGTGCGCCGCGTGGTGGGCGCGCTGCGCCAGTTCGTCGGCGACCGCTCGGCCCCTGCGGTCGGTGCGGGCGGTGCGGCAGGCCGCGCCGAATGAGTCGCTTCTATCGCGGCCTGTTCATCGTCTGGGTCGCACTGCGCTATGGCCTGGACGAGCTCGTGCTCACGAGCTTCCAGAAGCCCTGGCTGCGCGTGGTGGCACGCATCGTTTCTGTCGGGCGCAACCTCGACGCGCCGCGCGGCCAGCGCCTGCGCGAGGCGCTGGAGCGGCTGGGCCCGATCTTCGTGAAGTTCGGCCAGGTGCTGTCCACGCGCCGCGACCTGCTGCCGCCCGACATCGCCGACGAGCTGGCCTTCCTGCAGGACCGCGTGCCGCCGTTCCCTTCGGCAGTGGCCATTGCGACCATCGAACGTGCCTTCCGCCGTCCGGTGAGCGACGTGTTCGTGCAGTTCGACGAAACGCCCATTGCCAGCGCATCGATCGCGCAGGTGCACTTCGCGACCATCCGCACCAACCAGGGCGAGATCCGCGACGTGGCGGTGAAGGTGCTGCGCCCCAACATGCGCGGCGTGATCGAGAAGGACCTCGCGCTCATGGCCATGATGGCCGGCTGGATCGAAGGCCTCTCGGCCGACGGCAAGCGCCTGAAGCCGCGCGAGGTGGTCGGCGAGTTCGACAAGTACCTGCACGACGAGCTTGACCTCGTGCGCGAGGCGGCCAACGCCGCGCAGCTGCGGCGCAACATGGCCTCGCTCGACCTGGTGCTGATCCCCGAGATGTTCTGGGACTTCTGCCACCCCGAGGTGATGGTGATGGAGCGCATGAACGGCGTGCCCATTGCCCAGCTCGACAAGCTGCGCGCGGCCGGCGTCGACATTCCCAAGCTCGCGCGCGATGGCGTGACGATCTTCTTCACGCAGGTGTTCCGCGACGGTTTCTTTCACGCCGACATGCACCCGGGCAACATCCAGGTGAGCCTGGCGCCCGAGACCTTCGGTCGCTACATCTCGCTCGATTTCGGCATCATCGGCACGCTCACCGAGTCCGACAAGGAGTACCTCGCGCAGAACTTCGCGGCCTTCTTCCGGCGCGACTACAAGCGTGTGGCCGAGTTGCACCTCGAAAGCGGCTGGGTGCCGCAGGGCACGCGCATCGACGAGCTCGAGGCCGCGATCCGCACTGTCTGCGAGCCGTACTTCGACCGGCCGCTGAAGGAAATCTCGCTGGGCATGGTGCTGATGCGCCTGTTCCAGACTTCGCGCCGCTTCCACGTCGAGATCCAGCCGCAGCTCGTGCTGCTGCAGAAGACGCTGCTGAACATCGAGGGCCTGGGTCGCAGCATCGACCCCGAGCTCGACCTCTGGGCCACGGCCAAGCCGTTCCTCGAGAAGTGGATGCTCGACCAGATCGGACCGAAGAAGCTGTTCCAGCAGCTGCGGGCCGAGGCGCCGCGCTACGCGAAATTGCTGCCGCAGTTGCCGCGTCTGCTGCACGATTTCCTGGAAAATCGGCCGCCCGATCACCGCCGCGAGTTGATGGAGTTGCTGGCCGCGCAGAAGCGCACCAACCGGCTGCTGCAGGCCATCCTTTATGGCGGCATCGGATTCGTCCTGGGTTTGCTCGCCATGCAACTGCTGGTGCGCGTGCGTTTGTTCTAGAGGCTGGAGGAGTTTCACCGTGTTGTTGACGCTGGTCATCGTCTATCTGCTGGTCACCATCGCCATCGGCCTGTATGCGGCCAAGCGGGTGAAGAACACCACCGACTTCGCGATCGCGGGGCGGCACCTGCCGCTGTTCATGATCGTCACGACCACCTTCGCGACCTGGTTCGGGTCCGAGACGGTGCTCGGCATCCCGGCCAAGTTCATCGAAGGCGGGCTGAGCGGCGTGGTCGAAGACCCGTTCGGTGCGGGCACCTGCCTGATCCTGGTGGGCCTGTTCTTCGCGGGCAAGCTGTACCGCATGACGCTGCTGACCATCAGCGACTACTACCGCGAGCGCTACGGCCGCAGCGTGGAAGTGGCCTGCTCGCTGATCATCATGCTGAGCTACCTGGGCTGGGTGTCGGCGCAGGTCACGGCGCTGGGGCTGGTGTTCAACGTGCTGTCGGCCGGTGCGATCAGCATTCCGGTGGGCATGGTGATCGGTGTGGTCTCGATCCTGGCCTACACGCTGTTCGGCGGCATGTGGTCGGTGGCCGTGACCGACTTCATCCAGATGATCATCCTGGTCATCGGCCTGGCGGTCATCGCGATGTTCGCGGGCGACATGGCCGGTGGCGCCGACAAGGTGATCGCCTTCGCGGTCAGCAAGGACCTCTTCAAGTTCTGGCCCGAGCCCAACTGGCACGACATGGTGTTCTTCTTTGCCGCGGCCATCACGATGATGCTGGGCTCCATTCCGCAGCAGGACGTGTTCCAGCGCGTGATGTCGGCCGACAGCGTCAGGGCCGCCACGCGCGGCCCGGTGATCGGCGGCGTGGCGTACATCCTGTTCGCCTTCGTGCCGATGTTCCTCGTGGCCAGCGCGCTGCTCATCATGCCGGAGGAGGTGGTCGTGCTGCTGAAGGAAGATCCGCAGAAGGTGCTGCCCACGCTGGTGCTGCAGAAGATGCCGTTCGTGATGCAGGTGCTGTTCTTCGGCGCGCTGCTGTCGGCCATCAAGTCGACCGCCTCGGCCACCTTGCTGGCGCCCAGCGTCACCTTCACCGAGAACATCTGGCGCCAGTTCCGCCCGGCCGGCACCGACCGCGAAAACCTGATGACGATGCGCATCACGGTGCTGCTGTTCAGTGCCGCCGTGCTGGCCTACGCCATTCGCATGCAGGGCACGCCGATCTACGAACTGGTGTCGGGCGCCTACCAGGTGCCGCTGGTGGGGGCCTTCGTGCCGCTGGTCTGCGGCCTGTACTGGCGCCGCGCCACCACCCAGGGCGCCATCGCCTCGATCGCCGGCGGCATCGGCGTCTGGTTGCTGTTCATGGCGATGCCCTGGGGCACCGCCTTCCCGGCGCAGCTGGCGGGCGTGCTGTCCGCGTTCGTGGGCATGGTCCTCGGTTCGCTGCTGCCGCAATGGATAGTGGACACTCACACGCCGCACCGCCTCCTGGCGACCGAGCCGGCCTGACGAAGGGTGGGGCCGCACCCCGTGCGGCCCTGTGGGCGGGGGCGCCCCTATAATCGAGGGCTTTGCGAGCGGCAGCTGCGTCGCTCATTTCCACCCCGATTCCCCATGCCCATTTACGCCTACAAGTGCAGTTCCTGCGGCTTTGCCAAGGACGTTCTGCAGAAGATGTCGGACACGCCACTCTCGGTGTGCCCGGAATGCGGTGCGAGCGCATTTGAAAAGCAGGTCACGGCCGCCGGCTTCCAGCTCAAGGGCTCGGGCTGGTACGTGACCGACTTCCGCGACGGCGGCGGCAAGAAGTCCGAGGCCCCCACCGCGCCCGCGGCTTCCGGCAGTGGCGACAATGCCAAGCCGGCCGACACGTCCTCGTCTTCTGCAGCCAGTCCCGCACCGGCGCCCGCGCCTGCGCCGGCCCCCGCTGCTGCTCCGGCTGCCGCCAAGAGCGGCGACTGACGGAACCCTTTCATGTCCGCCCTGCGCAAATGGTTGTTCTCCGGCTTGCTGGTGATCGTTCCGCTGTTCATCACCCTGGCGGTGCTGAAGTGGATCATCGACACGCTCGACCAGACGCTGTGGGTGCTGCCGGGCGCATGGCAGCGTTGGCTCTACGACAACAACATCCGCGGACTCGGCGTGCTGCTCACGCTGGCCATCCTGCTGGTGGTCGGCGCCATTGCGAGCAACTTCGTCGGCAAGCGCCTGCTCGGCTGGGGCGACGCCGTGGTGCGGCGCATTCCGGTCGTGCGCTCGATCTACTCGAGCGTCAAGCAGGTGTCGGACACGCTGTTCTCCGAGAACGGCAACGCATTCCGCACGGCAGTGCTGATCCAGTGGCCGCGCGAGAGCGTGTGGACCATTGCCTTCGTGACCGGCGCGCCGGGCAACGAAGTGGCCGAGTACCTGGGCACCGAGGAATTCCTCAGCGTCTACGTGCCGACCACGCCCAACCCCACGGGCGGCTACTTCGTCATGCTCAAGCGCAGTGACTGCGTCGAACTGAAGATGAGCGTGGACGAAGCGCTCAAGTACATCGTCTCGATGGGCGTGGTCGTTCCAGGCGGCCCCTCCTCGGTGGCGATCAAGCCATCCAACTCATAAAAACGAACGCGCCACGACGGCGCCGGAAGTCCTTCCTATGGCCATGCGTACTCACTATTGCGGTCTTGTGACCGAAGCCCTGTTGGGCCAGACCGTCACCCTGTGCGGGTGGGTCAACCGTCGCCGTGACCACGGCGGCGTGATCTTCATCGACGTGCGCGACCGCGAAGGCTACGTGCAGGTGGTGTGCGACCCCGACCGCGCCTCGACCTTCGCCGTGGCCGAGAACCTGCGCAACGAGTTCTGCGTGCAGATCACCGGCCTCGTGCGCTCGCGCCCCGAAGGCACGACCAACGACAGCCTCAAGAGCGGCAAGATCGAAGTGCTGTGCCACGAGCTGAAGGTGCTGAACCCGTCGGTCACGCCCCCGTTCCTGCTGGACGACGACAACCTGTCGGAAACCACCCGCCTCACGCACCGCGTGCTCGACCTGCGCCGCCCGGCCATGCAGCGCAACATGATGCTGCGCTACAAGGTGACGATGGAAACGCGCAAGTTCCTCGACGCCAATGGCTTCATCGACATCGAGACGCCCATGCTCGGCAAGTCCACGCCCGAAGGCGCGCGCGACTACCTCGTGCCCAGCCGCGTGCACGACGGCAGCTTCTTCGCGCTGCCGCAGTCGCCCCAGCTCTTCAAGCAACTGCTGATGGTGGCCGGCTACGACCGCTACTACCAGATCGTGAAGTGCTTCCGCGACGAAGACCTGCGCGCCGACCGCCAGCCTGAATTCACGCAGATCGACATCGAGACCTCGTTCCTCTCCGAAGAAGAAATCCGCGAGATGTTCGAAGGCATGGTCCGCACCATGTTCCGCAACGCCGCGGGCATCGACCTGCCGGTGTTCCCGACCATGAGCTACGCCGACGCGATGTTCAAGTACGGTTCGGACAAGCCCGACCTGCGTGTGAAGCTCGAATTCACCGAACTCACCGAGCTGATGAAGCGTGTCGAGTTCAAGGTGTTCTCGAACGCCGCCACCATGACTGGCGGCCGCGTCGTCGCACTGCGCGTGCCCGGCGGCGGTGCCGAGGGCGGCATGTCGCGCGGCGAGATCGACGCGTACCAGGAATTCGTGAAGATCTACGGCGCCAAGGGCCTGGCCTACATCAAGGTCAACGACGCAGCCGCCGGCCGCGAAGGCCTGCAAAGCCCGATCGTCAAGAACCTCGACGACGCCACGCTGGCCGAGATCATCGCCCGCACCGGCGCGTGCAACGGCGATATCCTGTTCTTCGGTGCCGACAAGGAAAAGGTCGTCAACGACGCCATCGGCGCGCTGCGCGTGAAGATCGGCCACAGCCCCTTCGGCAAGAAGGCCGGCCTCTTCGACGACCGCTGGGCACCGCTGTGGGTGGTCGACTTCCCGATGTTCGAGTTCGACGAGGAAGGCCAGCGCTGGTCGGCCGTGCACCACCCGTTCACCGCACCGAAGGACGGCCATGAAGACCTCATGGACACCGCGCCCGAGAAGTGCATTGCCAAGGCCTACGACATGGTGCTCAACGGCATCGAGATGGGCGGCGGTTCGGTGCGTATCCACCGCGAGGAAGTGCAGAGCAAGGTGTTCCGCGCGCTGAAGATCAGCGCCGAAGACGCACAGCTCAAGTTCGGCTTCCTGCTGGACGCGCTGCAGTACGGCGCCCCGCCGCACGGCGGCATCGCCATTGGCCTGGACCGCCTCGTCATGCTCATGACCGGCGCCGAGTCGATTCGCGACGTGATCGCCTTCCCCAAGACCCAGCGCGCGCAAGACCTGCTGACGCAGGCGCCGAGCCCGGTCGACGAGAAGCAGCTGCGCGAACTGCACATCAAGCTGCGCAACACGCCGCAAGCCGCGGCCTGAGGCCGGCAGGTTGGCACGGACAGGGTGATTGGCTAAAATGGCTAATCACTCCCCGGAGCCAGCCATGCAGATCACCGCCACCGAAGCCAAGAACCGATTCGGCTACTACCTCGGCCAGGCCGAGCGTGAACCGGTGCACGTAATGAAGAACGACCGCGTGGCGGTCGTTCTTGTTTCCGCGGCGCGCTTTGCGGAACTCGAGGCGCTGGAGCAAAAGAAATCGATGGCGCAGCGCAAGCGCGAGTTCAATGCGGAATACAAGGACTGGATCGCCGCACAGAACGAACTGGTGGAGAAGCACGGGCTGTGGTGCGAGGGCATGGTGGCCTGGCAGGACGCGCCTTGAATGGCACAGTTCGACATCTACGAGAACCCTCGGCTCGAGGCGCGCCGGACGGTTCCCTACGTCGTTGATGTGCAAAGCGGCCTGCTCGATCATTTGTCGACGCGCCTTGTCATTCCCGTGTTTCGTGTCGGTGCGCGCCAGGCACCAGTCAACTTGTGCCCGACCGTGGACATGGACGGAGAGACGTTGTCCTTGATGCCGCACCTGGCAGCCCCTCTGTCGGCAAAACTTCTCAAGAAACCAGTCGCCTCGCTCGCTCCCCGCGCCGGTGAGGTGGCAGCGGCATTGGATGCTGTGCTCAGTGGCTTCTGATCCGAGCCCCTTCAAGATCCCCGAGTCGGTCTTGGTCGTGATCCACACGCCCGCGCTCGATGTGCTGTTGATCCGGCGCGCCGATGCCCACGAGTTCTGGCAGTCGGTCACCGGCAGCAAGGATGCCCTCGACGAGCCGCTCATGCTCACCGCGGCGCGCGAAGTGGCCGAGGAAACAGGCATCCAGTGCGGCGAAGGTACGCCGCTGGCGTCGCAGCTGGTCGACTGGCAGCTGCGCAACATCTACGAGATCTACCCCGGCTGGCGTGCGCGTTACGAGCCCGGCATCACCCACAACACCGAGCACCTGTTCGGCCTGTGCGTGCCCGAGCGCCTGACGCCCGTGCTCGCCGTGCGCGAGCACACCGACTGGCAATGGCTGCCGTACCGCGAGGCGGCCGATGCGTGTTTTTCCCCGTCCAACGCCGAAGCCATTCTGTTGCTGCCAGAATTTGCGCGATGAATCCACCGGCAGCCTCCGCAGCGCACAACCTCCGGGTCGCGACCTACAACATCCACAAGGGTGTGCAGGGCATCGGGCCGGCACGCCGGCTCGAGATTCACAACCTGGGCCACGCCATCGAGCAGCTCGATGCCGACATCGTCTGCCTGCAGGAAGTGCGCAAGATGAACCGGCAGGCCGCCGCGCGCTTTCCGCGCTGGCCCGAACTGCCGCAGGCCGACTTTCTCGCGCCCGAGGGCTACACGGCCGTCTACGAGACCAACGCCGTCACGCGCCACGGCGAGCACGGCAATGCGCTGCTCACGCGCTGGCCGGTGATCCGCACCAGCCACCAGGACATCTCCGACCACCGCTTTGAACAGCGCGGCCTGCTGCACGCGGTGATCGAGGTGGAGGGCCGCCCGATCCACGCCATCGTGGTGCATCTGGGACTCATCAAAGGCAGCCGCGTGCGGCAGGTGGCCCGGCTGCGCGAGTTCATCGAGCGCGAGGTGCCGGCCGACGAGGCCGTGGTGGTGGCCGGCGATTTCAACGACTGGGGCGCGCGCATGCGCTACGCCATGAATGCCATGGGCCTGCGTGACACCAGCGACCTGCGCGGCCCGCGCACGCTCACGTACCCCTCGCGCTTGCCGGTGGCGCAGCTCGATTTCGTCTACGGGCGCCAGCTCGAGCCGCTGTCTTGCTCCGTTCCACGCGGCCCCATTTGGGCCCGCATGTCCGACCACCTTCCGCTGGTAGCCGACTTCGCGTTGGCCTGAGCTCGCCCCCAGGCTTCGCGCACTGCGTGTCGCTTCTCCAACCCCCTACCGGGGGCAACACCTGCGGCCCGGCAAAGCCGGTTCCGCGGTGTTCCCCCTCTGGCGGTGCTGAAAAAGGGTTCACTGATACCATCCGCAGATGCTGAGGAAAACCGACGTCGAACCGCTTCCCGATCGAAAAGACGATGACGATGACGAGGGCACCCCCGTCTCCGTCAAGATCCGCGAGCGACTGAATGCAGCGCGCAAGCGTTTCCACGCCAACGACAACATCGCCGAGTTCATCCAACCCGGTGAACTGGAGTCGCTGCTCGACGAGGTCGAGGTCAAGATGAAGGGCGTGCTCGAGAGCCTGGTCATCGACGTCGAGAACGACCACAACACCGACAACACCGCGCGCCGCGTGGCCAAGATGTACCTCAACGAGGTGTTCCGCGGCCGCTACGTGCCGCCGCCGCCGCTCACCGAGTTTCCCAACGCCGAGCACCTGAACGAGCTGATGATCGTCGGCCCGATCACCGTGCGCAGCGCCTGCTCGCACCACTTCTGCCCGATCATCGGCAAGCTCTGGATCGGCGTGATGCCCAACGAGCACACCAACGTGATCGGCCTGTCGAAGTACGCGCGCCTGGCCGAATGGGTCATGGGCCGTCCGCAGATCCAGGAAGAAGCCGTGGTGCAGCTGGCCGACCTGATCCAGGAAAAGACGCAGCCCGACGGCCTCGCGCTGGTCATGGAAGCCGAGCACTTCTGCATGGCCTGGCGCGGCGTGAAGGAAATGGACAGCAAGATGATCAACTCCGTCATGCGCGGCGTGTTCCTCAAGGACCCGAGCCTGCGCCGCGAATTCCTTTCCCTGTTGCCAAGAAAGAGCTGAGCCATGCTGGTCCGTCTTCTTTACGCCAGCCGCGCCGTCGATACCAGCCCCGAGGCCATCGAGGCGATCCTCGCGAAATCGCGCACGCACAACCCGGCCTGCGGCATCACCGGCATCCTCTGCTACGGCGCCGGCACCTTCCTGCAGGCCATCGAGGGCGGGCGCGACGCCATCAGCGATCTCTACGGCCACATCCAGCGCGATGCGCGCCACAAGGACGTGGTGTTGTTGCATTACGAAGAAATCTCCGAGCGCCGTTTCGGCGGCTGGACGATGGGGCAGGTCAACCTCTCGAAGCTCAACGCCTCGACGCTGCTGAAGTACTCCGAAAAGCCCGAACTCGACCCCTACAAGGTCTCCGGCAAGGTCTCGCTCGCGCTGCTCGAAGAACTGATGGCGACCGCCGCCATCGTCGGCCGCCACTGATCCCGGTTCCACCGGGGTGCCACTCTCTGCCTTTGCGCTGATCCTGCTCGCCGGGGTCATTCACGCCAGCTGGAACATCGCCGCCAAGAAGGCGAACGGCGACTCGCGCTTTGCGTTCCAGAGCGGCGTGTTCATGGCCGTGGTCTGGGCGCCCGTGGGCATCACGCTCGGTTGGAGCGTCGTGCCGACCTGGGGCACGAAGGAGTGGACGTTCATCGTGCTGAGCGGCGTGCTGCACGTCTTCTATTACGTCGTGCTGCTGCGCGGCTACCGCAAGTCGGACCTCACGGTGGTGTACCCGCTGGCACGCGGCTCGGGGCCGCTGCTCTCGTCGCTGGTCGCGATCCTGTTCCTCGGCGAGAAGATCAGCCTCGTCGGCGTGGCCGGCATCTTCGGCGTGGTGCTCGGCGTGTTCCTGGTGGCCGGCGGCCCGCGCCTCTTTCACAAGAAGCACGACCCGGTGCAGCGCGAGCGCGTGCAGAAGGGCATGCGCTACGGCGTGCTGACCGGCGCCTTCATCGCGGCCTACACGATCACCGACAGCTACGCCGTCAAGTTCCTCGCGATGTCGCCGATCCTGCTCGACTACATGAGCAACTTCGTGCGCCTCGTGCTGCTGCTGCCCGCCGCGCTGCAAGACCGCGCGACCACCGCGCGCATGTGGCGCGAACAGTGGAAGTACGCGTTGCTGGTGGCGGTGATCAGCCCCGTGTCGTACGTGCTCGTGCTGTACGCGGTGCAGCAAGCGCCCATCTCGCACGTCGCGCCCGCGCGCGAGGTGTCGATGCTGTTCGCCGCGCTGATCGGCGGGCACCTGCTGCGCGAAGGCGATCGCATGCTGCGGCTGCTGGGCGCGCTGTTCATCGCGGCCGGCGTGATCGCGCTCGCACTGGGTTGACCGAAGGCGGGCGATGCTCTTCGGCTGCGATTTCTCGAGCGCACCGACCGCCCGCAAACCCATCGTCGTGGCCGTCGGCGAGATGGCCGGCGCCGATGTCGTCGCGCTGACCGGTCTGCATCGCTTCACCACGCTCGACGCGTGGGGCCAGTGGCTCGACCACAGCACGCCCGCCTGGGTCGGCGGCTTCGACTTTCCCTTCGGCCTGCCGCGTGAGCTGGTCGAGCACCTGCAGTGGCCCACCGCATGGGATGCGCTGATCGCCCACTACGCCGCCCTGAGCCGCGCCGAAATCCGCGACACCTTCGCCGCCTTCTGCGCGGCGCGCCCGGTCGGCGGCAAGTTCGCGCACCGCGCGACCGATGCCCCGGCGGGGTCGAGCCCGTCGATGAAATGGGTGAACCCGCCGGTGGCCTACATGCTGCACGCCGGCGTGCCGCGCCTGCTCGCGGCGGGCGCGACATTGCCGGGCCTGCACACGGGCACGCACAAGGACCGCATCGCGCTGGAGGCCTACCCGGGCCTGCTGGCGCGTGAACTCATCGGCCGGCGCAGCTACAAGAGCGACGACCTCGCGCGCCAGTCGCCCGAGCGCGAGATCGCGCGTGCCGACCTGCTGGCCGCACTCGAGGCCGGGCAGACACGGCTCGGCCTGCGGCTCCGACTCACAGCCGCGCAGCGCGAAGGGCTGCGCGCCGATGCCAAGGGCGACGAACTCGATGCGGTGCTGTGCCTGCTGCAGGCCGCGTGGGCCCGCCAGCGCGCCGACAGCCCGGGGCCCGGCTACGGATTGCCGCAGGCCATGGACCCGCTCGAAGGCTGGATCGTCAGCGCCTGAGCCGCCTGCCGTCGCTTGCTTGTCCTACAGCGCTTCGGGCCTGCGGCGACACCCGGGCGCAGGCGGTGGGGGCTAGATTGATGGGCGTGGACCAAGCCGGTCCATGCATTCATTCCGACCGCAGGAGGATTTCCCATGACAACGTCGAACCGTTCCCTCGCTTCCTTTGCCACCTCGCGCACCTGGCTCGCCGTGCTCGCAGCCGGCGCCGCGCTGACCCTGGCCGCCTGCGACAAGCCGGGCAACCAGACAGCAGGCGAGAAGCTCGACAGCGCCGTCGCCAAGACCGAGCAGGCGGCCTCCGATGCCAAGGCCAAGACCGAACAGGCCGCGACCGACGCCAAGACTGGCATGGCCGGCGCCACGGCCGATGTGAAGGAAGCCGCCAAGGACGCCACCGCCGCGGTGACCGCCACGGTCGACGATGCCGCGATCACCGCCTCGGTCTCGGCCGGCCTGGCCAAGGACCCCGACCTGAGCGCGATCAAGATCGACGTCGACACCAAGGGCGGCACCGTGAGCCTCAAGGGGCCGGCACCGACGGCCGCCGCCAAGTCGCGCGCCGAGGAAATCGCCAAGGCCGTGCAGGGCGTGAAGTCGGTGAACAACCAGCTTGAAGTGAAGGGCTGACCGGTCCTTCCGCCAGAAACAGAAAAGCCCTCTTCGCGAGGGCTTTTTCTTGGGTGCGCAAAGAGCGCGCAGGCCTGAACGTCAGGGCGGGTCTTGTCGCGGCAGGCGCGCGGGCTTCTGCAGCAGCGTGTTGACCAGGTCGGCCACGTCGGAGGTCTTGAGCACCGCCGCGATCACGGCCGTGGCCGAGAGCAGCCGCCAGGGCCGCACGAGCACCAGAAGCGAGCCCGTGGCTGCCGCGGCGGCCATGAGCTTGACGGGCTCCGTGCGGGCGTAGTGTTCGAGCAGAGGGCGGGCCAGCTGGCCGGCCGCGTGCGCGGGATGGCGACGCCACCAGCGCTGCACCACGCCGCGCGCCATGGCGCTCCAGACGTTGTGGCGGCGCCCCGGCGAGGCGGGAGGCCCATCATCGGCGTCGGTGTGTGCGTATTCGAGATCGTCGTCGGCGTCACCGGCGGCAAAGGCGCGATGGGGCGCGGGTGCGTCCGGCTCGCCACCGTTCAGTTGCCGCACGAGCGCGCGGCGCGAAATGGCCAACCGCTGCTGCGGCGTCAGCTGCGATGCGGCAGGGCGGCGTGGGTCAGGGCTGCTCATGGCGGGCTCCGGCGGCGTGCAGCGCGTCGAGGTCCGCGGCCAGCTGGGCGCGCAGATCGTCGAAGCCGTAGTTCGGACTCGGGCGGGTGGCGATCCAGGTGCAGATCGCCGCAATCACCACCGCCACCGCGGGCACCACCACCAGCACCCAGTGGAAGCTGCCGTGCAGCACACCGAGCAGCACGGCCACGCCGATCAGCCCGAGCGCCAGCACGGCGGTGGCCACGGCCAGGACGCCCGCGACCAGTCGGGCGACGAGGCCGCGTCCCGCCACGGCACTCTCCTGCCGGGCAAGGGCCGCGTAGTTGGCGATGTGATCGGCAATGAGCTCCGGGTGCCCGAGCACCGTCGAGAAGATCGGATGAAGCATGTGCGAGGGTGGTCGGGCGGGGTCGGTCGGTCAGTCAATCAATGGCGATGCAACGGATCAGTAGTCGTCGCGGCTGCGGCGGCTGGCCAGCACGATCAGCGCCGTGATGGCGGCGCCGGCCGCAGCGGCCAGCAGCACCGAGCGCACGGGCTGGTCGGAGATGTAGCGGCCCGTCACGTCGGCGGCCTGTTCAATGCGGCGGTGGGCGCGGGCGCTGGTGGTCGAGGCGGCGTCAAGGCCGCGTTGCACTGCTTGCTGCACGCGTGCGGCCAACTGCTCGACACCCGGCTCGGCGTCGCGGCGCAGTTCGCGGACCTTTTCACCCGCCGCATTCACCGCGTTCTGAGCGTAGGCGCGGGTGGTTTCTGCCGCTTCGTGAGCGGTCTGGCGCACGTCGTCGGCGAGTTGCGAAGGGGTCTTGGTCGTGTTCATGGGAGAGTCCTTTCCGGGAAGATGAAATGCGGGAGCCTATGGATCGTAACTACGCTACTTGCGTCGTAGCAAGCCGGCCAGGAAGCTGGCGATGGCGAGCACGGCAAAGATGATGAAAAGGACCTTGGCGATCCCCACCGCGCTGGCGGCGATGCCACCGAAGCCGAAGACGGCAGCGATGAGTGCGATGACCAGAAATACCACGGCGTAGTGCAGCATGCGGAACTCCTTCGAGGCTTCCCTCTTTTATGGTTTGAAACCGCGCATCCGACAGCAGAACCCAAGAAGCGATGCTGCACCGGATGACACAGGAACCACCTTAAAGGCAGGGCCGCGCCGGCCCTGTCAGCGACCGGGGCGGGGGAGCGTAGGAGGCGACCGAGTCGCCGCAGGCCGTGGCGTGAAGAAATGCCACCGGCTGCGTCAGGCACTGCGCGACGTGGGGGTGTCGAGGCTCGCCGGCGTGCCGGCCTGCGGCGTGGGCTTCACCACCGGCAGCATCGCGCTGAGCCGCGTGCCCTGCCCCGGCGCCGAGGTGATGGTGAGCTTGCCGCGTGCCGCCTCGACCCGATGGCGCATGCCCGCCAGGCCGTGCGTCGACGGGCGCATGCGCTGCGCGTCGAAGCCCTTGCCGTTGTCGGCCACTTCCACGATCACGTGGTTGGCGTAGTTCTTCAGCACGATGGTGGCTTCGGTGGCCTCGGCGTACTTGCCGATGTTGGTGAGGCTCTCTTGCACCATGCGGTAGATCGTGAGCTGGCGCGATTCGTCCATGGTCACGGGCTCCAGCGCCATCTCGATCTCCAGCCCCGAGCGCTCCCCGAACTCGCGCCCCAGGATTTCCAGCGAGGCGACCAGCCCGAGGTTGGAGAGCGACGAAGGCCGCAGGTCCTCGATGATGCGGCGCTTGAGCGCGATGCCGCTGTTGAGCAGTTCGGTCAGATGCTGCAGCCGCTGAATGGCATCGGGCGCGTCGGCCAGCCGCGACTTCAGCCGCGCCACGTCGAGCTTGGCGGCCGTGAGCAGCGAGCCCAGCTCGTCGTGCAGCTCGCGCGCCAGGTAGCCGCGCTCGGTCTCGCGCACGTCCTGCAGGTGGGTGGCTAGCTCGCCCAGCGAGGCCGTGCGTTCGCGCACCTCGTCTTCGAGCGCATTGCGTTCGCGCTGCAGCGCCTCCTGCTGGCGCTCGCCGATGGAGCGCAGCGCGTGCGTCTGGCGCAGGTACAGGAAGAAGGCGATCAGCGCAGCCAGCGCCACGATGCCGGTGCCGATGCGTGCCAGCTGCAGCGACTTCATCACCTGCAGCTGGCCGGCGTGCAGCGTCGCGTTGCTGGCCTTCACCAGCTCGTTGGCGGTGGCGCGGATGGCTTCCATCTCCTCGCGCCCGACGTCGGTGGTCATGACGAACTTCCAGGCGTCCTCGTTGCCCTCGTGGCGCAGCCGCACGCTCATGTCCATCTCGGCGATCTTGCGCAGCACGTGCTTGGACAGCTCGGTCAGCTGGGTGCGCTCGGCCGGGCGCTCGGCGTACAGCTGGCGCAGCGTGGCCAGGTTGCCGTCCACCTGCTTCACGGCCACGTCGTAGGGCTGGCGGTAGGCGGCCTCGCCCGTGAGCAGGAAGCCGCGCTGGCCGGTTTCGGCGTCCAGCATGTTCTGCAGAATCTGGTTGAGCGTGCCCCGGATCTGCTGGGCTTCGTCGATGTCCGCCAGGGCGCGGCTCGACTGCCGGTATCCTGCCTCGTTGATGCCCACGAGGGCCAGTGCGGCCAGCGCCGCGAGCAAGAGGCTCACGGCCATTTTTTGGGGGGCTAACCAGTGCATGTCACCCTTAGGGTCGCATTCAATGCAACTTCGTGAATAATTGATAACAATCAGGGACCGGCATGCTGCGGCTTCCAAAGCAGCAGTACAACGACGAAAGTAACAGATGATCAAAATTGGAATTGTGGACGACCACGCCATCGTGCGATCGGGCCTCCGGCAGTTCTTCTCCGAGCACGTGGACCTGCGCGTGGCGGGCGAAGCAGCCAGTGGCCGTGAAGCCATCGAGCTGGTGCGCACGACCGAGCTGGACGTGCTGGTGATGGATCTGTCCATGCCGGGACAAAGCGGTATCGATGCACTCGCCATGATCCGCGCCAAGGCGCCGGACGTGGGCATCCTGATCCTCAGCGGCTACCCCGAGGAGCACTACGCGATGAACCTGATCCGTCAGGGCGCCAGCGGCTACCTCAACAAGGAATGCGATCCCATCGAGATCGTGAACGCCATTCGCACTATTTCGCTGGGCCGGCGCTACATCACGCCCGCCGTGGCCGAACTGCTGGCCCGCCAACTCGACCGCAAGGACGACGCCGCGCCGCACGAGCAGCTCTCGGAGCGCGAATTCCAGGTGTTCCTGAAGCTGGCCAAGGGCGAAACCGCCGGCGACATCGCCAAGACGCTGTCGCTGTCGGTGAAGACGGTGAGCACCTACCGCACGCGGCTGATGGAGAAGATGAACCTGTCTTCCAACAGCGACCTGACCTACTACGCGCTGAAGAACAAGCTCATCGATTGAGCAACAAAGACTAGGCATCGCCGGGTGGCCGCAGCGCGGCGGCCTGGCGGATGCAGAAATCGACCAGCGCGTCGATTTCGTTCGACTTGTCGAACACCGCGTCGACCCCGAACTCGGCGCAGCGGCGCCGGATGTCGGGCGTCGCATAGTTGCTGAGCACCACCACCGTCTGGCCGGGCTTGCGCGACTGGCAGGCCTGAAGGATGCCCAGGCCACTCCCTTGCTTGAGAAAGAGATCGACGATGGCCAGGTGCCACTCGTCGGCATGGTCGCGCAGCCAGTCGCGCGCCTGCTGCTCGTTGTCGGTGAAGCCGACCACCGTGGTGCAGGTGAGCTCTTCCAGAGTGCCGATGAGGTTTTCACGGATCGTGGGGTTGTCTTCGACAACATAGGTCTGCAATCTGGAATCCATGCCGAACCGCGCTTCCTCTGAGGTGGGCAGGTGCTCGTGTCCAAGCGCCCTGCGGAGGAGAGAGCCTGCCCATGGACATTGAGGCTTTCCCGCAGCGGATCATGCAGGGTTCAAGGGCCGCGCGTTGTAGGCGGGTTCCGACGCCTGTGCAGGCGGCTGTCTCCACGCGGCTTCGCGCCCGCCCGTAGGCCAAGCCGCACGGGGTCTGCGGCCCGCCGCCGACCCGGCCCGGGCGCGCATCCGGGTAAGAATCGACCATGGCAACCCAATCCCTTCGCGCCCGGCCGCGCTGGCAGAAACTGCTGGCGGCCTTCGTGCTGCTGGTCGCCGTCCTGCTGACCGCGCTCGCGCTTCTCGTCGCCTTCTTTCCGTGGGACACGCTGCGCGAGCCGCTCAACCGTTTCGTGAGCGAGAAGACCGGACGCAAGTTCGAGATCACGCGCCGGCTCGACGTCGACCTGGGCTGGAAAGCCGCCACCGTGAATTTCGACGGCATCGAGTTCGCCAACCCCGAGTGGGCGCGCGATCCCTACCTGGTGAAGGCCGAGCGGGCGAGCTTCGAGATCCGGCTGTGGCCGCTCATCGACAAGCGGGTGGTCATCCCGCGGCTGGCGCTCACCGCGCCCACCGTGGGGCTGCAGATGGAGCCCGACGGGCGCCGCACCTGGGCCTTCGGCAAGGACACCTCGGACACCGGCACCGTGCCCACCATCGGCCTGATCCAGGTTGACCAGGGCGCCGTCGACTTCCTGGCCACGCACCTGGGCGTCGACGTGCATGCCGACCTCGACTACGACAGCAACCGCGGCGAGCTGCCGCTGCACTACCGCATCAAGGGCCGCTACAAGGGCCAGCCGCTCACGGCAAACGGGCGCACCGGCAACGTCTTGCAGATCAACGCCGCGGGCGCGCCGCCGTTCCCGCTGGAGATCGATGCCGCCGCCGGCCAGACGAAGCTCAAGGCCAGCGGCACCGTGGCCCAGCTCGCGGGCTTCGACGGCATCGACGCCACGTTCCAGGTCAAGGGCCAGACGCTGAGCGCGCTGTTCCCGCTGACCGGCGTCGTGCTGCCACAGACCCCGCCCTACGCGCTGAGCGGCGGCCTGCGCAAGCGCGGCAAGGTCTGGGACGCGACGGGGCTCAACGGCCGGCTGGGCCTGTCGGACATCGGCGGCGACATGAGTTTCGACCAGGCCGGCAAGGTGCCGCGCCTGTCGGGCACGTTGCGCTCGCGCGTGATGGACATGGACGACCTCGGCCCGCTGATCGGCCTGCCGCCCACGGCGCGTTCCGCCAACGCCGTGGAAGGCGTGGCGCCTGTCGCCTCGGCCCAGCCCAAGCGCCCGCCCGGCGGCAAGGTGCTGCCGACCCACCCCTTCGACTTCGGGCGGCTGCACGCCATGAACGCCGACGTGGGCTACACCGCCGAAACCATCCGCAACGTGCGCCAGGTGCCGCTGGACCGCGGCAGCGTCAAGATCAAGCTGACCGATGGCGTGCTGTCGCTCGACCCGCTCGACCTGGGCGTCGCCAACGGCAAGCTCGCGGGCGCCATCCGCATCGACGCCACCAAGACACCGGCCGACATCCGCGCCTCGCTCGACGTGCGCGGCCTTCGGCTGGCGCGGCTGATTCCCAAGCTCGAGAACTCGGGCAACAGCGTGGGCCGGCTCGACGGGCGCATCAACCTGTCGGGCGCCGGCAACTCGGTGGCCAGCTGGCTCGGCGGCGCGTCGGGCGACATGGCGGTGCTGTCGGGGCGCGGCCAGTTCGGCAACCTGATGCCCGTGTTCGCGACGCTGGTGGGCGGCGACATCCTCAAGTTCCTGCTGCGCGGCGATCGCGACGTGGAGCTGCGCTGCGCGGCCTTGGCCTTCGACGTGAACAAGGGCGTGATGAACGGGCGCACGCTGGTGCTGGACACCACCAACGCCGTCTTCACCGCCACCGGCCAGGCCAACCTCGCGACCGAGTCGCTGGACTTCGTGATCCACCCCGAGCCCAAGAGCCCGAGCATCCTGTCGCTGCGCACGCCGCTGGTCGTGAGCGGCACCTTCGGCGCGCCCAGGGGCGGTGTCGAGTTCGGCCCGCTGGCCGGCCGTGGCCTCGCCGCGCTGGCGCTCGGCGCCATCAACCCGCTGCTGGCGCTGGCCGCGACCATCGAGACCGGGCCTGGCGAGAACGCCGACTGCACGGGCGTGCTGGCGCTGGCGAACCGGCCGACGACGGGGGCGGCGTCGCGCGGTGCCGCGCGGGCCAAGGGCGCCCGTCAGCCTTGACGAAAGAAAGAAGAAGAGGGCGGGCGCTCAGGCGCCGGCCTGGGGCCGCTGCGCGCAGACGCTGCAGTGCGGATCGCGCGAGACGCGCAGCGTGTCGAAGCTGGTGCTGCGCCCGTCGAACATCAGCAGCTTGCCCGCCAGCGACGGCCCGATGCCCGCCAGCAGCTTGAGCGCCTCGCTGGCCTGCAGCGTGCCGATGGTGCCGACGACCGGGCCGAACACGCCGAGCACCGCGCAGCGCGTTTCCTCGAAGCTGGCCTCGGGCGGGAACAGGCAGGCGTAGCAAGGGCAGGCGGCGTCGCGCGTGTCGTAGACGCTCAGCTGCCCGTCGAAACGGATCGCTGCGCCCGCCACCAGCGGCTTGGCGTGCGCCACGCAGGCGCGGTTCACGGCCTGCCGGGTGGCGAAGTTGTCGCAGCAGTCGACCACCACGTCGGCCTCGGCCACGAGCTGCGACAGCAGCGCCTCGTCGGCGCGCACGGCGTGGGTCTCGATGGCGATGTCGGGGTTGATGTCGCGCATGGCCTGCGCGGCGGAGGCGACTTTGGACTGCCCC
The DNA here is from genome assembly GCF_002849325.1 of Variovorax sp. RO1. Lineage (NCBI taxonomy): Bacteria > Pseudomonadati > Pseudomonadota > Betaproteobacteria > Burkholderiales > Comamonadaceae > Variovorax > Variovorax sp. RO1. Next base: position 926,293 of record NZ_PKMT01000001.1, read on the forward strand.
ACCCGCGCGTGCGTGTGGGCCACCTGCCGCTGGAGATTGGTGAGATCGACCTCGTCGTCGTCGACCAGCACGATGTGGCCGACCCCCGCTGCCGCGAGGTACAGCGCCACCGGCGAGCCCAGCCCGCCGGCGCCGATGACCAGCACCCGCCCGGCACTGACGCGCGCCTGGCCGTCGATGCCGAATTCTTCGAGGAGGATGTGGCGCGAATAGCGCAGCAGGTCGTGATCGTCCATGCGCGCTGCCTGGAACTTCGCGGAGGAAGGAAAAACACCGGTGGCGCGAACCGCACGCAGGGTGCGGCCCGCTCGCCGGATCAGTTTTCCTTCTTCTCGTCCTTGTTGTCGACGATGACCTGCGTCTTGCTCACGAGCACCGGCTGGCCCTTCAGGCGGTTGAGCGCCTGCACCAGCGGGAAGTCCTTGTCGGTGCCGAACTCGGGCACCTTGCGGTCCTGCGGCGGCTTCTTGGCTTCTTCCTCGAGGCGCTTGCGGGCTTCGTCGCGGGCCTTTTCACGCTCGGGGTCTTTCACCTCGGGGCCCTGGCCGCTGGCCAGGTGCTTCTCGAGGTCGGCCTCGCGCATGCGCAGGGCGGCGAAGGGGCTGCCCTCGGCGCTTTCGTCGATCAGCACGTTGGGCACGATGCCCTTGGCCTGGATCGAGGTGCCGCTCGGCGTGTAGTAGCGCGCCGTGGTGATCTTCAGGCCGGTATCGGGGCCGAGCGGGCGCACCGTTTGCACCGAGCCCTTGCCGAAGGTCTGGCTGCCCATGATGGTGGCGCGCTTGTGGTCCTGCAGCGCGCCGGCCACGATTTCGCTGGCCGAGGCCGAGCCTTCGTTCACCAGCACCACCAGCGGCACGTTCTTGAGCGCTGCCGGCACGTTGCGCAGCGGGTCGCTGCCCGAACGGCGCTGATAGAACTCGGGTGCCGCCTTGTAGATCGACTTGCTTTCGGCCAGCTGGCCGTCGGTGGTGACCACCGTGACGTTCTCGGGCAGGAAGGCCGCCGACACCGCCACCGCCGCGTCGAGCAGGCCGCCCGGGTCGTTGCGCAGGTCGAGCACCAGGCCCTTGAGGTTCGGGTCTTCCTTGTAGAGCTCTTCGATCTTCTTGACGAAGTCGTCGACCGTACGCTCCTGGAACTGCGACAGGCGGATCCAGCCGTAGCCCGGCTCGATCATCTTGCCGCGCACCGACTGGGTACGGATTTCCTCACGCGTGATCGTGACCGGGAAGGTGCGGCTCTCGTCCTTGCGGAAGATGGTCAGCAGCACCTTGGTGTTGGCCTCGCCGCGCATGCGCTTGACGGCTTCGTTCAGCGACAGGCCGCGCACGGCGGTGTCGTCGATCTTGGTGATCAGGTCGTTCGGCTTCAAGCCGGCGCGGAAGGCCGGCGAGCCTTCGATGGGGGAGACGACCTTGATGAGGCCGTCTTCCTGCGAGATTTCGATGCCCACGCCGACGAAGCGGCCCGTGGTGCCCTCGCGGAATTCCTTGAAGGACTTCTTGTCGAAGTACTGCGAGTGCGGATCGAGCCCGGCGACCATGCCCGAGATGGCGTCGGAGATGAGTTTCTTCTCATCGACCGCCTCGACATAGTCGCTCTTGACCATCCCGAAGACGGCCGCAAGCTGCTGCAGTTCCTCGAGGGGGAGCGGCGCGAGCGAACCTCGCGCGACCGTCTGCAGCGAGACGGTGGTCAGGACGCCAGCAACGGCGCCGGCGGCGACCCAGCCGGTGATCTTCAGTTTCTGGCCCATCATGAGTGAAATGTCCTGTATGTCGACGGCTGTCGAACCAATATACACAGCTTGGAAGCAAATTGCCTGCCGGGGTTCCACGGAGGGACCGGCAAGCCGGGTTTTCTTCTTTTGCTTACGTCTTCAGCCCTTGCCTTGCGACGCCACCGCGGCGGCGGCCTTTTCGGCGGCGGCGGCATCGCCCAGGTAGTAGTGGCGCAGGGGCTTGAGGTCGTCGTCGAGCTCGTAGACCAGCGGAATGCCGTTCGGGATGTTCAGGCCGACGATGGCGTCGTCCGAGATGCCGTCCAGGTACTTCACCAGTGCGCGGATCGAGTTGCCGTGCGCGGCCACCACCAGCCGGCGGCCGGTGCGGATGGCCGGGGCCATCGATTCGTTCCAGAACGGCAGCACGCGCGCCACCGTGTCCTTCAGGCATTCGGTCAGCGGAATCTGCTCGGGCGACAGCTTGGCGTAGCGCACGTCGGAGCGCTCGCTGCGCGGGTCGTCGGCTTCCAGCGGCGGCGGCGGGGTGCTGTAGCTGCGGCGCCAGACCAGCACCTGCTCGTCGCCGTACTTCTTGGCGGTTTCGGCCTTGTTCAGGCCCTGCAGGCCGCCGTAGTGGCGTTCGTTGAGGCGCCAGGAGTGCACCACGGGCAGCCAGGTGCGGTCGAGTTCGTCGAGCGTGTGCCAGAGGGTGCGGGTGGCGCGCTTGAGCACGCTGGTGTAGGCCACGTCGAAGTCGTAGCCCTCGGCCTTGAGCAGCCGGCCGGCCTGCTTGGCCTGCTCGACGCCGGTCTCGGTCAGGTCGACGTCGGTCCAGCCGGTGAAACGGTTTTCGAGATTCCAGGTCGATTCGCCATGGCGGATCAGTACCAGTTTGTGCATGTCGGAGGCCTTTGGCAGCGCGTGGGAAAACCAGCATTCTAAAATCCCGGGTTTGCCATCCAAGGAACCCCCGTGAAATTGATCGAATTCGTCACCGCGAACTGGATGCTGATCCTGATGGCGCTCACTTCGGGCGGCATGCTGGCCTGGCCGATGCTCCGGGGTGCGGGCGGCGGCACGCTCACGGCCCAGGGTGCTGTACAGCTCATCAACCGCGAGCGCGCGGTGCTGGTCGACGTGCGCGAACCCGAAGAGTTTGCCGGCGGCCACATGATCGGCGCCAAGAACGTCCCGTTGAACCTGCTCGAGGAAAAGCTGGCTGGCGCGGTCAAGAACAAGAACGTGCCGTTGCTGCTGGTGTGCGCCACCGGCGCCCGCGCCCAGCGCGCCGTGGCCACGGCCAAGAAGCTCGGCTACGAGCAGGCCCAAGCCGTCGCTGGCGGGCTCAAGGCCTGGAAAGAGGCTAATCTGCCGGTTGAAAAGGCTTAACTCTTCCCCAAGGTAAAGCGCATGCAAGCCGTCAAGATGTACACCACCGCGTTCTGCCCGTACTGCACGCGTGCCAAGCAGATCCTCAAGGCCAAGGGCGTCGAAGAGATCGAAGAGATCCGCATCGACACCGACCCGCAAGCCCGCAACACCATGATGGAGATCACCCAGCGCCGCACGGTGCCGCAGATCTTCATCGGCGACACCCACGTGGGCGGTTGCGACGACCTGCAGGCCCTGGACAGCCGCGGCGGCCTCGTCCCGCTGCTGCAGGCCGCCTGAAGCCTACGGCGGCCCAGCGTCACGAAAGTGCGCGGGCCGTCGGGCGATAATCGTTTGTTCCCTCATCTGCAGCCCGCTGCGGGACCCTCTCCCCGGCGGGCATTGTTTTGATCCTCGAAAGTTCAGCCATGGCCGACCAGCAAGCCCAAGATCCCGTGTTCCAGATCCAGCGCGTCTACCTCAAGGACCTGTCGCTCGAACAACCCAACTCGCCCGCGATCCTGCTGGAGCAGACGCAGCCCACCGTCGACATCCAGCTCGGCGTGGACGCCCAGCCCGTGGCCGACGGCATCTTCGAGATCACCGTGTCGGCCACCGTGCAGACCAAGATCGACGACCGCACCGTGTTCCTGGTCGAAGCCAAGCAAGCCGGCATCTTCGAGATCCGCAACCTGCCGGAAGACCAGATGGGCCCGATCCTGGGCATCGCCTGCCCGCAGATCGTCTACCCGTACCTGCGCGGCAACGTCGCCGACGTGATCCAGCGCGGCGGCTTCCCGCCCGTGCACCTGGCCGAAATCAACTTCCAGGCCATGTACGAGCAGCAGCAAGCCCAGGCCGCCGGCCAGGCTGCACCCACCCTCGCCCAGTAAACAGGCCGCACGACGCCGCCAACGCACGATGAAGATCTGCGTTCATGGCGCCGGTGCCTGGGGCACGGCCGTCGCAGTCAACGCGGCGGCCCGCCACGAGGTCACGCTGTGGGCGCGCGACGCCGCCCAGGCCGACGCCATGTCGGCCGCGCGTGAAAACACCCGCTACCTTCCCGGACTGGCCCTGCCGGCCTCGCTGGCCGTGCGCGCGGGCGACATCGCCCAGGCGCAGGCCGGGGCCGACCTCGTCATCGTCGCCACGCCCATGGCCGCCCTGCGCGAACAGCTGATCGCCTTGCGCGGCACCACCGCCCAGGTGGCGTGGCTGTGCAAGGGCGTCGAGCCCGCGCTCGATACCTCCTCTCCCACCGCCTTCGGCCTGCTCGCCCACGAAATCTGGGCGCAGGTTGCGCCCGAATTGAAGGCGGGCGTGCTCAGCGGCCCCAGCTTTGCGCAAGAGGTCGCCGAAGGGCGTCCGACCGCGCTGGTGGCCGCCAGCCCGCATGCCGGCGTGCGCGATGCGCTGGTCGACGCTTTTCATGGCCCAGCCCTGCGCGTGTACGCCAACGACGACATCGTCGGCGTCGAGGTCGGCGGTGCCGTGAAGAACGTGCTCGCCATCGCCACCGGGCTGTGCGACGGCCTCGCGCTCGGGCTCAACGCCCGCGCGGCGCTGATCACGCGCGGCCTGGCCGAAATGACCCGCTTCGGCCTGGCGCTCGGTGCCCGCGCCGACACCTTCATGGGCCTGTCGGGCCTGGGCGACCTCGTGCTGACTTCCACCGGCGACCTCTCGCGCAACCGCAAGGTCGGGCTGCTGCTGGCCCAGGGCCGCACGCTCGCGCAGGCCGTCGATTCGCTGGGCCACGTGGCCGAGGGCGTGTACTGCGCCCGCACCGTGGTGCAGCGCGCGCGCGGCCTGGGCATCGAGATGCCCATCGCCGAAGGCGTGGTTGCGCTGCTCGACGGCCAGGTGAGCCCGCGCGATGCCGTCGCGGCGCTGACCGGGCGCGACCCGGTGCCGGAATCGGTGCAAGCCGGTTCGGTCCCCCGTCACTCCTCCTGAAAATTAGAGATTCCAGAGACATGAGCCTTCGCTTTGATTTCTCGGCGTCGGCCGTCGCCGCGCTGGCCGAGTCCGACGTCGCCCGCGCCCTGCAGGAAGACGTCGCCGACGGCGACCTGACCGCCTCGCTGGTCGACGCCTCCCGCACGGCCCATGCCCGCGTGCTCGCGCGCGAAACCGCTGTGGTCTGCGGCGCGCCCTGGGTCGAGGCCACCGTGCGGCGGCTCGATCCGCAGGCGCGCATCACCTGGCTGTGCGGCGAGGGCGAACGCTGCGCCGCCGACCAGCCCGTGCTCGAAATCGAAGGCGGCGCCCGCGCGCTGCTGACGGCCGAACGCACCGCGCTCAACTTCCTGCAGCTGCTGAGTGCCGTCGCCACCAAGACCGCGCTTTACGCCGACGCCGTGAAGGGCACGCGCGCGCGCATCGTCGACACCCGCAAGACCCTGCCGGGCCTGCGCCTGGCGCAGAAGTACGCCGTGCGCACCGGCGGCGGGCTGAACCACCGCATCGGCCTGTACGACGCGGTGCTCATCAAGGAAAACCACATCGCCGCGGCCGGTGGCGTGGCCGCCGCCCTGCGCGCGGTGGCGCCCGTGGCCGCGCAGGCCGCGTTCGTCGAGGTCGAGGTCGAGACCCTGGCCCAGCTGCAGGAAGCGCTGGACGCCGGCGCCCGCATGGTGCTGCTCGACAACATGGACCTGCCCACGCTGCGCGAGGCCGTGCGCCTGAACGACGCCGTGGGCGCCGATCGCAAGGCCGTGCTCGAGATTTCGGGCGGCGTCACGCTGGACGGCCTGCGCGCCCTGGCCGAGACCGGTGTCGACCGGATCTCGATCGGCGCGTTGACCAAGGACGTGAAGGCCATCGACTACTCGATGCGCTTCCTGAACCACTGAACCGCCATGACGACCGCTTCCGTCATCGATGTCGACTACGAACAGCCCGCGGAGGGCTCGGTCTGCGACACGCGCCACGCCTGGGCCCGCGTGCCCCCCGAGCCTTCGCCCGATGAACGCATCGCGCTGAAGGAGCGCATTCGCCGGCTGCTGCGCGAACGCAACGCGGTGATGGTGTCGCACTTCTACGTGCACCCCGACCTGCAGGATCTGGCCGAGGAAACCGGCGGCATCGTGAGCGATTCGCTCGAGATGGCGCGCTTCGGTCGCGACCACGCCGCCACCACGCTGGTGGTGTCGGGCGTGCGCTTCATGGGCGAGACCTCGAAGATCCTCTCGCCCGAAAAGCGCGTGCTGATGCCCGACCTCGACGCGAACTGCTCGCTCGACCTGGGCTGCCCGGTCGACGAATTCAGCGCCTTCTGCGATGCGCATCCCGACCGCACCGTGGTGGTCTACGCCAACACCAGCGCAGCCGTGAAGGCGCGCGCCGACTGGCTCGTCACCTCCAGCTGCGCGCTCGACGTGGTCAACGCGCTGCACGCGGCCGGCCAGAAGATCCTCTGGGGCCCCGACCGCCACCTGGGCGACTACATCCGCCGCCAGACCGGCGCCGACATGGTCAGCTGGAACGGCGCGTGCATCGTGCACGACGAATTCAAGTCGCTCGAACTCGAGCTGCTCATGAAGGAACACCCGAAGGCCAAGGTGCTGGTGCACCCCGAGTCGCCGTCGGACGTGATCGCGCTGGCGCATGCGGTGGGTTCCACCTCGGCCATCCTGAACGCGGCGCAGCGCTTCGACGCGACCGAGTTCATCGTCGCGACCGACACCGGCATGCTGCACAAGCTGCGCACGCTGAACCCCGGCAAGACCTTCATCGAAGCGCCCACGGCGGGCAACGGCGGCACGTGCAAGAGTTGCGCGCATTGCCCGTGGATGGCGATGAACGGGCTGGTCGAACTGGCGAATGCGCTGGAGACCGGCGCGGGCGAGATCCACGTCGATCCGGCACTGGGCGTGCGGGCTCGGGTGCCGATCGATCGGATGCTGGCGTTCACGGCTGGGTTGAAGAACGGGCAGCAGCCCGGCAGTCTGATCGAAGGCATCGGCGCCGCCTGATCCTGTCTTGCTCCTTCCCCCGCTGGGGGAAGGTTGGGATGGGGGCGGGCAGAGCGTCCGATGGATACGCCGCGTGCCCCCACCCCGGCCCTCCCCCAGCGGGGGAGGGAGAAAAACCTAGAACTCCACCGTGCAGGAATCGCCCAGCGCCTCGCGCCACACGCGCACGCGCGCCAGCGACTCCCGCAAATCCGGCAACGCCTCTGCAATGAACACGCACAGGTTCTCCAGCGTCGGCGGATGCAGCCCCGGCACGTCGTCCAGCAGATGGTGGTCGAGCTGCTCGCGCACGTCCTCGAGCCGCCGGCGCAGCAGGCCCAGGTCGATCACCATGCCCGTCACCGGATCGCGCTCGCCCGCGAGCCACACTTCCGCGTGATACGTGTGGCCGTGAATACGGCGGCTGCCTTCGACTTCGATCTCGCGTTTGAGCGTGTGGGCGGCGTCGAAGAAGAAGCGTTGGCTGATGGTGAAGCGCATCGTCGGAAGAAAAAAGAAACTCGGAAACGGAGAAAAGAGAAGAAAAGAGGCCGCCGCGTCAGCGGATGCCCGTGATCTTGTGGGTCTGCACGCTGAGGCGCCACACCGGCTGCTTCATGCATTCGTCGATGCAGCGTTCGGTGTTGGCGAGCCGGTCGGGCCCGTCCATCGGCTGCAGAAAGCGGTGCGTGAACTCGCCCGTGCGCGCCATCGTGTCGAGGTCGAAGCCGGCCTGCGGCCACACCAGCTTGAGCTCCTGGCCGCGCTGCTGCACCCACGGCGCGCCGGCCTTGGGGCTGATGCACAGCCAGTCGATGCCGGCGGGCGCGGCGACCGTGCCGTTGCTCTCGACCGCGATGCGGAAGTGCCGCGCGTGCAGCGCGTCGACCAGCGCCGCATCGACCTGCAGCAGCGGCTCGCCACCGGTGAGTACGACCAGCCGGTGCGCGGTGTCGCCGGCGGGCCATTGCGCGGCGATGGTGTCGGCGAGTTGGTCGGCGCTCTTGAACTTGCCGCCCAGCGTGCCGTCGGTGCCGACGAAGTCGGTGTCGCAGAAACGGCAGACGGCCGTGTCGCGGTCTTCCTCGCGGCCGGTCCAGAGGTTGCAGCCGGCGAAGCGGCAGAACACGGCCGGCATGCCGGCCTGGCCGCCTTCGCCCTGCAAGGTGTAGAAGATTTCCTTGACGCTGTAAGTCATGCGGCGAGCGGCGTGTCGATTTCGAGGTTGTCGATGAGCCGCGTATTGCCCAGCCGCGCGGCGGCCAGGGCCACAAGCGCATCGCCGGGTTGCGGCGTCTGCAGGTCGGCGCGGCGGCGCAGCACGAGGTAGTCGGGCTGCCAGCCGCGCTGTGCAAGCGACTGCATGGCGCGCGCCTCGAGGGCGGCCACGTCGCGCTCGCCGGCGCGCACGGCCTCGGCCATGTCTCGCAGCGCCTTCGACAGCTGCACGGCCTCGGCGCGTTCGGTGGCGCTCAGGTAGCCGTTGCGCGACGAGAGCGCCAGGCCGTCGTCGGCGCGGAAGGTCTCGCCGCCGATGATCTCGATGGGCAACGCAAACTGCCGCACCATGTGGCGGATCATCATGAGCTGCTGGTAGTCCTTCTTGCCGAACACGGCCACGCGCGGCTGCACGCACTGGAACAGCTTCATCACCACCGTGCACACGCCGATGAAGAAGCCGGGGCGGAAATGCCCTTCGAGCAGATCGGCCAGCGTCGGGTCGGGGTGCACCTTGCAGGTCTGGGGCTCGGGGTAGAGCGCCTTCTCGTCGGGCGCGAACAGCACGTCGCAGCCGGCGGCGCGCAGCTTCTCGCAGTCGCTGTCCCAGGTGCGCGGGTAGGTGTCGAAGTCTTCGTGCGGCAAAAACTGCAGGCGGTTCACGAAGATGCTCGCCACCGTGGCGTCGCCCAGCGGCTTGGCCTGGCGCACGAGCGCGAGGTGGCCCTCGTGCAGGTTGCCCATGGTGGGCACGAAGGCGGGGCGCTGGCTGGACGACAGGTGCTGGCGCAGTTCGTCGATGGTCTTGGCGATGTACATGGTCGGTGTCCTTGGGGGCTTACCAGGCGTGGAGGCGGTCGTCGGGGAAGCTGCCGTTCTTCACGGCCTGCACGTAGGCCTGCAGCGCGGGCAGCACGCCCGGCGCGTCGGCCATGAAGTTGCGCACGAACTTCGGCATCTTCCCGAGGTTGATGCCCAGCATGTCGTGCAGCACGAGCACCTGGCCGGCGGTGGCCTTGCCGGCGCCGATGCCGATGGTGGCGCAGTGTTTCAGCTCGGCCGTGAGCTCGGCGGCCAGCGCGGCCGGCACCATCTCGAGCACCAGCATGGCGGCGCCCGCGTCCTGCAGCGCGTGAGCCTGCTGCTTGAGCAGCGCACCGGCGGTGTCGCCCTTGCCCTGCACGCGGTAGCCGCCGAGCGCATGCACGGTCTGCGGCGTCAGGCCGAGGTGGGCGCACACGGGAATGCCGCGTTCGACCAGGAAGCGCACCGTTTCGGTGGTCCAGCCGCCGCCTTCGAGCTTGACCATGTGCGCGCCGGCCTGCATCAGCACGGTGGCACTGCGCAGGGCCTGCTCGCGCGATTCTTGATAACTGCCGAAGGGCAGGTCGGCGATGAGCCAGGTCGTGCCCTGCACGCGGCGCAGGCCGCGCGAGACGCTGTCGGTGTGATAGCGCATGGCTTCCAGGCTCACGCCCACGGTGCTGTTCAGGCCCTGGCAGACCATGCCCAGCGAGTCGCCGACCAGCAGGCAGTCGATGCCGGCCGCGTCGGCCATGGCCGCGAAGGTGGCGTCGTAGGCGGTGAGCATGGCGATCTTTTCGCCGCGCGCATGCATGTCCGCCAGCCGCGGCAGGCTCACGGGCTTGCGCTGTGCCAGCGGCGAGGCGGGCGGCAGCGTGCCGTAGGGCGTGCCGGCCGGGGCTTCGGACAGAGCTTCGGACGGTGAGGTGGGTGTGGAAGGTGTGTTCGACATGGTTGGCTTTCTCCCTGCGGGCGTCGGTGGCCGGGCATCCTGAGGGTGATCGAAAGGTGACGAAGGGTGGGGTCAGTCGACCGGCGGCACCAGCACGGTGGGTGCGGTGGGCTCGGCCAGCGAAGGGTAATCGCGACTGAAATGCAGGCCACGGCTCTCGTGGCGGGCCTGCGCGGAACGCACGATCAGCTCGGCCACCTGCACCAGGTTGCGCAGTTCGAGCAGGTCGCGCGTGACGTGGAAGTTCGCGTAGAACTCCTGGATCTCGGCCTGCAGCAGCGCGATGCGGTGGCTCGCACGCTCCAGGCGCTTGTTGGTGCGCACGATGCCGACGTAGTCCCACATGAAGCGGCGCAGCTCGTCCCAGTTGTGGGAGATGACCACGGCTTCGTCGGCGTCGGTGACGCGGCTTTCGTCCCAGGCGGGCAGCGCGGCGCGTTCGCGCGACGGCGCCTGCGCAATGGCGTCGGCCGCGGCGCGTGCGAACACCATGCACTCCACCAGCGAGTTGCTGGCCAGCCGGTTGGCGCCGTGCAGGCCGGTGCAGGCGGTTTCGCCGATGGCGTACAGGCCGGGGATGTCGGTGCGCCCGGCCAGGTCGCTGAGCACGCCGCCGCAGGTGTAGTGCGCGGCGGGCACGACGGGAATCGGCTCGCGTGTGATGTCGATGCCCAGCTCCAGGCAGCGCGCCAGGATGTTGGGAAAGTGTTCTTTCAGGAACGCGGGCGGCTGATGCGAGATGTCGAGGTAGACGCAGTCGAGGCCGTGCTTCTTCATCTCGAAGTCGATGGCACGGGCCACCACGTCGCGCGGCGCGAGTTCGGCGCGTTCGTCATGCGTGGGCATGAAGCGCGTGCCGTCGGGCAATTTCAGCAGGCCGCCTTCGCCGCGCACCGCTTCGCTGATCAGGAACGACTTGGCGTGCGGGTGGTACAGGCAGGTCGGGTGGAACTGGATGAACTCCAGGTTCGACACCCGGCAGCCCGCGCGCCAGGCGGCGGCAATGCCGTCACCGGTGGCGGTGTCGGGGTTGGTGGTGTACAGGTACACCTTGCCTGCGCCGCCGGTCGCCAGGATGGTGTGCGGCGCGCGAAAGGCCAGCACCTCGTCGGTCTCGTCGTCCAGCGCGTACAGGCCCTGGCACGACGGATCGGCCAGCCCGAGCTTGGTGCCGGTGACCAGGTCGACCAGCGTGTGGTGCTCGAACAGCGTAATGTTGGGCGTGCGGCGCACGCGCTCGATCAGCACCTGCTGCACGGCCGCACCGGTGGCGTCGGTCACGTGCACGATGCGGCGCTGGCTGTGGCCGCCTTCGCGCGTCAGGTGCAGGTCGCCGCCTTCTTCCGAGAAAGGCACGCCCAGTTCGCGCAACCAGCCGATGGCCTGCGGCGCGCCCTCGACCACGAAGCGCGTGGCCTCGGGGTCGCACAGGCCGGCGCCGGCCACGAGCGTGTCTTCCACGTGGGCGTCGAAGCTGTCGCCCGCCGCCAGCACGGCCGCGATGCCGCCCTGCGCCCAGGCGCTGGAGCCGTCGTTCAGTGCGCGCTTGGTGAGCACGGCCACGCGGTGCGTGGGCGCCAGGTGCAGCGCGGCGGAGAGGCCTGCGAGGCCGCTGCCGACGATGAGGACGTCGAAGTCGCGTACGGCAGAAGTCACGGGGAGTGGAACCGGTTGGGTCAGGCCGGCGCGTAGGCCAGGCGGACGTAAATAGGGGCGAAGGCCTCGGCCTGCGTGATGTCGATCAGCGTCTCTTTCGCGAGCTCGAGCATCGCGATGAAGGTGACGATCAGCACGGGCACGCCGCGCGAGACGTCGAAGAGCTTTTCGAACTCGACGAAACGCTGGCCCTGCAGGTGGCGCAGCACGATGCTCATGTGCTCGCGCACGTTGAGCTCTTCGCGCGAGATCTTGTGGTGCTGCACGAGCTTGGCGCGCTTCATGATGTCGGCCCACGCGTCGCGCAGCTCGACCACGTCGACGTCGGGGAAGCGCGGCTTGATCGACTGCTCGATGTAGACCTGCGCCTTCCAGAAGTCGCGCCCGTAGGTCGGCAGCGCGCTGAGGGCGGCGGCCTGCAGCTTGGTCTGCTCGTACTCCATGAGCCGGCGAACCAGCTCGGCGCGCGGGTCTTCGGCCTCTTCGCCGTCGGCCACCTTCTTGGGCGGCAGCAGCATGCGCGACTTGATCTCGATCAGCATCGCGGCCATCAGCAGGTATTCGGCCGCGAGTTCGAGGTTCGTCTGGCGGATTTCGTCGACGTAGCTCAGGTACTGCCGCGTGAGCCCCGCCATCGGGATGTCCAGGATGTTGAAGTTCTGCTTGCGGATCAGGTACAGCAACAGGTCGAGCGGGCCCTCGAAGGCCTCCAGAAAAACCTGCAGCGCCTCGGGCGGGATGTACAGGTCTTTCGGCATCGCGAACAGCGGCTCGCCGTAGAGCCGGGCCAGGGCGACCTGGTCGACGACCTCGGGCATGCTGGCCACGATCGTGCCGTTGTCCTCGTCTGCGCTCATGAGGCGATTGCTATCAACTTAATAGCTGTGCGCGCACGCGGGGCGGCGGGATGCCGGGTGGGCACGATTCACTTGGGTTGGGTCTGGTAGACGTACGGCTGCATCGGCACGCGGGCTTCGCTGTACTCCTCGAGCAGGCTGCGGTCGAGGTGCTTGTCCCAGAGCAGGGCGCGGCCGGCGCGCTGTTCGGCTTCCAGCGTCGGCTTCTTTTCCTTCATCTCCTCGATGAAGTTCGTGATCTCGGAGGTGTAGTGGGGGCGGCGGAAGATGGACATAGACTGGACCTTTATCGCTCGAATTTTACCGGGGACGGCATGCAACGATTTCAGAAGGCCCGGATCGGCCTCATGACAGGACTGCTGGCAGCACTCATCGGGCTCGCGGGCTGCGATCCGCAGCGCATCAGCGAGCTCGAAGAAGGCGTCTCGACCGAGGCCGACGTGCGCGCGCGCTTCGGCGAACCCGAGAACGTCTGGGACGTGCCCAACGGCCGCGTGCTGGAGTTCAACCGCCAGCCGCAGGGCCAGAAGAACTACATGATCACCATCGGCGCCGACGGCAAGATGAGCGCGCTGCGCCAGGTGCTCACGCCCGAGAACTTCGCCAAGGTGCAGCCCGGCATGATGATGGAAGACCTGCGCAAGCTGCTCGGCAAGCCCGCCAAGGTCACGCCCTATGCGCTCAAGCGCGAGACTGAATGGGAATGGCGCTGGGTGCAGCCGCCCAGCTCGGCGATGGTCTTCACCGCCACGCTGAACGACGACCAGCGCGTGGTGCGCAGCGGCTCGTCGCCTGATCGGGGCACCGAGGCGCCGTAGCAGCTACGCGCCGTGCGACGCGCCGGGCTGGCCCGTCGTCAGCTCCTCGGCAAAGCCTGAACGCTCCAGCACCTCGAGCGGCTGCGGCTGCAGCGACTCGATGCGCAATAACCCGTCGCGCGCCAGCACCGCCCGGTGCAACTGCCGCAGCGCATCGACGCCCGTGGCATCGATGTAGATCAGGTGCGTGGCGTCGAGCACCACCGTCATGCCGCGCGGTGCGCGCTCGGCGGCGTTCACTGCTTCGTCGAGCTTGGCCGCCGCGCCGAAGAACATGGCGCCGTACAGCCGGTAGGTGAGCACCGGCGGCTGCAAGGTCACGAGTTCGACGCTGAACAGCCCGCTCATGCGCCGGATGAAGAGCGCGCACGCGAGCACGAGGCCCGCCTGCACCGCCACCGTGAGGTCGAACACCACCGTGAGGAAGAAGGTGCCGAGCATCAGCAGCCGGTAGTGGCGGCTGAAGTGACGCAGCTGGCCGGGCGTGAACTCGCGCCATTCGCCCATGTTCAGCCCCACGAACACCAGGATGCCGGCCAGCACCGCGAGCGGCACATGGCGTGCCAGCGGCGCCGCCAGCAGCACCACGAGCAGCAGCGTGACCGCATGCACGATGCCCGCAATGGGCGAGCTGCCGCCCGAGCGGATGTTGGTCACGGTGCGCGCGATGGTGCCCGTGGCCGGCATGCCGCCGAAGAAGGGCGTAACGATGTTCGCGATGCCCTGCGCCATCAGCTCCTGGTTGGGGTCGTGGCGCGGCTGGCCGCTGACCTGGTCGGCCACGCGCGCGCACAGCAGCGACTCGATGGCGCCGAGCAGCGCGATGGTCAGCGTCGGCGTTACCAGCTGCTTGACGGTCTCCCACGAGAAATCGGGCAGCGCGAAGGTCGGTACGCCCTCGGGAATGCCGCCGAAGCGCGTGCCGATGGTTTCCACCGGCAGCGCGAAGCCCCACGACACCAGCGTGAGCGACACCAGCGCGACGATCGGCCCCGGGATGCGCCCGACGATCTGCACCGGGCGCGTCTGCACCCACCGCCCGCCTACGCGCTGCACCGCACGCGCCAGCGCCGAGTCGCCGCGAAACAGCCGCGACCACGCCAGCAGGCCGAGCACGCAGGCCAGCCCGAGCACAAAGGCGTGCGGATTGAAGGTGTCCAGCCGCAGCGCCATGGCGTGCAGCTGCGAGAACACGTCGGCTGGCATGCGTTCCACCGTGAGGCCGAGCAAATCCTTGAGCTGCGACAGCAGGATCAGCACCGCGATGCCGTTGGTGAAGCCCACCACGATCGACAGCGGCACGAAGCGCACCAGCCGCCCGAGCCCGAACAGCCCCGCCATGAACAGCAGCACGCCCGCGCAGGCGGTGGCGATCAGCAGGTTGGCCACGCCGTAGCGCTCGACGATGCCGTAGACGATCACGATGAACGCGCCCGCCGGTCCGCCGATCTGTACGGCCGAGCCGCCCAAGAATGAGATCAGGAAGCCCGCGATGATCGCCGTCCAGATGCCGGCCTCGGGCTTGAGCCCCGAGGCGATGGCAAAAGCCATGGCCAGCGGCAGCGCCACGATGCCCACCGTGGCGCCCGCGCCCAGGTCCCTCAGGAACCGCCCCCGGTCGTAGCCCGCCATCGTGTCCATCAGGCGGGGGCGAAAGCGGGTGAGGTTCAGCGGCGATGACATGTGCGGTCATTGTGGCCCGGCCGTCGCGGCGGGCCGGCGATTTCCCGGGCGTGAGTACTTTCAGTCAGCTTATCGGTGGCGAGGCTGAAAGATACATTTTTGACGTTTAGAAACAAACGTCAATGAGGTCGCCCATGCACATCCTGCTCGTCGCGAGCGCTTTCAACAGCCTCACGCAGCGCGTGCTGGCCGAACTCCAGGACCGCGGTCACACAGCAGGCATCGTGCTGGCGCTCGGCGATGACGAGGCCTTGCGCGAAGCGGTGCGCCAGCATGCGCCGGCGTTGGTCGTCGCGCCGATGCTGACCACGGCGATTCCCGAGGATGTCTGGCGCGCCCACACCTGCCTGATCGTGCATCCGGGCCCGCCCGGCGACCGCGGTCCGTCGTCGCTTGACCGGACGCTGCAGGGCGGCGTCGACAGCTGGGGCGTCACCGTGCTCGAGGCCGTGGCCGAGATGGACGCGGGCGATGTCTGGGCCTGGTCGCCGCTGAAGGTGCCGCCGCAGGCCGGCAAGAGCGACCTCTACCGCGGCGAGGTGGCCGATGCCGCCATCGATGCGGTGCTGCTGGCTGTCGAGCGCTTCGCTTCGGGCACCTACAAGCCGAAGCGGCAGAAGGCGGCCGACCTCGCCGCCGGCTGGCGGCCGTTCATGAAGCAGGCCGAGCGCCGCATCGACTGGGCCACGCAGACCACCGAATCGGTGCTGCAGCATTTGCGCGCGGCCGACTCGCAACCCGGCGTGCTTGACGAGCTGCTGGGCGCATCGTGGTTCCTGCACGGCGGCCATGCCGAAGACGAACTGCGCGGCACGCCCGGCGACCTGATCGCCACCCGCACCGGCGCGGTCTGCCGCGCCACCGTGAACGGCGCGGTCTGGCTCACGCAACTGCGGCCCTGGCGCGAGGCGGGTTCCGGCCTGCCGAGCTACAAGCTGCCGGCCGTCGAGGCGCTGGGCGCGCGGCTGCCGGCGGGCTTGCCCGAAGTGCCCGCGCCGCTCGAGTTGCCGGCTGGTCGTCGCACCTGGACCGACATGCGCTACAGCGAACACGGCCCCGTCGGCGTGCTGAACTTCTCGTTCGCGGGCGGGGCCATGAGCACTGCGCAATGCCGGCGTCTGCTGGCTGCCTACCGCTTCGCCTGCACGCGGCCGACGTCGGTGCTGGTGCTCGGCGGGCTGCGCGACTTTTTCTCCAACGGCATTCACCTGAACGTGATCGAAGCGGCGGCCGATCCGGCCGAAGAGTCGTGGGCCAACATCCACGCGATGAACGACCTGGTCGAGGCCGTGCTCACCACCACCGACCGCCTCACGGTGGCCGCGCTGGGCGGCAACGCTGCAGCGGGCGGCGTGATGCTCGCGCTCGCGGCCGACGAGGTGTGGTGCCGCGACGGCGTGGTGCTCAACCCGCACTACACGTTGATGGGCCTGCACGGCTCCGAATACTGGACCTACAGCCTGCCGCGCCGCGTGGGCGCCGACGAGGCCGTGCGGCTCACGCAGTCGGCGCTGCCCGTGAGCGCGAAGCGTGCGGTGGCGCTGGGCCTGGCGCAGCGGGTGCTGCAGGCCGCACCGGAAGAACTGGGAGACGAGGTCGGCCGGCTGGCCGCGCAACTGGCGGCATCGCCGGACCTGGCTGCGCGCCTTGCAGACAAGCAGGCGGCGCGTGCCCGCGATGAGGCGGTCAAGCCGCTGCAGGCGTATCGCGACGAGGAGCTGGCGCACATGCGGCGCAATTTCTTCGATCCGGCCGAGCCGCACGCGGCGCTGCGTTCGGCCTTCGTGCGCAAGGAAAAAGCACAGCACACGCCCGCGCACATCGCGGCGCTGGGCCTGCCGCGCTGAGACGGGAAGCGGATCAGTCCTTGCTGTCGGGAATCACCGCGTCGGCCGCGGCACCCACCACCTTGCCGGTGATGCGCGCGGTGCCGATGGCGGCATCGGCGGCGAGGCCGACTGCGCCGGCGCCCACGCTCACGGCGGTGCTCGCGACGCTGACCACCGCGCAGCCGCTCAGCAGCAGTGCACCCGCGAGGCCGAGCGCAGAAAGGACGAGGGGGCGGAGGCGGTCACTGCGTTGCATGGGGCGGATTCTGCACCCGCCGGCCTTGTCCCGCTCAGGCTTGGGCGAGTGACGCCAGGATGGCCTCGCGGTCCTGGTCCAGCCGCGGCGGCTGCCGCCGCACCTGCGTGCGCAGCCCGCCGACATGCACCGGGTTGCCCGCCACCGTGAGCGACTGGCCGCCCTGCGTGCGCACCTGCACCAGCATCTCGCGCGCCTGCACCTGCGGGTCTTTCACTACCGCCGCCACGTCGTTGTAGTCGCCGGTGGGAATGTTGTGCTGCATCAGCAGCGCCTGCCAGTGCGCGCAGGGCGCGGTCGACAGGCGCTCTTCGAGCAACTGCTTCAGCGCCTCGTGGTGCTGGCAGCGCGCGGCGTTGGTGGCAAAGCGCGCGTCCTCGGCGAGCGTGGGCAGGTCAAGGGCGGTGCACAGTCGCTGGAACAGCGCGTCGTTGCCCGCCGCGATCACGAACCAGCCGTCGGCCGCGCGGAACACGTCGAAGGGCGTGATCGACGGATGCCGCGAGCCGATCGGCCCCGGCGCGCGGCCCTCGGCCTCCATGCGCGAGATCGCGTTCTCGAGCAGCGCGACCTGGCAGTCGAGCATCGCCACGTCGACCCTGTCGCCCAGGCCCGTGCGACTGCGCTGCAGCAGCGCGGCCTGCGTGCCGATGGCCGCGTACAGGCCCGCGCCGAGGTCGCCGATCGACACGCCCACGCGCGTCGGCGGTGCGCCCGGGTGGCCGGTGAGGCTCATGATGCCGCCCATCGCCTGCACCACCATGTCGTAGGCGGGGCGCCTGCTGTAGGGGCCGGTCTGGCCGAAGCCCGAGACCGAGGTGAACACCAGTTGGGGAAAGCGCGCATGCAGCGTCGGCCAGTCGTAGCCCAGCTTTTCCATCGTGCCGGGCCGGAAGTTCTCGACCAGCACGTCGGCCGTGGCCAGCAGCTGCTCGAAGACCGCGCGGTCGGCCGGCGCCTTCAGGTCGAGCGCGATCGACTCCTTGTTGCGGTTGACCGACATGAAGTAGGCCGAGTCGCCCTCGACGAAGGGGCCGATCTGCCGCGCGTCGTCGCCCAGGCCCGGCTGCTCCACCTTGATGACGCGCGCGCCCAGGTCGGCGAGCAGCATCGTGCAGTACGGGCCCGCGAGCACGCGGGTCAGGTCGATGACGGTGAAGCCCTGCAGCGGGCCTGCCTTGAATGCGTCTGTCGTCATTCGATGCTCGCGCCGGAGCGCGCGGTGAGTTCCTTCGACTTCGCGCCTTCGGCCAGGGCCCAGGCACGGAACTCGGCCAGCGACTTCGAGGGCGCCGACTCGTTGCCCGACTTCTCCAGCCGCGCCTTGACCTCGGGGTCGTTGAGCGCCGCCACGCTGGCGTCGAACAGCTTCTGCGTCACCTCGGGCGGCAGGCCTGCGGGTGCGAAGAGGCCGAACCAGAAGGTGTAGTCGTAGCCCTTCACGCCGGCTTCGGCCACGCTGGGCACATCGGGAAAGAGCGGCGAGCGCTGGCCCGAGGTGACGGCCAGCACGCGCAGCTTCTGGCCCTGCGCCATCGGCAGCACCGAGGGCGGCGTGCCGAAGGTGAGCTGCACGTCGCCCGCGGCCACGGCCTGGATCGACGGGGCGCCGCCCTTGTACGGCACATGCAGCATCTGCACGCCGGCCGCCTTCTCGAACGACAGGCCGGCCAGGTGCGTGACCACGCCCGCGCCCGACGACGAGTACGCCAGCTTGCCGGGGTTCTGCCGCGCCTCGGCGATCAGCGCCTGCACGGTCTTCGCGCTCACGTCCTTGTTGACGGCCAGCAGCATCGGCGCGGAGCTCCAGCGCGAGATCGGCACGAAGCTTTTCGCACCGTCGTACTTCACGCTCTTGTAGAGCAGCTTGTCGCTGCCGTAGAGGTTGGCGCTGCCCAGCAGCAGCGTGTAGCCGTCGGGCGCGGCGCGCGCGACCTGGTCCGACGCGATGGTGGTGCCGGCGCCTGGCTTGTTGTCGATGACGATCGGCTGGCCGAGCAGCTTGGCCATCTTGTCGCTCACGATGCGCGCCACGGTGTCGGCGCCGCCGCCGGCGGGGAAGCCCACCACCAGCGTGATCGGGCGCGAGGGGTAGGTGTCGGCCAGCGCGCCGGCCGAGGCCAGCAGCGCGGCGGCCGCGAACGAGAGGGCTCGCAGTTCTTGCTTCATGGGTTGTCTCCTGAGTTTTGTATGGGGAAGGGCGGGCGCGCTCAGTGGCCCTGGAACACCGGCGTGCGCTTCTCGCGCCAGGCCCGGCCGCCCTCGGCGAGGTCTTCGGACGCGACGGTGCGCTGCACCTCGCGCGAGATCGCGGCGGCGTCGGCGGTGCCGCGCGCGATCTGGTTCAGGTGCTTCTTCATGCCCAGCAGCGCCAGCGGCGCCATGCCGGCGAGCACGGTGCGCAGGCGCTGCACCTCGGAGTCGAGCGCCGCGGCGTCGTCGACCAGTTGCGTGAGAAAGCCGCAGTCGCGCATCGCGGCGCCGTCGAGCTTCTCGGCGGTGAGGAACAGCCGCTTGGCCGTGTCCAGCCCCAGCCGCGACACGTAGCGCTCCATGCCGCTCTGGTAGTAGTGCAGGCCGAGCCGGGCGGCCGGCATGAACATCTCGGCGGCGCGGGCACCCACGCGGAAGTCGCAGGCCAGCACGAGGTCGGTCGCGCCGCCGTAGACACCGCCGTGCACCGCCGCGATGGTGACCGCGCGGCAGTTTTCGAACACATCGACCATCTCGCCGAAGCTGCGGCCCTCGGTCTGGCTCTGGCTGGCCACTTCTGATATATCAAAACCGCTGCAAAAGTACTTGCCCTCGGCGCGCAGGACCAGCACCAGCACCTCCGGCGTGCGGTTCACCGTTTCCACATGCTGGATCAGCACGGGCAGGTCGCCCGGAGTGAGCTTGTTGGCGGCTTGAGGACGGTGCAGCGTCAGGTAGGCGACGTGGCCGTCGATCGCGAGGGTGGGAGACATTGATGTACCAAACAGATGAATTGATATATCTGTAAGGTTAGCTAATATCCAGATCGCCATGCAACCCGCGAAAACCCTCGACACCACCAGCCTGCAGGACCGCATCCGCGCCCGGCTCGAACAAGACATCCTGGGCGGCACGCTGTCGCCCGGCATGCCCATCGACGAAAAGGCGCTGGCCCTGAGCTTCAACACCTCGCGCACGCCGGTGCGCGAGGCGCTGCTGCTGCTCAGCGCGCGCGGGCTGGTCGACATCGTTCCGCGCACCGGCATCTACGTGCGCCAGCTGCGGGCGAACGAACTGGTGGCGATGATGGAAGCGCTGGGCGAGCTCGAAGGCGTGCTGGCGCGGCTGGCGGCGCTGCGCATCGGCCCGGCACTGCGCGATGAGCTGCTGCGCGCCCTGGCCGACACCGCCGCGCAGGCCGAGGCGGACGACGCCGAGGCCTATCAGCAGGCCAACGCCGCGCTGCACGGCGTGATCTACCGCGCCAGCGGCAACCCCTTCATCGTGGAGCAGGCGCAGACCGTGCGCCTGCGCATCGCGGCCTACCGCGGCCGGATGTTCGAGAAGCCCGGCCGGCTCGCCGCTTCACAGCGGGAGCACGAACGGGTGGTCGAGTGGATTCTCAAAGGCCACGCGGACAACGCCGCGGAGGCGATGCGCGACCACATCTCGGTGGGCGGCAAGGTGTTTGCCGACCTCGTGTTGAACAACAAGTTCGGCTAGTTCTTCTTCGTCTTCAGATCAGCGCACGCGCATGCCCGGCGTCGCGCCCGCCCAGGGCTCGAGCACGTGGATGCCCGGGTGGGCCTTTTCGTCGCCGTGGCTCGCGGCTAGCACCATGCCTTCGCTGATGCCGAACTTCATCTTGCGCGGCGCGAGATTGGCGACCAGCACCGTGAGCTTGCCCACGAGCTGCTCCGGCTGGTAGGCCGAGGCGATGCCGCTGAACACGTTGCGCGTCTTGCCCTCGCCCGCGTCGAGCGTCAGGCGCAGCAGCTTGGTCGAGCCCTCGACCTTCTCGCAGGCCACGATCTTCGCGAGGCGCAGATCGATCTTCACGAAGTCGTCGATGGTGATCGTCGGCGCGATGGCTTCGCCGCCCGGCAGGTCTTGCGCTTCCACGGCGACAGGCGCGGCGGCTGCGGCGGCTTCAGGCACGTCGAACAGCTTGTCGACCACCTTGGCATCGGCACGCTGCATCAGGTGCTTGTAGTCGCCGATGGCGTGGCCGGCCGGCAGGGCCTGTGCGGCATCGGTCCAGGTCAGCGGCGAAATCTTCAGGAAGGCCTCGACGTTCACGGCCAGCGCCGGCAGCACCGGCTTCAGGTACAGCGTGAGCAGGCGGAAGGCTTCGATGCACACCGTGCACACGTCGTGCAGGCGCGCCTCGGCGCCTTCCTTCTTGGCCAGTTCCCAGGGCTTGTTCTGGTCGACGTACTCGTTCACCTTGTCGGCCAGCGCCATCACCTCGCGCAGCGCGCGGGCGTAGTCGCGGCCGTCGTAGAGCGACTGCACCTGCGGGGCTGCAGCGCGCAGCGTCGACAGCAGCGCTTCGCCGTCGGCCGACACCACGCCCAGCTGGCCGCCGAAGCGCTTGCCGATGAAGCCGGCCGCGCGGCTGGCGATGTTGATGTACTTGCCCACGAGGTCGCTGTTCACGCGCGCCACGAAGTCGTCGGGGTTGAAGTCGATGTCCTCGTTGCGGCCGTTGAGCTTGGCGGCGATGTAGTAGCGCAGCCATTCGGGGTCGAGCCCGATCGACAGGTACTTGAGCGGGTCGATGCCGGTGCCGCGGCTCTTGCTCATCTTCTCGCCGCTCACTGTGAGGTGGCCGTGCACGTAGATGGCGTTGGGCGCCTTGCGGCCGCTGAAATGCAGCATCGCGGGCCAGAACAGCGTGTGGAAGGTGATGATGTCCTTGCCGATGAAGTGCACCTGCTCGAGATCAGGGTCGGCCATGTACTCGGTGTACGAGATGCCGTCGCCGCCCAGCTCGATGCAGCGTTTGTCCAGCAGGTTCTTCAGCGACGCCAGGTAGCCCACGGGCGCGTCCATCCACACGTAGAAGTACTTGCCCGGCGCATCGGGGATCTCGATGCCGAAGTAGGGCGCGTCGCGGCTGATGTCCCAGTCGCCCAGGCCGCCCTTGCCTTCGTCGTCCTTGTAGAGCCACTCGCGAATCTTGTTTTGCACTTCGGATTGAACGTGGCCGGGGGCGGCGGTCCATTTCTTCAGGTAGGCCTCGCAGCGCGGGTCCGAGAGCTTGAAGAAGAAGTGCTCCGAGCTGCGCAGCTCGGGCTTGGCGCCCGACAGCGCCGAGTACGGGTTGATCAGCTCGGTGGGCGCGTACACGGCGCCGCACACCTCGCAGTTGTCGCCGTACTGGTCCTTCGAGTGGCAGTTGGGGCACTCGCCCTTGATGAAGCGGTCGGCCAGAAACATGCCCTTGGCCGGGTCGTAGAACTGCTCGACGCTCTTGGTCTCGATGAGGCCGGCGGCGCGCAGGTCGCGGTAGATGTCCTGCGCCAGCTGGTGGTTCTCGGGCGCGTCGGTCGAGTGCCAGTTGTCGAAGGCGATGTGATAGCCATCGAGGTAGGGCTTTCGGCCCGCGGCGATCTCGGCCACGAAGGCCTGCGGTGTCACGCCGGCCTTGTCGGCCGCGATGGTGATGGCCGCGCCGTGTGCGTCGTCGGCGCACACGAAGTTGACCTCGGCGCCATTCATTCGCTGGTTCCGCACCCAGATGTCGGCCTGGATGTATTCCATCATGTGGCCGATGTGGAACTTGCCGTTGGCATACGGCAGGGCGGTGGTAACGAAGAGCTTGCGCGGGGCGGACATCGGGGAGGGCGCTTTCGGGAGTGGTACGGACGGAACCGGGCATTTTAGGTGGCGGCGTCCGCCCGTGCGTTCGGTGGCAGCATCGACCCCATGACGCATGCCATCGACCTGTCCGCCTATGTCGCGGGATTCGCCGCTTCTCCCCTCGCGCCCTGGGGCGCGCTCCTGCCCTGGGAACTGCCGCCGCGCGCGCCCGAGATCGTGCGCCGGTTGCTCGCGGCGCTGCCGGCACATGTGTACGCCATCAACGGCGAGGTGGCCGTTCACCGCGACGCCGTGGTCGAGCCCGGCGCGG
Organism: Variovorax sp. RO1; assembly: GCF_002849325.1. Classification (NCBI taxonomy): domain Bacteria; kingdom Pseudomonadati; phylum Pseudomonadota; class Betaproteobacteria; order Burkholderiales; family Comamonadaceae; genus Variovorax; species Variovorax sp. RO1. The sequence continues at coordinate 949,531 of NZ_PKMT01000001.1, forward strand.
TGCTCAAGGGGCCGTTGATCCTGGGCGCTGGCTGTTTCGTGGCCGCGGGCGCCTACCTGCGCGGCGGCAACTGGGTCGATGCGCGCTGCACGATCGGGCCGGGCACCGAGCTGAAATCGTCCTTCGTGTTCGCGGGCTCGGCGCTGGCGCATTTCAACTTCGTCGGCGATTCGATCGTCGGCGCGGGCGTGAACATGGAGGCGGGCAGCATCGTGTGCAATCACCGCAACGAGCGCGCCGACAAGCAGATCAGGGTGCGCAGCGGACCCGGCGGGGCGCTGCAGCCCGCCGGCTGCGACAAGTTCGGCGCGCTGATCGGCGATGGGGTCTGCATCGGCGCCAATGCCGTGGTTGCGCCCGGTGCGTTGCTGGCCCCGGGCCGTGTCGTGCGCCGGGCGTCGCTCGTCGACCAGGAGGTCGAGCCATGAGCCACACGCTCCTCATGCTGGCCCAAGCCACCGCCTTCGAATGACCCTTTGACGCCCCGCCTGAGGCCCGGCGGCAGCGAGGGGCCGGCGTTATTCTTCAGCCTTCGCGCCGAACCGGCCGCGACCCCCCTTCACCTGACCTCACGAGGGCGCCTTTCCATGACCACCCCCATTCCCGCAACCCTCATCCCCGGCGACGGCATCGGCCCTGAAATCGTCGACGCCACCCTGGCCGCGCTCGATGCGCTGAAGGCGCCTTTCGTCTGGGACACCCAGATCGCCGGCCTCGGCGGTGTCAAGGCCTCGGGCGACCCGCTGCCCAAGGCCACGCTGGACAGCATCCGCAGCACCCGGCTCGCCCTCAAGGGCCCGCTCGAAACCCCCTCGGGCGGCGGTTATCGCTCGTCGAACGTGCGGCTGCGCGAGGAGTTCCAGCTGTACGCCAACCTGCGCCCCGCGCGCACCATCATCCCGGGCGGGCGCTTCGACAAGATCGATCTGATGATCGTGCGCGAGAACCTCGAGGGCCTCTACATCGGCCACGAGCACTACGTGCGCATCGACGGCGACCCGCACGCCGTGGGCATGGCCACCGGCATCAACACGCGCCAGGGCTGCCGCCGCGTGCTCGAGTACGCGTTCGACACGGCGATCGCCACCGGCCGCAAGAAGGTCACGCTGGTGCACAAGGCCAACATCATGAAAGTGCTGACCGGCCTGTTCCTGGAAACCGGCGAGCAGCTCTACGCCGAAAAGTACAAGGGCAAGTTCGAACTCGATTCGATCATCGTGGACGCCTGCGCCATGAAGCTGGTGCTCAACCCCTGGCAGTTCGACATGCTGGTGACGACCAACCTGTTCGGAGACATCCTGTCGGACCTCGTGGCCGGCCTCGTCGGCGGCCTGGGCATGGCACCGGGCGCCAACATCGGCACCGACGCTGCGATCTTCGAGGCCGTGCACGGCTCGGCGCCCGACATCGCCGGCAAGGGCATCGCCAACCCGACCGCATTGCTGCTGGCCGCCGCGATGATGCTCGACCACACGAAGATGCCCGAGCTGGCCACGCGCCTGCGCACGGCCATCGACCAGACGCTGAACATCGACAACGTGCGCACCGGCGACCTGGGCGGCACGGCGAACACCGCTGCTTTCACCAAGGCGCTGGTCGCGCGCATCAACGGCGGCTGAGCAAGCAAGGAAGAAAAAAGGCAGCGCAGGTCGTCGCATGAAAAAACTGCTGCTGCCTGCGCTGGTCTTTCTGCTCGCCGGCCTGGCGTGGTCCGCCGCCGGGGCCACGGACGCGCCGCGCTACACCGTCGTGAAGGTCGACCTTCGCACCGAACGGCTCGCGCTGTTCCTGAACGACGACACGGGCACCGCCTTCAAGCGCTTCGACCGGCTCGAGGCCTGGTTGAAAGCGCGCAACAAGCAGCTGCTGTTCGCGGTGAACGCCGGCATGTACCACGCCGACTTTGCGCCGGTCGGCCTGCTGGTGCGCGAAGGCCGCGAGGAAGCGCCTTTGAATCTTGCCGACGGTGTCGGCAATTTCTTTCGCAAGCCCAACGGCGTGTTCCTCGTGACGGCCGACGGGCCGCGCATCGTCGAGGCGTCGGAGTACCCGGCGATGGCTGCGAAGGGTGGCGTGCAGTTGGCGACCCAGTCGGGCCCGCTGCTGCTGCGCCACGGCGCCGTGCACCCGGCGCTCATTCCGACTTCGGATTCACGCAAGACCCGCAACGGCGTGTGCGTGTCGGGCTCGACGGCCGTCTTCGTCTTTGCCGAAACGCCGGTGAACTTTTACGATTTCGCGCTCTACTTCCGCGATGTGCTGCATTGCCGCGATGCGCTGTACCTCGACGGCACCGTGTCGGCGATCTACTCGAAGACACTGCAGCGCAACGACTTCGTGCGCGACCTCGGGCCGATGCTGGCCGTGGTGGCGCCCTGAGGCCCGGTTGCCTTTTTACTTCTGCCTTTTTTCTCCCTGCGCCATGTCCACACCGCTGCCCGTCCTGTCCCTCCTCGAAACCCGCGTGCTCGGGGTGCTGGCCGAAAAGCAGCGCACCGTGCCCGACAGCTACCCGCTCACGCTCAATTCGCTGGTGTCGGGCTGCAACCAGAAGACCAGCCGCAACCCGGTGCTCGAACTCAGCGAGTCGCAGGTGCAGGCCGCCATCGAGAGCCTGAAGGGCTACAGCCTCGTGGCCGAAACCAGCGGCGGCCGCGCCTTCCGCTACGAACACAACGCCGACCGCGTGCTGCGCATTCCGTCGCAGTCGGTCATCCTGCTCACCGTGCTGATGCTGCGCGGCCCGCAGACCGCCGGCGAGCTGCGCATCGCCTGCGACCGCATGCACAACTTTGCCGACATCTCGTCGGTCGAGGGCTTCCTCAACGAGCTGTCCGAGCGTCCGGCCGGTGCGCTCGTGGTGAAGCTGGCGCGCCTGCCGGGCGCACGCGAAAGCCGTTGGGCGCACCTGCTGAGCGGGCCGCCGGCGGAAGAGGTCGCGGGGCCGGGCGCGTCGGGCGACGGCGCCTTTGCCACGCACGGTGATTCGCTCGGCGAGGTTGCGGCGCTCAAGGCCAATGTGGCGCGGCTCGAAACCGAGGTGGCGTCGCTGAAGGCGTTGGTGGGGCGCGTGTGCTCCGAGCTGGGCATTTCCCCTGACGCACCAGCCACGCCAGAAGCACCCGAGGCCTGAGCCCCCGCGTTCACACAGGCTTCATCCAGCCCGCACATTCGCTGCCTACCGTCGGACCCATTGCGAACCCAATGGAGCTCCGACCATGGACCACGGACAAACCGCCGCCTGGCGCGACCACACGCCCTTCGACGACATCACCCGCCGCCTGCTGGGCGGGCTGGCGGCCCTCGCCGGCATTGCCAGCCTCTACGCCTTCTTCTGGTGGGCCGCCTCGGCCACCGGCTTCCTGCTGTTCGACGGTTGGTGGCACACCTGGCGCGGCCTGGGCACGGCCCTCGCGTTCCGCGACGTGGATTCGGCGTTCTACCTGCTGAGCTGGACGCTGTCGGTTCTTGGCGGGGCGGTCGGGTGGATCGCGCTGGTCGCACTCGCCGTGACCCACGGGCGCGGCTGGGGTGCGGTGCCGATGTGGGTCAAGGCCGGCTGCTTTGTCGGCGCCATCGCAGGGCTGGCTTTCGAACCCGGGCGGCTGTTGGCCATGGCGCCGATCGTCGGCGCGGTGCTGCTGATGCTGCGGTCGATGTTGCCGGCGCGCTGAGCCCGCGCCCTCAGCCCCCCGCCGACACCGGCACGTCCAGGCTCACCTTCACCGGGTCCATCGTCACCAGCGTGCGAAAGCGCTTGACGTTGTTGCTCTGGAAAAACAGCTGGCGGGTGAGCGCGGTGTACTGCGCCATGTCGCGCACCACGCACACGAGGATGAAGTCCCACTCGCCCGTCACGTAGTAGCACTGCTGCACCTGCGGGCAGTCGCGAAAGCTCTGCTTCATGGCGTCGAGCCGTTCGATCTGCTCGCTCTCGGCCTCGACCTCGACCACGATGGTGAGCGGGTGCCCGAGCGCGGCCGGCGACAGCACGGCGCCGTGGCGCTGGATCACGCCCTCGTCGCGCAGGCGCTTGAGCCGTCGGTTGACCGCCGCCGTCGACAGGTGGATGCGCTCGCCCAGTTCGCCCTGCGAGAGGCGGCTGTCGGCCTGGATCAGTTCCAGCAGGTGCAAATCGAGAGCATCGAGGGGTGTCATGGAAAGGCGATGTCTCGCGCAAAAACGTTGCGTGGCAGCGGCTCATTTTGCGCACCTGTCCCGCTGCGTTGTCAATAGCATCTCGCCATGAAGTTTCCAGACCACCCCCTGCGCGACCAGCTGGCCGGCTGGCGGCACCAGCTGCATGCGATGCCCGAGACCGGCTTCGAGGAAGCCAAGACCTCGGCCTTCATTGCCAACGCGCTGCGGGCGCTGGGGCTCGAGGTGCACACCGGCATTGGCGGCACCGGGCTGGTCGCCAGCCTCACGGTGGGCAGCGGCGCGGGCGTGATCGGCCTGCGCGCCGAGATGGACGCGCTGGCCATCACCGAGCTGGCGACCGAGCGGCCGTATGCCTCAGGCACGCCCGGGCGCATGCACGCCTGCGGCCACGACGGCCACATGGCGATGGTGCTCGGCGCGGCGCAGCTGCTGCGCGAGCGGCGCGATTTCGACGGCACCGTGCGCTTCATCTTCCAGCCCGCCGAAGAACACGGCCGCGGCGCCCGGGCCATGATGGACGACGGCCTGTTCACGCGCTTCCCGGTCGACGAGATCTACGGCCTGCACAACATGCCGGGTCTGCCTGCCGGCACCTTCGCCACGCGCGCGGGCGGCCTGATGGCGAGCGAGGACAACTTCGTCATCCACATCCACGGCCGGGGCACGCACGCCGCGCGGCCGCACATGGGCATCGACCCGATCGTGATCGGCGCGCAGGTCGTGCTGGCGCTGCAGACCATCGTCTCGCGCACGCTCGACCCGGGTGCGCAGGCCGTGGTGTCGTGCACCGAGTTCATCACCGACGGCATCCGCAACGCGATTCCGTCGAACGTGGTCATCAAGGGCGACACGCGCAGCTACGACCCCGTCGTGCAGCGCATGCTCGAAACGCGCATGCGCGAGATCAGCGAAGGCATCTGCCGCATGCACGGCGCGGACTGCACCTTCAGCTACACGCACGAGTTCGCGCCCACCGTGAACTGGGCCGAGTGCGTGCCGACCGCGGTGGCCGCCGCGACGGCCGTGGTGGGTGCCGAAAAGGTCGACGCGAATGTCGCGCCGATGATGATCTCGGAAGACTTCGGCGCCTTCCTGCGCGCCGTGCCGGGCGCCTTCGTCTTCCTGGGCAACGGCGCCGAGGGCGAGCCCGGCGGCACGCCGCTGCACAACGGCCGCTACGACTTCAACGACGCGGTGCTGACCACGGGCGCGCGCTACTTCGCGGAGATCGTGCGGCTGCGCCTTCCCGCACGCACCGCCGCCTGATCCATTCTTCTTTTCCGGTTTTCATTCCATGCTCTTCGCCAATCCTCACGCGCAACGGCGCGGCTACGACGCGGCCCTGCAGGCCGTCATGAACATCGCACGCGGCCGCGAGAGCCGCCAGTGGCTGTCCACCTGGGACCGGCTCGCGCCGCAGCCCACACCGGCCTGGCCGCTGCCCCGGCTCGCCGCGCAGCTGGGCATCGCGCAGGTCATCGTGAAAGACGAATCGCGCCGCTCCGCGCTCGGCAGCTTCAAGGTGCTCGGCGCGCCCGTGGCCTTGCTGCGCCTGGTGCTGCGCCGCTGGCCCGACCGGGGCTGGACGCCGGCCGACCTGTTCGCAGGCCGGCACGCCGCAGCGCTGCGCGACTTCGTCGTCATCAGCGCGACCGACGGCAACCATGGCCGCGCACTGGCCGCGGCCGCGCAGAGCATGGGCTGCCGCTGCGTGATCGTGCTGCACGCGCAGGTCAGCGAAGAGCGCGAGGCGCCCATCGCCGCGCTCGGCGCCGAGATCGTGCGCATCGCCGGCAACTACGACGCCTCGGTCGAAGAGGCCGCGCGCCTGGCAAAGACCAATGGGTGGGAGGTGGTCTCCGACACCTCCTACGAAGGCTACGAAGAGATTCCGCGCGACGTGATGCAGGGATACGGCATCCTCGTCGACGAGTTGCTCGAGACCACCGCGCCCGGCGCGCCGTGCCCCTTCACCCACGTCATCGTGCAAGGCGGCGTTGGCGGGCTCGCGGCTGGAGTGGCCAGCCATTTCTGGGAGCGCTATGGCGCCGCGCGGCCGACGCTCATCGTGGTCGAGCCTGAGCAGGCCGACTGCCTGCTGCAGAGCGCGCGCAGCGGTCGCCCGGACCGCGCCACCGGCAGCGTCGACTCCGTGATGGCCGGCCTGGCCTGCGGCGAGACCTCGCCGCTCGCGTGGCGCTTTCTGCAGCCCTCGGTCGATCTCTTCATGACCGTCGCCGATGCCGACGCCGAGCACGCGATGCGCACCTTCGCCGCCGGCGAGGCGGGCGACGTGCCCGTGCTGGTCGGCGAGTCCGGCGCGGCCGGCCTTGCCGCGCTGCAGGTGCTTGCGGCCGACCCCGAACTGGCGCGCGCCGCAGGCCTCGACGCCAGCTCGCGCGTGCTGCTGTTCAGTACCGAAGGCGCAACCGCACCCGGCGTGTACCGCGCGCTGACCGGCCGCTCGGGCGAAGAAGTCGTTGCGGCGCAGGCGCAATGGCTGCAACGCGAAGGCATCGCCGAAGCGGCGCTGATGGCGCGCATCGACGCGCACGCCGCCATCGGTGCGACCGCGCAAGGCGGCGTCTGCCGCATCGCACTCACCGACGCCGACCGCGCGGGCCGCGACCGGCTCGTGCAGTGGATGCGAGACCTGGGCCTCACGGTGCGCATCGACCGCATCGGCAACATCTTCGGCATCCGCCCCGGCCAGTTGCCGGATGCGAAACCCGTGATGACCGGCTCGCACATCGACACCGTCGCCACGGGCGGGCGCTACGACGGCAACTACGGCGTGATGGCCGGCCTCGAGGTGGTGCGCTGGCTCAACGAACGCCAACGCCAGACGCTGCGCCCCTTCGTGGTCGCCGCGTTCACCAACGAGGAGGGCGTGCGCTTCATGCCCGACATGCTGGGCTCGCTGTTGCACGCGGGCGGCCTGGCGCTCGACGCGGCGCTCGACACCGTCGCCACCGACGGCGCGCGGCTGGGCGACGAGCTTGCGCGCATCGGCTACGCGGGCGACATGGCCTGCGGCGCGCTGGTGCCGCATGCGTTCGTCGAACTGCACATCGAGCAGGGCCCGGTGCTGGAGGCCGAGGGCATCACCATCGGCGCGGTGGCCGACCTGCAGGGCATCTCGTGGCAGGAGATCGTCGTCCTCGGCCAGTCGAACCACGCCGGCACCACGCCGATGCGCCTGCGTCACGACGCCGGCTACTGCGCCGCCGCCATCGCGGTGTTCGTGCGCGAGCTGGCGCGACGCTACGGCGGCAGCCAGGTCGCGACCGTGGGCGCCATCGACCTGCATCCCAGCCTCATCAACGTGATCGCGGCGCGCGCCACGCTCACGGTCGACCTGCGCAACACCGACGAGGCGACGCTGCATGACGCCGAGGGCGAGTTGGCGGACTACCTGCGGCAGCTCGAAGCGATCGAGGGCGTGACCATCGAAGCCCGCACGCTGGCGCGTTTCGAGCCGGTGCGGTTCGACGAGCGGCTGGTGCGCGTCATCGAAGCCAGCGCGCACGCACGCGGCCTGCGCCACCGCCGCATGACCTCGGGCGCGGGCCACGACGCGCAGATGATGGCGCGCATCTGCCCCGCCGCCATGGTCTTCGTGCCGAGCGCGCGCGGCATCAGCCACAACCCGAAGGAGCACACGGCGAGCGCCGACCTGGTGCAGGGCGCGAACGTGCTGCTGGACGTGGTGCTGGGGCTGGTGGACGAGGCGGGGTGAGCGGCGGGCTTTCAGTCGACCGCTGGCGCCATCACCTCGGCACCCACCCAAAGAACCGCACCACCTCGTCCCGCTGCCGCATCGCATCCGCGCGCCCGAGTGCCATCAGCTCGCGCGTGTAGCCCGACTCGAACAGCAGGTAGCTCGCGAGCGCGCCGCCCTTCACGTCGGCCGCGACCTTCGAGCCGCCCAGCAGGTGCCGCACGGCGCCCGGCAGGGCATCGACGTGGCGCGCCGCGATCATGTCGATGCGCTCCGACGGCGAGATCACCAGCAGGTCGAGCGGGCGCAGCGTGCTGGCGGCGCGCGCCTCTTCGGGGATCAGGCCCAGCGTGTGGTTGATGCGGCGCAGCCGTTCGATGTCGACCGCGAGCGCATCGAGAAAGATGCTCGACAGCGCATGGCCGGCGATCTGCGCCATGGTCGGGTAGCCGCTGTGCGTGTTGGGCCCAGCTTCGTCGCGCGGCTCGTGCATGCGGCCGGCGCCGATCACCACGATGCGCTGCGCGCCCAGGTGGATCGCCGCCGCGATTGGCGCCGATTGGCGCATCGAGCCGTCGCCGAAGTACTCGGTGTGGCCCGGAGGCATCGGCAGCGCGGTGGCCGGGAACACGAAGGGAATGGCCGACGAGGCCATCAGGTGCGCATGCGTGATGCGGTCGCGCACCGACAGGCGCTGCGAACGCACCCAGGGCTCCATCGGCACGGCCGCCTCGAAGAAGGTGACGTGCTCGCCCGAGCTGTAGCTCGACGCCGTGACGGCCAGCGCCTGCACGTGGCCTTGTTGCATGAGCTGCGGCAGCCGGTCCAGCGGCACCAGGCGCGCGAGCAAGTCGGCCAGCGGCGCGTTGTCGAGCAGCGACTTCGGCTTGATGCGCATCCAGTTGGCCGCAAAGCGCCCCAGGCCCAGCAGCATGCGCCAGCGCGCGCCGCTGCCGAGCACCGAGAGCGAGTCGGCGCGGTAGACCTGCTCGGCGCGAAAGTTGCCCCACACCTGCGCGATGTGCGCGACCACGCGGTTGAAGTCGTCGGAACCGCAGGCCAGCGCGGCGGCGTTGATGGCGCCGGCCGAGGTGCCGGTGATGACCTGGAACGGGTTGCCGGCGCCGATGGCCGCACCGGCCGCCAGGGCATCGCGCCGGATCTCGGCGATGGCTTCGAGCACGCCGACCTGGTAGGCGGCGCGGGCGCCGCCGCCTGTCAGCAGCAGACCGGTGGCGGGGCGTGTCTCGGGCATTCTTTTTTTGGTGTCTGGGTTTTCGGGTATTGAACGCTGTCCGGTGCGGGCTTGGCAGGCCGAATAGACTACCCGCCATTCAGGAGTTTGATCAATGGCACTCACCCCCGACGGGCTCATGGACGCGCTCAAGAGCGTCACGGACCCTAACACCGGCAAAGAATTCGCAGCGACGCGCTCGCTCAAAAACCTCCAGATCGCCGAGGGCGACGTCTCGTTCGAGCTCGAACTGGGCTATCCGGCCAAGAGCCAGCACGCGGCCATCCGCAAGTCGCTCGTGGCCGCGGCCAAGACGGTGCCGGGCGTGGAGAACGTGTCGGTCAACATCGTCACCAAGGTCATCAGCCATGCGGTGCAGCGCGGCGTGCAGCTGATGCCCAACGTGCGCAACATCGTGGCCGTGGCCTCGGGCAAGGGCGGCGTGGGCAAGAGCACCACGGCCGCCAACCTGGCGCTGGCGCTGGCCGCCGAGGGCGCCACCGTGGGCCTGCTCGACGCCGACATCTACGGCCCGAGCCAGCCCATGATGATGGGCCTGGACGGCCGCCCCGAGAGCATCGACGGCAAGAACATGGAGCCCAAGGAGCGCCATGGCGTGCAGGTGATGTCGATCGGTTTCCTGGTCGACGCCGACCAGGCCATGATCTGGCGCGGCCCCATGGCCACGCAGGCGCTCGAGCAGCTGCTGCGCCAGACCAACTGGAAAGACCTCGACTACCTGATCGTCGACATGCCCCCCGGCACCGGCGACATCCAGCTCACGCTGAGCCAGCGCGTGCCGATGACGGGCGCGGTGATCGTCACCACGCCGCAGGACATCGCGCTGCTCGACGCACGCAAGGGCATCAAGATGTTCGAGAAGGTCGGCGTGCCGATCCTGGGCATCGTGGAGAACATGGCGGTGCACATCTGCTCGAACTGCGGCCACACGGAGCACATCTTCGGCGCGGACGGCGGCAAGAAGATGGCGGCCGAATACCAGATGGAATACCTGGGCGCGCTGCCGCTGGACATCAACATCCGGCTGCAGGCGGACAGCGGGGCGCCGACGGTGGTGTCCGATCCGGACGGTGAAGTCGCTGCGCTCTACAAGGCCGTGGCACGCCGCGTGGCGGTGGGGATTGCGGAGAAGGCGAAGGACTTCTCAGCGAAGTTCCCGACGATTTCGATCAGCAAAAATACCTAACGGCATGGCGGCGTCGGGCGGGCGGAGCGCCGACGGAAAGGCAACGAGATGAACCTGCTCGCCTCCATGCGCTACCTCGTCGCACTCAGCGAGCACAAGCATTTCGGCCGCGCCGCGCAGGCTTGCCACATCACGCAGCCGGCCCTTTCGAACGCACTGCGCGCACTGGAAGGCGAGTTCGGCGTCGTCATCGTCAAGCGCTCCCGCGTGTACGTGGGCCTCACGCACGAAGGCGAGCGCGTGCTGGCCACGGCGCAACGCATGCTGCGCGACAACGAGGTGCTGTTGCAGGAGCTGCGCAGCGAGGCCGACGACCCGCGCGGGCGCCTGCGCATGGCCGCCGTGCCGACCGCGATCCCGATGCTGTCGCGCTTTGCCGCGATGCTGCAGCAGCGGCATCCGGGCATCGTGCCGGCCGTGCTCTCCATGAGTTCGCAGGAGCTGGAGACGGGCTTGGAGAACCTCTCGGTCGACCTCGCGCTGGGCTACACCGAGCGCATGCACCTGCCGGGCGTCAAGCTCAAGGCCTGGCCGCAGAGCATCGAGCATTACTTCCTGCTGCGGCGCGCCAAGAAGGCCTCGGCCGACCGGCTGCGCATTGGCCGCCCCATCCCCTGGGCCGAAGCCGGCAAGCTGCCGCTGTGCCTGCTCACGCCCGACATGCACAACCGCGCGATCATCGACCAGGCCCTGCGCGATGCCGGCGTGGCCGCGGTGGCGCCCGCCATTGAAACGAATTCCGTGCTCACGCTCGCGCTGGCCGTGAGCGTGGGCACCGTCAGCAGCGTGCTGCCCGGCGCCATGGTGGCGGCCGTGCGCAGCCACCGCGAACTGGAGGCGCTGCCGCTGGTGTCGCCCGAGGTGCGCACGCCCATCGGCTTCATGACGCAGGAGGGCGTGCGGCCTGCGCGTGCGCTCGATGCCGCGCTGGCTTTTCTGCAGACGCCCGAATGGCAAGCGCAGGCGCGCGAGCACAGCGGCGCGCTCGACGCCGCGTAGCCCGGCGCGCGGGTGCCGATGGCATCCGGATGGTTTACCCTTTGCGCCATCATGAAATCCAAAGCCCAGTTCCGCCTGCGCATCTACCGGGACGACACCATCGCCATCGGCCCCGGCAAGATCGCCGTGCTCGAAGCCGTGGCCGAGACCGGCTCGATCTCGGCGGCGGCCCGCCTGCTCGGCATGTCGTACCGACGTGCGTGGATGCTGATCGACGAGATGAACCAGACGCTGGTCTCGCCCGCAGTGAACACGGCAGCCGGCGGCTCGCGCGGCGGCGGCACGGCGCTCACGCCGGTGGGCGAGGACATCGTGAAGCGCTACCGCGCGATCGAGAACGCCGCGCGCCTCGCGACAGCCGCTGATGTTCGCGCGCTCACGCGCCTGCTCGCGCCATGAACGCTGCAGACATCGACCCCGTCGTCAGCCGCCCGGTCGGCATCGTGCGCAGCCGCTTCACCGAGACCTCGGGCATGCCGATCCAGACGGCCGGCGCGCCCGACGAAGTGGGGCGCCTCGAGGTGTTCGCCGAGTTCGCGCCGGGGCTGCGCGACATCGAAGGCTTCGACTACCTGATCCTCGTGACGCACCTGCACCGCTGTGCGCATGAACGGCTCGAGGTGGTGCCTTTTCTCGACGATGCCACGCACGGCGTGTTCGCCACGCGTTCGCCCGCGCGGCCGAACCGGCTGGGCCTGTCGATCGTGCGGCTCACGGCGGTGGACGGCACCACGCTGCACTTCAGCGGCAACGACATGGTCGACGGCACGCCCGTGCTCGACATCAAGCCCTACGTGCCGCGTTTCGACGTGCGCGAGACCGAGCGTGTGGGCTGGTTCGGCGCGCGGCTCGATCAGCTGCCGCGCACGCGCTCCGACGGCCGGATGGACTGATCGCTGTCGGCTGAGCCGTCACCGGCTACGCCCGGCAGCAGGTCGCCCTGCCAGCACGACCACACGTCCTGCGACAGCGTCTCGCGCGCCTGTGGCGGCGCCTCGCGAATCGTGCCCATGCTGATGAAACCCGCCAGGTACTCGCCCGGCTGCACGCCGACCTGGCGCACCAGCGTCTCGTCGAAGCAGCGCTCGCCGCTGAGCACGATGGCGCCATAGCCCAGCTGGTGCGCGGCGGCCAGCAGGTTGCCCAGCGCCGCACCGGCGCCCAGCCACTGTTCGCGTGCCGGGATCTTGCTGCGCTCGCGCGGCGACACCACGAAGCCCAGCAGTAGCGGCGGACGCGTGGCGTGCTCGCGGGCGCGCCGCAGGTCGGTCGGGCTGGCGAGCGGGTCGCGGCGCAGCTTTTCCTGTTCGAAGCACCAGGCCAGCGCCTCGCGGTTCTGCGGGCGGAACTCGATCACGCGCCACGGATGCAGCCCGCCGTGGTCGGGCGCGCGCAGGCCGGCCTGCAGGATGGCGTCGAGTTCGTCGGGGTTCGGGCCGGGCGATTGCAGGCGCCGCGGCGAGACCGAGCGCCGCGTCAGCAGCACTTCGAGGATGCGTTCCGCACCCGTCATGTGGTGCCACTGGGTTGTCATTGCTCGCGCCGGTCGGTCCACGCGGCGCTGCGGCGCAGCACCTCGCCGATGTCCTGCGCATCGCCCGGTGCCACCAGGAACGACTGGCTCTCGCCGCCCGGCGCGATGATCGACAGCACGAAGCCGCCGGCGTCCAGCGTGCGCTCGATGCGCCATTCGTGCACCTGTGTCACATGGCGAAGCTCGGGCCTGCCGGAGGTCGAGCGGACAACGGTGTCGTGGATGGAAGGGCGCATGGGCGGATGGGAAAAGTCTCCAACGCTGTATTCGCCAGTATATGAAGACCGGCGCATTCGCGCATCCCCGTATGAATGAAAAGGACGGCGCGTGTAACAATCTCGCCGTATTCAAATGAACACGACGACTGCTTCGCTCATCGCCACCACCGACTGGTCTCCGCTGGTTCTGTCGCTGCAGGTCGCGGCGGTCGCGACGCTGTTGGCGCTGGTCGTCGGCGTGGCGCTGGGCTGGGTGTTTGCGCGCAAGCAGTTCGTCGGCTCGGGCGTGCTCGAGGCCGTGTTCATGCTGCCGCTGGTGCTGCCGCCCACGGTGATCGGCTACGCCATCCTGGTGGCGGCGGGGCGCCGCAGCCCGCTCGGCGCGTGGCTGCGCGAGCACTTCGACTACACCATCATCTTCAGCTGGCACGGCGCCGTGGTGGCCTCGGCCGTGGTCGCGCTGCCGCTGGTGCTCAAGTCGGCCAGCGCGGCGTTCTCGAACGTCGACCGCTCGCTCGAAGCCGCCGCCAGCACCTTGCGCCAGTCTCCGTTCTCGGTGTTCTTGCGTGTCACGCTGCCGCTGGCCTGGCCCGGCATCCTGGCCGGCACGCTGCTCGCGTTCGCGCGCGCCATGGGCGAGTTCGGCGCCTCGCTGATGGTGGCCGGCTCCATTCCCAAGCAGACCCAGACCCTGTCGATGGCCATCTACGACGCCGTGCAGGCGGGCCATGACGACCTGGCGCTGCTGCTGGTGGTCGTCACGTCGGTGCTGTCGATTGCCGTGCTGGTCGTGTCGAACCGCTTCTTTTCGCTTCGTTGATTTCCACTTTTTCCTGGAGACTGTGCCCATGCGTTCGTTGCGCCTCTTGTCCCTCGTGCTCGTCCTCGCTCTGCCGCTTGCGGCGGCGGCGCAGCAGATCACCGTGTCCGCTGCTGCGAGCCTGACCGACGCGTTCAAGGAAATCGGTCCCAAGTTCGAAGCCGCCAAGGCCGGCAGCACCGTGCGCTTCAACTTCGCCGCCTCGGGCGTGCTGCTGCAGCAGATCGGCCAGGGCGCGCCGGTCGACGTGTTCGCCAGCGCCGACCAGGACACCATGAATCGCGGCGCCGACCAGAAGCTCATCGATACCGCCACCCGCAAGGACTTCGTCACCAACAGCCTGGTGCTGGTCGAGCCCGCGCAGGGCGCCGTCGGCCTGAAGTCGCTGCAAGACCTGAGCGGCGCGAGCGTGAAGCGGATCGCCGTCGGCAAGACCGCCACCGTGCCGGTCGGCCGGTACACCAAGCAGGTGCTGGACAACGCGAAGCTCTGGACCGTGCTCGAACCCAAGTTCGTGCAGGCCGACAGCGTGCGCCAGGTGCTCGACTACGTGAGCCGTGGCGAGGTCGAGGCCGGTTTTGTCTACCGCACCGACGCGGCCGTGGCCGGCGACAAGGTCAAGGTCGCCTTCACGCCCACCGGCCACACGCCCGTGACCTACCCGATCGCCGTGGTGGCCGAGAGCCGGCAGAGGGCGCTGGCCGGCGATTTCATCGCGTTCCTGTCGACGCCTGCGGCCCAGGAAGTGCTCACGCGCTACGGTTTCGGCAAGCCATGATCGATGTCGATCTGCAGCTCACGGTGAAGGACGGGGCCCGGCGCTTCGACCTCGCCGTGCGCTTCCAGACCGACGTTCCCTTTGCCGCGCTCTACGGCCCCTCGGGGGCCGGCAAGTCGCTGACCCTGCAGGCCATCGCCGGCCTGCTGCATCCGTCGGCAGGCCATGTGCGGCTCGACGGCCGCACGCTGTACGACGCGGCCCAGCGCATCGACGTGCCCGCGCCGGCGCGCCGCATCGGCTACCTGTTCCAGAACTACGCGCTGTTCCCGCACCTCACGGTGCGCGAGAACGTGGCCTTCGGGCTCACGGCGTGGCACCGCCGCCGGTTGCCGGCGCGCGACGCCGAGCGCGTGCAGGCGCTGCTCGACAGCTTCGGCCTCGCCGCACTGGCCGACAGCCGGCCGCAAAAACTATCGGGCGGTCAGCAGCAGCGCGTGGCCCTGGCGCGCGCGCTGGCCTGCGAACCGCAGGTGCTGCTGCTCGACGAGCCCTTTGCGGCGCTCAACCCCATGCTGCGCGCCGAGCTGCGCAACGAGCTGGCGCAGGTGCGCAAGCAGTGGGGCATCCCGGTCCTGATGATCACGCACGACATCGAGGATGTGCTCGCCCTGGCCGACGTGGCCTTCGTCTACAAGGACGGTCAGGTGGTGCGGGAGATCGACCTGCACAACGCCGACAGCCGCGACTTTGCGCTGCGGGAGATTGCGGGTGTGCAGGAGGTCGAGGAGACGCCGCTGCGCAGCAAGCTGCGGGGTTTGCTGATGGGTGGGGCGCGCAGCTGACGACTGCGCATGGCATCGACGCTACAGTCGAGCGATGAAATCAGTCAACGTCTCTCCCACGCGTTCGAAGCCTGCATTTCTGGCGCGAGGCTTGGCATCGTTGGCTGAAGCTCGTCGCAGCGGTGTGTATATCGATGCGAATGAGCTGATACGGCGTCTCACGGTGAAGCTCGATTTGGCGGCGAAGCGACAGAAACCGACTCATCGCTGAGCCTTTCATTTCCATTTTGAATCGCCGCATGTCCCGATTCAATTTGACGCCAGACCCCCACCGGCCAACACTGCCGCCATGAGCGAGCAGAAGATCGAGTTTTACAAGGGTCCGGCCGGTGGCTGGGGCGCGTTGCGCAGCGTGACGAATGCGCTGCTGCGGCAGGACATTCCGGTCAAGGGCGCGAAGACGTTGCTCTCGGCCAACCAGCCCGACGGCTTCGACTGCCCGGGCTGCGCGTGGCCCGACCGCAACCATGCCTCGACTTTCGAGTTCTGCGAGAACGGCGTGAAGGCCGTGGCCGCCGAGGCGACCGCGCGCCGCGCGGGCCCGGCGCTGTTTGCGAAGCACACCGTGGCCGAGTTGGCGCAGCAGAGCGACTTCTGGCTCGAAGACCAGGGCCGGCTCACGCATCCCATGGTGTATGACGCGGCCAGCGACAAGTACGTGCCCATCGACTGGGACGACGCCTTCGCATTGATCGCGCAGCACCTGAACGCGCTGCCCGACCCGAACCAGGCGATCTTCTATACCTCGGGCCGCGCGAGCAACGAGGCGGCTTTTCTGTACCAGCTGTTCGTTCGCGAGTACGGCACCAACAACTTTCCCGACTGCTCGAACATGTGCCACGAGCCCAGCGGCAGCGGCATGCGGCCGCAGATCGGCGTGGGAAAGGGCACGGTCACGCTCGAAGATTTCGAGAAGGCCGATGCGATCTTCATCTTCGGCCAGAACCCGGGCACGAACCACCCGCGCATGCTCGGCGAACTGCGTGCGGCCTCCAAGCGCGGCGCGCGCATCGTGAGCTTCAACCCGCTGCGCGAGCGCGGGCTGGAGCGCTTTGCCGACCCGCAGGACAAGCTGGAGATGGCCACGCTGGGCTCCACGCCGATCAGCACGCACTACTTTCAGCTGCGCGTGGGCGGCGACTTCGCGGCCGTGAAGGGGATGATGAAGCACGTCATCGAGCGCGAAGACGCGGCGGTGGCGCGTGGCGAGCCTTCGGTGCTCGACCATGACTTCATCGCCACCCACACGCTCGGCTTCGAGGCGCTGGCCGACGACTTGCGTGCCGAATCGTGGCCGCTGCTGGAACAGGAATCGGGCCTGAGCGAAGCGCAGATCCGCGCGGCGGCCGACGTGTACCTGGGCGCCAAGCGTGTCATCGCCTGCTGGGGCATGGGCATCACGCAGCACCAGCATTCGGTGGCCACGATCCAGATGATCGGCAACTGGCTCATGCTGTGCGGCAACATGGGCCGTGAAGGCGCGGGCGCCTGCCCGGTGCGCGGCCACAGCAACGTGCAGGGCGACCGCACCATGGGCATCTGGGAAAAGCCGCCGGCCGCGCTGCTCGACCGGCTGGAGCAGGTGTTCGGCTTCGAGCCGCCGCGCGAGAACGGTGTGGACACGGTCGAGGCGATCCAGCTCATGCTCGACGGCAAGGGCAAGGTGTTCTTCGCGCTCGGCGGCAACTTCGCGGCGGCCACGCCCGACACCTACCAGACGTGGAAAGGGCTGCAGCAGTGCGACCTCACGGTGCACGTGACCACCAAGCTCAACCGCAGCCACATCGTGCACGGGCGCGAGGCGCTCATCCTGCCCTGCCTGGGCCGCACCGAGATCGACATGCAGGCGAACGGCCCGCAGGGCGTGACGGTCGAAGACTCGATGAGCATGGTCCACATCTCGATGGGCATCAACCCGCCCGCGTCGGAGCTCCTGTTGTCGGAGCCCGCCATCGTCGCGCGCCTGGCTGCAGCGACCATCGGCGCGCGCAGCAAGACGCCGTGGCTCTGGCTGGTGGAAGACTACGCCCGCATCCGCGACAAGATCGAAGCCGTGTTCGACGACTTCAAGGACTTCAACGCGCGCGTGGCGCGCCCCGGCGGCTTTCGCCTGCGCAACACGGCGAGCGAGCGCGTGTGGGCCACGGCGTCGCAGAAGGCCGTGTTCTTCACGCACGCCGTGCCGCTGGACACGCACGCGCACCGGGCCCGCGCGCGCTTTGCGTCGCAGCGCGACACGCTGGTGTTCACGCTGCTCACCACGCGCTCGCACGACCAGTACAACACCACGATCTACGGCATGGACGACCGCTACCGCGGCGTGTTCGGCCAGCGCCGCGTGGTGTTCATCCACGCCGACGACATCCGCCAGCTCGGCATGAAGGACGGCGACTGGGTCGACATCCAGACCGTGTGGAGCGACGGCCAGGAACGTCGGGCCGACCGCTTCAAGCTGGTCGCCTACGACATCCCGCGTGGCAACTTGGCGGCCTACTACCCCGAGACAAACCCACTGGTGCCGCTGTCGTCGGTGGCCGAGAACGCGGGCACGCCGACGTCCAAGTCGATTCCCGTGGTGCTGTCGCTGCATGTGGCGCCGGTCGTGGTGGAAGTCGACGCCGTGGCGGCATGAGCGCAGGGTTTGACGCCGACGCCTTTTCCATCGCGATCCTGCGTGCGCTCGCCGAAGCGCCCGGCGAGGGCGGCATGTCGCTGCCGCGCCTGGGCAAGCGGCTCGGGCAGGGCGCGAGCGTGGTCATGCGCCAGCTCACGCTGATGGGCGATGCCGCCCTGGGCGGCGTGCGCGGCCCCGGTTGGGTGCGCGTGGTGCAGCAGGACGAGCGCTGGGTCGCGCACCTCACCGACGCCGGGCGCGCGGTGGCCGAGAGCCTGCCGGCTGACGACAACCCCGGCTGAGCCGACAATGGCCGCGGCCATGACAAACACCCCCGAACCCGACTCCCTGCCGCCGCTCGCGCGGCATGCTGTGCATGTCTTCGGCGAGCGCGGCCTCGC
Source organism: Variovorax sp. RO1 (assembly GCF_002849325.1). Lineage (NCBI taxonomy): Bacteria > Pseudomonadati > Pseudomonadota > Betaproteobacteria > Burkholderiales > Comamonadaceae > Variovorax > Variovorax sp. RO1. Next base: position 968,003 of record NZ_PKMT01000001.1, read on the forward strand.
GCCCGAAGGCGTGGTGCGCGACGACACACTGGCCGCCGAGGTGCCGGTGGCGCTGGTGTTCAACGGCGTCTCGCACGCGGTGATGATGGCCACGCCGCAAGACCTCGAAGCCTTCGCGCTCGGTTTTGCGCTGAGCGAAGGCATCCTCGACAGCGCCGCCGATTGCCGCGGCATCGAGGTGCAGGTGGTCGATGCCTCCGACGCCGGCCTGCCCGAGGGCATGCCCGGCATCGAGGTGCAGCTCGACATTGCCACGCGCAGTTTCGAACGCCTGAAAGACCGGCGCCGCAGCCTCGCGGGCCGCACGGGCTGCGGTGTGTGCGGCGTTGAAAGCTTCGCGGGGCTCGACCTGTCGCCGCAGCGCGTGCCGCCGCGCGACTGGATCGAGCGCATCGACCTCGCCACCGTGCTGCGTGCCTTCGCCGCCATGTCGCCGCGCCAGGTGCTCAATGCCGAAGCCGGTGCGATCCACGCCGCGGCCTGGGCCACGGTGGACGGCGAACTGACCGACCTGATGGAAGACGTCGGTCGTCACAACGCGCTCGACAAGCTGCTTGGCAAGCTCGCGCGTGCGAATCGGCTCGATGAACCCGGCTTCGTGCTGATGTCCAGTCGCGGCAGCCACGAGCTGGTGCGCAAGTGCGCGCGCCTGGGCATCGCGGCGATGGCGACCATCTCGGCGCCGACCGCGATGGGCGTGCGCATGGCCGAGCTCAGCGGCCTGCGTTTCTGGGGGCTGTGCCGCGCGCCGCGCGGCGTGCTCTATGCAGACGGGCTGGGGTCGCCAAGCGCCAGCACCGCGTCGGCCACGGCCTCGATGCCCTGATCCGACAGGTCGGACGCCGCCACGCTTTGGCGCTTGGCCCACGCGCGAAAGTGCGTTTCTTGCGACTTCTCGTAGTGCGGGTCGTAGTGCAGCGACATGAGTTCGGCGAACAGGTGCGGCAGGTCGGCGTCATGCGCCCACTGCTGCCAGCGCGTCACCGTTTCCTTGCCCTGCATTTCCTTCAGCACGCCCATCTTCTCGGCGAGCGCCGCGCGGTCGTCGCCCAGGTAGGCGTAGTCGCGCAGCAGGTAGCTCAGCCGCGCCTCGGGCGTGGCGGCCACCTCGATGCACGGCGCGGCGCGCATCTGGGCCACGAGCGCCAGCGGCAGCGACAGCCGCCCGATGCGCACGCTCTCGCCCTCGACATACAGCGGACGCGAGACATCGATGGCGTCGAACACGGTCGCGATGCGCGTCTCGAAGTGTTTTTGCGAAGGCTGCGGCACGCCCGGCAACGCGCCGAGCAGCGAGCCTTTGTGGTTGGCGAAGTCTTCGAGGTCGAGCACCTGCGCGCCGCGTTCGGCCAGCGCGTGCAGCACGCGCGTCTTGGCGCTGCCGGTGGCGCCGCAGACCACGCGCAGGTCGAGCTGCGGCGTCAGCGCATCGATCTGCGAGATCACATGCCGGCGAAAACTCTTGTAGCCGCCCGCGAGCTGCTGCGCGTCCCAGCCCACGAGGCGCAGCCACGTGACCATCGAGCCGCTGCGCATGCCGCCGCGCCAGCAGTAGACCAGCGGCTTCCACTTTTCGGGTCGGTCGGCCAGCGTGTCGCGCAGATGTGTCGCGATGTTGGCCGCGACCATCGCGCCGCCGATGCGCCGCGCCTCGAAGGCGCCGGTCTGCACGTAGACCGTGCCGACGATGTGGCGCTCCTCGTCATTGAGCACCGGGCAGTTGATGGCGCCGGGGATGTGGTCGAGCGCGAACTCGGCCGGCGAGCGGGCGTCGATGATCGAATCGAAGGCGTGGCGGTCGGCCACCCGAACGGGCTGGCGATGACTCATGGCGGGAGGAACCTCATCCCCCGATTGTCGCCGCAGGGCTCAGGCGTAGGCAGGGCCGAGGCCCTTGCGCAAGCGAGCGCTCGCCAAGTCGACAAAGGTGACCAGCACGAACATCGCGATCAGCACCGTCATCGCCTGCTGCTGCTGGAAGATCGACAGGTGGAAGTACAGCAGCTGCCCCAGCCCGCCGCCACCGACGAAGCCCAGCACGGCCGCCATGCGGATGTTCATTTCCCAGCGGTAGAGCGTGTAGGCCACCCACTGCGGCAGCACGATCGGCAGGCTGGCGTAGCTGAAGGCCGCGACCGGGCCGGCGCCCGAGAGCGCCAGTGCCTGCTCGGGTTCGCGCGGTGCGTTCTCCAGCGCCTCGGCAAAGAGGCGGCCGAGCACGCCCGTGGTGTGCAGCGCCAGCGCCAGCGCGCCCGCGAACGGACCGATGCCGGCGGCCAGCACCATCAGCGCAGCCCACACCAGCTCGGGCACGCTGCGCAGAAAGTTGAGCACGAAGCGCGCGCCATGGCGCAGCGGCCCGCCGGTGCGCCCCGAGGCCGGCAGTGCGAGCACGGCGCCGGCCACGGCGGCCAGCACGGTGCCCAGCGCCGACACGGCGAGTGTCTGCAGCGCGCCGTGGCCGACCTTGGCGAGGAACTCGGACGACACGTCGGGCGGGAAGAACTCGGCGATGAACTTGCCCATCAGCCTGAGCGATTCGGCCGAGCCCAGCGCGCCGTAGTCGATGCCCAGGTAGACAAAGCTCGCGATCACCGCGGCGGCGATCAGCGCCACGGCGAGCCAGCAGCGCAGGCACAGAGGAGGGCGTGGTGGCAGCGTCGTCATGCCAGCAGCTTTCGCAGCGCGTTGCTCAGCATGTCGGCCAGCAGCACGAGCGCGAGGAACACGAGCAGGATGCTGCTGGCTTCGCCGCCGTTGAGCATCTTCATCGACTGGTCCATCAGCTGCCCAAGGCCGCCCGCGCCGACGAAGCCCATCACCACCGAGGCGCGCACCGCGCATTCCCAGCGGTACACGGTGTACGAGGCCAGCTCTTGCGCCGTGTGCGGCAGCAGGCCGTAGCACAGCGCCGCGAGCCGGCCGCTGCCGCTTTCGAGCAGCGCGCGCGCGGGGCGCGTGTCGGTCGATTCGAGGATCTCGGCGTAGACCTTGCCCAGCATGCCGCCGTAGGTGATGGCCAGCGCCAGCACGCCGGCCGCGGGGCCGAGCCCGAGCGCGCGCACGAACAGCAGCGCCCACACGATCTCGGGAATGGCACGCAGCACCATCAGCAGCCAGCGCGCTGCTTGGCGGACGATGCCGGCCTGCAGCCGGCCGGGGCCGGGCCCGATGCGCGAGATGGAGAGCGCCCGCGTGGTCACGAAGCCCAGCGGCGCGCCGATCAGCAGCGCCATGGCCGTGCCGGCCGTGGCCATGGCCAGTGTCTCGAGCGTGGCCTTGGCGAGCAGTGCGAGAAAAGCTGGCGAACCGTCGGGCGGGAAGAAGCCCGCGAGAAAGCCGCCGATGACGGCGAGCTGTCCGCTGCCGAACAGCGCCCATGGCTTGAATTCGGAGAGCGCCAGCACCGGCCATGCGATGACCAGCGCCGCGAGCCAGCCGGCCAGGCGGCGGCCCGCCTGCGGATCGCGCAGGGCGGGAGACGACAGCGTCGTCGTGGTCGTCACGGGCAGTCCGGCCGATGGAAGGCCGGCTCGGCGGTGCCGACCGGCGGTGCGACCGGCAGCGGCCCCTGCGTCGCCACGCCGCCTTCGCTCGCATAGAGCGCCTCGAGCAGCGCCGGCGTCACCTCGGCGGCCGGCAGGTCGAAGGCGACCTGCCCGTCGCGCATGCCCACGATGCGCGGAAACCAGCGCAGCGCGAGGTCGACCGCGTGCAGCGACGCGACCAGCGTGGCACCGGTCGATTCGCTCTGTGCGACCAGCTGGCCCACGGCCGCGTGCGACAGCGTGGGGTCGAGCGCGGACACCGGCTCGTCCGCCAGCAGCAGTGCGGGGCGCTGGTACAGCACGCGGGCGATGCCCACGCGCTGCAGCTGGCCACCCGAGAGGCGGTCGCAGCGGTCGAACAGCCGGTCTTCGAGCGCGAGCCGGGCCAGTGCCTCGTGCGCGCCTGCGATGTCGGAAGGATAGAAAAGCGAGCCCAGCGCGCGCGGCACCGACCACTGGCCGAGCCGGCCCGCGAGCACGGCCGTGACCACGCGCAGGCGCGGCGCGATCGGCGGCGCCTGGTGCACGGTGCCGATGCGCGCGCGCAGCTGCTTGAGCGCACGTGCCGTCAGCCGCCACGGGTGCTGGCCCAGCGCCTGCACCTCGCCTTCGCCGGGCCGCAGCGCTGCGCCCAGTACGCGCAGCAGCGTGGTCTTGCCCGCGCCCGAGGGCCCGATGACGGCGATGCGCTCGCCATCGCGCGCGGCCAGCGTCACGCCGGCCAGCGCGCGCTGGCCGTTGGGGTGGACGACGCCCACGCCGTCGAGCGAAAAACTCATCCGCGCGGTCCGCTTACTTGATGAGGCCTGCCGACTTGCCCGCCGTCTCGATGCCGTCGTAGTTCGACGACTTCGTCGGGATGAACTTGCTCGCGCGCTGCAGCGCCATGATCTCCTTGTGCGCCGGGTTGGTGGGGTCGAGCTTCAGGAATGCATCGGTCAGCTTCTTCTGCAGTGCCGCGTCCATGCCGGGGCGCACGGTCCAGTTGTAGTCGTAGTAGGTCGGCGTGGTCGCGAGCACGCGCACCTTGGCGGCGTTGGGGTTCTTCGACTCGACCAGCTTGTCCCACACCGAGGCGTTGAGCACGCCCGCTTCGGCGCGCGATGCGGCCACGAAGGCCACGGTGGCGTCGTGTGCGCCCGAGAACGCGACCGTCTTGAAGTCCTTCTCGGGGTTGATGCCGGCCTGCAGCAAAAAGTAGCGCGGCATCAGGCTTCCCGAGGTGGAGGAGGGCGCGCCGAAGGCGAAGGTCTTGCCCTTCAAGTCGGCCAGCGTCTTGGCGGGGCTGTCGATCGGCACGATGAACTTGCTGGTGAACACCTCGTCTTCCGCGCGCTGCACGATCGGTACCGCGCCGCCGTTGGTGCGGATGCGCGCCTGCACGAAGGTGAATCCTCCCAGCCAGGCCATGTCGATCTTGTTGGTGGCGAGGCCTTCGACCACGGCGGCGTAGTCGGTCACGGGCGTGAACTGCACGTCCATGCCGGTTTCCTTCTTCAGGTAGTCGCCCAGCGGCGTGAACTTGCGCTGCAGCTCGGTGGGCGCTTCGTCGGGAATGGCCGACACGCGCAGCACGCCCTGGGCGAAGGCGCCCACGGCGGTGAGGGACAGGGCCAGCGCGATGGCCAGCCGGGACACGGTTTGTTTCGTTTGCATGGTGTGGGTGAAGCGTTCAGTGGAGAAGAAAGAAAAAGGGTGTGTTCGGGTGCGCAGGCAGACGGTGGCGCGGGCTTCGATAATTGCGGCTTGTTCCATTCGACCGACCCGCCGCCATGATCGAAGCCGCACCTTCCAAGCTCCTGAATCCGTTGGCGCCGCTGCGGCTCACCAGCTTCTCGCATGGGGGCGGCTGCGGCTGCAAGATCGCGCCGGGCGTGCTGTCGCAGATCCTGCGCCACCATGGGGGCGGGCTGATTCCGCCCGAACTCATGGTCGGTATCGAGACCGCCGACGACGCGGCAGTCTACCGGCTCAACGACGAGCAGGCGCTGATCGCCACCACCGACTTCTTCATGCCCATCGTGGACGACCCCTACGAGTTCGGGCGCATCGCCGCGACCAACGCGATCAGCGACGTCTACGCGATGGGCGGGCGCCCGATCATGGCGCTGGCGCTCGTCGCCATGCCGATCAACGAACTGCCGGTGGAGGTCATCGCCGAGATCGTGCGCGGCGGGCAGGACGTGTGCCGCGCGGCCGGCATTCCCATTGCGGGCGGCCACACCATCGATTCGGTCGAGCCGATCTACGGGCTGGTCGCGATGGGGCTGGTGCACCCGAAGCGCGTGCGGCGCAACGCCGATGCGCGGGCGGGCGACGTGCTGGTGCTTGGCAAGCCGCTGGGCGTGGGCGTGCTGTCGGCGGCGCTCAAGAAGCAGCAGCTGTCCGAGGCCGGCTACCGCCAGCTGATCGAGAACACGACCAAGCTCAACACGCCCGGCATCGCCCTCTCGGCGCTGGACGGCGTGCATGCGCTGACCGACGTCACCGGCTTCGGCCTGGCCGGCCACACGCTCGAACTCGCGCGCGGCGCGGGGCTCACGGCGGTCGTCGAATGGTCGCGTGTGCCGCTGCTCGACAACGTGATCGCGATGGCGGCCGGCGGGCTGGTCACCGGTGCGTCGGGGCGCAACTGGGCGGGGTATGGCGGCGACGTGCAGTTGCACGAAGGCTTGCCGGCCACCGCGCAGGCGCTGATGACCGATCCGCAGACGTCGGGTGGCTTGCTTGTGAGCTGCGCGCCTGAAGTGGCCGAGGCGGTGCTGGAGATCTTCCGGCAGGAGGGTTTCGGGCAGGCGGCGGTGATTGGCAGTGTGGAGGCCGGCGCACCGGGCCTCGTCGTTCTGCCGTAGGGCCCCGTGTTTCTCCCTCCCCCGCTGGGGGAGGGCAGGGGKGGGGGCACGCGGCGTTCGATCAGGCACAGCCATCGTGCGAGCGCCGCGTGCCCCCATCCCCGCCTTCCCCCGGAAGGGGAAGGAGCAAGACAAGGGCAGAGCTCCGGCCCGCCACAAATAACCCTTGAGTCCGCCGGTGCCGGTAGGCGTCGGCTATCGTTCGCGCCATGAACGCTTCCCTTCGCCTTGGCTGGCGCACGCTCTGGCGCGACCTGCGCGCCGGCGAGCTGCGCCTCTTGATCGTGGCCGTGGTGCTGGCCGTGGCCGCGCTCACGGCGGTCGGCTTCTTTGCCGACCGGCTGCAGGGCGGATTGCAGCGCGATGCGCGCCAGCTGCTGGGCGGCGACGCGGTGATCGTGAGCGACAACCCGACGCCCGAAGCGTTCATCACGCAGGCCCAATCGCTCGGCCTTGCGGGCACCGGCACTTTCGGCTTTCCGACCATGGCGCGGGCCGAAGAGGCGCAGGGCGGCGCCAGCAAGCTCGTGGCCCTGAAGGCCGTGACGCCGGGCTACCCGCTGCGAGGCAACCTGCAGACAGCCACCACGGCCGAGGGCGCGGGCACGGTGACGCGCGACGTGCCGGCCTCGGGCGAGGTCTGGGTCGATGCCTCGCTGCTCGACTCGCTGGGCCTGAAGGTCGGCGACACGCTGCTGCTGGGCGACACTGGCCTGCGCGTGGGCCGCGTGATCACGCTCGAGCCCGACCGGGGCGCGGGCTTCATGAGTTTTTCGCCGCGCGTGATGCTCAACCAGACCGACGTGGCGCGCACCGGCCTCGTGCAACCGGCCAGCCGCGTGGGCTACCGCTACGCCGTGGCGGGCGACGATGCCGCCGTGAAGCGCTTCAGCGACTGGGCCGAGGCGACCATCAAGAAGGGCGAGCTGCGCGGCGTGCGGCTCGACTCGTTCGAGGGCGGTCGGCCCGAGATGCGCCAGACGCTGGACCGCGCCGAGAAATTCCTGAGCCTCGTCGCGCTGCTCGCGGCGCTGCTGTCGGCCGTGGCCGTGGCGCTGGCCGCGCGCGGCTTCGCGGCCAGCCACCTGGACGACTGCGCCATGCTGCGCGTGCTCGGCCAGAGCCAGCGCACCATCGCCGCGGCCTATGCCTTCGAGTTCGCGGTGATCGGCACCGTGGCGAGCGCGATCGGCGTGGCCATCGGCTTCGCCGTCCACTATGTGTTCGTGCTGCTGCTGGCTGGGTTGGTCGAAACCGCCTTGCCCGCCGCCACGCTGTGGCCCGTGGCCTTCGGCCTGGGCATGGGGCTCACGCTGCTGTTCGCCTTCGGCCTGCCGCCGGTGCTGCAGCTGGCGCGCGTGCCGCCGCTGCGCGTGATCCGACGCGACGTGGGCGGGCTCAAGCCCGCGTCGCTCGCCGTGCTCGGCATCGGCGTGGCGGGCTTTGCGGCCCTGTTGATGGCGGCCAGCAGCGACATCAAGCTGGGCCTCATTGCGGTCGGCGGCTTTGCCGGCGCCGTGGCGGTGTTCGCGCTCCTGAGTTGGTTGGCCGTGAAGGTGCTGCGCCGCAGCGTCAACGAGACCACCGCGCCGCGCTGGCTGGTGCTGGCCACGCGGCAGATCTCGGCGCGGCCGGCCTACGCCGTGGTGCAGGTCAGCGCACTGGCCGTGGGCCTGCTGGCCCTGGTGCTGCTCGTGCTGCTGCGCACCGACCTCGTCGCGAGCTGGCGCAAGGCCACGCCGCCCGATGCGCCCAACCGCTTCGTCATCAACGTGATGCCCGAGCAGAGCGACGCGTTCCAGAAGACGCTGCGCGACGCGGGCGTCGCCAAGTTCGACTGGTACCCGATGATCCGCGGCCGGCTGGTGGCGATCAACGACAAGCCCGTGACGCCCGACGACTACACCGAAGACCGCGCCAAGCGCCTGGTCGACCGCGAGTTCAACCTGAGCAACAGCACCGCCGCGCCCGCGCACAACAGCGTCACCGCCGGCGCCTGGACGCCCGAGGCGAAGAACGAGGTGAGCGTGGAAGAAGGCCTGGCCGAGACGCTGGGCCTGAAGCTCGGCGACACCCTGCGCTTCGACATTGGCGGCATGCAGAACGACGCGCGCATCACCTCGCTGCGCAAGGTCGACTGGGGCTCGCTGCACGCCAACTTCTTCGTGATGTACACCGTGGCCTCGCTGGCCGACGTGCCCGTGACCTACATGGGCGCCTTTCGCGCGCCCGAAACGCGCGGCTTCGACAACGCGCTGGTGCGCAGCTTTCCCAACGTGACCAACGTCGACATGAGCGCCACCATCAACCAGGTGCAGCGCGTGCTCGACCAGGTGATCCGCGCGGTCGAGTTCCTGTTTGGCTTCACGCTGGCGGCCGGGCTGGTGGTGCTGTTCGCCGCCGTCACCGCCACGCGCGAAGAGCGTGCGCGCGAATTCGCCGTGATGCGCGCCGTGGGCGCCCGCGCCAGCCTGCTGCGGCAGGTGCAGCGCGCCGAACTGATCGGCGTCGGCCTGCTCGCGGGCTTTCTCGCGAGCATCGTGGCCTCGGTGATCGGCTGGGCGCTCGCGCGCTACGTGTTCGAGTTCACCTGGACCGCCTCGCCGCTCGTGCCAGTGGCGGGCGCGCTGGCCGGCGCGGTGCTCGCGCTGGCGGCGGGGTGGTGGGGCCTGCGCGATGTGCTGCGCCGGCCGGTGGTCGACACGCTGCGCCGCGCGGCCGAGTAGGGCTGCACAGCGCCGTACAGTTTTTTTCTTCCGCGATCGGCAAGACGGGGCCGGGGATGCAATACATTCCCCGGCCCCGTATTCAATTCAGAAGAGAAATTCCTGCATGCGCTTGGCGTCATTCCAGATCACCAACTATCGCTCGATCCACGACAGCGGCTCCATCGATTCCTCCCAGATCACAGCGATCCTCGGCCGAAATGACAGCGGCAAGTCGAACCTGCTGCGCGCGTTGCACAGCCTGAACCCGACCGACGGGCTCACGGCACTCAGCCCCATCAAGGACTTTCCGCGGCACCGCCGCCTCGACGAATGCACCGACGACACCCCCGTCGTGCACACGCGCTGGGACCTGGACGCCTCCGAACAACTGGCGCTCGCCGCCATCCTGCCGCGCGCTGCGGGCGTGCGCCAGGTCACGGCCGGCCGCGGCTACGGCGCCACGCGCACGACCGGCTTCGAGGGCCTGGGCCCGCTGTCGATCGACGTGAGCGACATCAAGGCCAAGGTCCGCAAGATCGTGCCCGCCGTGAAGGCTGCGACCGAGAAGGTCGCCGACGAACTGAAGGCCCCGCTCGAACAGGAGGCCGACGCCTTCGACGCCGCGATGATCCCGAGCCCCGACTTCGTCAAGTGGTCGGCCGGCGCGCTGCTCGCACTGCAGGCGCTGCGCCAGGCGCTGGCCACGGCCGGTGCGGAAATCGCTGACAAGCAGGCGCAGATGCTGACCGAGCTCGAAGAGCTGGCGCGCACGATCGACAACGACCAGCCCGCGCTGGCTCGCGCCCGCGCCTGGGTGCTGGAAAAACTGCCGCGCTTCATCTACGTCGAGGACTACGCCTCGCTGCCCGGCCGCCAGAACATCGCCGAGTACCTCACGCGCAAGGGCTGGGGCGAGCGCACCGCGGGCGAACGCAATTTCGAGAAGCTGTGCCAGGTGGCGGGGCTCGACCCGCAGCAGCTGCAGGACCTGCTGGCGAAGAACGACCTGGCGACGCGCAACCAGTTGGTGAACCGGGCCGGCTCGGTCGTCACGTCGGAAATCCGCCGCGTGTGGAAAGACCGGGAACTCAAGGTCCGCTTCAACCTCGACGGTCAGCACCTGGAGACGCTGGTGTCCGACCCCAACGCTGCCTACGAGGTGGAAGTGAACCTCGACGAACGCAGCCGCGGCTTCCAGTGGTTCTTCTCGTTCTACATCGCGTTCTTTGCGGACACGAAGGGCGCGAGCGATGCGATCCTGCTGCTGGACGAACCCGGCCTGCATCTGCATGCGCATTCGCAGGCCGATCTGCTGGCGCACCTGGAGCACGACTTCGGCAACCAGATCCTCTACACGACGCACTCGCCGTTCATGGTGCCGACCCACCGCCTCGACGCGGTGCGCACGGCCCGCATGAGCGAGGCCGCCGGCACGACGGTGAGCAACAAGGCCGAGGGTGATGCGCGCACGCTGTATCCGTTGCAGGTGGCGCTGGCGTTGAGCCGCATGGGCAGCGAGCCTGTGAAGACGCCGATCAAGGAGAGCGCTCCTCAGGTCGAGGTTGTGTCCACCGAGCCGCGCGTCGTCGCTGAAGCTGTCATTTGATCCGGCTCGGCACCCGCGTCAGCGCGTGATGCCTTGCCGGAATTCCCGCTGCATCGTGTCGATGTTGTGGGGCGAGAGGATGGGCGCGAGCACGATGTCGCGCCGGTCCGTCGACCGCTTCATGCGGAAGTACTGCTCGTGTCTTCTTGGTCCAGTTCTGCGAACACCTCATCCGAAGACCTGAATTGGTTCTGCTCGATTTGGTGACTGCCGAGCACTAGGACTTTCAGCAGCACGGGCGCTTCTTCGTGTTCTTTGTCGGAGCCGACCAACAGCGGCTTCACGACCTCTGTGGCATGACGCTCGGGATCGTCGATGGATTTGATCTGCATGGAAGAGCTCATTGCGCGTCCCGTGGGTGCCGTGAATCAGCCGGATTGTGGTCTGAATCGGGTTCAGGTCGTTTGTGCGTCTGCGCCGTCGCCCCTGAACATGTGCTCACCCGCAAAGTCGACAAACGCCCGCACCTTCGGTGACAACTGCCGGCTCGATGGCCACAGCGCCGAGAACTGCCCTTGCCGCACGAGGTGCGGCGCCAGCACGCGCTGCAGCTCACCACGGCGCAGCGCATCGCGCGCCAGAAAGTCGGGCATGTACGCAATGCCCAGGCCCGCAACCGCGGCGCCCAGCATGGCTTCCATGTTGTTGCAGACCAGGCCCGGCGGCAACTGGGGTGGCAGGCCGGGCAGGTCCCAGTCTTCGATCTTTCCGCCGGTCACGAACTTGTAGCGCAGGCAGCGGTGGCGGGCGAGGTCGGCCGGCACCTGCGGCTCGCCGTGCTGCGCGAGGTAGGCCGGCGAGGCGGCGAGCACGAAGCTGAACGGGCCGAGGCGGCGCGCCACGAGCTGTGAGTCGACCAGCTCGCCGCTGCGGATCGCCACGTCGACACCCTCGGCCACCACGTCGACCAGCCGGTCGTTGAAGTCGAGGTCGAGCTCGATCTCGGGGTAGCGCGCCTTGAACGCCGGCAGGATCGGCAGCAGAAAGCGGTAGCCGATGGTCGGCAGGCTCACACGCAGGCGGCCGCGCGGCGTGGCGACGGCGTCCTGCAGCATGGCGCGCGCATCGCCGAGCTCGTCGAGGATGCGGCGGCAGCGCTCGTGGAACATCGCGCCCTCGGCCGTGAGCCGCACCTGCCGCGTGGTGCGGTGGAACAGGCGCACGCCGACCTGCGCCTCGAGCCGCGCGACGTTCTTGCCCACGGCCGAGGCCGAGATGCCCAGGTCGCGGCCCGCCCGCGCAAAGCTCTGCAGGTCGGCCGCCCGCACGAAGGATTCGAGTCCGCTGAAGCTGTCCATCGGCTTGATTGGCAACTTTAGGTTGGCAGTGTGAGGATCAGAGGGCCTATTTTCGTTTCATTGAATCCTTTTTATCTTCGCTTCACGCATTTCCCCTTTTCGTCTTCCTCCGCGTGAAAGCCCTCCCGATGTCTTCCCCCGATTCCAACAACAAAGCCTGGCTGCTCGCCGCCGTCTGCCTGGCCGCGCTCGGCATGCCGCTGAGCTTCACCGGCCCGGCCGTGGTGCTGCCCGCGATCCGCGACACGCTGGGCGGCACGCCGGTGCAACTCAACTGGGTGACCAACGCCTTCATGCTGAGCTTCGGCGCCACGCTGATGGCGGCCGGCGCGCTGGCCGATGCCTACGGGCGCAAGCGCGTCTTCCTGCTGGGCCTGGCGGTGGTGGCGTTGAGCAGCGCGCTGCTGACACTGGCGCCGGGCATCGTCGCCTTCGACCTCGCGCGCGCCGTGCAGGGGCTCGGCTCGGCGGCCGCCTTCGCGGCGGGTACGGCGGCGCTGGCGCAGCTGTTCGACGGGCCCGCGCGGCTGCGGGCGTTCAGCCTCATCGGCACCTCGTTCGGCGTGGGGCTGTCGTGCGGATCGATCCTGTCGGGCTGGCTGGCCGACACCATTGGTTGGCACGCCGTGATGCTGAGCCCCGGCGCCGTGAGCCTCGTCGCGCTGTGCCTGGCGGCGCCGCGCATGCGCGAGTCGCGCAACCCGCAGGCGATGGGGCTCGATGTGCCCGGCACGCTCAGCTTCACGACCGCGCTGAGCCTGCTCACGCTGGGCGTGCTGCAGGCCCCCGACAGCGGTTGGCGCAGCCCGTGGGTGCTCGCGGCGCTGGCTGGTGCACTGGCCATGGGTGCGGCCTTCATCGCCATCGAGCGGCGCGTGGCGCATCCGATGCTCGACCTGTCGCTCTTCCGCTTCCCACGCTTCGTCGGCGTGCAACTACTGGCCGCGGCACCGGCCTACGGTTTTGTCGTGCTGCTGGTGCTGCTGCCGATCCGCTTCATCGGGCTCGAAGGGCGCAACGCGCTGGAGGCGGGCGGTTTCATGTTCGCGCTGTCGGGGCCGATCCTCGTCGTGCCGACGCTCGCGGCGTGGCTCGCGCACCGGTTCTCGGCGGGCGTGATCTCGGCCGTGGGGCTGCTGGTATGCGCGGTGGGGCTCGTGTGGCTGAGCCGCTGCGCGCCGGGCACCTCGTTGCACGGCCTCGTGGGGCCGCTGCTGCTGATCGGCGCGGGCATCGGCCTGCCCTGGGGACTGATGGACGGCCTGGCCGTGAGCGTGGTGCCGCGCGAACGGGCGGGCATGGCGTCGGGCATCTTCAACACCGTGCGGGTCGCGGGGGAGGGCATTGCGCTGGCACTGGTGGGGGCGGGGCTCACGGCGCTGGTGGCGCTGCAGCTGGGGGTGTCGTCGTCTTCGTCCGTGGCGGTGTCGCAGGCGGCGCAGCGCGTAGCGACGGGCGATCTGGCGCAGGCGCTGGCCTTGTTGCCGGGCATCGATCGCGCGGCGTTGCTGCACGCGTATGGCGTGGCGTTCGGGACGCTGCTGTGCGTGCTGGCTGGGGTGACGGTGTTGACGGCGGTGGTGGTGTTTGTGTTCTTGCGCGGCGAGACGCATGCCGACGCTGGCGCCGCGGCGTTGGAGTCATCTGCCTGTTGAGGGGACTGTCTTGCTCCTTCCCCTCCCGGGGGAAGGCCGGGATGGGGGCTCGCGGCCTTCGCAAGGCTGCCGGTATTCGATACGCCGCTGGCCCCCACCCCGCCCTCCCCCGGAAAGGGAGGGCGAAAGTCATCAGGGTCAGGAAGCCGCCGCTTCAGCTTCAAAGAGACCGCGCAGCCACTGCGTGAACACCCGCACCCGCGACGACAGCTGCCGGTTCTGCGGGTACAGCACCGAGACCGGCATCGGCGGCGGCGCGAAGTCGGGCAGCACGGCCTGCAGGCGCCCGTCCGCCAGCTCGGCCGCCACGCGGTAGCGCGGCACCTGCACCAGCCCGAGGCCGGCGACGGCGGCGCCCGTGTACAGGTCGGCGCCGGTCACCGACACGGTGGCGGCCAGCTGCACGGGCCGGAGTTGGCCGTCGACCGTGAACTCGAGCGGCAGTGCCTTGCCCGTGCTGCTCGACACGTAGTGCACCGCGCGGTGCGAGGCCAGTGCCGAGAGGTCGGTCGGGTGGCCGTGCGCCGCCAGGTAGGCGGGGCTCGCGACGGTCACCTGCGGCAGCAGCGCCACGCGCTGCGCGACCATCGATGAGTCCTGCAGCGGGCCGGCGCGCAGCACGCAGTCGACGCCTTCGCGCACGAGGTCGACCAGCCGGTCGTCCTCGGCGATGTGCAGTTGCAGCTGCGGGTGGCGAGCCAGAAAACCGGGCAGCGCCGGCACCACGAAGTGCCGCGCCAGCGTGCCCTGCAGGTTCACGCGCAGCAGGCCCTTGGGCGCCGCGTGGGTGAACGCGCCTTCGGCCTCTTCCACGTCTGCCAGCAGCCGCACGCAGCGCTGGTAGTGGGCCTCGCCGTCCTGCGTGAGGCGCACGGTGCGCGTGGTGCGTTCGAGCAGCCGGGCGCCCAGGCGCGATTCGAGCCGCTGGATCAGCGTGGTGAGGGTGGCGCGCGGAATCTGCAGGTCGTCCGAGGCCTGCGTGAAGCTCTGGCGCTCGGCGATGCGCACGAAGGCCTGCATTTCCTGGAAGCGGTCCATGGGGTCAGCCTTCGTGCCTATTGTTTAAGTAAATGGAATTTTATTGACGATTTGGCGCTGATTATCTTTTGAGTGGAATGGCCGACCATTCGCTACATCCACTCACCACCCCAAGGAATCGCGCCATGAACACCGCCACTTCTTCTTCTCCTTCTTCTCTTTCCGCCCGCGTCGCCCTCGTCACCGGCGCATCGCGCGGCATCGGCGCCGCCGTTGCACGTCGGCTCGCCGCCGACGGTTTCGCCATCGCCGTCAACTACGCCTCGGGCGCCGCGCCGGCCGAAGCGCTGGTGGCCGAACTGAAGGCCACCGGCGCCCGCGCCCTCGCGGTGCAGGCCGACGTGGCGAACGCCGACGCGGTGCGTGCCATGTTCGACACCGTCGAGGCGCAGTTCGGCCCGGTCGATGTGCTGGTCAACAACGCCGGCGTGCTCCAGACCGCGCCGCTGGCCGCGCACAGCGATGCGCTCTACGACCAGACCTTCGACATCAACGTGCGCGGCACCTTCAACACCCTGCGCGAAGCCGCGACGCGCCTCGCCGAGGGCGGGCGCATCGTCAACTTCTCGAGCACCACGCTCGCGCTGCACATGCCCGGCTACGCGATCTACAACGCCACCAAGGCGGCGGTCGAGGCCTTCACGCACGTCTTCGCCAAGGAGCTGCGCGGCCGACGCATCACGGTGAACGCCGTGGCGCCGGGCCCGGTCGCCACCTCGCTGTTCCTGGACGGCAAGACCGACGAACAGATCCAGGCCTTCGCCCAGATGCCGCCGCTGCAGCGCCTGGGGCAGCCGGAAGACATCGCCTCGGTGGTGTCGTTCCTGGCGGGGCCGGACGCGGGGTGGGTCAACGGGCAGGTGCTGCGAGCCAACGGCGGCGTGGCCTGAGTGGTCCACCACGATTTCCACGGAGCACGCACCATGCACCCGCCTTCACTCCCCGCGGCCACCCCACGCTTCTTCAGCCTCGCCTACTCGGCGTTCACGGCCGCCGCTGCGGTGGTGGCCGCCGCCGCTTCGGCGATGGCGCTCGTGCTCGAACTGCCCGTGTGGGCGATGTTCGTCGGCTGGGTGGCGTTCTACACCCGCGGCGCCACCGCACGCGACGGCGTGTTCAACCTCGTCTGCGTGAGCCTGGGCCTGCTGATCGGCAAGGGGGCGGCCCTGGCCATCGCCGCGCTGGCCCCGATCGCGGGCGCCGCGGCGCTGCCAGTGGTGGTGCTGTTCGTCGCGCTCGGGGTCGTGTCGATGCGCGGCGTGCCGCGGCTGAACAACCTGCTGTGCTACTTCCTCGGGCTGATCGCGTTCTTCGCGGTCCACCAGCCCCCGTCGCTGTCGCTGTTCGCCACGCTGGCCGGCGCGGCAGCACTCGGATCGACGGCGGCGTGGCTGGCCCACCTGCTGCAGCGCCGCGTGCGCTGACCACCGGACGCTCCGGTCTTTCTTTCCTTCTTTCTTCCTTCCCTCTCACCTTCATTCAAGGCGTTCCATCATGCAATCCGTCATCCTCGTCACTGGCGCCGGCTCCGGCATTGGCAAGCTCAGCGCGCAGGCGCTCGCCGAAGCGGGCCACATCGTCTATGCCTCCATGCGCGACATCGCAGGCCGCAACAAGGAGCGCGCGGCCGAGCTGCGTGCCCTGGCCGCGGCCCGGGGGCTTCAGCTGCATCCGCTCGAACTCGATGTGCTGTCGCAGGCCTCCGCCGATGCGGCCGCGGCGACCATCGTCCAGGCACACGGCCGCCTCGATGTGGTGATGCAGAACGCGGGCCATCTGGTGGTCGGGCCGACCGAGGCCTTCACGCCGGAAGACATCGCCAAAGTGTTCGACACCAACGTGCTCGGTGCCCAGCGCGTGAACCGCGCGGTGCTGCCGTACCTGCGCCAACAAGAGTCGGGGCTGATGCTGTGGATCAGCAGCACGACGACCAAGGGCGGCTTTCCGCCGTTCATGGGCCCGTACGGCGCGGCCAAGGCGGCCATGGATTCGCTGGCGGTGACGCTGGGCTACGAGATCGCGCGCTTCGGCATCGAGACCTCGATCGTCGTGCCGGGCGCGTTCACCCGGGGCACCGATCACTTCCCAAGCGCGGGCAAGCCCTCCGATGCGACTGTCGCCGCCGCCTACAGCCGCTACGACGGCGTGATGGACCGCATCGGCGAGCGCCTGTCCGCCCTCACGCCCGAGCACGCCGATCCGCAGGCAGTGGCCGACGACATCGTGCGCATCGTGGGCCTGCCCAGCGGCACGCGGCCGATGCGTTCGCTGATCGACTTCGTGGGCGACGGTGCGGCCGAGGTCTTCGAGGTGTCGGAGCGCGTGCGCATCGACTTCGCCCGGCGCATCGGCATGGGCGACCTGCTCGAGGCGAAGGTCTGTCGCTGAGCGGGGCGCTGTCAAGAAAAGCGGTGGATCTTCCTGTCCAATAGCGGCATGGAACATTCACCGAACGACGTGACAGAGCGTCTGAACGACCTCGAGATCAAGTCGAGCTATGCCGAAGACCTGCTCGAGCAGCTGAACATGACGATCTACCGGCAGCAGCAGCAGATCGACAGCCTGATCCTGCAGGTCGCGCAGCTCCGGCTGCAGAGCCAGAACGCAGGGCAGGACGGGGGCGCGCGCAACCTGCGCGACGAACTCCCGCCTCACTACTGAGGAAGATCGTTCAGCCGTGCGCGTGCCAGAGCACGGCAAAGAAATGGCAGGTGCTGCCGGCCAGCACGAAGAGGTGCCACACCGAATGCGCGTAGCGCACCTTGTTGTCGAACAGGAACACCACGGCCCCGGCCGTGTAGAACAGCCCGCCGGCCACGAGCCAGGCCAGGCCGGCCGATGACATGCGCTCGTACAGCGGCACCGCCGCCATCAGCGCCATCCAGCCCATCGCCACGTACAGGCCGGTGGACCACAGCGGGTGCTGCAGGCGGTTGAACAGCTTGGCGCTCACGCCCAGCACGGCGGCGGCGGTGATGGCGCCGAACAGGGTCCAGCCCCAAGGCCCGCGCAGCACGCCGAACAGGAAGGGCATGTAGCTGCCCGCAATGAACAGGTAGATGGCCGCGTGGTCGAGCCGGTTGAACCAGGCCTTGGCGCGGCCGATCGGCAGCGCGTGGTACAGCGTGGAGATCAGGTACAGCACGATGGCCGTGCCCGCGAAGAGCGAGGCCCCCACCACGGCCGCGGCCTGACCCTTCTGGGCGGCGCTGTAGACCAGGATCGGCAGCGAGGCAATCGCCAGCAGCAGGCCCAGGCCGTGGCTCAGGGCGTTGAAGAGCTCTTCCATCGCGGTCTGGTCGCGCGCGGCGGACGCCGGCGTTTTCTTCGCGGCGGTGGAAAGGGCGGGCTGCAGCTGCAGCGGCGGGCTATTCGTCATCAGGAACAGAGCCTCCGGGGTCGGGTTTGGTTCCGAAAAATGCGCGAAACCGGCAGATCATGTTACTTGACCTGCTGTTTGCCGAGTTTGCGTGCCAATGTGCGCCGATGCATTCCAAGCCGGCGCGCGGTTTCCGAGATGTTGAAGCCGGTTTCGGCCAGCATTTCGTGGATGCGCTCCCACTCCAGCGTCTTGATCGAGGTCGAGCGGTTGGTCAGTTCGACCTCGGTGGTGCCGGCGGCGCGGCCGAAGGCGGCCTCGATGTCGTCGGTGTTCGAGGGCTTGGCCAGGTAGTGGCAGGCGCCGAGCTTGATGGCCTCGACGGCGGTGGCGATGCTCGCGAAGCCGGTGAGCACCACGATCAGCATCTCGGCGTCGTGCCGGTGCAGGATCTGCACGCAGGCCAGGCCCGAGGCCTCGCCGTTGAGCTTCAGGTCGACCACCGCATAACCGGGCGAGGGGCCGTCGCCTTCCTCGAGCACCGCTTCGACCTCCTCGAGGTTGCGCGCATGCACCACGACGTAGCCGCGCCGCTCGAACGAGCGTGCGAGCGTGCGCGCGAAGGCCTCGTCGTCCTCGACGATGAGCAACTGGCGGACCTCGGCGGTGTCGGATGTGGGGGTCATGGGCTGCTCGGGGCTTGGGGGGCGGCGTTGTCCGCGATGGCTGGGGCTTCCTCGTCTTCTTCGAGCACGATGGCCGCCAGCGGCAGCGTGATGGTCACGATGGCGCCGCCCTCGGGGCGGTTGCGCACGGAGACGCGCCCGCCCAGGGTGCGCGCCACGTTCACGACCAGGAACAGGCCCAGCCCGCCGCCGGGACGGCCCTTGCTCGACTGGTAGGGCTTGCCGAACTCCGCGAGGATGGCCGGCATGAAGCCGGGGCCCGCGTCGGTGACGGTGATGGTGAGCGCGTCGGCGTCGTGCGTGGCTTCCAGGCGCAGCCAGTGCGGCGAGGCCTCGAGCGCGTTGTCGAGCACGTTGCACACCATCTGCTTGATCGCCGAGTCGGAAACCATGGGCAGGTCTTGCCCGAACAGGTTCTCGTAGTCGAACTCCTCGACCGGGCGCGTGGTGCGCCATTCTTCGACGAGGTCGTCCAGGAAGGTGCGCACGGTGGTCTCTTCGGACGACTCGCCGCGCGTCTCGCCGGCCGACAGCAGGATGCCGCTCACGATGCTCTTGCAGCGCTGGATCTGCACTTCCATCTCGGCCACTTCCTGCAGCAGCTCGGGGTCGGAGCTGAAATGCGGCAGCCGGCGCCAGTCGCCCAGGATCACGGCCAGCGTGGCCAGCGGCGTGCCCAGTTCGTGCGCCGCGCCCGACGCCAGGAGGCCCATGCGCACGATGTGTTCTTCTTCCGAGGCGCGCTGGCGCAGGTCGGCCAGCCGCGCGTCGCGCACGCGCAGGTTGCGGCTGATGCGGGTGATGAACACCACCAGCAGTGCGGCGTTGAGCGCAAAGCACACCAGCATGCCCTGCACGTAGGGGCTCCACAGGCCGCGGTCGTGGTCCAGCGGCAGCGGCAGCGGGCGCGAGAACAGCGCCAGGCCGGCGAAGCACAGGCCGGTGATGACCACGATGGTCCAGGTCGACCAGGCCTTGAGCAGCACCGCGCCCAGGATCACCTGCAGCAGGTACAGAAAGACGAAGGGGTTGGTGGCGCCGCCGCTGAGGTACAGCTGGGCCGTGAGCGTGGCCACGTCGACCAGCAGCGCGACGAACAGCTCTTCGTTGGTCACGCGGCCATGGATGCGCAGGCGCAGCAGGCTCACCATGTTGAACAGCGCCAGGCAGGTGAGCACCTGCAGCATGTGGTTCAGCGGCAGGCGGATGCCGAAGCCGTAGTGCACCACGAGGATGGTGGCGACCTGCCCGACCACGGCGAACCAGCGCAGCTGGATCAGCTGCTGCATGTTCTGGTGGCCGATGGCGTTGTCCAGGCTCGCGACGCCCGCGCGCGGGGCGTGCAGCTCGCCGGCCACCGCGACGAGCTTGTCAGTCGCGGCGGACATCGGCGTGATCGGGGCGTGCGGCGTCGGCATGCGGTGCATTTTCGCCGCTGCCGCCGGGGGCCGCCTGCCGGCGCCGGTCGTCGCGCCACACGAACCATGCGGCGCCGAGCACCATCAGCGCCAGCCCGTACCAGGTGAGGGCGTAGACGAGGTGGCTGTTGGGGAAGGCGATGACGGTCAGGCCGCCTGCCGGCCACGTGGGCGCGGCTTGTGCGGGCGCAGGCCCGGCCTCGGCATCGACGAAGTAGGGCGCCACATCGGCCAGGCCGCGCGCCGTGGCAATGGCCTGCACGTCGCGCGAGAACCAGCGGTCGGCTGCGGGGTCGTTCGTGCGCAGGAAGCCGCCCTTCGGTTCGGTGAGCCGCAGCAGGCCGGCCACGGTGGTGTCGCCTTGGGGCTCGGGGGCGGTGCGCGCCGCGCGCTCGCGCGCTTCGGGCGGCACGAAGCCGCGATTGACGAGCACGACGCTGCCGTCGGTGGTGCGCAGCGGGGTCAGCACCCAGAAGCCGGCACCGAGCCGGGTGCTGGCCTGCACCAGCGCTTCCTTGTCATGGAGGAACGTGCCGCGAAGGCGCACGTGTCTGTATTCGTCATTGGCCGCGTTGACCGTGGGCCATTCGGACTGCGCCGGCGCGTCGGTGGCCGGGGCGTGCACGCGCTGGTCGACGCGGGCGATGAGATCGAGCTTCCAGGCTCGGCGCTCGACCTGCCAGGTGCCGAGCGCGACGAAACCGGCAAAGGCCAGGACGGCGCAGACCGCCAGCGCCGCACGCGTGACAACCGAGCGCGGGCGGGCGGTCGATGCCATCAGGGCATGTTCTTCATGTCGTGGACCATGGCCGGCATCATGTTGGTGTTCATGTGATACATGACCCACAACGATCCGGCCAGCGTGATGACCACGAGCACCAGCGTGAAGATCAGCGCCAGCATGTTCCAGCCGCCTTCGGACTTGGCGTCCATGTGCAGGAAGTACACCATGTGGACCACGATCTGCACCACGGCGAAGCCGAGGATGACGAGGGCGGTGGTGCTCGGGTTGGCGATCACCTTGCCCATCACGAGCCAGAACGGGATCGCGGTCAGGATCACGGCCAGCACGAAGCCGGTCATGTAGCCCTTGAAGGTGCTGTGGCTCACGGGGCCGTCGTCGTGATGGGCGTCATGCCCATCGTGTGCGCCATGGCCGTGCGCGTCGGTGTGTGCGGGGGCGCTCATGCCATCGATCCCATGAGGTAGACGAAAGTGAAGACGCCGATCCACACGACGTCCAGGAAGTGCCAGAACATCGACAGGCACATCAGGCGGCGGCGGTTGGCAGGGGTGAAGCCGTGCTTGGGCAGCTGGAACATCAGCACGACGAGCCAGATGATGCCGAAGCTCACGTGCAGGCCGTGCGTGCCCACCAGCGCGAAGAACGACGACAGGAACGCGCTGCGCTGCGGGCCGGCACCTTCGTGCAGGAGGTGCGCGAACTCGTACAGCTCCAGGCCGATGAAGCCCAGGCCCAGCAGGCCGGTGATGCCCAGCCACAGCAGCACGCCGCCCATGCGCTTGCGCTGCATCTCGAGCATCGCGAAGCCGTAGGTGATCGACGACAGCAGCAGCAGTGACGTGTTCATCGCCACCAGCGGCAGGTCGAACAGGTCGGCGCCCGAGGGGCCGGCCGCGTAGCTGCGGCCCAGCACGCCGTACACCGCGAACAGGCAGGCAAAGATGAGGCAGTCGCTCATCAGGTAGAGCCAGAAGCCCAGCAGCGTGCCGTTCTCGGGGTGGTGGTCCTCGTTGCGGACGTGGAACAGCTCGAACACCGGCGGCTTGCCCGTCAGGTCGCTGTGGGCGTGCACGTGCACGCCCGGGGGAGTGGAGAGGGCGGTGGTATCAGACATGGGCGGCAGCCATCAGGCGGGTGCGTTCGGCTTCGGTGCGCACGACTTCTTCCGCGGGGATGTAGTAGTCGCGCTTGTAGTTGAAGGTGTGGACGATGATCGCGGCCAGCATGGCCACGAAGCCGATGCCGGCCAGGAGCCACATCTGCCAGATCAGCGCAAAGCCGCACACCGCGCTCAGCGCCGCGATGATGAAGCCGGCGGCCGTGTTCTTGGGCATGTGCACGGGGCTGAAGCCGTCCAGCGGACGCTGGTAGCCGCGGGCCTTCATGTCGGTCCAGGCGTCGTTGTCATGCACGCGCGGCGTGAACGCGAAGTTGTAGGCCGGCGGCGGCGACGAGGTCGACCACTCGAGCGTGCGGCCGTTCCACGGGTCGCCCGTGGTGTCGCGCAGCGACTCGCGGCGGATGAAGCTCACCACCAGCTGGATCAGGAACGAGGCGATGCCCAGTGCGATGAGCACGGCACCGACGGCGGCAACCTGGAACCAGATCTGCAGCGACATGTCCTGGAAGTGGCTCATGCGGCGCGTGACGCCCATCAGGCCCAGGATGTACAGCGGCATGAAGGCCATCCAGAAGCCGACGATCCAGAACCAGAACGAGCACTTGCCCCAGAACGGGTCGAGCTTGTAGCCGAAGGCCTTCGGGAACCAGTAGGTGATGCCCGCCAGCATGCCGAACAGCACGCCGCCGATGATCACGTTGTGGAAGTGGGCAATGAGGAACAGGCTGTTGTGCAGCACGAAGTCGGCCGGGGGAACGGCCAGCAGCACGCCCGTCATGCCGCCGATCACGAAGGTGATCATGAAGCCGATGGTCCACATCATGGGCAGCTCGAAACGGATGCGGCCGCGGTACATGGTGAAGAGCCAGTTGAAGATCTTCGCGCCCGTGGGGATCGAGATGATCATCGTCGTGATGCCGAAGAACGAGTTCACGCTGGCGCCGGAGCCCATGGTGAAAAAGTGGTGCAGCCACACGAGGTACGACAGGATGGTGATCACGACCGTGGCGTACACCATCGAGGCGTAGCCGAACAGGCGCTTGCCCGAGAAGGTGGAGACCACTTCCGAGAAGATGCCGAAGGCCGGCAGGATCAGGATGTACACCTCGGGGTGGCCCCAGATCCAGATCAGGTTCACGTACATCATGGCGTTGCCGCCGAGGTCGTTCGTGAAGAAGTTGGTGCCGACATAACGGTCGAGCGACAGCAGGGCCAGCACGGCCGTGAGCACCGGGAAGGCAGCCACGATCAGCACGTTGGTGCACAGGGCGGTCCACGTGAAGACGGGCATCTTCATCATGGTCATGCCGGGCGCGCGCATCTTCACGATGGTGGCCAGCAGGTTCACGCCCGAGAGCAATGTGCCCACCCCCGCAATCTGCAAGGACCAGATGTAGTAATCCACCCCCACGTCAGGACTGAACAGGATGCCCGACAGCGGCGGGTACGCCAGCCAGCCGGTCTTGGCGAACTCGCCCACGAACAGCGAGGCCATCACGAGGCCGGCGCCGAAGGTGGTCATCCAGAAGCTGAAGTTGTTCAGGAACGGAAAGGCCACGTCGCGTGCGCCGATCTGCAGCGGCACCACGAAGTTCATGAGGCCCGTGACCAGCGGCATCGCCACGAAGAAGATCATGATCACGCCGTGGGCGGTGAAGATCTGGTCGTAGTGGTGCGGCGGCAGGAAGCCCGCGTTGTCGCCGAAGGCGACGGCCTGCTGGGCCCGCATCATCAGCGCGTCGGCGAAGCCGCGCAGCAGCATCACCAGGCCAAGGATGATGTACATGATGCCGATCTTCTTGTGGTCGATGCTGGTGATCCAGTCATTCCACAAGGTGCCCCACAGCTTGAAGTAGGTCACCGCGCCCAGCAGCGCCAGGCCGCCCAGGATCACGGCCGCGAAGGTCACGAGCAAAATCGGCTCGTGAAGGGGAATCGCCTCCCAGGAGAGGCGGCCGAAGACGAGCTTCGTCAGGTCTAGGTTCTGCAGCATCTTCTTAGTCTTCGGTGGTGCACATCGCGGTGACGTACTTGCGCTTGGGCGTGTCGAGGGAGTCGGCCTGCCAGGCCTGCTTGGTGGCGATGTTGAAAGCGCCCGGCTTGCCCATGCCGCCGTCGGCGTCGATGGCCATCATTTCCTTCATGCACATCTTGTTGCGGTCGACGCACAGGTTCAGGATGGCGTCGTACAGGGCAGGGTCGACCGCGGCGTAGTGGCGCACGGGCTCGCGCTCGCTCGGCACTTCGAGCTTCTTGTATTGCTCGCGGGTCAGTTCGCCCTCTTTGCCGGTCTTGACCTTGGCCACCCACTGGTCGAAGCCGTCGTGGCTCAGGCCGTGGAACTTGAAGCGCATGCCCGAGAAGCCCGCGCCGCTGTAGTTGGCGGAGAAGCCTTCGAACTCGCCCGGCTTGTTGATCACCGCGTGCAGCTTGGTCTCCATGCCCGGCATGGCATAGATCTGGCCGGCCAGCGCGGGGATGAAGAAGGAGTTCATGACCGACGAGGCCGTGATCTTGAAGCTGATCGGGCGGTCCACCGGGGCCGCCAGTTCGTTCACCGTGGCAATGCCCTGCTCGGGGTAGATGAAGAGCCACTTCCAGTCCAGCGCGACCACCTCGACCACCAGGGGCTTGGTTTCGGCGGGAATCGGGCGCTGCGCGTCCAGGCGGCTCAGCGGGCGGTACGGGTCCAGCGTGTGGGTGCTGATCCAGGTGATCGCGCCCAGCGCGATGATGATCAGGAGCGGCGCGGCCCAGATCGCCAGCTCGAGCTGCGTGGAGTGGTCCCAGTCGGGGCTGTAGGTGGCCTCCTTGTTCGACTGGCGATAGCGCCAGGCAAAGAAGATGGTCAGCGCGATCACCGGGATGATGATGATCAGCATCAGCACCGTCGAGACGATGATGAGACGCCCCTGCTGGTTGGCGATGTCGCCGGAGGGGTTCAACAGCACTGTGTTGCAGCCCGCCAGGAAAATGGCGGAGAGCAGCAGGAGCGCTCGGCGAAGGGTCTTGAGGATGTGCATGCCGGGAGAGGAGAGTGCGAAGGCCGCGCAAAAATGACCCTGCAATCTACGCCGCCCAAGGGATTTCGCCTATTGGACGTTTTGTCCTATGGCGGTAAACGCAAATCGATGAGACGCTACAGGGTGTCCAGAATTCCCCCCTGTGTCGCGCTCCGGCGTGACACCCGAATTACAGCCAGCCAGCCAGCAAGATGACGACGTCCAGCATCAGTCCACAAGGCGCCCAGCCCGTGCCGCACCCGACCGAAGGCGGCGCCCGCGCCGCAGACGCCGACCATTCGCGCATCGCCCCGGGCGAGATCGCGGTCGGCGTGGTCATCGGTCGCGCCTCCGAGTATTTCGACTTCTTCGTCTACGGCATCGCCTCGGTGCTGGTGTTTCCGGCGGTGTTTTTCCCGTTCGAGCAGCGCCTGGAAGGCGTGCTCTGGGCCTTCGTGATCTTCTCGTTCGCCTTCATCGCGCGCCCCTTCGGCACCGTGATCTCGATGGCGATCCAGCGGCGCTTCGGGCGCGAGACGAAACTGACGATTGCGCTGTTCCTGCTGGGCACCTCCACGGCGGGCATCGCTTTCCTGCCGGGCTACGCGAGCATCGGCTTCACGGCCATCGTGCTGCTGTCGATCTTCCGCTTTGCCCAGGGCCTGGCGCTGGGCGGCTCGTGGGATGGCCTGCCGTCGCTGCTGGCGCTGAACGCACCGCCCAACAAGCGCGGCTGGTACGCCATGCTGGGCCAGCTGGGCGCACCGCTGGGCTTCTTCGTGGCCAGCGCGCTGTTCGCGTACCTGTACTCGAGCCTGCCGCTGGCCGACTTCCTCGACTGGGGCTGGCGCTACACCTTCTACGTGGCCTTCGCCATCAACGTCGTGGCGCTGTTCGCGCGCCTGCGGCTGGTGGCGACCGAAGAATATTCCCGCCTGCTCGAAGAGCGCGAACTGCAGCCCACCAGCGTGGTCGAGCTGACCCGCTCGCAGGGCGCCAACCTGCTGATCGGCGCGTTCGCCGCGCTGGCCAGCTATGCGCTGTTCCACCTGATCACGGTGTTCCCGCTGTCGTGGATCACGCTGTACTCCGACCAGTCGATCACCGAGTTCCTGGTGGTGCAGATGATCGGCGCGGTGTTCTGTGCCGGCGGGATCGTGGCCTCGGGCCTGGTTGCCGACCGCGTGGGACGGCGTTTCACGCTCGGCGGGCTGGCCGCGATGATCGCGGTGTTCAGCGGCTTTGCGCCCACGCTGCTCGACGGCGGGCGCATCGGCCAGGACATCTTCATCCTGCTGGGCTTCGTGCTGCTGGGCCTCTCGTACGGCCAGGCGGCCGGCGCCGTCACCTCGAACTTCGAAGCCAAGTACCGCTACACCGGCGCGGCCCTCACGGCCGACCTGGCCTGGCTCATCGGCGCGGCCTTTGCCCCGCTGGTCGCCCTGGGCCTGTCGGCCCACTTCGGCCTGGCCTTCGTGAGCATCTACCTGCTGTCGGGCGCGCTCGGCACGCTGGCGGCGCTGGGGCTGAACCGGGCGCTGGCGCGGGACTGACCGGCAGCGTTGCCGTTTCTCCAACGAAGGGGCCGATGGCCCCTTTTTTCATGGCCGCCACGGGACCGGTGCGCGCTCGCTTAGGATTCGCCTCGATGTTCACCGCCGCCATTTTTGACATGGACGGACTGCTGATCGATTCCGAGCGCCCCATCATGGCCGCCTGGATCGCAGCGGCCCGCACGCTCGATATCGAGCTTTCGCACGCCCAGTACCTGCAATGCGTGGGGCTCGCCATGGGCGAATCGAAGCAGATCCTGGCGGCTCTGCTCGGTGGCGCTGCTGCCTACCAGCATGCGGCGGCGCAAGTGACTGCCGCGCTGCAGCTGGAACGCCTGGCAGGCGACGTCCGGCCGCTCTTTCCCATCAAGCCCGGCGCGGCCGAGCTGCTCACCGCCTTGCGCGGACGCGGCACGCGCTGCGCGGTCGCCTCGTCGTCCACGCGCGGCCAGATCGCGGCCTGCCTGGGCAGCCTCGACGTGCTTCATCACTTCGAGGCCTTCGCGGGCGGCGACGAAGTGGCGCGCGCCAAGCCCGACCCGGCGCTGTACCGCCTCGCGGCCGAGCGGCTGGGCGTGGACCCTGCCGATTGCGTGGCCTTCGAAGACAGCGAGAACGGCGCCAAGGCCGCGCTGGCCGCCGGGATGCGCGTGGTGGTGGTGCCTGACCTCAAGCACCCGCCCGAGGCGATCGTCGCGCAGGCTTTTCATGTGCTCGATTCGCTGCACGATGCGGTGCCGCATGTGACGCGCTGGTTCCCCTGACGCGGTCAGGGCCCGCGTTCAGTTCAGAGCACTTCGTTGCGCAACTGCGGAAACACCTTCGACACCTTGGCCAGCAGGTAGTCGCCATAGCGGCCACTGAAGGCATGCACGTTGGCGCGGTCCCAGCGTTCGGCGCTGTCGTCCAGCGCCTCGGCACCGGCCAGGCCTTCGATGCGCTGCACGCGGGCCTCGAAGTTCGGATCGAAGAACAGCGGGAACGACAGCCGGTCGCGGCCCGAGGTGTTGCGCTTCACGCGGTGCGGGGTCGACTTGTAGAGCCCGCCGGTCATGCGGTCGAGCATGTCGCCGATGTTGCAGACGAAGGCGCCGGGCACCGGCGGCGCGTCGATCCAGCCGCCCGGCGTGTGCACCGCAAGGCCGCCCACGGTGTCCTGGTGCAGGATCGTGAGCAGGCCGTAGTCGGTGTGCTCGCCCACGCCCCATTGCACGTCGAGCCCTTCGGGCACGGCCTGTGTCGGGTAGTTGAAGAGGCGGAACAGGATCAGCGGGTCGGCCGTGTAGCGTTCGGCGAAATATGAAGCGGGCAGGCCGAGGCTCAGCGCGATGCCTTCCATCAGCCGGTGGCCCAGCTGCGTGACGGCGTCCATGTACGCGAGGATGGTCTCGCGAAAACCCGGCACGTCGGGAAAGAGATTCGGCCCATGCACGGGCGTCTTCGCCTGCACCAGCGGGTGGTCGGCGGGCAGCTCGGTGCCCAGGTAGAGGCCTTCCTTCCAGTCGGGCCGGCCCGAGGTCAGCTCGCCGCCGCGCGGGAAGTAGCCGCGCCAGGCACGGCCACCCAGGGCCATGCGCCATTGCATCTTGGTTTCCTCGGGCAGGTCGAAGAACTGGTGGCTCAGGTCTTCGAGCCGCTGGATCAATGCTGGGTCGACGCCATGGCCGGTCACGTAGAAGAAGCCGTGCGCGCGGCAGGCGTCGCCGATCTGCGCCGCCACGCGTTCGCGTTCGGGCGCGCCGGCCACGAGCGGGGCGGCGTCAATGAGGGGAAGGGTGGAGTCGGTCATGCGTCTCTCGAAAAAGGCGAACGGATGTCGGACAGAAACTGCTGCGCGCGCGGATGCTGCGGGCGGTTGAAGAAATCGTCGGGCGTGGCCCGTTCCAGCACCTGGCCCTGGTCCATGAAGAGCACGCGGTCGGCCACCTCGCGCGCGAAGCCCATCTCGTGCGTGACGCACACCATGGTCATGCCGTCGCGCGTAAGGTCGCGCATCACCAGCAGCACCTCGCCGACCATCTCGGGGTCGAGCGCGCTGGTGGGCTCGTCGAACAGCATCAGCGGGGGTTTCATGGCGAGCGCACGCGCAATGGCCACGCGCTGCTGCTGGCCGCCCGACAGCTCGCCGGGCCACGCATTGGCTTTGTTGGCAAGGCCCACGCGCTCCAGCAGCGCCATCGCGCGCGCGTCGGCCTCCTTGCGCGAGAGGCCGTGCAGCTGCATCGGCGCCATGGTGCAGTTCTGCAGCACGCTGAGGTGCGGGAACAGATTGAACTGCTGAAAGACGAAGCCGATGCGCGAGCGAAACGCGTTGACGTCCAGGCCGGGCGCGTGGATGTCCTGCCCGTCGAGCGTGATGCGGCCCGACTGGATCGGCTCCAGCCGGTTGAAGGTGCGGATCAGCGTCGATTTGCCCGAACCCGAGGGCCCGCACACCACGACCACCTCGCCCTTGTGGATGGTTTCGGTCACGTCGACCAGTGCGTGGTAGCTGCCGTACCACTTGTTGACTTGTTGGAGTTCGATCATGCGGGCACCTTGAGGGTCGCGGCGGGAAGGCCGCGGCGCGCGAGCCGGCGCTCCAGCCAGTAGGCGAAGCGCGAGAGGCCGAAGCACAGGATGAAGTAGGTCAGGCCCAGGATCAGGTAGATCTGCGCCGGCTTGGTGAACACCTGCGTGTTGATCTGCGTGGCAATGAACGACACCTCGGCCAGCCCGATGATGTAGCCCAGCGAGGTCTCCTTGATGGTCGAGACGAACTGGTTCACGAGTGACGGCAGCATGCTGCGCAGCGCCTGCGGCAGCACCACGAGGCGCATCGCGCCGATGTAGCTCAGGCCGAGCGCGCGTGCGGTTTCCATCTGTCCGCGCGGCAGGCCCTGGATGCCGGCGCGCACGATCTCGGCGAGGTAGGCGGCATCGAAGATCACGAGCGCGATCAGCATGGTGGTGAACTGGTCGGTCTTCACGCCCGTGACGCTGGGCAGGAAGAAGTAGGCCCAGAAGATCACCATCAAGAGCGGCAGGCCGCGCACCACGAACACCAGCGCCGTGACGGGCCAGCGCACGCAGCGCCACGGGCTCACGCGCGCCAAGCCGAGCACGATGCCCAGCGGCAGCGCGAGCACCAGCCCGCACGAAGCCAGCAGCAGCGTGAGCACCAGGCCGCCGAGCGGGCCGTTCGGATACTGCCCGATGAGGAAGTAGACCCAGTAGTCGTTGATGATCTCTAGCATGTCATCAACACCTCAGATGGTCCGCACCGGGAAGCGGTGGTGGTACCAGGTCGCCAATCCGGTGATGGCCAGCGACACCGTCAGATAAGCCGCGCTCGCGAAGGCGAACGACTCGAAGCTGCGGAAGGTCGCGCTCTCGACCTGGCCGGCCTGGTACATCAGCTCGGCCACGCCGATCACGGTGGCGATCGAGGTGTTCTTCCACAGGCTCAGCGTCTGCGAGATGAGCGGCGGCACGGTCACGCGCAGCGCCTGCGGCAGCACCACGCGGCGCATGGTGGCCAGGAAGCTGAAGCCCAGCGCGCGGCCGGCCTCGAACTGCACGGCCGGGATCGAGCGGATGCCGCTGCGGATGTCCTCGGCCATGAAGGCCGCCGTGTACAGCGACAGCGCGACGATCGCGCTGTAGGCCTCGATGTGGCCTTCGTAGAGCCAGGTCTTGATGCCTTCGGGCAGCAGCTCGGGCGCGCCGAAATACCAGAAGAGCATGTGGGCCAGCAGCGGGATGTTGCGGATCGATTCGACGTACGCAAAGCCGAGCCAGCGCAGCGGTGCGAGCGGCGAGAGCCGCAGCAGCGCCACCACCAGCGCCAGCGGCAGCGCAAGGACGAGCGAGACCGCAAGCAGCTGCAGCGACAGCCACAGGCCCGCGACCAGCATGTCGTGGTACTGGCCGGTGAGCAGCAGCGAATAGTCGAACAGGGGCATGGGGGGCGACAGTATCACCGTCGCGAGGGGAATCTTCTCCCTCCCCCGCTGGGGGAGGGTGGGGGTGGGGGCACGGCGGCGATCGATGCGCCGCGGCCTGTGCGAAGGCTGTCAGCCCCCATCCCGGCCTTCCCCCGGAAGGGGAAGGAGAAAGTCAAAAGACAGCTCAGTCGATCTTGTCGGTCTCGAGCTTGAAGTCGCGCGTCTGGAAGCCCGACGCCGTGTTCGGTCCGTACCACTTGATGAAGATCTTCTGCGCTTCGCCCGACTTCTCGAGCTCGCGCAGCGTGTCGTCCACCACGGCCTTCAGGCTGCTCTCGCCCTTTTTGATGCCGATGGCCAGCGACTCGGTGCTCAGGTTCTGCTTGAGCACCACGTACTGCGCCTTCTGCGGGCCCAGCTTGGCGTAGCTGCGCAGCAGCGCGGCCTCGTCGTCCACGTAGCCCACGCCCTTGCCCTGCTGCAGCGCCTGGAAGGCCTGCTGGCTGGTGTCGAAGGTCACGACCTCGGCGGTGGGCACGGCCTTGCGGATGTTGGGTTCCTGCGTGCCGCCGCGGATGGTCAGCACCTTCTTGCCGCCGAGCTGCGGCACGTCGGTGATGCCGCTGGTCTTCTTCACGACGGCCTTCTGGCCGGTGACGAAGGTGGTGAGCGAGAAGTCGATCTGCGCCTCGCGCTCCTTGTTGTGCGTGAGGCCGGCGGCCACGAGGTCGACGTGGCCCTGTTGCAGCTCGGGAATGCGCGCGGCCACGGCGATCTGCTTGAGCACCGGCTTCACGCCGATCTTTTTCGCGATGGCGTTCACCAGGTCGACCTCGTAGCCGACGATCTGGCGCGTCTTCGGATCGATGAAGGTGGCGGGCTCGTCGGTGCCGAGCACGCCGACCACGAGTTCGCCCTTTTTCTTGATGTCGGCGAGCTGGTCCGCATGGGCGGCAACGCCGGTCAGCAGGGCGGAAGCGGCAAGGGCCGCGGCAAGCAGGGTGTGGCGCATGGTGGGATCGTCCTCTCTCCAGAGTGAAATTCAGGCCGGAACCATATCAATAAAACCCAAGATTATTAAATCGTCAATCGACATATGCATATGGGGCTGATGAATCGGCCTGTTGCCGGCTGGGTTAAATTCGCGGCGCCGCGACGTGCCCCGCCGCCGTCCCCCCAATGTCTTACCGAGCGAGCTTTTCATGATCATCCAACCCCGCGTGCGCGGCTTCATCTGCGTCACCACCCATCCCGTGGGCTGCGAAGCCAATGTCCGGCAACAGATCGACTACGTCAAAGCCAAGCCCCCCATCGCGGGCGGCCCGAAGCGCGTGCTGGTGATCGGTGCGTCCACCGGCTACGGCCTGGCCGCGCGCATCACCGCGGCCTTCGGCTGCGGCGCCGACACGCTGGGCGTGTTCTTCGAACGCGCAGGCAGCGCGACCAAGCCCGGCTCGCCCGGCTGGTACAACACCGCCGCCTTCCATCGCGCCGCCACGGCCGAAGGGCGCTACGCCAAGAGCATCAACGGCGACGGCTTTTCCGACGCGGTGAAGCAGCAGACCATCGACACGATCCGCGCCGACCTCGGCCAGGTCGACCTCGTGGTCTACAGCCTGGCCGCGCCGCGCCGCACGCACCCGAAGACGGGCCAGGTCTTCAACTCCGTGCTCAAGCCCATCGGCAAGGCCGTGACGCTGCGCGGCCTGGACACCGACAGCGGGGCCGTGAAAGAGTCGGTGCTCGAGCCCGCCACGCAGGAAGAAATCGACAACACCGTCGCCGTCATGGGCGGCGAAGACTGGCAGATGTGGATCGACGTGCTGCAGCAGGCCGGCGTGCTGGCCGACGGTGCCAAGACCACGGCCTTCACGTACCTGGGCGAGCAGATCACCCACGACATCTACTGGAACGGCTCCATCGGTGCCGCCAAGAAGGATCTGGACGAGAAGGTGCTGGACATCCGCGCGCAGCTGGCGGCCAAGGGCGGCGACGCGCGCGTGTCGGTGCTGAAGGCGGTGGTCACGCAGGCCAGCTCGGCCATTCCGATGATGCCGCTGTACCTGTCGCTGCTGTTCAAGGTGATGAAGGCCGAAGGCACGCACGAAGGTTGCATCGAGCAGGTGCACGGCCTGTACGCCGACAGCCTGTACGGCGCCACGCCGCACCTGGACGACGAAGGCCGCCTGCGCGCCGACTACAAGGAACTGGCGCCGCAGGTGCAGGCCCGCGTGCAGGAACTCTGGCCGCAGGTCACTGGCGAGAACCTCAACGAGCTGACCGATTTCGCGGGCTACAAGACCGAGTTCCTGCGCCTGTTCGGCTTTGCTGTCGACGGCGTGGACTACACGGCCGACGTGAGCACGGATGTGGGCATTCCCGATCTGATCCAACTCTAGAGCGCCCCGAGGGGATACTCCCGCCCATGCAGATTCAAGACAAACCGCCCGCCGGCACGCCCTTCGAATGGATCGGCGGCGAGCCGAAGGTGGAGGCGCTGGTCGAGCGCTTCTACGACCTGATGGACCTCGAGCCGGCCTACGCGCAACTGCGCGCCGTGCACGGCACCGACCTGGACAACGCGCGCCAGCGCCTCTTCTGGTTCCTGTGCGGCTGGCTCGGCGGGCCCGCCCACTACACCGACCGCTTCGGCCACCCTATGCTGCGCGCGCGACACATGCCGCAGGCCATCGGCGGCCACAGCATCGGCATCAAGGAACGCGACCAGTGGCTGGCCTGCATGGACCAGGCGATGGGCGAGACCGGTGTGCCTGAAGACCTGCGTGCGCGTCTCAGGGACTCCTTCTTCAAGACCGCGGACTGGATGCGCAACCGCGGCGAGTGACCAGACAACGATTTCCGAAAGACTGTTCTCCATGAATTCCATCGTCATCATCGGCGGCGGCCACGCCGCGGCCCAGCTGTGCGCGGGCCTGGCGGAAGCCGGGCAGGGCGCGCGCGTGCACCTGGTCTGCGAAGAGGCCTGCGAGCCGTACCACCGCCCGCCGCTGTCGAAGGCCTTCCTCAAGAGCGCGGAAGAAACCACGCAGCCGCACAAGGCCACCGACTGGTACCGCGAAGCGGGCATCACGCTGCACCTGGGCGACGCCGCCGTGGCCATCGACCGCGAGGCGCACACCGTCACGCTGCGTTCGGGCGCGGTGCTGCCGTGGGAGCGCCTGGTGCTGGCCACCGGCACGCGCGCGCGCCAGATGCCCGGCCTGCAGCCGGGCCTCGAAAACGTCGCGAGCCTGCGCGCCGCCGACGAGGCGCATCGTCTGCGCACGCGGCTGATGGATGCGCAGCAGGTCACGGTGTTGGGCGGGGGCTTCATCGGCCTCGAAGTGGCAGCCACCGCCAAGGCGCTCGGCAAGACGGTGCAGGTGATCGAATGCGCGCCGCGCCTGCTGGGCCGCGCGGTGTCGCCCGAGCTGTCGGCGCATGTGCTGGCCACGCACCGCGCCGCCGGCATCGACATCGTGCTGGGCGCGCAGACCGGCGCCTTCGAGGTCGTGGGCGACCGGCTCGTGTCGGTCGAAGTCAACGGCACGAAGCAACCGATCGACCTGCTGTTGCTGGGCATCGGCGCCGTGCCCGAGACCGCGCTCGCACAAGCCGCAGGCATCGAGTGCGCGGACGGCATCGTGGTCGACGGCCACATGCAGACCAGCGCGGCCGACGTGCTCGCGGTGGGCGATTGCACGCGCTTCCCCGACCGCCGCGCGGGCCGCGCGCTGCGGCTCGAATCGGTGCAGAACGCGAACGACCAGGCACGCACCGCCGTGGCCACGCTGACCGGCGCCGCACGCGATCACGACGCGGTCGCGTGGTTCTGGTCCGACCAGGGCGGCCTGCGGCTGCAGATGGCCGGCCTCATGCCGGCCGAAGGCACGCCGGGCCTGGTGAGCGTGCGCCGCGCGGGGCCGAAGCCCGAGGCGTTCTCGCTGTTCCACTACGTCGACGGCCAGCTCGTGTGCGTCGAATCGGTGAACGCGCCGGTCGATCACATGATGAGCCGCAAGCTGCTCGAAGCGGGCCGCAGCCCCGCGCCCGACGCGGTGGCGGATGCGGCGATACCACTAAAGAATCACCTGGCGTAACTGCTGTCGCAACGGCGCTGCACGGCAGGCCCGGATTCACCGGTCTGTCACCCTGCTTTCGGAGACTGGCCTTCCTCATATCCGTAGGGAGACCTCTCGATGAACAACGCAGTGGCTGCGTCGCTTGCGCGCCTCGCCCCATGTCCACCTGTGCCGCCGTACTGACCGCCGTGCTCACCGCCTGTGGCGGTGGCAACGGGGGCGGCACCACCTTCCCGCCGATCGTTCCGCCCCCTGCGCCGGCACCCGTGGCGGCGGGCACGCGCACCACGGTCGCGCTGCTCGAAACGACCGACCTGCACTTCAACGTGCGCAGCTACGACTACTTCAAGCTCGCCGAAGACAAGTCGTACGGCTACGAGCGCACCGCCACGCTCATCAACGCCGCGCGCAAGGAGTTCGCGAACACCATGCTGTTCGACAACGGCGACACCATCCAGGGCACCGCGCTGGCCGACTACGAGGCGCTGATCAGCCGCATCCCGTGCACGCAGCCGCTGTCGATGTACAAGGTGATGAACGCCACCGGCTACGACGCCGGCACGCTGGGCAACCACGAGTTCAACTACGGCCTGGACTTCCTCAACCAGGTGCTCGGTGGCGGCCTCGATGTCGAGGGCGTGGACGGCAGCAAGAAATGCGCAGGCCCCAGCTTCCCGATGGTGGTGGCCAACGTGCACAGCCTCAAGAGCGGCAAGCCGCTCGTCGCGCCGTACACCATCGTCACGAAGCAGTTCACCGCGACGGCACCTGACGGCAAGAGCGTGACGGTGCCGGTGAAGGTCGGCGTGATCGGCTTCACCACGCCCGGCATCATGAACTGGGACAAGCGCTTTCTCGAAGGCAAGCTGCGCACCGAAGGCGCGGTCGAGGCCGCGAAGCGCTACGTGCCCGAGTTGCGCGAGAAGGGCGCCGACATCGTCGTCGCGCTGCAGCACGGCGGCCTCGACGGCTCGCCGTACTCCCCGACCATGGAAAGCCCGGGCCTGTACCTGTCGAAGGTGCCCGGCATCGACGTGCTGATGATGGGCCACCAGCACGGCCTGTTCCCCGACCGCGGCGCCAAGCCCGGCTACACGCAGGCGGGTGTCGACAACGCCGCCGGCACCGTCAACGGCGTGCCGGCCGTGATGCCCAGCTCGTGGGGCAAGGCGCTGGGCCTCGTGAAGCTCGAGCTCGTGTGGGACGGCAAGGCCTGGGGCGTCGACAAGAGCAAGACGCTGGTCGAGGCGCGCTCCACGCAAACTGGCAAGGACAGCCAGGGCAAGGCCGTGTATGTCGACGCCGACCCGAGCGTGGCGCCGCTGGTCGACACCCAGCACCAGGCCGCGATCGACTACGTGAAGACGCCGGTCGGCACCACCGATTTCCGCATGAACACCTTCTTCGCCGACGTGGGCGACCCGGGCGCGATCCAGATCGTGAACCA
The DNA here is from genome assembly GCF_002849325.1 of Variovorax sp. RO1. Taxonomy (NCBI): domain Bacteria; kingdom Pseudomonadati; phylum Pseudomonadota; class Betaproteobacteria; order Burkholderiales; family Comamonadaceae; genus Variovorax; species Variovorax sp. RO1. The sequence goes on from NZ_PKMT01000001.1 coordinate 1,004,006, forward strand.
GGCGCAGGCCGACTACGTGAAGACCTATGTCCAGGCCAACCTGCCGCAGTACGCGAGCCTGCCGGTGCTGTCGGTGAGCGCGCCCTTCAAGTCGGGCTTCGAGGGCGGGCGCGACTACACCGACGTGGCCGTGGGCAACCTCGCGATCTTCAGCGCCGCCGACCTGTACCTGTACCCGAACACGGTGTATACGGTGAAGGTGACGGGCGCGGAGATCAAGGGCTGGCTCGAAGCCGCGGCCAAGCGCTTCAACACCATCGACCCGGCCCTGGCGACCGACCAGCCGCTGATCAGCACCTTCCCGGGCTACAACTTCGACATGTTCACCACGCCCGACATGCAGTACGAGATCGACGTGACGCAGGCCGTGGGCAGCCGCATCAAGAACCTCATGTACCTGGGCGCGCCCATCGACCCGGCGAAGGAGTTCGTCATCGCCACGAACAACTACCGTGCGACCAGCGGTGCGAGCTTCATTCCGGCGCTGGACGGCCGCGCGACGATCTACGCCTCGCCCGATGCGAACCGCGACGTGCTGATCGCGTACATCAAGGCGAAGAAGACCATCACGCGCGCGGCCAACGGCGCGGCGCGCAGCTGGCGTTTCACGAAGGTGACGACGGCGGGGAATGTGACGATCACGTCGGGGCAGGGGCAGCTGAGCGCGGCAACGGACGCGGGGCTCGTGAACATCTCGTTGCTGAAGGCGGACGATGACAGCGGCAAGGGCCGCTCGGTCTACAAGGTCGATCTGAGCAAGTAGTTCCCCATCTTGTCCCCTCTCCCCTCGGGGAGAGGGATAGGGTGAGGGAAGTGCGCTCGACAAGGCGGGGCGTCAGTGCAAGCGCCGCAGCCCTCACCCCAACCCTCTCCCAGAGGGGAGAGGGAGCAATTCAGCGCCGCACAGGCGCCAACAGCACCACCAGCGCCCCGGCCCCACCCTCCGCTGGCTTCGCCTGCACGAACGCGATCACCTCGTTCTTCTGGATCAGCCAGCGCTGCGTCTTGGTCTTGAGCACCGGCTGCTTGCCGGGCGAGCCCAGGCCCTTGCCGTGCACCACGCGCACGCAGCGCAGCCCCTGCTTGTGGGCATTGCGGATGAAACCACCGAGCGCCTCGCGCGCCTCGTCGCTGCGCAGGCCGTGCAGGTCGACCTGCGCCTGGATCGACCAGTCGCCCTTGCGCAGCCGCGCCGTGATGTCGGTGCCGATGCCGGGGCGGCGAAAGCTCATGGCGTCGTCGACGTCGAGCAGCGTGGTCACGTCGAACTCGTCGGACAGCGACTCGCGCAGTACGCGCTGCTCGTCGAGCTGGTGCTGAAACGGAATGGGCGCGGGTGGTTCCGGCGCGAGCGGCACCGAGGCCTTGCGGCGCAGCGGCTCGGTGGCGCCGATGGCGCGCGTGAACAGGTCTTTCTCGGCGGCGCGCTTGCGCTCGGCCGCGGCGCGCGCGGCGGCCTCGGCGGCTTCGCGCTCGCGGGTTTCGGCGAGCACGCGCTGCACCTGCTTGAGGTCGGCGAGGGTTTTCAGGGCGGGAGGACGGGAAGAAGCCATCAGATCAGTCCCCGTTCCGCCATCGAGAAGCTCTGGCCCGGGCTCACGATGACGTGGTCGAGCACGCGCACGTCGACCAGCGCCAGCGCGGCGCGAAGGGTTTGCGTGAGCGATTCGTCGGCGCGCGAGGGCTCGATGCTGCCGCTCGGGTGGTTGTGGGCCAGCACCACGGCCGCGGCCTTGTGATGCAGGGCGCGGGTGACGACCTCGCGCGGGTAGACGCTGGTCTGCGTGAGCGTGCCGCGAAACAGTTCTTCGAGCGTGAGCAGGCGGTGCTGCACGTCGAGAAAGAGCACCGCGAACACCTCGTGCGGGCGCGAGCCGATGTGCAGCTGCAGGTACTGCTTGACCGCCTCGGGCGAGTCGAACACCGTGCGCTCCTTCAGGCGCTCGCCCATGGCGCGACGCGCCAACTCGAGCACCGCCATGAGTTCAGAGCGCTTGGCGCTGCCGCCCATGCCCTTGACCTCTTTGAGGTCGTCGGGCGCGGTGTGCAGCAGGCCCGACAGGCCGCCGAAGCGTTCGAGCAGTTGCTGGGCCAGCTGGAGCACGTTCTTGCCGGCGACACCGGTGCGCAGCAGCAGCGCCAGCAGCTCGGCGTCGGCCAGCGCGGCGGCGCCCCGCGCCATGAGCTTTTCGCGTGGGCGGGCGTCGAGAGGGAGATCCTTGAATGCCATGAAACCCTGCTGAAACCTTGGCCGGGGCGAGATGTTGCCCCGATCCTTAAAATGAGGGTCAGTTTATCGGGACACCTCCCTCCTCTTTGCCCACCTTTGCTGCACCCATGTCCCAAGTTGTGACTTCCGGCTCCTTCCTGACCCTGCACTACCGGCTGGCCGGTCCGGCGGGCGACATCATCAACACCTTCGCCGACAAGCCTGCCACGCTGTCGCTCGGCACCGGCGAGCTCTCGCCGGCCATGGAGCAGCGCCTGATGGGCCTGGAAGAGGGCGCGCACGCCACCTTCGAGCTGCCCGCCGGCGAGGCCTTCGGCGAGCGCAACCCCGACATGCAGCAATGGGTGGCGCGCAAGCTGCTGGCCCAGATGGGCGACCCCGACGAGCAGTACGCCGTCGGCGACGTGGTGCAGTTCCCCACGCCCGACGGCTCGGGCAGCTACGCGGGCGCGGTCGTCGAGTCGAACGAGACCGGCGTGCGCTTCGACTTCAACCATCCGCTCGCCGGCCAACCGGTCACTTTCGAAGTGAAGCTGATCGGCGTGCTATGAACCCGAACATCGAGGAAGTCCTCCTGGCCGAGCCGCGCGGTTTCTGCGCCGGCGTGGACCGCGCCATCGAGATCGTCGAGCGCGCCCTCGCCAAGTTCGGCGCGCCGATCTACGTGCGCCACGAGATCGTGCACAACACCTACGTGGTGAACGAGCTCAAGGCCAAGGGCGCGATCTTCATCGAAGAGCTGTCCGACGTGCCGCCCGGCTCCACGCTGGTGTTCAGCGCGCACGGCGTGAGCAAGGCCGTGGAGCAGGAGGCGCGCGACCGCGGCTTCTCGATCTTCGACGCCACCTGCCCGCTCGTGACCAAGGTGCACGTCGAGGTGGCCAAGCTCGCGAAAGAGGGCTACGAATTCATCATGATCGGCCACAAGGGCCACCCCGAGGTCGAAGGCACGATGGGTCAGCTGTCGAGCGGCATCCACCTCGTGGAAGACGTGGCCGACGTGGCCAACGCCTCGCCGCTGCAGACCGAGAAGCTCGCCGTCGTCACCCAGACCACGCTCAGCGTGGACGACGCCGCCGAGATTGCCGCCGCCGTGCGCGCGCGCTTTCCGAATGTGCGCGAGCCCAAGCAGCAGGACATCTGCTACGCCACCCAGAACCGCCAGGACGCGGTGAAGATCATGAGCCCGCAGGTCGACCTCGTGATCGTGGTCGGCAGCCCTACCAGCTCCAACAGCAACCGCCTGCGCGAGCTGGCGCAGCGCCTGGGCACCGAGAGCTACATGGTCGACTCGGCCGACGAGCTCAAGCCCGAATGGTTCGAAGGCAAGTCGCGCGTGGGCCTCACCGCCGGCGCCTCGGCGCCCGAGGTGCTGGTGCACGAGGTGATCGAGCGCGTGCGCGCGTTCGGCGCCGTGTCGGTGCGCAAGATGGACGGCATCGAAGAAACCATCAAGTTCCCGCTTCCCAAGGGCCTCAAGCTCGACGACATTCCGCCCCTCGGGCACATCTCCTGAATCTCATGAAAAACACCAACTGGCGCTCCGAAATCGAGAGCGCCTCCCGCAGGCTGGGCGAGCGCGCCAGCCACTTTCTGCGTGAAACGCCGCTGTGGAAGCTGCCGGCCGCCGCCGTCGGCGTGACCGCGCCCGGCGCCGAAGTCTGGCTCAAGCTCGAGCACATGCAGGTCAGCGGCAGCTTCAAGGCCCGCGGCATGATGAATCGGCTGCTGGCCAACGACATCCCCGCCGCAGGCGTGATCGTCGCCTCGGGCGGCAACGCCGGCATCGCCACCGCCGCGGCCGCCAAGGCGCTGGGCGTGCCCTGCCAGGTGTTCCTGCCGGGCGTGTCGCCCGAAGCCAAGCGCGCGCGCCTGCGGGCGCTGGGCGCCGAAGTGGTCGTGGTCGGCGAGCTGTACCCCGACGCACTGGCCGCCTGCCTGACGCGCCAGAAGGAAACCGGCGCCTTGCTTACGCATGCCTACGACCAGCCCGAAGTGGTGGCCGGCGCCGGCACGCTCGGCCGCGAGATCGAGGCGCAGGGCGGCCTGCCCGACGCCGTGCTCGTGAGCGTGGGCGGCGGCGGCCTGATCGGCGGCCTCGCCGGCTGGTTCGAGCAGCGCGCCCGCGTGGTCGCGCTCGAGCCCGAGAAGGCCCCGACGCTGTTCCGCGCCCGCGAGGCGGGCGAGCCCGTCGACGTGGACGTCAGCGGCGTGGCAGCCGATTCGCTCGGCGCGCGCCGCATCGGCGCCATCGCCTGGGAAATCACGCAGCAGCAGGTGCGCGACGCGCTGCTGCTGTCCGACGAATCCATCCGCGCCGCCCAGCAGTGGCTGTGGAAAGAGCTGAAGCTCGCCGTGGAACCGGCCGCCGCGTTGCCGCTGGCGGCGCTGCAGACCGGTGCCTATGTGCCGCGCGAGGGCGAGAAGGTGTGCCTGATCATCTGCGGGGCGAACGTCGATCCGGCCACGGTTGCCTGAGTCGCCGCAGGCGTGCGAGCGGGGAGGGCGGGCGCGGGCCGGGCGCCCACCTAAAATCTCTCCATGCTCGACATCACCCTGCTCCGCAAAGACCTGGCCTCCGCTGTGGCCGGCCTCGAAAAACGCAAGAAGAACCAGCCCTACCTCGACGTTTCGGCGTTCACTGCGCTCGAGGCCGAGCGCAAGACGCTGCAAACCCGCACCGAGGAAATCCAGGCGCGCCGCAACTCGCTGAACAAGCAGATCGGCCCACTCAAGGCCAAGGGCGAGTCGGTCGATGCGCTCATGGCCGAGGTCAACGCGCTCAAGGCCGAGCAGGAATCGCAATCCAAGCGCCTCGAAGAAATCCAACCCGAACTGCACGCGCTGCTGCTCGCCGTGCCCAACCTGCCACACGCCAGCGTGCCGCTCGGTGAAGACGAGGCCGGCAACGTCGAGATGCGCCGTTGGGCCCCGAAGGGCGGCGCCGGCGCCAACGCCACACCGCTGGCCTTCGCGCCCAAGGACCACGTCGACCTCGGCGCACCGTTGGGGCTCGATTTCGAGATGGGCGCCAAGCTCTCGGGCTCGCGTTTCTCCGTCATGAAGGGTCCGATCGCCCGCCTGCACCGCGCGCTGGCCCAGTTCATGGTCGACCTGCAGACTGAACAGCACGGCTACACCGAGTGCTACGTGCCCTACGTGGTCAACGCCGCCACGCTCAGCGGCACCGGCCAGCTGCCCAAGTTCGAAGGCGACCTGTTCGCCGCGAAGAAGGGCGGCCAGGACGGCGAGGCTGCACCCGACCATTCGGCGCTGTACCTCATTCCGACCAGCGAAGTGCCGCTGACCAACTTCGTGCGCGACGAGGTCGTGCCCGAGGCGCAGCTGCCGATCAAGCTCACCGCCCACACGCCTTGCTTCCGCTCGGAAGCCGGCAGCGCCGGGCGCGACACGCGCGGCATGATCCGCCAGCACCAGTTCGACAAGGTTGAGATGGTGCAGATCGTGCACCCCGAGAAGAGCTACGACGCGCTCGAGCAGATGGCCGGCCACGCCGAAGTCGTGCTGCAGGCGCTGGAGCTGCCGTACCGCGTGGTGCTGCTGTGCACTGGCGACATGGGCTTCACCGCTGCCAAGACATATGACCTCGAGGTGTGGCTGCCCGCGCAGAACACCTACCGCGAGATCAGCTCGGTGTCGAACTGCGAAGCCTTCCAGGCGCGCCGCCTGCAGGCTCGTTTCAAGAACGCCCAGGGCAAGAACGAGCTGGTGCACACCCTCAACGGCTCCGGCCTGGCCGTGGGCCGCGCGCTGGTCGCCGTGCTGGAGAACCACCAGAACGAAGACGGCTCGATCAACGTGCCGGCGGCGTTGCGTCCGTACCTCGGCGGCCTTGAAGTTTTGCGCGGTTGAGGTTCAGAGTGTCAAAAGTCAGATTTTTCTGGCTATAATCTGAGGCTCGACAGCACCGGAGAGGTGGCAGAGTGGTCGAATGTACCTGACTCGAAATCAGGCGTACTAGCGATAGTACCGAGGGTTCGAATCCCTCCCTCTCCTCCAAGAATGGCCCCGCAAGGGGCTATTTTTTCGTCTATTCCCCACCGAAACCCACGCAGAATCAAGGCCTTAGCCGTTTCTGTGCCCCTGCGTTCCGGTCCATTCCCCACCTTCCAAAGCTGTCTCACACCGACAGTCGGTAGGCATCCGTGTAGGCATCGAGCGGCATCCGATTCAAGATGCCTACAAACACCCTCACCGACTCCATCTGCAAGAGCGCCAAGCCGTCCGAGAAAGACCGCAAGCTGTTCGACGGCCATGGCCTCTATCTGTTCGTCAGCGCCAAGGGCGCGAAGGTCTGGCGCATGGCCTACCGTGTCGACGGCAAGCCGAAAACGAAGTCGCTGGGCGAGTACCCGCTGATGAGCCTGGCCGAAGCCAGGGTGAAGTGCGCAGAGCTGCGCAAAGACCTGCAGGCAGGGGTAGCGCCAGTCACCAAGCGAAAACGCGCTCCGTCGACGTTCTGGCAAGACTGCGAGACGTTCTGGAACGGGCGGCAGGACGTGTCGCCCGACTACCGCGAGAACGCGCTGCGGGGGATCGAGCTGCACTTGAAGCCGGGGCTCGGCCATCTGGCGACCGCCGAGATTGACCGGGCCATGTTGCTGACCGAGCTCAACCGCATGGACGCGGCCGGCCGCTTCGTCTACGTGCGCAAGGTGCGGATGTGGGCATCCCAGGTGTTCGACTGGGCGATCGAGCAGGACTTGGCAACGATCAACCCTGCGGAGCTCATCAACCCGAAGAAGGCCTTCGGCCGGCGCAAGGTGAAGAACCATGCATCGCTCAAGCTGGGCGAGGTCCATGAGTTCGTGCATCGGCTTGGCTTCGAGAAAGACCTGAACTCGGTCCTGGCCTGTCGGCTGATCGCCTACACCTGGGTGCGCACCAACGAGATGCGGATGATGCGCTTCGACGAGATCGAGGGCGACGTTTGGCTGATCGGCGGCGAGCGCATGAAGCGAGACAAGGACCACGTTGTCCCGCTGTCGCGCCAGGCTCTCGAGATCATCGAGACGATGCGCGCGAGGCAGCGCGAGGGCTGCGACTACGTGTTTCCATCGGACCATCGCATTGACCGGCCCATCAGTGAGAACACCGTCTTGGCGCTGATCGCGCGCATGGGCTACAAGGGAGAGATGACGGGCCACGGGTGGCGGTCGATCGCATCCACTTGGGCGAATGAAGAGGGCTACCCGCCAGACGCGATTGAACGACAGCTCGCACACTCGCCTGACGACAAGGTGCGGGCCGCGTACAACCGGGCGGAGTACATGAAGGAACGCCGGCCGATGATGCAGGCGTGGGCCGACTGGTTAGACAAGACCGATGCCAGCGGCTCGGAGAGTTGACAGGCGCCAGCCCATCGTCTTCTGACTGATGGCCACGTCGGGCGGCGGGATCTTCTTCGCCTTGATCCACCGCCGAACTGCTTCCGAGCCGACACCGGTCATCCTGCACAACTCGCTCCGGTAGATCACGCGATCCGCGGAGGCTTGGGTGGTTGCTTCGTTCATCGATTGTTCAGTCATTTTTGTTTCTCCCATCCTCAGCCCGGCCGATCTCGGCGGCGGGATTGCCGGCAGGCGCAGGTAGCAATTTTTGCTTCTCGACTTCTTCCAGCAGGGTTCGCCCACTCGGCAGCATGATCTGGCCGAGGAAAGCGCCTTCGAAGGAGAGCACCCCTGTTTCGATGGCCATGACTTGGCCCTTGATCCAGTCGCGAAGGATGCTGCAGACGCTGATCTCGGCTTGCTTCAAAGCTTTCTTCTCGTGGTCGGCCTTTGTGCCGCGCGTGCGCTGCGTATACGGGTGCTCACGCAGCCACGCGGCGGCATAGCCTCGATAGCTGGCCTTGGCCGTCACGTCGCGGCCTCGGTGGCTGAATTGCACGAGAAGCTCTCCATGCTCGTTGTCGGTCATGGTGCCGAAGCGAGAGCATCCGAACTTGGTGAGCAGCTTGCGGATCTCTTCCAGCGCCGACCCGCCGCTGGTGGCGTTTTCGTAGGGCAGGCTCATGTCACCCCCTCGTCTCGCGCTCTGATTGCAGCGGCAATGGCTTCGTCGGCAGTGGCGAATCGTGCGCGAGCCAGAAAATCGTCATCGCGCAAGCTCGGCCTCGGCTCCCATTCCCACTCGCCTTGCTTGTTGAGCACATCGCCAGAGCGTCGAACAGCCCAGAGGGCAGGCCCCTCGATCTGCCGCGCGCGCTCAATGCGCACCTCATTGAGGTCGTGCGGGTCAGTTGGCAAGGCGTAGGAGACGATGCACACGCCATCTTCGCGCTCCTGCTTTGCGGCGCGCTCTGTTGCGGCGTCGAACATCGCGCGCAGATGCTCGGCGGTGTAGAGCTTGATCTCGCCCGTCTCGTTTCTGGTGTGGACTACGTGCGCAGGCTCCGGCATCAGCGCCGCGAAGGATTCGGTGGTGGTCATGAGGGCTGTCCTTCAGATTTGATGAACTTCGCCGGCTGGAAGTACACCATGCTCTTCAGTGCGCGGCGCACGGTTGACGGAGTGCTCTTGGTCTTGGCGGCCAGTTCCGCGACGCGCTCGGGCGTCATGGCGTTCAGGATGCGCTTGGCTTCCAGGCGCTGAGCGGCCAGCAGCTTTGATGCGGCACGACGAGCAGCGGCTTCTTCGCGGGCTTTGTTCGCCTTGTATTTGTCGATCTGCGCGTCGATGTTCCCTTGGCGCTTGGCGAGCGGGAGGTTCAGGATGCCGTGGTCGAAATTCACTTTGCCTTCTCCCCGCCCGTAGCTCGGGCCTGATCGATGGCGGCGTCGAGGTGTTGCGAGACGCTGCCCTGCATGATGTTGCCGATGGGATGCGGGTCGGGGAATGCGAACTCCATCCGGCGCCGTGCGTCTCGGTGGCCGGTCGTGTGCGCGCGAATCCACTCGTAGCGCTCCGCATCGCCCCTCAGCCGCTCGATCTCCGCGTCGCGTGCCTTGAGGGCGGATAGGCGGACGAGCGCTTCAGGCAGCTCATCAGGGTTGCAGTAGTTGCCGGCCTCCTGCTGGTCGAAGAACAGCATTGCTGGCGAGCCCTCGTCGTCGGTCGTGAGGTACGCCACAACCGTCAAGCAATCCTTGTCAGTTGCGCTCTCGGGCAGCTTCGGTTCTGTGGGGTGGGTCATAGGGTGGTCTCCATCACTGCTTCGATGAACGCTTTGGCGGCTTCTGCATTGATTGCATTGCCGTAACCGCGCAGTCGTCCCACTCTGGCGGGAGCCCCATGAGCCAACGGGAATGTGCCGGGTTCAACTGGCCTCCACTTGCCATCGCGGCAAAAGAGCCAGTCAGCATCTCGCCAGAGGCCGTTAGTCGGGCCGGGGTCTCCTCGTTCGGCTTGCATGGCTCCATCGCCTCGCGCCACTGCCCGCTGATCTGTCCATGCGCTGCTGCTGCCGTTGACCCCACTAGCGGAGTCGGCCAGCCCGCGATCACCGCTGCCATGCACAAGTCCTGCGGCGAGCCCTTGCGCTCGATCTCCGACATCGCTCCTTCGAGCGTTCTCATGTTCTTCTCGGCGTCCGCTGCGCGACACGTCGGCCAGCCTGACAAGTTCGCTGCATGGTTCAGCGTGATGTTCGAAGTTGTGGCCTCGATCGATGGACAACGAACCGCATCGGTGCTCGTGGCGGTTGGCCACCCCGACAACCACGCCACGCGTCCCAGCAGCGCATTCAACGGAACGTTCGCGCACTCCGCCCCGTCCTTGTGATCGCGTGTCGTTGGCGTTGGCGTTGGCCATCCAGTATGTGCGGTCACGGATGTGCGGGGCACCGACGCCCGCAGACGGAAACGCGACCGCCCCGAAGGCATAAGCCAAGGCTTCCACGTCAATTTGTACAAGGTCGACCCAAGGATCTGCGTCTTTGCTCGCAACTTGCTCACCAACGACGATTCCAGGTCGGCGCTGGCCGATGAGGTGGAAGAGGTGGGGCCATAGGTGCCGCTCGTCAGCAAACCCAGCGCCTTCGCCTGCCTGGCTGAAAGGCTGGCAAGGGCAGGAGGCGGACCAGATGGCGCGGTCGTCGGACCATCCGGCTCGACGTAGTGCGTAGCTCCAAACACCGAATCCGGCGAAGAAGTGGCACTGGGTGTATCCCACAAGTTCAGCTGGTATGACATCTTCGATGCTCCTTTCGTCCACGTCGCCGGGAGCGATCAGCCCGGCCTTGATGAGCTCGCGCAGAACAGCCGCGGCCTTGGGGTCAAATTCGTTGTAGTAGGCGGTCAAGGCTTCTCGCCTCCAATCCCGCCAGCAGGAGCGATGCCGCTGACAGCGGGCCATGCTTTGTGCGGCGTCTCGGCGTTGTCCGCTTCCATGGCGGTCATGAGGTTGATCAGGGCGATGCGAGTCCGCATCGACTTCCCGCCGCCTGCGCCACCAGTGCAGAACTCCAGGCTTGCGATCTGGAAGTCCTCCGCCCTGTCTCGGCCACCGCAATCCCAGACCTCGACGAAAACGTCGTTGTCGCTATCCATGCCGACGCGCAGCACAGACTGACCAGTGGGCGTCATGTCGCCGCAGCGGCCCACATCGCGCGTCTTGGGCCATGTGATCGCAGGCTCAACCGTCAGCGGCGCCCGCCCTGGCGCTGGTCGGCGTTCCTTGTGGTAGCGTGTATCTACGGTGAACCCGCAAAGTTCGCAGCGCAAGGAGCCGTCAGGCGCCTGCTTCAGACTTCCTGTGCAATCACTCTGTGCCGCCTCTCCAGCGGAGGCAGTGGATAGCTCGGGGGTGTTCATGGTGCGTGGCCTTCCGTGGCTTTGGCGATGGCGTCGCGGCTTTGCAGCGTCAGTTCGTTGCGGGTGTGGGCATCGACAGGCGCTCCGCACGACCACCGCGGTGATTCGCCTGTGAGCCATTCCAGCCGGCTGCGATGGTTCGCAAGGTCTTCAGCCTCGCGCGCTTTTTGCAGTTCCTGCGCCGCGCTCATCCCTTCTCTCCCTCGGCCGGCTTCTGGCCCGAGATGGCGGTGGCTTGAGTTTCTGCAGCGGTGGCTTGAGCTTCTGCAGCGGCGCGCGAGCAAGCCAAGACGCGCAGCCACGAGGTCAGGTCGATGCCGTAGAACGATCGATCAATGGCGCCGCGCACGGCCTGCTCTTCCTCGCCCCGTGCCCAGCGCATCAGCGCGTGCTGGATTGCGTAGTGGCGCTCGACTTCGGTTGTCGGGTAGCCGCACTCCACGAGGGCACGCATGCCGGCCGCTACGTCGATGCGGTCAACATTGACGCCCGGTGTCAGGCGCTCGGCAAATGGTCCGCCACGCATCACGCACCTCCCTTCGCATCACCCACCACCGAGGGTGCAGGGGCGTCCTGCTGCACGGGCGCGGTGGTTTTCCCTGCCTGAGTGGGGGCGGCGAGGGCACGAATCGCGCCACGCCACATGCGGCGGAATGCCTGCAGACCGTTGTAGCCGTTGTCGTCTACGGTCATGTCGATGCCTCGAGCCCCACCACACGCACGGACTCGCCGCACTCCGTAGTGCGCTTCCATTGCCGCTTCGCACATAGCGTCGCTTGCTTCGGCGGGCAGCGCCGCCGCCTGCTGTGCTCCTACCTGCACGGGCGCGGCAATCTTCGGCACCTGAGAAGCAGGAATTCCATTCGGGTATTCGATGTTTTCGAGAAGCGAACCGCCTCCAGCGGTGGCGGATGCCGGCTGCACGGGCGCGGGCTGGGCGAGGGCGGCGCTCAGTGCATCGGCGATCTTGTTGCCGTCATGGTTGCGGAACCAGCTATTCAACCAACGAACGGCTTCCTTTGCCGCCACCACCAGTTCTTCCGCAGGCGCCGCGCTCGGGGCGGCCGGTGTCGCTGCGGGTGGCGTCACGAGGGCGGCATCCATTGCCATCACGGCCTCGGACAGGACGCGCACCCCATATGACGTGATGCCTTTGCAGTTGCGCACCTCAAGCATGTTTCTGGCGAGATTCACCGCATCGCTCCGATCCCCTGCCATTGCCGCTGGTGCTGCCTCGGGTGAGGATGTGAGGTCTGAGCGCACGTATGGAATGCCCCAGCCAGAAGCGTTGTCTTCGCTCCACGTCACCTCGCGGAGGTCGCGAAACGTGGCGTCATCACTCAGCGATTCGAGGTTCTCGCCAAGGTCAAGCCAGATGTGATCCGGCGCGCTGGCGATCAGCTTCCGAATGTCCTCGCCCCCCATCCGGGGCAAGTCCTCTCCCTCGTCGTGCGCAGAGATCGTTTCTTTGATGCTGGGGGTGGGCATGGTGGGGCCTCAGGCAGCTTGCTTGGCGTGGATCGCCTGCAGGTGGTTGGCCATCGCGGCCAGGATGTGCGGGTAGTCGGCCTCGTGAAAGAGGACCGAGCCGCGCTCCTTCAGGCCGGTGAAGCCCAGCGTGGTCAGGCCTTCGGCGGTAATCGACAGCGGGGCGATGCGCTCCTTGATCTGGCCGAGGCTCAGGGTCGGGTGGGTCATCGGCGCGGCAGCGACGGCGCGCTGCGGCATGGCGATCACGGTGGGCGCCGGTGCAGGCGTGGCGACGGCTGCGGCGGGCGGCGCGGGGGCAACTACCGGCGGGGTCGCGGCAGCAGCTTGTTCGCGTGCGAGGCGCTGGCGTTCGGCCTCCTGCTCGCGCTCGATGCGATCGACCTCTTCGCGGCGGATGCGCTCGCGCTGCTCTTCCTCGCGCTTGGCCTCAGCGGCCTGGTGCTCTGCGATGCGAGCTTTCACCAGCGTGGTCAGGTCTTCCGGCGCCTTCTGCACGATCTGCGCGGTGTCGGGGAACAGGAAGGCGTGCGCAGCGGCGTGCTCGCGAAGGGTGCCGAGATTCACCTGGATGCGGTCGGCGATCTCGCTGGCCGCGATCTTGGCGCGCGTCAGTTCGGCGCCCACCTTTTCTTCCATGCTGGTGAGCGACTTCAGGCCCCGGATAGCCGTGCCGAAGTCGGCAGGAACCTGCGGCATGTAGGGCTTGCCGAGACGCTGATTCAGCGCCGTGACGTGGTCCTGCAGGCCTTTCACTCCCGATGCGACGATCTCGCCGCGGCGGCGCTCCTTCTCGGCCGTCAGCAGATCCTCGGCCATCTTGCAGTTTTGCTGCAGCATCTTGTCGAGCATGTCGGCGGCCTTGTTTGCTTGGTCGACAGGCTGCACCTGGGCCAGCATTTGCGCCTTGGCCGACTTCAGCGCTTCGCGGCCCTGCTTCATGGCCTTGATCTGCGCGTCGAGGTTGACGAAGTCCTCGTCGGTCTTGGGCTCGCGGATCAGGCGGTTGTCGAGGAAGTCGCGCAGGCGCTCTTCGAAAACCTTGAAGTTGTCCTGCAGGCTCAGTTCGCCAGAGACTTGGACGAACGGCGCGGGCAGAGATTCGACCGACTCGGCCACGATCTTTTCCACGACGGGGGCAGTCGAGGGATCGTAGGCGGCCAGCTCCGCCGCGAACTGTGCCCAGCCGGCAACGATCTTCGCGCGCAGGTCCATGTCCGCGAAGTACCAGCAGTGACGCGCCTCGACCAAGTCTTCGCCCGACCACTTCGAGGCCATGAACAGCACCTTGTCGCAGCCAGCGACCATGCATTGCTGCTCCATCTGCACGCGGTACTGAAGCGGCAGCAAGTAGCCCGTAGCTTCATCGGTGATGGCGGCGCGCAACTCGTCGTTGAGCGTCTTGTGTTCGAAGGCAATGTCCTCGGCCATGGTCAAGCCATCGAAGGAGGCGCTGAGTTCCCCTTCGGTGCCGACGGACGGATAGAGCGGTTCGCCGACGATCTTCGCGGCCAGGGGTCGGGCGAGTTCTTCGAAGCGGTGGCCGGCGTCGAAGCGGCGCTGCGTGGCTGCATCGACTTCGGGTGCGATGCCGGTCTTCAGTTCGTGCAGCAGCTGGGTGCGCGTCTTGTACTTCGAGCAGCCCATCATGGCCGGCGCGTCGCTGGCGTTGAAGTGGGTCGCGCGGTGAGCATGCCACTCGGGGCTGCCTTGGATGAGGTCGATGGTCTTCATGATGGCGGTCCTTAGTCGGCGTTGAGTTCGGCGCGGCGTGCGTCGTAGGCGGCGTTCAGCGGCTCACGTTGCTGCTCGGGGATGGAGTTGATGAGGTCGGCGGCGAGGTTGAGCGCGTCCTCGTCCTGCGCCTTCGCGATGGCGTCGGAGACGCTGGCGAACGTCGGGCCGCTGGGCTCGGCCTGCGCTTCGGCGGCCAGCTTCGCGGGGATGCCCTTGATAGCTTCGATCTGCGCTTCGGTGAGCGTGGAGACGGTGGCGACCGTGGCGAGCACGCCGGCCACGTCCTTCTTCTTCAGCCGGATGACCTTGGTCCAGATCACCATGTTCTTGGCGAACTCTTCGTCGCTCTGCGTGGGCAGCGCGGGCTTGGCCGTGCCTGCGGCGGCGGCTTCCGGGTTGTGGCGCGTCAGGTGGTCGCGCAGCGCCTCGTCCATATCTTCCAAATCCTGGCCGAACATGTCGCCGCAGGCGGTGACGTTGATCGTCATAGCGATCTTGGCGCGCTTGTTCGCCATCTTCAGGATGGTGTTCGCGAGGTCGGCCGGCTCGGTGCGGACCTGCTTCGTCTTGTACTTGCCCGACTTGATGCGGCGCAGGTTGGCCGGCGTGGCGTCGAACTCTTCGTCCCATGCCTTGCGCCACTTGTACTTCTCTTCGCCGCTCGACGCCTCGCCCATGCCGGTGCCGAGCACGATGCCGTTCATCTGGTGGACGCCCGTGCAGGTCACGCGGTAGCGCACCACGTCGGCCGTCGAGAGGTCTTCGACCTGGTAGGAGTCGGCCACGCGGAAGGCCATGCACAGCACCTCGGCGCCCTGCTTGTAGAGCGTGGGCTTGTCGGTGCCGGGGATGATCCCGTAGTGGACCTCTTGCTTCATGACGGCCCGCATGACCTCCTGCACCAGCGCCACATGGCTGATGATGTCGGCGACGGCCATGCGGCTCGATGCGTGGGCGAGAGCGCCCTGTTGGGATTGGAATGCGACAACGGTGTTCATGCAGCCTCCGCCGTGTGCTCGATGCAGGTGAGTTCGCTGATCTGGCGGTCGATCTGCGCGAGTTCTTTTGCCAGCGCCACGCGAGCCAATCGCTTCTTCTCTTCAAGCGCCGAAACCATGAGAGGAATCGGGTCGAACTCGTCGGGCACTTCGACCTCTACGCTGTGCTCGCCGACGACCACCTCATGCGGTGAGTACTGGGGGTTGGGCCGGTACATCGAAAAGCGGATGGCGGGCTTGCCGTAGGACTTTTCGTAAGTCACGAAGCCGTTGATGGTGTGCTTGCTCATGTCAACCTCTGAAGAAATGAATAGCCGCGGCAGCAATGCAAGACACGGCAAAGATGGCAGCAGCAAGGCCGCTGATAGCGGTGGAAATGGGAGTGCGGGGCAGCTCGTCGGCTGTGTCGGCGTGGTCGCCGATGGGCGAGAAGAGCGGGTTCATGACGACGCCACATCCAGCATGAATCGGTGGTCGCAATGCGGGCATGTCACGATGGCCCCGGTTGCCGGCGTATCGACGTGATGAGCGCGTCCGTCTTCGCCAATCGCCAGCGTCCAGCGATCTTCGACATCCTCGCCCTGCGCCTGCAGAGAGCCGACCAGCGCGAAGTCCGGCCACTTCGCTCGCATCTGGTCGATCACGACGTTGACCAGCTTGTCGAGGTCGTAGGTCTTCTCCATGCCATCCCAGCGCAGGCCGGTGAAGTCCTCGTTCAGCTCCAGATCGATTGAGTACAGGTCGGGCGCACTCCATTCGGGGTGGTCGCGACAGTCTTCGCCGAACATGACGTTGAGTGCCGCCAACTGCGGTGCGGTCGGCTCGGTGGCAAAGCGCAGTTCGCCAGAGAATTTGGTGCTGTAGCCCATGCTCACTCCTTGTTCGCCGCGATGGCGTGGGTTTGGGGTGCCGAGTGCTCGGCGGTTGGCGCGTCATCGAACTTGATGACGACGAAGAGGGCGATCACAGCCGCGATGTAGAGCGCGAAGTCGGCTGCAGTGGGGCCGTCTCGGTCGTCGGGCATGGGGACGATCACGCACTGGCTCGAGCGGTTGTAGGGGCCGAGCGCGCCTTCGAGGTCGCGCGCTGCTCTGCCGGTCCAGCTGCTGTTTTTCATGCTGCGACTCCCGCCGCGGCAGCGTTCACCGCATCCTTGTGCGCGTCGTACTTGCCGATGGCCCAGACGACCGCAGTGATGGACCACAGGTAGTGGTATTCGTAAGCAGTCTGCCGGCCGTAGTCCCAGAGATCGCGGAAGCGGAAGCCGTCCTGCTCGAACGCCTCGGCACTGCGCCACAGCGTGTGCTCGTCGGTGTCGTAGCCGAAGACCTCCTGCTCGACAGCGGCCCAGAGCGCGTCGCGCTGCTTATCGCTCCACTCTTCGCTCTCGGCGTGGTTCTCGACGTAGTGCTTCAGCGTCTCTTTGAGAACCTCATCGGAGAAGGCCTCAATGCCCGAGTTCTTGTCGGCGGCCTGAACCTTCTCGGCCCAGTACTGCGGGTTGATCTCGTGACCACGGAAGAACTCGAACATGTCTTCGATGCGAGCGAACACGTACGTGCCGCAGTCGCCGCCGATGTACAGCCGGCCACCCCAGGTGATCACGTCGAACCAGTAGATGCTGCTACCGGGGCGCTTGAATCGGAGGTGCCGATCCACGCCGTCATCGCGCAGGATGGTCATCTCGTGCTGGGCCACGTCCTGTGGGAAGCGGGCTGCGACTTCAGCCTCGGCGAATCGACGCGCGCTCACGCTGCACCTCCGACGCGCGGCTGCGGAACGTCGAAGCCATCGGGCATGTACTCGCGCCAGATCGCACCATCGGGGTCCAGCTCGATCTGCATCTGCTGCAGCGTCGCGAAGTGCCGTGCTCCGTGGATGTGATCCTCGGAACGGTCGGCCATCCGATAGCCCCACTCGGTGCGCGTGGTGGTCGCCAGCTTGGTGCGATAGACACGCATCTGCTCGTCGTGCTCGAAGTCGTTCAGCAGGTTCTGCTTGGCAGCGGCACCGCCGACGACGGACAAACGAACCTTTGGGAACGGGCGCACGGCCACGTCGGAGAAGTTCGGCGCGAGCATCACAACACCTCGAGCGACAGTTCGTCGCCAGCCAGGCATTCCGCAACGAAGGCCTTCGCAGCCTCGCGGTCCGGATGCTCGGTGATCGTGACTTCGCACTCTTCCTGGAAGAGCTGCAAGTCAATGTGCAGCAGAGAGTCCATGTTCTTCACTCCAAGAGGCAGCGGGGTGCTGCGTTGGGTGAATTATGCAAACAAGTTTGCCGGCAAGGCAAGGGGTTAATGCAAAATAGTTTGCTCGCACGGCCGCTGATTTATGACCGCGCGGTCAGTAACCGCGAAGTGTGCAAAAGTGCCGCTAGATCGCGCAGGCCTTGTCGGCATACTCGCCGCCATGCCAAGCGTCTACCTTGCCGGCCCTGATGTGTTTCGCCCCGATGCAGTCGAGCACCTCCAGAGGCTCGCGCGCGTTGCCGAGGCGTTCGGCCTCGAAGCGCTGGTGCCGATCGATGGCACGGCTGCCGGCGCACAGACAGCGCAAGCCATCTACGACACGAACCTGGCGCTGCTGCGGCGTGCCGACGGCGTCGTGGCTAACCTCAGGCCGTTCCGAGGCACTGAGCCGGACTCTGGGACGGTCTTCGAGGTCGGCGCAGCCGTGATGCTGGGCTTGCCCGTGGTGGCGTACGGAGTGGGGAAGGGCGACTACCTGCGCAAGGTCCGGCGACAGTTGCCAACTGAGCCCGATGTGGCGGGCGTGCTGCGCGACATGGGCGGGATGGCCATCGAGGACTTCGGCCTCAGGCTCAATCTCATGCTGGCCTGCTCTGTGGATTTCGAGGACTCTGCCGAGGAAGCACTCATCGCGCTATCAACCAGGCTGGGCACGCGGCCGCGCGTCACTGGCGAGTCGGCTTGATCAGAGCCTTCTCGATCATGGCCTCGCACTTGGTCATGCCTGCTGCGGGATAGCAGCCACTCTTGAACACTTCGTAGGAATCCAGTGCTGAGCGAGCCGCCAGCCAAGCCTCCTTCTTCTCGCGACCGAGCTCTGCGCATTCCCATAGTTCGGGCGCCTCCGCAGCATCACATTTCACTCGGGCTGCCTGGATGTATCGAGCCACAACGGACGCGCCGAAATCTGGCTCTTCGTGGTTGAGCTGATCGCACCCTGCGTTGAGCGCACAGAACAGCACGACCGCAAGCGCAGAAGAGGCGACTCTGATTCTCATGTTCGAAGGCTAGCAGTTCGATCGCGAACCTCGAGCGTTATCCTTCTCGGATGGCCCTACCGAACTTAAAAAAACTGCGCACTGACCGACTGCTTTCTCAGATCGAGCTCGGCGAAGCCATCGGCATTTCATCGCGCACCTTGATGCGATGGGAGGCAGGGCAGGGCGAGCCAGGGGCGTCCGAGTTGCTGCAGCTCGCGCGCTTCTTTCGAGTGAGCATCGATCAGTTGGTCGGCGACCTTCTTCCACCCGAATCTACCGGCGAACTACCGAGAGTCGCCGATTTGTCTGGGCGGCAACTCGACTACTGGGTGGCTCGCACGCGAGGCATGCCAGCCGAGATGCTGGAAGACGGCCCGGTTGTGTATGTGCCAGGCGAAGGGCAGATGCCAGTCCCCGCATACAGCACCGACCCTTCCCATGCCAATCCGATCATGGAGAGCATGGGCATGCACTTGTGCCCCGCGGCATCAGGGGCGACTTTCGATGGTGAAGTGAAGCAGCAGCCGGGCTGGATTGCCCGTTGCGCGGAGAGCTCAAGGGCAGCTTGGGGGCGAACGATGCTGGAAGCTGGAATGCGGGCCTATCTGCTCTTCGAGATCGGCGACCAGGTGCTGACGTGATGCGTCACAACGGCTGCGCGTTTCTGACAAATTTGTTCACGCAAAACACAATTTGTCTCATTTGATTGGCGGAGTTGCATCGGTTTTTGGGGTTTTCACCCACAAAAGCAATTCCTAAGTTCTCAATTCCTCATGCCGCGCGCTTGGCACACCTCCTGCGGATAGGTAAGCGCTCCAGGAGGGAATCTCCTGGTGAATCAACCCAACCGAGGACTTTCATGAACCATCGCACTCTCGCTCGCCGCGCTCAAGCCGGCTTTACCCTCATCGAATTGATGATCGTGGTCGCGATCATCGGCATCCTGGCGGCCGTCGCTCTGCCGGCGTATCAGGACTACACCGTCCGCGCCAAGGCATCAGAAGGCATGGGCCTCGCCACCGCCGCCAAGACCGCGCTGTCTGAAGCTGCTGCCCGCGGCGACATTTCGGCCGTCACGAACGCGGCCGCTGCCGACGACGTCCTCGGATTGCCTGTCGCAACCGCGATCAACGGCAATGTCGTCGCAAGCGTGGCCGCAGCAGGCACCAGCGTTGCAGGCGCAAACCCGCAAACTGGCACGATCACCATTACCTACAAGGCTGCAGCAGCCAACATTCCGCCAGATCTGGCTGGCAAGGTTCTGGTTCTGAATGGTTCTTTCGGTGCGGGCAGCGCTGTCTGGTCCGTCGAAACCGGCGCGACGACCACTCTGGCCGCGAAGTTCCGCCCAAAGCTCTAACCCCGTAACCGGGGCTCACGAAGCCGCCTTCGGGCGGCTTTTTCACGTCTGCTGCTCAGACCTGCTCGCTGCGCCAGACCGTCAGCACCTTGCCGAACACGGCGAAGTCCATCTTCTGGGTGATCTCGAAGGCGTCGTAGTCTGGGTTGAAGGACTTGGCGCGCAGCACCAGGCCGTTCTCCGTGGGGATGCGCTGCAGCTGCTTGATGAAGCCGTGGTTGCCGACGCGGAAGAAGTAGACGCCATCGCCGCCGCTTTCCACGTCCGTGACGCCCCTGTCGAGCAACAGCGGGTCGCCGGGGTTGTACTTCGGCTTCATTGAGGGGCCGAAGCCCGTCACGATGCACAGGTTCGCGCGCCCCGTGTGGTGCTGCACGTTGAGCCGGAGCCATTCCGGGTCCACACGCCAACTCTTGATCAGACCGGGGGGTTGCTCCTCGAGCACCAGGCCGCCGTTCCCCATCGCGCCGGCGGCGTCGTACTGAGCGATCAGGTAGTCCTTCGGATCGTCCGCAGGCTCCGTCGTCACGACGAACGTGGATGGCGCGGCTCCAGGCACGAACGCCCCGGCCTTGAGCGTCTCGACATTCGTTCCCATGGCCGCCGCCAGCGCGGCGATGTACCTGGGCGTCCGAATGTCCTTCTTCAGAAGATTCTCAATGTCCTGCCGCTTGCAGAGGCTGTCCGCTTCGATGCCCGCGCCGCTTTGAACTGTGGAGACGGCGGCGGCCAGGTCGGCGACCGTAAACGGTTCGCTCGCCTCATCGCTTTTCCAAGAGAGGTATTCGATGACCTGCTGAGCGAGCGTTTTCATGCAAAGGATTTTGCATCCTCTTGACTGCAAAGAAGTTTGCGAGATAAACTGCAAACTACTTTGCTCTTGAGGTGTTTTATGCAGCAGCCGACCGGTATCGAGCTCGCGGTCACGATGAAAGGCAGTCCCGCCAAATTGGCGGAGGCTGTGGGGAACGGGGTTCTGAGACAACACGTTGAGTACTGGCTGAAGGCTGGAATCGTTTCAGCAGATCAGGCGCCGTACGTCTCCGCAGCGACGGGCATCCCCATCGAGAAGCTGAACAGCAAAGTGAACTGGGCGCTCGCTCGAAAGATCCGCGCCAAGGCATCTGCCGAGCCCAAGGCCCCCATCGGCGAGGGCGCCTAAGCCATGGCCTCCATGCCCATCTGGCTCCAGATTCCGTTCGTGCTCATCGGCGCGATCGCGCTGTCCGGCGCCGCTCTCGCGCTGCTTGCGAAAGAGGTCTGACATGCATCAGCCCTCAACCCTCATCGCCCAGTTGCGCACTGCGCTTGGCTTCGAACGCGAGCCAGTGGATCTTGATGACGGCGGCATCGCCTTCATCGGATTCGTGCGTTTCGCGTGTGGCGATTCCGATGAAGCCCACGCCCTGCAAGCGTGCTGGTTCAACGCGAGCGGAAACGCTCCACGTCACGACACGCCCGCCACTACGGCGGAGTGTGGCCAGTACATCGATTGGCTGATTCAGACCCATTGGGGCGAGGCGGGCGTTACGGCCGCCACGGTTCACTGAGCTTGCAGCCATCACCTCCACAAGCGAAGCCATGAGCACGTCTGCATCTACCTCTGCCGGTGTCGCTGACCAGTGCGCTTCGCTGTGTTGCTTTGTTTCCATGAACAGGACTGTCGCAGCGAGCGCCGCTACGCGCCACGTCCAAAAAGTCGGAGCCCGGACATGAACTCGAATGACGCATTGCGACTGATGGTCGCGTACTACCCAGGCGGTCGTGAAGCAATGGCGGTGCGCCTCGGCATCACCGACGAGCTGCTCCGTAAGGAGCTTGCTGGCGGCCCTGGCCACAAGATGGGCGTCACGCGCGCCGAGCAAGTGTCCGAATACTGCATCGAGGCAAAGGGCGAGCACTGCTACGCCTACGTCAACTCGCTCAACGCGCGTAGTGGCCGCCTCCTTGAGTTGCCGGTGCGCGATGACATGACCACGCCGCGCGAGATTCGCACTGGCATGGCCGGCCTGCTGGAGAAGACCTCGGCCACCATCATGGCGCTCACCAGTGCGCTCGCTGACGACAACATCAACGACAACGAGCGCCGCGACATCGAACGCAAGCTCAGCGATCTTTTCGCGGTCGGGCAGGGCATCTTGCGCGGCACGCACGAGATCAACGAATCGCGCAAGCCCGCTCACTTGAGGGCTGCGGCATGAGCGCCCCTACGACCGCGCCCGCTGCACCGAAGGCCGAGATCGACTTCGAAAAGATCGACACGCAGGTCCTCATCGACGAGCTTGAAGCACGCGGCCATGACGTCGACAACGAGCCGGACCTCGAAAGCTACAGCGATGACGACCTCATCACCGAGCTGCAGGAGCGCGGCATGGGCGACGCACCGCACGGCACCCGCCAATCCATCGTCGAGATGTACGAGGCCTTCTACCTCGGCAAGAACGAAGCTGCGATCTCCATTGCGCGCCGCATCGCGCAGGACACCACCGGAAGGACTTTGCCATGAACGCCATCGCATTCGTCAACATCCACGGCCAAGCCGTCGACACCAACAAGCGTGTTCCGCTGCCGAAGCGCACCTCCGACGGCCCGGGCGAGTTTCACAAGGGCTGGGCCGTTGAGGGCGTGCCGCCTGGCGCACTGGAGGAGGCGCAGGCACTCCACGAGCAAGAACGTGCAGTGGCCATCCGGGAGAACGCCAAGCGCATTCCAGATGAATGGAATGCCCTGACCTGGCTGCAGACGAAGGCGAAGCTGAAGCGCGTGCGCACGAAGGCCTACGAGGTGCCCGAGGCCGCAGCACTGTGCAAGGACATGGCCGAGAAGGCTGGCTGGCTGCAAGTCCGCGTGCGGGCGCTGTCGAAGGGTTCGGCATGAACACCGCCATCACCAACGACATGGTGGCTGCGATGGACGAAACCGCCTCGTTCATGCACCAGCAGCCTCCCTTCGTCTTCCCACCCTCAGGCATCAAGCCCGAGCGCGCTCCCAAGATCATCCGCATCAAGGGCTTGGTATCGGTCAACCGCCACGGCATCCCCATCACCGGCCGCGTGCAGGGTGAAGCGGACATGCACCGCAGTGACTCCATCCGCAGAGGTGGCATCTGATGATCGCCCACACATCCGTCGATGCGCCGCGCGCTCGAGCCACCGACCCGGTCACGTCGCACATGGCCGCCGACCGCTCGATCCGCTTCGCCGAAGGCCACGCCGCCAAGATCCTGCGCGCCATCAAGCACCGTCCCGGCCAGACCGCTGCGTACTACTCGCAGATGACCGGGCTGACCGTCGTGCAGATCGACCGCCGCCTGCCTGAGATGGAGCGCAAGGGCCTCATCCGCACGACCGGCGCCATCTACAACGGCTTCCGGGCTTGGGAGGCTGTGTAGTGGCCGAAGTTGAAAAGGTCGATGCCTGGATGCCGCTGTGGATCGGCGCGTATCTGGCTGACACCACGCACCTGGCACGCGATGAGCATGGCGGCTATCTGCTGCTACTCATCGCGTACTGGCGCAACCGCGGGCCCCTGATCGACCAAGGCAACCGCCTGGCCAACATCTGCAAGGCAACCCCTGCTGAGTGGAAGCGCCTGCGTCCGTTGCTCGTTGAGTTCTTCGATGAGGTCGATGGCTTCTGGGTTCATGGGCGCGCCGACAAGGAACTGGCATCCGCTGGCCTGCGCAAGTCGGCTGCTGTGAGCAAAGCTAAAGCAGCAGCTGAAGCACGCTGGGGGAAGTCCTCCGGTGGTGCAAAGAGCAATGCTCCAAGCATGCCCGGAGCATTGCCTGAGCATGTGCATGAGGATTGCCCTACACCATCACCTTCTTCTTCACTTCGTTCAGAAGAGATCTTGTCGGGTCAGGCCGAGTCGAAGTACCCGATCGAGTTCGAGGCGGTGTGGCTGGCCTACCCCGACCGACCTGGCCGCTCGAAGGCCGATGCCTGCAAAGCCTGGAAGGCGCGACGCAAGGATGGCGTAACCGTCGAGGTGCTGATGTCCGGCGTCCAGCGCTACGCAGCCTACTGCCGAGCCTGCAAGACCGAGCCCGGCTTCATCAAGCAGCCCACCACGTTCTTCGGCCCCGGAGAGCACTACCTATCCGACTGGACGCCGCCGGCACCGGGCGCCGTGCCCCGCCAGTCCTTCGGCGCGCCAAGGCACGCAGGTGCTGCCGCCGCCATCTTCGACATGGACACCCAAGGAGTGATCAATGCTTAAACCCGTCGTGGTCAACGCAGACGACTTCCGCCGGGCCCAGCCCGCGGCGGATGAGACCGTCGTCAACAACGTGTTCAAGGTGCTGCATGGCTACTACGGCAACCTGTTCCTGAACAAGTTCGCCTCTGGCGTGCTGGATGGAAAAGGCCGAGACATGGGCGTCGCCAGCGCGCGTTCGGTGTGGGCTCACAAGCTGCGGGCATTCGACGAATCCATCGTCGTGACCGCGCTCGAGCAATGCCAAGTCAGGCACCCGGAGTTTCCGCCAGGTCTGCCGCAATTCGTCGCGATGTGCGCCAACGCTGCCCCGCGCGCGACCTACCAGCCATCGAATGCCATCGAGATGAGCGGCGCGCTGCGCAGCCAGTACGCCCGGCAGGCACGCGCCATCGTCGAGAAGCACGAGGTGAAGGCAGAACGACGCCGGAGTGGCTACATCCCTCTTCCGCCAACTCTCGACGGCCTCAAACAGGCCATCGCTGCCGCCGTTGGCGAAGCAGGCGGGGATGAGGCCGCCGAACTCCTGCGCCTTGATCGCATGTTCACCCAAGGAGTTCACTGATGAGCGAATACAGCGCCGAATGCCAAGCGGCAAACCGCATCGCCGCGCAACTCCGTGGCCTCCCATCACCGAAGCATCGGGCACGGCTCCAGGTCGTCCAAGCGCCGAAGGTAAGGAAGCCTCGGGCGCACGCAACCGGCATCCCGGGCAAGGGCGGCTATCTGCGTGCCGCCATGCAAACAAGGATCGTGGAGGTTCTGGCTTACTGCCACGAGTTCTACGAAGAGAACGACCA
The DNA here is from genome assembly GCF_002849325.1 of Variovorax sp. RO1. Classification (NCBI taxonomy): domain Bacteria; kingdom Pseudomonadati; phylum Pseudomonadota; class Betaproteobacteria; order Burkholderiales; family Comamonadaceae; genus Variovorax; species Variovorax sp. RO1. Next base: position 1,028,844 of record NZ_PKMT01000001.1, read on the forward strand.
GCTTCCACCGCAGTCCTGCGTCGCCGAGCGCTTCGGTGTGGTCGAGCAGGTTGCGCAGAAGTACATGCGCTATCTGGGCGATGCCGGGCACCTCGAGCGCAACGCCGTCGGCAAGTGGCGTTTCGCGCGGCAGGTCACGAAGGACGCGAAATGATCCAGCTTGCACTCGCATTCTTCGGCCTCTCCGCACTGTGGATGGCCATGGGCAAGAGCGCCCGCGCACGAAAGTTCGCGCCACTCGTCGGCCTGTGCGGGCAGCCGTTCTGGATCACCTTCGCTGTGCAGGCCGGCGCGTGGGGATTGCTGGCGCTGTCGCTGGCTTACAGCGCGGTCTACGTGCGCGGCGCATGGATTCAGTGGAGGGTGGCATGAGGTGCATTCAGTGCTCCCACTGGGACCTCAAGCATTCAACCCTGCGCGCGCACGGCTACGGCCTGTGCAAGGCGCTGGTGCCCGCGCAGCCCGGCCGCACGTTCTCCGACCGCAACGCCTGCCGCTTCGGCAAGTTCGCGCAGGCGCCGGCGGAGACGGTGGCCAAGCGGGAAAAGGTGATCGGATGACCGCCATTCAAGCCATCACCCGCACCGTGTGGTTCGCGCCAACCAAGCGCCGGCACTACATGTCCCCACGCGCGGCCGCGCATGCCGAAGCCAGCGCGCGAATCGAAAAGAAGTACCCGACCGAGAAGTCCGAGTCCGAGAGCGGCGTGTGCTACGACCCCGGCTACCACTGGCGGGAAGACCAGCGGCTGCTGAAGGTGCACGCACGCCTCGCGCGGCTCTTGCTGGCTGCCCTTCGGAGGTCTGCATGAAAGCCATCCTCATCCGCACGCCCGGCGGCCTGCGTGGCTCAACGCCAGCAGACCAAGATGCATGGTCCAAGTTCCGCCGCAAGCTGGAAACGATGAAGCCGGGCAAGTGGCTGCGCGTCGAGTTCTCCAGCCCGCGCAATGGCCGCCACCACCGCAAGCTGATGGCGCTGCTGCAGCTCGTCGCCGAGAACAGCGAGACCTACAACACGGTCGAGAAGGCGCTCGTGGCTGTGAAGCTGGTCACCGGGCACTTCGACCTCATGGCCGACCCCAAAACCGGCGAGATCGTGCAGGTGCCGAAGTCCGTGAGCTATGAAGCCATGGATCAGGAGGGGTTCGATGTGTTCTATAGCGCGGCAATCGACGGTGTGCTCCAGCACATCCTGCCGCAGATGGACGAGCCCACGGCGAACCGCCTGATGGACATGATCGTGGAGGGTTGGGCATGAAGGCGGCAGACCTCGCAGAAATCATCTTGCGCGCGCCTACGCGCCGCTTGGATGCGGAGGCAAAGATTGTTGTTTGCCGGCCTGGGACCGTTGGCGGCACACCCGCCGTTTCGTTGAAGAGCGCCGGCTTCGGGATCGACTGGGACAACGGCACGTTTCAGATCTATCCGGCTGAGCAGCTGACGACGCTCTCTGCGGAGGATGTCGCGGCCATCCACAAGGACGTGGTCAAGGGAGGCAGCTGGCACGCCTTCCAGCAATGGAAGAAGCAGGACGCCCGCATCAAGGCGCTTGAGGCTGAACTGGCTGCGCTGAAGGGGGCGAAGCATGCGTAGGGCGGCCAAGATCGACGCCAACCAGACGCAGGTCGTGTCGGCTCTTCGCGCTGCCGGCGTGTCGGTGCAGAGCCTCGCAGCCGTCGGCAACGGTGTGCCGGACCTGCTGTGCGGCTTCCGCGGCAAGTTGTCGCTGCTTGAGGTCAAGGACGGCAGCAAGGTGCCCAGCGCGCGGAAGCTGACGCCAGATCAAGTCGACTGGCACGCCATCTGGGCCGACATGCCGCTGTTCGTAGTCGAGACGCCTGAGCAGGCGCTCAAGGCGCTGGGGGTGATCGCATGAACCAAGCCTTGTACTTCGCCGCCCTCTGGGTCTCCGAATGCTGGTACGAGGCATGGCGTGATGAGGGTCGCCTTCACAGCAAGGCGCGCGGCATCGTGGTCTTCGACCGCGTGCTCAACGGGGAGATCCAATGACCTTCGCCCGCCGAACCTACGAGCGCAAGCCGCAGCCGCTGTACCGGCCGGTTGAGCCGCGCGGCAGCTACGCGAAGCCACAAGCCTTTGTGTCCGCACCAAAGCAACCGCGCGCCGAGAACCGGCACTTGTTGGACATGGCGCGCGGCAAGCCCTGCCTGATCCGCAGCCCGATCTGCAACTACGACCCCGAGACCACGGTCGCCTGCCACGGCGGCGGCGTCGCCAACGGAAAGGGCATGGCCTACAAGGTCTCGGACGCGCTGACGTGCTGGGGCTGCAGCGCATGCAACCACTACACGGATGCGTACGCCGGCGCCACCAAGGCGCAGAAGGCCGCCGCTTTCATGCTCGGGCACCTCGCCCAGGTCTGCGAGTGGCGCGCCATCGCCGCCAGCACGCAGGCTGACCCGAAGGAGCGCATGGCCGCGCAATGGGCACTCGACCAACTCAACGCAACGCCCGTCGGCGAAACCCCTTAACCACTGGAGCACTCATTGAACGCACTCAACATGATTCCCGTCCTCGGTTGGCTGATCGCCGCGGCAGTCTGCTTCTTCATCGCGATCCCGGTCTATTTGCTGTGGAACTGGCTGGCGCCGACGTACTTTTACTGGCTGCCTCCGGTGTACCTCGACCTGCCGTTCTGGCACGTCTTCGGCCTGCTGTGGCTGATCTCTTCGTTGCGCTCGCTCTTCATGCCTCGCGCGTACATCAACACGTCCTCGAAGACGAAGTGAAGGGGCTCGGCATGAAGCGCGCACTGCTCTACATCCTGCTGGAGTTCATCGATCCGAGGCGGCTGATTCGCCGGCCTGCTGCTGCGAGAGAGCGGCTGCAGTGGCCCGTGATCGACCCCTCCCTGTTGCCCGCCAAGGAAACTGCATGAGGCCCACCCAGCACTCCAGCAACAACCGCGTTCTCGGCGCGCCTCCGGGCTGGGATCAAGGCGAACTCCCGTGCGGCGCCCTAGCCATCACTGACGCAGTGCAGGGCGATGTCCCGTGCGTCATCTCCTTCTGGCGCCCGGACGCCGACGAGCTGGCCGCGCTGAATGCCGGCGGCCTGGTCTACCTCTCGGTTGTCGGCCGGACGATGCCGCCCATGGGGCTGGGCGTGGAGACAACGTCGTGAGCACCCGCACCATCATCGAGATCAACCACGACTTCCTGAATAGGTTGACGCAAGACCCGGCGCACATGCTGGCCGTGCTGAACGCGCTGAAGTCGTCATTCATCACCGGCATGCTCAATCACGGCCCGGTGGAGCAGGGCGGCGGCATCATCGTGCTCGCCCAGCGCCACCACAGCGAGACGCTGAAGCTGGAGGTGAAGTGAGCCAGACGATCGAGCTGCCTGCCGCCGAGCGCGTGACGCTGACCGGGCATTCCGCCGCAGGAGCGTGGCAGCTTGAGTTCTGCGGCATCGCGCCGGCAACGCTCGCTGCGGCCGTCGATCTTCTGCAAGGCACACGCCGTTCTCACGCCATCGTCGTCACCAAGAACCCCACATCCGCCACCGTCGAGCCTATTGCGGTGGTGGACTTCTATTCCGAACCGAAGGACTCCGATGTCGATCACTGACCGCTACGCCACCGCCATCCGCTCTTCGTGCCTGACGGTCGATGCGCGCACTGTCTACAGCGATACCGACGTGCTTGGCGCAATGGGCCTGGCGCACCGCGACCTCTCCGAGGGGCGCACCTGGTCGCGCGGGCAGCAGGTTTCGATCCCGAAGGCAGAGCTCGCTGTGCCGCTCGAGCGCCTGTTCATGGGCGACAACGGCGCCGCGCAGGAAATCGTCGAGATCCTGGTGGAGTGGCTCCGCGGGAAGGCGCCGGCCATGAAGCTCAAGCTCACGACCGTGCAGTGTGCCGACATGGCCCGCGCCTGTCTCGCATGGCACCGGGATAGCACCTGCAAGCCATGTGGTGGTCATGGGCAGGGCCTCATCAAGGGAAGCACGACCATCGGCGGAGCGATCTGCAAGCACTGCAAGGGGACGGGTCAGATTCCGTTCGAAAAGCAGTTCCGCCACGAGCACCGCGAGCTCGCGCGCTGGCTGGTCGGCGAGATGGAGCGGGAGCAGGGGCGCGCGGGGCCGGCGGCAATGCGGAAGATCGCGGCTAGCATGGAGCTATGAAAACCTCTGAACTCACGGGTGCCCAGCTCGACTACTGGGTGGCAAAAGCCGAGGGGCATCGCGTTCGACTTGTTGGCGAGCTCGTCGTTTTCTACGAGGGAGGCGACGATTCGGGATTGAAAGAGAGGCGCGGCCCGGAGTTTTCGCCCTCCACGGATTGGAGCGACGGCGGCCCGATCATCGAGCGCGAGCGGATTGGCGTGTGGTCCGGGGTCGATCCTTACAGTGGGAAATCAGCAGACGCTCTTTGGTTTTCGGAGGGCTCAGGCACATCGTCAGGCCGCGCCAAAGCTACGGGCCCGTCGTCGCTCGTCGCCGCCATGCGCGCCTATGTCGCATCGAAGTTCGGCGAAGATTTCCCGGGCGATGCTGGATGAAAACCCCTTTCGCGCGGCGAATTCTTCGTGTACAGTCCGGGCACCTGTACAAACACGGTGTGTTGCCGTGAAAGCAATAGAGCAGGCCCGCCTTTGATGGCGGAGCCGACTTCGAAATCAGGGTCATCACAAAGAGATTCACGTAGCAGCAGAAGCCGAAGGGCTGAAGGGGAGCGTGATTCGTAGAGTCTCTTCGTGATGGGGAAAGGTGGTCTTGCCGCCGCGAGGGAGCAAGAGGACGCAGGAGCTGGCCGTGATTCGCGGGGTAGCCTGAGTACGGACCGGAAGGGAAAGCCTCCATCAGCAACACGGCCGCCAGCAGCAATGTTCGGCGGCTTTTTCGTTTCCGCATTCCAGCGCGCGGGCCGCGTCGCCAGCCTTCCAAGCTGCGCAGAGAAGGGTTCGATTCCCTCGGGATGCTCCAAGTCAGGCAGGTTCAATTCCTGCTCGCTGGCCGAGATCTGGTGAAGGACGTGGTTCGAATCCACGGCGGGGCGCAAGCCCTTCGCGACGCTGTCCGGGTAGACAGGGGCACAAGCCAGCCGGGGGAAGGGCTCCCGGCGCCAATTTCGCGGTCAAGCGCTCGCGCGCAGGGTTGGGAGTCCCCGGCCGCCGCAACCCTTTTCGGCGACAGCCGGCTGGAAGATGTCGAAGCGCCTGCTCAACAGCCAGCGCCGGGCCAGGTCTGCTCCACAGGACCAAGCTCCAGCCGCCGCCCCGTACCTCCCGCATACCAAAGGGAGCAGGGGATTCCGAATTCAATGAAGCCCGGAGCCGGGCGGCAGGGGTGGCGCAACTTCGGGGTTGCTCAGAAATCCCTTGATGTTGTCGGCCAGGTGCATCGCTGCTTCGATCGGGATGACAAGGCGGCCGACCACCACGCGGTTGATCGGACCAGGGTTGGAGCCATGATCAATACGGGGCGCCTCGAAGGTGATGTGAAGCAGGCCGCCGTTGCGCCACAGCCCTGAATAGCCGTGCGAGAAGATTTCCGGCGCGTGCGGGTTGTCGATGAAGTTCACTTCTGCTTTGTCGTCTGCCATTGCTGTCTCCTTTGTTGAAAGTCGCTGGTAGACCATCCGCCAAGCCGAATAGTTCAGCGCTTAAGTTTTCACATTCAGAGAAATTCAAGCGCGGCCAGTTGTCTCCAAGGTCGACCACTGGCCTTTTGCCCGCCTCGTGCGGGCTTTTTCATTTGTGAGGTTCCATGACCACTACCGTCCACATCTCCGTCACTGGCAATAAACAGGTCAAGGTCACAACCCAGAGCGGCGTGACCCGCATGCAGCCCGGGGCGTACCACGCCTTCTCCGTTCACGGTGACGGTGTCGTCAGCGTGCAGGAGTTGGGCGACTTCGTGTCCTCGCCTTCGTTGCCGCTGGTGCGTCCGTACATCCCCGAATCGCCCGAAGAGGGCGCCACCCCCAACTAAACGCTGGCAGGGCCCGCGTCAGCGCTCAATGCGTCTGGCGTGGCTAAGTGGCATCGCCCAGCCTGGCCGGCCCCTTTCTCGGCCCCGCTCATCCCGGCAACGTGAGCCGGCGCCACACGGGTAAATGTGGCGGTTCTCCGGCGAATGCGGTCCCGCTCAATCACGAGTGCCGCGACAGCCATCACCCCAGCGCCTCGCCGCCTTCGGGCGGTGGGCCGTAAGTGCTTATGGGGTGTCTAGATTGAAAGGTCCGGCCATGGCGCTGACTCCCAAGCAACAGCGTTTCGTCGCCGAGTACCTCATTGACCTGAACGCGACCCAAGCCGCTGTGCGGGCCGGATACAGCGCCAGGACGGCTGACAAGATCGGGTCGCAACTGCTAGGGAAAACTAGAGTCGGAGAGGCCATCGCCGACGCCAAGAAAGAGCGTGCGGAGCGAACCGACATCAACGCCGACTGGGTGCTGAAGCGCCTGGCGCGTGATGCGACGGCCGACCTGGCCGACCTCTACGACGACCACGGAGGCCTGAAGCCGGTCAAGGAATGGCCGCTCGTGTGGCGCACTGGTCTGGTCGCTGGCGTCGAGACCGTGCAAGAGCGCTTGGGCGATGACCCCGATGGCGCTCCGACCTTCGCGACGGTGCGCAAGCTGAAGCTTCTGGACCGCACCAAGCTGGTCGAACTCATCGGCAAACACGTCGATGTCGGGGCCTTCAAGGAGAAGGTCGAACACTCTGGATCGATTGCCACACCTGAACTGAAGTTGGTGCTCCATGGAACTGCACCTTCACCCGCAGCAGACTAAGGCGTTTCTTTCCACTGGGACGGAGATCCTGTACGGCGGTGCAGCTGGCGGTGGCAAGAGCCATCTGATGCGCGTCGCTGCAATCTCGTGGTGCACAGACATTCCCGGCCTGCAGGTCTACATCTTCCGCCGCTTGTCGGACGACCTGGCGAAGAACCACATGGAGGGGCCGACCGGCTTTCCGGCGCTGCTGGCCGAGTGGATCGACGCAGGGCATGTGAAGACGAACGACTCGAAGAACTTCATTCAGTTCTGGAACGGGTCGAAGATCCATCTTTGCCACTGCCAGTACGAGAAGAACGTGACCAAGTACCAGGGCGCGGAAATCCACGTCCTCATGATGGATGAGCTGACGCACTTCACGGACAAGATCTACCGCTACCTGCGCGGCCGGTGCCGACTGGGTGGGCTGAAGCTGCCGAAGAAGTACGGCGGCTTGTTCCCGCGAGTGGTCGCCGGATCGAATCCTGGGGGCATCGGGCACAACTGGGTGAAGGCGACCTTCATCGACCCGGCGGCCCCAATGGAGATCGTGCAGCAGGAGAAGGCCGAAGGCGGCATGCGCCGGCAGTACATCCCGGCCAAGCTCAGCGACAACCCGACGCTGCAGGAGAACGATCCCGACTACGTCGACCGCCTGGAAGGCCTGGGCAACGCCGCGCTGATCAAGGCGATGCGCGACGGCGACTGGAGCATCGTCGCTGGCGGCATGTTCGATGACCTCTGGGACCTCGACAAGCACGTCCTCAAGCCGTTCGCCATCCCGGCCAGTTGGCGCATCGATCGCGCTTTCGACTGGGGCAGCAGCAAACCGTTCTCGGTGGGATTCTGGGCTGAATCGGACGGAACCGAAGCGGTCATGGCGGACGGCACGAAGCGCGCCTTCCCGCGCGGCACGCTGTTCCGCATCGGCGAGTGGTACGGCTGGAATGGGCGCCCGAACGAGGGCCTGAAGATGAGCGATGCAGGCATTGCCGATGGCATCGTGAAGCACCAGGTTGATATGGGCATTCAGGACCGGGTGAAGGCCGGCCCCGCGGACAGCAGCATCTTCGACGAGACCAACGGCGACAGCCCCGCCAAGATTCAGGAGCGCCACAAAGTGCGCTGGGAGAAGGCGGACAAGTCGCCAGGCTCACGCAAACGAGGCTGGAGCCTGCTGCGCGGTCGCCTGCAGGCATCCGCCGCGCCCCGCATGGAAGAGCCCGGCATCTTCGTATTCGAGACCTGCAGGCAGTTCATCCGGACCATGCCAGTCCTGCCGCGCAGCGAGCGCGACACCGACGACATCGACACCGATGCCGAAGACCACATCGCAGACGAAGTGCGGTATCGAATCCTGGCCGTGAAGCGCACGACCGAGGTCAAACCACTCCGGATGTAAGAGAAAAACAAGCATGGCCCAAAAAGTCCAAGATCAATCGCCAGAAGTGCAGGCGCTTGCGGCCAATTGGCCCATCGTCGAAGCACTGCTCGGCGGGACTTCGGCCATGCGCGCGGCTGCCACGGCCTACCTGCCGAAGTGGCCGAACGAGGAGCAGGACAGCTACAACACACGCCTGGGCACCGCGACCCTATTCCCGGCGATGGCCCGGACCATCTCGGTGATGACCGGCAAGCCCTTCGCCAAGCAATTGACGCTGGGCGACGATGTGCCCGCCAAGATCAAGGGCTGGTGCGAAGACGCCGACCAGCAGGGCAACAACCTGCACAGCTTCAGCGCCGATGTCATGGCCGAGGTGCTTGGCTATGGCTTGTGTGGCGTGCTGGTGGACTATCCACCGGTGCCGACCGAACAGGTGCGCACCCAGGCCGCGGAGACCGCGCTCGGCGTGCGCCCGTATCTGGTGTTCATCCGCCATGCCCAGATCCTGGGTTGGAAGATGGAGCGCAAGGCTGGCGTGACCCGCCTGACGCAGCTTCGCATCTCCGAGTGCAAGGAAGTGCCGGACGGCGCGTTCGGCACCAAGAGCGAGCCGCGCGTGCGGGTGCTGGAGCCCGGAAAGTGGGCGGTCTACATGCCGGACGCCAAGGCCGAAGACGACTGGGTCATCGAGACGGAAGGCGTCACAACCCTGGCCGAGATCCCATTCGTCCCGTTCTATGGCAAGAAGAAGGGCTTCATGTGTGGTGTGAGCCCACTGCTCGACCTGGCCTACCTGAACGTCAAGCATTGGCAGAGCCAGTCCGACCAGGACACGATCCTGCACGTGGCGCGTGTGCCGATTCTGGCGGCGATCGGCGGCGGCGACGATTTCACCCTTACGGTCGGCAGTTCGACCGCAGTCAAATTGCCCATCGATGGCGACTTGAAGTTCGTCGAGCACACCGGTGCAGCCATCGATGCCGGCTCCAAGAGTCTCGAGCTGCTCGAAGACCAGATGATCACGACCGGCGCCGAGCTGCTGGTCATCAAGCCCGGCGAGCAGAAGTCCGCCACGCAGTCGAACAACGAGGCCGAGGCCAACAAGAGCGACCTGCAGCGCATCGTCGAATCGTTCGAGGACAGCCTCGATCAGGTGCTGCAGTTCATGGCTGCCTGGGTCAAGCAGCCGCAGGGCGGCCACGCCAGCTTGTTCAAGGACTTCTCGGCGAACAGCCTGACCGATGCCAGCGCGCAGTTGATTCTGGCGATGCAACAAGGCGGCCTGATCACGAAGCAAACGGCCATCCGCGAGCAGCAGCGCCGCGGGATGCTGGCGGCGGACATCGACCCGGAGACTGAGCTCGATGCAGTGGCCGAGGAGGGGCCGAAACTGGGCGAGATCACCGACGAGGACATCGACCCGCTGACCGGCCTTCCGAGAAAGCCTGACCCGGCCGCTGCCTGATGGCCACGGTCAACGAGAAGCTGCTGGACGCTGAGGTAGACCACGCGGTCAACCTGCAGCAGTACAGCGCCGGGGTAGTGCAGCGCATCATTGCGATCCTCAACCGGGCCGACGCTCGGCTCGCAGCGGCCCTGATGGAGGCGCTGGAAGGGATGGACGCTACGACGTTCACGATTGAGCGCCTGGAGGTGATGCTGGGGGCTGTGCGGTCCCTGAATCAGGAGGCCTACGACGCCATTGGGCGCGCGCTGCCCGAAGAAATGGCGGTGCTGGCGACCTACGAGGCGGGCTACCAGTTCGATCTGTTCGCCAAGACGATCCCCGCCGGCGTGCAGGCGGTGGTTCCCGTGCAGGCGATCAGCGTCGAGCAGGCATACGCGGCAGCGATGAGCCGGCCCTTTCAGGGGCGCTTGCTGCGCTCCTGGGCGGCAGCAGTCGAGCCGACACGCATGGCGCAGATCCGCAACGCGGTGCGCGACGGCTACCTGCAGGGTAAGACGAACGACCAGATCATTCGCGACATCCGCGGCACGAAGGCGAAGGGCTACGAAGACGGCATCCTGAACCGTGGCCGCGTCGAGGTCGAGGCGGTTGTTCGGACGGCGGTGGCGCACACGGCGGCCATGGCCCGCGAGGAGTTCTACAAGGCGAACGCTGAGCTGATCGCTGCCCTGAAATGGGTGTCGACGCTGGACCTGCGCACGAGCGCGATGTGCCGCATCCGTGACGGGAAGAAGTACACGACGGACCACAAGCCTGTCGGACACTCGGTGCCCTGGCTGCAGGGGCCGGGCCGGCTGCATTGGCGGTGCCGATCGAGCAGCGCGCCGATCACCAAGAGCTTCCGCGAGCTGGGCATCGACATCGACGAGCTGACGCCCGCAGAGCGCGCCAGCATGGACGGCCAGGTGCCGGCGGAGATGAGCTACGGCGAGTGGCTGCAGAAGCAGTCGGCCAAGCGACAGGACGAGGTTGTCGGGCCCGTGCGAGGCAGGCTGATGCGCGAGGGGAAAGTTCCCTTCGACCAGTTCTACAACGCCCGGGGCGAGTGGATCGACCTGGATGTGTTGCGCGCTCGGGATGCCGAGGCTTTCAAGAGGGCTGGCGTATGAGCGGCGTGATCATGAAGAACCCCAACGCGTTCGGCGCCGCCCTGTGCGAGGTGCTGGGCCTGAAGCAGGTGACAAAGCTGGTGCTGACCATGGAGGTGGGCTGCATGATGCAGGTGGAGGCCACCGTGGTGGCTCCCAGTCAGGAGGACTTGGCCCCGGTGCTGAAGCGGTTCCGCATCGAGGCAGTGCCAGTCTTAGAATCGCCCGATGCCGCGCCTCAAGCTCGTTCCAGCGACTGAGCCCTCTCTGGCCGAGAAGGTCCGCCAGCGCGTGCGTGCGATGCCAAGGCCGGCCGCGGTGCTGCAGTGCAACCGCTGTGGTGGCCGGGAGATGATCGAGACGAAGACCGGCATGCTGTTCAAGGACGGCAAGGCCAGCGGCGGGACGAAGCAGATCCTCTGCGCGGCCTGCCTCCTCAAGGGCGAAAGGGTGGTGGTGCTGTGAACAACGATGAATCCACTTCTCTCGACGTTTTTCGCACCGAGGCGGCACTTCCCATCGGGCACATCATCGAAACGGCGCAGGCAGACTATCGAGTTGTGAAGACGCTGCCGCACCCGGGCGGCGGCTTCCAATCGCTTGCGGAGCCAGTCGTTCTCTATCCGATTGACATCGAAACAGGCAAGCGCCTGAAGTCCTGAGTATCGGCCACGAGGCCCAAAACAACCCGCCCCGGGCAGCCGCGGCGGGTTTTCTTTTCCCCAAGCCGTTGTGCGCAAGCCCAGCGGCTTTTTTCATGCCCAGACGACGGATGTCTGAGGGCGCTTCGCCGCGGATGCGGCAACCGTACTGAGGGCGGATGCCCAAGGAAACAGCAACCATGCCATTCAAGATTGACCCCGCCACCGGTGCCATCATCGTTCAAGACGTCAACGGCCAAAAGCTGCCCGTGTTCGTGCATGCCGACGGCAAAGAGACGCCCTTCGACGGCGACAGCACCATCGCCACCATCAGCCGCCTGAACGGCGAGGCCAAGTCCCATCGGGAACGGGCCGAAGCCGCCGAGGGCAAGCTCAAACCATTCGAGGGCATCGAAGACCCTGCAGCCGCTCGCAAGGCGCTGGAGACGGTCAAGAACCTCGACGACAAGAAGCTGGTGGACGCCGGTCAAGTCGAGACGATCAAGAACGAGGCCATCAAGGCCGTGCGAGCCGAATTCGAGCCTGTGGTCGCTGAACGGGACAAGCTCAAGGGCGACCTGTACGGTGAAAAGATCGGCGGCGCGTTCGCGCGTTCCAAGACGATTGCCGAGAAGTTCGCCATTCCGGCTGACCTCGTGCAGGCGCGCTTCGGTTCGGCGTTCAAGGTCGAGGAAGGCAAGACCGTGGCCTACGACGGCCAGGGCAACAAGATTTACAGCAAGTCTCGCCCCGGCGAGCTCGCTGACTTCGATGAAGCCCTGGAAACGCTGGTTGACCAGTACCCCTACAAGGATTCGATCCTCAAGGGCTCGGGTGCATCTGGCGGCGGGGCAAGCGGTGGCAATCCTGGTGCTGGCGGCAAGAAGACCCTCACCCGCGCGCAGCTGGAGGCCATTCCTTCGGCAGAGCGCGGCGCTGCGTTGAAAGACGCAACCCTCGTCGACTGATCCAACCCTTCTGCAACCCCGAGCCCGCCATGAGCGGGCTTTGTCTTTTCTGAAAGCCCAACCATGAAAAACTTCCTCTCGAAGGCCCGCTTCGGCGTGCTCGCTCTGGTGGCCAGCCTGGCTGCCATCCTGCCCATGGCGACCGTGGCAGCCGCCGCGGCGCGCGTATTCGAGGTCACGAACAGCTGGGTCACCTCGACCCGCCAGTCGTTTGTCCTCGGTGCGAACACCCTGACCGGCCTGATTCCTGCGCTGTACTCGGCGCTCGACATCGTGTCGCGTGAACTGGTTGGTGCAATCCCGGCTGCGACTCGCGATGCGACGGCAGACCGAGCCGCCGTCGGCCAGAACGTCGTGGTCTTCAAGACCCCGAACGCCGTTGCCACGGACATCGCGCCCGCCGTGACGCCTCCGAACGATGGCGACCAGACGATCGGCAACACCGCTGTGACGATCACCAAGGCGCGACGCGTGCCCTTCCGCTGGAACGGGGAAGAAACGCTCGGCGTGAACAACAACGGCGCCGGTGCTGCAGCCATCCAGGCCGACCAGCTGCAGCAAGCCATCCGCACTCTGGTGAACGAAATGGAAGTCGACGTGGTGAACGCGGCGCGCATCGCGTCCTCGCGCGCCTACGGTACGGCCGGCACCACGCCGTTCGCCACCGATCTCTCCGACCCGGCGCAGCTGCGCAAGATCCTCGACGACAACGGCGCACCCGGTGAGCGCGCGCTGATCATCGACACCACGGCAGGCGCCAAGCTGCGCACCATGGGCCAGCTGACCAAGGCGAACGAGGCCGGCACCACCATGACGCTGCGCGACGGCGCGCTGCTCGACCTGCACGGCTTCGTGATCAAGGAGTCGGCCGGCGTGGGCGTCAACGTGAAGGGCACCGGCGCTGCGTACACCTCGACCACGGCCGGATTCCCCGTTGGCACCACGTCGATCCCGCTCATCACCGGCACTGGCACCGTGCTCGCTGGCGACATCGTGACCTTCGCGGGCGACACGAACAAGTACGTGGTGGAGACCGGCATCGCTGCGCCGGGCACCATCGTGCTGGCCGCGCCTGGTCTGCGTCAGGCTATCCCCGCCGCAGCCACCGCGATGACCATCGGCGCCAACTACACCGGCAACGTGGGCTTCTCGCGCTCGTCGCTCATCCTGGCAACTCGTGCCCCGGCGCTGCCGGACGGCGGCGACATGGCGATCGACCGCACGCTGGTGACCGATCCGCGCTCGGGCATCACGTTCGAAGTGGCGATGTACGCCCAGTACCGCCAGATGCAGTACGAGATCTCGGCTGCATGGGGCGTGAAGGGCATCAAGTCCAACCACAGCGCCATCCTGCTCGGCTGACCCGCTGCAGCGCTCTGGGCTTCGGCCTGGGGCGCTGCCCTACCTCATCGGAGAAACATCATGACCCAGACCTGCGAAACCATCCGCGTGAAGGCGAGCGACCCCGAACAGGGCGAGTTCGTCGTGATCAATAAGAGCGACTTCGACGAGAAGCTCCACGAGCTCCACGAAGAGTCCGCCGGCAAGCCGTCCGACGGCATGAAGGTCGAAGACCTCAAGGCCGCTCTCGAAGCCAAGGGCATCACTATCCCGGAAGGCGTGACCAAGAAGGCCGATCTCGCCGCACTGCTCGACAACGCGCCTGCCGCCTGAGCCTGCCTCGCGAAGCGTCCTCTGGGCGCTTCCCAAGACTGACTCCACCCTCGAAAGACCCCTATGCCACTCGTCACAACCGGCTATCGCTTCGGCTACGGCGGCTATTACAAGGACTCGGACGGCTCCGGCCCTTACTCCATCGATTCGGCTGGCACAGCAACGCTGATCGGAGGGGCCGCTGGCGGCGGCGGAGCGGCCACCATTGCCGATGGCGCCGATGTGGCAACTGGCGCGAAGGCGGATGCGGCAGCCGCCAATCCGGCAGCCTCTGCCAGTGTCATCGCCATCTTGAAGGGGATCTGGACGTCTCTGATCGGCCTGCTAACGGTCAACACCTTGGCTCAACCCGCAGTCGCCCGCCAACTCGCCGTTGCAGCATCGAGCGGGGCCAGTGCAAACACTGCGCTCACCACGACCTGCCGCCGCATCAGCATCTACGCGCGCGGCGCTGACGTGCGCTACGCCACCCGCCAGGCCACTGACAAGAGTGGCGCATCCACCGTAGAGGCCGGCTCGAAGGTCATCGCGAAGTTCGAGGCCGGCCCCGACATCTACATCGTGAACAACCTGCCGTACGGGCCGCGCCTGGAGTACGAGGGCTACTCCAAGCAGGCACCCGCCGGCATGGTGCGGATCACGGTGGCCGAGTACCAAGGCCTGATCGCGAAAGCGCTGGGCGAGGTTCAGAAATGAGCGAAAAGCTGATCCGCAGCCTGTACGAGGGGCGCCTCAAGGCATGGGCGGCCGCGCGCGTGCCGGCGCTGCCGGTGGCCTGGGAGAACGTCTCTTTCACGCCGCCGACGGGCATCTACCTGCGGGCCTTCCTGCTGCGAGGCGACACCACCAGCCGCGATCTGTACGGCGACAACCGGCACCGCGTCGGTGTCTTCCAAGTGAATCTGGTGTGCCCCGCCGGCAGCGGCCCTGGCGTGGCCGAAGGCATCGCGGCCGAGCTCGATGCTCTGTTCCCCATGAACCTGATTCTCACCAGCGGCGCTTTCTCGGTCACGCAGGTGTCGCCGCTGCGCACTCGCGCGGCGCTGCCCGACGACCGCTACACCGTCCCCGTGGACTTCGCCTACCGGGCGGACACCTACTGATTCCTCTCCCGCCCTTTCGTGGGCTTCTGCAACCTGGCCGCCATTGAGCGGCCTTTTTCATTTCCGAAAGGGCATCCGCCATGTCTTCCTACTTTCCCAACAAGACGATCCTGTCGATCAGCACCGGCTTCGACGCCGCGAAGACCGTCTCGGCGGTGACGAATGCGAATCCAGGCGTGGCCACATCCGCCGCACACGGCTACGCGAACGGCGACATCCTGCTCATGGGGTCCGGCTGGACCGACCTGAACGACCGAGCCGTCCGCGCCGCGAACATCGCCACCAACGCATTCGACCTTGAAGGTTTCGACACCACCAACGTGACCCGTTTTCCGGCGGGCGCCGGCGTGGGCACGGCGAAGAAGGCGACCTCGTTCGTGGCCTTCTCTCAGGTCACCGACGTGCAAACGGCCGGCGGCGAGCAGCAGTACTTCCAATGGGTCTACCTGGAAGACGGCCTGCAGCGCCAGAAGCCGACGTTCAAGAACGCGCGGTCGATGACCGTCACGCTGGACTACGACAACGCTCTGGCCTGGTACGACACCCTGCTCAACCATGACCTGACTGGCGACACGCAGATCCTGCGTGCCGCACTGCCCAACGGCAAGGTCTTCTACTGGTCGGTGGTGGTTGGCTTCGACGGCGAGCCGAACTTCAACATCAACACCAACATGCAGGTCACTGCACAGCTGGCGCTGGTCAACCCCCGTTCGACGAAGTACTGATCAGCATGTTCAAGCTCAAGGCTGACCCGACCTTCTCCGCGAAGGTCGCATTCCCCGTCGCTGGCGGGGCATCCGTGGACGTGCCCATCACGTTCAAGCACCGCACCAAGGCAGAGCTCAACGAGTGGCTCAAGGGCAGCAAGACCCGCAGCGACGAGGACACCTTCCTCGACATGGTGCAAGGCTGGGAGATCGACGAACCCTTCACGAAGGAGAACGTCGCCATCCTGCTGCAGCACCACATCGGCGTCGCACTGGCCGCGTACCAGGTCTACATCGACGAGCTGACAAGGCATCGCGAAAAAAACTCCTAGAGGCTGCGTGGCGGCTGTTCGATCCACCGGATTGGGCAGGCCGCGCAGCACTCGGGTTTGAGCCGGAGGACTTCGGAGACGAGCGCTTCGAAGTCTGGCCGGACAACTGGCAGGCCGTGGGCGTCTTTTCGGCCATGCGCTCCCAGTGGCGCGCCGGTATGGGCGGTTTCTACGGGCTCGACTTCAACGTCTTGCCCGAGATCTGGCAGCGCCTAAAGGTCTCAGAGGCCGACCGCGACGAAGTATTCGAGTCCCTTCTCCTGATGGAGGGCTCCGCTCTGAAGTTCATGCATTCGAAGAAGGACTAGCCCTATGACCGATTTCGCGAGCTTGGGCATCCGGATCGACAGCAGCCAAGCAAAGGCTGCTGTCGATGACCTGGAGAAGCTCGCCACTGCCGGCAAGGGTGCGGAGGGCGCGGCCAAGCGTACAGGGGATGCGTGGACGAAGGCCGCGCAGGCTATTCAGGGCGACACGGGGCAGATCGCCACGCTGCTGAAGCAGCTCAACAACACCCAAACCGCCGCGCTGACGGCGATGAACAACTACGCGCAGGCGCTGGCGAAGACGGCGTCTGCGAACTCGACGGTGGCCGCGGCGACGGCCACGACAAATGCGGCCATCGGTGCGACGACAAGCGTCACCAAGTCTGCGAGCGCGGGCATCGACGAGTACATCAAGAAGCTCGAGCAGATGAACAAGTCGCAGCTGTCCGCTGCGACCTCTGCAAAGCTGATCGATCTGTCCGCTCGCGGTGCCACGCCGACGCAGCTCGCAGCGGCCAAGACGGCCCTGGACGCATCGGACGTCAAGCGCACGTCGGCTGCGATCGACGAGCAGGTAAAGAAGCTGCAGATGGTGGCGGCCACGGCCGGCATGTCTGCGCGCGAAACCAAGCTCTACGAACTCTCCCTGCAGGGCGCGTCGAAGGCCCAGCTGAGCGCCGCCGACTCAGCGATTCGCATGAACGAGAGCTACGAGCGCGGCATTGCCATCGGCCAGCGCTTGAAGTCCGGCATCGTGGCCACGGCGAGTGCAGTGGCCGGCCTTGCCGCAGCGTCGGTCCTTGCAGCTGCTGGCGGCAAGGTGTTGGTCGACAAGATCGCCGACAGCATTGCGAAGTACCAGGACCTCGCCGACAAGACCGGCGAGACAGCTTCCAACATCGCATCGCTGCAGGCGGCCTCAGACCTGTCAGGGGTTTCTCTCGACACGGTCGCGTCGGCATCTGTTCGCCTGACTGCAGCCCTTTCGAAGACCGACGACGAGTCGAAGCTCGTCGCCAAGGGCATCAAGGCGCTGGGCCTGAACTTCGACGACTTCAAGAAGCTCTCGCCGGCCCAGCAGTTGGATGCTGTGGCGAAATCCATGTCGGGGTTCGCGGACGGCGCTGAAAAGACGGCTGTCGCCGTTGCTATCTTCGGCAAGGCCGGCGCGGACCTCATCCCGTTCTTCAACGACCTCGCGGATGCGGGCGAGCGCCAGATCCGGCTGACCGACGACCAGATCAAGGCGGCCGACGAATACGCGAAGGCCCAGGCGCGGCTGAAGAGCGACATCGCGGCGCTCGCTCAGGTCGTGGTCGCGGAGTCGATCCCGGCCCTCAACGATCTCATTGGCGCCTTCAAGGATTCGATCAGCGAAACCCTGGGGATGGGGCGCGAGGTCGACAGCCTGGGCCGGAACAACGGCATCCGCGAGTTTGCGGACAACGCCGCCATCTTCCTGGCCAACGTCATCGACATTGCGCGGCGGACCGCCACAGTTTTCCAGTTTCTTGGCGAGTCAATCGGCGCGACGGCAGCCATCGCAGCCGCGGCAAATCGGAACTCCATCGAAGGCGCGAAGGCCGCATTCTCATTCGACCCGAGCGGGGCGATCAACACTGCGCGCAACCAGATTTCCGAGATCAGCAGCATCATCAAAGATGCGCGTGAGCAGGGGAAGAAGTACTCGGCCGAGACCGTGAGCATGGCCGACCAGGTCGCCAAGCGAATTGCCGATCGTCGGCGCAACGATGCGCAGCGGCCGATTGAAGATCGCGGGTTCACGCCTGGCCGGACGCGAATCGACGCGACGGGCCTGAACACCGACCGCGCGGCGAAGGGAAAGCGAGACAACAGCGCAGCCCAGGAGGCTAAGGCGCAACTCGCCTTCGATCTGGACGACATCCGCAAGGCGCAGGACGCGCTGTCGAACACCATCGCCAACGGCGAGAAGCTGCTCGAGGCCCGCCGCTCGGCCAACTTGATCACCGAGGCCGAGTACTGGAAGCAGAAGCGCGTCTTCCTGCAGCAGAACGAATCGGCGCAAGAGGCTGCGCTTGAGAAGGAGCTCGTGCGCCTGAATCAGGAGCAGCTGACCGGCAAGGAGAAGATCGACAACGACCGGAAGATTCTGGACGCCCAGGCAAAGTTGGCCAAGGTGCGCGAGAACGCGGCGACCAACCTCCAGATTCTCGGGGTCAAGGAGACGGACGCCCTCGACAAGATCCGGCTCAAGTTCCAGCAGGCACAAGAAGCGGCCGACCAGTATGTCGAAACCATCGCGCGGGCCAATGATCGAGACCTCACTGGCCTCGGACGCGGCGGCCGAAATCGAGAGGTTGACGCCCGCATCAACCAACGCGACGACCAGCTTCTGGCGCGTCGACGCGCATTTCAGGATCAGCTCAACTCCGGCCAGCTACTTCAGGAGGACTTCGATAGGCTGCTCGCCATCGAGATCGGCGCTCACGCCAAAGCTCTGGCCGAAGACGAGAGTTACTGGACGAAGAAGCTCGAGCTGCAAAAGGACTGGCGTGTTGGTGCGAGCGAAGCGCTGCAGAACTACATCGACGACGTCGACAACGCCTCAAGGCGCGCCGAGAAGCTGATCACGGACGGACTCGGCGGCCTGACCGACTCGATCACCGACGCGATCATGGGCGACGGCAAGGTGTCGTTCGAAGAGCTCGGGAAGACGATCAGCAAGCAACTTCTCAAGGGCATCGTCGAGCAGCAGATCACCAAGCCCATCGCTGAATGGCTGCAGGGCAGCATCAAGGACCCCGAGTCGATCTTCGGGAAGATCTTCGGCGGGCTCACCAGCAACAAGGGGACCGGCGAGAACTGGCTGGGCAGCCTGCTGGGCCCCACCGCGGGCGGCGGCGCGGCCGCTGCGACCGGCGCTGCTTCGGCCAGTGCCGCCCAGGCATCGCTCGCCGTCAGCGCGACGGGCGCCACGAGCGCGATCACAGCGCTGGCGGCTGCTGCATCCGCCGCGGCTACGGCCATGGGTGGCTCAAGCGTTGGCGGCAGCCTGAGCGGGCTGGGCGGCCTGTTTTCCGGCGGCGGAGGCGGGAGCAGTGACCCGCTTGGTGCGCTGATCGCCATGAACGGCTGGGACGAGGGCGGCTTCACTGGCGCTGGCGGCAAGTACGAGCCGGCCGGCATCGTCCATCGCGGCGAGTACGTCGTGAACGCTGAGAACACACGGCGCTTGGGCCTGTCGTTCCTGGAGCGCCTGAATCGGCGCGGCTATGCCGAAGGCGGCTTCGTCGGTTCGGTGATGGGCGGGAATCTCGGCGCGCCAGGCGGGGACACCAACAACACCTCGAAGCTCGAGGTGCACAACCACTTTGCAGCCGGAACGAACAGCGAGACCGTCGACCAGGCGGCCATGAAGTTCTATCGGCAGCTCAAACGATCGCAGAGAAACGCATGACCGGAATTGTTGTCCTACCCTCTGTGATCGTGCCGAAGGGCATCGTTCTGGCCGGCCTATCGGGGGTGCACTCGCGTCAGAACGAGCGCTCCCGAAATCAAGGCGGCTTCGGCACAGTGAACATCATCCGTGACGTGACCATGCGCGCATGGCAGATCGGGACCGGCCCGATGGACCTCGCACTCGCTGAACAACTGTTCGGCATCTACGAGGTCACTGATGCAGGCGCGTATGCCATGCTGTACGAAGACCCGATCGATTCCATCGCGACCGCAGCCAATGGCGCACTGCTGGGCTACATGTCCGGCATCGAGGCTGGCATCGTTGGGTTCGGCAACGGGACGCCGAACTACGGCTTTCGCAAGGTCTACACGGCGCGCAACAGCGCCCTCCAGCGTGCCCGCGCTTTGACGCGCTTCAGCGGGCCGCCCGCACTACTCCGAGGCGGCACGCCCGTGACCATTGGCGCGGCTGCTGGCAATGCGTCGATCAGCGCCGGTCCTTCCTATGTCACGTTCGTAGCTGACGCCACGCGCACCGTGTCCGCCGTTGCCGTAGGCGCCGCCACGCAGGTGACCCTTTCATCGGCGATCGCTGGCTTCGTGGTTGGTGGCCGCCTTTGGCTTCAAGGCCTTACGGGCGCCGACGCAGCACTGCTGAATGACAAGAGCCACGAGATCGCCAGCATCGCTGGCGCGGTCTACACGCTGGCCACCAACACGGCAGGCAAAACCATCACCGCGGCGGGTCAGGGCCACAAGTACCCGCAGCCCGACGAAACGTTGACGTGGGCGGGTCAGTTCTATGTCCCGGTGCAATTTCGAGATGACACCCTCGATTGGGATCTGGCGATCGCCGGGCCAACGAATCGGCGCCAGGTCGTCATCCCCGCTTGTTTCATCGACGAGACCCGAGAAGCATGAGCAAGACCGTCTCCATCCCGCTCAAGGCCGAGTACGCCAAGGGCACGACGACGATTGCCCGCTGCTGGCGCTTCGAGCGCCGCGACGGCCATGTGGTCACGGTGACGACGTGCGCGCGCGACCTGCTGATCAACGGCGAGGTCTATCGGTCGAAGGAAGGCGTCAACCCCACTGCCATCGCCCAAGAGGCGAGCGCCGCGGTGTCGAACTCGGAGGTGACTGGCACTATGGCTGCCGAGAGCGTCAGCGAGGCTGAGCTTTTCGCAGGGCTGTGGGATAGCGCTTTTGTAACTGTCTTCGAGGTCAACTACCGCGATCTGTCCATGGGCACGATGCAGCTGCAGGGCGGCAACATCGGCGACGTGAAAGCAGGCCGCTCTGCGTTCACAGCCGAGGTGCGCGGCCTCACGCAGCGCCTGCAGAAGGTCGTGGGCGAGCAGTGGACCAAGAATTGCCCAGCCAACTTCGGCGATGCCCGCTGCAAGTTCGATGTCGAAAGTCTGCGGGTGACTGGGACGCTGACGAGCGCCATCGACCTTCGGACCTTCGTCGACTCGACGCGTCCCGAGGCTGACGACTACTTCGGTGCCGGCCTCCTCAAGTTCCTGACGGGTGCGAACGCAGGAGTAGAGCTGGAGGTCTATTCGTATGCGCCTGGCGGCACCTTCGTTCTGCACCTGCCGATGCCATACACGGTCGCAGCAGGAGACCAGTATTCCGTTGTCCCTGGCTGCCGCAAGCGCTTTGAGGAAGACTGCGTGACCAAGTACGCGAACTGGGTGAACTTCCGCGGTGCGCCTCATGTGCCTGGCAACAACAAGATCCTCGGACTCGGCGGTCTTGAAGGCTCTAACGCATGACGGGCGCAGACATTGTTTCCGCGGCGCGCAAGCTCCGCGGGGTTCGCTGGCGCCATCAGGGGCGCTCACTCGATGGCGTGGACTGCATTGGCCTCGTTGTGTTGGCTCGTGCGTCCCTCGGGCTTTCGACCCTCGATGTCACGGACTACGCAAGGCGCGCCTCCAACGAGGCCATGCTGAGCTACTGCCGTGAGCACATGCGGGAGGTGACGCTCGACGACATCGAACTCGGCGACGTGCTGGTGATGCGCTTCGATAGCGACCGGCACATGGCCGTCGTGGCCGATTACCCGGGCGGTGGACTCTCTATCGTTCACTCGCACCTGCCGAACAAGCGAGTCACCGAGAACCGACTAGATCAGCACTTCCTTTCCCGAGTGGTTGGCTGCTTCCGCATGCCTGAGGTATCTCCATGAGCATGCAGCAAGGCCTGGGAATCATTGGCGGGATCGTTGGCGCCTTCTTCGGCTACCCGCAACTTGGCTTTGTCGTTGGTTCCTTGGTCGGCGGGCTGCTGACTCCTGGCGAAAAGACCGAAGGCCCACGCCTGGACGACCGGAAGGTCAGCGTGTCGACCTACGGCGTGGGGAAGGGCATCAACTACGGCAACAACGTTTGGGGTGGGAACTGGCTCTGGAGCACCGACAAGATCGAGCAGGAAACGACCACGGGCGGCAAGGGTGGCGAGCCTGAGAACACGACCTATCGGTACTACATCCACGGATTCCTCGCCCTGTGCGAATCCCCGCCGGCCGGAGTCAGCGTCGCCATTCGGAAGATGTGGGTCGACGGAAAGTTGCAATGGGACCGATCCTCCGGGATTCCGGTTGGCTCAGCGCTCGCAAGCGAAGAGAACCCGCATGCCGCGATCGCGGTGATGCCCGGGTACGAAGACCAGATGCCCATCGCTTTGATGGAGGCATGGATGGGCGGTCCCGGCAGTGTGCCGGCCTACCGCGGGGTTTGCGGCCTCTACATCATTGCCCTCGAGACGCCGAATGGTCGCGTGCCTCAGATTTCTGTCGAGTTGTGCTTTGGCGCCGATGCAGTCTTCGAGGAAACGGAGTTTGCGACTGTCGCCTCTGGGCCGACGTTCTCGACGTCTGCAGTCATCCGCCCGGGCGCTGTGTGGCATTTCAATCAAGACCAGGGGTACAGCGGCGACGGTTTGCCTCTCTTGCTCGATGTGGTGCTGGCCGACGCCAACGGATCGGATGTCTACAGCCATGTGGCCGTCGCGAGAATGCCCGGGTCGACCGGTTCGATCAAGGCAGCCCCAGTCAATTCGGCAAGCGGGTCGCCATTGGTCGTGGTGCCAGATGTTGCTGGCGGGGTCACGAGGGTGACGGCGATCAATCTTGAGGAAGGCACAAGGACCATTCCATACGAGGGCCCTGTGCTCTATGCGGGGGGATTCCCCGGGGTTGGCCTTGCGGCTGCATTCGATGTGACCACCGAGAAATTCATCGTGGGGCGCATCGGCGAATCGATGACCGCGAAGCCCGTCTTCGTCTTGCGCAACGATTCGGCTATCAACCTGGCCTCTGCGTCAGGAGCCCTTCGTCAGATCGCTGCGTACAACGATCGCGTCTACGTGCTGGCCGGCGGAGAGGGTGAAGATAGCCGCCTGCACACGTTTGACCAGGCGACGGGCGCACTCTTGTCGACGGTGACGGGGCCAAACCGCGGGACTCCTGGGGACGCTGCGATGGAGGAGATTTTCGTCAATGCGGACGGGCAGGTCTTTGTTCGAATCTGGATCGCAGATCCATTTTCCAGAGCAATCTACCAGGTGACGGCTTCGGAGTATGTGTATGTCGGTCCCGGGGGAGACGCTGGCGTCACTGGGACCTTCGCTGCACGCACATTCTTCACGGACGGAAGCTACGCAATCGTGGGACCCAACTTCCCCACCGAGGAAGAGGCGGTTTATCAATTCCTGCGGTTTGCCGCCTTCAATCCGAATGAAGCGAAGGTATCCGACATCATTGCCGACCAGTGCGAGCGTGCTGGGGAGCAGCGCTACGACGTCAGTGGAATACCAGACACGGATGTCGTGTGGGGGTGCCGCTACGCAAATCCGGCTAGCGCAAGAGCCAACATTGACCCGCTGCTGACGGCCTTCCAGATATACATCGTGGACGAGGACGGACTGATCAAGTTCAAGAAGTACGAGAACATCACGTCCGTTGCGACGATCTCCTACGACGAACTAGGCCAGACCGAGAGCGGCGGCGAATCGGCCGACGCCATGCCGCTGAGCCGCACCCAAGAGGTGGACCTGCCGCGCAGCGTGACGGTCAGCTATCTCGAGCCTGCGTTCGACTACCAGACCGCGAGCGAGACGGAGGTGCGGCAGGTCACCGAGTCGACTGAGGATCAGACCTACGAACTGCCGATTGCAACGAACTCGGACCAAGCGAACCGGATCGCCAAGACGATCATGTTTTCGCAGTGGCGCAGCCAGAACCTGCGCAGCCTCAAGGTCTCGCGCAAGTACGCTTTCTTGAGTGCGGGTGATGGCATCACCGTCGAGTACCCCAGAGGGACGTTCAGGCTCTGGCGCATCACCAGCATGACCGACACTGGAGCGCTGTGCGAGTTCAACGTGGAGCCGGGGGACGCACAGCTCTACACGCAAACGGGCGTAGGCGCGACTGGATATGTGGGCCAGACGGTGGCGCCTCTGGCATCGCCGACGCGCTTGCAACTGATCGACGGACCGATCTTGAAGGACGAAGACAGCAATGCAGGAATCTATACAGCGTTGATGCGCACTGCAGGCGAACTGTTTGTGGGAAACGACGATGCCAGCCTGGAATCTCGTGGTGCGACGAGTGCCCCGGCGGTCGGTGGATTGGTGGAAGGTACGCTGGGGCCTTGGCTGCCCAACATCATGGACGAGACCAACGTCATGATCGTCAACGTCGGGAGTGGCGAGTTGAGCAGCACGACGCGGTCGCTTCTCTACACCACCACCGTCAATGCCGCGATGGTTGGCGTAAACGGTCGGTGGGAGGTCATCCAGTTCCTGCGGGCTGCGTCTCTTGGCTCTGGTCGATACATGCTGTCGGGCCTGCTGCGTGGCATGCGCGGGACTGAGCGCAACCGATCAACGCACGCTGCAGGCGATACCTTCGTTCTGTTGACGCGCATTGGCATCCTTCGCCCGAACATGGACGTTGGCTCAATTGGAACCACGAAGAGCTACCGTGCGGTGGCGAAGGGCCGTAGCTTCTCCAGCGCCTCGTCGCAACGGTTTGCGAACACTGCTGAGGGGTTGAGCCCGTTCAGCCCGTGGGGCGCTCGCAAGAGCAATGCGGCGACGAACGATCAGACGCTGACATGGGAGCGCCGCACACGACTCTCGTCGAATTCGCTACGCGGCACCGTGCCGCTCGGGGAGGCGGTCGAGGCCTACAGCATCGACTTCTTCACGAGCAGTTCCTTCGCAACGCGAGCGGGAACGATGGCCAGCAGCTCGCGTACCTTGACCATCACGAGCGCCCAGCAGGCAGCAATGGGCCTGACGCCCGGGGCGACTCTCTACATCCGGATCTACCAGCTCAGCGAGTCAGTCGGCCGCGGGGCAGCACTTGAGGCAATCGTCTAATGGCAAATTCAACATCCCCGGTTCCGCAAGTAGTCGAGGGCACGGGTGCCGTCGCCTCGATCAACGAACTCTTCGACGCAGGGAGCCAGGCGCTGATCGGTGGCCGCTGGGCGGCGGGCATCACGGGGCCATTGAAGTTCGCGGTAGTCGGAGGCCGCGCCAACGGCGTCGATGGCGCGAACACCGAGGTCACGCTCACTGCGAGTTCCACCAACTATGTCGTTCGGAAGAAGTCGGATGGCGTGGTCAGCTCGTCCACGAGCAACACCAACTGGAACGATGCCGCGACCTACTACCGCCTTTACACGGTGGTGACGGGGGCATCCAGTGTCACCAGCTACACCGATGAGCGCCTCAGCTCGACGGGCATCTTTGGAAGCGCTGGAGTTGGATCGGGGGATGTCGTGGGCCCTGCCGGCGTGACTGCCGATCGATTGGCAGTCTTCGATGGCATCACCGGAAAGGTGATCAAGGATGGCGGTTTCACCGTCGCTGGCCTTCGTGCTCCTGCGATTCAGGCCGTCACTTCTGCCGCCACGGTCACGCCCACCTTCGCGGATGACATCGTGAAGGTGACGGCCCAAGCCGCCGCGCTCGCTCTTGCGAATCCCACTGGGACGGCAATCGATGCCCTAGGCATTGTGATCCGAATCAAGGACAACGGCACGGCGAGGGCGATCACCTACGGGACGCAGTACCGAGCGATCGGCGTGACTCTGCCGACGACGACGGTGGTCAGCAAGACGCTGTACCTGGCGATGATCTACAACACCGAAGACACGAAGTGGGATGTGGTCGCCGTGGGGCAGGAAGCATGAAGCCATTTGCGGCCCTGAGACTGCGAAACCAAGTTGTCGCAGGCGGTGGTAGCGGGTGGAACGTGGCGGATGTCAGTCCGTCTGGCGGGTCGGTGTTCTCGCTGTCTTCAGGATCGAAGACGGCGACCGCCTCCACCGGTACAAATGCAGGGATACGCGGTGTCGCGTCGCGGTCCTCGGGCGTTCATTACTTCGAGTTCAAGGTAGATGCACTCGGGTCCGGCACTGATGGGATGTTGCTGGGCGCAAGTTGGGGAACGCTCCCTGACGCCTGGACCGCGGCAACCGCGATGGCCGTCTACCGCAAGAACGGGCAATCGTTCTACGACGGAGGAAATTTCAATGCGGGCGGGTCTGCCTGGTCGGCCGGCGATGTAATTGGCGTTGTCGTCAGCCACACAGGGGCATTCGTCCGCTTCTATCGAAACAACACCCTGATCACCACGATTACTGCGACGGCGCCGGGCGCCAATTCAAAACCGGCGTACTGGGCTGAGACCAACATGGGGGGCGTTGTCACCCTCAGGACCAAGCTCGCGGAATTCTCGTATGCATTGCCTGCAGGCTCTTCAGCATGGGAGTGACCCTTGCCAGCCAACCACAACCCGCTTCGGCGGGTTTTTTCATTCCTGAAAGGAACCCATGCCTGAGCCAACCACCACTGCCGGCATGATCGTCGGCGCCATCTCAATGGCCACGCTGGCGCTGCTGGGTGTGGACTATTACTCGCTGCTCTGGGCGCTTGTGGGGGCGCTGCTCGCGCTCTACCAGTCCGAGTCGATGGGCAAGGTCCGCACGGTGATTTTCATCCTGCTGTCCACGCTGATCGGCGCCGCGTGCGGCACCGGTGCGCTTGCCTTCGTCAACAGCGATTCGCGCCCGCTGCTGATCCTGGCCAGTCTGGTGGCCGGCTACGGCGCGCAGATCGTCGTGACTGCGCTGCTCAATGCTGGCGTGAAGCGCATCGAGAAGCTGGGAGGTCAATGATGGAAACGATCCTTCGCCTGGCCGGCCTGGCCGGCTGCGTGCTGGTGCTGGCCGGCTGCATCTGCCGCATCGGTCTCATGAAGAGCAAGCGCAATCGCTTCATCTGGTGGCTGGTCTACGCGCTCATGGCGATCTATGCGGGCGGCGTGCTGCTCGACTTGATCGTCGACCGGCGCGTCGACTGGTACGAGATCGCTGGCATCGGCGGGATCGTGCTGCACCTCGAGGTGACGCGGCGCCAGTGGCGCAACGGCGCACCGCCCGAAACCCGCACGGATCACTCACCCCTCGGAGACCGATGATGGAACTCGCTCAACTCATCAAGACCGCGATCAATCCGGCACTGGCCATCTTGCCGATGCGCATGGACTCGCCCCGCGCGCGCGTGATGCTGCTGTCGATCGGGCTGCAAGAGTCGCACTTCGAGCATCGCCGCCAGATGGGCAACGGCCCGGCCCGCGGCTTCTGGCAGTTCGAGCGCGGCGGCGGCGTCAAGGGCGTGTTCACGCACTCGGCCAGCACAGGGCACCTGCGCAACCTGTGCGACGCGCGCGGCGTGCCGTTCGACGTGCCGACGATCTGGGCCGCCCTGGAGCGCGACGACGTGCTGGCCGCCGGCGTGGCGCGGCTGCTGCTGTACACCGATCCCTACCCGCTGCCAGCCGAGGAAGACGCAGGCGCTTCGTGGGATCTGTACCTGCGCACCTGGCGCCCGGGCAAGCCTCACCCGCGAACGTGGCCGGGCTACCACCAGCAGGCTCGCGAGGCCTTGGGGCTCCGGTAATGCTCCCCGACCTCAAGACCCCGCTGCTCTGGGTGCTCGGGCTGGGGCTCGTGGCTGCGCTGGCCACGGCCGGCATAGAGCGCACACGCGCGGCCGGCGCCCGCGCTGACCTGGCCACCGAGAAGCGCAGCCGAGCCGACGAGAACACCGCCCGCGCGCTGGCAGCGCTGGCCGACCTGCAGCGCACCGTCACGCTGATGGCGTCGCATGCCAAAACCCAACAGGAGAACGTCGATGCATACGAAGCGCGCCTCGCGGTGCTGGCCGGCCGTGGCCGCACTGTTGCTGCTGAGCTTGTCAGGGTGCGCGAGCAATACCGCACCTTCGCCGCCCTTGATCGCGAGCAGGCCGTCAGCGACCCCGCTGCCTGCCAGCGTGTCGCAGATCGATCCGGAGTCCTCGCGGCCATGGCTGCACGAAGTCGAGAGCTTCTTGAGCGAGGCCGACTCATTGTTGAAGGGCGAGACAACGAAGTGCAGCTTCTGCTCGGCACCGTGAAGAACGATCGGGCGCTGCTGGGGCCGCCGTCACTCGCCGTCAAGTGAAGATCGGCCGCTTGGCCGACTTGACCAAATGTTGAACTACAACCACAGTATGTTGTCTACAGGGCTTGCATCGCTTGCAAACCTGCGGTAGCTCTGTAAGCTCGAAGGTCATCACAAATACTTACAATCGATGACTTTCCCGGAAGATAGAACGTGGCAGTAACGAAACCCACCGGAGCCCCGGCGCCCGATAAGGTTGGATACGCACAAGCCATTAGGGATGTATTTATTACATCCATCAATAAGGGGCAATTCCCTTTCGCCATTGTCGGCGCCGTTGCTCTGTTGCTGATTTGGAGAATACCAGAGCAAGAAATTGTTCCGTTGATCCGTTGGATTTTCGAAGCGCTCGGTTCCATCTACTACCTCGGCTTCTTGTTGTTCGTATTGACTGTCTTTGGTTGGTATTTTCATGCGCAAAGGATGCGCAGAGAATTTACGGAGCAATTGCAAGCCTTCAAGGCAGGGCAAAAACTCCCCAAACCAGGAAAATAATCATGATTTTTTTGGGAATACTGATACTTGCACTGACGCTTTTTGCGTTCTTGCACTTCATTGCCGACGGAATTCTCGCTCCATCGGAGCAAATGCTTGTTCGCCTAAAGCTGCTGCATGCCACAGAAGAGGCTGAGGAATTGCTTGAGCGTTCGAGCGGGCCCAATCGGCAACATGCGCTTCGAGTCCGATCCTCCTATCAGAACTTGATCAATGATATGCCGAGGTTCAATCTCTGGACGTTCGCCGCATTCAAGCACAAGTTTGATACTGATGAGCGGTTTCGAAAAGAAGCGATCGCCCGTGTTCAAGAATTTGACTCTTGCGGTGACGAGGAGCTAATTGAGATGCGAAGGCGAGTCGTCAGGTATGGGGACAAGATTCTGCTTTGGAATACCATCGGCTGGGGGATTTACATCGTTCCTGTTGCCGTTTGCATGGCCGCGTTTTCGAAAATTCAGAATGGGATAAAGGCAATAATTACATTGCCCCCTTCGAAATTGGATGAGATCCAAAGAAACTTTGCCTAGCACATCAGAACGCGTCAACATGAAAAGCCTCAGCCAACCGGCTGGGGCTTTTTTGAGTTCGGATTCCGCGTTCAAGAAGTGTTGATCTATAGCAGGTCGGCCACTTCTGATCCATACCGTGCGGCCACGATAGCCCGACCGACGGCGATGCGAGGATTCGGCCCTTCCTGCCACGGGCCGCGGCCTTCCGGCAGCCGGCCCCCCGGGCGGCCCACCACGATAGAGCACCACTGGTAGGCCTTGCCGGGCATGGGGGCGACGTGGATTGCCTCGCGCTCGATCAGCTGATCGAAGCCTGGCCAGGAGGTGCTGTACGCCGTGCCGGGCTCTTCGCCCAGCGCCTTGGCGATCCAGGCATGCAGGGTGGCACCGCCTAGCTCCGAGGTCTTCATGCCGCCGGCTGGCCCCTCAGGACTTCGACCGGGCCGATGCCGCTATAGACCACCTCGTTGGTCTTCAGGGAGGTCACGGTCCAGCGCTCGCCGGCCGCGCCCGGCGTGACCTTGTAGTCGCCGATCGCGTGCGGAAGGTGGTGGTCCAGGGTGACGTCGGGGCCCAGCCAGGTCGGCATGCGAAGGATCGTGGAAGAGGCGGGGAAAAAGTCTGTCTGGCTCATGCTCGAATTGTCGCTGGCGGCCCGCGGCGGCCTGGCGATCCCACCCTTGGGTTGTATTTCGCGTTTACTGCCTGTGGGTAATATCCGGCGTCGGTGCCGATTCGCCGTCAAGCTGTTCGCTCTTCGCCCCAATGCCTGACACCAGCCGGGCCGAATAGGTCTCCTCTTCGGGCGTTCTCGCCCGGCCCTTGTGGGGGATGGTGTGCCTAAACATTTCTTCGGTGGTCTCCAGCACGCGGCGAACCTCACGCGACGACAGAATTGGAACGGCGCCCGGGTGGCTCTCTGCGGCATGCTCCACGGTCATCTTGACGCTCGACGGGTGCGGCTTCTTCTTCCAGATGCTGGGCGGCATCATGAAGGTGAAGTACTCGACTTCTTTCATGGTCGTGGGCCCGAGGTCATGGCGCGTTGAAACCCGGTATCAGCTCGCGCCGCGGGCGGATTGCGTCCGCAAAGTCCTTCGCAGCGACCTTGAGCGGGTCTCGATGGCGGTTCTTGAACTCCAGATCGCCGGCCCGGTCGTAGAGCTCTTCGATCCCGGCCTCGCCGTCGGCCAGTCTGATCCACTCCCGAACGAACCTGTTGGTCCAGGAGCGCTCTGGTTTCGTCTTTCTCTTTGGCATGGTTTCCCCTTCAAATGCTGTATGGATATACAGTTTCTCCCCGGGGTTTCCAGCCGTCAACCGGTGCCCGAGTGCAGAATGTGGGCATGAGCCACCTACGCCAAATCGCCCTGACGGTCGACGAGCAGGACCCGGGCCGCTACTACTGGGTGATGATCGAATCGAAGGATGACGCCAGGATCTACGGGGAGTTGAAGGCCTCTCAGGAAGCCTTCGGCACCTACATGGAAGCCTTCGAGGCCGGCGCCCAGGAGCTGCGTCGCATGGTCAACTGGCGTGACGGCCTGAGGGGCTGACGATGTGCAACCGGTACATCGCCCCTGATGACCTCGAGGTCGAGCGTTTCTGGCAGGTTCACCAGAACTCGCCGCCGCGGTGGGTGAAGGCCGTGTTCCCGCGCTCGCCTGGCCCGTTCATCCGACGAGCCAAGGACGTGACCGACTACGAGCGCGAGCTGGTGACCGGCCAGTGGGGCCTGATCCCCTGGTTCGCCAAGGAGCCGAAGCTCAAGTTCCCGACCAACAACGCCCGCAGCGAAGAACTCGAGCAGAAGGCCAGCTACAAGGACCCGTGGAAGCGCGGCCAGCGCTGCATCATCCCGGCCGTCAGCTTCGACGAGCCGAACTGGGAGACCGGGAAGAACGTGTGGTGGCAATTCCGCCGCGCCGACGGTGCGCCGTGGGGCCTCGCCGGGCTGTGGAACACCTGGACCGACAAGGCCTCGGGCGAGATCCACGAGAGCTACACGATGTTGACGATCAACGCCGACGGCCATCCGCTCATGGGCCGCATGCACAAGCCCGATCCGAAGCTGCCGGCCGACCAGCAGGACAAGCGCTCGGTGATCCCGCTCGAGGCGCACGACTTCGACCGGTGGCTGACCTGCACGGTCGAAGAGGCGAGGGCGCTGCTGAAGGTGCCGCCGGTCGAGCTGTTCGACGCCGCGCCGCTAGCGGCCTGAGCGATCTTCCGTTGCGCCAGGGAGACGCGGATTCGAATCGGTGAGTAGGCATCGCAGTAGGCATCCTGCAGAAAATGAGCCTGCAAGCCGCATGAATCCTAGCGATGTGACTGCCTCCCTCTCCTCCAAGAATGGCCCCGCAAGGGGCTATTTTTTTGCCTGTTTGTTCCTGAACAGCGCCTCGCAGCATTGAGGCCTCGGCCGTTCCGCCGCTGCAGTCCTGGGCGGATTCACCCCAAGACCTGCAGTTTTCGAGCGATGTCGAAGACGAGGCATGGTCACGACGGAACGCCGTGACCAATCCCCCCGCCCGCTCAGAACGGATAAACGGGCGTCTGCCCCTGCACCGACAACCACTGCCCCGTCGACAACTGGTTGGCCTTGCCGGCCCCCAAGGCATAGAACCGCTGCGGCGCCAGCGGAAGCGTCAGCGCCGCCACCGAATTCAGCGCAGTCTGCGTGAGCGGAACGCCGTACATCGAGAAGACGTTGCGCAGGTCCTGGCCGATGATCTTCGAGCTCAGCACGTACAGCAGTTCGTGGTTCGAAATGTCGTTGCTGGCGTAGCCGCTCATGCCGTAGTTGCCCGCCGTGTTGGTGCTCCACTTCTTGGCGACCAGGCGCCCGCCTTTCGACAGCAGCGTGAGGAACTCGATCGTGCTGGCGGCCGTGGGTTGGGCTTCGCTGTGGCGGGCCTGGGTGTAGAGAAACGCCAGCTGGAAGTACATGGCGAGCATGGGGCTTTGCTCCGGGCCGCCCCACAGGCGGGCCTGCATGTCCGCGCGCTGTGGCTCACCGCTGAGCGCAAGCGCCCGGTTGTCCTGGATCATCTTGTACAGGGCCGCGTGGGCGGTGCGGGTGCCGCTGTCGTCCTCGCCGAGAACGGCATAGCGGCGCAGCATGTGGGCGCTGGACAGCGTGTTGTTGTCGCACTCGGTGCTGCAGCCTTTGTCGTCGATCACGATGTGCATCCAGGGCTGCACGGTGTTGTGGCCCAGCTCGTGCGGCCAGCCCCAGCCGATGTCCATCGGCCAGTTGTCGGAGTCGATCGGGTTGCCCGAGCAACCACTGCCGCACCTCGGCAGCCAGCTCACGAAGTGCTGTACGCCCGGCGCGTTGTGCACGGCGTCGTCGCAGGCCCACGCGAAGCTGGTGCACAAGGTCGACACGGTGCTGGGCATCTTCATGTCGTTGTAGCCGTTGGACATGTGGTTGGTGTCCATGAGGATGCCTTCGATGCGCCGCGTGACGAGGTCCTGCGGCGTCCGCAGCGTGCCCGCCGGCATGCCCGACTTGAAGCTCTTGAGCGCGACGGCAATCGTCTGCTGCAGTTCACCGCCGCGGAACTTGAAGGTCGACCAACCGTAGTCCTGGCGTTGCAGCGCGGCCATGGTGGCGTCCAGCTCGGCCTGCGCGGGCGTGCCCTGGCTGAAGTCGAAGTGGGCGTACCTGATCGTGCCCTTGACGCGCAGCTTGACCTTCTGCCCGGCCGTGGCGCCGCTGTAGCTCAGGAACAGCGGGCCTCCGAACGGCGTGACGAAGTCGTTGGCGGCATCGCGCTGCAGCGGCACGGTCCAGGACGGTGCCTGGCGCGGGCGGATGTAGTTGCCGGCGTCCGTCAGCGGGTTGCCGTAGGTGCGGACATGGCTGGTCTGCACGCCGAGGATCACGCCGGCGGGTGCTTCGGCAATCTCGAGTGCCAGGGCCTTGGCCGGAATCGCGCCGCGGCCGATCGCGGTCTTGCCGCTGCCTTGCGGCAAGGTGAGCTCGATGGTTTCGTAGTCCGTGCTCGTGGCGAGCTTCTGCGCGCCGGCGGGCATGTAGTCGCCCTGGCCGCCCGGTTGCGTCGTGGTCGCGGTGCGGCCATAGGCTTGCCACGAATCGGACGCATAGGCGCGCAGGAAGTTGGCCGCATCGCTGGTGCGGTTGATCTTGCCGTAGGCGATGTCGCGGCGCCATTCATCGGCCCACAGCACCAGCAGGCGCTGCAGTTCGGTGTTCTCCGTCTTGAAGAGCGACCGGCCGGCCAGCTCGGTGCTCGACAGGTCCTTGCGCGCCGCGTCGATGCCGACGATGGGGGCGTTGTCGACGGCGAAGTCCTGCGTGTACTTGTCCCTGGCGAGCCACTCGAGCGTGTGCACGAGGCTGCCGAGCTGGTCGGCGCGCGCCAGGGCGTCTGCAGCGGTGCGGCTCGCGCCCACTGAATAACCCGGTGCTGCCGCAAAGAAGTTGCCGGGGTCGGCGGCGAGGTTCATGCCCAGGCTGGACAGCAACCGCGTGCCGCCCGGGGCGGTCCACCAGCTGCTGTGCATGTAGATCACGGCCTTGCCGGCCTTCACGTAGCTTCGCACCAGCTCACCCAGGGCCGGGTTGTCGGCCACGTTGGCGCCGAAGACGAGCAGGTCGGCGTCGCGCCAGCAGGTGTTGGTGGGCGAGGCGATGTCGCACGCGATCTCCTGCGTCTTCTTTTGCAGGCGGGTCGCGAAGTTCTTGATGGCGCCTGCGTTGTAGCCCGCCTGGCTGAACTTGAGCGTGGCCGGCAGCGTGCCGTCGGCTTGCCCCGTCATCACCCAGGTGAAGGCGCGCGTGAACAGTGGCAGGTGCTGCTGCTCTTTCGTCGTGCCGGCCATCCAGCCCAGCACGTCGGCACCGTAGGCCAGCGCGCGGCCGTCGCCCAGTTCGGCGATGGCCGCGATGCCTGAGCCGTCATCCGCGACGATGAATGGAATCGCCTGCGTGAGGCTGGCCGGGGTCAGCTCGGCGCTGTTCTTGCTGATGTCGAGCGCAAGGTTCGGCACCTGCCCCTTCGTGTTGTAGATGTCGGCCAATACCTGCTGCGGGCGCGCACGCAGTTCGATGGCCTTGCGCGTCGCGCGCTCCAGCAGCGTGGCGCGGTCCTCGGGCTGCAGGCCGCTCGGGTCTCCGCTGTCGAGTGCCGCGTCGACGCGACTCACCGGCGGTGTGGCGCCATCGTCCGGCGCACCGGCGGACGTGCCCGGCGTGCCGGGCATGCCGATCCCGGCAAAGCCGGCGCCGCCGGAGTCTCCGCCACCGCCGCCACAGGCGGACAGGGCGAGGCAGGCGATCAGGGTCACGAGCTTGCGCGCGTGCGTCATGGTTCTTCTCCTTGTAGTTCTGACTTTTTGGACATGAGGCCGGAGGTGCGAGCGGGGTCGTACCTCCCTGTCGCGATGAGACGCGACGCGCTGCTGCGGCGTGTGTGTACTGCCGGCGGCGGGCGACGGATTGTCGCCAGCGCTGACAGGTTTTCGACAGGTCTTTCAGCGACCGTTGGCTCGATCAAACACTTGGAGCTCGGGCACGGAAAAGTCCGCGCCGTGCACGCGTGGAGCATGTAGCGACAGCGCCGATGTCGAGCGCTGTGGGCCTGGCGCTGCCGTGGTCGCCAAGGCC
Organism: Variovorax sp. RO1; assembly: GCF_002849325.1. Classification (NCBI taxonomy): domain Bacteria; kingdom Pseudomonadati; phylum Pseudomonadota; class Betaproteobacteria; order Burkholderiales; family Comamonadaceae; genus Variovorax; species Variovorax sp. RO1. Next base: position 1,063,835 of record NZ_PKMT01000001.1, read on the forward strand.
TTGTGCATGCCGCGCGGCGGCGGCATGCGAACGCTCAATCGAGCGTGATGTTCATGGCCTTCACGTCGCGGCCCCAGCGCGTGAGTTCGCGGTCGATCTGCGCGGCGAAAGCCTTGGGCTCGCTGGTGACCGGCTCCACGCCCTGCATGTCGAACTGCGCCCGCACCTCGGGCTTGTGGATGATCTTGTGCACCTCGCGCGCCAAGCGTTCGACGATGGCCGGGTCGGTGCCGCCGGTGGTGAACAGGCCGTACCAGGACGTGAAGGCGTAGCCCGGCAGGCCGACCTCGGCAACGGTGGGCACGTCGGGCAGGGACTTCACGCGCTGCTTGCTGGTAACGGCCAGGATGCGGGTCTGGCCCGTCTTGGCCGAGACGATGGCGGGTGGGATGCCCGAAAAAATCGCCTGCACCTGGCCGCCGGCCACGTCGGTGAGGGCCTGGCTGTTGCCCTTGTACGGGATGTGCACGATGTTCACGTTGGCTTGCTGCGCGAACAGCGCGCCCGCCAGGTGCAAGGTCGAGCCGGTGCCCGACGACGCGTAGTTGATGAGCCCCGGCTCCTTGCGCGCGGCCTCGATGAAGGCCTTCACGTTCTTGTACGGCAGCTTGGCGTTGACCAGCAGCGCGTTGCCCGACTCGGCCACCAGCGAGATGGGCGCGAGGTCTTTGCGCGGGTCGAAGCTGAGGCTCTTGGCCAGCACCGGTGCAATCGTGTTGCCGCCGATGGAGCCCAGCAGCAGCGTGTGGCCGTTCTTCGGTGCCTTGGCGACGAACTCGCTGGCGATGAGGCCGCCGGCGCCTGCACGGTTCTCGACCACCACGGTCTGCCCCAGGCTCTGCTGCAGCTCCTTGGCGAGGATGCGCGCCAGGATGTCGTTGCCGCCGCCGGGCGCGAAGCCGACGATCATCTTCAGCGGCTGCGTGGGCCAGGCTTCGGCGGCGGTGGCGGCAGTACTCACCAGGCCCAGCGCGCCAACGAGCAAGGCGAGCGTGGTGCGGGCGGCGAACAGTCGGCGGGTGGGGTGCGTGGTCAAGGTGAGTCCGAAAACAGGGAAGGGCACCCGCGGGCGCGCGAGCGGAAGCAGCGATTCTGATGATGGAAAAGCTTTTGAGAAAGCGATAATTTCTTCGTCAACTTGAAAGAAATGCTTTCTCATCATGCCCAGCCTGCGCGTGCTTCGCACCTTCCTTGCCGTGGCCGCCGAAGGCTCCTTCACCGCGGCCGCGCAGCGCGTTGCGCTCACGCAGGCGGCCGTCGGCCTGCAGATGCGCACCCTCGAAAGCGACCTCAAGCGCCCGCTCTTCGCGCGGCGCGGCAAGCTGGTCGCGCTCAACGAGCAGGGGCGTGCGCTGGTGCCGGTGGCCACGCAGATTGTCTCGCTGTACGAGCAGGCCCGCCACGGCACGCAGGCCGACGCGCCGCTGGCCGGCACCGTGCAGTTCGGCGCCATCGTGTCGGGGCTGGGGCAGCTGGTGCGCGCCACGCTGGAACTCAAGCGCCGCCATCCGGCGGTCGACTTGCACGTGGTCTCGGGCAAGTCGAACCCGCTCATCGCACAGGTCGAAAGCCGCGACCTCGATGCCGCGGTGGTCGTGCACAACCCGGCCGTCCACCGGCCGTCGCTCATCTGGACGCCGCTGTATGCCGAACCGATGGTGCTGCTCACGCCGGCCGCCTCGCGCCCCGCCAGCCCGCGTGCCATGGTGGAGCGCTACCCCTTCATCCGCTTCGACCGCGGCGAGCACACCGGCGAGCTGGTGGAGCGCACGTTGCGCCGGCTGCGCGCCAAGCCGCAGGAATTTTTGGAGCTGAACTCGATCGAGGCGATCGTCGACCTGGTGCGTGACGGGTTGGGCGTCGCCGTGTTGCCGCACTTGGCGGAGCGTGACTGGGGCGCCGACCCGATGCTGCGGCTGCTGCCCATTCCACAGGCCGCCGAGCGCCGCGAACTCGCATTGGTGCAGCTGCGCAATGCGCCACGCGCAGAAATCATTGCGGCCGTGGCGCAGCAGTTCCTCGCCGCCATGGCGCCGGACGGCCAACCTTAATCGTCAGGGTCCTGAGGCCCGGCCAGCAGCCCGAGCACCAACCCGCCTAGGACGATGGCCAGGGCAAGAATCAGCGATGCCTCTGCGAGTAGTCTCATGGTGTCCTGCAATGAATCTCCCCCTCACGGTGTGGCCTGTCATTGAACGCAAGTTCGCTGACCGGCGGCTGAGTGCGGAAGCAAGAAGGGTTTTGTGCGGGGCTTCAGCCAGGCTTCAGGTTGGCCGCCGATACTGGCGGCGACGGTCTTCTGGCGTTGGTAGAGGACGCTTCGGCACCCGCCCTTCGGGGTGGTTCCTCGAGGCCGGAGGTCGTCACAGTTTTCATCGCCGGGCCATGCGCTCTCAGGCCCGCGCGCTCTCGCCGAGCCACACCGGCTCGTTCGACGTGTCGGGAAAATCGGCGGTGTCGATCAGCGGCGCTTCATCAACTTCAGACACGCGCCGCGCCACCGGCGCCATGTGCCGCAGCTCGTAGCCCCGCCCATACACCGAGACCAGCACGAACTCGCCGCCCTTGTGCAGCGACAGCTTGCGGCGGATGCTGGCCACGCAGCAGTCGAGCGTGCGGCTCGTGCGTTCGATGCGCGCGTCCACCCACAGCGAGGCCAGCAGCCAGTCGCGCTCCAGCAGCCGGCCCGCGTTGCGGAACAGCAGCAGTGCCAGTTCGAACTCGCGCGGCTTCAGGCGCACCTCGGTGCCGCCGTAGGCCACCACGCGGCGCTCGCCGAGGAACTGGTAGTCGCCGAAGCACGCGGCCGCGGCCTGCGGTTGCAGCAAGGTGCGGTTGCGCCGCAGCGATTCGCGCACGCGCAGTTCCAGCTCGAACTCGTCGACGGGCAGCACCGCGAAGTCGATGCTCGCGCCCTGCGTCTCGCCGCCCGCGGCCGACAGCACATCGACCAGCAGATCGCGCTGCGACGCGCGCGCCACCAGAAAAATCGGAATGCGCAGCGCGCGGCACATCGCCGTGAGGATCGGCCACGCGCCTTCGTCTTTCAGCACGACCAGCAACAGGCCGAACTGCTGGCCCTGCGTGATGGCCAGCAAAAAGTCGGTGCTGTCGCCGAAGCACACGGGGTCGCAGCCCATCAGGCGCAGGCGGTTGCCCCAGCCGGCCTCTTGCGCTTCGTCGCAACCGACCAGCGCGATGCGCCGCGCGCCTTGCTGCGCGGCCATCATGCGCGGGCTCCCGGGCTGGCGACCTTCTGGTGGCGAGGAATTGGGGTGGAAGGAGACGTCTTCATGTCGGTGGCATCCATGCGAAGGTGGTGAAGGGCGTCCCGGGTTGATGGCATGGCGGTCAGGGGCGGGCGGCGGCGGTGCTGCGCGGCAGCTTCCAGCCGATGCCCGCGTTGAAGCCCCACTCCCGGCCCGTGCTGGACACCGCCATGCCCCAGGCCGTGTCGCCGTCGCCCGACGTGCGCTTGAAGCCCAGCGACGCGGCCGTGTAGCCCCGGTAGGTACCGAAGGCCAGGCCGACGGCCTGTTCGCCGGGCCGGTACGACGGCACGTAGGCGGAGGACATGGCAATGGCCATGGCCGCGCCCGAGTACGCGATGCGCGCCGTGTCGCCGACGGCCGTGCGCACCGGGTGCAGCTGGCCGAGGTTGATGGCGTCGTCCGACCGCACGGCGGGCGCGAGTTCGAAGGCATGGGCGCCGGCGCACGCGAGCCACAGCAGCACCAGCGGGATCGCTGTGCGTGCGGGTGCGAAACGTGCGGACGCGTTCACGAGACTGCTCAGCCGGCCGCCAGCCGGGTGCCCGCGCCGGCCTGCGTCTTGCGCACGCCGTCGGGGCCGTAGAAGGGTTGGGCGCGGGCCTGCAGGAAGTGCAGCGCCTGCTGCGTGAAGTCGAGGTGCGCGTACACCAGCGTGCCGTTGTGCAGGTTGCGGTTGCGTGCTTCTTCGGCAAGCGCGAGCAGCTCGCGCCAGGCCTGGCGCGTGGGTTCACCGCCCGCTGCAGCGGCCGCATCCGCACCCGCGCGGCCGGGCCCGAAGCCCAGCGCCGCCTGCAGCGATTCACGCTGCTGGTCGAGTTCGGCCATGCGGTCGAGCAGCGCGGTCTTGCGGCCGGCGATGGCGTTCAGCGCGTCGAAGGCGCTGTCCGACATGGCCTGGGCCTCCTCGTCCAACACCGCGAGAAATTCCTCGATGCAGCCCGCTTCCGCACGCAGCTGTGCCAGCAAGGTCGTCATGCCTCGCCCTTCGGTGCGAGCAGCTCGCGCACGCTGGCCAGCAGGCCGTCGGCGATGCGCTCGGGACGGATCTCGTAGCGGCCGGCGCGAATGTCCTCGCGGATGGCGGCCACGCGCGCCGCGTCGAAATCGCTGCCCCCCACGGCGGCGGGCATCGCATGGACGAGCGCAGAAACGGGGGTCGCTTCCTTCGGGCGCTGCACGGCCTCGGCGGACGTCGACGGAGCCGGCGCACCCGGGGCGGGGGTGCGGTGCAGGGGCGTGGCCGAAGGGGCGGTGGGATCGATTTTCAAGGTGATTCCTCAGGGGCTGACCCGTATATCGGCAGCCGGTGCAAGAACTTTAGGAAGGGCGTGCATGAAGTGAAGCCTGCGCGGACGCGGCGGCCGCTACTGCACCAGCCGGACCTGTCCTTCCTCGTCGGCCACGCCGCGAATCACCCGGCCGTCCAGGGTCTTGGCCTGCACCACCGCACCCACCGCGGCGCCGCTCAGGGCCTTGCCCTCGGTGCTGACGACAAAGCCCGGCCCCTGCGCCACCACCTTCACGGCCTGGCCCTGCTGGATCACGGCAACGCCGCGCAGCAGCTCCTTGCGGATCGGCGCGCCGGGCGCCACGCGGTTGGCGCTCACCATGCCGGCCAGCTCGGCCGCGCTGGTGACCACCGAGCGCGGCAGCCGCGTGAGGTCGCCGGTGCGCTCGACCACGTCGCCGGCACCCAGCGGGCGGCCCGCGTCGATGGCGTGCGCAGCCACCAGGTAGCGGCCTTGCACCGCGACGCGCGCCTGCACGAAGCGCGTCCATGGCCGCTCGGCATGGCAGCGCACGCCCACCGAGATACGGCCCCACGGCGTGACGCCCGGCGGCAGGAACACCTCGGGCGCGTCGCACGGCGGCAGCGCCGACGTGCCACGTCCTTCGAGGCTCACCGTCACCTGGCCCGGCAGGCCGGCGCTTTGCACCTGGAGGTAGGTTTCGACGGCCTTCTCGGCTGCATCGCTTGCGACCGCAGCGGACGACATCGCGCACGCCATCCCCATCGCACAGGCGGTGCGCAGCAGGTGTCGGCGAAGCGGCGAGAGGGTCATCGAAGGCGAAGAAGTGGGGCGAAAAATCGAAGGCACCGGTGCAAGGAAGCCGAACCGGCGCCCCTGGATTTTTATGAATTTGCCCTGCGAGCGAAGGTGCGAGCAGCAGGCGAAACCCCCCTTTGTTCGGGCGATTGCCAACGCGCGGCATGCATAGACTCGCTTTCCATCGGTCGCTGCGCCCCGTGCACTGGCGACGCCTCAACAGATGGAACAAAGATGATCGACAAGCTGGATGCGGCGTTTCGCTTCCACCGCGAAGCGCTCCATCTCCGGGCAGAACGCCAGGAGGTGCTCGCGGCCAACATCGCCCATGCCGACACGCCGAACTACAAGGCGCGCGACTTCGACTTCGGCGCGCGCCTGAGCGAAGCCGTCGAGCGCGGTCGTGCATCGTCGTCGGTGTCGATGGCCACCACCTCGTCGCGCCATCTCGCGGGCCAGGCGCAGGCCACGGCCGGCCACGACCTGCAGTACCGCGTGCCGCACCAGTCCAGCCTCGACGGCAACACGGTCGAGATGGACGTCGAGCGCGTGGCCTTCGCCGACAACGCGCTGCGCTACGAGTCGAACCTCACCCTCATCAACGCCAAGATCAAATCGCTCCTGTCGGCGGTACAGCCATGAACATCTTCGACGTGGCGGGCTCCGCCATGACCGCGCAATCGCAGCGCATGAACGTGACCGCGAGCAACCTCGCCAACGCCGAGAGCGTGGCCGGCCCCGACGGCCAGCCCTACCGCGCCAAGCAGGTGGTGTTCGAGGTGGCGGCTTCGGGTCGGCGCGACATCGGCGGTGTCAAGGTGTCCGGCGTCATCGAAGACCCGTCGCCCGCCAAGCTGGTGTTCGACCCCAAGAGCCCGCACGCCAATGCGCAGGGCTACGTGGCGATGCCCAACGTCAACGTGGTCGAAGAGATGACCAACATGATCTCGGCCTCGCGCAGCTACCAGGCCAACGTCGAGGTGCTCAACACGGCCAAGACGCTGATGGTCAAGACGCTGACCATCGGCCAGTAACCCACGCACGCACGCACACCTCCCGCAGGAAGAACCCCGACCCCATGGCCCTTTCCGACACCTCGTCCATCAGCGGGCTGAACGCGCCCACGGCGGCGAACAGCAACAACAACGTGTCCAGCGCCGACAGCGAGCAGCGCTTTCTCAAGCTGCTCGTCACGCAGCTGAACAACCAGGACCCGCTCAACCCGATGCAGAACGCCGAGCTCACCTCGCAGCTCGCGCAGATGAGCACCGTGAGCGGCATCGAGAAGCTCAACGCCACGCTCTCCGGCCTCGTCAACCAGACCGGCGCCAACCAGCTGCTGCAGGCCACCTCGCTCATTGGCTACAACGTGCTGTCGCCCGGCGACGTGCTCACCACCAAGAAGCCCGAAGACGGCAAGGACCCCGCCACGCAGGCCTTCGCGGTGCAACTGCCGGGCACCGCCGCCGATGTCGAGATCAAGATCGTCGACAGCACCGGCAAGGTGATCCGCACGCTCGATGCGGGCGCCATGAAGGAAGGCGTCAACGCCGTCACCTGGGACGGCAAGGACGACCTGGGCGTCGCGGTGCCGCCGGGCGCCTACCGCTTCACGGTCGATGCCAGCAACAACGGCACGACGGTGAAGGCCACCGCGCTCACCTTCTCGCAGGTGGCCGCCGTGAAGCAGGGCGCCGACGGCGTGACGCTCGAGCTGGCCTCGGGCGCCAGCATCGGCCTGGGCGACGTGCGCCTGTTCCTCTGAGCTTTCATCTTCGTCTTCGTTTTCGCCGTGGCCCGCGTGGGCTGCGCATCTTTTCCTCGCATCGAACAAGGACCCTCTCATGAGTTTTTCCCAAGGCATCAGCGGACTCGGCGTGGCCGCGGCAAACCTCGACGTCATCGGCAACAACATCGCCAACTCGGGCACGGTGGGCTACAAGTCGGCCGCCGCCACCTTCCAGGACGTGTACGCCGGCTCGCGCGTGGGCCTGGGCGCTTCGGTGTCGGGCGTGACGCAGAACTTCACGCAGGGCGTGACGCAGTCGAGCACGCGCCCGCTCGACGTGGCCATCCTCAACGGCGACGGCTTCTTCCGCCTGGCCAGCACCAGCGGCGAGGTCTTCTACTCGCGCAACGGCCAGTTCACGCGCGACAAGGACGGCTACATCGTCAACGCGCAGGGCCTGCAGCTCACCGGCTACGGCGCCAACGCCAGCGGCGGCATCAGCGGCGGCACGCCGGGGCCGATCCAGGTGCAGGGCGGCATGATGCCGCCCAAGCCCACGGCCAACGTCGACGCGCAGTTCAACCTCGACGCGCGCAGCACGGTGCCCGCCAAGACGCCGTTCAACCCCACCGACGCCGCCACCTACAACTACCCGAACGCGATCGGGCCTATCTACGACTCGCTGGGCAACCCGCACGACGTGGCCGTGTACTTCGTGAAGACGGCGGCCAACACCTGGAACGTGTACGGCACCTCCGACGGCGCACCGCTGAACGGCGGCGCCGCGCTGTCCAACGTGACCTTCGACGCCAAGGGCGTCATGACCGCACCGGCCTCGGGCGCGTTCAACATCGGACCGCTCACCTTCACCAACGGCGCCTCGCCGCTCACCACCTCGGTCGACCTCACGGGCACCACGCAGTTCGGCAGCGCCAACGGCATGAGCAAGCTGGGCCAGGACGGCTACAAGTCGGGCGAGCTCACCGCGTTCTCGATCAACCCCGACGGCACCATCACCGGCAAGTTCTCCAACGAGCAGACGCGTCTGCTGGGCCAGGTCGTGCTGTCGTCGTTCGCCAACCCGAACGGCCTGGAGCCCAAGGGCAACAACGTGTGGGCCGAGACGCAGGCCTCGGGCAATGCGCTCACCGGCACGCCGGGCGAAGGCACCAAGGCCGGCTCGCTGGCCTCGGGCGCGCTGGAGTCGTCCAACGTCGACCTGACCTCCGAGCTGGTGAACCTCATCGTCGCGCAGCGCAACTACCAGGCCAACGCGCAGACCGTGAAGACGCAGGACCAGGTCATGCAGACGCTCATGAACATCCGCTGACCGGGAGCATCGCGTGGATCGAATGCTGTATGTCGCCATGAGCGGCGCCAAGCAGGCCATGGAGCAGCAGGCCGTGGTCGCCAACAACATGGCGAACGTCTCGACGCCGGGCTTCCGTGCGCAGATCGCGACCTTTCGCGCCGTGCCCGTGGTCGGCGAGGAAGCGCCCACGCGCGCCTTCGTGGCCGCCACAACGCCCGGCGCCGACTTCACCCACGGCCCGCTCACGCAGACCGGCCGCGCGCTCGACGTGGCCGTGGGCGGCGAGGGCTGGCTGGTGGTGCAGGCGGCCGACGGCGGCGAGGCCTACACGCGCGTCGGCAACCTGCAGATCGGCGCCGACGGCCAGCTCACGACGATGGGCGGGCGCCCCGTGGTGGGCGACAACGGCGCACTCACCGTGCCGCCGGGTTCGGCTGTGAGCATTGCGTCGAACGGCCTCGTGGGTTCGCGCGATGCGGCCTCGACCGTGCTCACCGGCATCGCCGAAGTGGGCCGGCTCAAGCTGGTCAACCCGCCGACGACCGACCTCGTGCGCGGCGACGACGGCCTGTTCCGCATGCGCGCCGACCTGCCGCCGGCCGAGGCCGACGAGGCCGTGACGCTGATCTCGGGCGCCATCGAGGGCAGCAACGTGCAGCCGGTCGATGCGATGGTCGCAATGATCGCCAACGCGCGCAGCTTCGAGATGCAGATGAAGTCGCTGCAGACCGCCGACATCAACGCGCAGACCGCCAACAAGCTGCTGGCCTACGGCTAACCCCATCCCAAGAATTCCCCTCCAATGATCCGCTCCCTCTACATCGCCAAGACCGGCCTGGACGCGCAGCAGACGCAGCTGGACGTCGTGTCGAACAACCTGGCCAACGTCGGCACCACCGGCTTCAAGCGCAGCCGCGCCGTGTTCGAAGACCTGGTCTACCAGAACCTGCGTCAGGTCGGCGGCCAGAGCTCCGACCAGACGCGCCTGCCCTCGGGCCTGCAGGTCGGCACCGGGGTGCACGTGGTCGCCACCGAGCGCATCCACTCGCAGGGCAACCTCACCAAGACCGACAAGCCGACCGACGTGGCCATCAGCGGCGGCGGCTTCTTCCAGGTGCTGATGCCCGACGGCACCACCTCGTACACGCGCGACGGCTCGTTCCAGACCGACCGCGACGGCCAGCTGGTCACGGCCAGCGGCTTCCCGGTGCAGCCGGCCATCACCATCCCGGCCAACGCCACCAGCATCACCGTGGGCCGCGACGGCATCGTGTCGGTGGTGCAGGCGGGCGCCACCAACACCGTGCAGGTCGGCCAGCTGCAGCTCGCGACCTTCGTCAACCCCACGGGCCTGCAGAGCCAGGGCGAGAACCTGTACGCCGAGACCGATGCGTCGGGCGCGCCCAACCAGGTGAACCCCGGCGTGGACGGCGCGGGCACGCTGAGCCAGGGCTATGTCGAGGCCTCCAACGTCAACGTGGTGGAAGAGCTGGTCAACATGATCGCCACCCAGCGCTCGTACGAGATCAACAGCAAGGCGGTCCAAACGTCCGACCAGATGCTGCAGCGCCTGGCCCAGTTGTGATGCGTGCGGGGGAGCGTCTTCTTCGCCGTGCGGCGCTGCTGCTCGTGGCCGCGCTGGCCGCCGGTTGCGCGCAGGTGCCGCGCGAGCCGCTGGTGCACCAGCCGATGACCGCGCGCGCCGACCAGTACGCGGCCGTGCAGGCGCGGCGCGCCCCCGGTGCGATCTTCCAGGACGGCCCCGGCGCCAACGCGCTGTTCGAAGACCGCCGCCCGCGCAACGTCGGCGACATCCTCACCATCGTCATCAGCGAGAAGGTCAACGCGACCAAGAACTCGGGCGCCAACGCCAGCCGCACAGGCAACACGACCGGCGTGTTCGCGGCCATTCCGAAGCTCATCGGCGGCCTGCTCGACGGGCAGGAGACCAAGCTGTCGGGCACCAACACGCTCAACGCCAAGGGCGGCGCCAACGCCAACAACACCTTCAACGGCGTGATCACCGTCACCGTGACCGACGTGATGAGCAACGGCAACCTGCTGGTGAGCGGCGAGAAGCAGATGGGCATCAACCAGGGCACGGAGTACATCCGCTTCTCGGGCGTGGTGAACCCGCGCACCGTGTCGGGCAACAACACCGTGCCCTCGACACTGGTGGCCGATGCGCGCATCGAGTACTCGGCCAAGGGCTACATCGATGAAGCCCAGCACATGGGCTGGATGCAACGCATCTTCTTGAACGTGATGCCATTCTGATGACACACCTCCCCTTTTCGCGCACCTCGAATCGCTGGCGCATGGCGGCGTTGTGCGCGCTCCTGTTCATCGCGCCCGCGCACGCCGAGCGCCTGAAGGAACTCGCCAGCATCCAGGGCGTGCGCGACAACCCGCTCATCGGCTACGGCCTCATGGTCGGGCTGGACGGCACGGGCGACCAGACGATGCAGACGCCGTTCACCACGCAGAGCCTGAACAACATGCTGCAGCAGCTGGGCATCACGATCCCGCAGGGCGTGAACATGCAGCTGAAGAACGTGGCGGCCGTGATGGTGACGGCCACGCTGCCGTCGTTCGCGCGGCCGGGCCAGAACATCGACGTCACGGTGTCGTCGATGGGCAATGCCAAGAGCCTGCGCGGCGGCACGCTGCTGATGACGCCCCTCAAGGGCGTGGACGGCGCAACGTACGCCGTGGCGCAGGGCAACATGGTGGTGGGCGGTGCGGGCGCCGCGGCCAACGGCAGCAAGGTGCAGGTCAACCAGCTGAGCTCGGGGCGCATTCCCGCCGGCGCGCTGGTGGAGCGCACGGTCGAGGCGCCGGTGGGCGCGGAGGGTTCATTCACCATCGAGCTGAACCGCTCCGACTTCGGCACCGCACAGCGCGCCATGGACGCGATCAACCGCCAGTTCGGCGCCGGCACCGCCGAGGCGATGGACGCGCGCGTGATCCGCGTGCAGGCGCCCGAGCCGCAGCGGCGCGTGGGCTTTCTCGCGCAGCTGCAGGAGCTCGAAGTCACGCCCACGCAGGCGGGCGCGCGGGTGGTGGTGAATGCGCGCACGGGCTCGGTCGTGATGAACCAGGCGGTGCGCGTCAAAGACTGCGCCGTGGCGCACGGCAACCTGTCGGTGGTGATCAACACCGAGCCGGTGATCAGCCAGCCGGGCGCGTTCTCGGGCGGCAGCACGGTGGTGGCGCAGACCTCGCAGATTTCCGTCAACCAGGGCGGCGGCGCGATCCAGATGGTGCGCGGCGGTGCGTCGCTGGCCGATGTGGTGAAGGGGCTGAACAGCCTGGGCGCGAACCCGCAGGACCTGGTGTCGATCCTGCAGGCCATGAAGTCGGCCGGTGCCTTGAGCGCCGAACTCGAGATCATCTGAGGACGACGGCATGACCATCTCCGCCAACACCGCATGGACCGGCACCGACGCGGCCAGCCGCAGCGGTGCGCTCGACCAGCGTTTTGCGCTCGACGTGCAGGGCGTCGATGCGCTGCGGCGCACCGTGCGCACTTCGCCCGAAGAGGGCCTGCAACAGGTCTCGCGCCAGTTCGAGGCGCTGTTCATGAACATGGTGCTCAAGAGCATGCGCGAGGCCACGTCCTCGAGCGGCCTGCTCGACAGCCAGGACCAGAAGGTCTACTTGTCGATGTTCGACCAGCAGCTCACGCAGAACCTTTCGGGGCGCGGCGTGGGGCTTGCCGAAGCGATGCTGGCGCAGCTGCGGCGGCAGATGCCTTCGGCGGCGCCTGAAGCCGACCATGGCATCGGCACGCGCCCGATGTCGCTCGAGCCGCCCGCCGGCTTGCCGTACGGTCCGCGCGCGGGCATTCCCATCGGCTCGGCGCCTGGCGCGCGCGTGTCGACTGCAGCCGACCTCGGTGTCTATCAAATGAAGAGCGGCCCTGCACCGGCCGCGAACGCCTCGCTGCAAGGCCAGGTCGATGCGTTCGTGGACCGCATGGGCGCCTCGGCACAGGCGGCCAGCGCCGCCAGCGGTGTGCCCGCGCCGCTGATCCTGGCGCAGGCCGCGCTCGAATCCGGCTGGGGCAAGCGCGAGATCCGCGCCGACGACGGCACGCAAAGCTTCAACCTCTTCGGCATCAAGGCCGACAAGGGCTGGAAGGGTGCCACGGTCGAGACCACCACCACCGAATACATCGACGGCGAGCCGCAGAAGGTGCGCGCCAAGTTCCGGGCTTATGCCTCGTACGAGGAGGCCTTCACCGACCACGCGCGCTTCATCACGCGCAACCCGCGCTACGCGAACGTGCTGGCGACCGCCGATCCGGCCGAGGCCGCGCACGGCCTGCAGCGCGCGGGCTACGCCACCGATCCGAAGTACGGCGAGAAGCTGGTTCGCATCATGCAGAAGTTCGGCTGAGCCGCTCGCACAGCCTGACTTGACTGCCCGGACCCGAGAACAACGACACGAGAGGCCCCGAGAGGAGACAAGCGAATGACGATCAAGAATTGGACGACCGGAATGCGGCTGGGCGCCGGCTTTGCGCTGGTGCTGGCGCTGCTGGTGGCCGTGGCGGGCATCGGCGTGCTGCGGCTGCAGGGCGTGGGCGAAGCCACGCAAGACCTGGCCTCGCGCACCCTGTCGAAGGAGCGCCTGGCCACGGCCTGGCAGCTGGGCACCGCCACCAACAGCGTGCGCACCTTCTCGCTGCTCAAGAGCGACGACGCGCAGGTGCAGGCTTATCTGCAAAAGCAGATCGCCGCGACCAGCGCCACCATTTCCGAGACGCAGACGGCGCTCGAGGCGCTGCTCAGCACGCCCGAAGAACTGGCACTGAGCGCCGACATCCAGAAGCGGCGCGGCGACTACATCGCGCTGCGCAAGCAGATCCTCCAGCTGAAGGCCGACGGCCAGAAGGACGAGGCCGCGACGCGCACCGACACGCAGCTGCTGCCGATGCTCGACGGCTACGACGCGAGCATCCGCGCGATGGTGACGCACCAGCAAAAGCACATCGACAGAACGGCCGCCGCCATCGACGCGCAGTACCGCGCAGGCCGTCTCTACATCGTCGCGCTGGCCGCGGCCGCGCTCGCGCTGGGCGCGGTGCTCGCGTGGCTGCTCACGCGCAGCATCGCCCAGCCGATCGCCGAGGCGCTGCTGATCGCCGAGACCGTGGCCTCCGGCGACCTGAGCCAGGAGTTCGAGACCGACCGTGGCGGCGACTTCGGCCGGCTGCTGCGTGGCATGGGCGAGATGGAGGACACGCTCACCGACCTCGTGACGCGCATCAAGGCCTCGACCGATTCGATCGCGGTGGCGTCACGGCAGATTGCGGCGGGGAACCAGGACCTGTCGTCACGCACGGAAGAGCAGGCGAGTTCGCTGGAGCAGACAGCAGCGTCGATGGAGGAGCTGACCTCGACGGTGAAGCAGAACGCGGACAACGCGCGACAGGCGAACCAGCTGGCGGTGTCGGCTTCGGAAGTCGCCGTCAAGGGTGGCGCTGTCGTGTCGCAAGTCGTGGACACGATGGGCTCGATCAATGCGTCGTCCAGGAAGATCGTCGACATCATCGGTGTGATCGATGGCATCGCGTTCCAGACCAACATCCTCGCGCTGAATGCGGCCGTTGAAGCAGCGCGTGCCGGTGAGCAAGGCCGAGGCTTTGCGGTGGTTGCTTCTGAAGTTCGCAGCCTCGCACAGCGCTCCGCCGCAGCCGCCAAGGAAATCAAGACCCTGATCGGCGACTCGGTAGAGAAGGTCGAAGAAGGCAGCAAGCAGGTTGCCGAAGCCGGCCGCACGATGGAAGAGATCGTGGGCAGCGTGAAGCGCGTGACGGACATCATGGGCGAGATCACTGCGGCCAGCCAGGAGCAGACCTCGGGCATCGAGCAGATCAACCAGGCGATCACGCAGATGGACCAGCTGACGCAGCAGAACGCAGCGCTGGTCGAAGAAGCGTCGGCCGCGGCGCAGTCGCTGCAGGAGCAGGCGAGCAACCTCGTAGAGGCTGTCAGCACCTTCAAGCTCGACGCCGACGAAGCCGTCGTGGCTTGAACGCCCCGTGTCTACGCATTTCCATCCGAAAGCCTTGCGCCGCGTCGGCATGGGCTTCGCTGCATTGCTCCTGTTGTTGGCCGTGGCGCTCTTCCTCGGCTTCCGTGTCGGTACCGGCTGCGCTTGGGCACTTCATGCCGTGTGGGCGCTGGCCGGCGCCGCCTGCCTGACCGGCCTTGGCCTCGCGGGTCTTGCGGCACGTGCACGGGCGCGTTCGACCCGCCACGACGCGAAGGTCGCCGAGCGGCTGGACCGGGTGTTCCAGCACGTCAACGCCACCGACGCCTGACAGAGAACGCATGCGCCCGCGCCCCGATCCGCACCGATATTCAGAAAAAAGACTCAAGTCTGGCGGCGCGCTGCCGATAACAGGGAGACGGGGTGGCGCAGGCCGCCCCGACATGAAGCCATGTCATGCCGGTGGCCCGCCGCGCGATGCGGCCACCGCTCCCCGTTATTGAAGGAAGAAAAGCGCAATGAGTTTGAAGGATCTGAAAATCGGCACCCGCCTCGGGCTCGGCTTCGCGGCGTTGCTGCTGCTGATGGCGTTCATTGCGGGCACCGGAGTGCTTCGCCTCACGAACGTGGGCCAGGCGACCGACGAGATGGTGCAGGGCGCGCTGGTCAAGGAGCGCCTGGCGACCGAATGGCTGAGCCTGCTCAAGTCGAACACCGTCGCCAACTACGCGATGGTCAAAACCACCGATCCCGAGATCGCGGCGTATTTCGCCAAGCTCCAGGCGGCCGGATCGGCGCGCATCACGCCGGCGCAGAAGCAGCTGGAGGCGATGCTCGCCAGCCCGGAAGAAAAGGCGCTCTATGCGGCGGTGGTCGCGGCGCGCGTCGTCGTGCTCGAGACCGTGGGCACGCTCAACAAGCTGAAGGACGAGAAGAAGCTCGACGAAGCCAATGTGCTGGTCGACACCAAGTTCAGCGCGGCGCTTTCCGTCTACGCCAACGCCGTCGAGAGCCTGGCGAACCACCAGCGCGAGAAGATCGACGCCGCCGCCAAGGGCATCGCGGCCGACCACACCGAAGGCCGCACCGCGCTGCTCGCGCTGTCGGCCATCGCGCTGGTGTTGGGCGCGCTGTTCGCCTGGCGCCTCACGCTGGGCATCGTGCGTCCGCTGGGCCATGCGCTCGAAGTGGCCGAGACGGTGGCGGCAGGAGACCTGAGCGCGAACATTCGCGTGGAGAGCCGCGACGAGACGGGCCAGCTGATGCAGGCGCTGAAGGACATGAACGCGAATCTCGCCAAGGTGGTGGGTGAAGTGCGCACGGGCACAGAGACGATCGCCACGGCATCGGGGCAGATCGCCTCGGGCAACCAGGACTTGTCGTCGCGCACCGAAGAGCAGGCGAGTTCGCTGGAGCAGACGGCGGCGTCGATGGAAGAGCTGACCTCGACGGTGAAGCAGAACGCCGACAACGCGCGGCAGGCCAACCAGCTGGCGGTCTCTGCGTCGGAAGTTGCGGTGAAGGGCGGCGCGGTCGTGTCGCAGGTGGTGGACACGATGGGGTCGATCAACGCCTCGTCGAAAAAGATCGTGGACATCATCGGCGTGATCGATGGCATCGCGTTCCAGACCAACATCCTCGCGCTGAATGCGGCCGTGGAAGCCGCACGTGCCGGCGAACAAGGCCGAGGCTTTGCAGTAGTCGCTTCCGAAGTTCGCAGCTTGGCCCAACGCTCGGCAGCAGCCGCCAAGGAAATCAAGACGCTGATCGGCGACTCGGTAGAGAAGGTCGAAGAAGGCAGCAAGCAGGTCGCAGAAGCCGGCCGCACGATGGAGGAGATCGTGGGCAGCGTCAAGCGCGTGACCGACATCATGGGCGAGATCACCGCAGCGAGCCAGGAGCAGACCTCGGGCATCGAGCAGATCAATCAGGCGATCACGCAGATGGACCAGGTGACGCAGCAGAACGCGGCGCTGGTCGAGGAAGCGTCGGCGGCGGCGCAGTCGCTGCAGGAACAGGCCGGCAGCCTGTCGCAAGTCGTCGGCGTGTTCCGCCTCGGCGGCAGCCGCAGCAACGCCTTGGCATTAGCTTGAAGGCGACGCACCGGCCATGCGCGTCAATCTGCCCGTCACCGACATCGAATACGAACTCTCGAAGGAAGAGGCCCTGGTGTCCCGCACCGACCTCAAGGGCCGCATCACCTACGTCAACCCCGCCTTCGTCGCGGCCAGTGGCTTCGCTGCCGGCGAACTGCTGGGCAAGGCGCACAACATCGTGCGCCATCCCGACGTGCCGCCCGAGGCCTTCGCCGACCTCTGGCGAACGCTCGACCAAGGCCTGCCCTGGACCGGCCTCATCAAGAACCGCCGCAAGAACGGCGACTTCTACTGGGTGCTCGCCAACGTCACGCCGATCCGCCACCAGGGCCGCGTGGAGGGCTACATGTCTGTGCGCAGCCGCCCCGCGCGCGAGGATGTGGCAGCCGCCGATGCGCTCTACCGCCGCATGCGCGAGGGCGAAGCCAAGGGCCTCGAACTGCTGCAGGGCGAAGTGGTGCGCAGTGGCTGGGTGCGTCCGCTGGCGCGACTGCGGCGCATCCCGGTGCGGCGCCGCGTGTTCGGCGTGACCGTCGCGGCGGCGGCGCTGTCAGCGGGCCTGGGCGCGATGGGCTGGATGGAAGCATCCCGCTTGACGGCGGCGTCCGGCGCGCACAGCTGGCTGCCCACTGCCGTGGCGGCGGGCAGCATTGGCGCTGCGCTGGCGTGGCTGGGCCTCGGTGCGTTCCTCGGTCGCACGGTCTTCCGTCCGCTCGATGACGCCATCGAGGTCGCGCGAACCATCGCGGGTGGTGACCTGGTGCGCTTCACGGTGCGGCCCGGCGACGAGATCGCGGGGCTGCTGCGCGCGTTGAACCAGATGAGCGCCAACCTCTTCGCGATCGTCGCGGACGTGGGTGCAAATGTCGCGGGCGTGATGTCGGCGTCGAGCCAGATCGCCTCGGGCAACCAGGACCTGTCGTCGCGAACCGAGCAGCAGGCCAGCTCGCTCGAACAGACGGCCGCATCGATGGAAGAGCTGACCTCGACGGTGAAGCAGAACGCGGACAACGCACTGCAGGCGAACCAGTTGGCCGTCTCCGCGTCGGAGGTGGCCGTGAAGGGCGGCGCCGTGGTGTCGCAGGTCGTGGACACGATGGGCTCGATCAACGCCTCGTCGAAAAAGATCGTCGACATCATCGGCGTGATCGACGGCATCGCGTTCCAGACCAACATCCTCGCGCTGAACGCGGCCGTGGAAGCCGCACGCGCGGGCGAGCAGGGCAAGGGCTTCGCGGTGGTTGCGTCGGAAGTGCGCAGCCTGGCGCAACGCTCGGCCGCTGCCGCGAAAGAAATCAAGACCCTCATCGGCGACTCGGTGGAGAAGGTCGAGGCGGGCAGCAAGCAGGTGGCCGAGGCCGGCCGGACCATGCAGGAGATCGTCGGCAGCGTGAAGCGCGTGACCGACATCATGGGCGAGATCACGACGGCGAGCCAGGAGCAGACCTCGGGCATCGAGCAGATCAACCAGGCCATCGCGCAGATGGACCAGGTGACGCAGCAGAACGCCGCGCTGGTCGAAGAAGCGTCGGCCACGGCGCAGTCGCTGCAGGAACAGGCCGAGGGCCTGGTCCGGGCCGCAGGGGTATTCAGGACCGGGGCGGGCGAGGGTGCCGGCGTCCGGGATGCGTATTGAACGAGGAGAAGAACACATGCTGAACCACACCAGAGACAACACATCGCCGTCCGCATCCGCCGCGGCCAACCGCCTGGAGGTCGTGACCTTCAAGCTCGGCGACGAGGAATACGGCATCGACATCCAGAAGGTGCAGGAGCTGCGCGGCTACGACGCCGTGACGCGCATCGCGAACGCGCCCGACTACATCAAGGGCGTGGTCAACCTGCGCGGCATCATCGTGCCGATCATCGACATGCGCATCAAGTTCGAGCTGGGCGCACCCACCTACGACCAGTTCACGGTGGTGATCGTGCTGAACATCTCGGGCCGCGTGGTGGGCATGGTGGTGGACAGCGTGTCGGACGTGATCACGCTCACGGCCGAGCAGATCAAGCCGGCGCCCGAGATGGGCTCGGTGCTCGACACCGACTACCTGATCGGCCTGGGCACGCTGGACGAACGCATGCTGATCCTGGTGGACATCGACCGGCTGATGTCCAGCGAAGAAATGGGCCTCATCGAATCCGCCGCCACCGTTTGAGGACCACCCCATGACATTCTTTTCGAACCTTCGCATCGGCACCCGCCTGACCCTCGCGTTCGCCATCGTGCTGGGGCTGTCGATCATCTCCAGCGCCGTGGGGCTGATGTCCGCGCACAAGAACGCCGAAGCCACGCGCATCATGATGCAGAGCCCGCTGGCCAAGGAGCGGCTCATTGCCGACTGGTACGTGCTGACCTACTCGGCCATTGCACGCACCTCGATGATCGCGCGCACCACCGACGAGGCGCTGCCGATGCTGTTCGCCGACGTGATCTCCGAGAGCGTGAAGAAGGGCACCGAGACCATGGCCAAGGTCGAGGCGCTGCTGGTCACCGACGAAGAAAAAGCGACCTACAAGTCCATCGTCGAGCTGCGCGCCAAGTACCAGTCCGCCAAGGACGACGTGACCCGCGCCAAGGCCAGCGGCAACACGGTCGAGACCGTGCGCGCCTACCAGCTGTCGTTCCAGCCGGCCGCCAAGGCCTATGAAAACCGCGTGCTCGAACTGCTGGCCATCGAACGCCGCGCCATCGACGACATGAGCCACGCCATCGACGCGGCGAATGCGAAGAGCTTCAACCTGCGGCTGCTGCTGACGGCACTCACGGTGTTGCTGGGCGGCTTGTTCGCCTTCTTCATCTCGCGCAGCATCGTGCGTCCGCTGGCCAAGGCGGTCGGCGTGGCCGAGACCGTGGCGGCGGGTGACCTGAGCGCGAACATCCGCGTGGACAGCCGCGACGAGACGGGCCAGCTGATGCAGGCGCTGAAGGACATGAACGCCAACCTGGCGAAGGTGGTGGGCGAAGTGCGCACGGGCACGGAGACGATCGCCACGGCCTCGGGGCAGATTGCTTCGGGCAACCAGGACCTGTCGTCGCGCACCGAAGAGCAGGCGAGTTCGCTGGAACAGACGGCAGCGTCGATGGAAGAGCTGACCTCGACGGTGAAGCAGAACGCGGACAACGCGCGGCAGGCGAACCAGCTGGCGGTGTCGGCTTCGGAAGTCGCGGTCAAGGGCGGCGCGGTCGTGTCGCAAGTGGTGGACACGATGGGTTCGATCAATGCGTCGTCCAAGAAGATCGTCGACATCATCGGCGTGATCGACGGCATCGCTTTCCAGACCAACATCCTTGCGTTGAATGCTGCTGTGGAAGCGGCACGCGCCGGCGAGCAAGGCCGAGGCTTTGCGGTCGTGGCTTCGGAAGTCCGCAGCCTCGCACAACGCTCTGCCGCAGCCGCCAAGGAAATCAAGACGCTGATCGGCGACTCGGTGGAGAAGGTCGAAGAAGGCAGCAAGCAAGTCGCCGAGGCGGGCCGCACGATGGAAGAGATCGTGGGCAGCGTGAAGCGCGTGACGGACATCATGGGCGAGATCACGGCGGCGAGCCAGGAGCAGACCTCGGGCATCGAGCAGATCAACCAGGCGATCACGCAGATGGACCAGGTGACGCAGCAGAACGCGGCGCTGGTCGAAGAAGCGTCGGCAGCCGCGCAGTCGCTGCAGGAGCAGGCCGGCAGCCTCGTGCAGGCCGTGAGCGTGTTCAAGCTCGACGCGAACGCGGTCGCGACGACCCGCGCGAGCTTCACGCGCATCACGCCGATTCCCAAGCCGCCGAAGCCGACGCCCAAGCCGCGCGCCAAGGCGCTGCCCACGCGCCGCGAACCGACCGGCACGCCGCAGCTCGCGATGGCCGGCGACGCCAAGGGCGACTGGTCGGAGTTCTGAGAAAGACGGCATGAACGTACGCGCCCCTCAACTTCGGGCGCGCGCTGCCGATAACTACGGGGAGGCATCGCGCGCGATGCCGCTCCCACACACCCCTTTGACAGGTAAAGCCTTATGTCCGGAAGCATGTTCTACACAGGTCTGAGCGGCCTCGCGGTCGCCCGCACCGCGCTGATGACCACGGCCCACAACACCGCCAACGTGTACACGGCCGGCTACAGCCGCCAGATCGCGCAGATCGCCACGGCCGGCGGCATTGCCAGCGGCTCGGGCTTCATCGGTTCGGGCGCCAACGTGACGACCGTGGCGCGCAGCTACGACCGCTACCTCACGGCGCAGCTGGCCACCGCGCAGTCGCAGTCGGCCGCGCTGGCCACCAACGGCGTGCAGGTCAACCGCATCGACACGCTGCTGGCCGACAAGACCTCGGGCATCGCGCCGCTGATGCAGAGCTTCTTCACCAGCGTGCAGGGCGTGGCCAACACGCCGGCCGACCCGGCGGCGCGCCAGCAGATGATCAGTGCGGCGCAGTCGCTGGCCAGCAAGTTCCGCGCAACCGACCAGTACCTGTCGGACCTGAACACCTCGGTCAATGAGCAGATCGTGGGCAGCGTGAGCCAGATCAACACCTACGCCGCCAAGATCGCCAGCCTGAACCAGCAGATCAGCCAGATGAGCGCCGTGGCCGGCGGCCAGGCGCCGAACGACCTGCTCGACCAGCGCGACCAACTGGTGAGCGAGCTGAGCCAGGTGGTCGACGTGCGCGTGCTGCAGCAGGACGACGGCAAGTACAACGTGTTCATCGCCACCGGCCAGTCGCTGGTGGTGGGCGACCACGCCTCCAAGATGGCGGCGGTGGCGTCGTCGTCGGACCCGACGCGCCAGGTGGTGGCGCTGTCGGGCTTTGCCGGCAACACCGTCGAGCTCGACGACAGCGCCTTCACCGGCGGCGTGCTCGGCGGCCTCATGGCCTTTCGCAAGGACACGCTGATTCCCACGCAGAACGCCATCGGCCGGCTCGCCATGTCGGTGGCCGACGCGGTGAACGCGCAGCACAAGCTGGGCGTGGACCTGAACGGCGTGCTGGGCCAGAACTTCTTCTCGCAGGCCGTGCCGGGCACGATCGCCAATGCCGGCAACACCGGCACCCTCGAATTCGGCGCCACGCTGACCGACGCGTCGAAGCTCACCACGAGCGACTACAACGTGAGCGTGACCGACGTGGCGGGCACGCTCACCTACACGGTCACGCGGCTTTCGGACAGGACGCCGATGGGCAGCTTCACGACCTTTCCGATCAGCTTCGACGGCGTGAGCCTCACGGCCGCGAGCGGCACGGCGCAGGCCGGCGATTCGTTCCTGGTACAGCCCACGCGCACCGGCGCGCGCGACGTCGACGTGCTGGTGCGCGACCCGGCCAAGGTGGCCGCCGCGTCGCCCGTGATCACCGGCAACACCGCAGGCAACAAGGGCAGCGGCGCACTGGGCGGGGCCACGGTCGACGCCGCCTACCCGGGCTCGCCGCTGGCCGGCAACGTCACACTGAGCTTCAACACGGGCACCGGCACGCTGTCGGGCTTTCCGGCCGGCTCGGCCGTGACCGTCACGCGCGCCGACGGCACCGCCACCAGCTATCCGGCCGGCACGCCCGTGCCGTACACGGCGGGCGCGAAGATGAGCTTCGACGGCATCACCGTGAGCATGACGGGCGCGCCCGCGCAGGGTGACACCTTCACCATCGGCAAGAACACCGGTGGTGTGTCCGACGGCGGCAACGCGCTGTTGCTGGGCGCGCTGCAGCGCAAGACCACCATGTCGAACGGCACCGCGACCTTCAACGGCGCCTACTCGCAGCTGGTGAGCGACGTCGGCAACCGCGCCATGTCGATCAAGGTGGCCGCCGTCACGCAGGACAGCGTGACCGGCCAGATCAAGGCCAGCCAGCGCGCGATTTCCGGCGTCAACCAGGACGAGGAAACCGGCAACCTGCTGATGTTCCAGCAGATGTACCAGGCCAATGCCAAGGTGATCCAGACCGCCTCGGCGATGTTCGACGCCATCCTCGGCATCAGCAACTGATCCCCACACCCCCGCACAGATTTCAGGACCCGCGATGCGCATCAGCACCCAATCCTTCTTCGAACAGAGCCTGCAGTCGATGGGCCTGCAGCAGCAGAAGCTGTTCAGGGTCCAGCAGCAGCTGGCGACCAACTCCAAGTTCCTGTCGGCCGGCGACGACCCGGTGGGCGCGGCGCGCGCACTCGGCGTGAGCCAGACGCTGGCGGAGGGCGCCCAGTTCACCACCAGCCGCCAACGCGCGGCGCTGGCGTTGTCGACCGAGGAGAACGCGCTCGACTCGGTGACGTCGATCCTGCAGCACGTGAAGACGCTGGTCGTGCAGGCCGGCGGTGGTGGCCTGTCGGACGCCGACCGCGGCTCGCTCGCCACCGCCATCCAGAGCAGCCTGGAGCAGCTCGTGGGCGTGGCCAACAGCGACAACGGCAATGGGCAGTACCTGTTCGCCGGCTTCAAGAGCGGCAGCCCGCCCTTCGTGATGGCCGACGGCGGCGGCGTGCAGTACGTGGGCGACCAGGGCGAGCGGCTGATGCAGATCGACGTGGCGCGCCAGATGTCGACCTCGGACGACGGCCGCAGCATCTTCCAGACGGTGCAGGGCGGCGCGGGCTACGTGGCCTCGGGCGCGCCCGCCAACACCGGCTCCGGCGTGTTCGGCGCGGTGAGCACCACCGACGCCACCGCCCCGAACTACGGCAAGGATTTCACCATCCGCTTCACCGGCACCGACTACACGGTGATGACCAAGGACACGCCGCCGGTCGTGGCCGCGAGCGGCACGTTCACCGCCGGAAGCCCGATCACGTTCGGTGGCGTGCAGATCGCCATCAGCGGCACGCCGGCCAACGGCGACAGCTTCGACGTGTCGACCGCGCAGAACGCCGGCACCGACATCTTCGCGGCCCTGGGCGAGCTGGTGACCGCGCTGCGTGCGCCGCTCAACGGCGGCGGCGAGGCGGCCCAGGCGCAGCTGCGCAACGCGTTGAGCACCGCCAACGTGAAGGTCACGAACGCGCACGACAACGTGCTCACCGTGCTGTCGTCGGTGGGCTCGCGCCAGGTCGAACTCGAGGCGCTCGACAGTGCGGGTGCGATGAACAAGCTGCAGGAAGAAAGCTACCTGTCGTCGATCGAGGACCTCGATCCGTACGCCGCGATTTCTGATTTCTACCAGCGACAGTCGTCGTTGCAGGCGACGCAGATGACGTTTGCGCGGTTGAACAGCATTTCGCTCTTCAACTACCTGTAAGGGTGGAAGGGGCGACCGTGGTGACTTGCGTCACGACGGTGGCCCATGCAGCACCAGGCGTTCGCAGGGCCTATGCTTGGCGGTCAAGAACAAGCCCCGTCTCTGCCGGCCACTGCCGCGAGACAACGTCACCATGCACCCGACCGGAACCCTGCGCGGCATCGCCGCGATGCTGTTGGCTTGCGCCTTCTTCGCCTGCATGGACGCGCTGCTCAAGAACCTCGCGGGGCACTATCCGCCGGTGCAGGTGATGGCGCTGCGCGGACTCACGGCGCTGCCGTTGGTGTGCCTGTACATCGCCTGGCGGCGCGAGGCCGCCGGCGTTTTCAATCGCCGGCTGCGTTGGCCTTTGCACCTGCTGCGCACGGGGCTGAATATGACGATGCTCGTGCTCTTCGTGCACGGCTTGAAGTCCTTGGGCCTGGCCGAGGCCTACACGCTCACGTTCATTGCACCGCTGCTGATGGTGCTCATCGCCGTGCCGCTGCTGGGCGAGTCGATTCTTCCGCGCCACTGGATCGCCATCGGGCTGGGCTTCGCCGGTGTCGTGATCGCGCTGCGGCCCGAGCAGGGCGCCTTTCTCTCGACGGGCGCCGTGGCGATTCTGGTGGCCGCCGTCTGCTATGCGCTGTCGAACATGCTGGGCCGGCTCATCAGCCGCACCGAACCGAGCACCGCGCTGGTCTTCTGGACCACGGCCGGCATGGCGCTTGGCGGAAGCCTGCTGGCGGCGCCGCAATGGGTGCCGCTCCAGGCCGAGCACACGTGGGTGCTTGCCGGCCTGGCCGTCAGCGGTTTCCTGGGCCAGCTGGCCATCGCCGAGGCCTTCCGCCACGGCCAGGCCGCGGCCATCGCGCCCTTCGAGTACAGCGCCCTCGCGTGGGCGCTCGTGCTGGACTGGGTGTTCTGGCAGGCCGCGCCCGATGCATGGACGCTGGGCGGCGGCGCGTTGATCATCGCGAGCGGGCTGTGGCTGGCGCGAAGCGAGGCGCCACGGTCTGCGCAGAAAAGGCGGAAGGCGGCCTGAACTGCGGCGCCTGGTTCAGGCGGGGATGTTCAGGGGCGCGAACGACTTCACCAGGTCGTCCAACGCCTTCAGCTGCGTGAGGAACGGCTCCAGCTGGTCCAGCGGCAGGGCGCTGGGACCGTCGCACTTGGCCTGTGCCGGGTCAGGATGCGCTTCAAGAAAGAGGCCCGCCAGGCCCACCGCCAGGCCCGCACGCGCCAGCTCGGCCACTTGCTCGCGTCGCCCGCCAGAGGCGATGGCGTTCGCCTCGCGTTGCTGGAGCGCATGCGTCACGTCGAAGATGACGGGCAGGTTCCCCGTGACTTTCTTCATGGTGCCGAAGCCGAGCATGTCCACCACCAGGTTGTCGTAGCCGAAGCAGGTGCCGCGGTCGCACAGGATGACGGGGGAGGTGCCCGCCTCCTGGATCTTCTCGACGATGTTGAGCACCTGCGTCGGGCTCAGGAACTGGGGCTTCTTGACGTTGATGACCTTGCCCGTCTGGGCCATCGCGACGACCAGGTCGGTCTGGCGGGCGAGGAACGCAGGCAGCTGCAGAACGTCGACCACTTCGGCGACGGGCTTCGCCTGCCATGGCTCGTGCACGTCGGTGAGAACGGGCACGCCGAACGCCGCCTTGACGGCCTCGAAGATCTTCAGGCCCTCTTCCATGCCGGGGCCCCGGTAGGAGTGGATCGACGAGCGGTTCGCCTTGTCGAAACTGGCCTTGAAGACGTAGGGAATGCCGAGCTTTTGCGTGACGCGGACGTACTCCTCGGCCGCACGCAGGGCCATGTCCTTCGATTCGAGGACGTTCACGCCGCCAAACAGGACAAAGCCGTTGTTGTTGCTGACGTGGATTGCGGGGTTGATGGCGACGGTGGTCAAGGCGAGCTCCTCTGTACGGTGTGGGGTGCATTCTCGCGGTTCGGCATCTGGCCAGAAGCCGTCGATCGATCGAGCGGGCGAGGGCTGCCTTGCTGGCGTCAAGCCGCGTCGCGGCGCAGGAGCATGTGCGTGGCGCGCTCGCCTGCGACCTGCCGCTCGCAGCGGTAGCCCAGTGCGGGCAGGTCCAGGCCTGCGAACAGCGGCTCGCCCTTTCCCAGCAGCACCGGTCGCACGGCCAGGTGAAGTTCGTCGATCAGACCGGCCTTCAGATACTCGCGCACGGTCGCCGCGCCGCCGCCCACGCGCACGTCGCGCGCACCGGCGGCCGCCTTCGCCTGTGCCAGCGCGTCGTGGATGCCGCCGGTGACGAAGTGGAAGGTGGTGCCACCCTGCATCGTCAGGGGCGCGCGGGCATGGTGGGTCAGCACGAAGACCGGCACGTGGTACGGGGGCTCGTCACCCCACCAGCCTTTCCAGCTGTCATCGCGCCAGGGGCCGCGCACCGGGCCGAACATGTTGCGCCCGAGGATCCAGGCCCCCATCTCGGCGAAGCCCTGTTCGGCCATCTCGTTGTCGATGCCGGTCTCGCCGTTGGCCTCGCCCGTCTTTTGCATCTGCTGCCAGACGCGTGTGGGAACGAACCAGTCCATGAGTTCCGGGCCGCGAACGCCCAGCGGATGCGCCAGGCTCTGGTCCGGGCCGGCGGCAAAGCCATCGAGCGAAACGCCGAAGCTGCGCACGAGCAATCGGGTCATGGCGGGTCTCCTGAAAAACGGAGCCGCAGTTTAGCGCTGGGTACGCCCGCCGGGGAAGGGCGGCTGGTCGGGCCTTGGTGCGCCTGTTCGAACGACGAGATCTGCCCGAAGAACGTGCTCAGTCGAGCCTGATGCCCAGCGGCTCGAGGCGCCGCTTGTAGCTCACGATCTCCGCAGACACCGTGTCCGAGAACTGCTGCGGGGTGGTCACGATCGATGTGCTGGCGAAGGTCTTCAGCGATGCCTGGAACGCGGGCTCCAGCACCGCCTTGGCCACGTCGTCCCGGATGGCCGTGGCCAGTGCCGGCGACATGCCCTTGGGCCCCCACAGTCCTGACCACGCCGGGATGTCCACGCCCTTGAGGCCGAACTCCGAGACGCTGGGCACCTCGGGAAGGGAAGAGATCCGGGAGGCCGATGTGATCGCCAGGCCGCGCGTCTTTCCCTCCTGAATCAAGGGCAGGCCGCTCGAAGTGCCGATGAACAGGAAATCCACATGGCCGCCCAGCAGGTCCGGGATCGGCGAGGCCTTGTACGGCACATGCACGAGCTGAAGGTTGGCGGCGCGCGCGAACAACTCACCCACCAGGTGCGTGGTGTTGCCTGTGCCGTAGGAGGCGAAGGTGATGGTTCCCGGCTTGGCACGCGCCGCCGCCATCAGTTCATTGAGGGTCCGGTACGGCGCGTCGGCGCGAACGAGCATGACGAAGCCCGGGGAACTCGTCACCTGCGAGATGGGGGTGAAGTCTTTTTGCGAGTCGTAGGGCAGCTTGCCATAGAGCACGGCATTGGTCGCGTGGCCCCCGGTGGTGAAGAGCAAAACGGACCCGTCGGGCTTGGCGCGCGCCACCTCGGAGGTGCCGATGATCGCGCCGGCGCCGGGTTTGTTGTCGACGATGTGGTTGCGACCGGTGGTGCGTCGCAGCGCCTCGGCCAGCTGGCGTGCGGAAGCGTCCACGGCATTCCCGGGTGCGAACGGCACGACGATGCGGGTCACGGCGGGGCGATCCTGCCCAAAGGACAGCGACGGTGCTGCCAGGGCCACCGCACCCAGTGTTTGGAGCATGGCTCGGCGATTCGTGGACGACAGCTTCCGGTGGGGGATCGATTTCACAAGGCTCTCCTGCAGTGGATGGGGTGGGGTGAGAAAAAACGGATCACCAGAACACGGCGCCGCCCGGGCGTTGGCTTGCCGGTGCGTGCAGGTGCTTGAAGAATTCCAGCCTGGCGATGCGGCTCGCTGCCGTGCGCAAATCTTTGGCGACCGTGGCCTGCCTTTGTGGGTCCAGTCGCTCGGCGATGGCGGACAGACTGAGGCCCGCCTGAACGTGCTGCCGGTTGGCAGGAACGGCGACACCCACGCTGTGAATGCCGGGGAAAGTGCGGCCGTCCATCAGCGCGTAGCCTTGCTCCTCCGCGCGGGCCATCAGCTCCATCACATCGCTCATCTTCAGCCGGTATTCGGGCACCAGCGGCGCGACGCGTTGCAGCACCTGCTCGCGCTCCTCGTCGGGCAGCGTCGACAGGATGGCCATGCCCGCGGCGCCCACGCCGAGCGGCACATGCGTGCCGACGTCGACCGTCACCGCTCGGATGGGAAAGGAGCCGGAGGCGCGGTACACGAACACAGCCGACAGGCCCTGGCGCACGCACAGGTAGATCGACTCGCCGGTCTTGTCCGCCAGGTCGTCGATGAGTCCGCGAATCTCGGCATTCACCTGGAGGCGCGACGCTGTGGCCGCGCCCAGCAGGGCCGCACCGAAGCCCAGCCTGTAGCGCCGCGTGACCGGGTCCTGTTCCACGAACCCCAGCTGCTGCATCGCGCGCACCATGCGCGACGAGGTCGCGACGTGAAGTCCCGTGGCTTGCGAGATGGTCTTGATGCGCAAGCCATCGGCAGGGCGAAGCGCCAGCAGCCGAAGGATCGACAGGCTTCGCTCGACGGCTTGCGCGCCGCTGCGCGCATCCGATGGCTCATTAGGGGCGTCGATCATGGGCAGGTCCGTTTCGTTCAGAGATCAGGTCGTGATGCAGACAGGCAGATGAACCCAGGCATCCAGCAAGGACGTCGTTGAACTTGTGGCAATGCTAGGGTCGAAGGGCACCCGAAGTCATCCGTGTCGGCTCACATGGTGAGAATCAAATTCTGACCGTTGTTCCGAATGAAGAACGAGCGAGGAGGTCGGGCCGATACTCGTGCGCCGTGGATTCTCACGATGTGATCGATCCAGGAGAAAACAGGCTTCTGCGGGTGCGCGTTCGTGCCTAGACTTCATTGCAAGGACGCAATGCGCCACGCACACATCCACTGCACTGAATTCGCTGAAAGACTGTCTCCATGGCCGACCCCCTGCAACGATCCACGCAAGGCTTCTTCGATCACGAGGGCGTGCGCACGGCCTACGCGCTGCAAGGGCAGGGGCCGGCACTCCTCCTGATGCATGGCGCCGAGGCCACGCGGCAGATGTTCGCCGAGCTGGTGCCCCTGCTGAGCCCCGCCTTCACGGTCATCTCTTACGACCAGCGCGAGTGCGGAGAGACAACGGCACCCGCACACGCCGCCAGCCTGGAAGCGCTGGCTCACGATGCCCATCGCCTGATCGTCCATCTCGGATTCCAGCGCGCCCATGTGTTTGGCTCCTCGTTCGGCGGCCGGGTCGCGCAGGCGCTCGCGCTGCTGCATCCTGAAGTGGTCGATCGGCTGGTGCTGGGAAGCACCTGGCCGCTGCCTCATGCGATGGCAGAACTCAACCCTGCGGGCGTGGCCCGGCTGTCGCAATTGCGCGCGGCCTTGCCCGAGAGCGCCGAAGAGCTCGCGATCCTGTTCTTCACCGCGCCCTTGCTGGCCGAGCGCCCCGAGCTGCGCGGCTTCTTCTCGAAGGTCAGACCGGCGGATGACGGCACGCGGCGACGCGCCGCAGCCGTCGCGTCGAGCCTCGATGCCAATCTCGATGCGATCGCCGCGCCCACCCTGGTCCTCACGGGCGATGCCGACGCCGTGGTTCCCCCGGAGGTCGCGCTCTCGATCGTGCGCGAGATTCCCGATTGCCGTTCCGTCGTCCTGCCTGGCGTGGGGCATGCCACGGCCATGCAAGCCCCCGCGCAGCTCGCCGCGGCGCTCACGCAGTTTCTTCTTCCGTCCGACGACTCCCAGGGACCAGTCACATGCCCTTGACCGACCTGAACCACTTCCTCGTGCTCACCAAGGACATCGAGGCTTCCCGGCGCTTCTACATCGAGGCGCTGGGCATGCGCGATGCCCCCAGGCCATGGGCACCCTTTCCGGGGGCGTGGCTGGCCATTGGCTCGCAGGTCTGCCTGCACCTGGCGCAGGCCAATGACGATCCGGCGATGCTTCATCACTTCGGACGCAGCCCTGGCGAGACGCTGCATGGCAGCGGCGCCGTCGACCACATCGCCTTTTTCGCCAGCGACCTGCAGGAGTTCGAACAGCGGCTCACGCAGCAGTCGATTCCCTACCGACGTCGAAGCATCCCGAAATCCAGTCTGGAGCAGATCTTCGTCACCGATCCGGATGGGGTCACGATCGAATTGAATTTCCCCGCCGATGCGCTCGGCAGTGCCCAAGGCACGCTGTCGGACCGTGAATACGACGATCTGAAGGCCGCGCTCAGCGAAGCCGAAGATCCGGCGACCCGGTATCGGAAGATCGCCGAGGTCGTGCACGAGCATCTGCGACCCGTGCTGTTCAGCATCAATGCGCGCGTCGGCAGTTCCATGCGCTTGCAGCGTGTGTACGCCAGCGACGAACAGGCGTATCCCGTGGGCGGTACGAAGAACAAGGAGGGCACCTACTTCGGCGAGACCGTGCTGTTGGGCGCACAAGTCTTGCGCAGCGAGGGCGCCGAGGCCATTCGGCAGAACTTCGATGACCACGAGAGGATCCTGGACCTCGGCGGAATGTCGCTGCTCAACGTTCCCGTCATCGCCGACGGCATCTGCATCGGCGTGCTGAACGCCGTGCTGCGCGAGCCCACCGTGTTGGCGCACCAAGTCGAACTCATGCAGACATTGGCTGGCGTTCTGGCCCCGGGGCTTCAGTTGCATTCCGCGCCCGCGCCCGACTCAGACCCCGCCTGACGCACCAT
This sequence comes from Variovorax sp. RO1, assembly GCF_002849325.1. Lineage (NCBI taxonomy): Bacteria > Pseudomonadati > Pseudomonadota > Betaproteobacteria > Burkholderiales > Comamonadaceae > Variovorax > Variovorax sp. RO1. The sequence goes on from NZ_PKMT01000001.1 coordinate 1,094,263, forward strand.
GAGCTTTACCACCCGCCCTGAACTCAAGGGCACGTTTGGCGCTGCCTCGTCAACGCACTGGCTGGCCACGGCCAGCGCGATGTCCATTCTTGAACGCGGCGGCAATGCCTTCGATGCGGCCGCCTGCGCAGGCTTTGTGCTGCAGGTCGTCGAGCCGCATCTGAATGGCCCGGGCGGCGAAGTGCCGATCCTGTTCTGGGACGAGTCGGGCCATCGCGCCCAGGTGCTGTGCGGGCAGGGCGTGGCGCCGGCGGCTGCCACCATCGAGCACTTCGAGTCGCTGGGCCTGCAGCTGGTCCCCGGCATTGGCCTGCTCCCGGCGTGCGTGCCCGGCGCGTTCGGTGCCTGGATGACGCTGCTGCGCGATCACGGAACGATGCCCTTGCGCACGGTGCTGGAGCCGGCCATTCAATACGCGCGCGACGGCTATCCGCTCGTGCCCCGCATCGTGCAGGCGATCGTCGCGGTGCGCACGCTCTTCGAGACCCAATGGCCGTCGTCGGCGCAAATCTACCTGCCGGGGGGCGACGTGCCTTCGCTGGGAAAACTGTTCTCCAACAAGGCGCTGGCCGACACCTACCTGCGCCTGGTCGAGGAGGCCGAGAAGGCGAGCCACCAGCGTGAGCAGCAGATCGATTCGGCACTGCGCGGCTGGTACCAGGGCTTCGTGGCCGATCGCATCGACGCCTTCTACCGAACGGAAGTCATGGACTCCTCGGGCGAGCGGCAACGGGGGCTCCTGCGCGGGGAGGACATGGCGCGTTGGCGGCCCACCTATGAAGCGCCGCGCATCTGCGACTACGGCGACTTCGCGATCGCCAAGTGCGACTCTTGGAGCCAGGGGCCCGTGATGCTGCAGCAGCTCAATCTCCTGCAGGCCGATGCCCTCGAGGGGCTGGACCCGATGGGCGACGAGCTCGTGCACCGCATGGTGGAGGCGGCCAAGCTGGCCTTTGCAGATCGCGATGCCTGGTATGCCGATCCCCGTGCGATCGATGTTCCTCTGGACGAACTGCTCTCGATGCCGTACGCGGCTGCGCGCCGCCCACTGATCGACGACAGGGCGTCGTCCCTGATCCGTCCCGGCAGGCCGGGTGGCCTGGCCCCGCAGCTGTCGCTCCATGAAGACCATTCGCGCGCATTGGCTGCAGGCGGCTTCCTCTTCGGTGCCGGCGAACCCACGTTCGCGGCACTGCCAGCGCATGCCTGGCAACCGACCGAAGAGATCGTCGTGGGCGACACCTGCCACATCGACGTCGCCGACCGATGGGGCAACCTGGTCGCGGCCACGCCCAGCGGCGGGTGGCTGTCCAGCAGCCCCGTGGTTCCGGGGCTGGGGTTCTCCTTGAACACACGCCTGCAGATGACGTGGCTCGATCGGCGCATGCGCAACGCGCTGCGGCCGGGCTACCGGCCGCTCACGACACTCAGCCCGTCCCTGGCATTCAAGCAAGGCCAGGCCTATGCGGCTTTCGGCACGCCGGGCGGCGATCAGCAGGACCAATGGCAAACCGCATTTGCCGTGCGCCATCTGCGCATGGGCATGACCATGCAGGAAGCCATCGACGCGCCTGCCTGGCACATGAATCATTTCACCGCGTCCTTCTGGCCGCGCCTGGTCGAACGACAGCGCCTGACCGTCGAGAGCCGATTTCCACAGCAGAGCATCGACGCGTTGCGCCGCCGTGGGCATGAGGTGGTCGTCGGCGATGCCTGGTCCGAAGGGCGACTGTCGGCTTGCGCGCGTGAACGCATCGGCCCCGGCCGCTTCATGTTCAAGGCCGCAGCCAATCCGCGCGGCATGCAAGGCTACGCCGCGGCGCGCTGATTCCCTCTGGCACAACAACAACGATTCACTGCATCTGGAGCTATTCGATGAACGTCCTGATTTCTGGCGCCAGCATGGCTGGCCTTTCCGCCGCCCACTGGTTTGCCCGCCTGGGCCACAAGGTCACCGTGGTCGAGCGTTCGAACGGATTGCGCCCCGGCGGCGCGCCCATCGATGTGCGCGGCCAAGCGATCGGAGCGGCCGAGCGCATGGGCATCCTGCCGCAGATCCTCGCGGAGCGCGTGGTGCCGGGCGAACCCTCGCCGATTCTGGATGGCAACGGTGCGCAGGTCGCCACCTTCGACATGCGGTGGTTCGGAAACCAGACCGATGACGACGTCGAAATCTCGCGAGATCGCTTGAACCTGATTCTGCGGCGGTCGATTCCGCAAGACGTCGCGTTCCACTTCGCGTCTTCCATTGCTTCCATCAACGACAGCGGCGCCGGTGTGGACGTGACCTTGGCCGATGGCACGCAGCACCACTGCGACCTCGTCGTCGGTGCCGATGGCCTCCATTCGAACGTGCGCAGGCTGGCATTCGGACCCGAGCGCGACTACGTGAAGCACTTCGGGCACTACGTGGCGCTCGTGGACCTCCCGAAGGACAGGACGTGGCAACGGGCCATGCTGAACGTTCCGGGCCTGAAGATCTCGGTGCGGGATTCGGGCGATGGCCCGCAGGGCATGATGATCGTCGCGAGCGAGGAGGTCGACTACGACTTCCGCGACATCGAATCGCAGCGCCGCTTGGTGGACCGTTTCATGTCGCGCGTCGACGCCTGGCAGGTGCCGCAGATGCGTGCCGCCTTCACTGCGCCCGACGCCGAGGGCTTCTACTTCGATTCCGTGAGCCAGACGCGCATGCCCAGTTGGATCAACGGCAACGTGGCGGTGATCGGCGACGCCGGTCACTGCGCCGCACTGCTGTCCGGCCTGGGAACCACGCTGGCGATGGTGTCTGCAGAGATCCTGGCCACCACGTGGACCGAGTGCGGCGGCCAGATGGCGCAGGCGAGCCCGCTGTATCACGAGCGCCTTCGCCCCTATGTCGAGCACTGCCAGCAATTCGCCACGGTCGGCGCGCCGCTGATGGTGCCCGCCACGCAGGAAGCGCTGGACGAGCGCAATCAGAATCTTCGTGACTGCGCGGCGAAGTTCGCGGAAACCGCCTAGTCATTCCTCGAGGGGGGGCAGCCCCTCACCGCATGCCTACTTCGCCAGGAGTGCCGCAATCGCCGGCCCGGCCTGACCGATGGTGGCACCCAGTGCATCGGCATGGCCATTGGGACTGTTCATCTCGACATACTCTGCCGGCGTGCCTTGCGCCTTGAGGATCTCCACGGCGCGTTTTGACAGGAGCGGCGGAAAGATCTGATCCGAGCTGATGCCCACGAACAGCGACCTGGCCTTGATGCGTTCTGGTTTGGCGCTGGGCAACTGCAAGGCCTTCAGCGTGTACAGCCAGCTGTTGGCGTCCATGCCCTTGGCACGCGCTTCGCCGATCTTCTCGAGGGTGGCATCGACCGCAAACTGATTCGCAGCCGCCTCGCCGGGGTTCTTGCCCGGGTCTGCCCACTTCTGGCCGAAGGCCTTGTCGGCCCAGGCGAAGCTGAGCGCGTCGAGCGTGACCAGCCGCATGGCCTGTGTCATGCCGGCCAGCGGCTCGGCCTTGCCGTGGTAGTCGCCGTTGGCCCAGTTCGGGTCCAGCTTCACGGCTGCGCCCCACGAGCTCATCTTGGCGATGGCGTAGGCCGGGCTGTCGACGCCAGGTCCCACGATGGACAGCAGGCGCTGCACGCGCTCCGGATAGGCCGAGGCCCATTCCACCGACATCCAGGCGCCGGCCGACGCGCCTGCCACGGCGTAGAGGGTTCGAATGCCCAACGAATCGAGCAGGGCCTTCTGCACCTCCACCGTGTCCCGCGCCGCCAGCACCGGGAAGCGCGGGCCATACGGTTTGCCGGTGGCGGCGTCGATGCTGGCGGGGCCGGTGCTGATGACGGTGGCCGATGCGCGATTCGGGTTGGATAACGCGTCGGTCGCGATGACGAAGAACCGATCGGTGTCGATCGGCAGGCCGGCGCCGATGATCGTGTCCCAGTAACCCGGCGCGGCGTCGCTCGCCGCATAGCGGCCGGCGGCGTGCGAGGTGCCGGTGATGAAGTGATTGATGAGGATCACGTTGTCTCGCGCCGCATTCAGGCGGCCATAGGTTTCATAGCCGATGCGCACGCCCTTGATGGCCTGGCCGTTCACGGTCGTGTAGGCGGGCAGGGTGAACACCTGCTTTTCCACGATGCCGTCGAAGGCCTGTGCGTTCGTCGTGACGAGGGCTGCACAGACGGCGGCCGCGGCGCAGAGCAGCGTGTTCGAAAGAGAAAAAGAAGATCGTTGCATGGGGACTCTCGAGTGGTGAGGCACGCACTGTCGGCCGCCGTTGCCAGGCGCGCATCCGGTTTGGCGCCCAAACGCTCGCCCGAGGGTGCCAACGGTCGTGAGGCGGCATCGAGCGGTCGCCGTTCGGTCGGCCCAAACGACGGTTCGAGGACAAACCCGTCCCCACGGGCCCTTCATCAGTAGCGGCATGGCGTGCCAACCTCTACAGTGCCGCGATGCATGCAGCCGACTCCCGCCCGTGATCCGCGTTGATTCGTCCTCCCTTCCCGCCCGCTGGATGGGCGCAGCGCGGCTGACGGCCGGCGCGTTCCTGCTGTGCGCGATCGCGACGGGGCTGCTCTTCTGGGCCGCGCCTGCGCTCGGAACGCCGGCGCGCCTGTTCGTTTTTATCGAATGCGTCGGCATGGTGTTCATCGCGTGCATCGCGCTGCTTGGCCGCTCAGGACGGCTGCGGCAAATGCAGGCGCTGCCCCGTTGGCTTTTGACCGGCGCGACCGCCATCCCGACGGGGTACTTCGGGGGCCACCTGGTCGCGCTCCTGATCCTGGGCGAACCGATCGGCCGCGTCGTGGGGCATGAAAGCGACTACATGGTGGCGTTCGCATTCGGCCTGGTGCTGGCCGTGTTCGTCCTCTACGTTGCCGCGACGCGTGACCAGCTTGCCAAGGAGGCGATCGCCCGGTCCGATGCCCAGCGCCTCGCCACCGAATCGGAACTGCGGCTGCTGCGCGCGCAACTCGAACCCCACATGCTGTTCAACACGCTGGCGAACCTGCGCTCGCTCGTCAGCGAAGACCCGCCGCAGGCCGAGCGCATGATCGACCAGCTGATCGTCTACTTGCGCAGCACGCATGCAGCGTCGCGCGACGAAGTGACGACGCTGCAGTCGGAGTTCGCCCAGCTGAGGGCGTACCTCGACATCATGTCCTTGCGCATGGGGCCCAGGCTGGCCTACCGGCTCGACCTGCCCGCCGAACTGGCGCGAATCGCCGTCCCGCCGATGCTGTTGCAGCCGCTGGTCGAGAACGCGATCCGGCACGGCCTGGAACCGAAGTTGGGCGCAGGACGCATCGACGTGCTGGCGCGGTCGATCGAGGGCGGCATCGAAGTCGCGGTAGACGATTCCGGCCTGGGCTTGTCGCCGCACCCGCTCGCCTCAAGTGGAGACGGTGGCGAGGTCTGCGGCTCCGGACTGAAGAATGTGCGTGACCGCCTCCAGGCCCTCTATGGCGTGCGCGCGTCCCTGACTTTGCAAGCGCGATCGCCATGCGGCGTTCGCGCCGTCGTGAGGATTCCATCGTGAACGCGTGGCGTGCCGTGATTGCCGAAGATGAACCGGTGCTGTCGAGAACACTGCAGCGGTTGCTGTTCGAAGCCTGGCCCGATTTGGAGATTGCGGGCGTCGCCGAAGACGGCCTGAAGGCGATCGAGCTGGCGCAGACCCTGGCGCCCGATGTGATGTTCCTGGACATCAAGATGCCGGGCAAAACCGGCCTGGAAGTCGCCGAGGCCGTCGCGGACGAGTGGCCCGACGATCAGGCCGAACCGCTCTTCGTCTTCATCACCGCGTACGACAACTTCGCGATCTCGGCGTTCGAGCATGCGGCGATGGACTACATGCTCAAGCCGGCGACGCTCGAACGCCTGCAGGTCTGCGTGCAACGTCTGAAGCAGAGGTTGCAAGAGCGCGCGCGGACACCGGCTGCCGGTGGCATGGCGGCCCTGATGCAGCGCGTTCAGTCGATCACGGAACCGGCCGATGCGCCTGAAAAGATCAAGGTCATCCGCGCCGGCGTCGGCAACACCGTGCGGATGATTCCGGTCTCGGAGGTGATCTGTCTGGAAACCGCCGAGAAGTACGTCAATGTCGTCACGGCCCAGGGCGAGGCGCTGGTGCGCATGAGCCTGCGCGATCTGGTGTCGCGCATCGACGCCGCCGACTTCACGCAGGTGCATCGCGGCGTGCTCGTCAACACCCACTGCATAGTGAGCGCCACCCGCGACGAGAACGGGCGCTACAGCCTGTCCGTGCGGGGCCTGGCGCGATCGCTCAAGGTCAGCCGTGCGTTCGGGCACCTGTTCCGCGCGATGTAGCGGCAGCCCGACGGCCGCGTTGCCGGACGTGGTGCCGACCGCCTGCACGCAGGGGGCTTCCGGCCCCCGCCCGGCCAGTCGGGAATGTGACATTTGGGAACGTTCTTCACCGTGGCGATGTACGCGGTGCCGCAAGGCCGGGCGTTGGTGATGCATCAGGGCGATTTCTTGCCCTCTTGGAGATGAAATGACTTTTTCCCGAACCGCTCTCAAGCTGGGTGCCGCAGGTCTCGTGGCTGCCGGCGCCTTGTTCACCGCCGCATCGGCCAACGCGGCCACCAGTTGGTCCATTGGCGTCAACTTGCCCGGCGTGGTCGTGAGCGAGCCCGCACCGGTCTATTACGAGCCGGCGCCGGTCTACTCGCGGCCGGCCCCGACCTACTACCAGCCTGCCCAGCCGGTCTACTCCGTGCCGGCACCTGTCTACTACGAGCCTGGATCTCGTTGGGAGGAGCGTCGCGCGCAACGCTGGGAAGAGCGCCGCGCGGAGCGCCGTGAATGGCGTCGCCGCCAATGGGAGCGTGAGCAGCACCAGCGCTACTACGAAGAGCGTGACTGATGCCGGCAACGGCTGTCCGTGAGTGGATCGACGCGCAAGTTCGCATCGCGAAACCGACGGCCTGCTTCCCGCATGGTCAGCGCCTCGGGGCGCGCAATTTCGCGATGCCAAAGCCCAATGCCACGGCGACGCACAAAAAGGCCAGCACGGCCAGCCAGGTGGATTGGGTGAAGTAATAGGCGCCCAAGGCCGCACCCGCAGCCACGAAGGCGCCCAGCCATTCCAGGGCGGGGTCGAGCCAGCTCTTGGCCGCGTGCGCCTTGGGTTCCGCGAATGCGCGATCGTGCTCGTCGATCTGCTGTGGTGTCGGTGGTCTGCGGGCCTTCCTTTGTCGCGGGTTGGGAAAGTGTTCTCGCAACGCCGACGTGGGCCACGCGCCATCGCTGGATGACGCGATGCCGCTCAAGGTCCAGACCGGGTCCGCATCGTGCCTTGCAAGATCCGACATCAGGCTTGCGAGCGCCTTGCTGTCGTGGAGACCGTCGATGCCATCAAGATCAGCGCGCAGCCATGGCTCGGCGTCGGCCGCATCCGGCAAGCCAGAGGTGCGCAGCAGGAGGTAGTCCCCGAAGTGCTGCGCAATCAGTGCTTCAAAGGACGCGTAGATCGGCCGGTAGCGTTCTCCAATGGCGCCGAGGATCGCTTCACGCCGTTCCGTCAGCCGCGCAACCGCCGCGGCCTTGTCAATGACGAGGTAGGGATAGGTTGCGTCGGCGCCGAAATCGTCCATGCATTCCTCGCGGTCGACGGCCGAGGCTTCGTCATCCATGTCGTATTCGTCGATGAAGCGCGCATACCGGAGGTCGCTGGTGCTGAAGAGGGCCCGCCAGAACAGCGGGAAGAACGCGTTGGCCTCCAGCTCGACGCCATGGCCGAAGAAGCTGCGCCATTCGTTGCGGCTGCCTTCCGGCATCCGGGGCAGGGAGGAGCTGGACAGGTAAACAGGGTGTGACATGCGCGACCTTCCGTGTTGCGACCGGAATGATCTCAGGGGGAGTGGCTTTTCATCAAGTGACCCTGCTGTTCTTCAAAACCGCCGACCGGCCGCAAGCAGACGTCCAGCCCTCAGCGCCGCAGCCCCTGCGTGAATCGCAGCATGTTCGAGAGCGACTCCGCAAACCGCGGCTCCAGAAACGCCGCCAAGTGCGGCATCAACAACTGCAGCATCACCAGCCCCGCCAGCAGCGTCAGCGGAAAGCCCACCGCGAAGATGCTGAACTGCGGGGAGGCGCGGTTCAGGATGCCCATGGCGAGGTTGAGTGTGAGCAGTGCGGTGATCAGCGGCAGCGCCAGCAGCAGGCCGGTCGCGAAGATGTCGCCGCCCGCCAGCACCAGGAACATCCAGCCGCCGGCCGCCAGCGGCGCGTCGGCGATGGGCAGTGTGTGGAAGCTCGCGGCCAGCGCTTCCAGCATGAGCAGATGGCCGTCGAGCGCCATGAAGATCAGCATCGCCAGCATGTTCAACAGCCGCGACACCACCATCGTGCTGCCGTGGCTCATGGGGTCGAAGAACGACGCGAACGACAAACCCATCTGCAGGCCGATGTACTCGCCTGCGGCCAGCACGGCGGTGAAGATCAGGCGCATCGAGAAGCCCATGGCGGCGCCGATCAGCACTTGCTGCACAAGAATCCAGAGGCCGCCTGCCGACACCACGGGCACTGCGGGCAGCGGTCCGATGGTGGGCGAGATCACCAGCGTCAGCACGGCGGCGATGCCGACTTTCACCTGCCGCGTCACCCAGGGCTCGCCGAATACCGGCGCTGTGGAGATCATGGCCAGCATGCGAACAAAAGGCCAGAGGAAGGCGACCGTCCAGGCTTCGAGCTGGCCCGAGGTGACGGAGAAAACCGAGGGCGTCACGCCAGCATCTGCGGGATGCTGGCGAACAGGGCGCGCATGTAGTCGAGCATGCGGTCGAGCATCCACGGCCCGGCGATCACCAGCGTCGCGAACACGGCGAGCAACTTGGGAATGAAGGACAGCGTGGCTTCGTTGATCTGCGTGGCCGCCTGGAAGATGCTGACCACCAGGCCGATCACCAGCGCCACCAGCAAGAGCGGCGCGCCCAGCAGCAGCGAGATTTCCATGGCCCGGTGGCCCATGGTCATGACGGCTTCGGGCGTCATAAATAGAAGCTCTGCGAGAGCGCGCCGATGAGCAGCTGCCAGCCGTCGGCGAGCACGAACAGCATCAGCTTGAAGGGCAGCGCGATCGATGCGGGCGGCACCATCATCATGCCCATCGACATCAGCACGCTCGCCACCACGAGGTCGATGATGAGAAAGGGAATGAAGATGGTGAAGCCGATCTGGAACGCGGTCTTCAGCTCGCTGATGACGAAGGCCGGCAGCAGGATGCGCAGCGGCACGTCTTCGGGGCCCTGCATTTCGGGCGCCTTGGCGAGCCGCGCGAACAGCGCCAGGTCGGTCTCGCGGGTCTGCTTGAGCATGAAGGTCTTGAAGGGCGCGATGCCGCGCTCCAATGCTTTTTCGGCGCTGAGCTTGCTCTCGGAAAACGGCACGTAGGCCTCGGTGTAGGCCTTGTCGAACACCGGCGACATCACGAAGAAGGTGAGGAACAGCGACAGCCCCACCAGGATCTGGTTGGGCGGCGAGGTCTGCGTGCCGATGGCGGTGCGCAGCAGGCCCAGCACGATGAGGATGCGCGTGAAGCTGGTCATCGACAGCAGCAGCGCGGGCAGGAAGGTGAGCGAGGTCAGCAGCACCAGCGTCTGCACGCTCAGCGACCAGGTCTGGCTGCCGCCGGGGCCGGGCGTGCTCGTGAGGCCGGGCAGCCCCTGCGTCCACGCGGCGGCGGGCAGCGTGGCGGCGAGCAACAGCAGGGCGGTGCGCAGGCCGCGGTGCAGGGCAGGGCGCGTCATGGGGCGGTGCGGGCCTTGCCGGCGAGGGAGTCGCGCAGCTTCTGTGCAAACAGGCCCATCGGGTTCTGTGCAGACATGGGCGTTGCAACTGAAGGCGTTGCTTGCGCCGGCAGCGTGTGCAGCGTGTTGACCTGGCTGCCGGTGACGCCCAGCACCAGCCACTGGCCGGCCACTTCCACCACGACCACGCGCTCGCGCGGACCGACCATGGCGGTGGACACCACCTTCACCACCTGGCCGCCGCCCAGCCGCTGCAGGCCGAAGCGCCGCGCCAGCCACGCGCACAGGAAGATCAGGCCGACGACCGCCGCCATGCCGAAGCCCGCCTGCAGCAGACCGGCACCGCCGACCGCGGACGGCGGCGCGGCTTCGCGCACCGGCGTGGGCACGGTGGGCAGCGCGGCATGGGCCGCATGCAGGCCCAGTGCGAGCAGCGCGATGGCCCGCGCGAACAGCGAAGACGCCCGCGCCAGGTTCATGCGCGCGCGAGCTTCTGCATGCGCTCGGAGGGCGTGACGATGTCGGTCAGGCGGATGCCGTACTTTTCGTTCACCACCACCACCTCGCCTTGCGCAATGAGGTAGCCGTTGATCAGCACGTCCAGCGGCTGGCCAGCCAGGCCGTCGAGCTCGACCACCGAACCCTGCGACAGCTGCAGCAGGTTCTTGATGGTGATGCGCGTGCGGCCGATCTCGGCGGTGAGCTGCACCGGCACGTCGAGCACGCGCGCGATGTCCACGGGCGTGGTGGACGAAGCGGCTGGTGCGTCCTGGATCTGCTGGAAGACGTGCGCGGTGGCCGGCGCCACGGCCGGCTCCGGTGCGGGCGTGCTGGCCGCGGTCTGCTCGGCCAGTGCGCTGGCCCAGTCGTCCGCGTCGCTGGCGGCAGAGGTGTTGTCAGTCATGGTCGTTCTTCGAATCGCTGTCTTGGTGGGAGATCATGTGTTGCACGCGCAGGGCGTAGCGCTCGTTGGAGGTGCCGTAGCCGCAAGCCATCACGGGCACGCCGCCGACCTTGGCGACCACCGTCGACGGCAGCTCGATGGGAATGACGTCGCCCACGCGCAGCTTCATCACGTCGCCCAGCGTCGAGGGCATGGTCACGAAGTCGGCGGTGAGCTCGACGTCGGCGGCCTGCATCTGGCGCGACATCTGCGTGACCCAGCGCTTGTCGACCTCGACCTCGTCCTGGATCGGGTTGGACAGCAGGTCGCGGATCGGCTCGATCATCGAGTAGGGCAGGCACACGTGCAGAAAACCGCCGATGGGGCCGAACTCGATCTGCAGCGTGGTGTTGATCACCACCTCGTTGGGCGCGACGATGTTGGCGAGCTTGCCGTGCATCTCGGCGCGCACGTAGTCGAAGGCCAGCGGGAACACGGGCTGCCACGCGTCGCCGTAGCACTGCAGCGACAGGTCGAGCAGGCGCTTGATGATGCGTTGCTCGGTGCGCGTGAAGTCGCGCCCTTCCACGCGCACGTGGTAGCGCCCGTCGCTGCCGAACAGGTTGTCCACCACGAGGAACACGAGCTTCGGGTCGAACACGAAGAGCGCGGTGCCGCGCAGTGGCTTCATGTGGATCATGTTGATGTTCGCGGGCACCGGCAGGTGCCGCACGAACTCGCCGAACTGCTGGATCTGTACCGGCCCGACCGAGATGTCGGGGCTGCGGCGCATGAAGTTCAGCAGCGCGCTGCGCAGGCCGCGCGCGAAGCGGTCGTTGATGACCTCCAGCGTGTGCATGCGGTTGCGCACCACGCGGTCGGGCGCACCGAGGTCGTAGGCCGGCAAGCCGTCGGGCGGCGGCGCGGGCGCGGCGGCCTGGTCGAGGTCGCCGCCGGTGACGCCCTGCAGCAGCGCATCGACCTCGTCCTGGGAGAGCACCTGTTCATACGCCATGGATCGCGGGTCCGCAAACGGGCATCGTCGTCACTGCACGACGAAGAAGTTGAAGGACACGCTCGCAATGCCCAGCTCGGGCAGGCCCTCGGCCAGCGGTGCGTTCAGGGCGCTGTGAATCTCCGTGGCCAGCCGGGCCTTGTCTTCCGACGTGACCAGCGATTCGGGCGGGCGGTTCGACAGCAGCACCAGCAGGCGGCTGCGCAGCTCGGGCATGAACTCCACGATCTGCGTCTTGGCCTGCTCGTCGCGCAGCTTCAGCGCCAAGCCGATCTGCAGGAAGCGCGAGCGGCCTTCGGACTGCAGGTTGACGGTCAGCGGCTCCAGCATGAGGAAGATGGGCTTCTCGGGCACCGGCGCCTTGGCCGTCTCGGCGGCGGCGTGGTCGTTGAAGCGGGGAAGCACGAAGACGTACGCAGCCGCGCCGGCCGCGGCCAGGCCGAGGGCGGCCACACATCCGATCAGCAGTTTCGAGGTGCGGCGCGAGGCCGGCGGGTCGGTCGCGACCGACGCAGCCGCGGTGGCGGCAGGAGAAGAGGTAGCCATGGTGAAACGGTGGACGGGTCCGATCTATTCTTTGCGAAGTCCCCCGCGAGCGAACGGCCGAACAAGCGCACAAAGGCGCTTCACATCCGTTCATTGCGAGAGGCGGGCGGGGGCGGTTTCAGGCGAAGGTGTCGACGCCCGGGCCCGTGCGTGGGGTGGCAACGGGGCGGGGTGCTGCCGTGGTCGTGCGGGCGATGTCGGTTGCGGCGGCTGTGCCCTGCGGTCGCCACGCGCCCTGTCGCTGGTGTTGTTGCTGCTGCTGTTGCTGCGCGAACGCGGCGTCCTGGCCGAACGGTGCGCGCGTGTCCGCGCCGACCGAGGTCTGGCCCAGCGTGATGCCCTGCTCCGACAGGCTGGTGCGCAGCTGCGGCAGCGCAGCCTCGACGGCCTTGCGCACGCTCTCGTGCGCCGACACGAACGCGGCCTGCGCCTGGTGCTCGCCGATCGACAGCGTGACCTTCAGCGGGCCGAGGCCTGCGGGGTTGAGGTTCAGCTCGGCCGTGTGCGTGCCGGTGAGGCTCATGCGCGCGAGCTGCTGGCCGAGCGCGGGTGCCCATTTCTCGCTGCCGACTTCGGGGGCGAGCGTATGCACGAGGGGACGTGCGGCGGGGCTCTCGGCCGTGCGTTCGGTGGAAGCGGCGGCGGGTTGTTGAAGTGCGAAAGAAGCTGCGGGGGTTGCCGCGTCGTCGCTTGAAGCGGTGGCGGGCACTGCGGCGACAGGTGCGGTTTCTGCTGTCACGGGCTTCGCGTCGCCAGCGGGCTGGGCTTGCGCAGCGGCTGCGAGTTGTTCGGTGGTGGTGGTGCTCACGGTGCGCGGTGCGCCTGCGCGGCCCGGTGCGGCGGTGCCGACGGGTGGGCCTGCAGGTGCAGCAGCCGGCTTCTTTCCATCGACAGCCATCGGCTGCGCGGCCACCGCGGCGCGCACGATCTCGTACAGCGAGGGTGGGGCTGCGTTGTCGGCTTCGGGCGCTGCGCTCTGCGCGGCGGCGGTTGCCGTGGGAGTGGAAGCGTCTCCAGTGGCGAGGGCTGGCTCGGGCGCGGTTGCTGCGTCGCTGCTCGGGCGAGCCGGGCCCGCAGGCTGGGCGACTTGCGCATCGGGCGTCAGGACAGTTTCTGGCGCACCGCTGCTCTGCGTGGTGGCGCGTCCCGCAAGAGTCAACGCTTGTTGCGGCGTGACAGCCGCAGCGAGGAAAGCGAGATCCGGTTCCGCAGGCTGCGCATCCCGCAGTTCTTCCGCAAGCTCGGTCTTGCGCGCCGGCTTGGCATCTGCGACCACGGTGTCGGCATCCGATGTCTTCTCGGCCTGGCTCGCGCGCGAACGCTCCAGCGCAGCACCGAACGCGCGGCCCTGCGTCTCGTCGGCGCTGCTGCGGCCACGTGCGCCGGCCTGCGCCACCGGCGAGGTGGCGGCAGGCGTGACGGACGGTGGGATCATGGGAGGCATGTCGGTTCCTGGAGGAGATTCAGTGGGTGGGGTGCGAGGCGCGGTCGAAGAACTGGCGGGCGGCGCGTTCGTCGCTGTCGCGCTGTTCGCGCTTGGCCTGGGCCATCAGCTCCTGCGTGCGCACGCGATCGGCCAGCGTGTCGAACGAGCTGAGGCGGCGCTTCTCGCGCTGCCAGTCGGTGCGGCCCCGATCGAGCTGGTGCCCGGCCCGCTCGGCGATGGCGCGCTGCTGTGCGATCGCGTGGTCGAGCGTGCCGAGAAAGTTACGGTAGTTGCGCCACTGCGACGACGGCAGGCCGCCGCGCATCAGCGCGTCGAGCTGCGCGTGGTAGTCCTGGCGGTATTGCAGCAGCAGATCGAGCTTCTGCTGCGCGCTCAGGTGCGCGCTTTGCAGTGCGCCCAGTCGGCGCGCGGCGTCGTCGGTCTGGCTCTGCGCCAGGTCGATGAGCATGCCGAGGGGGAGCTTGCTGCTGCTCATGGGCGTCCGTGAGATGGGGTGGTGAACAGGCTGTCCATGTGGGCGATGGCCTCCTCGTAGCCGGTGCGTTCGTGCATCGACTGCTGCAGAAAGGCCTCGATGCGCGGGTACATCGCGATCGCCTGGTCCAGCTGCAGGTCGTGCCCGGGCGCATACGCGCCCACGCTGATCAGGTCGCGGTTGCGCTGGTAGCGCGACAGCATCTGCTTGAAGCGGCGCACGGTGTCGAACTGCGTGGACGGAATCAGCGACGTCATCGCGCGGCTGATCGACGCCTCGATGTCGATGGCCGGGTAGTGCCCGGCCTCGGCCAGCGTGCGCGAGAGCACGATGTGGCCATCGAGAATCGCGCGCGCCGAATCGGCGATCGGGTCCTGCTGGTCGTCGCCTTCGGACAGCACGGTGTAGAAGGCCGTGATCGAGCCGCCGCGCCCCTGCGCGTCGCGCGCGCCGTTGCCGGCGCGTTCGACCAGTGCGGGCAGCCGTGCGAACACCGAAGGCGGGTAGCCCTTGGTGGCAGGCGGTTCGCCCACGGCCAGCGCGATCTCGCGCTGCGCCATCGCATAGCGCGTGAGCGAATCCATGATGAGCAGCACGTCCTTGCCCTGGTCGCGAAAGTACTCGGCCAGGCAGGTGGCATAGGCCGCGCCCTGCAGGCGCAGCAGCGGCGAGTTGTCGGCCGGCGCGGCCACGACCACCGCGCGGGCCAGGCCCTCTTCGCCCAGCGTGTTCTCGATGAAGTCCTTCACCTCGCGCCCGCGCTCGCCGATGAGGCCGACCACGATCACTTCGGCGCTGGTGTAGCGGGCCATCATGCCCAGCAGCACGCTCTTGCCCACGCCCGAGCCGGCAAACAGGCCCATGCGCTGGCCGCGGCCGACGGTGAGCATCGCGTTGATGGCGCGCACGCCCACGTCGAGCACCGAGTCGATGGCCGCGCGCGACAGCGGGTTGATCGGCGGCGCTGCGAGCGGCACCTGGCGCGCCACGTCGAGCGGGCCGAGCCCGTCGAGCGGGCGGCCGGCCGCATCGACCACGCGGCCGAGCATGCCTTCGCCCACGGGCAGGCGTTTGGTGTGCGCGTCGCCGGTCGCGTCGGGTTCGCGCAGACCCGGCCGTGCGAACATGCGCGCACCGGGCAGCAGGCCCGCCACTTCGGTCTGCGACATGAGGAAAAGACGGTCGCCTGCGAAGCCCACCACTTCGGCTTCGGCATGCCGCTGCGGATGGCCGGGCGGCAGCTCGATGAGGCAGTCGCTGCCCACGGGCAGCTGCAGGCCCACGGCTTCGAGCACGAGGCCGACGGCGCGCGTGAGGCGGCCCGAGGCGGTCGTGGTCGTGCAGCGGGCGACGTCGGCGCGCGCCTGCTCCAGCGCGGCCCGCACGCTGTTCAGATGAGGATTGGTGTCGGCGGTCTGCATCGGCTCAGGGGGCGTCGCCATGCAGCGCCGCACCCACATGCGCCCAGCGCGTGGCCAGGCTGGCGTCCAGCTCGCCCGTGGCCGACTGCACGCGGCAACCACCGCGTGCCAGGCTGTCGTCGGCGCGCAGTTGCCAGCCGGCCGCCTCGATCTCGCTGCCCAGGCTGTTCTTCACCAGCGCGATGTCGTCGGGGTGCAGCAGCAGGCGCGGTTCGCCGCGCAGCGCGGGTTCGGCGTGCAGCAGGTCGCGCACCAGCGGCAGCACCCACTCGGGCTCGGCCTGGTAGGTGCGGTGCACGACCTGGCGCGCCACGTCGAGCGCGAGGGCCAGCACGGTCTCGGCCAGTTCGGCTTCGGCGCCGCGCAATGCCTCGGGCAGCGAGCGGACCAATGCGCGCAGGCGTTCGGCGTGCACGCTGGCGGCGGCGAGGCCGGTGGCCAGGCCTTCGGTGTGGCCGACCTGTCGGCCTTCGGCCAGCCCGGCGGCGCGGCCCTCGGCTTCGCCTGCGGCACGCGCTTCCTTGCGGATGCGGGCCAGCTCGGCGAGGTCGACTTTGGGCGCTGCGGGCGCAGGCGGCGGTGCAGGGCGTTGGGCTGTCTGGCGCGAGAGGGCGGTGCCCGACGGCGCCTTGCCATCGAGCGTGCCCATCTCCCAGCGCTCCCACGCCGAGAGCGCGGGCGTGCCGGCACCCGCCTGGCGCGCGGCGGCGTGGATGGCGGCGAGGCGCTCGCGCGAGCCTCCGAAGGCGCCGGGGTCAGACGAAGTCATCGGTGCCAGGCGCCGCGATCACGATTTCGCCGGCGTCCGCCAGCCGGCGCGCCACCTGCAGGATGGCCTTCTGCTCGGTCTCGACCTGCGACACGCGCACGGGGCCGCGCAGCTCCATGTCCTCGCGCAGCGTTTCTGCCGCGCGCTGCGACATGTTGCTGAGGAACTTGTCGCGCAGCTCCAGCGGTGCGCCCTTGAGCGCGATGATGAGCGAGTCGGACTCGATGTCCTTGAGCAGGCGCTGGATGCTGCGGTCTTCCAGGCCCAGCAGGTTCTCGAACACGAACATCTCGTCGACGATGCGTTGGGCCAGCGCCTCGTCCTGCTCGCGCACGTGGGCAATGGCTTCTTCTTCCACCGTGGTGCTCATCAGGTTGACGATCTCGGCCGCAGTGCGCACGCCGCCCAGGCGGCTGCGGCGCAGGCCCTGGCCCGCGAGCATTTCGGTCAGCACCTCGGTCAGCTCGTTGAGCGCCGACGGCTGCACGCCGCCGAAGGTGGCCACGCGCATGATCACGTCGTGGCGCAGGCGCGCGGGCAGCTTCTCGAGCACCTCCGACGCCTTCATGCGGTCCAGGTGCACCAGCAGCGTCGCAAGGATCTGCGGGTGCTCGTCGCGGATGAGTTCGGCCACCTCGCCGGCCTCGAGTTCGTTCAGCCGCTCGATGCCGCCGTGCGGCTCGTCGGGCTGAAGGATGTCTTCGAGCAGGTTGCTGGCACGGTCGTCGCCGAGCGCCTTCTTGAGCACGGCGCGGATGTAGCTGGTCGAGCCCAGGTGCAGTGCCGACAGTTGTTCGGTCTCCTGGCGGAACTCGGCCAGCACCGAGGCCAGCTCGTCGCGTGAGACTGCGCTGAGCTTCGACATGGCCAGGCCCAGCGCCTGCACCTCGGAGGTGGGCAGCAGGTGCAGCGCGGCGGCGGCACGGTCTTCGCCCAGCGCCATGAGCAGGATGGCGCTCTTGCGGGTTCCTGCCTCGCTGCTAGTCATTGGTGTGCATCCAGTGCTGGATCAGGGCGGCCACGAGCTTGGGGTCCTTGTCGGCAGTCTGCTGGGCGTAGTCCATGTCGGCCTTCTGGCGTGTGGACTCGCGCTGCTGCAGTGTTTCTTCGGGTTCTGCGGAAGGCGCGGCGGCGTCAGCGGCCACGGGCGTCGCAGGTTGTGCGGGCGGCAGCGGCGCCAGGTGCCGGCGCATCAGCGGACGCACCACGGCGAACCATGCGAACAGCGCGAGCAGGCCGATGAGCAGGTACGGGCCCAGCGCCTTGCCGAGCGCGAGGTTGTCGCGGTCGCGCCAGAACGGCAGCTCGGGCGCGGGGCCGGCCTCGGCGTCGCGGGCGAAGGCGCTGTTGACCACGTTGAGTGAGTCGCCGCGCTCGGTGCTGAAGCCCATCGCTTCCTTCGCGAGGTTGCGGATCTGCTCCAGCTCGGCCGGCGTGAGGGCGTGGGTGCCGGCCTTGCCCGCGGCATCGACCGTGTCGCGGTGGTTCACCACCACGGCGACCGACAGG
This sequence comes from Variovorax sp. RO1, assembly GCF_002849325.1. NCBI lineage: Bacteria > Pseudomonadati > Pseudomonadota > Betaproteobacteria > Burkholderiales > Comamonadaceae > Variovorax > Variovorax sp. RO1. Next base: position 1,112,092 of record NZ_PKMT01000001.1, read on the forward strand.
CGCTTCACGCCGCCGGCGGCCTGCTGCACGTGGCGGATGGTGCGGTCGAGTTCGTAGTTGGTCGTGACGTCCTTGCGTGTGTTGCTCGGACCGGCTGGTGCAGCGGCGGGCACGGCGGGCGTGTTCGGCGCGCCCGGTGCGTTCGGTGGCCTGGGCGCAGTGATCGGCGCCGCCGGGTTCACCGGCGGCTGGTTCGACAGCGCGCCCGGCACGCCGCCCGGCGGTGCGCCGTTCTGCTGTGCCGATTCGCTCGATTGCTGGCTGCGGATCGCGGCCTGCGTCGGGTCCTGGTTGGGCTTGTACTTTTCGTCGGTGTGCTCCACCACCGAGAAGTCGATGTCGGCCGCGACCTGCGCGCGCACATTGCTCGCACCCACCAGCGGCTGAAGAATGGCTTCGATGCGGCGCACGTAGCCCTGCTCGATCTCCTGCGCGTATTTGAGCTGGCTCACGTCCAGCCCCTGGCTGGTGCCGCGCGCCGACGACAGCAGGTTGCCGCGCTGGTCGACCACCGTCACGTTCTTGGCGTCCAGGTCGGGCACGCTGCTGGACACCATGTGCACGATGGCGCTCACCTGGCCCTCGTCGATGCTGCGCCCGCGCATCAGCGTGAGCACCACCGAGGCCGAAGGCTTCTTCTGGTCGCGCACGAACAGCGACGGCTTGGGCAGCGCCAGGTGCACGCGCGCCGCTTCGATGGTGCCGATCGATTCGATGGAGCGCGCCAGCTCGCCTTCGAGCCCGCGCTGGTAGTTGACCTGCTCGGCGAACTGGCTGGTGCCGAACTTCTGGTTGTCCATCAGTTCGAAGCCCACGCCGCCGGCCTTGGGCAGCCCCTGCGCTGCGAGCTTCAGGCGCGTTTCGGCGACCTTGTCGCCCGCGATGAGGATCGCGCCGCCGCCCTCGGCGAACTTGTAGGGCACGTTCATCTGCTGCAGCGACGCGATGATCGCGCCGCCGTCGCGGTCCGACACGTTGGTGTAGAGCACCTTGTAGTCGGGGCCGCGGCTCCACAGCAGGGCTGCGGCCAGCACCGTCACCAGCGCCGCGGCGCCGATGATCAGCGGCAGGCGCGGTTGCGCGCGCATGCGCTCCAGCATCGGAGGCAGGCCGTTGCCGCCCGCCGGCAGGCTGCCCGTGGGCGCGGCCGTGCTCATCGGCGCGCCTTCGCTGCGGCCGTCGCGCCGTACAGGGCCGGCGCCGGGGTGAGAGAGAGGATTCGGTAGGGGGATGTCATTCCAGGGGGCCGGCGATCTCGGCCAAGGCCTGTTCGTTTCGCGAACGATTTTCAGCAGGCACCCCCAAATTCGATCGGTCGAACAGCCGGGGGTTTTGCCCTCAGTTGCGCGTTTGAATCGGGGTTGTCCCTTGGTACGCTGCCTGCCGGTTGGGGCGCTCGCGCGCTCCGTGTCAAGTCAGCTGGAAGTGAACTTTTCCCCATGTCCTCCATCAATGCCATCGAATCCGTTTTGCAGCAGATGCGCGCCACCGCGCTCGCCAGCGGCATGGGGCCTGCGACCTCTGCGCCGGCTGGCGCGGGCAGCTTCGCGGCCGAGCTGCAGCGCTCGCTCGCCAACATCAGCGGCGCGCAGCAGCAGGCCTATGCGCAGGCCGAATCGTTCGAGCTGGGCAAGCCCGGCGTGGCACTCAACGACGTGATGGTCGACCTGCAGAAGGCCAACGTGGCGTTCCAGACCGGGCTGCAGGTGCGCAACCGGCTGGTGTCGGCTTATCAGGAAATCATGAGCATGCAGGCATGACGAGGCAGGGTGGCGACGTCAAACTTTTTTCGTCGTCGCCCTAAAGGTTTGCGGACACCCGCCGATATCCCCTTCAACGATGGCTTGAGTCTCACCGTGGAAGCGGGTCCAGCGTTACGGCCGATGGCCGGAGTCCACAACCTTTTGTCAATCAGGAGTCGAACATGGCGCAAGTCATCAATACGAACAGCCTTTCTCTTCTCACGCAGAACAACCTCAACAAGTCGCAATCGGCACTGAACACGGCCATCGAGCGCCTGTCTTCCGGTATGCGCATCAACAGCGCCAAGGACGACGCGGCCGGCCAGGCCATCGCCAACCGCTTCACCGCCAACATCAAGGGCCTGACGCAAGCTTCGCGCAACGCCAACGACGGCATCTCGATCGCCCAGACGACCGAAGGCGCGCTGACCGAAGTCAACAACAACCTGCAGCGCATCCGCGATCTGTCGGTGCAAGCCGCCACCGGCACCAACTCGGCCACCGACCTGGACTCGATCCAGTCGGAAATCGGCCAGCGCTTGGACGAAATCAACCGCGTCTCGGAACAGACCCAGTTCAACGGCGTGAAGGTCCTGTCGGCCGACGCCGGCAAGCTGACGGTGCAAGTGGGCGCGAACGATGGTGAAACCATCGACATCGACCTGAAGGAAATCAGCGCCAAGACCCTGGGCCTGGACAACTTCAACGTGAACGGCAAGGGCGCCACCAACAAGGCCGCCACCGAAGCCGACCTGCTGGTCGCCGGCTGGGCCAAGGGTGCCACCACCAACGGCAACACCGCATACACGAAGAACACCGTGGCTGCCACGGCCAACGACGTGCTCGGCAAGATGCAGGACAAGGGCACGGTCGCCATCGGTGCGGCCACCTACACCTACAGCGCTTCTTCGAAGAGCTACACGCTGGCTGAAACGGGCCGCACCGGCGCCGCGCTGACGGATTCGCTGAAGGCACCGGCTGGTCAGAGCCTGTCCGCGACCGTGACCCTCGGCGGCAAGGCGACGGACGTCAAGATCGACAGCTCGGGTGGCATCACCGCCGCCGATGGCTCGACCCTGTACGTCGACGCCACCGACGGCAACCTGACGGCCACGGACAACGGCGGCACCGCCGTGCTCGCAACCGTTGCGTCGCTGACCACGGCGATGGACACCGCTGGCGACACGATCAAGATCAACAACACCGGCGCCGTGTTCACGGCCACGGCTGTCGCAGGCACGATGGACGTCAAGAGCGAGCCCGTGGCCGCTGCGACGGTCAATGCCCGCGTCAACTCGTTCGCGGCTGTCGCTGCGATCGACATCGACGGCGCCGGTGGCGCCACCGCTCCCTTCAGCGTGGCCGTCAACGGCGCGGTGACGGGTGCCGCTGCCGCTGCGCAGTTCGTCGACATCAGCGGTGCCATTGGCGCCGCCACGTCGGAAACGATCACGATGCACGAAAACGGCGCCGTGACCGACAGCAAGGCCAACACCGTCTACGCAGACGCCACGAAGACCGGCGCCCTGACCACCAAGACGGTCAGCAACACCACGGCAACGACCGACCCACTCAAGGCCCTGGACGCTGCCCTGTCGAAGGTCGACCAGCTGCGCTCGTCGCTGGGTGCGGTGCAGAACCGTTTCGACTCGGTGATCGCCAACCTCGGCACCACGATCTCCAACCTGTCGTCGTCGCGTTCGCGCATCGAAGACGCGGACTACGCCGTGGAAGTGTCGAACATGACGCGCGCGCAGATCCTGCAACAGGCCGGTACCTCGGTGCTGGCGCAGGCGAACCAGACGACGCAAGGCGTGCTCTCGCTGCTGCGTTAATTCGCGAAGACCGCCGGGCGCGCCTCACGAGGGTGGCGCCCGGTGTCTTTGTTTTTTGCTCGCAGGCCTTCGGGGACACCCGAAGCTGCCTGCGTTGTCCTGTGCGGCCACGTTGTTGGCGAGGCCGCACAGGACAACGAACACCAGAAGAAGAAACGGAACGCAGACCATGTCCCAGCCCGTACCCGCCGCCTCTGCCGCGACAGAAAGCCCCTGGCTGCAGCAACTGCTCGCCGGCCGCACCGGCGCTGCTGCTACTGCTGCCGCCGAGGCCGCCGCACTGCGCAAGGCCGAGGTCGAAGAGGCGACGCCGGTGCAGATCGAGATGGCGGTGAAGTCCGTCAACGCGTCGCTCGAAAGCCGTTCGATCAGCCTGCAGTTCGAGGTCGACCGCGACACCGACAAGCTCATCGTCAAGGTGGTCGACCGCAGCAACGGCGAAGTCATTCGCCAGATTCCGACCGAAGAGGTCGTTCGCATCGCCAAGGTCATGGACCAGCAGGCCGGACTGCTCGTGAGCCAGCAGGCCTGACGGCGCGTTTCTTCCAGACCTCTTCATTTCATCCGCTTTTCAGGACACCCTCGACATGGCATCGATCAGCAGCATCGGCGTTGGCGCCAACCTTGACCTGGGCGCTTTGCTGACCCAGCTGCAGACGGCAGAAAACCAGCCGCTCGTGGCCCTGAAGGCCAAGCAGACCAGCTACAACAGCAAGCTCTCGGCCTACGGCACATTGCAAAGCGCGCTCACCGGTATCCAGTCTGCCGCCAAGAAGCTGGGCGACCCGGCGCTGTTCCAGGCCATCACCGGCACGCCGAGCGTGAGCGGCATCCTGGCCGCCAGCGGCACCGACCCGCGTTCGGCAGGCACCTATGCCATCGACATCTCGCAGCTCGCGCAGGCGCAGTCGGTCATCGCGAAGGGCCAGGCCAACACCACCACGTCGATCGGCAGCGGCAAGATCACCATCGACTTCGGCAAGGTGTCCGGCGGCACACTCGACCCGGTGACCGGGCAGTACACCGGTGCCACCTTCGACAAGGACACGACACGCGCGGCCAAGCCGATCACCATCGACGCCAGCAACAACACGCTGGGCGGCATCCGCGATGCGATCAACGCGGCCAACGCGGGCGTCTCGGCCACCATCGTGAACGACGGCAGCGGCACGCCCAACCGGCTGGTGCTCACCTCCACGCAGACCGGCGAAACCTCGGCCATGCGCATCTCGGTGGACGGCGACGCCGCGCTGCAGAACCTGCTGAACAACGACCCCGCCGGCACGCAGAACCTGCAGCAGACCGCGGCGGCGCAGAACGCGAAGCTCACCGTCAACGGCATCGCTGTCACCAGCACGACCAACTCGGTGACCGACGCCATCCAGGGCACCACGCTCACGCTGGTGCAGACGGGCAAGCTCAACCTCGTGATGAAGGCCAGCACGACGGCGGTGAAGACGGCCATCACCGATTTCGTGAAGGCCTACAACGCGCTGCAGAGCACCGCGAAGTCACTCACGGCCTTCGACGCCGAAGCCGAGACGGCCGCGCCGCTGGTGGGTGACTCGACCTTGCGCAACCTGCAGACGCGCATCCGCCAAGCGCTCACGAGCCCGCAGCCCGGCGGTGCGAACGACCTGAAGGTGCTCACGTCGATCGGCATCTCGTTCCAGAAGGACGGCACGCTGGCCATCGACAACGACAAGCTCGACAAGGCGATCGACACCAACCTGGAAGGCGTGTCGAAGCTCTTTGCCAGCGGCACCGGCAGCACCACCGGCTACGGCAAGCAGCTGACCGCGGTGATCGACGACCTCACGGGCAGCAAGGGCGCGCTCAAGGCCGCCACCGACGGCGTGACGACCTCGCTCAAGCAGCTCGACACCCAGTACACCGCGATGAAGGAGCGCGCCGACGCGACCGTGGAGCGCTACCGCAAGCAGTTCGTGCAGCTGGACGTGGCGATGAGCAGCATGAACAACACGCTGAAATACCTCGCGCAGCAGTTCGACGCGATGAACGCCAGCAAGGGCTGAGGACAGGACACCCCATGTACAGCTCTCACCACTCCCGCACCGGCGCCGGCGTCTACGCGCGCGTCGGCATCGAGACGCGCGCCATGAGCGCGTCGCCGCTGCAGCTCATTCACATGCTGTTCGACGGCGCGAAGACCGCCATCGGCGCGGCGCGCCTGCACATGGCAGCCGGCGACATCGGCGCCAAAGGGCAGGCGATTTCGAAGGCGATCAACATCGTCGACAACGGCCTGAAGGCCAGCCTCGACGCCGAAGCGGCCGGCGAGGCCGGCACCCAAATCGTCGGCAACCTGTCGTCGCTGTACGACTACGTCGTGCAACGCCTGCTGCTGGCCAACCTGCGCAACGACGTGCAGGCGCTGGACGAGGCCGACCGCCTGCTCGACCACCTGGCTTCCGCTTGGCGGGAGATCGACGACAGGCCTTCCAACTGATGATGCAGAGCGTGACCTGGGGGCAGGAACAGATGGCCGTGCGCAGCGAGATCGTTCATTGCTACGAGCAGCTGGCCGCGTGCATCTCGACGATGCTGGCGCTGGCCCGTGCAAAGGATTGGGGGCAACTGCCCGAGCTGGAGGCGCGGTGTTCGGCGTCGGTCGAGCGCCTGAAGGCGATCCAGCCGCTGGCGTCGCTGGAGCCCGCACAGCGCGACCTCGTGCTGCGCCTGCTCGAGCGCATCTGCACCGAGCAGGCCGAGCTGTCGGGGCTCATCAAGCCGCAGCTCGACGACCTGATCCGCCGCATGGATTCGCTGAACCACCAGAAGAACCTGGGCAAGGCCTACGGCCTCGCGCACTGACGCGAACCGACAGGACAACACCACCGTGGCCATGCTGGGACTCACCGGACTGATCGATGCACTGATGGCCGCGCGCCTCACGCCGCGGCTGGACCTGCTCGGCCTCAAGCCGGAGACCACGGTGGGTGCGCCCGGTGCGGCGATGGCCGTGCCGAAGACGGCGAACGATGTGCGCCTGCCTTCGCGAGCGGCGCTGGACCGGCTGGTGCCGTCGGGTGCGTCCGGTGGTGATGTGGCTGCGCCTTCGGCTGGCGGTGCGCCGGCTTCGATCGACACCCGCCTGTCGGTGGCCGCGCGCGTGATCGGCGCGGTGCTGGCCGACCTGCAGGCCGAGCCCGGGCCGGTGCGTGGTGAGGCGCCGTTGTTGCTGCCCGTGGCGCGGCAAGGCGCGAACACCGCAGCACTCGCGGGAACGCTGGCACAGACGGTGTCGGACAGCGGACTTTTCTACGAATCGCACCTCGCCGAGTTCGCTGCGGGAACCCGCACGTTGGCGCAGATGGCGCGGGAGCCGCAGGCGCGTTGGGCGAGTCCGATGATGGTGGCGACATTGGTAACAGCAGGGCAGGGCGTGGTGGCCGCTGCGACGGCGTTGGCGGTGGCTGATGGTGCGACCCCGCCCGCGCTGAATGCAGCGGCGCGGGCCGGCGCGCCGGAATCTGAAATCGCGCAACCTGCGCGTGTCGTCGCGCGAAGCGAGACCGTCGCCGCTCCCGCACTGGATGCGGCGCGCGTGCAAGCGGCTTACGGTGTGTCCGATGCTGAGCCGGAAATGCCCGTGCCCCGCATCGCAGAACAAGCACGCGCCGCGTTCGATGTCGCCAACACACCCGCCCCACGCGGCGCCGAAGTGATCCACCCGCAAGCCGTCACCGTCGTGCATCAACAGCTCGACCTGCTGGCCAGCGCCGCCTTCCGATGGAACGGCCAGGCCTGGCCCGAGGTGCCGATGGCGTGGGCCATCGAGGAAGAGCAAGCCAAGCCCGGCGCACGCGAAGGCGAGCCATCCGACGAAGAAAACGCGCGCCGCTGGTCGACCACCGTGTCGCTCGTGCTGCCGCGCTTGGGCGAAGTCGATCTGCGCCTGAGCCTCAGCGGCCCGACCGTGCAGGCGCACCTGCATGCGCGCGAAGACAGCACCGTGGCCCGCTTGCGCGGCGACGCCGGCCGACTCGCGCAACGCTTCGAAGCCGTGGGCCTTCAGCTGCAGCAGTTGCAGGTCACGGCGAAGGACGCTGCATGACCGACGACCTTCGCAATCGCCACAGCGCCGTCGTGCTCTCACATGCAGACACGCGCAAGGCGCCCGTCGTGGTCGCCAAGGGCTATGGCGTGGTGGCCGAATCGATCATGCGCGAGGCGCGCGCGCACGGGCTCTATGTGCATGCGTCGGCTGACCTCGTGAAGCTGCTGATGCAGGTCGACCTCGACCGCCAGATTCCGCCGCAGCTGTACCAGGCGGTCGCGGAAGTGATGGCCTGGATTCACCGGCTGGAAGGCGGCGCCGAGGCTGCGGCGCCTTGATGGCCTGCTCTTCTATGGAAAGTCATTGATCTATTGAGGGATTTAAATAACCCGCCCGCCGATTAACGCCGGACGGCGCTCGATAGTCTTTTTAAATTCAATTGGCGAGATGATTGCCAATGCCGGAATACACACGCCAGTAACAATTGCTTGCGCTGCCTGAGCACTCGCACGCACCGTGCATGAAACCGATTCCCTAGAGGGAAGGTCGGGCTTTCCCGTCGACCGTCCATTTAACTTTTTGGGCTACTTTGTCTTCTAAGTGTAAATAAGTGTGTATATAATGTATACATGTTGGATTGGACGGCGGAGTCGACATGGAATCGGAAATGGAAGTAGACGTGGAAAATTGCAATGTCAACGCAGGCGGTGTGATTTCGAAGGAAATCGGCGAGATCAATCTGGCCTACATGCTGCTCGCGCAGAAGCTGGTGAAACGGGACCGGGCCGAGGCCATGTTCCGCCTCGGCGTGGGGCGCGAGCTGGCCGATCTGCTCATGAACATGTCGCTCAGCCAGATCGTGAAACTGGCCGCGTCCAACTTCCTGCTGTGCAGCTTTCGCCTGGACGACCGGCCCATGTTTGCCGTGGTCGGCGAGGGCAAGGAGTCGGCGCTGCAGCAGGCCCACATGTCGATCCTGATGAGCGCGCGCCAGGCCCAGGCCCAGGCCCAAGCCCACGCCCACACCCAGCCGCAGATGCGCAAAGCGGGTTCGGCCAGCGCATGACTGCCAAGAGCATCCTGGGCGAGGTCCGGCAGGTGCAGCTCGCGGTCGAGCTCATCGGCCTGGGTGCGCGCCTGCAGTTCCTGGAGGCCGTGGTCGCGCTGAGCCGCGAGCGGCTGATCCGCCTGTACAAGGAGCTCAAGGGCGTCTCGCCGCCCAAGGGCCTGCTGCCGTTTTCTACCGACTGGTACATGACCTGGCTGGCCAACATCCACTCGTCGATGTTCTACAACATCTACCGCTTCATGCGCGACGAGGCCGGCGAGGACGAACTGCCCGCGCTCATCAAGGCCTACCGCCTGTACACCGAGCAGGTCGAATCGCAAGGCAGCGAGGTCGTGCTCGACTTCACGCGCGCCGAGACCATGGTGCGTTTCTTCGACAGCGACATGCTGCAGCTCAGCCCGTGCAGCCGCTGCGGCGGCCACTTCGTGGCGCATGCGCACGACCACAAGCACGGCTATGTGTGCGTGCTGTGCCGCCCGCCATCGCGCGCGGGCAAGGCGCGCAAGCCCAAGCTCGCGCCCGTGCGCCGCACCGGCCTCATCGCCGGTGGCCCGGTGCTCGACATCGGCGGCGCCGTCTCGTGAAAGTGCCCCGGCGCCCGGCGCGGGTTTTTTGTTTTGGACGCCTCAGGGCATAGGGGAAGCGCGTGCTGGTTCTGTTGGGATATCTGGTGGTGATCGGCGCCGTCTTCGGCGGCTACGGCCTCATGGGCGGCCACTTCGGCGTGCTGTTCCAGCCCGTGGAGCTGCTCATGATCGGCGGCTCCGCGCTCGGCGCATTCATTGCGGGCAACAACGGCAAGACCATCAAGGCGACCATCCGGGAGTTGCCGCTGCTGCTGCGTTCGTCCAAGCACAACCGCCAGCTCTACATGGACCTGCTGGCGCTCTTGTACGAGCTGCTCGCCAAGGCCCGCAAGGAGGGCATGATGAAGCTCGAGTCCGACGTGGAAGCGCCGGCGCAGAGCGAAATCTTCAGCCGCTACCCGACCATCCTGGCGCACGAGGGCATCACCGTGTTCCTGTGCGACTACCTGCGCCTGGTCATCAGCGGCAACACCGACGCGCACGAGATCGAGGCCCTCATGGACCACGAGATCGAGACGATCCGCCACGAGGCCGCCGTGCCCGGCCACAGCCTCTCGCGCGTGGGCGACGCGCTGCCCGCGCTGGGCATCGTCGCGGCCGTGATGGGCGTGGTGCATGCGCTGGGCTCGGCCCATCTGCCGCCGTCTGAAATGGGCGCGCTCATTGCGCACGCCATGGTCGGCACCTTCCTGGGCGTGCTTCTGGCCTACGGCTTCGTGTCGCCGCTGGCCTCGCTGATCGAGCAGAAGGTCGAAGAGGCCATGAAGGTCTATCAATGCGCCAAGGTCACGCTGCTGGCCAGCCTGAACGGCTACGCGCCGCAGCTGGCCGTGGAGTTCGGCCGCAAGGTGCTGTTCTCGACCGAGCGTCCGTCCTTCACCGAGCTGGACGACCACGTCCGCGAAGTCAAGGCGCGCTGATCTTCAAACCGCCATGAGCGACGCGAAGCCCCGCATCATCATCAAGCGCGCCCACGGCGGCGGGCATGGCGGCGGCCATGCGGGCGGCGGCTGGAAGATTGCCTATGCCGACTTCATGACGGCCATGATGGCCTTCTTCCTCGTCATGTGGCTGCTGTCGATTTCGAGCCCGAAGCAGCGCGAAGGCATTGCCGAGCACTTTCGCATGCCGCTGCGCGTGGCGCTGGCCGGCGGCGACAAGAGCAGCATGAGCACCAGCATGATCCCCGGCGGCGGCGCCGACGTGATGCACGCCGAAGGCGAAGTGCGGCACACCGAGGCCGACAGCGAAGACGCGGCCGACGCGAGCCGCCTGGCCGAGATGAAGAAGAAGCTCGACGAACTCATCGAGAAGAGCCCGGTGTTCCAGCAGTTCCGCTCGCAGATCCTCATCGACATCACGACCGAAGGCCTGCGCCTGCAGATCGTGGACAGCGAGAACCGCCCGATGTTCGAGCTGGCCAGCGCCCGCGTGGTGCCGCACATGCGCGCCATTCTTCGCGAGCTGGCGCCGGTGCTCAACGGCCTGCCCAACAAGCTCACGCTGTCGGGCCACACCGACGCCATCGTCTACACCAACGACCGCGCGTACGGCAACTGGGAGCTCTCGGCCGACCGCGCCAACGCCTCGCGCCGCGAGCTGGTCACGGGCGGCATGACCGAGGACAAGGTGCTGCGCGTGATCGGCCTGGCCGACAGCATGCACCTGGACCGCGCCGACCCGCGCAACCCCATCAACCGCCGCATCAGCATCATCCTGCTGAACCACCGCACGCAGGAGCGCATCGAGCGCGAGAACAGCAACGACGCCGGCGCCACGCGCATCGGCCTGCAGCCGCCGGCTGCGCAGGCCCGCACGGCGGCGGGACACACGGCGGGATAACAAGAACAAGGAAGCGGCCGCGCGCGTGAGCGTGGGCCCCGGAGCACCACAGATGGACCTCAGTCAATTCACCCAGGCCTTCTTCGTCGAAGCCATCGAGCTGCTGGCGGAGATGGAGCAGCTGCTGCTCGACCTCGACGTCGAGGCGCCCGACGGCGAGCAGCTCAATGCCATCTTCCGCGCGGCGCACTCGATCAAGGGCGGCGCGGCCACCTTCGGTTTCACCGCCTTGACCAACACCACGCACGTGCTCGAAACGCTGCTGGACAGGGCCCGCCACGGGCAGCTGCACCTGAGCGCTCCGATGATCGATGCCTTTCTGGAAACGAAGGACGCCTTGCAAGAACAACTCACCGCCTACCAGGCCGGCAAGGAGCCGGACGCCGAGAGGGTCGCCCACATCTGCGGCGTGCTGCAGCAGCTGGCAATGGAGAACAACCACGCCGCAGCGCCCGCGCCGATTCCCGCGCCCGCACCGGCGCCCGTCGTTCAAGCCGCTGCGCCGAGCGACGAAGGCGGCAGCGACGGCGTGCTCGTCATCCGCTTCGCGCGCCTGTCCGACAGCGAGTGCGACCTGCTCGCCGGTGAGTTGACCAACCTCGGCACCGTGCTGACGCGCACGCGCAGCAACGACCAGCTGACCGTGCGGCTCGCGACCACCTGCGACCCTGACGACATCGTGGCCGTGTGCTGCTTCGTCATCGACGAATCGCAGATCGACATCACGCGCGAAGTGGCCGACGTTGCCGCACCCGTGGTCGAAGTTGCAGAACCCGTCGTGCAACCACCCGCCGCACCGGCCCCTGCACCGGCCGCCGCCGCACCCGCACCGGCCGGTGCCAAGGAATCCAGCTCCATCCGTGTCGACGTCGAGAAGGTCGACCAGCTCATCAACCTCGTGGGCGAACTCGTCATCACGCAGTCGATGCTCACGCAGGCCGCGACCGTGCTCGACCCCGTGGCCTACGAGCGCTTTCTGAGCGGCCTGGGCCACCTGGAGCGCAACGCGCGCGACCTGCAGGAATCGGTGATGTCGATCCGCATGATGCCGATGGACTACGTGTTCAGCCGCTTCCCACGTGTGATCCGCGACGTGAGCGCCAAGCTCGGCAAGCAGGTTCGCCTGGACACCTACGGCAAGGAGACCGAACTCGACAAGGGGCTCATCGAACGCATCGTCGATCCGCTCACGCACCTCGTGCGCAACAGCCTGGACCACGGCATCGAGGCCCCCGAGGTGCGCCTGGCCAAGGGCAAGGACGCCACCGGCCAGCTGCTGCTGTCGGCGCAGCACCACGGCGGCAACATCGTGATCGAGGTGAGCGACGACGGCGCGGGCCTGAACCGCGAGCGCATTCTCGCCAAGGCACGCCAGCAAGGCCTGCCGGTGAACGACGCCATGCCCGACGAAGAGGTGTGGCAGCTGATCTTCGCGCCCGGCTTCTCCACGGCCGAGCAGGTCACCGACATCTCGGGGCGCGGCGTGGGCATGGACGTGGTCAAGCGCAACATCCAGGAGATGGGCGGCCACGTCGAGATTCATTCGCGCGGCGGCCAGGGCACGTCGACGCGCATCGTGCTGCCGCTCACGCTCGCCATCCTCAACGGCATGTCGGTGCGCGTGGGCAGCGAGGCGTACATCCTGCCGCTGAGCTACGTGATCGAGTCGCTGCAGCCGCTGCCGGAGCACCTGCATTCCATCACCGCCGACGGCCACGTGATCCGCGTGCGCGGCGAGTACCTGCCGCTCATCGAGCTGCACCGCGTGTTCGACGTGGCCGGCGCGCAGACGCAGCCCACGCAAGGCATCCTCGTGATCGTGCAGGCCGACGACAGCCGCTTCGCGCTGCTGGTCGACGAACTGCTCGGCCAGCACCAGGTGGTGGTGAAGAACCTGGAGACCAACTACCGCAAGGTGCCGGGTATCTCGGCCGCCACCATCGTGGGCGACGGCAGCGTGGCGTTCATCGTCGACGTGGGCGCGATGCCGCGCATCCAGCGCGCGCAGGCCGCGAGCGCAGCGGCGCTGGCCGGTGCCGCACGCCGCAGCACCGACGCATTCGCGTCCTGAACCGATTCACTCGACGGACGGCCGCATGAGGTTCGATTTCTTCCGGCGCCCCGGCGTCGATGGCAACGGCTTGCCCGCCGAGGCAATGCCCCCCATGGCACCCGCAGTCGGCGCGGACGGCCACGTGGCCTACGCCATGCTGCTCGACGGCAAGCGCCGCGTGGTCGGCTACCGCATGGCCTGGCGCGCGGCCGGGCAGGGCACCGATGCCGGCGCGGCAGCCGGCGTCAAGGCGCTCATGGACACGCTGGGCCTGCACCTGAACCCCGGCGGCCACGGCTGGCTGCTGGGCGGGCAGATGGTGTTCGTCGACGTCACGGTCGATGCGCTGTTCCAGAGCGAGCTGCAGTCGCTGCCGCCGCGCAACGTCGTGCTGTGCATGAAGGCCGACGAGCTGATGGACGCCGACATGCGCTCCATCCTGCTGTTCCTGCGTGAGCAGGGCTTCGGCTTCATGCTGTGCGGCGCTGCTGCATTGCCTGACGACGACGAGTTGCGCGCCATCGTCACGCACCGCGAGGTGGCGCCCGCCGACCTGGCGGCCATGTCGCCCGCAGGCCCGGCGCCCATCGCCGCGCGCGTGGCGAACTGGTCCGAGTTCGAGGCCTGCGCCGCACGCGGCGTGCAGGTGTTCGTCGACGGCGCCGTGCGCCTACCGCCAGCGCGCGACAGCGCCGACGCACTGCAGCCCGAGTCGCAGCTCATCGTGCATCTGATGCAGATGATCCTGCGCAACGAAGACGTGCGCGCCATCGAGGGTGCGCTCAAGCACGACGTCGCGCTCACCTACCGGCTGCTGCGCTACATCAACTCGCCCTCGGTCGGCCTGGCGGTCGAGATCCACTCGCTGCGCCATGCGGTCGCCATGCTCGGCTACTCGCCGCTGTACCGCTGGCTGTCGCTGCTGCTGGCCACCAGCAACAAGGTCAGCTCGCCCTTCATGATGAAGAAGGCGATCCTGCGCGGGCGTTTTGTCGAGCTGATGGGGCAGGGCATGCTGCCGCCCAGCGAGGCCGACAACCTGTTCGTCGCGGGCATGTTCTCGCTGCTCGACCAGCTGCTCGGCGTGCCGATGGAAGGCGTGCTGCGCAAGGTGCAGCTCACCGAGGCCGTGCAGCAGGCGATTCTTTCGCGCAGCGGCGTCTACGGCCCCTTCGTGGCGCTGGCCGAAAGCTGCGAGACCGACGACGGCCGTGCGGCGCGGCTGTCGGAGGCGCTCTTTTTGAGTGCCGCGCAGGTCAACGCCGCGCAGCTGTCGGCGCTGGTGTGGGCGCTCGACGCCGGCCCGGCCGTGACCGCGCCGCCTGCCTGACCTCCGGAAATGCAGGGCTTTTGCGCGTCTGATCGACCGATTGGAAACGGCGGTTGCTGTGACCATTGAAAGTCACGCTTCCAGGCTGGCTGTGACGACCGAGTTCCTTTTTACCGACCACGATTTCTCCAGAATCCGGACCCTCATCCATCGCCGCGCCGGCATCGCCCTGGGCGAGCAGAAGCGGCAGATGGTGTACAGCCGGCTGTCGCGGCGCCTGCGCGAGCTGCAGGTGCCCGCGTTCGCGTCGTACCTGGACCAGCTCGAGGCGCGCCACGACGGCGACGAGTGGCAGCTGTTCATCAACGCGCTTACCACCAACCTGACCTCGTTCTTTCGCGAGGCGCATCACTTTCCCACGCTCGGCGCGCACGTGCGCAAGATGACCGCCCCGATCACCGTCTGGTGCGCCGCCGCCTCGACGGGCGAGGAGCCGTACTCGATCGCCATCACGCTGATGGAAGCGCTGGGCGACCGCGCCGGCTCGGCCCGCGTCATCGCCAGCGACATCGACACGGCCGTGCTGGCCAAGGCCGCGACCGGCGTCTTCACCACCGAACAGGTGCGGCGCCTGTCGCCCGAACGGCTGCGGCGCTTCTTCAACAAGGGCACCGGCACCAACGCCGGCAAGGTGCGCGTGCGCCCCGAGGTCGCCGCGCTGGTGAAGTTCTCGCGCGTCAACTTGCTGGACAGCACCTGGGCGGTGAAGGAGCCGGTGGACGCGATCTTCTGCCGCAACGTGATGATCTATTTCGACAAGCCGACGCAGAAGAAGGTGCTCGACCGTTTTGCGCCGCTGCTCAAGCCGGGCGGCCTTTTGTTCGCCGGCCATTCCGAGAACGCGTCGCTCGTCAACCCGGCCTTTCGTCCGCTGGGGCAGACGGTGTACGAGCTTTCGCGCACGCCGGGCCTTGCATGAGCCTGGCGAGCCACCATTACTTCGACCGCGATGTCGGACGCATGGCCGTGAAGCTGCTGCCCTCCGAGTACTACGTGACCACCGACCACACCGTGCTGAGCACCGTGCTCGGCTCCTGCGTGGCCGCCTGCCTGCACGACGCGCAGGCGGGCGTGGCCGGCATGAACCACTTCATGCTTCCCGACGACGGCGAGCCCGGTGCCGGCTCGATGCGCTACGGCGCCTACGCCATGGACGTGCTGGTGCGCGAGCTGGTGCGTGCGGGTGCGCGGCGCGAGCGGCTGCAGGCCAAGGTGTTCGGCGGCGGCGCCGTGCTGGCCGGCATGACCACGCTGAACATCGGCGACCGCAACGCCGACTTCGTGCTGCGCTATCTGGAGGCGGAACGCATCGAGGTGGCAGCACAAGACCTGCGCGGACCGCACGCGCGCCGCGTGTGCTTTCTGCCCGAGAGCGGCAAGGCCGTGGTGCGCCGCCTGCGCGCGCAGACCGAGGTGCTGCGGGTGCGCCGCGACGAAGGCGAGCTGCTGCGCCGGCTGTCGGTGCCCGGCCTGCCGCACGAGATCGACAGAACCAAAGGAAGCCGGTGAGCCTGCCAAGCAAGAAGAAGATCAAGGTGCTCTGCGTCGACGATTCGGCGCTGATCCGCAGCGTGATGAGCGAGATCATCAACAGCCAGCCCGACATGACCGTGGTCGGTACCGCGGCCGACCCGCTGGTGGCGCGCGACCTCATCAAGGTCACGAACCCCGACGTGCTCACGCTCGACGTGGAAATGCCGCGCATGGACGGCCTGGAGTTTCTCGAGAAGCTCATGCGCCTGCGGCCGATGCCGGTGGTCATGGTGTCGTCGCTCACCGAGCGTGGCTCGGAGATCGCGCTGCGTGCGTTGGAGCTGGGCGCCATCGACTTCGTGACCAAGCCGCGCCTGGGCGTGCGCGACGGTTTGCTGAACTACACCGAACTCATCGCCGGCAAGATCCGCACGGCGGCCAGCGCGCGGCTGCTGCCCGCCCGGCCCGCGGCCACCGCAGCGCGCCCCGCCCACGAGGCCGCGCCCGAGGCGCTGCTGCGCAGCCCGCTGCTGAGCACCGAGAAGCTGCTCATCATCGGCGCCTCCACCGGCGGCACCGAGGCCATCCGCGAGGTGCTGCAGCCGTTGCCGCCCGACGCGCCCGCGGTGCTCATCGCGCAGCACATGCCGGCCGGCTTCACGCGCTCCTTCGCGCAGCGGCTGGACGGCCTGTGCCGCATCCGCGTGAAGGAGGCGGAGCAGGGCGAGCGCGTGCTGCCGGGCCATGCCTACATCGCGCCGGGCGGCTTTCACCTGTCGCTCGCACGCAGCGGGGCCAACTACGTGGCGCACCTGGACCAGGAGCCGCCCGTGAACCGCCACCGGCCGTCGATTGACGTGCTGTTCGATTCGGCCGCGAAGCACGCGGGCAAGAACGCCATCGGAATCATCCTCACCGGCATGGGCAAGGACGGTGCCGAGGGCCTGCTGCGCATGCGGAGCGCAGGCGCGCACACGCTGGCGCAGGACGAGGCCAGCTGCGTGGTTTTCGGCATGCCGCGCGAGGCGGTGGCGCTGGGCGCGGTGGACGAGGTGTCACCCCTGAACGAGATCAGCCGCCGTGTGATGGCGCACCTTCGCACGTTCGGTGAACGTGCGAACCGGGTTTGACGAGTTTGAATAACGACCTGTGGAGTTGGAAACATCGTGATCGATAAGAGCATCAAGATTCTGGTTGTGGATGACTTCCCGACCATGCGGCGCATCGTGCGCAACCTGCTGAAGGAGCTGGAGTTCCTCAACGTCGACGAGGCCGAGGACGGCGTGGCCGGCCTGGAGAAGCTGCGCGGCGGCAACTTCGGCTTCGTGGTGTCCGACTGGAACATGCCGAACATGGACGGCCTGACCATGCTGCAGACCATCCGCGCGGACCCCGAGCTGAAGAAGCTGCCGGTGCTGATGGTCACGGCCGAGGCGAAGAAGGAAAACATCGTCGCGGCGGCGCAGGCCGGCGCCAACGGCTACGTGGTGAAGCCTTTCACCGCGGCGACGCTGGAAGAGAAGATCACGAAGATCTTCGAGAAGCTGGCCAAAGAGGCGGCCTGAAATTTCGAGGTGTGTACGGGCTTCCTTCAGGGCGGCGCTCCCGCCGACGGGGAGCCTTGCTCCGCGAATGTCCCCCGGGGCTTCGCCCCTCCTCCTTGATTTCGCTGCGCAAGGCACCCCATCGACGTGAGCGTCATGCGCATTGGTCGTTGATCGGCGAGCACCAGCGGCGTGCCCCGTGCTCAGGGCACTGGGTGCTTCCCGCAGCGAAATCAAGGAGGAGGGCGAAGCCCGGGGGACATTCGCGGAGGGAAGTACCCGGTGGCCTGTGCACGCACCCTGAAAGAACAACAGCAGCGCACAACGCAATGGACAACTGACATGAACGACAACGCCCCGGAACCCGCCAACACCACCGAAGAACTGCTCGGTCGCATCGGCCACCTCACGCGCCAGCTGCGCGAAGGCCTGCGCGAGCTGGGCCTGGACAAGCAGGTGGCCAAGGCCGCGCAGGCCATCCCCGATGCGCGCGACCGCCTCAACTACGTGGCGGCCACCACCGAGCGCGCGGCCCATCGCGCGCTCAACGCCATCGACGTCGCGCAGCCGTTGCAGGAAGCACTGGCCACCGACGCCAAGGCCCTGACGCAGCGCTGGGACCAGTGGTTCGAGAACCCGATCGAACTCGACCATGCGCGCGAGTTGGTGCTCGACACGCGCGGCTACCTGAGCGAGGTGCCGCAGCGCGCCAGCGCCATCAACACGCAGCTCATGGAGATCCTGATGGCGCAGGACTTCCAGGACCTCACGGGCCAGGTCATCAAGAAGATGATGGAAGTCGTCAACGACGTCGAGACGCAGCTGCTGCAGGTGCTCATCGACAACTCGCCGCCCGAGAAGCGCCACGAGGCCGCGCAGAGCCTGCAGAACGGACCGCAGGTGAAGGCCGGCAACCCCGACGCCGTGACCGACCAGTCGCAGGTCGACGACCTGCTGGAGAGCCTCGGCTTCTGAGCCTTTCCGGAGCCGCTTGATTGGCCGAATTGCAGGGCGATACCGGCCCTGATCGGGCGATTGTTCCGAACCACCGGATTCAATAATTTGGGTCTGGGCAAGGCGTACTTCGCCAGTGCTGGTTCGGAGCATGAATGGCTGAGGAAAGCGATCTCGAGAAAACGGAACCCGCCTCCGAGCGGCGCCTGGAGAAGGCGCGCGAGGAAGGCAACGTGGCCCGTTCGCGCGAGCTCACCACCTTCGTCATGCTCGCCACCGCGAGCGCCGGCCTGTGGTTCGCGGCGGAGTCGCTCGGCGCGAGCATGAGCGGCGCGCTGCGCCACGGCCTGCAGTTCGACCGTGCCAGCGCCTTCGACCCCGCGCACATGCTCTCGCAGAGCGGTCTCATGGTGCTGCAGGCACTCGTTGCCATCGGACCGCTGTTCGCCATGATGGTGGTGGCCGCCGTGGCCGCGCCGCTGATGCTCGGCGGCTGGATGTTCTCCGGCAAGGCCGTGGCACCGAACTTCGGAAAACTCAATCCGCTGGCCGGCATCGGCCGCATGTTCTCGGCGCAGGCACTGGCCGAGCTCGTGAAGGCGCTCGCCAAGTCGGCGCTGATCGGCGGTGTGGCGTGGTGGGTCATCGTGGACGACATCGAGTCCGTGATGGCGCTCATGTCGCAGCCCGCGCAGGAGGCGCTGCCGCATGCGCTGGTGCTGGTGGCCAAGCACTGCGCGCTGATCGCCGCCACGCTCTTTCTCGTCGCGCTCGTCGACGTGCCGTTTCAGCTCTGGAACTACTACCGCAAGCTGCGCATGTCGCGCGAAGACGTGCGCCAGGAGCACAAGGAAAGCGAAGGCGATCCGCACATCAAGGCGCAGATCCGCCGGCAACAACAGCAGATGGCGCGCCGCCGCATGATGGCCGAGGTGCCCAAGGCCGACATCGTGCTCACCAACCCGATGCACTTCGCCGTGGCGCTGCAGTACCTGGACAGCGACATGCGCGCACCGCGCGTGGTCGCCAAGGGCACCGAGCTGGTGGCCGCGCGCATCCGCGAACTGGCGAAGGAACACAAGGTCGCGATCCTCGAAGCGCCGCCGCTCACGCGCGCGCTGTATCGGCACACGAAGCTGGGCGAGGAGATTCCGGCGGGCCTGTACACGGCCGTGGCCGAGGTGCTGGCGTGGGTGTACCAGCTCAAGCGCTGGAACAGCGAAGGCGGTGAGGCGCCGCGCACGCCGACCGACCTGCCGGTGCCGGCCGATCTGCAGTACTCGCCGGCGGCCGCATGAGCGCCGCGCCGGGCCGCCCCAAGCAAGCTCGCACCGCAGTGCGAAGCACGGAGGTAATTCATTGACCGCGTTGAACGACCTGATGCGCCTGCCGGCGCGGATGTTCTCCGGCTCGCACGTGAAGGGGCTTGCGGGCCCGATCCTCATCATCCTCATCCTGAGCATGATGGTGCTGCCGCTGCCGCCCTTCCTGCTCGACCTGCTGTTCACCTTCAACATCGCGCTGTCGGTGATGGTGCTGCTGGTGAGCATGTACACCATGAAGGCGCTGGACTTCGCGGCCTTCCCGGCCGTGCTGTTGTTTTCGACATTGCTGCGCCTGTCGCTCAACGTGGCCTCCACGCGCGTGGTGCTGATGCACGGCCACACCGGGCCCGATGCGGCCGGCAAGGTGATCGAGGCTTTCGGCCACTTCCTCGTGGGCGGCAACTTCGCGGTGGGCGTGATGGTGTTCATCATCCTCGTGCTCATCAACTTCATGGTGATCACCAAGGGCGCGGGCCGCATCGCCGAGGTGGGCGCGCGTTTCATGCTCGACGCGATGCCGGGCAAGCAGATGGCGATCGACGCCGACCTCAACGCCGGCCTGATCGGTGAAGAGGTCGCCCGCAAGCGCCGCGCCGAAGTCGCGCAAGA
The DNA here is from genome assembly GCF_002849325.1 of Variovorax sp. RO1. NCBI lineage: Bacteria > Pseudomonadati > Pseudomonadota > Betaproteobacteria > Burkholderiales > Comamonadaceae > Variovorax > Variovorax sp. RO1. The sequence goes on from NZ_PKMT01000001.1 coordinate 1,132,476, forward strand.
GGCCGACTTCTACGGCTCGATGGATGGTGCCAGCAAGTTCGTGCGCGGCGACGCGATCGCGGGCCTGCTCATCATGGTCATCAACATCATCGGCGGCCTGGTGGTCGGCATGGTGCAGCACGGGCTCGACTTTTCCACGGCCGGCAAGACCTACACGCTGCTGGCCATCGGCGACGGCCTGGTGGCGCAGATTCCGGCGCTGGTGATCTCGACCGCGGCCGGCGTGATCGTGTCGCGCGTGACCACCGACGAAGACGTGGGCAGCCAGCTCACGGGCCAGCTCTTTTCCAACCCGCAGGTGCTGTTCCTCACGGCCGGCATCGTCGGCCTGCTGGGCATGATCCCGGGCATGCCGAACCTGGCCTTCCTGCTGATCGCGGGTGGGCTGGTGTGGCTCGGTCGGCGGCTGGTGCAGCGCAAGCCGCAGGAGGCGGCGAAGCAGGCCGCAGCCGCTGCAGCGGCGCAAGGTGCGGCGGGCGTGCCGGCCGCGGCCGAGCAGGCCGAAGCCACCTGGGACGACGTGGCGATGGTCGATCCGCTGGGCATGCAGGTCGGCTACCGGCTGATTCCGCTGGTGGACCAGTCGCAGCAGGGCGAGCTGCTGGGCCGCATCAAGAGCATCCGCAAGAAGATCGCGCAGGAGCTGGGCTTTCTCGTGCCGGTGGTCCACATCCGCGACAACCTGGAGATCAAGCCCAACGCCTACGTCATCAGCCTGAAGGACGTGGAGATCGGCCGCGGCGAAGCCTTCCCGAACCAGTGGATGGCGATCAACCCCGGTCAGGTGACGGGCTCGCTGACGGGCACGCCCACGCGCGACCCGGCCTTCGGCCTGGAGGCCACCTGGATCGACGGCAGCCTGCGCCAGCAGGCGCAGGTGTACGGCTACACCGTGGTCGATGCCTGCACCGTGATGGCCACGCACCTGAATCACCTGATCCACACCCACGCGGCCGAGCTGCTGGGCCGCCAGGAAGTGCAGCAGCTGCTCGACCAGATCGCCAAGACCGCGCCCAAGCTCACCGAAGACCTGGTGCCCAAGGTGCTGTCGCTGAGCACGCTGCACAAGGTGCTGCAGAACCTGCTCGACGAAGAAGTGCCGATCCGCGACATGCGCACCATCCTCGACGTGATGGCCGAGCACGCGCCCACGGTGAAAGACCCGACCGAGCTCACCACGCTCACGCGCCTGGCGCTGGGCCGCGCCATCACGCAGCAGCTGTTCCCGGGCGACGAGGAGATGCAGGTGATCGGCCTGGACGGCTCGCTCGACAGCGTGCTGCAGCAGGCCCTGAACAACAGCAGCGGCATCGAGCCGGGCATTGCCGACAACCTGCTCAAGCAGGCGCAGGCCGCCATCGTGCGCCAGGAGCAGATGGGGCTGGCGCCGGTGCTGGTCGTGCAGCACGCGCTGCGCGTGCTGCTGTCGCGCTTCCTGCGGCGCAGCCTGCCGCAGCTGAAGGTGCTCTCGCACGCCGAGATTCCTGACGCCCGGACCATCAAGATCACCGCCGCCATTGGAGGACGAGCCGTTTGAATCCACAGACTGACGCGCGCGATGTGCGCACCACCGCACGCAAATTCGTCGCGGCCACCGGCCGCGAGGCCCTGCGCCTGGTGCGCGAATCGCTCGGCGCCGAGGCCATCGTGCTCACGCACCGTGCCACCGCGCAGGGCGTCGAGATCGTCGCCATGGCCGAGGGCGACGTGCAGGAGACGGTGCAGGCCGCTGTGCCCGCCGTTGCGCCTGCGGCCCCCGCATCCGCTGACCCCACCGTGCTCAGCGAACTCCATTCGATGCGCGGAATGATCGAGGAACAGCTCGCCAGCGTCGTCTGGAGCGACAGCCAGCGCCGCGACCCGGTGCGTGGGCGACTGCTGCGCACGCTGCTCGGCGCGGGCTTCAGCGCGCGCCTGTCGAAGGCCATGCTCGAGAAGCTGCCCACGGGCCAGAGCTACGCCGACGGCATGGCATTCGTGCGTTCCGAACTCGTGCGCGCGGTGCCGGTGCATGAAGACGAAGACGCGCTGTTCGCGCAGGGCGGCGTCTATGCCTTGATGGGCCCGACCGGCGTCGGCAAGACCACCACCACCGCCAAGCTGGCTGCACGCTGCGTGATGCGCTTCGGCGCCGACAAGCTCGCGCTGGTCACCACCGACAGCTACCGCATCGGCGCCTACGAGCAGCTGCGCATCTACGGCCAGATCCTCAACGTGCCGGTGCATGCCGTGAAGGACGCGGCCGACCTGCAGTTGGTGCTGCACGACCTGCGCGACCGCCACATGGTGCTCATCGACACCGTCGGCATGAGCCAGCGCGACCGCGCCGTGCCCGAACAGATCGCCATGCTCGGCAGCAGCCAGCGGCCGGTGAAGCGGCTGCTGCTGCTCAACGCCACGAGCCACGGCGACACGCTCAACGAGGTGGTGCACGCCTACCGCCAGGGCCATGCGCTGGCGGGTTGCATCTTCACCAAGGTCGACGAGGCCACGCATCCGGGTGCGCTGATCGACACCGTGATCCGCCACCGCCTGCCGGTGCACTACATCTCGGGCGGCCAGAAGGTGCCCGAGAACCTGCTGCGCGCCGACCGCGTGCAGCTGGTGGACAGCGTGTTCCAGCCGCGCCAGCACAGCCCGTTGTTCGTGCCGGCTGAAGCTGATCTGCCCGATGAGGCTGCGCCCTCGGCGCAGGCACAGGGCGAGACCGATCGCCTGCGCTTGCGCTACCAGAGCCTGATCCGTGCGATGGCGCATGACGCGCAGGAACTGGCGACGACGGCTGGCGCGCTGGCCGGTGCGCACATCGGCTTCGACGGTGCGCGCACGCTGTGGCGCCAGGCGGGTGACGAGGCCGTCGATGCCAAGGCCGTGCTGAACGACCTGTCGGCGTTCGCGCGCGGCGAGGTGGCGGTGGGTTGCGACACGCATGTGCTCGCACTGGCCGGGCAGGTGGGCCTGCGCGCGACCGACAGTGGCGACGCCTACGTGTGCCACGGCAGCCTGCTGCTGTCGGACCGAGGCGGCCTGCCGCTGGCCGCGCCGAACCAGTGGCTTTCGACGGCTGCGGCGCGCCAGTCGGCACAGCCGGGATCGCGTCAGGCCCAGTGGCTGCAGCAACAGGATTTCGGCAAGCGACTCGTGCATGTGCTGGGCAAGCCGCCGGCGGTCGAACAGATGCTGGCGTGGCAGGCCGAAGGCACGCAGTGGTTGGCGCGCGCGCCGGGCGCCACGGCCGTGACCGACGTGCGCACCGGCGCCGCGACCACGCTCGCGCGCCTGGCTTTCGCATTCGATGAAACGACGGAGCGGCCCGTGCGCTATCGCGGCAAGGCCGCGCTGCAATGCGAAGCGCAAGTCGAGGTGCTGCCGCGAACAGCCGTCGACCGCGACGCCATGCCCGCGCTGCGTTGCGTTGCCGTGCGCGTGGTCGATGCGCGCAGCCGCAAGCTGTTGTCGCAAACCTGCGTGCTCACCAACCTCGCTGCCGAGGTCGGTGCGCCGCAGCTCGCGCAATGGCAGGGCTGGGCCGCTGACGCCGAACCGTGCTTCCGCCTGCTGCGCGACGGCGTGCAGCTCGTGGGCGGCATGGGCGAACCCGGCGATCCGCACATGATGAAGCGCCTGCTCGTCGCCGGCCAGGTCACGACCACCGTGTGGCGCCTGCTGCAGGCCGAGGGCGAATGGGCCGACCGCACGCGCCTGCTGCTGGGCCAGCTCACGGGCCGCGCCCCGCGCGCCGGCCGCGCCATGACCGGCGGCGCGCTGTATGCGGGCGTGGGCAAGCTGTTCCTGCTGCTCGATGCACTGGGCACCGAATCGGCCGGGCCCGCTCAAGCGCCGCGCGCGCTGGAACGCCAGGGCTGAACGCCATGAACGCACGGGTCACGGACCAGGCCGACGGACTGCGGCGGTTGCTCGGGCAGGCGCCGGTGCGCGTTGTCGCCGTGGCGGGCATGGGCCCCGGCGCGGGCGCGACCACGGCCGCGATGAGTCTGGGCGCAGCGCTGGCGCAGCAGGGCAAGGACGTGCTGCTGCTTGATGAACACCACCCGACCGTGCGTTCGGTGTGCGATGTGTGGGCACTCGGTCCACGCGGAACGCTGGCCGATGTGACCGGGCGGCGGTTGCGCATCGACCAAGCCGCCGCCAGCGCGTTGTGCGGTGTGCAGGTGCTGCCCGCGTCACCTGGCGCGATCGTCGACCCGCGCACGCTGTGGCCGCGCGGCATCGTCCTCATCGATGCGGCCTTCGACGACGAAGGCCGCCTGTCGCCGCTGGCGGAAGCCGCCGACGAACTGCTGCTCGTGCTGCAGCCGCACCCGGAGGCCATCACCTCGGCCTACGCGGGCATCAAGCGCCTGCACCACGCGCATGCGCTGAAGCAGCTGCGCTTTCTGCTCAACGGCGTGGCCGATGTGGCGACCGCGCAGCAGGTCATGCACAACCTCGCGCAGGCCGCCAGCCGCTACCTCGCGCTGTCGCTGTTGCCCGTGGGCTGGGTGCGCACCGACCCTTGGCTGGCTGATGCGGCGCGGTTGCGCCAGACCGTGGTCGAGGCCTTTCCGGCCAGCGCGGCGGCGGTCGATTTCCGCGCCATCGCCGACGACATGGGCCGCTGGCCGTGGCGCACGCCCGCGCGGCCGGCGGTGTTCCCGCAGGCGCTCGCCGCCTGAGACACGACGACGAGGACGGACGGCCGTGTACACCGCACAGGGCACCATCGAGAAATCGCATCTGCTGGAACAGCACCAGCCGCTGGTGCGCCGCATCGCGCTGCAGATGATGGCGCGGCTGCCGGCCAGCGTGGAGCTGGACGACCTGATCCAGGCCGGCATGCTCGGCCTGCTCGATGCGTCGAGCCGCTACCAGGACCACCGCGGCGCCCAGTTCGAGACCTTCGTCAGCCAGCGCATCCGCGGCGCCATGCTCGACGAGCTGCGCGCCAGCGACTGGGGCTCGCGCGGGCTGCGCCAGTCGGCACGCGGCATCGAGAAAGCGATCCAGGCACTGGGCCACCGGCTGGGCCGCGCGCCCACCGAAGGCGAGATCGCGAAGGAGCTGAAGGTCGATCTGGACACCTACCAGTCGATGCTGCAGGACATCCAGGGCTGCCAGCTGCTGTACGTGGAAGACTTCGCCAAGGGCGACCCCGACAACCCCTTTCTCGACCTGCACGCGCAAGATGCGCGCAAGGGCCGCGGCCAGTTCGACGACCCGCTGGCGCGCCTGTTGGAGAGCGGCTTTCGCCACCAGCTGGTGGACGCCATTGGCGAGTTGCCCGAGCGCGACCAGTTGCTGCTCAAGCTCTACTACGAGGAAGAGCTGAACCTGCGCGAGATCGGCGCGGTGCTCGAGGTGAGCCAGTCGCGCGTCTGCCAGCTGCACGGCCAGGCGGTGAGCCGGCTGCGTGCGAAGCTGAAAGACGCGCTGTAGAAAGACTTAGCTGGCGTAGCGCGCGTCAAGCGCATCGAGCTCGGGCTTGCGCACCAGCCGCTGCCGCTCGGCGAAGGGAGCGACCAGCGACGGGTCTTCGTCCATGCGCCGTGTGTCGCGCAGCACCGTGAGCGCCTTCTGCATGCCGGCCAGCGCGCCCTGCAGCGCGGCGTTGGCGTACAGCACGATGCCGTAGCCGAGGCCGCCGAGTTCCTCGGCGCCGAAGATCGGTGTCTTGCCGCCGATCACCATGTTCATGAGTTGCGGCTTGTGCAGGCGCTGCGGCAGCGCACGGATCTCGTCGGCCGTGGTGACGGCTTCGACGAACAGGATGTCCGCGCCGGCCTCGCTGAACTTCTGTGCGCGCTCGATCGCAGCCTCGAAACCCAGCGTCGCGGCCGCGTCGGTGCGGGCCATGATGAGCAGGTCGGGGTCGGTGCGGGCATCGACGGCGGCCTTGATCTTGTTGACGGCTTCCTCGGTGGAGATCACCTCCTTGCCCGAGAAATGGCCGCAGCGCTTGGGCGCGACCTGGTCCTCGAACTGGATGCAGTCGGCGCCCGCGCGCTCCAGCACGCGCACCGTGTGGCGCACGTTCAGCGCGTTGCCGAAGCCGGTGTCGGCATCGACGATCAGCGGCAGGTTCACCGCGTCGCGGATGCGCGCCGTGTGGTCGGCGATCTCGTGCAGGCCCATGAAGCCCTGGTCGGGCAGGCCGAACCACATGTTGGTGACGCCCGCGCCGGTGACGTAAATGGCCTCGAAGCCCAGGTCTTCGATGACACGCGCCGACAGCGCGTTGAAAGCGCCCGGCACCAGCACGCCGCGGCGGGCCTCGGCCAGGGAACGGAGGGTCTTGCGAGTCGACATCGAAATTTCCTGTGAATGAATCTGAAAGCTCAAAGGGTGTCGCCGGGCACACGGACCCAGCCTTCCATCAGCACGCGCGCACTGCGGCTCATGACGGCCTTGGTCACCTGCCATTCGCCATCGACCTGGCTGGCCTGCGCGCCCACGCGCAAGGTGCCCGAGGGATGACCGAAGCGCACGGCCTCGCGCGCACCACCGCCGGCCGCGAGGTTCACCAGCGTGCCGGGAATGGCGGCGGCCGTGCCGATGGCCACGGCCGCCGTGCCCATCATGGCGTGGTGCAGCTTGCCCATCGACAGCGCGCGCACGAGCAGGTCGATGTCGCCGGCCGTGACGGCCTTGCCGCTCGAGGCGGTGTAGCCCGCCGGCTTGGCCACGAAGGCGACCTTGGGCGTGTGCTGGCGGCTGGCCGCTTCGTCGAGCGTGCGGATGAGGCCCATGCGCAGCGCACCGTGCGCGCGGATGGCCTCGAAGCGGGCGAGCGCGGCGGCGTCGCCATTGATCGCGTCCTGCAGTTCGGTGCCGGTGTAGCCCAGGGCGTCGGCGTTCACGAAGACGGTGGGGATGCCGGCGTTGATCATCGTGGCCTGCAGCGTGCCGATGCCGGGCACGTGCAGATCGTCGACGAGGTTGCCGGTCGGGAACATCGCGCCGCCCGCGCCGTCTTCTTCGGCGGCGGGGTCCATGAACTCGAGCTGCACCTCGGCCGCAGGAAAGGTCACACCGTCGAGTTCGAAGTCGCCGGTCTCCTGCACCGCACCGCCGCTGATCGGCACGTGCGCGACGATGGTCTTGCCGATGTTGGCCTGCCAGATGCGCACGACGGCCACGCCCTCGCGCGGCACGCGTGCCGCATCGATGAGGCCGTTGCTGATCGCGAACGGCCCGACAGCCGACGACAGGTTGCCGCAGTTGCCGCTCCAGTCGACAAAGGGCCGGTCGATCGACACCTGGCCGAACAGGTAGTCCACGTCGTGGTCGGGCCGGCTGCTCTTCGAGAGGATGACGGTCTTGCTGGTGCTCGAGGTCGCGGCGCCCATGCCGTCGATCTGCTTGCCGTAGGGGTCGGGGCTGCCGATCACGCGCAGCAGCAGCGCGTCGCGCGCCTTGCCCGGCACCTGCGCGGCCTCGGGCAGGTCCTGCAGGCGGAAGAACACGCCCTTGCTGGTGCCGCCGCGCATGTAGGTGGCGGGGATCTTGATCTGCGGAATGTGCGGCATCGTCAGTCGGCTTTCGTGGCGGCGAGGAAGTCTTGCGCAAAGCGCTGCAGCACCCCGCCGGCTTCGTAGATGGAGACCTCTTCGGCGGTGTCGAGGCGGCAGGTCATGGGCACCTCGAGCCGTTCGCCGCTCTGGCGGTGCACGACCAGCATGAGGTCGGCGCGCGGGGTGCGCTCGCCGGTCACATCGTAAGTCTCGGTGCCATCCAGGCCCAGCGTGAGGCGGTTCGTGCCGGGCTTGAATTCGAGCGGCAGCACGCCCATGCCGATCAGGTTGGTGCGGTGGATGCGCTCGAAGCCTTCGGCCGCAATGGCTTCGACGCCGGCCAGCCGCACGCCCTTGGCGGCCCAGTCGCGCGACGAGCCCTGGCCGTAGTCGGCACCGGCCACGATGATCAGCGGCTGCTTGCGCCCCATGTAGGTCTCGATGGCCTCCCACATGCGCATCACCTCGCCCTCGGGCTCCACGCGCGCCAGCGAACCGGCGCGCACCGTGCCGTCGGCCTTGCGCACCATCTCGTTCTTCAGCGTGGGGTTGGCGAAGGTGGCGCGCTGCGCCGTGAGGTGGTCGCCGCGGTGGGTGGCGTAGGAGTTGAAGTCTTCCTCGGGCAGGCCCATGCGGTGCAGGTACTGGCCGGCGGCACTGTCGAGCAGGATCGCGTTCGACGGCGACAGGTGATCGGTCGTGATGTTGTCCGGCAGGATCGCCAGCGGCCGCATGCCCGTGAGCGTGCGTTCGCCGGCGAGCGCGCCTTCCCAGTACGGAGGGCGGCGGATGTAGGTGGAGGCGGGGCGCCAGTCGTACAGCGGCGCCACCTTCTCGCCCGTGTCGGGCTGGATCGCGAACATCGGTTCGTACACCTGACGGAAGTGCGCGGGCTTCACGCTGGCCTTGACGATGGCGTCGATTTCTTCGTCGGTCGGCCAGAGGTCTTTGAGGCGGATCTCCTTGCCATCGACCACGGTGAGCACGTCCTTCTCGATGTCGAAGCGCACGGTGCCCGCAATCGCGTAGGCCACCACCAGCGGCGGCGAGGCCAGGAAGGCCTGCTTCGCATACGGGTGGATGCGCCCGTCGAAGTTGCGGTTGCCCGAGAGCACGGCGGTGGCGTACAGGTCGCGCTCCACTATCTCCTGCTGGATGGCCGGGTCGAGCGCGCCCGACATGCCGTTGCACGAGGTGCAGGCATAGGCCACCACGCCGAAGCCGAGCTGTTCGAGCTCGCGCATCAGGCCGGCATCTTCCAGATACAGCGTCACCGCTTTCGAGCCCGGCGCCAGCGAGGTCTTGACCCACGGCTTGCGCGCGAGGCCCACGCGGTTGGCGTTGCGCGCGAGCAGGCCCGCGGCGATCACGTTGCGCGGGTTGCTGGTGTTGGTGCAGCTGGTGATGGCCGCGATGACCACCGCGCCGTCGGGCATCTGGCCGGGCACGTCGTCCCACGGGGCGGCGATGCCGCGCGCCGCGAGGTCGGCGGTGGCCACGCGCGCATGCGGGTTCGACGGGCCGGCCATGTTGCGCACGACCGTCGAGAGGTCGAAGTGCAGCACGCGCTCGTATTCAACTTCGCTCAGCGTGTCGGCCCACAGGCCCGCCTGTTTCGCGTAGATCTCGACGAGGCGAACCTGCTGGTCGGCGCGGCCCGTGAGGCGCAGGTAGTCGAGCGTCTGCGTGTCGATGGCGAACATCGCGGCGGTGGCGCCGTATTCGGGCGCCATGTTGGAGATGGTCGCGCGGTCGCCCAGCGTGAGGCTGGCCGCACCTTCGCCGTGGAACTCGAGGTACGCGCCCACGACCTTCGCCGCGCGCAGGAACTCGGTGAGCGCGAGCACGACGTCGGTGGCCGTGATGCCCGGTTGCGGCCGGCCCGCGAGCCGCACGCCGACGATGTCGGGCAGCCGCATCCACGAGGCGCGGCCGAGCATCACGTTCTCGGCCTCGAGGCCGCCCACGCCGATGGCGACCACGCCCAGTGCATCGACGTGCGGCGTGTGGCTGTCGGTGCCGACCAGCGTGTCGGGGTAGGCCACGCCGTCTTGTGCATGCACGACGGGCGACATCCGCTCCAGGTTGATCTGATGCATGATCCCGTTCCCCGGCGGGATCACCTCCATGTTGCGGAAGGCCCGCTTCGTCCATTCGATGAAGTGAAAGCGGTCTTCGTTGCGCCGGTCCTCGATGGCGCGGTTCTTCGCGAAGGCATCGGGGTCGAAGCCGCCGCACTCCACCGCCAGCGAGTGGTCGACGATGAGCTGCACCGGCACCACCGGGTTCACCTGCGAGGGGTCGCCGCCCTGTTCGGCGATGGCATCGCGCAGGCCGGCCAGGTCGACCAGCGCGGTCTGGCCGAGGATGTCGTGGCAGACCACGCGCGCGGGGAACCACGGAAAGTCATGCTCGCGCCGGCGCAGGGCGAGCTGCGTGAGGCTCTGCACGAGGATCGCCGGGTCGCAGCGGCGCACGAGGTTCTCGGCATGCACGCGCGCGGTGTAGGGCATCGTGGCCCAGGCGCCAGCGCGGATCGCTTCGACGGCTTCGCGTGCGTCGAAGTAGTCCAGCGCGGTGCCGGGAAGGTTCTTGCGGTAGTCGGTGTTCATGGGGGCGCTTGTCACTCGGCACCTGCACGCGGGCACGGGTGCTTTTCTTCTTTTGGTGTTTTTACTTCCGATCCTGGATCGGCGCGAACTTCAGGTCTTCGGGACCCGTGTAGTTGGCGCTCGGCCGGATGATCTTGTTGTCGATGCGCTGCTCGATGATGTGCGCTGCCCAGCCTGATGTGCGCGCAATGACGAACAGCGGCGTGAACATGGCCGTGGGCACGCCCATCATGTGATAGCTCACCGCGCTGAACCAGTCGAGGTTGGGGAACATCTGCTTCACGTCCCACATCACCGCTTCAAGCCGCTCGGCGATGTCGAACATCTTGGTCGAGCCGGCCTCCTGCGACAGCGTGCGCGCCACGCCCTTGATGACCACGTTGCGCGGGTCGCTCACGGTGTAGACCGGGTGGCCGAAGCCGATCACGACTTCCTTGGCCTCGACGCGGCGGCGGATGTCGGCCTCGGCCTCGTCGGGTGCGTCGTAGCGCTTCTGGATCTCGAAGGCCACCTCGTTGGCGCCGCCGTGCTTGGGGCCGCGCAGCGCGCCGATGGCGCCGGTGATGGCCGAGTACACATCGGAGCCCGTGCCCGCGACCACGCGCGCCGTGAAGGTCGAGGCGTTGAACTCGTGCTCGGCGTAGAGGTTGAGCGAGGTGTGCATCGCGCGCTCCCACTGCGCACTGGGCTTGCGGCCGTGCAGCAGGTGCAGGAAGTGCGCGCCGATCGAGTCGTCGTCGGTCTCGACCTCGATGCGCCGGCCCTGCGTCGACCAGTGGTACCAGTACAGCAGCATCGAGCCGAGCGAGGCCATGAGGCGGTCGGCGATGTCGCGCGCGCTGGGCAGGTTGTGGTCTTCCTTCTCGGGCAGCAGGCAGCCCAGCGACGAGACGCCCGTGCGCATCACGTCCATCGGGTGCGCGCTGGCGGGCAGCTGCTCCAGCGCCTCCTTCAGGCTTGCGGGCAGGCCGCGCATGGCCTTCAGCTTGGCCTTGTAGGCGCGCAGCTCGGCGGACGTGGGCAGCTTGCCGTGCACCAGCAGGTGCGCGATTTCCTCGAACTCGCAGACCTCGGCGATGTCCAGGATGTCGTAGCCGCGGTAGTGCAGGTCGTTGCCGGTGCGGCCCACGGTGCACAGCGCCGTGTTGCCCGCGGTCACGCCCGACAGGGCGACGGATTTCTTGGGCTTGAAGCCGGTGGGGGTGGCGGTGTCGTTCATGCGGGTTCCTTGTCTGTGGGCACGGGGTGCAGGTAGGCGTGGCGCAGGCGTGCCGGACGGCCGCGGCCATCGACGGCCACCATCTCGAACAGGCCCTTCAGCGATGGGCGGGGTTCGCCGTCGGGCGGCTCGGCCGCGCCGGTGACGCAGACCGTGAGCGAGCTGCGCCCGGCGCGCGTCACCCAGGCCCGCAGGCGCAGCACGTGGCCGACCGGCACGGGCGCCAAGAACTGCGCGTCGCCCAGGCTGGCCATGACCACGTCGGACTTGGCGAAGGCGCGCGCGGCGAGGAACGCGGCCTTCGACATCAGCAGCAGGGCGTTGCCGCCGAACAGCGTGCCGTAGTGGTTGGCGTGCGCGGGGAACACGATGTCGGTCAGCTCGATGGCGGCAGATCGGTGGGTCATGCTTCGCAATTTACGCAATCGAGCGCCCATAATGAAGGACTGAATTGGCGAATCATTGCGAATGAAAACGGCTGATTTTGCAAATATTGCGAAGATCACAAAGACCCACGAGGTGACCCGATGAGCAAGACCTTCATGGGCGTGCGCCTGCGCACGCTGCGCGCCGAACGCGGCCTCACGCAGGTGGCGCTGGCGCAGATGCTCGGCCTGTCGCCGAGCTACCTGAACCAGATCGAGCAGAACCAGCGCCCGCTGACCGTGGCGGTGCTGCTGCGCATCAGCAAGACGCTCGGCGTCGATGTGCAGCAGTTCTCCGACGACGAAGAGGCGCGGCTCGTGGCCAGCATGCGCGAGGCGCTGGCGGACAACCCCGGCGGCGAGGCGGTGGCGCTGCCCGAGCTGCGCGAGGTGGCGTCGCAGATGCCCGCCGTGGCGCGCGCGCTGTTGGCCTTGCACCGCCGCCACCAGGAGGCGCAGGAGCGGCTGGAGCTCATGGCCGCCGAGCTGGGCGACGGGCGCGGCGACATCTCGCGCAGCCGGCCGATGCCCTTCGAGGTGGTGCGCGACTTCTTCTTTGCGCACCAGAACCACTTCGACCCGCTCGACACGGCCGCCGAAGCGCTCGCGGCGGAAGCCCGCGCGCACGGCGGACCGCTCGCCGAATGGCTCCAGCAGCGGCTTCTGAAGGTACACGGCGTTCGCGTGGTGCCGGACGACGAAGCCGCGGGCGCGCTCGACAGCCAGCGCCGCTATGACCCGGCCAGCCGCGTGCTGCGTTTGTCGGCGGGCCTGGAGCCGGGTCAGCAGGCCTTCCAGCTGGCCACGCAGCTCGCGCTGCTCGAGCAGGCCGCACTTATCGAATCGCTGGTGGCGCAGGCCGATTTCGGTGACGCGCCGGCCCACGCGCTCGCGCGCATCGGGCTGGCCAACTACTTCGCGGCGGCGGTGCTGTTGCCGTATGGCCCGTTCCTTCAGGCGGCCGAGGCGCTGCGCTACGACATCGACCTGCTCGCGCGCCAGTTCGGCGTCGGCTTCGAAACGGTCTGCCACCGCCTGAGCAGCATGCAGCGCCCGGGCGCGTCGGGCGTGCCCTTCTTCTTCATCCGCGTGGACCGGGCCGGCAACATCTCCAAGCGGCAGTCGGCCACGCACTTCCACTTCTCGAAGACCGGCGGCACCTGCCCGCTGTGGAACGTGTACGAGGCCTTTGCGCAGCCCGGGCGCGTGCTGCCCCAACTGGCGCGCATGCCCGACGGCCGCGCCTACCTGTGGATTGCGCGCACCGTGTCGCACGGCCAGCGCGGCTTCGGCTCACCGAGCAAGACCTTCTCGATCGGCCTGGGCTGCGACATCCGCCACGCCCCGCGCCTGGTCTACGCCAAAGGCCTCGACCTGAAGGACCCCGACGTGCCCACACCCATCGGCATGGGCTGCAAGGTTTGCGAGCGCGTGGCCTGCCCGCAGCGGGCGTTTCCGTTCATCGGGCGGGCGCTGGATGTGAACGAGAACGAGAGCAGGTTCACGCCCTACGCCGTGGCCGGCGCGTAGGGCGGTGGCGCGTCAGTCGCCTTGCGAGGGCTGTGGTGCGGCCCCGGACACCTCGCTCCACCCACCCCCCAGCGCCTTGTAGATCGCCAACCGGTTCGTCTGCTCCGTGAGCTGCAAACCGATCAGCGTCTGCTGCGCCGCATAGTCGCTGCGCTGTGCGTCCAGCACGTCGAGGTAGTTGGCGGCGCCGCTCTTGAAGAGTGCCTGCGAGAGCTCGAAGCTGCGCGCGGTGGCGCTGCGCAGCGAGCGCTGTGCGTCGAGGCGCTCGGCCAGCGTGCGGCGCTCGGCCAGCGCGTCGGCCACTTCGCGGAAGGCGGTCTGCACGGCCTTCTCGTAGGTGGCGATCTGGATCTTCTGCTGCGCTTGCGCGACCTGCAGGTTGGCGCGGTTGGCGCCGCCGTCGAAGATCGGCACGCTGATCGACGGCGCGAAGCTCCAGGCCTTGCTGCCGCTGGTGAACAGGCCCGAGAGCGTGCTGCTCGCGGTGCCGGCCGAAGCCGTGAGCGCGATGCGCGGGAAGAACGCTGCGCGCGCCGCGCCGATGTCGGCGTTGCTCGCACGCAGCGCGTGCTCGGCGGCGCGCACGTCGGGCCGCTGCTGCAGCACGTTCGACGACAGGCCGGCCGGCGGCACGAGCAGTTGCGCGACGTCGGCAATCGTCGCGGCGGTCGGCAGCAGCTCGGGCGGCGGCGTGGCGCCGACCAGCAGCGCGAGCGCGTTGCGGTCCTGCTCGACCTGGCTGTCGAAGGCGGCGGCGTCGGCGCGTGCGGCATCGACGGTGCTCTGCGACTGCGCCAGCGCCAGGCCCGACTGCGCGCCGAGCGCATGGCTGCGCTGCACCAGCTCGAAGGACTTGCGCTGGCTCTCGAGCGTGCTGCGTGCGAGCTGCAGGCGCTGCTCGTCGGCGGCCAGCTGCAGCCACGCGGTGGCGACCGACGCGACCAGGCTGATCTGCGTGCTGCGCTGTGTTTCCTCGGTCTGGAAGTAACTCTGCAGCGCCGAGTCGCCGAGGTTGCGCACGCGCCCGAACAGGTCGAGCTCGTAGGCCGTCATGCCGAGGTTGGCGCTGTACTGCGAGGCGATGCGCGACTCGCCGCTGGTCGACAGGCTGCCCGGCGTGCGCGAGCGTGTGCCGGCCGCACCGGCGTTGACGGTGGGGAACAGGTCGGCCCGCGCGATGCCGTACTGGGCACGCGCGCGTTCGATGTTGAGCGCCGCCACGCGCAGGTCGCGGTTGTTGGCGAGCGCGAGTTCGATCACGCCTTGCAGCTGCTTGTCGACGAAGAAGTCGCGCCAGCCGATGTCCAGCGGCGTGGCGGTGGTGACGCCGGCCGAGGGCAGGGCCGAGGGCACCGGTGAGGCGGGCGTTTCATACGCGGGTGCGAGGTTGACGCAGCCCGCGAGCACGACGGAGGCCATGGCGGCGCAGGCCAGTGCGCGCAGGGGAAGGCGGGGCAGGGTGGTGCGCAGCATCACTGGGCTCCTTGCTCTGCGGGCAACGCATCCGGCGCTTCGGCCGGCTTGCGTCGGCCTTCCAGCCAGCCGCGAATCAGCGCGAAGAACAGCGGCACGAAGAAGATGCCCAGCGCCGTGCCGACCACCATGCCGCCCAGCACGGCCGTGCCGATCGACTGGCGGCCACCCGCGCCCGCGCCGGTGCCGATGGCCAGCGGCAGCACGCCGAAGCCGAAGGCCAGCGAGGTCATGAGGATGGGGCGCAAGCGAAGCCGCACGGCTTCCAACGTTGCCTCGATCACGCCCTTGCCCTGCTCCTGCAGTTGCTTGGCGAACTCGACGATCAGGATCGCGTTCTTCGACGACAACCCCACGGTGGTCAGCAGGCCGACCTGGAAGTACACATCGTTGCTCAGCCCGCGCAGGCTGGTGAACAGCAGCGCGCCCACGATGCCCAGCGGCACCACGAGGATCACCGAGAACGGCACCGACCAGCTCTCGTACAGGGCGGCGAGGCACAGGAAGACGAACAGGATCGAAATGGCATAGAGCAGCGGCGCCTGCGCGCCCGACAGGCGCTCCTGGAACGAGGCGCCGGTCCATTCGTAGCCGATGCCGGCGGGCATCTGCTTCATCACTTCATCGACGGCGGCCATGGCGACACCGGAGCTCACGCCCGGCGCGGCATCGCCGACGAACTCGTAGCTCGGGCTGCCGTTGTAGCGCTGCAGCTGCGGAGAGCCGTAGGTCCAGCGCGAGCTCGAGAACGCCGGGAACGGCACCATCTGGCCCAGGCTGTTGCGCACGCTCCATCGGTCGATGTCGGTGGGCAGCATGCGGAAGGCGGTGTCGCCCTGCATGTACACGCGCTTGACGCGGCCGTTGTCCAGGAAGTCGTTGATGTAGGTGCCGCCCATGGCGCTGGAGAGCGTGCTGTCGATGTCGGCCGTGGCCAGGCTCGATGCGCCGGCGCGCGCGTCGTCGATGTCCACCGCGAACTGCGGCGTGTCGTCCAGGTTGTTGCTGCGCACGTTCGCCACCTCGGGGCGCTTGGAGAGCAGGTCGATGAGTTGGTCGCGCGCCTTCACCAATGCGTCGTGACCCAGCCCGTTGATGTCCTTCAGGTGGAAGTTGAAGCCCGCGTTGGCGCCGAGCCCGCGCACCGCCGGTGGCAGCAGCACGAAGATGCGTGCGTCGCGGATGGTCGACAGCTCCTTGTTGGCGCGCCGCGCGAGTTCGGCGGCCGACTGGCCGGCGCCTTCGCGCTCGGCCCAGTCTTTGAGCTTCACGAAGGCGCGTGCCGAGCTCTGGTCGCCGTTCTGCCCGGTGATCACGTTCACGCTCACCACCTCGGGCTGCTTCGTGAAGTAGTCCTGCATCTGCGTGACCACCGGCTGCAGGCGCGCATCGGACGCGCCCGGCGGCAGCGTCACCTGCACCTGCAGGAAGGCCTGGTCTTCATCGGGCAGGAAGGAGGTGGGCAGCCGCATGAACAGCAGTGCCATCACGGCCGCGATCAGCAGGTACACCACGAGGCTGCGCTTGCCGCGCCGCATGATGCCGCCGACCACGCCCTGGTAGCGGTCGGCGCCCTTGTCGAAGTTGCGGTTGAAGCCCGCAAAGAAGCGGTCGACCGCACCCAGCACGCCCTTGCGCGGCGCGGCATGGCCGCCCTTGGCCACCGGCTTGAGCAGCGTGGCGCACAGCGCCGGTGTGAGCGTGAGCGCCACGAACACCGACAGCGCCATGGCCGAGACGATGGTGATCGAGAACTGGCGGTAGATCACGCCAGTCGAGCCACCGAAGAAGGCCATCGGGATGAACACCGCCGACAGCACCAGCGCAATGCCGACCAGTGCGGGCGTGATCTCGGCCATCGACTTGCGCGTGGCCTCCTTGGGCGAGAGCCCTTCCTCGTGCATCACGCGCTCGACGTTTTCCACCACCACGATGGCGTCGTCGACCAGCAGGCCGATGGCCAGCACCATGCCGAACATGGTGAGCGTGTTGATGGAGTAGCCGGCCATCGAGAGCACGCCGAAGGTGCCCAGCAGCACCACGGGCACGGCAATGGCCGGGATCAGCGTGGCGCGGAAGTTCTGCAGAAAGACGTACATCACCAGCACGACCAGCAGCATGGCTTCGGCCAGCGCCTTCACCACCTCGTCGATCGACGCGCTCACGAAGGGCGTGGTGTCGTAGCTCACGAAGGTCTGCAGCTGGTTGGGAAAGAGCGGCTGCAGCTCGTCGACCTTGGCCTTCACGGCCTCGGCCACCTGCACCGCGTTGGCGCCGTCGGCCAGCACGATGCCCATGCCGGCGCCCGGACGCCCGCCGAGCACCGAGCGCACCGTGAGGTTCTCGGCGCCCAGCTCGACACGGGCCACGTCTCTCAGGCGCACCACGGCGCCGTCGGGCGTGGCACGCAGCACCACGTTCTCGAACTCTTCGACCGTCTTCAGCTTGCTGCGCGCGGTGATGGTGGCGTTGAGCTGCTGTTGTGCAGTGGCTGGCAGCGCACCGAGCTGGCCGGCCGAGACCTGCGCGTTCTGCGCGGTGATGGCGCTGCCCACGTCGGAGGGCATGAGCGCGTACTTGCGCAGCTTGTCGGGGTCGAGCCACAGGCGCATGGCGTAGCCGGTGCCCAGGGTCTGCACTTCGCCCACGCCGTCGATGCGGCTGATGACGTCGACCAGGTTGCTGCTGATGTAGTCGCCCACGTCAACCGCCGAGGCACTGCCGTCGCCGGAGAACATCGAGACGATCATGAGGAAGTCGTTGCCACCCTTGGTGACGGTGACGCCGCGGCTTTGCACCTGCTGCGGCAGGCGCGACATGGCCTGCTGCAGCTTGTTCTGCACCTGCATCTGGGCCACGTCGATGTTGGTGCCCGCGTCGAAGGTGAGCGACAGCCGCGCCTGGCCCGACGAATTGCTGGTCGACTGCATGTACAGCAGGTTGTCCAGCCCCTTCATCTGCTGTTCGATGACCTGGGTGACGGAGTCTTCGACCGTCTTGGCCGAGGCGCCGGTGTAGGTGGCGCCGATGGACACGCGCGGCGGCGCGATGTCGGGGTACTGCTCGAGCGGCAGCGTGCGGATGGCCATCAGGCCGGCGAGCATGACGACGATGGAAAGCACCCACGCGAAGATGGGGCGGTCGATGAAGAACTGGGCCATGGGTCGGCCTCAGCGTGCGAGGGTGGCGGAAGCAGCGTCGGGCTTGGCGCTCGCGACGGCAGCGCCGGCGGGGCGGGCGCCCAGGTCGACCGTGCGCACCTTGTCGCCCACCTTCACGCGCTGCGAGCCTTCCATGAGCACGCGGTCGCCCGCGGCCAGGCCGTCGATGACCTGCCAGCGCGTGCCGATGGCGCGGCCGATGCGGATGGGCCGCTTCTGCACCTTGTTGTCGGCGTCGATCAGCAGCGTGGAGGCACTGCCGTCGGGCGCGCGCGTGACGGCCTGCTGCGGCACGAGCAGCGCGGCGTCGTTCACGCCTTCCTGCAGCACGGCGCGCACGTACATGCCGGGCATCAGCAGCTTGTCGGGGTTGGGCACCACGGCGCGCAGCGTGACGCTGCCGGTGCCGGCATCGACCGTCACGCCGCTGAAGGTGAGGCGCCCGGCATGCGGGTAGGGGCTGCCGTCTTCCAGCAGCAGCTGGATGCGCGCCTCGGCCTCGCTGGCGCGCTGCAGCCGGCCGCTGGCCAGTTCGCGCTTCAGGCGCAAGAGTTCGCTGCTCGACTGCGTGACGTGCACGTGGATCGGGTCGAGCTGCTGCACGGTGGTCATGGCGGCCGCCTGGTTGGCCGTGACCAGCGCGCCCGGCGTGACGGTGGAGAGCTCGGCCCAGCCTGTGATCGGTGAGGTGATGCGCGTGTAGCCCAGCTGGATGCGCGCGGTCTGTTCGGCGGCGCGCGCCACGCCGAGGTCGGCCTCGGCCTGTTGTTCGGCGGCCTGGGTCTCGTCGAACACCTGGCGGCTGATGGCGTCGATCTTCACCAGCTCGGCATTGCGCTTGGCAACGGTGCGGGCCGTGGCCAGGGCCGACTCGGCCTTGCGCACGCTGGCCTGCGCGCTGGCATGTGCCGCCTGCAGCGAGGCCGGGTCGAGCTGGTAGAGCACCTGGCCGGCCTTCACCTGCGAGCCTTCGGTAAACAGCCGCTCCTTGAGGATGCCGCCGACCTGCGGGCGGATCTCGGCGATGACCGGGGCGGCGGTGCGCCCGGGCAACTCGGTGCTCAGGGCCAGCACCTCGGACTTCAGCGTGACGATGCCGACTTCTTTCTCGGGGGCCGCCTTGGCCGTGCCCGGAGACTCCACGTTGGTGCGCGAGCACCCCACGAGGGCGGCGGCAATGCACAGGGCCGTGAGGAGCGGGGCGGAGCGGGAGGCAAAGTGGACGGGCATGGACAGGCAGAAGTGACGAAAGCCAAAGATGGAGCGGGCACGCGCCGTCGAGTTCAATGCCGCGGCGCGGGGGCGGCGAACTTTACAGAGCGGAAACCGTGCCATGCCCGGGAAGGGCTGGCGGGTGGGGTCGAGTGTGGTGCCCGACAGTTAAGCGGGTGTGAAGCAGGGCGATTCCCTGGCGAAAAACGCGCCTGAAACGCCCCGGCTACGGCTTCTTTTTCGCCTGCGCGACCAGGAAGTCGACCAGCAGCACCAGCGGCCCGACGGCGTTGTCGGTGCGGTACAGGATGCCCAGCGGCGCGATGGGCGCGTTCATGCGCAGCGGCAGCTCGACCACGGCCGAGCGGTCGAGCTGGTCGAGCACGGTGCGCGGCACCGGCACCACCACGTCGGGCTGCGAGAGCAGGGCGCGCACCAGCTGCGGCGTGAGCACCTGGATGGCGTGCGGGCGCGGCACGATCTGCTCGGCGGCCCAGGCGGCCTCCATCACCTGGCGCACCGCGAAGTGCGCGGGCGGCAGCACCCAGCGTGAGTCGGCGAGGTCGCGCAGCCGCAGGCGCTTGCGCTGCGCGGCGGGGTGATTGACGCCGGCGATGACCACCACCGAGTCGCTGCGCAGCGGCACGAAGCGGTGGGCGTCGGGCACGCGTGCCGGCTGGCGCAACAGCACGGCGTCGAAGGCGCCTGCGCGCAAGCCGATCGTGAGCCGTTCGATGTTGCCTTCCTCGATGAACAGGCGCAGCTTGGGGTGCTTGGCATGCAGCACATTCAGCGCGGGCTGAAGCACGCTGGCGATGGCCGCCTCGATGGCGCCGATGCGCAGCGCACGGGTCTCTTGCGCGGCCAGTGCCGCGAGGCCGTCGCTGGCGACCTGCATCGCATCGATCACCATGCGCGCATGCAGCGCCAGCAGGCGCCCGGCCTCGGTGATGCGCATGCCGCGCGCGTGGCGCTCGAACAGTGGCGTGTCGATCAGGCTCTCGACCTCCTGCAGCATCTGCGTGGCCGCCGGCTGGCTGATGTGGATCGCGTCGGCCGCGCGGCGCAGGTGCGAGTGCGCGGCCAGTGCGTCGATCAGCTTCAGGTGGCGCAGGCGCAGGCGCGCGAGCAGCCGCTCGTGCAGCACGGAAGAGGGTGTGGGGGTGTCGGAGGCCATCGATAGGCAATCATTATCAGTCGATGCAAAAGCGATTGGACGCCAATCGGTGGGGTTCCTACGCTCACGGGGTCGGGCGGCAGACAAGGGCGCATCGGCTGCCGGCCCGACGGGGCCGTGCGGACGAAGGGCTCCCGCCCGGCGGGTCCTTCCCTTCTTCTTCAGACAACACCTCACCATGTCCCACCGATTCCGTCCGGCCGCGCGCCTGTGCCTGCCCATCGTTCTTGCCGTCTCGTCCCTGTGCGCCTCGGCGCAGGAGGCGCCCGCTGCTGCGGCTGCATCGCCCGCACCGGCCGCCGCCGTGCCGCTGTACCCGCTGATCGCCGAGCGTTCCAAGGCCATCGAGCAGAAGGTGATCGACTGGCGCCGAGACATCCACCAGCACCCCGAACTGGGCAACCAGGAAAAGCGCACCGCCGCGCTGGTCGCGGCCCACCTGAAGGCGCTGGGCTACGAGGTGCGCGAAGGCGTGGCCGTGACCGGCGTGGTCGCCACCTTGCGCGGTGCCAGGCCCGGTCCGGTGGTGGCGCTGCGCGCCGACATGGACGCGCTGCCCGTGAAGGAACAGGTCGACGTGCCCTTCGCTTCCAAGGCCCGCGCGCAGTGGGGCTTCGCGACCGTCGATGTCATGCACGCCTGCGGGCACGACGGCCACGTGGCGATCCTCATGGGCGTGGCCGAGGTGCTGGCCTCGATGAAGGCGCAACTGCCGGGCACCGTGAAGCTGATCTTCCAGCCGGCCGAAGAGAAGCTGCCCAACGCCGAGATCGGCGGTGCGCGCCGCATGCTGGCCGAAGGCGCGTTCGACGCGCCCACGCCCGACGCCGTGTTCGGCCTGCACCTGGTCTCGGCCCTGAACACCGGGCAGATCGGCTACAAGCCCGGCCCCATCACCGCGAGCTCAGACACCTTCAAGGTCAGCGTGAAGGGCCGCCAGACGCACGGCTCGCAACCCTGGAGCGGGGTCGACCCGATCGTGCTCGGCTCGCAGATCGTGCTGGGCTTCCAGACCATCGCGAGCCGCCAGGTCAACGTGACCAAGGAGCCGTCGGTGCTCAGCGTGGGCACCTTCAATGCGGGCACGCGCTACAACATCATTCCCGACGCGGTCGAGATGAGCGGCACGCTGCGCACCTACGACGACGAGATGCGCCAGTTCATCATGAAGCGCATGGGCGAGACCGCCTCGCACATCGCGCAAAGCGGCGGCGGCACGGCCGAGGTCCGCTTCGAGGCCGACGGCTACGCGCCCACCGTGAACGACGCCGCCCTGACCGCCAAGATGGTGCCCAGCCTGCAGCGTGTGCCCGGCGCCAAGCCGGTGGTGATTCCGAAGGGCACGGGCGGCGAAGACTTCTCGTTCTTCGCGCAGAACGCGCCGGGCCTGTTCGTGATGATCGGCGCCACGCCGCCCGGTCGCGACGCGAACAAGGCCGAGCCCAACCATTCGCCGCGCTTCTTCGTCGATGAAGCCAGCCTGCTGATCGGCGTGCGCACGCTGTCGCAGCTGACGGTGGACTACATGGCGGGCGCGCAGCGCTGACCTGAGCGAATGCCGGGTGTCTTGATCGGTCAGCGAACGAACTTGAAATAGACCCGTTCGGGGTCGTCCGCGTCGAGGTTCGCGTGTGCATCTTCAGGCGTTGCCTCCCGCGTCGATGTGACGGGGCTCGCTCCGCTGCGGTTCACAGCGGCTGCTCCAGCGCATCCGAAAGCGGAAACAGGTGCTGCGCGATGAAGTCCACGAACACACGGATCCTGGGCGACAGCTGCCGGCTCGACGGCCACAGCACGTGGAAGATCATGTGTTCGCGGTTGTGGTCGTCCAGCACCGTGACCAGGCGGCCCCGTTCCAGTTGCCGGCGCACGGCGATCTCCGGCACGCAGGCAATGCCCAGCCCCTGCTCGGCAAAGCAGACCTGCGGATCGAGCGTGTTGGTCACCATGCTGGCCGGCAGGTCGACAGGGGGCGAGCCGGCCGCAAGGCCCAGCGGCCACACGTCCAGCTTGCCGGTGCTGGGAAAGCGATAGAGCAGGCAGGCGTGGCTTGCCAGGTCCTGCGGTTCGCGCGGCACGCCGACCCGGCGAAAGTAGGCTGGCGCACCGACGATCACCTTGCGGCATGAGCCGATGCGGCGCGCCATCAACCGCGAATCGCTGGGCTCGCCGGTGCGGATCACGGCGTCGAAGCCTTCCTCGATGACGTCCACCAGCCGGTCGGCGTAGTCGATGTCCAGTTCGATGTCGGGGTAGAGCCGCTTGAACGCCGCCAGCTTGGGCATGAACAGCGTGCCCACCGACGGCAGGCTGATGCGCAGCTTGCCGCGGGGTGCGCTCTGTGTCTGCAGCAGTTCCGCTTCGGCCGATTCCACCTCGCAGAGGATGCGCCGGCAGCGCTCCAGGAACAGCGCGCCTTCCGGCGTCAGGTGGACGGTGCGCGTGGAGCGATGGAACAGCCGCACGCCCAGCCGCTCTTCGAGCCGCACGATGGCCTTGCTGACGGCCGAGGCCGAGATGCCCAACTGCTGTCCCGCGGCCGTGAAGCTGCGCGTTTCGCCGGCGCGAACGAAGACGTTCAGCGAACCCAGGTTTTCCATGGAGCGACTTTGATTGATGACTGCAGAGTCATATGTATTTGAAACTTTAGCCTATTTTTCATTGATGCATTCCCGCCCACACTGCGGTGAACGCCAACGCGGGCCACCCGGCCAACGCGGGCACAGACGATGGAAAACAACTGAATGACCACCACAACCGCCACCGTGGGCAAGCGCACTGAACGACTGCCCGTGGCCGCCTTGCTGGCCCTGTCGATGACCGGCTTCCTGGCACTGCTGACGGAGACGATGCCGGCTGGCATGCTCTTGCGCATCAGCCAGGACCTGGGCGTGTCGGAAGCGCTCGCGGGCCAGTTCGTGACCCTCTATGCCATCGGCTCGCTGGTTGCGGCCATCCCGCTGACGGCGGCGACGCTGGGCTGGCGGCGCCGGCCGTTGCTGATCGCGGCGCTGGTCGCCGTGCTGGCCTTCAACACGCTCACGGCGCTGACGTCGAGCTATGCCGTCGCGCTGGTTGCGCGTTTCATGGCCGGCATGGCGGGCGGCCTGATCTGGGGAATGCTGGCGGGCTATGCGCGGCGCATGGTGCCCGAGCACCTCAAGGGGCGCGCACTGGCAGTGGCCGGGCTGGGGGCACCGCTGGCGTTGTCGCTGGGCGTGCCGCTGGGGACGTTGATGGGCGCCACGCTGGGCTGGCGCACCGCGTTCGGTGGCATGTCGCTGCTCACGCTGGCGGTGATGGCCTGGGTCTTCCTGCAGGTGCCCGACTATCCGGGGCAGGCGGCCGAAAAGCGCGCGCCGGTGCGCCGGATCTTCGTCACGCCCGGCGTGCGACCGGTGCTGGCCGTGCTTGCGCTGTGGGTGCTGGCGCACAGCATTCTCTACACCTACGTGATGCCGTTCCTGGCGCCGGCCGGCCTGTCCGATCGGGTCGATGCGGTGCTGCTGGTCTTCGGCGTGGCGTCGCTGGCGGGCATCTGGATCAGCGGGCTGCTCATCGACCGCATGCTGCGCTCGCTGGTGCTGCTCGCCCTCGCGGGCTTTGCGCTGGCGTCGCTGGCCCTGGGCGTCGCCGGCACGCAGCCGGTGGTGGTCTATGTCGCGGTGGCCGTGTGGGGGCTGACCTTCGGCGGCTCCGGGGCCTTGCTGCAGACCGCGTCGGCCGAAGCAGCCGGCCCCGGCGCGGACGTGGCGCAATCCATCCTCGTCACGGTGTGGAACATCGCCATTGCGGGCGGCGGCATCGTCGGTGGCGTGCTGCTGGAGACATCGGGCGTCGGCGCTTTTCCATGGGCATTGCTGGTGCTGCTGCTTCCCGGCCTTCTGATTGCCTGGGCATCGCGTGCGCACGGGTTTCCCGCGAAGCCGCACCGGTCGTCCCACTGATTCCGAAGGGCGCGGCGCATTTCGCGCGCAACGGGCGGGGCCCGCGAGAAAGGCGGGGGCTCGCTCAGAGCCAGTTGCCGCCCTGCGGCATCTGGATCTGCTCGGCCGGATCGCCGCCGGTCACGAACGAGCCGATGAGGATGCTCAGCAGCGAGATGAAGATGCTCGCGAACAGCGCGGTCCAGAAGCCCGACACCTTGAAGCCCTTCACCAGCGCGGCGACCAGCATGACCATCAGCGCGTTGATGACCAGCAGGAACAGGCCGAAGGTCAGCAGCGTCAGCGGCAGCGTGAGGAAGATCAGCAGCGGCTTGACGACGGCGTTGGCCAGGCCGAGCAGCAGCGCCGACACGATCAGCGCCGCGGTGCTGTCGAACTTGAGTCCCTTGAAGAGGTGACTGGCGACCCACAGCGAGATGCCGGTGATGGCCCAGTGGACGAGAAAAGGGGTGATGTTGTTCAGCATGGCGTGCGGTGTGTGTCGGCAGCCCCGCATGGTAAACGGGGCATCGCGGCGGACCGTCGCGCACGGCCGGCGGATTTTCTGCGGTTACTTCCCGAAACCATGGCCGACAGGCCGTTAAGATCGCGAACTTCTGGCGCCTGCGCAGGCGTCTGTCTCCATCTTTCTCTGGTTTGGCCGCATCAACCACGGTCATGCATCCATGGCGAATGCGTCGATCGCAAGCGTGACACCCGCTCCGGCGTCGGCCGACGAGGCCGAGTCGTGGGTGCGCGGGGAACTCATCCGCAGCCTGATGCGTTCGGCGCGCGGTTCCTACATCGTGTCGGCGGCGCTCATGCCCGCCATGGTCGGCCTGAGCTGGGGCCACGTGCCCCGCTGGGAGCTGCTGACCTGGCTGGCCGCGGGCATCATCGCCACCACCTGCCGGGCCTGGGGCGCGCGCGTGTACGCCGTGCGCTATGCCGGACGCAGTGCCGTCGCGCAGCAGCAGTTCACCGACCGCTACGGCTTCGTGTGGAGCACCAGCGCGGTGGTGTGGGGCTGCTCGGTGCTGCTGTTCTTCGAGCGCACGCCGCAGGTCAACCAGTTCATGAGCTGGCTCATCGTGGCCGGCGTGGGCACCTTCCCGCTCAACGGGCTGGCGCTGCACCCGCCGCTGCTCAAGCGCTATGTCAACACGCTGTTCATCACCATGCTGGGCGCGGTGCTGGTGCGTCTCGTGGCCGTGACCTTGCAGAGCCCGCAGTTCCAGTACGGCTACCTCATGCCGCTGCTGCCGGCGCTGCACTGGTTCCTGCTGCTGCGCGCCGGCCGCAACATCCATGAGACGGCGCGCAACAGCCTGGAGCTGCTGTTCCACAACCACATCCTGATCAAGTCGCTCACGCAGCAGCGGCAGGCGGCGGTGTCGGCCGTGGCCATGAAGAACCGCTTCCTGGCCAGCGCCGCGCACGACATGCGCCAGCCCGTGCTGGCGCTGTCGCTGTACGCCGACTGGCTGCGCAACGAGCCCGAGTTGGTGCTCGAACTCGCCCCGAAGATCGTGCGCGCCACCCACGCGGTGAACGCGCTGTTCGACTCCATGTTCGACCTGGCGCGCATCGACGCGGGCCAGGTGCGGCTGCACATCGAGCGCGTCGACGTGGCCGAGCTGCTGCACGACCTCGAGTTGCAGTACCGCCCCGTGGCCGAGAGCCGGGGGCTGGACTTCCGGGTGCACGTGACCGAAGGCTCGTTCCTCACCGACCCGATCCGCGTGCGCCGCATGATCGGCAACCTGCTCGCCAACGCCATCAAGTACACGACCGAAGGCGGCGTGCTGCTGGCTGCGCGCCAGACCCCCGAAGGCATGCGCGTGGAGGTGTGGGACACCGGCATCGGCATCGCGCCCGAGCACCTGCGCGACGTGTTCCTGGAGTTCTACAAGGTCGCCGACCACGCCGGCACCTCCGACGGCTTCGGCCTCGGCCTGGCCATCGTCGCGCGCCTGTCGCACGTGCTGGGCCACCCGGTCAGCGTGCGCTCGCGCCTGGGCAGCGGCAGCGTGTTCCGCGTGGCGCTGCACGATGCCGACGAGGCGGTGGCGCAGGCGCGGGTGAGTGCGTCGGGCGGTTGAGCGGCGGTTGTTGTTCCGCCCATAAAAAAACCGCGCACGAGGCGCGGTTCCTGATCAAACCAGCAGCTTCGCGGGCTCAGCCCGACAGGAGCCCATTCGTCCGTGCATAGTGCAGGGCCTGCGTACGGCTCTTCACGCCCAGACGGCGGAACAGGCGCCACAGGTGCACCTTCACCGTGTGTTCGCTGATCTCCAGGTCGGTCGCGATGTCGCGGTTGCTCATGCCCTTGTCGAGCATGGCGATCAGCTGCGTCTGGCGCTTGGAGAGCTTGCCGCTGTTGGCGGCCGGCATCTCTTCGGTGTCGTCTTCCGACCCAGCCATCAGCAGGCCGCGCAGGGCGGCTGCCAGCTCGTTGGAGCTGGCCGACTTCTCGATGTAGGTATCAGCGCCGGCCTCGATGCAGGCGTCTTCCATGTCGGCAGCCGGGGCCGCCGAATACACGGCGATCGGCACGTTCGGATAGACCTGCTTGACCGCGATCACGCCCGAGACGCCATTGGTGTCCGGCAGCTTCAGGTCCAGGCAGAAAAGGGTGGGCGCGCCACGCTGCTGGACCGAACTGGCGAGCTTGTCGAGCCGCTCGAGCTCGACGATGTTCTCGGCGGGGCGCAGGCGACGCAGGACCATCACGATCGCGTCGCGCATCAGGGGGTGGTCGTCGATGACATAAATGCTCATGTTTTCTTCCTTTGTGATCGCACCGTCTTCTCTCTTGTCACACCCGCCGGCGGATGGCCCGCGGGTTGTTGCCGGATCAATGTCCCTGAGTGGTGGACGTTGCCTCCGCCAGTGCCTCCAGCGCCTCGGTGGCGGCGCGAGCCTGTTGCGCGTCGACCGGTTCGAGCTGCGCGGCCAATGCCGTGAGCGCCGCGCCGCGTTGCGCCTGCAAGTCGGCGATGGTACGGCCCGCTTCCTGCGGTGACGCGAATCCACGGCTTTGCAAAAGGGTTTCGCCGCGCGCATCGAGCAGCTTGAAATAGAAAAGGCCGTCGGCCTTCTCGCGGTATTGCTTGAAGCTGGGCTTTGCCACCTTGGCGGCCTTGGCGCCGCCGCCGTCGCGGCCCGCCGCGAGGTTGCGCAGGCCGACCGCATGGCGCAGCGAGGTCATGAAGGGGCGCGACAGCTTGCGCGCCTTCTCGGCGCCCAGCAACAGGATGCGCTCGATCTCGGCCGGGTCGTTCATGAGCGCCTCGTAGCGCGCACGCAGCGGCGCCACTTCGCGGTCGATGCGCTCGAACAGCACCTGCTTGGCATCGCCCCAGGCGATGCCGTCGGCGTACGCCTTGCGCAGGGCTTCGGTTTCCTCGGCGCTGGCGAAGGCCTGATAAATCTGGAACAGGGCCGAGCCCTCGGTGTCCTTGGGCTCGCCGGGCGCGCGCGAGTCGGTCAAGATGCTGGCGATCTGCTTTTGCAGCTGCGCGCGCGGCGCGAACAGCGGGATCGTGTTGTTGTAGCTCTTGCTCATCTTGCGGCCGTCCAGGCCGGGCAAGGTGGCGACCGCATCGTCGATCTCGGCGTCGGGCAGCGTGAAGTGCTCGCCGTACTGGTGGTTGAAGCGCTGCGCCATGTCGCGCGCCATCTCGATGTGCTGCACCTGGTCGCGGCCCACGGGCACCTTGTGGGCGTTGAACATCAGGATGTCGGCGCCCATCAGCACGGGGTACATGAACAGGCCGGCCGTGACGTCGGCGTCGGGCTCTTCGCCCTTGGCGATGTTCTTGTCGAGCTGGGCCTTGTAGGCATGGGCGCGGTTGAGCACGCCCTTGCCGGTGACGCAGGTCAGGAACCAGGTGAGTTCGGTGATCTCGGCGATGTCCGACTGGCGATAGAACGTGACGCGTTCGGGGTCGAGGCCGCAGGCCAGCCAGCTGGCGGCAATTTCGAGCGTGGAGCGCTGGATGAGCGCGGGCTCCTGCACCTTGATGAGTGCGTGGTAGTCGGCCAGGAAGAAGTAGCTCTCGACGCCGGCCGCGACGCTCTGGCGCACCGAATGGCGGATCGAGCCGACGTAGTTGCCGAGGTGCGGCGTGCCCGACGGCGTGATGCCGGTCAGGACGCGCAGGGGAGCGGGAGAAGACGAAGCCATGTGACGGAAGGAGAAACTTAGAGCAGCATTGCCTTGAGCGGCGTGATGAGCAGGTTGACCACGAAGTAGCCGGCATCCATCAGCGGGCGCAGCCAGTAGGTGCTGACGATGCCGGCAAGCACCAGCGCCATCACGATGAAGAAACCGTAGGGCTCGATGCGCGCCAGGAAGTTTTGCGCCGGGCCGCTGGGCAGCAGGCCGGCCAGCACGCGGCCGCCGTCGAGCGGGGGCAGCGGGAACAGGTTGAAGGCCCACATCACGAGGTTGACCAGCACGCCGCCCTGGCACATCTTGATGAAAAAGGTTTCATTGACGCCGGCCGCGACGATCACGATCAGCAGCACGGCCCACAAAATGGCCTGGATGAAATTGGACGCGGGGCCCGCGAGCGCAACCCACACCATGTCGCGCTTGGGATGGCGCAGGCGGTTGAAGTTGACCGGCACCGGCTTGGCATAGCCGAACAGGAAGGCGCCCGAGGTCGCGAAGTACAGCATCAGCGGCATCAGGATGGTCCCGATGGGGTCGATGTGCTTCAGGGGGTTGAGCGTCACGCGGCCCATCATGGCCGCGGTGTTGTCCCCGAAGTGGCGTGCCACGTAGCCGTGCGCCGCTTCGTGCACGGTGATCGCGAAGATCACCGGCAGTGCGTAAATCAGGACCGTCTGTATCAGATTGGAAATATCCACTGCGCGATTGTGTCAGAGAGGAATGGGGCGGCCGAGCCGTTTGTCAGAGGCCAAGCACCGCGAGTGCACCGCGGCCCTGGCGCACCACGACCGGGTCGTCGCCCGTGCCCATGGGCGTGAGGTCGACCACGGTGGTCGGCTGCGACGGGCAGGCGCCGGCGTCGATGACGGCGCCGATCTGCTTCTCGAAGCGCTCGCGGATTTCCTGCGCGTCGTTCAGCGCCTCGGTCTCGCCGGGCGCGATGAGGGTGGTGGCCAAGAGCGGCGCGCCGTGCAGCGACAGCAGCTCCAGCAGCACCTTGTGGTCGGGCACGCGCAGGCCGATGGTCTTGCGCTGCGGGTGGCTCACGCGGCGCGGCACTTCCTTGGTGGCTTCGAGCAGGAAGGTGTAGGGCCCGGGCGTGGCGGCCTTCAGCAGGCGGTACTGCTTGTTGTCGACGCGCGCGTAGTTGGCCAGCTCGCTCAGGTCACGGCACAGCAGCGTGAGGTGGTGCTTGTCGTCGACCTGGCGGATGCGGCGCAGCTGGTCGACCGCGTCCTTGTCGTCCAGGTGGCAAGCCAGCGCGTAGCTGGAGTCGGTGGGCACGGCCACGATCTCGCCGCGCGCGAGCAGCGCCACGGCCTGCTTCAGCAGGCGCTGCTGGGGGTTCTCGGGGTGGACTTCGAAGTACTGGGCCATGGTGAATTGCTCCTGATCAGGATTCCGCCGGCTCGATCGGCACACGCCGCTCGCGCACGGTGAGCCACGCGCCGGCGGCGCCGCACACGGCGATCATCGCCATGCCGATCAGCGAGAAGCGGTCGGGCACGTGGGAAAAGATGAGCCAGCCGCCCAGCATCGCAAAGGCGATCTGCGCGTACAGGTACGGGGTGAGGGTGGAGGCCGGCGCGCGCTGGTAGGCCAGGATCAGCATGAAGTGTCCCACCGTGCCCATGAAACCCATGAGACACAGCAGCGCCCACCATTCCCACGAGGGCAGGGCGGTCCAGGCGAAAGGCACGGCCACCGAGGCGAGCAGCGTGCCGACCCAGCCCGTGTAGAAGTGCATGGTCAGCGGGTTCTCGGTCTGCGCGAGCTTGC
The DNA here is from genome assembly GCF_002849325.1 of Variovorax sp. RO1. Lineage (NCBI taxonomy): Bacteria > Pseudomonadati > Pseudomonadota > Betaproteobacteria > Burkholderiales > Comamonadaceae > Variovorax > Variovorax sp. RO1. The sequence continues at coordinate 1,162,681 of NZ_PKMT01000001.1, forward strand.
TGGTGAGCACCTGGAACCAGGCGTTGGTCAGCACCAGCCCCAGCGGCAGCAGCACGGCCCAGCTGAAGCTGCCGCCGCCCGGCCGCAGGATGACCAGCGTGCCGATGAAGCCGCCCGCCACCAGCGTCCAGCGCAGCGGCGACACCTGCTCCTTGAGCGTGGTGGCCGCCAGCAACGTGATCACCAGCGGTGCGATCAGCACGATCGATGTGAACTCGGCCAGCGGCATGTAGCGCAGGCTGAAAAAGGCAAAGAGGCTCGAGCCCAGCAGCAGCGCCCCGCGCAGCGCCTGGTAGCGCGGGTGCTGCGTGCGCAGCAGGGCCGTGCCGCGCAGCGGCAGCAGCACCAGCGTGGTGGCCACGGCCTGGAAGGCGTAGCGGAACCACACGCCCATGAGCACGGGCACGGCGAGCGTCGAGTACTTGGTGGCGGTGTCGAGCGTGGCGAAGCAGGCCACCGCAAGAATGACCAGCCCGATGCCCGCGAGGATGCGTTCGGATTCGGTGCGGCGGCTGGTTTGTGCTGCGGCGCGTGCCTGGGCCAGCGCGGCGCTGGCCGCGTTGTCGGTGCCGGGCCCGGGGCTCTGGCTCACTGCTGGATGCGGTGGCCGAGCAGTTCCCACACCGGCGTGAGGGCGCCGGGCAACGGTGGCAGCTTGCCGAGATCGCAATGGCTCTCGTCGGGGCTGTGGAAATCGCTGCCGCGCGAGGCGGCGAAATCGAACTCGAGCGCCTTGTCGGCGTACTCGACGAACTCGGCCGGCGTGTGGCTGCCCGTGACGACCTCGATCGCCTGGCCGCCGTGCGCCTTGAATTCGAGGAACAGCGCGTACTCCTCGTTGGCCGTGAACTTGTAGCGGCCCGGGTGCGCGATCACGGCCATGCCCTTGGCGGCGGTGATCCAGTGCACGGCATCTTTCAGCGAGGCCCAGCGGTGCGGCACGTAGCCCGGCTTGCCTTCGGTGAGGAACTTGCGAAACACCTCGGGGGTGTCGCGGCAGTGGCCCTGCTCGACCAGGAAGCGCGCGAAGTGCGTACGCGAAATCAGCTCGGGGTTGCCGACGAACTTGAGCGCGCCTTCGTAGGCGCCGAGGATGCCGACCTTGGCCAGCCCCTCGGACATTTCCTGTGCGCGCTTGCCGCGGCCGCCGCGCGTGTCGTACAGGCCCTGCGACATGGCCGCGTCGTCGGGGTCGAAGCCCAGGCCGACGATGTGCACGGTTTGGTTCGCGAAGGTCACCGAGATCTCGGTGCCCGTGAGGTAGCGCATGCCGTTCTCGCGCGCGGCTGCGGCGGCGCGGTGCTGACCGCCGACCTCGTCGTGGTCGGTGAGGGCCCAGAGCTCGACCCCGTTGGCGGCGGCGCGTGCCGCCAGCGCTTCGGGCGTCAATGTGCCGTCGGAGACCACGGAGTGGCAGTGAAGATCGGCATTGAGAATGGAGGACACCCCGCCATTCTAGGGGGTCTGGAATATTGACGCGGGCGCATGGATGCTATGGAAGCTGCTACTAAATAAATAGCATTAATGCGCCGGTGCATGCGGCTCAGCGCTTCTTGCGGAACGCCGCCCATCCGGCCACCGCGGTGAAGGTCAGCACGATCGCCACCACGATCCAGAACCCGTGCTTGTGCTCCGCCAGCGGAATGCCGCCCACGTTCATGCCGAACAGACCGGCCAGGATGTTGATCGGCAGCGCCAGCACCGTGACCACCGTCAGCACGAACAGGCTGCGGTTGTTGTCCTCGTTGACGTTGGCGGCGATTTCTTCCTGCAGCAGCTTGATGCGCTCCTGCAGCGCCTGCATGTCGCGCAGCACCACCGAGAACTCCTCGGTCGAGCCGCGCAGCTCCTGTGCGTCGGCCTCGGCCATCCAGGCCGGCGGGCCCTGCAGCAGGCGGAACAGGGCGGCCGGCTCGGGCGCCAGCAACCGCTGCAGCCGCACCAGCAGCCGGCGCAGCACGCCCAGCCGCGCGCGCTTGTGGTCCAGGCGGCCGGCCAGCAGCTCGTCTTCGATGCGGTCGATGCGCGAGGTCACGCCGCGCACGATCTTCACCAGCACGTCGGCCTGTGCGCGCAGCAGGTGCTCGAGCAGCTCGGTGCTCGAGCGCGGCGCCTCGCCCGCCTTCACGGCCGTGCGCAGCGCGTCGACCGAGCGCAGCGGCTTGGTGCGCGCCGTGACCACCAGGCGCGGGCCCACGCTGATCCACAGCGTGGAAATGTCCGAGGGCTCGAAGCTGAACTCGAAGTGCACGTCGTTGATGACCGCGATCAGCGAGTCGTCCGCGCGCTCGATGCGCGTGGAGGGCAGGCCTTCGTGCAGCGTCTCGTAGAAGGTGTCCGACAGGGCCGCGTGCCGCGTCAGCCAGCGCTCCGCATGCGCATGACTGAGGTTGAAGTGCAGCCACACGTAGGCGCCGCTGTCGTCGCGACGGCTTGCGTCGGCCAGCCACGCGGCGGCCTGCGCCGAATCGATGGCGCGCGCGGGCTCCGGCGCAGTGGCATCGAAGAGGTAGCCACAGATCAGCCCGGCTTCGTCGCCGCCATAGGACTGCGCGGCGAGGTCATGAAATACCGACAAGGTGCGTGGCCAGAAAAGACGTGGGAACAACAGGCGCCCGCCCGGTCGATGGGCTGCCAGCGTGCCCCGGATGGTGTTCGTGCCATGTGACAACGGCGTGTCGGCTTACAGAAAACAGCCGCAAAACCGTCACGCCGCCGTCATGCAGCGGGTGCAGCATGCTTTTTGTCTACCCGCCACTCTTGCCCCTTCTCATCATGCTGACGAGCGCCGTTCCCGACCACGAAGACCTGATGCAACGCATCGCCCGCGACCTGATCGACAGCTACGACGAAGAGCTCGAGCTGGAAATCGAAGACCGCAATTTCGACGGGCTCGACCCCGCCACTTCCAACACCTCGACCGACAAGGCGGCGCGCCAGGCCTATTTCAAGGAGCTGTTCCGCCTGCAGGGCGAGCTGGTCAAGCTGCAAGATTGGGTGCAGCACAGCAAGCAGAAGGTGGTCATTCTTTTCGAAGGCCGCGACGCGGCGGGCAAGGGCGGTGTCATCAAGCGCATCACCCAGCGTCTGAACCCGCGCGTGGCCCGCGTGGCCGCGCTGCCCGCACCCAACGACCGCGAACGCACGCAGTGGTACTTCCAGCGCTATGTGGCGCACCTGCCGGCCGCCGGCGAGATGGTGCTGTTCGATCGCAGCTGGTACAACCGCGCCGGCGTCGAGCGCGTGATGGGTTTCTGCAGCGACGACGAGTACGAAGAATTCTTCCGCACCGTGCCCGAGTTCGAAAAGATGCTCGTGCGCTCGGGCATCAAGGTCATCAAGTACTGGTTCTCCATCACCGACGACGAGCAGCACATGCGCTTCCTGGGCCGCATCCACGACCCGCTCAAGCAATGGAAGCTCAGCCCCATGGACCTCGAAAGCCGCCGCCGCTGGGAGGAGTACACCAAGGCCAAAGAGATCATGCTGGAGCGCACCCACATCCCGGAGGCACCGTGGTGGGTGGTGCAGGCGGTCGACAAGAAGAAGGCGCGCCTGAACTGCATCAGCCACCTGCTAGGACAGCTGCCTTACCAGGAAGTGGCGCATGCGCCGGTCGAGTTGCCTGCGCGCGAGCGGCATGACGACTACCTGCGCCAGCCGGTGCCCGCCAACATGATCGTGCCGGAGATCTACTGAGGGATCAGCGGCAGCTTTAGTCAGTTGGCCGCCCGGCGCTTTTGCCTGCACACTGCGCCATGGCCCGTCGCTCCACCGCTTCCTTCTTCGCCCGCGCCTACGAGCGCAACCTGAAGGCACTCACCAAGCTCACGCTGAGCAACGGCAAGCGCGTGGCCGGCCAGGTGCAACGCGCCACCGCCAAGCGGCTCAAGCCGCCGCCCGGCAAGGGCGACTGGCTCAGCGGCATGGCGATGGGCGCGGGCGGCGCGCGCGGCTATCACTTGTTCCGTCCGGCCGACCTGGCGCTGCAGCCTGGCGAGAAACTCCCGCTCATGGTCATGTTGCACGGCTGCGGCCAGACCGGGCGCGACTTCGCGGCCAGCACGCGCATGAACGCGCTCGCGGTGCGCGAACGCTTTCTCGTGCTCTACCCCGAGCAAGACCGCATCGCCCATCCGCAGGGCTGCTGGAACTGGTACGAGCGCCGCTCCGGCAAGGCCGACGCCGAGGCCGCGACGTTGATGGCCGCGGTCGACCAGGCCTGCATGCTGTACCCCGTGGACCGCGACCGCGTGGCCGTGGTCGGCCTGTCGGCGGGTGCGAGCATGGCGGCGCTGCTGGCCACGCGCTATGCGAACCGCTTTCGCGCCGTGGTCATGCACTCGGGCGTCGCGCCCGGCGCCGCCAAGTCATCGGCCACCGCGCTCGGCGCCATGCGCGGTCAGCACGTGCCGCCGATGCCCGTCACCGCGGTCGGCAAGGCCATGGGCGCCGCGGCCGTCTTCTCGACGCTGCCGCCCCTGCTGGTGCTGCACGGCGACGCCGACGCCGTGGTCGCGCCCAGCAACGCCGTGAGCAGCGCGGCCGTGTGGGCCACCGCCGTCGGCGCGCACGCCGGCATACCGCGAGACCTGCAGCGCGGCCAGCGCCGTGCCATGCGCGTGACCGACTTCAAGCGCCAGGGCCGCACCCTGGTCACGCTGTGCGAGATCGCGGGGCTCGACCACTCGTGGAGCGGCGGCGCGCGGGGGCTGCTGTTCAGCGATCCGATCGGGCCCGATGCGACGCGCATGGCGTGGGCGTTTGCGGCCGCGCAGTTCAAGCGGCCGCGCTGAGCAGCTGGCGCCTTGGCGGACAGACTGAGCGTCGAGGTGCGCGACAGCGCTAGGCAGTGGCAACCCGGACAGCGCCGAGGCCACGCGCTGAGCGGCGGCGATCAGGTCGCGCACGATGCGCTCATCGATGTTCATGTCGCCTTCGTATTCACCGAGGTTGCGAATCTCGTGCCCCTTGGCCAACACGCGCCAGACTTCCGGCCCCAGCGCCAGGGTGTGTGGCAGCACCTGGAAGACGATGAAGCGGTTGGCCGATCGGTAGCCATGCCATCGCAGCGCCGCGAGGCACAAGGCATGCGCCGCGTTGTAGGCCAGATCGAAGCGGCTTTCCAGCGAGAGCTGGGTGACCTGCGCATCGGCCAGGCGCGCCAGTCCGGAGCGAAGCAGGCCCGCGAACTCGCGCGCATCGGGTGCTTCGGCCGTCAGCGGCTTCGACGGACCGCACAGGTTGTCAAGCGGGGAGAGCATGCGCGTCGCCGATCACCCAGAGCTTGGGCTGTGCCATGACGCGCGTGACGAAAGATTCGCCGTCCTTGAGCTTTCGCATCAGTTCTTTCCTCGTGAACAGGGTCGGGTTCACTGTACGGCCGAGGCGTGCCGAGACCGCGTCGAGCGCGAGAAAGAGATCCGAATACGCAAGCTCGTCACTGATCAGCAGCAGGTCGATGTCGCTTGCCGCGGTGTCGCTCTTCTTGGCCACCGAGCCGAAGACGAAGGCCGCGTCGATCTTGTCGACCACAGGCTGCAAGGCATCGCGCAGCGGGCCCGCGAGCCCGAAGGTCTTGCGCACGATGCTGCACAGCTCTTCGAAGATCGGCGCGTCCGCGTTGGCGCGGTAGTGCTTCTGGTTGCCGACACGCGAGGTCGTGAGCAGCCCGCTGTCGGTCAGTTGCTGGAGTTCGCGCTGCACCGCACCCGAGCCCGCGCCGGTAAGCTTGATCAATTCACTGGAAAAGAAGCTCCGGTCCGGCTGGCCGAAGAGGCAACCCAGCACACGCTGCTGCGTGGTCGTGAACAGGGCGTTCGCGAGGCTGGCGGACTTCTCGACAACCGGTGCTGGTGATTTCAATTTACCCATTTTGGGTATCTTAATGCCCAAAATGGGTTTTTCCAACCGTACAGGAATGTCATGGCCGATGACCTGCAATCGCTGACCCAGGCCTTGCGCGACTTCGCGCAGGCTCGCGACTGGGAGCAATTTCATTCTCCCAAGAACCTCGCCGCCGCCCTGTCGGTCGAGGCCGCCGAACTGCTCGAGCATTTCCAGTGGCTCACCGAAGCACAGAGCCGGGCGCTGCCTGAAGACAAGCGCGCCGAGATCGGCACCGAAATCGCGGATGTCCTGCTCTACCTGCTGCAGCTGGCCGACAAGCTCGGCATCGACCCGGTCGAGGCGGCGAAGCACAAGATGCTCGCCAACGCCGTGAAGTACCCGGTGCCGCCACCCGCCTGAGTACCTCCGTGTACGCCACCCGGCGTATTTCCCCTTGGTGGTGCGTTCCGCAGACTCCCTCCATCGCCAGCCCTGTGCTGTCGAACGGTTCAATCAACCCGGAGCAGGAGTCCACATGCAACGTCGTTTCACCCTTCAGGCGCTCACCGCCGCCGTAGCGCTGGCCAGCATTGGTGCTGCGCCCGCATTCGCCGCCGACACCATCAAGGTCGGCGTGCTGCACTCGCTGTCGGGCACGATGGCCATCTCGGAAACCGTGTTGAAAGACACGGTGCTGATGGCCATCGACGACATCAACAAGAAGGGCGGCGTGCTGGGCAAGCAGCTCGAGCCCGTGATCGTCGACCCCGCCTCCAACTGGCCGCTGTTCGCAGAAAAGACCAAGCAGCTGCTCGGCCAGGACAAGGTCTCGGTGATCTTCGGCTGCTGGACCTCGGTGTCGCGCAAGTCGGTGCTGCCGGTGGTCGAGGAAATGAACGGCCTGTTGTTCTACCCCGTGCAGTACGAGGGTGAAGAACTCTCGAAGAACGTGTTCTACACGGGCGCCGCGCCCAACCAGCAAGCCATTCCGGCCGTCGATTACCTGATGAGCAAGGAAGGCGGCGGCGCCAAGCGCTGGGTGCTGCTGGGCACCGACTACGTGTACCCCCGCACCACCAACAAGATCCTGCGCGCCTACCTCAAGAGCAAGGGCGTGAAGGACACCGACATCGACGAGAAGTACACGCCGTTCGGCCACAGCGACTACCAGACCATCGTTGCCGACATCAAGAAGTTCTCGGCCGGCGGCAAGACGGCGGTGGTCTCCACCATCAACGGCGACTCCAACGTGCCCTTCTACAAGGAACTGGGCAACGCAGGCCTGAAGGCCAAGGACGTGCCGGTCGTCGCCTTCTCGGTGGGCGAAGAAGAACTGCGCGGCGTGGACACCAAGCCGCTCGTGGGCCACCTGGCCGCATGGAACTACTTCATGTCGATCAAGAACCCGACCAACACGGCGTTCATCAAGCAGTGGGGCGACTACGCCAAGGCCAAGAACATCGCCGGCCACAAGGACAAGCCGCTCACCAACGACCCGATGGAAGCCACCTGGATCGGCATCCACATGTGGAAGCAGGCGGTCGAGAAGGCCAAGAGCACCGACACCGACAAGGTGATCGCAGCGATGGCCGGCCAGACCTTCACGGCGCCGTCGGGCATCGTCTCGAAGATGGATGAGAAGAACCACCATCTGCACAAGAGCGTGTTCATCGGCGAGATCAAGGCCGACGGGCAGTTCGGCGTGGTGTGGAAGACGCCGGGTCCGGTGAAGGCGAAGCCTTGGAGCCCGTACATCGAAGGCAACGACAAGAAGCCTGACTACCCGGCTGGCAAGTCGATGTAAGCGTGTTCCTCCCTCCCCTTCGGGGGAGGGCAGGGGTGGGGGCTGACGGCGGTCGATCTGGTCGCAGCGCCTGAATGAGCGCCGCGTGCCCCCATCCCAACCTTCCCCCGGAAGGGGAAGGGGCCAACCCCAACTTCCAGTTTCATGATGCTTCGACGAACCCTTCACTGCGCCTTCGCCGCCATGCTCCTCGCAGCGTCGGCCGCCCACGCGCTGACCGCCGACGAAGCCCGGGCCATCGCCTCCGGCGAGTCCGAAGCCCGCATCGCCGCGCTCAACAAGGCCGTCCTCACTGCCGACGACAAGACCTCCGCCTTCATCCAGGCCATGGCCGACGACGCCGTGAAGTACACCGAAGACAAGGTCTTCGTGATGAAGGACGACAAGGGGTACGACCCCGTCACCGGCACCGAGCTGAAGGTGCCCGACACCGCCGAAGACGTCGTCAACAACAACCTCATGCGCGGCGCGCTCGATGCCGCGCAGGCCGCGCTCAAGCTCACGAGCACCGACGACGCGGTGCGCGCCGAAGCCGCGCAGGCGCTCTTCAAGGAGCCCGACGAATCGCGCGTGCCGATGGTCGAGAAGGCGCTGGCCGCCGAGACCAACCCCAAGATCAAGGCGCAGCTCGAACTCGTGCGCGCCGCCAGCATGCTCACGAGCGCCGACAAGGCCAAGCGCCTCGCCGCGGCCAAGGAGCTGGGCAACAACCAGAACCCCGACACCAAGCTGCTGCTCAACCAGCGCCTGGCCGACGAGACCGAAGCCGATGTGAAGGCGGCCATCACCGCCTCCATCGCGAACATCGACGGCGCGCTGGTCTGGGGCGACCGCATCAACGCCGTGTTCAGTGGCATCAGCCTGGGCTCGGTGCTGCTGCTCGCGGCGCTCGGCCTCGCCATCACCTACGGCCTGATGGGCGTCATCAACATGGCGCACGGCGAGCTGATGATGATCGGCGCCTACGCCACCTACGTGATGCAGGGCATCTTCCAGAAGTACATGCCTGAGGCGGCGTTCGGCTGGTACCTGGTCGCCGCGATTCCCGTGTCCTTCCTCGCATCGGCGCTTGTGGGCGCGGTGCTGGAGCGTGGCGTGATCCGCTTCCTCTACGGCCGCCCGCTCGAGACGCTGCTCGCCACCTGGGGCATCAGCCTGATGCTGCAACAGCTCGTGCGCACGCTGTTCGGCGCGCAGAACGTCGGCGTCGAAAACCCCGGCTGGATGAGCGGCGGCTTCACGATGTTGAGCAACGTCACGCTGCCGTGGAACCGCATCTGCATCATCATCTTTGCGGCGCTGGTGTTGCTCGCGATGGGTTGGCTCATCGGCAAGACGCGTCTTGGTCTTTTCGTGCGCGGCGTCACGCAGAACCGGCCGATCGCCTCGTGCATGGGCGTGAACACCGCGCGCATCGACACCTATGCGTTCGCGCTCGGCTCCGGTATCGCCGGCCTGGCGGGCTGCGCGCTGAGTCAGATCGGCAACGTCGGCCCCGACCTGGGCCAGAGCTACATCGTCGACAGCTTCATGGTGGTCGTGATGGGCGGCGTCGGCCAGCTTGCGGGCACCGTGTATGCGGCGCTGGGGCTGGGCATTCTCAACAAGTTCATCGAAGGCTGGGCGGGCGCGGTGCTCGCGAAGATCGCGGTGCTTGTCTTCATCATCATCTTCATTCAAAAGAGACCTCAGGGCATCTTCGCCATGAAGGGCCGGAGCGCAGAAGCATGAGCAAGGTCGTACTCCCAACCAAGGGGCCGCTGCTGAGCGGCAAGGGCTGGACGGCCTTTTTCGTCGCGCTGATCGTGGTGTGCGCGATCGCGCCGGTGCTCAACATCGTGGTGCCGGTAGACAGCCCGCTGCACATGAGCGACTACGCCGTGGCGCTGGTCGGCAAGATCATGTGCTACGCCATCTGCGCGCTGGCCATGGACCTGATCTGGGGCTACACCGGCATCCTCTCGCTGGGCCACGGCCTGTTCTTCGCGCTCGGCGGCTACATGATGGGCATGTACCTCATGCGGCAGATCGGCCGCGACGGCAACTACAAGAGCGATCTGCCCGACTTCATGGTGTTCCTCGACTGGAAGGGACTGCCCTGGCACTGGACCTTCAGCGGCAGCTTCGGCATGACGCTGCTGCTCATCGTCGCGGTGCCGGGCCTCATCGCCTTCGTGTTCGGCTTCTTCGCGTTCCGCTCGCGCATCAAGGGCGTGTACTTCTCGATCATCACGCAGGCCATGACCTTCGCGGCGATGCTTCTGTTCTTCCGCAACGAGACGGGCTTTGGCGGCAACAACGGCTTCACCGACTTCAAGCGCATCCTCAACATTCCGATCGCCACGCAAGAGATGCGCATGACGCTGTTTGCCCTCACGGGTCTCACGCTGCTCGGCTTCTTCCTCTTCGCCAAGTGGCTCATCGGCAGCAAGTTCGGCCGCGTGCTGCAGGCCATTCGCGATGCCGAGACGCGGGTGATGTTCTCGGGCTACAACCCGCTGCCGTACAAGCTCACGATCTGGGTCATCTCCGCCATCATGTGCGGCGTGGCCGGCGCGCTGTACGTGCCGCAGGTCGGCATCATCAACCCGGGCGAAATGAGCGCGGCCAACTCCATCGAGATCGCGGTGTGGGCCGCGGTGGGCGGACGCGCCACGCTGATCGGGCCGATCATCGGCGCCTTTATCGTCAACGGGGCCAAGAGCTGGCTCACCGTCGCCTACCCCGAGTACTGGCTGTACTTCCTGGGCGCCTTGTTCATTGCTGTCACGCTGTTCCTGCCGAACGGCATCGTGGGTCTGGTGAAGAAGTGGTTGTCCCGCGAGAAGGCCGCGCCGGCCGAACCCGTGCAAGAAGCACGACGCGCCATCGCTGCAGAGAAGGGCGTCGAACCCGAGGCGCTGGTCTCGCTGCCCGTGGACGCAAAGGGAGCCCGCGCATGACACCCGACCTGATGGAAGCCGGCGCCGAGCGCGCCGCACGCGCAGCCCACCTGCATGCGGGCACGGGCCAGACCGAATCGGGCGGCCGCGAGGCCGGCTTCGGCCGCATCGCCACGCCGGGCGAGGTCGACATCACCCACGGCCGCATCCTGTACCTCGAAGACGTGAGCGTGAGCTTCGACGGCTTCAAGGCCATCAACAAGCTCTCGCTCGACATCGCGCCGGGCGAACTGCGCTGCATCATCGGCCCCAACGGCGCGGGCAAGACCACGATGATGGACATCATCACCGGCAAGACGCGGCCCGATTCGGGCACCGTGTTCTTCGGCAGCACCATCGACCTGCTGCGCCACCGCGAGGCCGACATTGCGCAGCTGGGCATCGGCCGCAAGTTCCAGAAGCCGACGGTGTTCGAGCACCTCACCGTGTTCGAGAACCTCGAGCTCGCGCTGAAGACCGACAAGGGCGTGCGCGCGTCGATGCTGTTCAGGCTCGACTCGGCGCAGAGCGACCGCCTCGCCGAAGTGCTGGAAACCATCCACCTCGCGGACAGTGTGTCGCGCCTGGCCGGTAACCTGAGCCACGGCCAGAAGCAGTGGCTCGAAATCGGCATGCTGCTGATGCAAGACCCGAAGCTGCTGCTGCTTGACGAGCCCGTGGCCGGGATGACCGACGAGGAAACCGCGCGCACCGCCGAGCTGTTCCTCACGCTCAAGGGCAAGCATTCGCTGATGGTGGTGGAGCACGACATGAGCTTCATCCGCACGATCTCCGAGATCGTGACCGTGCTGTGCGACGGCTCGGTGCTGGCGCAGGGCACGCTCGACGAGGTGCAGGCCGACGAGCGCGTCATCGAGGTTTACCTGGGCCGCTGACGGAGGAACCGAAGCCATGCTGACAGTCAAGAACATCCACCAGTACTACGGCGGCTCCCACATCCTGCGGGACGTCAGTTTCGAGGCGCATCTGGGCAAGGTCACCGTGCTGCTCGGCCGCAACGGCGTCGGCAAGACGACGCTGCTGAAGTCGCTCATGGGCCTCGTGCCCATCAAGAGCGGCAGCATCGAACTCGAAGGCAAGCCGATCCACAAGGCCACGCCGTACGAGCGCGCCCGCGCCGGCATCGGCTTCGTGCCGCAGGGCCGCGAGATCTTCGCGCGGCTCACGGTCGAGGAGAACCTGCGCATGGGGCTGGCCTACAAGAGCGGTGGCACGCCGATTCCTGCGGAGCTGTTCGAGCTGTTCCCGGTGCTCAAGCAGATGATCCACCGGCGCGGCGGCGATCTGTCGGGCGGGCAGCAACAACAGCTGGCGATTGCCCGCGCGCTGGCGCCCAAGCCCAAGCTGCTGATCCTCGACGAGCCCACCGAGGGCATCCAGCCCAGCATCATCAAGGACATCGGCCGCGTCATCCGCATGCTCGCCGACCGCGGCGACATGGCCATCGTGCTGTGCGAGCAGTACTACGACTTTGCGCAGGAGCTGGCCGACGACTACCTCGTGATGGAGCGCGGCGAAGTCATCGCGCGCGGCCTGGGCAAGGACATGGAAGCGCAGGGTGTGCGGCAGCTGGTCGCGATCTGAATTGCAAGACGGTACCGACGCGCCGCACGAACGCATCTTCACAATTTAGGGGTTTACCCTAGAATCGGGCCTCGCCCGCGTCCGCCGGGCACCCCCCAGGAGCCCGGCCTTGAACGCCTCACCGTCCGCCCGCGAAGGCGCGGAAACCACTGCCATTTCGCCGTCCGTCACGTCCCAGCAGTTCCTGCGCGCGGTGCTCGCATTGGGCGTCGGTGGCTTTGCCATCGGCACCGGCGAGTTCGTCATCATAGGCCTGCTGCCCGAGGTCGCGAAAGACATCGCCGTCACCATCCCGCAGGCCGGCCACGTCATCAGTGCCTACGCGCTGGGCGTGGTCATCGGTGCGCCCGTGCTCGCGGTGCTGGCCGCCGGCTGGGGCCGACGCGCGCTGCTGATCGCGCTGATGGCCGTGTTCGCGGCCGGCAACTTCGCCAGCGCGATGGCGCCCGGCTACCTGTCGCTCAACCTGCTGCGCTTTGCCACCGGCCTGCCGCACGGCACCTACTTCGGCGTCGCCGCGCTCGTGGCCGCCACGCTCGCACCGCCGGGGCGCCGCGCGCGTGCCGTGGGCCTCGTGATGCTGGGGCTCACCGGCGCCACGCTGGTCGGCGTGCCCATCGCGGCGTGGCTCGGCCAGCTGTTCGGCTGGCGCGCGGCCTTCGTGTTCGTCGGCGTCATCGCGCTCGTCGCCGTGGTGCTGCTGCGCCGCGACGTGCCCGACATCGCACCCGCCGCCGGTGCCAGCCCGTGGCGCGAACTCGGCGCGCTCAAGCGCAAGCAGGTGTGGTTCACGCTGGGCATCGGTGCCATCGGCTTCGGCGGCATGTTCGCGGTGTTCAGCTACATCAAGCCCACGCTGATCGAAGTGGCCGGCCTGCCGCTGGGCGGCGTGCCCTTCGTGCTCGCGCTGTTCGGCCTGGGCATGGTCACCGGCAACCTCGTGGGCTCGCGGCTGGCCGACAAGTCGCTCATGCGCACCATCGGCGGCGTGCTCGTGTATGCGGCGCTGGTGCTCGCCACCTTCACCTTCGCGGCGCACCACGTCGTGACGGCGGCCTTCACCGTGTTCCTGATCGGCACCACCGTCGCCATCGGCCCGGCCCTGCAGATCCGCCTGATGGACGTGGCCGGCGACGCGCAAACCCTCGCCGCTGCGCTCAACCACTCGGCCTTCAACATGGCCAATGCCCTCGGCGCCTGGCTTGGCGGCGTGGCCATTGCGGCCGGCCTGGGCTGGACGTCGACCGGCTGGGTCGGCGCGCTGCTGGCGCTGGCGGGCGTGGGCATCTTCGCCTGGGCGCTGGCGAGCGCGCGTGCGGATGCGCGACGGCCGGTGGCTGTGGCTTGCGAAGGCTCGGCGGGCTGAGAGGCCGTTCTTCCGCAGCGGTGCTGTAAGAGAAGGGCGCCAGAATCAGGGACGTTCCTGATGGCTGGAGTCCATGCAGATCCTTCGAGTGTTTGTGGCGCTGTGCCTCGCGGCGATGGGCGTCGCCATGCTGTGTGTCGCGCTGCTGTCGGCGCTTGATGCTGCGGTCATTCTTTTTTCTTACGACAAGGTCGAGGGTGTCGTCACCGGCGCCGGCAACACAGAGGTCCGGGTCGACTACGTCCGGCCCGACGGCCGACGGGCTGTCTTGTACGCACGCAGCGGCGGCAAGTTCGATGCACGCCCCGTGGGCAAGAAGGTCGCGGTCCTGCTGCCTCCGAAAGATCGGTTGGACGGCACGCTCAAGCCGATCCTCAAGGACGACCTGAACCCCGTCGCCATGGAATTCATGTTCGCGGTGTTCTTTCTCGTAGGCGCATTGGTGATCTGGGTGGGACGCTCCGGCGGTGCTTCTTCGCAGTCGAGCGAAGACCTGCGCACGAGGGGCGTCGACACCCATCCGAAAGATCCCGAGCGGCCAGTGCGCCCGCAGGCGTCGATCGACTTCGAGCACACAAGCACCGAGACCCGCGAGATGGATCTCACGCGGCTGGCGCGCCTGCAGGCGTTGATCGACCGCGAGTACCCGAGCAGCGTCGACACCCGGCAGAGGGAGCTCGACCGGCAAGCGCGCCTGCAGGCATCGATCGACCTCGAGATCGCCGAGCGACGCGCCAAGAAAGACGCCCGATGACCACTCCGTTTTTCACCCGCCGACGCCTGCTCCACACCGGCCTCGCCGCCGCCGCGCTCGGCCATCCCTTTCTGCACCTGCGCGCCCAGCCCGCGGCGGCGCGCGACCCGTTCACGTTGGGCGTCGCCTCGGGCGCACCGCGGCCTGACGGCATGGTGCTGTGGACGCGGCTCGCGCCCGAGCCGCTGCAGGGCGGTGGCATGGGCGATGCGTCCGTGGCGGTGCAGTGGGAGGTGGCCGAGGACGAGCACTTTCGCCGCACCGTCGCGCGCGGCACGGCCCGTGCCGAGGCCGAACTCGCGCATTCGGTGCACGTCGAAGTGCAGGGGCTGCGACCGGGTCGCCCCTACTGGTACCGCTTCACCGCAGGCGGTGTGCGCAGCCCCGTCGGCCGCGCGCGCACCGCGCCGGCCGACACCGACGCCGCCGTGCAGCCGCTGCGCTTCGCCTTCGCCTCGTGCCAGCAGTACGAGGAGGGCTACTACGCAGCCTACCGCGACATGGCCACGCAGCCGCTCGACTTCATCGTGCACCTCGGTGACTACATCTACGAAAGCTCGCGCGGCTCGCACAACGTGCGCCGGCATGAAGGCGGCATTCCCACCGACCTGGCCGGCTTTCGCAACCGCTACGCGCTCTACAAGACCGACCCGCACCTGCAGGCCGCGCACGCCGCGTTTCCGTGGCTTGTGACCTGGGACGATCACGAGGTCGCCAACGACTACACCGACGACGTTTCGCCGCGCACGCCCGACCCGGCGCAGTTCCTTGCGATCCGCGCTGCTGCTTACCAAGCCTGGTACGAGCACATGCCCGTGCCCGCCCACATGCGTCCGCGCGGCGCCGGCGCCACCATTTACGGCCGCCATCGCTTCGGCCGCATGCTCGACGTGATGCTGCTCGACGGCCGCCAGTACCGGTCGCACCATGCCTGCCTCACGGGCCGCAGCACCAAGCCGCTGGCCGACTGCGCCGATCGCCTGGCACCCGAGCGCAGCCTGCTCGGCATGCAGCAAGAGGCCTGGCTCGCGAACGAGCTTGCAACACCGCCGGCGCGCTGGACCGTCATCGCCCAACCAACCCTGCTCGCCGAAGCCGACCGCCAGCGCGGCCCCGGTCACGGCTACTGGATGGACGGCTGGGACGGCTATGCCGCCTCGCGCACGCGCCTGCTCGACGCGCTGGCCGCCAACCAGTCGCGCGGCGGCGATGCGCTGGTGCTCGGTGGCGACGTGCACGCCTTTTGGGCCGCCGACCTGCGCCGCGAGCCGCTGGGCCCCGTCGTCGCGACCGAGTTCGTCGGCGGCGCCATCACCTCCGAAGGGCCCAGTGCCGCCAGCGTGGCCCACATGCGCGCGAAGAACGAGCACCTGCGCTACGGCCGCGCCGACAAGCGCGGCTACGGCCTCATGACGCTCGACGCGCGCGGCTGCGCCATCGAGTTCCGCGCGGTGGAGGACGAGAAGAACGCCGACTCCGCTGTGGCGACCATGGCCCGCTTCTCCGTCGAGCGCGGCGCGCCCGGCGTGCACCTCGAATCCACCTGAATCTCCAGCGCCTGCAGGAATGCGCGGCCGTGCCTATGATGGCCGCCGCCCCTTCCTCCTCCCTCTTCTCCTACCCCTTGGAGCGCGCGCGCATGAGCATCCCCACCACCCGCCTGGGCCGCACCGGCCTCACCGTGTCCCGCCTGGCCCTGGGCACCATGACCTTCGGCCTGCAGACCGACGAGGCCGTGTCGCACCAGATCCTCGACAAGGCCGTCGACGCCGGCATCAACTTCCTCGACACCGCCGACGTGTACCCGCTGGGCGGCACCGTCGAGACCACCGGCCGCACCGAAGAGATCATCGGCAACTGGCTCGAGAAGCAGGGCACCGCGGGCCGCCGCCGCTTCGTGGTCGCCACCAAGGCCGTCAACAAGGTCGGCCCCAACCCCTGGGACCAGGGCGCCTCGCGCAAGCATTTGCTCGACGCCATCGACCTCTCGCTCAAGCGGCTGAAGACCGACCACGTCGACCTGTACCAGCTGCACATGGACGACCGCGAGACGCCGCTCGAAGAGAGCCTCGAGGCGCTCGACGTCATCGTCAAGTCGGGCCGCGCGCGCTACATCGGTGTGTCGAACTTCCTGGCCTACCGGCTGGCCCGCGCGCTGGGCAAGTCCGAGCTGCACCGGTTCACGCGCTTCGTGTCGGTGCAGCCGCGCTACAGCCTGCTGTTCCGCGAGATCGAGCGCGAGCTGCTGCCGCTCGCGGCGGAAGAGGGCCTGGGCGTGATTCCCTACAACCCGCTGGCCGGCGGCCTGCTCACCGGCAAGTACAAGCCCGGCGCCAAGCCCGAGGAGAACACCCGCTTCACCCTTGGCACCGCCGGCAACATGTACCAGGACCGCTACTGGAACGATCGCAGCTTCGACACCGTCACCCAGCTGCACGCGCTGGCCGACGAAGCCGGCGTGCCGCTGGCCACGTTGGCCGTGGCGTGGGTCATGGCCAACCCGCTCATCACCGCGCCGCTGCTGGGCGCCAGCCGCCCCGAGCAGCTCGACGCCACCGTCGCCGCCGCCAGTTACGTGCTCGACCCCGCGCTCAAGCAGAAGCTCGACGCGCTCACGGCCGAGTACCGCAAGGGCGACGCGCCCCGCTGAGCGAACGGGCGCGTGCCGGCGCCCTCGGATGGCCTGCGCGCAGTACGTGCTTGGGCCATGCAGGAGAATCGCGGCCGGCATGACGACTTCCCACACCACCTTCCGGCGCGCCGCCCTGCGGTACCACCCGGCATCGACCGAACGGCGGCCCGCATGGCGCAGCTGATGTCGCTGCTGGTGCAGAACGCGATCCTGGTGGTGTTTGCCGCCAGCTTTGCCGCGCGCCTGGGCCTGCCCGTGCCGGCCGCCGCCGTGCTGGTCGTGACCGGCGCGCTGCTCGCGGCGGGCGACGTGTCGGTGGTTGGCGTGGTGCTGGCCGCCGTGGTCGCCAACCTGCTGGGCGACGGCGCGTGGTTTTATGCCGGGCGCCGCTTCGGCTACCGCTTCATGCGGCTGCTGTGCCGCATCTCGCTGTCGCAGGACTCGTGCGTGCGACGCGGTGAATCGCTCATTTCCGACTGGGGCGGCATGTCGCTCGTGGCCGCCAAGTTCGTGCCGGGCGTCTCCGTGGTGGCGCCGCCCATGGCCGGCGCGCTGGGCATGTCGGTGCGGCGCTTTGTCGGCTTCGACATCCTGGCCGCGTTGGTTTGGACGGGCCTCTTCCTCGGCCTCGGCTGGATTTTTCGCGACCAGATCCAGCAGGTGCTCGCCGTGCTGGCGCAGGCCGGCGGCATCGCCACCGCTGCGCTGGGCGTGGTGCTGCTCGTGATGCTCGCCGTGCGCTACTGGCGCCGCCGCGCCTTCGCGCGGCTCACCGGCATGCCGCGCATCAGCGTCGACGAACTGTTCGACCTGATGAGCGGCGACGTGCCGCCGCTGGTGATCGACGTGCGCGGCGAAGCCGGCGTGCAGGTCGACCCACGCCGCATTCCGGGCGCGCTGTCGTACACCCTCAAGGCGCTGCAGCAGCGCAACCTCGACCTGACGATCGACCCCGACCGCGACGTGGTGCTGTACTGCAATTGCCCCAACGAAGTCTCGGCCGCGCAAGCCGCGCGCGTGCTGTTGGCGCGTGGGGCTCGGCGGGCGTTGCCGCTCACGGGCGGGCTTGATGCGTGGGTGGCGTCGGGGCGGCCGACGAGCCTGCACTGAAGACGGACACTCAATCCAGGCGTGTCATGGGACACGACAGGATCAGCCGCTCCTCTAGCGGCGAGTTGGCCCAGCCGGGCAGGGCACGGTTGCGGTACGACTCCATCGACTGATAGCCCTGCACGCCCCAGCTGTAGGTGCTGAGCCGTTGCACCTCGATCACGGGGTACAGGCATTGGCGGCTGGGAGACTTGAGGCGAAAGGCGATCCGCTCGCCTTCTTTCTTGTCCAACTCGTTGTCAAGAACCTCGTAGCGCGTGGGCTTGCAGATGCTGAAGCTCGAGTTCCACTCGATGGTCTTGGTGCGCACATACAAGCCGCCTGAACACGCGCGGCCTGTTCCGCTGAACTTCCCTGTGAATGGTGCGTCCGCAAGGGCGGTGCACGGACCCGCCATGACCAGCGCGATCAGCGCGAACGTTCGGCTCATCTGCATACCGCCTCCTTCGCCTTGCGCACTGCGAGCAGTGCATGGCCCATCTTTCGGTCGTAGTCTGGTGCGTCCATCTGGTTCTCCCTTGTGTAGTGCAGGCCTGGCGTTGTAAGCCGCCCCAGCAAGACACATTCGTATCGATCGTTACCCGAATGGGATTCCTCCACGCTCCTGCGAGGGAAAGCCCTGCACCGCCCCGGTGGTAGTCTCCCTCCCCGATGAACCTCCGCACCAAGATCGTCGCGCTGGCCGTCGCGCCTTTGCTCATCGCGCTGGTGCTGGTGGCCCTGGCCGTGCGCCACCAGGAGCACGACCTCGCCCAGCGCGAACGTGCCCTCATCGAGCGCAGCTACATGGCGCAGCGCCGCAGCGAGCTGCGCAGCTATGTCGACCTGGCCGTGAGCAACCTGCTGCCGCTGTACGAATCGGGCCTGGACGACGAGGCCACGCGCAATGAAGCCCTGCGCCGCCTGGCCACGCTCAACTACGGCGACGACGGCTACTTCTTCGTCTACGACATGGACGGCAACTCGCTCATGCACTCGCGCCAGCCCGACCTGGTCGGCCAGAACCTGTGGAACCTGCGCGATTCGCATGGCCGCTTCACCATCCAGGAGCTGATCAGGGGCGCGCGCGACAAGGGCGGCGCCTACGTCGAGTACGAATGGCGCAAGCCCTCGAGCGCGCAGATGGCGCCCAAGCTCGGCTACGTCACCGCGCTGCCGCGCTGGAACTGGATGGTCGGCACCGGCCTGTACCTGGACGACATCCAGTCGACCATGGACACCCTCGACCGGCAGATGAACGCCAACGTCACCGCCACGCTGCTGTGGATTGCCGGCATCGCCGCGCTGTGCCTGGGCGTGGTCAGCGCGGCCGGGCTGCTGCTCAACCTCAGCGAGCACCGCACCGCCGAAGCCAAGCTGCGCCTGCTCGCGCGCCGCGTGGTGCAGTCGCAGGAAGAAGAGCGCGGCCACCTCGCGCGTGAGCTGCACGACGGCACCAGCCAGACGCTGGTGTCGGCCAAGCTGCTGATCGAGTCGGCCGTCGAGTCGCTCGACCGCGCGCACCAGTCGCCGCCGCCCGCGCTCGGCAAAGCGCTGCAGCGGCTCAACGATTCGCTCATCGAGGTGCGCCGCATCTCGCACCGGCTGCGCCCCGCGCTGCTCGACACCCTGGGCCTGCCCGCCGCGCTGGAGCGCCTGGGCGCCGAGTTCGGTGAAGAAGGCGGCGTCGACGCATCGATCATGGTCGAGGGCGAACCCTTCGAGCTGTCGCAAGAAGCCAAGACCGCGCTCTTTCGCGTCACGCAAGAAGCGTTGACCAATGTGCGCAAACACGCCCGTGCGCAGCAGGTGCACATTGCATTGGGCTTCGACGAAGAGGCCGTGCGCCTGGAGATCAGCGACGACGGCATCGGCTTCAACGTCGAGGCCATGCAACTCGACCCGAAGCGCGGCATTGGCCTGCGCAACATGCGCGAGCGCATGGAGTCGATTGAAGGCCAACTGCGCATGCGCTCGGGCCGCGGCCACACGTCCATCGTGGCCGAAGTGCCCGTGCGGCGCGCAAAGCCAGAATAGCGGCCATGAATGAAGTCCCCGCCACCGCTGCTGCTGCCCCTGTGGTCGTGCGCCTTTTTTTGGTCGACGACCACCCGCTGGTGCGCGACGGCCTGCGCGCGCGCCTGGGCTCCATGCCCGGCCTGGAGATCGTGGGCGAGGCCGGCAGCGCGGCCGAGGCGCTGGCGCTCATCGGCCCCGCGCGGCCGCACCTCGTGCTCATGGATGTGGGCATGAAGGACATGAACGGCATCGAGCTGGCGGCGCTGCTGCTGCAACAACCACAGCACCAGCCCGCGCCGCACATCGTGATGCTCAGCATGTACGACAACCCCGAGTACGTGCAGAAGGCCCTGCAGGTCGGCGCGCGCGGCTACGTGCTGAAAGACGCGCCGGCCGCAGAGATCGTGGCCGCCATCGAGGCCGTGTCGGCGGGCGGCACCTTCCTGAGCCCGGCCGTGTCGAAGAAACTCTTTCGCAACCAGACACCGCGCCCGTTGCTCACGCCGCGCGAGGGCGAGATCTTGAGCGCGCTCGGCCGCGGCGAATCGAGCAAGCAGATCGCGCGCGACCTCGGCCTGAGCGTGCGCACCGTGGAGGCGCACCGCCAGAGCATCAAGCGGCGCCTGGGCATCGAAGGGCAGGCCGAGCTCATCAAGTACGCGGTGGAGCACGCACGGGAGTTCGGCGGGCAGGGCTGATGCGTTGTGGGTTGATGCGGGGCTAGGCCCTGCTTTCAGGGCCTGACTGTCAGGGCTTTGTGAATCGCCGCTACCGCAGCGCGATTACTTGCGCGAACCGCGCATTCCTCGGCGAAATATCTCTCTGCGCCGGGCAGGACTTCTCTACAGTGAATGCCCCTGTGATGAAACGACCCGCTATGTGGGCGACGAGGGCAGCACATCGCACCACGGACTGACTGATTGAACGAATGAACCGCTTCGCCTCACGGCGGGCCATCGATGCAGATCGATCGATGCGAACGTGAGGCACAAAAGGCGACGGCCACGGTGCGCGAACACCATGACCGTCTAACCAAGTGACGTGCAATCTTTGAGAAGGAGCACAACAAATGGCTAAACGAATTATGGCCCGCGCTACCGAGTCGGCCTCTCCCCACGCGACCAAACCCAGCGCAGCAGACCTGCTGGAATGCAAGCTGGAACAACTGAACTCACTGCTGTGGTGCTGCTACGGCGCCGGCGATGGGTGGTTCGAAGAGGCGGGGGCAGGGCATCGGGACAACCTGCTGTGGATCGCTTCGGATTTGGCGAGGGACGCGGCGGCGTTGTTTCAGGAGAGTGGGGGGGAGAGCCTTTCCCGGCCCACATCGGCGCTGCTTCGTCAGTGAACCTGGTAGATCACCTCAACATGACCGTGTTTGGATCAAGCCGACGAATAGATATACCAAAGCGACCAATGTTGTTGGTGCTCTGGTAGATCGAAAAAGGCGGCTTGCCAGTCTGCACGCGTTCTGCCAGTAGTTGGGCGATACATGTGCGCGTCGCCTCGCTCGCTCTTGCGCCAAGAATCACACCGGAAATAGCCCTGCGGCCGAGCTGAATGAAGCAGCTCTGTATCGGTGCTACGACCCGCCATTCGGCCTCGTATTTCCACGTAAGCGCCTTGACAAGATAGTGGTCTTGTTCACGGCCTATTGGTGTTGGAACCGTGATCGTTGGAAACGTGTTTGCGTATATAACGGACCTTGCAAGCAAGAACATTTCCTCTTCATATGTCGAGTACTGGATGCAAATTCCTCGAGACTCATCTGCATAGTGAGTCCACATTTGCATCTGGCGTGGGTTCTGCGACGCGCAAAATACGCCCAGCTCCCTACGCTGATGCGCCTTGAACGAAGCGATTTGCTCCGACGTCATACGCGCTCGTTCAATTTGTCGAAGAAATTGCATTCGCTTTGCTGGAGGCATGGGAGAAAGCAGAGCCGAACTATTCTTGGTCCAGCTGCGCCGTTCCTTCGCATTTCTATTCTCTTCGAGGGTGAAGTCAAGGTCCTGCGGATCATTCAGTGAAGAAGGAGATGCCATCCAAACCCTGTCATCGATCAAGAGCGACTTCAACTTGCGGACAGATTCGTCATCGCTCGCATTCAGTGGTCGATACTTGTATAGAAAGCGCGGGGAGTCTTCTGATATGAGCGACCTACCGCTAGAAAGACCGTGACGGCGCTCTCGCAAGGAGCGTCTCACCCACTCCTCCATCAGTTCGGGTGAAGACATCGCTTCGACCAAATGTCGGGAGTAGCATGTCAAGGGATTTCCTGGCCCTTCTAGAGGGAGAAGGAAGCTCGAAAGGTTCTCTCGAACACTGCGAGCATTGCTTGGGTCTTTACGCACAGGGCCTCACTATTGCTGATGATTTGTCGGCGTCGACGGTGTGTGGAAAGACTACTTCTCTTTCTCCATGCAAACGATCGCGCGATCGATTTTTTGCGGCAATGTCGTCGGAGAGGCGGAAGGTGTCCCAGATGATTTTGCTTTGAAACTCCTCAACTCAAGTTGATCCAACTTATTCCTAATGCGCGACCTTCCCTTCAGCCCCGCCGCAGACCGCAACAAACAACCCATCCTCGATGCCCTGACCCGCATCCTCGATGAGCGCGGCACCGCCTTGGAAATCGCCTCCGGCACAGGCCAACACGCCGCCTGGTTCGCCGCCGCCATGCCTTCATGGACCTGGCAGCCCACCGACGCAGACGCCCGCTCGCTCCCCGCGATCGCCAGTCGCGTCGAGCAAGCCGCGTTGCCCAATCTGCGCGCGCCGCAGCTGCTCGACGTGATGGCGCCGCAGTGGCCGTCGCAAGGTCCCGCGTTCGCTCAAGGCAAAGAAGAAAAGTTCGACGCCATCTACTGCGCCAACATGCTGCACATCGCACCCTGGCCCACCTGCGCCGCGTTGATGGCCGGTGCCGCGCGGCATCTGCGTTCCGGCTCCGGCGTGCTGATCACCTACGGGCCTTACTTCGAAGACGAAGCACAGCACGGCCCCACGGCACCGAGCAATCTGGCGTTCGACGAAGACCTGCGCGCGCGCAATCCCGCCTGGGGCATTCGCCGTCTCGACGACGTGGTGGCAGAAGCGCGTCGCGTCGGCCTCGCGTTGCGCGAGCGGCACGCGATGCCCTCGAACAACCTGCTGCTGGTCTTCGGCTTCAGCGGATGAAGATGAAGCGCGAGGGCGTCATCGCCCGCCAAGGGGCTCTGCATTGCGATCCGGCGCACTCGCGCTAGAGTCGGGCCACGTCCACAAGACCGGCCTGCGCCCATGCTCGACACATCTCTGCCGACGCCCTCACGTTCTTCCCCCGCATCGCTGTTGCTCTCGCAGCGGCTGCTGTTCCGACTGATCCCCGCCGTCACCGCCTGCCTCCTGGCCATCGGCTGCGCGAGCCCGCCGCCGACGCGCACGCCGGGCGGTTCGGTGCCCAGCAGCAACATCCCACCGCTGACGTCGGAGCAGTCGAACAGCATCACGATCCACGCGTTGGGGCTGGTCGGCACGCCGTACCGCTATGGCGGCAACTCGCCCGAGGGCGGTTTCGATTGCAGCGGGCTCATCGGCTACGTGTACCGCCAGAGCGTGGGGCAGGTGCCGCCGCGCACGGTGTCGCGCATGGCGGGCTTCGGCCGGCCGGTGCCGATGTCCGAGCTTCGCTCGGGCGACCTGGTGCTGTTCGGCTCGGCGTCGCCCACGCATGCGGGCATCTATGTGGGCGATGGGCGCTTTGTGCATGCGCCGTCGACGGGCGGGGAGGTGCGGCTCGACCGGCTCGACGGCGTGTACTGGTCGCGCCAGCCGACGCAGGCGCGCCGGCCCGGTTGATCCGACGACCCTGACGCGCTACTTCCGCGGCGACTGCACGTGCTCGGGCCGCACGCCGATGCCCACGGCGCGCGCGGGCAGGGTGCGCAGCCACGGCCAGCGCCCCAGCAGGCGCAGCGGCAAGGGCATGGGGCGGGGCGCAATCGATGACGATGCGGCAGCAGCCGTGGCCGCCTTGCGGCTGAGCACCGGCATCAGCACGCGGTCTTGCACGAGCCGCTGCGCGGCCTGCGTGACGCGCACGGGCCATTCGCGGCGGCGCTGCAGCTGGGGCAGCAGGGTGTCGATCTCCTTGTCGGTGGCGCTGCCGGCGAGCGATGCGGCCAGCAGGTTGGCGGCGGCCACGGCGTCCTGCACGGCGAGGTTGATGCCGACGCCGCCCACGGGCGACATGGCGTGCGCGGCGTCGCCGATGCACAGCAGGCCGGGGCACGACCACGATTCGAGCCGGTCGACACTCACTTCGAGCAGCTTCACGGCCTCCCAGTCGGGCAGGGCCTCGGGCAGGCGCGTGGCAAAGAAGGGCGCGATGCGCGCAATCTCGGCATGGAAGGCGGCAATGCCGCGCGATTGCAGCTCGACCCGGCCGCCCTTGCGGATGACGAAGGCGCACTGCCAGTAGTCGCCGCGGTTGAGCGTCACCAGCAAGCGGCCCGCCGCGATGTGGCCGCCGGTGGCCTCGGGGTCGCCGGGCAGCTTGGGAATGCGCATCCACAGCACGTCGATGGGCGCGCCGTAGCTGATGTGCGGCAGCGCCGCCGCGTCGCGCAGGGTGGAGTGGCGACCGTCGGCGGCGACGATGAGGGAGGCGTGCAGCTCGATGTCTCTTGGGCCGCCGCTGTCGGGGCTGCGGGCGCCGACGCGCACTTTCACGCCGTTGACGCGGCCGTTGTCCTGCAGCAGGCCGGTGGCCTCGGCGTCGGTCCACAGCTCGAAGCCGGGGTAGCGTCGCGCCTCGTCGCACATGAAGTCCAGAAACTCCCACTGCGGCATGAGCACCAGAAAGCGGGCGTGCGTGGGCAGCCGCCGGAAGTCGGCAATGGTCACGCTGCGGCCCTCGTAGGTGCCGCGCAGCTCTTCGATGCGGTTGTGCGGGCGCTGCAAGAAGGCGTCGAGCAGGCCGAGTTCGTGCAGCACTTCGAGCGTGGACGGGTGCACGGTGTCGCCCCGGAAGTCGCGCAGAAAGTCGAGGTGTTTCTCGAGCACGACGACGGGCACGCCCGCGCGCGCGAGCAGCAGGCCCAGCACCATGCCGGCCGGGCCGCCGCCGGCGATGCAGCAGCGGGGCGACGAGGGAACGGGGGCAGCGGTGGTGTGTGTGTCCATGGCTCCGATCGATCCGGTCGCGCCATGGGTGGCGTGGCCTGTGGGGTGCGCGGTGCGTGCACCCCTGGGTGTACGCACTGCGCGGCCGGACCGCCGGGGCCCGGACCTCAGGGCAGCGTGAAGCTCACGCTTTGTGCAATGAGCACGCCGTCGACCACGCGGTCGCCGACGACGGTCACGCGCTTGCTGTTGCCCAGGTCGGCAGCGGTGCCGTTTTCGAAGATGGTACCGGAGCCGCTGGCATTCACGCGCTGGCCGCGCACGATGAAGTCGGCGGCCGACACGTAGTTGGCGATGGGGCCGATCACGGTGAACGACACCGGCCCGCCGGTGCCGGGCACGTGGCGGATGCGCAGTTTCTTGACCACGAGCACCTGGCCCGAGAGGAAACCGTCGACCTCGACCTTCACGCCGTTGCCGATGGAGCCGACCGGCCCGCCGGTGATCTGCGCATTGCGCGCGTCGATTTTGTTGCCGAGCACGCGGAAGTCGCCCAGCGCGGCGAAGTCGGTGACCACGCCCGCCAGTTGCAGCGCGATGCCGTCGGCCGAGGGAATGGCGTACCAGCCCTGCACCTGGGTGGCGGTGAAGCGGCCGGCGGCCGGCACTGCGGTGCCGCGCACGCGGACGAGGGTGCCGTTGGCCAGGCTCGCGGCGTCGATGCCGGGGCCGAAGGCGGCAGCGCCGAAGTCGACGGTCAGCAGGCCGAGCGTGAACTGCTGGGTGCCGCGGTCGAGGTTCTGCACGGTGCCGGTCACCAGCGGGGCGGTGGTGGCGGGCGTCATCTGCACGCGCGTGGCGCGCAGCGTGCCCGGTGCGGCGGGCAGGCCCCACACCTGCACCACGGCGCCGTCGACGAGGTCGGTGGTGCCGTCGGCGTCAGCCCAGACGGTGGCGTTGTCGGTGGTCACGCGGGCGCCCATGACGGTGAAGCTGCCGTCCTTCAGGTCGATGGCCGACACGGCGCCGCGCAGCTCGGCGGCCGAGACGACGGTGGCGGCGATGCCGCTGGTGAAGTCGGCGTTGACCTTGCCGGCGATGCGCGCGCTCATGCCGATCTGCAGCTCGGTGGTGTCTTCGAGGCTGAAGGTGGCGTTGTCGGTGTTGTAGCGCAGGCCGTTGAGGATCACGCTGCCCATGCCGTCGGCCGCGCCGATGCCGGCGGCGTCGGCGCTCACGCCGGTGCCGCCGGAGCCCACGCCCGAGCCGTCGCCGTTGGTGTTGCTGGCGGTGCTGTCGCCGCCGCCGCCGTTGCTGCCAGTGCCCGTGCCGCTGCCGGAGCCAGCGTCACCCGAGCCGCCGTCGCCGCCCCCACCGCCGCTGCCGGTGGCCGAGGTGCCGAGGGTGCCGAAGCCCGTCGTGCCGCTACCGCCACCGCCGCCGCCTCCCCCGCAGGAGAGAAGCAGGGCCATGACGCCAGCCATCAGCAGGCCGCGCGCCAGTCGCAAGGAGGGGGAGATCGTGTTCATCGGGGAGGCTCGTTGTGCTTGGGCGCCCCGGGGGCGGGCGCGCCTTCATCGTCTTCGTAATACGTGTAGATGCCGACGCGGATGCGCGCCTTCGCGGTGGCCTCGGGCGCCGTGCGGTCGACAGCCTCGGTCATCTCGCGGGCCAGCTCGTGGTGCAGGCCGGCCCAGCGTTCGCGCACGAGGCGTTCGATGGCCGTGCAGTCGGCCAGCGTGAGCCCGCGCGCGTACACGGCGCGCTCGAGCATGCGGGGCTTGTCGTTCAGGGTGTTGGAGACGGCGGCCAGCAGGTGGTCGCGGCCGTTGTCGCCCAGGAAGGCGAGCATCGACTGCAGGTCTTCCACCGGCACGAAGCCGTCGGCCGTGAGTTCGGCGGTGCCGTCGCTTTCGGCCACCATCTGCAGGCGCACCAGTTCGTCGAGGATGGTGCGGTGGTGCACGTTGCCCCGGCTGGCCAGGCGGGCCACGCGCTCGAACGACGGCCCGTCACCCTCGGTGACGACGGGCAGGCGGCGCAGGGTGTCGTCGTCGGTGGTCATCTGTAACCACAACGTAAAAGTCTTGGCCGCCGCTGACAGCTCGGTGTGGGGCAGCGGGTCGACGGTGGCGCGGACCTTGGCGGTAACGACCTTGCGGTTCAGTCCGGTGGTGACCGAAATCTGGCTGAGGTTGGGTTTGGGCACACCCTGGCCGCGCCAGGTGCGCTGGGCTTCCTCGATGAGCAGGTCGCGCAGCAGGGCTTCCAGGTGCGGGTGCTTGACGCCCATGGCCAGCGCCAGCCGGACCACGGGCCTGAGGATGCGAGCGCAGGCGGCAAGGGCCCAGTCCAGCCGGTGTTCCATGAATGCGGAGGCGTTGTTCCTGGTGAAAGGTCGTCAAGGCAAGAGAGGCGGGACCGGCGCCCGGCCCTTGCCACGGGGCGCTATTGTCGTTGTTCGCGCGCGGGGCCGCGCCGGCCGGTCGCCGCCGGGGTCAGGTTGCGGCGCAGGTGCCGCCGCTCGACCGGGTGACAGTGGTGCGCCCCGTGGCGCTGATGGCCACGGCGCGCGACTGGTCGGCGCTCGGGGTGGCGCGGCAGATGGTCAGGCGGCTCTGGCCGGCGCCCAGGCCGGTGGCCTGGAACACGACGGCGCTGGCGCCGCCGGCCTCGCGCAGCCGGTAGCCGCTGGCGGCCGCGGGCTCGACGCGCAGCACCTGTGTGTCGCTGCGCACGATCCAGCCGGCTTCCCACTGGCCGTTGGTGCTGCAGCTGGTGCCGTTGGCCGAGGCACACAGGGTGATGGGGGCGTTGCGCTTGATGGCCTCGCTGCGCGCCAGTTGGGTGCCCGCGACCAGCGCGGTGGCGTAGCTGCTCAGCCGCGTGGACAGCCGGATGCCGTCGAACGAGGGTACGGCAATGGCGATCAGCACCACCAGCACGGCCAGCGTGACCATCAGCTCGATGAGCGTGAAACCGCGCGGCCGGACGCGGGCACGGGCTTGGGCGGGACGAACGTTGCGCATGCGAAAGGGCTCGGCGTTTACTTCTGGATGAACCAGTAGACCCGGCCCTTGGGCTGCTTGAACGCGGCCTTGGGCGCGGTGCCCTTGGGGCTGAGGAAGGAGTCGGGGTTGGCGCCGATGACCACGTCGCGCATGCCGCCGTTGCCGTCGAGCTGAACGCGGAACACGGCAGGCGAGGGCGCGAGGCCGCCGCCCACCACGTTCTGGAAGCGTCCGCCCTGGGCGGCCGCGTTGACGTACGACACGTTGTAGACGCGCGCGGTGCCGAGGTCGGCGCGGCACGACTGCGTGTTGGGGACGCTGGGCGTGTGGGTGTTGAAGGTGGTGATGCCGTAGGCGGTGACCGAGCCGGTCACGACCTGTTCGCCGGTGGCCAGCGCAAGGTACCAGCCCTTCTTGGTGGCAAGGTCCGCGGCCGTCGGGTCCTCGGCTGTGGTGATGGCCTGCAGCGAGGCATGGCACAGCACCTCGTTGCCGGTGCCGCAGCGGTCGGCCTCGCTGGTCAGCCAGGTGCTGTCGGTGGGCTTGTCCACCAGCATGTAGAAGCGGTTGGCCACGCCGAGCGCGACGTTGTAGTAGCGCAGCGGCTTCTCGCGGTCGCCCGAACCGAGCAGCACGACGTAAGCGCCGTTGTCCTCCAGCACGTCGGGCGCGAACATGAACTTGCGGTTGGGCGTGCAGGTGTCCACGGCGTTGCAGCCGAGCGAGGCGATCTTGGTCATGCGCCAGGCGGACGGTGCCGCGCTGCCGATGGCGATGCGGTACACGTTGCCACCCAGGTCGGCGGCGTAGGCGATCTTGGCGACGCCGAGCGCGTCGGTGACCACGGTCACTTCGCCGACCACGGGGCGCGCCGTGGTGAACATCTTGAGCTGCGTGCCGGTGTCGGCGTCGAGCACGTAGATCCGGTTGCCCTTCACGCCGCTGCCGCAGGCCTGGGCGGCGCTGTTGGTGTCGACGTCTTCGCACTTGTCGTAGCCGCCGCCGAAGATCAGCAGCGGGCTGTTGGCGCTGCCGTAGCCGTTGGCCTTCAGCACCTTCGGGGCCGACCAGGTCTGGCCGATGCCGTCGAAGTCGGTGTCGCAGCCGGTGTCGTCGCCCTGGTTCGGGCAGCCCTTACGCCACTTCAGCGTGGGCGTCGCGGGCGAGGAAACGTCGAAGGCGTAGATCAGCCGGCCGCCGCGGCGCATGCTGGCGTAGAGCCAGGTGTTGCTGCCCTGGCGGTAGGCGGCCACGGGGCCGTCCATGCCGTAGGGCTTGGGCGCCACCGCGCCCATGCTCACCGGCAGCTCGGGGAAGTTGACGCGCGTGGTGTTGTCGTACAGCCGCTTGAGGCTGCCGTAGAACTCGGGCGGCATGAACGACCACAGCTCGGAGCCTGCGACGGCCCCGCCGATGTCGGCGCTGCGGTTGCCGTTGATGGCGCGCAGCACGCCGTCGTTGCCACCGTAGAACACCACCACCTGAGGCGCGGCGTCGGTGCCGTAGTTGATGGCCACCGGGCGTGAGTGCACCACGTCGCCGTGCACCGAAGGCCGCATGGCGCTCGAGGGCACCGGGTTGCCCTGGGCGTTGGGCCTTTCGTCGCCCAGGTTGTCCAGGCCGCGCACCCAGTTGATGAGCTTCGCACGCTCGGTGTCGTCGGCCGTGCCCAGCGCGGCGCGGGTGATGTCGGTGTTGCCGGCGTTGAACGCCGTGAGCGCCGTGCAGCCACCGGGCGCACAGGTCTTCATGTTGCGGCTGCCAGGCAAGACATGGCGAAGCATGTAGCCTTGCGCGCCTTTCTCGACCACGTTGCCGTCGGGGCTGTCGGCGGCCTCTTTGCCAATGCAGTCGCCGGACTTGCGGAAGCTCCAGTAGGTGTCGGTCGTGCTGGGCGCGGGCGTCCAGAAACTGCGCGCGCACGGCGCCACGAAGCCGGTCTGGTTGTTGATGGCGTTGGCGCCGACCGCGTCCTGCAGGATCAGCTGGTTGCTGCTGTCCAGGCCGAGCTTGTACTGCTTGAGGTTGCCGTTCCAGCGCGGAAACGCGTCCTGGTCGGGGCGGAACATGCCGACGAACACCTGGTTCAGGTAGGTGCCTTGCGTGTTCACGCTCACGGGCAGGCTCACCGAGGAGAACACGCTGTTGACCGACTGGATCTTGCTGAAGATGTCGTCCAGCGCTTCGCCAAGCGCGGCGCCGAGTTCGGGCTTGCCGGTGATGTCGTAGTACTCGCCCTTGCTCTCCTTGGCGACGCTCTGCATCAGCGCGGTCCAGCCCGGCCCCTGGCCCTGGTCGGCCTTGGCGGCCTCGATGGTGTAGACCTTCACGCCCATGTTGGTCTGCAGGAAGCGCGCCCATTCATCGGCCGTGTTGTCCTGCGAGCCGCTGGTGCCCAGGGTGATCTGGGCGGTGCTGCCGCCGGCGGCGCGCAGCGCCTCGTTCGACAGCTGGTTGTCGTTGTTGTTGTCCTGCGCCGCGCCGTTGCTGATGTAGATGACGAAGGTGCCGGTGCAGTTCTCGGTGCTCGGGCCGACATAGGCGTTGGCGTTGAAGCTGGCGAGCGCGTTGCGCGGCAGGGCATAGATGGCCTTCGATGCCGGGGTGCCGCTCACGTTGCCGGCGTAGTCGGTCTTGACCTTGCCGTTGCCGGCGATCGGTGCGCCGCTGGACAGGTAGCGGTAGACCTCGGCCATGGTCTTGCCGGCCTTGCCGCCGTTGGACTTGTCGCCGACCTTGTCGAGGCCGCTGAGCATGGCGCTGTACGTGTCCTTGGTGGGCGCATCGAGCGTGCGCACCGCGGCGCGCACGTAACCACCGTCGGTATTCGAGTTGCCCTGGCCGGTCTCCGTGAACATCATCAGGCCGACCTTGAACCGGGCGTCCTTCAGGCTGGCGAATGCGTTGGAGAGCGCGGCGATCTCGGCCGTGAAGGGCTGGTTCCAGTTGGCCGTGTTGTCCAGCACGAACAGCACGTTGGGCGACTGGGCGGCGACGGGGTTGTAGCCCACGAAGAGATCGATGTCCTCCGCCTGCGCAGCCTGCATCGGCAGCGCGAGCAGCACGGCGGCCCACAGCGTGGTGAGTAGTTTCCTTGTCATGGCGGGGGCCCGTTCATCGTCGTGGTTCAAGAGGAGGCTGGCGTGGGCTCGGCTGGCGCGACCGGCGGCGGTGCGCACAGCGCATCGAACTGCGCCTTGTTGAGCAGCGCCCGCACGCCCTGGCGCACGGAGGTCGTGGCGCCGGTGGCGCCAGCGGTGACGTCGGTCACGGTGGTGCTGATGTCCCACACGGCGTTGTACTGGTCGGGCAGGGCCGCGAGCCCCGAGCCGCTGCTGGATGCGCCGCCGGTGATGCCGCCCGGGCCCGTGCTGCCGCCGCCGCCGGTGTCGACGGCCTTGGTGGCGCGCACGCACACGGGCGGAGCGATGGTGACCTTGTAGTCGTCCACGCCGTCGTTGTTGATGTCGACCATGCTCACAGTGCCCTGCGGCGGCGCGAGCGACGGGGTGCCGTCGCTGCCGGGCACCAGCAGGCTGGCGGCGACTTCCTCGATCGCGCGGTTGGCGGCGGCCACGGCTTCGTTGCGGGTCTGCAGGTTGCCCACGGCTTTGAGGTTGGCGCTGCTGAGGTTGAAGCCGGCGGTGACCACGAGCGTGATCAGCAGCAGCATGATCATCCCGATGATCAGCGCGGCGCCGCGCTGGGCGGCGGTTGTGCGGCCAGAGTGCACGCGTGGCTTCATGGCGTTTCTCTCCGGCCGGTGACGTTGGTCAGGCGCACGGTGGTCGCGAACGCGTGCCGCTTGTAGTGGTCGTTGAACGGCCCGAGCGCTACAGCGCCCATCTGGTACCTGCGCGTGTCGGTGTGGCCCGGCGAGATGGCGGCGGCGCGCGCGAGCACGTGCAGCTTCACGGCCACCACGTTCACCAGCTGGTCGGCGGTGCAGGTTGCGCCGCAGTGAACGAACGCGCCGTCGGGGCTGCCGTCGCCGCGGTTGGCGGGCGTGGATTTGTCGGCGGCGTCGGCCCACGCGATGGCCTGGACGTAGTTGACGGCGGCGCCGGTCTTGCTCAGTGTGTCCAGGCCGAGTTCGACGCGAAAGCCCTCGACGCCTTCGATCAGCGGCGTGGGCGGTTGCTGTGCGAGCGTGCCGTCCACCAGGTCGAAGCGCGAGCGGGCCAGCGTGGGAATGCCGTCGCCCACGGCCTCGGCGTAGTCGCGCACGTAGTAGATGTCGGTCACCAGCTTGCGCTTGGGCGAAGGGGTGGTGCAGTCCTTGAGGAACATCTGGTCGAAGGCGCCGGTCGAGAGGTCGAACGACGAGGGCTTTTGCGTGCCGCACAGCGACGACTGGAAGTACATCGCGCCGGCCACGTCGGCTTCACAGTTGGTGGTGCCCGGCAGGCAGGTTTCGGCGTGGCGCACGACGACGATGTCGGTGCCGGTCTTGTGGCGCGGCAAAAGGTCGGTGCAGGTGACGGGCACGCTGTTGTAGACCTGCACGGGCAGGTCGAGCAGCTGGCGCTTGTAGTCCTCGGTCCAGTTCGCGGCCGAGTAGGCCAGGCACGGGTCGGGCACGGCACCCGTGGGCACGTGCGTGGGCGCGACGTTGACGGTGAGGTCGTCGAACTCGGGCATGTAGTTTTCCCAGAAGCCCGCGTGGGAGATCTCGTTCTCGAGCACGAAGATGCTCAGGCGCCCGGTTTCGATCTGGCGGTTGACGCGTTCCATCTCGCGCTGGGAGCCGCTCACGTTGAGGAACAGCGTGAGCAGCGCGGCCATCACGATGAGCATGATGGTGATGGCCACCATCAGCTCGATCAGCGTCAGCCCGCGCTGGGCGCGGCGCGCAGTGGTGAGGCGCGGGTTCATGAGAGCGATCCGATGCGCACGAGCGTGGTCACGGTGCGGCGGCACAGGTCGTTGATGCACTTCGAACCGGTGCCGCCGTCGTAGGCGTCCTTGCCGCAGGGCACGCCGGCCGGCGGCGCCGAGATCGGCCCGAGGCCCTGCCAGGCGACGGTGACGAGGTACTCGTTGTTGCCCATGTCTGCCACGCAGCCGCGCCCGCCGATCACGGTGCCGAGCTTGTCGTTGCCCGAGAACTCGGCGGCGCCCTGCAGCGCGTTGCACCATTCCCTGGCGTCGATCTGCTGGCGCGTGCCGGTGCCGGTGGGGCAGGCATCGATCCCACCCAGCGGCGCGCTGGTGGCGTAGCTGGCCGCCATGCGGCGGTTGATGGCGATGCGGCTGGCCATGTCGTTGAGCAGCATCAGCGCCTGCGAGCGCTGGTACGACTCCATCTCGGAAGCCTGCAGCCGGGCCTGCAGCCCCACGAGGCCGAACAGGCCGAAGGCCAGGACAAGCAGGGTGACCAGCACTTCGATCAGCGTGGCGCCGCGCTGGCGCCGGAGGGCAGGGCTCACCATTTGTTGCCCGGCGTCTTCACGCCTTCGCTGGTGAGTCCGAGGTTGCCGTCGCTTTGCTGGTTGCCGATCGCGGTGAAGGTGATCGTGAAGGTGGGCGGGCCGGATTCCTGAAGCGTGACGGCGTAGCTGTAGTTGCCGGCGACCTCTGCGGGCAGGCTGTAGCCGCTGGCGGTCAGGGCCGTCGTGTCGGCGTAGCTGCGGTTGGCAATGAGGAACTGTTGCTGCCGGTTGGCGATGTCCATCATCTGCGCCTGGGCCGCCGAGCGCTTGGCGCGGATCACGTACTGCCGGTAACTGGGCAGGGCGATCGACGCCAGGATGGCCACGATGGCCACCGTGATCATGACCTCGATCAATGTGAAGCCGCCGCTTGTGCGCGCCTGCGAATGCTGGGTCATCGTGGACTCGTCAGAGTTGTTTCACATTGTTAGTGAATGTGAATTTATCACATTTAACGTAAGCACAACCGCTCCGCAGTACTGCCAATGACTGCCTGTCAGAAGGTAGTTAGGGGTTATCCATTAGGCAATTCCACCCGCCCGGCCCACGCAGTTCGACGGATGCGGCGCCGCGGCGGGCGGGGAACACTCGCCCGGTTCATATCGAGGAGACATACGCATGCCTAACATTCGCCGCCATCTGGTGTGGCTGGCCGTGGCCGTGCTCGGCGCTTTTGCGCTGGGCACCGTCGCCCTGAGCCGGGGGGAAAGCATCAACGCCCTCTGGGTCGTGACCGCCGCCCTCTGCACCTACCTGATCGCCTACCGCTACTACAGCCTGTTCATCGCCGACAAGGTGCTGGGGCTCGACGCCAACCGCAAGACGCCCGCGCACCGCCACAACGACGGCCTGGACTACGTGCCGACCGACAAGAACGTGCTGTTCGGCCACCACTTCGCCGCCATTGCGGGCGCCGGTCCGCTGGTGGGCCCGGTGCTCGCCGCGCAGATGGGCTACCTGCCCGGTTTGCTGTGGGTGCTGGCGGGCGTGGTGTTCGCGGGGGCGGTGCAGGACTTCATCATCCTGTTCATCTCCACGCGCCGCGACGGCCGCTCGCTGGGCGACCTGGTCAAGCAGGAGATGGGCGTGGTGCCCGGCATGATCGCGCTGTTCGGCACCTTCATGATCATGATCATCATCCTGGCGGTGCTGGCCCTCATCGTCGTGAAAGCGCTGGCCGAATCGCCGTGGGGCAGCTTCACGGTGGCCGCGACGATTCCGGTGGCGCTGTTCATGGGCGTGTACCTGCGCTACATCCGCCCGGGCCGCATCGGCGAGGTGTCGGTGATCGGCTTCGTGCTGCTGATGGCGGCCATCTTCGGCGGCCAGTGGGTCAGCCAGCATCCGGTGTGGGGTCCGGCCTTCACCTTCGACGGCAAGGCGCTCACCTGGATGCTCGTGGGCTACGGCTTCGTCGCCGCCAGCCTGCCGGTGTGGCTGCTGCTGGCGCCGCGCGACTACCTGTCGACCTTCCTGAAGATCGGCACGATCATCGCGCTGGCCATCGGCATCGTGGTCGTGATGCCGACGCTGCAGATGCCCGCCCTCACGCAGTTTGCGCAGGGCAACGGCCCGGTGTGGTCGGGCAGCATGTTCCCGTTCCTGTTCATCACCATCGCCTGCGGCGCCGTCTCGGGCTTTCACGCGCTGATCTCTTCGGGCACCACGCCCAAGATGCTCGACAACGAGCGCCACGCGCGCTTCATCGGCTACGGCGGCATGCTGGCCGAGTCGTTCGTTGCGGTGATGGCGCTGGTGGCAGCCTCGTGCATCGAGCCGGGCATCTACTTCGCGATGAACAGCCCGGGCGCGTTGGTCGGCACCACGGTGCAGCAGGCTGCGGCAACGATCTCCGGCTGGGGCTTCGTGGTCACGCCCGAGATGCTGCTGCAGACGGCAAAGGACGTGGGCGAGACCACCATCCTCGGGCGCACCGGCGGCGCGCCGACGCTGGCCGTGGGCATGGCCCACATCCTTCACCAGGTGATCGGCGGTCAGGCCATGATGGCCTTCTGGTACCACTTCGCGATCCTGTTCGAGGCGCTGTTCATCCTCACGGCGGTGGACGCTGGCACGCGCGCCGGCCGCTTCATGCTGCAGGACCTGCTGGGCAGCTTCGTGCCCGCGCTCAAGCGCACCGACTCGCTGCCGGCCAACCTGATCGCCACCGCGCTGTGCGTGTCGGCCTGGGGCTACTTCCTGTACCAGGGCGTGGTCGATCCGCTGGGCGGCATCAACACGCTGTGGCCGCTGTTCGGCATCTCCAACCAGATGCTGGCCGCGGTGGCGCTGATGCTGGGCGTGGTCGTGCTGTTCCGCATGAAGCGCGAGCGCTACGCCTGGGTGGCGGCGGCGCCGGCCGTGTGGCTGCTGGCCTGCACGCTGACGGCGGGCTGGCAGAAGATCTTCTCGAGCGATCCGAAGATCGGCTTCCTGTCGCACGCCGCCAAGTACGCCGACGGCCTGGCCAACGGCGTGCTGATTGCACCGGCCAAGACGCCCGAAGCCATGTCGCGCATCGTCTTCAACGACCGACTCGACGCCGCGCTGTGCGCGCTCTTCATCTTCGTGGTGCTGAGCGTGCTGGTCTACAGCATCAAAGCCTGCTTCGCGGCCCGTGCGGCCAACCGGCCGACCACGCAGGAAACGCCGTTCGAGTCGATGGGCGCGGCCTCGTCCGCCGCCCACTGAACGCCATGGGCCTCGCCATGCCCGAAGCCGGGCGCTACATCGCCCGGTCGATCAAGCAGTCGCTGCGGCTCATGGTCGGGCTGCCCGACTACGACGTCTACCTGACGCACATGGCGGCCACCCACCCCGACCGGGCGCCGATGAGCTACGAGGAGTTCTTCCGCGAACGGCTCGAGGCGCGCTACGGCGGGGGCAAGGGGCGCTGCTGCTGACAGGCAGCGGCCGACAGAGAGAAAAAGGGCGCATGCGATGCGCCCTTTTTTCATTTCACGAGCCGTCGAGGATCTGCGCCATCCGCAGCGCCGCCGGCGAGAGCGGCCGGTTCTTCAGGCTCAGCCGGTACAGCGGTCGCGACAGCACCACGCCCGGCAGCTTCAGCTCGCGCAGCGTGCCCAGCGCGAGCATGTCGGCCACCACCACGCGCGGCAGCATCGAGATGCCGACGCCGCTGGCCACGGTGCGCGCAATGGCTTCGTTGCTCGCCATTTCCATCCACGGTGGCGCGTCGATGCCGTGCGCCGCGCACAGTGCCTCGGTGGCCTGGCGCGTGCCCGAGCCGGGCTCGCGCAAGATCCAGTTCTGCCGGCCCAGCAGCGCAGCCGTCACGCCGCGGCGGGGCAGCGCGGCGTCGGGCGGCGCCACGATGGCGAGCGGGTCGGTGGTCCATTCGCGCACGTCGATGCGTGCTTCGCTGTCCGCATCCACGCGGCCCTCGACCAGCGCGAGGTCGATGCGGCATTCGAGCAACTGCTCGCACACCCACTGCGTGTTGCCGACCGTGACGCGCGGCACCACCGCCGGAAAGGCCGCGCAGAAGGCCGCGATCTGCGGCGGCAGCCAGTAGCTCGCCACCGTGGTGCTGGCGCCCAGCGTGAGGCTGCCGCGCTGCACGCCGACACGCGCACGCACGTCGTCGAGCGCCGCGCGCTCCATCGCGAAGATGCCGCGCGCATGCGTGAGCAGCGACGCGCCGGCCTCCGTGAGCCGGAAACCCTTGCCCGCGCCGCGCTCGATGAGCGTCAGGTCGAGCTGGTGCTCCAGCTCGCGGATGCCCTTGGACACCGCCGGCTGGCTGATCCACAGGCCCTCAGCCGCGCGCGAGAAGCTGCCCGCCTCGGCCACGGCAACGAACAGGCGCACCAGGTGCAAGTTGAGGGTCATAACTTAACTTCATGCATCGGTGAAGTTTATGTCTTTGACTCATGGTGTGTCGATTCCTAAGCTTGGGCCCATGTCGTCCCTTGCCGCCTCCTTGCCCGGTTTCTCCTTCGTTCGCCGCTGCGGCCCCGGCGTGCTTTTCGCCGCAGCGCTGGCGGCTGCCGCCGCGCTGCTGGCCGAATGGCCGCCGATGGTGCACCTGGGCCTGAGCGCGCTGACCTTGGCCATCGCACTGGGCATGGTGGCGGGCAACACGGTGTTCCCCGCGGTGTCGGACCGCACGGGTGCCGGCGTGGACTTTGCGCGCAGCGTGCTGCTGCGCGCGGGCATCGTGCTCTACGGTTTTCGCATCTCGCTGAGTGACATTGGCGCCGTCGGCTGGCCCGGCGTGCTGATCGCGATGGCGATGGTGGCGCTGACCTTCGGCCTCGCCGTGCGCATCGGCACGCGCTGGCTGGGGCTCGACCGCGAGACGGCCGCGCTGATCGGCGCGGGCAGTGCCATCTGCGGCGCCGCCGCCGTGATGGCCACGCAGCCCGTGGTGCGCGGCGAAGAGCACAAGGTGTCGATCGCCGTCGCCACGGTGGTCGTGTTCGGCACGCTGTCGATGGTGCTGTACCCGCTGGTCTACCCGTACCTCGGCCTCACGGAACATGCCTTCGGTCTCTTCGCGGGATCGACCATCCACGAGGTGGCGCAGGTGGTCGCGGTCGGCGAGGCGGTCAGCCCGGGTGCGGCGAACGCGGCCGTGGTCGAGAAGATGCTGCGCGTGATGATGCTGGCGCCGTTCCTCATGGGCCTGTCGTTCCGCGTGGCGGCATCGACACCGGGCGCGACGAGCCTGCGCGCCTGCTGGCGCCAGGTGCGCGTGCCATGGTTCGCGGTGCTGTTCATCGCCGTGAGTGCTGTGCATTCGCTCGACGTGCTGCCGCGCGCCCTGGTCGCCGCGCTGGTGCAGCTCGACACGCTGCTGCTCGCCACCGCCATGGCCGCAATGGGCCTGCGCACCAGCGCCGCGAGCCTGCGCAAGGCCGGGGCGCAACCGCTCAAGCTGGGAGCGCTGCTGTTCGTGTTTTTGACGGTCGGCGGCTATGCGGTGAATGTGGCTGTGCTGGCGATGTTCTGAGTGAGGTTCGCGTGGGGCTCAGGCGCCGCCTGAGGCGTCCTGCGTGAATTCCAGTTTCTCCTGCGCGCGCCTTCGCGGGACCATCGGTGCCATGCAACCCGTGGAGAAAAAACCGATGTCATCCGAACTCAACCAGATCACCAGCTGGTCGCTGCGCTGGCGCATCTGCCTGTCAGGCGCGCTGTGCCTCGTCGCCGCCATCGCCGCGGCGAAGCCTTTCGATGTGAACACCGACCTGCAGACCGAGCAGCGCTATCAACTCGCCCTCGAAGCGCAGGCCGGACGCGACTATCGCACGATGCTCGTGCAACTGCGCCAGGCCGCCACCGAAGGCCACCCTGAAGCGCAAGAGATGCTGGGCATGGTGCTGCTGACGGGGCCGACGCTGTACGGCTCGGCCGTGAAGGCCGACCGCTGCGAAGCGCGCACATGGATGCTGCGCGCCGCCGAGAAGGGGAGCGAAACGGCCAGGGTGCAACTGGCGTTTCTCAACAGGTTGCGCAGCGCGCCGTCTGGAAAGATCGCTTGCAGTTGATCGCGGTTGATAGCGGTTGATGGCGGGTATGGTGGGCAGCACGCGTACATACTCGGTGACCACCACGAGAGCGCCTCTCTATGCCCACACCTTCTCCCGCGGACCAACTCAAGAACGACGTTGCCCATGAAGTCCGCAAGGGCGTGGACCTTGCAATGTCGCATGGGCCGCTGCATCGCGGCAAGGGCATGGTCAGCGGAATGATCGCCCTCGTGCTGGCCAACTTCAGCATGCTGGCCGTGCTGATGTTCCAGTTCCCGGCCTTCCTGAGTACACCGAAAGTGCGCGAGGTGCTGAGCTTTGACGCGATGCGCACGGTGCTGTTGGTCGCGATGGTGCTGTGCGGCGCCCTGGCCCTGACCAACATCGTCTTCAACCGCGTGCGCCGGTTGTCGGCATGGGCCTTGTTCTGGCTGGCGGTTGCGGTGGTCGGCTCGCAGTTGGGCGTGAGCGCCACCGGGCACGGGTGGCTGCCTGCGGGCAACGTGCCTTCGAACATGCCGTACCTGGGTGTCGACTGGTTCATCTTCGACCTGCTCGCGACCACGCTGCTGTTCACCACCATCGAGAAGCTCAAGCCGCTGCGCCCCGGCATGCCGATCTTTCGCAAGGAGTGGCAGACCGACTTCATGTACTTCGTGACGGGCCACCTGCTGGTGGGGCTCACGCTGTTCCTGGTCTACGCTATCCTCTACGGCGCGACGGGCATGTTCGCGGGTGTGAACCCGGTGGGGCAAGACACGCTGCGCGGCTGGTTTCGCAACCTGCCGTTCGGCTATGCATTGCTGCTGCTGATGCTCATCACCGACTTCGCGCGCTACTGGCTGCACCGCTTCTATCACGAGACCGCCATCGGCTGGCGGCTGCATTCCATCCACCACAGCGCCGAAAGCATGGACTGGATTTCAGGCAGCCGCACGCACGGCGTCGAGACCGTGTTGTCGACCGTGGTGATCCTGGCGCCGGCCTTTCTGCTTGGTTTTTCGCAGAGCGTGATCAACGTCTACATCGTGATCGCGGGCGTGCAGGCGGTGTTCAATCACACCAATGCGTCGGTGCGGCTGGGCCCGCTGCGCTACCTGATCGTGACGCCGAACTTCCATCACTGGCACCACAGCCGCGACGCGGAAGGGCTGGACCGTTGCTATGCCGCGCACTTCGCGTTCTGGGATTACCTGTTCGGCACGGCCGTGAAGGCCGACAAGAAAAAGGTCTGGCCCGACAACTATGGCGTGGTCGGCGACTACGTGCCCAAGGGGTTCTGGCGGCAGCAGCTCTATCCGTTGACGTGGTCGGGGCGATGGACCGATGAGAACGGCGTCGAGCATCGGGAAAACCGCTGAGACCCGTCAACGAAGGGCCACCCCGGGGCACCGGCGACCATTGAAGAAACGAGCCGACTCATGCGCATGTTCATACGCGTCACAGCGCCTTTGCTCCTGCTCGCGTTCGGACTGGCGCTCGCAGGGTGCGCGCGAACAGGCAACAAGCCCGACGCGACCGTCACCAAAACTGCGGACGGGTACGAGGTCACGCTCTACGCCACCCGGGGCTTGATGGTGCATGACCCTGTGTCGATGATCTTCAACAGCAGCTACGAACTCGAATCCCGCATCCGGGTGCCGTCGATCGAGGGGCGCGTCGACGCGTCCGAAGCCTCGGTGTACGAGGTGAGCGAATTCGACAAGGCGGCCGAGAAGAAGCTGCCTCCCACATCGCCTGTCGATCTCTGGTTGCGAGAGAAACACGAAAAGGCCCGCAGGCCGCGCCTCACGGGCGAACTCGTTTTTTCGGGCAACACGCTGACGGTCAATGTGCAGACGATGGAGCAGAGCAGTTCGTACCCGTACCCGTTCAACGGCACCTACCGTCTGAAAAAACGAAAGTAGCGGCTGCTCTCTCGCTCTCTCTATTTCAGGCAGCGAGGTTCATCGCCATGAATCCGCGCTCTAGGTCGGCCACCAGGTCCGAAGGTGCCTCCAGCCCGATGTGCAGCCGCACCACCTCACCGCGCTCGCTCCAGTCCGTCACGCTGCGCGCCGCGCGCATGTTGGTCCAGGCGACCAAGCTTTCATAGCCGCCCCAAGACGAGCCGCGACCGAACAGGGTGAGCGCGTCGACGAAACGCTCGACCGCCGCGTTCTCGATGCCGGGTTGCAGCTCGATCGACAGCAGTCCGTTGGTGCCACGGCAGTCGCGCTGCCAGAGGTCGTGGCCCGGATGCTTCGGCAGCGCGGGGCAGAACACCGTGGCCACTTCGGGGCGCGATTCGAGCCAGTGCGCCACTGCCAGCGCATGCCGTTCGTGCATCTGCAGCCGCGCAGACAGCGTGCGCATGCCGCGCAGTACCAGCCAGGCGTCGTCGGGGCTCACGGTCATGCCGAAGGCGTCGCAGCGTTCGTTCAGCGGCTGCCAGGCTTCGCGCGTGGTCGCGACGGTGCCCATCATCACGTCCGAATGGCCTGAGAGGTACTTGGTGGCGGCCATCGTCGAGATGTCGGCGCCCAGCGCGAGCGGGTGGTACTGCACGCCGGACCCCCAGGTGTTGTCGGCCGCCAGCAGCGCGCCGCGTGCGTGTGCCAGCGCGGCCAGCCTGGGCAGGTCGCACATCTCGTAGACGAGCGAACCGGGGCATTCGGCGTACACCAGCTTGGTGGTGGGCTCGAACAGGTCCTCGATGCCGGTGCCGTCCGCTGCGAAGAAGGTGCTGCGGATGCCGTACGGTTCGAGAAACGAATGCACGAGGTTGCGCGTCGGCTCGTACACGCTGTCGGACATGAGCACGTGGTCGCCGGGCTTCAGGTACGACAGCAGCACCATGCCGATGGCGGCGAGGCCCGTTGGAAAAAGCCGCGTGCGGTAGGCGCCTTCGAGTTCGCTGACTGCGTCTTCGAGCGCGAAGGTGGTGGGTGTGCCGCGCGCGCCGTAGCTGAAGATGCGCTCGTCGTCGCGGCGGGCGCGCGCGTCGCGCATGGCGCCGACGCTGTCGAACAGCACGGTGCTGGCGCGCACCAGCGGCGTGTTGACGGGCACGCCGCCGGCACAAGAGGGCGCCTTGCCGGTGCGCGTGAGCCGGGTGTCGAGGCTGAGGCCGGAAGCGTCTTTGTCGTGCGTGTCGGACATGGTGTTCATCGAGCGGGAGGCCGGGCCGTGGTGGGGCGGTGCATCAATCTGCCTTGGCGCCCGACAGTTTGACGATTCGCGACCAGCGGTCAATGTCCTGGCGCAGTTGCGCGCCAAAGGCTTCCGACGAGTTGGCCACCACTTCGCTGCCGCCGTCGTTCACGAGCTTGGTCACTTCGGGCAGGCGCAGGGTGCGCACGATGGCTTCGTTCAGGTACGCCACGCGCTCGGGCGGCGTGCCGGCGGGTGCGAAGAAGCCGTACCAGTCTTCAAAACGTGCGCCGGCGTAGCCCAGTTCCTCGAGCGTCGGTGCTTTCGCGAACACGCCGATGCGGCGCGGGCTGGTCACGGCCAGCACGCGCAGCTTGCCGTTCTGCACCAGGCCCGCGACCGAGGCGGTGGAGGTCACGAGCACGTCGACCTGCCCGCCGAGCAGGTCGGTGAGCGCGGGGCCGGCGCCCTTGTACGGCACATGCGTCATGTCGATGCCGTTGTCTTTCGCGAGCACGACGCCGACAAGGTGCGAGAGCGTGCCGTTGCCCGGCGTCGCATAGGTCACCTTGCCCGGCGTGGCCTTGGCCTTCGTGGCGAGGTCGGCAAAGCTCTTGAGCGCCGAGTTGGCATCGACCACCAGCGCGAGCGGCGCGGCGTTGATCTGCGTGATGGGAATGAAGTTCTTGACCGGGTCGAAGCCGGCCGACGCATAGAGCGTGGGGTTGACGGCCATGATCGACACCTGCGAGGTGAGCACGGTGTAGCCGTCGGGCCTGGCATCGGCCACCGCCTTGGCGCCGATGTTGCCGCCCGCGCCGCCGCGGTTGTCGACCACCGCGGCCTGGCCCATGATTTCCGGCAGCCGCGTGGTGACCAGGCGCGCCGTCGCATCGTTGCCGCCGCCCGGTGGGAAGGGCGAGATGAACTTCACCGTTTGCGACGGGAAGCCGTTGCGCGCGGGCAGCGGCTCGGCCGAGGCGGGCTGCAAGGCGAGCGCCGCGAGCCAGGTGGCGGCAACGGCAAGACGAGCAAGGTGCGGGGCGCGGAAGGCAGACGACATGACAGGACTCCTGAATTAGGAACGGACAACGACGAACGGAAAGAGATCGGGGCTGGGGTCAGGCGTGCGATGCAATGGGCGGCAGCCGGAAGGCGGCCCGCTCCTGCGCATCGAGCTGCGCGACCAGGCCCGTTTCCCAGGCGAGGTAGCGGCGCGCGGCTTCCTTGTTGCCGTCGTGCCGGTCATGCACGAAGAACAGGTAGTCGATGCAGGCCGCATCGGCGGGCAGATCGGGCGTGGCTGCGACCGGCAGGCCGGCGGCGCGCCAGGCGGCCATGCCGCCTTCGAGCAGAAGCGGTGCAGGGCCGTGGTGGTTCGCGAGTTCGGAGGCAACCGCCCAGGCCGCGAGCGCGGCGTCGTCGGCGACCAGCACGAGCTGTCGGGTTTCGTCTTTCACGTCGCCGGCGAGGCGCGGGCGAATCGACCAGCAGGCCTGCGGAATGTGGCCGGCGCGAAACTGCATGCTGCCGCGCAAGTCGATCAACGCGACCTCGCCTTGTGCCAGCCGCGCGGACAGCGTCGACGCATCGATGGTCTGCAACGCCGGTGCGGTGGACAGGGCCGCGGGCACCAGAGACAAACCGCTCGCGAGCCCGCCTTGGAGCACGCTCGCGTCATGCCCCATCTGCCGCAGCCAGCTCGCGATGGTGGGGGCACGCACGCCGTCGCTGTCGAACAGCACGAGCCGCGCGCCGCGCACCGCGAAGTACTGGTCGCCGGCCTGCATGAGTTGTCCGCCCGGCGTGTGCTGGGCGGCGGGCAGGCTGCCGGCCGCAAATTCTTCGGGCGTGCGCACGTCGCACAGGAACAGGCTGCGGCCCGCATCGGCGGCCCATTGCTGCACGGTCTGCGCCGTGACCGTGGGCACGTCGAAGCGCTCGGCCAGCGCCTTGGCGGCGGGCCGCAGGTCGGTGTTGCCGCTGTCGTCCGCATAGCGTTGCGTGCCGCCGTGTTCGAGCTTGTGGTCGTTCAGGTACCAGCCCTGTGTGCCGTTCTCCAGCGCGTAGACGGGGTTGGGCAGGCCCAGGTTGATGAGCGTCTGCGCGCCGATGATGCTGCGCGTGCGTCCCGCGCAGTTGATGACGATGGGCGTGGTGGTGTCGGGCACCAGTTGCCGCACGCGGTAGGCCAGCTCGCCGTTGGGGCAGCAGGTGGCGCCCGGAATGTTCATCTTGTGGAACTCGCTGACGGGGCGGCCGTCGAGCACCACGACCTTGTCTTGGCGCGCCAGCATGTCGGCCA
This sequence comes from Variovorax sp. RO1, assembly GCF_002849325.1. NCBI lineage: Bacteria > Pseudomonadati > Pseudomonadota > Betaproteobacteria > Burkholderiales > Comamonadaceae > Variovorax > Variovorax sp. RO1. The sequence goes on from NZ_PKMT01000001.1 coordinate 1,207,178, forward strand.
ACTGGTCGGCGCTGACGCGGGGCGTGTGGTACGTCTCTTCGGCCAGTTCGCCGAAGGTCTTCGAGGGCAGGTTGACGCCTGCGAAGAGCACGTAGCCTGCGGCCTTCCAGGCCCGCGTGCCGCCTTGCAGCACGTGCACGTCGGTGTAGCCCAGCGCGGCGAGCTGTGCGGCGGACCGCTCGGCCACATCGGATTCGCCATCGTCGTATGCCACCACCCGCACGCCGGGTCGCGGCATGAGGCGGGGTGCATCGATCTCGAGCCGGCTGAAGGGCAAGGGGATGCCGTAGAACAGGTGCGCCTCGCCGTACTGGCCGTGCTCGCGCACGTCGAGCAGCGCGATCTCGCCGCCGTCGTGCAGCCAGGTCTTGAGGGTTTTCGGGTCGATGAAAGAAGTCATGAAGGCAAGTCGAAAGCGAGTCGTCGGACGAACAAGGTCCTGCGAGGCCGCGCAGCGCGACCCGCATGAAGAAAGGAAAGAACGAAGAGGGTGGGGCTACCGGCGCGTCTGCACGCCGATGCCCATGGTCTGGTACGTGCCGGTGGCCAGGTCGTAGGCGGTGCGCTGGTTCAGCGTCTCGAGCGCACGGCCGTACATGTGCAGGTGGCGAATGACCTGCTCGCCCTGGATCTCGACCGAATGGATGTCTTCAGGCATCAGCGCAATGCCCTTGCCCGGCGCCACGACGACCAGCGCCGTTTCGGCGAGCTTGCCCACGCCCGGCACCGAGCCGTCGTCGGTGCGCTCGTACACGCGGTTGTGCTCGGTGCCTTCCACGGCCGCGATGCAGGCCCAGGTCGTGTGGTTGTGCGGCACGATCTTCTTGCCCGGTCGCATCACGTTCAGGTAGAGCGCATAGCTCTGGTCCGGGTCTTCGGCGATCAGATAGCGGGCCTGGTGCTCGCCTGCCTCGGGCGGCGGGAAGTCGGCGGCGCCCCAGTACGCGGTGTGCGCGGCCAGCCGTTCCAGCGAATCCAGCACCGCCGCGAGTTTTTCGTGGGTGGCTTCAGCGCCACCGATGGTTTGCTTCATGTCGGCGATGGAGGCCTCGACGGCCTGGCGGCGTTGCTCGGATGGGGTGCTCATGCAGTGTTCTCCAGTGGGGTTGCCTGTTTGGTATGCACTCACTGTAGTGACGGGCGGGTGACGCAACAATCCAAGCGGCGCAAGAAACACATCAATAAAATTAATGAATGCCCACGCTCGATCTTGAACTGCTGCGCTCGTTTGCAGCCGTCGTCAGCCACCACAGCTTTGCCGCCGCAGCCGTTCACCTGGACCGCACGCAGTCGGCGATCACGCAGCAGATGCAGCGGCTCGAAGAGCAGATCGGCCAGCCCCTCTTTGCCAAGCAGGGCCGCCAGAAGCGGCTGACCGAGCAGGGAGAACGCCTGCTCACCTATGCGCACCACATGCTGGCGCTGAACGACGAGGCGCTGCGCAGCCTGCGGCAGGGCCCGCTCGAAGGCAACCTGCGCATCGGCGCGCCGCACGACGTGGCCGAGACCATGCTGCCGCTGCTGCTGACCGAGGTGGCGCGCACCTCGCCGCTGCTGCAGCTGGACATCCACATCGGCCGCAGCCCCTACCTGATGACCTCGCTCAAGAGCGGCGAGGTCGACATGATCATCTCGAACCGCGCAGACCCGCAGTCGCAGTTCGAAGGGGTGGTGCTGCGCAACTCGCCCACCGTGTGGCTGTGCGCCGCGGGCTATGTGCACGACCCGACAAAGCCGGTGCCGCTGATCATGGCGGACGGGCCGAGCATCTTTCGGCGCATCGGCCACGAGGCGCTCGATGCGGCGGGCGTGGCCTGGACGCCGCGGTACACCTCGTCAAGCCTGATCGGTATCAAGGCGGCATTGCGCGCGGGACTGGGTGTGACGGCGCGCGGCGTCGAGCAGCTCGATGCCGGCTTGCGGGTGCTGGGTGCGGGAGACGGCATGCCGCGCCTGCCTGATCTGGCGTACTACCTGTATGTGCGCAGCCACGTGGTGAACCCGGTCACGCGGCAGGTGTTCGAGACATTGAAGAAGCAGCTGCGGCTGCCGGGGGCCGACGCCCCGACCTGAGAGGCGGGACCGGCGCCTGCTTGCCCGCTTCTCAGGTCGCCCAGATGCGCGGCGTGGCCGCCGGCAGTTGCCACAGCTCGCTGCGCCACGCCTGCCAGACCTGCCGCAGCAGCTGCATCGCGGGCTCGACCACCGGCGCCAGCACGCGCAGCACCACCACTTCCGCATGCGGACTGGTCGCGCCCGCGCTCTCGTGCAGTTCGTGCGCTTCGAGCAGCGTGCGTGCCTGCGAGAGCAGAGCTTCGCGCCGTGCCTTGGTCATCGGCGAACCCGTCACGACGAAGAGCGAAGCGAGGCAGCGGTGGCCGCCCAGCCCCAGCGGGCTTTGCAGCAGGCGGTGGTCGCTCGCGTCGATGCGTCCGCGCTCCAGCCACACGCCGGGTGCTTCGATGTGCTGCAGGTAGGTGCCGCGCTCGAAGGGCTGGTTGGCGTTCGGCAGGCCGAGCGCGCACACGTCCCAGCCGATCATCTCGGCGCCCGGTGCAGCCTCGATGGCGAGCCGGTTCTCGGCCTGGCAGCCGCTGTAGCAGATGGCTTCGAGCGGCAGCCATTCGAGCCGCGCACCCGTTGCGAGCCGGATGCGCGTGCGTTGCAGCGCGGTCTCGCCTTCGGAGCGGTAGAAGCGCGAGGCGCCGGGCGTGGTGATCAGGCCGTGGCTGCCGTCGGCGGCTTCGATGTCGATGTCGAGCGTGTCGCCACCGACGAGGCCGCCCGGCGGGTGCACCAGCACGTTGTGGCACACCGCATCGCCTTCGGGGTAGAGGCTCTGCAGAATGCGCAGCGGGCCGTCGTGGCGAAAACGGGCGACGCTGCGGTCGGCTTCTTTTTGGTAGGCGAGGTGGAGACGGGCGTGCCAGGGCATGCGGCGAGTCTAGGTCTTCCACGCGCCGTCATGCGCGGCGGCGGCCTCGTCGATCAGCGCGGGCCCGATGCATTCGATCGGATGCGGTGACGCGCGGAACACGTCGCGGCACGACAGCTCCGCGTCGCGCTGGTCCTGCCGTTCGCCGCGGAACACGCGCAGCCGCTGCGCGTCGATGCCGAACACCACGCGGCCGATGTTCGACCAGAAGATTGCGCCCGCGCACATCACGCAGGGCTCGCCCGAGGCGTAGAGCGTGGCGCCGGCCAGTTCTTCGCGCGTGAGGCCGCGGCCGGCCAGCGCGCGCAGCGCATTCACTTCGGCGTGCGCGGTGCAGTCGCCGGTTTCGGCGTTGCTGTTCGCCGCCTCGGCCAGCACTTCGCCGGCGGCCGAGACGATGACCGAGCCGAAGGGCCGGTTGCCGCGCCGGCGCGCGGCGTGCGACCACACGATGGCCTTGCGCAGGTAGCGGCCGTCGCGCTCGTCGAGCGTGTTTTCGTCGGGGAAGGCGGAGGTGGAATTTTCAGGAACGTTCATGCCTTGGATGCGGGAAGAAGGCGCTCGCTGCGCGCAGGCAGCATCGAGCTGTTGAAGAGGGCGTCGGCCGAGGGCCGCGTCTTGAGGCCGTAGGTGTCAGCCACCTCGTCGACCTGCTGTTCGAGCGTGAGCTTGCGGATGTCGCCCAGCCCATGGCTGCGCGTGTCCGCTGCGCCCACATACTGCGCCGTGAGGCTCCAGCGTTCGAGTTCGACCTTCTCGTCGAGGATCGGTTCGCGCTGGCGCATGGCCGCGATGCTCGGTGCGGGGTTGGCAAAGGTCTCGGCGATGGCGCGGTTGGTCGCGCGCAGAAAGGCCGCCACCACCTTCGGATTCTGCGCAATGAGGTTGCTGCTCGCAAGGATCGCGTTGCCGTACAGGTTGACGCCCGCGTCCGAATACTTGAGCACCGAGAGCTCGTCAGCCTTCATGCGGGCGAAGAGCGAGACGGCCGAGTCGTGGAAGTAGGTGGCGGCATCGACGTCGCCGCGCACCATCACGTTGTCGCGCGCGCTGAAGTCGGTGGTCTGCCACTGGAATGCGTCGCCGCGCATGCCCTGCTTGCGCGCCACCATCGGCCAGGCGCGGCGCGTGGACTCGACGGCGGCGGCTGCCACCTTCTTGCCCGTGAGACTCTTGAAGTCGCCGGTCACGCCGCGATCCTTGCGGCCGATGATCACGAACGGTGCACGGTTGTAGTACTGGTACACGGCCTGCACCACCGGCGTGCCCGGGTTCTGTGCATTGAACTCGACCAGCGAGCTGATGTCGCCCAGGCCCAGCTGGTACACGCCGCTCGCGATGCGCGTGATCGACGCGACCGAGCCGGCGCCGGTGTCGATCGTCACGTCCAGCCCCTCGTCGCGGTAGTAGCCCTTGGTGTGTGCCAGGAAGAAGGGTGCGGTCTGGCCGTTGATGCGGAAGTCGAGCGTGAACTTGAGCGGGGTGAGCTTGCCGCCCTGCGCGAACACGGCAGGGGCGGCGAGGGTGGCGGCGGTGGCAGCTGCGGCAAGAAAGGATCGGCGTTGCATGGTGGGGCCTCGGAGTCGGTGGTCTTGACGGATGCCTCCCACCAGGGCGGGAGGCGCCTCAAGAGCAATTTCCGGGCGGGCGCACGGGGATGGTGCGTGCGCTGCTGAACGCTTCTACTCTTGCAGGCTGTCTTGCATGAGGCATGCCAGGGCGCGGCGCTCGGGCATCGCAGGGTGGGGCTTGGAAGTGCGGCCGGGGCGCGCCACAATCCGGGCGCGCTAATTGCAAGTCGATCGGCGCAGAGTAGAAGCGTTCAGCCTCGCGCATGTTTTTTATCAAGCATGCCGACGAAGCAGGAAATTGCTCTTTCACGTTCGTCCCCACACGCAACATCGAAGGAGTTCGCCCATGCTCGTCACCCAACAACCCGTCTTCCGCAAGTTCTGGCATGCCGTCATGCCGCTCACCGAACTGGCCCATGGCCCCAAGCCGTTCCGGCTGCTGGGCGAAGACATCGTTCTGTTCCTCGACGCCGACGGCCAGCCGGCCGCGCTGCGCGACCGCTGCTGCCACCGCACCGCCAAACTCTCGAAGGGCTGGTGCGTGGACGGCGAAGGCAAGGCCTGCGGGCAGGGCGCGATCCAGTGCGGTTACCACGGCTGGACCTACGACCGCAGCGGCCAGGTGGTGCGCATCCCGCAGTACGAGCCCGATCGCAAGATCTCGCCCGAGTACAAGACCACCGCCTACCGCTGCACCGCGCGCTACGGCTATGCATGGGTGGCGCTGGAGGAGCCCATTGCCGACATCCCGGCCATTCCCGAGTTCGAAGACCCGGGCTACCGCACGATCTTCCAGTTCTACGAAGAATGGCAGACCAGCCCGATGCGCGCGCTCGAAAATTCGTTCGACAACTCGCACTTCAGTTTTGTGCACCGCGCCACCTTCGGCGTGGCCGCGAGCCCGAAGCCGAGCAAGTACGAGCTGGTGGAAAACGAATCGGGCTTCTACGCCGAGACGGTGATCGAAGCGACCAACCCGGTGAAGTTCCACTCGATCAGCGGCGTGACCGATGCGATCACCACGCGCCACATGCGCAACGCCTACTTCCTGCCGTTCTCACGCCGGCTCGACATCGAGTACCCGAGCGGCATCCGCCACATCATCATCAACTGCTTCACGCCCATCGACGACGGGCGCATGCAGCTGTGCCAATGGCTGTTCCGCAACGACACCGAGGCCGATTGCGCGGCGCAGATGCTGATCGACTTCGACGAGGAGATCACGCGCGAGGACAAGGACATCCTCGAATCGACCGACCCCGATGCGCTGGTCGACACGCGGCGGCGCGGCGTGGAGTATTCGATGGAGTCCGACCGGCCGGGGATGCTGATTCGCAAGCACCTGATGCAGCTGCTGGCGAGGCATGGGGAGGCGGAGGTTTATCGCGGGATGACGATCCCAATCGCGAAGGCTGCCTGAGCGGTTTCAGCGTTGTTGTTGTTCAGGGCGACGCTCCCGCCGACGGGGAGCCTTGCTCCGCGAATGTCCTCCGGCCTGCGGCCTCCCCCTTGATTTCGCTGCGCAAGGCACCCCATCGACGTGAGCGTTGGGCAGTGCGGTGATTGATCGCGCAGCACGACGACAGCGCCCGGCGTGCGCAGGACACTGGGTGCTTCCCGCAGCGAAATCAAGGAGGAGGGGCGCAGCCCCGGGGGACATTCGCGGAGGGAAGTACCCGGTGGCCTGTGCACGCGCCCCGAACGCAATCGACAGCGTCAGGCAGTCGCAGTCGTCGGATTCGGCCGCGCCGCACGCGACGGCCCCTGCGCATAGCGATCCATCGCCAACCCATCCGTGCGAATCTCCGGCCGCTGACCCGTCACCAGGTCCGAAATCAGCTTGCCCGAGCCGCAAGCCATGGTCCAGCCCAACGTGCCGTGGCCGGTGTTCAGGAACAGGTTGGGGTAGCGCGTGGCGCCGACGATGGGCGTGCTGTCGGGCGTCATGGGGCGCAGGCCGGTCCAGAAGCTGGCGTTCGGCAGGTCGCCGCCCGGGAACAGGTCGCTCACCACTTTCTCGAGCGTGGCGCGGCGCGCCGGGTTCAGGCGCAGATCGAAGCCGCCGAGCTCGGCCATGCCGCCCACGCGGATGCGGTTGTCGAAGCGCGTGACGGCGACCTTGTAGGTTTCGTCGAGCACCGTCGATTGCGGTGCGAGCGATTCGTCGAGCAGCGGCACGGTGAGCGAATAGCCCTTGACCGGGTACACCGGAATGTCGAGGCCCAGCGAGGCGATGGCGGCGCGCGAGTAGCTGCCGAAGGCCATCACGTAGCGGTCGGCCGTGAGGATCTTGCCGGCGCGGGTGAGCACGCCGGTGATGCGGCCGCCGTCGGTTTCGAGGCCGTCGATGGTCTGGCCGAAGCGGAAGTCGACGCCCAGGCCGCGTGCGATCTCGGCGAGGCCGCGCGTGAACAGGTGGCAGTCGCCGGTTTCGTCGTTGGGCAGGCGCAGGCCGCCCGCAAGGCGGTCGCGCGCGCCGGCCAGGCCGGGTTCGACGCGCGCCAGGGCGTCGCGGTCGAGCAGTTCATAAGGCACGCCGCATTCCTCGAGCACGGCGATGTCGCGCTGCACCGCGTCGAGCTGCGCCTGCGTGCGAAAGAGTTGCAGTGTGCCGCCGGTGCGGTGCTCGTACTGCAGGCCGGTGTCGGCGCGCAGCTGCTGCAGGCAACCGCGGCTGTATTCGGCCACGCGCATCATGCGTTCCTTGTTGACCGCATAGCGCTCGGGCGAGCAGTTGCGCAGCATGGCGGCCATCCAGCGCAGCTGGAACAGCGAGCCGTCGGGGCGGATCGACAGCGGCGCGTGCTTCTGGAACATCCACTTGATCGCCTTCAGCGGAATGCCGGGTGCGGCCCACGGCGTCGAGTAGCCGGGCGACACCTGGCCGGCGTTGCCGAAGCTCGTTTCCTCGGCCGCGCCGGCCTGACGATCGAGCAAGGTGACCTCGGCGCCGGAGCGCGCGAGGTAATACGCCGTGGTGGTGCCGATCACGCCGCCGCCGAGAACGATGACTTTCATGGTGTATTCGCGTATCTGAGTGGAATGATGTGAATCTAAAGTGCACAATGAAGTGGATTTCATTGTTTTTAGACGTTTGGCAGTGAAAATCGCTGCCAAAAATCGTCCAATGCCCCGCGCGGAGTGAAATGCCCGAACTCGACCGAATCGACCGCAAGATCCTCGACCTGCTGCAGCGCCAGGGCCGCATTGCCATGACCGAATTGGCCGAGCGCATCGGCCTGTCGGCTTCGCCCTGCGCCGAGCGCGTGAAGCGCATGGAACGCGACGGCGTCATCACCGGCTACCACGCGCACGTGTCGCCCGAGGCGCTGGGCAAGACGCTGCTGGTGTTCGTGGAGATCAAGCTCTCGGCCAAGTCGGGCGACGTGTTCGACAAGGTGAAGCAGGAGCTGCTGCACATGCCCGAGGTGCTCGAATGCCACCTGGTGTCGGGCAGTTTCGACTACCTCGTGAAGGCGCGCCTGAGCGGCATGAGCGAGTACCGGCACCTGCTGGGCGACATCCTGAAGAAGCTGCCGGTGGCGGCCGAGTCGCACAGCTACGTGGTGATGGAAGAGATCAAGGAAACGCTGATGCTGGCGGTGGACCGGTGAGCGGGGCGGCCATCGACATCCGGCCCTGGTGCCTGGCCGACTTCGACGCGGTGAAGGCCATCCTCGACGACACCTTCGCGAGCACCTGGCTGCCGCAGCTCACGCCCGAGGCCGCGAAGGCCTATGCCGAAAGCGGCGAGCCCGTGGGCTACATCGACGAGAGCGGTCCGGCCTTCTTCGTGGCGGAACTCGAGGGCGAGGTGGTCGGCATGGTGCACTGGGAGCACGACTTCGTGCAGGCGCTGCACGTGCCCGCCGCGCACCAGCGCAAGGGCATCGCCCGTGCGCTCATGGCCTTTGCCGAAGCCGGCATGCGCGCCGACGGCGTGGCGCTGGCGCGGCTCGAAACCGACACCTTCAACACGCAGAGCCAGGGCCTGCACCGCGCGCTCGGCTACCGCGAGGCCGGCCGTTACCCCGACCTCGAATGGCACAGCGGATTCACGACCCTCCTGTATGTGAAAGACTTGGCCTGAGCTTTCTCTTCACCCCTTCAAGGACATCGGCATGACCCTCTCGATCCGCCGCGACGGCACCACCGGCACGCGCCACATCCTCAAGATCCGTAACCACGAGATCCCGGTCGATGCCTCGCCCGCGGGCGGCGGCAGCGACGGCGGTGCCGAACCGCACGACCTGTACGACGCGTCGCTCGCGGCCTGCAAGGCGCTCACGGTGCTGCTCTATGCGCGCCGCAAGGGCATTCCGGTGGAAGACATCGAGGTCGTGGTCGATCGCGATGACAGCGAAGAGCGCAAGGGCATCTATCGCCTGAAGTCGGGCCTGCGCCTGACCGGCGACCTGACCGAGGCGCAGCGCGACGAGCTGCTGCGCGTGGCCGGCAAGTGCCCGGTGCACAAGCTCATGACGGAAGTGAAGACCGAAATCGAGACCGGCTGGGCTGACTGAGGCCGCGGCCTCTTTTTACTTCGCCGCCTCGGCCAGCTTGCGCGCCGCCTCCACGCGCTTGGCGTAGCGGTCGCCCCAATCGGCCAGCGGCCCGAGCGCCGCATTGAGCGTGGCGCCGAGTTTTGTCTCGGAATACTCGACGCGCGGCGGCACTTCGTGGAACACCTCACGGTGCACGAGGCCATCGGTTTCCATCTCGCGCAGCTGCTGGATCAGCATCTTCTCGCTGATCTCGGGCAGCAGCCGCTTCAGCTCGCCGAAGCGGTAAGGCTGCGCATGCAGCTCCCACAGGATGACGGCTTTCCACTTGCCGCCGATGACCTCGAACGCGGGGCCGATGCCGCAGTTGTAGGGCTTCTTTGCTGCCATCCGGTGCTCCTTGTGGTTCCAATACTTCCCATTTGGTAAGTACCTTACTTTATCGTAGGTACTTGACCATAGGGGAGTGTAATTTTTACGATGCAGCCGTCATCAACCACTGCATCGGATTGCCATGAGCAACACCAAGAAGGAAGTATCGGTTCTGGGCCTGGGCGCGATGGGCGTCGTCATCGCGCGGCTCTTTCTCGACCAGGGCTACAAGGTCACGCTGTGGAACCGCTCGGCCGACAAGGCCGACGCGCTGGTCGCCCGCGGCGCCGTGCTGGCGCGCAGCGCGGCCGAGGCATTGCGCGCGAGCCGCATGGCCGTGATGTGCGTGTACGACTACCGCGCCGCCGACGCGATCTTCGCGATGGACGGCGTGGCCGCCGCCATGGACGGCCGCTTGCTCGCGCAGCTCACCACCGGCAGCCCGAAGGACGCGCGCGAGGCCGAGGCCTGGGCGCACCGCCATGGCGCCGCGTACCTCGAAGGCGCGATCCAGGCGGCGCCGGACCAGATGGGCCGGGCCGACACGCCGCTGCTGGTGTCCGGCGCGCAGGCCGTGTTCGCCGAGGCCGAGCCCTTCTTGAAGGTGCTGGCCGGCGGCATCGTTTACCTCGGCGAGAAGGCCAGCGCGACCGCGGCCATGGACCTCGCCACGCTCTCCAGCATCTACGGCACGATGCTCGGTTTTCTGCACGGTGCGCGCATTGCCGAGCACGAAGGCTTCGACGTGGCCGAATACGGCCGCATCGTGGCCGGCATCATGCCGACCTTCGCGGGCTTTCTTCAGCACGAGGGCGCGGTCATCCAGTCGGGCGACTTCGCGATCACGCAGAGCCCGATGCGCATTTCGGTCGAGGCCACGCAGCGCATCCTCCAGACCGCGCAAGAGGCGGGCATCAACACCGAGTTCCCGACCTTCGCCGCAGGCCTGTTCCGGCGCGCCGATGCGGCGGGGCTCGGCGGCGAGGAACTGGCGGCACTGATCAAGCTGCTGCGGAAGTAAAGAAGGAAAGATCAGGCCCACCGCATCGACTGGATCGCGCGCACCACCTCGGCCTCGCGTTCCATGAAGAAGTCGGTGTGGTTGCAGTGGTCGAGCGTGAGCCGGTGCGGCGTGTCCAGCGCGGCGACGAGGCGGTCGGCATCGGCGCGGCGCACGCGGCGGAAGATGCGCAGGAAGTCGGCGGCGTCCTTGCCGGTCTGTGCATCGAGCGGACGTTCGAGCCAGGGGAACAGGTCGCGCTGGTCGAGCGGCAGCGCGGTCACCACCAACGCCGGCGCGCGCACCACCCGGTAGTCGGGCGAGAAGCGGTGGGCCGCGGTGTCCATCGCGGTTTCCACGGCGTCGGGTGTGTTCGGGCGCACGCTGCCGTCGGCCAGCTCGTCGAGCGCGTCGTGCAGGTTGGCTTCGAGTGCGGGCCACCAGCTCTTCGACTTGCGCCGCAGGTACGCAACGGCCGCCTTCATCGAGCGGCCGTCGTCGGGCGTGGGTGCGGGCTCGTCGAGCCGGCGGTTCATCGGCGGGTCTTCGCCGCCGGTGTCTGCGTCCTTCGTGTAGTCGAAGGTGGTATCGAGGTACACGAGGCCGCGCACATGGTCGGGGAAGCGGCTCGCGAAGCGCGTCAGCTCATTGCCGGCGATCGAATGGCCGCCGAGCACCACGCGTGTGAGGCCGAGCGCATCGCACAGCGCGGCCAGGTCGTCGACCAGCGTGTCGACTTCGTAGTGCTGCGTGGCGCTCTTCACCGGCAGCGGCTTGTCCGACAGGCCATAGCCGCGTCGGCTGACCGCGACCACGCGCGAGGCAGCGCCGGCCGCGACGAGCGCGGGCGCCAGGCTGTCGAAGCAGCGTGCGTTGCCGCCGAGGCCGGCGAGCAGCACGATCACGGGGGCCGACGCATCGGTGCCGCCGGGGCGCTGCCAGTCGCGCACCTGCAGCGAGACCTCGGGCGCGGTCGACACCTTCACGCGGCGGTCGGTGGATGTCACGGGCCGGTCGTGATCGATGGGGGCGGGGAGCGTGCCGACGTTGTTGCCTCCACCCCCGCAGGCTGCCAGCCCGGCCGCGCTGCCGAAGAGCACGGCGCGCAGCAGGTCGCGGCGCTGGAAGTGAAGCGGGTTCGCCCAGTGGGGGCGAGCCGTGGAAGGTGAGGGGCGAGGCACGTCGATGCTCCAGGCATGAAGAAGAAAGTAGGAGCCTTGCAGTGTGGGCATGCCACCTGAAGAAGCCCTGCAGCCTTCATGAAGGCTTCCTGAAGCGGGGCGACGGGGTGTGGCAGATACTTCGGCCACTTCCCGGAACCGGGCTTGTTCGCTTGGAATCCCCCCATGAATCTTTTGCTTGTTGAAGACGATCTTGACCTTGGCAACGGCGTGCGCATTGCGCTCGCCAACCAGGGCATGGACGTGGTGTGGGTCCGCCGGCTCGACGACGCCCTGCGCACCCTCGACAACGGCGCCTTCGACATGGTGCTGCTCGACCTCGGCCTGCCCGACGGCGACGGGCTCGACCTGCTGCTGCGACTGCGCCGCACCCGCCAGATCTTGCCGGTGCTCGTGCTGAGTGCGCGCGACGCGCTCAACGACCGCCTGCGCAGCCTGGACGACGGCGCCGACGACTACCTCGTGAAGCCCTTTGCGCTGGCCGAGCTGCTGTCGCGCGTGCGGGCCTTGGCGCGCCGCAGCTACGGCTTCAACGACGAGACCATCCGCATGCGCGGCCTGGCGCTGCACGAGCCCACGCGTGGCGTGATCGTCGACGGCGACCCGGTCGAGCTGTCGCGCTGCGAGTTCGACCTGCTCGCATTGCTGCTCAAGCGCACCGGCCGCGTGGTCACGCGCCGCGTGATGGAAGAGCAGGTGCTGCCCGGCGGCCAGGCCAACGGCAGCAACTCGCTCGAGGTGCACATCTCCAACCTGCGCAAGAAGATCGGACAGGGCTACATCCGCACGGTGCGCGGCATCGGCTACGTGATCGACACGCAGTCGCTGGTGCGGAGCCCGTCGAAATGATGCGCCAGCTGGCGCGGCGCTGGAAGAACTGGAACCAGCCGTCCCTGATGCGCCGCCTGCTGGTGGCGCAGATGACTGTGGTCGCGCTGCTGTGGACGTCGGCTGTGGGCCTGCTGCTGTACGACTCGTACAAGGACCCCGGGTTGCTGAGGTTCCTCAAGACCTTCGACGCCGTGATGTTCATTGCGCAGAGCCTGGAAGCCCATCCCGCACAGCAGCGGGAAGCGCTCGAAGCTTTCGATGCCGCGCTGGTCGAGGCGTTCGGCGACGGCGACGAGACGAACGAGGCCCTGGCAGTCATGCAGGTGTGGCAGCACGGCAAGCTGATCTACAACTCGCGCGCCAATGTGCCCGTGCTGCTGAACTCGGTGCCCAACCGCAACGAGACGCTGGTCGCGGGCGGGCGCGAATGGCGTGCGCGCACGATGGCCTCGCCCATTGCCGACACCCGCGTGGTGCTGGCCGAGCCCAGCGTGTGGCGGTTTGCCGTGACCATCCTGTCGCGCGGCTATTACCTGCTGCCGCTGGTGATCAGCCTGCCGTTTCTCATTTTTCCGGCGTGGCTGTCGGTGCGGCTGGCGCTGCGCCCGTGGCGCCAGGTGAGCCGCGAAACCGCCGAGCGCGGCCCCGACGACCTGACGCCGCTGTCGTACATGCCGCCGCACAAGGAGCTCAAGCCGCTGGTGCAGAGCATCAACAGCCTGCTGCTGCGGGTGCGCGACAGCACCACGCGCGAGCGCAGCCTCATCGCCGATGCGGCGCACGAGCTGCGCACGCCGCTGGCGGCCATGCGCGTGAACGTCGAGGCGATGAAAGGGCAGAGCACCGACGAAGGCCAGCGCGAGCTCATGGCCAACCTGCTGCGCAGCAACGACCGCGCGGCCCGGCTGGTGGGGCAGTTGCTGCAGCTCATGCGCAGCGACGCGGTGGCCACCAACGCGCTGCCCGTGATGCTGTCGCTCGACGGGCTGGTGCAGGACCGGCTGGCCATGATCGAGGGCCTGGCGCGATCGCGAGGCGTGGAGCTCGAACTGGTGTGCGACGACGCCGTGCCGGTGCTCGGCGAGCGCGAGAGCCTGGTCTCGATGATCGACAACCTGATCGACAACGCGATCAAATACAGCCCCTGCGGCGCCACCGTGACGGTGCACGTGGTGCGCGAGGGCGCCCAGGCGCTGCTGACCGTGGCCGACACCGGGCCGGGCATTCCGCCCGCGCTGCGCGAACGCGTGTTCGACCGTTTCTTCCGCAACCCCGACCAGACGCAAAGCGGCAGCGGGCTGGGCCTGGCCATCGTCAAGTCGGTGGTCGACCGGCACGGCGGCAACGTCGTGCTCGACGAGGCCTTGGGCGGGGGGTTGCGGGCCAGAGTGCGGCTGCCACTGGCGCAGGCCGACGTGCCGCAGCCCATGCTCGTCTGCGCCTGAGCCCGGGGGGAAAGGCCTTTGGGCGCCCCTTTTCGGGTCAACGATTTACACTACCCGGTTCCCCCGGCGCTCGTCTACAGGACACTTTCACCAATGAAGTGGGTCATTCTTGCCATCTTCGTGCTCAGCGCACTCTACGTTCACTTCCGTGGCCAGGTCCGGCACAAGTTCTTCAGACAGCTCTCTGATCACTCGACCTTCCTGGCGCCGCTGAACGTCTTCATGTACCTTTTCTCGAAGGTGCCCGGTACCCCGTACCTGTCGCCTGCCGAGTTCCCCGAGATGCGCATCCTCGAGGAAAACTGGGAAGTCATCCGCGAAGAAGCGCTCGCCATGCGCAACGGCGGCAGCATCAAGGCCTCGAGCCAGTTCAACGACGTGGGCTTCAACTCCTTCTTCAAGAGCGGCTGGAAGCGTTTCTACCTGAAGTGGTACGACGAGGCCCACCCCTCGGCCGCCGTGCTGTGCCCGCGCACCACCGAACTGCTCAAAGGCATCGGCACCATCAAGGCCGCGATGTTCGCCGAGCTGCCCCCGGGCAGCCGCCTCGTTCGCCACCGCGACCCGTTTGCCGGTTCGCTGCGCTACCACCTGGGCCTGTGGACGCCGGGCGTCGAAGGCTGCTACATCGACGTGGACGGCCAGCGCTACCACTGGCGGGACGGCGAGGCCGTGGTGTTCGACGAGACCTACATCCACTACGCCGAGAACACCACCGACCACGACCGTGTGATCCTGTTCTGCGACATCGAGCGTCCGCTGAAGTACCGCTGGGCCAGCGCCGTGAACCGCTGGTTCGCGAAGAACCTGCTGGCCGCCGCCGCCTCGCCCAACGATGCGGGCGACAAGACGGGCGGCCTGAACCGCGCCTTCAAGTACATCTACCAGATCCGCGTGGTCGGCAAGCGCCTGAAGGCCTGGGACAAGCGCGCTTACTACCTCGTGAAGTGGACGATCTTCGGCGGCTTGGCGCTCTGGATTTTCTGGTAACCGAGGGCGCTCACGCCTCGGCCAGCACCAGCCGCGTACGCGGCGCGCGACGCCAGCACACCAACCCCGCCAGCAGCACACCGCCGAGCACGTCGAGCAGCACGTGCTGGCGCGTGGCCAGCGTCGAATAGACGATCCCCGCAGCCCACAGCAGGTTCACCCACTGCGTCCACGCGGGCGCCTGCACGCTGCGCAGCTGGCGGCCGAGCCACACGGCCGCGAACACCGCGAACGCCACATGCAGCGACGGGAAGGCATTGCCGCCTGCATCGGCGCTCTTGAGGAACTGCAGCGCTGGGTACTGCGACCAGTCGATCGCGAAGCTCGGCACCACCGTCGGAAAACACCAGAACACCGCCAGCCCGATGGCCGCCATGAGCGCGGCCCCGCGTGCGCAGGCCCACAGCTCGGCCTTGTTTTTTGCGAAGGCAGGTGCGAGCGAAATGTAGAACCACAGCGAGCTGTACAGCAGCATCGCGTCGTCGCTCACGCCCACCCAGTGGTCGATGGCTGTGAGCGGCATCACCGTCGGCACCGAGGGCGGGTGGTGCATCACCCAGAAGTACAGGACGAAGAAGCCCGAGATGCCGAGCGTGCTGCCGATCATCTTCACGACCCACAGCGTGGCGAACCGCTGCCCCAGCGCCAGGTGCCAGGGCGTGACGGGGAGGGCGGCGGGGTTCGGGCGGAGGGGCGTCACCGATGCGCTTTCAGGAGAGGGAAGCGCCACAGCGTAGGCGCATGCATTGCGTGAACATTGCGTTACCCGGTGTGAGGGCTCTCTAGAATCATCCGCCTGTCCGGTTCCTTGTCCATCCCCCCAAATGAGAATCCTGCTTGTCGAAGACGAAGCCGACCTGGCCCAGGCGCTCGCGTCGGCGCTGCGCCAGAACCAGGCGGTGGTCGATGTGGCGAGCTCGCTGCGCGCGGCCGAAGAGGCCGCGCTCGGTGCGCCCTACGACGTGGTCGTGCTCGACCGCGGTCTGCCTGACGGCGATGGGCTTTCGCTCGTCGCTTTCCTGGCGCAGAACCACATCGCTTGCGCCGTGCTCGTGCTCACCGCCATGACCGATGTGGCCGAGCGCGTGCTGAGCCTGGACGGCGGCGCCGACGACTACCTGGCCAAGCCCTTCTCGATGGACGAGCTGCTGGCGCGCGTGCGCGCACTGGCTCGCCGCCCCGCGGTGCGCGCCAACTTCATCATGACGCTCGGGCAGCTGCGCTTCGACCACCACACGCGCCAGGCCCACGTGGGCGAGGCCTGCCTCACGCTGCCGCGGCGTGAACTGCTCGTGCTCGAGACGCTGCTCGAACACCGTGGCCGCACCGTGCTGCGCGAGGCGTTGCAAGACCGCGTGTACGGCCACAAGGACGACATCCAGTCGAACGCGCTCGACACGCACGTCTCGCGCCTGCGCTCCAAGCTCGACAAGGCCGGCGCGCAGGTCGAGATCCATGCGATCCGCGGCGTGGGCTACCTCATGTGCGTGCCATCGTCGTCGGCATGAGCTTCAGTCTGCTTTCGCTGCGCTGGCGGCTGATCTGGAGCTTGATCCTGCTGCAGGTGGTGGTCGGCCTGCTGGTGATGGGCGGCTTTCTCGGCCTGGCCTGGGCGCTGGGCCGCGTGGTCGACGAGAACGGCCAGGAAACGGTGGCATCGATTCAGCGCGCCCTGACGCGCGACGCCGCCGGCCACCTGGTGGCCGAGCCCACGAGCGCGCTGCGGCGGCTGCAGAAGGCCGACCCGCAGTTCTGGTTCATCGCACGCGACAGCCACGGCGCGGAATTGCGCCACGGCGTGGTGCCGCCCACCTACCTGCGGCTGCTCGACGCGCTCGACGGCACCGACCGCATGGCCATCGACCCCGAGACCGACGGCACGCGCCCCAAGGCCCGCTTCGAACGCGTCGAATCGCGCGCAGGCCCGGTAGCCGTCATGGCGCAGACCGGCGGCCCGCTCACGCTGGAGAACACGCTCAAGGGCACCGGCATCGCCTTCCTGTTCCTGGTGGCGCCCATGGCACTCGTGACCTGCCTCGGCGTGATCCTCGCGACGCCCTTCGTGGTCAAGCGCGGCCTGAAAGGCGTGGTGGCCACGGCGGAGCACGCCGAAGGCATCGACGTGCACGAGCGCACCACGCGCCTGCCGCTGGCCAATGTGGCGAGCGAGATCCGCCCGCTGGTCAATGCGGTCAACCGCGCCTTCGATCGGCTCAACGAAGGCTACGACCGACAGGAGCGCTTTCTGGCCGATGCCGCGCACGAGCTGCGCACGCCGATCACCACGCTGCAGATCCATCTCGAAGGCCTGCCGAACGATCCGCTGAAGATGAAGCTGATGCAGGCCTCGGCGCGGCTCGCCACGCTGGCCGAGCAGCTGCTCGATCTGCAGCGGCTCGACCACGGCCTGTCGCTGGACCATCAGGTGGAGCTGAAGTCGCTCTGCGAGCGCGTGGCGGCCGACATTGCGCCGCTCGCGATCCGCAGCCGCTGCACGCTGTCGGTCGATGCGCCGCAGCCGCTCACGGTGCGCGGTGATGCGCCCTCGCTCGAACGCGCGCTCTCCAACCTGATCCAGAACGCCATCGAGCACGGCGGGCCGGGCTGCGACATCCAGGTGCGGCTGTGCGAGCCCTCGTGCATCGAGGTGCGCGACTCGGGCCCCGGCATTCCCGAGGCCGACCGCGAGCGCGTGGTGGCGCCGTTCCACCGGCTCGTGCCGCGCGGGCGCGGCGCGGGGCTGGGCCTGCACCTCGTGGCCGAGGTGGCGCGACTGCACCGCGGCCAGCTGAGCATCGGGTCGAGCGAATCGGGCGGCGCGAAGATGCGCCTCGAGCTGATGAACCTCGACGCGTGAAGAAGAATCGTCTGCCATGAATGCCATCGACCGGCTGCCCGAACCCACGAACCTTGTCGGCGCGCAGGCGCTGATTGCGCGCGTGCAGGCGATGCTTGATGCCGAAGGGCTCGCGATGCGTGCGCCGCCGCCGGAGCCGACCACCTGCTGCGGACGCGGTTGCAATGGGTGCGTGTGGGAAGGGTGGCTGGCGGCGGTGGCTTATTGGCGGGATGAGGCGTCGCTGCTGTTGGATTGAGGGGGCGCCTCGTCGGTTGCGGAAGCCGGTGGGGCTGAATCAGGCCTCATGTCGCTGTAGGGCGCTGGAATCTCCAGCGCTTGCGCGCCCGGCAGGCGTCGGACACAGAATTGGTTTGCCACAAGGTAGCGCGCCACGGCGCTGCGCAGATCGGTCGACTCGTACAGCGACTCGGTCCACCAGCGTTCGGTGAACATCACCTTGTAGGCGGGACCTTCTTTCAGCAGATAGAGGGTGCTGTCGCCGCCGACTCGCGCGGTCTTGATCTGGCCTTCGTACCAACGGGTGGCCATCGCGTGGTCCACGAGCGCTTCAATGTCGACCGTGAACACCGCCCGATACTCCTCCGGCGTGAAGTCGTCGAAGGACGTCGTGCCGTCTTCCCCGTTGTACGCCGTTCGAACCAGAGCCCACACCTCACTGTCCAGCAGGGCATCGAGCTGCGTCAGGCGATCCGGCTGCTGCACGATCCGATAGGGCGTGATCGAGGGCGGCGTGGCGAGGCTGGTGACGTGGAACGGCTCGGTACCCGGTTCCTGGCTGGCGGACAACGTCAGGAACCAGCGCTCCTGTGCCGCGCGCGGCGTGTTGCGCGATACCGTCACGGTGCCTGCATAGTGCACATGGGGTTCGCCTGTGCCGGTGAGCGTCGATGGAACGCAGTCGGCGGGGTCCGCGTCCCAACCCAGATTCCCCACCCACCAACTGCCATCCTCCTTGTCGTTCACCATCTGGATGACCAGGCGAGCAAAGATCTGGGGCGGCGGCTCCGCGGGTTGATCGCCTACCGACGCCGGCACCGTGGCATCCACGCGAAATGTCAGGGGTTCGCCGATGCGAAAGCGCTCGTCGCGACCGACATCGATCGCGTTCAGGGCTTGGCGCGGCGGCGCCGCTGTTCGGAAAAAGCCGTAGGCGACCGCCAGCGTCAGCACAGTGAAGATCGGAAACACCGGCAGCCCCACCAGCAACCACAGCAGATTCCAGCCTCCCTCCAGCGACCAGCGCAGCGCGTTGAAACCGAAGGCGGCAAAGAAGGCCAGCACCGCCAGCGCGACCAGCGATCCCAGCCAGTCGGAGATGCTGGTTCGCGAAGGGGCATTCGAAGGCGGCGGCGCCGGAGACGTCCACACCGTGTCGTGCCGCTGCACGATGCGCGGCAGGCCGATCACGCGCGGATCGGGCAGCGGCGTCCAGAAGCTGTCGTCTTGCGCGGCCAGTGCGATCATGCGGGTGCCATCGCTGTGTTCAAGCTGCAGCGAAGTCTGCGCGACGCCGTCGTGCGCCGAGTCTTCGAAGCGCAGAGGCCGCGCATCGGGCACGCGGTGGTAGCGACGTTTCTCGATGTCGACGATCAGCGTGTCCGCACCGGCAGACGCCGCATGAAAGCTCTCGTCAGAAGACGCAAGGCCTTCAGACAGCGGCAGCGCCAGAACCCGCGCGAGGACGTCAAGATAAGAGTGAGGGCAAGACATGCGTTGGCGCGTTAGTCGGCGATCCCAAGCGCCGCAGCCGCAAGCTTCGCCACCTCCAACGTGCTCCCAGGCGCCTCGCCATCTTCCAGCATCCACACTGACGACAGCCCGGCCCACGCCAGCACCCATTGCAGCAATCGCCACTGCTCGATGCCCGTGGCCTCCGAGATGACCTCGATGCGGCGCGCAAAGCGGTCCGGCACCAGCGCGCTCTCGCCATCCGGGTTGCACAGAATGTTCGCGTGGTCGAAGCCGCGTTCGCCGTGCAGGCCCTTGGGGTCGATGGCGAGCCAGCCGGCCGGGCCGAAGTCGAGCACGTTGCCGTGGTGGATGTCGCCATGCAGCACGACCCCGTCGCGCGGCGCGGCCAGCAGTTCGAGTGCAGTGCGTGCGCTGTGTTCGAAGACGCCGCCGTGCGTGGCCGCGCCAGCCCACAGCGCCTCGAACCAGCGCGCGAGCGGCACCAGCGTCGGGGGCGGCGGTGTGTGGCGCGGCGCATGCAGGCGCGCAGCGGCGGCGCACAGGATGCGCGTGGCCTCGTCGTCGCGGCCGTCTTGAACCATCTGTGCCAGCGAGGCCGTGCCTTGCGCGCGCACCATCAGCAAGGCCTCGCCGTCATGGGCCAGCACAGGCGCGGCGCCGTCGCCGTTCCACCAGGCCATCAGCAGGCTGCCCGCCTGTTCCTCGGCTTCGTGCGAGACCTTGAGCATGGCCGGCGCGCCGTGCTGGCGCACGGGCAGCAGCGTGCCGCTCAGCGACCTGAATGCCTCGCCGTCGGGCGTGAGGTTCCAGCGTTCCAAGTAGGGCGCGAACACGCCGTGCGGGTCCACTAGCGCGACTCCCAGAACCCCCGGTGCGTGGCGATCATCTCCTCGGCCACCTCGGGCACGGGGCCGATGACCTCGACGGGTTTCTGTCCGCGCGCGAAGACCTCGCGGCAGGGCAGGCTCAGCGTCGGGTTCTCGGGGTGGTCGCCGGTGAGCGCGAGCAGCGCGGACTCTTCCGCGCCGTACACGATGCGCCCGATGTTGGCCCAGTAGCTCGTGCCCGCGCACATGGCGCAGGGCTCGAAGGTGGTCACCAGCGTGCATTGCCACAGGTACTCGGCCGGCCAGTTCTGCGCCGCGTGGCGCGCGAGCGTGGCCTCCGCGTGATGCACCGTGTCGATGTTGCCCTGCTCGGCGAGGATGGTCTCGCCGTCGGGTGCGACAAGCACGGCGCCGAAGGGGTGGCGGCCCATGGCCATGGCGCGTTGCGCCACGGCGTCGGCGCGACGCAGCGCGCGGGTGATCTGTTCGGGAGTCATGCCCCCATTATTTATTGGTTCTGCGACCCGCGATGCGCCCAGCCGGTGGTGTGCTTCTCGATGAGGCTGAAGAGTTCGTACATGACCATCGCCATCGCGCCCACCACCATCAGGCCGGCAAAGGCCAGGCCCATCTGCATGGCCGAGCCGGCCGAGATCAGCAGGTAGCCGATGCCCTCGTTGGCGGCGGTCATCTCCGACACCGTGGTGCCGACGAAAGCCAGCGTGATCGCCACCTTCAGCGAGCCGAAGAAGTAGGGCATGGAGCGCGGCAGGCCGATCTTGACGAGCACGTCCCAGCGCTTGGCGCCCAGCACGCGCAGCACGTCTTCCAGCTCAGGCTCGAGCGTGGCCAGGCCGGTCGCGATGTTCACCATGATCGGGAAGAAGCTGATCAGAAACGCCGTGAGAATCGCCGGCCCGATGCCGATGCCGAACCACACGACCAAAATCGGCACGAAGGCCGCCTTGGGCAGCGCGTTGAAGGCCGTCATGAGCGGGTAGATCGCCGCATAGGCCAGGCGCGAGCTGCCGATCACGAAGCCCATGAGCACGCCCACCACGATCGCCAGGCCGAAGCCCGCCATCGTGACCCAGTAGGTGCGCCACGCGTGGCCCGCGATGATGGCCTTGAACTCCCAGAACTGCTCCCAGATGCGCAGCGGGCTCGGGAAGATGAAGTCCGACACGCCGAAGCCCGCGCAGATCACCTGCCACAGCAGGAGCACCGCCACGAGCAGCAGCCAGGGCGACCAGCGTTCGAGTTGTTTGCTGTTGTTCATTGCCGCCTCTTCAGTGCGTTGCCGCCGCGGCGGAGTTGGCGGCGTTGCCGCGGATGGCGCCGATGTGGCTGCGCAACTCGAGCACGATGTCGGTGAACTCCTTGGTGTAGGTCAGCGCCAGCTCGCGCGGACGCGGGAGGTCGATCTCGCGCTTCACCACGAAGCGCCCGGGGCTCTTGCTCATCACGTACACCGTGTCGGCCAGGAACACCGATTCGCGCAGGTCGTGCGTGACCAGGATCACGTTGAACTGCTGCTCGGTCCACAGGTCGCGCAGGATGCACCACAACTCTTCGCGCGTGAACGCGTCGAGCGCGCCGAAGGGCTCGTCCAGCAGCAGCATCTTGGGCTCGTGGATGAGCGCGCGGCAGATGCTCGCGCGCTGCTGCATGCCGCCCGAAAGCTGCCACGGAAACTTGTCCTCGTAGCCGCCCAGGCCCACCTTCTGCAGCAGGCGGCGGGCACGCTCGACGTACTCCTTGCGTTTCGCCTTGAAGTTCGAGCGGTAAGGCTCGACGATTTCCAGCGGCAGCAGTACGTTGTCGACCGTGGTGCGCCACGGCAGCAGCGAGGGCGCCTGGAAGGCCATGCCCGAGATCTTCAGCGGCCCGGTCACGGGCTGGCCGTCGATGCGGATCTTGCCCATCGAGGGCATCTTCAGCCCCGTGGTGAGCTTCATGAAGGTCGACTTGCCGCAGCCCGAGGGGCCGACGATGGCGATGAACTCGCCGCGCGTCACCTTCAGGTCGATGGCCTCGACCGCGAAGTGGTTGGCGCGCAGCAACTCTTCGTTGTAGGCGAGCCAGACGTCCTGAAAATCGACGAAGGGGGCGGCTGCGTCGGGTGTCGTTGCGCCGGCCGCCATCACTTGCGCAGGATTCCGCTGAGCTCGGCCGCGGGCGGGAGCATGGCCGCGGTCCACACGGCGTCGGGGCTCACGCGCGTCTTGGTGTTGAAGGCGTCGGACACCTGCGAGGCCATGAGCGACATGCGGCCCGCGTTGACGGCGCCGAAGCCTTCGGTGCGCGCGTCGGCGCTGTTGATGACGGTGTCGATGGCCAACTGCAGGCGGCGCGTCTCGAGCTTGCTGTCGATGATGCCGTCGCGCGCCTTCACCGACTCGATGGCCACTGCCGGGTTGGCGATGACTTCCTTCGCGCCCTTGGCAAAGGCCGAGAGGAACTTCTTCACCGCGGCCGGGTTGTCCTTGAGCAGCTTGGGCGAGGCGATGATGACGTTGCCGTACAGCTTCACGCCGTAGTCGGGGTAGGGCAGGATCACCACGTCGGCCGCCTTGGCGCCGCGCGCTTCCAGGTTGAGCAGCGAGGTGAAGGTGAAGCCCGTGATGGCGTCGATGTCGCCGCGCACCAGCATGGTCTCGCGCAGCGTGGGGTCCATGGCGGTCCAGTTCACGGCGCCGATGTTGTTGGCCTTGGCGAAGATCGGGAACGCGCGGCGGCCCGCGTCGAACACCGGCGCGCCGAGCTTCTTGCCGGCGAGGTCGGCCGGCTTGGTGATGCCGCTCTTCTTGAGCGCCATGACCGAGGCCGGCGTGTTGTTGTAGACCATCATCACGGCGACCGGCTTGTTCGGGCTGTCGGGGTTGTTGGCGTGGAATTCCATCAGCGCCGCGAGGTCGGCAAAGCCCATGTCGTAGGCGCCCGAGGCCACGCGCGTCACGGTGCCGCCCGAGCCGTTGCCGGCGTCGATGGTCACGTCCAGGCCGGCGGCCTTGAAGTAGCCCTTGGCGGCGGGGTGCAGGAACAGCGCGGCCGGTCCTTCGAAACGCCAGTCGAGCTGGAACTTGATCGACGTCGGGCTCTGGGCAAAGGCCGAAGACAGGCCGAAGCTGAGGGCCGAGGCGGCGAGGAAGGACTGGAGCAGGTGACGCTTGTTCATGAAGGTTCCGAAATGTGAATGCTTCGGCATTCAAGCAAAAACGGTGCCCGCACGCGATTGGTGCGAACCCTTCCGGTGAATCACCGAGGTGCGCGGCCCGCCCAAGGCGTGTGCGGCATGCACCGCGCCTGGGAATTCGGGGCCTGAAACCCCGTCAGAGCGTCGCGCCGATCTTGCGCAGCTCGGCGATCTGCGGCGCCTTGGGCAGCCAGACCTTGTCGAACTCGGCGATGACCGGCGCGGGGTTGTAGTTGCTGGCGCTCTTGAACGCGATGCCGCTGGCCTTGAACTTGTCGATGAGGCCCAGCTCGGTGGTCACGATGTCCTTGATCTGCGCGTCGAGCTGCTGCTTCACGAGGTCGGTGATGAGCGCCTTGTCCTTGGCGTCGAGCGTCTGCCAGATGCGGCCCGACACCAGCGGCGCGAAGGGCATGAACAGCGCGTTCATCGGCAGCAGCGTTTTCGAGACGCGGTCGAAGCGCTGGTTCCACGAGAACTCGATGTCGGCTTCGAGCCCGTCGACCTGGCCGTTGGACATGGCGTCGAACACGCCCGGCGTGGGAATGGGCGTGGGCGCGGCGCCCAGCAGTTGGTAGAAGTCGCGATACACCGGCGTGGGGTTGATGCGCAGCTTCATGCCCTTCAGGTCGGTGGGCGAGGCGATGTCCTTGGTCGCGAACACCACGCGCATGCCGGTGATGCCCCAGCCCAGGCCGATGGTGCCGGTCTCGCGCGGCAGCACGTCGAGCAGCTTGAGCGCCGCGGGCGTGCGCACGAGCGAGGCGACGTTGGTGGTCGAGCGCACGAGGTAGGGCGCGTTGATGGCCGCCACGCTCGCCACGCGCGAGCCGAGTTCGGCCGCCTGGATCCAGCCCATGTCGAGCGCACCCGACTGCAGCTGCTGCATCATGGCCGACTCGTTGCCGAGCTGGCCCGAGTGGAACACCGTGGCGCTCAGGCGGCCGTCGGTGGCCTTCTTCAGCGCCTCGCCGAAGCTCACCGCGGCGCGGTTCCACGAGTGCCCTGCGGGCGTGATGAGGCCCAGGCGGAATTCCTTGGCGGCGGCGGCACGCGACACGGTGCCGAAGAGGGCGGTCGATGCGGCAGCGGTGCCGGCGGCGGCCTGGACGAACTGGCGGCGGGAGAGGGGCATGCGAAGCTCCGGTGGGGTGAGGTGAAGTGAAGGAACGGGAAAGAGAGCGGATCCGCGCTTATTTGATGAGCGCGAGAGAAAGACTCGGGAACAGCGACAGCAGCACCAGCGCCACGCAGCAGATCAGGAAGAAGGGCAGCGTGACGATGAACATCTTTCCGGGCTTGGCACCCGTCACCGCCGAGGCCACGAAGAAGCTCAGCCCCACCGGCGGCGTCATCAGCCCGAGCACGAGGTTGATGACCACCACCACGCCGAAGTGGCGCGGGTCGATGCCGTAGATTTCCGTCGCAATGGGCAACAGGATCGGCACGGTCATGATCAGCCCGGGAATGCCGTCGATCACGGTGCCGATCACCAGCAGGATCACGTTCACCAGCAGCAGGAACGCGATCGGGTCTTTCGCCACGGTCTGTATCCATGCGGCCGTGGCCTGCGGCACCTTGCCGTAGATCAGCAGCCACGAGAACACCGCGGCGGCCGCCACCAGGAACAGCACCACCGCCGAGTAGATCGCCGACTTCAGCAGGATCTGCGGAATCATCGCGAAGCGGAATTCCTTGGTCACGTAGCGCCCCACCAGCACGGCGGCCACCGCGCCCACCGCCGCCGATTCGGTGGGGTTGGCCAGGCCGCCAAGAATGGAGCCGACGATCACGATCGGAATGAGCAGCGTCGGGCAGGCGGTGAGGATCGTGTGCAGCCGCTGTCTGACGGTGCGCTTCTCGGTGCGCGGGTAGTTGTAGATCAGGCCCATGCAGGCGATGACGATGAAGAACAGCACCGTGAGAATCACGCCGGGAATGATCCCCGCGATGAGCATGTCGCCCACCGCCACCTGCGCGAGCACGCTGTACACCACGAACATCACCGAGGGCGGAATGATCGGGCCGAGCATGCCGCCGTACACCGTGATGCCGGCCGCGAAGGTCTTGTCGTAGCCCTGCTTCTCCATCTCGGGCACCATGATCTGGCTCATGATCGCCACCTGCGCGGTGGCCGAGCCGATGATCGACGACACCAGCATGTTCGCCAGGATGTTCACGTAGGCGAGGCCCCCCTTCACCGAGCCGATGAAGGCCAGCGCGAGGTCGACCAGCCGCTTCGTGATGCCGCCGCCGTTCATGATCTCGCCGATGAGGATGAACAGCGGAATCGCAATGAGGCTGTAGCTGTCGACGCCGCCGAACATCTGCACCGGGAACGACTGGAACAGCACCGTGTCGCCCGAGTTGAGGATGTAGACGATGCCCGACAGGCACAGGCAGGCACCGATCGGCACGCCGACCAGCATGATCAGCAGGAAAAAGGCAGAGGTCAGCATTTCAGTTCACGGCGTCCGCGTTGGCGACATGGAACTCGTCATGCGTGCGCTTGGGCTGCAGGCCGAGGTCTTCGAGGAGGTTGGCCAGCGCATGCACGCTGAGGGTGAGCGAGAAGATCGGCAGGATGAGCTGCACCAGCCACGTCGGCCAGTCGAGCGTCTGCGTGCGCTCGGTGTAGAGAAAGTTGAAGCTCTCGGCCGCGAACTCCTTCGCGTCGAAGCCGTGGCGCACGATGCCGGCCGGGTCCATCCACAGCCAGCACATCGCGAGCAGGGCCAGCCCGAGCAGCAGCACGCCGCTCGAAGCACTGGCCTTGGCGACGCGCGCGGCCCGGGTGCCGAGCTTGTCGGTGAGCAGGGTCACCGCAAAGTCCAGCCGCAGCCGTGTCATCGCCGACGCACCGATGAAGGTGAGCCAGACCACGCAGTACACCGAGGCCTCGTCCACCCAGTAGAGCGGAAAGCCGCCGTAGCGCGTGACCACGTTCAGCAGCACCAGCACGATGAGCAGGCCCATCAAGCTGCTGAGCAGGTGGCGCTCGCAGCGCAGGACAAAGTCCGACGCGTCGAGCACGCGGCGGGACAGGCCGCCGCTCTCTTTCAAGGCGTTTTCTTGCATGGTGTTCTGGGCCTTGGGGTGCGTCGTATGTGGCGGCTCAGGCGACCGACTGGTATTGGGTCGGACGCGTGGCCAGCGCCTTGCCAACAACCTTCTCGATGAAGGCACGCTCCTCGCCGATGAGCGGCAGGCGCGGGCGGCGCATGTGCTCGGTGCCCACGCCGACCAGCAGGTCGATGAGCTTGAGGTTTTGCACCAGCTTGGTCGACACGTCCAGATGCAGCATCGGCGTCATCCACTGGTAGAGCTTCAGCGCCTCTGCAAACTTGCCGGCCTTCATCAGGTCGTACAGCGCGACCGTCTCGCGCGGGAAGGCGCAACCGACACCGGCCAGCAGGCCGTCGCAGCCCAGGGCGAGGCCTTCGTAGGCCAGGTCGTCCACGCCCAGGAACAGCTGGTAGCGGTCGCCCAACGTGTTGCGCAGGTCGGTGATGCGGCGGATGTTGTCGGTGCTCTCCTTGATGGCCGCGATCCACTCGCAATCGGCCAGCTCGACCATGTGCTCGGGCTTCAGGTCCACGCGGTAGGCCACCGGGTTGTTGTAGACCATGATGGGTTTCTGAGCCGCGTTGGCGATGGTGCGCACGTTGAGCATCGCTTCGCGCGCGTCGGCCACGTAGATCACCGAAGGCATGACCATGTAGCCGGCCACGCCCAGCTTGTTGGCGCCGTCGACGTAGCGCAGGGCTTCGCGGGTGCTGGTCTCCGACACGTTGGCCAGCACGGGGATGCGGCCGTCGGCGGCTTCGAGGGCGATCTTGGCGACCTGCAGTTTCTCTTCGAGCGTCAGCGTGCTGGCTTCGCCGAGCGAGCCGCAGGTGACGAGGCCGTGGATGCCGTTGCGGATCTGGAAGTCGATGTGGCGGGCGGTGCCCTCGGCATCGATGCTTTCGTCGGCGTGGAACTTGGTGGTGATGGCGGGGAAGATGCCTTGCCAGCGGGGATTGCTCATGAACGTGTACCTCGAAAAAGAAGAGAAAGGGCGCTGTGGACAGCGGGTGGAACCAGGGTCTGAAGGCTTGGTTTATTAATATATTAGTAAGATATGTGAAATATCCGCTCAGGGTATTAGCAGATTGCGTGCCAGTCGAAATGGTGGTTGGACGCTTCTGAAAAGGGCGATCGGGCGTCTGGAAGCACCGCTTTGGCGCACCTCGCGCACCGGGGCGCCTCAGGATGCGGCGGACGAAAAAAAGCCCCGCAGCGGTGAACGCGGCGGGGCGTGCGGCTCGCGACGGAGCCGGTGGGGCGCGGTGACTACGTCAGCGCCATCAGTCCTGCGCCTTCACCTTCGCCACGGCCAGCGCCGTCATGTTGATGATGCGGCGCACCGTCGCCGAGGGCGTCAGCACGTGGGCCGAGCTCGCGGCGCCCAGCAGGATCGGGCCCACCGTGATGCCGTTTGCGCCGGTCATCTTCAGCACGTTGTAGAGGATGTGCGCCGAGTCGAGGTTCGGGCACACCAGCAGGTTGGCTTCGCCGGAGAGCGTGGTCTCGGGCAGCGCGGTGCGGCGGATCTCGTCGGACAGCGCGGCGTCGCCGTGCATCTCGCCGTCGCACTCGATGTCGGGTGCCATCTGCGAGAACAGGTCGCGCGCCAGGCGCATCTTGCGCGCCGAGCCGCGGCTGGAGGTGCCGTAGTTCGAGTGCGACAGGAAGGCCACCTTCGGCGGCAGGCCGAAGCGGCGCACCTCTTCGGCGGCCATCACGGCGATGCTGGCCAGCAGCTCGGCGCTCGGGTCTTCGTTCACGTTGGTGTCGGTGATGAACACCGTGCGCTTCTCGAGCGTGAGCGCATTCAGCGTGGCAAAGCCGGGCGCGCCGCGCTTCAGGCCGATCAGGTTGCGGATGTGTTCCAGGTGCACGTCGAAGCGTCCGACCAGGCCGCAGATCATCGCGTCGGCGTCGCCCAGGTGCAGCATCAGCGCGGCGATGGTGGTGTTGGAGCGGCGCACCATCGTCTTGGCGGCCTCGGGCGTGACGCCGCGGCGGCCCATGAGCTTGTGGAAGCTCTCCCAGTAGGTGCGAAAGCGCGGATCGTCCTCGGGGTTCACGATCTCGAAGTCGGTGCCGGGGCGGATGTGCAGGCCGGCTTTCTGGATGCGCGCCTCGATCACGGCCGGGCGGCCCACCAGGATCGGCTGGGCCAGGCCTTCGTCGACCGCCCACTGCGCGGCGCGCAGCACGCGCTCGTCTTCGCCCTCGGCGTAGGCCACGCGCTTGGTGGTGGAGATTTTTGCGGCGCTGAACACCGGGCGCATGAACATGCCCGTCTGGTAGACGAAGCGCGTCAGGTGCTGGCGGTAGGCCTCCATGTCCTCGATGGGGCGTGCGGCCACGCCCGAGGCGGCGGCCGCCTTGGCCACGGCCGGCGCGATGCGCAAAATCAGGCGCGAATCGAAGGGCTTCGGAATGATGTAGTCGGGGCCGAAGGCCAGCTCCTGGCCGGCGTAGGCGGTGGCCACTTCTTCGCTGATGTCGGCCTTGGTGAGGTCGGCAATCTCGCGCACGCAGGCCAGCTTCATTTCTTCCGTGATCTTGCTCGCGCCGCAATCGAGCGCGCCGCGGAAGATGTACGGGAAGCACAGCACGTTGTTGACCTGGTTCGGGTAGTCCGAACGGCCCGTGGCAATGATGCAATCGGGCCGCACGGCCTTGGCCAGCTCGGGGCGGATTTCAGGCTCGGGGTTGGCCAGCGCCAGGATGATCGGCTGCGTGCCCATGCTCTTGACCATCTCGGCGCTCATGACGCCGGGGGCCGAGCAGCCCAGGAACACGTCGGCATCCTTCACCACGTCGGCCAGGGTGCGGGCACCGGTGTCCTTCTGGGCGTAGCGCGACTTCGATTCGTCGAAACCGCCCGCGCGGCCCATGTAGATCAGGCCCTTGGAGTCGCAGGCGTAGATGTTGGCGGGCTTGGCGCCCAGGCCGACCATCACGTCCAGGCAGGCGATGGCGGCAGCGCCCGCGCCCGAGACGGCGATCTTGACGTCTTCGATCTTCTTGCCGACCAGCTCCAGGCCATTGAGCAATGCTGCGGCCGAGATGATGGCCGTGCCGTGCTGGTCGTCGTGGAACACCGGGATGTTCATGCGCTCGCGCAGCTTCTTCTCGATGTAGAAGCACTCGGGCGCCTTGATGTCCTCGAGGTTGATGCCGCCCAGCGTGGGCTCCAGCGCCGCAATGATGTCGACCAGCTTGTCGGGGTCGTTCTCGGCCAGCTCGATGTCGAACACGTCGATGCCGGCGAATTTCTTGAACAGGCAGCCTTTGCCTTCCATCACGGGCTTGGAGGCCAGCGGGCCGATGTTGCCCAGACCCAGCACGGCGGTGCCGTTGGTGATGACGCCCACGAGGTTGCCGCGGGCGGTGTATTCGGCCGCGAGCGACGGGTCGGCCGCAATGTCGAGGCAGGGGTAGGCCACGCCCGGCGAATACGCCAGCGACAGGTCGCGCTGGTTCAGCAGGGGCTTGGTGGGGGTGATCGAGATCTTGCCCTTGACGGGCGAGCGGTGGTATTCGCGCGCTGCTTCTCGAAGTGCTTCTTCAGCGGGGGACAGGGATGCAGCCATTTGAAAAGTCTCCTTGGTTCTGGCGGGCAATGAGGCTACCGCAAAAGCGGTGCCTCTTCTCTCGGGGGGAACGACGAGACCCTCTATCTTCCGCCTGATCGAGAGGGTCTGCCGACTGGCTAAACTTCAACACCCCTGTTTTTGGGGGGCAAAAATCCGTGCCGCACGGGCGGTGCGGCGAACCATCGTCGATCGCGACAAAGCGACACAGCGACAGAACAACACGGAGGGACATCGAATGACACCCGGACCTTTCACCGGCACCGAACCGGACGTCGTGGTCATCGGCGGAGGCCCTTCGGGCTCCACGGTGGCTGCCTTGCTCGCAGACAAGGGCCACGACGTGGTGCTGCTCGAGAAGGCGCAGCATCCGCGCTTTCACATCGGCGAATCCTTGCTGCCGATGAACATGCCGCTGTTCGACCGGCTCGGCGTGCGCACCGAGGTCGAGGCCATCGGCCTGCGCAAGCACGGCGCCGAATTCGTCTCGCCCTGGCACGACCACACCAGCCACTTCGACTTCGGCCAGGCGATGGACAAGAGCTTTCCCTATGCGGTGCACGTGCGCCGTTCGGAGTTCGACGAGCTGCTGTTCCGCCATGCCGGCAAGCGCGGTGCGCGCACCTTCGAGGGCCGGCGCGTCACCGGCGTCGACATGGACGCCGGCAAGGGAACGCCCGACAACCGCCCGCTCGTGAAGGTCAAGGCCGACGACGGCACCGAGACCGCGTGGCGCCCGCGCTTCGTGATCGACGCCAGCGGGCGCGACACGCTGCTGTCGAACCAGTTCGATGCCAAGCAGCGCAACCGCAAGCATGCGAGCGCGGCGCTGTACGGCCACTTCGCCAACGCCGAGCGCCGGCCGGGCCGCTTCGAGGGCAACATCTCGCTGTTCTGGTTCGACCATGGCTGGTTCTGGTACATCCCGCTGAAGGACGGTACCGTGAGCGTCGGCGCGGTGGCCTCGCCGGCCTACTTCAAGCGCCGCAAGGGCTCGCTCGAAGACTTCCTCATGGAAACCATCGCGCTTGCGCCCAAGCTGGCCGCGCGACTGAAGAACGCCACGCTGATGGAAGGTGCCACCTCCACCGGCAACTACGCCTACGACTCCAAGTTCTGCCGTGGCGATCGTTTCATGATGGTGGGCGACGCCTATGCCTTCGTCGACCCGATGTTCTCGTCGGGCGTGTACCTGGCGATGAACAGCGGCTTCGAGGCCGCGGCCTGCGCAGACCACTGGCTCAAGGGCGAGGCGAAGGAGGCCGAGAAGGCCTTCCGCCATTACGAGAAGGTGATGAAGCACGGCCCGAAGATGTTCTCGTGGTTCATCTACCGCATCACCTCGCCCGCCATCCGCCGCCTGTTCATGGCGCCGCGCAACATCTGGCGCATGCAGGAGGCGCTGCTGTCCATCCTGGCCGGCGACCTGTTCCGCAACACGCCCATCGGGCCGCGTTTCTGGGGCTTCAAGGTGACGTACTACGCGTCGTGCATCGGCATCCTGCCGCAGGCCGTGAAGACCTGGGCATGGCGCCGACGCAACCTGAAAGAGTCTCTGGACGCTGCAAAGAGCTAGGTTCAGTCAGGCGACACGGTGTGCTGGGCGAGGGCTTCCAAAGCCTTCACCAGCGCCGAGTGGTCCAGCTGGCCGTAGCCCATCGCCGCGCAGGCGTTCATCAGCTGCGCTGCGTTCGCGGTCTGCGGCAGCGCCACACCCAGCGAACGGGCGCTCTGCATCGCGAGGTTCAAATCCTTCTGGTGCAGCGAAATGCGGAAGCCCGGCGCGAAGGTGCGCTTGATCATGCGTTCGCCGTGCACTTCGAGAATGCGCGAGCTGGCAAAGCCGCCCATCAGCGCCTGGCGCACCTTGGCGGGGTCGGCGCCGGCCTTCGAGGCGAACACCAGCGCTTCGCTCACGGCGGCGATGTTCAGCGCCACGATGATCTGGTTGGCCACCTTGCAGACCTGGCCGTCGCCCGCGCCGCCCACCAGCGTGACGTTCTTGCCCATCTTGTCGAGCAGCGGCTTCACGCGGCCGAAGGTGCCTTCGTCGCCGCCGCACATGATCGTCAGGCTCGCGGCCTTGGCACCCACTTCGCCGCCCGAAACCGGCGCGTCGATGTAGCCGGCGCCCAGCGCGACGATGCGGCGCGC
This sequence comes from Variovorax sp. RO1, assembly GCF_002849325.1. Classification (NCBI taxonomy): domain Bacteria; kingdom Pseudomonadati; phylum Pseudomonadota; class Betaproteobacteria; order Burkholderiales; family Comamonadaceae; genus Variovorax; species Variovorax sp. RO1. The sequence goes on from NZ_PKMT01000001.1 coordinate 1,239,384, forward strand.
GAATTCCTTGGTGGCGATCGGGTCGATGGAGCTGCAGTCCACCACGATCTTGCCCTGCGAACCCTTCAGGCCGTCGGCCACGCCTTCCGCGCCCGGTGCGCCGAACAGCACCTTCTCCACATCAGGGGTGTCGGGCACCATGATGAAGATGATGTCGGCCTTGCGCGCCACTTCGGCGGCCGAGCCGCAGATGGTGGCCTTCGAGACGAAGGGCTCCGGCGTGTTGCCGTGCGTGTTCACGAACAGCGTGTGGCCTGCGTCGAGCAGGTGGCCCGCCATGGGGGCGCCCATGATGCCCAGGCCGATGAATCCGATTTTTTGTGCGCTTGCTGCAGTGGTCATGTCTCTGTTTCCTTCGTGAACGTTCATTGCTTCTTCGTGAGGGCTTCGCGCCAACCGAGGCCTTCCACCGTGGTGGCGCGGGGCTTGTATTCGCAGCCGATCCAGCCGTCGTAGCCCAGCGCATCGATGTGCTGGAACAGCCACGGGTAGTTGATCTCGCCCGTGCCCGGCTCGCCGCGGCCCGGGTTGTCGGCCAGCTGGATGTGGCCGATGCGCGCCAGCTGCTGGGTGAGCGTGTTGCCCAGTTCGCCTTCCATGCGCTGTGCGTGATAGATGTCGTACTGCACGCGCAGGTTGTCCGAACCCACCTCGTCGATCAGCGCCAGCGCCTGGTCGGTGCGCGTGAGAAAGAAGCCGGGGATGTCGAAGGTGTTGATCGGCTCGATCAGCAGGCGCAGGCCCGCGGCTTCGAGTTCGCGCGCGGCGAGGCGCAGGTTCTCGACCACGGTCTTGTGCGCGGCGTCGGTGCTCACGCCCGCCGGCACCTTGCCGACCAGGCAGTTGAGCTGCGGGCAGCCCAGCGCCGTGGCGTAGTCGATGGCCAGCGCGATGCCTTCGCGGAACTCGCCGGTGCGGTCCGGGTGGCAGGCGATGCCGCGCTCGCCCTTGTCCCAGTCGCCGGCCGGCAGGTTGTGCAGCACCTGCTGCAGGCTGTTCGTGCGCAACGCGGCCGTGAGTTCCTTCTTGTCGAAGGGGTAGGGGAAGAGGTACTCCACCGCCTCGAAGCCGGCCTTGGCGGCCGCCTCGAAGCGCTGCATGAACGGCAGCTCGGTGAAAAGCATCGTGAGATTGGCTGCGAACTTGGGCATGTCTTTCGTCTCCTCGGTCAGTCCAGCATCGCCACCGCGAGGGCGGTCGGTGCGTCGGCCATGCTTTCGGCCAGCGGTTCGAATTCGTTGATGGCGTCGATCTCGGTGCCCATCGCGATGTTGGTCACGCGCTCGAGCATCACCTCGATGACGACCGGCACCTGGAACTCGGCCATGAGCGCTTCGGCGCGGGCGATGGCGGGTGCCATCTCTTCCTGCTTGTGCACGCGGATCGCCTTGCAGCCCAGGCCCTCGACCACCTTGAGGTGATCGACGCCGTAGCTGCCTTCGATGCCGGCGTCGGCCGGTGCGTTGATGTTGTCGAAGGCCAGCTGCACGCAGTAGTCCATCTCGAAGCCGCGCTGCGACTGGCGGATCAGGCCGAGGTAGGAGTTGTTGACCACGATGTGCAGGTAGGGCAGCTTGAACTGCGCGCCCACGGCCAGCTCTTCGATCATGAACTGGAAGTCATAGTCGCCCGAGAGCGCGACGATCTTGCGCGTCGGGTCGGCGGCGCGCACGCCCAGTGCGGCGGGAATGGTCCAGCCCAGCGGGCCGGCCTGGCCGCAGTTGATCCAGTGGCGCGGGTTGTACACGTGCAGGAACTGCGCGGCCGCGATCTGCGACAGGCCGATCGTGCTCACGTAGCAGGTGTCGCGGTCCAGGTGGTTGTTCATGCACTGGTACACGCGCTGCGGCTTCATCGGCACGGTGTCGAAGTTGGTCTTGCGCAGCAAGGTCTTCTTGCGCTCGCGGCATTCGCCGGCCCAGGCGCCCCGGTCGGTGAGCTTGCCCGCGGCCTTCATTTCCTCGGCCACTTCGACGAAGAGCTCGAGCGCGGCCTTGGCATCGGAGACGATGCCGAAGTCGGGCGTGAACACGCGGCCGATCTGCGTGGGTTCGATGTCCACGTGCACGAAGGTGCGGCCCTTGGTGTAGACGTCGACCGAGCCGGTGTGGCGGTTGGCCCAGCGGTTGCCGATGCCGAGCACGAAGTCCGAAGCGAGCACCGTGGCGTTGCCGTAGCGGTGGCTGGTCTGCAGGCCGCACATGCCGGCCATGAGCGGGTGGTCGTCGGGAATGGTGCCCCAGCCCATGAGCGTGGGGATCACCGGCACGCCGGTGGCTTCGGCAAAGCGCACGAGCAGGTCGGACGCGTCGGCGTTGATGATGCCGCCGCCGGCCACGATCAGCGGGCGCTCGGCCGCCTGCATCATGCCGATGGCCTTCTCGATCTGGGCGCGCGTGGCTGCTGGCTTGTAGGGCTTGAGGGGCTCGTAGGCGTCGATGTCGAACTCGATCTGCGCCATCTGCACGTCGAAGGGCAGGTCGATGAGCACGGGGCCCGGGCGGCCCGAGCGCATGAGGTGGAAGGCCTGCTGGAACACCTGCGGCACCTGGCCGGGTTCACGCACGGTGACCGACCACTTGGTGACGGGCTTGGAGATCGACTCGATGTCGACCGCCTGGAAGTCTTCCTTGTAGAGGCGGGCGCGCGGTGCCTGGCCGGTGATGCAAAGAATGGGAATCGAATCGGCCCAGGCCGAGTACAGGCCCGTGATCATGTCGGTGCCCGCCGGGCCCGAGGTGCCGATGCACACGCCGATGTTGCCGGCGATGGCACGGGTGTAGCCCTCGGCCATGTGCGAGGCACCCTCGACGTGGCGCGCCAGAATGTGCGCGATGCTGCCGCGCTGGCGCATCGCCGAGTACAGCGGGTTGATTGCTGCGCCCGGCACGCCGAAGGCCTGCGTCACGCCTTCTTTTTCCATCACCAGAACTGCGGCCTGGACCGCTGTCATCTTTGCCATTGAAAGTCTCCTTGAGGTGGCCCCACTGTAGGAAGCGGGGCGCATTCCAAGAAGACGGCTGGGGACCATAAAACCTATTCCATGGCGGAATAACTGGCTACCATCCGGCCATGGACCGTCTACTGGCTATGGAAATGTTTGTGCGGGTCGTCGAGACCGGCAGCTTCTCGAAGGCGGCGCGCGAGTTCAACACCACGCAGCCCACCGTGACCAAGCAGGTCGCGGCCACGGAGGCGCGTCTCAAGGTGCGGCTGCTCAACCGCAACACGCGCGGCGTGAGCCTCACGGAGCCGGGCGCGCTGTACTACGAGAAGTGCAAGACCATCGTGCGCGACGCGGAGGAGGCCGACAGCATCGTGCAGCTGCGGCAGAACCAGGCGCAGGGCCTGCTGCGCGTGGGCACGTCGGTGGCCTTCGGGCGGCGCGTGGTGGTGCCGCTGGCGCTGGAGTACATGCGCCGGCATCCGCAGGTGCAGCTCGACCTGAGTTTTGAGGACCGCTACGTGGACCTCATCGCGCAGGGCATCGACGTGGCGATCCGCATGGGCAAGCTGGCCGATTCGTCACTGGGCGCGCGCTACCTCGGCGCCAATCCGTGGGTCATGGTGGCGTCGCCGGCCTACCTGAAGAAGCACGGCACGCCCAAGCGCGCGCAGGACCTGAGCGCGCACGTGGCGCTGATCTACAGCAGCGTGGTGGGCGACGAGTTCTGGCGCATGCATACGCCGAAGGGCGACCCGGTGACGGTGCCTGTTTCGGGGCGCTTCCGTTCCAACAACCTGTCGGCGGTGCTGGCTGCGGCGCGTGATGGGCTGGGCATTGCGTTGATGCCGCGCTATGTGGCGAGCGAGTCGCTGGCGGCTGGCAAGGTGAACGCCGTGCTGGGGGACCATGCGTTGCCGGAGCAGGAGATTCACGCGGTGTTTCCTTCGCCGAAGCTGGTGCCTGGGAAGGTGTCGGGGTTCGTGGCGTTTCTGCAGGGGCGGTTTGACGAGGGGTGGTGGGACGCCTGACGCGGGTCGTTCAGGGCGCGTGCCCAGGCCATCGGGTACTTTCCTCCGCAAATGCTCCCCGGCCTGCGGCCTCCGGAGGGCGAAGCCCGGAGGACATTCGCCGAGCAAGGCTCCCCGTCGCCGGGAGCGTCGCCCGGAACAAAACGTCAGAGCCGAAACGTCTGCAGATGCTCGATGCGCTCAGCCAGACCTTCCTGCCCCAGGTAATGCCCCTGCGTCCCATCGCGCATCTGCGCGAGCGTGGTTTCCAGTTCGATCAACATTGCGTCGCGATCCGCCACGAAAGCCGGCGGCACGTCGATGCCGATTTGCGTGCAGGCGTCGGCGATCAGGTGTGCGCTGGCGGGTGCACCGCAGGCCGCGCATTTCACGATGGCGGCGACGGTCGGTTCGGCGCCGTTGTCCAGCAGGGCGCGCGTGAGTTCGGGGGAAATCTGGCCGTCGATGTTGCGCAGCACATCAGGCGCCACCGGTGCGCCCGCGCGCACCAGCGCCGCTGCAGCGGCGAAGGCGCTGTGTCCCACGGCCACGTCGGTGGCGAGTGCACTGCCTTCATGCGGCCCTTCGAAGTTCAGGCCTGCGGCGGCAAGGTCGGCGACCAGCGCGGCGTCGTCGGCGGCGATCGCGTGACGCAGCGCCGCGCGTGCGAGCGCCGGGTGATGGCGCAGCGTGCCGTCGGCGAGCGGGGTGCGCCAGTCGACGATGGCGCGGCAATAGAAGGTGACCAGCTTGTCCATCAGGTCGAGGTCCAGCCCGTACCCTTCGTGGCGGTCGTCGAGGTAGGCGAGCAGCGCCTGCCCCGAGAAGTAGTCGCTCGTGGGCGCCAGCGGGTCTTCGTCGAGATGCAGCGCTGCGAAGGCGCCGTCCAGGTCGGCGGCGACGGGGCTCAGGCCGTCTTCGTGCAGCGCGTGGGTCCAGGCCGGCGGCAGGCCTTGCTTCCACGCAATGATCTGGCCGTGCGTGGCGCCGGGCTCGACCACCGCGTAGACGCGGTCGCAGTACTCGAAGCCACCGAAAGGAAGGTGCGTGAGCTTGCCGCTCCAGGGCGTGCCGCTGTCTTCGGCCGCTTCTTCGGCGAGTTCCTGTTCGTGTTCGATCCAGCCCTGAAGATCGCGGTAGCCGTCGCTGCCGTCCCAGAACAGCTCCGACCAGCTGACGCTTTCGACGTTGCCGTTCATCGGCAGCGCCAGGTCGTAGTCGAGACGCCCGCCCGCGGTGTGCTGCCACAGCGCGACCAGCGCTTCGGGCAGCGGGCCGGCGCACAACGCCTGCACGGCATCGATCTGCTGCTGCGGCATCGGCGGCTGCGCGTCGAAGATCACGCGATCGGCGAAGAGCACGACGCCATGTTCGCGCAGGGTGGAGAGCTCGTCGGCAGAGAACGAGGTGTTGTTGTTCATGGCAGCCTCCGTGTTCTCCAAAATGTAGCGCTTTGCGCCGATGGAGCAACCCTCGTTCGCCCGGGGCTACCCCGAGCCCCGCGCATCTCGCACTACAGATCGGTGCGCAACTTCCAGATCTCGGGGAACAGCACCACGTCGAGCATCTTGCGCAGGTAGCTCACGCCGCCCGTGCCGCCGGTGCCGCGCTTGAAGCCGATCACGCGCTCGACCGTGGTCACGTGGCGGAAGCGCCAGAGGCGGAAGGCGTCTTCGAGGTCGGTGAGTTTTTCGCCGAGCTGGTACAGGTCCCAGTGATCGTGCGGGTTGCGGTAGACGACGAGCCAGGCCGCTTCGACGCCGTCGCTCGATTCATACGGTTGCGTCCAGTCGCGCTCGAGCCGGTCGGCGGGCACGGGCAGGCCGTGGCGTGCGAGCAGGCGCAGCGATTCGTCGTACAGCGAGGGCGCGCGGTAGGCGGCATCGACCTGCGCGAGCAGGTCGGCCCGGTGGGCGTGCGGCTTGAGCATGGCGGCGTTCTTGTTGCCGAGCAGGAACTCGATGCAGCGGTATTGCGCACTCTGAAAGCCGCTGGAGTTGGCGAGGTAGGGGCGCATCGCCGTGTACTCGGGCGGCGTCATGGTGGAGAGCACGGTCCATGCGCTCACCAGCTGTTCCATGATGCGGCTCACGCGCGCGAGCATCTTGAAGGCGTCGGGCAGGCGCTCTTGCGCGATGCACTGCACGGCGGCGTGCAGTTCGTGCAGCATGAGCTTCATCCAGAGTTCGCTGGTCTGGTGCTGCACGATGAACAGCATCTCGTCGTGCGCGGGCGACAGCGGGTGCTGCGCGTTCAGGATCTCGTCGAGGTGCAGGTAGTCGCCGTAGCTCATGGACTTGCTGAAGTCCAGCTGCGCCTTCTCTTCGTGGACGATGGACTCGGGGGTCTTGTTGTCGTTGTCGGTGCTCATGTCACTGCGTTCTTGCGGTTGAATTCGGCGCGTTGCCACTCGCCGGTCTCGAGCACCTGCACGAGGTGTTCGACCGAGTGCCACACATCCTCGAAGCCGACATACAGCGGCGTGAAGCCGAAGCGCAGGATGTCGGGCATCTGCGAATCGCCGGCGCGGTAGTCGCCGATCACGCCGCGCGCGATCAGCGCCTGCACGATGGCGTAGGCGCCTTCCTCACGGCTCAGGCACACCTGCGAGCCGCGCAGCGCGTGGTCGCGCGGCGTGACGAGCGACAGGCCCTGGCCGGCACAGCGTTCTTCGACCAGGCGGATGAACAGGTCGGTGAGCGCGAGCGACTTGGTGCGCAGCGCGGCCATCGCACCGCCGGTGCCGTTGAAGGCTTCGGCGGCGAGCACGGTGTCGAGACCGCACTCGAGGCCGGCCAATGCGATGACAGGCTGCGTGCCGCACAGGTAGCGGCCGACGCCCGGGGCGGGGCGGTAGTGCGGCGTGAACTCGAAGGGTGCCGCATGGCCCCACCAGCCCGACAGCGGCTGCTCGAACTGGCCTGCGTGCTTCGTGTTCACCCAGGCGAAGGCCGGGGCGCCGGGGCCGCCGTTGAGGTACTTGTAGCCGCAGCCGATGGCGTAGTCGGCGTCGCTGTCGTTGAGCGCCACGGGCACGGCGCCCGCGCTGTGCGCCAGGTCCCACACGGTGAGCGCGCCCACTGCGTGCGCGGCGGCGGTGACGGCCTTCATGTCGTGCATGGCGCCGGTGCGGTAGTTGACGTGCGTGAGCATCAGCACGGCGACCTCGTCGGTCAGCGCCGTGGGCAATTCGCTCGCGTCGATCAGCTTCAGCGTGAAGCCGCGTTCACGGCACAGCGATTCGGCGATGTACAGGTCGGTCGGGAAATTGCTGCGCTCGCTGACCACCAGCTTGCGACCGCTCGCCTTCTGCTGCGAGAGCGCGGCGAACAACACCTTGTAGAGATTGACGGACGTGCTGTCGGTGCACACCACCTCGCCGGGCGCGGCACCGATGAGCCGGGCCACCTTGTCGCCCAGGCGCTGCGGCAGGTCGAACCAGCTCGCGGTATTCCAGGAGCGGATCAGGCCTTCGCCCCATTCCTTGGCGACCACTTCGGCGATGCGCGCGGGCGCAGCCGTGGGCAGCACGCCGAGCGAGTTGCCGTCGAGGTAGAGCACGCCATCGGGCAGGGTGAATTGGTCGCGCAGGGCGCGCAGCGGGTCTTGCGCGTCGAGGGCGCGGCAGTCGGCGAGGGTCGTCGTCATGGAAAGGGTGGTTTCAGCGGGGAAGTTCGCGCAGCACGGCGCGCACGGGGGAGGCATCGGCGCTCGTCAGCTTCAGCGGCAGCGCGATGAGTTCGTAGTCGCCCTCGGGCACGGTGTCGAGCACGAGGTTCTCGAGCACGCGCAGGTCGAGGTGGCGGATGCGCTGGTGGCTGTCGAGCGTCTTGCTGTCGGCCGGGTCGATGCTGGCGGTGTCGATGCCGATGAGCTTGACGCCCATGGCCGCCAGGCGCTCGACGGTGGCGGGTTCGTAGGCTGCGAGCTGCGGGTCCCAGCGGTCGATCGGCATGGCGGGGTAGGTGCGCACGAGCACGCGCGGCGGCAGCGTGTCGGTCACGGCATGCGCGATGTGCTCCCAGGTGACCAGCGGGCCGCGGCCGATCGCGTGGATCACGCGGCACGGGCCAAGAAAGGGCGTGAGGTCGACCTGGCCGATGGTCTGGCCTTCGGGGGCGTAGTGCAGGGGCGCGTCGGCATGGGTGCCCACGTGCGGCGACAGCGTGATCGCGCTCACGTTGACCGGGCAGCCCGGGCCGATGGTGGCGCACCACTGCTGCGAATACGGCGTGTCGCCCGGGAACACCGGGCTGCCGGCGTGCACGGGGGCGGAGATGTCCCAGAGTCGGAGCGGGGCGGTCATGGCGGGCGGCAAGGCGAAGGAAGAAAAAGGGCAGTGTGGGCCGGTTGGAGGCGCTCCACAAGGGGCCGGCGGGTGCCGAATGCTATGCGCAGTGACTGCCTGGAGTCGAGAAGTTATCCATCAATCATCGAAAGATTGAATAATCTATTCAATCAACGGGAATTGGAGAACAAATCATGCAAGCCGACCTCGACCGAACCGACCTCCAGCTGCTGCGCGCGCTGCAGGACAACGCCCGCCTGACCTCGGGCGAGCTGGCGCAGATGGCGCACCTGTCGCAATCGCCGTGCTGGCGGCGGGTGAAGAAGCTGGAAGACGACGGCGTGATCGGCGGCTACCACGCGGGCCTGAACCGGCGCGCGCTGGGCTTCGGCGTGCTGGCCTTCGTGATGGTCGGCATCGACCACCAGACCGAAATTTCGTCGCGTGCCTTCGAGGACGCGGTGTGCGCGATTCCCGAGGTGGTGATGTTCCACGGCATCTCGGGGCCGGCGGATTTCATCCTCGTGGTGGTCGCGAAGGACCTCGACGCTTATTCCGACCTGCTGCAGCGCAAGCTGCACCGCCTGCCGGGCGTGCGCCACGTGCAGACGCATTTCTCGCTGCAGGAGTTCAAGGGACAGCTGGGCGGGTTGCCGGTGCCCGTTGCTTGAATCGTCAGTGCAGCTCGTCGGACAGCATCGCGAGGCCATGCCGCAGGCGCGCGCGCTGACAGGCATCGCTGCCGGCCTGCAGCTCGTGGCAAGGGTTCGGTCGCCATTCGTAGATGCCGCAGGCCACCGACTGGCCGATCTTGCCGGTGAGCGCGGCGCAGCGCGGTGGCGTGTGGTCGGTGCCGCGCATGCGGCACAGGGCGTCGTTCACGTCGACCGCCAGGCCCGAGGGCACGCGGCCCCCGTTGTCGTCGAGCTCGTGCACGCTGAAGTCGACGCGGTAGGCGGCGCAGCAGGCGCCGCAGGTCTGGCAGGGATTCATGAGGCGAGCAGCGCGGCATCACGCACGCGCTGCAGCATGCGGCGGCGGATCAGCCCGCTGGCGGGACGGATCAGCAGCCAGTAGGCAGTGAAGCGGCGCTGCGCGGCGGCGTCGCCGCACCAGACCCGGGTGCGGGTGGTGAGGCGCGTGCCCGAGCCTTCGGGCTCGGCCGTGAAGTGAAGCACCAGCTTGGCAAGGCCCGTGGCATCGAGCGCGGCGAAGGCCGGGCCGTCGGCCAGCGGGACCAGGCCGTAGTCGAAGCGCCAGAAGCGACCGGCCAGCCCGAAGGCCAGTTCGCGTTCGCCGTCGCGCCCCAGCGGTGTGAGGTCGGAGAAGCCGAAGGCCTCGCGCTGGCGCAGCGTGGCGGCGGCGAGGCCGAGCCGGCTGGCCAGCCGGTTCGGCAGTTCGCGCAGCGCGATCAGGCGGCGCGCCACGGGGTCGTCGGTGATCTCGGGCCGGGCGGCCATGTCGAGCGCGCGCGCGGGCGACGCCGGCACGTGGAGGCTGTGCGTCTCCGCGAACTGGTAGCGCGGCAGGTAGCGGTTCATCAGCTCCATGCGGCGCCTCGTGGGTTCAGGGGGGCGATGTCTGTCAGAGCCTGCCGAGCAGCAGGAACTCCATCAGCGCCTTCTGTGCGTGCAGGCGGTTCTCGGCCTCGTCCCACACGACCGACTGCGGACCGTCGATGACTTCGGCCTGCACTTCCTCGCCGCGGTGCGCGGGCAGGCAGTGCATGAAGAGGGCGTCGGGCTGGGCGATGCGCATCATGTCCTCGTCGACGCACCAGTCGGCGAAGGCCTTGCGGCGCGCTTCGTTCTCGGCCTCGTAGCCCATGCTGGTCCAGACGTCGGTGGTGACGAGGTCGGCGCCGCGGCAGGCTTCCATCGGGTCCTTGAAGACCTTGTAGCTGTCGCCCGAGCGGATGCCGGCGATCGACTGGTCGACTTCGTAGCCGCTGGGCGTGCTCACGTGCACGGTGAAGCCCAAAATTTCAGCGGCCTGCAGCCAGGTGTTGGCCATGTTGTTGCCGTCGCCAACCCACGCCACCGTCTTGCCCTGGATCGAACCGCGGTGCTCGATGTACGTGAAGATGTCCGCCAGGATCTGGCAGGGGTGGAACTCGTTGGTCAAGCCGTTGATGACGGGCACGCGCGAGTGCGCGGCAAAGGTGTCGATCTTGGTTTGCTCGTAGGTGCGGATCATCACCAGGTCGACCATGCGGCTGATGACCTTGGCGCTGTCCTCGATGGGCTCGGCGCGGCCGAGCTGGCTGTCGCCCGTGGTCAGGTGCACCACGCTGCCGCCGAGCTGGTACATGCCGGCCTCGAAGCTCACGCGGGTGCGCGTGCTGGCCTTCTCGAAGATCATGGCCAGCGTGCGGTCGGTCAGCGGCTGGTGCTTTTCATACGTCTTGAACTTCTTCTTGATGATCGCCATGCGATCGAAGAGGTAGACGTACTCGTCGGCCGTGAGGTCCGAGAACTGCAGGTAGTGGCGCAGGGCGTTCGGTGCGGCGGCGGTCGTCATTGCGCAACGGGCTCCGAGAGGAAGGTCTTGACGATCGGCGCGAGGATCGCAACGATCTCGTCGGCTTCGGCAATGCTCAGGATGAGCGGCGGCACGAGGCGGATCACCTTGTCGGCCGTCACGCTCAGCAGCAGGCCGGCGTCGCAGGCGCGGTTCAGGATCACGCCGCAGGGACGGGCGAGCTCGATGCCGAGCATCAGGCCCTGGCCGCGGATTTCTTTCACGCCCGGCAGGCCGCCGATTTCGCGCTCCAGCGCGGCCTTCAGGTGCGCGCCCACGGTGGCGGCGTTTTCGAGCAGCTTGTGCTCTTCCATGATGCGGATGGTTTCCACACCGGCGCGCATCGCCAGCGGGTTGCCGCCGAAGGTGGTGCCGTGGTTGCCCGGGCCGAAGATGTTGGCGGCCTTGGGGCCGGCCACGACGGCGCCGATCGGCACGCCCGAACCCAGGCCCTTGGCCAGCGGCATCACGTCGGGCAAGATGCCCGCCCACTGGTGCGCAAACCACTTGCCGGTGCGGCCCATGCCGCACTGCACTTCGTCGATCATCATGAGCCAGTCGCGCTCGTCGCACAGCGCGCGCACCTGCTTGAGGTAGTCGACGCGCATCGGGTTGATGCCGCCTTCGCCCTGGATGGTTTCGAAGAACACGGCGACCACGTTCGGGTTGCCTTCTGTGGCCTTCTTCAGCGCCTCGATGTCGTTCAGCGGCACGCGGATGAAGCCTTCGACCAGCGGGCCGAAACCGGCCTGCACCTTGGGGTTGCCGGTGGCCGACAGCGTGGCGATGCTGCGGCCGTGGAAGGCGGCTTCGTAGACGACGATCTCGGGGCGCTCGATGCCCTTGTCGTGGCCGAACTTGCGCGCCAGCTTCAGCGCGGCTTCGTTGGCTTCCAGGCCGGTGCAGCAGAAGAAGGCGTTGGTCAGGCCCGACAGCTCGGTGAGCTTGGTGGCCAGCTGTTCCTGACCGGTCACGTGGTAGTAGTTGGAGCTGTGGATCAGCTTGGTCAGCTGGTCTTGCAATGCGGGCACCAGCTCGGGGTGGTTGTGGCCCAGCGTGTTGACGGCAATGCCGCCCAGGCCGTCGAGGTAGGCCTTGCCCGTGGTGTCCCAGACTCGGCAGCCCTGGCCGTGCGACAGCGCGATCGGCAGGCGACCGTAGGTGTTCATGACGTGGGGCGAGGTGGGTTGCTGGGCGGTGGCGCTCATTCGGTACTCCAGATAGGGAACACGAATTCTAGGCGTGCGATTTGACGGCTTCGTTGAGGATTCCGCATCACAGCAATGCCCCCCATTCAGGATGCAAAAAGAGCCCCGGATAGAATTGCTTGCTGCACCGCAGCACCTGTTTCGGTCGCCTCACTTCACGATGATTTCCCCCAACGCCAAAGAAATCTTCATCCAGGGCATCACCCACGATGGCCGCACTTTTCGCCCCAGCGACTGGGCCGAACGCCTCGCCGGCGTCATGTGCTCCTTCCGCCCCGGCGGCGCCTACCCGGGCAGCCACCTGAGCTACTCGCCCTGGTGCATTCCCACGACCATCAACGGCGTGAAATGCGTGGTGGTGAACCGTGCCCTGCGCGACGCCGAACCCATGGCCTGGGACTTCTGCGTGAACTTCGCGAAAGACAACAACCTCCAGGTGGCCGAGGCCTGCCTGGTGCCCGACCCGGCGGACACGCCGCCCCCTCCCAAAAAGACCTGACTTCCAGGTCTTTTTTTTGGGCTGCACGGGTTGCTCGTCGCGCCTGGATGCTTTTCGAGCGCCCATGAAAAAACCGCCCGAAGGCGGTTTTTCACTTTTGCTTGCTGCAGCGCACCCCGATCAAACGGCGGACTGGAGAATTCCGGTCCGGGCTTGCCTGACAGGTGTCAGGCGGCGGCCTTTTCAGGCGCGAGGGCGAGGGCCTTGACCTTGGCCGACAGGCGGCTCTTGTCGCGGGCTGCCTTGTTCTTGTGGAAGATGCCCTTGTCGGCGACGGTGTCGACGATGCTCTGGGCCTTCGCGAACAGTTCGCTTGCCTTGGTCTTGTCGCCAGCCAGAACAGCCTTTTCGACGTTCTTGACAGCGGTACGGTATTTGGAACGCAGCGAGGTGTTCGCAGCGTTGAGCTTGACGTCCTGGCGGACGCGCTTGCGGCCCGACGCGAGGCGGGGGTTCTTCTTCTTGGGCTTGGCGGATGCCATATTTAGTGTTCCTTAGGTGTCTGAGGATGATGCAGCAAAGCCCTCCATTATAGGCCGGGTTCCGGTTTTTGCCGAATTGCCTGCTTTTGTCACCTTTCGGAGCCCTACACTCGCCCCGGTGTCCCTGTTCAAATCCGCCTCCACCGTCTCCCTGCTGACCCTCGCTTCGCGGATTACGGGCCTCGTGCGCGACGTGCTGTTTGCCTCGGTCTTCGGCGTCAGCGCGCTCACCGACGCCTTCAACGTCGCCTTTCGCATCCCCAACCTGTTTCGCCGCGTGTTCGGCGAAGGCGCCTTCAGCCAGGCCTTCGTGCCGGTGCTGGCTGCACGCAAGGCCGAAGCGGGGCAAGAGGGCGCCCGCGAGCTGGTCGACCACGTCGCCACGCTGCTGACCTGGGCCCTGGTGGTGCTGTGCATCGCGGGCGTGGCCGGTGCGCCGCTGCTGGTCTGGGCCATGGCCAGCGGGCTGCAGGGCTTCGACGCCGCCGTGGTCATGACGCGCTGGATGTTCCCCTACATCGGCTTCATGTCGCTGGTGGCGCTGGCGGGCGGCATTCTCAACACCTGGCGCAAGTTCGCGGTGCCGGCGGCGTCGCCGGTGCTGCTCAACATTGCGCTGATCCTGTCGATCTCGATCGGCGCGCCGCTGTTCCGCCGCTACGGCGTCGAGCCGATCTATGCCCAGTGCGTGGGCGTGATGGTCGGCGGCGTGCTGCAGCTGGCCCTGCAGATTCCGGCGCTGCGCGCGCTGGGGCTCATGCCGCGCATCGGCGCCAGCTTCAAGGCACTGCGCACCGCGTGGACCGATCCGACCACCCGCAAGGTCATGAAGCTCATGCTGCCGGCGCTGCTGGGCGTGAGCGTGGCGCAGATTTCGCTGCTCATCAACACGCAGATCGCCTCGCACCTGGCCACCGGCAGCGTGACCTGGGTCACCAATGCCGACCGGCTGATGGAATTCCCCACTGCCATGCTGGGCGTGGCGCTCGGCGTGGTGCTGATGCCGCAGCTCGCGGGCGCCCGCGCCACAAAAGACGACGCACGCTACTCGTCGCTGCTCGACTGGGGCCTGCGGCTCGTGGTGCTGCTGGCGGCGCCGTGCGCCGTGGCGCTGCTGCTGTTTGCCAAGCCGCTGGTGGCCGTGCTGTTCCACAACGGCGCCTACACCGGCGAAGACGTCGGCCGCACCACCGTGGCACTCATGGGCTACGGCGTGGGGCTGGTCGGCCTTGTGGCGGTGAAGGTGCTCGCGCCCGGCTACTACGCCAAGCACGACACGCGCACGCCCATGCTGATTGCCGTGTGCGTGCTGGTGCTCACCCAGGTGCTCAACTTCTTCCTGGTGCCGCTGCTGCAGCACGCGGCGCTGACGCTGACGATCGGCATCGGGGCATTGGTCAACGCGCTCTGGCTGCTGATCGGCCTGGTCCGCCGCGGCAGCTACACCCCCGAGCCCGGCTGGGGCAAGTTCGCGCTGCAGGTGCTGCTGGGCACCGTGGTGCTGGCGGCCTTGCTGGCTTGGGGCACTCACTATTTCGACTGGGTCGGCCTGCGCGCGCAGCGCTTGCACCGCATCGGTCTTCTGGCCGCGCTCATCGCCGGCGCCGCGCTGCTCTATTTCGCCGTGCTCAGGGCCACGGGCGTGCGCCTGCGCAGTTTCATGCGCCGTTAAGGTGCCGTTGGCGAGCCGGAAAACCACTGCCTTGACGCTCCCCGCGGGCTCCTCTACAAAGCCATATGACGTTCAGCTACCAGGTTCCCACGGCACTGGAATATTTCGAGTCGCTGGTCGGCAGCGATGACCACTTTCCGCTGCTCGAAGCGGCCGCCAGCATCGCGCAGGACGAATACCCCGAACTCGACGTGCAGCAGGTGCTGGGCGACGTCGACCAGCTGCTCGCGCGCCTCAAGCGCCGCCTGCCAGTCGACGCCGCGCCGCTGGCCCGGCTGCGCGCGCTGAACCAGTTCTTCTTCAGCGACCTGAACTTCGGCGGCAACGTCAACGACTACTACGACCCCGACAACAGCTACCTGAACGCCGTGCTGCGCACCCGCCGCGGCATTCCGATCTCGCTGGCCGTGCTGTGGATGGAGCTGGCGCAGGGCCTGGGCCTGCAGACGCGCGGCATCAGCTTTCCGGGGCATTTCATGGTCAAGGTCACGCTGCCCAAGGGGCAGGTCGTGATCGATCCGTTCACCGGCAAGTCGCTCTCGCGCGAAGAGCTGGGCGAGCGGCTCGAGCCCTACAAGCGCGGCAACGGGCTGGTCGGCGAGTTCGACGTGCCGCTGGGCCTGTACCTGCAGCCGGCGAGCCCGCGCGAGATCATTGCGCGCATGCTGCGCAACCTGAAGGAAGTGCACCACGCGCAGGAAGACTGGCCGCGCTACATCGCGGTGCAGAACCGCCTCATTGCGCTCTTGCCCAGCGCCTGGGGCGAGCACCGCGACCGCGGCGTGGCGCATGCCGAGCAGGGCCATGCGGCGCTGGCCGTGTTCGACCTCGAGACCTACCTCGCCAACGCCGAAGACGCGCTCGACATCGACGCGATCGCCGAGCGCGTGGCGCTGCTGCGGCGCCTGGCCAACTGACCCGCCACAAACCCATGACCGACACCCGCACCGGCGTGAGCGCGGCGCCTCCCGACCTGGGCACACTGCACGAATTCCACGGCGTGCAGCCCGTGTTGCCGGTGTCCGACGTCTCGCGCGCCGCGCGCTGGTTTTCCGAGGTGCTGGGGTTCGAGATCGACTTCATCGCCGGCGAACCGCCCAGCTATGCCCGCGTGAAGAAGGGCGACCGCAGCTACGGCGACCCGGTGTACCTGCGCCTGTGGCAGTGCGGCAGCCGCGAAGCCCGGCCCTGGCGCGGCGAAATCGTGATCCACGTCGGCAAGGACATCGACGGGCTGCACGCCGCCTATGTGAAGCGCGGCGTGACCGTGATCGAACCCCCCACGTCCCAGCCCTGGGGCCTGCGCGAATTCGCGATCCGCGAACCCGACGGCCACGTGCTGCGGTTCTGCGGCTATCTCTGACACACAAAATTACAAGCCGATCGATGCGGCCGTGTCGATCCGTTGTTCGCTCGTGCGACGTGTGAACAGGAGGGCGCAGATTCCGGCGCCTCCCGATCCTCATCAACCCACAGGAGAAACGACATGCGATTCATGGTTCTGGTCAAGGCGAGTCCCGATTCCGAAGCCGGCGTGATGCCGAGCACCGAGCTACTGACCGAGATGGGCCGGTTCAACGAAGAACTGGTCAAGGCCGGCGTGCTGCTGGCGGGCGAGGGGCTGCACCCGTCGGCCAAGGGTGCCCGCGTGCGCTGCGAAGGCAAGAAGCGCACCGTCATCGACGGCCCCTTTACCGAGACGAAGGAGCTGCTTGCGGGCTTCTGGCTGCTGCAGGTCAAGTCGAAGGAAGAGGCCATCGAGTGGATCAAGCGCAGCCCGTTCCAGGAAGGCGAGATCGAGATCCGCCAGGTGTTCGAGGCCACCGATTTCGGCGAGGCCATGACGCCCGAGCTGCTGGCCCAGGAAGACCGCCTGCGCGCCGAGTCGGCCGCCAAGGCTGGCCGCTGAACCCCGTCCATCCTTCGAAGGAGAAACGACCATGCGATTCATGATGCTGATGATTCCCCACGGCTACGAAAGCGCGGCGCCCGGCACCGTGCCCGACGACGTCGAACGCGTGGGGTCGATGATGGCTTTCAACGAGTCCCTGCAGAAGGCCGGCGTGCTGATCGGCTGCGAGGGCCTGCACCCGCTCTCGATGGGTGCGCGCGTGAGCTTTCCGGGCGGCAAGCCGAAGGTCGTCGACGGCCCCTTTGCCGAGGTCAAGGAAGTGCTGGGCGGCTACTGGCTGATCGATGTCGCCTCGCGCGCCGAAGCCATCGAATGGGCGAGCCGCTGCCCGGGCAGCGAGAACGAGGTCATCGAGATCCGGCAGGTGCAGGAGATGGAGGACTTCTCGCCCGAGGTGCAGGACGTGGCGAGCGAATTCACGTCGATGCAGCAGACCCTGAAGAAGTGAACGGGTCCTAGTCTTCCCGCACCAGCCGGATGCCCACCAGCGTGTAGCGGGTGTCCGGCGCATTCCAGTTGCGGTAGGACGAGCGGGCATAGAAAGCCCAGGTGTGCCAGGAGCCGCCACGGCGCACCCGCACGGTGCCTGTGGCGGGGCCCTGGGGGTCGTCGACCGGTGCGCGCGCGTAGTATTCGTCGCCATGCCAGTCGGCCACCCATTCCCACGCATTGCCGTGCATGTCGTAGAGGCCCCAGGCGTTCGGCGCGAAGCTGCCGACCGGGGCGGTGAAGGCAAAGCCGTCGTCGCCCGCGAGCGCCATCGCGCGCCAGCGCGGCCAATGGGCGGCACTGCGCGTGTCGAACACATTGGCCCCGCGCAGCAGCGTGGCCGGATCGTTCCCCGTGCTGTAGCGCGTGCGCGTGCCGGCGCGGCAGGCGTACTCCCACTCGGCCTCGGTCGGCAGGCGGTAGCGCCGGCCTTCCGTCTTGCTCAGCCATGCGGCCAGCGCCAGCGCGTCGTTCCAGCTCACGTTGACGACGGGGTGGCTGTCGTCCTGTGCAAAGCCGGGGTTGCGCCACGAGTAGCGCGGGTCGCGACCTTCAAAAGCGTCGCCACGCCGCGTGGTGGCGGGGTCGTAGTCAGCGCGCCAGCCGTAGCCGCCGGTGCCGTCGGCCACCGATTCGGGCACATGGCCCGAGGCCTCGAGGAAGCGCCGGAACTGGCCCACCGTCACCTCGTGCTGCCCCATCCAGAACGCCCGCGTGATGCGCACCTTGTGCACCGGCCCTTCGTCGGCCAGTTGGGTGAAGCGCTCCTTCGGCAACTCGGGGTAGTCGCGTGCCAGCGCCTCGGGCGCCTCGTCGCTGCCCATGAGGAATTCGCCGGCCGGCAATCGCACGAAGGCCATGCCGAGGCTGTTGCGTTCCACTGCGGGGCGATCCGCCCAGACGCCGCTGGAGGCGAGGCCGAACGCGAAACCCAGGCTCAACAAGACGAGGCGTGGTGTCATGGCCGCATGCTATCCGGCGCGCCGATCGGAGGGGTCGCATGAGCGACGACCGGGGCCCTGCCGCCATCCACCGCGCCATCGAGGCGGTCTGGCGCATCGAGTCCGCGAAGATCATCGCCACGCTCGCGCGCAAGGTGCGCGATGTGGGGCTGGCCGAAGAGTTGGCGCAGGACGCGCTGGTGGCCGCACTCGAGCAATGGCCCGTCGAGGGCCTGCCCGACAACCCCGCCGCCTGGCTCACGCAGGTGGCCAAGCACCGCGCTCTCGACCGCCTGCGCCACATGCAGCTGGCCGAGCGCAAGGCGCCCGAGATCGGCCGCGAACTCGACGCGCTGCACACCATGGCCCAAGCCGACTTTGCGCAGGCAGTGGATGCTGCGCTCGACGACGACATCGGCGACGACCTGCTGCGCCTGGTGTTCACCGCCTGCCACCCGGTGCTCTCGACCGAGGCGCGCGTGGCGCTCACCTTGCGGCTGATGGGCGGCCTCACGACCGACGAGATCGCACGCGCCTTCCTCGTGCCCGAGGCCACCGTCGCGCAGCGCATCGTGCGCGCCAAGCGCACGCTGGCCGAGGCGCGCGTTCCCTTCGAGGTGCCGCGCCGTCACGAGCTCGAAGCCCGGCTGGCCTCGGTGCTCGAGGTGCTCTACCTGATCTTCAACGAGGGCTACTCGGCCACCGCCGGTGACGACTGGATGCGCCCCACGCTGTGCGACGAGGCGCTGCGCCTGGGCC
Organism: Variovorax sp. RO1; assembly: GCF_002849325.1. NCBI lineage: Bacteria > Pseudomonadati > Pseudomonadota > Betaproteobacteria > Burkholderiales > Comamonadaceae > Variovorax > Variovorax sp. RO1. The sequence continues at coordinate 1,258,108 of NZ_PKMT01000001.1, forward strand.
GCATCGTGGCCGAGCTGGTGCCAAGCGAAGCCGAGGTGCACGGGCTGGTCGCGCTGATGGAAATCCAGGCCTCGCGCACCACCGCGCGCGTCGGCGCCTCGGGCGAGCCGGTGCTGCTGCTCGACCAGAACCGCGCGCGCTGGGACCAACTGTTGATCCGCCGCGGCCTGGCCGCGCTGGCGCGCGCCGAATCGCTGGGCGGCGCGCTCGGCCCCTACGCGCTACAGGCCGCCATCGCCGCCTGCCACGCCCGCGCGCGCACCGCGGGCGACACCGACTGGGCGCGCATCGCGGCGCTGTACGACGCGCTGGCCGCGCTGTCACCGTCGCCCGTCGTCGAGTTGAACCGCGCGGTCGCGCTGTCGATGGCTTTCGGGCCGGCGGCCGGGCTGGAGGTGGTCGATGCGCTGATGGACGAGCCCGCGCTGAAGGGCTACCACCTGCTGCCGACCGTGCGCGGCGACCTGCTCTTCAAGCTGGGCCGCCACGGCGAGGCGCGCCGCGAGTTCCAGCGTGCCGCCTCGCTCACGCGCAACACGCGCGAGCAGGCGCTGCTGCGGGCGCGCGCCGAGGCTTGCGGCGACAAGCCCTAGCCGGCAGATGCTGATGTGCCCGCGGAGGGCGACCCCGGCAATCCGAACTGGTGCCACGCCCGGCGCAACTGCGTGTCCGAGCCGAAGCCCGACAGCTCCGCCGCCCGCGTCACGCTGGCGCCCGAGGCCAGCGCCAGTTGCGCGGCGGCCAGCCGCAGCCGGCGCAGGTAGGCCAATGGCGCCACGCCCGCATGCTCGACGAACAGCCGCGTCAAATGCCGCGCCGAGGTGTGGGCGACCTCGGCCATGCGCGGCACGCTCCAGTCGGCCTGGGGTTGTTCGCTGACCGCGTCCTGCACCCGGTGCAGCGCCGCGTGCAGGTGGTTGCGGTAGGCGAGAAAGGGCGACAACTCCGGGTCGTGCGGGCCGCGCCGCAGCGCCACCACCATCGTCTGCGCCACCTGGGCCGCCAGCGCCTCGCCGCAGGTGTCGGCGATGCGGTGCAGCATCAGGTCGATGCCCGTCGTGACGCCCGCGCTGCTGTAGACCGGCGGGTCGAGCACGAAGACGCGGTTGCTCACCACCTCGCAGCGCGGCTCCACGGCGCGCAGTTCGTCCAGGTGATGGTGGTGCGTGGTGACGCGCCGGCCCGCGAGCGCGCCCGCATGCGCCGCGAGCAGGGCGCCCGCGCAGACCGTGACCAGCTCGACGCCGCCGCGCGTGAAGCGCTGGCCGCGCAGCCAGTGCAGCAGGTCCTGCGCCTCGGGGGTGTCGGTCGCGATGGTGTCGCCCGGCAGGCCGACCAGCACCACCCAGCCGGGGCCGCTCCACTGCGTCGGCAGCGGCGCCAGCCCTGACAGCGCGACGCCGACCGAGCCCCTCATGTTCGGCCGGGGCCCCGCGAATTCGATGACAAAACGCTCGGGCTGGCCCGCCGCGCGCAGCCGCTGGTTGGCGATGCGCAGCGCCTCGGCCGGCCCGGCCCAGTCGAGCACGAGGCTGTCGGGGAGCAGTACGAAAACTACGCGGATGGGGTCTCGTTGCGGGTCCATGGGTAGTCCATCTGGCGCGCGGTGCGCTCGGCCAGTTCGCGTTCGGCCAGGCGCTCGACCAGGTGCAGGCTCATGTCGATGCCTGCGCTGATGCCCGCCGAGCTGACGATGCGGCCGGTGTCGACCCAGCGCACGCCTTCGCGCACGTCGAGCTGTGGAAACTGCATGCGCAGGTCGGCGAGGTCCTCCCAGTGCGTGGTGACCGCTTCGCGCGTCACGACGCCGCTTTGCGCAAGCAGGAAGACGCCGGTGCAGACCGAGGCGACGAGCTGCGCGCCGGCCGCGCACCGGGCGATCCAGCGCAAGGTGTCGGGGCTTGCCATCGGCGCATCGACCACGCCGCCGGGGACGATCAGCACGTCGGCGGTTGCGGCAGCGTCGGCCAGCGTGTGGTCGGCGAGCAGCCGCAGGCCGGCGCGCGCCTGCACGGGCTCGCCGGCGCGGGTGTGGGCGACCGAGGCGACCTCGAACGGTGCGGGCGCACCCGGTTGCAGGCGCTGGTGGACGCGCGCGGCGGTGGTGAAGACCTCGAAGGGGCCGGCGAAGTCCAGCGCCTCGACGCCGTCGTAGGCCAGGATGCGCACGCGCAGCGGGGTCATGCGGTGGCGCCTTCCGTGGCGCGCCCAAGCGCCTGCGCCACGCTGCAGACGGTGGCGAAGCGCCCGTCCAGCACGGTCGCGGTGCGTGCCTTGATGTCGGCGGCGGACAGCGGGCGGCCGTCGGGCTGCACCATGTCGAAGGTGAGGGTGGCATCGGTCACGTAGTCGACCTCCCAGCCCAGGTCCGAGGCGTGGCGCGTGGTGGTTTCGCAGCATTGTTCGGTGCGGATGCCGCTCACGATCAGGCGGCGGATGCCGTGCTGCGTGAGCCACACATCGAGCCCGCTGTTGACCAGCGCGCTGTGGCGGTACTTGGTGAAGGTGGCGGCCGCTTCGAAGGGCGCGAGGCCGTCGATCGGGCGCACATGGCCCGATTCGACCGCGAAGGGGTTGGACGCGGCCTGTGGCGCATCGACATGGAAGACGCGCACGACCGACAGTCCGGCCGCCACGGCGCCGGTGATCAACGCGTTCTGGGCGTCGAGATAAGGCGCGAGCGGGGCGGCGTTCCAGTACGGGCGGTGGCGGAACGATTCCTGGGCGTCGATCACAATCAGACAGGTGGTCATGGCGGTGGCGGGCAAGGCAAAGTGGATGATGCCGCCTATTCTTGGGCGCCGCCAGCGGCTCGTCCGCGCCGAAGCGGACCGGAACCGATCAGATCAGGACATCGAACAGCCTCTAGACGAGGCCGCCCGCGTGCAGTTCTTTTTTCAGGTACGCGTAGTACAGCGGCGCGGCCACCAGCCCGGCCGGGCCGAACACCGCTTCGGCCACGAACATCACCGACAGCAGCTCCCACACACGCATTTGCGTGCGCGCGCCGACCACCTTGGCGTTGATCACGTACTCGGCCTTGTGGATCAGGATCAGGAAGGCCAGGCAGGCGGCGGCAGTGACCGGCGACACCGACAGCGCCACCAGCGTGATCACCGAGTTGCAGACCAGGTTGCCCACGATCGGCACCAGCCCGGCCACGAAGGTCAGGGTGATCAGCGCAGGCGTGTAGGGCAGCTCGAGGCCCCACAGCGGCATCAGGAACAGCAGGAAGATCGCGGTCAGCAGCGTGTTGAAGGCGGCGATCCAGAACTGTGCCGCGACGATCTGGCCGAAGGCCTCGCCGAAGGTCGTGATGCGCTGGAACATCTGCTGCGCCAGCGGCCGGCGCTGGGCCGGCGCCGGCGCCACGGCGGCCAGCGCGCCGATGATCAGGCCCACGTAGGCGAACAGCAGCCCGCCCAGCCAGGCGCGCCCGGCCATGGCGAGCGAGCCGGCCTGCGTGCGCAGGTAGTTGGCGACGATGCGCTGCACCTCGGCCGCGCCCTCGGGCAGGTAGACGGCGATGTCGGCCGGCAGCTTGGAGCGCAGCTCGAGCACTGTGCGGGCCGTGTAGTCGAGCAGTTCGCGGTACTGGTCGGGCGCATCGAGCACGTACTCGCGCGCCTGCGAGAACCCCAGCGTGACCAGGCCGATCGGGCCCAGCAGCACCAGCGTGACCGCCACCACCCGGGCCAGACTGTCGGCACCGGAACGCAGGGGCTTCAGGCGCGACAGCCAGCCGCCCAGCAGCCGGGCGAACCAGCGCGCGACGAGGAAGCCGATGCACACGCACAGCAGCCCCGGCAGCAGGTGCTGCCACATCACGAGCATCAGCCCCGCGAGCATCAGCAGGTAGCTGGCCAGTACCACGTGGCGGGAGGTTGCGGCCTGGGGCGGGGCGGCGAGGGTGACGTCGGGCAGCGGCGTGGCCATCCGGGGTGCGGGGCGTGCGGTGAGGAAAAGAAAAAAGAACGGGCGCGCGGTCAGGCGACGACCACGGCCGCGCCGTCGCCGCGCTCGGCGATCACGCCGATCTCGTGCACCGACTCGCCGGCGGCGCGCAGCGTGGCGGCGCAGGCGGCGGCTTCGGCCGCGTCGATCACCACGACCATGCCGATGCCGTTGTTGAAGGTGCGGTTCATCTCGATGTCATCGATGCCGGCCACCTTCTGCAGCCAGGCGAAGAGCTCGGTCTGCGGCCAGCTGCCCTTCTTCAGGTGAGCGGCGGTACCTTCGGGCAGCACGCGCGGGATGTTCTCAAGCAGGCCGCCGCCGGTGATGTGGGCCAGCGCCTTGACCGGGTGCTTGCCGAGCGCCTCGAGCACGGGCTTCACGTACAGGTGGGTGGGCTCCATCACGGCGTTGCGGAAGGGCTTGCCGTCGAGGGTGGCGGGCAGGTCGGCGCCGGCGCGCTCGATGACCTTGCGCACGAGGCTGAAACCGTTGGAATGCACGCCGGCCGAGGCCAGGCCCAGCACCACGTCGCCGGGCTTGACGTTCTGGCCGGTGAGGATCTTCGATTTTTCGACCGCGCCGACCGCAAAGCCGGCCAGGTCGTACTCGCCGGCCGGGTACATACCGGGCATTTCGGCGGTTTCGCCGCCGATGAGGGCGCAACCCGAGAGTTCGCAGCCGCGGGCGATGCCGCCGATGACGGCCGCGGCCGTGTCCACGTCGAGCTTGCCGCAGGCGAAGTAATCGAGGAAGAACAGAGGCTCGGCGCCCTGCACCAGCACGTCGTTGACGCTCATGGCCACGAGGTCGATGCCGACCGTGTCGTGCATGTTCCATTCGAAAGCCAGCTTGAGCTTGGTGCCCACGCCGTCGGTGCCGCTCACCAGCACCGGCTCGTTGTAGCGCTTGGGCACTTCGAACAGGGCGCCGAAGCCGCCGATGCCGGCCAGCACGCCTTCGCGCATGGTTTTCTTCGCCAGGGGCTTGATGCGGTCGATCAGGGCGTCGCCTGCGTCGATATCGACACCGGCGTCCTTGTAGCTGAGCGGGGTGGGCGTGGAGGAGGTCATGGGCGGGCGGTGTCGAGAAGAAGGAGCGAAAGGGTCGCGAAGCGGCGAGGAAGGGCGGGCAGGGGAGGCGTCGGCGACCGAGGCGGCCGGGCCGATAGAATTCCTCACGATTTTAAGGGCCCTCCGGGCCCCCTCCATGAACCTTCCCGGGATGAAACAGCTCGCGCTCGATATCGGCATTGCGACGGGCCCCAGCTTCGACGCCTTTTTTGCCGGCCCCAACGAGGCGGCGCTGCGACACCTGCAAGTGTGGGTGGGCGGCGCCGACGGCAGCCCTGCGCTGCACTCGCCGGTGCCGACCTACCTCTGGGGCGACAGCGGCAGTGGCAAGACCCACCTGCTCGAATCCGTGCGCGTTGCACTGGCCGAGCAGGGCGCCAGCGTGGGCTGGCTGCACGCCGGCCTGCTGGAGCCGCCCGAGTTCGACGAGCGCTGGGGCGCCGTCCTGCTCGACGACGTCCACCTTTACACCGCGGTGCAGCAGCACGCGGCCTTCAACTGGTTTGTCAACGCCCAGACCCTGCAACGCGGCGTGGTTGCCGCTGGCGCCTTGCCGCCGGCCGACCTGCCGCTGCGCGAAGACCTGCGCACCCGCCTAGGCTGGGGCCATGTGTTCCACCTGCAGGTGCTGAGCGAAAGCGAACGCCGCGCAGTGCTGCGCCAGGCGGCCGACGCGCGTGGCGTGATGCTGTCCGACGACGTGCTCGACTTCATGCTGCACCGCTTCAGCCGCGACCTGGGCAGCCTGATGGAGCTGCTGTCGCAGCTCGACGGCTACGCCCTGCAGACCCAACGCGCGATCACCATTCCGCTGATCCGCTCCATGCTCGAAAACGAATAAGCGAATAAATAAGAAGAAGCGCCTGCTTCTCCTCGAAAAACAACCAATGATCAAGAAATTCATCGACAAGCTGCTCGGCAAGTCCGCCGGCGGCACGCAGGGCAAGAGCCGCTTCGGCAAGCGCCAGGAGGTGCCGGCAGAGGTTCACAAGATCGATCCCGCCCTGGTCGACGAACGCGCGAAGAACGTGGTCACCACGCTGCAACAAGCCGGCTACGAGGCCTACGTGGTGGGTGGCGCGGTGCGCGACCTGCTGCTGGGCCTGCGGCCGAAAGACTTCGACGTGGCCACCAACGCCACGCCCGAGCAGGTCAAGTCGCTGTTCCGCCGCGCCTTCATCATCGGCCGGCGCTTTCGCATCGTGCACGTGGTGTACGGGCGGGGCCGCGAGCACGAGGTGATCGAGGTCTCGACCTTCCGCGCCTACATGGACAACGCCGCCGCCGAGCAGGTGGCCGGCAACGAGCGCACCAGCAAGGGCGAACTCGCGAGCATGAAGCACGCCGTGGACGCCAGCGGCCGCGTGCTGCGCGACAACGTCTGGGGCCCGCAGGAAGAAGACGCGGCGCGCCGTGACTTCACCGTCAACGCCATGTACTACGACCCCGCCAACCAGGTCGTGGTCGACTATCACAACGGCATCAAGGACGCCCAGAAGCTCACGCTGCGCATGATCGGCGACCCGGTCACGCGCTACCGCGAAGATCCGGTGCGCATCATTCGCGCCATTCGCTTCTCGGCCAAGCTCGCCGCGCTCGGTTTCAAGATGGAAGCCAAGACCGCCGCCCCGCTGATCGAGTCGAGCAAGCTGCTGGCCGACGTGCCGCAAAGCCGCATGTTCGACGAGATGCTCAAGCTGCTGCAGACCGGCCACGCCATCGCCACGATCGAGCAACTGCGCAAGCTGGGGCTCGCCACCGGCATCTACCCGCTGCTCGATGTGGTGGTCGAGCGCGCCGACCAGCCCTTCGTGAAGGCCGCCCTGCAGGACACCGACCGCCGTGTCGGCGAAGGCAAGCCCGTGGCCCCCAGCTTCCTGCTGGCCTGCGTGCTGTGGGCCGATGTGCGCGACGGCTGGGCCCAGCGCCAGGAAGGCCGCCATGGCCAGCGTCCGCAGCCGCCGTTCCCGGCGCTGCAGGACGCCATCGACGACGTGTTCAATTCGCGCATCGGCGACGTGTCGGGCCGCGGCAAGCTGGCCGCCGACATGCGCGAGATCTGGATGATGCAGCCGCGCTTCGACAAGCGCACCGGCTCCACGCCCTACAGCCTGGTCGAGCAGGCGCGTTTCCGCGCTGCCTTCGACTTCATGCGCCTGCGTGCCGACGTGGGCGAGGTCGGCGAAGCCATCGCCGAGTGGTGGCAAGAGTTCAGCACCGCCGACGACCTGCGCCGCCAGGACTTGCTCGAACAGGTGCGCGAAGAACAGAAGGTGCGCCAGCGCGTGCGCCTGCGCGACCCGGTGGCGGCACCCAAGCCGCGCAGCGAGCAACCGGCGCGCCAGAAACAACAGGCCGAAGCCGAGTCGGACGATGGCGACGGTCCCGACATCGAAGCTGACGCGGTGCCGCCGGATGGCGAAGCGGCGGCCCCGCGCAAGCGCAAGCGCCGGCGCAAGCCGCGCCCGGTGGGCGGCGGTAGCGGTGGTGGTGGCAGCGAGGGCGGCGGGAGCGCTGCAGGCGAATGAGCGCGCCCGACCGGCCGAAGGACGGCAAGAAAAGCCCTGTGGCCGCCAAGGCAGCCAAGGGGAGCAAGCCCGCGCCGAAGGCTGCGCCGCGTGCCGGGGGCAAGCCGCCATCGACCGGCAGCAAGAGCGGCCCGCCCGCGCGCCGCGCACCGACGAGTCGTCCGCGCGGTCCGCGCGAGGACTACCCGACCGTGCAGGCCTTCGTTGCCATCGGCGCCAACCTGGGCGATGCCGAAGCGGCCGTGAAGGCCGCCATGGCCGCGATCGGCGCGCTGCAGCGCACCCAGGTCACGGCCCGGTCGTCGCTGTATCGCAGCGAGCCGGTGGATGCCGAAGGCCCCGATTTCATCAACGCCGTGGTCGCCGTGCGCACCGGCCTCGATGCCGAGCAGTTCCTGGTGGCATTGCAGCGCCTCGAGACGCTGGCCGGTCGTGAGCGGCCCTTTCCCAATGCGCCGCGCACGCTCGACCTCGATCTGCTGATGCACGGCAATTCGGTGATCGACACGCCGGCGCTGACTCTGCCGCACCCCCGCATGCGCGAGCGCGCCTTCGTGCTGAAGCCGCTCGCCGAAATCGCACCCGACAAGGTGCCGCGTGCCGCGCTGGCGCGTGTCACGGGCCAGGTGGTCAAGCGCATCGTCTGACGGTCGTGCCGCTGCTCTACGTCCTCGATCTCGCCGGTGTGGCGGTCTTCGCGGTCAGTGGGGCATTGGCAGCCGGCCATGCGGGCCTCGACTGGCTGGGGGTGCTGGTGATCGCCTCGGTCACCGCGATTGGCGGCGGCACGCTGCGCGACCTGCTGCTCGGCCGCCACCCGGTGTTCTGGATCCACGACACCCGCTATGCGTACGTGATCCTGGCGTCGGCGGTTTTCACCATTGCATGGCTCCACCTGATGCCGCTGCCCGAGCATGCGCTGGCCGTGGCCGACGCACTGGGGCTCGGCCTGTTCGCCATCACCGGCGCGCAGGTGGCCGAGGAGCGGCGGCTGCCGGCGCCCATCGTCATGCTCGTCGGCACCATGACCGGCGCGGCCGGCGGTCTGCTGCGCGACGTGCTGACCGCCCGCATCCCGTTGCTGCTGAGCAGCGGCATCTACGGCTCGGCCGCCATCGCGGGCATTGCGGCCTACCTGCTGCTGCAGGTTGCGGGCACACCGCGCCGCTGGGCGTTCCTTGCGGGCGTGGGGCTGATCGTGGCGCTGCGGCTGGGCGGCATCTACGGCGGCTGGCACCTGCCGGTGCTGCGGTTGCCGGCCTGAGTGGGCCTGCGGGGCCGGGGCTGGAAGGTCGGCCCGACCGGTCGTTCCGGTCGTGCCCGTTAAACTCGGCAGGTTTTCACGAAGGCGTCATGAAATTGTGATTGGCGCGTCCCAGGAGTTTTTCCATGTTCGGCAAGCTGCTGCCCCGAGAGGGCAATTTTTTTGAAATGTTCAACCAGCATGCCGAGCGCATCGTGGAGGCGGCGCGTGCTTTCGAGCAACTCGTCGCCAACTATGCGGACGTGCATTTGCGTGAACAGTACAACCGCGATGTCGACAACGCCGAGCGCGCCGCCGACCGCGTGACGCACGACGTCAACCGCCTGATCCACAAGACCTTCATCACGCCCATCGACCGCGAGCAGATCCACAAGCTCATCAACACGATGGACGACGTGGCCGACCTGATCCAGGACTCGGCAGAAACCATGGCGCTGTACGACGTGCGCCACATGACCGACGAGATCGTGCGCCTCACGGCCCTGAGCGTGAAGTGCTGCGACCGCCTCAAGGACGCCGTCAAGTACCTCGGCAAGATCGCCGACCCGGCCGTGGCCGAGGCCACGCTCAAGACCTGCGAGGAAATCGACCGCCTCGAATCCGACGCCGACCGCGTGATGCGCAGCGCCATGAGCAAGCTGTTCCGCGAAGAGCCGGACGTGCGCGAGGTCATCAAGCTCAAGGCGATCTACGAGCTGCTCGAGACGATCACCGACAAGTGCGAGGACGTGGCCAACGTGATCGAGGGCATCGTCCTCGAGAATTCCTGAACGGGTAGCAACCGATGACAACGGTGCAGGTCGCCCTCTGGGTGGTGGTGGTGCTGGTCGCGCTCGCGATCCTGTTCGACTTCATGAACGGCTTCCACGATGCCGCCAATTCGATCGCGACGGTGGTGTCCACCGGCGTGCTGAAGCCGGGGCAGGCCGTGGTGTTCGCGGCTTTCTTCAACCTGATCGCGATCTTCGTCTTCCACCTGAGCGTGGCGGCCACGGTGGGCAAGGGCATCGCCCAGCCCGGCGTGGTCGACGTGCACGTGGTGTTCGGGGCGCTCATCGGCGCGATCAGCTGGAACCTCGTTACCTGGTACTACGGCATTCCGAGCAGCTCGTCGCACGCGCTAATCGGCGGCATCGTGGGTGCCGTGATCGCCAAGACCGGCACCACTGGCCTCGTGGCTTCCGGCATCTGGAAGACCGTGGCCTTCATCTTCGTGTCGCCGCTGCTGGGCTTCCTGCTGGGCTCGCTGATGATGATCGTGGTGGCCTGGGGTTTCCGGCGCGCCACGCCGTCGCGGGTGGACCGATGGTTCCGGCGATTGCAGTTGGTGTCTGCCGGCGCCTACAGCCTGGGCCACGGCGGCAACGACGCGCAGAAGACCATCGGCATCATCTGGATGCTGCTGATCGCCACCGGCTATGCCTCGACCAGCGACGCGGCGCCGCCGACCTGGGTCATCGTGAGCTGCTACACGGCGATCGCGCTGGGCACCATGTTCGGCGGCTGGCGCATCGTGAAGACCATGGGCCAGAAGATCACCAAGCTCAAGCCCGTGGGCGGCTTTTGTGCCGAGACCGGCGGGGCGCTGACCCTGTTCCTGGCCACCGCGCTGGGCATTCCGGTGTCGACCACGCACACCATCACGGGCGCCATCGTCGGCGTCGGCGCCACGCAGCGCGCCAGCGCGGTGCGCTGGGGCGTGGCGGGAAACATCGTCTGGGCCTGGGTCCTGACCATTCCCGCCTCGGCTTTCGTTGCCGCGATCGCCTACTGGTTCAGCTGGCAGATCTTCTGAACATCTGAAGCGTCGGCGCCTCCTTCGCAGAGGTCGCCACGCTGAATTCGGCTACTGTGAAATCTTGCGGCCCTCTTCGATCTGGTGCTCGAAGTAGTGCTGGAAGCTGTAGACGATGCTCGCCATCAGGATCGAGCTGCCGAAAAACAGAGACGCCACCACAGCACCGATCGTGAGCCAGTTGGTCTGGCCCGGTGCGGCGTCGGGCGCAGCGCCGGCGTTGAAGCGGGCATTCCACTTCTCGGGCGTCATCAGGCCGTAGATGATCGCCATCAACGCGCAGCCCGCGATCGTGAAGCCGAGCAGCGGAATCAGCGCCCAGCTCACACCATCGTCCACGCCGTACATGCGCAAGCGCTCGATGCCGTAGATGCCCAGCGCGGTGGGAATGGGCAGCAGCCAGCCAAGCCAGTCACCCAGGCCGCGCAGGTAGAAGCGGTGCAGGCCCAGCGGGCCGCCGAGGAAGGAGAGCCAGGCGGCCACGGTTTTGCTTTTCATTTTCTTCATCATTCGGGTTTTGTGCGGCTGCCTTCGCCGAGCACTTTTTCCATCAGGACCACGTCGCGCCAGGCGTCGAATTTCCAGCCGCAGTCTTTCAGCACGCCCACGTGCGTGAAGCCCTGCCTGCGGTGCACACCGACCGAACCGATGTTGGCCGAATCGCCGATCACCGCGATCAGTTTGCGCACGCCGACCGCTTCGGCCGCCTGCGAGAGCGTTGCCAGCAGTTGCGAGCCCAGGCCCTTGCCGCGTGCGGCGTCGGACATGTAAATCGAGTCTTCGGCCGAAAACCGGTAGGCCGGCCGCGGCTTGAACCAGTTGCAGTAGGCAAAACCCAACACTTCACCGTCGTCTTCGGCCACGAGGTAGGGCAGGTTCTTGCCCAGCACATCAGCGCGTCGGGCGGTCATGTCGGCCTCGGATGGCGGCTCGGTTTCGAAGGTGCCGGTGCCGTGCAGCACGTGGTGCGCGTAGATGGCCGTGATGGCTGCGATGTCTTCGTCGCGGCTGGGGCGGATGGTGAGGGTCATGCGGGTGGAGCAGGCGGCGCGGGGCCGGAATTCGGAGAAAAACCCGGGGCGGGCTATAATCGTGGGCTTTTCAGCGTGCGCTGGCCGGGTGGCCATGTCGCGTGTCTCGACGCTGGAAGAACATCGTGAGCGGGCCTCTTTCTATTTGAACTGGCTCGCTGACCACCCAAGGATAAATCATGGTCGTCATTCGACTTTCCCGCGGCGGCTCCAAAGGCCGTCCGTTCTTCAACATCGTCGTGTCGGACAAGCGCGTTCGCCGCGATGGTCGCTTCATCGAGCGCCTGGGTTTCTACAACCCGACCGCCAAGGAAAACGAAGAAAGCATCCGCATCGCCCAGGACCGCCTCGCGTACTGGACGGGTGTCGGTGCCCAGGCGTCGCCCACGGTGCTGCGCCTGATCAAGCAAGCCGCTGCTGCGGCACCCAAGGCGGCAGCCTAAGCCGCCCGCACGGCGATGCTGCCCACACTCGAAGCCGCCGAACTGCCGGCGGATGCGATCGAGGTCGGACGCATCGCCGATGCCTGGGGCATCAAGGGCTGGTTCAAGGTCCTGCCCCACAGCGCCCAACCTGAGGCGCTTTTTTCTTCCAAGCGCTGGTTCCTGCAGGCTCCCGGAGCCTCCACACCTGCCGCTTTCCGGCTCGCGGTTCGCGAAGCCAAAGAACATTCCGACTGCATCGTCGCTTCGTCCGAGGATGTGCCCGACCGCAATGCGGCCGAGGCGCTTCGCGGCGCGCGCATCTTTGTGCCGCGCTCGAGCTTCCCGACCGCCGGCGACGATGAGTACTACTGGGTCGACCTGATCGGCCTGTCGGTCGTCAACCGCGAAGGCGTCGTGCTCGGTGCGGTGCGCGAGTTGCTCGCCACCGGTCCGCAGACCACGCTGGTGCTGACGGCCGAAGAAGACGGCAAGACCATCGAGCGCATGGTGCCGTTCGTCTCGGTCTTCGTCGACAAGGTCGACCTGGCCGGCCGCCTCATCTCGGTCGACTGGCAACCCGAGTTCTGACCCGGGCCGCGCGCGCATGCGCTTCGACGTCCTCACGCTTTTTCCCGAACTGTTCGCGCCCTTCGTGGCCAGCGGCGTGACGCGTCGCGCCTACGAGTCGAAACAGGTCGAGGTCGTGCTGTGGAACCCGCGCGATTTCGCGCAGGGCAACTACAAGCGCGTCGACGACCGGCCCTTCGGCGGCGGACCCGGCATGGTGATGATGGCGGAGCCCCTGGCGGTCTGCCTCGATGCCGCGCTGGCCGCGCGCGGCGCACCGGCGCCGGTGGTGCTGTTCTCGCCCATCGGCGAGGCGCTGCGCCATGAGGCCGTCGAACGCTGGTCGGCGAGCGAGGGTGCGGTGCTGGTCTGTGGCCGCTACGAGGGCATCGATCAGCGCTTCATCGACGCGCGCGTCACGCACCAGATCAGCCTGGGCGACTTCGTGCTGTCGGGCGGCGAGATCGCGGCCATGGCGCTGCTCGATGCTGTTGCCCGGCTGCAGCCCGGCGTGTTGGGTGACGAGGCCAGCCACGTGCAGGACAGCTTCAACCCGGCGCTCGACGGCCTGCTCGACTGCCCGCACTACACGCGACCCGAGCAGTGGAACGGGCAGGGTGTTCCGGCGCCGCTGCTCTCGGGCCACCATGCGCAGATCGAGCGCTGGCGGCGCGACCAGCGCTTGGCCATCACGGCCGCGCGGCGCCCCGAACTGATCGATGCCGCCCGGGCGGCAGGCAAGCTGAACAAGGCCGATGAGGCCTCGTTGAAAAAAAAGCTATAATCCGCGGTTCCCCGATCCTCTGTCCGGCCGCGCCCGGTTTCCTGGCGGTTCTTCCGCCAAAACCACGGCGCCTTTAGTGCAGCCCGAAACGATCGACTATCAGGAAATCATGAACCTCATCCAGACCCTCGAGCAGGAAGAAATTTCCCGCCTCGGCAAGAAGATCCCCGCTTTCATGCCCGGTGACACGGTCATCGTCAGCGTCAGCGTCGTTGAAGGCACCCGCAAGCGCGTGCAGGCCTACGAAGGCGTCGTGATCGCCAAGCGCAACCGTGGCCTCAACAGCGGCTTCACCGTGCGCAAGATCTCCAGCGGCGAAGGCGTGGAGCGTACGTTCCAGACCTACAGCCCGCTGATCGCCGGCATCGAAGTCAAGCGCCGCGGCGACGTGCGCCGTGCCAAGCTGTACTACCTGCGCGAGCGCAGCGGTCGTTCGGCACGCATCAAGGAAAAGCTGCCGGGCAAGTCGCAGAAGGCTGCTGCGTCGGCCGCTTAATCAGCCGTCGTCCTTTCTGCTCAAAAAGCCGCCGCTCTGGCGGCTTTTTGCGTTGGCGCTGCGCTTCAAGACAGCTTTTCATTTTTACGCTCTACTCCTTTCATCCCGACACAGGCCGCATCCTCTCTTGACCTCCTCCACTTCCGCCCCCACGCCCTCCGCTGTCGTCGAACCCGTCAATGCCGTGGTGCCGCCCGCGTTGCTGCAGATCGACCCGCGCCAGGTGCCCTTCGTGGACGGAAGCGATGGTCTGCCGGCTGTGGCGCCGGCGCAGCTGACGGCCACGGCCCTGCGCACACGCTTTGCCTCGCCGCCCGTTTGGACGCCCGAGCTGCGCCGCGAGCCCCGCATGAGCGACCGGGTGCCGGCCCAGGCCGCCGTGCTGGTGCCGATCGTTCAGCGCCCGCAAGGCGCGACCGTGCTGCTCACCGAGCGCACCACGCACCTGTCGACCCATTCGGGCCAGGTCGCATTTCCCGGCGGGCGCGTCGACCCCGAAGACGCCAACATCCAGGCCGCCGCACTGCGCGAAGCTTGGGAAGAGGTGGGTCTGTCGGCTCAGTTCATCGAGGTGCTCGGCACCCTGCCGACTTACACGACCGTCACGTCGTTCGTCGTGACGCCCGTGGTCGCGCTGGTGCAGCCCGACTTCGTGCTCGACATCAATCCCTTCGAAGTGGCCGAAGCCTTCGAGGTGCCGCTCGCCTGGCTCATGGACCCGGCCAATCACCGCCGCCATGCCATCAGCGCCACCGATGGTGTCCGTCGCACGTGGTACTCGATGCCGTACGTCGACGGCCCCCACGAGCGCTTCGTCTGGGGCGCCACGGCGGGCATGCTGCGCAACCTCTACCGCTTCCTCGCCGCCTGAACCTGGTCGGGCGCAACCTGGGGCCAAAACCTTCAGGTGCTCTCGCTATCATCGAAGGATGAGCTTCTTTGCCATCCTGTGCGCGTTGCTGATCGAGCAGGTGCGACCGTTGGGCCCGCACAACCCCGTGTACGGCGGCGTTCTGGCGTGGACGCGCTGGACCAGCCGCAACTTCGATGCGGGCAAGCCGCACCACGGATGGATCGCCTGGGGGCTCGCGGTGTTCGTGCCCACGCTGCTGTCGCTGGGCGTGCACTGGCTGCTGGTGCTCACGCTGGGCCTGCCGTTCGCCGTGCTGTGGAGCGTCGCGGTGCTTTACATGACGCTCGGCTTTCGCCAGTTCAGCCACCATTTCACCGACATCCGTGACGCGCTCGACGAGGGCGACGAGCCGCTCGCGCGCTCGCTGCTGGCGCACTGGCAGGGCGTCGATGCCGCCGAACTGCCGCGCAGCGAAATCGTGCGCCACGTGATCGAGCATTCGGTCATTGCGGCGCACCGCCATGTCTTCGGTGTGCTGGCCTGGTTCTCGGTGCTCGCCGCTCTCGGCCTGGGGCCGGCGGGCGCGGTGTTCTATCGCATGAGCGAGTTCGTCGCGCGCTACTGGGCCCACAAGAACGGCGCGCCGGTGCAGCCTTCGAGCGTGGCGGTGCAGGATGCGGCCGAGCGCGCCTGGCATGCCGTCGATTGGCTGCCCGCACGCATCACCGCACTCGGCTTTGCCGTGGTCGGCAGCTTCGAAGAAGCGATCGACTGCTGGCGCAACGATGCGCGGCGCTTTCCCAACGAGAACGACGGCGTGATCCTCGCGGCCACGTCCGGCGCGGTGAACGTGCGGCTGGGCGGTGGCTCGCTGAGTCCGATCCCGGTGGTCGATCCGCTGTCGCGCGCGCAGGCTGGCGAGTCGCCGGGCGTCGGGCGGCGCCTCGACAGCGGCAGCACGCCGGGCCGCGAGCCCGAGCCCGGTCACCTGCGCAGCGTGGTCGGCCTGGTCTGGCGATCGGTCGTGATGTGGATGGTGCTGCTGGCCTTGCTCACGCTTGCGCGCTTGCTCGGCTGAGCGCGCGAGGACACACGCCATGACCACGCCCGTGCCGGCCTTCTGGAGTCCGCGCATCGACGCGCTCGAGCCCTACGTGCCCGGCGAGCAGCCGCGCATCGCCCACCTCGTCAAGCTCAACACCAACGAGAACCCGTACCCGCCGTCGCCGAGCGCGATTGCGGCAATCCAGCGCGCGGCCGCCGACGGCCTCGAGCGCTACCCCGACCCCGCATCGCTCGCGCTGCGCGAAGCCGTGGCGCGCCGCCACGGCCTGCAGGTCAATGAAGTGTTCGCGGGCAATGGCTCGGACGAAGTGCTCGCGCACGCGTTCTTCGCCTTCTTCCAGCAGGCCGAGCCGTTGCTGATGCCCGATGTGAGCTACAGCTTCTACAAGGTCTATGCCCAGCTCTATGGCATCGCCTGCGAGCAGCTGCCGGTCGATGAAGGCCTGCGCATCGACATCGATGCGTTCGCGGCGCGCGCCCGCCAGGGCTGCGGCGGCATCGTCATCGCCAACCCGAACGCGCCGACCGGCATCGGCCAACCGCTGGCGCGCATCGAGCAGCTTCTTGTGGCGTGCCCCGATCGCGTGGTGCTGGTCGACGAGGCGTATGTCGATTTCGGCGGCGAGAGCGCGCTGTCGCTCATCGGCCGCCACCCGAACCTGCTCGTGGTGCAGACCCTGTCCAAGTCGCGCTCGCTGGCCGGCCTGCGGGTCGGTTTCGCCTGCGGGCAGGCGCACCTGATCGACGCGCTGGTGCGGGTCAAGGACAGCTTCAATTCGTACCCGATCGACCGGCTGGCCTCCGCCGGCGCCGTGGCATCGCTCGACGACGAAGCATGGTTCCGCAAGACACGCGACCAGGTCGTCGACACGCGCGAAGGCCTGAGCCTCCAACTCGAAGACCTGGGCTTCGAGGTGCTGCCGTCGCAGGCCAACTTCGTGTTCGCGCGGCACCCGCAGCGCGATGCGGCCGAGCTGGCCGCCTTGCTGCGCGAGCGTGCCGTGCTGGTGCGGCATTTCAAGCAGCCGCGCATCGCGCAGTACCTGCGCATCAGCATCGGCACGCGGGACCAGTGCAGCACGCTCGTGCAGTGCCTGCAAGAAATCCTGGCCTGAAACCCTGAGAGAAAGCTTGTCGATGTCGACCCTTCATGCCGATCCGCGCGCCATTGCCTGCGCATCGTTCTGGCAAGCCTTGAGCGACAAGCTCGAGAGCCTGCAGTCCTTGTCCGGCCCTGCGCTCGTGGGCGAACTGAACGCGCTGCTGCAGCCCTTCTTTCCGAACCTGGCGGCCGAAGTGCTGGGCGACCCGCCGGCTTTCACGCTCGTGCTGACGGCGCATGGCGCGGAAGCCGATTTCGAGGACCTCATGGCGTTGGTGCGCAGCGCGCCCCCGTTGCCGCAGGTCGCGGTGGAGGCCTTCCGGCAGCGCATGCGCGAAGGGTTCAGCATGCGCATGAACGACTTCGAACTGGCCAGCTCTGACGTGCTCGTGAAGCACGAGCCCTACAGGGGGCGGGTGGCGCTGGAGCTCGGCTTTGCCAAGCCCATTCCGATGGACATGCAGGACCACGCGCGCCACATGAGCCTGATCATGCTCGACCACATCCTGGGCGAGTACGACTTCGCCGTGAAGGTCGGACCGGTCGATCACGTCGAGGCCGATGCGCAAGCGGATTTCGAGGGCGTGCCGCTCGACGACTTCGTGGCGCTGTTCGACGCATGCTGGCGCGACGATCTGGGCCACACCGGCGTGTTCCCCGCGGGCGAGCATGGCTGGTCCGGCCTGACTGCCACGCGCACCGCCGACGATGGCAGCGAGGTCGAAGCGGTCGTGATGCGAAACGATGCCGCGAATGCGCTGCTCGGGCGCGCCGACCTCGGGCATCGGCTCTCGGCCGCCGTCCCCGTCGAATCGGGCGAAGAACTGGACGAGGCCCGTGTCTACGAAGACCGGCTGACCGCGCTGCTGCAGACGCACGGCGAAGGCTGCTGCACGCACATCGTGCTGGAGGAGGGCGTTCGCACCGTTCACTTCCATGTGGCCGATCCACAGGTGGCCATTGCGCATGCGCAATCGGTTCAGGACGCGTTGGAATTGCCGGTGACGCTGGCCCTTGCCTTCGACCCGACCTGGAAGTCGTACCGCACCTGGCTGGCCTGAGCACGGCCGGCCCCTCGGTGCGTCGTCAGTAGCGCGTCTGGCTCAGCTCGGCGAACAGCTCGCCGTAGATCCTGTAGCGCGAGGCGCTGATCGGTCCGGGTTGCGTCGCCGTCTCGACGTTCGAGATCACGCCGCAGCCGGGTTCGTGCAGGTGGGTGCAGTTGTAGAACTTGCAGTCGCCCGTGTGCTCGGCGATGTCTGGCATCAGGCCGGCGAGCTGCATCGGCTCGATGTGGTTCAGGCCGAATTCCTGGAAGCCCGGCGAGTCGATGAGGCCGGTGGTGCGGGCCTCGTCGATCCAGTACCAGGTGGTGCTGGTGGTCGTGTGCTTGCCCGAGTTGAGCGCCTGCGAAATCTCTTGCGTCAGCACGCTCGCACCGGGCACCAGCAGGTTGGTGAGCGTGCTCTTGCCCGAGCCCGAGGGGCCGAGCACCAGGGTCGACTTGCCCGCCAGCAGCTTCATCAACGACGCGTAGTCGGTCTCGCCCGAGGCCTTGAGCGACAGCGGCAGCACGCCGTGGTGCATGCGGCGGTAGGGCGCCAGCTTGTTCCAGGCGCGCGCAAAGGGTTCGACGAGGTCGCTCTTGTTGAGTGCAATGATGGGCGTGATGCGTTGGGCCTCGGCCGCGATCAGCGCGCGTGCCAGCTGGTGTTCGGAGAACTCCGGTTCGGCCGCGATCAGGATCAGCACATGGTCGAGGTTGGCCGCGAACGACTTGGTGCGGATCTCGTCCTGACGGTAGAAGAGGTTGCGGCGCGGCAGCACCTCTTCGATGGTGCCTTCGTCTTCGGTGGCCTGCCAGCGCACGCGGTCGCCGACCACGGCCTGGCTCTTCTTGCCGCGCGGGTGGCAGATCAGCCGCTCGCCCGTGGGCGTTTCGACGAGGCAGTGACGCCCGTGGCTGGCGACGACGAGGCCGTCGTGGTGCGCCTTCCCCGTGTTGTGCGCAGCGGGGGTGAAGGCGGCGCGGCCCGGCTTAGCCACAGGCGTGTGCCCTCATGCGGCGGGGCTCGCAACCAGCGCGTCGGCCTGCCGAGCGCAGTCGAAATCGGTGACCGAAAGGCCGTTCACGTCGTGCGTGTTGAAGCGCACCACGCAGCGGTTGTAGTGCACCGACAGGTCGGGGTGGTGGTCCTGCGTGTGGGCCACCATGGCCAGCGCGTTCACGAAGGCGATGGTCTCGAAGTAGTTCGCGAAGGTGAAGGTTTTTTCGATGGCCACATCGGCGCCGTCGCCGGTGAGCTTCCAGCCGTCAAGCTGGGCCAGGCCCGAGACGATCTCGGTGGCGCTCAGGGCTTTGCGGGGCGGGAGGTTTTTCCAGTCCTTGGGTTTGAACATGCTGCTCATGAGGGGCTTTGCAGAAAAAGTGGATCGAGGATCACGCCGCGGTCATGCGCGCAAGGCGCTCGGAGGCGGGCGGATGGGAGTAGTAGAACTTGACGAACACCGGGTCGGGCGTGAGCGTCGATGCGTTGTCCTGGTAGAGCTTGAGCAGGGCGGCCGACAGGTCGGCACCGCTGGTCTGCGCCACGGCGTAGGCGTCGGCCTCGAACTCGTGCTTGCGCGACAGGCGCGCCGGCAGCGGGGCGACGAAGAAGCTGAACACCGGCACGGCCAGCATGAACAGCAGCAGCGCCAGCGCGTTGTTCGGCGCGGCCGGCGACAGGTTGGGCTGCACGCCCAGGCCCGCGTAGAACCAGACCTGGGTCGAGACCCAGCCCAGCAACGCGAAGCCGGCCAGGCTCAGCGCGAACATCGCGACCAGCCGCTTCACGATGTGGCGGTGCTTGAAGTGGCCGAGTTCGTGCGCGAGCACGGCCTCGACTTCGCCGGCGTTGAGCTGGCGCAGCAGCGTGTCGTAGAACACCACGCGCTTGCTGGCGCCAAAGCCGGTGAAGTAGGCATTGGCGTGCGCGCTGCGCGTGCTGCCGTCCATCACGAACAGGCCCTTGGCGGCAAAGCCGCAGCGCTTCATGAGCGCCGTGACGCGCGCCTTGAGCGTGGGGTCGTCCAGTGGCTTGAACTTGTTGAACAGCGGCGCGATGAAGGTCGGGTAGATCAGCATCAGCAGCAGGTTGAAGCCCATCCATGCGCTCCAGGCCCAGAGCCACCACAGCGTGCCGGCAGCGCCCATGAGCCACAGGATGAGCGCCGCGATCGGCAGCCCGATCAGCGCGCCGAGCAGCGTCGACTTGAGGGTGTCGGTGAGCCAGAGCTTCCAGGTCATCTTGTTGAAGCCGAAGCGTTCTTCGAGCCGGAAGGTCTGCCACAGCGTGAACGGCAACTCCAGCAGTCCACCGATGAGTGCAAAGGCCGCCAGCAGCACCAGTTGCTGCACCATGCCACCGCCCAGCCACACCAGCAGCAGCTTGTTCAGCATGTCGAGCCCGCCGAGCAGCGTCCAGCCGAGCAGCAGGGCAGCGCCCCACGCCATCTCGATGAGCCCGAAGCGCGCCTTGGCGATGGTGTAGTCGGCGGCCTTCTGGTGCGCGGCGAGCGTGATGGTCTGCGCGAAGGCGGCCGGCACGGCGCCGCGGTGGCGTGCCACGTGGCGCACCTGGCGGGTGGCCAGCCAGAACTTCACGAGCAGGCCCGCAACGAGTGCCGTCGCAAAAGCGAGAGTGAAGATGAGTGAATAGGACATCATGAAGCGGCGAGTTTAGTCCTCGCTAAACCGCGTCGCAGGCCTTCGACGACAATCCTGCGATGCCCGAATCCCTTGACCCGACGCCCCCCGCAGCCGCCCCCACCCTGAAGAAAAGCGACCAGAACCTGGTCTGGCTCGACTGCGAAATGAGCGGCCTCGACCCCGAAAAAGAGCGCCTGCTCGAGATCGCCGTGGTCGTCACCGGCCCCGACCTCACGCCCCGCATCGACGGCCCCGTGCTCGTCATCCACCAGAGCGACGCCGTGCTTGACGCCATGGACGCCTGGAACAAGGGCACCCACGGCCGCAGCGGCCTGATCGACAAGGTGAAAGCCTCCACGCTCGACGAAGCCGCGGCCGAGCAGCAGCTGCTCGAATTCATCGCCAAGTACATCCCCCGCAGCGGCTCGCCGATGTGCGGCAACACCATCGGACAGGACCGGCGCTTCCTGGTCAAGTTCATGCCCAAGCTCGAGGCGTACTTCCACTACCGCAACCTCGACGTCAGCACCCTCAAGGAGCTGGCCAAGCGCTGGAAGCCTGCGGCCTACACCGCCTTCAAGAAGCAGCAGGCGCACACTGCGCTGGCCGACGTGCACGAGTCCATCGAGGAGCTGGCGCACTATCGGGAAACCTTCCTGCGATTGGTGGATTGATAACGATTAGGTGAAAACCCGAAGCCGTGCCATAATCGCAGGCTTCGCTGATTTGAACGCGTCTTTGGACACAGATCAGCGTCTCTTGCATCTCCCTATCTTGCACACCGCGCCCGATCGCATTCGCTGATCAAAAAGGGCCGCAGCCTCCGACGAAAGCCGGAAGTTGAATGTCGTTGGATGGTTGATGTTTTTAACCACCAACGGAGCGCCGCCTACGGCAGCGCTCGCGTTTGAGATTGATATCTACATGACCGACGCTTTTGAAGCGCAGGGCGAACTCGCGCCTGTGCAATCCGCTACCCATAACGAATTCACCGCTGTCGCGGAAACCGTGTCCGAGGCTCCGATCCTCGACGCGCTCGACGCAGCCGCTCCCGAGATCGCTGCGGCCGAAGAACCCAGCCTGCCCAACGGCTTCATCCGCCTGGGCCTCGCACCCGAACTGATCGCCGCCGTGGCGGACCTGGGTTTTACCCAGCCCACGACCGTGCAAGACAAGGTGATCCCGCTCGCCATGGGCGGTGAAGCCGGCCAGGACGGCAAGGCCCGTTTTGTCGACCTGATGGTTTCCAGCCAGACCGGTTCGGGCAAGACCGCAGCCTTCCTGCTGCCCGTGCTGCACACGCTGCTCAAGCGCCAGGCCGAAGCCGAAGCCGAAGCCAAGGCCGAGTTCCAGCGCCTGGCCGCCGAAGCTGCTGCCCGCGGCGAGGCACCGCTCAAGAAGCCCAAGCGCAAGGACCCGACCAACACCCGTCATTTCAAGGCCGCCACCCCCGGCGCCCTGATCCTGTGCCCGACGCGCGAACTCGCACAGCAAGTTGCACACGACGCCATCGAACTGGTGCGCCATTGCCGCGGCCTGCGCGTTGCCAACGTGGTGGGCGGCATGCCTTACCAGCTGCAGATCGCCAAGCTGCAGAACGCCGACCTCGTGGTTGCCACGCCGGGCCGTCTGCTCGACCTGCAGCGCTCGCAGCAGCTCAAGCTCGACCAGGTCAAGTTCCTGGTCGTCGACGAAGCCGACCGCATGCTCGATCTCGGCTTCTCCGACGACCTGGCCGAAGTCAACCAGCTCACCATCGAGCGCCAGCAAACGATGATGTTCAGCGCCACCTTCGCGCCGCGCATCCAGCAGCTGGCCCAGCGCGTCATGCGCGAGCCGCAGCGCATCACCATCGACAGCCCGCAAGAGAAGCACGCCAACATCAAGCAGTCGCTGTACTGGGCTGACAACAGCCAGCACAAGCGCAAGCTGCTCGACCACTGGCTGCGCGACACCAGCATCAACCAGGCGATCGTGTTCGCCAGCACGCAAGTCGAGTGCGACGGCCTCGCCAACGACCTGCAGCAAGAAGGCTTCAGCGCCGTCGCACTGCACGGCGCCCTGAGCCAGGGCCTGCGCAACCGCCGCCTGATGGCACTGCGTCAAGGCCAGGTGCAGATCCTGGTGGCCACCGACGTTGCCGCCCGCGGCATCGACGTGCCGACCATCACCCACGTCTTCAACTTCGGCCTGCCGATGAAGGCCGAGGACTACACCCACCGCATCGGCCGCACCGGCCGTGCCGGTCGCGATGGCCTGGCCATCACGTTCGCCGAGTTCCGCGATCGCCGCAAGATCATGGACATCGAGCAGTACAGCCGCCAGCAGTTCAAGGCTGAAGTGGTTGCCGGCCTCGAGCCGCAACAGCGCATGCCGCAATCGCGTCCCCCGATGGGCGAGTACCGCGGTGGCCGCGGCGACAACCAATCGCGTGACCGCAAGTTCGGCAACGGCGGTGCAGGCGGCGGCGGCGGCGGTGGCTACCGCGGCAACAACGGCGGCGGCTATGCCGGCGCCAGCGGCTTCAATGACCGCAACGCACGCGGCCCGGCTCCGAGCCACGGTCACCAAGCTCCGCGCGGCTTCCAGGGCGGCGGCAACAACGCCGGCTTCGGCGGCGGTCGTGACGAAGGCGGCAATGGCGGCGGTGGTGGCGGCTACGGTCGCAAGCCGGGCTGGGGTGACAGCGCTCCGCGCGGTGGCCACGGCCATGGCGGCGGTCGCGGCGACGGTGGCTTCGCGCCCCGTGAAGGCTTTGCACCCCGTGAGGGCTTCGCGCCCCGCGAAGGTTTCGCACCGCGCGGCAATGGCGCCGGTCACGGTGGCCCGGGCAAAGTGTTCGTGCCCCGCGACGCGCAAAAGCGCGCGTTCAAGCCCAGCCGCTGATCGCCCCTGCAAGCAGCCTTGAAAAAGGCCGCTTCCCCCAAAAAGCCCGCGCTTCTCACGAACGCGGGCTTTTTCGTTGTCGGGTTTCCGAGCAGCCCGATCTGCATGAAGTTGGTTGACACCTGAATCGATGAAAAGTAATGTAATGGCGCATTGCTTCTCCCGGGTCCGTTCGCGGCTGCCGGTTCATCGACACCTGTTCTCGACTTTCGATCATGAAAATTGCGATCCTTGGGGGTGGCCACGGCGCCTATGCGGCCGCTGCGGACCTGTCTGAAACCGGCCATGAAGTGCGCCTGTGGCGCCGCGACGCCGCCGCGCTCGAACCCGTCGTGCAAGCCGGCGCGATCACGCTGAAAGACGCTGCCGGTGTGCGCGAGGTGCCCATCGCGCTCGCCACCGCCGACATCGGCGCGGCGCTGAAGGGCGCCGAACTCATCGTCATTCCCACGCCCGCCATCGCCCAGCACGACATCGCGCTGGCCATGGCGCCGCATCTCGTCGACGGCCAGGTCGTGTTCCTGCCGCCGGGCACCTTCGGCAGCTACGTGATGGCGCAGGCGGTGAAGGCGGCCGGCAACCGCGCCGACGTGGCCTGGGCCGAGACCGGCACCTTGCCGTACCTTGCGCGCAAGCACGGTGAGCGCGAAGTCAACGTCACCATCCGCGCGATCCGCCTGCCCACCGGCGTCTACCCGGCGCGCAAGGAGGCGCAGGCGATCGAGGTGATCCGCCGCGCCTACCCGGCCGTGCACGGCTGCGGCGATGCGCTCTCGGGCGCGCTGATGAACGCCGGCCCCGTCATCCACCCGCCGCTGATGGTGATGAACGCCGCGCCGCTGCAGCACTTCGAGCGCTGGGACATCCACAACGAAGGCACCCAACGCGCCGTGCGCGACGTGACCGACCGGCTCGACCGCGAGCGCATGGCCGTGCGCGAGGCCTTCGGGCAGGGCGCGCCGCACTATCCGCTGGCCGACCACTACAACAACGACCAATGGATGTACGGCGACGCGCACAAGCAGCTCGTCAAGTCGGGCGACTGGCGCGAGAACATCGACCTGCACACGCACCGCTACATCACCGAAGACACCGAACTCGGCCTGGCCTTCCTGGCCTCGGCCGCGCGGCATGCGGGCGTCGATGCGCCTATCGCCCACGGCCTGCTGGCCATCGTGGGCGGCTTCCTCGGGCGCGATCTGCGCCAGGGCCCGCGCACCTTCGAAAGCCTGGGCCTGGCCAGCCTGAGCGCGACCCAACTCAAGCAGAGGCTGCACGATGGCGAATGAGCCCGCGCTGCCGCGCTTCGCCGCCGTGGGCGCCGGCCGCATGGGCCGCGGCATCGCCATCGCATTCGCCTATGCGGGCCATCGCATCTCGCTGATCGACCTGCGCCCGCGCACGCCCGAGGCCCGGCAGCAGCTGCGCGACGAGGCGCAAGCGGAAATCGCGGCGAGCCTTTCCGGTCTTGCGCAGCTCGGCGTGATCGATGCGTCGCAGGTCGAGCGCATCGCCGCACGCGTGGATTGTGTGAACGCAGCAGAAGCACCGCGCGCATTGGCCGCCGCCGAGCTGGTGTTCGAAGGCGTGCCCGAAACCATGGACGCCAAGCGCGAAGCCTTCGAGCACTTGAATCGCCATTGCAGCGACGACGCGATCCTCACCTCGACCACCAGCAGCATCCTCGTGACGCAGCTGGCCGCGCTGGTGCGCCGGCCCGAGCGCTTCCTGAACATGCACTGGCTCAACCCCGCCTACGTGATTCCCGTGGTCGAACTGAGCTGCCACCCCGGCACCGACGCCGGCGTGCTCGCACGCACGAAGGCACTGATGGAGGCCATCGGCAAGCTGCCCGTGGTCTGCGGCGCGTCGCCAGGCTACATCGTGCCGCGCCTGCAGGCGCTCGTGATGAACGAGGCGGCCCGCATGATCGAAGAAGGCGCTGCCACAGCGGAAGAGATCGACAAGGCCACGCGCTACGGCCTGGGCCTGCGCTTCGCGGCGCTTGGCGTGGTCGAGTTCATCGACTTCGGCGGCTGCGACATCCTGCACCACGCGAGCCGCGAGATGTCGGCCTCGCTCGATGCGGGCCGGTACACCGCGCCGGCCATCGTCGGACGCATGGTCGAGGAAGGCCGGCTGGGCCTCAAGACTGGCAGCGGCTTCTACGACTACGCGGGCCGCGACACCGCCGCCTACCGGCGCGACGTGCTCTCGCGCACGCTCGGCGAACTCAAGCACGCGGGCCTGTGGCGCGCACCTGCGGACGAGACGCTGTCATGACGGTCCGCCGCGCCTTCGCCGACCTGTCGGTGGGGCAGGTGCACCACGCCGTGTGCGGCGATTCGCAGGCGCCGGCCGTGCTGCTGTTGCACCAGTCGCCACGCAGCTGGGCGGAGTACCGCGAGGTGCTGCCGCTGATCGCCGGCGCGGGCTACCGCGCCATCGCGATGGACACCGCGGGCTTCGGCGATTCGGCCGACGGCGGCGTGCCCGCGAGCATTGCGCAGTGGGCACGCGTCGCGTGCGAGCTGCTCGATGCGCTCGGCATCATGCAGGCTGACGTGGTGGGGCATCACACAGGCGGCGTGGTCGCGATCGAACTGGCCGCGGCGTTTCCCGAGCTCGTGCGCAGCCTCGTGCTCTCGTCCACGCCGTACACCGACGAGGTGTTTCGCCGCGCCCGCGCGCAGCGTCCGCCCATCGACGAAGTGGCGCCCAGCGACGATGGCAGCCACCTCGCCGCGCTGTGGCAGAAGCGACAAGCCTTCTATCCGCCGGGGCGCCCCGACCTGCTCGAGGCTTTCGTGCGCGATGCGATGAAGGTCGGCCACCGTGTCGAAGAAGGGCACCGCGCTGTGGCCTCGTACCGCATGGAAGAGCGCATCGGCCGCGTGACGCAGCCGACGCTCATCGTGCGCGCCACGCTCGACCCCTTCGCCGCACCGCATGCGGCGGAGTTGCAGCATCAGCTGCCGCAGGCGCGCATCGTCGACATCGACGGCGGCATGGTGCCCTTGCCCGACCAGATGCCCGAGGCCTTTGCGCGCACGGTGCTCGACTTTCTGGCGACGCGGCCATGAAGGCGGTTCGCATTCATGGCTTCGATGCGGTGCCGGTGCTCGAAGACGTGGCCGACCCCGTGGCGCGACCTGGCCGCACCCTCGTGCGCATGCAGGCCGCCACCGTGGGTCACATCGACCGCACCGTGTGGCAAGGCCGTTTCCTGCGGCATCCGCCGCTGCCCTACACGCCGGGCGTGGAGGCTGCGGGCGTTGTCGTCGCGAGCGAGCGCTATGCAGAGGGACAACGCGTGTGGTTGCGTGGCAGTGGCTTGGGTACGCTGTTCGACGGCACCTGGTGCGAGCTGATCAATGCACCCGACGACGCACTCGGTGTGTTGCCCGATGCGGTGCCGATGGCACTCGGCGCAGCATTCTTCTCGCCCACCACATCGGCGTGGGTCGCCTTGCATGACGTCGCCCGATTGAAGTCTGGAGAGCAAGTTCTGGTGACGGGCGCAAGCGGCGCGGTGGGTTCGTTGGTGATGCAGTTGGCACGCGCCGCGGGCTGCATTGCAACGCCTGTCGATCCGAAGGCCGGAGCACCTGACGTCAGCAGCGCCGACCTGCTCATCGACACCGTCGGCGGCGACGTGCTCGCCACCGCCTTGCCTGCCGTGCGCCCCGGCGGACGCGCCGTGCTGATCGGCTACACCGCCGGCCCGACGCTGCAGCTGGACATCGCGCACTTCCTGCAGCGCGACGTGGCGCTGCTGCCGCTCAACATGTTCAGGCGCGAAGCCGCAGGCCGCGCAGCCGCTCCAGAGTTGCTTGCGCGCTTGGCCGATGGCCGTCTGCATCTCGACGTGCAGCCCTTCGCGCTCGCCGATGCCGCGCTGGCACTCGACTGGATTGCGCAACGTGGCCATCGCGGCCGCGCGGTACTCGTGCCCTAGTCTTCGTCCGGCACCTCGACCGGCACATGCACATGCAGGTCGATCATCTGCCGCAGCGTCTGCTTGAGTTCTTCGGCGCGTCGCAGGCCGAAGGGTTCGAGCACGCGGCGCTCGTGTTCGCGCGCCAGTTCCATTAGGTGCTCGACCGCCTTCAGCCCGGCGGGCGTGATGCGCACCAGCGTGATGCGGCGATCACTTTCATGGGGCAGGCGTTCGACCTGGCCGCGCGCTTCCATGCGGTCGAGCAGCCGCGTCACCGTCGGCTGCTTGGTCACCGTCACCTGCGCGAGCTGGCCGATGCTGACCGCGTCGCTGCCCGCCAGCGACGCCATCACGCGCCACTCCGACACCGAAAAACCCTGCTGGCGCGCCACCTCGTGGAACTCCGAAGAGATCAGCTGGCTGGCCTGCGCCAGCAGCGCGGGCAGGTAGTCGTCGACGAAGCGATGCGTTTCCTTGAGCGGTTCAGACATGACGGTGCCTCCTGTTTGCCGCAGGCATGCGGATTGCATGGCTAGGGTAATTCATGATTGTGGATACATTCATTTCTAAACATTATAGGAACCGTGATGTGACCCCGGGGCCGCATCCTCCCACGAGAAAGAAGAAGGACATCCATGGCTGAGCGTTCGTTCGTCGAAGAAGTCAAGAAGCTGAGACTTACTGGTGGAGAAGTGTTCCGCGGCGAAGGCATTCTGGCCGTCACCAAGGCCCTGCTGGAGTCGGGCGTGTCGTATGTGGCGGGCTACCAAGGTGCTCCCATCTCGCATCTGATGGATGTGCTGGCCGACGCACAAGACATCCTGGCCGACCATGGCATCCGCTTCGAGAACAGCGCCAGCGAAGCCACGGCCGCCGCCACGCTGGCCGCCTCCGTCAACTACCCGCTGCGCGGCGCGGTCACCTTCAAGGCGACCGTGGGCACCAACGTGGCGTCCGATGCATTGGCCAACCTGGCCTCGGGCGGCGTCACCGGTGGCGCGCTGATCATCGTGGGCGAGGACTACGGCGAAGGCTCGTCGATCATGCAGGAGCGCAGCCATGCGTTCGCCATGAAGTCGCAGATCTGGCTGCTCGATCCGCGGCCCAACCTGCCGAGCATCGTCGATGCGGTGAAGCAGGGCTTCGATCTCTCCGAAGCCAGCAATACGCCCGTGATGCTCCAGTTGCGCATCCGCGCCTGCCACGTGCACGGCCACTTCATCGCGGGCGACAACAAGCGCGCCAAGTTCACGCTGAAGGACGCGCTGGAGAACCCGCAGCGCGACGTCAGCCGCATCGTGCTGCCGCCCGCGAGCTTCGTGCACGAACAAGAGAAGGTGAAAGACCGCTGGCCCGCCGCCGTGCGCTTCATCGAAGAGCGCCAGCTCAACGAGTTCTTCTCCGAAGACGCCGACGACATCGGCATCATCGTGCAGGGCGGCAGCTACAACACGCTGCTGCGCGCACTCGAACGCCTGGGTCTGGCCGACGTGTACGGCGAGACCCGCGTGCCGCTGTACGTGATGAACGTGGCCTACCCGGTCATCGAGAGCGAAGTCATCCGCTTCTGCGAAGGCAAGCGCGCCGTGCTCATCGTGGAAGAAGGCCAGCCCAACTTCGTCGAGCAGAACCTCGCGACCATCCTGCGCCAGGCCGGCTCCACCACCGCGCTGCACGGCAAGGACATGCTGCCCGTGGCCGGCGAGTACACGACGCTCGAACTGCTCAAGGGCACACGCACCTTCTGCGAGCGCTACGAACGCCTCGCGCCGCTGCCCGTGCCCGCACCGGTGCGCAAGGTGATTCCGCTGAAGGAAGTGGCCGCCATCGGCGTCGACGATGCGCCCGAGCCCGCGCAGCTGTCGAGCGCGCTCGGCGACGTGGTGCATTCGCGCCCGCCGGGTTTTTGCACCGGCTGCCCCGAGCGCCCGATCTTCAGTGCCATGAAGCTGGTCGAGCGCGAACTCGGTGCGCACCACGTGAGCGCCGACATCGGCTGCCACCTGTTCTCGATCCTGCCGCCTTTCAACATCGGCAACACCACCATGGGCTACGGCCTTGGCGGCGCGGGCGCTTCGGCACTCAACGCACCCGCCGGAAAGCGCGCGATCTCGATGATGGGCGACGGCGGTTTCTGGCACAACGGCCTGACGAGCGGCGTGGCCAACGCGGTCTTCAACAAGAGCGACAACCTCACCATCATTGTCGACAACAACTACACCTCGGCCACGGGCGGGCAGGACATCCTCTCGTCGACCGCCGTCAACAAGACGCGCAGCACCGGCCACGAGATCGAGCGCGCCGTGCGCGGCGTGGGTGTCGAATGGGTGAAGACCATTCGCCGCACCTACGACGTCGCCGGCATGCGCGACGCGCTCAAAGACGCACTGACCACCACGAAGAAGGGCCCCAAGGTCCTCATCGCGCAATCGGAGTGCATGCTCAACAAACAGCGCCGCGAGAAGCCACTCGTGCGCAAGGCCATCGCCGATGGCAAGCGCATGGTGCGCGACAAGTTCGGCGTCGATGCCGACACCTGCACCGGCGACCACTCGTGCATCCGCCTGTCGGGCTGCCCCTCGCTGTCGATCAAGCCCAACCCCGATCCGCTGCGCATCGACCCCGTCGCCACCGTGCTCGACAGCTGCGTGGGCTGCGGCAACTGCGGCGACGTCTCGCACGCCGCCGTGCTGTGCCCCTCGTTCTACAAGGCACAGGTGGTGAGCAACCCGACGGCCTGGGACCGGTTCCGCCAGCGCGTGCGCAGCACCGTCATCGGCTGGATGCAGCGCGGCGACGCGCGCCGCCGTGATGCCTATGCCTTCTGACGCCATGACGAACAAGGTTCAACCGATAAAGATCGCCATCCTCGCCATGGGCGGGGAGGGCGGCGGCGTGCTTGCCGACTGGATCGTCGACATGGGCGAGGCCAACGGCTACGTCGCCCAGACCACCTCGGTGCCGGGCGTGGCCCAGCGCACCGGCGCGACCATCTACTACGTCGAGCTGTACCCCGATGCGCAGGCCCACGCCGACGGCGGACGCCCCGTGCTCGCGCTGATGCCGCTGCCGGGCGACGTCGACGTGGTGCTCGCTTCCGAGCTCATGGAAGCCGGCCGCGCGGTGCAGCGCGGGCTGGTCACGCGCGACCGCACCACGCTCATCGCTTCGACGCACCGCGTCTTCTCCATCGCTGAAAAGAGCGCCATGGGCGACGGCCGTGTCGACAGCGACCAGCTGCTCGCTCACACCGCGCGTGCCGCCAAGCGCTTCATCCGCTTCGACATGGCACAGGCTGCTGAAGCCTCGGGCAGCGTGATCAGCGCCGTGCTCTTCGGCACGCTCGCGGGCTCGGGCGTGCTGCCCTTCGGCCGCGCGCAGTTCGAAGCCACCATCGAGCGCGGCGGCGTGGGCGTGAAGCCCAGCCTCAAGGCCTTCGGCGCGGCGTTCGACCGCGCACAGGACGGCGACGACGGCGAACCCGCCAAGGTGGCACCGGCCGCCACGCCCGCACCGCAGCCGCGCCACCCGGCCGTGCGCGCACTGGTCGAGCGCGCGCAGCGCGACTTTCCGCTCCCCGCGCAAGACTTCCTGCTCGAAGGCGTGCGCCGCCTCATCGACTACCAGGACCTGGCCTACGCCGGCCTCTACCTCGACCGCATGGCCGCTGTTGCCAGGCTGCCCGACGACGCCCACCGCCTGCTGCGCGAAACCGCGCGCCACCTCGCGCTGTGGATGTCCTACGAAGACACGGCCCGCGTCGCCGCCCTGAAGACCCGCGCGACCCGCTTCGAGCGCGTGCGCGGCGAAGCCGGCGTGCAGCCGGGCCAGGTGCTCGCCATCCACGAGTACATGCACCCGCGCCTGCAGGAAATCTGCGAGACGCTGCCCGGCGGCATCGGCCGCTGGCTCATGCACTCCACGCTGCCGAAGAAGATCGTCGAGCGCTTCACGCAGCACGGCCGCGTGATCCGCACGAGCTCGCTGCGCGGCTACCTGATGCTGCGCACCGTGGCCGCGATGAAGCGCTGGCGCCGCTCCACGATGCGCTACGCCGACGAAAACCGCCGCATCGAAGAGTGGCTGCAACGCATCGCCGCCACCGCGCAGCGCAACCCCGCACTCGCCGTGGAACTCGCCCAGTGCCAGCGCCTGGTCAAGGGCTACAGCGACACGCACGAGCGCGGCCTGCGCAACTACGACACCGTGATGCGCGCGTTCGAACGTGCAGGGGCCGCGCTGGCGCCCGCCACGCTGCGCGAACTGCGCGACGCCGCGCTCGCCGACGAACACGGCCACAAGCTGCAAGCCGCGCTGGCGCAGCACGCCCTGGCCTGAAGAGACGAAGGGAACCGCCCCATGACCGCCCCCACGCTCCAGCTTCGCGTCGTCGAAGCGCGCGCCCTCAATCCGCTGATCCGCCTGCTGCGCCTGCGCGCCGAAGACGGTCGCGCGCTGCCCGGCTTCGCCGCCGGCGCGCACATCCGCGTGCAGGTGACGCTGGCTGAAGGCACCGCCGACTGGCGCCACTACTCGCTCATCAACTTCGCGACCGAGCGCAACGCCACCAACGCCCCGACCGACTACGTGATCGCCGTGCGCAAGGAGGCCGACGGCCGCGGCGGCTCGCGCTTCATGCACGAAGGGCTGGCCGAGGGCAGCGTGCTCACCATCGAGCCGCCGAAGAACGACTTTCCGCTGCATACCGGCCCGGGCGGCTCGGTGCTGGTGGCCGGCGGCATCGGCGTCACGCCGCTCGCCTCGATGGCCGCGCGCCGCCGTGCCGAAGGCGCCGCCGTGCGCATGCACTACGCCGGCCGCAGCCGCGACCTCATGGCCTTCCTGCCCGAGCTGCAGGCGCTGCTGGGCGACGACCTGCGCGTGCATGCCGACGCCGAAGCCGGCGCACCGTTGGACATCGACGCGCTGCTCGACGGCGTGCCCGCCGGCGACCGCCTCTACGTCTGCGGCCCCAAGGTCATGCTCGACGCCGTGCTCGCCCGCACCCAGGCCCGCGGCTGGGAACACGACCGCGTGCACTTCGAGCTCTTCACCGAACCCGTCGTGGAGGAGGGCGACCAGCCCTTCGAGGTGGAGCTCGCCCAGTCGGGCCAGCGCTTCACCGTGCCGGTCGGCCAGAGCATCCTCGACTGCCTCATCGAACACGGCTGCGACCCGATGTTCGATTGCAAGCGCGGCGAATGCGGCGTGTGCGCCGTGCCCGTGATCGAGGGCGAGATCGACCACCGCGACTACGTGCTCACCGCCCGCGAAAAGGCGGAAGGCACCGTCATGCAGATCTGCATCTCGCGCGCCAAGGGTGCGCGCCTGGTGCTCGACCTCTGAAAAGAAAAGCCAGGAAGGAGCCAGGAGAACCATGCCTTCGTACCGAGACAACCCCGATGCCGTTCGCGCGCTCGTGCAGAACGACCGCGTGCACCGCGACCTGTACATCAGCCAGGACCTCTTCGAGGTGGAGCAGGAGCACTTCTTTGCCAACACCTGGAACTACGTCGGCCACGAAAGCCAGCTGCCGAAGTCAGGCGACTGGATCACCAACGAGATCGCGGGCCGCCCGCTGATCGTCGTGCGCCACAGCGACGGCAGCGTGCGCGTCATGATGAACCGCTGCGCCCACAAGGGCTCGCGCCTCGTCAACGGGCCCTGCGGCAACACCGGCAAGTTCTTTCGCTGCCCGTACCACGCCTGGACCTTCAAGACCGACGGCGCGCC
The DNA here is from genome assembly GCF_002849325.1 of Variovorax sp. RO1. Taxonomy (NCBI): domain Bacteria; kingdom Pseudomonadati; phylum Pseudomonadota; class Betaproteobacteria; order Burkholderiales; family Comamonadaceae; genus Variovorax; species Variovorax sp. RO1. The sequence goes on from NZ_PKMT01000001.1 coordinate 1,291,295, forward strand.
GCTGGCCATTCCGCTGAAGACCGGCTACGAGCACACGCAGCTGCATGAGTGCGAGTCGGGCAAGGGCCTCACCCCCGTGAAGCACGTGCGCAGCCACCGCGGCTTCATCTTCGTGAAGATCAACGACGCGGGCCCCGACTTCGAGGACTACTTCGGCGATTCGCTGAGCTCCATCGACAACATGGCCGACCGCTCGCCCAAGGGCGAGCTGGAAATTGCCGGCGGCTGCCTGCGCTTCATGCACCAGTGCAACTGGAAGATGTTCGTCGAGAACCTCAACGACACCATGCACCCCATGGTGGCGCACGAGTCGTCGGCCGGCACCGCCAAGCGCATGTGGGCCGACAAGCCCGAAGACGAACCCAAGCCCATGGCCGTGGAGCAGTTCGTGCCCTTCATGTCCGACTACAAGTTCTTCGAGGACATGGGCATCCGCACGTATGACCACGGCCACAGCTTCACGGGCGTGCACTTCAGCATCCACAGCAAGTACAAGGCGATCCCCGAGTACGACGACGCCATGAAGGCGCGCTACGGCGAAGAGAAGACCGCGCAGATCCTGGGCATGGCGCGGCACAACACCGTGTACTACCCGAACCTCACGATCAAGGGCGCGATCCAGGCCATTCGCGTGGTGAAGCCGATCTCGGCCAACCAGACGCTCATCGAAAGCTGGACCTTCCGCCTCAAGGGCGCGCCGCCCGAGCTGCTGCAGCGCACCACCATGTACAACCGCCTCATCAACTCGCCGTTCTCGGTGGTGGGCCACGACGACCTGCAGGCCTACCGCGGCATGCAGGCCGGCCTGCACGCCAGCGGCAACGAGTGGGTGAGCCTGCACCGCGACTACGACGAATCGGAGTTGAAGGGCGGCGAGATCACCACGGGCGGCACCAACGAGCTGCCCATGCGCAACCAGTACCGCAGCTGGGTCGAACGCATGACGGAGACCATGCAATGACACACCCCCAGTCTTCGCGCACTTCGTGTCGCTTCGCCAACCCCCTTGCAGGGGGCAACACCAGTGGCCCGGCGAAGCCGGTTCCACGGTGTTTCTGGAAGGGGAGTCGCTGAAATGAATGCAGTGACTCACCAAGAACTCGTCGACTTCGTCGTCAACGAAGCGCGCCTGCTCGACACCCGCCGCTACGAGGAATGGAACGCGCTCTTCACCGACGACGCGTTCTATTGGATTCCGCTCGTGCCCGAGCAGGAAGACGGCCTCAACCACACCTCGCACCTGTACGAAGACAAGCTGCTGCGCGAGCTGCGCATCGAGCGCCTCAAGAGCCCGCGCGCGTTCTCGCAGCAGCCGCAGAGCCGCTGCCACCACCTGCTGCAGGTGCCCGTGGTCGAGACCTTCGACACCACGGCCCAGCGCTTCGTGGTGCGCACCGAATTCCACTACACCGAATCGCAGGGCGACGAGCTCCAGTTCTACGTCGGCACCTTCTTCCATCACCTCACGGTGCAGGACGGCGCGCTGCGCATGACGCTCAAGCGTGTCGACCTGCTCAACTGCGACGCGGCCCTGCCGGCCGTGCAGCTCTTCATCTAGCAAGGACGCGATGACCCACGCCACCGTCCACCAGGTGTTCGCCGCGACTGCCGCGCGCACGCCGCAGGCCGAATTCCTCTTCACCGAATCGGTGACCGCCGCCGCCTACGGCATCGCCGCCGGCGCCATCCGCTGGGGCGAAGCCGCCGCAGAAATCGAACGGCTGCGCACCGCCTACGCGCAGGCCGGCTACGGCCACGGCCACCGCGTCGGCCTGCTGCTGGAGAACCGGCCCGCCTTCATCTTCCACTGGCTCGCGCTGAACGCGCTGGGCGCGAGCGTGGTGCCGATCAACGCCGAGATGCGCTCGGCCGAGCTGGTCTACCTCATCGGCCACAGCGAGATCGGCCTGGCCGTCACGCTGCCCGAGCGGGCCGCGGACCTGCAGGCTGCCGCCGCGCAGGCCGGCGTGGCCTTCGAGACCATGGGGCCCGACGATGCCGTGCCGCCCGCGAAGACGGCCGCGCCGCGCGCCGGCGAGCCCGTCGGCACGGACACCGAATGCGGCCTGCTCTACACCTCGGGCACCACGGGCCGGCCCAAGGGCTGCATCCTGAGCAACGCGTACTTCCTGCGCGCGGGCGAGTGGTATGCCGCGCTCGACGGCGTGTGCAGCATCCGCCCCGATACCGAACGCGTGATCACGCCGCTGCCGCTCAACCACATGAACGCGATGGCGTTCTCGACCATGGTCGTGCTCATTGCGGGCGGTTGCCTCGTGCAGCTCGATCGCTTCCATCCGAAGAGCTGGCTGGCCAGCGCGAAGGAAAGCGGCGCGACCATCGTCCACTACCTGGGCGTGATGCCCGCGATGTTGCTGTCGGCCCCCGCGTCGGCGGCCGACCGCGACCACGCGATCCGCTGGGGCTTCGGCGCCGGTGTCGACCGCAAGAACCACGCGCCCTTCGAAGAGCGCTTCGGCTTCCCGCTGGTCGAGGCCTGGGCCATGACCGAGACCGGCGCCGCCGCCTGCATCATGGCCAACCGCGAGCCGCGCCTCGTCGGCACGAGCTGCTTCGGGCGCCAGGAAGACTTTGTCGAGATCCGCCTCATGGGCGAGGACGACAGCGACGTGGGCACCGACATGCCCGGCGAACTGCTGGTGCGCTCGGCCGGCGCCGACCCGCGCCGCTACTTCTTCTCCGGCTACCTGAAGGATGAGGAGGCCACGCGCGAGGCCTGGGCCGACGGCTGGTTCCACACCGGCGACCTCGTTCGCCGCGACGCCGAGGGCAACTTCTTTTTCGTCGACCGCAAGAAGAACGTGATCCGCCGCAGCGGCGAGAACATCTCGGCCGTCGAGGTCGAGAGCGTGCTCAACCAGCACCCCGCCGTGAAGACCTCGGCCGTGGCCGCCACGCCCGATGCGGTGCGCGGCGACGAAGTGCTCGCCTGCATCGTGCTGCGCGAAAACACCGAGGCGTCGCAGCGGGCAGAGATTGCAGCCAGCATCGTCCAGCACGCGCTCGCGCAGCTCGCGTACTACAAGGCACCGGGCTACGTGGCCTTCGTCGAGGCGCTGCCGCTCACGCCCTCGCAGAAGATCCAGCGCGGCCAGCTGCGCGAGATGGCGCAGTCGCTGCCGGGCCAAGGCCATTGCATCGACACGCGCTCCATGAAAAAGAGGCAGGCATGACGAAACGACGGCTCTCTTACGAAGGCGTCGCGGTCGCGGTGCCCGTCACCGTGCCCTACGTGCGCTACTCCACGCGCACCGCGCACTGGTTCGTCGGCCAGGCCATCGACGCGCTGGTGCAGGCCAGCGGCGTGGCCAAGGAACAGATCGACGGCCTGTGCCTGAGCAGCTTCTCGCTCTCGCCCGACACGGCCGTGGGCGTCACGCAGCACCTGGGCCTGTCGCCGCGCTGGCTCGACCATATGCCCACCGGCGGTGCCTCGGGCGTGATGTGCCTGCGCCGCGCAGCGCGCGCCGTGCAGGCGGGCGATGCCGACATCGTCGCCTGCGTGGGCGCCGACACCAACCACGTCGACTCCTTCCGCCAGACGCTGGGCAGCTTCAGCAACTTCGCGCGCGATGCGAGCTACCCCTACGGCTCGGGCGGACCGAACTCGATCTTCGCGTTCATCACCGCCAACTACATGCGCACCTACGGCGCGACGCGCGAAGACTTCGGCCGCATCTGCGTGGACCAGCGCACCAACGCGCTCGGCAACCCCAACGCCATGTTCAAGAAGGGCCTCACGCTCGACGAGTACATGGCCGCGCGGCCCATCTCCGACCCGATCCATTTGTTCGACTGCGTGATGCCCTGCGCCGGTGCCGACGCGTTCCTCGTGATGAGCGAGGAGCGTGCGCGCGACCTGGGCCTGGCGCACGTTGTGATCCGCGGCGCCATCGAACGCCACAACGCCTACGCCGAAGACCCGGTGATGGTGCAGGGCGGCTGGCGCATGGACCGCGACGATCTCTACGCGCAGGCCGGCGTGCAGCCCGCCGCGCTCGACTTCGTGCAGACCTACGACGACTACCCCGTCATCGTGATGATGCAGTTCGAAGACCTGGGGTTCTGCGAGAAGGGCGAAGGCTCGGCCTTCGTGCAGGCGAACACCATGACCTTCGACGGCAGCTTTCCGAACAACACCAGCGGCGGCCAGCTGTCGGCCGGGCAGGCCGGTGCGGCGGGTGGCTTCCTCGGCATGGTCGAGGCGATCCGTCAGTTGACTGATCAAGCCGGACCGCGCGCCGTGCCCAACGCCCAGCTGGGCCTTGTCGCCGGCTTCGGCATGGTGACCTACGACCGCTGCCTGTGCACAGGCGCCGTCATCCTCGGGAGATCCGCATGACGATGCCGATGATGCGCCCCCCGCGCAAGAACCCGGTGCTGCGCACCCGGCAGATGAACCTGCCGCCCGGCGCGCGCGGCCGCGTCGCGCTCGGCCTCACGGCCGCCGCTGCCGAAGGCCGCTTCGAGCTGCAGACCTGCGAAGACTGCGGCACGGTGCAGTACCCGCCGCGCGAGGTCTGCCACAAGTGCCTGTCGTCGGCGCTGCGCTGGCGCCAGCAGAGCGGCGAGGGTGCGCTGCTCGGCAGCACCACGCTGCACCACAGCAACGACCTGTTCTTTCGCGAGCGGCTGCCCTGGCGGCTGGGCCTGGTGCACCTGGATGCCGGCCCGACGCTCATGGTCCATCTGCATGGCGAGGTCGGCGAAGCGCCGCAACGCGGGCAACCCGGAGGGGACGCGCTACCGCGCGTCCGTGTCGGCGCCCGGCTCGACCGCGCGGGGCAGGCCGTTCTCATTGCTTTTCCGAATGAAGGGAGTCCCCACATGGCCGACGACAAGATGCTGCGCGAAATGACCAGCGACCCGAAGTTCCGCAAGGTGCTGGTGACCGACGGCAAGACCGAAACGGGCCAGGCCATCGTGCGTGCGCTGGTGAAGGCCGGCGCCGACATCGTCTGGGTCGGCCATGCCGAGCCCTGGAAGAAGATGGGCGACGGCCTGGACGACATCTCCGCGCTGCCGCAGGTCACGCTCGTGCCGCTCGACCTCACCAACGGCCGCCAGGTGACCGAGCTGGCCGGCGCCATCGGCGGCAAGGTCGACATCGTGATCAACAACGCCGAGGTGCACCGCACCTTCGGCATCGGCGCACGGCGCGGCACCGACGTGGCCAAGGCCGAGATGGACATCAACTACTTCGGCCTGCTGCGCCTGGCGCAGGAGTTCGGCCCCGCGCTCAAGGGCCGCTCGGCCGATGGCGAGACAGGCGCGACCGCGTGGGTCAACCTGCTGTCGATCTACGCGCTGAGCAACTTCCCACCGCACGGCACCTTCAGCGCCTCGAAGGCCGCGGCGCATTCGCTCGCGCAGTGCCTGCGCGCCGAGATGCGGCCCGCCGGCATCCGCGTGATCAACGTGTTCCCCGGTCCCATCGACGACGAATGGAACCAGCACACGCCACCGCCCAAGCTGGCACCCACCGCACTGGCCAACGCCATCGTGAAGGCACTGCGCGACGGCGTGGAAGACGTGTACCCGGGCGACGTGGCGCAGGAGTGGCTGGAGCGCTGGCGCGACAACCCGAAGGTGCTCGAACGCGAACTGGCCGCTGGCGGCTGAGAACAGGAGCCACACGAATGACCACGACAACCGAACTGATGTCCGCCGCCGAAATCCTCGGCGGCCTCGTGACCGCCATGGCCAGCGGCCGCATCCGCGTGATCGACCTCACGCAGACGCTCACGCCCGAGTTTCCGCAGATCGCGCTGCCGCCCGAGATGGGCCAGTGCTGGCCCTTCCGCATCGAGGAAGTGTCGAAGTACGACGAGCGCGGACCGGGCTGGTACTGGAACAACTTTTCCTGCGGCGAGCACACCGGCACGCACTTCGATGCGCCGATCCACTGGATCTCGGGCCGCGACCTGCCGAACAACTCGGTCGACACCATCCCCGTGCAGCACTTCGTGGCGCCGGCCTGCGTGATCGACTGCTCGGCCGACGTGCAGGGCAACGACGACTACCTGCTGAGCGTGGCCGACATCGAGCGCTACGAAGCCGCGCACGGCCGCATCCCCAAGGGCGCGTGGGTGCTCATGCGCACCGACTGGTCCAAGCGCAGCGACCCCGAGGCGTACCAGAACTTCGACGAGACCGGCCAGCACACGCCGGGCCCGAGCACCGAGGCCGTGCGCTTCCTGGTCGAGCAGCGCGACGTGCTGGGCTTCGGCTCCGAAGCCATCGGCACCGATGCGGGGCAGGGCTACCACCTGCGTCCGCCGTACCCCTGCCACTACTACATGCATGGCGCGGGCCGCTACGGCCTGCAGTGCCTGAGCAACCTCGACCTGCTGCCGCCCGCGGGCGCGGTGCTGATCTGTCCGCCGCTGAAGATCGAGAAGGGCAGCGGCAGCCCGCTGCGCGTGCTGGCCCTGGTGGGAGCCACGGCATGAGTGCGAGCGCCCCCAAGGTCGCGGCCGTCACTGGCGGCAGCGCCGGCATCGGCAAGGCGATCTGCGAAGACCTGCTCGCGCAAGGCTACGAAGTGGTCTCGCTCGCACGCCGCAAGGCCGAGATCGACCATCCGAAGATGCACAGCCTCGAGGTCGACCTGGCCGACCGCGCCGCCACCGGCGAGGCCGTGCGCGAACTGGTCGAGCGCTTCGCACCGACCACCATCGTCCACAACGCCGGCGTCATCCGCGCCGCGTTGCTGCCCGAAGTGAAGCTCGACGACCTCGATGCGCTGGTCGACCTGCACCTGGGCTGTGCCATCCAGCTCGTGCAAGGCGCATTGCCCGCGATGCGTGCGCAACGCTTCGGCCGCGTGGTGCTGCTGTCGTCCCGCGCCGCACTGGGCCTGGCCACGCGCACCAGCTATTCGGCCACCAAGGCCGGCATGCTGGGCATGGCGCGCACCTGGGCGCTGGAGCTCGCGGCCGACGGCATCACGGTGAACGTGGTGGCGCCGGGCCCGATCCGCACCGACATGTTCTACGACGTGGTCGAGGCCGGCAGCGAGAAGGAGCGCGCGCTCGCGGCTTCGGTGCCCGTCAAGCGCCTGGGCGAATCGGCCGACGTGGCACGCGCCGTGCGTTTCTTCGCCGCGCCCGAGAACAGCTTCGTCACTGGCCAGGTCCTCTACGTCTGCGGCGGCACCAGCGTCGGCAGCCTGGCCCTCTGAGTTTCATTTCAGCGTTCGTTTCGTCTCGTTCAAAAAACATCACCTCTGGAGCATCGCCATGAAAGTCCTGAACCGATTCCGTGCCCTCGCAAACATTGCCGTGGGCCTCGGTGCCCTGAGTGCCGTGGCGGGCGCCTGGGCCGCCGATCTCAAGGTCGGTTTCATCACGTCGCTGTCGGGGCCGGTGTCGTCGCTCGGCATTCCCTACGAAAAGGGCATGAAGGCCGCGCTCGCCTACAAGGCCGAACTCGGTGGCCGCAAGATCCAGCTGGTGCAGCTCGACGATGCGTCCGACCCGACCACCGCCGCGCGCAACGCACGCAAGATGATCGACGAGGACAAGGTCGACGTCATCATCGGCACGGCCGGCTCGCCCGGTGCACTGGCCATTGCCGGCGTGGCACGCGAAACCAAGACGCCGCTGATCTCCATCGCCAACGCCAACCTGCCGGGCGACGAGGGCGCGTGGATGGTCACGCTGCCGCAGCCCGCGCCGCTCATGGTGAGCGCGGTGGTCGAGCGCATGAAGAAGTCGGGCGTGAAGACGGTCGGCTACATCGGTTTTTCCGACGCCTGGGGCGACCTGGTGTACGGCGCGCTGCAAAAGAGCGCCGAGCCGGCGGGCATCAAGATCGTGTCGAACGAGCGCTATGCGCGCGGCGATTCGTCGGTGACGGGCCAGGTGCTGAAGATCGTGGCGCTGCGTCCCGACGCGGTGATCACCGGCACCTCGGGCACGCCCGGCGCACTGCCCTACCTGGCACTCGCGGAGCGCGGCTACAAGGGCCAGATCTACGGCATGCACGCGCTCATCAACCCCGATTTCGTGCGCGTGGGCGGTGCGTCGGTCGAAGGCCTGCTGGCCCCCACCGGTCCGGTGATCGTGGCCGAGCAGCTGCCCAACGACAACCCGATCCGCAAGGTGTCGATGGACTTCCGCGCGGCGTACCAGAAGGCCAACGGCGCACCGCCGACCGACGCCTTCTCGGCCTACACCTTCGACGCCTGGCTGCTGTACCTCGACGCCGCCCAGCGCGCGCTCGCCACCAAGGCCGAGCCCGGCACGCCGCAGTTCCGTCTGGCGCTGCGCGACGCCATCGTGAGCACCAAGGAGCTGGTGGGCACGCACAGCGTCTACAACTTCAAGCCGACCGACCGCTACGGCTCGGACGAGCGTTCGCGCGTCGTCGTGAAGCTCGAGAAGGGCCAGTGGAAGCTGGTCCCCTGAACGCCCGCCCGTTGACCCGATGAACGGCATCCACCCCATGCATCCGCTTCTTCGCTCTTCGCGTCGCCGGCGCGCGACCGGCACCGTCCTGTTCGTCGCCGCGCTGCTGGCCGGCTGCGCCGCGACCGCACCTGGTAGCAGCGGTGAAGTCACCATCAAGCGCGACCGCTACGGCGTGCCGCACGTCTACGCCAGCGACACGCGCGGCCTGTTCCACGGCTTCGGCTATGCCGTCGCCGAAGACCGGCTCTACCAGCTGGAGATGGCGCGGCGCTCGGGCAACGGCAGCGTGGCCGAGGTGCTGGGGGCCGAGTTCGTGGCGACCGACAAGGCGACGCGCTCCAACATCGATCCGGTGTCGATCCGCCGCCAGATCGATGCGTTGAGCGCCGACGACCGCGCCCTGTTCGAAGGCTACGCCGCGGGCGTCAACGCGCGCATCCGCGACGTGCTGGCCGATCGCGCAAAGCTGATGCCGCGCGAGTTCATCGACAACGGTTTCGAGCCGGCACCGTGGACCGCCGACGACGTGGCCATGGTCTGGATCGGCCTGATCCTCAACCGCTTCTTCGCGGGCACCGCCGAGGTAGCGAACCTCTCGCTGCTCAACCAGCTCAAGGCCGCGCGCGGCGACGTCGCCGGCCTGCAGCTCTACGAGCAGCTGCGCTGGCTCGAAGACCCGACCGCGCCGACCATCGTGCCGCGCGGCAACCCCCACAAGCTGGCAAGCGCCGAGCCCGGCGACGCCGCGCTCGCACCGGTCTCCACGCAGGCCGCGGCCGACTTCCGCGCCACGCAGGTCGCCCGCATGGGCCTGGCCGCCACGGAAGGCATGCCGACCGCCAGCAACGCCTGGGTGCTCGGCCCCTCGCGCACCAAGGAAGGCGTGGCCGTTCTGTACAACGGCCCGCAGCAGGGTTTCAACAACCCGTCGTTCGTGCACGGCATCGGCCTGCACGGCGCGGGCTACGACCTCACGGGCCTGACACCCATCGGCCTGCTGCCGGTGCTGTTCGGCACCAACGGCACCATCGCCTGGGGCTCGACAGTGGGCTCGCTCGACACCAACGACATCTACCAGGAAACGCTGAACCCGGCCAACCGCTACGAATACAGGTACGACGGCGCCTACCGCCCGATGACCCGGCGCACCGACGTCATCCGCGTGAAGGGCGCCGCGCCGCAGAGCGTGGACATCTACGCCACGGTGCACGGCTTCGTGCAGAGCTGGGACGTGGACAACGGCCGCGCCTACACCGCGCGCAGCACCTGGCAGGGCCGCGAGGTCGAGACCATGCTGGGCTGGGCGCATGCCGCACGGGCGCGTGACTGGTCGGGCTTTCTCGCGCAGGGCGAGCGTGTGGCCGCGTCCATCACCTGGTTCTATGCCGACGTGGCGGGCAACATCGGCGCCGTCGGCCTGGGCCGCATGCCGCGCCGCCCGGCCACGCAGGACATCCGCTTTCCCGCGCGCGGCGACGGCAGCATGGAGTGGCAGGGCAGCCTGCCGTTCAGCGCCAACCCGCGCGCCTACAACCCCGCGCAGGGCTACCTCGCGAGCTGGAACAACCAGATCGCCGAAGGCCTGCGCGCGGACGGCGCGAACTTTTCGCACGTCGACCGTGTCGCCGAAATCCACGCGCAGCTGCAGGGCACGGCCAAGCTGGGCGCCGACGAGATCTGGCGCGTGAGCCAGGGCGCCGCATTGGCCGACCTGAACGCGCGCTACTTCGTGCCCCTGATCGTCGATGCGGCGAAGGGCCTGCCGGCGGGCGATCCCGCGCGCCGCGCGGCCGACCTGCTCGCGAACTGGGACCTGAAGAACCGCGTCGCCCCGGGCGGCGAGGTCTACGACAACCGCGCCACCACCGTGCTGCGCGCGTGGCTGGGTGCGTTGTCGCGGCGCCTGCTGGCCGACGACCTGCCGCCGGCCGTGTTCGCGACCTACGCCAACCTCGGCTACCCCACGGTCACGCCGCGCGGTTCGCCGGGCAGCGCGCAGCCCGCAGCGGTGGCCAAGCTGCTGTGGAACGCGCTGAGCGGCCCGGCGTCGGGCGTGCCGCAGCGCCACGACTTCTTCAACGGGCAAGACCCGCGCACGATGGTGCGCGCGGCGCTGACCGACGCGGTGGGCGAACTGCGCACGCGCCTCGGGCCCGACATGGCCGCGTGGACCACGCCCGTGGTGCGCCACCGCTTCTCGCGCATCAACGCCATCGGTGTGCCGTGGGCCGGCGCGGGCGACGAGCCCGAGGTCAGCCCCTACATGAACCGCGGCACGCTCAACTACCGCGTCGTGCTGCGCCCGGGCGCGCTCGACATGTGCTCAGTCGCGGCGCCGGGGCAGAGCGGCTTCGTGAGCCCCGACGGCGTGCGCGACCGCCACCACGGCGACCAGCTCGCGCTGTTCGAGCGCTTCGAATGCAAGCCGGAGCGGCTCACGCCCGCGCAGGTCGATGCCGACCTCGAATCGCGCCGCACCTTGCGCTACTGACCGTCCCTCGTCCCCACACCCACCCCCGCAGAGGAAGTTCCCATGAAGAAAATCTCCCGCCTTGGCCTCGCGCTGCTGGCCGCCTTCACCACCTTCGGTGCCGAGGCAGCAGACCTCAAGATCGGCTTCATCAGCTCGCTCTCGGGGCCGGTCGCGGCGCTGGGCGTGCCGTACGAGAAGGGCATCCGCGCGGCCATCGCCGAGCGGCCCGAAATCGGCGGGCGCAAGGTGCAGCTCATCGTGCTCGACGATGCGTCCGACCCGACCACGGCGGGGCGCAACGCGCGCAAGCTTGTGACGGAAGACAAGGTCGACGTGCTCATCGGCACCTCGGGCGTGCCGGGCGCGATGGCCATCGCCTCGGTGGCGCGCGAACTCAACACGCCGCTCATTTCGCCCACGCCCGTGACCATCCCGGGCGCGGAAGGCGCATGGACCGTCACCGTGTCGCAGCCGTTCCCGCTCATGGTGGCGGGCGTGGTCGAGCGCATGCAGAAGTCGGGCGTGAAGACGGTCGCCTTCATCGGCTTCTCGGACGCGCTGGGCGACCTGGCCTACGACTCGCTCATGAAGAGCGCCGCCACCGCCGGCATCAAGGTGGTGGCGAACGAGCGCTATGCGCGCAGCGATTCGTCGGTGGCCGGGCAGATCCTGAAGATCGTCGCGGCGCGTCCCGATGCGGTGTTCGCAGGCAACTCCGGCACGCCGGGCGCGCTGCCTTACCTGGCACTGGCCGAGCGTGGCTACAAGGGCAAGATCTACGGCACGCACGGCCTCATCAACGCCGACTTCGTGCGCGTGGGCGGCGCGGCCATAGACGGCCTGCAGGTGCCCAGCGGCCCGGTGCTGGTGGCCGACCAGCTGCCCGACAGCAACCCCATCAAGAAGGTCGCGATGGGCTTTCGCAACGCCTACCAGAAGGTGAACGGCGCGGTGCCCACCGATGCGTTCTCGTCGTACACCTACGACGCCTACCTGCTGCTGGCCGACGCGGCCTCGCGCACCAAGGGCGAGCCCGGCACGCCGCAGTACCGCACGGCGCTGCGCGATGCCATCGTGGGCACGAGGGAGCTGGTGGGTACGCACGGCATCTACACCTTCAAGCCCGACGACCGCTACGGCTCGGACAAGCGGGGGGTCGTGATCGTGCAGATGAACAAGGGCCAGTGGAAGCTCGTTCCCTGATCCCGGCGTAGTCGGAGCCCACCGCCATGACCACCTACCGCAACCGCCCCGATCTCGTCGCGGCGCTGGTCCGCGACGACCGGGTGCACCGCGACCTGTACCTCAGCGACGAGCTGTTCGCGCTGGAGCAGGAGCGCCTGTTCGCCCACACCTGGGTCTTCCTGGGCCATGCGAGCCAGGTGCCGGAGGCGGGCGATTTCGTCACGCAGGAGATCGCGGGGCGCCCGCTGCTCATGGTGCGCCAGCCCGACGGCGCGGTGCACGTCATGTACAACCGCTGCGCCCACAAGGGCACGCAACTGGTGACCGACGAGAGCGGCAACACCGGCCGTTTCTTCCGCTGCCCGTACCACGCCTGGACCTACAAGCTCGACGGCGCGCCGCTCGGGCTGCCGCTGAAGAACGGCTACGAGGGCACGCAGCTCAAGGCCTGCGAGTCGGGGCAGGGGCTGTCGGTGGTGAGGCACGTGAAGGTGTACCGCGACTTCGTGTTCGTGCGCCTCGCGGACACGGGCCCGTCGTTCGAGGACTACTTCGGCGACGTGCTCGGCGCGCTCGACAACATGGTCGACCGCTCGCCCGAGGGCAAGCTCACCGTGGGCGGCGGCGTGCTGCGCAACATCGTCCATTGCAACTGGAAGATGTACCTGGAGAACATCAACGACACGGTGCACCCGATGTCGACGCACGAGTCGGCCACCAAGGCGGCCGAGGCGCTGTGGGAAGGGCACGCGCCCTCCGACCCCAAGCCGATGGCGATGGAGCAGATCCTGCCGTTCGGTTCGGGCTACGAGTTCTTCGACAAGATGGGCGGGCGCGTGTTCGCCAACGGCCACAGCGTGCTGGGCGTGAACTTCAGCATCCACTCCAACTACGCGCAGCTGCCCGAGTACGAGGCGGCGATGCAGGCCGCGCACGGCGTGGAACGCGCCACCGACATCCTGCAGCGCTCGCCGCAGAACTCGGTGCTGTACCCGAGCCTGTCGGTCAAGGGCTCGCCGCAGGCCATCCGCGTGATCCGCCCGCTGGCGGCCAACCGCACGCTCATCGAGGCCTGGAGCTTCCGCGCGGCCGGTGCGCCCGCGCTGCTGTTCGAGCGCGCCATGAGCTACAACCGGCTCGTGTTCTCGCCGATGTCGGTGGTGGCGCACGATGACGTGCACCTGTTCGAGAGCATCCAGCAGGGCCTGCGCGCGGGTGGCAACGAATGGATCAGCCTGCACCGCAACCACGACCCGGCCGAGACGCAGCAGGCCACGGTGACCACCAACGGCACCAACGAGCTGCTGATGCGCAACCAGTTCCGCGCGTGGGCGAAGGCGATGACGGCGGAGGCTGCGGCATGAACGACCCGCGCGACTTCATCGCCCACGAAGCAGCCCTGCTCGACGAGCGCCGCTTCGACGACTGGCTGGCCCTGTTCGCCGACGACGGCCACTACTGGGTGCCGCTGCTCGGCGCGGCACAGGCCGATCCGTTCTCGCACAACTCGCTGGCGTACGAAGACCGGCTGTTGCTGCAGCTGCGCGTGGAGCGTCTGAAGAACCCGCGCGCGCATTCGCAGCACCCGGCCAGCCACAGCCAGCATGTGCTGCAGCCTTCACGCATCGAGGAAGAAGCCGCAGACGAAGTTCGCCTGCGCACGCCGTTCCTCTACGTCGAGGCGCGCGGCGACGACCAGATCCTGCTGAGCGGCATCGCCCGCCACCACCTCATTCGCACCCCCACGGGCTGGTCCATCCGCGAGAAGCGCATCGACCTGCTCAACGCCACGCGCGCGTTGCCCGCGATCCAGTTGTTCATCTGAGTTTCTGTTCCTTCCATCCTTCCTCACTGGAGCTACGACATGAAGAACCTGATGCAGACCTTGACGCGCGGTGCCCTCGCCGCAGCGCTGACCGCCTGTGGTGTGGCGAGCGCACTGGCGGCCGACCTCAAGGTCGGTCTCAGCGTGTCGCTGTCGGGGCCCAACTCCTCGCTGGGCGTGCCGTATGCCAAGGGCATGCAGGCCGCGCTGGCCTACAAGGGTGAGGTCAACGGCCGCAAGATCCAGCTCGTGGTGCTGGACGACGGCTCCGACCCGACCACGGCCGGGCGCAACGCGCGCAAGCTCATCGAGGACGAAAAGGTCGACGTGCTCATGGGCACCTCGGGCGTGCCGTCGGCCATCGCGATGGCGCAGGTGGGCAAGGAGGCCAAGACGCCGATGATCGGCCTCACACCCATCCTGCTCGACCCCAACGAGAACCCGTGGGTCATGACGGTGGCGCAGCCCACGCAGCTCATGATCGATGCGGTGGTCGAGCGCATGAAGCGCAACAACGTCAAGACGGTGGGCTACATCGGTTTCTCCGACGCCTGGGGCGACCTGGTGTACGAGGCCCTCAACAAGGCCGCGCCCGCCGCCGGCATCAAGGTGGTGAGCAACGAGCGCTATGCGCGCGGCGATTCGTCGGTGACGGGCCAGGTGCTGAAGATCGTGGCGCTGCGCCCCGACGCGGTGATGACCGGCGGCGCTGGCACGCCGGGCGCGCTGCCGTTCCTGGCGCTGCAGGAGCGCGGCTTCAAGGGCGGCGTGTACGGCCAGCACGGCCTCATCAACCCCGACTTCGTGCGCGTGGTCGGCGCGGCCGGCCAGAACGCGCTGATGCCCACGGGCCCGGTGATCGTCGCCGAGCAGCTGCCGGCCGACTATCCGACCAAGAAGATCGCGACCGACTTCCGCGCCGTGTTCCAGAAGGTCAACAACGCACCCACGAGCGACGCCTTCTCGGCCTATTCGTTCGACGGCTGGCTGGTGTTCGTCGATGCCGCCTCGCGCGCCATGAAGAAGGCCGAGCCGGGCACGCCCGAGTTCCGCGTGGCGCTGCGCGACGCGATCTTCAGCACCAAGGAAGTGGTCGGCACGCACGGCGTCTACACCTTCAAGCCCGGCAGCCTGTACGGCGTGGACGAGCGCGCCCGCGTGATCGTCAAGCTCGACAACGGCCAATGGAAGCTCGCCCCTTGAATCTCCTGTTTTCCTTCACGACAACGACAACGATGACTCCGACAGAGGTTTTTCTATGAACTGGGACGTGGCGCTGATCCTCGTCACCGACGGCCTGGCCAACGGTGCCGTCTATCTGCTCGCCGGCCTCGGGCTGGTGCTGATCTTCTCGGTCACGCGGGTGGTGTTCGTGCCGTTCGGCGACATCGCGGCCTTTGCCGCCCTGTCGCTGGCGGCCTTCGAAACCGGCCGCGTGCCGCCGACCATCGGCATGGTCGCGGTGCTGGCCGCGCTGGCGCTGGCCACCGAAGTCGGCAGCCTGCTGCGGCGCGGCGAGACCGCGCGCATACCGAAGGCGGTGCTGATGTGGGGCGTGCTGCCCGCCATTCCGTGCGTGCTCGCCTGGCTGGCGGCGCGGCCCGGCGTGCCGGTGGCCGTGCACATCGCGGTGGCCGTGCTGCTGGTGGTGCCCATCGCGCCGCTGCTGGCGCGCGTGGTGTTCCAGCCGATCGCCGATGCCTCGGTGCTGGTGCTGCTGATCGTGTCGCTCGCGCTGCACTTTCTGCTCTCGGGCCTGGGCCTGCTGTTCTTCGGGCCTGAAGGCTCGCGCACCACGCCGCTCACGAGCGCGGTGTTCACGCTGGGCGACGGCTTCACGGTCAGCGGCCAGGTGGTGCTGATGGTGGGGGCGGCGGTCGTGCTGAGCGGGTTGTTCTTCCTGGTGTTCGAGCGCACGGTGGCCGGCAAGGCGCTGCGCGCCACGGCCGTGAACCGCGTGGGCGCGCGGCTGGTCGGCATCCGGCCGGTGCGCACGGCGCTGCTGGCCTACGGCTGCGCCTCGCTGCTGGCGGGGCTCATCGGTGTGCTGATTGCGCCGGTGACCACCATGTACTACGACTCGGGTTTCATCATCGGCCTGAAGGCCTTCGTGGCCGCGATCATCGGCGGGCTCGTGAGCTACCCGATGACGGCCATCGGCGCGCTGGCGGTCGGCGTGGTCGAGAGCTTCGCGTCGTTCTGGAGCGGCGCGCTGAAAGACGTGATCGTGTTCAGCCTGCTGATCCCGGTGCTCATGCTGCGCTCCTTCATGGCGGCCCATTCGGAAGAGGAAGAAGACGAGGTGGACCAATGAACGGCAACACGAAACGCATGGCGTGGATCGCGGGCGTCGTCGTCGTGCTGGCCTTGGTGCCGGCCGTGGCGGGCAGCTTCACGGTCTCGCTGCTGAACGACATCGGCATCGGCGCGCTGGTGGCGCTGGGCCTCGTGCTGCTCACCGGCGTGGGCGGCGCCACCTCGTTCGGGCAGGCAGCCTTCGTGGGCATCGCAGCCTATGCCACGGCGTGGCTCACCACCGCGCAGGGCCTGTCGCCGTGGCTCGGTCTCTTGTTCGCGCTGCTGCTCACGGGCCTGTCGGCGCTGGCCATCGGCATGCTGACCTTGCGCCTGGGCGGGCACTTTCTGCCGCTGAGCACCATCGCCTGGGGGCTGTCGATCGCGATGCTGTTCGGCAACGTCGATGCGCTCGGCCGGCACACGGGCCTGTCGAACATCCCGGCGCTGCAGATCGGCGGCTGGTCGCTGGCCGATCCGCGCGCGATGTACTACCTGATCTGGGTCGTGGTCGGGCTGGCCTGCCTGTTCAGCCACAACCTGCTGCAGTCGCGCCCCGGCCGCGCGATTCGCGGGCTGCGCGGCGGCGCCACGCTGCTGGCGAGCGTGGGGGCGGATGCGTACCGCGTGCGGCTGTCGCTGTTCGTCACGGCGGCACTGTTCGCGGGGCTGGCGGGCTGGCTTTATGCGCACATGAACCGCTTCGTGAGCCCGTCGCCCTTCGACGTGCGCATGAGCATCGAGTACCTGCTGATGGCGGTGGCCGGCGGGCTCGGGCAGCTCTCGGGGGCGCTGGTGGGCGCGGCGCTGGTGCTGGTGCTGAAGAACGGCCTGCAGGACGTGCTGCCGATGCTCACGCAGCGCGCGGGCCAGCTGGAGGCCGTGGCCTTCGCGGCGCTGTTCATCCTGCTGCTGCACTTTGCGCGCGGCGGCGTGATGGGCCTGCTGCGCCGCTGGACGCGCCGGCGCGGTGCGACGCAGGGCGCCTCGCGCTACGCAGGGGCGCCGGTCGAACCGCTGCCGCACCGGCAGCTGCCGGCGCGCGGCACGCCGGTGCTGTCGGTCAACGGCGTGGTCAAGCGCTTCGGCGGGCTGGTGGCGGTGAACGACGTGAGCTTCGACGTCAAGGCGGGCGAGATCGTCGGCCTCATCGGGCCCAACGGCGCGGGCAAGTCGACCATGTTCAACCTGCTGACCTGCACGCTGCCGATGAGCGCGGGCCAGGTGCGCTTTCTCGAGCACGACATCGCCGGCATGCCGCAGCGCGCGGTGGCGCGGCTCGGGCTGGCGCGCACCTTCCAGCACGTGAAGCTGCGCCCGCACATGAGCCTGCTCGACAACGTGGCGCTGGGCGCGCATTCGCGCACGCGCTCGGGCATCCTGAAGGCGGGCCTGCGGCTCGATCGCACGGAAGAAAGCCAGATCCTGCAGGAGGCGCAACGCCAGCTCGACCGCATCGGCCTGGGCGACCGCGCGAACGAGCTCGCGGGCAGCCTGCCGCTGGGCACGCAGCGCATCCTGGAGATTGCGCGTGCGCTGGCCGCGGACCCCGTGCTGCTGGTGCTCGACGAGCCCGCGGCCGGCCTGCGCCGCAAGGAAAAGATGGCCTTGGGCGACCTGCTGCGCAAGCTGCGCGAGGAGGGCGTGACCATCCTGATCGTCGAACACGACATGGACTTCGTGATGAAACTGGTGGACCGTTTGGTGGTGATGAACTTCGGCTCCAAGCTCGTGGAGGGCGTGCCGTCGGCGGTGCGCGCCGACGAGCGTGTGCAGGCGGCGTACCTCGGGAGCGTCGTATGACCGCGATGCTGGAGATTGGCGACCTGCACGTGTCCTATGGGCAGGTCGAAGCCGTGCGCGGCGTGTCGCTCGACGTGCAGCCGGGCCAGATCATCTCGGTGATCGGTCCCAACGGCGCGGGCAAGACCACGCTGCTGGCCGCGGCCATGGGCCTGCTGCCGTGCAAGGGCACGCTGCGCTTCGAGGGCGAAGACCTGCAGGGGCTCGATGTGGAGTCGCGCGTGGAGCGCGGCCTGTGCCTCGTGCCCGAGCGCCGCGAGCTGTTCGGCGAACTCACCGTGCTCGACAACCTGCAGCTCGGCGCCTACGCCAAGCGGCTGCGCGGCGACGCGATGAAGCGGCAGCTGCAGTCGGTGTACGACCGCTTCCCGCGACTGGCCGAGCGTCGCGCGCAACGCGCCGACACGCTCTCGGGCGGCGAGCGGCAGATGCTGGCCGTGGGCCGTGCGCTCATGTCGGCACCGCGCCTGCTGATGCTCGACGAGCCCAGCCTGGGCCTGGCGCCGCTCATCGTGCGCGACATCCTCACCATCGTGCGCAAGCTGCGCGACGACGGCGTGTCGATTCTGCTGGTGGAGCAGAACGCGCGCGCCGCGCTCGAAAGCTCGGACGAAGGCTATGTGCTGGAGACCGGCGAGATCGCGCTCTCGGGCGCGTCGGCCGAACTGGCCAGCGACCCGCGCGTGCAGGCCACCTACCTCGGCGGAGGCACGCACGATGACGAGTGACCCGCGCGCGGTGCCGCCGTCGCAGCGCACGCTGCCTGCCATGCTGCAGCGGCAGGCGGCGCTGTTCGGCAGCCGCCCGCTGCTGCGCATCGCGGGCCGGCAATGGACGCATGCCGACGCGGCCGACGCGGCGGCCACGCGCGCCGGTGCGCTCGCGCAGCACGGCGTGGCGCGCGGCGACCGCATCGCCGTCATGTGCGGCAACCGCATCGAGTTCCTCGACACTTTTCTCGGCGCGGGCTGGCTCGGCGCGTCGGTCGTGCCGGTCAACACCGCATCGATGGGGCCGCAGATCGAATACTTCCTTGCGAACAGCGAGGCGAAGCTGCTGGTGATCGAGGCGGGCTTTCTGGAGCGGCTGGCGACGGCCGACCTGTCTCGCACGGCGCTGCGCGAGGTGTGGGTGGTCGGCGCCATCGACAAGGGCGAAGCGCCGTGGACGCCGCCCGCCGGCGTGCGCGTGTCGGCCTATCCGCCGGGCGCGCAGGCGCTGCCGCCCGCCACGGTGCAGCCGGGCGACCCGCTCGCCATCCTCTACACCTCGGGCACCACGGGCCCGGCCAAGGGCGTCATCTGCCCGCAGGCGCAGTACTTCTGGTGGGGCGTGAACAGCGCAGAAGTGCTCGGTGTCGGCCGCGACGACGTGCTGTGCACCACGCTGCCGCTGTTCCACATCAACGCGCTCAACACCTTCGCGCAGGCCGCGCTCACCGGGGCCGAGGTGGTGTTCGAATCGCGCTTCTCCGCCTCGGGCTTCTGGCCCGCGATGCGCGCCAACGGTGCGACCGTGGTCTACCTGCTCGGCGCCATGGTGCCCATCCTGCTGGCGCAGCCCGAAGGCGAGGGCGAGCGCCACCATCGCGTGCGCACCGGCCTCGGGCCCGGCGTGCCCGCGGCGGCGGGGCAGGCTTTCAAGGCGCGCACGGGCGTGTCGCTGCTCGAAGGCTATGGCTCGACCGAAACCAATTTCGCGATCGCCACGGCGCCCGATTCGCCGCGCGGTGGTGTCATGGGCTGGTTGCGCCCCGGCTTCCAGGCCTGCGTGGCCGACGAAGACGACGTGTCGCTGCCGCCCGGCGAGGCCGGCGAACTGCTGCTGCGTGCCGATGAGCCCTATGCCTTTGCCAGCGGCTACTTCCACATGCCCGAGAAGACCGTCGAGGCCTGGCGCAACCTGTGGTTCCACACGGGCGACCGCGTGGTGCGCGATGCCGACGGCGCGTTCCGCTTTGTCGACCGCATCAAGGACGCGATCCGCCGACGCGGCGAGAACATCTCGTCCTTCGAAGTCGAGCAGGTGCTGCTGAGCCACCCCGGCGTGGCCTCGTGCGCGGTGTACCCCGTGCGCTCCGAGCTGGCCGAAGACGAGGTGATGGCCGCGCTGGTGGCACGCGACGGCGTGGTCATCGACCCGACCGAGCTGGCGCGCTTCTGCGAAGGCCGGCTGCCGTACTTCGCGGTGCCGCGCTACATCGACCTGCTGCCCGACCTGCCGCGCACCGAGAACGGCAAGGTGCAGAAGTTCAAGTTGCGCGAGCGCGGCGTGGGGCCGCAGACCTGGGACGGTCGGCCCGCGAAGGCGGGATGACGCACGCAGCAATGCTTCCGCTGGCAGGGCGCGTGGCCTTCGTGACCGGCGCGGGGCAGGGGCTGGGCGCGGCCATCGCGCGCGGGCTGGCGCAGGCCGGTGCGCGCGTCGCGCTGGCCGACATCGACCAAGCCAACGCCCAGGCCGTTGCCGCCGAGGTGAACGGCCTCGCGCTGCCGCTCGACGTGCGCGACGAGCAGGCCTTCAACGACCGCTTCGCGCAGGCCGTGGCGCACTTCGGCGCGGTCGACATCCTGGTCAACAACGCGGCGCGCACGCCGACCACTTCGCTGTGGGACATCACGCCCGCCGAGTGGGACGACGTGCTCGCCATCAACCTGCGCGGCAGCTTCTTCGGCTGCCGCATCGCGGGAAGGCACATGCGCGAGCGCGGCACGGGCCGCATCGTCAACCTGGCCTCGCTGGCGGGGCAGCAGGTCAGCAGCGCCACCGGTGTGCACTACGCCGCCAGCAAGGCCGGCCTGCTGGCGCTGACGCGTGCCTTTGCGCAGGAGCTGGCGCCGCACGGCGTGACCGTGAATGCGCTGGCGCCCGCCGCCATCGACAGCCCCGCGCTCGCTGCGCTGCCACCCGAGCGGCAGCAGATGCTGAAAGCCGGCATCCCGCTCGGCCGCTTCGGGCTGGCCGACGAGGTGGCCGCCGCCGTCGTCTACCTGGCCTCGCCGGCCGCGGCCTTCATGACCGGCGCGACGCTCGACCTCAACGGCGGCCGTTTCATGCGGTAGCACCACGCCGGGGCGCAAGCGGCTAAAATGATTCAGAACTAAACCATTCAGGTATGCACACAAATTCGCTCACTGGCCGTCATGCCCTCGTCACCGGCGCCGCTCGCGGCATCGGCGCAGAGATCGCCCGCACCCTTGCCGCCCAGGGCGCCAAGCTGACCCTGCTGGGCCGCGACGCGCAGGCCCTGCAGCGCGTGGCCGAAACCCTCGCGGGCAGCGGCCACGGCGTGGTGGCGGCCGACGTGGCCGACCCGCAGGCCGTGCAGTCGGCCTTTGCGCAGGCGCGGGCCGAGCGCGGGGCGGTGACCGTGCTGGTCAACAACGCGGGCGCCGCCGAGAGCGCGCCGTTCCTGAAGACCTCGGTCGAGCTGTGGCAGCGCATGCTGTCGGTCAACCTCACCGGCAGCTTCCTGTGCGCGCAGGCTGCGCTGCCTGACATGCTCGACGCCGGCTGGGGCCGCATCGTCAACATCGCCAGCACGGCGGGGCAGAAGGGCTACGCCTACGTGTCGGCCTACACCGCCGCCAAGCACGGCGTGATCGGCCTCACGCGCGCGCTGGCGCTCGAAGTGGCGCGCAAGGGCATCACCGTGAACGCCGTGTGCCCGGGCTACACCGACACCGACATCCTGCGCAACAGCGTCGCCAACGTGGTCGGCAAGACCGGCCGCAGCGAAGCCGATGCGCTGGCCGAGTTCTCCAGCGTGAACCCGCAAAAGCGTATCGTGCAGCCCGCCGAAGTGGCCGATGCCGTGCGCTGGCTCTGCGGCGACGGCGCCGCGTCGGTCACCGGCCAGTCGATCTCCGTTTCCGGAGGAGAAGTCACATGAACCGCAACGATGCCTCGCATGCCGTGCTGAGCGACGCCGAAGAACTCGGCCACGAAGGCCGCGCCGGCCATGAAGACCACGCCATGCTCAAGCTGTGGCTGCGCATGCTCGCGAGCACCACGCAGATCGAGGCCGAAATACGGCGCCGGCTGCGCGAGCGCTTCGGCATCTCGCTGGCGCGCTTCGACTACATGGCGCAGCTCTACCGCTACAAAGACGGCTTGAAGATGCGCGTGCTCTCGCGCTACCTGATGGTGACCGGCGGCAACGTCACCGGCCTGACCGACGAGCTCGAACGCGAAGGCGTGGTGGCGCGCGCCCCCAGCCCCGACGACCGCCGCGCCTGGATCGTGAGCCTCACGCCCACCGGCCGCACCGCCTTCGAGGCCATGGCCACCGAGCACGAGCAGTGGATTCTCGAGATGTTCTCGGGCCTGGACATGAAGACCGTCAAGCAGATGCACAGCCAGCTCGGGCTGCTGCGCGTGCACGTGATGCGCGGCGACGGCGCGGGCGAGGAAGCGCGCGCATGAGCGGCGAGGGTGGTGGTGTGGAGTTCCAGCGCCCGCGCCTGATCCGCTTTTCTGACTGCGACCCAGCGGGCATCGTCTTCTATCCGCAGTACTTCGTGATGCTCAACGGCCTGGTCGAAGACTGGGTGAGCGACGGGCTCGGCGTGGGCTACCACGCACTGATCGGCGAGCGCCGCGTCGGCCTGCCGACCGTGAAGCTCGACGCCGACTTTCGCGCCGTGAGCCGCATGGGCGATCGCGTGATGCTCGGCCTTTCGGTCGCGCAACTGGGCTCGCGCTCGATCACGCTGTCGTTGCGCTGCTTCGAGCCCACCTCGGGCGAGGTGCGCATGCAGGTGCGGCAGGTGCTGGTGACGACCTCGCTCGACACCCACCGCGCCATCGCCGTGCCGGACGACATGCGTGCGGCCATCCTGCGCGATGCGCCGGCGTTGGCTTCCGGCAAAGCCTGAGAGAGATCAGGGCGCCGGCACAGGGCCGTCGGCAGGCTCGAGCGCCTTCTTCTTCTCCTGCGCGTGCTTCTTCAGCCAGCCGCTGAGTTCCCGCTTTCCCTTCGCATTGGCCTGTTGCCACGCCTCACGCGCGGCGGCCACGAAGCGCTCTTCTGCCGCATCGGGCGGTGCTTCTGAAGGCGGTGTGTTGTCTTCGTCGAGCCAACCGGCGGCCACCTCGCAGTGCCGTTCGATCTGCCGTGCGAGCTTGTCGCCGATGGGCCGCGCACTCTTGATCTGGCTCCACATGCTCGGAGAGATTTCGATCTTGCGTGCGAACGCCTGGTCGAGCCCCTTGGCGGGTAGGCCCGCCGCGACGGCGTCCTCGAGAAAGCGGCGATGCAGCACAAGCGCATTGCGGCGGCGCGCGACGGTGGTATGGGGCACTGTTCAAAAACAACAACAAGACAAGAAAAGATTGTCCCGGTTGTTGACGTCGCCGTAAACACTCTTTACAGTTGCCTCCAATTCACGGCACCAGCCGTCCCTTTTTTCCAACCCCTTACAGCCGACAGCGGCAATTTTTGACCAGGAACCATCGTGAACACCGCACTGACCCTCACCAGCATTCGACCCGCCTCGGGCCGACCGCTCGTGCGCGTCGGGTTCTGCCATGGTTTCGACATGCCGTCGCCCCTGTCGTTGTCTTCGCATCTGAACACCGCGTACGCCACCCAAGCCGCAGCCCGTCTGCGCGTGGGTGGTCAGTTCGAGGCTCATCAGGTGCCCCCGGGTGGAGGTCGCGCGTAGGCGCGCATCTCTCAAGCTCTCTCGCAAAGAGGCCCGGACACCGCAAGGTTCCGGGCCTTTTTGTTTTGCCGCTTTCCATTTCGGGTGTGCCTTCACCCCACCGCCAGAAATTGCCGCGTCGACGGTCTGGCGGGATGTGCATGAGTTGATCACTCCTGTGCAGCGACGTTTGACGGGGCCGTGCCCAGCGCGCGGCCCGTCGCGTGAGGACACAACCGAAATGGAAGCGCGGGCAGGCTTCTTTTGTTTTTCTTCCGTGTGTGGCGCAGCCTGGTAGCGCATCTGGTTTGGGACCAGAGGGTCGCAGGTTCAACTCCTGCCACACGGACCACACCCGAGCGGGACCGGGCCATGCCAACGCGTGGCCCGCCCGCGGAAACCGGCCGCAAAGATGGGGCGGCGCCGGAACCCGTCACCGGACATTTTTTCAAGTCGTTGCTTTTATTTTTCTCTCACCCACCCAGGAGGCCCTCATGCGCAAGCGCAACACACCGATCCGGATGATCGCCGTGCACCCGTCACCGCTGCCGCGCAGGCACATGGTGTGGTCGCTGGCCCAGCGCTTCGGCGTCGGGCTCGGGCCGCGCGCCATCGCGTACCGCGCGTCGGCATTGCCGGACGGCACCGAGGCGCCACTCGACAGCCTCGACCTCGACCAGCGCGTGCGCGCGTCGGGCGAGTGGTAGCAGGCCGGCGTCTTTCGTTTCAGTTTTCTTCTTCTTTTCAATGGTGCGTGTAGCTCAATGGCAGAGCCGCGGGTTGTGGTCCCGCTGACAACGGTTCGATTCCGTTCGTGCACCCCAACCGTTCACAACCAACCATCGCCGCGAAGGGAGGCGATTCATCATGCACTCTCACGTCCTGCAACTCGATATTCAGGGCACGCCGCAAGCCTGGATCTCGCTGGAGCAGGCGGTGTTGCACTACGCCACCGGCAGCGTGGCCTGGGAAGACGGCGCGCTGCCGCTGGCCACGCTGCGCGGCGGCTTCAACGTGGCGCGCGGTGTGCAGTCGCGCATCGAAGTCGCGCCCATCATCGCGCTGCGCGGTGCGTCGAAGATCAACCTCTTCGACGTCGTGCCCGGCGTGACCAAGGCCAAGCTGCTGCGCCGCGACAGGCACACCTGCGCGTACTGCGCACAGGTGTTTCCCGATCGCGACCTGCAGTGCGAGCACGTCATGCCCGAGTCGCGCGGCGGCCCGTGGAGCTGGACCAACCTCGTGAGCGCCTGCGCCGTCTGCAACAACCGCAAGGCCGCGCGCACGCCCGAAGAAGCCGGCATGCCGCTGGTCTACCTGCCGTACGTGCCGAGCCGCTTCGAGAACTTCCTGCTCGAAGGCCGCAACATCCGCGCGGACGTGCACGAGTGGCTGGCCAAGCGCCTGCCGCGCGGCTCGCGGCTGCAGTAGCGCCACGCGTACAAAGAGAAAAGCCCGCTGCCCGTTGAGTCAACGGACAGCGGGCTTTGCCTTGTGCGGCTCGCGGTGCGCGAGCGATGCGTGTGTGGGTGAAGAATGAAGACGGGAGCGGCTTGTTCGTCTGTTTGCTTGTGTTCAGCGCCCCGCGCCGAAGAAGCTGTAGGCCACTGCGGTGGCTGCTGCGAGCCCGCCGATCAAGATGAAGAGCACCTTCGTCGTACGGCGAGGGCCGCGCCGTGAACGGACCCAATGCTCCGGCCCGATCAGATCGATCGGAACCGTGGGTTTGCCTATGTCGGATGCCTTTTCCATGCCAAGAAATATAGCGCAGGCGCCAAGGCAAGAAGTTACAACGGCCTTTTGGCCTATTCGCACCGTGGCTGCTTGCCGACACCCGCCAGAACCGAGTGAAATATTCCCCATGAACCAACAGATCATTCTCGAGAGCCTGGTCCGCGCGCTGGAGAGCTGGGTCCGCAACGCCTCCGCGGCAGAGCTGTGGCGCGTGCACCGCGAGGGCGGCCTGGGCGCATCGATCCGCACCGAAGGCGAGAGCGTCGTGCACGTGCGCATCGCGCTCGACGGCCCGCCCGATGCGCTGTCGAGCATCGGCAAGACCGACGGCCGCCTGCCCATGACCGAAGCGTTCAGAGGCGCCATAGGCGAAGCAGGGTGGGGCACCCCGCCGCCGCGAGGCAGCGCCGAGCGCGAGCAGTGGTTTCTGTCGAGTGATGTGGCGCAAGAGCAGGCGCGGCAGTACCTGCTGGCGGAGGTGGCGGCGCGGCGGGATGCGTTGGTGCGGCGGGTGGAGGCGTGGGCGGCGGGGGCGGGTTGAAGCAGGTGAGCTCTTCGCAGAAGCGCTTCTTGATCGACCTGTAGAGCGGGTCCTGCTTGCACGTCGAATTTCTTATGCGGCATTCGTGACGATGGTCACGATTTCAAGCGCGTAGAATATGCGCCAGTGGCGTACATTTTTGCCATGCTCACCATTGTCGAAACCCCAACCTTCCAGAAGCTGTGGCCGAACTATTGGGCGGAGGAAGAGCGAGGCGAGTTCGCTGCCTACATCTCAGAGAACCCCAATGCGGGCGATCTCGTCCAGAAGTCGGGCGGGGTGCGCAAGGTGCGCTGGAGCCGTGTCGGCTCGGGCAAGAGCGGTGGCGTGCGAGTGGTGTACTTCAATCGCACGAAGCGCGGTGAAGTCGTCCTGCTGTTGATCTATGCCAAGGCGAACCTCGATTCGATCTCTGGCGAAACCTTGAAGGAGTTGCGCAATGCCGCAGAAGAAGCCAATGAGTGATGCCGAGCTGGCTGCCTTCGAAGCAAGCCAAGACTTCGAGGCGCTGCTCGTGCAGTCTGCGCGCGAGATGGGCGCAGGAAAAACGCGCAAGGTCTACACGCCTGTTGTTGCCGCACGCGAGAACGCAGGTCTTTCGCAAGCCGGCTTTGCCGAACTGCTCGGCGTATCGGTTCGCACCTTGCAGCAGTGGGAGCAGGGGCGCCGAGAACCGACAGGCGCTGCGAAAACGCTGATCGCCATCGCCGAGAAGATGCCCGAAGCCCTCCGAGCGGTGGACCCGAACTACAAGGCGCCGCGACGTGCGCCGAGTCGAACGAAAGCCAAACAGATCAAGGCCTGAATGCCGACACCGTCGAGGCCGTAGCGATCACAGTCGCGCCCCACAAAGTCGACGCGAGTCCTCATTTGTTCACCGTGTGAGGCTTCCGCTGACGCGCTTCTCTCCCTACATTTGAACGACCGCCGCGCCTCACGGCGGGACATCGATGCACACCGCAGCGATGTCGATGTGAGGCGCAAAAGGCGACGGCCAGGGTGCGCTAACACCCTGACCGTCTGACCAAGTGACGTGCAAATCTTTGGAAAGGCAGCACACCAATGGCTGATCGAATTATCGCCGGGCAAACCACGCCCGAATCCCACGACGCGAACCACCAGCCGGACGCGTCAGACATCCTTGAGAACAAGCTGACCCAACTGCAGTCTTTGCTGAGCTGCTGCTATGGGGACGAGGGCGAGTGGTTTGAGGCGATTGGCCCCCGGCATCGGGACAACATCATGTGGATCGCGACGGACCTCGCCGACGAGGCGAAGCAGTTGTTCCAGCGGATGAAGGAACATTGACGCCGAGAGGCCCGAAGCGATTCATCTGGCTAGAGGGGGGCAGGGCCGCTTGAGGCGTACTGCCCGCGTGCCCTCAGTGCCTCATACAGCTGAGCTGGTCCGAGAAGAATGTCCTTGAGCCCATTGCGTACTCGGTCCGAGTCCAACGCCTGCGTGCTCATGGTCGTGTTCGCTGCGAAGGCGTCCATGATTGCACTCAGCAATTCGGCGGCAAGGTCCGGGGAGTTGGCGAACTGGCCTTTCGAGTTGTTCATTGCCTGTTGCACAAGCACGTCCGACTCCAACAGCTTGCCCTTGAGAACGTTGTTCACATAGACCAGTTTGTCGTCGTCTGTCAGTTCGCCTTCGAACAGGTCGTTCACCTTGGCGACGATCTCTGAGAGCAACTCCTTGACCTTGTCTTGCACCTCGCCCGCACCCGTCTCGGTCAGCGGCTGTAGCTTGTATACGGCCCCAGGTTCGTGCAAAGCCAGATGGCGCTTTCCATCGTCCTTGAGCTTGTGGTGTGTCAGCACCACTTTCGACATGTCGATCCCTTCGCGTTCGCGACCGAAATCAAGCAGGGGCAGCAAGCGCTTGAAGAAGATGGCCCGCTTCTCAAGGCCCGTGCTGCCGTAGTCGAAGACTTGACTCAAGAAAGCATAGACGCGCATGAAAGCGCCTAGATCGCGCCTGAACAGCGTCAAAGCGTCCAGCGTGTCCTTGGCATCCTGTGTCGCCTTGGTGTCCTTGCTGGCTGCGGATACCTCGCTGTCGAGCAAGACCTTGCGCGCCGCCTTGAATTGCTTGAGCAGCCGATCTGCCACGGGTTCGATAGCCGAGACCAACATGGCTTGGGTGGCCTTGGGATTCGTCTCTGCCAACGCGACACGCTCCACTTCGAAATCGTCGTAGTGGCCTGATGCGTCCAGCTTGGCGCGCAGATCAAACACCAGATTCGGGTCGGTCACACCGGCCAGTTCGGCTGTCGCGTAGTAGGTCTTGAAGGCCGCCAGCACCTCGTCGGGGTCGTTGACGAAGTCGAGCACATAGGTTGTGTCCTTCACGCCGAAAGGTCCGTTGTAGGCGCGATTCAGGCGAGACAACGTCTGCACCGCCTGGATACCGCCCAGGCGCTTGTCGACATACATACCGCACAGCAGCGGTTGATCAAAGCCGGTCTGAAACTTGTTGGCGACCAACAGGATTTGGTACTCGTCTGTGGCGAAGGCCTCGCGCATATCGCGGCCTTTGAGGTTCGGATTCAGCTGGACGCTGTTCTCCGTGACTGGCTCTGGAATCGACTGCGAGTCATCGACCTCACCCGAGAACGCGACCAGCGTGCTCAAGTGGTAGCCGCTGTCCTTGATGTATTTGTTGACCGCGAGTTGCCAGCGCACAGCTTCGACGCGGCTACCGACG
This sequence comes from Variovorax sp. RO1, assembly GCF_002849325.1. Classification (NCBI taxonomy): domain Bacteria; kingdom Pseudomonadati; phylum Pseudomonadota; class Betaproteobacteria; order Burkholderiales; family Comamonadaceae; genus Variovorax; species Variovorax sp. RO1. The sequence continues at coordinate 1,319,940 of NZ_PKMT01000001.1, forward strand.
ACCACCATCGCTTTGGCATGGCCGTTCAACAGTGGCGCCACGTTCTCGCGGAAGTGCTCCACCACAATCGCGACCTTTTGGCTGATGTTGTAGGGGTGCAAGCGCACCCAGCGCATCAGGTGCTTCATGGCCTCGTTGCGCTCGACCTCCTTCTCGTCCCACTCCTTGCCTTCGTTGGCCAGCTTGAAAGCCAGCTTGTAGGGCGTGTAGTTCTTCAGCACATCGAGGATGAAGCCTTCTTCGATTGCTTGGCGCATCGAGTAGACATGGAATGGCGCTGGCAGGTTGTTCGGCCCAGTGGCTTGTTCCGGATTGGGCCTGCGGCCAAACAGTTCCAGCGTCTTGGCTTTGGGTGTCGCCGTAAAGGCGACGTAAGTGATGCCCGCCACATTCGCGCGGTCGGCCATCTGAGCAGCCAACAGATCTTCGGTACCAAACTCGCCACCATCGGCCAGCTCTTTGAGTTCTTCCGCGCTGAGCACCTGTTTGAGTTTGGACGCCGCATCGCCGGTTTGCGAGCTATGCGCCTCATCGGCGATCACGGCAAAGCGCTTGCCTTGTGTGGCCGCTAGGTCCTGCACCGCCTTGAGCGCAAACGGAAAGGTCTGAATCGTGCAGACCACGATCTTCTTCCCGCCCGACAACGCCGCGGCGAGTTCGCCGCTCTTGCTCTGACTCTCGCCCTTGATGGTGGCGACGACCCCCGCCGTACGCTCGAAGTCAAAGATGGCTTCTTGCAATTGGGCGTCGAGGACGGTGCGATCGCTCACGACCAACACACTGTCGAAGAGCTTCTTGTGCTTGTCGTCGTGGAGGTCGGCAAGGAAGTGAGCGGTCCAGGCAATCGAGTTGGTCTTGCCAGAACCCGCCGAGTGCTGGATGAGGTACTTCTGTCCGGCACCATCCGCGAGAACAGCTGCGAGCAGCTTGCGCGTGGCGTCGAGCTGGTGGTATCGCGGGAAGATGACGCTGGTGACCTTTTTCTTGCTGTCGCGCTTGGTAACGAGATAGCGGCCGATGATCTCAAGCCAACTGTCGGGCTGCCAAACTTGCTCCCACAGATAGGCCGTGCGGTGGCCTTTGGGGTTGAACGGGTTGCCGGCCGCGCCGTCGTCGCCCAGGTTGAAGGGCAGGAAGCTGGTGGTCGGGCCCTGCAACTTCGTGGTCATCATGACCGTGCTGTTGCTGACGGCAAAGTGGACCAGTGCGCCGCGCGGGAACTCGAGTAGCGGCTCGGCCGACGGCTTGCCCTTGGGCTTGGGTTGGCGATCGAAGCGGTATTGGTCAACGGCTTCGTTGACGTTCTGGGTGAAGTTGGTCTTGACCTCCGCGGTAGCAACGGGGATGCCGTTCAAGAACAGCACAAGGTCGATGACATCGTTGTGATTGGTGCGCACTTGCCGAACGACGCGAAGGCGGTTGGCGGCGTAGCGGGCTTGCAGATCAGGGTTCATCGCCAGCGCAGGCTTGAACTGCGCCAGCTTCAGGGGCTCGCGTGCACCGAGCATTTCGATTCCGAAGCGCAGGACTTCAAGCGTGCCTCGCTCGTCGAGTTGCTTGCGCAAGCGGTCTAGCAGAACAGTTTCAGCCGCTGGACCGTGGTTCTTGCCAAGAGCTTCCCATGCTTTGGGCTGGGTTGCCTGTAGCCAGGCGACCAGGTCAGAGGGGAAGAGGGCACGAGGCGTGTCGTAAAGCTGCGCGTTCTCTTCGTAGAGCCAACCATGCGCACCCAGATGGCTGCAAATGTCGTTCTCGAACGCGATCTCTTTGTGCAGGCTCATGCGGGCTCCGTAGTTTGGCGCTTGACTGCGTCCAGCGTTCTGCCATCTTTCGTCTTCCAGTCAATCCAACCGTTGCATGTGCGGCCCAGTAGAGAAAGGCCTGCCATGCTGGGTGACCTGAACAGGTGATCGCGCTCGAAGACTACCGTCTCCCCTTGGGCACGCATTGCGCCCGATTCCAGCAACCGATCACGCAATCTCTCCCCGGCGGTGCCGATGATTGACGGCACGTTGTCTTTGCGCCCGATTGATCCCTTCAGGACAACAAAGCCTTCCTCGGTGTACATGCCACGTCCATTGACACCACTTGCCTTGCAGTAGAAAAGTTCATCGGACGCGACTGCCGATGGAGGCTTGGCGACGGGATCGAAGATCGGATAACCAAGCGTCGCGAGCAGCGAGTGGCCGGTGGAATAGATCTCCAGGCAGTCCGCTTCGAGCGGCGCAGGCGTGTGCGGCTTGCTGCCGCCATTGCCGTTCTCATCGCGATATCGCCCCGCTTTTCGAGCGGCTTGCAGGCAGCACCACTCTAGGAATAGAGCATGCGTCTGTGTCAGGCTGTTGGTTCTTGAAATCAGTATCAGCGCGCGCTCCCAAAACTCTTTCTCCTTGTTGTGCTTCGCGAGCCGCACACGTAGATCGCCCGTCTGTCCTATGTACACCTTGGGGTCGGCGCCATCCTCTGCCTCGCCAAACAAGAAGTACAGGGCGACCTGATCGCTTTCCGGCATCTTTAGGAATGCGGGCAACAAGATGCGTGGCACCTCTATGACTTGCACGATGCGCGTGGTGATCTCGGCAACACGAATGCCACGCGGATCGCCATGTGGCAGAAAGATCTGGATAGTTTTTGGAGTGTCGTTGGTCATGCAACTTCTTCGGGCAAGGCAATGGCATTGCGCACGTCGATCTTGCCGGTGACGGCGGCGGAAATTAGGGAGGCCCGTCGTTCGAGTAGAAGCTCTGTGGCTCTCACGACTTCCGAAATCAGGGCATCAATACGGCTGGTCTCACGGTCCAAGTGCGCACAAATATCCCGTTGTTCTTCCTCGGGTGGAACGCAGAGAACAAACCTCAACAGACTCGATTGCGGCAAGTTGTTCGCCAAGCCGTTCCCACCGCTTAGTGCCTGCTCGATCTGTTCGCGTAGGGCTCGCGAATTTAGGGCCGCGACGAAGAAGCGAGGGTGCATGTGCGGTGCGAGCTTCAGACGAAATATCTTGTCGGACAGCATCAACCTCTCGCGGGTAGAAGTTACATAGGCCGTCGAGCCAACCAGCTCAGGGGAGCCACTTGCGCGAGACATTAGAACGTCACCCACGCGGACTTCGTAGTCGGGTATAGCCGTCAGCTCGGGAGGCAGAGCCTTGTTTTCGTTTTGGTCAAACACCCCTCGATTGACGCAACCGGCTTTTAGTACACCCCACTCTTCTTTCTCTGCGGGTCGTGAAAAGCATTCTGGACTCCAGCCCTGTTCCACCCTTAGAAGCACTCTTCGGATGGCGCAGATCGTCCAGTGTGCAGGTACCTTTCCCAGCCAGTCGACCCCCGAGTTCTTCATCGGCACTGTTGGATTGAGCCCCTTGGTGACGGCGTGGGAGATGATGGCATGGCGTTTTTCCTTTAGCAGCACGATGAGTTTCTGCTGCTCGGTGACCAGCGCGTCGATCTTGGCGGTTTCGTGATCTAAAAAGTGGACTATGGCGTTCTGTTCTGGTATCGAGGGACGGGGGAACTTAAAACTCCGGAATGCGTCTTGCCCCAAGTTCTGCATGCTCGAACTTGTGCCCGCGCAAGCTACTTCCACTTGTGCTCGATACGACGCGGTTCGGCTCCAGTAATGGACGTAGGCGGGATTGGCATGGTGAAAATGCACCTGCCAAAGTCGATCTGGAAGGTACAGATTTCTATAGCTCTGTCGCACAATTCCTGCTATGCCTACGAGACCAGGAGTGTTCATTCGGCTGACGATCAACGTGTTTGCCGTGACTGAGCAGCTTGCGCGCTTGTATTCTTCTGGCAGTACGGCCTTGTTTTCCTTGGGATCGAATTCGCCGTGATAGACGCAACTGGTCTTAAGTACACCGATCTGGTTGTCGACAGCAGGCATGTCGATCGCGTTGACGCTCGTGCCAGACTCAATGCGAGCTATTACCTGTTTCAGAGGGACCGCAGACCAATGCGCGGGTATGTCGCCTAGCCACACCGCGCCGCTTTCCTTGTAGTCAGAGTACTTCGTGACACTCACGTCGTAAGCCTCTTAATCATGTGAAGAATGCGATCGGTAGTTAGCTTCAGTTCGACATCGATCTTTTCCAACGGGCGTGGCGGTTGGAACACATAAAAGTGCCTGTTGAAAGGAATCTCGTATCCCACTTTGGTCTTTTCGTGGTCAATCCATGCATCCGGCGCGTGGGGTAGTACTTCGCGTTTGAAATATGCTTCTACGTCTTCGCTGAGCGGCACGTTTTCCGCGTCACGCAATGTCGAGTCGGGTTGCTGCTTGCCTTTCAGTTTTCCACGTTCGCCGAGCGTCAGCTTCCCGTCGACATCGCGCAACGGTCGCTCTACGGTAATAGTGCGATACCCGAAGTCCTCGTTTCTGAAGATGCGGCTAATCGGCTTCCCATCCCGCTCGGCTTCTATGAAATCACCGAACAGACGAGTGATCTGGTCTATGTGATCATCGCTCAATTCCTTGCGCTTAGATCCGAGGCTCTTACGCATCTTTTGCCACGAGTCAGACGCATCGATTAGTTGCACCTTGCCTTTGCGCGCGGTAGGTTTGCGGTTGCTGACGATCCACACATATGTGCTGATGCCTGTGTTGTAGAACATATCGGTAGGCAGTCCGACGATCGCCTCGCACAGATCGTTCTCCAATATGTAGCGCCGAATTTCACTCTCTCCACTGCCAGCCCCGCCGGTAAAAAGAGGTGCCCCGTTGAGCACGATGCCAAAGCGACTACCACCTTCGCTAGCCGGACGCATCTTAGAGAGCAAATGCAATAGGAACAGCATGGAGCCGTCTGAGACGCGCGGCAGGCCAGGTCCGAAGCGACCATTGAAGCCTTGTTGCTCGTGCTCTTTGCGAACTTCCTTCTCGACTTTCTTCCATTCAACCCCGAAGGGCGGATTGGACAGCATGTAGTCGAAGTGACTGTGCGCGTGTCCGTCGTCGCTAAGGGTGTTGCCGAAAGCAATATTGGTCACGTCCTGCCCCTTGATTAGCATGTCGGCCTTGCAGATTGCATAGGACTCGGGGTTGAGTTCCTGGCCTGACACTGTCAGTCGCGCTTGCGGGTTGTGCTCGGACAAGTACTCGCCCGCCACGCTCAACATGCCGCCGGTGCCAGCGGTTGGGTCGTAGATGGTGCGTACGACCCCGGGCCGGCTCAGGATTTCGTCGTCCTCGATGAAGATCAAGTTCACCATCAGGCGGATGACTTCGCGCGGTGTGAAATGCTCCCCAGCCGTTTCGTTGCTGAGTTCCGCGAACTTGCGGATCAACTCTTCGAAAACATGGCCCATTTGGGCGTTGCTCACGTGATTGGGATGCAACTCGATGTTCGCGAATTTCTCGGCCACCTGGTACAGCAGTTTGGTCTTGGACAAGCGATCGATTTGGGCCTGAAACTCGAAGTGCTCGAATACATCGCGGACGGCAGGCGAGAAGTCCTGCACATAGCTGGTGATGTTCTGGGCAATGTGATCCGCGTCACCAAGCAGGACCCGCATATCCATCGGCGAGGTGTTGTAGAAGGTATGCCCCGACTTCCGCAACAGGAAAGGCTCGGGATTCACACCTGCTCGCTGCTTCTTTTCGAACTCGGCCAGCACGGCTGCCTTCGTGGGTTCCAGCACGCAATCGAGGCGTCGAAGCACGGTAAAAGGCAAGATAACTTTGCCGTAGTCGGATTGCTTGTAGTCGCCGCGAAGGAGTTCGGCCACGGACCAGATGAAAGCGGAGTGGGCGTGTTGATTCATTCTTGTAAGAAGCGGATAGCTGTCATGGCCCGCAGAAGTCTACGAGTTAGGCGCACGGTATGACGTGGGAGCTTCAAGATCACTGCAGGCTAAGGCCTGCACGTCGCAACATCGCAAATGAAAAAGCCCCGTTGCTATCGAGTTGATAGCAACGGGGCTTTTAATTGGTGCCGGAGAGATGAATCGAACACCCGACCTTCTCATTACGAATGAGCTGCTCTACCGACTGAGCTACACCGGCGAAGCCTCAGATTATAGCCAAGAAATCAAGGCTTCTCGGCGTGGTACTGCGTCAAACGCTCCACTTCGTGACGCGAACCCAACATCACGCTCACGCGCTCGTGCAGTTTGGTGGGCTTCAGGTCGAGGATGCGCTGCTTGCCGTTGGTGGCGGCGCCGCCGGCCTGTTCGACGAGCCAGCTCATGGGGTTGGCCTCGTACATCAGGCGCAGCTTGCCGGCCTTTTCGGGCTCGCGCTTGTCCCACGGGTACATGAAGACGCCGCCGCGCATCAGGATGCGGTGCACGTCGGCCACCATGCTGGCAATCCAGCGCATGTTGAAGTCTTTGCCGCGCGGGCCTTCCTTGCCGGCCAGGCATTCGTCGATGTAGCGCTTCACGGGCTCGTCCCAGTGGCGCATGTTGCTCATGTTGATGGCAAATTCTTTCGTATCGGCCGGAATCTGGATGTCTTCCTGCGTGAGCACGAAGCTGCCTTGCTCGCGGTCGAGCGTGAACATGGCCACGCCGTTGCCCACGGTGAGCACCAGGGTGGTCTGTGGGCCGTAGATGCAGTAGCCGGCGGCCACTTGCTGGGTGCCGGGCTGCAGAAAGTCGGCTTCCTGCACGCCGGGGGTGTCGTCGGGCTTCTTCAGCACGCTGAAGATGGTGCCGATGCTCACGTTGACGTCGATGTTGCTGCTGCCGTCGAGCGGGTCGAACATCAAGAGGTATTCGCCCTGCGGGTAGCGGTTGGGCACCACGTGGATGGTTTCCATCTCTTCGCTGGCCATGGCCGCGAGGTGGCCGCCCCATTCGTTGGCTTCAATGAGCACTTCGTTGGCGATGATGTCCAGTTTCTTCTGGATTTCGCCCTGCACGTTCTCGCTCTCGGCGGTGCCGAGCACGCCACCCAGCGCGCCCTTGTTGACGGCCTGGCTGATGCTCTTGCAGGCGCGGGCGACCACTTCGAGCAACAGGCGCAGCTGGCCGGGAATGAGGCCGTCGGCGCGTTGCTGCTCGACGAGGTAGCGGGTGAAGGAGATTTTTTGCTGTGCCATGGGATCTGTCCTATCCAAATGAGAGGGTCTGTTCGTGGAACACCGCGGAACCGGCTTTGCCGGGCCGCTGGTGTTGCCCCCGGTGAGGGGGTTGGAGAAGCGACACGAAGTGCGCGAAGCCTGGGGGAGAGCTCAATTACCGGCAAGGGCGCGGGTGACGACTTCGTGGGTGTCCTTGCTCAGGTCGGGCTTGGCAGCCACGCGGGCAATGGCTTCGCGTGCGGCGCTGCGGTACGGCTCGGCCAGCTTGCTCCAGCGGTCGAGCGCGCGCGCGAGGCGGGCGGCCACCTGGGGGTTGATGGCGTCGAGCTCGATCACGCGTTCGCTCCAGAACACGTAGCCGGCCGCATCGGCGCGGTGGAAGGCGCCGGGGTTGCCGCTGCAGTAGCTGAAGATCACGCTGCGCGCGCGGTTGGGGTTCTTCAGCGAGAAGTCGGGGTGCTTCATGAGCTGCTTCACCAGCGGCAGGATGTCGCCGCCGCGGTCGCTGGCGCCGGCCTGCAGCGAGAACCACTTGTCGATGACCAGCGCCTCGTCCTTGAACATGGCGTGGAAGCGCGCGAGCGCCTGCGCCGCCAGGGTGTGGCCCGACGACACGAGCGCGTTGAGCGCGTTGAAGCGGTCGGTCATGTTGCCCGCGTCCTTGAAGCGCTGCAGGGTCTTGCCAGGCCACACGGTGTCGCCCGAGGTGCGCGCCGCCAGGCACAGGAAGTTGAGCGCCATGCCGGCCAGTGCGCGGCGGCCCGACGAGGTCGGGTCGGGCGTGTAGGCGCCGGTGTCGTGGTTGGCTTCGTACACCTGCTCCCAGTCGGCAAGGAGGGCGGTGGCGAGCTGGGCGCGCATGGCTTCGCGCACGAGGTGCACGCGCTGCGGATCGACCACGTCGAGCTGCTCGGCGATGTAGGTTTCCGACGGCAGCGTGAGCACCAGCTCCTTGAAGGCGGCGTCGAGCTGCGGGTGGCGCAGCACGCTGCGCATGGCGTCGAGGTAGGCGTCGTTCAGCACCGGCGTGGTGTCGGTGGCGTTCGCGGCAATGGCTTGCAGCGCGGCGCGCAGGCCCAGGCGCTGGCCGGCTTCCCAGCGGTTGAACGGGTCGGGGTCGTTGGCCAGCAGGGTGAGCAGCTGGGCGTCGGTGTACGCAAAGTCGAGGATCACCGGCGCGCTGAAGCCGCGCAAGATGGACGGCACGGGCTCGGCGTCCAGGCCCACGAAGGTGATCTGCTCGCCGGCGCGCGACAGCACGATGGTGCGGGTGCCGCGTGCGACGTCGCTTTCGCCGTCGAGCTGCATGGGCAGTTCGCGACCGGTGGCGGCGTCGAGCAGGCCGATATTCAGCGGAATGACGAAGGGTTCCTTGGTCTGCTGGCCCGGCGTGGGCGGGCAGCTTTGCACCACGCTCAGGGTGTAGCTGCGGTTCTGCGCGTCGTACACGCCGTGCGCGGCCAGGCGGGGCGTGCCTGCCTGGCTGTACCAGCGCTTGAACTGGGGCAGGAGGCGCGCCAGTTCGGAGTCGGGGTTGGCGTCGGCAATGGCCTGGGCGAAATCGTCGCAGGTCACGGCCTGGCCGTCGTGGCGCTCGAAGTACAGGGTGATGCCCTTTTCGAAGCCCTGGCGGCCGACCAGCGTCTGCATCATGCGAACGACCTCGGCACCCTTTTCGTAGATGGTGACGGTGTAGAAGTTGCTGATCTCGATGTAGCTGTCGGGCCGCACCGGGTGGGCCATGGGGCCGGCGTCTTCGGGGAATTGGGCGGTGCGCAGTACGCGCACGTCTTCGATGCGCTTCACGGCGCGGGCCGAGGCATCGGCGCACAAATCCTGGCTGAACTCCTGGTCGCGGAAGACGGTGAGGCCTTCTTTCAGCGACAGCTGGAACCAGTCGCGGCAGGTCACGCGGTCGCCGCTCCAGTTATGAAAGTACTCGTGGCCGACCACGCTTTCGATGTTGCTGTAGTCGGCGTCGGTGGCGGTGGCCTGGTTGGCCAGAACGTACTTCGTGTTGAAGATGTTCAGGCCCTTGTTCTCCATGGCGCCCATGTTGAAGTCGCTGGTGGCCACGATCATGAAGCGATCGAGGTCCAGCGGCAGGCCGAAGCGGGCTTCGTCCCACAGCACGGAGTTGACGAGCGAGTTCATGGCGTGCTCGGTCTTGTCGAGGTCGCCGGCGCGCACGTACACCTGCAGCAGATGCTCCTTGCCGTTGCGCGCCTTGATGCGCTGTTCGCGCGCCACGAGCTTGCCCGCCACCAGGGCGAACAGGTAGCTGGGTTTCTTGAAGGGGTCGACCCACTTGGCGAAGTGGCGGCCCTCGGGCAGCTCGCCCTGGTCGACGAGGTTGCCGTTCGACAGCAGCACCGGGTACGCGGCCTTGCTGGCGCGCAGCGTCACGGTGTACATCGCCATCACGTCGGGACGGTCGAGGAAGTACGTGATGCGGCGGAAGCCCTCGGCCTCGCACTGCGTGAAGAAGGTGTCTTCGCTCACGAACAGGCCCATCAGCTTGGTGTTCTTGATGGGGCAGCAGGTGGTGAAGATTTCGAGCTCGAAGGCCCCTTCTTCCGCGGACGGCAGGCCGTCCAGGACGAGCTGGTCGCCTTCCATGCGGAACGAGGCGCCCTGGCCGTTCACGAGCACGCGCGCCAGGTTGAGCTCGTCGCCGTCCAGGCGCAGCGGCTGGGCCGGCACCTCGGGGTTGCGGCGCAGCTGCATGCGGTTGAGCACGCGGGTCTTGGCAGGGTCGAGGTCGAAGGTCAGGTCGACGGTGTCGATCCAGAACGCCGGCGCGGCATAGTCTTCGCGTCGGATGGCAATGGGTTGCCCTTGGGCGTCACGCTGAAGCAGCATCGAGGGTCTCCAGAAAATTCGAATGGGCCAGTTCGTTGTAGTCGCGAACGGCGGCGATCACGTGGGGGCCGGCCAGCTCGGCGGCCGTATGGGTGCTGCACACGGCCACGGCGCGCATGCCGCCGCGGCGGGCCGCTTCGATGCCGAAGGGCGCGTCTTCAAAGACGATGCAGCGCTCGGGCGCCACGCCGATGCGGCGCGCGGCTTCCAGAAAGATCGCGGGCGTGGGCTTGCCCGAAAAGCCTTCGTCGCCGCCGACGATGGCCAGCGGCAGCGGGTCCATCTTCAGGCGCGACATGGCGAACGCGATGTTGTGCTTGTCGCCGGCCGTGCCCACCGCCACCTTCAGGCCGCGTGCAACCGCTGCCTTTGCGAAGGCGGTGAAGCCCGCCACCTCGGTGAAGTTGTCGTGGAAGAGCTCGCGGTAGATCTCTTCCTTCTCGTGCACCATCGCCTGGCACTCGGCATCGGAGAGCTCGCGCTCGAACAGCTCGCGCATGCTCTCGGTGCCGGTGCGGCCCGTGGTGCGCGCGAGGATCTCGCTCACGTCGAGCTTCACGCCGTGGCGCTCCGCAAACGTCACCCACGACCGCGCATGCCAGGGCATGGAGTCGATCATGGTGCCGTCCATGTCGAAGATCAGGGCTTCGACCCTGCCGGTGTTCAGGCTCATCGATCAGACGCCTTGCTTGAGCGACGCTTCAATGAACACGTCGAGGTCGCCGTCGAGCACCTTCTGCGTGGCCGAGACTTCGACGTTGGTGCGCAGGTCCTTGATGCGGCTGTTGTCCAGCACGTAGCTGCGGATCTGGTGGCCCCAGCCCACGTCGGTCTTGCTGTCCTCGAGCTTTTGCTGCTCTTCCTGGCGCTTGCGCATCTCGTGGTCGTACAGGCGCGAACGCAGGCGCTTCCACGCCACGTCGCGGTTGCTGTGCTGGCTGCGGCCGTCCTGGCACTGCACCACGATGCCGGTCGGAATGTGCGTCAGGCGCACGGCCGAGTCGGTCTTGTTGATGTGCTGGCCGCCGGCGCCCGAGGCGCGGAAGGTGTCGGTGCGCACGTCCGAAGGGTTGATGTCGATCTCGATCGAATCATCGATTTCGGGGTACACGAAGATCGAGGCGAAGCTGGTGTGGCGGCCGCCCGACGAGTCGAACGGCGACTTGCGCACCAGGCGGTGCACGCCGGTCTCGGTGCGCAGCAGGCCAAAGGCGTAGTCGCCCTCGACCTTGATGGTCGCCCCCTTGATGCCGGCGGTGTCACCGGGCGTTTCGTCTTCGATCTGCGTCTTGAAGCCCTTGCGCTCGGCGTACTTCAGGTACTGGCGCAGCAGCATGCTGGCCCAGTCGCAGGCCTCGGTGCCGCCGGCGCCGGCCTGGATGTCGACAAAGGCGTTCAGCGGGTCGGCCGGGTTGTTGAACATCCGGCGGAATTCGAGCTGCTTGATGTCGGCTTCGAGCGTGGCGGCGTCATCGGCAATGGCCTGCAGGCCGTCCATGTCGCCGTCGGCCTTCGACATTTCGAAGAGCTCGGTGTTGTCCGACAGCCCGTTGGTGAGCCGGTCGAGCGTGACGACCACGTCGTCGAGCGACTTCTTCTCTTTGCCCAGTTCCTGGGCCTTCTTCGGGTCGTTCCAGACGTTCGGGTCTTCGAGCGATGCGTTGACTGTCCTCAGTCGTTCAGCTTTGGCATCGTAGTCAAAGATACCTCCGTAAATCGACCGTACGGACGCTCAGGTCTGCGAGCATTGCGTCGATTTGGTTGATCTGTTCTGCGTCCATGGGGTGTCCTGACTGTGTGAGGTTGGTGTTCGGGGGAACCCGTCATTTTCTCACGGTCCGCCAACCTTCCCAGGAGCATCCCTGTATTGCTCCTTCCCCCTCTGGGGGAAGGCCGGGATGGGGGCTGCACCCGCATTCGGCGCTGCCCGTAATTTGGCGCCGTCGTGCCCCCMCCCCAACCCTCCCCCGGGAGGGGAGGGAGAAAGCTCCGGGATCAGAACGCCGGAATCAACGCCCCCTTGAACTGCGTCTCGATGAAGCTGCGCACTTCCGGCGACTGGTAGGCCGCCACGAGGCGCTTGGCCCAGGGCTTGTCCTTGTCGGCGCGGCGCACGGCGATCAGGTTGGCGTAGGGGCTCTGGGCCGATTCCTTGATGACGGCGTCCTTGCCGAACGACAGGCCGGCCTTCTCGGCGTAGTCGTTGTTGATGGCCGAAATGGCTAGGTCGTCGAGCGAGCGCGGCAGCTGGGCGGCGTCCAGCGACACCAGCTTGAGCTTCTTGGGGTTGGTCACCACGTCCAGCGGCGTGGCGTTGTTGTTCTTCACGGCCTCGGGCTTGAGGGTGATGAGCTTGGCCTGCTGCAGCAGCAGCAGGGCGCGGTTGCCGTTCGACGGGTCGTTCTGGATGCCGACCGAGGCGCCGTCGGCCAGCTGGTCGATCGACTTGAGCTTGCGCGAGTAGAAGCCCAGCGGTGCGGTGATGGTCAGGCCCACGGGCACGAGGTCGAAGCCGCGCGCCTTGATCTGGTTGTCCAGGAAGGGCTGGTGCTGGAAGGCGTTGGCGTCGAGGTCGCCGGCGGCCAGCGCCGCGTTGGGCAGCTGGTAGTCGTTGAACACCACGACCTGGACGGTCAGGCCGTCCTTGGCGGCGACCTTCTTGACCACCTCGAACACCTGCTCGGCGCTGCCGACGGAAATGCCGACCTTGACGGTGTTCTTGTTGTCCTGTGCGAAGGCGGCGTTGCCCGCGAAAAGTGCGGTGACCAGGGTGGCGAGCACGAGGCTGCGGCGGCGGAAAGTGGAATGCATGGTGGCGCGAAATCGAAAGAAATGAAGGCGCCGAATGTGGCATTGCCGCCGCGGATCGGGAACGAACCAATCCTCATATCGATATGGCATCCACTCGGCTTATGTGGTCTTTCTTATCTGATTTTTCATATAAGCAAGAGCCGATTTGTTCGTTCCCTTTCGGTCTCTTTCTTTACATACTCGGCACCTTTTTGCGAACCTGCGCGATCGCGCCCTTGTGGCCCGCGCCTTCTTTCATGACCTTCCCTTCGCCTGATGCGGCCCGCGGCAACGCGGCGCCGGTCATCCGTCTTCAATCGGTGCAGAAGTCGTTTGCCTTGCCCAGCGGCGAGGTGTTCGATGCCGTGCAATCGCTGTCACTCGAGATCCAGCAGGGCGACGTGTTCGGCCTGATCGGCAAGAGCGGCGCCGGCAAGTCGACGCTGCTGCGCCTCATCAACCTGCTGGAGCGGCCCGATGCGGGCCAGGTGTTCGTCGGTGGGCGCGACCTCACGACGCTCTCGCGCCGCGAGCTGCGCGACACGCGCCAGAACATCGGCATGATCTTCCAGCAGTTCAACCTGCTGCAGAACGCCACGGTGTTCGACAACGTGGCCTTCCCGCTGAAGATCCACGGCCGCCACTCCAAGGCCGAGATCAACGAGCGGGTGCGCGAGTGCCTCGACCTCGTCGGCCTGGCCGAAAAGATCGACACCTACCCGGCCCAGCTGTCGGGCGGCCAGAAGCAACGCGTGGCCATTGCGCGCGCGCTGGCGTCGCGTCCGCAGGTGCTGCTGTGCGACGAGCCCACCTCGGCGCTCGACACCGAAACCACCCGCGCGCTGCTCGAAACGCTGCGCGACATCAACCAGAAAATCGGCGTGACCATCGTGATCGTCACGCACGAGCTCTCGGTGGTCGAGGTGCTGTGCCGCAACGTGGCCATTCTCGAAAAGGGCCGCCTCATCGAGCAGTTCGCCGTCGATGCACCGAGCGAGGAGCGCAAGACCGCGCTGGGCCGCGAGATCGACGAACTGGTGCGCCGCCGCGAACGCGAAGCGCGCGAACCCGTGGTGCCGCGCGTGGCGACCGCACAGCGCAACGCGCAGGAGCTGGCCTATGTTTGAGAACATCACCCCCATCCTTCCCGAGCTGTGGACGGCCACGGGCCAGACCTTCCTGATGCTGGCCATCGGCCTGTCGGCGGCGGTGCTCATCGGCGGGCCGCTGGGCATCCTGCTGTTCCTGCTCGGGCCGGGGCAGTCGCTCGAAAACAAGCCGGCGTTCCTGATCCTCAACTGGATCGTGAACACGGTGCGTTCCTTCCCGTTCATCATCCTGCTGGTGGCGCTGGTGCCGTTCACGCGGGTGATTGCCGGCACGTCCATCGGACCGCTGGCGGCTGCGGTGCCGCTGTCGTTCGCGGCCATTCCGTACTTTGCGCGGCTGGTCGACCAGTGCTTGCGCGAGGTGCCGCGCGGCGTGATCGAGGCGGCCCACGCCATGGGCGCGTCGGAACTGCAGATCGTCTGGCGCGTGCTGGTGGTCGAGGCGCGCTCAGGGCTGGTGCTCGCGCTCACCGTGCTGGCCGTGAGCTTCCTGTCGTACTCGGCGATTGCCGGTGTGGTGGGCGGCGGCGGCATCGGCGACCTGGCAATCCGCTACGGCTACTACCGCTTCCAGACCGACGTGATGGTGCTCACCGTGGCGCTGCTCGTGGTGCTGGTGCAGATCCTGCAGTTCGTGGGCAACACCACGGCGCGCCGGCTCGACAAGCGTTGATGTCTCTTTCTTCTTTCCTTTCTCTTTCTCTGCTCACTCCATGAAAACCGCACTGCTGCGCCGTTCCGTTCTCGCCGTTTCCCTCGTCGCGCTGTCGCTCGGCGGCCTCTCGCTGTCGGCGCAGGCGCAAGACGCCAAGAAGAACCTCGTGATCGGCGGCACCGCCGGCTCCAACGCCGACCAGCTCAAGGCCGGCATCATTCCGATCCTCGAGAAGAAGGGCTACAAGGTGAAGCTGGTCGAGTTCAACGACTACGTGCAGCCCAACCTCGCGCTGGCCCAGGGCTCGCTCGACGCCAACTTCTTCCAGCATCGGGTCTACCTGCAGAAGTTCTCGGCCGACCAGAAGCTCGACCTCGCCGAGCTGGTGCAGGGCCCGATCGCGCCGATGGGTGTGTACTCGACCAAGCGCAAGACGCTGGCCGACGTGAAGGAGGGTGACCGCGTGACGCTGCCGAACGACCCGAGCAACCTGGCGCGCGCGCTGGTGCTGCTGGAGCAGAACAAGCTGGTCACGATCAAGGCTGGCATCGACCCGCTGCGCGCGTCGGAGAAGGACGTGGCCGAGAACCCGAAGAAGCTGAAGTTCATTCCGCTCGAGGCCGCACAGCTGCCGCGTTCGCTGGGTGACACCGAGTACGCCATCGTCAACGGCAACTTCGCGATCTCGTCGGGCCTGAAGCTCACCGAGGCCGTGGTGCTGGAGAAGACGCCCGACTACTACCTGAATGTGGTTGCCGTGAAGAGCGCCGACAAGAACGCATCGTGGGCCAAGGACATCGCCGACGCCTATCGCTCGAAGGAATTCAAGACGGTGGTCGACAGCAAGTTCCAGGGCTACGCCAAGCCCAGCTTCCTGCAGTAATCGATCTATCACGCTTCAGCGAAGGACGCTTCCATGCCCGTGCTGGCCGTATTCGATGCCCAAGCAAACTGGCGCGACACGCATGTGTGCGACGGATGGATCACCGAGCATCTGGCCGCGCAGGGCGTGAGCTGGGGGCGCGGCGATGCCGAAGGGCAGCGCGCGCTCGACAGTGCGGGGTTGTTCTATCTGCCGACGGCGGAGGGGTATCTGGGGTTGTTGTTTGAGGGTGGGGAATGGGTTTCCATTCCCTCCGACACGCCGCATTTCTTCGATGCTGGCGAGGCGGAGTCGCTGGACGGATTGCCTGCCGCGTTGCCATTGTTCGAGGCCTTCGTCGAAGAAGTGCTGTCCCTGACGGGCAACGACGCCGACGAAACGTAGAGCGGGATCAGTCGCCTGCAAGTTCGACGCGGCGCGGCGTGCACCGTGTTGCTCCTTCCCCTTCCGGGGGAAGGCTGGGATGGGGGCTCGCGGCGCCTGCAAAAGCTGTGCATGTGCGAAGGCCGCTTGCCCCCACCCCGACCCTCCCCCGGGAGGGGAGGGAGGAACACATCAGGCGGCCAGCCGCTGTGCCGCTCGCCCGCCGGGCCGCGCCAGCCCCAGGTGATCGCGCAACGTGCGCCCTTCGTACTCCGTGCGAAAGATCCCGCGCTTCTGCAGGATCGGCACCACGCCCTCCACAAAATCCTGCAGCCCATGCGGCAACGCATCCGGCATCAGGTTGAACCCGTCTGCCGCACCGCCCTTGAACCAGCGCTCGATGTCATCGGCAATCTGCTCGGGCGTGCCCACGATCACGCGGTGCCCGCCGCCACCCGCGAGTTCGCGGATCAGCTGGCGCACCGTGTAGCCATGCGTGCGCCCGGCCGCGACCACGGCGTTGAAAAAAGTGTGGTTGCCGTTCCCATTGCCGGGCAGCGGCAGATCGTCGGGCAGGCGCTCGTCGAGCTTGAGGCGGTCGGGCGTGATGCCCAGCGTGCCAGCCAGGCGCGTGAGGCTGTAGTCCCAGGGGATCAGGTCGACCAGCGCATCGCGGCGGCGGCGCGCTTGCGCTTCGGTGGCGCCGACGATGGTGGTGAGGCCGGCAAGCACCTTCACCGCATCGGGGCCGCGGCCCAGTTCGGCGGCGCGGGTCTTGAGGGCGCGTGCGTAGGCCTGCGATTCTTCAAAGGACTGCGAGGCGGAGAACACGGCTTCGGCGTGGCGCGATGCGAGCTCGCGCCCGTCGGCCGAGGCGCCGGCCTGCACCAGCACGGGGTGGCCCTGCGGCGGGCGCGGCAGGTTGAGCGGGCCCTGCACCGCGAAGTGTTCGCCGCGGTGCGCGAGCGCGTGCACCTTGGCCGGGTCGATGAAGCGGCCGGCGGCCTTGTCGCCGAGGAAGGCGTCGTCTTCCCAGCTGTCCCACAGCGCCTTGACGAGGTCGGCGAACTCCGAGGCGCGGGCGTAGCGCTTCGCGTGATCGGGCGTGGTGTCCAGGCCGAAGTTGCGCGCGGAGGGCAGGTCGGCCGTGGTCACCATGTTCCAGCCGGCGCGGCCGGCGCTCACGTGGTCGAGCGTGGCGAAGCGGCGCGCGAGGTTGTAGGGCTCGTTGTAGCTGGTGGAGGCGGTGGCGATGAGGCCGATGTGCGTGGTCGCGGCGGCCACGCAGGCCAGCAGGATGGTGGGCTCCAGCGCGGTGATCGGGCGGAAATGGATCTGGTCGACGATGGCTGCGTTGTCCGCCAGGAACACGGCGTCGAGCTTGGCGGCCTCGGCGATCTGCGCTGTGCGGATGTAGTGCTGGACGTCGGCGAACGCCCACGGGTCGCTCTCCGGCAGGCGCCAGGCCGAAGGCACGAAGCCCGAATGCAGGATGTTGACGTTGAGGTGCAGCTGCCTGCGGGGTGCGGTGGGGTTGTTGCTGTTGCTCATTGGCTGAAATAGTCCGGCAGCCGGTAGCCCGCCCACACAGGGTTGGCCTTGAAGAACTTCTGGAACTCGGACGACTGGTAGGCGGTGGCGATGTCCTTTGCGAACTTCGCGTTCTCGTTGCTGCGCTTCACCGCCACCACGTTGACGTAGGGCAGCGTCATGTCTTCGAGCTTCAGCGCCTCGGTGAGCTTGAGCCCCGAGGCCACGGCGAAGTTGCCCTGCACGGCCGCGAGGTCGGCGTCGGCCAGCGAGCGCGGCGCCTGCGCGGCATCCAGCGGAACGATCTTCAGGCGTTTGGGGTTGCTCGCGATGTCGCGCTCCGACACGCTCAGCGGACTCACGCCCGGCTTGAGCGTGACCCAGCCGATGGCCGCGAGGATGTTGAGTGCGCGCGCCGCATTCACCGGGTCGGCGGGCAACGTGACGGTGGCGCCGTCGGGCACGGTGTCGAGCGTCTTGTGGCGGCGCGAATACAGGCCCATGGGCGGCGTCGGCACATGGACCACGGGCACGAGGTCGAAGCCCTGCTGCTTGTTGGTGGCGTTGAGGTACAGCGAGTGCTGGAAGATGTTGGCGTCGATCTGCCCGCGTTCCACCGCGTCGTTGGGCTGCACGCCCTGGCTGAACTCGACGTACTTGATGCTGTAGCCCAGCTTCTTCAGCTGGGGCTCGATGCCGTGGGTGAAGGCGTCGCGGTAGGGGCCCGGCATGAAGCCGACGCGCAGATCGTCCGCGTGGGCATGCACATGCAGCAGCAGGCTCAGTGCGAGCCCGCCGGACAGCGGGGCAAGGCGGCGCAGCCACGAGGGCGCGCGCGAAAGGGAAGGCATGGCGACAACTCCGGGAGACGGCAAGAGAGGAGTCGGGCACTCTAGGACGCACGCCGCGCCGCGCGAACGAAGATTTGCGCGCTTGCATATCCGCACGCCGGATAACCCGCGCCGGCTTTTGTAGGATGCGGCGCATGACCCTGCACATCGGAATCGTCGGCTGCTCCGCCGAAGGCGCGGCCCTTTGCTACAAGACCATCTGCATCGAGGGCGCGGCGCTGCTCGGCCCGCATGCGCACCCCGAGGTGTCGATGCACACGCCCTCGCTCGCGGCGTACACGTACTGCCTGGACGCGGGCGACCTGGCGGGCGTAGGCGTGCTGATGCTCGCCTCTGCGCACAAGCTCGCCGCGGCGGGCGCGGACTTTCTGATCTGTCCCGACAACACCATCCACCAGGCCTTCGACCACGTGGCGCCGCGTTCGCCGCGGCCCTGGCTGCACATCGCCGCAGTGGTGGCCGACGAGGCCGTGCGGCGGGGCTTTCGCCGCATCGGCATCACGGGCACGCGCTGGCTGACCGACAGCGAGGTGTATCCGGAGAAGCTCTCGGCGCGCGGCCTTGAGTACGTGCGCCCGACCATCGATGAGCGCGCCGAGATCGGCCGGATCATCATGGACGAGCTGGTCTGCGGCATCTTCAGGCCCGAGGCCGTGGCGACCTTCCAGCGCGTGATGCAGCGCCTGAAGGACGCCGAGGGCTGCGACGCGGTGGTGCTCGGCTGCACCGAGATTCCGCTGATCATGAGCGATGCGAATTCGCCGCTGCCGACGCTCGATTCGACGCGGCTGCTGGCGCGCGCGGCACTGCGCCGCGCCACGCAGAAGTCAAACTAGGCCAGAAAGTCTTCAATCAGCTGCGCCACGCGTTGCGGCTGGTCGTGGTGCAGCATGTGGCCCGCGTCCGCCAGCTGCTCGATGCGCACCGAGGGCACGGACTTGAGCCGCTCGTGGAACTCGGCGAGCGTGTAGCGGGCCTTCCACCAGCCCTGCAGGCTGTCGTCCGAGGCTTCGACCATCAGCGTCGGCGCGGTGATGCGCGCATACAGCGCCAGCGTCTCGTCGACGCGGAAGATGTTGGCGTTGATGATCTTGTGCGCCGCTTCGCCGAGGATCTGCCAGCGCGTGCTGCCGTCGGCTTGTGGCTGCTGCGCCGACCAGTGGCTGGCCAGCCAGTCGGCCTTGTCTTGCGTGAGGCGCGGGTTGGTCTTCATGAGGCGACGCGCCACGCCGTCCAACGCCGAATAGCCCGCGAGCGCCTTCTCGCCGCGGTGCAGGCCCTTGAGCTCGTCGATCCACTGGCCGTAGCGCGCGGGTGCTTCGTCGGGCAGGCGTGCGGGCATGCCGAAGCCTTCGAGGTTGACGAGGCGGCGGATGCGCGCGGGGCGCACGCCCGCGTAGTGCATCGCGACATTGCCGCCCATGCTGTGGCCGACGAGGTCGACGGGGCGCGCATCGTCGCCTTCGCCGGCGTAGTGGTCGAGCAGCCATTCGAGGTCGGCCAGGTAGTCGGGCAACCAGTAGTTGTCGACGCCGCCGCCGTCGGTAAGGCCGAAGCCGCGCCAGTCGGGGGCGATGATGAAACGGTCGTCCTTCAGCGCGTCGACCACGAACTGCCAGGAGGCCGCGACGTCCATCCATCCATGCACCAGCACCAGCGGCGGGCGTTCGGCCGACGGCTGGCCCCAGAGGCGGACGTGGTAGTTCAGGTTGCGCACGGGCACGAATTCGCTGCGCGAGGGGCGGAGGGCTTGGTACATATGGCGGTCGATGATACGGAGAGCCCGCGCCGCGCGCAGTCCGCCACAGGACAGGGCGACGCTCGGTTTCTCGGCGGCGGGTCAGCGCGTGCCGCGCGGGCGCGCTAGCATTCCGCGCATGAAAAAGATTCCACTCGGTCAGAGCGACCTTCACGTCACCCCGATCTGCCTCGGCACCATGACTTTCGGCGAGCAGGTCGATGAGCCCACGGCCCATGCCGTCCTGGCCCGTTCGCTCGAACGCGGCGTCGACTTCATCGACACCGCAGAGATGTACGCGGTGCCGGCAAGCAAGGAAACCTGCGGCGCGACCGAAACCATCATCGGCAACTGGTTTGCGGCCAACCCCGGCACGCGCCAGAAAATCACGCTGGCCACCAAGGTGGCCGGCCCCTCGCGCGGCATGCCCTGGGTGCGCGAAGGCACGGGCATGACGCCGGCCGACATCGAGGCCTCGTGCCACGGCAGCCTGCGCCGCCTGCAGACCGACGTGATCGACCTGTACCAGATCCACTGGCCCGAGCGCCACGTGCCGGTGTTCGGCAACATCCACTACAACCCCGAGAAGGAAACCTCGCAGACGCCGATCCACGACCAGCTCGAAGCGCTGGGCAAGCTGGTGAAGGCGGGCAAGGTGCGCACCATCGGCCTGTCGAACGAGACGCCCTACGGCGTGCACGAGTTCGTGCGGCTGGCCGAGCAGCACGGGCTGCCGCGCGTGGTGTCGGTGCAGAACGTCTACAACCTCGTGAGCCGCGCGCACGAGAACGCGCTCGACGAAACGATGCACCGGCTCGGCGTGTCGCTGCTGGCGTACTCGCCGCTGGCCTTCGGCCTGCTGACGGGCAAGTACGACCAGAGCGGCATCGAGGGCCCCGACGCGCCGAAGGGCGCGCGCATCTCGAGCTACGAATCGGTGCGCAAGCAGCGTTGGGGCAAGCCCGATGCGTTGCGCGCAGCCAAGCGCTACAACCAGCTCGCACGCGACCACGGCCTGAGCCCGACGCAGCTCGCGCTGGCCTTCTGCTACACCAAGTGGCAGGTGGCGAGCACGATCATCGGCGTGACCTCGGTGGCCCAGCTCGACGAAGACCTGGACGCCTACGGCACCACGCTGTCGGCCGAAGTGCTGGCCGAGATCGACAAGATCCGCCTGGACATCCGCGACCCCGCCGCCTGACCGGGGCAATCGAGCGAGTGAGCAAGAAGGCCCACGTTTCCGAAACGCCCGCGACCCAATGGCTGCGGGCGAACCAGGTCGCTTTCACCGAGCACCCGTACGAGTACCTGGCGCACGGCGGCGCGCAGCACAGCGCGCAGGCGCTGGGCTTCGACCCGTTCACCGTGGTCAAGACGCTGGTGATGCAGGACCAGGACGCCAAGCCGCTGATCGTGCTGATGCACGGCAACCGCACGGTGTCGACCAAGAACCTCGCGCGGCAGATCGACGCCAAGTCGGTCGAGCCCTGCAAGCCCGAGGTGGCGCAGCGCCACAGCGGCTACCTGGTAGGCGGCACCTCGCCCTTCGGCACGCGGCGCGAGATGCCGGTCTACATCGAAGAGACCATCCTCGCACTGCCGAAGATCGCGATCAACGGCGGGCGGCGCGGCTACCTCGTCGGCATCGATCCGCAGGTGTGCGTGACGCTACTGGGCGCCCAGCCCGTGCAATGCGCGCTGGCAGAATAGCCGGCGTTTGCATTTTCCCGCCGGGCACGCCGCCGGCGGCGCACAACAACAAGTTTCCCGGAGACCCGCCTTGAGTTTCGATCTGCCTTCCATCATTGCCATCGTGGCGTCGTACCTGATCGGTTCGCTGTCGTTTGCGGTCATCGTGAGCAAGTCGCTCGGCATGGCCGACCCGCGCAGCTACGGCAGCGGCAACCCCGGCGCCACCAACGTGCTGCGCTCGGGCAAGAAGGGCGCCGCGCTGGCCACCTTGCTGCTCGATGCGGCGAAGGGCTGGCTGCCGGTGTTCCTGATCCGCCAGTTCGGCGCGCAGTGGGGGCTGGGCGAGGGCGTGGCGGCGCTGGCAGGCCTGGCGGCCTTCCTGGGTCACCTGTACCCGGTGTTCTTCGGCTTCCAGGGCGGCAAGGGCGTGGCGACGGCGGCCGGTGTGCTGGTGGGCATCGCGCCCTGGCTGGGGCTCGCCACGGGCGCGACCTGGCTGATCATCGCGGTCTTCTTTCGTTACTCGTCGCTGTCGTCGCTGGTGGCGGCGTTCTTTGCGCCGGCCTACTATCTGATCGGCGGCAACATCGCGTGGCCGCTCGACCGCACGGTGCTGATTGCCATCATCGTCATGAGTTTGCTGCTGATCTGGCGGCACCGCGAAAACATCCGCCGGCTCGCGGCCGGCACGGAGTCGAAACTCGGCTCGAAGAAAAAGGCTTGAACCTCACCATGGCATCCATTACCCGCTTCCACGTCGGCCCGCGTCTCTCGGAGACGGCCGTGCACAACGGCACCATCTACCTCGCGGGCCAGGTGCCCGACGACACCACGCAGGACATCCGCGGCCAGACGGCCCAGGTGCTCGGCATGGTCGACCGCCTGCTGGCCGAGGCCGGCAGCGACAAGTCGCGCATCCTCATGACGCAGATCTTCCTGGCCGACATCGGCGATATCGGCGCCATGAACGAGGTGTGGGACGCGTGGATTCCGGCCGGCAACACGCCGCCGCGCGCGACCGTGGAGGCCAAGATGGCCAACGCGGCTTACAAGATCGAGATCGTCGTCACGGCCGCACAGGCCTGAAGGCCTGGGGCTAGATCGGGAGCGGTCTCAGTACCGCTTCTCGAGAATCATCTCGTCGGCGTCGCGCCGCATCGAGAAGCGATTGAGAAAGCTGTTGCCCAGCAGCACGTACGGCATGGGCTGTTGCGAGACGATGGCGTCGATGTCGTAGACCTCGACGTCGCCCACGCGCACGCTTTGCAAGCGCAGCCTGTAGCCCGCGGCGTTGCCGTTGGCGGTGCGCATCTGCACCAGCTGCCCCTTGCTGTAGTCGAGCCCGATGCGCTGGGCGTCGACTGCCGACAGCGCGATGGTGGTCGCGCCGGTGTCGAGCATGAAGGTGACGGCGCGGCCGTTGATCTGGCCCTGCGTCATGTAGTGGCCCCGGCTGTCGGCCGGCAGCACGATGCGGTTGCCAGTGCTGGCAACGCCGCCGCGGCCGATGCTCACGGGCGAATCCATGCGCAGCGAGAAACGCTTGCCCGCCGATTCGACCACCGCCTGGTCGGCCTGCAGCGACACCAGCTTGACGCCCTGGAAGGTTTCGCCGACCGCCACCGTCTTGGGTGGCGCGCCGTTCACGATGAGGATGGCGCGGCTGCCGATGGAGCCGGTCAGCGTGACCGAGTCGGCGGCGTGCGCTCCCATGGCCGCGGCCGAGCACAGCACCGCGGCGAGGAGCGCCTTCATGCGCGGGTCAGTCGCGGAAGTTGTTGAAGGACACCGGCATGTCGGGCACGTCCTTCTTGATGAGGGCCATGGCGGCCTGCAGGTCGTCGCGCTTGGCGCCGGTGATGCGCACGGCGTCGCCCTGGATCGCGGCCTGCACCTTGAGCTTGCTGTCCTTGATGATGCGGGTGATCTTCTTGGCCTGCTCGGTCTCGATGCCGTTCTTGATCTTGATGACCTGCTTGACCTTGTCGCCGCCCATCTTCTGGACGTCGCCCTTGTCGAGAAAGCGCACGTCGACGCTGCGCTTGGTGAGCTTGCTGCGAAGGATGTCTTCGACCTGCACGAGTTGGAACTCGGCGTCGCCGATCATCGTGATCTCTTTGTCCTTGAGCTCGACGGCAGCGGCGGTGCCCTTGAAATCGAAGCGTGTGCCGATTTCCTTGGCGGTGTTTTCCACCGCATTCTTCACTTCGGGCAGATTGGGCTCGCAGACGGTATCGAAAGACGGCATGGGCACTCCTGGACGCACGGGGACTGAATGCGACAATTCTCCCATGATCGTGGAGTCCAATGTCCCGCTGCAGCCCTATAACAGCTTCGGCATCGTCGCGCGCGCGCAGCACCTGGCGCGCATCGCCAGCGAGGCCGACCTGGTCGCGCTGCACGCCGACCCCGCCTGGCGCAACGAACCCCGTTTCGTGCTCGGCGGCGGCAGCAACATCGTGCTCACGGGCGACGTCAAGCCGCTGGTGCTGAAGGTCGAAATCAAGGGCCGACGGCTGGTCGAAGAGACGCCGCGTGCCTGGATCGTGGAGGCCGGCGCCGGCGAAACCTGGCACGACACCGTCGAATGGATGGTGCGCAGCGGCTACCCGGGGCTGGAAAACCTGGCGCTGATACCCGGCACCGTGGGCGGCGCGCCGGTGCAGAACATCGGCGCGTACGGCGTCGAGCTGCAGGACCGCTTCGACTCGCTCGACGCCTTCGACCTCGAAACCGGCCGCGCCTTCACGCTCGATGCGGCGCAATGCGCGTTCGGCTACCGCGATTCGGTCTTCAAGCATGTGCGCAGCGGCCCGAACGACTTCGGCCTGGCGGGCCGCGCGGTCATCACGCGGGTGCGCTTCCGGCTGCCGAAGCCGTGGAAGCCGGTGGTCGGCTACCTCGACCTCGAACGCAAGATGGAAGAAACCGCCAACTTCACGCCCAGCGCGGTCGATATCTTCGAGTGGATCTGCGCCATCCGCCGCGCCAAGCTGCCCGACTGGCGCGTGCTGGGCAACGCCGGCAGTTTCTTCAAGAATCCGACGGTCACGCCCGAGCAGTGCGCCGACATCATCGCGCGCGACCCCAAGATCGTGCATTACCCGATGGACGACGGCAGCATCAAGCTCGCGGCCGGCTGGCTCATCGACGCCTGCGGCTGGAAGGGCAAGTCGGTCGGCAACGCGGGCGTCTACGAAAGGCAGGCGCTGGTGCTGGTCAACCGGGGCGGCTCGGCCAACCCGGTGACGGGCGGCGAGGTGATGACGCTGGCCAAGGCGATCCAGACCAGCGTGTACGAGCGCTTCGGCATCCGGCTGGAGCCGGAGCCGGTGGTGGTCTGACCCCGGCGACACCCCGCACACCGCCGCGCGCATGGAGCTCGACTTTCTTCACCTGAACTTCCGGCGCCGTATTGCGGTCGCCCTGTGGGCCCAGCGGCTCACCGTCGTGGGCGGTATCGCCTGGCTGCTTTTCGGGTGGCACAACGGGGCCGGATCGGTGGCCTTTGTGCTGTTTGCCGGCTTTGCTTTCGTCGCGACGCTCGCCTGGGTCGAGAAGAGCATGCGCCGCCAGTTCATCCGCGAGGCCCGGCTGCCGCCGTTCCTGATCGGCAAGCTGCGCGCGGCACACCCGCAACTGAGCCCGCGCGACGCCGAGCTGGTGCTGCGTGGCCTGCGGCAGTTCTTCATGGCGCACCTGCGCAGCGACCGCAAGTTCGTCGCCATGCCTTCGCGGGTGGTCGACACGGCCTGGCACGAGTTCATCCTGCACACGCAGGCCTACCAGACCTGGTGCCAGGCGGCCTTCGGGCGCCTGCTGCACCACAGCCCGGCCGAGGTGCTGGGCCAGGACGCGCGGCGCAACGACGGCCTGCGCCGCACCTGGTACTGGGCCTGCAAGGAAGAAAGCATCGACCCGCGCAAGCCGGCGCGGCTGCCGCTGCTGTTTGCGCTGGACATCAAGTTCGCGATTGCGGGCGGCTTTCACTACATCCCTGATTGCCGGACGATCGAGCGGGCGACCGGTTCCGACGCGCACTGTGGCTCGAGCTTCGGCGATTCGTCGTCCGACAGCGGCAGCTCGGGCGATGCCGGAGGCTTCGGCGGCAGCGAGGCGAGCGGGAGCGGCGATGGCGGCTCCAGCGACGGTGGTGGTGCGTCCGATGGCGGCGGTGGATGCGGCGGCGGTTGCGGAGGAGGGGGCGGCGACTGACGCCAGCGCACCTTCCAAAGAAAAACGGGCCGCGAGGGCCCGTTTTTTATTGCTGCCCTTGCGCGTGGCAAGGGCCGGCGGATCGATCGATCAGCTCGCGTCGCCGTCGTTCGCCAGCTTCGGCAGCGAGGCGCCTTCGCCCGACGACAGCAGGCCCACGCGGGTGTAGATCGCCAGCTTCTCGCGCGTGTCGACGATGTCGAGGTTGCGCATCGTGAGCTGGCCGATGCGGTCCAGCGGCGTGAACGCGCCTTCGACCTTTTCCATGCTCAGGCGCTCGGGCTTGTACGTGAGGTTGGCCGATTCGGTGTTCAGGATCGAGTAGTCGTTGCCGCGGCGCAGCTCCACCGTCACTTCACCGGTGATGGCGCGCGCGACCCAGCGTTGCGCCGTCTCGCGCAGCATGATGGCCTGCGGGTCGAACCAGCGGCCCTGGTACAGCAGGCGGCCCAGGCGGCGGCCGTTGTCGCGGTACTGCTCGATCGTGTCTTCGTTGTGGATGCCGGTGACCAGGCGCTCGTAGGCGATGAACAGCAGCGCGAGGCCGGGAGCCTCGTAGATGCCGCGGCTCTTGGCCTCGATGATGCGGTTTTCGATCTGGTCGCTCATGCCCAGGCCGTGGCGGCCGCCGATGCGGTTGGCTTCGAGGATCAGGTCGACCAGGTTGGCGTAGCGCACGCCGTTCAGCGCAACGGGCACGCCTTCTTCGAAGCGCACCGAGACGGTTTCGCGCTTGACTTCGACTTCGTCCTTCCAGAAGGCCACGCCCATGATGGGCTGCACGATCTGCATGCCGCTGTTCAGGTGCTCGAGGTCTTTCGCTTCGTGCGTGGCGCCGAGCATGTTCGAGTCGGTCGAGTAGGCCTTCTCGGACGACATCTTGTAGGCGAAGCCGGCCTTCTGCATGAACGCCGACATCTCGGCGCGGCCACCCAGCTCGTCGATGAAGACCTGGTCGAGCCAGGGCTTGTAGATCTTCAGCGCGGGGTTGGTGAGCAGGCCGTAGCGGTAGAAGCGCTCGATGTCGTTGCCCTTGTAGGTGCTGCCGTCGCCCCAGATGTGGACGTCGTCTTCCTTCATGGCCGACACCAGCATGGTGCCCGTCACGGCACGGCCCAGCGGCGTGGTGTTGAAGTAGGTGACGCCGGCGGTGGTCACGTGGAAGGCGCCGGCCTGCAGGGCGGCGATGCCTTCGTTGGCCAGCTGCACGCGGCAGTCGATGAGGCGGGCGTTCTCGGCGCCGTAGAGCATCGCCTTGCGCGGGATCTCGTCGTAGTCGGGCTCGTCGGGCTGGCCGAGGTTGGCGGTGTAGGCGTAGGGGATTGCGCCCTTCAGCTTCATCCAGTGCAGTGCCGCGCTGGTGTCCAGGCCGCCCGAGAAGGCGATGCCGACCTTCTGGCCGGCGGGAACGTTTTGGAGAATGGTCGACATGTCAGGGGTTCCGTTTCAACCGAAGTGGCAGATGTAGCTGTAGGGCTCGCCAGTCACGCGGATCTGGAAGCTGGAGTTGCCGGGAATGCTGAACTTCTGGCCGGGGCCCGAGGCGATCCATTCGCTGGTGCCTGCGAGCTGGTATTCGCAGTTGCCGCCGGCGCCTTCCATGATTTCAGGCGCGCCGGTGTTGAAGGTGAGGGTGGACGGCAGGATCACGCCGACCGATTTCTTGGTGCCGTCCGCCAGCGTGAGGTTGTGGCTCACGCACTTGCCGTCGAAATACACATTGGCCTTGGTGGCCACTGCGGCGCTGTTGATGGTGTCGGTAGTCGTCGTCATTGGATGGATGGCGCCGGCGCCTGCGCGTTCGGCGGATCGAGGGACGCGCCGCGGCAGCAGCACCCCCGGGGTTGGAGAAGCCCTCGATTTTAGGGGCTCGGGAGAGCCGGCCCGCCGTGGGGGAACTCAGTAGCGCCAGCCGTGGCGATGGCCGCCCCATCCGCGATGGCCACGGTAGTAGCCGCCACCGCCCCAGCCGCGCGAATAGCCCAGGTTCAGCGAGATGCCGACCGGTGGGTAGACGTAGGGCTGTGCATACGGGTAGGTGTAGGCGGGCTGCACGTAGACGGGCGGGGCGTACACCGGGGCCGGCTGCGTGTAGACCGGCGCCGGCGCGTTGGACACCACCACGCCGGGTTCGGGCACGACGCTGTCCCACGGGGAATTGGCACCCTGTTGATACTGCCCCTGTGGGTATTGCTGGTACTGCTCCTGGTACTGCTGGCCGTTGTTGGCCTCGACCGGATAGGGCTGCAACTGCGATTGGGGCTGGACCGGCGCGGTGGTCACCCCGTAGGCGCTGGCCTGGATCGGAAGGGTGGCGCCCGGCCGGCTGGTGGTGCGCGTCGTGTACTGCCGGCCCTGGTACTCGTAGGTGACGTTGTAGCTGACGTCACTGCCGGTCGTTTCGCGGATCGGCGTGGCGGAGATCACAGGGGCCTGGACCACTTGCTGGGCCTGCGCGACGCTGGCGCCTGTGGCCAGCAGGCCGGCCGCCGACAGCCCCGTGAGGATGCGAAAAACGTGTCTGTTCATGGTGTTCTCTCCTGCAGATCGGGGTTGGAGGCCCGCCGGCGGGACGGGGTTCCGGGGTTTACACGGCGTTCACAGCCCAGCTTGGCGCATCGAAACCGGTCGTTACGCCGGTCTTCGGGCCCCAGTCGACCACCGGCCGCTTGATCAGGCTGGGGTTGGCCAGCAGCACGGGGCGGGCCGAGGCGGCATCGACCACGGCGTCGCGGGTGGCCTCGTCGAGCTTGCGCCAGGTGGTGCCCTTGCGATTGACCAGCGCCTCCCAGCCGGGCGCCTTGAGCCAGCGGTCGAGTTCGGCTTCGGGCACGCCCTGTTTCTTGAAATCGTGGAAGGCGTAGGCCACGCCATGGTCGTCGAGCCAGGCGCGGGCGCGCTTGACGGTGTCGCAGTTCGGGATGCCGTATAGGGTTGTCATGGCCGCCATGATGCCGCGAGTGGCGGGTCGGCGACAATTCCGGCCTCCATGGAAACCCTGAACGACTGGCTCGCGCGCGCCGAGCACCTTCATCCCGACAAGATCGAGCTCGGGCTCGATCGCGCCAAAGAAATGGCGCAGCGTCTGGGCCTGCGTTTCGACTGCCCCGTCATCACGGTGGCGGGCACCAATGGCAAGGGCTCGACCTGCGCCATGCTCGAGTCGATCCTCACGCACGCCGGCTACCGCACGGCCGTGTTCACGTCGCCGCACCTCGTGCGCTTCGAAGAGCGGCTGCGGCTCAAGGGCGAAGCGGTCGATGCTTCTAAACTGATAGCAAGCTTCGAGGTGGTGGAGAAGGCCCGTGGCGACATGGCCCTGACCTACTTCGAGTTCACCACGCTCGGCATCCTGCATTGCATGACCCAGGAGAAGCCCGACGTCGCGATCCTCGAGGTCGGCCTGGGCGGCCGGCTCGACGCGGTGAACATCATCGACGCCGACTGCGCGGTCATCACCAGCATCGACCTGGACCACATGGAATACCTCGGCCCCGACCGCGAAAGCATCGGCTTCGAGAAGGCCGGCATCCTGCGCGCCGGCAAGCCGGCCATCGTGAGCGACCCGGTGCCGCCGCAAAGCGTGATCGACCATGCGAACGCCATCGGCGCCGATCTGTGGCGCTTCGGGCACGACTTCAATGTCTCGGGCGACAAGCAGCAGTGGGGCTGGTCGGGCCGCGGACGGCGCTACAGCGGGCTGGCCTATCCGGCGCTGCGCGGCGCCAACCAGTTGCTCAATGCCGCGGGCGTGCTCGCGGCGCTCGAGGCGCTGCGGCCCCAACTGCCGATCACGGCGCAGGCGGTGCGCAACGGGCTCGCGATGGTCGAGCTGCCGGGCCGCTTCCAGATCGTGCCGGGCGAGCCCACGCTGGTGCTCGACGTGGCGCACAACGCCCACGCCGTCGCGGCGCTGGCCGAGAACCTCGACGCGATGGGTTTTTCGCCCACCACGCACGGCGTGTTCGGTGTCATGGCCGACAAGGACCTCGCGCCCATCCTCGCGCGCATCGGGCCGCTGATCGACCGCTGGTACTTCACCGACCTGCCCACGCCGCGCGCCGCCAAGGCGGCCGATCTGCTGGCCGCGTGGCAGGCGCAGAACACGCGCGCCGATGCCTCGGGCAGCGTGCACGCGAGCCCGATGGACGCCCTGCGCGCGGCCATCGAGCAGGCAGGTGCCACTGATAGAATCGTGGTCTTCGGATCGTTCTTCACCGTGGGTGGCGTCCTCGAAAACGGCACCCCCCGGCTGCAAGCCAAACACCTGCTGCCAGGCGGCTGATCGTCGGGCTGTCCACACCCATCCGGCACCATCGGGCACCACCTCGCTGCACTCCTCCAGGGATCGAACTTCATGGCGTTTTTCAAGTTCCGCGCGCGCGGCCCACAAGGCAACGAAGGACGCAGCGCCCCCGCGGCGGTGCCGGCGGAAAGTGTCGAAACCATGCGCCGGCGTGCGCGCCATCGGCTGCTTGGCGCGGCGGTGCTGGTGCTGGTCGGCGTGATCGGCTTCCCGCTGTTGTTCGACACCCAGCCGCGCCCCGTGCCCGTCGACATCCCGATCGAAATTCCTGACCGCAACAAGGCCAAGCCGCTGCCCGTGCCTGCCACGCCGGCACCCGCAACGAGCAGCGCGCCTTCTTCCTCGTCCGATGGCAGCTCCCGCGTGGCCGCGGCCTCGTCGGCCGGCGGCATGATCACCGAGACCGCCGACGGCACCGTGATCGAGCCCGGCGCGACGGTGCCTGCCACTCCGGCAGCCCCCAAGCCCGCCGTGGAGCCGAAGAAGCCCGAACCCAAGCCGGAACCGAAACCCGAGCCGAAGCCCGAGCCCAAACCGGAACCCAAGCCAGAGCCGAAGAAGCCTGAGTCCAAGCCCGAGGCCAAGCCGAAGCCGGAACCCGCCAAGCCCGCCGCAAATGCCGACGACGGCGCGCGTGCCCGCGCGCTGCTCGACGGCAAGCCGCCCGCCGCCGCGCCCAAGCCGGCCGCCGACGACAACGGCCGCTTCGTCGTGCAGGTCGGCGCTTTTGCCGATGCCGACAAGGCGCGCGAAGTGCGCCAGAAGCTCGAGCGCGCCGGCCTCAAGACCTATGTGCACGTGGCCAAGACGACCGACGGCGAGCGCACGCGTGTGCGTGTCGGGCCGTTCGCCTCGCGCGCCGAGGCCGAGAAGGCCGCGGACCGGGTCAAGGGCTTGTCTTTGGCCGCGGCCATCCTCACGTTGTAAGCACCGTCATCGCCCGCTGCCTGTAGTTCATTGCCGTGGCCCTGCTCGACTGGATCGCCATCGCGCTCATCGTGCTGTCGATGCTGTTCGGGCTGGTGCGCGGCCTCGTGTTCGAGGTGATTTCGCTGATCGGCTGGGTGGCCGCCTTCATCGTGGCCCAGTGGGTGGCCTCCGACGTGGCGGCCTGGCTGCCGTTCGGCGACCCGCAGGCCACCTGGCGTTATCCGCTGGCCTTCGTGCTGGTGTTCGTGGCGGTGGCGTTCGGCGTGGGGCTCGCGGCAGCCCTCACGCGCAAGCTGATCGCCGCGGTCGGCCTGCGGCCTGTGGACCGGATTTTGGGAGCAGCGTTCGGCGCGGCACGGGGGGCAGTGGCCCTGCTCGTGCTGGCGGTCGTTGTTCATTTGCTGGCGTTGAGCGACAGTGCCTGGTGGCACGAATCGCGCAGCGCCATTGTTCTCGATGCGGCATTGCAGGGCCTCAAGCCCTCGCTGCCTGAAAAGTTGGCAAGCTACCTGCCCTGAGAGGAATCGTTCATGTGTGGAATCGTCGGCGTTGTCAGCAACGCACCCGTCAATCAGCTGCTCTATGACGCGCTGCTGCTGCTGCAGCACCGTGGCCAGGACGCGGCCGGCATCGTGACCTTGCTGGAACGCAAGTTCTTCATGCACAAGGCCAAGGGCATGGTGCGCGACGTGTTCCGCACCCGCAACATGCGCGCGCTGCCGGGCAACGTGGGCCTGGGCCAGGTGCGCTACCCGACCGCCGGCAACGCCTACAGCGAAGAAGAGGCGCAGCCCTTCTACGTGAACGCGCCCTTCGGCATCGTGCTCGTGCACAACGGCAACCTGACCAACGCGCACGCCCTGCGCGCCGAGCTGTTCTCCACCGACCACCGCCACACCAACACCGAGAGCGACTCCGAAGTGCTGCTCAACGTGCTGGCGCATGAAATCGAGCGTTCCTCGCGCGGCGTGCCGCTGCACCCGGCCGAGGTGTTTGCTGCCGTCAAGAACGTCTACAAGCGCCTGCGCGGCTCGTACGCCGTGGTTTCGCTGATCGCCGGCCACGGCCTGCTGGCGTTTCGCGACCCCTACGGCATCCGCCCGCTGTGCATGGGCCGCAATGCGAAGGACGGCACCGTCATGGTGGCCAGCGAATCGGTCGCGCTCGAAGGCTCGGGCCATGTGTTCGAACGCAACATCGAGCCGGGCGAAGCCGTGTTCATCGACCTCGAAGGCAACGTGCACTCGATGCAGTGCGCCGAGGGCGCGTCGCTCAACCCGTGCATCTTCGAGTTCGTGTACCTCGCACGTCCCGACTCGGTGCTCGACGGCATCTCGGTCTATCAGGCGCGCCTGAACCTCGGCGAAACGCTGGCCAAGCGCGTGGTCTCGACCGTGCCGCCGAACCAGATCGACGTGATCATTCCGATCCCCGAATCGAGCCGCCCGAGCGCCACGCAGCTCGCGCACCTGCTGGGCATTCCGTACCGCGAAGGCTTCGTGAAGAACCGCTACGTCGGCCGTACGTTCATCATGCCGGGGCAGGGCGTTCGCAAGAAGTCGGTGCGCCAGAAGCTCAACGTGATCGCCAGCGAGTTCAAGGGCCGCAACGTGCTGCTGGTCGACGACTCGATCGTGCGCGGCACCACCAGCCGCGAGATCGTGCAGATGGCGCGCGACGCCGGTGCCCGCAAGGTCTACCTGGCCAGCGCCGCACCGCCGGTGCGCTACCCCAACGTCTACGGCATCGACATGCCGACCAAGGATGAACTCGTGGCGCACGACCGCACCGTCGAGGAAATCCGCGAACTCATCGGCTGCGATGCGCTGATCTACCAGGACGTCGATGCCATGAAGCGCGCCATCGGCTCGCTCAACCCGAAGCTCGCCGGTTTCGATGCCTCGTGCTTCGACGGCGTGTACGTGACGGGTGACATCGACACCGAAGCCATCTCGCGCATGAACGGCAACCGCCCGCGCATCGAGGAGAACGAAGAAGACGCTTCGCGCCTCGCCCTGCCGAACCCCAGCGAGTAAGAGAAAGAAGAGAGGGCCGACGTGAGCGACAACGAACGCACCCTGCCGCCCGGCCTGCACCGCGACACCCTCGCGCTGCGCACCGGCCTGGCACCCAGCCAGCACGGCGAGCACTCGGAGGCCCTGTTCCTCACGAGCGGCTTCGTGCAGCCCGACGCCGAAACCTCGGCCCGCCGCTTTGCCGGCACCGAGGCCGGCTTCACCTACTCGCGCACGTCGAACCCGACGGTTGCCAGCTTCGAGCAGCGCCTGGCCGCGCTCGAAGGCACCGAGGCCGCCATCGGCGCCTCGACCGGCATGGGCGCGATCCTCATGATGTGCATGGGCCTGCTCAAGGCCGGTGACCACGTGATCTGCTCGCGCTCGGTGTTCGGCTCCACGCTGAACCTGTTCGGCAAGGAGTTCGCCAAGTTCGGCGTCGAGACCACCTTCGTCTCGCAGACCGACGTGGCCGAATGGCGCGCGGCGATCAAGCCCAACACCAAGCTGCTGTTCGCCGAGACGCCGACCAACCCGCTGACCGATGTCTGCGACATCCGCGCGCTGGCCGACCTGGCCCATGGCGCTGGTGCGCTGCTCGCGGTCGACAACTGCTTCTGCACGCCGATCCTGCAGCGCCCGGCCGAGCTGGGCGCCGACCTCATCATTCATTCGGGCACCAAGTACCTCGACGGCCAGGGCCGCGTGATGGCGGGCGCGATCTGCGGTCCGTCGAAGCTCATCGTCGATGTGTTCGGTCCCGTGGTGCGCACCGCCGGCATGGCGCTGTCGCCGTTCAATGCGTGGGTCGTGCTCAAGGGCATGGAGACGCTCGGCATTCGCATGAAGGCGCAGTGCGCGAATGCGATGGCCTTGGCGCAGTGGCTCGAGCAGCAGCCCGGCATTGCGCGCGTGTACTACCCCGGTCTTGCCTCGCATGGACAGCACGAGCTCGCGATGCGCCAGCAGTCGGGGCAGGGCGGGGCGGTGGTGTCGTTCGATGTGGTCGGCGACACACCCGAAGCCGCGCGCGCCAACGCCTTCCACGTGATCAACAGCACGCGCGTCGTGAGCATCGCCACCAACCTGGGCGACACCAAGACCATCATCACGCACCCCGGCACGACCTCGCACGGCCGCCTGACCGAAGTGCAGCGCCAGGCCGCCGGCATCAGCCAGGGGCTGATCCGCCTCGCGGTCGGCCTTGAATACATCGACGACATCACGGCCGACATTTCGCGCGGCCTGAGCACCCTGACTTCCTGATTCTTCATTTCATGACCGGCAAAGTTCGCACCCGCATCGCACCGTCTCCCACTGGATTTCTTCACCTGGGCACGGCGCGCACCGCACTCTATTCGTGGGCCTACGCGCGCCACCATGGCGGCGAGTTCGTGCTGCGCATCGAGGACACCGACGTGGCCCGTTCCACGCAGGATTCGACCGACCAGATCCTCGCGTCGATGCACTGGCTCGGCCTCGACTACGACGAGGGCCCGATCTACCAGATGCAGCGCCTCGAGCGCTACCGCGAAGTCATCGCGCAGATGCTCGCGGCCGGCACGGCCTACCACTGCTACTGCACGCCGGCCGAGCTCGACGAGATGCGCGAAGCGCAACGCGCGCGCAACGAGAAGACGCTGTACGACCGTCGCTGGCGCCCCGAGCCCGGCAAGGTGCTGCCGCCCGTGCCGGAAGGTGTGCCGCCCGTGGTTCGATTCTGCAATCCGCCCGAAGGCGACGTGACGTGGAACGACCTCGTCAAGGGCGAGATCACCATCAACAACCGCGAGATCGACGACCTGATCATCCTGCGGCCCGATGGTGTGCCCACCTACAACTTCGCGGTGGTGGTCGACGACTGGGACATGAACATCACGCATGTGTTCCGCGGCGACGAGCACATCAACAACACGCCGTGGCAGATCAACATCTTCCGCGCGCTCGGCGCACCGCTGCCGCAGTTCGGCCACGTGCCCGTGATTCTTGGCGATGACGGACAGAAGCTGTCGAAGCGCCGCGGCGCCGTGAGCGTCACCGCCTATGAAGAGAACGGCTACCTGCCCGAAGCGATGCTGAATTACCTCGCGCGCCTCGGCTGGAGCCACGGCGACGACGAGCTCTTCACGCGCGAGCAGATGGTGAGCTGGTTCGACGGCACACACCTTTCGAAGAGCCCCGCGCAGTGGGATGCAGCCAAGCTCGCATGGGTGAATGCGCAGTACATCAAGGCCAAGAGCGGCGACGAGCTCGCACCGCTTGTTGCAGCGCAGTTGCAAAAGCGAGGCATCGTTGCCGACGCGCGTTTGCCCGCAATCTGCGCGCTCTTCAAAGACCGCTGTGATACGACTGTGGCGCTCGCTGGTTGGGCTGCGGCGTTTTATGCAGACATCGAAGTGACCGATGCAGACCGCGCGCAGCACATCACCGATGCAGTGAAGCCTGCGATCGCAACGCTCGTTGAAAAATTGATGACGGTCGCCTGGGAGAGGGCCGAAATCGCAGTTATGATCAAGGAAGTCCTCGCGACACACGCGCTGAAAATGCCCGTGTTAGCGATGCCAGTACGAGTGCTTGTGATGGGAACATCGCAGACACCGTCCCTCGATTCAGTGCTCGAAATTTTTTCCCGCGAAAAAGTTATCGAGCGATTGAAAAAGGCCTGAAAAATCGGGCTATAATTCGAGGCTCGACACCCACACGGGGGTATAGCTCAGCTGGGAGAGCGCTTGCATGGCATGCAAGAGGTCATCGGTTCGATCCCGTTTACCTCCACCATTAAAGTGTCGAGAAGGTTAGAGATGCTGATCGCAGCACGTCCAAGGTTTTGACCCTATCGTCTAGAGGCCTAGGACACCACCCTTTCACGGTGGCTACCGGGGTTCGAATCCCCGTAGGGTCGCCAGTTTCACTTCGGTGAAGCAGGCACGAGTTGTCAACACTCGGTTCCGCAAGGAGCGAACGTTGATCTACCAGGAGTGGTAG
Source organism: Variovorax sp. RO1 (assembly GCF_002849325.1). Taxonomy (NCBI): domain Bacteria; kingdom Pseudomonadati; phylum Pseudomonadota; class Betaproteobacteria; order Burkholderiales; family Comamonadaceae; genus Variovorax; species Variovorax sp. RO1. Next base: position 1,355,894 of record NZ_PKMT01000001.1, read on the forward strand.
TTCAGTTGGTTAGAATACCGGCCTGTCACGCCGGGGGTCGCGGGTTCGAGTCCCGTCCACTCCGCCAGATTGCAAGGGTTAGCAGATTCGTCTGCTAACCCTTTCGTCTTTCTGGAGTCAGACTTCTGGCATCCGAATCCGAGACTTCGGAACATGGCGATGCCGCCGCAATCGCCTTCTCTGGACCGCCGAGTTTCAGAAGCGCGCAGGTCTACCCCAGCAGCAAAACCTCCGTGCCGTCAGGCGCCACCATCACGCCCGCCGACGCCGCATCGATCTCGATGCGAATGCCCATGTGCAAGCCTGGGTCGATGGGTTTTCCGACGCTTTGGCTCACGAGCTTCACGTCTCGCAGGTACCTGTCGTGCAGCGACGGGCTCAGCACGAACTTCTGCGGATATGCGCCGGTCGCGCGCAGGTGGTCCGAGAACTTCTCGGTCATCGTGAGGAAGAGGAACAACGGGTTGTCGGCCATGCCGCGAATCTAGCGGCCTCACCCGCCAACCGGCTACCGCGTTTGTGGGAAGAGACGGGCCGCAAAGCCGTCACGCCATCCCGTACCGAAGCAACCAGTTCCAGATCACCGCCGACCCGTTCGACATCTCGAGCGCAGCCTTCGCATAGCCCATGAGATCGGCCAGCCGAACCTCGGCGCGGATCACGACATCATGGCGCTGCAGGTCCTCTTCGCGAACGTCGGCACGGCGCCGGTCGAGTTCGTCACGCAGCACCGTCGCATAGGCCCGCGGGCTCTTCAATCGCAGAAACATGATCGGCTCGACCACCGCGTCGAGTTCGGGATCGACGAAGGTGTGGATCTCGGGATCGCGCGAGACGACCTGGTCGCCGTGCGCGTCCCTGATGAGCTGCTGGGCCTCTTCGAGAGAGGCCTCGTTCGCCGCGTAGATCCGGCCGCCGCGTCCTTCGCAGATGAAGACGTACTGGTCGGGCCGCGAGAGCCAGTCGACCGGCCCGCGCTGGGCGAAGACGGCCAGGCCTTCTGCGCCGGGCAGCAGCGACTGGCGCAGCGGGTACTTGATGAGCGGGTCTTCAGCGAACATTTTGCAGCTTCCTCGAAATGACGGCCGGCTGGGTGTCGGCGCGTCGATCACCGGGCGCCACCAGCACGTCGCCCGTGGCCCAGCACAGCACGCGCTGCGCGACGCTGCCGAACAGGAAGTCGGTCAGTGGATGGGCGCGGCGCTTGCCGACCACGAGCAGCTCGGCGCGCGCATGCTGCTGCTGCACCGTGGCTTGTCGCGCCGGGTCGCCGCGGCCGATGGCCGAGAGCACGCGGTTGCGCCGTGCGCTCGACGAGTCGGTCAGCGAGAAGAGTCGCTCGCGCGCCTGTCGCATGCTGTCGTGGCGGTAGGTCTTGATGGCGTGGTCCGACACCTCGGCATAGCGCAGCTTGCTTTCGTGCATCGTGTTGAGCGCATGGAACAGCTCCAGCGCGGCATTCGGGTCCAGGCCGTGGGCCAGGCTCACGAGTTCGCGCGATGCGGGCGTGAAGTCGACGGCCACCAAGATGCGTCCGTAGCGCAGGCGCGTGTCGAGCCGCGTCACGAGCACCGGGCAGCGCACCTGCCGCAGCAGGCGCTCCACGGGCTGGCCGCTGAAGAAGGCGCCGGGCGAACGATCACGCTCGTGGCTCAGCACGACGAGGTCGACGTAGCGGGCTTCGTCGACGATCTGCGCGAGGCCACCGCTCGGCCCTGCGACCTGCTTGACCAGCACATCGAAGCGCGAAGCCATCGACCGGGTCAGCCCTGCGAGCGCGGTTGCCGCTTCGGCATGCGCGAACGGTGCGAAGTCCGCGGGCGCGTACATGAGCTTCAGCAGCGCGCCGTGTTCGGCGGCGAGCAGGGCGGCCCGCTCGACCGCACGGTTACCGCGTGCCGACAGATCGGTGACGGCAAGAATGGATTGAAAAGAAGGCGTGTTGGACGCGACGCCGCCGCCGGGAAGCACGTGCTCCCGCTGAACCTGATGGTGATGCATGACGCACTCCAGTCGAACGCGACCCCGGATGACGGGGGCGCAGCCGCGCGGGGCAGGTGCCCGGCGGTCGATGGTTTGCGCTGAAAGAGAAGGGAAAGAGGCGGACCGCCGGGCTCAGGAATGTGCTGGCGTCTGCTGAGCCGCCGCTGTCATCCTCGCAAACACCGGCGTGTAGCCGCCGGGGCGGGACGTCAAGGTGTGGAAGGAGGGGTGGGCGTTCATACGGGGGAGTCTAGGCCAGGTGCGGCGGAATCCGGTCAGTACCCGCACGACCTTTGCCAGATTGAAAAGGCGCCGCGCACCTCGCGCATCGCTCTGCTTCCCTTTTCCCCTTCTCATTTGTCATGTGCAAGGGGAGACGTGTTTCCGTGTCCCCGGTCTTCCTGGAGGTTCACGGATGAGATTCACCCTAGCGCCCTGTCGGGCCGCAGAGATAGCCCATGAGCGCATCGACGATCGAAGCCTCGAGCGCAGCGGGCTCGAATTGCGCGGGCGGCTCGATGACGGCCGCATGCACCAGCGTCTCCATGATCTGCAGCACCACCCAGGTGGCGAGGTCGAGGTTGCGCGGCGTCAGCTCGGCGCGGTGCTCGTCCAGCAGCTGGCGCACGCGCCGGAAGATGTCGTGGTCGGCCGCGCTCTCTTCGCGCGGCGCATCGAAGAAGGGGAACTCCTTTTCGAGCACACGATGCAGCTCGGGATACACCGCATGCGCCGCGAGCAGCGCACGCACCACGGCCTGCACGCGCCCGCGCAGGCTGCGCGCGCGCGACGTGGCCAGCACTTCCTCGATGGCCGCGTACATCTGCGCGGCGTGCCGCTCGTGCAGCGCCGTGATCAGCGAGTCCTTGTTCGGAAAGTACTGGTAGAGCGAGCCCACGCTCACGCCGGCGCGTTCGGCGACCACGTTGGTGTTGGTGCCGGCATAGCCGCGCTCTCCCAGAACGCGAGCCGTGGCTTCCAGAATGACCTCGACCATCTGCTGGGAGCGCGCCTGACGCGGCGCCTTTCTTGGCTGGGGCAAGGATTTCATCGGGCGTCTCGAATGCGAGTTTTCAATGCGAGTGAAGGCTCGTATTCTAAGAAGAACCGAGCAAATGCTCGCATTCAAGAGTTTCCCCCATTCGAATCGACATACAGACCATGAACGCCAATGCCTCCGAGGCCCACGCGCCGCGTGCGTTGCCTTCTGCTTTTCCGCTCCTGCAGCCGATCGCTGCGGTTCCGCCCGAACGGGGCACGCGGCTGCAAGCCCATGTCCTCCAATGCAACCTCGTGACGCCGCACATGCGCCGCATCACCCTCGGCGGCCCGGACGTCGCGGCCTTCTTGCGCCACGCGGCAGCCGGCCAGCCCGCCGCGTGGGTGAAGGTGTTCGTGCCCGGCGGCGAAGGGCGGGCCTACACCCTTCGCCGCATCGACCGCGTCGCGGCCACGCTCGACCTGGACTTCGTGCTGCACGGCGACAGCGGCCATGAAGGTCCGGCCTCGGCCTGGGCGGCGCGGGCGCAACCCGGCGAATGCATCGGCTTTGCCGGGCCGCGCGACGGCGGCTTTGCGCTCCCGGACGATGCGCGCTGGGTGATGCTGGCCGGCGACGCGACCGCGCTGCCCGCGATCCAGTCGATTGCCGCGAGCCTCGGGCCGGAGATTCGCCTCAAGACCTACGTCGAAGTGCCCACGGCGGCCGATGTGCAGGAGATCCGTAGCCAGGCCGTGCTGCGCACCTGCTGGCTCACCGGCGATCCGGCCGAGCCGGGGCTGGCGCTGCAGCAGCAGCTGATGCACCGCCCGCAGCCGGCGGGGCCGGGGTACATCTGGCTGGCGGGCGAGTCGGGCGTGGTGCGCACGTTGCGCGCCCACTTCCTGAACGACCAGGGTCTGGCGCGCACGCGCCTGACCGCCAAGGGCTACTGGAAGCACGGCGAAGCCGATCACCGCGACCGGGCCTGAGCCCGACGCGCGCTGGCCGGGTCAGTGCTCGGCCGGTGCGTGGCGCGTGCGCGTGTCCGACGGTCGCTCGCCGAAGCGCGCACGGTACTGCGCCGCGAAATGGCCCAGGTGCAGAAAGCCGTACTTCTGTGCCACGTCGCGCACGCCCGTCTGCGTGGATGCGGCCTGCAGCTCGGTGCGCACGCGGTCCAGCCGCAGCTCGCGCAGGAACTCCATCGGCCCCTGGCCCGCATGCTGGCGAAACGCGAGCTGCAGGGCGCGCGCGCTGCAGCCGGCCTCGCGGCACACGTCGGCCAGCGACAGCGGCTGCTCGGCGTGCGCGGCCATGAACTCCTGCGCCTTGCGCACCGCGCGCGGCAGCAGGTGGCGCTGCGCGTCACCAGCCAGGGCGCGTGAGTGGTTGTGGCCTGCCGACATCAGCAGGCTCGACATCAGGTACTCCTCGGCATGCTCGGCCAGGCGCCCGCCGCCCTGCAGCGCATTGCCGGCGTCGAGCGTGAGCCGCAGGTAGTCGATGAAGTGCACCAGCGGCGCGAGCGCGGGGTTGTCCAGCGGCACGCCGAGGTCGAACACCAGGTGCTGGCGTACGGGCGCCTGCAGCAGCGCCTCGAGCCGCGACAGCAGCGCCGCGCGCGCGATGCGCACGATCAGGTGCGGGCTGTCGTCGGCCCAGCGCATCGACAGCAGCTCGGTGGGCGAGGGCAGCGAGGCGATGCGCGGCGTGGCTTCGACCTGCTGGCCGCCGCAGCGAATGTCGGCGCCGCCGCGCAACGGAATCTGCAACAGGAAGAAGTCTTGCAGGTAGCCCGGGTCGATCTGCACGCCGGGGCCGTACTGCACGTAATTGAGGCTCACGTCGCGGTGCAGCCGCGCGCTGTGGTGGCAGGCGTCCAGTTCGGTGCGCGGGCGCAGCATCGTGAGGCCGTGCGGACAGAACACGCGGGCCACGCTCTCGCGTGCCTCGTCCATGTCGTGGCTCTCGAACAGGCGGTAACGCTGCAGCGGCAGCCGTGGGGCGGTGGCGGTTTCCATAGGGAAGCGCAGTGACCGTAGCAAAAAGCCTTCCAGCCCACAATTCGGGCCGTCCCTTGGAACCCCCGAAAAAACCTGCGCGGCAGGGACAGCGCCTGCGTTTTCGGGATCGGCCGGCGAGGTCTTCCGCTCTACCTTTGGCCCATTCGCCGAACCGGCGATTCAACCGAGGAGAGCAAGCGTCATGTTCAAGGGTCTCGAAGGCAAAAGCGCCATCGTCACGGGTGGTTCGACATTGATAGGCGCCGGCGTGGTGCGCGCCTTCCACGCGGCGGGCGTGAAGGTGGTCATCGCCGACATCGACGTCGACAAGGGCCAGCCGCTGGCCGATGCACTCGGCGCCGGCGTGCGTTTCGTGCGCACCGACATCACCGACGACGCACAGGTGAAAGCCTGCGTCGACGAGGCCGCTGCCCGCCACGGCGGCGTGGACTTTCTCGTCAACCTGGCGTGTTCGTACGTGGACGACGGCTTCAAGTCGCCCCGCGCCGACTGGCTCACCTCGTTCAACGTGAACGTGGCCAGCGCCGTCGCGATGCTGCAGGCGGTGCACCCGCACATGGTGGCGGCCGGCGGCGGGGCGGTGGTCAACTTCACCAGCATCTCGTCGCGCGTGGCCCAGACCGGGCGCTGGCTCTACCCCGTGAGCAAGGCCGCGATGGCGCAGCTCACGCGCAACATGGCGATGGACCTCGCGCCCGACCGCATCCGCGTGAACAGCGTCTCGCCGGGCTGGACCTGGTCGGCCGTGATGGACCAGCTGACCGGCGGCGACCGCGCGCGCACCGACCGCGTGGCCGCTCCCTATCACCTGCTGGGACGCGTCGGCGACCCCGACGAAGTGGCGCAGGTGGTGCTGTTCCTGTGCTCCGAGCACGCGAGCTTCGTCACCGGCGCCGATTACGCGGTGGACGGCGGCTACTCCGCCATGGGCCCGGAGCAGGCTGTGCCGGCTATTCCGCGCCTGATGGAACCCTGAGCCCATCCGCACGCAACCACACCCCCACGAGACAACACAGAAGGAGCAAGCCATGAAGCGAATCGCCATCGTCGGCGCGGGCCAGTCGGGCCTGCAATTGGGACTCGGTCTGCTGGACGCAGGCTACGAGGTCACCATGTACAGCAACCGTTCGGCGGACGACATCCGCCACGGCAAGGTCATGTCGAGCCAGTGCATGTTCCACACCGCGCTGCAGGTCGAGCGCGACCTGGGGCTCGACCAGTGGGCCAACGACTGCCCCACGGTCGACGGCATCGGTTTTGCCGTGCCGCACCCCGAGCAGAAGGGCGCCAAGGCCATCGAATGGGCGGCGCGGCTGAACTCCAGCGCGCAGTCGGTCGACCAGCGCGTGAAGGTGCCGGCGTGGATGGCGCAGTTCCAGCAGAAGGGCGGCGAGCTGGTCTTCAAGGACGCCGGCATTGACGACCTCGAAGCCTGCACCCGCAGCCACGACCTCACGCTGGTGGCCAGCGGCAAGGGCGAGATCTCGAAGCTCTTCGAGCGCGACCCCGCCAAGTCGACCTACGACCACCCGCAGCGCGCACTGGCGCTCACCTACGTGAAGGGCATGCGCCCGCGCACGCCGTTCTCGGCCGTGTGCTTCAACCTGATTCCGGGCGTGGGCGAGTACTTCGTGTTTCCCGCGCTCACCACCAGCGGCCCGTGCGAGATCATGGTGTTCGAAGGCGTGCCTGGCGGCCCGATGGACTGCTGGGCCGATGTGAAGACGCCGCAGGAGCACCTCGCACGCAGCAAGTGGATCCTCGACACCTTCACGCCTTGGGAGGCCGAGCGCTGCCATGACATCGAACTCACCGACGACAACGGCATCCTCGCCGGCCGCTTCGCGCCCACCGTGCGCAAGCCCATCGCCACGCTGCCTTCGGGCCGCAAGGTGCTCGGCCTGGCCGACGTGGTCGTGCTCAACGACCCGATCACGGGGCAGGGCTCGAACAACGCGGCCAAGTGCGCCGACACCTACCTCAAGAGCATCCTGGCGCGCGGCGACGGCGCGGCCGATGCGCCGTGGATGCAGCAGACCTTCGACCGCTACTGGTTCGGCTACGCGCAGTGGGTCACGCGCTGGACCAACATGCTGCTCGCACCGCCGCCGCCCCACGTGCTCAAGCTGCTCGGCAGTGCCGGCGCCGTGCCGCCGCTGGCCAGCGCCATCGCCAACGGCTTCGACGACCCGCGCACCTTCTTCCCGTGGTTCGCCGACCCGCAAGAGGCCGACCGTTACCTCGACACCTGCGCTGCTGTAGCGGCAGCGGCGTAGGCGGGGCCAGCGCATGACACGACGCGTGGCCATCGTCGGCGCCGGCCAGTCCGGCATGCAGCTCGCCCTGGGCCTGTTGGCCAAGGGGTACGCGGTGACGGTGTATGCGAACCGCACCGCGCAGGAGATCTTCGAAGGCCCGGTGATGTCGAGCCAGTGCATGTTCGAGACCGCGCTGCAGACCGAGCGCGAGCTCGGGCTCGACAGCTGGGCCGACTCCTGCCCGGTCGTCGAGGGCATCGGCATGTCGGTGCGCAGCCCCGAAGGCAGCCGCACCATCGCGTGGGAGGCGAAGCTCGACGGCCCCGCGCAGTCGGTCGACCAGCGCCTGAAGATCGCCGCATGGATGCAGCTGTTCGAAGCGCGCGGCGGCCGCCTCGTGCACCAGGACGCCGACCTCGACACGCTGGAAGAGGGTACGCGCACGCACGACCTCGTGGTTGTCGCGAGCGGCAAGGGCGAGATCTCGGCGCTGTTCCCGCGCGACGCGGCGCGTTCGCCGTTCGACCAGCCGCAGCGCGCGCTGGCGCTCACCTACGTGAAGGGCATGCGCCCGCGCGAGTCCTTCTCGGCCGTGAGCTTCAACCTCATTCCGGGTGTCGGCGAGTACTTCGTGTTCCCCGCACTCACCACCACGGGCCCGTGCGAGATCATGGTGTTCGAGGGCGTGCCCGGTGGCCCGATGGACTGCTGGGACGACGTGAAGACACCGCAGGAGCACCTGGCGCGCAGCAAGCAGATCCTCGCCACCTTCCTGCCTTGGGAGGCCGAGCGCTGCACCCACATCGATCTCACCGACGACCACGGCGTGCTGCGTGGCCGCGTCACGCCCGTGGTGCGGCACCCGGTCGCCACGCTGCCTTCGGGCCGCCAGGTGCTCGGGCTTGCCGATGCGGTGGTGCTCAACGACCCGATCACGGGGCAGGGCTCGAACAATGCGGCCAAGGCGGCCGACATCTACCTCAAGCGCATCCTCGAGCACGGTGACGCGCCTTTCGACGCCGCGTGGATGCAGCAGACCTTCGACCGCTACTGGGAAGGCTACGCGCGCTGGGCCACCGACTGGACGCACAGCCTGCTCGCACCGCCCGCGCCGCACCTGCAGAAGCTGCTGCAGAGCGCCACCCACATGCCGGCGGTGGCGAGCGCGGTGGTCAATGGCTTCGACGATCCGCGCAACTTCGCGCCCTGGTGGTTCGACGCGGCCGAGGCCGACCGCTTTCTGGAAACGAAGGCGCGCGAGGCGGTGGTCGATCGCTTCGACCGGCGCGACTTTCGCAAGGCGCTCGGCCAGTTCAGCACCGGCGTCACGGTCATCACCACGCGCGCGCTCGACGGGCGCCGCGTCGGCATGACGGCCAACTCATTCTCATCGGTGTCGCTCGATCCGCCGCTGGTGCTGTGGAGCCTCGCGCGGCAGGCGCCCAGCGTGGCCGACTTCACCGGCGCGAGCCACTTCGCGATCAACGTGCTGGCCGCGCCGCAGCATCATTTGTCGCGCCAGTTCTCGACACCGCAGGCCGACAAGTTCGGCGGCGTCGATTGCTGCGAAGGCACGGCCGGCGTGCCGCTGCTCAACGGCGTGCTCGCGCGCTTCGTGTGCCGCAACGTGCGGCAGTACGACGGCGGCGACCATCTGATCTTCATCGGGGAGGTCGAAGGCTACGAACGCTTCGACGGCGAGCCGCTGGTTTTTCACTCGGGCTACTACCAGGTCACGACGCGCCATCCGGAATGCGTACAGTGAGCCCCTGGTTCCCCACGTCCACCTTTCAGCATTGAACGGAGTCACACACCCATGCAGAACAAGGCATCCCCATCGTCGTCGCAAGACATCCGCATCGAGGCCGCCGACGGCAGCGGCAGCTTCGGCGCCTACCTCGCCCTGCCGCGCGGCGGCACCGGCCCGGGCCTGGTGCTCGCGCAGGAGATCTTCGGCGTCAACAAGACCATGCGCGACGTGGCCGACTACTACGCTGAGGAAGGCTATGTGGTGCTCGTGCCCGACCTGTTCTGGCGCCAGGAGCCCGGCGTGCAACTGGGCTATTCGCCCGACGACTGGCAGCGCGCCTTCGCGCTGTACCAGGGCTTCGACGAAGCGCTCGGCATGCAGGACATGCAAGCCGCGATCACCGCGCTGCGCCAGCGCCCCGAGGTGCCCGGCGGCAAGGTCGGCGTGCTCGGCTTCTGCCTGGGCGGCAAGCTCGCCTACCTCGCGGCCTGCCGCACCGATGCCGACGTGGCGGTGGGCTACTACGGCGTGGGCATCGACGCCGCGCTCGACGAGGCCGACCGCATCCGCTGCAAGCTGGCGCTGCACGTGGCCGAGCTCGACGGCTTCTGCCCGCCCGAGGCGCGCGACCGCATCGTGCAGACCCTGCGCGGCCGGCCGAACGTTGAGGTGCACGTGTACCCCGGCGTCGACCACGCCTTCGCGCGCGTCGGCGGCGATCACTTCCACCGCGCCTCGGCGCTCATGGCGCACGAGCGCAGCGTGGCCGCGCTGAAGTCGGCCATCGGCCCGAACTACGACCTGGCCGCGCTGTGGGACAAGCACTGCGAGTACGAGTTCGGCACCCGCAACGTCGACGACACCATGGGCACGATGGTGGCCGAGCCCTACGTCAACCACATCCCGACCATGACCGGCGGCGTGGGCTACAAGAACCTGCACGCGTTCTATACGAACCACTTCGTCAACAGCAACCCGCCCGACACCTCGCTGGTGCCGATCTCGCGCACCGTGGGCGCGACCCAGGTGGTCGACGAGATGCTGTTCTGCTTCACCCACACCACCGAGATCCCGTGGATGCTGCCCGGCGTGGCACCGACCGGAAAGCGCGTGGAGATTCCGCTGCTCGCGGTCATCAAGTTCCGCGGCGACAAGCTCTACCACGAGCACATCTACTGGGACCAGGCGAGCGTGCTGGTGCAGGTGGGCCTGCTTGACGCGACGCTGCTGCCAGTGGCAGGCGTGGAAACGGCACGCAAGCTGCTCGACGAGACGCTGCCGTCGAACACGCTGCTGACGCGCCCCCGCGGCTGAGTCGCTTTGCGGTGATTCTTCAGGCGCCGCTGTTGGCCGGCGGCGCCTGCTGCAAGCGGTAGTCGCGCGGCGCCACGCCGTGCTGCTTGCGGAACGCCGCGGTGAAGCGGCCGTGGCACTCCCACCCCGCTTCGGCCGCGATGGCCTGCACGCTGAGCTGCGTGTCGCGCAGCAGCCGTGCGGCCAGCGCCAACCGCTCGGCCACGAGCAGGCCGTAGACCGTCGTGCCCTCGGCTTCCTTCACATGCGCCTGCAGCCGTGTGGCGCGCAGGTCGAGCCGCTGCGCGAGCGCATCGACCGTCCAGGCCTGCGCCGGCGCTTCGCCGAGCAGCGCGCGCAGCCTGCGCACTGTCTGCGCCGCCGCACCACCGTGGGTGTCTTCTGAACGTGCGGGGCGCAGCAGTTGTTCCAGGTCGAGCAGCACGCAGGTCAGCAGCTCGGTCGCACGCGCATGGAACAGCGGCACGAAAGCCGGCCGATCGGAGGGCTCGTCGCCGATGCGCGCCAGGCAGTCGCGCACGCGCGGCGTGAGCGCCGCGTTGCACAGCACCCGGCCGTCGTCGCGCTCGACCAGCTCGCTCATCTGCCGCGCGGGCAGCCGCACGCCCAGCGCATGCAGCCAGCGCGGCAGCAGGTCGCGCCGCAGACGGAACTGCACGAAGTTGTTGCGGCACGCGCCGGGAATGTGGATCAGGTAGCCGCCATCGCGGTTCGGCGTGCGCAGCAGTGCGCGGTCGACGCGAAAGTCGAGCGGCCGGCCCTGCGCGCTGCCGATCTCGCCCGTGACGTGGCCCGCGAGAAAGAAGGTCAGCAGCAGCTCGTTGCCGGGCGCGAGCTGCACGTGCAGGTCGTCGTTCAACCTGAAATCGAAGTACAGCGCGCTCGCGCCTTCCCACGGCATGGTGCGCAGCCGCAGGATGCGGCCGCCGTCGTCGGGCCAGCGCACCTCGCGGCTCGCGCCGTCGTGCAGGGCCGGCAGCGCGAGCGGCCGGTCGGCGGGCAGGCGGATCAGCGCGGCGTTGAAATCGTCCTCGCGCAGCGCGGCGGCCGTGAACGGCGAGGGCTGGATCGGCACAGTCTGCGATGGGATCGGCATAGAAAACCCTGACAGGCGGCGTTAGCGTTGCAACACTTTGGTTTGAACGGAGTTTATGGATGAATGCTCGACGTGTCTGCCGGTTTCTGGGGCTCCTGGCGGCCCTCGCCGCGGGGTGGGTGCCGGCGCTTGCCGGTGCGCAGAGTGCCTGGCCTTCGCGGCCGATTCGCCTCGTCGTGCCCTTCGTGGCGGGCGGCGGTGCCGACGTGGCCGCGCGGCTCATCGCGGCCAAGCTGCAGGTGCAACTGGGCCAGCAGGTGGTGGTCGACAACAAGCCGGGCGGCAACACGCTGATCGGTGCGCAAGAGATCATGAAGGCCGCGCCCGACGGCTACACGCTGCTGTGGTCCATCGACCAGACCTTCGTGCTCAACCCCTCGCTGTACAACCGACTGCCCTACGACCCGCGCAAGGACTTCACGCCGGTGGCGCTGGCCATCACCTCGCCCACGGCCGTCATCGCGCGCACCCAACCAGGCAGCGTGGGCGATGTGCATGAGCTGGTGAAGCGCGCCAAGGCCGACCCCGGCAAGATCAACATCGGCGCGGCAGCGATCCTGTCGCAGATGGCACTCGAAGAGTTCAACCGCAGCGCCGGCATCGAGACCACGCGCGTGCCCTACAAGGGCAGCGCCGAAGTGGCGCAGGCCACCATCGCGGGCGACATCGACGCCGCCTTCGACGGCATGGCGCCCTATGTGCAGTTCGTGAAGGCGGGGCGCGCGAAGATCCTGGCCGTCACATCGGCCAAGCGCTTCTCGGGCCTGCCCGACGTGCCCACGCTCGACGAGTTGGGCTACAAGGGCGTCGATTTTTCCGTGTGGTTCGGCGTGGTCGGTCCGGCCGGCCTGCCGCCCGAGATCGCCAAGCGTGTGAGCGACGGCGTCGACTGGGCGATCCGCCAGCCCGACGTGGTCGAGAAGCTGCTGGTGTTCGGCTTCGAGCCGGCCGCGCAGACCAGCGCAGCAGCACTCAAGGGCCGCATCGACAGCGACCTGGTGCGCTACAGCCCGGTGATCCGCAAGCTCGGCTTCAAGCTCGACTGAGAAGGAACGCGCCATGAAAACCGCGGGCCTGATCGGAGGCGTCGCGTGGCCTTCCACGCTCAGCTACTACCGCTTGTTGAACGAGCACATCCAGCGCGAACTCGGCGGCTTGCATTCGGCCCGCTGCGTGATCGTGAGCCTGGACTTCGCCGGCGTCATCGCGGCCATGACCGAAGGGCGCCGCGACGATGCGCGCGCCCAGATGGAAACCGCCGCGCGCCAGGCCCGTGCGGCCGGTGCGGAACTCATCGCCATTCTTGCGAACACCGGGCACTTCGCGGCCGACGCCGTGCAGGCCGCGGCAGGCGTGCCGCTGGTGCACGTGGCGCGGGAAACTGGCGACGAGATCGCGTCGCGCTTCCCGTCGATGCGTCGCCTCGGCCTGCTGGCCACGAGCTTCGCACTCGATGCGCCGTTCTTCGGCCAGATGCTGGGGGAGGGCGCCGGCTTCGAGCTGGTGCTGCCCGACGCGGCGCAGCGGCGCACGCTCGACGCGGCCATCTTCGGGCCGCTGGCGCGCGGCGAGGCCAGCCCCGCCGACGCCGCTGTCATCTCGACGCTGTGCAACGCGCTCGTGGCGCGCGGCGCGCAGGGCATCGTGCTCGGCTGCACCGAGCTGAGCGCCGTGAAGCCCTGGATCGCGTGCGCCGCGCCGCTGTTCGATTCCACCGACATCCATGCCCGCGCCATCGTGCGCGAGATGACCCGGGCCTGAATCCATTTCCACACAGAGAACGAAAGAGAGACCTTCGCATGCAGACCGCCGACTTCCCCTTGCCCTTTGTCAATGCGCCCTACAGCCGCGCGATGTTCGACGACGAATGGATCTTCGTCTCCGGCACCATCGGCATGGACTACGACACGCAGACGCTCGCCGTCAGCGCAGAAGACCAGACCCGGCTGATGGTGCGCAACATCGAGAAGTACCTCGCGGCCTGCGGCGGGCGGCTCGAGCAGGTCATCAACTACACGCTGATCGTGGCCGGCGCCGAGCACCTGGGCGCGGTGGTGCAGACGCTGTCGGAGGTGCTGCCCTGCAAGCCGACCGGCACCGCCATGCTGGCCGGCATCGCCGTGCCGAAGGCGTGGGTGGAGATGCAGGTGATTGCGCGCAAGAGCCAGCCGGTGGGTGGGGCCAGGTCATGACACCGCGTGCTGGCGGGTTGGTGCGCATCGGTTTTTGCGCGCTTGCCTGTGTCGTGGCCGGTTGTGGCGGCGACAACGGCGGTGGTGGAGGATTCTTCGGTGGACCCGTCGTCACGACGCCGCCGCCTGCGCCACCTGCTTCGAACGACAAGTACAGCGCCGAGGTGCGCTGGACGCAGTACGGCCTGCCGCACATCAAGGCCCGCAACTACGCGGGCCTGGGCTATGGCCATGGCTATGCCGTCGCGCGCGACCACCTGTGCCTGCTGGCCGACCGCGTGCTCACGCTGCGCGGCGAGCGCTCGGAACGCTTCGGCCCCGACGGCCTGGCGACCGTGGCCTTTCTGCAGATTCCCAACCTGGACAGCGACCTGTTCTACCGCGTGCAGCTGTCGGACAACGAGGTCGACACGGCCTGGAAAGGCCTGTCCACCGACGCGCGCCAGCTCGCCGAAGGCTATGCCGCCGGCTTCAACCGCTGGGTGCGCGACACGGCGCCCGAGGCGCGCCCCGCCGCCTGCAAGAACCTCGCGCTGCCGCAGATGACCGCCAGCGACGTGGTGCGTGCCACGATGCAGGTGGGCTCGCTGTGGAAAGCGCTGAGCGTTGCCGCGTACGCCTCGGCATCGACCTGGGACCAGCTGGGCGCGCCGCCCGTGGCAAAGGCCAAGGGCGACCGCCCACCGACGCAGCGCATGGCGAGCAACGCCTGGGCCTACGGCGCCGAGGCCACGGGCACGAACACCTCGATCATGGTCGCCAATCCGCACACGCTGTGGCAGGACCACTGGCTGCTGATGCACCAGATGCACCTCACCATCCCCGGTGAAATCGATGTGATGGGCGCCGACTTCCTGGGCCTGCCGCTGCCGCTGTCGGGCTTCACGCGGCACCTGGCGTGGAGCATCGAGGCGCCCTCGACCGTGACCTATCCGCTGCTGGTGGCGCTGGACGTCAAGCCCGGCGCGACGCCTTCGTACACGGTCGATGGCGCACCACGCGAGCTGGCGATGAAGACCGTCGCGCTGCGCGTGAAGCAGCCCGACGGCAGCGTGCGCACGCAAAGCCACCACCTGCCGTACTCGCACCTCGGGCCGCTCTACCGGTTGCCTGCGGCAGCGGGTCGCCCGGCCGGCTGGCATGCCGTGACGGATCCCAACGTGGCGAATGCACGCGCGCTCGATCAGATCCTCGCGGTGGCGAAGGCGCGCGACATCGGCGGCTTCGAGCAGGCGGTGGCGCGCAACCGCGGTATCACCGCCCACCTGATCGCGGGCGACAGCCAGGGGCAGGCGATGTACATCGAGTCGGGGCCGCTGCTCGACATCGGCGATGCCGCGTTGCGCGACTGCGCCGTCGTGCCGCCACCCGACGACGCCACCGTGCCGGGCGCACTCGATGGCCGCCGCAGCGCCTGCGCCGTGCGCGATGCCGACGGCCGGCCGCGCCTGGCACCGGCCAACCGCATTCCAGCGCTCGCCACGCGCGGCATCGTGCAGAACGCCAACGACAGCTACAGCCTCTCGCTGGTGGGCCGCCAGCTCGATGGGTACTCATTGCTGCTCGGCAGTCCGAAAGCTGCACCCGGTGCGCGCACGCTGATGTCGCAACGGCAGATCGAAGACAGCCTGGCCGACGGCCGCATCGACGTGCCCGAGGCCACCGACATGGTGTTCGGCAACCGCAACTACCTGGCCGAGACCACGCTCGATGCCGTGCTGGCCGCCTGCACCAGCGCCAAGGGCGATGCCACGGTGCAGCGCGCCTGCGGCATCCTGGCCGCGTGGGACCGGCGCCACAACGTCGACAGCCGCGGCACCTTGCTGTTCGTCGAGTTGGGCCCCCGGCTCGACAACGTGCCGGGCCTGTATGCGCAACCCTACGACCCGGCACACCCCTTCCGCGTGCGGCCGGTGTCTTCGGCGCCGGGCGTGACGGCGGGCATCGTCGCGGCCGTGCGCGACGCGGCCGATGCGCTCGCGGCGCTGGGGTTGCGTGGCGACGAGCGATGGGGTGACATGCTGGCGCGGCCCACGCCGCGCGGCCGCGTGCCGCTGCATGGCGGCCCGGGCGGGCAGGGCGTGCTCAACGCGCTCGAGGGTGCGCCACTCACGAAAGAGGGCTACGGCGACATCATGGCCGGCACCTCGTACGTGCATGTGGTCACGTGGGCGCAGGGCAAGCCCGTGGCGCGCGTGATGATGGCGGGCGGGCAGTCGAGCGATCCGGCGTCGCCGCACCGCGACGATCAGCTCGAACTTTTTTCGCGCAAGCAGCTGGTGACGCCGCCGTTCACCGAGGAAGAGATTGCGGCCGACCCGAAGCTGGAGCGGCGCACATTGCGGGAGTAGAAATGTTGCCAGGCGCCGGGCCTGGCAACGCCGCTCACACCGTCATGTTCTGTTCAACGTCGAGCGTCTTGCGGCGCGCCATCGCCAGGTTCGATTTGGCCTTGTCCAGCACCAGGTAGACGAACAGGCCTTCCTTCTTCAGCATCGGGCGGATGATGTGGTACTGCTTGCCGAGCGTGATCAGCATGTCTTCGATCACGTCGTTCAGGCCCAGGTCGCGCATCGTGCGCAGCTTGGCGCGGACCACTTCGGTGTTGCCCGCAGCGGCCACTTCGAGGTCGACGCCCGCGCCGATCTGGCCGAGGATCATGCCGCTGCTCGAATCGACCAGCGCCGCGCACAGGGCGCCGTCGCAGGTCATCAGTTCGTCCATGGATTGCTTGATATTTGCCATCGAAATCTTTCCTAGTCCTCGCCCCTGAAAGTCGGCGGCCACCCGGGCGAAGGGGATGGGCGGCCACCGGTGTCGAATGGGTGTGGTGCGCCGGCGTGCGGCGCCCGCGTCAGGCGTGCTGCAGCAGCTGCGTTGCCTGTTTCGCGAAGTAGAGGACCTGGCCGATGATGGCGTCGCGGCTGGTGACCACGCTCACGATCAGCGTCATCTCGGGGTGGCGCGCCTGCAGCATCAGGATGTGGCCGTGGGTGGCTTCGATGGCCACGTTGTCGCAATGGCCCAGCTGGCTTTCTTCGCCGGCCACGGCGCCCAGGGCGGCGAGCGAGCTGGCAATGGCCGACAGGCGCGCGACCTGCGCGGTGTTCTCGACGCGCGCGGCCAGCTCGAGGCCGTCTTCGGTGGAGATCACCACGGCCTTCACGCCCTTGATTTCCCGCATCAGGGTGTCGATGGCCGATTCCGCTGCAAGCCTGATTCTTGGAGTGATGTTCATTGCTGCCTGAATGGAAGGAAAAGGAGAAGAAGGAGAACGCGCCGTGGCGTCAGACCTCGAGCTGGAGCAGGAGCAGCTCCAGCAGCTGCACGACCTGCTGCGGATCGGTGACGTTGGCCGGAAGCACCGGGCACACGACGCCCTTGGCCTCCATGCGCCGGGCGTAGGCGTCGAGGCCGGGGCTGGGGTGGTTTTCCATGCGGCCCACGGCGACCACGCAGGCGGTCTGCGCGATCAGCTCGGCAAAGCCGTCCAGGTAGATGTCGAGGTCGGCCAGCGGGTCGGGGCGGCTGTTGTCCACGAGGATCACCACGCCGAGTGCGCCGCGCCCCAGGATGCGCCACATGAAGTCGAAGCGCATCTGGCCGGGCGTGCCGTACAGGCGCAGCTTCTCGCCGTTGTTGAGCGTGAGTTCGCCGTAGTCCAGCCCGACCGTGGTGGTGGCCTTGGCGACCGAGGTGTCGCTGTTGCGCACGTCGGTGCTCACGGGCGGGATCTCGCTCACGCCGGCGATGGCCGTGGTTTTGCCGGCGCCCATGGTGCCGGTGAAGAGGATCTTGTGTTCTACGGTCATTGAGGGCCTGGCGGCTGCAAGCCGAGTCGGTTCCTGATGCGTGCCAGCAGGCCGGGCTGCACGGCGTCGCGCGTCGGTGCCGGGAAGCGGCTGTCGGGAAAGACGCTGTCGGGGGCCGATGCGGCCACAAGAACGCCGGGGCTGGCGGCGCGTTCGAGCAGGCCCGCGCGCTGCAGGTCGGCCAGGAAGTCCGCGCACTCCTGGCGCGTGGCGGGCGAGCGCTGCTGGAGCGACAGCACCGACGCCGGCCGGTTGGTCATCAGCGTGGCCAGCCGCAGGCGGATCGGCGCTTCGAGCACCGCGGCCGGCGGCCAGCGCAGCATGCGGAATTCTTCGTGCTCGCCCATCGGCACCTCGGTCACGGCCAGCCCCAGGCCGCGGGCGTGGACCACCATCGCGCCGAGGCGGTTGAGCACCACTTCCAGCGCATCGGTGTGCAGCGGCAAGGCCAGGAAAGGGCCGCGCTGCGGGTCGGCGTGGGCGACGGTCAGCGTGGGCACCGCCGGCTGGGGCGAGGCAGCCGCGATCGCGATCTGCGCGCCGACGACCCGCAGGTCGGCCTGTTCGGCCTTCCACGACCAGTTCTGGTGAGTCCGGTGGTCGAGCAGCCGGATCAGCGACTTGAGCAGCACTTCTTCGCGGTGCTGCAGCCCTTCGACGCTGAAGCTCAGCAAGGCGCGTTGACCTTTGGGAACAGTGTTAGCGCCCGTCATGGTTCCTCCGGACGCTGCAGTTCGACGCCCGATCGTCCGAACGATGTGTGCTCAACCGTATCGAAAGCGCCGATTCGTGGCGGCATCGCCGTTCTATTTGCAACTTGAGAACTCACTGGAGGAAGTTGGGCGGGGGCGCCGATCTCAATGTCGAGTCAGAGAACTAAAGTTTTCTGTTTGAATTGTTATGTGAAAATATAACAGTTGTTGCAAATAAAAACACAAGATTACGGACAACTGTTTTCGGTGGGTCGCGGACGCGACAAAGCCTCGCGGGCCGCTGGGCGGCGCGCGAGGCGTCAGAGGGGGCGGTGAAAAAGGCGGGCGCGCAGAACGGCGCCCGCCGGGGCGTCAGTTCGCCAGTTGCGCCTGCAGGTCGGCCACTTGCCGGCGCAGGTCCGCGTTCTCGGCCGTGAGTTCGGCCACGCGCTGTTCCAGTTGCTGGACAGCGTCGAGCGACGCCGGTTCGGCGCCGTCTTCGGTTTCGGGCGCGGCCTCGCGCGGCTTGCGCTTGGCTTCGCGCACGCGCTTGGCGGCCTGCTTGAGCTCGTCCTTGCCGGCGTTGGCGGCCGTCACCTGCTCTTCGGCGGGCAGGGAGGCGACGGCTGCGGCCGTGTTGATCGAGATCACGCCTGATTTCACGGCCGCCACCAGCTCGGGCGCGGCCTGCTTCTGGATCTTCTCGATCATCGTGACCTGGCTGCTGCTCAGGCGCGCGGCGCGGGCGATGGCCTCGCGGCTGTTCATCGGCACGGGCGGCGGCAGAGCCTCGTCGGACGCGGGAGACGCAGTCGAAGCGGGCGCGTCGTCGACATCGAAGGGCGGGTCGTCCGACGTGGTCGGGGTGGTGGCGGTGCTGCGGGCGCGGCGCTCGTCCACGATGTCCTTCTTGCGCAGGGCGAGCACGCCGCGCAGGTAATCCGAGATGCTGCGGCGGCCCAGGTGCTGGTCGATCATCCACAGGTGCACGTCCTGCAGCGTCTTGAAGCGCGTGTTCTGCACCGTCTGGAAGGGCAGGCCGTGCTTCTGGCAGATGCCGTAGCGGTTGTGGCCGTCCACCAGCACGTCGCCCCACAGCACCAGCGCGTCGCGGCAGCCTTCGTTGAGGATGCTGCGTTCGAGGGCTTCGTACTCCTCCGGCGTCAAGGGATCGATATAGGCTTTGAGTTCTTCGTTGACGACGATGTTCATGGGTACGCGAGCGGGGAAAGGGCCGGAATTCTAGATGGCCGCACTCGTGCGGGTCGTGGGGACCGCAAGCGGCCTGTCCCATTCGAGCGGCGCGATCTCTCGGCAGACGATGCGTGTGGTGGCAGAAACCGAAGGGCCCGGCGCGGCGCACAGGGCCACGAGATGTGTTGGTGCGGGTCGCAGCTGCCAGAAATTCCAGCGCTGCGGAGCAGCGTCGCCCGTGCGTGAATCCGCGAGCGCGAAGCCGATCGTGCCGGGAGCGTCCAGCGCAAAGCCGAAGCTGTCGAGCGGTATCTGCAGGCCGAGGCTGCGCGCCTTGATGTAGCTTTCCTTCAGCGTCCACAGCTCGAAGAAGCGTTCCGCCTGGAGCGCTGGTGGCAGTGCGTCCAATGCCCGTGCTTCGGCCGGCGAGAAGTAGTGGCTGGCCACGTCGAGCGCCGCTTTGCGCTCGATGTTCTCGGTGTCAACGCCCAGCTCGATGTGGCGCGCAACCGCCAGCACGATGAGCCCGTCGGTGTGGCTCAGGTTGAAGTTCAGGCCGACTGCTTCAGGGATATCGGGTGCGTTGATGCGAGGGCGCCCGAAAGCGTTGCTCGTGAACTGCCAGGCTTGTGGCGCCGCCGGGGCGTAGCGCGACAGCATGGAGCGCACCAGCGTTCGTGTCAGCAGGTAGCGATGCCGGTCGCGCGCGAAGTGAAAGCGCTCCTGTTTCGACAGTTCTTCTGCACTCAGCAATGCACGGCAGGCCGCCGTCAACTCGGGGCTGCCGGCATCGCCGTGAAAGCAAAACCAGAGGTGAATCTCGCCCGCGGGCAGTGAAATGAATGAAGCGGCGCTTGGCATGAAGGGGCCACAGCTTAGAGGCCCTGCGGGGTGATCGAGGGCCGGGTTCGCATCTTTTTCCATGAAAAATGATGCGTCGCGAAGTGGTCTATCATCGCCATCCCCCGTATGGGCAATGCTGGGCTCCGCGTTTGTGCAGAGCTTCCGGACCCTGCGATTCGCTGCGCCGAATTCTCGCGGGGACCCACATCACTTGGTTCGAAACGGTGGCCCAGAAGGTCATCACGGTGACTTGAAGCTTGCATATAAATAGGAATGATTCTTATTTGTATCTATGCATAAAAAGTAGTAATCGGCTGCGGACCGTCTCGGCTCGCTCACAGGAGGAAGAGGTGTTGAACATGCCAGTGAATTCGTCCGAGCCTTCGCTCGGAGAAGTCTTCATCGCCCATCGCATGCAGCTTTGGCGCGTCGCCCGCAAGATCGTCAACACCGCGGATCTGGCCGACGACGTGGTGCAGGACGCCTACCTGAAGATCGTCGACGGCCCTTGCGTGCGGCATGCCGAACGTCCCATCGGCTATTGCTGCCAGGTGGTGCGCAACATGGCGCTGGACTACTGCCGCCGCCACCGCGTCGAGGCCAGCTATCGCACCTTCGATGTCGACGTCGAGCTTCTGGAGGTGCCGGACGTCGGCACGCCGGACCGCATGATGTGCGAACGCCAGGTCATCACCGCCATCGACCAGGTGCTTGCCGGACTCGCGCCGAAAACGCGCCTGGTGTTCGAGCTCTATCGGCTGGAAGGCCTGACGCAGCGAGAGATTGCGGCGCGCCTGGGTTGCGCGCTGGGGCTGGTGAACGGCCTGATCGCCGAGGCCGCAACGGCCATCAAATCTTGCGGCCATCTGCTGCTTGAAAGCGGCTCGCGCTAGAGGTCGTCGCCCGCCGGTGGGAAGGGGCATGCCCGTTTCCCGCGAGAATGCGCGCTGCGCAATGGCCGGAGGCGTTCAGGAGCCGGTCTGCACGGACAACGCGAACGGCTTTCAAGAAATGACACAGGAAAAAGACGATCCCATCTGGAACACCGCATGGGACTGGGTACAGCGCGAACACGACCGCGAGAATTTCGATGACGCGGCGCGCGTCGAAATGACGACCTGGCTCCTGGCAGAGCCCGCGCATCGCCGTGCCTACGACAAGGCCGCGCAACTCTGGCTGCTCGCGGGCTTCGTGCCGCCGGCCAATGATTTCGGTGACGGCGACGCATCGCCCGACACCAGCAAGTAAGCAGGCCCGTCAGCCGAATCTTCCTGCCCACGCGCGCCGCGCCGCGCGTTCTCGCAATGGCCCCGCCAGCCCATCTTGGCGGATGCAGCCATCTCTCCCGCACGTGCGCCCTCGTGAAATGAACAGATTCGCTCCCGAAGCGTCCTGTTGGCAGGGGCGCTGCAATTCGATCCGGTCCGCGACCGGCCATCGGGCGCTCCTTCTGTTCAATTACACAAGGATGCACCGATGTCGACGAGCTGTTTTGACCGTGAAGACGAAGCCTTCATCGTTCTGGTCAATCACGAAGACCAGTACTCCATCTGGCCCCACTGGAAAGCCGTTCCCGGCGGATGGACCGCCGTCGAGGGCGTCCAGGGCGACAAGAAAACCGTGCTGGCCTATGTCGAGAGCCACTGGACCGACATGCGGCCGCGCTCGCTGCGCGAATGGATGCAGCAGCAACAGGACAAAGAGAGCGCACAGGCCACGGAACGCGCGGCCGGTTGATGGGCATGCAGGCGCCTCTTTCGCTCCTGTGCCTGCCATGCGCGGGCGCCAGCGCCGCCATGTACCTGCGCTGGCGTCGTTTCCTTCCGCCGTGGGTGCGCATCGTGCCGGTCGAACTGCCGGGACGCGGCGCGCGGATGGGCGAGGCCTTCGTGGAAGACTTCGATGCCATGGTCGCGCGGATCTGCGCCGAGCAGGCCGACGCCATGCGCGGCGACTTCGCGATCTTCGGCCACAGCATGGGCGCATTGCTGGCCCAAGGCGTGGCCCGCAGGCTCCAGGCCTCGCGGCGACCGATGCCGCGCGCGCTGCTGGTGTCCGGCTGCGCAGCCCCCACACGACGCGACCCTGAGCGCTTCGACGGCGGTGAAGACGACGCCTCGCTGATCGCCGAGTTGCGCAAGCAGGGCGGCACGCCCGAAGAGGTGTTCACTAGCGACGAGCTCATGCGCATCACGCTCGACACGCTGCGGGCCGACCGCCGCGTCTGCCGCAGCCACGACGCGCATGCCACGTTCGATGCGCCGCCGCTGCCGCTGTCCCTGCATGCCTTCGCGGGGCGGCAGGACGACATCGAGGTGCCGGCCATGGCCGCCTGGGCCAAGGAAACCGCAGGCGCCTTCACGCTCGACTGGTTCGACGGCGGCCATTTCTTCCTGCGACAGCACGAGACCGAATTTCTCGCGGCGCTCACACGGCATCTTCCGACACAGACGCATCCTCATTCGCACCAAAGGGTCGATCCATGAATGAACTGCTCGCGACGGACTCCGTCGGCCGGCAACCGCGCAATTTCGTGGCGCACCTGCGCGCGCTGGCCGAGCAGCGCGCGAACGACGCCTGGCTCACCGTGGTCGACGAGGTCGATGGCGTCTACGCCGAGCTGCCCTTCACCTATGCCGTCTTCGAACAGCGCGTTCGCGCGCTCGCGGCACGCCTGCAGCAGCAGTTCGCCAAGGGCGACCGCGCGCTCGTCATGCTCGACAACGGCGACCACTATGCAGTGAGCATGCTGGCTTGTTTCTACTGCGGCGTGATCGCGGTGCCCGTGTTTCCACCCGAATCGACGCGGCCGCAGCACCTGGCGCGGCTCACCGGCGTGGCGGCTGATTCGCAGGCGCGCTGCGTGCTCACGTCTTCGGCCTTGAGCGCCGCGATGTCGGCGGCCGGCAACCAGTTCGGCGATGTGCAGATCGTTGCCGTCGACGCGATCGATGTCGCACTCGCCGACACCTGGCAGCCCTTCGAGCCGGCCGACGACGACGTTGCCTTTCTGCAGTACACCTCGGGCTCGACCTCGACGCCCAAGGGCGTCATCGTGACGCACGGCAACCTGATGGCCAACGAGCATGCCATCCAGGTCGGCATGGGCATCGGGCCCGACGACAAGTTCGTCTCGTGGGCGCCGCTGTATCACGACATGGGCCTCATCGGCGGCCTGATGCAGCCGCTGTACAGCGGCATCCCGCTGGTGCTGACCTCGCCGCGCTATTTCCTCGAACGCCCGGTGCGCTGGTTGGAGCTGATCTCGCGCCACCGCGCCACGCTCAGCGGCGGGCCGGACTTCTCGTTCCGCCTCTGCCTGGAGCGCGTGAAGGACGCGCAGATCGCGCAGCTCGACCTCTCGAGCTGGCGCGTGGCCTACACCGGCGCCGAGCCGGTGCGCGCCGACACCGAGTTCGACTTCATCGAGCGCTTTGCCGCTGCAGGCTTCGATCCGGGGGCGGTGTATGCCTGCTACGGCCTCGCCGAAGCGACCTTGTTCGTGACCGGCGGCAAGCGCGGCGCCGGCATGGTCGCGCGCGGCTTCGGCGTCGACGGCCTGGCCAGCGGCGTGGGCGCGCCGAGCGAAGACGGCACGCTGCTCGTCGGCTGCGGCGCCGTGGCGGTCGAGCATGTGGTCGAGATCGTCGATCCCGCCACGCTGTCGGTGGTGGCCGAGCCCGGTCGCATCGGCGAAATCTGGGTGAGCGGCGCGAGCGTCGGCGCTGGCTACTGGGGCAAGCCGCGCGAATCCGCCGAGACCTTCGTCGAGCGCGCGGGCCGCCGCTGGCTGCGCACCGGCGACCTGGGCTTCGTCTGCGACGGCGAGCTCTACGTGACCGGCCGCATCAAGGACCTGATCATCGTGCGCGGCCACAACATCTATCCGCAGGACATCGAGCGCGTCATCGAGGCCGAGGTCGATGCGGTGCGCAAGGGGCGCGTGGCGGTGTTCGCCGCCAACGGGCCCGACGGTGAAGGCATCGGCGCGGCGGCCGAGGTGTCGCGCAGCATGCAGAAGCTGGTGCCGCCGCAGGTGTTGGTCGAGGCGCTGAGCGCCGCGGTCAGCGAGGTGTTCGGCGAAGCGCTGTCGGCCGTGCTGCTGCTCAACCCTGGCGGCATGCCCAAGACCACCAGCGGCAAGCTGCAGCGCAGCGCGTGCCGCGCGGGCTGGCTCGATCGCAGCGCGGATGCGTATGCCATCTACGAGCGCGGTGTGTTCGTCAAAGGCGGCCCTGTCGAGGAACAGATCGAAACGCCCGTGCTCGACGAGACCGAGCGCGTCGTCGATGCGATCTGGCGCGAAGTGCTCCGGCCCGCCGATGCGAAGCCTTTCGCGCGCGACGCCCATTTCTTCACCCGCGGTGGCAGTTCGCTCACCGCCACGCAGGTCGCGGCCCGCATGTCGGACCACTGGGCCATCGACTTTCCGGTGCGCCTGATGTTCGAGCACCCGCGGCTCTCCGAGTGCGCCGCCGCTGTGCGCCAGCGACGGGCCGAAGGCGCGCGTGCGCGGCCCGCGCCCATCGCGGTGCTGCCGGCCGAGCGCCGGCTGCATGCGCTGCCGCTGTCCCACGCGCAGGAGCGCCAGTGGTTCCTCTGGCAGCTCGACCCGTCGAGCGCGGCGTACCACATGAGCGGCGCGCTGCGCCTCACTGGCGCCTTGCAGGTCGACGCGCTGCGCGCGGCGCTGGACGACCTGGTCGCGCGCCACGAGTCGCTGCGCACCGTGTTCCGCGAAGGCAGCGATGGCGTTGCCGCGCAGTGGATCACCTCGACCGGCATGCTGCCGCTCGAGGTGGTCGACCTGCGCGACGTGCCCGCCGGTGAACGCGACGACCGCCTCGAGCACGAGGCCCGTCGCATCAAGAGCGCGCCCTTCGATCTCACGCAGGGCGGCCTGTTGCGCGCCGCGCTGCTGCGCCTGGCGGACGACACGCAGGTGCTCGCCGTGGTGATGCATCACATCGTGTCCGACGGCGCTTCAATGCAGGTGCTGATCGACGAGCTGGCCGCCGGCTACGCGGCGCGCCTGCAGGGCAGTGCCGCGGCGCTGCCCGTGCCGCGCGTGCAGTACGCCGACTACGCGGTGTGGCAGCGCGAATGGCTGGCCGCCGGCGAGGCCGAGCGGCAGCTCGCCTGGTGGCAGAAGGAACTCGGCGACGAGCACCCAGTGCTCGAGCTGCGCACCGACCGCCCGCGCAAGCCGCAAGCCAGCTACCGCGCCGCACGCCACGCCTTCGAGCTGCCCGCGCCCCTGCTGGGCCAACTGCGCGGCGTGGCGCAGGCCGACGGCGCCACGCTGTTCATGGTGCTGCTCGCCGGCCTGCAGGTGCTGCTGCACCGCTACACCGGGCAGGAAGAAATCCGCGTCGGCGCCGCGATCGCCAACCGCAACCGGGTGGAGTTCGAGAACGTCATCGGCCTGTTCGTCAACACGCTGGTGCTGCGCAACCCGATCGACGGCCGTACGCCGCTGTCGCGCGCGCTCGCGCAAGCCCGCGAGGCCGTGCTGGGCGCACAGGCGCACCAGGACCTGCCCTTCGAGCAACTGGTGCAGCGCCTGCAGCCCGAGCGCAGCATGAGCCACAGTCCGCTGTTCCAGGTGATGTTCAACCACCTCTTCGAGGACCATCGCCCGCTGCAGCGCCTGGAGGGTATCCAGGTGCAGGACCACGCGCTGCCCGACCTGCAGACCCAGTTCGACTGGGTGCTGGAGGCCCGCGAGCGGCCCGATGGCCGGCTGATGCTCGACGTGATCTATGCCGACGACCTGTTCGAGCGCGACACCATCGCGCGCATGGCGCAGCACTACGTGGCGGTGCTTGGCGCGCTCTGCGCCGACACCAGCCGCGCGGTGGGCGATATCGCCTTGCTCGACGCCGCGGAAAATGCGCAACTCGCGGGGTGGAGCGTCAACGCACGCCGCGAGCCGCAGCCGCAACCCGTGCACCACGCCATCGCGCAACATGCGAAGCAGCAGCCCGATGCCGTCGCGCTACTGTTCGACGAACAAGCACTGAGCTTCGCCGAGCTCGACCGCCGCGCCAACCGCCTCGCGCACCGCCTGGTCGCGCTGGGCGTGAAGCCCGACATGCGCGTGGGCATCGTGATGGAGCGCTCGGTCGAGATGGTGGTGGGGCTGCTCGCCATCCTCAAGGCCGGCGGCGCCTACCTGCCGCTGGACCCCGACTACCCGCTGCAGCGCCTGGCCTACATGGTGGAAGACAGCGGCATCGCACTGCTGCTGACGCACCGCGCCACCCGCGAGCACATCGCCGAGCGCGCGGGCCTCGCGCGGCTGGAGGTCGACAGCATCGATCTCTCGAACGAGCCCGACACCGACCCCGGCGTTGCGCTGCACGGCGAGAACCTCGCCTATGTCATCTACACCTCCGGCTCCACCGGCAAGCCCAAGGGCGCGGCCGTGCGTCACGCGGCGCTGCACAGCTGCATGGCCTGGATGCAGGACACCTACTGCCTCGGCCGGGAGAACACCGTGCTGCACAAGGCGCCGTTCGGCTTCGACGTGTCGGTGTGGGAGATGTTCTGGCCCTTGACCGCGGGCGCGCGGCTGGTGGTGGCCAACCCCGGCGACCACCGCGACCCGGCGCGTCTGGTCGAGCTGATCCGGCGCCACCAGATCACCACGCTCAACTTCGTGCCCTCGATGCTGCAGGCCTTCCTGGCGCACAAGGACATCGAGTCGAGCACGCGGCTCAAGCACATCATCTGCGGCGGCGAGGCCATGCCCGCCGAGACACAGAAAGAGACGCTGCAGCGCCTTCACGGCGCCACGCTGCAGAACCTCTACGGCCCGACGGAAACCACCATCCACGTCACGCGCTGGACCTGCCGTGACGATGGGCAGAGCCTGGTGCCGATCGGCCAGCCGATCAGCGACACCCAGTGCCACATCCTGGACGCCGAGCTCAACCAGGTGCCGCGCGGCGTGGCCGGCGAGCTGTACCTCGGCGGGGTGAGCCTGGCGCGCGGCTACCTCAACAAGCCCGGCCTGAGCGCCGAGCGCTTCGTGGCCAACCCCTTCGGTGCGGGCGACCGGCTCTACCGCACCGGCGACCTCGTACGCTGGAACACCGAGGGCCAGATCGAGTACCTGGGCCGCATCGACCACCAGGTGAAGATCCGGGGCTTCCGCATCGAGCTCGGCGAGATCGAGGCGCAGATCCTTGCGCAGCCCGCGGTGCGCGAGGCCGTGGTGGTGGCGCGCGAAGGCGCCGCCGGCGCCTCGCTCGTGGCCTACATCGCCGCGCACACGCAGCAGGCGGTCGACACCGCCGCGCTGCGGCAGCAGTTGGGCCAGGTGCTGCCCGACTACATGGTGCCGCGCGCCGTGGTGGTGCTCGATGCCTTGCCGCTGAACGCCAACGGCAAGGTCGACCGCAAGGCGCTGCCCGAGCCCGAGGGGCTGGGCCGCGCGCGCACCTACGAGGCGCCAGAGGGTCATGTGGCGCGCACGCTCGCGGCCATCTGGTCGGAGGTGTTGCAGGTCGAGCAGGTCGGACGGCATGACAACTTCTTCGACCTCGGCGGGCATTCGCTGCTGCTCATCCGCGCGCACCGCCTGCTGGAAGACCGGCTGCAGGCCACGTTCCCGCTGGTCAACCTCTTCAAGTACCCCACCGTCGAATCGCTCGCGCGCTGGATCGAGCAGGGCGGCGCGCAAGCCGCGGCCGTTTCCGCCGCGGTTGCCGACGACCGCGCGCTGCGCCAGCGCGCTGCCATGCTTCAACGTCGCAAGGCGGCAGAGAGAGTCAGCTGATGTCCACCTTCAACGAACCGACCGGCCTCGAGATCGCCATCGTCGGCATGGCCGGGCGCTTTCCGGGCGCCGACGATGTCGATGCCTTCTGGCGCAACATCCGCGACGGCGTGGAGTCGGTCTCGCGCTTCAGCGACGACGAGTTGCGCGCACGGGGCGTGCCGCAGAGTCTGCTGGACGACCCCGACTACGTGAAGGCCGGCGTGCGGTTCGAGGGCTTCGACCGCTTCGATGCCGGCTTCTTCGGCTACACGCCGCGCGAGGCCGAGACGCTCGATCCGCAGCAGCGCATCTTTCTCGAGTGCGCCTGGGCGTCGCTCGAGCATGCGGGCTGCGACCCGGCGCGCGCGGGCGGCAACATCGACAAGATCGGTGTCTACGCGGGCGAGGGCGCCAACATCTACCTGATCCGCCACCTGCTGCCGTCCTTCGGCCTCGGCGCGCACACCGGCATCGCCGACCTGCTGGGCCTGATGAACGGCAACGGCAGCGGCTCGCTGTGCACGCGCGTGGCCTACAAGCTCGACCTGCGTGGCCCCGCCGTGAGCGTGCAGACCGCCTGCTCCACGTCACTCACGGCAGTGCACACTGCCTGCCAGGCGCTGCTGAGCCACGACTGCGACATGGCGCTCGCCGGCGGCGTGTGGCTCAACCTGCTGCAGGAAGGCGGCTACCGACACCAGGCCGGCGCGATCCTTTCGCCCGACGGCCATTGCCGCGCCTTCGACGCGCAGGCCGCCGGCACGGTGATCGGCAGCGGCGCCGGCGTGGTGGTGCTCAAGCGCCTGGACGAGGCGCTGCGCGACGGTGACACCATCCATGCGGTCATCAAGGGCACGGCCGCCAACAACGACGGCGCGGCCAAGGTCGGCTTCACCGCCCCCAGCATCGACGGGCAGGCCGAGGTCATCCGTGCCGCGCAACTGATCGCGGGCGTGTCGGCCGACACCATCGGCTACGTCGAGGCGCACGGCACCGGCACCACGCTGGGCGACCCGATCGAGATCGCGGCGCTCACCCAGGCCTTCCGCGCCGACACCGAGCGGCGTGGCTTCTGCGCGGTCGGGTCGGTCAAGACCAACATCGGCCACCTCGACGCGGCGGCCGGCGTCGCAGGGCTCATCAAGGCGGCGATGGCGCTGCGCCACCGCACGCTGCCGCCGAGCCTGCATTTCACGAAACCCAATCCGCAGATCGACTTCGCGGGCAGCCCGTTCTACGTGAACGCGCAATGCCAGCCCTGGCCCGAAGGTCCGACGCCACGCCGTGCGGGCGTGAGCTCGTTCGGCATCGGCGGCACGAACGTGCACGTGGTGCTCGAAGAGGCGCCGCGCGTGCAGGCCGTGCAGTCGAACGCGTCGACGTGGCAGGTGCTGCCGCTGTCGGCCAAGGACGAAGGCGCGCTCCAGGAGGGCTGCGACCGCCTGGCTGCACACCTGCGCGAACACGGTGACGGGCAGTCGCTGGAAGACATCGCCCACACGCTGCAGGACGGGCGCAAGGCTTTCGCATGGCGCAGCGCGGTGGTCGCGAACCAGCCCGCCCTCGCGGCCGGGATGCTCGCGGCCGCTCCGGCCCTCGCGCCACGGCCGGTGACTGCAGCACCCGAGGTGGTGTTCCTCTTCCCTGGCAGCGGCACCCAGCATGCCCTCATGGGCGCGGACCTCTACCGCGACAGCGCCGTGTTCCGCGAGGAGATGGACCGTTGCCTCGCGCTGCTGCGCAAGGACAGCGGCGTCGACCTGCAACCGCTGCTGTTCCCGCCGGTGGGCGAGGTGCCGACGGCCAACGAGCGCCTGCTGCGCGTCGAGTTCGCACAGCCCGCGCTCTTCGTCGTCGGCTATGCCATGGCACGCTGGTGGATGCATTGCGGCGTCAAGCCCGCGCTGATGCTCGGCCACAGCCTCGGCGAGTACGTCGCGGCCTGTCTGGCCGGTGTGTTTTCGCTGGAAGACGCGCTGCGCATCGTGGCCGCGCGCGGCCGCCTGCTGCAGACGCTGACACCGGGTGCAATGACTGCCGTGTCGCTGCCCGAAGAGGAGTTGGCGCCGTTCCTCGCCATGGGTTGCGACCTCGCTGCTGTGAACGGCGAGGCGCTGTGCGTGCTCTCCGGCCCGGTGGATGCGATCGAGCGCGTCGAGGAAGCGTTACGCGCGAAGCAGCAGGTGCCGCGCCGCCTGCATGTGTCCATCGCCTTCCATTCGCGCCTCGTCGATCCGGTCGTCGCGGAGTTGGAGCGCGTGGTGGCCGCGGTGCCGCGCAACGCACCCGTCATTCCCTTCCTCTCCAACGCGTCGGGCCAGCCGATCACGGCGCAGGACGCCACCGACCCGGCGTACTGGGGCCGGCATCTGCGCGGTGCGGTGCGCTTTGCCGACGGCCTGCGCGAGGTCTTCGCGACACTCGGCCGCGCGGTGCTCGAGGTCGGTCCGGGCGAGACGCTCGCCGGCCTCGCGCGGCTGCACGCCGGCAGCGCCTCCGCCGCCGGTGTCTGGGCCAGCCAGGCCCACCCGCAGCAACTCGCGCGCAATGCGCCGCAACTGGCGAATGCGGTGGCGGGCCTGTGGACCGCGGGCGTGGACATCGACTGGGCCGCGTGCCGCGACGGCGAGCGCCGGCGCCGCGTGCCGCTGCCGACCTATGCCTTCCGGCGCCAGCGCTTCTGGGTCGATCCCTCGGCGACCGCGCAGCAGCCTGCGCAAAGCGGGCCCGCGGGCCTTTTCTACGTGCCCTCGTGGACGCGCACGACGCCATTGCCGCGTGCCGTTCAACCGACGGTCCGCACCGGCAGCACGCTGATCCTCGGCGATGCGAACAGCTTCACCGACCGTCTCGCGCGCACGCTGCGTGCGCAAGGCGCGCCAGTGGTCGTTGCGCTGCGCGGCAAGGGTTTTGCGTGCACCGCCCCGCAGCAGTACACGCTGCGGCCCGCCGAGCGCGCCGACCACGCACGGCTCCTGCGCGAGGCCGAAGCCGAAGTCGGCCCAGTGACGCAGGTCTTCCATCTGTGGAGCCTGGACGCGGGCCGTCCCGCCGCCGCGCAGGCCGAGGTCTTCGAGCGCGGCTACTTCAGCCTGCTCGCGCTGGCCCAGGCGCTCGACGGTCTCGATGGATCGCAGCGCACGTCGCTGGCGCTGACCGTGGTGAGCGATGGCATCGAAGATGTCGCCGGCACCGAGGTCCTGTCACCCGAGAAGGCCACGCTGCGTGGCCTTGCCAAGGTGCTGGGCCAGGAGTCGCCGTCGATGGCCTGCCGCATCGTCGACGTGGTGCTGCCGGCGCCCGAAAGCGCGGCCGAGAGCGAACTCGCGCGCCGCGTGGCCGAAGAGGCGGCGGCCTCGCACGACGAAACCGTCGTCGCCTACCGCGGCCCGCACCGCTGGACCAGAAGCTACGAGCCGCTTGCGGCCGACGTGCCCGGCGTGCAGCGGCTGCGCAAGGGCGGCGTGTACCTGATCACCGGCGGGCTCGGCGGCGTGGGCCTTGCGCTCGCGCGCCACCTCAGCAAGACATGGCAGGCCAGGCTGGTGCTGCTGGGCCGCACGCCCGTGCCCGAACGCGCCGAATGGGCACGCATCGCCGAAGCGGCCGACCAGCCGCCAGCGCTGCGCCGCCGGTTGCAGCAGCTCATCGAACTCGAAGCTGCCGGTGCCGAAGTGCTGACCGTTGCCGCCGATGTGACCGATCCCACTCAGTTGCGCAACGCATTGGCCGCGGTGCATGCCCGCTTCGGCGCGGTCAACGGCGTCGTCCATGCCGTCATCGCGCCCGACCACGGCATGGTCTCGCAACGCACGCCCGCGCAGGTCGAGGCCGCGTTCGCGCCCAAGGTCGCGGGCACGCGCGCGCTGCTCGATGCGGTGGCCGCGGAGCCGCTGGATTTCGTGCTGTTGTGCTCTTCGATCGCGACGCTGCTGGGCGGTCTTGGTCTCAGCGACTACGCCGCGGCCAACGATTACCTCGATGCCTTCGCGAACGCGCACCGCCGTTCGTCGGCGCTGCCGGTGTTCTCGGTCAACTGGGACGCGTGGCGCGATGTGGGCGCCGCGGCCGGCAAGGACATGCCCGAAGGCATGGGCCTGGACGAGCGCACCGGCGTGCTGGCCTTCGAACGCATCGTCAACGGCCCCGACCTGCCGCAGACCGTGGTGTCCGCATCGCCGCTCGCGCCGCGCCTGCGCCCGCTGCGCGGCCTGCTGGATGCGATGGACGATGCGCCCGAGGTCTCTGCGCCCGCGCGCGCCGGTCATCCGCGCCCGGTGCTGCCAACGCCTTTTGTCGCGCCCGAGGGCGATCTCGAGGAAGGGCTCGCCGAGCTCTGGACCGAGGCGCTGGGCATCGCACCCGTGGGCGCGAACGACAACCTGTTCGAACTGGGCGGCGATTCGCTGCTCGCCATCCGCCTGCTGTCGAAGGTGCGCAAGGCCTATGGCGTGGACCTGGCGCCTGCGGCCTTCTTCAAGGCGCCCACCGTCGCCGAGATGGCCGCGCTGGTCGAGCTGCGGCTGATCGAGGACATCGAGGCGGCCGACCGCACCACGGCGAGTTTTTCATCATGAGCGAGAGCAACGACATTACCGCGCGCCGCGCGAAGCTGACGCCGGCCCAACTGGCCCTGCTGCAGCGCCGCCTGCGGCGCGAAGACCACAGCGACGCCACCGACATCGCAGTGCCACGCCCCTCGCGCGAAGGCATCGCGAAGCGCAGCGACGACGGCAGCGCCGCGCCCGTTTCCTTCATGCAGCAGGGCCAGTGGTTCCTGTGGCAGCTCGATGCGGGCAACACGGCCTACCACGTGGGCGGCGGCCTCGGCTTCTCGGGACCGCTGGACGTGGCCGCGTTGCAGGCCGCGCTGCACCGGCTGGTGCAGCGCCACGACAGCTTGCGCACCGTGTTCGGCGCAGGCCCTGAAGGCTTGCCCGAGCAGCGCATCGACCCTTCCGCGCGCGTCGACATTCCTTTCGCCGACCTGAGCGCGCTCGATGCCGCGACCCGTGCGGTGCGCCATCGCGAAGCGGTGCTGCAGGTCTGCCGCACACCCTTCGACCTGACGACCGGTCCGCTGCTGCGCGGCGCGCTGCTGAAGATGGAAGAGGGCGAGCACCAGTTGCTGCTGATGCTGCACCACATCGTCTGCGACGCGTGGACCGTCGAGCTCATCCTCGACGAGCTGGCGCAGTTCTATGCGCAGCAGGTCGACGGCGTGGACGCTCATGCGGGACCCGGGCCCGAGATCCGCTACATCGACTTCGCGCGCTGGCAGCACCGGTGGCTCGAAGGAGAAGAGGGCGCGCGGCAACTGGCCCATTGGCGCCAGCGCCTCGGCGGCAGGCAGCCGGTGCTCGACCTCGCCACCGACCGTCCACGCTCGGGCCAGACCGGTTACAGGGCGGTGCAGCATGTGCTCGACGTGCCCGCGCCGCTCGTGCGCGAACTCAAGCAGCAGGCGCGCGCGCAGGGTGGCACGCTGTTCATGGTGCTGCTCGCGGCCTTCCATGCGGTGCTGTTCCGCTACACCGGGCAGGAAGAGATCCGCGTCGGCGTGCCCGTCGCGGGTCGCAACCGCCCCGAGACGGCGGGCGTGGTGGGCGCCTTCATCAACACCGTGGTGATGGACGCCCGCCTGAACGCGCGCATGCCGCTGGCCGAGCTGCTCGCGCAGGTGCGCGACACCGCCTTCGAGGCGCAGTCGAACCAGGAGCTGCCCTACGAACGGCTGGTGCAGGCGCTGCGCGCCGACGGCGGCCATGCGGGTGCGCCGCTGTTCCAGGTCATGTTCAACCACCTCGGCGAAGGCGACCGCCCGCTGCGCGGCTGGCCGGGGCTGGTCGTGCGCCGCATCGACCTGGAGGAGCGCGCCGCGCCCTTCGAGCTCACGCTGGAAACCATCGAGCGGGAGGACGGCAGCATCCGCGCCGCCTTCCGCTATGCGGCCGAGCTCTTCGAGCCCGCCACCATCGCGCGGCTTGCGGGCCACTACCACCGCGTGCTGGCCGCCGACCCGCGCCAGGCGCTGGGCGCACTCGCGCTGCTCGACGATGCGGAACACGCGCAGCTCGCGGCGTGGGGTGTCAACACGGCGGGCCACGGCGAGGCCGAGCCGGTGCACCACGTCATCGCACGCCGGGCTGTCGCGCACCCGGATGCCCAGGCGCTGGTCTTTGGCGACGAGACGTTGAGCTATGCCGAACTCGAGCGCCGCGCCAATCGCCTTGCGCACCGGCTCATCGCCCGCGGCGTGCGGCCCGAAAGCCTGGTGGGCGTGGCGCTGGAGCGCAGCAACGAACTGGTGATCGCGCTGCTCGCGGTCCTGAAGGCCGGTGGCGCCTACGTGCCCATCGACCCGGAGCATCCGCCCGCCCGCATCGCCTACATCGTGCAAGACAGCGGGCTCGCGCTCGTGCTCACGCAGGAGCGCCTGCGCGACCGATGGCCCGCCGACGCCGGCATCACGGTATTGACCATCGACGCCGCCGACGCAGACGGTGCCCCCGACAGCGATCCCGCCGTGGCGCTCGATGCCGAGAACCTCGCCTATGTGATCTACACCTCGGGCTCCACCGGCAAGCCCAAGGGCGCGGCCAACCGGCACCGCGCGCTGCACAACCGGCTCGCCTGGATGCAGCAGGCCTACGGTCTCGGCGCCGGCGACACGGTACTGCAAAAGACACCGTTCAGCTTCGATGTCTCCGTGTGGGAATTCTTCTGGCCGCTGATGGTCGGTGCGCGGCTGGCCGTGGCTGCACCGGGCGATCACCGCGACCCGGCACGCCTCGTCGAGCTGATCCGTCGTCATGGCGTGAGCACGCTGCACTTCGTGCCTTCGATGCTGCAGGCCCTTCTCACGCAGCCCGACGTGGAAAGCTGCACCAGCTTGCGCCGCATCGTGTGCAGCGGCGAGGCCTTGCCGGCCGAGGCGCAGAACGAGGTCCTCGCGCGCCTGCCGCAGGCGCGGCTCTACAACCTCTACGGCCCCACCGAAGCGGCCATCGACGTGACCCACTGGACCTGCCGCGCCGACGGCCGCAGCCAGGTCGCGATCGGGCAACCCATCTCCGGCATCCGGACCCATGTGCTTGATGCCTCGCTCAACCTCGTGCCGCAGGGCGTGGCGGGCGAGCTGTACCTGGGCGGCATCGGCCTGGCGCGCGGCTATGCGAAACGCCCGGGGCTGACCTCGGAGCGATTCGTGGCCGACCCGTTCGATGCCACCGGCGGCGGACGCCTGTACCGCACCGGCGACCTCGTGCGCTGGAACAGCCAGGGCCAACTCGACTACCTCGGCCGGCTCGATCATCAGGTGAAGATTCGCGGTTTTCGCATCGAGCTCGGCGAGATCGAGGCGCAGCTGCTCGCGCATCCGCAGGTGCGCGAGGCGGTGGTGGTGACGCAGCAGGCGGCCGGCGGGGTTCGGCTCGCGGCGTATGTCTCGCTGCGTGCGGGGCAGGACAGTCGCGAACCCGACGCGCAGGCGCTGCGCGAGTGGCTGGGCCGCACGCTGCCTGAGTACATGGTGCCGTCGTTGCTGATGACACTGCCCGGCCTGCCGCTCAACGCGAACGGCAAGATCGACCGCAAGGCGCTGCCGCCGATCCAGGCCACCGATCCCGGCACGCACACGGCGCCGACCGGCGCGCTCGAAGAGGCACTGGCGCGCGTCTGGACCGAATTGCTGGGTGTGACGGAAGTGGGCCGCGAGGCGAACTTCTTCGAGCTCGGCGGTCACTCGCTCATGGCCGCGCAGCTGGTCTCGCGCCTGCGTGCGGGCGCGGGGCTGCACCTGCCGCTGCGCGAGGTGTTCGACCATCCGGTGCTGCGCGACATGGCCACGCGTCTCGCACCTGCCGGCAGGGGGGCGGCGCAGCCGACGCTGATGCCTGTGGCGCGCAGTGCGCAGATAAGCCTCTCGCCGACGCAGCACCGCCTGTGGCTGGTCGACCGGCTGTCGGGCAAGGCCGCGCGCACTGCCTACAACATGGCGACCGCGCTGCGCTTCGAGGGGCCGCTCGATCCCGCCGTGCTGCGCCGCGCGCTCGAAACGCTGGCGTCGCGCCACGAGGTGCTGCGCATGGCGTATCCCGAGAACGACGA
This sequence comes from Variovorax sp. RO1, assembly GCF_002849325.1. NCBI lineage: Bacteria > Pseudomonadati > Pseudomonadota > Betaproteobacteria > Burkholderiales > Comamonadaceae > Variovorax > Variovorax sp. RO1. The sequence goes on from NZ_PKMT01000001.1 coordinate 1,391,908, forward strand.
CGGTGAACCGGTCGCGACCATCGCGCCGGTGACGGCTTTCGATCTGCCATGGATCGACCTCTCGCCGGTGGCGCCCGAGGCCGAAGCCGCCCGCATCGACGCGGCACTGGAGGCGATGGCCGCGCAACCCTTCGACCTGGCGGCGGCCGCACCGCTGCGTGCCTCGTTGCTGCACCTGGCCCCGGGGCGGCACGCGCTGCTGCTGTGCGTGCATCACATCGCATTCGATGGCTGGTCGGGCGCCATCTTCGCGCGCGAGTTCGTGGCCGCCTACGAGGCGTTGCGTGCCGACCGCGCCTCGACCCTGCCGCCGCTGCGCGTGCAGTACGCCGACTACGCGGTCTGGCACGCGCGCATGCTCGAAGCCACCCGTGCGCAGGACACCGCCTTCTGGCAGCGCTACCTCAACCACGCGCCGAAGGGCTCGCGTTTGCCGGTGGACGCGCCATTGCCGGGCGTTGCCGGGCATGCGGGCGACAGCGTGCGCGTGCCGATCGAAGGCGCGCTGGTGGAGGCGCTTGCGCCGCTCGCCCAGGCGAACAAGACCTCGCGCTTCACCGTGATGCTTGCGGCCTTTCTTGCGCTGGTGCACCGCGAGGCGGCCACCGACGACGTGGTCGTCGGCACGGACGTCGCGGGCCGCGACCACCCCGAGCTCGAGAAGCTGATGGGCTTCTTCGTCAACGTGGTGCCGCTGCGCTCGCGCCGCAACAAGGCGGAACGCTTCACGGACTGGCTGGCGCAGGTGCATGCGAGCACGCAATCGGCGCTCGCGCACGGCGGCGTGCCCTTCGACCGCATCCTCGACCTCGCCGGCCTCGGCCGCGCGCAGGGCTCACCGGTGCGCATGCTGTTCGTGATGCAGAACACACCCGCCGGCCACTTCGAGATTCCGGGGCTGCGCATCGATGTCGTGCCGCAGCGGGTGCGGCATTCGAAGTTCGACATCGCCGTCTTCGTCCACGAGGGACCACGCGAGTGGAACGCCGAATGGGTCTACGACACCGGCCTGTACCGCAGCGAATCGATCCGGCGCTGGGCCACCGAGTGGTGCGCGCTGCTGCGGCAACTGGTCATCTCGCCCGAAGCACGCATCGAGCTCCTCTTTTCAACACCTGTTCGCAAGGAATCCGCCATGAATCCGATGCCGTCGCCCCAGCTCGGCAAGCTGGACAAGCTCAAGAAATTCGCGGCCCGGCCGGCGGCGGTTGCTGCCACCGTGGGCGTTGCCGATGCCTCCCGTCCGCAGGTCAAGACCTCGTTCCTGTCCGAGGCGCGCCCGTTCCCGCTCGTCATCGAGCCCGCGAGCGCCGGCTTCGACGCGATCGCCTGGGTGCGCGAGCACCGAGGCTTCGTCGACGACGCGCTGGCACGCCATGGTGGCCTGCTGTTCCGCAACTTCGGCCTGGAGACGCCGCAGGACTTCGAGGCCTTCGCCGAGAACGTCGAGCCCGAGCTCTACGGCAGCTACGGCGACCTTCCCAAGAAGGAAGGCGGACGCCGCACCTACCGTTCCACGCCGTACCCCGAGCGGCAGATGATCCTGTTCCACAACGAGAGCTCGCACATGGACCGCTGGCCGCGCAAGCAGTGGTTCTACTGCGAGCTGCCCTCGCGCGTGGGCGGTGCGACGCCCATCGTCGATTGCCGCGAGATGCTGCGGCGCCTGCCGGCGGAGATCGTCGAGGCCTTCGAGCGCAAGGCGCTGACCTATGTGCGCACCTTCACGCCGCACCTGGACGTGAGCTGGCGCGACTTTTTCAAGACCGACCAGCGCGCCGAGGTCGAGGCCCGGCTGGCCGTCGGCGGCATCGAATGGCGCTGGCTCGACGAAGACACGCTGCAGACGCGCACCCACTGCCCCGCGGTGATGAAGCACCCGCTGACCGGCGAGCGCGTGTTCTTCAACCAGGTGCAGCTGCACCACCCCGCCTGCCTGGAAGCCGACGTGCGCGAAGACCTGCTCGCGCTGGTCGGCGCCGAGCGCATGCCGCGCCATGTCTGCTACGGCGACGGCACGCCGATCGACGACGAAACCATGGCCATCGTGGGCCGCACCTACGAGGCCTGCGCGGTGCGTTTCGACTGGCGCAAGGGTGACGTGGTCATGCTCGACAACATGCTCGCGGCGCACGCGCGCGACCCGTATGAGGGCCCACGCAAGATCGTCGTGGCCATGGGCGCGATGTTCGAGCGCTCGACGCTGCGGGCCGCCGAAGCGGTGGGGAGCGCCTGACCATGGAAGACCGGTTCGAGAATTTCGAGGCGGCGCTGCCGCTGAGCCCCGAGCAGCGCGCCGTGCTCGCCATGCACCGCGGCGCCGCGCTGCAGCCGCTCGCGCTGTCGGTGGCGATTGAGGGCGCGCTGGACGAAGCGCGCCTGCGCAGCGTGGCGACCGAGGTGCTGCAGGCGCACGAGGCGTTGCGGCTGGCCGTGCGCGAGGCGGCCGAACCGTTCGCATGGCGGCAGCAGCCGCGGGCCACGCTACCCGCGAGCCATGCGCAGGCCGAGGCGCCGATGCAGCCGCAAGAAGGCGGCGTGGTGCGCCTCGGCCTGGACCGTGTCGATGCATTGCACCACCGGTTGACGCTGTCCGCCCATCCGTTGGCCGCCGATGCGGCCAGCCTTGCGACGCTGGTCGCGCGCATGGCCGAGGCCTATGGCCACGCGGGTGCGGCCGATGCCGAGCCGTTCCAGTACACCCAGTTCGCAGCGTGGCGCGATGCGCTCGCGCACGACGACGAAGAAGACGCGGTGAAGGGCCGCGCCTACTGGGCGGGTTACCTGGCCGGCGGCGAAGCGCTTGCCGCGCCGCGCCTTGCATCGCGGCAGGGCGATGCAACCGCTTCTGCGCGCCGCATCGTCGAGCGCACGCTCGATGCCACGCTGCTGTCGCGCCTGGACACACTGGCTGAATCGCAGGGCGTGCAGGTGCCCGAGTTGCTGCAAGCCGCATGGTGGGTGTTGCTCGCGCGGCTCACGGGTTTCGCGCGCTTCGCCGGGGGCTGGCAGCACGACTGCCGCCGCGACTACGAGGTGATGCAGGGCGCCGTCGGCGTCTACGAGAAGGTGCTGCCGCTGCGCGTGGAGATCGGTGCCGAGGAGGCGTTTTCCGGTTGGCTGGTTCGCTTCGCGGCGCAGGCCCGCACGCACGTCGAGGCGCAGGAATACGGCGTGCTTGATGCGACGGCCGATGCGGCGCATCTTGCCGTCGGCTTCGCGTTGCGCGCGGCGGACGATCTGCCTGCGTCGTGGCAGGTGGCGCAGCGCCCCGGACCGCTGCCGTGTTTCGAACTCGCGCTCGAGGTCGAATGGTCGACGCAGCAGGCGGTGTTCGCGCTGCATGCCGACGAAGGCCGCTATGCCACGCCTGCGCTGGAATGCCTGCTGCAGCAACTCTTTGCCCTGCTGTGGGCCGTGGCCGACAGCCCCGCGACGCCGGTGCAGGACCTGATGCTCGTCGACGACGAAGAGCGCAAGGCCCTGCTCGCGCTCGAAGGCGCGCCGCTGGACGTGGGAACGCAAGGCATCGCCGAACGCATCGCGCACTGGGCGCAAGCGACGCCGGACGCGCCCGCCATCGAGGACGGCGACCAGGGCCTGAGCTACGCCGCACTCCACGTCCGCATCAACCGCATGGCGCGCTGGATGCAGACGCAGGGTGTGCAGCGCGGTGCGCTGGTCGCGCTCGCGCTGCCACGGTCGCTCGACCTGCTGGTCGCGATGCTCGCGGCCTGGCGCGCGGGCGCGGGCTACCTGCCGCTCGAGGCCGAATGGCCCGCGGCACGCCGCGCTGCGGTGCTGGCCGATGCGAAGCCCGCGTTGCTTCTTCAGGCCGAGCCTGTGCAGGGCGCCGAGGCATCGGCATGGCGCGTGGCCGTGGCCGGTGGCATCGACCTGTCGGCGTTCGACGCCTCGGCGCCCGACGTGCCGGGCGGTCCGCAGGATCTGGCCTATGTGCTTTACACCTCCGGATCCACCGGCAAGCCCAAGGGCGTGGTGATCGAGCAGGCGCAACTGCTCAACTACGTGGCGGCCGTCTCTTCGGCGATGCAGCTCGACGGCTACCGCCGTTGGGCGCTCACCAGCACCGTGGCGGCCGACCTGGGCAACACGGCGCTGTTCGGTGCCTTCTTCAACGGCGCGTGCCTGGTGGTCGCCGGCGCCGAGGCGACGAAGGACGCCGTCGCCTTCACCCGCTTCATGGGCGAGCGTCGCATCGACGCGCTCAAGATCGTGCCCTCGCACCTCGAGGCGCTGCTCGAGGCCGAGGCGCCGGTGCTGCCGCGGTTGCTGGTGCTCGGCGGCGAGTCCGCATCGCGCTCGCTGCTGGCACGCATCGCGCGCGTGGCGCCAGCTTGCACGGTCTACAACCACTACGGCCCGACCGAGACCACGGTCGGCGTGATGGTGCACCGGCTGGTAGCCGGCACCGCCTTCCCCGATCAACTGCCGCTGTCGCAGGTGCTGGCCAACAACCGCGTGCGCGTGCTTGACCCTGCGTTGCGGTTGGCGCCCACGGGTGCGCCGGGCGAGCTGTACATCGGCGGTGCGCAGCTGTGCCGCGGCTACCTCGGCGGCGTGGGGGCTGACGCTTTCATCGACGATCCCTTCACGCCGGGCGAGCGGCTCTACCGCACCGGCGACCTGGCCTGTGTGTTGCCCGACGGTGCGGTGCGTATCGCGGGGCGTGTGGACCACCAGCTCAAGGTGCGGGGCTTTCGCGTCGAGCCGGGCGAGATCGAGGCGGTGCTGCTCGCGCAGGAGGGCGTGCGCCAGGCCGTGGTGTTGCCCGTGGCGGTGCCGGCCGGCGGGGTGGAACTCGTGGCCTGCGTGGTCGGCGATGCGGACAAGGTGGGCGGGCTGCGCGAACGCCTGGCCGCGCTGCTGCCGGCGCACATGGTGCCTTCGCGCTGCGTCGAGGTCGAGGCTTTCCCGCGCCTGGCGAACGGCAAGGTCGACCGCCTCGCGCTGGCGACTGCCATGCCCTCGTCGACCGCGCCCGCCGCATCGCAGGAAGGCCCGCAGGCGCCGCGCGATGCGCTTGAGCACCTGCTGGCGGCCGCCATGGCCGGGCTGCTCGGTCGCGCATCCATTGGCGTCGACGACGACTTCTTCGAACTCGGCGCGCATTCGTTGCTGGTGATCAAGCTGGCCGCGCGCATCCGCCGGCTGCTGCGCGTGGAGATCGCACCGGGGCTGGTGTTCGACCACCCCAGCGTCACGACGCTGGCGCGTGCGGTGCGCGCCGCAAGCGCCGACCCTGCGCAGACCGAGCAGCTCGCCGATGCCTGGCGCCTCGAGGCCGAGGCCACACCCTCTTGAACGGAAACGCTTGATGAACGAGACGACGAAGATGCCGAAGGACGCGGACCCCGAAGCCATTGCCGCATGCACGGTGCCCGGGGAGGCGGTGGCGATGTCCTTCGCGCAGCAGCAGCTCTGGTTCCTGCAGAACCTGGAGCCGCAGCTCACGGCCTACAACCTGCCGCGGGTGTTCCGCCTGAAGGGTCCGCTGGACGCCGACGTGCTGGAGCGCGCGTTCCAGGCGCTGGTCGAACGCCATGCGGTGCTGCGCACGCGCTTCTTCAGTCGCGAGGGTGCGGCGCTGCAGACGGTGCAGACGGAGGCCGCCTTCGGCATCGAGCGCATCGATCTGCGCGGCGAGGCGCTCGCATTGCGCGAGGAAAAGCTCGATGACGTCGTGCGCCGCACCGTCTCGCACGTCTTCGACCTGGGCGTGGCGCCGGCGCTGGTGGCGCGACTGGTGCAACTCGGCGATGACGAGCATGTGCTGGCTCTCTGCCTGCACCACATCGTCTCCGATGCGTGGTCGAACCCGATTCTTGCCAAGGACCTGGCCGATGCCTATGCCGCCGCGCTGCGCGCGCCCGGCGCGGTGCACCTGCCCGCGCTGCCGCTGCAGTACGCGGACTACGCGCGCTGGCAGCGCGAGCGTGCGGCGTCGGGCGCGATGCAGCGCGACCTGGACCACTGGAACGCGCACCTGGGCCCCGACGTGCCCGCGCTCGAGCTTCCGACCGACCACGCCCGCCCCGAGCAGCTGGGTTTCGATGGCGCAGCCACGCACTTCGCGCTCGAGGCGCCGCTGTGCGAGGCGCTGCTGAAGCTCTGCCGCGCCGAGCGCAGCACGCCCTTCGTGGTGCTGTTCGCCGCGTGGCAGGTGCTGCTGGCGCGCTACAGCGGCCAGTACGATTTCGCAGTGGGCGTGCCTTCGGCGGGCCGGCACCGCGAGGAGCTGCACGGGCTGCTCGGCTTCTTCGTCACGACCCAGGTCTTCCGCGCACGGCTCACGCCGCGGATGTCGCTGCGCGACATCTGCCGGCAGATGCGCGGCGACGTGCTGGCCGCGCTCGACCATGCGGACCTGCCTTTCGACGTGCTGCTCGCGAGCCGCACCGACCGGCGCGAGCCGGGCCGCACACCGCTGTTCCAGGTCATGTTCGGCCTGCAGATGGAAGACGGCACGACCGGCCCCCGCTTCGAGGGCCTGCAGGTCGAGCAGTTGCCGGCGCCGGATCGCAGCGCGAAGTTCGAGCTGTCTCTGGACCTCACCCTCACCGGCGCGCAGGTGCGTGGCCGGCTCGAATACAACACGGCACTCTACGACCAGGCCTCCATCGAGCGGATGGTGGGCGCCTACCTCGAGGTGCTGCGGCACATGGCGGCCGACGCCGAGCGTCCGGCCGGCAGCTTCGCGCTGACTGATGCGGCCGATCGCCAGCGGCTCGCGCAATGGGAAGGCGAGGCGCGCGCGCATCAGGCGGTAGTGCCCATTCACCGCCTCTTCGAGCGCCAGGCGGCCGAGCGGCCCGACGCGGCCGCGCTGGCCTTCGGCGAGCAGGTGCTGAGCTACGGCGAACTGAATGCACGCGCCAACCGTCTCGCGCACCATCTGCTGGCGCGCGGCGTGAAGCCGGAGACGCTGGTCGGCATCGCGGTGGAGCGCTCGGCCGACACGGTGGTCGGCCTGCTCGCGATCTTGAAAGCCGGTGCGGCTTACCTGCCGCTGGACCCCGACTATCCGCGCGACCGGCTGGCCTACATGATCGAGGACAGCGGCACAGCGCTGGTGCTCACGCAGCAGGCGGTGCGCGATAAGGTTCCGGCACCCGGCAGCGTGACGATGCTCGAACTCGACACGCTCGACCTGTCGGGCGAGCCTGCAAGCAATCCTGACATCGAAGTGGGCCTGGAGAACCTGGCCTATGTGATCTACACCTCGGGCTCCACCGGCCGGCCCAAGGGCGCGCAGCTGTGCCACCGCAACGTGACGCGACTCCTGGCTGCGACGGATGCCTGGTTCAGCTTCGGGCCGCACGACGTCTGGACGCTCTTCCACTCCTACGCCTTCGACTTCTCGGTGTGGGAAATCTTCGGTGCGCTGTGCACCGGCGGCAAGCTGGTGGTGGTGCCGTACTGGGTCAGCCGCTCGCCGGAAGACTTCCTTGCGCTGCTCGGGCGCGAGCGCGTGACGGTGCTCAACCAGACGCCCTCGGCCTTCGGGCAGCTCACGCGCTTGCCGGGACTCGCCGAGGCAGGCCTGGCGCTGCGCTGCGTGATCTTCGGCGGCGAGGCGCTGGAGCCCGAGACGCTGCGCTCGTGGATGGAGCGCTTCGGCGACGCGCAGCCGCGGCTCATCAACATGTACGGCATCACCGAGACGACGGTGCACGTGACCTACCGGCCGATCACGCGGCAGGACCTGGAGGGCGGACGCAGCCCGATCGGGGTGCCGATTCCCGACCTGGGCCTGCGCGTGCTGGACGGCGAACTCAACGCGGCGCCCATCGGCGTGCCGGGCGAGCTCTACGTGGCGGGCGAAGGCCTGGCGCGCGGCTACCTCGGGCGGCCCGGCCTGAGCGCCGAGCGCTTCATTGCCGATCCCTTCGACACGCAGGGTGGCGGGCGGCTCTACCGCACCGGCGACCTGGCGCGCTGGAACGAGAAGGGGCAGCTGGAGTACCTGGGCCGCATCGATCACCAGGTGAAGGTGCGGGGCTTTCGCATCGAGCTGGGCGAGATCGAAGCGCAACTGCTCGCACAGCCTGAGGTGCGCGAGGCGGTAGTGGTCGCCAAGGACAGCGCGGGCGGCACCTGGCTGGCTGCCTATGTGTCGGCCAAGGCCGGCCAGGCCCTGGAACCCGCGCGGCTGCGCGAGCAACTGGGCCGGCAGTTGCCCGACTACATGGTGCCCAGCGTCGTCGTGGCGCTGGAGGCGATGCCGCTCAACGCCAACGGCAAGGTCGATCGCAAGGCGCTGCCCGAGCCCGCATTCGCCGCGAGCGCAGCCTACGAGGCGCCGCAGGGCGAGACAGAGCAGGTGCTCGCCGCCATCTGGGCCGAAGTGCTCGGCGTGGCGCGCGTGGGGCGCAACGACAACTTCTTCGAGCTCGGCGGTCATTCGCTGATGGCGCTCGGCCTGCTCGAGCGCATCCGTGCGCGCGGCTGGGCGGTGCAGGTGCGCACGCTGTTCCAGTGGCCGCAGCTCGCGCGCTTCGCGCAGGCGGTCGAGCAGGAGCAGCAGCAGGCGCGGCGCGAGGTGGTGGTGCCGCCCAACGGCATTCCGGAAGGCTGCGAGGCGATCGAGCCCGCGATGGTGACGCTGATGGCGCTCGATGCAGCGCAGATCCGGCGCATCGAGGCCGCCGTACCCGGCGGTGCAGCCAACATCCAGGACATCTATCCGCTGGTGTCGCTGCAGGAGGGCATGCTCTTTCACCACCTGCTGCAGACCGAGGGCGACGCTTACGTCACCTCGAGCGCGCTGAGCTTCGACAGCCGCGAGCGGCTCGAACGCTTCGTGGAGAGCTTCAACCAGGTGATCGCGCGGCACGACATCCTGCGCACCGCGGTGCTGTGGGAAGAGCTGGCCGAGCCGGTGCAGGTGGTGCTGCGCGATGCGCCGGTGCGTCTTCGCTGGCTCGACGATGTCGCACCGGCCGAGGGCGACACCGCCGCGCTCGGCGCGACCGAGCGCATGAACCGCTACGCGGGCCCCGGGCACTATCGCATCGATGTGCGGCAGGCGCCGATGATCCACGCCATCGCGGCGCACGACGCCGTGCGCGGGTGCTGGTTGCTGCAGCTCTTCAACCACCACATGGTGGACGACAACACGACGCTGAAGCTGGTGGTGGAAGAGATCGCGCTGATTCAGCAGGGCCGCGCGAGCGAGCTGCCCGCGCCCGCGCCGTTCCGGCACTTCGTGGCGCAGGCGCGCCTGGGTGCGAGTCGCGCCGAGCACGAGGCCTTCTTCGGAAAGTTGCTGGGCGACGTGCAGGAAACGACGGCGCCCTTCAACCTGCTGGACGTGCGCGGCGACGGCCTCGATGCCGAGGCGCTGCGGTTGCCGCTCGATGCGGCGCTCTCGGCGCAGCTGCGGCAGCAGGCGCAGCGCCACGGCGTGAGCGCTGCGACGCTGTTTCACCTGGCCTGGGGCTTGGTGGTCGCGCGCACCGCGGGCAAGGACGACGTGGTGTTCGGCACCGTGCTGTTCGGGCGGATGCAGGGCGGCGAGCGCGCACTGGGTCTTTTCATCAACACGCTGCCGCTGCGCATCCGGCTGGGCGCGCAGACCGTCGGCGAGTGCCTGCGCCAGACGCACGCGGCGCTCAGCGGCCTGCTGCATCACGAGCACGCGAGCCTGTCGCTCGCGCAGCGCTGCAGCGGGCTGTCGGGCGGTGCGCCGCTCTTCACCTCGCTGCTGAACTGCCGCCACGCGGCGCAGAGCCAGCAGGAGACCTCCGAGGCCTGGCCGGGGATGGAGATCGTCGGCAGCCGCGAGCGCAGCAACTACCCGGTGGCGATGTCGGTGGACGACCTGGGCGAGGGCTTCGAGATCGGCGCGCAGATCACTGCCGCGGTGGGCGCGCGACGCCTCTGTGGCTTCATGGCCGAATCGGTCCGCGTGCTGGTGACGGCACTGGCTGCGAACCCCGACACGCGCATTGGCGCGCTGGAAGTGATGCCGGACGCCGAGAAGGCGCTGCTGCAACAGTGGGGCGTGAATGGGTTCGAGGCAATCGATGCGCCTTTGCCTGCCGGTACGCACGAGGTGCGCGCCGTGCACCGGCGCTTCGAGGCGCAGGCGCAGGCGCAGCCCGATGCGGTGGCTGTGATCTTCGGCGATGAGGCACTGGCCTACGGCGCGCTCAACGCGCGCGCCAATCGCCTCGCGCACCGGCTGATCGCGCTGGGCGTGAAGCCCGAGACGCGCGTGGGCATCGCACTCGGGCGCTCGTTCGAGATGGTGGTGGGCATCCTCGCGGTCCTGAAGGCCGGCGGTGCCTACGTGCCGATGGACCCCGAGTACCCGGTCGACCGACTGGCCTACATGGTGCAGGACAGCGGCATCGGCCTGTTGCTCACGAGCGAGGCCCTGGCGGGGCGGATGCCGCGACCCGAGGGCCCGAACAGCGTGCTCCTCGTCGACCGCGAAGACCTGTCGGGCGAGCGCAGCGACAACCCCGGCGTGCCATTGCACGACCACAGCCTCGCCTATGTCATCTACACCTCCGGCTCCACCGGCAAGCCCAAGGGCGTGAGCGTGATGCACGGGCCTTTCGACATGCACTGCCGCGACACGGCCGTGCTCTACGAGATGGGGCCGCAGTCGCGCGAGCTGCACTTTCTCTCGTTCGCCTTCGACGGCGCGCACGAGCGGCTGCACACCGCGCTGGGTTGCGGTGCCAGCCTGGTGGTGCGCGACGATTCGCTCTGGACGCCCGAGCAGACGCTGGCCGCGATGCAACGCCACGGCGTGACCAACGCCGGTTTTCCACCGGTGTACCTGCGCGAGCTGGCCAAGGAGGCGCGCGACAGCGGGCAGTGCCCGCCGATCCACCTCTATTCCTTCGGCGGCGAGGCCATGCCGCGCGACGGCTTCGAAGCGGTGTGCCGCGACCTGCGGCCGAAGATCCTGATCAACGGCTATGGCCCCACCGAGGCGGTGGTGACGCCCATGCTCTGGAAGGTGGGCGCGCACGAGCGTTGCGCGCCGGGCTATGCACCCATCGGCCGCCCGGTCGGCGAACGCAGCGCGCACGTGCTCGATGCCGAGATGAACCTGGTGCCGCGCGGCGTGCCCGGCGAGCTGTACCTCGGCGGCGCCGGTCTTGCGCGCGGCTACCTGCACCGTGCCGGCCTGACGGCCGAGCGCTTCGTGGCCGACCCCTTCGGCGCACCGGGCCAGCGTCTCTACCGCACAGGTGACCTCGTGCAATGGAGCGAGGACGGCCAGCTCGAGTACCTCGGCCGCATCGATCACCAGGTGAAGGTGCGGGGCTTTCGCATCGAACTCGGCGAGATCGAGGCGCAGCTGCTGCAGCAGCCCGGCGTGCGCCAGGCCGTGGTGGTGGCCGCCGAAGGACAAGGCGGCGCGCGGCTCGTGGGCTACGTCGGCGCGGACCCGACACTCGACGTGTCGCGTCTCAAGCAGGCGCTGGGCGAGGCGCTGCCCGACTACATGGTGCCCGGCATCCTCGTCGTGCTGGAGAAGCTGCCGCTCAATGCCAACGGCAAGATCGACCGCAAGGCGCTGCCCGCACCCGAGGCAGCGGGTGCCGATGCGCCCTACGAGGCGCCGCAGGGCGAGGTCGAGGCCGCGCTCGCGCAAAGCTGGGTCGAGGTGCTGGGCATGGCGCGCGTGGGCCGCCAGGACAACTTCTTCGAACTCGGCGGCGATTCGATCCTGAGCCTGCAGATCGTGGCGCGCATGCGCAAGGCCGGCTGGCGCATCACGCCGCGGCAGCTCTTCGAGCGCCAGACGGTGGCGTTGCTGGCCACGGTGGCGCAAGCGGTGCAGACCGGAACGCAGCGTCCCGCGAGCCTGCGCGAGGGCGAGGTGCCGCTGTTGCCCATCCAGGCCGACTTCCTGGGCGCGAAGCTGCCCGTGCCGAGCCACTGGAACCAGGCGGTGCTGCTGCAGCCGCGCACGCCGGTGGAACTGGCGGCGCTGCGCACCGCATGGGAGGCGGTGGTCGCGCACCACGACGCCTTCAGGCTGCGCTTCGGTCGCGATGCCGGGGGCGACTGGACGCAGCACTACGGCGCGAGCGCGCGCCACCCGGCCCATGAGCTGCTATGGGTGCGACAGGCCCGCGATGCCCAGCAGATCGATGCGCTGTGCGACGAAGCGCAGCGCAGCCTGGACATCGTGCACGGCCCACTGCTGCGCGCGCTGGCAATCGAGGTCGAAGACGGCAGCCAGCGGATGCTGCTCGCGGTCCATCACCTGGCGGTGGACGGCGTGTCGTGGCGCATCCTGCTCGAAGACCTCGGCACCGCGTGTGCGCAGGCGCTGCGCGGCGAGGCCGTGGTGCTGCCGGAGAAGACCAGCAGCTACAAGGACTGGTCGCAGGCCTTGCAGACCCATGCCGGGCAACTGGCGCAGGACGCGCGCGAACGTGCGCACTGGCAGGCGCTGTCCGCCGTGCCCACGCAGCTGCCGTGCGACCGCCCGCAGGGCGCAGCCACCACGGCCGAGCAGGCCAGCGTGGAGCTGCGACTGGACAAGGCCGCGACCGAGGCGCTGCTCAAGGACGCGCCTGCGGCCTACCGCACGCAGGTCAACGACATCCTGCTGACGGCGCTGGGCCGCGCGCTGTGCGCATGGAGCGGACACGAAAGCATCCTGGTCGACCTCGAGGGCCACGGCCGCGAGGACCTGTTCGACGGCATCGACCTGACCCGCACCGTGGGCTGGTTCACCAGCGCGTTCCCGGTGGCGCTCGCACCGCTGGGCGAGCCCGGCGCGGCGCTCATGCGGGTGAAGGAAAGCCTGCGCAGCATTCCGGGCAAGGGGCTGGGTTTCGGCCTGCTGCACCAGCGCGGGGACGCGGGCATGACGGCGCATGCGCAGGTGGTCTTCAACTACCTGGGCCAGTTCGATGGCGATTTCGATGCGGACGCGCTGTGGATGCCTGCGGCCGAAGGCATGGGCGTGACCGTGAACGAAGGCGCGCCGATGGGCCACGAGTTCCTGGTCAACGGCCAGGTCTATGCGGGCGAACTCGCGCTGCGCGTGATGTACAGCCGCGCGCGCCACGATGCGGCCAGCGTGCAGGGGTGGGTCGACCGCTTCAGGCAGGAGCTGCTTGCCCTGATCGCGCATTGCACGAGCGGCCTTGCCGATGCGCAGGGCGTGACGCCCAGCGACTTTCCGCTCGCGGCGCTGCAGGCCGGGGCGCTCGACGCGCTGGTCGCGGCGCTGCCCGAAGCCGCGACGCAGATCGAGAACATCCATCCGCTCGCACCGGGCCAGCAGGGCATGCTGTTCGAAAGCAGCATTGCGCCGGGCACCGAGATCAACGTCGTGCAGACGCTGGTGCAGATGGTGGGCCTCGACCCGGACCGGTTGAAGTCGGCCTGGCAAGCGACGGTGGCGCGCCATGCCGCGCTGCGCACCGGCTTCCACTGGCTGCCACAGGGCGAGCCGATGCAGGTGGTGCTGCGGCATCTCGACGCGCCGGTGCAGCTGCTCGACTGGCGCGGCCGGTACCGCGACGAAGCGGCGCTGGAGCAGGCCTGGAACGCGCTGTGCGAGGAAGAGCGCCTGCGCGGCTTCGACATGGCCCGCCCGCCGCTCGCGCGCTGGGTGGCCGTGCGCGTGAGCGACAACGCCTGGCGTCTGGCCTGGACCTGGCACCACATCCTCTTCGACGGCTGGAGCGTGTCGCGTGTGATGGGCGAGCTGTTTGCGCTGTACGCGGGCCAGAAGGTGGCGTCGCCGCTGCAACCGTATGCCGATTTCGTCGCGGCGGTGCGCGGCGGGCGCGACGCGAAGGACGAGGAACAGACTTACTGGCAGGACCGCTACGCCGACATCGACCGCATGCCGACGCTGCTGTGCGGCGTGCCGCTGCAGCGCTGGGCGCCGGGCGGCTGCGACAGCCACCGCGTGGTGCTCGATGCCGCCACCACGCGCGCGCTGCGCACCATGGCGCAGGCCGAGCAGGTCACGCTCAACACGCTGGTGCAGGCCGCCTGGGCGCTGCTGCTGATGCAGCGCACCGGCCGCGCGGGCGTGTGCTTCGGCGTGACGATGTCAGGGCGCTCGTTCGAGATGCGCGGCATCGACGACGTGGTGGGCCTGTGCGTGAACAGCCTGCCGCTCATGCTGCGCCCGGACGGGGCAATGGGCGTGGGCGCATGGCTGCGGCAGATCGTCTCGGCCAACCTCGCGCTGCGCCAGCGCGAGCATGCGCCGCTGCCGGTCGTGCAGGGCTGGCTCGGCATGCCGGGGCAGTCGCTGTACGACACGCTGGTGATCTTCGAGAACTACCCGGTGGACGAGGCGATCTCGGGCGGCGTGGGGCCGAGCCTCGGCATCCAGGCCTCGTCGGGCCGCGGCACGCTCGGCGTGCCGCTGGTGCTGATCGTCGAAACCAAGGGCGAGGAGATGTGGCTGAGCTTCGAGCATGCACGCGCCGTGTTCGACCCCGAAGGCATGGCCGGGCTGGCGGCGCAGATGGACGGCCTGGTGAAGGCGCTGTTGCAAGGCGTGGGCCGCACGGTGGCCTCGTTGCTGGAAGCGCCAGCGGCTGTGCGTGCTGTCTTGACGCGCGCGCCGGTGCGTGACGCCGTGGCGAGTGCATCGCGCAGGGCCTTGCCGGCGAGCGCGTTCTCGGCGCTGGCCGAGGTATGGAACGGCGTGTTGTCGGCATCTGCCGCGCCGCCGCGCGCGCACTTCTTCGAGCGGGGTGGCGATTCGCTGCTGGCTGCGCGCCTGGTCGTGCAATGGAACGCGCGCGTCGACCGCGAAGGCCTGCCCGTCGCAAAGATGCGGCTGCGCGATGTGTTCGAACACCCCGTGCTTGACGACCTGGCCGTGGCCCTGTGCCTGCCAGCGGGCCGGACCGATCCCGACCCGGGCCGCACCGCGCCCCTGGCCGCCCTGGAGGAAAGTCTTTGATGACGCAGCAGTCACCTGTTTTCGATGAAGCCGCAACGGCGGCCTGTGTGCCCGTCGCGCTCTACGCCTTTCCCGCACGCGCCTGGAAGCGCGACGAGTACGCGGCACTGCAGGACGCGCTGCCCGCGCTCGCCGTCGTCAGCGAGCCCGGCTGCGAAGCGGCGTGGGCCGGCGATTCGGTGGAGGCGATGGCCGACCGCTACGCGCAGGCCATCGCATCGCGCGAAGCGGCGAAGGAGCGGCCCATCGCGCTGTTCGGATGGTCGGTAGGTGCGCTCGTGGCGCTCGAGGTTGCACGGCTGCTGCGAGACCGCTTGTTCGACATCGCGTGGGTTGGCGTGGTCGACATCGCGGCCTATCCGCAGATGCGCGCCGCGCTCGCGGGCGCACCGGCGCTCGACGCTGCGGAGCGCGCACCGCTGGACGCCGCGCTGCAGCAGTGGCTGGCGCGCTCGGCCATGCGCGGGCTCTGGCAGGCGACGCTCGATGGCATGGCGCGCCCGCAGCACGACATGTTCCTTCGCGAGGTGGTGCGCGGGTTTGGAGCGGCGCTGCCGGTCGACGGACCGGCGGCGAGCTCGCAGGAGCACACGCTCTGGAGCCGCGTCAACTGCCTGCGGCTGGGCATCGCACATGGGGCGAGCGATGAGGCGTCCGCGCCGGTGCACTGGTGGATGTCGCAGGAGATGGCGGCAAGCCCCGGTGCGCGGACCGAAGGCGTCAAAGTGATCGCGGGCAGCGACCACATGGGGGTGCTGGCCGATCGTGCGTTGCATGCGGCCGTGCAACGCGAACTCGAAGCGGTGGAGACGGAAGCAAGGGACGCGGGCGTTCGCATCTAGCCGGTCCGCAAGCCAGAAAAAGAACAGGCCACGTGGCGCCCGATGGCGCCACCTGGCCTGTGTCGTTCCAGGGCCGGAGGCCGGCCTGCGCCGGCCCCCCGATCTCAGAACTGGTACTTGGCGCTCGCGACCACTGCGCGGTCGTTGCCCGGGTAGTAGCCGCCGTAGGCACGCGATGCGGTGTACTTGCGGTTGGCCAGGTTGGTGGCGCTCACCGAGAAGCGCCACGGGCCCTGGCGGTAGTGCACGGTGGCGTCCAGCAGCGTGACGCCGCCTTCGGCATCGGTGTTGGTCACGTTGTTGTAGCGGCGGCCGATGTAGCGCATGCCGCCGCCCACGCCCCAGCCGTTGTCCATCGTGTAGTCGAGCCACAGCGACGCGGTCTGCTTGGGCACCTGGATCGGCATGTTGCCGAGCTCGTTGGTGTCCGCGCTCTGGATCACCTTCATGTCCAGCCAGGTGTAGGACGCCGTGAGGTTCAGGTTGCGTGCGATCTCGGTCTTGCCTTCGAGCTCGAGGCCGCGCGAGCGGATGCGGCCGATCTGGCGGGCTTCGAAGGTCTGCTGGTCGTAGGTGACCACATTCGACTTGCGCAGGTCGAACACGGCGGCCGTGAACAAGGAGCGCGCGCCTTCGGGCTGGAACTTGACACCGGCTTCCCACTGTTTGCCGCGGCTCGGGCGGAAGGGATCGCTGTTGAGGTCCACGCCGCTGGTCGGCAGGAACGATTCGCCGTAGCTGACGTAGGGCGCCCAGCCGTTGGGGAACAGGTAGGTCAGGCCCGCTCGGCCGCTGAACTTGTCATCGGTTTGCGAGCTGGCTTTGCCGGCCAGGCGATCGAAGGAGTTCGTCTTGACGTGGTCCTGGCGGCCGCTGAGCGTGACGACCCAGCGGTCGGCGATCTTGATCTGGTCCTGCAGGTAGACGCCGAGCTGCTCGGTGGTCTGCGAGGTGTCCAGGCCAAGTCGCGTCGGCTCGGCGACGGGCAGGCCGTACACCGGGAACAGCAGGTCCAGGCTCGGCGCCGGGCCGGTGCGGGTGCTCGTCGAGTAGTTGTTGCGCATCCAGTCGATGCCGAACAGCAGCGTGTGCTCGGCGGCGCCGGTGCGCACGCGGCCCTGCACGTTGGTGTCGGCCGTCAGCTGGTGGACGCGCTCGGGGTCGGCGCGCGCGGTGCGCAGGAGCGTGCGGCCGTCGGCCTGCAGCGCCGTGCGCATGTGGGTCTTGTCGGTGTCGAAGTCGTTGAAGCGCACGTTCTGACGCACCGTCCAGCTGTCGTTGAAGTGGTGCTCGAACATGTAGCCGAGCGCGTTCTGCTTCTGCTTGATCCAGCTGAAGCGCGGCTCGCCTTCCTTGACCCAGGTGGGCACGCCCTTGGGGCCGACCACGTAGCCGGTGTCGTCGCCGGCCTTGCTTTGCAGGAACTCGGCCAGCACCGTGAACGAGGTGGCGGCCGAGGGCTGCCAGCGCAGCGAGGGGGCCAGGTAGTCGCGCTTGACCTTCACGGCGTCGCCGTTGGGGTAGCTTTCCTGGGTGTTGCTGTCGTGGGCCACGCCCACGAGCCGGTAGGTGAGCGTGTCGCTGATCGCGCCGCCGAGGTCGACGCCCAGCTGCTTGCGGCCGAAGCTGCCGAGCTGCACTTCGACTTCGCGCACGGCCGTGGCGCTGGGCATCTTGCTCACGCGGTTGATGACGCCGCCCGCATCGGACTGGCCGTAGGCCACCGAGGCCGGGCCGCGCAGCACTTCGACGCGTTCCACGCCGTAGGGCTCGGTCAGCGAGTAGGGCGCCAGGCGCAGGCCGTCGCGGTACATCGCGTTGGTGGCGTCGAAGCCGCGCAGCAGCAGCCAGTCGATGCCGCGGGCGTCATAGCCCCAGTTGCCGACGGCCACGCCCGGGGTGTAGCGCACGGCTTCCATGATGTTCTGCACGCCGCGTGCGTCGAGCTCTTCGCGGCCGATCACCGAGATGGACTGCGGCGTCTCGATCAGCGGGGTGTCGGTCTTCGTGCCCGTGGCGCTGCGGCGCGCCACGTAGCCCTGCACCGGGCCGTTCGCCACTTCGGGCTCGTCACGCACCGTCACCACGGGCAAGGTGCTGCCTGCCGCGCTCGGCGCAGCGGTAGAGGCCGAGGGCGGCTGCTGTTGCCCCTGTGCCAAGGCGGAAAGGCTCCAGAACGCAGTGGCGGTTCCGAAGGCGGCCACGAGCGAAGCGTTCAGCAGGCGCTGCCGGGGCAGGGGAAGAGGGCGCATGAAAAGGACTTCCAAAGAGGGTTGGGACGGCGGATTTTAATGAGAATGGTTCTTATTTTGATATGGATGTTTCAGCGCCAGTGGTGTTCCGACAACAGAAATCCCATCTTTTTCATCCGCACGCCTGCGCGTCGCTCATGCCGCGTGCGCCGCAGCTTGCGGCGCACGCGGCAACCACAGCGCATCGCAGAAGTAGTGCTCCCGCAGCATCACGACGAGTTGCGCACGCTTGTGCGGCAGGTTGAATTCCTTCAGCTTCGCGTAGCCCGACTTGTCGAGGTTGCGGATCTGCTGCACGTGGTCGATGCGCGGCTCGCCCACTGCGCGCTGCGTGCGCGGATCGCACAGGAAGATGTAGTGCGAGATCGAGGTGAGCCACGCCGTCGCATAGGCCTTGCCGCGGTACGCGGGATCGCCCACCAGCACGTGCCAGCCGCGGTCGTAGTCCTGCACGTCGTAGAACGGCGCAATGCGGCTTTCCTTGGCCCAGTACATCTCGAAGTAGGCGAAGGGCTCGCCGTCGAAGCTCGCGATCATCGAGTACATGTGCGGATCGCGGTCGATGCCCGTGAGGTAGGCGCGGTGCTTGTCGAGGTCGCCTTCCTCTTCCCAGATCTTCGCCACGTCGGGGTCGTTCATCCAGCGGTTGAACATCGACAGGTCGCGCTCGAAGTCGATGCTGCGAAACGAGAAGGTCTTGCCGAGCCACGGAATGAAGCGCTGGTAGAGCGTGCCGCGCGGCTTGGGCGGACGGCGCGGGTGGTACTTGCCGTTTGTCAGCGCGAACTGCTGCGCGATCGGTGCGTGAACGTCAGGCAGCCAGAGCCCCGGCTGCTGCCACAGCATCTCGCTGAAGGCCTGCATCCGGCCGTCCTCGGCCGGCAGCAGCACGCCGGCATGTGCGAGTTCGCCGCAGCGTTCCGCGTTTGCAAGCGTCACGGCCTTGCGTTCAGGATGGTGCGCAAAGAAAGCCTCGAGCGCCGCGAGCACATGTGGCGTGGCATGGGCGGCGTCGCCTTCGACCTGTGCGAGCACCTTGTCGGCACCGGCATCGTCGAGCTTCCATTGCGACAGCGATCCGGTCGTCCGGTTGCGGACCATGAAGGCGCGTCCGTCGAACGCGACCTCGTGCGCCACGCCGTCGGCGTAGGAGATCAGCGGTGCGCCCGCGCGCGGGTCGGCGGCGGCCGTGGGCCGGGTGAGGGTGGCAGTAGTCATATGTCTTTCTCCTGGGGATGAGCGGACATGGCGGGTTCGTTCACACCTTCTCAGAGGTGAGGGGCGAGCAGGGCCAGGCCCTGGTGAAGCGCCGGAAAGAGGCTGCGGTTGAAGTTGTTCCAGCGCAGTTCGAGGATCGAGTCGTCCGGTGCGATGTCGGTGCCGAGCACGTCGTAGATGACTTCGCCCGAATCGATGCCGTTGTCGACGTAGTGCAGCGAGGCGCCGGTCTTCAGCACCGGCGGCGTGGGCACCTTGGCCATGGTCTGCCAGTCGATCACCTTCTGACCCTGTGCGCCGTGCAGCGCGTCGAGCGTGGCCCAGGCGCCGCGGCGCTGGAAGGGCGATTCGAGCCGCGTGATGCCGGGGTGGATGTTGACGATCTTCCGGTGGAAGCGGCTGCCGGGCCGCACCAGCTCGTCCAGGATGACCAACAGGCCGTCGAGCACGACCGCATCGGCGCGCAGCGTGAGCAGCTTGTCGAGCAGCGCGCGCTCGAAGGCGCTCTTGCCCGCCGCGCGCTCGGGCGCGTTCAGCGGCAGGCGGCGGTAAGAGGACGGCACCGGGTGCAGCATCTCCCTGAGCAGCCGGCCCTGCGCGCGCAGGTCGGGCGGAAAGATCCACTTCCGCTCGGGGCTCCAGCCAAAGCCGTAGTCCGCCAGCGCCGCCTGGTCGCGCGGCGACTCCGCGTCGTCGTCGAAGACGATGCCTTCGAGCGCGTAGGCGTCGCCCAGCGGCGTGCCGTCGAGTGCCTGCGCGAGGTACTCGAGCGGAGACTTCATGTAGCGGGGTTCGCCCTTGTAGTCGATGAACTGGCCCGCCTTGTCGGCGGCCGCATTTCTCAGCGAGAGGATGTAGACGAGCTTTGCCTTGGGCATAGGTGTGGGGTGGATGGTTGGAGATCTCTCCTGGGAAGACGAAGTACCGGGCGATCTGTTCATCCGCGCCTCAGCCTTCGCTTTCTTCTTCGGCTTCGGTCTCGTCCTTGCGGTGCTGCGGCGCCAGCGGGCACGCCCCGCAGTAGCCCTCGCCGGGCAGCAGGTGGTAGAGGCAACACTGGCGGTGCAACCTCAGCGGAATGTCGCGGCCTTCGTAGTGGCGTGTCACCTCGCGCCGGGTGCCGTGCAGCGGATTGGCGCCCGTGCCCGGCCAGTCGGCCTCGTGCAGCAGCCAGGCCCGGTCCTGCGCGATGGCGGCCGAGCCGCCGGTCAGCTGCAGGCCCTGGTCGAGGATCGGTTCGAGGCGGCGCGACACGTTGCCCCACAGGATCTTGGGCGCGATCCGCGTGAGCCCGGTGAGCGCGCCGAACAGCGGTGCGAGGTGCTGCCACAGCAGCGGCGCATAGCGCTCGGCGGTCGTGGCGCCGCGCCGCGCGCCGCCGGTCTCGACGAGGTGGAAGTCGATCACGTCGCCGTGGTCGTCCAGCCGCACCCACACCTGCGCCGCAGCGAGCGGAAACACGTGGTGCAGCATGCTGGCCGCTGCCACCACGGGCGGCAGCAGCACCTCGACGTACCGCAGGGTCCATGCAGAAGCCACCGCGCGAAGGTCCGCGCCGGCGTGGCGCCTGAAGCGGGCGTGCGCATGCAGCACCTGGGCGAGGCGCGGGCCGGGCTGCAGCAGGTCGGCCACGCGCACCGCGTCGGGCGGCGGCGTGGGCGCGCACTGGAGCCCTTCGCCCAGGGGCGCGAGTTCGCCCCGGAAGATCGGCGCCAGCAGCGGGATCATGGGCCGGCCTCAAAGAACGGCCGGGGCAGGGCCGCGACGCGTCGCTCGGGGTGCATCCCTTCCAGACGTGCGAGCGCCCCGCATGTTCACGGCGCGGGCGCCAAAGTACCCGGCCCGGCGCCGCGCATGAACATCGGCCGTGCCCGCTCGTCTATGCAAGGGACGGCCTCGCGCCGCATGAACGCAATCGCCCCGAGGGGCGGAAAGAATCCTTGCATGACATCTCCCAGTGTGACTGGCGGTCCCGGCGGCAATCGCGCGGAGGTTGCGCGCCTGCTGAAGCCCTTCTATCCATGGATCGCGCTGTCCGTGGTCACGGGCGTCTTCGCGGGCGTGGCCACCGTCGCCTTGCTGCGCACCATCAACCAGGTGCTCAACCAGCAGGGCAGCATGGCAGGCGGGCTGCTGCTGACCTTCATCGCGCTGTGCCTGGTGGCGCTGTTCGGCCGCATGGCGTCGGACATCTCGACCAACTTCGTCGGCCAGCAGCTGGTGGCGCAGGTGCGCAAGAGCCTGGCGCAGAAGATTCTCTCGGCGCCCATCGACGCGCTGGAACGCTACCGCACGCACCGCCTCATGCCCGTGCTCTCGCAGGACGTGGACATGATCAGCGACGCGGCCTTCGTGCTGTCCACCGCGCTCATCGCCGTGGCCGTGGCGCTGGGCTGCCTGGCCTACCTGGCGTGGCTCTCGCTGCCGCTCTTCGGCCTGCTGTTCGTGGCGCTGGTGCTCGGCGCCACCTTCCAGACCGTGGCGCAGACCCGCGCCGAGGTCGGTTTCTGGAAGGCGCGCGAGCACGAGGACGAGCTGCACAAGGCCTACCAGGCGATCAGCGAAGGTGCCAAGGAGCTGCGCATGCACCGCGACCGTCGCACGCGCATGTTCGGCGGCCAGATCGAGCGCATCGTCGACAGCATCCGCAGCGTCAACAGCCGCGCCATCAACGTCTTCGTGCTGGCCACCTCGTTCGGCTCGGCCATGTTCTTCCTTTTGATCGCGCTGATCCTGGGCTGGGCCGCGTTTCGCACCACCGAGCCCGTGGTGCTCAGCGGCTTCGTGCTGGTGCTGCTGTTCCTGAAGGGGCCGATCGACCAGATCGCGCGTGCGCTGCCCAACGTGGGCCGCGCCAAGGTCGCCTTCATGCGCATCGCCGACCTGTCGGCGCGCTTTGCGAGCCCGGAGCCGCACCTGCACCTGGAGCGCGCGGGCGATGGTCCGCAGACGCTGGCCGAGCGCATCGGGATGCGCGGCGTGCGCTACGCCTTCGACGCACCCGACGGCGGCGAACCCTTCGTGCTCGGCCCCATCGACCTGCAGCTGCGCCGCGGCGAGATGGTGTTCGTGGTGGGCGACAACGGCTCCGGCAAGACCACGCTCATCAAGCTGCTGCTGGGTCTGTACGCGCCGCAGCAGGGCGAGGTGCTGCGCGACGGCGCGGCCGTCACGCCCGAAGCGCGCGACGACTACCGCCAGCTCTTCACCACCGTGTTCTCCGACTTCTACCTGTTCGAGGACCTGGCCGGCGAGGGCGAGGGCAAGGGCGAAGAGGGCACGCACGGGCTGCCCCAGGCGGCTCTGCCGTACCTGCAGCGCCTGGAGATCGCCCACAAGGTGAGCATCAAGGACGGCTCCTTCAGCACCGTCGACCTCTCGACCGGCCAGCGCAAGCGCCTGGCGCTGGTGCACGCCTACCTCGAGGGCCGGCCGGTGCTGGTGTTCGACGAATGGGCGGCCGACCAGGACCCGACCTTCCGCCATCTTTTCTACACCGAGCTGCTGCCCGAGCTGCGTGCCAAGGGCCACCTGCTGGTGGTGATCTCGCACGACGACCGTTACTTCCACCTGGCCGACCGCGTCATCACGATGAAGGCCGGGCGCATCGCGGAAGACCGTGCCCGCGCGCCGCAGGGCCTCGCGGCGTAGCTGCAGCCCGTATCCAACACACAGAGCCCACAGGAGTAGACATCCCATGCAGCACATCCATGACCTGATCGGCGTCGGATTCGGCCCGTCGAACGTCGCGCTGGCCATTGCACTCGACGAGAAGCGCCACGGCAGCAAGCCGTTGGACGCGCTGTTCATCGAGCGCCAGCCCCGCTTCGCCTGGCATCCGCACATGCTGCTGGACCAGGCCCACATGCAGATCTCGTTCCTGAAGGACCTGGCGACGCTGCGCAACCCGACCA
This sequence comes from Variovorax sp. RO1, assembly GCF_002849325.1. Lineage (NCBI taxonomy): Bacteria > Pseudomonadati > Pseudomonadota > Betaproteobacteria > Burkholderiales > Comamonadaceae > Variovorax > Variovorax sp. RO1. Next base: position 1,415,069 of record NZ_PKMT01000001.1, read on the forward strand.
GCCGCTTCACCTTCGTCAACTACCTGCACGAGCAGGGCCGTCTGACGGACTTCATCAACCTCAAGAGCTTCTTTCCGAGCCGCCACGAGTTCAACGACTACCTGGGCTGGGCCGCGGGCCAGTTCGAAGAGGCCTGCCGCTACGGAGAGGAGGTGTTCGAGGTGCAGCCCGAGAAGCAGGGCGGCGAGGTGTCGTTGCTGCGCGTGCGCTCGCGCTGCGCCGACGGCCGGGTGCAGGAGCGGCTCGCACGCAACCTGGTGGTGAGCATTGGCGGCGTGCCCCACATTCCCGAAGGCTTTCGCGGGTTGCGCGACGATCCACGCGTGTTCCATTCGAGCAGCTACCTGAAGGACATCGCGCAGCACCCGCAGGCGCGCCACGTGGCCATCGTCGGTGCGGGCCAGAGCGCGGCGGAGATCTTCATGGACCTGCAGGGGCGCCCCGGTGCGCCGCAGGTCGACTTCATCATGCGTGCACGATCGATCCGGCCTTCGGACGACAGCCCCTTCGTCAATGAAGTCTTCAACGCCGACTTCACCGACTACATGTACAGCCAGGGCACCGAGGTGCGCGCCGCGCTGCTCGACGAGTTCGCGCAGACCAACTATGCGGTGGCCGACCTCGACCTGATCCAGCAGATCTACAAGGTCTTCTACGACCAGAAGGTGGCGCGCGGCACCCGTCTGCGCATGCTGCGCCAGCACGACGTGCGCTCGGTGCGCGCCGCGCACGACGGCATCCACCTCACGCTGCTCGACCGCGACGTGCAGCGCGAGAGCACCGTGCGCTACGACGCCGTGGTGCTCGCCACCGGCTATGCGCGCGACCAGCACAAGGACCTGCTGGCGCCGCTCGCGCCGTACATCGGCCCCTACGACGTCGACCGCTACTATCGCCTGAAGGCCACGCCCGACTTCCATCCGGGCATCTACCTGCAGGGCGCCTGCGAAGACAGCCACGGCCTGAGCGACACGCTGCTGTCGGTGACCTCGGTGCGCACCGGCGAGATCGGCAACGCATTGCTGGCGGCGCAGTCGCGGGCGCGCAGCGCAGCGCGCGACGCGTCGCAGGCCGTCCAGATCTAGCCGATGCCCGGGCGCACCGCGATGGCCCGCAGCACGCCGGTGGCCGCGCAGACGGCCGTCGACACCGCGTGGGCACTGTTCTGCCGGCTGCACGACGCGCCCTCGCGCGATCACGCCGACCAGCTCGTGCACTGGCTCGGCGAAGACCCCCGGCACGTGCGCGCGCTCGACGAGGCGCTCACGCTGTGGGCGCTGGCGGGCGCCGTGCTGGTGAAGCCCGTGCTCGACGAGGCGCAGCGCTGCGGCCCCGATCTGCAATAGGCCGCAGCCGCCCGCGTTGCCACAGTTCCAGACCCGAGAAACACCGACACCCGTGAACATCCCGACCACCTCCCGCATTCCCCGGTGGGGCCGCCGCATGGCCGCCATCGCCCTGGCTGGCGCCGTGCTGGGCGCCGCGCCCGCCTGGGCCCGGCGCGATGCGCCCTCGCACGCCGCCACCACCGTCGCCGCCATCGAGATCCGCCGCACCACCGACGGCATTCCCCACATTCGCGCCACCACCTGGCGAGGCTTGGGCATCGGCTATGGCCAGGCACAGGCCGAGGACGCGCTGTGCACGCTGGCCGATGCCTTCGTCACCTTCAGTGGGCAGCGCTCGCTGTACTTCGGCGCCGAGGCCAAACCGCAGACGCGCTCCACCTTCGGCACGCCCGCCAACCTCGACCTGGACTTCTTCTTCCAGGCTTTCGCGGGCGCCGATGCGGTCGAGGCGCTGAAGCGCGAGCAGCCGGCCGAACTCGACGAACTCATCGCCGGTTTCGCCGAGGGCTACAACCGCCATGTGCGCGCACTGCAGGCCGGCCCGCAGCGCCGCGGCGGTGCGGTGCACGCCTGCGCGGAGGCGCCGTGGGTGCGCACCATCGGCCCCGAGGACATCTACCGTCGCATGCTCGCCGCGGGGTTGGCAGGCGGCTACACGCATTTCGTCGCCGAGATTGCGAACGCGAAACCTGCTGCGGCCCTGCCGCCCGCGCCGGCGGACAAGTTCTCGCTGTCCACGCGGCTGGAGATGCCCGTGGGCGATGCGCACGGCATCGGCAGCAACGTGCTGGCCTTCGGCCAGGCGGCCACCGGCGAGCGCGGCGGCAGCGTGCTGTTCGGCAATCCGCACTGGTACTGGGGCGGGCCCGACCGCTTCTACCAGGCGCACCTCACGCTGCCCGGCAAGATGGACGTGGCGGGCGTGTCCTTTCTCGGCATTCCGGTCGTCATGATCGGCTTCAACAACGACGTGGCCTGGAGCCACACGGTGTCGGCCGCGCGGCGCTTCGGCATGTTCGACCTGACGCTGGACCCGGCCGACCCCACGCGCTACCTCGTCGATGGCCGCTCCGAGCCCATGCGCGCCCAGCCGCTCGCGGTGGCGGTGCGCCGCGCCGACGGCACGGTGGACCTCGTGCATCGCACGCTCTACCGCACGCGCTTCGGCCCGGTGGTCGATCTCGGCGCGCGCCATGCTGCGCTGGGCTGGAGCGCACGCAAGGCTGTTGCGATCCGCGACATCAATGCCGACAACCCGCGCATCTTCCGCAACTTCTTCCGCTGGGACCAGGCGCGCTCGCTCGACGAATTCATCCGCATCCAGCGCGAGGAGCTGGCGATGCCGTGGGTCAACACCGCGGCCATCGGGCGCGGCGACGGCCGTGCCTGGTATGCCGACATCGGCGCGGTGCCGGGCGTGCCCGACGACCTGCGCGCCGCCTGCGCCACACCGCTGTCGAAAGCTTTTGCCGCGCTCGACCCGGCCACGCCCATGCTCGACGGCAGCCGCTCCGCCTGCGAGTGGCAGAGCACGAAGGGCGCGGTACAGACCGGCACGATGGCCGCCGACCGCATGCCCAGCCTGTTGCGCGAGGACTACGTCGCGAACATGAACGACAGCTTCTGGCTCACGAACCCGGCGCAGCCGCTGACCGGTTTTTCTTCGGTGCTCGGTGCCGAGGGACGAGCGCTCACGATGCGTGGGCGGGAAGGGCATCGCATCGCGGGTGAGCTTGCCGCTGCAGGTGAGACCTCCAGCCGGGGCCTCGCGCAGCGCGTGATGCACCAGACGCTCGAAGCGCGTTCGTACACCGCTGATCGCTTCAAGCCCGCGCTGCTCGATGCTGCTTGCGTGCCGGGACAGGTGGAGCTGCCAGCCGAAGAGGCGGTCTCCAAGATCCGCACGCGCGTCGATGTGCGGCCGGCCTGCCAGGTGCTGCGCAACTGGTCGAATCAGGCCGATGCCACCGATCGCGGCGCGTTGCTGTGGGATGCCTTCTGGAGCCGCGTGCTGAAGATTCCCGCGAAGGAGCTCTACACGCAGCCGTTCTCGGCAAGCACGCCGCTCACCACGCCCTCGGGCATCCACGCGGCGGACCCGCGCGTGGCGCGCGCACTGGCCGCGGCGGTCGAGGACATGGCGCGCGAGGGATGGGCGCTCGACACGCCGCTGGGCGAGCGTCGCTTCGTGCGCAGTGAAGGGCGCGAGGTGCCGCTGTCCGGCGGCTGCGACGGCGAGGGCTATTTCGCCATCGCCTGTGCCAACGAGGGCGACTACACCATGGGCGACAAGTCCCACGGCAACACCTACCTTCAAGTCGTGTCCTTCGACCGCCGGGGCGTGCAGGCGCACACGCTGCTCGCGCACGGCGAGCGCGAGACCGCGGTTCGCAACGGCAAGGGCATCGCGCCGGTGGCCCGCTACGCGAGGAAGGACTGGCTGCGCTTTCCGTTCCGCGAGGAGGACATCGCGCGCGATCCTCTGCTGGAGCGCAAGGCACTCAAGCCCTGAAGCCAAGGTCGAAAAAAACGCACGACCCGGAAGCCGGGTCGTGCGTCAAGGGCACCCTTCTGCCGGTGCCGCCCTAATTCAATCCGTTGGGTCTCAGAGCTTGTAGCTGAGCTTCAGCCAGGCGTTGCGCGGGTTGCCCTGCGTGTAGCCGTTGTAGGCGCCCAGGCCGTTGTAGTAGCGCTTGTCGCCGAGGTTCTCGATGTGCAGCGACGCGCTCAGGCGGTTGTTGATGTCGTAGCGCGCCATCAGGCCGAACAGCGTCAGGCCGCCGTGCGAGGCACGGCCGAGTTCGTTGAACTCGTCGTAATAGATGCCGCTCTGGTAGCTCACGCTGCCGCCGACGGTGAGCTTGCTCCATTCGCCGGGCAGGCGATAGCTGGTGCTCACGCGGAACAGGCGGCGCGGGTATTGCGGGTTCAGCAGCACGCCGTCGGTGTCGCGCTTGGCGTGGTAGGTGTAGCCCGCGAGCATCTGCAGGCCCGGCAGCACTTCGCCGGCGGCGGTGAGCTCGAAGCCCTTGCTCTTGGCGCCTTGCACCGCGCGGTACGGAATGCCGCCGTCGGGCAGCAGCGAGCCGGCGCCGGTGTCGATCACGGCGAGGTTGGTCTCGCGCGTCTTGAAGATCGCGGCGCTGGTGTTGAGCTTGCCGCCGAAGTGTTCGCCCTTCAGGCCCAGCTCGATGTTCTTGCCGCGCTGCGGCGCGATGAGCGAGTTGTTGCGGTCGCGCACCGTGTTGGGCTGGAAGATGTCGGTGTAGCTGCCGTACAGCGAGAGTTCCTTGCTCACGTCGAACACCACGCCCAGGTAGGGTGTGACCACGCCGTTCTCGCGCATCGAGCTCACACCGGTGCGGCGCCAGGTGGTCCAGTCGAGCGTGGACGCATCGGATTTGTACCAGGTGCCGCGTGCGCCGATGATGACCGACAGCGGGTCGGCCAGCCGCAGGCGGGTCGAGGCGTAGATGGCCTTTTCGGTGGTGCTCGACGGCGCCGTGTACAGCGGGTACGAGAACGAGGTCGGCTCGGGGAAGCTCTGCAGCTGGTAGAAGTTCAGTGGCCGGCGGTCGATCATGCGCGGCACGGCGCCGCGCGTGTAGACCGTGGCGTCGTAGGTGTTGTAGCTCATGCCCACCACGGCTTCGTGCGTCTGGCCGAAGGCCTCGAACGGGCCCTTCAGGTGCACGTCGAGGGCCTTGTTGGCGCCTTCGGCGGGGTTCTCGCGGATGTCGATGGTGGAAGCGCCGGTGCGCTCGTTGATGGCGCGGTAGATGCTCAGGTCGCCCGAGGCGCGCTCGCGCTTGCTCTTGAGGTAGCTCGCATCCACTTTCAGCTGCCAGCCGCCGCCCAGCTGCTGGTCGAGGTTGGCGAACAGCTTGTCGCTGTACATGTCCCAGTAGCTCCACGGGGCGCTCGAGTTGAACGAGCGCGGCAGGTGGGTGCGCTGGCCGTTGCTGAAGAACAGCGGGCTCTGGCCGTAGTTGGCGCCATCGATGGCGGTCTTCTGGTGCTCGAAGCCCACCGACAGGCGGGAGCCCGCGGCGAGGTCGACTTCGAGAATGCCGTACAGCGCGTCTTCGGTGCGCTTCTTGTTCTCGATGAAGTTCTTGCCGTCGGTGCGCGAGGCCATGAAGCGGCCGTGCACGGTGCCGGCCTCGTTGAGCGGTCCGCCCACGTCGATCTCGGCGTTGTAGCGGCTCCAGGAGCCGATGCCGCCCGAGATGTGGCCGGCGAACTCCGAGGTCGGGCGCTTGCGCACGAGGTTGATGGCACCGCCGGGCGAGCCCACGCCGTTGAGCAGGCCGGCCGCGCCGCGGATCACTTCGACGCGGTCGTAGAAGGCGGTGCTGATCATGCTCGACTCGCCGGCCACGCTGTTGAAGCCCAGCGTGGGCACGCCGTCGACCATGGTGCTCAGCGCGAAGCCGCGCGACGAGAAGGTCACGCGCTCGTCGTTGCGGTCGGCCACGATGCCGGGCGTCTGGCGCAGCACGTCGTCCAGGGTGACGAGGTTCTGGTCGTCGATCTGCTGGCGGCCGATGACGCTGATCGGCTGCGGCGTTTCGCGCAGCGACAGGTCCATGCGCGTGGCACCGGCGGCGGCGCGCGTGGTGTACGAGCCGGAGCCTTCGGTGGTGCCGTCGGTGGAGGCCTGCGCGGCCACGGTCACGGCGGGCAGCGTGGAGGCGCTGGCCGCACTCTGGCGCTGGATGGTGACGCGCGTGGGGCCGTTGCGCACCGCCACGAGGCCGCTGCCGGCCAGCAGGCGGTCGAGCGCCTGCTGGAAGCTCAGGCGGCCCGACACGGCCGGTGCGGCCAGGCCCGAGACCACGTCACCGGCGGCGAGCACCTGCACGCCGGTCTGGCGCGACAGCTCGTTGAGTGCGGCGCCCAGCGGCTGGGCGGGCACGTTGATGTCGCGCGCTTGGGCGGCGGCCTGGTCGGCGCCCTGGGCGGCGGCAAGGCCGCTCCAGCTGGCAAAGGCGGTTCCGAAGGCGGCGGCAAGCGCGGCGCTCAGGAGTCGGTGGCGAGGCGAGAAACGCATGGGTGAAGGCTCCAGACAAATAAATCGGTGCGACATGAAAACCGGGGCGCGCTGCATCCGTCGATCGGATGCGGGGTGCTTCTGGATGTAAGACGTTTGAACTCGAAAAAGAGAGACAGGCCCGTGACACGCCGTCGGCCGCCGCGTCGATGCGGGTCGAAAAAAACTGAAAAGGAACGGGCGCGCCTGGGGGCGCACCGGGGTCAGCGTGCCTGCAGGATCACGCTGCCGTCGGGACGGGTGACCGCCACCAGCGGCAGGATGGCGGGCAGCGCGTCGAGCAGGCCGGCCGAGTCGTTGGTGCGAAAACGCCCCGAGAGCCGCATCGCGTCGATGCGGGCGTCGGCGCCCACGATGGGCGCGTTGCGGTAGCTGTTGACCGCGGCCAGCGCATCGCCCAGCGGCGTGTTGTCGAACACCAGCCAGCCGTCGCGCCACGCCGAGAGGGCGGCGGTGTCGGCCTGGCGCACCGGGTCGGCGTGGCCGTCGCGCACTTCGAGCATGTCGCCGGCGCGCAGGTCGACCACCTCGTCGCTGCGTTCGGTGCCGGCGTGGCGCAGCACCTGCACGCGCACATGGCCGTGCTCGACGCCCACGGTGATCGGGCCGCCGCGGTCGCGCACGGTGAAGGCGGTGCCGACGACTTCGATGAGGGCCTCGCGCGTGCGCACCACGAAGGGCCGGTCGGCGTCGGGCGCCACGTCGAAACGGACCTCGCCGCGTGCCATGTCGACCATGCGGCGGCGGCGGTAGAGCGTGACGTCGACGGCGCTTTGCGGAGCGAGGTCGAGGCGGCTGCCGATGCCCTCGGCCGCGTCGGCCAGCGTGACTTTCAGCATCCGCGCGTTGGGCGTGCGATACGTGGCCTGGAACACGGGCTGCTGCCAGTACCACTGCACACCGCGCCCGGCGACCACGCCGGCGCCGAGCAGCCCGGCGACGGACAGCAGCATCTTGCGGCGCGAGGGGTTGCGCGGTACGGAGGCGGGCGTGGGCTCGTCGAAGTGCGCGCGCAGGTCGTCGGCCATGCCGCCCAGGGCGTTCCAGCGCTCGCGCGCCTCGCGCACGGCGGCGGCGTGCTCGGGCGAGCGGGTGCGCCACTGGTCGAGCGCGAGCCGGGCGCTGTTGGCAGCCGGGCTCGGCGGCGCGATCTCGTCCTCGACGATGAGCGCGAGCGCGCGTTCGATCAGCCGTTCACGCGGAACGACCGCAGGGGCCGCCACGGTCATGAGAAATCTTCAGCCAGTGCCGTGTCGAAACCCGCGTGGCTGTTCACCGCCTGCGGCTCGATCAGTTCCTGGCGCAGCTCGGCGAACACGCGCGAGCAGTCGATGGTGGCGCGCAGCAGGTGCTTGGCGACCGCCATCTCGGTGATGTTGAGGCGCTGCGCAATTTCGGCGCGCGAGTGGCCGTAGGCGCGAAACAGCAGGAACACCTCGCGCCGGCGCGGCGGCAGCTGTTCCATGGTTTCCACCACGCGGCGCAGCACGCGGTGCTGGGCCACGACGTATTCGGACGAGGGGGCCGTGAGGTGCGTGCCCACGACGGCATGCGAGACGGCCCACTCCTGCGCCACCTTGCGATGGCGGGCTTCGTCGATGCACAGGTTGCGCGCCACGCGGAACAGCAGGGCGCGCGGCGACTCGATGGCGGCGCCGTCACGCAGGCCGAGCGTGTGCGTGTACACGCGCTCGAAGCTCGACTGCGCAATGTCGGCCGCATGGTGCGGGTCGCGCAGGTCGCGCGTGAGCTGCCGGCGCAAGTCCGCGCAGTGAGACACAAGTTCCTGGACGAGGTCGCGCATCCGGTCGCCTTCTCGCAAGCATCGACAAAAGACCCCTGGGCCGATGGCCGGAGCGCGCCGGCATCGGTGACCCCGGGGATGGGGTTAATAAGAACCATTCTTATTTAATGTAACACCGAAGCGTTGGGTTTCCGCGGCCAAACGTGGGCGCCAGCAACAGGTGGTGCCTGTGTGGCCGGCTCGCGTTGACCCAGTCACGCAGCGGGTGATAGCCTGCCGCCCGCTTCGAACGAACCCTCTCCACAACAGAAAGAACAGGCTTCCTCATGCACATCCGCTCCACCCCGCGTTCATGGACGCGCGCCGCTTGCCAAGGCGCCGTGCTCGCCGGTGCCTTGCTCGTCGTTGGCAACGCCATGGCCCAGAAGCCGCACCAGGGCGTGCTCGACGCCGCCACGCAGCAGAAGGACGAAACGCTGCAGCTGCTGGAGCGCATGGTCAACATCGACTCCGGCTCGACCAACACCGAAGGGCTGGCGAAGGTGCGTGAGATGGTGGCGGACGAACTGCGCAAGCTCGACGCGCGCATCGAGAGCTTTCCCGCCGAGCCGCATCCGGGCACCAACCTGGTCGCGACGCTGACGGGGCAGGGCAAGAAGAAGATATTGATCCTGGCCCACATCGACACCGTGTTCAAGGACGGCACGGCCGCGGGCAAGCCCTTCTACATCAAGGACGGCCGCGCCTATGGCCCCGGCGTGATGGACAACAAGGGCGGTGTCGTGGCCGGCCTGCAGGCGCTGAAGATTCTTCAGAAGATCGGCTTCAAGGATTACGGCCAGATCACCTTCCTGATCGACACCAACGAAGAGACGGGCTCGGTCGGCACCAGCGCGCTCATCGAGCGCGTGGCCAAGCAGCACGACGTGGCGCTGAACCTCGAGCCGGGGCGTCCGGCCGACGGCCTCGTCGTCGAGCGCAAGGGCTCGGCCACGGCGCTCATCGAGGTGAAGGGGCTCGCGTCGCACGCGGGCGTCGCGCCCGAAGCGGGCCGCAACGCGGCGATGGAAGTCGCGCACCAGGTGCTGCAACTGTCGAAGGTGGCCGATGCGGCGAAGAAGACCACGGTCAACTTCACGGTGCTCACGGCCAATGGCCCGACCAACGTGATTCCCGCCTCGGCCAGCGCCAAGGGCGACGTGCGCGCCGCCACGCCCGAGGAGCTCGACCGCGTCGAGAAAGACCTGACGCGCATCGCGCAGAACAAACTCATCCCCGAGACCGAGGTGCGCGTGCGCCTCGTGCGCGGCCTGCCGCCGATGCCACGCTCGCCCGCATCGGACAAGCTCGTGCGCATGGCCGAGGGCATCTACGGCGAGATCGGCAAGAAGCTCACCATCGAGAGCAGCGGCGGCGCCGCCGACGCCAGCCTCGTGGCCGGTGTCGGCGTGCCGGTGCTCGACGGCTTCGGCATCGTGGGCGGCGGCATCCACACGCCGGAGGAATACGCCGAGGTCGAGAGCGTGGTGCCGCGGCTCTATTTGCTGTCGCGGATGCTCATGGATTTGAGCGCGAACTGATCGCGCTGCCCGGCGTGGGGCCGAGCCTCAGCCCCGTGCCGGAATCCCCAGGCCCTTCACCACCGCGGGCCGCGCCACGAAGGCTTCGAGCACGCGCGCGACGTTCTTGAAATCGCTGAAGCCCACGAGGTCGCCGGCCTCGTAGAAGCCGATCAGGTTGCGCACCCACGGGAAGGTGGCGATGTCGGCGATGGTGTAGCTGTCGCCCATGATCCATGCGCGGTCGGCGAGGTGCTTGTCGAGCACGCCGAGCAGGCGCTTCGATTCGGCCACATAGCGGTCGCGCGGGCGCTTGTCTTCGTAGGCCTTGCCCGCGAACTTGTTGAAGAAGCCGAGCTGGCCGAACATGGGGCCGATGCCGCCCATCTGGAACATCACCCACTGGATGGTTTCGTAGCGGGCCGCTGCGTCCTGGGGAATGAACTGGCCGGTCTTTTCGGCGATGTACAGCAGGATGGCGCCCGATTCGAACAGCGCCAGCGGCTGGCCGCCCGGGCCGTTGGGGTCGAGGATGGCGGGGATCTTGTTGTTCGGGTTGAGCGACAAAAACTCCGGCGACATCTGGTCGTTGGTCTCGAAGCTCACGAGGTGCGGCTCGTAGGGCAGGCCGGTTTCCTCCAGCAGGATCGACACCTTCACGCCGTTGGGCGTGGGCAGCGAGTACAGCTGCAGGCGCTCAGGGTGCTGCGCGGGCCATTTCTTCGTGATGGGGAAGTGCGAGAGATCGGTCATGGGGCGGGTCCTTGGGAGTCCTTGGGAGAGGGGCAACAACAGCGAGCGCCGGATTCTGCCCGGCTCAGGGCGGCGATGTGCGCGCATGGCCTTGCAGGCGCGGCAGCACCTCGCGGCCGAGCTCGTTGACGATGTCCAGCGCGGGCCGCGGGCTGCTGCGCGCGAGGTTCAGCAGCACATGGGCGACGCCGGCGTCTTCCATGCGGTCGAGGTAGTTGACGAGCGCATGGCGTCCCGTGCGCAGCCCGAGTTCGATGGGTTCGGCGGGCGCGTCGGCATCGTCCAGCAGGTCGAGCTGCAACGATTGAACGAAGGGCTTGGCTTCGCCGCCTGCGCGTTCGCGCAGCGCGGTCTGCCACAGACCGATGCGGCCCTGCTGGCGCGCCTCGTCGCGGTGGTAGGTCGCCCAGCCGTCGGCGTGGGCGGCGGTCCACTGAAGCGACTGGCGCGCCGAGCCCACCACCAGCATGCCGATGCGCGCGGCGGGTGGCGCCATGAGGTCGTGGCCGCCGGTGGCTTCGTGCAGTGCGGCGCGGTCGCCCGCATCGGGCGAGAGCGCCGAGCGCACGAGGTTCCAGCGTTCGCGGAAGACGTCGCCGCGCAGCGCGATGTCCTGCTGGAAGATGGCGAACTCGGCCTCGCGATCGCCCGAGCCCAGGCCGAGGATGAAGCGGTCGTTCGAGAGGCGGTTGAGCGAGAGCGCCGCCTTGGCCACGTGCAGCGGATGGCGCAGCGGCAGCACGGCGGCGGCGGTGCCGAGCGCGATGTGCTGCGTGGCGGCGGCCAGCGCGGTGAGCCAGATGAAGGGCTCGTCGAGCACCGCAGTCTCTTCGCCCTGCGGCAGCATCACCGGCACGTCGCGCGTCCACAGCGCGGCAAAGCCGAGCGTGTCGGCCAGGCGGGCTAGCTGCAGTTCGATCGCGGGGTCGGCCATCGTCCCGTGCGGGCGCGCCAGCGGCGTCATCAGGCCCAGGGTGAGCCGCCCGGCGAGCAGCGTCTGCCGGTAGGCAGTATTGAACGGCGCCATGGCGGCGTCAGGCGCGGCGCTTGCGGGGGGCGGGTGTGGCCTTGGCAGGCGCGGCAAACAACCGCTCGATCGACTGCCGCACATCGGCCTGCATGTCGGCAATGGCCTTCGTGTCGCCCGAGAGGTGCTTGAGCAGCGCCTGCAGGAACAGCCCGTCGAAGAGCGCGTAGCAGGCCGAGGGCGGGAGGCCCGGGTCTTGTCCCGAGAGTTCGGCGAAGCGGCTCATGATGCGCCAGATCATGTCTTCGAGGCTCTTGTCGATTTCCACCACGTCGTCGTGGAACGCCGCTTCGAACAGCGCCTGCGAACGCAGGTCGTACCAGAGCCGGTGCACGTGGCCTTCGCCCTGCAGCGTGTCGCCCAGGCTCTGCAGGAAGCCTTCCATGAGCTCGTCGTAGGTGGTGGCGGTGTCGACCGCGTGGTCGTAGCGCGTGACGCAGCGCGCCTTGTACTGCTTGACGCTGCAGACGATGAGGTCGACCTTGTCGCTGAAGTAGTAGTGCAGCACGCCGTGCGAGAACTCGGAGTTCTGCGCGATCTCGCGCAGGCTGGTGCGCGCGTAGCCGAGCGTGGCCAGCGTGGTGAGGGCGGCCTCGCCGAGCTCGGCGCGGCGCTCCGCGAACTTGTCGGCCGGCGCCTTTTGCACCCGCGTGGCGTGCTTTTTTACCCGTGAATGAGTGGTCATTTCTAGCCAGGCCGCAGAGTGCCGGCCGCTGTGTTTCCTGGTGATTGCAAACCATAGCACGCGGCGCGGGAAATCCCTCGTACGTGCATTCCAGAGGCATTTTACGAAATTTGGGCAGTCGTCAAAAAAATTCTTGACACTCGTCAAGTCGATTTCTAGCATGGCCGCTCCATCTCATAAACATATTCACAGGAGACAAGTGATGGCCAAGTTCGACTTGACGGGGCGCAAGGCCCTGGTGACGGGTGGTGCGCGCGGCATCGGCGCGGGCATTGCACAAGCACTGGCGCAAGCGGGTGCGTCGGTGATGATCGGCGACGTGCTCGCCGATCTGGGGAAGGAGACCGCGCAGCGGCTCTCGGCCGAAGGGGCGAAGGTGGGCTTCGTTCCGCTCGACGTCACGAAGGACGGCGATTGGGCTGCTGCCACCGAAGCCACGGTGAAGGCGCTGGGCGGCTTCGACATCCTGGTCAACAACGCGGGCATCGAGATCACCTCGCTGGTGATCGACGTTGACGGCGACGACCTGCGCCGCATGCTCGACGTGAACGTGGCCGGCACGCTGCTGGGCATGAAGCACGCCTTTCGCGCCATGCGCCCCGGCGGCAGCGCAGGCGGCGGCGGGGCGGTGGTCAACATCGCGTCGGTCGCGGCCACCATCGCGTTCCCCGCCATTGCCGGTTACTCGGCGACCAAGTCGGCGGTCGACCGCGCCACGCGCGTGGCGGCCATGGAGTCCGGCAAGCTGGGCTACGGCGTGCGAGTCAACTGCATCTACCCCGGGCTCGTGCCCACCGACATGGGCATGAAGCTCGCCAACGACATCGTGGCCGCCGGGCTCGCGCCCAGCGTCGAGGCCGCCGTGGGCGACGTCATCGGCCAGACGCCGCTGGGCCGCCTCGGCGAGGTCGGCGACATGGCCGACGTGGTGGTCTTCCTCTGCTCCGACGCCGCCCGGTTCATCACCGGTGCGGGCCTCGCGGTGGACGGCGGCATGGGCATGTGAGCGATCAACAAGGAGCAAAGAACATGAGCAGCAGCAAGAAGAAACCCGTCATCGTCTACGGCGCCTCCGGCTACACCGGGCGCCTGGTCTGCGAGTACCTGCGCGAGTACCACATCCCCTTCATTGCCGCCGGCCGCAGCGCACAGAAGCTCGAAGCGGCGATGAAGTCGAACGTGCCCGGCATCGAGACCGCGGACTACGAAGTGGTCGAGGTCGCGCACACGGTCGAGGCGCTCACCGAACTCTTCACCGGCGCCTCGGTGGTGCTCAACACGGTGGGGCCGTTCGCCAAGTTCGGCCCCGAGGTGGTCGATGCCTGCCTGGCCGCCGGTTGCCACTACACCGACACCACCGGCGAGCAAGACTGGCTCATCACGCTCGACCAAAACTACGGCGCCAAGTTCGCCGCCGCAGGCCTGCTGCTCTCGCCCGGCCTGGCGCAGATGTACACCACCGGCGAAATCGCCGCGCAGCTGTGCCTGGAAACACCGGGCCTGGACACGCTCGACATCGCCGTGTTCTGGGGCGGCAGCCCGACCATCGCATCGACGCAGACCATCCTGGTGAACGCCGCCACATCGAAGGCCTTCTTCCTGGAGCAGAACCAGTACGTCGAGTGGCAACCCGACGCGGGCCTGTACCACCTGTCGATTCCGGGCCAGCACGAAGCCGCATTGGCATTGCCCTGGGGCGGCACCTCGCATCCGGTGTGGTTCAAGCGCGATCCGCGCGTGGCCAACGTGAAGGTGCTCGGCGGCGTCTTCAACAAGCCGCTGATGCTGGGCGTGCCGCAGATCGTGGCCGCCGCGCTCAAGGCCACCGAAGGCATGAACGACGAAGACCGCTATGCCGCGCTGGCGCAGACGGCGGCGGGCGTGATGAACACCATGCCGCCACGCGAGAACCCGCGCATCAACAAGTCGGTCGATTCGGTGCATGCCTCCGGTCCGCTGGGCCGCGCGCACTGCGTGATCTTCGGCAACTGCAACTACAAGCAGACCGGCCTGCTGCAGGCCTATGCCGCGGCCTCGCTGCTGCAGCAGGCGCCGCGGCGCGCCGGCTTTGCGTCGGGCTGCCAGGCCTTCGGGCACCGCGAGTTGCTGGGGGCGCTGCGCAGCTTCGGGCTGGTGCAGGAACCCGTGCTCACGCGGATGGGCTGACCCCCATGCGCCTCGTCGACTACCTCGACAAAGGCGCCCAGCAGGGCGCCGATTCGCCGTGCCTCACCATGGGCGACGCCGACCTGAGCTATGCACAGGTGCAACGCGTCAGCTGGCGCGTGGCGCGCGGCCTGCAGCGCGCCGGCATCGCGCCGGGGAGCAAGGTGGCGGTGCTCTCGAGCAACGACGCCATGGCCTTCGCCACGGTGTTCGGCATTTCGCGCGCGGGCTGCGTGTGGTGCCCAATCAACCCGCGCAACGAAGCCAGCGAGAACGCCTTCGTGCTCGATGCCTTCGATTGCACGTGCCTCGTGTTCCACAGCAACTACGCGCCCATGGTCGAGCAGATGCGCGCGCAGCTGCCGCAACTGAAGGCGCTGGTGTGCCTCGACCAGAAGCAGGCCTTCGCGCCTTCGATGGACGAATGGATCGACGGCCTGGACGATGCGCCGATCGACATCGCACCGCCCGACGACGTGGCCATGATCGCCGGCACCGGCGGCACCACCGGCCAGCCCAAGGGCGTGATGCTCTCGGGCGGCAACCTCGAGGCCATGTCGGCGCTGACCCTCATGGGTTACCCGTTCGAGGGCCGGCCCGTGTACCTGGCGCTCGCGCCACTCACGCATGCGGCCGGCGTGCTGTGCCTGCCGGTGATGGCGTTGGGCGGGCGGGTGGTCATCATGCCCAAGCCCGACCTGAGCGAGTTCCTCGCGCTCATCGAGCGCCGGCGTGTCACCCACACCTTCCTGCCGCCGACGCTGATCTACATGCTGCTGCAGCACCCCGAGTTGGCGCAGACGAAGCGCGATTCGCTGCAGTGCTTCTGGTACGGCGCCGCGCCCATGTCGGCCGCGCGGCTCGAAGAAGCACTCGACAAGATCGGCCCCGTCATGGCGCAGCTCTTCGGCCAGACCGAGGCGCCGATGATGGTCTCGATGATGCCGCCGCGCGACCACTTCAATGCCGACGGTTCGGTGGCGCGCCAGCGCCTGGCCTCGGCGGGGCGGCCCGGTCCGCTGGTGCAGGTCGGCATCATGAACGGCGAGGGCGCCTTGCTGCCCACAGGCGAGAGCGGCGAGATCGTGGTGCGCGGCTCGCTCGTGATGCGCGGTTACTACAAGGACCCGAAGGCCACGCAGGAGGCCTCACGCCACGGCTGGCACCACACGGGCGACATCGGCTACCTCGATGCCGATGGCTTTTTGTTCATCGTCGACCGCGCCAAAGACATGATCATCTCGGGCGGCTTCAACGTCTACTCCGCCGAGGTCGAGCAGGTGCTGATGCAGCACCCCGACGTGCAGGACAGCGCGGTCGTCGGCCTGCCCGACGAGAAGTGGGGCGAGCGCGTGGTGGCCGTGCTGCAGCTGCATGCGGGCCGCAGCGTGGATGCCGAGGCGATCAAGACCTTCGTCAAGTCGCGCATCGGCAGCGTGAAGGCGCCCAAACAGGTCGAGGTGTGGGCCGACCTGCCGCGCTCCAAGGTCGGCAAGGTGCTCAAGAAAGAAGTGCGGGCGTCGCTGCTGGAGAAACTGCAGTCGTCCTGATGCTGATTCAGTCGCGCTGGTAGTGCCCCTGGTGCGCCTGGCGCAGCTCGAACTTCTGGATCTTGCCCGTCGAGGTCATCGGCAGCGCGGGCAGGAAGACGATGTCTTTCGGCACCTCGAAGCCGCCGAGGTGTTCCTTGCAATGCGCCGTGAGCGCGGCTTCCGAGAACTCCGCCGGCGCATCGGGCCGGCGCGTGACGAAGGCCGTGATGGCTTCGCCCCAGCGCTCGTGCGGCAGGCCGACCACCGCGGCGTTGAGCACGGCCGGGTGGCGCAGCAGAACCTCCTCGACCTTGAGCGAGGGCACGTTCTCGCCGCCCGACTTGACCATGTCCTTGAGCCGGTCGAGAAAGATCAGCTGCCCGTCGTCGTCGAGCGTGCCCAGGTCGCCCGAGTGGTGCCAGCCGAAGCGCTGTGCATTGGCCGTGGCCTGCGGGTCCTTGTAGTAACCGAGCATCACGTTCGGTCCACGAAAGACGATTTCGCCGACCTGATTCGGTGCGAGCAGCTCGCCCTCGTCGCCCATCACCGCGACCTCGTTCACCATCGTGCCCACGCCCCAGTACGAGCCGAAGCGCTCGCGCTGCTGGTGCGTCTCGAAGATGGTGGCGCCGGGGTACATCTCGGTCTGCCCCGAAGCCAGTGCGAAGTTGGGGCAGAAGGTGTCGAGAAGGCGCAGCAGCAGCGTGCGCGACATCGGCGCCATCGCATACACGCACAGCCGCAGGCTCGACAGGTCGCGCGATGCGCGCTGCGGGTGCGCCAGCAGCGCGCCGTACATCATCGGCAGCCCGACCGTCACGGTGATCTTGTGGCGCTCGATGGCGGCGAGCATCGCGCCCGGGTCGAAGCCGCGCAGGATGACGTTCGTGCCGCCCACCGCCAGCGCCGACATCAGCACCGTGTGCTGCCCGCAATGAAAGAGCGGCAGCACGTTGCTCCACACATCGTGGTGCGTGGGGCTGCCGCCCCATTCGAGCATGTTGCTCATCAGCACCGAATGCACCGAGGCGTGCGAATGCATCACGCCCTTCTGCCGGCCGGTGGTGCCGCTGGTGTACATGATGAGTGCGAGTTGGTTGGTGTCGATGGCCACATCGGGCAGCGTGGCCGGGCCTTGCGCGATGGCTTGCGCCACGGTGCGCACGCCGGGTGGTAGCGTGTCGCCGTCGAGCACGCACAGCAGCGGCGAGACGGCCGCGGTGTCGAGCAGCTGGCGCAGTTCGGGTTTGGCGTGCAGCGCGGTGTCGATCACGAGGTGCCGCACCTCGGCGTGTTCGAGGATGTAGCCGATGGCATCGACCGCGAGCGCCGTGTTGATCGGCACCCACACCAGCCCGGCCTTCTGGATGCCGAGCAGCGCGACCACCATCTCGATCGAGTTGTTGCACAGCATGCCCACGCGCTCGCCGCTGGCCAGGCCCAGGCCCAGCAGGTGGTGCGCGAAGCGGTTCGATGCAGCATCGAGCTCGGTGTAGCTCATGCGGTGCTCGCCCTCGATGAGCGCGGTGCGCGCGCCGAAGCGCCGCGCGCTGCGGTGGATCACGTCGCCCAGCGCAATGCGGGCGATGCGCTGGAAGGAGGGGGGTGCGGTCTCTGGGCGGGCGGCGGGCATGGCGTCGTGTCTCCGGTCGTTGTGGTGTCGATCGGAGCGCAGACTAAGACCGGCACGGCCTGCCGGTCTTGCGAAGAGTGGCTATGCGGCGCCTACCGCTTGCCCGGGCAACGTCAGAAGCGCGCCTTCACGAAAGCCGAAGGCCCTTGCAGCCGCACCTTGAGGCGCGAATCGGCAAAGCTGCCGTCGCGCGTCAGGTCGATGTTGGTCACGCCGTACGACAGCACCAGGCCCACGTTCTTCACGGGAAACCACTCCACACCGGCCGATGCGTTGTAGATGTTGCCGTGGAAGCGGCCGCTGCTTTTCCACACGCCCGAGGCATCGGCGAACAGCCGCAGGTCGGGCGTGATCGCGTGGCGCACGCCGATCTCGAGCAGGGGCGCGATGGCGTTGTCGCTCGAGCGTTCGCTGACCGAGCGCACCTGTCCGTTCACGCCGACCAGCGCGCTGGCACCGAAGGTCGCGCGGTAGTAGGCCGCGCCGGCGCCCAGCCCGAAGACGGTGTTGCCCGACCCGAGCCACCACTTGTAGGAGAGCTTGGCGAAGTCGAGCTGCGCCGAGAGGTTCGCGTTGCCGATGGCGCTCAGCGCGCCGAAGCCGCCGATCGTGGTGTTGGCCCCCACCTGCCCGTCGTAGTCGCGCTTGTAGCGGTAGTAGTCGAAGGAGATGCCCTGGCTGTCGCCGATCAGCACGTCGGCCGTGATGCGCGGCATGGTCACGCGGCCGGGCTTGAGTTCGTTCGAGCGCAGCACGCCGTAGGGCGTTTCGACCGAGGCGCTGAACTTGGGGTCGGCATTGAAGGCGCCGACCGAGAAGCTGAAACGGTCCAGTGCCGGAGAGGGTTCGGCCGTCGCGGCGACGGGCGCGGCGATGGAGGTGATGAGAACGCCGGCAGCAGCCAGCGCGCCAGGGACGCCGCGCGAGCGCGAACGAAGCAACAGCATGAAAGAAATCCTTCGGATGAAAGACGCCTCGGGCCTGCGCGTGTGTCGCGACGCCTGCGGGCTGAGCTCCCTGGAACCGCACTACGTTAGTGAGACGGCGCCGGGCTGTGCATGCGCCGATGGCGGATGTGCCTGTAGGAAATCGCTGATGCGCAGCACGGCGCTACAGTCCGCCCATGCGCGCACACCTCTCCACCACCACCGGCCCCCAACGTTTGCTCTACGGAGCCGCGGCGGCCGTCGCGGTGGCGCTGCTGCCGTGGCCGATGGGCTTCACGGCGCGCGCACTGGCCGGCTGGTGCGCGGGCGTGGCGGTGTACCAGGTGCTCAGCTGGTGGCTGGCCGAGACCTTCGATGCCCAGCGCACGCGCGAGCGCGCGCAGCAGCTGGACCAGCCCAACGTCGTGATCCTGGTGTCGATGCTGGTGGCGGTGGGCGTGAGCGTGGTCGCCATCGCGATGCTGCTGCAACAGGTGAGACAGCTCAGCGGCTGGGCGCGCGGCGCGCACGTGGCGCTCGGGCTGGTGGCGCTGGCGGGGTCGTGGCTCATGATGCACACGATCTACGCCTTTCACTACGCGCACCGCTACTACATCGACCGCAAGGACCACGCCTCCGACGGAGGGCTCGACTTTCCGGGCAGGGAAGCGCCCGACTACTTCGACTTCATGTACTACGCCTACGTGATCGGCATGACCTCGCAGGTGTCGGACGTGCAGGCCACGTCGCACGAGATGCGGCGCATCACGCTGGTCCACAGCGTGCTCGCCTTCGCCTTCAACATGCTGGTGCTGGCCCTGTCGGTGAACGTGGTGGCCGGCGTGGTCTGAGCCCGGCTCAGCCCGCGGCCTTGCGCAGCGACGGCAGCTTGACGATGCCGGTCGACAGCGCCACGCCGCACACGATCACGAAGGCGCAGATCAGCATCCACTGCGTGATCTGCTCGCCGAGGAACACGGCGCCGTAGAACAGCGCGAACACCGGCACGAGGAAGGTCACGGTGAGCGCGCGCGCCGGACCGGCGCGTTCGATGAGCCGGAAGAACAGGATGTAGGCCACGCCCGTGCAGGCGATGCCCAGCGCCAGCAGCGCCGCCCACGCGCGCAGGCTGGGCATCTGCGCGGGCCAGAGCCAGATGGCGGGCAGCACGAGGAACAGCGTGGCGCCGATCTGGCTGCCAGTGGCCGTGGTCAGCGCGGGCACGCCGGCCAGGTGGCGGCGCGTGGCGCTGGCCGAGATGCCGTAGCACAGGCACGCCGCAAGGCAGGCCAGCACGGCCCACAGCGCGGCGTGGTTGCTGGCGCCGGCATGCAGGCCGGCGCTGCGGCTGGCGAGCATCGCGACGCCCGCGAAGCCGATCACGAGGCCGACAAGGCGTGAGCCGTTGGGGCGTTCGCGAAACCAGGCCCAGGCCACCAGCGCGCCGAACATCGGCGTGGTCGCGTTGAGCACCGCCGCCAGGCCGGTGTTGATGGTCAGCAGCGCAAAGCAGAACAGCGCGAAGGGCATGCCCGAGTTGAAGATGCCGACCGTGAGGCTGGCCTTCCAGTGCTTGGCGATCGATGGCCCTTGGCCGCGCAGCAGCGCGATCGGCAGCAGGAACGCCGCTGCGATGGCCACGCGCACGGCGGCGGTCGGCAGCGCACCGAACTCCGCCGCGCCGATGCGCATGAACAGGAAGGAGGCGCCCCACAGCGCGCCCAGCAGCACGAGGTCGATGAGCCACGCCCTGGGCGCAAGCGCGGCGGGAGCGGGCGAAGGCGAGGAAGCGACGGTGGTGTTGTTGTTCGTTGTGGTCATGCGTCTCTTTGTGGAGTGGCGCAAGGAAGACAGCGCCATCGACGGTGTTTTCTTCTGTCTTACTTGCCGGTCTCGAGCTCGAGCAAGGCCGTCTTGCGATCGAGCCCGCCAGCGTAACCGGTCAGCGAGCCGTCTGCACCCAGCACGCGGTGGCAGGGCACGATCACGCTGATCGGGTTGCGCCCGACCGCCGCGCCGACCGCGCGCACCGCTGCCGGGTTGCCCACGCGCTGGCTCAACGCGCCGTAGGTCGTGGTCTCGCCGGCCGGAATGGCGAGCAGTGCCTGCCACACGCCCTGCTGGAAGACCGTGCCGTGCGACAGGTCGAGCTGCATGTCGAAGTGGCTGCGGCGGCCCGCGAAGTAGTCGTGCAGTTGCGCGGCGGCTTCGACCAGCGCGGGGTGGTCGTCTTTCGTTTGCCAGCCCGCGGTGTCGGGCCAGTGGCGCTGCTGGTCGAACCAGACGCCCGCCAGGCCCTGGTCGGTGGCGGCCATCGTGACGCCGCCCAGCGGCGTGTCGATGTGCGAGGTGTAAATGACTGTGCGTTTGAATTTCATGGTCCTTCAGGCACGAGGCCTGCCGTTGCGAGGTCGGAAGAAGCGATCGGCGTTGCGGCAGCCGATGCCGGTTCGGGTGGTGCGGGCGGCGTGTGCCACGCGCGCAGCACCGCATAGCTGCGCCAGGGCCGCCAGGCCTGCGAGGCCTCGCCCGCGGCACGCGCGGTGGTCACGCCCAGCGCCTTCTGCAGCGCCACGTCGCCGGCGGGAAAGGCGTCGGGCCAGCGCAGCGCGCGCATCGCGATGTACTGCGCGGTCCAGGCGCCGATGCCGGGCAGTTCCTGCAGCGCCGCGAGGGTCGAGGGCACGTCGGCGCCCGCATGCAGCGCCAGCCGGCCCGAGGCCACTTCGCGCGCAATGGCCTGCAGCGCAGCCTGCCGCTGGCGCACGATGCCCAGCTGCCCGAGCGCATCGCCACTGGCTGCTGCCAGCGCGGCGGGCGTGGGGAACAGGCGGGTCAGGCCGTCGATGGGCGTGTCGATCGCGTCGCCGAAGGCCTCGACCAGCCGCGAGCCCAGCGTGCGCGCCGCGGCCACGGTGATCTGCTGGCCCAGCACCGCCCGCACCGCAAGCTCGAAGCCGTCGACCGTGCCCGGCACGCGCAGCCCGTCGCCATGCGGAAAGGCCGCATGCAGCGCGGCGTTGATGGCCATCGGCTCCGCGTCGAGGTCGAACAGCGCGCGTGCGCGGCTGATGACGATCGGCAGCACCGCGGCCAGCGAATCGCTCACGGCCAGCAGCACCTGTTCGCGTTCGAGGTCGAAGCGCAGCTGCAGCCAGCCGGCATGCGTCTGCCCGCCTTGTTGCTGCACGCGCAGCGTGCGCGTCAGCCGCACATAGGTGGGTGTGCTGCCCTTGGCGGGTTCCTTCCCGTCGGCGGTGTGCACGGTCTCGACGCCGCGCAGTGCCCGCCGCGCGAAGAAGCCGAGCATGGCGTTCGCGTCGTAGGGCGGGCGAAAGCCCAGCCGCACTTCGATGGCCTTGCCTTCGCCGCCCTCGGTGCCGCCCGCGCGGCGCAGTGCGCTCGGGTTGAGCCCGTAGTGCTCCACGAAGGCCGCGTTGAAGCGCCGCACGCTCGCGAAGCCACTGGCCAGTGCCACCTGCGTCATCGGCAGGCGCGTGTCGGCGATCAGCTGCTTGGCGGCCAGCAGGCGGCGCGTCTGCAGGTACTGCAGCGGCGACACGCCGAACTGCGCCTCGAAGATGCGCCGCAGGTGGCGGTCGCTCACGCCCAGGCGGGCCGCGATCTGCGCCGCGCCGGGGCCTTCTTCGGACCAGGCGTCGGGCTCGTCGATGAGCCGCGCGGCCTGCAGCGCGAGGATGCGCGAGGCATCTTCGGTCGACCAGCTGGCCGCGCGCGGTGCCAGCTCGGGCCGGCAGCGCAGGCAGGGCCGAAAGCCTGCTGCCTCGGCCTGGGCCGCGTGGCGGAAGAAGCGGCAGTTCTCGCGCCGCGGCAGCTTGACGCGGCAGACCGGCCGGCAGTAGATGCCGGTGGAGGTCACGGCCGTGAAGAACGAGCCGTCGAAGCGCGCATCGTGCGTCTTCATTGCCAGGTAGCAGGCGTCGCTCTCGAGCACTTCGGAGGGGGCGTGGGCGGTAGACATGGGGAAATGATACGGTTTCGACTCGTTTCAACTGGCCGTTTTCGGACATCGATGTCTACAACGCGTTGCCTACAATGCCCGACTCCGAACCAACAGTGACCCCGCCCTTCATGCAGCTCAGCGCATCGATCTTCAAGGCCTATGACATCCGCGGCGTCGTGCCCCTCAGTCTCGATGTCGAAGTGGCCGAGGCGCTGGGCCGTGCCTTCGGCAGCGCAGCACGCGCGGCCGGTGAGACCTCGGTGGCCGTGGGCCGCGACGGCCGCCTGTCGGGCCCGGCGCTGGTGGACGCACTGATCGACGGCTTGGTCGCCACCGGCGTCGAGGTGATCGACGTGGGCGCGGTCACGACCCCGATGCTGTACTTCGCAGCCCACACGCTGTGCACGAGCGGCATCCAGGTCACGGGCAGCCACAACCCGAAGGACTACAACGGCTTCAAGATGGTGCTGGCCGGCCGCGCAATCTACGGCGACGAGATCCAGGGCCTGCGCAAGACCATGGAAGACGGCAGCGCCACGCTCGCGCCCGGCGGCAGCGTGCGCAAGGTCGACGTGACCGAGGCCTACACGCAGCGCATCGTCGGCGACATCAAGCTCGCGCGCCCCATGAAGATCGTGGTCGATTCGGGCAACGGCATCGCGGGGGCGACCGCACCGGCCATCTTCCGCGCCATCGGCTGTGAAGTGGTCGAGCTGTTCAGCGAAGTCGACGGCAACTTCCCCAATCACCACCCCGATCCGAGCCAGCCCGCGAACCTCAAGGACCTGATGGCCGAACTGGCCCGCGGCGACGCCGAACTGGGCCTGGCCTTCGATGGTGACGGCGACCGCCTGGGCATCGTCACCAAGGACGGCCAGAACATCTTTCCCGACCGTCAGATGCAGCTCTTTGCGCAGGACGTGCTCTCGCGCGTGCCGGGCGGCACCATCGTCTACGACGTGAAGTGCTCGCAGCGCCTGGCGCCGGCCATCGTGGCCGCGGGCGGCACGCCGATGATCTACAAGACCGGCCATTCGCTCATCAAGGCGAAGATGAAGGAAATCGATTCGCCGCTGGGCGGCGAGATGAGCGGCCACATCTTCTTCAAGGAGCGCTGGTACGGCTTCGACGACGGCACCTACGCGGGCTGCCGCCTGCTCGAGATCCTTAGCAAGCACCCGGACGCGAACGCCGTGCTCAACGCGCTGCCCACCAGCTTCTCGACACCTGAACTGAACGTTGCCTGCGCCGAAGGCGAGCCGCACGTGCTGGTCGCCCAGCTCGTGAAGAACGCGCGCTTCGACGCACCCGCCCAGGTCTCGACCATCGACGGCCTGCGCGTGGACTGGCCCGATGGATTCGGGCTGATCCGCGCTTCCAATACCACCCCCGTGCTGGTGCTGCGCTTCGAAGGCCAGACCGAGGCGGCGCTCCAACGCATCGAGACCCAGATGCTTGCGGTGCTGCGAACGGTCAAGCCCGACGCCACGCTGGCCGCTGCTGCCCACTGAAGAACCTGTGCGTTCCCTGCTGCTTCGCCTTTACGGCGTTTTCACCACCGCCGTCCAACCGCTGGTCCGCCGCAAGCTGCGGCGCCGTGCCATCGCCGAGCCCGGCTATGCCGTGGCTGTCGAGGAGCGCTTCGGCCACTACGACGACGCCACCACCGGCTTTGCCCAGTGCTGGGTGCACGCCGTCTCGCTGGGCGAGACGCGCGCCGCCGCCATCCTGATCGCCGAACTGCGGCGCCAGTACCCGGGCATTCCGATCCTGCTCACGCACGGCACGGCCACGGGCCGCGAAGAGGGCGCCAAGCTGCTCGAGCCCGGCGACACGCAGGTCTGGCAGCCCTGGGACACGCCGGGCGCCGTCGCCCGCTTTCTCGACCGCTTCCAGCCACGCATCGGCGTGCTGATGGAAACCGAGGTCTGGCCCGAGATGGCCGCCGCCTGCGCCGAGCGCCGCATTCCGCTGGTGCTGGCCAATGCGCGGCTCAACGAGAAATCGCGCGCCGCGGCCGAACGGCTCAGCGGGCTGGCGCGGCCGGCCTACTCGGCGCTCACCGCCGTCTGGGCGCAGACCGAGGCCGACGCGCACCGGCTGGTGTCGCTCGGCGCCAAGGTGGCCGGCATCTACGGCAACCTCAAGTTCGACGCCACGCCCGACGCGCGGCAACTGGCCACGGCCGTCTCGCTGCGCGAGCACCTGCCGCGGCCGATGGTCGTGCTGGCCAGCTCGCGCGACGGCGAAGAACGCCTGCTGCTCGAGGTGCTCAAGCGCTTCGGTGCCACCTCGCCGGTGCCGCCCGAGCAGGGCGCGATCCGCTCGATTGCCAAGCGCGTGCACGACGTGCAATGGATGATCGTGCCGCGCCATCCACAGCGTTTCGACGAAGTGGCAGCGCTCATCGAAGCCGAAGGCTTTGCCGTGGCACGCCGCAGCGCGGCCGGCCAGCCGGCCGAGGCCGAGATCTGGCTCGGCGATTCGCTGGGCGAGATGGCGCTGTACTACGGCCTGGCCGACGTGGCCTTGCTCGGCGGCAGCTTCGAGCCGCTGGGCGGGCAGAACCTCATCGAGCCGGCGGCCTGCGGCTGCCCGGTGGTGATGGGGCCATCGACTTTCAACTTTGCCGAGGCGGCGCAGTTGTCGCTCGCGGCGGGCGCGTCGCTGCGCGTCGAGGGCATGGAGCAGGCCGTCACGGCCGCGCTCAAGCTGGTCGAGAACCCGGAGCGTCGTGCCGTGATGGCGCAGGCCGCGCTGGCGTTTTCGTCGTCGAACCGCGGGGCGGCCGAACGCACGGCCACAGCGGTGCTGGCGATTGCGCAGGCGGCCGAGCCGGTGACGACGCCGGTGGCCGGTGACGACAACGCGCCGCCGCCCGAAGCGGCGCGGGCCGAGCCCACGCTGGACTGACCCTGCATTCGCTCTTTCCCCTTCCGGGGGAAGGCTGGGATGGGGGCCAGCGCCCAACGAGCGCTGCAACGGGTTCGAGGCCGTTGTGCCCCCACCCCGACCCTCCCCTAGCGGGGGAGGGAGAAAAACCGTTCAGCGCAGCGGCGGATTCAGGATCACCGGCGGCGGCGGAGCCGACGGCATCGTCGGCGCGGGCGGGTTGAATGGCTGCACCGGCACTGGCGGCACCACTGGAATGGCCGGCGGCGTCACGGGCACCACGGGCGCCCCCGTCGTCGCGGCAGGCACTGCAGGCGTGCTGCCATTGCGCGCCAGCGTCGCGTTGATCGCGTTCATGTCGTCGGTCGTCAGCGTGCCGTTGGCCTGGCGCAGCTTCAGGTTGCCCAGCAGCACGTTGTAGCGCGCCTGCGCGAGGTCGCGTTTGGTCTGGAACAGCTGGCTTTGCGAGTTGAGCACGTCGATGTTGATGCGCACGCCCACCTGGTAGCCCAGCTTGTTCGCGTCGAGCGCGCTCTGGCTGGAGGCTTCGGCGGCTTCGAGCGCCTTCACCTGGCCCGCACCCGACACCAGCCCGAGGTAGGCCGCACGCGTGGCCTGCGCCACGCTGCGGCGCGTGCCGTCGAGCACGCTGCGCGACTGGTCTTCGAGCGCCAGCGTTTCCTTGATGCGGTTCTCGGTGGCAAAGCCCGCGAACAGCGGCAGGTTGAAGGTGACGCCGACCGTGGCGGCGTTGACGCGCGTGCCCACGGTGCTGGTGCTCGTGCCGGTCGGGTTGCGCGTGACGTTGTAGCCCAGGTTGGCGTCGAGCGTGGGCTTGTGGCCGGCCTGCGCCTTCTGCACCTCGAGCCCAGCCACGTCCAGACCCAGGCGTGCCTGCTGGATCGCCGGATGCACCTCGTCGGCCTGCGCGACCCAGGCGTTGATGTCGGCAGGTTGCGCCGTCGGCAGCACGACGGGCACAGCCAGCGGCACGGGCACGCTGCCGGGGCGGCCGACGAGCTGGTCGAGCACGATCTTCTTGACCTGCAGGTCGTTCTCGGCGGCGATCTCTTGCGCGATCACCAGGTCGTAGCGGGCCTGGGCTTCGCGCGAGTCGGTGATGGTGGAGGTGCCGACCTCGAAGTTGCGCTTGGCCGAGGCCAGCTGCTCGGCCACGGCGACTTTTTGCGCGCGCACCAACGCCAGGCTGTCCTGGCTCGCGAGCACGTCGAAGTACGCCTGGCTCACACGCACGATCAGGTCCTGCTCGGCGGTGGTGAGCACCGCCAGCGCAATCTCCGTCTGGCGCTTGCCCTGCTCGTAGGTGGCCCAGTTGGCAGGGCGGTACAGCGGCTGCGTGGCGTTGATGCCGACGTTCTGCGTGTTGAAGTCGCGCGAGGCGCTGGCGCCGCGGCTTGTGCCCGTGAGGGTGTCGATGTCCAGGTTGCTGCGGTTCACGCCGGCCGTGAGCCCGACGGCCGGCAGGATGCCGGCCTTGGCCTGCGCCGCACGCGCCAGGTTGGCCTCGTACTGGGCTCGCGCGCCCTGGTAGGTGGCGTCGAAGCCGCGCGCGGAATCGTAGAGTTCGTTCAGTGTCTGGCCCTGGGCCGGCAGGGCGAGCAGGCCTGCAATGACGCTTGCGAGGGCTGCGGAAAGTGGCAGAAGCCGGGGCCTGGGAGGCATTGAACGTCCTTGGGAGCGAAAGAATCAGTAGCGCGGCACGCTCGGATCGTGCTGCGCGGACCAGGCGTCGATGCCCCCCGCCACGTTGGCGAGCGAGTCAAAGCCGTTCTGGTGCAGAAAAGCGGCCACGCGCTGGCTGCGGGCGCCGTGGTGGCACAGGCAGGCGATGCGGGGCGCGGGCTGTCCGTCGCCGGCGGCGAGTTCGGCCAGCCGGCCGGGGATCTCGTTCATCGGGATCGCGACCAGCGTGAAGCCCTGCGGCGCGACGCTCGCCGTCTGCAGCTCCCAGGGCTCGCGCACGTCGAGCAGCACGGGGGCAGCGTCGGCGTCCTGGGCGAACCAGGCGGCCAGGTCGGCGGGGCGGACTTGATCGATCATTGGCTGGGCCGCTCGATCAGAACGCGAAGCGCGAGGGCTCGGGGAAGTTCAGCAGGCGCGGCGCCACGGTGTCCCAGGGCTGGATCGTGTCCCACTTGCTTTCGCTGGTGCGGGTCACGAAATGGGCGCGCATCATGGGCTCTTCGCCGACGATGGCCGAGAGGCGGCCGCCGACCTTGAGCGAACCGAGCAGGTTCTGCGGAATGCGCGCGACCGAGCCGCTGAGCACGATCACGTCGAAGCTCGGGCCGCTGGCCAGCGGCACGGCGCCGTCGGCGTGGCGCACTTCAACGTTCGTCACGCCGTTCTGGCGCAGCGTGTCGGCGGCGCGGGCGGCCAGCACGGGGTTGATCTCGAGCGACAGCACCTGGGCGGCGCGGGCGCCGAGCAGGGCGGCCATGAAGCCGGAGCCGGTGCCGATCTCGAGCACCGATTCGTGCTTCTGGATGTGCAGGTCCTGCAGGGTGCGGGCTTCGACCTTGGGCGACAGCATGAATTCGCCGGGCACCGAGCCGTCGAGCAGCGGCAGTTCCATGTCGAAGAAGGACAGCGTGCGGTGCGCGTCGGGCACGTAGTCTTCGCGGTGAATCTCGGCCAGCAGCTCGAGGATGTCCGACTCCAGCACGTCCCAGGGACGGATCTGCTGTTCGATCATGTTGAAGCGCAAGCGCTCGAGGGTGGGCGTGGGGTTCATGGCGTGGCTTTCCTTGAAGGCTCTGGACGGGACAAACCTTCAATTTTAGGTCGCACCGATGACGCCACCGCGCCAGTCGGCCATCCGATGGCCGTCATGCGGGGCTCCCGGGGCGCACGCAGAGCCCGTGAAGCACGGTTTCACACTGGGTGGCGATGAATTTTTCGGGGTCGAGCGCGCTCACGCCGTCGACGCAGACCATGGCCGAATGCTTCCAGAGCATGAGGAACACCATGGGCGCGACCACCGAATAGATGGCGTGGTCGATGTCCATCTGCACGAACTCGCCGCGGTCGATGCCGCGCTGCAGGATGCGGCGCAGCAGTTCGTGACCCGGGCGCACCACCTGCTCGCGGTAGAACTCCGCCAGCTCGGGAAAATTGCCGCCCTCGCTCATCATCAGCTTGGTCAGGCCCGAGGCCTTGGTCAGGCCGACGCGCTCCCACCAGACGTTCATGCAGTAGCGCAGCATCTCGGCCGTCGTACCCTCGAAGGCCTCGAATTCGGCGTTCCACTCTGTGAAACGGCCGCCGAGGTTTTCGACCACCACGGCCTTGAACAGCTCTTCCTTGCTCGGAAAGTAGAGAAAGAGCGTGCCCTTGGACACGCCGGCCCGGACCGCCACTTCTTCCGAGCGCGTGGCGGCAAAGCCCTTTTCGACGAACAGGTCGAGCGCCGCCGCCAGCAGTTCGCCCGGGCGCGCCTCTTTGCGCCGCGCGCGCTTGGAAGAAGGCAGCGGGCAGAACTTGTCGACGAGGGAGCGGGGGGAGGCCATGATGTTAATGACTGACGGGTTAGTAATGTAGTGACCGGCATCCGGCCCGTCAAGCCGCGACAATACCGGTCCCCCGCTTTTTCCAACCCCACCCGGAGCCGCGCCATGTCTTCTTCACCGTCGCCCACCGAAACCATCGTGCTCGGCGGAGGCTGCTTCTGGTGCACCGAGGCGGTGTTCGACCGGGTGCAGGGCGTGCTCGACGTCGAATCGGGTTACTGCAACGGCCAAACGGTAAATCCGACCTACGAGCAGATCTGCACCGGCCGCACCGGCCATGCCGAGGTCGTGAAGCTCGAGTTCGACCCGGCGCAGATCAGCCTGCGCGAGCTGCTCGAGATCTTCTTCGTGGTGCACGATCCCACCACGCTCAACCGCCAGGGCAACGACGTCGGCACCCAGTACCGCAGCGGCATCTACACGTCGAGCGACGCGCAGAAAGAAGTGGCCGACTCGGTGATCCGCGAGATCGAGGCCAGCAAGACCTACAGCGCGCCCGTGGTGACCGAAGTGGCGCCGCTGGCCAACTACTCGACGGCCGAGGCCTACCACCAGGACTATTTCCTGAACCACCCGAACCAGGGCTACTGCGCGTTCGTGGTCGGTCCCAAGGTCGAGAAGTTCCAGAAGACCTTCGCCTCGCGCGTCAAGGCCTGATCCTTCGCTTTTTCTTCACGCCCCTGTGTCCGCCACCCTCCGCCAGACCCCGACCCGCATGACGCGCACCACGCGCGCGCTCGTCGTCGCGTTGGCGTTCGCGCTCTGGTTCGCGGGCACGATGGGGCTGATGCACCGTTCGCTGCACGTGCCGGGCCTGCCCGCTGCTGCAGCAGCGGCGACGGCACAGGCCGAGCACCGGCACGACACCGGCCACACGCTGGCCAGCCTGTTCGGCGTGCACAACGACGCCGACTGCCGCCTGTACGACCAGCTCGCGCACGGCACGGGCGTGCCCGGCGTGCCGCTGGTGGTGCTGCCGATGCTGCTGCCGGCGGCCACGTTTGCTTATCTGCAGGGCGAAGCCATCGCCCGCTGGGTCGCGCTCTTCGACGCGCGCGGCCCGCCTTCCACTCGCTGAATCCCCCGTGTTCCGGTTGCTGCACCTGCCTTCGGCGGGTGAGGGTGGCCGGTCGTTCCCCGATTCAACGAGTGTTCTTTCTTCATGACCCCCCACTTCCGCCGCAACGCCATCGGCGCTGCCGTTCTTTCGCTCGCCTCGGTGGCGAGCCTGGCCCAGACCGCCGCCGCCCCTGTCGCTCCTGCTGCTGACCCCTCCAGCCTGCGCGAGGTCACCGTCACCGGCAACCCGCTGGGCGCGAGCGACCTGATTGCGCCGACCACCTCGCTGTCGGGCGACCGGCTGCTGCTGCGTTCCGAATCGACGCTCGGCGAAACGCTGAACAACATGCCCGGCGTGAGCAGCAGCTACTTCGGCCCCAATGCGAGCCGCCCCAGCATTCGCGGCCAGGACGGTGACCGCATCCGCATCCTGCAGAACGGCGGCGGTGCGCCCGACGCCTCGGCGTTGAGCTACGACCACGCGGTGCCCGTCGATGCGCTGGTGACCGAGCGCATCGAGGTGCTGCGCGGCCCGTCGGCGCTGCAGTACGGCGGCAGCGCCGTGGGCGGCGTGGTCAACGTGATCGACAACCGCATCCCGACCGAGCCCATCAACGGCTTCGGCGGCCGTGCCGATCTGGGCTACGCCAGCGGCAACAAGGAAAAGAGCGGCGGCGTGCTGCTCGAAGGCGGCAACGACCGCTTCGCCCTGCACGTCGACGCCTTCAACCGCGATTCGAAAGACGTGTCGGTGCCGATCGACCTCGAATGCAGCAAGCCCGGGCGCCCGTCGCTCGCGCGCCGCATCTGCAACTCGCAGAACCAGGCGAACGGCGGCGCGGTCGGCGGCACGCTGTTCTTCAGCCAGGGCTGGATCGGTGCCTCGACCAGCACCTACCGCAGCAACTACGGCACCGTGGCCGAGGACGAGGTGACCATCGGCATGAAGTCCGACCGCTACGCGCTGGAAGGCGAATGGCGCCCGGGCGGCTTCATCCGCAGCATCCACGCGAAGGTGAGCCGCACCGACTACCGCCACACCGAGTTCGAGGGTGCCGAAGTCGGCACCACCTTCTCGAACCTGAGCAACGACCTGCGCATCGAGGCGCGGCACGAAAAGATCGGCAACCTCGAAGGCCTGGTCGGCTTCAGCCGCGAGACCAACCGCTTCGCCGCCGACGGCGCGGAGGCCTTTGCGCCGCACAGCCGCACGCGCTCCAACGCGCTGTTCCTGCACGAGGAGCTCGGCACCTCGTGGGGCCGCCTGAGCTTCGGTGCGCGCACCGAGAAGGTCGCGGTGCGCTCGCTGGGCTACCCCGACGACCTGTCGGTGACGCGCTTCGCCATCGGCGAGCGCACCTTCAACCCGCACAGCGCGGCGTTCGGCGCGCTGGTCAACCTCACGCCGCAGTGGCAGCTGACCTCGAACTTGGCCTACACCGAGCGCGCACCGAAGGACTACGAACTGCTCGCCAACGGCCCGCACGTGGCGACCGCGGCCTGGGAGATCGGTGATCCGAACCTGGGCAAGGAAAAGTCCACCGGCTTCGACCTGGGCGCGCAGTGGAAGTCGGGCCCGAACACGGCCCGCGTGAATGCGTACGTCACGCGCTTTCGCAACTACATCGGCCTGACCGCATCGGGCCGCACGCTCGACGAAGAAGGGCAGGTCGTCACCGACCCCGAGGCGGTCGACACGCTGGCCGAGTACCGCTACGGCGGCACGCGCGCGCGCTTCACGGGCATCGAGGCCAACGGCAACCTGCGGCTGCTGGGCACCGACGGCTTCGCGCGCATGGCCGACGCGGGCACGCTCGACCTCGAGTGGCGCGGTGACATCGTGCGCGCCAAGAACCTCGACACCGGCGAGCCGCTGCCGCGCATCGCGCCGCTGCGCCTGGGCGCCACGCTGGCCTACGGCAACGGGCCGTGGACCGGGCGTGTCGGCTTCGACTACAACGCGGCGCAGCGCCGGGTGCCCGACGTGGGCGCGCGCGAGACGGATGCGTACACGCTGTGGAACGCGTCCATCAGCTACCGCATGAAGGTGCAGCGCGCCAACCTCACCTGGTACGCGCGCATGGACAACATCGGGAACAAGCTGGCCTACACGCCGACCTCGATCTTGACGACGACGGTGTTCCCGAAGGCGCCGCTGCCGGGGCGGTCGCTGAAGGTGGGGCTGCGCGTCACGTTCTGATCGCGGTGTTTCTCCCTCCCCCACTGGGGGAGGGCAGGGGTGGGGGCAAGCGGCCTGTGATGAGGCTGCGGCTTCTGCAAGCGCCGCGTGCCCCCATCCCAGCCTTCCCCCGGGAGGGGAAGGAGCAAGGCAATCGCAGAAATCGCTCGGCTATCCTCGCCGGGTGAATTCCTTCGTCATCTCCTCGCTCTTTCCCGTCGTCCTTCTCATCGCTGCCGGCTACCTCGCCGGACGGCGCCGATGGATCGGTGGCAATGCGGTGAAGGACCTGTCGAATCTCATCTTTTTGCTGCTCGCGCCCGCGCTGCTGTTCCGTGCCATGAGCACGGTGCACGTGCAGGAATTGAGCCTGAAGCCCGTGGCGGCGTACTTCATCGCCTCGGGCCTGCTGTTCGCAGGCACGCTGGCGTGGCGCGGCTTCAACCGCACGGGCGCGGTGCTCGCGCTGGCGAACACCTACAGCAACACCGTGATGATCGGCATCGCGCTGATCGGCCTGGCCTATGGCGAGGCTGGCATGGTGGTGCTGCTCACGCTGATCTCGCTGCATTCGCTTGTGCTCATGACCAGCGCCACCGTGGTGCTCGAGTTGGCCGTGGCGCGCGAGCATGCGGTGAGCGGGGCAGAGCGCCGCTCCATGGCGCGCACCGTGCTGCGCGCGTTGCGCAACGCCATCATCCATCCGGTGCCGCTGCCGATCATTGCGGGGCTGCTGTTCGCGCAGACGGGGCTCGTGATGCCCGAGGTGATCGACAAGCCGATCCAGCTGCTCGGCCAGGCCTTCGGCCCGGTCGCGCTGGTGATGGTGGGCATCACGCTCGCGCTCACGCCCATCGGGCGCCACTGGCGCGGCGCGCTGGTGCAGGCGCTGATGAAGAACCTCGTGCACCCGTTGCTGGTGGCGCTCATCGGCTGGCTGCTGGGCGTGCGCGGCATTCCGCTCACCGTGATGGTGGTGGCCGCGGCGCTGCCCATCGGCGCCAACGTGTTCCTGTTCTCGCAGCGCTATCGCAGCGCCGAAGACCTGGTCACGGCCAGCGTGGCCGTGTCGACCGTGCTGGCGCTGGGCACGCTCACGCTGGTCATGGTCTGGGTGCAGTGGTTGCCCTGACGCCCCGCATTTCCCCCACGCTTTTCGCGAACTTTTGCCCGACTGAGCGACAGCGGTAGCCCTATGCCGTTTGGCAGGGCTGGCCGTTTGGTGGGCTGGCGAGCGGCGTTCGCGCCCCTACATTTGCCGGCTGATGACGATCTACCCGGCGCGCGTTTCGCCCCTTGCCCTTGCAGTGACGGCGGTGGTCGCGACGGTGATCGCGCTGCACGGCGCGCGCGCCCATGCGGCGGGCGAGGCCAAGCCGTGCCGCACGCCGTGCCTGGCGGTTCCCAAAGCGGCTGAGGCACCGCAGGCCAAGGAAGCAGAGCCCAAGCCCGCCGTCGTGCGGCCCGCGCCGAAGCCGCGACCGCAGATCACCGCCACCGCAGCCCCCACGCCCGAGGTGCATCGCGAACCCGCCGAGCGACGCCCCGCGCCTTCCAAACGCTGCAGCGAGATCAACATGCGCGCCGCCGTGGGCGAGCCGCTGTCGGACCAGGACATGACCATTTTGAGGAGCCAGTGCTGATGACCACGAAGACGAACACCACCGTCCCCCGAACCTTGTGGCGCGTGCTGGCGCTGTGTACCGCCGCGCTGCTGGCCACCGCCTGCGCGCACCGCCCCGCGCCCAGCAGCGCCATGCCCTTCGACCAGGCCGTCACCCAGGCGGTCGACGACCTCATGGTGCAGACCCAGAAGCTGCCGGCCTTCCTGGCCAAGGTGGAGTCGACGCTGACGCAGCGCCGCATCGTGATCGACCCGCTTCTCGAAGGCGCCAGCGGCCAGCAGACCGAGGTGACGCGCGTGGCCGAGCAGCGCATCGTGCAGCGCATGCAGGCGCAGTTCAAGCAGTTCACCGTGACGCCGTTCAACGCCAACGAGATCGGCAATGCACAGTACGTGCTCAACGGCACGCTGGTGCGCGACAAGGACGCCTCGGGCGCGCCGTACCGGCTGAACCTTGCGATGACCGAGATCAAGAGCGGCATGGTGATCGCGCAGTCGGTCGCGCGCATCAGCGATGCGTCGCTCGACACGCGGCCCACCGCCTTCTTCCGCGACAGCCCGGTCAACGGCAAGGACCGCGGCGTGGAGGGCTACATCCGCACCGCCGAGACGCCGGTCGGGCAGGCCGCCGACGCGCTGTACCTGGAGCGCTTGCCGACCGCGACCGTGCTGCAGGAAGCCACCGCCGCCTACGAGGCCGGCCGCATGAGCGAGGCCCTGAGCCGCTACGAGGCCGCGTCGAAACGCGCTGACGGGCAGCAGCTGCGCATCTACAGCGGGCTGTACCTCACGCAGTCGCAGCTGGGCCGCACGGCCGATGCCGAGCGCACCTTCGGCACGCTGGCGCGGCTGGGGCTCGAGAGCAACAACCTGAGCGTCAAGTTCCTGTTCAAGCCGGGCTCGACCGACTTCCTGGCCGACCCGAAGATCAGCGCGGCCTACCCGATGTGGCTGCGCCAGATCGCGCGCCAGGCGGCGCAGATCGATTCGTGCGTGGTGGTCACGGGCCACACGAGCCGCACGGGCTCGGAGGCGGTCAACGAGCGGTTGTCGCTGCAGCGCGCGACCAGCGTCAAGGCGCGGCTGGTGGGCGAGGCGCCGCCGCTGTCGAAGAAGCTGCGCGAAGCCGGCATGGGCTTTCGCGAGAACATCGTCGGCACGGGCGCCGACGATGCGAGCGACGCGCTGGACCGGCGCGTCGAATTCAAGGTGGCAGGTTGCGAGGCCTGACGCGAACTCAGGGCGCGAGGCGTTCGCGCACCCAGTCGGCGCCTTCGAGCCGGTAGCGCAGCCGGTCGTGCAGCCGGCTCTTGCGGCCCTGCCAGAACTCCCAGCGGTCGGGCACCAGCCGGAAGCCGCCCCAGTGCGGCGGACGCGGCGGCGACAGCAGGTGCCTGGCGGCGTACACGGCGGCGTTCTTCACCAGCACGTCGCGTCCGCTGATCACTTCGCTCTGCGGACTGGCCCAGGCGCCGATGCGTGAATCGAGCGGACGGCTGGCGTAGTAGGCGTCGCTCTCCTCGGCGCTGACCCTTTCGACGCGGCCTTCGATGCGCACCACGCGCTCCAGCTCGACCCAGTGGAACTGCAGCGACGCATACGGATTGCCCGACAGCTCGCGCCCTTTGCGGCTGTCGTAGTTGGTGTACCAGACGATGCCGCGCGCGTCGTAGCCCTTGATGAGCACGATGCGGCTGGACGGCCGCAGGTCGCTGCCCACGGTGCACAGCGTCATCGCATTGGGCTCGGGAATCTGCGCGCCGATGGCCTCGGTGAGCCAGCGCTCGAACTGCTGGAGCGGGTCGGCGGCGCTGCGGGTCTCGTCGAGCTCGGCGCGCTCGTAGCTCTTGCGCAGCGCGGCCAGCGCGTCTTTGGAAAGAGGAGAAGTCATGCCGGGATTGTTGCGCACATACTCGGCCCATGACGACGACAGAGGCGAACTCCCCGACCGTGATCGTGCTGGCTTCGGGCCGCGGCGAGCGCTTCATTGCGGCCGGCGGCACGGGCTCGAAGCTGAAGGCGCTGCTCGCGGGCAAGCCGGTGCTCGAACGCACGCTCGACGCGGTGCGCGCCAGCGGCCTGCCGTGGCGGCTGGAAGATGCCGGTCACCCCGGCATGGGCGACTCGATTGCCGCGGCCGTGCGCGCCACGCCCCACGCGGCGGGCTGGCTGATCCTGCCGGGCGACCTGCCGCTGGTGCAACCCGCCACGCTGCGGGCGGTGGCCGCCGCACTCGGTGGGCGGGTGAATGCCGTGCAGCCGCAGTACCGGGGCGAGCGCGGGCACCCGGTGGGATTTGCGGCGGGCTGCTGGGCGCAACTCGCGGCGCTGGAAGGGAACATGGGCGCATCGTCCGTGCTGCGGGCGATGCGTGCGATCGATTCGGTCGTCGACCTGGCGGTGGACGATGCCGGTGTGGTGACCGACATCGACACGCCCGAGGCGCTGGCGCGGGCCGAGGCGCTCTGGCAGGCGCGTGCGGGCGCCTGAGTACTCACGCTTTTTTCTTAGTTTTGAGCAACGACCGCGCAGAGCACGCGCGGGCCGGCGTTGCCGGCGGGCTGCGTCGTGAAGTCGTCGCGGTCGCGGTGCACCACCAGGGCACGGCCACGCACGTTGTTGGCGGCACCGTCCTTTAGCGAGATCGCGTGGTTCTCGACGCTGAAGCGCGCCACGCCACTGGCATCGGCCACGAGGCTGGGCAGCTCGCCGGCATGGCTGCCGGGCGCGGAGAACTTGCCGTGCGTGCCGCCGGCCGGGTTGAAGTGGCCGCCTGAGGCATTGCCGTTGTTGCCGCAGTCGCCCTTTTCATGGATGTGGAAACCGTGCTCGCTGCCCGGCGCCAGGCCGCGCACTTCGCCGGACACGCGCACGCCGTGGTCGAGCGCGGTGAGCGTCACCGAGCCGCGCGCGGGGTTGGGCGTGACGGCTGCGGTGGGCGTCAGCTCGACCGTGGTGCTCGGCTTGCCGCCCATGCTGCCGCAGGCGGCGAGCATGGCAGTGGCGAGGAGGGCGGTGCCAGTGGCGAGGAGACGTCGATGGATCATTGGTTTTCCTTGTTGAACGGGGTGGAGGGTTGGGAGGACGCGGTGTCCGAAGACCCCGCAACGTATACCGGAGCCGGGGCGGCCCCGCAATCGGCCGGTGTCTGAAATGGCGGCTCGGCGGCCAGCGCCACCAGCCGCGCCAGCGCCACGTCGTGGATCGCATGGCGCTGCAGCTCAAGGAAAGTTTGGCGCGCGTAGTCGAGCGAGCTGCCGTAGCGGCCCACGGCATTCGCGAAGATGTGGCGGTAGCGTTCGTCGCTGAGCTCGCCCGTGAAGTTGGGGCTGCGCCGCGAAAGCGTGAAGGCCAGCGCGCGCACCGGCCCTTCGGCCGTGCCGCATTGCAGCCACTTGGGGTCGTAAACGCCGGTGGGCATCTCGCGCAGCCAGAGGCGCTTCAGCGTCTCCAGGCCTTCGGCTTTCGGCACGCGGAACACCACGCCCCGGCAGCTGCCGCCCGAGAGCAGGCCGAACACCAGGCCCGGCGTCTGCACGCTGCCGCGGTTGACCCGGCTCCACATCTTGAGCGCGCGGTGCCAGCCGTGCACCGAGGCTGCGCGCCGTTCCGCAAAACCGAACTCGGGCCGCCAGATCAGCGAGCCGTAGCCGAACAGCCAGAGATCGTCGCGGCCGCCCCAGTCGGCGATCGCGCGTTCCAGCATCGGCTGCGGGTCGCGCAGCGGACGGGGCATCGGGTCGAGCCCCGGCGGACCGGGGTCCGGCGCGCCGGCTGACACGGGGGTGTCGGAGGGGGCGCCTACAATTTCGTGATCATGGTTCACCGCACCATTATTTACCGACCCCTTTCCTACGGAGATCGCGCTTCCATGAACAACGACGACAGCCAGCAGAATTTCGCCCTCGGCTTCCTGGTGGCATTGATCGCGCTGGTGATCATGTTCGTGATCGGCATTGCGTTCTGGCACAAGGGCCTGGGCGCTGCCGCTGTGCAGGCCAAGCCTGCGGTCGCGGCTTCGGCAGCCGCATCGGCGCCCGGTGGCGCGGTGCAGGTGACCGAGGTCACCGAGACCGTGACGGTCGTGATCCCCGACGGCGCCAGCATCCGCATCGCCGGCGACGTGGTGAACTTCTACTTCGCGACCGGCAGCGCCGATCTCGCACCGGGCGCCGCCGAGGCGCTGGCCCTGGTCATCAAGGGCGTCGAGGGGGGCCGCAAGGCGGTGGTCTCGGGCTTCCACGACACCACCGGCGACGCCGCCGTTAACGAGGAACTCGCCAAGAAGCGCGCCCAGATGGTGCGCGAGGTGCTCGCAGGCCTGGGCGTGCCGGCCGAGAAGATCGACCTGCAGAAGCCTGCCGTCACCGCCGGTTCGGGCAACAACGCCGAGGCGCGCCGCGTCGAAGTGAAGCTGGTGGACTGAGCGCCCTGCGCATCCAAGCAAAGCCCGGCCTGCCCGGGCTTTTTCATGCGCCTCAGGTGCTGCCGCGCACGACCAGTTCGTAGTCCAGCTCGATGCAGCCGGGCTGCGCCAGCGTGCCACGCATGAGGCCCAGCAGCATCTCGGCGCCGGCCTGGCCGACCTCGCTGCGCGGTGTGCGCATGGTGGTCAGCGGCGGCACCATCTGGTCGCTGCCGGCCAGGTCGTTGAAGCCGGCGATGGCGATGCGCCCGGGCACCGGCACCTGCAGGCGGTTGGCCGCCAGCAGCCCGCCCTGCGCGATGTCGTCGTTGCAGAAGAAGATGGCATCGATGTCCGGCATGCGCTGCAGCATCTCCTCGAACAGGCGTGCGCCCAGCGCAATCGACGAGCGCTCGGGGCTGAGCATTTCCAGCCGCGCGTCGTACAGACCTGCTTCGCGCAGGCAGCGGCGATAGCCCTCGGCGCGCTGCAGCACGCGCGGATCGAGCTGCGCGCCGCAGAAGGCGATGCGGCGGTGCCCGCGTTCCAGCAGATGGCGCGTGACGGCGGCCCCCGCGTCCACCTGCGAAAAGCCCACGCAGGCCACACCCGGGGCGGTGCTGGTTTCCATCAGGTGCACGCAGGGCACGCCGCTGTGCGCGATGAGCTGGCGTGCCGTTTCGCTGCGGTCGAAGCCGGTCACCAGCAGGCCCGCGGGGCGGTGGGGCAGGTAGGTGCGCAGCAGCAGTTCTTCTTCGGCGCTGTCGTAGTGCGTCACGCCGATGAAGGGCTGGTAGCCCACGGGAAAGAGCGTGCGGTGCACGGCTTCGAGCAGGTCGACGAACAAGGTGTTGGACAGCATCGGCACCAGCACCAGCACCTGGCTGCTGCGCTGCGACGCCAGGGCGCGGGCGGCCGGGTCGGGCACGTAGCCCAGGCGCTCGGCCGCTTCGCGCACGCGCAGGGTCAGCACCGGGTCGACGCCGCGCTCGCCGCGCAGCGCGCGCGAGACGGTGATCGGGCTGACGGACGCGGCGCGCGCCACGTCGTCGAGGGTGATGCGGCCACTGGAGCGGCGGGTGCGGCGGGGCGCGTCGGTCAAGGGTAAATCCGGAGAAAGGTGAAGCTCATTGTTCTATAGGATAGCGCTATCCATCAAAGGGTTAACAAGTAGTTTGCGACTGCAAATAAGGTGCAGGCCAGCCGTTTTCCCTCTGAGCGACAATTGAAGAGAACCCCGATTGCCCTGGCCCGAGCCTCCGCCCGGGCCTTTTTTTGATTCCCAATGGACAGCGCTATCTCAAAATTTCAACCGCAGGCCCTCGTGGTCATGGGCGTGTCCGGATGCGGCAAGTCGAGCGTCGGGGCGGCCTGTGCCGAGGCGTTGGGCTGGACGCTGCACGAGGGCGATGCGTACCACGCGCCCGAAAGCGTCGCCAAGATGCGCGCGGGCACGCCGCTCACCGACGACGACCGCGCCGGCTGGCTGGACCGGCTGGCCGACCTGCTGGCGTCCCCGCCCCAGGGCGCCGGCCGGGTGCTGACCTGTTCCGCGCTGCGCAAGCGCTACCGCGACCGGCTGCGCCAGGCGGTGCCGCGCCTGGGCTTCGTGTTCCTGTCGCTGGACTACGAGGAGGCGCTGGCGCGCGTGCAGTCGCGCGCGGGCCATTTCTTCTCGCCCGCGCTGGTCGCGAACCAGTTCGCCACGCTCGAATCGCCCGTGGGCGAGCCGGGCGTGCTGGTGCTCGACGCCACGCAACCCATGGCGGACCTGGTGGCCGCCGTCGTCGCCTGGGCCGCCGCACCTGCTTCCGCTTCAACCACAGGGCGCGACACGCCGCCCGGAGACATCGCATGAGCCACTCTCCCCAATCTCCCTCGACACCGCCGGTGCGGCGTAAGCCGGCGCTTCAGCGCCTGGCCGAACTCTTCATGGTCGTGGCGCTGGCCGGTATGGTCGTCGCGGTCTTCGTGAACGTCGTGCTGCGCTACGTGTTCGCCACCAGCATCGTGTCGTACGAGGAAATCTCGCGCCTGCTGTTCGTCTGGCTGGTGGCCGTGGGCACCATCGTCGCGGCCTTCGAGGGCAAGCACCTGGGCTTCGACATGCTGACCTCGCGCCTGAAGGGCGGCCCGCGCAAGGGCCTGTTCTGGCTGAGCCAGCTGCTGGTGGCCGGGTGCATGGTGCTGCTGCTGAAGGGCGCGTGGGCGCAGGTGGTTGCCGGCATGGAAAGCTTCAGCACGGTGCTGGGCTATCCGCTGGCGCTCGGTGCCGCCGCCACGCTGGTGCTGGCCGTCGGCCTGCTGGTGGCGCTGGTGTTCGACCTCGTGCGCGGCGAGCCGCCGGCGAGCGCGGGCGGCGTGGGCGACATCGAGTGAGGACGGCACCATGATCGTCACCGCTCTCTTCCTGATCGTGCTCATCGGCGGCATGGTGATCGGCATGCCGATCGCCCACGCGCTGGTGCTGACCGGTGTCGCGCTCATGTGGCACCTGGATTTCTTCGATGCGCAGCTGCTGGCGCAGAACCTGCAGGCCGGCTTCGACAACTTCCCGCTGCTGGCCGTGCCCTTCTTCATCCTGGCCGGCGAGCTGATGAACGCGGGTGGCCTGTCGCGCCGCATCATCGACCTGGCCCGCGCATTCGTCGGGCACATTCCCGGCGGCCTGGGTTTCGTGGCCATCGGTGCCGCCGTGCTGCTGGCGTCGATGAGCGGCTCGGCCATTGCCGACACCGCCGCGCTCGCCACCATCCTGCTGCCGATGATGCGCGAGCAGAAGTACCCGCCGAGCTACAGCGCGGGCCTGCTCGCGTCGGGCGGCATCATCGCGCCGATCATTCCGCCGTCGATGCCCTTCGTGATCTACGGCGTGACGACCAACACGTCGATCAGCAAGCTGTTCCTGGCCGGCGTGTTCCCCGGCCTGATGATGGGCGCGTTCCTGATCGGTGCCTGGTGGTGGATCGCCCGCAAGCACAAGCTGCCCGCCATGGCGCGCGTGGCATGGGGCGCGCGCATGAAGGCGCTGCTGCACAGCTTCTGGGCCATGATGATGCCGGTCATCATCCTGGGCGGCCTCAAGGGCGGCATCTTCACGCCCACCGAAGCCGCCGTGGTGGCCGCGGTGTATGCGCTGATCGTCTCGATGTTCGTGTACCGCGAGATGACCTGGGCCGGCCTGTACGAGGTCTTCCTCGCCGCGGGCAAGACCACCGCCGTGGTGATGTTCCTGTGCGGCGCCGCGACCGTGACCGCCTACATGATCACGCTGGCCGACCTGCCCAACCTGCTGGCCGACAGCTTCGCCGGCGTGATGGGCGACCCGATCGTCTTCATGGCGCTGATGATGGTGTTCCTGCTGGTGGTCGGCACGGCGATGGACCTGACGCCCACCATCCTGATCTTCGGCCCCGTGTGCGCGCCGCTGGCCATGAAGGCCGGCATCGACCCGGTGTACTTCGGCTTCATGTTCATCTACGTGGGCTGCATCGGCCTGATCACGCCGCCCGTGGGCACCGTGCAGAACGTGGTGGCCGGCGTCGGCAGGCTGCGCATGGAAACCGTCATCAAGGGCACCACGCCGTTCCTGCTCATGTACGTGCTGCTGGCCGTGCTGTTCGTGCTGTTCCCTTCGCTCATCACGGCACCGCTGGCCTGGATGCACTGACCCGCCAATCCTTTCCTTTTCTTTTTCCTTTTTCTTCCTCTCGTTCCCCTTTCGATACTCAGGAGACTTCCATGCGCATCCGTTTCGCTCTCGCCGGCCTTGTGGCCGCACTCGCCACCGCCGGCGCCGTCCAGGCGCAGGACTTCAAGCCGCGCATCGTGCGCTTCGGCTACGGCCTGGTCGACAACTCCAACCAGGGCCGCGCCGTGCGCCTGTTCGCGCAGGAGGTCGAGAAGGCGTCGGGCGGCAAGATGAAGATCCGCGGCATCGGCAACGCGGCACTCGGCTCCGACACGCAGATGCAGCAGGCGCTGATCGGCGGTGCGCAGGAAATGATGGTCGGCTCCACCGCCACGCTCGTGGGCATCGTCCCTGAAATGGCCGTGTGGGACACGCCCTTTCTCTTCAGCAACGTGAAGGAAGCCGACGCCGTGCTCGACGGTCCCGTGGGCGAGAAGGTCAAGGCGAAGCTGGAGCCCAAGGGCATGGTCGGCCTGGTCTATTGGGAGAACGGTTTTCGCAACCTCACCAACAGCAAGCGCCCCGTCAACAAGCTCGAAGACATGGGCGACA
This sequence comes from Variovorax sp. RO1, assembly GCF_002849325.1. Classification (NCBI taxonomy): domain Bacteria; kingdom Pseudomonadati; phylum Pseudomonadota; class Betaproteobacteria; order Burkholderiales; family Comamonadaceae; genus Variovorax; species Variovorax sp. RO1. Next base: position 1,457,392 of record NZ_PKMT01000001.1, read on the forward strand.
TCAAGCTGCGCGTGATGCAGAACAACGTGTTCCTCGACAGCTTCAAGGCACTGGGCGCCAACGCCGTGCCGCTGCCGTTCTCGGAGCTGTTCACCGCCCTCGAAACGCGTGCCGTGGACGGCCAGGAGAACCCGTTCAACACTGTGGTGTCGAGCAAGTTCTACGAAGTGCAGAAGTACCTGACGGTGACCAACCACGTCTACAGCCCCTGGATCGTCACGGTCAGCAAGAAGTGGTGGGACACGCTGAGCCCGGCCGAAAAGAAGGTGCTGCAGGACGCCGCCGTGAAGAGCCGCGAGTTCGAGCGCAAGGACACCCGCGAGGAAGCCACCAAGGCCCTGGCCGAACTGCGCACCAAGGGCATGCAGGTGAACGAACTGCCCGCCACCGAGGCCAACCGCATGCGTGAGAAGCTCACCAGCGTCAACAGCGGCATCGCCAAGTCCGTGGGCCAGGAGACCTGGGACGCGGTCAACGGCGCCGTGGCGCAAGTGCGCGGCAAGTAAGCCCTTTCCCCTCGGGCGAAGGCGGTTTCGCACCGCCTTCGTCACTTTCGTGCCGGGTGTGGGGTTTACCATGAAGGCCCCAGCCAGCCGGCGCATTCACAGCCCCAGCAAGCATGCCACTCCACGACACCGTCCAAGCCGTCACCCGACGCATCCGCGAACGCAGTGCCCCGACCCGCACCGCGTACCTCGAGCAGATCGACGCCTACAGGCACCGTGACCGCGGCGCCGACCGCATGGGCTGTGCCAACGTGGCGCACGCCGTGGCCGGCATTCCGGCCAACGACAAGTTCAAGGTGGTGGCCGAGCGCGCGCCCAACATCGGCATCGTCACCGCCTACAACGACATGCTCTCGGCCCACGCGCCGTACCAGGGCTACCCGGACATCATCAAGCACGAGGCCCGCCGCCACGGCGCGACCGCGCAGGTGGCCGGCGGCGTGCCCGCCATGTGCGATGGCGTCACGCAGGGCACGCCCGGCATGGAGCTGAGCCTGTTCAGCCGCGACCTCATCGCCATGAGCACCGCCGTAGCGCTCACGCACGACATGTTCGACAGCGCGCTCATGCTCGGCGTGTGCGACAAGATCGTGCCGGGCCTGCTCATCGGCGCGCTGCACTTCGGCCACCTGCCCACGGTCTTCGTGCCCGCCGGGCCGATGCCCTCGGGACTGTCGAACACCGCGAAGTCGAAGGTGCGCGAGCAGGCGGCGCAGGGCCTCGTGGGCCGCCAGGGCCTGCTCGATGCCGAGATGGCGGCGTACCACACGGTCGGCACCTGCACCTTCTACGGCACGGCCAACAGCAACCAGATGCTGCTCGAAGCCATGGGCCTGCATGTGCCTGGCACGGCCTTCATCCAGCCCGGCGACGCCATGCGCGAAACGCTCACGCGCGAAGCCGTGCGATCGGTGCTCGGCAAGGCGAGCGACACCGCGTTCAACTGCCCGTCCATCGGCGAGATGGTCGACGAGCGCTGCATCGTCAACGCCATGGTCGCGCTGCTGGCCACGGGCGGCTCCACCAACCACCTGATCCACTGGGTGGCCGTGGCGCGCGCCGCGGGCATCCTCATCGACTGGGACGACTTCTCCCAGCTGTCCGACGTGGTGCCGCTGCTCACACGCGTGTACCCCAACGGCAGCGCCGACGTGAACGAGTTCCAGGCCTGCGGCGGCCCGGGCTTCGTGATCGGCGAGCTGGTCGAGGCCGGCCTCATGCACGCCGACGTGCTCACGGTGCGTGCCGGCGGCATCCGCGAATTCGCGAACATCCCGTCGCTGGTCGGCGAGAACACGCTGCAGTGGACGCCGGCCGCGCCACTGCAGAAAGAAGCCGTCACGCGACCGGTATCGAGTCCCTTCAGCGCCACCGGCGGCCTCAAGCTGCTCGGCGGCAACCTGGGGCGCAGCGTGATCAAGGTGTCCTCGGTGCCCGACGACCGCCATGTCATCGAAGCGCCGGCGCGCGTGTTCGACTCACAGGCCGCGCTGCACAAGGCGTTCACGGCCGGCGAGTTGGAGCGCGACGTGGTCTGCGTGGTGCGCTGGCAGGGCCCGCAAGCCAACGGCATGCCCGAGCTGCACAAGCTCACGCCGCCGCTGTCGGTGCTGCAGGGCAAGGGCTTCCGCGTGGCGCTGGTCACCGATGGCCGCATGAGCGGCGCCTCGGGCAAGATTCCCGCCGCCATCCACGTGTCGCCCGAAGCCGCGGCCGGCGGCCCGCTCGCCAAGGTGCGCGACGGCGACCTGATCCGCCTCGACGCGGTAGCGGGTACGCTTGCCGTGTTGCTGCCCGACGATGAATGGGCCGCACGCGAGATCGCCGTGCAACCCGAAGCGCAGCGCACCGCCGACGGACGCGGCCTCGGCCGCGAACTGTTCGCCGGCATGCGCCGCAATGCACTGGCCGCCGAAGAGGGCGCCTGCACCTGGCTGTGAAATAGGCTCGCCCCCAGGCTGCGCGCACTTCGTGTCGCTTCGCCAACCCCCTACCGGGGGCAACACCAGCGGCCCGGCAAAGCCGGTTCCGCGGTGTTTCTGGAATTGAAATCCGCGACACTGGAGATTGCGGACTGCTGGTAATTGATGGAGCTATGACATGACAGACAGACTCACTTCCCTCGACGTGATGCGCGACGCGCCGGTCATTCCGGTCATCGTGCTGACCGACGTGAAGCACGCCGTGCCGCTGGCGCGCGCGCTGGTGGCCGGCGGCATCCGCATGCTCGAAGTCACGCTGCGCACGCCGCAGGCGCTGCAATGCATCGAGGCCATCGCCAAGGAAGTGCCCGAAGCCGTCGCCGGCGCCGGCACCATCCGCAGCGCGGCCGATGCACAGGCCTCGGCGCTGGCCGGCGCGAAGTTCGGCGTGAGCCCGGGCTACACGCGCTCGGTCGGCAAGGCCTGCCACGACCTCGGCCTGCCGCTGCTGCCCGGCGTGGCCACCGGCAGCGAGATCATGACGGCGCAGGAAGACGGCTACACCCAGCTCAAGTTCTTCCCCGCGCTGCAGGCCGGCGGCCTGCCGATGCTCAAGGCCTGGCAGGGCCCGTTCGGCGACGTCACCTTCTGCCCCACGGGCGGCATCCATGCGGGCAACGCGGCCGAGTTCCTCGCGCTGTCGAACGTGGCCTGCGTGGGTGGTTCGTGGATCGTGCCGACCGACGCCATCCGCGACGGCGACTGGGCCCGCATCGAGCAACTGGCACGCGCCGCGAGCCAGCTGCCGCGCTGAGCATGCAGCCCGATTTCGACGCGAGCGACCTCAAGGTCATCGCGTTCGACGTGTTCGGCACGGTGGTCGACTGGCACAGCGGCATCGCGGCCGAGGTCGAGCGCGTGCTGCCCGGCGTGGACGGCGCGGCCTTTGCGCTCGCCTGGCGCGCCGGCTACCAGCCCGCCATGAAGGCCGTGATGGAACGCATCGCGGCCGGCGAGGGCGGCTTCACGCTGCTCGACGAACTGCACCTGAGCATGCTCGAACAAGTGCTGCACGACTTCAGCCTGGCCGACCAGCTCGACACTGCCGCCAAGCGCGACCTCAGCCGTGCGTGGCACCGCCTGCCGGCCTGGCCCGATGCGGTCGAGGGGCTCACGCGGCTCAAGAAGAAATTCACCATCTGCACGCTCTCCAACGGCAACATCGGCCTGCTCACCGAGATGGCCAAGCGCGCCGGCCTGCCCTGGGACTGCGTGCTGTCGGCCGAGGTGTTCAAGGCCTACAAGCCCGACCCGCGCACCTACCTTGGCGTGGCGGGTGTGTTCGATGCGACGCCCGGGCAGGTGATGCTGGCCGCGGCGCACCACGACGACCTGGCGGCGGCGCGCGTGTGCGGCCTGAAGACGGCGTACATCGAGCGGCCCCACGAGTTCGGCCGCAAGCAGCCGAAGGATGTGTCGCCGCAGCCGGACAACAGCCTGCATGTGCGAGACATCCTCGCGCTGGCTGATCGGCTGGGCTGCTGATCGATCAGTCGGTGATGAGCTTTTCCACCGTGCGCAGGTTGCGCGTGGTGGTGCTCGACTTGTAGCGGGTCTTCGCGAGCAGCTTCGCCACCGGCGTGTCCAGGCTTTCGCCGCGCGGGCACTGCCAGTACAGCACGCCATCGCCGCGCACCAGCTGCTCGACCGTGGCATCGACGGTGCCAGCTTTCTCGATGATCTCGTCGAGCATCGCGGCGTCGGAGCCGAACACGATGTACGGATGGTGCGTGTCGTCGATGCGTTCGAAAGGGTAGCTCGCGGCCATGTCGGCCACCTGCTGCTGCGTGCGCAGCACGATCCACGCCTCGTAGCCGAAGCACTGGCGCAGCGCTTTCTCGATGCGCGTGCGCAGCGCGGCGGCATCGGGCGCGTCGGTGTCGAACAGCACGTTGCCGCTGGCGAGCACCGTGCGCACCGCGCCGAAGCCGAGTTCGTCGACGAACAACGCCTTCAGGTCGGCGCTCTTGATCGTGATGCCGTTGACGTTCACGCCGCGCAGCAGGGCGACGTAGCGCGTCAGCGGCGCCTGCTTCTTCTTCGGGCTTGCCATGGCGTTGTTGCTTGCTGCCCGGAAAGGCTCAGCGCAGGCCGCCGCCCGACGCGTTCTCGTTGCGCTGGATCAATTCAATCTTGTAGCCGTCGGGGTCCGTCACGAAGGCGATCACCGTCGTGCCGCCCTTGACTGGACCGGCCTCGCGCGTCACGTTGCCGCCCGAGGCCTTGATCTTGTCGCAGGCTGCATAAGCGTCGGGCACGCCGAGCGCGATGTGGCCGTAGGCGGTGCCGAGTTCGTAGCTCTCGGTGCCCCAGTTGTAGGTCAGCTCGATCTCGGCCTGGTCGGGGTTGCCATTGCCGTAGCCGACGAAAGCCAAGCTGTACTTGTACTCGGGGTTCTCCGACGTGCGCAGCAGCGTCATTCCGAGCACTTGCGTGTAGAAGTCGATGGAGCGCTGGAGATTGCCAACGCGCAGCATGGTGTGGAGAAGTCGCATCTCGTGGGTCGTGTCGTTATGGGGGAAGGGCTATTGTCGCCCTCTGCTCCTGGCGATCAAGCCGCCAGCGTCAGCAGGTGCGCCTGGTGCTTCTTCAGAAAATCCATCAGGTGCTGCGGGTACTCGGGCACCACCGCCGCACGCACGCTGGGGCGCGCGGCCAGCGCATGGCGCCAGGCATTCACCTTCGGCAGCGCGTCGAACAGGTGCGAATCGCTGATGGCGTCGAACACCTCGAAGTAGCGGAACACCGGCGCGAACACCGCATCGACGAGGCTGAACGCCTCGCCCGCGAAGTGCGGGCCATTCCCCAGTGCGGCTTCGATGCGCGCGAACTTGGCGGCCAGTGCCTCGCGCTTCTGCGCGAACACGGCGGCGTCCTGCGTGGTCTCGTAGCCCCACAGGTCGGCGAGGACGGCCGAGCCGAATTCCATCCATGCGCGATGCTGCGCACGTGCGAGCGGGTCTTCGGGGTGCAGGCGGGCGCCGGGTTGCGTCTCCTCGAGGTATTCGCAGATCACGTTGCTCTCGAACAGCACGGTCTCGGTGCCATCGGGTCGCTGCACCTTCAGCAGCGGCACCTTGCCGAGCGGCGAGATGTCGAGAAACCATTGGGGCTTGTTCGCGAGATCGATGACGACGCGCTCGAAGGGCACGTTTTTCTCGTGCAGCGCGATCGCGGCGCGTTGCACGTACGGGCACAGCAGGTGGCTGACGAGGGTGAGGGCCTGGGTCATGTGGCTTTCCGTTCTCGAAGAAATGGGTGGTCTGGATCGCCGCGATTCTTGCGGTCCTGAACAACCTTTTCTGGAAAAGCCCATTCGGGCGGCGCCCGGCTGCTACGGCTTGGGAAAGAGGTACGCGCCGGCAGCAGGCTTGAGAAGGGGCTTGAGTTCGGTGAACGGCAACGCCACCGTGGTGCCGAGACAGGCGCCGAGCGCGTGCGGCACGCCGCTGACCGCGACGGCCAACGCATCGCGCCCGCGGGTGCGCTCGAAATGCAACGCCAGGTACTCGGGCCACACCTCGTCGCAACCCGTGGACTGCTGCGGGTCTGCGGCGGCTGCGGATTCGGGCCCACGCCCCTCTGCCTTCAGCTTCTTCCCGATCAGCGCCATGAGCGTTGTGCTCGGCGCGAACCCGTCCGGTGTTTGGGTGAAGGCCCGGAACAGGCGATTGAAGTCGAGGTACTCGCCACGGACCAGGTCGAGCGTGTAGGGCGCGTAGTGGTTGTGGGGATGGGCGCCGCCGCAGCCGGTGCTCCCCGATTCGACGACGCTTATCAGCGTCGGGCTGAGAAAGGTGACGCGCACCGATTCCGTGTCGTAGTCCCCCAGCGAGCCGGCCGCCGGGTGCGTCTCGGTGTAGAGGGTGGCCTTGCATTCGAGCGCGGCGAGGCTGAGCCGCCCGTGCCTGCGCGCGAGGATGGCGTTGACCTTCTCGAGCACGCGCGCATCCGGGTGCCGCGTGAGCCGCGGATAGGAGAAGCGCGTGCGCGGATCGATGACCATGCGCCATGCCACCGTTCCGCTGACGTGCTCCGCGCCTTGCTTGAGCGGGGTCTGCAGCTTCAGGTGGTCGTAGGGTGCCGTCTCGATGGAAACCGGTTCGTCCGAAGCCGCGCCGGTGGTGTTGCCGGGCGGGATGGGGCGCGTCGCCGGCTCGGTGGCGCCGGGACTCTTGTCCGGGTCGTACTGACGAACTTGCCGAAGCTCGAACGCGACGTTCTTCTTGCCAGGGCCATCGCTCCAGCTTCCGGCAAAGGCGCCGTTGATCACCTGGCCGCGCCACGTCGGACCCGGTTGCCGGGTCTGCGCATCTTCGAACAGCGGCGGGTTGCCGTCCCGTGCCGCGCGGTACATCGCATCACCCTGGAGGGGGAGTGCTTCCACGAGTTTCGTCATCGATCCGGAGAGCGGAATGTCGACACCGTGGCGGCGATAGAAGTACCGCCCGCCGCCAGTGGCATTCACTTCGAGCACGACCTCGCTGGTGCCGAGGGTGCCTTGGTAGATCGTGCGGACTTCTGCCAGGGCCGGCATCGCCGACCCGAGCAACGTCGCCCATGCGAGGAAGAGTCGGGTCGCGTTGCGCATCGGGAGGCTCGTTACGGGGCCGTGTCCAGCCAGTGCGTGATCCACCCGTTGTGCATCACGCCGATGCGGTCGGCCATCGCATGCGCTTCGGCCTCGTTGTGCGTGACGAGGATCGCGGTCTGGCCGGCCTTCTTCAGGATGCCACGCACCTCGGCGGTCAGGCGTTCGCGCGTGCCGCCGTCGAGGTTGGAAAACGGTTCGTCCAGCAGCAGCACGGCGGGCGAGGGTGCCAGCGCGCGGGCGAGCGCGATGCGTTGCTGCTGTCCGCCCGACAGCTCGTGCGGGTAGCGCTCGCCGGCTTCGGCCAGGCCGACCAGCGCGAGCATCTCGGCCACGCGTGTCTGCTGCGCCGCGCGGCCCAGGCGGCGCAGGCCGAAGGCCACGTTCTTTGCGGCCGACAGGTGCGGGAACAGCGCGTACTCCTGGAACATCATGCCCACGCGTCGCTGCTCGGGCGGCAGGTGCTTCTGGGGCGACGACAGCAGCGTGTCGCCGAGGCGGATCGTGCCGGCGCGCACGGGCTCGAAGCCGGCGATGGCGCGCAGCACCGTGGTCTTGCCACAGCCCGAGGGGCCGAAGAGGCAGGCGATCTCGCCCGCGGGCAGGTCCAGCGAGAAGCCGTCGACCACTGTGTGCGGGCCGCGCGGCGTGTCGTACGCGAGCTGGAGCGAGTCGAGATGCAGGGGGGAACTCATTCAGGGTCCGTGTCGGGAGGTGTCACCACCGGTGTCGCACCGAGCTGGTTGCGCGCCAGCAGCACCACCGGCAGCAGGCCGGCCACCACGATGGCCAGCGCGGCGATCGCGCCTTCTTCGTAGGTGCCGCGCGCGGCCTCGGCGTAGAGCCAGGTGGCGAGGGTGTCGAAGTTGGCCGGACGCAGCAGCAGCGTGGCCGGCAGTTCCTTCATGGCGTCGACGAAGACCAGCAGCGCGCCCGCCGCGATGGCGGGCTGCAGCAGGGGAAGGTGCACGCGGCGCAGCGTGCCGCCGGTGGTTTCGCCGAGCAGGCGCGAGGCCTGTTCGATGGCGGGTGGAATGCGCGCCAGCCCGGCCTCGATGCCGCCCACGGGCATCGCAAGAAAACGGATCGCGCAGGCCACGACCAGCACGATGCCCGCGCCCATCAGCGGCAGGCCTTGCCAGCCCATCGCGCCGGCCAGCGCCGCGTCGAAGGCCAGGGCCGGCGTCAGCAGGCCGATGGCGAGCACCGTGCCCGGCACCGCATAGCCCAGCGTGGCTGCGCGTGCCTGCCAGCGTGCGCGGTTGGAGCTGGTGCCCTGGCTGCGTGAGGCCCAGGCCACGACCAGCCCGGCTGCCACGGCGACCACGGTCACGCCGGCTGCGAGCGCCAGCGTGTTGCCGAGGCTGGCCACGAGGCCCTGCGAAATGCCGCCGCCCTGGTGCAGCCGCTTGCCGCTTTCCCAGACCAGGTACAGCGCGGGTGCCACGAAACCGATCAGCACCGGCAGCGCCGCCGTCGCGGTCGCCGCCCACGCCGCGCCACCGTGCAGGCGCCGGGGTTGCACCGCGCGCATGCGCTGCGCCGAACCGAAGCGCTGGTGCTGCCGTCCGTTGCGTTCGAGCCAGACCAGTGCCACCACCACGAACAGCATCGCGCAGGCAATCTGCGCGGCGCCGGCCAGGTCGGAGCGCGTGATCCAGGTGGTGTAGACCGCCACCGTGAGCGTGTTCACGCCGAGGAATTCGGAGGCGCCGATGTCGTTGAGCGTCTCGAGCAGTGCCAGGCTCAGGCCGACGGCCAGTGCCGGCCGCGCGAGTGGCAGCGCCACGCGAAAGAAGGCGCCGCGCCGGTTCTCGCCCAGCGTGCGCGCCGCTTCCATCAGGTGCGCCGGCTGGGTCATGAACATCGCGCGCGCCGTCATGTAGACGTACGGGTAGAGCACGAAGCCCAGCACGAAGACCGCGCCCGGCATCGAGCGCAGGTCGGGCAGGCGGAACTGGCGCGGGCTGTCGAAGCCCAGCATCCAGCGGATCGCGCCCTGCACGGGGCCGATGGGATGCAGCAGGTCGAGGTAGGCAAAAGCGACGATGTAGGTCGGCATCGCCAGCGGTAGCAGCAGTGCCCAGTTGAGCACGCCGCGGCCGGGAAAGTCATGTGCCGTGACCAGCCAGGCGCAGCCGGTGCCGATCACGAGGACGAGGGTGCCGACGCCCGCGAGCAGCAGCGCCGTGTTGAGCGCTGCCTGCGGCAGCACGTGCGCAAACAGCGGCCCCCAGTGGCTGACGCCCGAGCCGAATGCGAGCCAGGCCAGCGTGAGCACCGGCGCGAGCACGCCGAGCGCGATCAGGAACGACGCGCAGCGCCACGCCGGGCCCGCGGCGCGCAGGCCCGGCGGCTGGCGCCGCGACATCAGCATTCAGTCGCCGGCACGGTGTGCCCGGCCATGCAAGGTCACTGGTCGAAGCCGACCTTGTCCACCAGGGCGCTGGCCTGCTTGCGGTGCTTGGCAATCTCGGTCAGCGGCAGCGGGTCGACCTTCAGCGCGCCGATGGTCTCGCCGATGATCGGGTCGAGGGCCACGCCCTTGCGCACCGGGTATTCGTAGTTGGTGTCGGCGTAGAGCGCCTGGGCCGGTTCCGACACCAGGAACTCGAGCAGCTTGACCGCGTTGGCGCGCTGCGGTGCGTTCTTGGCCACGGCCGCGCCGCTGATGTTCACGTGCGTGCCGCCGCTCTTGGCGTTGGCGAAGGTGGGACGGATCACCTTGATGGCGTCGCCCCACTTGCGCGCGTCGGTGCCTTCCTTGGCGCTCTTCATCTGGCCGACGTAGTACGAGTTGGCCACGCCGATGTCGCAGATGCCACCGAGGATGTCGCGCGCCACGTCGCGGTCGCCGCCGGTGGCCTTGCGCGCCAGGTTGCCCTTGACGCCGCGCAGCCACTGCTCGGTCTTGGCCTCGCCGTCGTGCGCGATCATCGCGGCCACCAGGGCCGTGTTGTAGGGGTGCTGGCCGGCGCGGATGCAGACCTTGCCCTTGTACTTCGGGTTGGCCAGGTCTTCGTAGCGGAAGCTGGTCAGCGGCTGGTTCTTGTCGGCGTACAGCACGCGGGCACGCAGCGAGAGCGCAAACCACTGGCCGTCGGCGCCGCGCAGGTTGGCCGGAATGGCCGATTCGAGCGCGGCCGATTTCACCGGCTGCGTCACGCCGCCGTCGACCAGGTCCATCAGGTTGCCGATGTCCACCGTCATCAGCACGTCGGCCGGCGAGCGCGCGCCTTCGGCCTTGACGCGTTCCAGCAGGCCGTCCTTCACGAACACCGTGTTGACCTTGATCTTGCTCTGCGCGCTGAACGCCGAGATGAGCGGCTGGATCAGCGCCGCCTCGCGCGTCGTGTAGAGCGTGAGCTCGTCAGTGGCGGCGTGGGCGGGCAGGGCGGCAAGGGCGAGCCAGGCGGCGGAAACGCCGAGGAGGGCGTGCGCCACGCGGCCTTGGGAGCCGGAACGGTCGGTCATGAAGGATCCTCCAGGTGCGGTGAGGTGTTCTAGGAAAGGCATCGGCGACGACGGAGCGTGTCGCTGATGCGAACAATTATCACTGACGGGGAGGAGCGGGTTTTCCTTTGGCTTACAGCCTGAGGGCCTACTAGAAACGCCTCACCGCCCCGCCGGCACCTCGAACACCAGGCACGTTGTCGTCGCATGCGCATACAGCGTGCCGTCCGCCCCGACCAGCCGGGCCTCGGCGGTGGCGAGCTGCTTGCCGCAGTGGATCACCTTGCCCTCGGCGCGCACGCGCTGCACCTTCGGCGTGAGGCCCTTGACGTAGTTCACGCTGAGTTCGGCGGTGGTGTAGCCGCGACCGGGCGGCATCATGGTGTGGACCGAGCAGCCCAAGGCCGAGTCGAGCATCGTGGCGACCCAGCCGCCGTGGATGGTGCCCAGCGGGTTCAGGTGCTGCGGCAGCGGCGTGCCCTGGAAGATGGCGATGCCCCGGCTGACCGAGACGATCGTGAAGTCCAGCGTCTTGGCGATGGCGGCGTACGGAATTTCGCCGTTGAGCATCGCGTGCATGACCTCCAGGCCGGTCTTGCCCGCGACCTGCTCGGGGCGTGCGAGGCCGGGGCCGGGGCCGTTGTCGAGACGCTCGACGATCTGCCGTTCTTCGGCGATCCATGCGTCGAGCAGGTTGATGGGGGTGTCGGTGGAAGCTTGCTGCGTCATGCCTGTGTTCCTGCTGGGGGCTTTGGTGAGAGGGGTTGATTGCATATGCAATAGTTGCACATACAATAATACCCCATGAACACACCGACCCAACCCCGCGGCTGCACCAGCTTCAAGGTGCGACAGCTTTCGCGCCGCCTGTCGCAGCACTACGACGCCGAGGTATCGCACAGCGGTCTGAAGACCACGCAGTACTCGCTGCTGTCGCACCTGGCGCGGCTCGGTCCCTCGCGCCCGGTTGACCTGGCGGGCGAACTCAAGATGACCGCTTCGACCCTGAGCCGCAACCTGCAGCCACTCATCGCCGCGGGCTTCATTGCGCAGGGCGCCGGCGCCGATGCGCGCAGCCTGCTGGTGCAGCTCACCGAAACGGGCGAGGCCAAGCGCCGCGAAGCGCAGCAGCACTGGAAGGCGGCGCAGCTGCAGATCAATGCGTTGCTGGGCGTGGAGCGTGTGCTCGCGCTGCACCAGCTGATCGACGATGCGATGGACCTGCTGGGGGCCGACGACGAGCCCGCCATCGAAGACTGAGCGTCTTCCCACCCCGAGCGATACCGAGATTCACGACATTTTTCTCACCGCGCGCAGAGGCTGAGCGCGCGAGTGCGTTGCTTGCGTTGCCGTTTTTCCTCCTCCATTCAATTCCAACAGCAGAGGTTCCATGTTCGCCACCCACGTCTCCGCATGGCTGCAACGCCGCGGCATCCACTACGGCTGGATCGTCGCGGCCGTCACCTTCCTGACCATGCTCACCATGTCGGCCGCGCTCGGCTTGCCCGGCGCGATGATGAAACCGCTCGGCGACGAGTTCGGCTGGAGCACCGAGCAGATCTCGTCCGCGCTCGCGCTGCGCTTTGCGCTGTTCGGCCTCATGGGCCCGTTCGCCGCGGTGCTGATGGAGCGCTACGGCCTGCGCGCGGTGATGTGCGCCGGCCTCACGCTGGTTGGCCTGGGCATGGCGCTGGTCACCACGGCTTCGCAGCTGTGGCAGCTCTTCGTGCTGTGGAGTTTGATGCTCGGCCTGGGCACCGGCATGACGGCGCTGGTGCTCGGCGCCGTGGTGGCCAACCGCTGGTTCGTGGCGCGGCGCGGCCTGGTCGTGGGCATGCTCACGGCGAGCGCGGCCACCGGCCAACTGGCCTTTTTGCCGCTGGCGGCCTGGATGATCGAGCACTGGGGCTGGCGCTCGGCCATCGTGCCGATCGTGGTCGGCAGCGTGGTGATTGCGCTGCTCGCGCTGTGCCTGGTGCGCAACCGGCCGTCGGACATCGGCCTGCTGCCCTACGGTGAAGCGCCCGGCACGCAGCCGGCGCCCGCACCCGCCTTCACGATGAACTTCGCCACGCCGTTCCGCGTGCTGCGCGAGGTGGCGACCAACCGCACCTTCCTGATCCTGGCCGGTACCTTCTTCATCTGCGGCCTGAGCACCAACGGCCTGGTGCAGACGCACTTCATCTCGCTGTGCGGCGACTACGGCATGAGCGCCGTGCCCGCCGCCTCGGTGCTCGCGATGATGGGCGCCTTCGATTTCGTCGGCACCATCCTGTCGGGCTGGCTCTCCGACCGCTACGACAACCGCAAGCTGCTCTTCTGGTACTACGGCCTGCGCGGGCTGTCACTGTTCTGGCTGCCGCACTCCGAATTCACGATCTACGGCCTGGGCCTGTTCGCGATGTTCTACGGCCTCGACTGGATCGCCACCGTGCCGCCTACCGTCAAGCTCGCGGGCGCCGCGTTCGGTCCTGCGAAGGTCGGGCTGGTGTTCGGCTGGATCTTTGCGGCCCACCAGCTGGGCGCGGCCACTGCGGCCTACGGCGCCGGCTTTGCGCGCACGCTGCTGCTGACCTACACACCCGCGCTGTACACGGCCGGCGCGGCCTGCCTGCTCGCGGCGGTGATCGTGATGGCGATCCGCCGCCCCGCCAAGACCGCTGCCGCCCCGGCCGCGGCCACCACCAACGCCGCCGCGCGCGCCTGAACGCCGGAGACCCGCATGACCACCCCGCAAAACAACGCCGACCTTGACCCGCGCACGCGCCGCCTGCTCGAGGCGCCCATCATTCCCACGCTGCTGCGGCTCGCCGCGCCCAATGTGCTCGTGATGCTGGCGCAGGCCTCCGTCGGGCTCATCGAGACCTACTTCGTCGGCAAGCTCGGCACCGATGCACTCGCCGGCATGGCGCTGGTGTTCCCCATCGTCATGCTGATGCAGATGACCTCCAGCGGCGCGATGGGCGGCGGCATCGCCTCGTCGATCGCGCGTGCGCTGGGCGCGCGCCGCAGGGGCGATGCCGATGCGCTGGTGTGGCACGCGGTGGTCATCGCGCTCGGCTTCGGCCTGTGCTTCACGCTCGCGCTGCTGCTGGGCGGGCGCTGGCTCTACGGCGTGATGGGCGGCTCGGGCGCTGCGCTGGAAGCTGCGCTCACGTACTCGAACTGGGTGTTCGCGGGTGCGGTGCTGGTGTGGCTCTTCAACTCGCTGTCCGCCATCATCCGCGGCACCGGCAACATGGCGGTGCCGGCCAACGTGACGGTGGTGGGCGTGGTGTTCCTCATTCCGGCGTCGCCGCTGCTGATCTTCGGCATCGGGCCGTGGGGCGGCATGGGCATTGCGGGCGGGGCGCTGGCGCTGCTGCTGTACTACCTGCTGGGCTCGCTCGCGCTCATCGCCTACCTGCGCTCGCCGCGCAGCCTGCTGCGGCCCACGCTGGCCGCGTTCCAGATGCGCTGGCCGCTGTTCCGCGACATCCTGCGCATCGGCCTGATCGGCACGGTGTCGACCGTGGCGACCAACCTGTCGATCGGCATCGCCACCGCGCTCACCGGCCACTTCGGCGCGGGCGCACTGGCCGGCTACGGCACGGCGTCGCGGCTCGAGTATCTGCTGGTGCCGCTGGTGTTCGGCCTGGGCGCGCCGCTGGTCGCGATGGTCGGCACCTGCATGGGCGCGGGGCTGCGCGAGCGTGCGCTGCGTGCCACCTGGGCCGGCGCGGCGCTGGCCTTCGGCATGGCCGAACTCATCGGCTTGGCTGCCGCGTTGTTCCCGCGTCCGTGGCTGATGCTGTTCGGCAATGACCCCGTGATGCTCGAGACCGGCGCACACTACCTGCGCGTGGTGGGGCCGCTCTATGGTTTCTTCGGCGTCGGGCTGGTGCTGTACTTCGCCTCGCAGGGTGCGGGCCGGCTGCTGTGGCCGGTGATCGGCAACATCGCGCGGCTCGCCGTGGCGGGCACCGGCGGCTGGCTGGCGCTGCGCTGGGGCGGTGGGCTCACCGGTGTGTTCGCGGCGCAGGGCGTGGCGCTGGTGGTGTACGGCATCGTCATCGCCTCGGCCATCGCGGGCGGCGCGTGGTTCGGCCGCGTCGGCTGGCCGCGCACGACGCAGGGTTTGCTGCGCCGCGTGGCACAGGCCTGAGCGCCCATCGATTTCTTTTCAACGAAAGGCTCGTCATGCAGATCAAGGATTCCGTCGTCTTCATCACCGGTGCCAACCGGGGGCTCGGCCTGGCATTCGCCAAGGCGGCACTCGCGGCCGGCGCGCGCAAGGTCTATGGGGCCGCGCGCGACCCGAAGAGCATCACGCTCGCCGGCGTCGTGCCCGTGGCGCTCGACGTGACGCAGCCCGCGCAGATCGAAGCCGCGGTGCGTGCCTGCGGCGACGTGACGCTGCTGGTCAACAACGCGGGCATCTCGCGCGGATCGAGCTTCCTCTGCTCGCCCGACGCGGTGGCCGCGGCGCGCGCCGAGTTCGAGACCAACTTCTTCGGCCCCTGGGCGCTCACGCAGGCCTTTGCGCCGGTGCTCGCGTCGAACGGCGGCGGTGCGGTCCTCAACGTGCTGTCGGCGCTGGCCTGGACCACGTTCCCCGGCGTGGCGACCTACAGTGCCACCAAGTCGGCGGCCTGGTCGCTGAGCAACGGCTTGCGCAACGAGCTGGCGGGACAGGGAACGCAGGTCACGAGCCTGCATGTGGCGCTCATGGACACCGACATGGCGGCGCGCATGCCCGGCCCCAAGACCTCCCCCGACGACGCGGCGCGCCAGGCGCTGGCGGGCGTGGAAGCGGGCCTGCCCGAGGTGCTGGCCGACGAGGTCACGCGCCAGCTCAAGCAGAGCCTGTCGACCGACCGGCCCGCTTATGCGAGCCCGCCGGTCTGACGTGCGTCAGTAGCGGTAGGGGTTGTTCGGGCGGCGGTCGTAACGGTTGGGCACGCCGTCACCGTCGTAGTCCCGGCGGCCATGGCGACGGTCGTCCCAGCCGCGACGGCCGTGGTCGTAATAGCCGTGGCGACGCGGACCGTCGTAGTGACCCGGGTGGTAGTGGCGCGGGGGCGGCGGCGGTGCGTAGTAGCGGGGATGGTGCGGCGGCGGGGCCGGCGTCACATACACCTGGGCCTGGATGAACGGGCCGCCGGCCTGGGCATGGGCGGGTGCGGTGAGGGCGGCCAGCGAGAGCAGGGCGGCGGCACCGAAGGCGAATGTCAGCTTTTTCATGGCGACTCCTGAGGAGTGGTTGCGATGCCTCATCGTCGCGCCATTGTGTGAAGTTCTTGTAAGCCGGAAGCGAAATCGCATGAAGAGCTGTAAGCCGCTGCGCTCCCGCTTTTTTCAGCGTTGCGGGGCCGGCAGCATGCGCCGCAGGGCTTCGAAGAACAGGTCGGACTGTTCCCGCTCGCCCTGGATCTGCGCCGCCACGTGCGCGGCCAGCTTCGCGTTCACGGGCACCAGCGGGCGCCCGGTCGATTGCGCGATCACCTGGTGCAGGCAGGCGCGCTCCAGGTAGTACAGGTCGTCGTACGCGTGCGCGATGGTGCCGCCCGCCACGATCACGCCGTGGTTCGCGAGAAAGGCCACGTCCTTGCCCGCCATGGCGCGCGCGATGCGTTCGCCTTCGGCGTTGTCGAGCGCCAGGCCGTTGTACTCGGCGTCGATGGCGATGCGGTTCATGTAGCGCATGGCGTTCTGGCTGGCGGTCGGGTCGAGTGCGCGGTCGACCGTGAGCGTCAACGCCGTCGCGTAGGGCATGTGGCAATGCAGCACCACGGCGTGGCCCGTGAGCCGGTGCACCGCGCCGTGGATGAAGAGCGCGGTGGGCTCCACGCGGTGACGGCCCGCAAGCACTTCGCCGTGCACGTCGATCAGCACGATGTCGTCGGGGCCGATCTCGCTCCAGTGCAGCCCGCGCGGGTTGATGAGGTAGCGGTCCTGCGCGCCCGGCAGCAACACGCTGAAATGGTTGCACACACCTTCGGAGAGCCCGTGATGGGCGGCCGCGCGCAAGGCGAGCGCGAGGTCTTCGCGCAACTGGCGCACGGCGGGGCTGGCGTATTCGGAATCGGCGGACATCGCGGGGGTCTCCTTCTTTCTTGTGGTCGATGAGTCGTGTCGGATCAGGCGCGGGTCACGCGCGGATGAGGCCGGCCCAAGCCGCCACGAAGCGCTGCGCGTCTTCGCGCACGGCGGCGGCGGTCTTGCCGGGCTTGTAGAGCGACGAGCCGATGCCGAAGCCGGCCGCGCCGGCTGCGCGCCACGTGCCCATGTTGTCCGGCGAAATGCCACCCACGGGCATCACGGGCGTGCCGGCCGGCAGCACGGCAAGCAGTGCCTTCACCACGGCGGGCGAGGCCAGCTCGGCCGGGAACAGCTTGAGGCCCGTGGCACCGGCCGCGAGTGCGCCGAAGGCCTCGGTCGGCGTCATCACGCCGGGCAGGCAGACCATGCCCAGCTGTGCAGCCTCGCGGATCACTTCCGCGTTGAAGTTGGGCGACACGATCAACTCGCCGCCGGCCGCCTGCACCTCGCGCACCTGCTTCGTGTCGAGCACGGTGCCCGCGCCGACCAGCGCGTTTGGAAAGCGCTGGCGCATGAGCGCGATGCTCTCCAGCGGCTGCGGCGAATTGAGCGGCACTTCGAGCAGTCGGAAGCCGGGCTCGACGATGGCGTCGCCCACGTCGGCGGCTTCGGCGGGCGAGAGGCCACGCAGGATGGCCACGAGCGGCAGGGCCTGCATCGCGGCGTTGAATTTATCGAGGGGTGTGGTCATGCGGCGGGTGTCCTGTCGGTGTCGAGAAAGCCGGACAGCGTGTGCAGTCCGGCCCATGTAGCTTCGGCGCCGAGCGTGCGCGTGGCAACGCCGGTGGCGCGCAGGGCCAGGGTGTAGCGCTGGGTGAGGGTGGAGGAGCCGATCAGCACGACCTCGCCGACGGCCTGCACCGATTGCGTACGCAGTTCCTCGCCGATGAGCAGGCCCGACAGGTAGCTCGACAGCTCCTCTTTCGGCATGCGCTCGAACAGCGCCAGCGTGCGCGCGCCGAAGGCGTTGTGCAGCAGGCCGTGGCCGTTCTCGGAGCGCGTCACGCCTTCGAGGAACGCGGCTTCGTCGAGGGGCGCGGCCGCATCGAGCGTGCGCGCGAGGATCGAGTGCTGGCTCAGCAGCGCGTAGAACTCGCCCGTCATGTAGGTGCGAAAGCCGGCGACGCGGCCCTTCTTGACCGTGGCCCATTTGTTGTGGGTGCCGGGCAGCACGAAGACACCGTCGTCCAGGCCGGTGATCGTCATGGCGCCGAGGATCTGCACCTCTTCGCCGCGCATCACGTCGGGCACGCCGGCGTGCTCGTCGCTCAGGCCCGGCACGATCGCGATGCGTGCGCCGGGGATGGCGTTGATGTCGATGATCTTGCGGCCCACTTCCACGCGGCCTGCGGGGCAGGGGCAGTAGGGCGCTTCGACCCAGCCCTGCTTGCTGCCGGCCATGCCGGAGATGAGGCAGCGCGTGTTTTCCAGGCGCATCCAGTCGCCGAACAGCGAATCGAACACGGCAGGGAAGCCGCCTTCGGGCACGGTGAGGATGCCGCGGGCATCGCTGCGTTCTTCGATGACGTGTCCACTCGGGTCGAGCAATGCACCGCGTAGCGAGCTTGTGCCCCAGTCGATGGCGATGAGTCTTGTCATGTCTGTCGTCTTTGAGCGTTGGTTCGGGGCGCGTGCCCAGGCCACCGGGTGCTTCCCTCCGCGAATGTCCCCCGCTTCGCTCCTCCTTGATTTCGCTGCGGGAAGCACCCAGTGTCCTGGGCACGGGAGGCGCGGTCGTGGTGCGGGGCGATCAATCAACCCGCGATCGCACCCCGAACGTCCAGATCAGTGATTGTCTCGCGGCACAAAAGCCCCGCGACGCCCGCGCAGAAAGTCCAGGTCGGCCCCCTGGTCGGCCTGCAGCACCGTGTCGACATAGAGCTTCCAGTACCCCGAGTCGAGCGGTGCCTTGGGCGCCACCCACTTCGCGCGGCGCTTCGCCAGTTCTTCGTCACTCACATGCAGGTGCAGCTTGCGGTTCGGCACATCGAGCTCGACGATGTCGCCGTCCTGCACCAGCGCCAGCGGGCCACCGGCCGCCGCTTCGGGTGCCGTATGCAGAACGACGGTGCCGTAGGCCGTGCCGCTCATGCGCGCGTCGCTGATGCGGACCATGTCCGTGATGCCCTTGCGTAGCACCTTCGGCGGCAGCGGCATGTTGCCCGCTTCGGCCATGCCGGGGTAGCCCTTGGGGCCGCAGTTCTTGAGCACCATGATGCAGTGCTCGTCGATGTCCAGGTTCTCGTCGTCGATGCGCTTGTGCAGATCGTCGGCGCTCTCGAACACCACGGCGCGGCCCTTGTGCACCAGCAGCTCGGGCGTGGCCGCGCTGGGCTTGATGATGGCGCCGTTGGGTGCGAGGTTGCCGCGCAGCACGCAGATGCCGGCCTTGTCCTTGAAGGGCTCGGCCTGGGTGCGGATGACCTGCGGGTTGTAGTTCTCGGCGTCCTTCACGTTCTCCCACACGCTCTGGCCGGTGACGGTGAGGATGTCCTTGTGCAGGTGGTCGGCGATTTCCTTGATGACCACGGGCAGGCCGCCCGCGTAGCAGAAGTCTTCCATCAGGAACTGGCCCGAGGGCTGCAGGTTCAAGAGGCAGGGCAGGTCGGCGGCGAGGCGGTCGAAGTCGTCGAGCGTGAGGTTGACGCCGATGCGGCCCGCAATGGCCAGCAGGTGGATCACGAAGTTGGTCGATCCGCCGATGGCTGCGTTGACCTTGATCGCGTTCTCGATCGCCTGGCGCGTGAGGATCTTCGACATGTTCATGTCTTCATGCACCATGTCGACGATGCGCCGGCCCGCCTGCCGCGCGAGCACGTTGCGCCGGCCGTCGACGGCGGGGTAGGCCGCATTGCCCGGCAGGCCAATGCCCAGCGACTCGACCATGCTGGCCATGGTGCTGGCTGTGCCCATCGTCATGCAGTGGCCGTGGCTGCGGTGCATGCAGCTCTCGGCCTCGAAAAAATCTTGCAGCTTGAGCGTGCCGGCGCGCACCTGTTCGCTCATCTGCCACACGCCGGTGCCCGAGCCCAGCTCCTGTCCGCGCCACTTGCCCGAGAGCATCGGGCCGCCCGACACGCCGATGGTCGGCAGGTCGACGCTGGCCGCGCCCATCATCAGTGCGGGCGTGGTCTTGTCGCAGCCCATGAGCAGCACCACGCCGTCGAGCGGGTTGCCGCGAATGCTCTCTTCCACGTCCATGCTCGCGAGGTTGCGGTACAGCATGGCGGTGGGGCGCAGCAGCGTCTCGCCGAGCGACATCACCGGGAACTCGAGCGGGAAGCCGCCGGCCTCATACACGCCGATCTTCACCTGCTCGGCGAGCGTGCGGAAGTGCGAGTTGCAGGGCGTGAGTTCGCTGAAGGTGTTGCAGATGCCGATGACCGGGCGACCGTCGAACTGGTCGTGCGGCACGCCCTTGCCTTTCATCCAGCTGCGGTAGATGAAACCGTCGCGGTCATGGCGTCCGAACCATTGCTGGCTGCGCAGTTCGCTGGCGGGCTTTTTCTTCGGGGCGTTGCTCATGGGATGTGTCTCTTTGTCGTGGATCTGGAGCCGAAATCCTCAGGGTTTTTCCTGCCGGACGACCCTTTCAATCATCATATGATAAGCGTGACGAGCTGTCGCGCATTCAGGGTTTTCGAGTGGCCGGCACAGGCGCAGCCGCCTGAATCCGGCCTCGACACGTGCAGGAAAACAAGCACCGGACACCACCAGAACCACACACACAGGCCCGCATGATCAAGAACGTCCACGGCAACACGGTCGACCGCATCGGCAGCGACATCGTCGCGGGCCGCTATGCGCCCGGCGCGTCGATTCCGCCGGAGCCGCTCTTGTGCGAAGAGCTCGGCGTGAGCCGGACCGTGGTGCGCGAATCGATCAAGTCGCTGATCGCCAAGGGGCTCGTGACCAGCGGGCCGAAGGTGGGTACGCGCGTGCAGCCGCCCGACCAGTGGAACTGGTTCGATGCCGACGTCATCGTGTGGCAAACACAGGCGGGCCTGTCGGCCGAGTTCCTGCGCGACCTGCAAGACCTGCGCCGCGTGGTCGAGCCCGCCGCGGTGGCGCTGGCCGCCCAGCGCGCCACGGCCGAAGACATCGCCGACATGGAAGACGCCTACGCGGGCATGAAGCGCGCCATCGAGTTCGGCGGCGACTACATCACGCCCGACCTGCGTTTTCACCAGGGCCTCATCCGTTCCAGCCACAACCGCATGCTGGTGCAGATGAGCCGCGCGCTGGGCGCGTTGCTGCGCACCAGCTTCGAGATATCGACCTCGCGCAAGAACGGTCCTGCGAGTTCGCTGCCGCTGCACCGCGCGGTGCTCGACGCCGTGATCGCACGCGACCCGGCCGCTGCCGAGAAGGCCGTGCGGGTGCTCATCGACGGCGCGCGCCTGGACATCGAGACCGTGCTGGCCTCGCGCAAGAAGCTGCCGCGCATCAGCCGGCCGGCGACGCAGCTCAAGGCCTTTCCGCTCTAGCAAGCAAGAGAGAGCGCAGAGCGGTCCTTCCTCCCTCCCATAACAACACTGGAAAGTCAGGAGACGCAGATGCTGATGCAAAGGGCAATCGACGGATTTTTTCGCCTGCTGGAGTTCCTCGTCGTCGTGTGCATGGTGGCGATGGTCGTCATGGTGTTCGGCAACGTGGTGCTGCGCTACGGTTTCAATTCGGGCATTTCGGTGTCGGACGAGATGTCGCGCTACTGCTTCATCTGGCTCACCTACATCGGCGCCATGGTGGCCATGCGCGACGGCGCGCACCTGGGCGTCGACACGCTCATCAAGCACCTGCCGCTCATGGGCAAGAAGGTCTGCTTCTTCCTGAGCCAGTCGCTCATGCTGTTCTGCAACGTGCTCTTCTTCATGGGCACCTACGAGATGCACGAGCTGCAGGTGACCAACATCTCGCCCGTGGTCGGCATCTCGATGATCTGGATCTACGGCATCGGCTACATCGTGTCGGTGGTGATGGCCCTCTTCAACATCGACAAGCTCTGGCGATTGTTCCGGGGCAGGGTGCCCGACCAGGAGCTGATCCAGGTCATGGAATCCGAAGAACAGGTGCTTGACGCCGCCGCACACGGGAAGGTGGCGCAATGACTGTCACGATCTTCATCGTCTCGCTGCTCGGCGCCATGGCACTGGGCATTCCGATCTCGTACTCGCTGCTGGTGTGCGGCGTCTCGCTGATGGGCTGGCTGGCCTACACCGGCGGACTGCCGGCCTTCGACAGCCAGATCATTGCGCAGCGCTTCGTCGACGGCGCCGACAACTTCCCGCTGCTCGCGGTGCCGTTCTTCCTGCTGGCCGGCGAGTTCATGAATGCCGGCGGGCTCAGTCGGCGTATCGTGAACCTGGCGATGGCCTGGGTCGGTCACTACCGCGGCGGCATGGGCTATGTGGCGGTGCTGGCGGCGATCATCATGGCCTCGCTCTCGGGTTCGGCCGTGGCCGACACGGCCGCGCTGGCCGCGCTCCTCATCCCCATGATGAAGGCCGCCGGTTACCAGCTGAACCGTTCGGCCGGCCTCATTGCCGCGGGCGGCATCATCGCGCCGGTGATTCCGCCGTCGATCGGGCTCATCGTGTTCGGCGTGGCGGGCAACGTGTCGATCACCAAGCTGTTTCTCGCGGGCATCGTGCCCGGCATCATGATGGGGCTCGCGGTGGGCGTGGCCTGGTGGATCGTGGCCCGGAAGGACAAAGTGAAGTCCTCGCCGCGCGTGCCCTGGGGCGAGCGGTTGAAGGTCACGGCGCAGGGCAGCCTGGCGCTGGCGCTGCCGGTCATCATCATCGGCGGCATGAAGTTCGGCGTCTTCACGCCGACCGAAGCCGCCGTGGTCGCGGCCGTCTATTCGCTCGTGGTGGGCCTCTTCATCTACGGCGAGCTCAAGGTCAAAGACCTGTACCGCCTCACGCTCGCGGCCGGCAAGACCACCGCGGTGGTGATGTTCCTCGTGGCCGCCGCAATGGTGAGCGCCTGGCTCATCACGGTGGCCAACATCCCGACCGAGGTGGTGGCGCTGCTGGAGCCCTTCCTGGACAACAAGACGCTGCTGATGTTCGTGATGATGGTGCTGATCGTCATCGTGGGCACCGCGCTCGACTTCACGCCCACCGTGCTCATCCTCACGCCGGTGCTGATGCCCGTGGTGCTCAAGGCCGGCATCGACCCGGTGTACTTCGGCGTGCTGTTCATCATGAACAACGCCATCGGCCTGATCACGCCGCCCGTGGGCACGGTGCTCAACGTGGTGAGCGGCGTGGCGCGCATCTCGATGGACGATGCCTTCAAGGGCGTGATGCCTTTCTTCATCGCCCACCTGGTCGTGTTGTTCACGCTGGTGTTCTTCCCGCAGCTCGTGACCGTGCCGCTCCAGTGGTGGATGGGGCGCTAGTTTTTCTTTCCTGTTCTTTTTCCTGTCAGTCAGTTCGTTCAATCAACCAACCCCTCGAATCGAAGGAGACAAGCATGTTGTTTCGCAGAACCCTGATGACCGCCGCCCTCGTGGCCGGTGGCCTGCTGGCGTCGACCGGCGCCCTCGCGCAATTTGCCGAACGCACGATCAAGTTCACCAACGGCGTGAACGAAGACCACCCCGTGGGCGTGGGCGTGAAGAAGATGCAGGAAGTGCTGGCGGCAAAGACCGGCGGCAAGATGAAGATCACGGCCTTCTGGGGCGGCGCCGCGGGCGGCGACCTGCCGGCCACGCAGGCGCTGCGCGCCGGCACGCAGGAAATGGTGTGCACCTCGAGCTCGCCGCTGGTGGGCATCGTGAAGGAACTCGGCGCCTTCGACCTGCCGTTCCTGTTCGCCAACGAGAAGGAAGCCGACGCGGTGCTCGACGGCCCCGCGGGCGAGTACTTCAACAAGAAGCTCGAAGCCGCCGGCCTCGTGAACCTGGCCTACTGGGAGAACGGCTTCCGCAACCTCACCAACAGCAAGAAGCCGGTCACGAAGGCCGAAGACTTCGAAGGCGTGAAGCTGCGCGTGATGCAGAACAACATCTTCCTGGACTCGTTCAAGACCCTGGGCGCCAACGCCGTGCCCATGGCCTTCGGCGAGGTGTTCACCGCCCTCGAGACCCGCACTATCGACGGCCAGGAGAACCCCTTCGTGACCATCGAGACCTCCAAGTTCAGCGAGGTCCAGAAGTACCTGAGCGTGACGCGCCACGCCTATACGCCGTTCCTCGTGCTGTACAGCAAGAAGCTCTGGGACCAGCTCAACCCGCAGGAGCAGGCGGTGCTGCGCGAGGCCGCGAAGGAAGGCCAGAAGGTCCAGCGCGAGGCCAACCGCGCGCTCAACGAGAAGTCGCTCGCCAACCTGCGCAAGACCATGACGGTGAACGAAGTCTCGGCGGCCGAGCAGAAACGCATGCTGGAGAAGGTCAAGCCGGTGTACGACAAGAACGTGCCCAACATCGGCACGGAAGCCGTGGGCGTGGTGACCGACGCGCTGAAGAAGGCGCGCGGGGGCTGACGGAGGCTTTCAGCCATGCGCTGAATGTGTGCAAGAGCCGCGCGGCATTCGCCGCTGCGGCTTTTTCTTTTTGCGGAACCCTTTCATGAAAATCACGCAAGTCGAAACCATCCGCCTCGGCGAGTTCCCCAACATCCTGTGGGTGCGCCTGCACACCGACGAGGGCCTGGTCGGCCTCGGCGAAACCTTCATGGGCGCCGAAGCGGTCGAGGCCTACCTGCACGAGTGGGCGGCGTTCAAGCTGCTCGGCACCGACCCGCTGCAGATCGAGGCGCGCAACCGCGACATCACGGGCTACCTGGGGTGGCGCGGGTCGGGCGTGGAAACGCGCGGCAACTCGGCCGTCGATATCGCCCTGTGGGACCTGTTCGGCAAGGCCGCCAACATGCCGGTGCACACCGCGCTAGGCGGCAAGAGCCGCGATGCGATCCGCATCTACAACACCTGCGCGGGCTACCAGTACATCCGCAGCGCCACCAACCAGACCAGTTCGAACTGGGGCCTGGCCAACAACAACGGTCCGTACGAAGACCTGCAGGGCTTCCTGCACCATGCCGACGAGCTGGCGGAGTCGCTGCTGTCCGAAGGCATCACGGCCATGAAGATCTGGCCCTTCGACCCGGCGGCGGAAAAAAGCCACGGGCAGTACATCAGCCATGCCGATCTCGACACCGCGCTCGAGCCCTTCCGCAAGATCCGCCAAGCGGTGGGCGGCAAGATGGACATCATGGTCGAGTTCCACAGCCTGTGGCGCCTGCCGATGGCGCAGAAGATCGCGCGCGCACTGCAGGAGTTCGACACCTTCTGGCACGAAGACGCGATCCGCATGGACAGCCTCGACCTGCTCAAGCAGTACGCGAAGGACTGCCAGGCGCTCGTCTGCGCCAGCGAAACGCTGAGCTACAAGTGGGGCTTCAAGGACTACCTGCAGACCGGTGTGGCCGGAGTCGCGATGCTCGACCTGAGCTGGTGCGGCGGCCTCACCGAGGCACGCAAGATCGCGGCCATGGCCGACGCCTGGCAATTGCCCGTGGCGCCGCACGACTGCACCGGGCCGGTGGTCTGGGCCGCGTCCACGCACCTGAGCCTGCATGCGCCCAATGCGCTCATCCAGGAGAGCGTGCGCGCCTTCTTCACCGGTTGGTACAAGGAACTCGTCACCGAGCTGCCGAAGGTCGAGAACGGGATGATCAGCCTCAACGACAAGCCCGGCCTCGGCCTGGAGCTGCTGCCCGACCTGCACAAGCGCGCCGACGCGATCGTGCGGGTGTCGAAAGCGGCGTAGCGCCGTCGTTCGTCAGCGGTTGTCGTCGGTGCGCAGCCGCAGCAGCGCGCGCACGAAGCCGTGGTCCGAGCGCGAGCGGTCGCGGCCTTCGTGCAGGTGGTCGTTGAAGTAGTCGACGCGGCGCACGTCGCCCAGGCTGTGGCGGCTGCTGGCGACGAACTCCTCGCTCACGAGGATCTGGTCGAGCACATCCGGAAAGCCCTGGTGGATGTGCGAATAGGCCACGTCCTTCTTGAGCGCCGACTCGCCCTGCATCTCGTAGGCGTTGAACAGCGCCACGTCGCGCGCGGCCTTGTCGTAGGCCACCTCGGAGGTCGCGGCCACCAGCTGCGTGGTCACGCTGTGCGGGTTGTCGTTGAAGTCGCCCATCACCACCAGCGGCACGTTGGTGCCCTGCAGCAGGTCGATGACGATGCAGCGCAGGGCCGCGGCCTCGGCGCCGCGCATCAGCAAGGAGCGCAGCGAGGCCATGGCGCCGATCTTGCGGTCGTCGCGGTCTTCCAGGGCGTTGCCTTGCGCGTCCTGCAGGAACTTGGGGCGCTTGGACTTCAGGTGCACCGTCAGCACGTGCACCTGCTGGCCGTGCTTCATGCGCACGGTGACCAGCAGGGGCGGGCGCTCGAAGCGCGTGTGCGGGCCGATGCCCGGCACGTCGACACCGAAGCCCGAGGGGAAGTCGATGAAGGACTGCGTGCTTTCCACCTGCAGCCGCGTGACGATGCCGACGCGCGGCGTGCCTTGTGCGCCTGGCCGACCGGGCGTGTCCGGTGGGCTCGCGGGCGGCGGCGTGTTCTCGGCGCCCGGCACCGAGACGAAGTCGTAGCGCAGTCCGCTGCGCCCGATGGCGGCTTTCAGCGCCGCTTCGTCCCACACCTCCTGCACCGCGAGCACGTCGGCGTTGAGCGCGTGGATCCGCTCACCGATCCAGTCGATCTTGCGTTCGTATTCGCGCTCGTTGTAGGCGTCCTGGTTCTCGTAGTACACGCGGTTCGGGTTCGCGAGGTTGAGCAGGTTGCAGGTCGCGACGAAGAGCGTGGCGTAGTTGGGCGGGATGTAGGAGGGCATGGCCAACACATTGTGTCCTGAGAAGGTGTCAACGAACCTGCCGCGCCCGCCAGCCGGCAGAAACGAAAAAGGGCACCGAAGTGCCCTTTGTGGAATCAACGCGTGCGTGCGTTTCAGCGACCGAACGAACGACCGCCGCCGCCACCGCCGGAGCGATTGCCGCCACCGCCACCGCCGCCACCGCCGCCGTAGCCACCGCCACCACCCGAGCGGCCACCGCTACCCGAACGGTTGCCGCCGTAGCCGCCACCACCGCCGCCGCCACCCGGGCGACCGCCGCGACCGCGACCACCCATGTGGTCGACGCTCGTACGCAACGGATCCGGCTGGCCGGCTGCACCGCCGCCTGCGACGGCTTCAGCGCGCAGGTGCGCGACCTGGTTGGCTTGCGTCGGGCTGTGGCTGTTGCCGTGATGGCGCGGTTGGCGCTCTTCATGCGGCGTGTGGTGATGCGGCTGCTGCGGTGCGCGCGGCTGGCCTTGCTGCGGGCCGCGGCCCTGTGCGGGACGGGCTGCGCCCGGGCCGCGCGGACCCTGGCCCTGGCCTTGGCCGCCACCGTTGGCATTGCGGCCTTGACCGCCGCCGCCCTGGCCGCCACCGCGGCGTTGACCGCCGCCATTGCCGCCGCCACCACCACCGCCGTTGCCGCCACCCTGGCCGGCCTTGTTCTCGCGGATGCGCGACATCATTTCGGTGCGGGCGGCCTTGGCGGCTGCCTGCATGACTTCGCGGCTCGGCGGACGGCCGGCGCCGCCCCAGATCGTCTGGCGACCCATGGCGATCGGCTCGGCGCGTTCGCCTTCTTCAGGACCGAAGCCCTCGACCTTCTGCACCGGAATCGTCTGCTTGGTGAAGCGTTCGATTTCCTGCATGAAGCCTTCTTCGTCCAGGCACACGAAGCTCACGGCCTCGCCGCTCGAACCGGCACGGCCGGTGCGGCCGATGCGGTGCACGTAGTCTTCGCTGACGTTCGGGATTTCGTAGTTCACGACGTGCGGCAGCTCGTCGATGTCGATGCCGCGGGCCGCGATGTCGGTGGCCACCAGCGCGCGGATGTCGCCGCTCTTGAAGCCGGCCAGCGCCTGCGTGCGGGCGCTCTGGCTCTTGTTGCCGTGCAGCGCCATCGCCTCGATGCCGTTCTTGGTGAGGAATTCGGCCACGCTGTTGGCACCGAACTTGGTGCGCGTGAACACGAGCACCTGGCTCCACTTGTGCTCGTTGATGATGTGCGCGAGCAGCGCCTTCTTCTTGCCACGGCCCACGGGGTGGATCACCTGCGTGATGCGCTGCACCGTGGTGTTGCGCGGCGTGACCTGAATGCTCTGCGGGTTCTTGAGCAGCGAGCCGGCGAGGTCGCGGATCTCGTCGCTGAAGGTGGCCGAGAACAGCAGGCTCTGCTTTTCCTTGGGCACCAGGGCCAGGATCTTCTTCACGTCGTGAATGAAGCCCATGTCCAGCATGCGGTCGGCTTCGTCCAGGATGAGGATCTGGACCTGGCTCAGGTCGAGCATGCCTTGCTGTTGCAGGTCGAGCAGGCGGCCGGGGGTGGCCACGAGGATGTCGACACCCTTCTTGAGCTTGCTGATCTGCGGGTTCATGCCCACGCCGCCGAAGATCACGGTGGAGTCGAGCTGCAGGTACTTGCCGTACGTACGCACCGACTCTTCGACCTGGGCCGCGAGTTCACGCGTCGGGGTCAGCACGAGGGCACGGATGCCGATGCCGCCGAACTTGTTGGTGGCGCTGCGGCTCATGGTGAGCTTGTGCAGCATCGGCAGGGTGAAGGCCGCGGTCTTGCCGGTGCCGGTCTGGGCGCCGCCCAGCAGGTCGTGGCCGTCGAGGACCACGGGAATGGCTTGTGCCTGGATGGGGGTGGGGGTGTCGTAGCCGTGTTCGAGCACAGCCTTCAAGATGGCCGGGGCCAGCTTCAGTTCGTCAAAATTCATTGTGGAAACAACAAGCGCCATACACGGCGCAGTGGCATCGGCCCGCTTGGCGTCTTGGCGACGCCGAGCCAGTCAAGGCAGATGAAGGTCAGGGGTGGGAGCCGGAAAACCCGTTGTGATGAGGGGTTTCTTCGTCCCCGGCAGAGAGCCGGTTTGTGGGCAACTGGACCCGGCAACGAGGACTATTGTCGCATGAGTCGATAATCATGGGTTCGCCGCGCCCGGATCACTGTCCGGACGACCGTGCTTTTACGCAAATCCCCAAGCTACCCGAGGTAATCATTCACAGATGGCTCAATACGTCTATTCGATGAACCGCGTCAGCAAGACCGTGCCGCCCAAGCGGCAGCTCTTGAAGGACATTTCGCTCTCTTTCTTTCCCGGCGCCAAGATTGGCGTGCTCGGCCTGAATGGCTCGGGCAAGTCCACGCTGCTCAAGATCATGGCGGGTGTGGACAAGGAATTCGAGGGCGAGGCCCTGCCCATGCCGGGGATGACGATCGGCTATCTGGAGCAGGAACCCAAGCTCAACAACGAGCACACGGTGCGCGAATCGGTTGAAGAATCGATGGGCGCGGTGTTCGCGGCCAAGGCACGCCTCGAAGAGGTGTACATCGCCTACGGTGCCGAAGACGCCGACTTCGACGCGCTGGCGGCCGAACAGGCCCAGCTCGAAGCCGTCATCGCCACCGCCGGCACCGATTCCGAGCACCAGCTGGAAATCGCCGCCGACGCACTGCGCCTGCCGCCGTGGGACGCCAAGATCGGCCTGCTGTCGGGCGGTGAAAAGCGTCGCGTGGCACTGTGCCGCCTGCTGCTGTCCAAGCCCGATATGCTGCTGCTCGACGAACCGACCAACCACTTGGACGCCGAATCGGTCGAGTGGCTCGAAGTGTTCCTGCAGCGCTTCACGGGCACCGTGGTGGCCATCACCCACGATCGCTACTTCCTGGACAACGCCGCCGAGTGGATCCTGGAAATGGACCGCGGTCGCGGCATTCCATGGAAGGGCAACTACAGCACCTGGCTCGAGCAGAAGGGCGAACGCCTGGCGCAGGAGCAGAAGAGCGAAGAAGCCCACGCCAAGGCCCTGAAGAAGGAATTGGAGTGGTCGCGCCAGAACCCGAAGGCACGCCAGGCCAAGAGCAAGTCGCGCCTGGCCCGCTTCGAAGAGCTGAGCGACATGGAATACCAGAAGCGCAACGAAACGCAGGAAATCTTCATTCCTGTGGCGGAGCGGCTGGGCCAGCAGGTGTTCGAGTTCCACGGCGTCAGCAAGTCCTTCGGCGACCGCATGCTGATCGACAACCTGAGCTTCACCGTGCCGCCGGGCGCCATCGTCGGCATCATCGGCCCGAACGGCGCCGGCAAGTCGACGCTGTTCAAGCTGCTCGCGGGCAAGGAGCTGCCGGACAGCGGCGAAGTCGTCATCGGTTCGACCGTGCGTGCAGCCTTCGTCGACCAGCACCGTGACGAGCTCGCCAACCAGAAGACCGTGTGGGAAGACATCTCGAACGGCCTGGACATCATCAACGTCGGCAAGTTCCAGATGGCCAGCCGTGCGTACGCGGGCCGCTTCAACTTCAACGGCGCCGACCAGCAGAAGAAGGTCGGCACGCTGTCGGGCGGTGAACGCGGCCGGCTGCACCTGGCCAAGACGCTGATCGCGGGCGGCAACGTGCTGATGCTGGACGAACCGTCGAACGACCTGGACGTGGAAACCCTGCGCGCGCTGGAAGACGCACTGCTCGAGTTCGCCGGCACCGTGATGGTCATCAGCCACGATCGCTGGTTCCTCGACCGCATCGCCACGCACATCCTCGCGGCCGAAGGCGACAGCCAGTGGACCTTCTTCGACGGCAACTACCAGGAGTACGAAGCCGACAAGAAGAAGCGCCTCGGCGAAGAAGGCGCCAAGCCCAAGCGCATGCGCTACAAGGCACTCAAGTAAGACGCAGGCGGCTTCGGCCGCTTCGACCATCAGAGCGCGCGGTTCCGCAAGGGGCCGCGCGCTTTGTCGTTAAGGGGCGTTGTCCTCGACGAGGTCCGCGTCGAGCCAGCCGCGCAGGCTGTTGACGAAGGCCAGCGTTTCGACACGCGGCAGGTCGTCCACGCGCACGACCGCCTCGGTCAGTTGTCCTTCGCGCAACCGGTGGGCACGCCCGATGCCGTCGAGCAGCCCGCAGCGCAGCGGCGGCGTGACCCAGCGGCCCTCGAGTTGCAGCGCGATGTTGCCGCGCGTGCATTCGGTGATCTCGCCGCGGCGGTTCCACAGCAGCGTGTCGAACACGCCCGGCTCGGTCGGTGCGAAGGCTTCATAGTGCGCGCGGCGCGTCGTCTTGAAGCGCGAGAACTCGCTGTCGGCCTCGTCGAAGGCGCGCGGGGCCAGCTGCAGGCGCACGCGCGGCGGCGGGGCGTCCATGGCGAAGGCTTCGGCGCGCGGCTGGCCTTGTGCGTCGAGCAGCAGGCGCACGCGCCATGTGCCTGCGGCATGCGCGGCGCGCAGTTGGTCCAGGCAGGCCGTCACATTTGCTTCGTGCCACGGATAGCCGAAGTGCGCAGCCGCGTTGCGCATGCGCGCCAGGTGCGCGGCCGCATCGCGCAGTGCGCCATCGGCCAGCGCCAGGGTTTCGAGCAGCTCGAAGGAGGTCATGGTTGCGAAGATACCGCCGCGCCGAGAAAGGCACGCTTGTGCCGCCACTCGTCCCACTCCGCATCCGCCTGCGCATCGGCCGTGATGCCGCTGCCGATGCCGCAGCGCGCGGCGTTGCCACGCAGCGTGACGGTGCGGATCGGCACGTTGAAGGTCGCGTGCCCGCCGGGCCGCACCACGCCCACGGCGCCGCAGTACACGCCGCGCGCGTCGGGCTCCAGTGCGCGGATCATGCGCATGGCGCTCACCTTCGGCGCGCCGGTGATGGAGCCGCAGGGGAACAGCGCCGCGAAGATGTCGGCCAGCGTCGTGCCCTCGCGCAGCCGGGCTTCCACGTCGGAGGTCATCTGCCACACGGTGGGCAGCGCTTCCGTGTGGAAGAGGCGCGGCACGCGCACGGAGAAGGGCTGGGCCATGCGCGAGAGGTCGTTGCGGATCAGGTCCACGATCATCACGTTCTCGGCGCGCTCCTTGGGCACGGTGCGCAGCCGCAGTGCGTGGGCGGCGTCTTCGGCGGGCGTGGCGCCGCGCGGCGCGGTGCCCTTCATGGGGCGCACGAGGATGCGGTCGCCGTCGCGGTCGAAGAACAGCTCGGGCGACACCGACAACACCTGCTCGTCGCCGGTGTCGATGAAGGCGCCGTAGCCGTTGGGCTGTGCCTGCCGCAGCGCGTGGAACCAGGCCTGCGCGTCGCCGTCGAAGGCCGCGCGCAGCGGCGCCGTGTAGTTGAGCTGGTACAGCACGCCGTCGGCGATGGCGCGGTGGATCGCCTGCATGTTGCGGTCGAAGGCCTCGCGCGAGAGGTCCGCCGTCCACGCGACGGGCGCCACGGCAGGCACCGGCGCATCCGGCCATGGCAATGCCACGTCATGCACACCGAACCAGGCCAGCGGCCCGTCGGGCGAATGCACGTCGAACGCCGGGTCGAAGGCCGCGGCGGCCTCGTAGCGCAGGTGGCCGACGCACCAGCGGCCTTCGCGGGCCAGCGCCTCGACAGCTTCCAGCACGGGGCGCACCTCGTGCGGCGCATGGGCGACGAGCACGCGCACCGGCGTGCCGAAGGCGGCGCGCAGCCGGGTCGCCCCGTCGGTGCGCGGGTCGGCGAAATCGATCAGCGTGGACAGCAAGCGCGCGCCCGGTTCCTTGTCAGGTGGCCGCGCGGACCGGCGCGGCAGTCGCTGCGCTGGCCGAGCCCGCGAGCGCACGCTTGCGCACCGCGTAGATGTTGTTGCGCAGCGCATAAAGCTCGTCGGCATACGACAGCGGCACCGCCACCTTGTTGACCACGCGGTCGAGCGCATCGAGTTCTTCCAGCAGCTTGTCGCGCTCTGCCTGGCTCTGGCCGGCGTCCACCTTGGCCTCGATGTCGCGCAGCCGCGCGTACCAGCGGAACACGCGGCGGCGCACGCGGAACTGGTACAGCGGCGGGATCACGCGGCTCAGCGGCAGCATCAGCACCAGCATGCCGCCCAGCACCAGCCACATGCGCTCGACCAGGTTGCTGGCCCAGAACGGCAGGTAGCGCTGCCAGAACGGCGGCGTGCCGTTGATGGCGCGGTCGCCCTCGGGGCTCACGGGCAGTTCGCTGGTGCGGGTGTTGGGGAAGTCGCGCGCGCGGTTGAACCAGCCGGCGTCGCTGTGCACGGTCTGCGCGGCCTGCGCGAACAGCTGGCGCAGGGCCGGATGGGTTTCGTCGCGCGACAGCAGCGAGGTGGTGGCGGCGAGCAGCGACACGTCGTGCAGCGGCAGGTCCTTCGACAGGTCGACCACGCCGCGCGGCAGCGTCACGGCCGAGAGGAACGGAAAGCGCCGCGTGTAGGCCTCGGCCTGGCCGAAGTCCATGAGCTGGATGTCGTTGGCGCGCAGCAGGCGCTGCACCTGCGGCGACTGCGGCGCCGAGAACAGCACGATGGCATCGAGCAGCCCGGCTTGCAGCGCCTCGGCGGCGGCGGCCTGCTCGAGGTTCGACAGCAGCAGGTCGTCGGGCCCGAGGCGGTTGGCCTTGAGCAGCCGCTCCATGATCTCGGGCAGCCCGCTGCCGGGCAAATCGACGTTCACGCGCAGGCCGCGCAGCTGCGTGAGCGAGGTCAGCGTGCCGGTCTTGCGGTCGAGCTTCTGCGCGACGTCGGCGCGGTAGAAGAGCCAGATCGGTTCGTAGAACAGCGCGCCCAGCGAGCGCAGGCCGGCCTCTTCGTCGGCCACCGGGTCGGCGCTGCCGCCGCGCACGAAGGCCACGTCGGCACCGCCGCTGCGCAGCAGCTGCAGGTTCTCGGTCGAGCCCGAGGTGGCCTTGAGCTCGACGGTGATGCCGCTGTGCTTCAAGGCATCGGCGTAGCGCTTGCCGAACTGCGCATAGGCGCTGCCCGTGGGGCCGGTGGCCAGCGTCACGTGCTTGGGCGGCTGCGGCTGCAGCCACCAGTAGGCCGCAATCAGCAGGCCGATGACGATGAACACGATCGGGCCGGCCGAGGCGATCAGGTCGCGGATCGACAGCAGGATCAGCTTCAGGGTGCGGGGAAACGCCATGGGGTGCCTCGTCGTGCAGTGCGCGCGTCAGCCGCGCGGCGCGGCCAGATCGGCCAGGTCAGCGGCGCAGGGAATGTGAAGCTCGCCCACGGTCACCGCGCGCGCCGCGCGCACCGCGCGCACGGTGGCGATGGCGGTGGCTTCGGCGGCCATCGTGCTCAGCACGGTCATGCCGGGTGCATCGCCTTCGAGCGGCACGCGGCCGGTGGCCAGCGCGAACAGCGTGTCGCCGTCGCTCATGGTGTGCACCGGGTTGATGGCGCGCGCCAGGCCGTCGTGCGCCACCATGGCGAGCCGGTTGGCCTGCACCTTGGTCAGCACGGCGTCGGTGGCGATCACGCCGATGGTGGTGTTGGTGCCCGCCAGCAGCGGCTTGGGCAGCTCGCCGCGCAGCAGCGCGCGGCGCGTGTTGAGCAGGGCGCTGCCGTCTTCGGTGCGCGCGCCGGCCACGGGCAGCGCGGTGTCGGGGTCGATCACGTCGCCCAGCGAATTGACCGCGATGAGTGCGCCCACGGTCACGCCGCCGACGGTGACCGAGGCGGTGCCGATGCCGCCCTTCATCGCGCGGTGCACGCCGAACAGCTTGCCGACCAGCGCGCCGGTGCCCGCGCCCACATTGCCTTCGGCGGGCGCATCGGTCGAGGCGGCTTCGCAGGCGGCGTAGCCCGAGGCGGCATCGGGGCGGATGCGCGCGTCGCCCATCGGCAGGTCGAACAGCACGGCGGCCGGCACGATGGGCAGGGTGCCGAAGCGCACGTCCATGCCGACGCCGCGCTCTTCGAGCCAGCGCATCGCGCCTTCGGCGGCGGCCAGGCCCCAGGCGCTGCCGCCCGCGAGCATCACGGCGTGCACTTCCTGCACGAGGTTGCCGGGCGAGAGCAGGTCGGTCTCGCGCGTGCCGGGCGCGGCGCCGCGCACATCGACACCGGCCACGGCGCCTTCGCGCGCGAGGATCACGGTGCAGCCGGTGGGGCGGCGGGTGTCAGAAAAATGGCCGACTTCGATGCCGGCGACGTCGGTGATGGCACCGGCGTCAGAGAGGGACGAGGAGGGGGAAGAAGACGCTGCGGACATGGCGGCCGATTATGGGACCGCGCCCCGGCGCCTTGGGCGCCGAGGGTTGCAAGACGTTTCATCGCGGGCGAGCGAACGCCCGCGATGCCGCGCTCAGTTCGCCACAGGCTCGAGCGACATCACGGTGATCGCGCCGTCGACCTTGTCGACCGTGAAGCGCACCTTGTCGCCGGCCTTCACCTTGGCGAGCAGCGCGGGGTCGCTCACGCGGAACACCATGGTCATGCCGGTCATCTCGAGGTTCGGGATGTCGCCGTGGCGCAGGGTGATCTTCTTGGCGTCGGTGTCGACCTTGCGGACTTCGCCGTCGACTTGGGGCAGCGTGGCCTGTGCGAACGCCGCGGCGGTGAGCACGAGGGTGGAGAGGGCGGTGATGGTCTTCTTCATCATGGTCGGTGTTCCTTTCGGGTGGCAAGGGGTTGCGCGGGGTTGCAAAGAGGGGGCCAAAGCTCAGCGGTAGCTCTGGAAGACGCGCGTGCTGCCGTCGGCCAGCACCAGCAGCACGTCGTAGGCGTCGCGCTGGTCGCCGTAGGCGGGGCCGTCCATGCCGGGCGAGCCGATGGGCATGCCGGGCACGGCGAGGCCGACGGCCTTGGGCTTTTCCTTCAGCAGGCGATGCATCTCGCGCGCGGGCACGTGGCCCTCGATGGCGTAGCCACCGACGCGGCCGGTGTGGCAAGACCCCAGCTTGGCCGGAATGCCGAGCCGCTCGCGCGCCGGGCCGTTGCCCTCGTCGTGCACGCGCGTGGCAAAGCCGTTCTTGTTGAGGTGCTTGACCCAGTCCTGGCAGCAGCCGCAGTTCGGGTCTTTCCAGATCTCGACCATCGGTGCGGCGGCCTGCGCGGCGAGCGGCAGGGACGCGGTGGCGGCGGCGAGTTTCAAGAGGGTGCGTCGTTGCATGGTCAGGTTCCTTTCATGCGATTCATCGGATTCATTTGGAAGGCGCGGCAGCGGCCCGCACGCGCACGCGGCCGGCCATGCCGAGTTCGTAGTGGTCCTTCACGAGGCAGGCGAAGTCGAAGTCGCCGGCGCGGTTGAAGGTCCAGATCAGTTCGCCGGTCTTGCCGGGCTGCACATGCGCCATCCAGGGCTCGTCGTGCTCCATGCCGGGGTGCTTCTTCATCATGGCGGCGTGGTCCTCGATGACGGCGGCGGTGCCGAGCACGAGCTCGTGCAGGTCCTTGCCGCGGTTCTTCAGCCGCAGGCGGATGGTGTCGCCTTCACGCACTTCGAGGACCGAAGGCGTGAACGTCATGTCGTCGGCCATCGCGATGTCGATGGTGCGTTTCACGGCGCTGGCCTTGCCGGCGATGCCCCAGGCTTTCTGCTCGGGCGCGAGCGTGGCGGCAGCGGCCTTGCCGGCCTTGGGCGCGTGGCTTTCGTGGGCCGTGGCGAAAGTGGCGACGGCAGCGAGTGCGAGGCCGGCGACGAGGGGAGAGAAACGGGTGTTCATGACTTGAATCTCAAAAAATAAGGTGAAGGCGATCAGTGGTTGTGGGCGCCGTGGCCCGAGGGCTTGCGCACGGTGGCGCTGCCGCTGTCGGGGTTGGCCGGTGCCGTGCCTGTCTTGCGCGGCGCTGCCGGCGCGCCGGTGGCCGACACCTCGCGCGCGACCGTGCCGGCCGGGTGCTTGAACCAGCCCGGGTCGCGGTAGTCGCCTGGCTTCTGGTCGCGCCGCACCTTGAGCAGCGTGAACATGCCGCCCATCTCGGCCGAACCGAAGGGGCCCGTGCCGGTCATCATGGGCATCGTGTTCTCGGGAATGGGCATTTCCATCTCGCCCATGTCGGCCATGCCCTTGTCGCCCATCACCATGTAGTCGGGCACGAGCTTCTTGATCTTCTCGGCCACGCCCTTGTGGTCCACGCCGATCATGGTCGGCACGTCGTGGCCCATCGGGCCCATCGTGTGGTGCGCCTTGTGGCAGTGCAGCGACCAGTCGCCTTCCTCGTCGGCAATGAACTCCATCTGCCGCATCTGGCCCACCGCCACGTCGACCGACACCTCGGGCCAGCGCGCGGTGCGCGGCACGGGGCCGCCATCGGTGCCCGTGACCTCGAACTCGTGGCCGTGGATGTGGATCGGGTGGTTGGTCATCGTGAGGTTGCCCACGCGGATGCGCACGCGGTCGCCCTTGCGCACGTTGAGCGTGTCGATGGCCGGAAACACGCGGCTGTTGAAGCTCCAGATGTTGAAGTCGGTCATGGTGTTGACCTTGGGCGTGGCGCTGCCGGGCTCGACGTCGAAGCTGCCGAGCAGGAAGCAGAAGTCGCGCTGCACCGGCTCGATGAGTGGATGGTTTTCTTTCGGGTGCGTGACCCAGAAGCCCATCATTCCCATCGCCATCTGCACCATCTCGTCGGCGTGCGGGTGGTACATGAAGGTGCCGGGCCGCCGCGCCATGAACTCGTAGACGAAGGTCTTGCCTGGCGGAATGTGCGGCTGCGTGATGCCGCCCACGCCGTCCATGCCGTTGGGCAGGCGCTGTCCGTGCCAGTGCACGGTCGTGTGCTCGGGCAGCTTGTTGGTCACGAAGATGCGCACCTTGTCGCCCTCGACCACCTCGATGGTCGGGCCCGGCGACTGGCCGTTGTAGCCCCACATGTTGACCTTGAAGCCCGGTGCCATCTCGCGCACCACGGGTTCGGCGACGAGGTGGAACTCCTTGACGCCGGCATTCATGCGCCAGGGCAGCGTCCAGCCGTTGAGCGTGACGACGGGGTTGTAGGGGCGGCCGTTCGGCGGCACCAGCGGTGGCGCGGTGGCGGTCGAGGCTTGCGTCACCGGCTCGGGCAGCGCGGCCATGCTCACGCGGCTGACGGTGGTGGCGGCGACGGCCGTGGCTGCGCCTGCGAAGAAGTTGCGACGGTTCATTTCAATGGCCTCCCGTGGCGGGGGCGTCACCGGCCGACGCGGTCTGAGCGGCCGTCATTCCACCGGGCGAGCTGCCCGTGAGCACCAGCTGCAGATCGGTGTCCGCCAGCCAGAAGTCGCGCTGGGCCTCCATGCCGGCGTTCACGGCGAGCATGCTGGCGCGCGTTTCGCCGAGCAGCTCCCACACGCTGGCGAGCATGCCGTTGTAGCGCAGCACCATCTCTTCGTTGACCTGCTTGCGCAGCGGCAGCACCTCGTCGCGGTAGCGGCGGGCGAGGGCGTAGGCGGTGTTCCAGCCCTGCCAGGCTTCGCGCGCCTCGCTCGCGGCGAGCACGCCCACGTCGCGCACGCGCGCCGCCGACTGCAGGTACTGCGCCTCGGCGCGTCCGCTGCGGGCCTGGCCCCAGTCGAAGATCGGAATCGGCAGCTCGAGCTCGAAGCCGCGCGTGGTCGATTTCGAGCGATCGGCATCGTTCTCGAAGGTGGTGTTGCGCACCACGCCCAGCTCCATCGCGTTGATCACGCGGGTGGCGTGCGTCAGGCCGAGCGAGCCGGCCACGGCCGTGTTCTGCGCATAGGCCGAGCGCACGTCGAGCCGGTCGCGCAGCGCCAGCGCCTGCACGTCACCCAGTTCGGGCGCAGCCTTCGGCAGCGGCGGCAGGCGATCGGGCAGGGTGTAGGCGGTGCGTGTGCCGCTCAGGCCCAGCAGGCGCGTGAGCTGTTCGCGGCTGGCGACGGCCGCCTGTTCGGCGCGTGCGAGCTGCGCGGACGCGTCGGCCAGCAGCAGCTGTTCGCGCGTGCGCTGCAGCGCGCTCCAGTTGCCGACCTTGGCCATGCGGTGCGCCAGTTCGGCACCGGCTTCGGTGGCTTCCTTCGCATCGCGCAGGTAGCTCACGCTCTGCTGTGCGGCCACCGCGCGCACCCAGGCGCGACGCGTGTCGGCGGCCAGCAGCAGCACGCTTTGCGCGGCCTGCAGCTTGGCGGCTTCGTGCCGCTGGCCGGCCCAGCGGGCTTGCCACGGCAGCGTGAGCAGGCCCACCACGTTGAAAGTCAGCATGCGCTCGAACTCGCGCTCGCTGCCCTGCGCCAGGCGGCTGAAAGACAGCACCGGGTTCGGCAGGCTCGCGGCCTGCACGCGGTCGGCGTCGCTCAGTTGCAGCGTGGCAAAGGCGTCCTGCACGCGAGGGCTGTTGACGAGCGCGATGCGCACGGCGGCTTCGGCATCGAGCGGCTTGGCCAGCAGCGCGTCGACGCTTTTCTGCGAGGCGTCGTCCGGCTTGCGCTGCGCCGCGGCGCCCGCCATGAGCGGGTTGCCGTCGACCAACGCCTGCACGTCGCCAGCGCCGCCGTCGGGCGACAGGCTGGCGCAGCCGGCGAGCACCAGCGCAGCGGCCAGCGCGGCGGCGGTTCTGATGAATGAGAGGTGACTTTTTCGCCCGAGGGGCGGGCTATCTGTTCGATAGCGCGGGATGCCGGCATACGGCCGGCGAGCAAGGGAATTCACGAGCGATCTCCATGGGCAATACAGCGAACGCTGCGAGCCGGCAAAGGCTCACTGCGGACGGACTACGGGCAGGAAGATCAGGAAATGGGCGGCTTGAGGCCCAGGACGGGCTCGGCGCTCGCAAAGCGGGCCGCGTGTGCGGCCGGCAGCGCCTGGGGCGCCGCATGCGGGGTGTCGACCAGCGGCATGCCGCCGAGCGCCACCGTGTGGCAGACCTGGCAGGCGACACAGGTGCCGCAGTCCGCGTGGTCGGTGCCATGGGGCTGCTGCGCATCGCCGCTGTTGTCGTGCTTCGCCGCCATGTCGTGGCCGGTGTCGGCCTCCATGGTGGCTTCATGGCAATGCGACTCGGCGATGCCTGATGCTGCGGACACCACCGCCTCGGCGGCAGGCAGC
The DNA here is from genome assembly GCF_002849325.1 of Variovorax sp. RO1. Taxonomy (NCBI): domain Bacteria; kingdom Pseudomonadati; phylum Pseudomonadota; class Betaproteobacteria; order Burkholderiales; family Comamonadaceae; genus Variovorax; species Variovorax sp. RO1. Next base: position 1,496,819 of record NZ_PKMT01000001.1, read on the forward strand.
GAATGCCGCACCATCTCGACCGCCATGGCATCGCCAAGCCAGCCGCGGATGGGCAGCAGGGCGATCATGAGGGCGAGCAGCAGGGTGCGCATGGTTGGGCGCGATGATAAACCGGGGCGGGGCCTCAGCGTCTCAAGACACCAGCTGGCCGCGGGCCTTGTCGACCCACACCTGCAGGTTGTCGAGCAGGTCTTTCTGGCTGAACGAGCAGCTTTCCTCGCTGAACAGCGCGCTCGATTCGAGGCGGTCCATCAGGTTCAGCAGCACCTCGCCGTAGCGCGGCGGCAGGGCGCCGAGCAGTTCGGTGCTGGCGCGTGCGGCCGTGGAGAGCGTGGTGACCGAGCCGCTGCCGCCTTGCAAGGCGGCGATGCCCGAGGTGATGGCATCCAGTTGAACCACGGCGCTCATGACGCCGCCTTTGCCGGCGCCGGCAGCGCCAGGCCCCGTTCGCGCATGAGGTCGCGCAGCACATCGGGGTAGTCGGTGATCAGTCCATCGGCGCCCGCGTCCATGAGCCGGACCATGTCGGCACGCTGATTCACGGTCCAGGGCACGACCTTCATGCCGAGCTTCTGCGCTTCACGGATCGCGGGCGCGCCCAGGTCGGCATGCGCCGGCGACCAGATCACCGGCCCGGCCGATGCGCCGGCCGCGGCCTTCACGAGCTGCGGCACCGAGGCGAAGCTTGCGGCATCAAGGCCGGCGGTCCAGCGGCTGTCTTTCAGCGTGCGGGGCGTGGTGAGGTAGGCGCGCGACAGCTGCGGCGCGAGCTGGCCGACCAGCGCGAGCGTGCGCCAGTCGAAGCTCTGAATGGTCACACGGTCGCCCATCTTCGCCTTGTCGATCTCGGCCAGCAGCGCGCGCACCATGGGCTCGGGCGCGGCCGTCTCGTCGGGCTTGGTCGGGTCGATCTTGGTCTCGATGTTGAAGTGCACCCGTGCGGCATCGGCGCCGCGCGCCTGCACCTGCGCGAACAGCGCGGCCAGCGTGGGAATGCGCTCGCCGTCGCGCGGCTGCTGCAGCGCGAACTGCTTGCCGTAGTTGCTCGAGGGGTTCAGGCGGCCCACGTCGTAGGTCTGCAGCTGAGCCAGCGTGAGCGAGCGCACCGACGGGCCGGTCTTTGCCGTGAGCCAGGCACCTTGCGCGTCGCGCGTGTGGTCGGCGTTGAGCGCCGTGTCGTGCGACACCACCACCACGCCGTCGGCCGTGAGCCCGATGTCGAGTTCGAGCGTGGTCACGCCCAGGTCCATCGCGTTCGAGAACGCGGCCAGCGTGTTCTCGGGCGCCAGGCCGCGTCCGCCGCGGTGGGCCTGCAGGTCGAAGTGCTGCTTCGCCTTGGGAGCGATGGCGGCACAGCCGGCGCCGACGAGCGCAGCGGCGATGAGGAGAAGGGCGGCGCGATGTTTCATTTGAGTTGCACTTTGATGCCGTTGTCTTGCACCGTGATGTCGCCCACCTCGTAGGTCTTGCGACCGACCGTGAGTTCGTCGGCCGTGAAGCTGCGCAAGATCTGGCCCTGCAGCAGTTCCTGCGCGACCACCGCGCCGACCTTCTGCAGGCGCTCGGCGTCGCGGCCTTCCACGCCCTGCAGCTCGAGCCGCTCGGCCTTCGGCTGGTCGAGCCGCAGCGCGCGTGCCGCCACGTCGTAGCGCAGCGCACTGCTCACCGACACCAGGCCCTGCACCGGCGAGGCCGCCAGCAGCGGGCTGGCGATGGTCAGCGTGGCCGTGATGGCCGCGCGGTTGGTGCGCCCGTCCAGGCCCAGCTGCGGGTCACGCAGCCCGACCATGAAGATCTCGGCATAGCGCTCGGCCACCGGAAAGCGCTTGGCGATCTGCGTCTGCAGCTCCTCGCGCGTGGCGGTGTACTCGTTGGTGAAGAAGTTGAAGCCGGCCAGCGCCGCGAACGGCGCGGGCAGGGCGGCGGCGCCCAGCAGCGCGCGCAGCACCTGACGGCGGAAATGAGAGGGCGGGATTCGGTCGGTCATGGAGCTTGCGAGCTTGCCACAGGCGCTTGTGTTCCCGCCAGCGCCAAGGAGGCCCGCCGGCGTGTCGGACGGTCAGCCGTCGACGCGCAATTCGTAGCGCGCAAACAACCCGCCGCGCAGGTCGATGCAGCTGTGCAGCGTGAAGCCGAAGCCCTCGTACAGCGTGCGCAGCGCCGTCCGGTCGGCCACGCAGTCCAGCCGCAGCCAGGGCCGCCCGAGCGCGCGGGCGTGATCGCGCGCATGGCCGAGCAGCGCACGCGACACGCCCCGGCCCGCCCACGCGCGGCGCACGGCCAGCTTGTGGACGAACAGCGAACTGCCGGGCGCGATCTCGGGCCAGAACGACGGGTCCTCCAGGTCGAGCCGCATCACGCCGGCCCAGTCGCCGTTGTCTTTTGCGACGACGTAGCGGCCGGGCCGGCGTCGGTGTCGCGCTGGATGCGCTCGAGGCCGGTGTCGGCGGCGCTCCAGAGCGGGCGTCCGCCCTCGGCGAGCCATTGCGCGGCTTCGGTCAGCACGGCCGCGACAGCGGGCGCTTCGGTGGAAAGGGCGGGTTCGATGTGCATCGGCGCGGAGCATACCGGCACGCCACGTGAGCCGAACCTGACCGTCCGCTTTGAAATGTGTCCGGAATCTTTGCGGTGGCATCTGGATGCAATTTATTAATTTCAAATGGATACTTTGTTATCTGTGTAATTATTTGTGTGTATTCGGGTTTCATTTCTCCTTTTGGGAGTAGCTATTTATGACTAATTTTAATTTCTTATTGCCGTTCGAAAGCGTGTCCGTGGTACAGAACGGGCGAGCGTTTCCCGAGGCCATCCAGACACCGAAACAGGGTGGCCGCGCGTCCCCCAGCCCTCACTTCTGGAGCCCTTCATGGATGAGTTTCTGATCGCGGTGGACGCCGAAGACCGCCCGCTGCACGCCGTCGAAAAGATGAATGCCCACCGCGAGGGCGTGCTGCACCGGGCGTTCTCAATCTTCCTTTTCGACACGCAAGGCCAGGTGCTGTTGCAGCAGCGCGCGCTGGGCAAGTACCACTCGCCCGGCCTGTGGAGCAACAGCTGTTGCGGGCACCCGCGTCCCGACGAAGAAACGGGTGCTGCCGCTGTGCGGCGCCTGCAGGAAGAGCTGGGCCTGCGTTGCGCGCTGCAGCCGGTGGCGGCCTTTCTTTACCGCGAGGCGGTGTCGGCAGAACTGATCGAGCACGAGTACGACCATGTGTTCGTCGGCATCGCGCGCGACCTGCCGCGGCCCGACCCGGGCGAGGTGTGCGAGTGGCGCTGGCTGGCCTTGCCCGACCTGCACAGCGAACTGGCACGAGCGCCGGCGCACTTCACCATCTGGCTGCACCGGATTACCGAGCGCTTCGGACCGGAGGGCTTGCGGTCCTGGAGGGCGCAAGCCATGGCGGCGCCGTGACCCAGGCGCCACGGATCGCCGTGGTTCATTCGACGAATTGCATGTAATGAAAAAGTTGGATATTAAAAATTCTGACTTTAACTACAATTGCGAATGCACTAAATTTGAAATTCAGGCGCAATGCCTCCTCGTATTTGTGAACGAAAGTCGATTCGAGAATTGAATGTGAAAAAATCTCAATCTTGAATTGGACGGGTTTTTGAAATTATTGGGAATTCACGCAATTGGAGTTCCCCGTTGCATGGCCCTTTGCCATTCGATGCGATTGAATTGCTTTGAAAGAAGGCAGACATGAAGCACAAGCGCGAACAGGCCCCGATGCGCACCGTCACATCCAACGTGCCCCCCGGCTGAGAGGCAGTTGCGGTGCTGCGCATCACCTTCCGACAACTGGAAGCCTTTCACTGGGCCGCGACGCTGGGTTCCGTCAACGCGGCGGCCCGCCACCTCTTCGTCAGCCAGCCGGCCATCACGGCGCGTGTGCGGGAGCTTGAGGGCATCCTCGGGCACGCCCTGTTCGCGCGCAGCCAGCAAGGCGTGCAGTTGACGCCGACCGGGGTCGAACTGTTCCAGCACGTGCAGCAGCTGCTGGAGGCGGGCGAAGAGGTCGAGAAGCGCGGCTCGCAACGCCTGCCGCCACTGGCCGCAGCGCTGCACTGCAGCATCGACGAATCACAGCACCTGTAGCGGCAAGCCCGCAAGGGCCCCGTCAGTCGTGCAGCGAAGAAAGAAACTGCTTCAACTCCGCCGTCTGCGGATTCCCGAACAGATCCGCCGGCGGCCCCATCTCGTGCACGCGCCCCTGGTGCATGAAGATCACGCGGTCGCTGACCTTGCGTGCAAAGCTCATCTCGTGCGTGACCATCAACAGCGTCATGCCTTCGTCGGCCAGCGACTCCACCACGCGCAGCACCTCGCCCACCAGCTCGGGGTCGAGTGCGGAGGTGATCTCGTCGCACAGCAGCACGGCCGGCTCCATCGCCAGCGCGCGCGCAATGGCCACGCGCTGCTGCTGGCCACCTGAGAGCTGATCGGGCATCGCATCGAACTTCTCGGCCAGGCCCACGCGTTCGAGCAGCTTGCGCGCCTGCGAAGCGGCTTCCATCGACGAACGCTTTTTCACGAGCGTGGGCGCGAGCATCACGTTCTTGCCGACCGTGAGGTGCGGGAACAGGTTGAAGCCCTGGAAGATCATGCCCACGCGCTGGCGCAGCGTGCGCATGGCCATCGCGCTCTCGTGCAGCAGCGGCTTGCCGTCGACCGTGAGCGCGCCTTCCTGGAACACCTCGAGCCCGTTGATGCAACGTAGCAGCGTGCTCTTGCCCGAGCCGCTCTTGCCGATGATGGCGATCACCTCGCCGCGCTTCACGTCGAGATCGATGCCCTTGAGCACCTCGTTCGTGCCGTAGGACTTGCGCAGCGCCGTGATGCGCACGATGGGCGCGGCGAACGATGCGGCTTCGGGTTGGGTTTTTTGTTCAAGCACGGCGGCCATGGGTCTTCCTCTCGAGGGTCTTGGCGTACAGGCTCACGGGGAAGCACAGCACGAAGTAAAGCAGGGCCACACAGCTGAACACCACGAAGGGCTGGAAGGTGGCGTTCGAAATCATGCTGCCGGCCTTGGTGAGTTCGACAAAGCCGATCACCGACGCCAGCGCCGTGCCCTTGATCACCTGCACCAGAAAGCCGACGGTCGGTGCAATGGCGATCGTCACGGCCTGCGGCAGGATCACGTGGCGCATCTGTTCGCCGAAGCTCAGCGCCAGGCTGCCCGAGGCCTCCCACTGGCCCTTCGGAATCGAGGCCACGCAGCCGCGCCAGATCTCGGTGAGAAAGGCGCTCGTGTACAGCGTGAGCGCCACGCTCGCGGCCGTCCACGCCGACACGTCGATGCCGAACAGCGCGATGCCGAAGTAGGCGAGAAACAGCTGCATCAGCAGCGGCGTGCCCTGGAACAGCTGCACATACAGGCCCACGGCCCGCGCCGCCGCCTTGCCGCCGCGCAGCCGCGCGAACAGCAGCAGTGCGCCCACGATGCCGCCGCCGACGAAGGCGATGAGCGAGAGCACGACGGTCCAGCGCAGCGCCATCAGCAGGTTGCGCAGGATGTCCCACAGAGAAAAATCGACCATGGTGAAAGCGCCTCGCGGTCAGCGGCCGAAGAAGAAACGCGGCCCGGCCCAGTTGAGCAACCGGCGCAGTGCCACGGCCAGCGCGAGGTACAGCAGCGTGGCGACGATGAAGGATTCAAACGCGCGGAAGTTGCGGCTCTGGATCAGGTTGGCTGCGTAGCTCAGCTCCTCGGTCGAGATCTGTCCGCACACCGCCGAGCCCAGCATCACGATGACGATCTGGCTCACCATCGCGGGCCACACCTTCTTGAGCGCCGGCGGCAGCACCACGCGCAAAAAGACCTGCGCCCTGCTGAGCGCCAAGCTCACGGCGGCCTCGATCTGCCCCTTGGGGGTGGCCTCGATGCCGGCGCGGATGATCTCGGTGGAGTACGCGCCGAGGTTCATCACCATCGCGATGATCGACGCCACCTCGGGCGAGAGCTTCACACCCGCGGCCGGCAGGCCGAAGAAGATGAAGAACAGCTGCACGATGAAGGGCGTGTTGCGGATCAGCTCCACGTACGTGCCGGCGAGCGCGCGCAGCCACGTCGGCCCGCCCGACCGGGCCCACGCGCACAGCGTGCCCACGGCCAGCCCGAGCACGGTGCCCACGGCCGTGAGGCCGAGGGTCCACGCCACGCCGCGCAGCAGCAGCGGCCACTCGGCGAGCACGGCGCCGAAGTCGAATTCAATGCCCATGGCCGCGTCTTCCGGTCAGACCGGCAGGTCGCCGGCCACCTTGCCGAGCCACTTCTTGGACATCGCGTCGAGCGTGCCGTCCTTCTTGGCGGCGGCAATGATCTCGTTGACGCGCGTCTTCAATGCGGTTTCGCCCTTCGCGATGCCGATGAAGCAGGGGCTGTCCTTCAGCAGCAGCTTGAACTCGGCGCTCACCTTCGGATTCTTGGCGAGCATGTCGCCGGCCACCGCCGCGCTGGTGGCGATGGTCTGCGTCTGGCCGGCCACGAAGGCCGCGATCGTCGCGTTGTTGTCCTCGAAGCGGCGGTAGTCGACGTTCGACGGCACCACCTTGTTCAGTTCCTGGTCTTCCATGGCGCCGCGCGTCACGGCGACGGTCTTGCCGGCCATGTCGGCAAAGCTGGTGAGCTTCATGCTCTTGCCCGCATACACGGCCTGAAAGAAGGGCGCGTAGGCCGCACTGAAGTCGATCACCTTCTCACGCTCGACGTTCTTGCCGAGCGTGGAGATCACGAGGTCGGCCTTGCGTGTCTGCAGGTAGGGAATGCGGTTCGCGCTGGTCACCGGCACCAGTTCGACCTTCACGCCGAGCTTGGCGGCGATGAGCTGCGCCATCTCCACGTCGAGGCCCTGCGGCTGCATGTTGCGATCGACCGAGCCATACGGCGGGTAGTCGGTGGGCACCGCGATCTTGATGGTCTTGGCCTTGAGCACGTTGTCGAGCGCGTTCTGCGCGTGGGCGGCACCGGTGGCGGCGAGCAGGGCGACGGAAGCCAGTGCGAGGGCAAGGCGACGGGATGCGGAAGTGGTGAACGTGGTCATAGCAGGGCTCCTAGGTAGGTCGATGAATCGGTGGCGTCGTCGGCAGGCGCGGCCTTGCGGCGGCGCTTCGGCGTCGGGGTGTTGGGGGTGCCGTTGTTGAGCGGTGCCAGCGCGTCGCGCAGCTGCGCGAGCGGGTCGGTGGGCGCCTGTACGCGCAGCGCCGACTGCACCGTGCCGATGTGTTCGGCCATCAGCGCCTCGGCGGCGGCGTGGTCGCCGCGCTCCAGCGCCGCGACGATCTGCACGTGGTCTTCGCACGACTGCACCGCGTCGTGCGTGCTCTGGTAGAGCATGGCGATCAGCGTGGTGCGCGCGGTGAAGTCGCGCAGCGTGTCGGCCAGCAGCGTGTTGCCCAGGCACTCGGCCAGGCACACATGGAAGTCGCCCAGCAGGAAGCTGCGGTGGCCGACGTCGCTCTCTTTCAGTGCGGCTTTTTCACGCTGAAGGTGCGCCTTCAATTGGCGCAGGGCGGCCTTGTCGATCCGGCCCGTACTGCGGATGAGCCCCAACTCGATTACGCGCCGCGCCTCGAAGGCTTCGCGCGCCTCGTCCTGCGAGGGCTCGATGACGAACCAGCCGCGCCGCGCGCTCACCGTGACGATACCGCGCGCCGCCAGCCGCGTGAGTGCCTCGCGCACGATGGTGCGGCTGCAGTCGAACAGCATCGCGAGCGGCTGCTCGCCCAGGCGCGCGCCGGGCGCGAGCTTCTGCGCCATCACCGCTTCGACGATGCGTGCACTGATTTCGGATGCGGAGATGGCCATAGGCCTGCATACCAGCAGCTTCTGTGCCAACTGGTATGCAAGCTCTGTGCACCGAAATGGATCGCGGTGCGTCTGCGGTGCGCGCTGCTACCGCTTGCCGAGCGCGCTCCGGGGCAGGGCCACCAGCATGAGCAGCGCCGACAGCACCAGCGCACCACTCAGCACATAAAGGCTGGCCGTGAAACCGCCCGTGAGCGTCTTGAGCGCGCCCACCATCATCGGCGCCACCAGCCCCGCGCTGCCGCCGATGGTGCTGATGAGCGCAATGCCTGCCGCCGCGGCGCTCTTGGACATGAAGCTGCCGGGAATCGCCCACAGCACGGTGAAGGCGCTCGAGATGCCCATCGATGCCAGCGCCAGGCACAGCACGGCGGCCACGGGGCTCTGCATGAAGAACGTGGTCAGCGCCAGCCCGGCCGCGCCCGCGAGCGCGCCCAGCGCGAAGTGCCAGCGGCGTTCCTGGTGCCGGTCGGAGTGGCGCCCCACGAGGATGTTGGCCGCAATGCCTGCGATGGCGGGAATCACCGAATAGAAGCCGATCTGCAGCACGCTGGGCCCCATCGACTTCAGGATCGTCGGTTGCCAGAACGACAGCGCATAGATGCCCAGGATGATCAGGAAGGACATGAAGCCGATCAGCCACACGCGCCCGTCGCGCATCGCCGCGCCGAAGGTGTGGCGCCCGGTGGCGCCGTGCGCGGCCTGGTCCTCGGCCAGCAGGCGCGCCACGCGTTGCTTCTCGGCCGCCGAAAGCCACGGCGCTTGCGCCGGGCTGTTCGACAGAAAGCGAAAGGCCATGACGCCCAGCAGCACGCTCGGCAGGCCTTCGAGCAGGAACAGCCACTGCCAGCCGCGCAGCGCCAGCACGCCGTCGAGGTAAGTCATCGTGAGCCCGGCGATCGGCCCTGCGACGATGGGCGCCGCGCCGAAGGCCATGAAGAACAGCGCGGTCGCCTGCGCGCGGCGGCGCGAAGGAAACCACAGCGTCAGATAGAACAGCACGCCCGGTGCAAAGCCGGCCTCGAACACGCCGATGAGAAAGCGCAGCACGTAGAACTGCGTGGGCGTGGTGGCGAACAGCATCGCCGCCGAGGCCAGGCCCCACAGGCCCATGATGCGCAGCAGCGTGGCGCGCACGCCGATCTTTGCGAGCATCAGGTTGCTCGGGATCTCGAACACTGCATAGCCGATGAAGAAGATGCCGGCGCCCAGGCCGAACACCGCGTCGCTGAAGCCCAGCTGGTCCTTCATCTGCAGCTGCGCGTAGCCGACGTTGGTGCGGTCCAGGTAGTTCAGCACGTAGCAGGCGCACAGCAGCGGCATCAGCCGCCAGGTGATCTTGCGGAAGAGCGCGGCGTCTTCGCGCGCATCGGCCGAGGCCGGTGTGCGCGCGTCGGCGGCATCGAGGGTGGCGGTGTTCATCGGTGTGTCTCCTTCTCTTTTTTGGCTGTGGTGCGTGTGCCGGCAGTTCAGGCCCGCACGAGCGTGCCGAAGCTGGTTTCGCCCCACAGGTGGCTGGTCGGCGCACCCGGAAACAGCCAGTGGGGCGAGCACTCGGCCGACGGCACGACGTTGCTGAACCCGTGCAGCGCCGAGGTGCCCGCCAGCGTCTTCTCGAGCACCATCGACAGGTACTGGTCGTTGCTGCTCTCTTGCGTGTTGCCGTTGAGGATCACTTCCGCGCCCGTGGCCTGCGCATAGCGGCGGATGCCGTTGTGGCGCGACTGCAGCGGCGCCCAGCTGTCGGCCGCCACGCCGTTTTCGCTGCTCACGCGCAGGCCGTCGGCGCTGCGGTAGACCAGCGAATGGTTGCCTTCGGTGTGCCCCGGCGTGTGGACCAGCGCGACGCCCCGGCCGAGCTGCAGGCTGCCGTCGAAGGGGACGATGCGTTCGGTGGGCACCTCGTCCAGGCCGTGCGGGCAGTACCACTCCGCCTGCACGGGCAAGAGGCCCTGCACATTCGCGAGTTCCTGGCGATGCACCAGCAGCTTCGCGTTCGGCAGCAGGCCCGGCGCGCCCGCACTGCCGAGCCAGCGGCGCACGTCCTGCGTGTGCAGGTGGTCGTAGGTGATGTAGTCGATCTGCTCGGGCGCCACGCCGCAGCTGGCGAGCGCCTGCAGCACGGTCTGGTAGACCGGCGCGATGGCCTTGTGCAGGAACTTCGGCGTCTGGTCGCTCAGGCGCTTGAAGTAGGGCGTTTCGTTGCCGGCCTCGAAGTCGGCGGGCGTGAAGAGCAGCGTGCGCAGTCGGCCTTCGAAGTCGTCGTACTGGACGAGCACGGTGCGCGCCAGCAGATGCACCATGTGCGGCTTGAGCAGCTGCTGCGAGTACACGCCGGTGAAGGCGAACCACGCGGGGTACGGAATGCGCAGCAGGTTGAAGCTGCGCGCGAAGTGAACGGGCGGTGCGTCGAGCAAGCGCTCGCGCAGGGCTTCGGCGCCGTGGCGGATGGCGCGCAGGCGTTCTTGCGGCAGGACGGCGTTGCGCGTGCCGTCGAGTTCGGTGATCTGCGCGAAGCCGGTGGGGTCGGGGTCTCGGGTCATGGTCGTCTCCTGTATTCGGCCGTGTTGGTTTTTCGACGTGCGGTGTCGTTCAGGGCGACGCTCCCGCCGACGGGGAGCCTTGCTCCGCGAATGTCCCCCGCCTTCGGCTCCTCCTTAATTTCGCTGCGCAAGGCACCCCATCGACGTGAGCGGTGGACAGTGCAGTCGTTGATCGGCTGAACACCAGCGCTGCGTCCCGTGCGCAGGGCACTGGGTGCTTCCCGCAGCGAAATCAAGGAGGAGGGCGAAGCCCGGGGGACATTCGCGGGGGGAAGTACCCGGTGGCCTGGGCACTCGCCCTGAACGCAACGCTCGCCAGGCAGCGCCGCGCGATGGCCAGGCCGATGCCGCGCGCACCGCCGGTCACGATCGCGTGGCGCCCTTCGAGCGGCCGGGCGAGCGTGTCGGTCATGCCGTGGCGGCCTCGGCTTGCGGGGCCGGCTGGCCGAGCAGGCCGGCGACCAGGCCGCCCACCATCTCCGCGGGCACACCCACCAGCAGCTGGCGCAGCATCGTCAGCGTGTCGAAGTACACGCGCTCGCAGACCAGCCGGTCGCCCTCGAAGATGAAGAAGGCGTTCATGCGGCAGCGAAAGCTGTTGCCCGTCGGCGGCAGGCCCTTGAGTGGGCCGCGGTGCGTGCCGAGCAGCCAGAACTCGACGATCACCGAATCGTCGGCATGGCGCAGCTGGATGATCTCGTGCCGCTGGTCGGGGAAGGCGCGGCGCGTGTCGGTGTAGTACTGGCGCACGTCGGCGATGCCGTCGTGCACCTCGCCGCTGGGAATCAGCTCGTAGTGCGGATGCGGAAAGGTGCCGAGCACCGCGTCGAAATCCTGCCGGGTCTCGTCGGCGAAATGGTCGAGCACGAGGCGCTCGCGGCGGGCTTGCAGGTCGGTCAGTTTGTTCATCGGGGTGTGCTCCATGTGACAGGGATGACAGGGGACATCGGGTTGCCGCGAATGCGTCGACCCGGGTGGCCTGCGTACTATCGACAGCCCCTCGAACCCAGACTGTCCGGTGTTGGCAATCGACGCCCCGGACAAACCCGCGATGCCACGGTCCTCCCTTTTCGCCAGCCCCGCCGAGCCGGATGCGCAGCACTCGCCTGTGCACAACAGCGACATGCGGCTGGCCGAAGACGTGCAGCAGCGGCTGCTCGCGGTCGCGCATCGGCGCACGCTGGTGCGCGGCGAATCGCTGTTCCACAAGGGCTCGTCGCCCGATGCGTTGTTCGGCGTGGTCAGCGGCTCATTGCGCGTGAGCGTGGTCGCGCCGGGCGGGCGCGAGGCGGTGATCGCGATGCTGGAGCCGGGGCACTGGTTCGGCGAGGTGTCGCTGCTCGTGGGGCGCGAGCGCGTCTACGACACCTGCGCGGTCGACTCCACCGAGATGGCCGTGGTCGCGGCGGCCGACTTCCATCGGCTGATCGCCGACCACCCCGACGTGCACATGGCCTTCACGCGGCTCGTGTGCCTGCGGCTGCGCCAGGCGCTGGCCTGGATCGACGACGTGATCCTGATGCCGCTGCCCGTGCGGCTCGCGCACCGGTTGCTGACCCTCGATGCGCGCGCGGTCGCGCCGGCGGAGGAGGGCGGTGGCGGCACGCTGCTGGGCGTGTCGCAAGAAGACCTGTCGTTCATGCTCGGCGTGTCGCGCCAGAGCGTGAACCGCCAGCTCAAGCTGTGGGAAGAAGACGGCACGCTGCGCGTGCGCTATCGCAGCATCGAGCTGCTCGATCGCGCACAGCTGGAGCGGCACGCGGCCACGCCACCTTGAACGTGAGGGACGCTGGCGGGGCTCAATCCATCCGCGCGCCCGACGCCTTCACCGCCTTGTCCCAGCGCGGCGTTTCCGTTGCCAGGAAGCGCGCGAAGTCTTCGCTGCCCAGGTAGGCCGGGTCCGCACCCTGGCTCACCATGCGCTCGCGCACCTCGGGGCTGGTCAGCACCTGCTTGAACGCATCGCTGAGTTTGGCGACCACGTCTTTCGGCGTGTCCTTCGGCGCGAGGAAGCCGTAGAAGCCCACCACCTCGAAGCCCTTCACGCCCGACTCGATGACGGTCGGCACATCGGGCAGCGCGGGGTTGCGTTCGCGGCTGGTCACGGCCAGCGCGCGCACCTTGCCCTGCTTGTGATAGTTGGCGGCCTGCGGAATCGACTCGGCCATGAACTGCACCTGCCCGCCCATCAGGTCGGTGAAGGCCGGGGCGCTGCCGCGGTAGGGGATGTGCACCATGAAGGTACCGGTCGCGGTCTTGAACATCTCGGGCACGAGGTGGCTGATGCCGCCGTTGCCGGCCGAGCCGTAGTTGATCTGGCCGGGCCGTGCCTTGGCGTAGTCGATGAACTGCTTCAGGTTCTGCACCGGCAGCTTGGGCGTGACCAGCAGCGCCAGCGGCTGCATGGCGGTGCGCGCGATCGGCACGAAGTCGCGCTGCGTGTTGTAGGGCAGCTTGCTGTAGAGCGCGCCGTTGATCACCGCCACGCCGGTGTTGGCCAGCATCAGCGTGTAGCCGTCGGCCGGGCTCTTGGCGACGAAGTCGGCACCCACCGAACCGCCCGCGCCGGGCTTGTAGTCGACGATCAGCGGCTGGCCGAGCACGGCCTGCAGCTTGTCGGTGAGCAGGCGCGCATGCTGGTCGAGCGGGCCGCCGGCCGGGAAGCCGATGACGACCTTGATCGGCTTGTCGGGGTAGGCGGCCATGGCGGCCGTTGTGCCGAGCGCGCCGAGGGCGAAAGAAAGGACCGCCAGTGCGGTCCGGGTGGGCTTGTTCATGATCCGTCTCCTTGTTGTGGAGACGATCATAAGCAGCGCGGTCAGCCGGCCAGCGTCGCCTTCAGCGTGATCTCGGGCACGCTCGCCAGCGCTTTCGACAGCGGGCAGCCGGCCTTCGCGGCGGCGGCGATCTGCTGGAACTTCGCCTCGTCGAGGTTCGGCACGCTGGCGTCGAGTTCCAGCGCGATGCGGTCGATCTTGAAGCCGTCGCCGTCCTTGGCCAGCCGCACGGCGGCGCGGGTGTCGATCTTGGTGGCGGTCAGGCCTTCTTTTTCGAGTGCGAAGGCAAAGGCCATCGTGAAGCAGGCCGCATGGGCCGCGCCGACGATTTCCTCGGGGTTGGTGCCGCGCCGGTCGTCTTCGAAGCGGCTGGCGAAGCCGTAGGGATAGTCTTTCAAGGCGCCGGTCTCGGTGCTGACCTGGCCCTTGCCGGTCTTGCCGGCGCCTTCCCAGTGAACGCTTGCGTGCTTTTCTGCTGCCATGGCTATTCCTTCAGTCGGGGTGGTGGAGGGTTGCTCGGAGGGAGAACCGCAGGTATCGCTCCGAAAGCCGCGCCTGTCTGTAGTCGCAGGGCGCATCGCGCGTGGCGATGATCGCGCGCGGGGCCGATGTCAGACGCCGTGCACGCCGGCCGTGCTGTGCTTCATCTGCCCCCGGACTTCGCCCGCCGGCCAGGCCTGGGTCGACACGCTGACGTACCAGAGGCCGGCCATGAGGTCGGCCATTTGTGCCGGCGTCAACGTGCTCGTGCCGGTCAGCTCGTAGCCGTCCCCGTCCGGGTCGCGGCGCTCGGCCTGGCTGTGCGGCGGCAGCTGAATCACCAGCGGGCCGTTGCTGCCCTTGGCGGCCGGGCCATAAAAGCCCGCGAGCGTCGCCGGCCCGCTCAGGCGCGCGTAGTTCACGCGCCACTGGAACCTGCCGGTGGCGAGCGTCAGTGTTCCGAACATCGAGCCGCCGCCCTTGCTGCTTTTTCTGGCAAGGGGCGGAACCACTTCCTCGGTGCCGAGCCAGCAGTCGGCCATGAACCACGTCGGTGGCTCCTTGGGCTGCGAGGATGTCGCCGACTCCTGCGGTCCGAACCGGGAGACCAGCGCGCAGCCTGTCGCGGCCAGCGTGGCACCGAAGAGGACGATGCGTCGGCGGAGGGTTTGTCGGGCGGAATCAGGCATGGCAGGCAGGCGCAGGTGAAGCGGAGCCCGCACGATAGCCGATGCGTTCGCCTGACTGACGTACGACAAATGGGCGTCGCCAAGGTGACGCCCCGAGGGCTTCCCCGATGGGAGCGGCGGCCGGTGCGTCTTAGGCTGGCGCGCTGCGCCTTTTTTGCACCGCTTTCTTCCCTTCCTTTTCCCCGCCTGCTCACAGACCATGCAACCACGCCCGCATTACAAGTTCTGGCCCAAGCGCCTCCCGCATTCGATCACCGTGCCCGCCACCTCGCTGTGGCACAACCTCGCGACCTCGGCGGCGCGCTACCCCGACAAGGCCGCGCTGGTCTTCTTCGGCCGCGTGCTGAGCTACCGCGACGTGGCCGACCAGGTCGAGCGGCTGGCCGGCACGCTGCATGCGCTGGGCGTTCAGCGCGGCGACCGCGTGGTGCTGAACATGCAGAACTGCCCGCAGCTGGTGATCGCGCATTTCGCGATCCTGCGCGCCAATGCTGTCGTGGTGCCGGTCAACCCGATGAACCGGGCCGAAGAACTCAAGCACTACATCACCGACCCCGATGCCAAGGTGGCGATCACCACCGGCGACCTCGCGGCCGAGCTGGCCAAGGCCAGCGATGCGTTGCCGGCCGAGCAGCGTCTGTCGCACGTCATCGTGACCCAGTTCACCGACGCCTTCGATGCCAACGTGACCGGCGACGACGCTCCCGCGCCGGCCTGGGCCGACTGGCTCGGCACGCGCCACCCGCTGCCCGCGCTGGCCGGCGGCCAGGTGACGGCGTGGACCGACGCGCTCGCGGCCGGCCACCCGGCGCCCGCGCATGTGGTGGGCGCCAACGACATGGCGCTGCTGCCCTACACCAGCGGCACCACCGGCCTGCCCAAGGGCTGCGTGCACCACCATTCGAGCCTCATGCACAACGCGATGGCCGGCCAGCTCTGGGGCCAGGCGACGTCGGAGGCGGTGGTGCTGGCCGTGGTGCCGATGTTCCACATCACCGGCGTGGTGAGCATGATGCACACGTCGATCCTCGCGGCGGCCACGCTGGTCATCATGCCGCGCTGGGACCGTGACGTGGCGGGCCGGCTCATCTCGCGCTGGAAGGTCACGAGCTGGACCAACATCCCGACCATGGTCATCGACCTCATGGCCAGCCCCAACTTCGCGAGCTACGACCTCACGAGCATGACCCACATCGGCGGCGGCGGCGCCGCCATGCCGCAGGCCGTGGCGCAGCGCCTGTTCGAGCAGTACGGCCTGAAGTACCAGGAAGGCTACGGCCTCACCGAGACCGCCGCGCCCTCCCACACCAACCCCTCGGACCACCCCAAGCAGCAGTGCCTGGGCATTCCGTTCATGAGCACCGACGCGCGCGTGGTCGACCCCGACACGCTGCAAGAAATGCCCATCGGCGAATCGGGCGAAATCATCATCCACGGCCCCGAGGTGTTCCAGGGCTACTGGAAGCGCCCCGACGCCACGAGGGCCGCCTTTGTCGAGTTCGAGGGCAAGCGTTTCTTCCGCTCGGGCGACATGGGCCGCATGGACGAGGAGGGCTACTTCTTCATCACCGACCGCTTGAAACGCATGATCAACGCGAGCGGCTTCAAGGTGTGGCCGGCCGAGGTCGAGTTGCTGATGTTCCGCCACCCCGCGATCCAGGAAGCGTGCGTGATCTCGACCAAGGACGACTACCGCGGTGAATCGGTCAAGGCCGTGGTGGTGCTGCGCGCCACGCACAAGGACACGACCGAGCAGCAGATCATCGACTGGTGCCGCGAGAACATGGCGGTCTACAAGATTCCGCGCAAGGTGGCGTTTGTGGATGCGCTGCCGAAGAGCGGGAGTGGGAAGGTGATGTGGCGGTTGCTGCAGGAAGCCGAGCAGCCGGCGGCGGCTTGACCACGGGCAGATGAGGCGGGCAGGCCCAGGGTGCGGCCTTTTTGCTTAAAATGAGAATAATTCTTATTTGTAGGCGGAGCTTCCGCCGCCGTGCCGCCCGCCATGTCCGCTGCCGAAGCCGCCTTCCAGCAAGTCCACACCCTCTACAGCGACCACCATGGCTGGCTCCAGTCGTGGCTGCGCAAGAAGCTCGGCAACTCGTGTGACGCGGCCGACCTGGCGCAGGACACCTTCGCGCGGTTGCTGACGGCGCGCAACCCCGAGGTCATTGCGCAGCCGCGCGCCTACCTCACGAGCGTGGCCAAGAACATCCTCGTGAACTGGTACCAGCGCCAGGCACTGGAGCGTGCCTACCTCGAGGCGCTGGCCGTGATGCCCGAGCCCGAGGCGCCGTCGCCCGAGCAGCGGCTGGTGATCCTGCAGACGCTGCACGAGATCGACGCCATGCTCGACGCCCTCAAGCCGCTCGCACGCCGGGCCTTCCTGCTGTCGCAGCTCGACGGCATGAAGTACGAGGACATCGCGCGCGAGCTGGGCGTGTCGCTCGTCACGGTCAAGCGCTACATGCAGCAGGGCTTCCGCGGCTGCCTGGCGGTGATGGAATGAGCGCGATGAATTTCGAAACGTCGGCACTCGCGCCTCGTGTGCTCGACGAAGCCGCCGAATGGCTGATGCGGCTGCACGACAGCGCCGTCACCGACGAAGACCGTCGCGCCTGCGAGCGCTGGCGCCAGAGCCATCCCGACCACGCCCGCGCCTGGGCGCGCGCCGAGCTGCTGATGAACAAGCTCGGCGGCCTGCCGCCGGCGCTGGCCATGTCATCGCTCGCGCGGCCCGCACGCGGGAATGGCAACAACCGCCGCGCCACCCTCGGCCGGCTGGCCGCGCTGCTCGCGGCCGTGCCCGCCGGCTGGCTCGGCTGGCAGGCGGTTGAGGCGGCCGGCGAGCACGGCTGGATGGCCGGGCACCGCACCGGCACCGGCGAGCGCCGCGACCTGCGGCTGGCCGACGGCAGCCGCCTCACACTCAACACCGCCAGCGCGGTCGATGTGCACTTCGACGGCACGCAGCGCCTCATCGTGCTGCACGCGGGCGAGATCTTCATCGCCACCGCGCCCGACCCCGCCGCCGCGCACCGTCCGTTCCGCGTGGCCAGCGCCGGCGGCACGCTGGAAGCCTTGGGCACGCGCTTCAGCGTGCGCAAGGAAGCGGGCGGCGCCACCCACATCGCCGTGCTCGAAGGCGCGGTGCGCATTACGCCCGACCGCGCTGCCGCGCGCGTGCTGCCGGCGGGGCAGCAGGCCCGGTTCACGGCCGACGGCATCGACAACGTCAGCGCGGCAGACGCCTCGGTGCTGGCCTGGACGCAGGGCATGCTGCTCGCCGACGGCATGCGGCTGGCCGACTTCGCCGCCGAGCTGTCGCGCTACCGCCCCGGCCTGCTGCAGTGCGATGCGGCCGTAGCCGACCTGCGCATCTCGGGCGCCTTTCCACTGGCCGACACCGACGGCGTGCTGCGCATGCTGGTGTCGACCTATCCGGTGGACGCGGCCACGCGCCTGCGCGGCTACTGGGTCACGCTCGTGCCGCGCGCGGCTGAAGTAGGCGCGACGGGCGCTTCGAAAAAAATTTCGATCCGGGGGTGAGACTTTTTTTCGTTTCGGCTGGCAAGGAGGGTGAAGAACTCACCGTTGCCCAACCGAAAGGCCCGTCTCCATGCCCGCATCCCGCCCGTCCGCCTTGCGCCCGTTCGCAGAGCGCCGCCTGAACACCGTCCTTCGCCACGCCCTGATGGCGCTCGCCCTCGGCGGCCTGGCCGGCGCGGGAGGGCCGGCCTTCGCGCAGGCGTCGCCGTCGCTCGACGCTGCGGCGTCCCGCGCGTACGACATTCCCGCCGGCCCGCTCGGTCGCACGCTGGCCACCTTCGCGGCCGGCAACGGCATCGCGCTGTCGTTCGACCCCGCGCTGACGCAGGGGCGCAGCAGCCCCGCAATTTCGGGCCGCTACACCGCGCGCGAAGCCATCGAGCGCCTGCTCGCGGGCAGCGGCCTGCAGGTGGTCGCACGCACCGACGGCAGCTACACGCTGAACCGTCGCGAGGCCGGCGCACCCGTTGCAGGGAACGCGGGGCAGGGCGGCATCGACACGCTCTCGCCCGTCACCGTCACGGCCGACGCCGACCGCAGCGGCACCAGCGAAGGCACCGGCAGCTACACCACGCGCGCCACGGCGGCGGCCACGGGGCTGGCGCTGTCGCCGCGCGAGACACCACAGTCGGTCACCGTGATCACGCGCCAGCAGATCGACGACCAGAACCTGCTGTCGCTCGGCCAGGCCATGCAGAACGTGCCCGGCGTGTTTGCCGTGAGCTCCGACAGCGACCGCACCGACCTGTACGCGCGCGGCTTCTACATCGACAACTACCAGTACGACGGCGTGCCGACCACGGTCACGACCGACTTCTTCGGCGCCTCCACCAACGACCCGGTGCTGTACGACCGCATCGAGGTCGTGCGCGGCTCGACCGGGCTGCTCACCGGCGCGGGCAACCCGTCGGCCTCGGTCAACCTGGTGCGCAAGCACGCCGACAGCAAGGTGTTCGCCGGCAGCGCGTCGCTCGCGCTGGGCTCGTGGAACCTGCGCCGCGGCACGGTCGACCTGCAGACCCCGGTGACGAAAGACGGCCGCGTGCGCGCCCGCATCATCGGCATGACGGAAGACCGCGATTCCTTCATCGACATGTACCACGGCCGCAAGCACGTGCTGTATGGCGTGGTCGATGCCGACCTCTCGCCGAACACCACGCTGAGCGTGGGCATCGAGTCGCAGGCCACGCGCCCCACGTCGTCGACCTGGGGCGGCCTGCCGCTGACCTTCAGCGATGGCACGGCCACGCGCTGGGACCGCTCCAAGACCATCGGCACGCCGTGGACCCACTGGGACACGACCACCACCACGGCCTTCGCGAACCTCACGCACCAGTTCGACAACGGCTGGAAGCTCAAGGCCAACGGTTCGCACCGCGAGAGCAAGCAGAACGCCAAGCTGCTGTACCTCTTCGGCGGCCTCGACCGCTTCACCGGCCGCGGCCTGGGCTCGCTGCCCGGCTACTTCGAGCACGAGTTCCGCCAGAACAGCCTCGACCTGCAGGCCACTGGCCCGTTCAAGTTGCTGGGCCGCACGCACGAGCTCGTGGTGGGCGTCACCAACAGCCAGTCGCGCTACGTGGAGGCCAGCCATCCGCGCACCAGTGCGTTGCCCAACACCGGCAGCTTCTACAACTGGAATGCGTCGTCGTACCCCGAGCCGGCCTGGGACCCGCTGAAGGTCTCGGGCATCACCAAGACGCGCCAGACCGGCTATTACGGCGCCGCGCGCTTGTCGCTGGCCGATTCACTCAAGCTCATCGTGGGCGGCCGGCAGAACAGCTGGCGCTCCACGCGCCTGACCGCCGACACCCCGACCACGCGCAAGCACGAGGTGTTCACGCCCTACGCGGGCCTGGTGTACGACCTGAGCCAGAACTACTCGGTGTACGCGAGCTACACCGACATCTTCCAGCCGCAGAACTACCGCGACGCCGGCGGCGCCTACCTCGATCCGGTGACCGGCAAGAGCTACGAGATCGGCCTCAAGGGCGAGCACCTGAACGGCAAGCTCAACACCTCCATCGCCGTGTTCCGCGCCGAGCAGGAGAACGTGGCGCAGCGCGACGGCACCAAGCTCGTGCCCAACTCGAGCGAAGGCGCCTACTACGGCGCACGCGGCGTGACCAGCAAGGGCATCGAGCTGCAGGTGTCGGGCGAGCTGGCCCCGGGCTGGCAGCTGAGCGCGGGCATCGCGCGCACGCTGGGCCGCGAAGGCAACGGCGACCGCATCAACACCGCCATGCCGACCACGCAGGCCACGCTGTTCACCACCTACCGGCTGCCCGGCGAATGGCACCAGCTCACGCTGGGCGGCGGCATCAACTGGCAGAACCGCACGTACTACGCGTACAGCCTGGGCGACATCGACCTGCGCTACCAGCAGGGTTCGCGCGCGGTCGTGAGCCTGATGGCGCGCTACGCCTTCACGCCCAAACTGGCGCTGCAGCTGAACATCGAGAACCTCTTCGACAAGAAGTACTACAGCAACATCGACGGGCAGGCCTACTTCGGCACGCCGCGCAACGCGGTGGCGACGCTCAGTTACGCGTTCTGACCGGAAAAAAGCAAGACGAAAGGGCGGGGGCATGACCCTTTTTTCGTTCTCGTTTGTCATGTAGGGGAGGGGCGCATTTCCGTGTCCCGCTTTCCTGTCCCCCCGGTCCCCGATGAACACCCGCTCTTCCACCTTTTCTCCCGCCCTGCGGCTGCTGTCCCGCGTCGCGGCCGCCGTGTTCGGCGGCTACGCGCTGGCCTCGGCCGCCGCCGTCTTCCTGGCCGCCGTGCTGCCGGCCGGCCCCGCCGAGGCTGCGCTCGGGGGCATGCAGTTCAGCTTCGCGGTCTACACCGTTGCCGTGATCTGGGCGTTTGCGCCCGTGTCGCTGCCGCGCGCCTGGGCCGGCTTGCTGTTGCCGGCCGTGGTGCTGGCCGGGCTCGGCCTGGCCTTGCGCGGCGCGGGAGGCGGGGCATGAGCACGAAGACAACCAAGGCGCCGTCGCAAGGCGGCGGCTTCCGCCAGGCCCAGGCCTGGCTGCACACCTGGTGCGGCCTGTGGTTCTCGTGGCTGCTGTTCGCTGTGTTCCTCACCGGCACGCTGGCCGTGTTCGACGAGCCCATCACCCACTGGATGACCCCGGAGCATCACGCCGAGGAAGCCGCCGCCGCAGCCAAGAAAGAGAAGGGCGAACCCACGGGCGACCGCGCGCAGCGCCTGGCCTGGGGCATGGCCTACATGGCCGAGCACCACCCGGGCGCCCCGATGTGGGAGCTGTGGCCTTCGGACGCACAGGGCGGCGGCGAGCTGCGCGTGTTCTGGTTCGACGCCAACCGGCAGTACGCGGGCGTTGCACTCGACCCCGCCACCGGCAAGCTGCTGACGGAAGAAGGCGGCCACACGGCGCGCGCCACGCTCGGCGGCCACCACTTCGTCGACTTTCACTACGAGCTGCACGCCGGCACCGTCGGCCTGTGGATCGTCGGCATCGCCGCGATGGCGATGCTGGTGGCGCTGGTGTCGGGCGTCATCACGCACAAGCGCATCTTCAAGGACTTCTTCACCTTCCGGCCCAAAAAGGGCCAGCGCAGCTGGCTCGACGCGCACAACGCCGTGGCGGTGCTGACGCTGCCCTTCCAGTTCATGATCGCCTACACCGGCCTCGTGATCTCGGGCACCACATTCATGCCCGCCAGCAAGGTGCTGCACTACGGCACGGGCCCGGCGGCGCAGGTGCGCTTCGTGTCCGAGCTGGGCGACAGCGACAAGCCCGCCGCCACCGGCCGCGCGATGCCCGTGCCCGTGCTCGAACCCTTTGCCGCGCGCGGCCAGGAACGCATGGGCCAACCCGTGCGCGCGGTCGTCATCGACCACCCGGGCGACGCGGCTGCGCGCATCGGCGTGTACGGATGGAACGGCGACGACGAATCCGCGCGCAGGCTCAGCGCCACCACCGGCATGGTGCAGTTCTCGGCTGCCACCGGCGAGGTGCAGCGCGTGCGCCTGCCGGGCGCCGCCGACGGCGGCGCGGCCATGCTCGCGCAGTCGGCCATGAGCGGGCTGCACATGGTCACCTTCGGCGGCTGGCCGATGAAGTGGCTCTACTTTTTGTGCGGGCTCGCGGGCACCGCGATGATGGGTTCGGGCGCGGTGCTGTTCATCGTCAAGCGTCGGCAGAAGCACCTCGGCGAATTCGGCGGCGCGACGGCGCGGGTCTACCGGCTGGTCGAAGCGCTGAACGTCGCGGCCATCGCCGGGCTCGCCATCGCCTGCGTGGGTTATCTGTGGGCCAACCGGCTGGTGCCGGTCGGTATCGGGCACCGCGCCGACCGCGAGTTGCAGGTCTTCTTCGCGCTGTGGGCGCTGGCGCTGGTGCATGCCTTCGTGCGCCAACCGGCGCGTGCGTGGCGCGAGCAGCTCGGTGCGCTGGCCGCGCTGTGCCTGCTGTTGCCGGTGCTCAATTTCGTGACCACGGGCGATCACCTGCTGGCGCAGCTGTTGCGCAGTGATTGGGAAAGCCTCGGCGTCGAACTGGGCGTCGTGGCCTTCGGCCTCGCGGCGCTGGGCGCGTTGCGTCATCTGCGGCGGAAGGTGGCGCGATGACGACGGTGTGGGCTTCGTTGCTGGGCTTCGCGCTGGCGTATGCAGGCATGGCGTGCCTGAGCTTTGCCATGGACCGGCACCATGAGCAGCTGACGCGTGGACGTGAAGTGCCCGCGCGCCGGCGCACGGCGTTGCGCGTGGTGGGCGTGCTGCTGCTGGCCGCGGCCGTCGTGCCTTGCGTGATGGCGTGGGGCGCCACGGTCGGGACGGTCGCGTGGCTGGGCTTCCTGTCAGCGGGGGCACTGCCGGTGGCGCTGTTGTTGCCGTACCGCGCGCGTGCCGTGGCGTGGGGCGCTTCGGCAGCTGCGGTGGCCGGTGGTGCGGGGCTTGCGCCGGTGCTGGCGGCGCTGCTGCGCTGAGGTCAGTCCACCTTGATGGCTGCGGCCTTGACCACCTGCTGTGCCTTCGCGGTCTCGTCGGCGATGAACTTGTTGAACTGCGCCGTGGGCATGGTGAAGGGCTCGGCGCCGAGCTTCTCCAGTCGGTCCTTCAGCTCGGGCGACACCATGATCTTCGCGACCTCGGCCTGCAGCCGTTCCACCACGGGCTGCGGCGTCCTGGCGGGCGCGAACAGGCCGACCCAGAACAGGTAGGCCGAGCCCGGCACGCCGGCTTCCACGGTGGTGGGTGCGTCGGGCAGGGCGGACGAGCGGCCGGCGGTGCCCACGGCCAGCGCCTTCAGCTTGCCGCTCTTGATCAGCGGCAGCGCCGACACCATCGGCGCGAAGAACCAGTCGACGCGTCCAGCCATCACCTCGGTCATGGCTTCGGGCGTGCCGCGAAAGGGCACATGCTGCGCATCGACACCGGCCGCGAGGCGGAACACCTCGGCATTCATGTGCGTGGCCGAGCCGTTGCCCGCGGAGCCGTAGTTCAGACCGCCGGGCTTGGCCTTTGCCTTGGCCACGAGGTCTTTCACATCGGTGAAGTGCGAGGGCGCGGTCACCAGCACGTTGGGCAGGCTGGCCATCGGCGTCACGCCCGTGAAGTCTTTCTGCGTGTCGTACGACAGGCCCTTGTAGATCCACGGGTTCACGAGGTGGCCGGCCGAATGCACCAGCAGCGTGTAGCCATCGGCCGGCGCCTTGGCGGTGATGGCCGCGCCCAGCGTGCCGCCCGCGCCGGGGCGGTTGTCGACGATCACGCTGGTGCCCAGCGCGGGCCCCAGCTTTTCGGCGACGAGGCGCGCGACGATGTCGGTGCCGCTGCCCGCCGTGAAGGGCACGACCAGCTTGATCGGTTGCGTGCCCGGCCACGCGCCTTGTGCGTGCGCGCCGCCGAGCGTGCAGGCCGCGAGTGCCGCGGCGATCGTGAGCGCCTGTCGGCGGCTCCAGGGGAATGTCTGCTTCATGCGTCTTGTCTCCGTTGATTTGTTGGTGTGAGCGATGAATGACTAAGAAAGGAGAGCGCGCGTCAGCCGGGCGGTGCGGTCGGCATCACCAGCGCCACCAGCACCGGGCGGTTGCTGCGGTTCTCGAGTTGCCGCTTCTCGCCGGGCGCGAAGCGGCAGCTGTCGTAAGGCTGGAGCACGTCCTCCTGGTGTGCGCCGTCGAGTTCGCCGACGATGTGCAACTCGCCCTCGAGCACGAGGTACAGCTTTTCCATCGGCGAACCATCGAGCCCGGTGTGGCCGCCGGGCAGGATCTGGCTCATGCCCATCCACATCTGCGTCGAGGGGCCGGCTTCCTTGCCTTGCAGGCGCAGGCAGCGCATGTCGAAGTGGTTGGGCGCCTCGTAGTGCGGCGCCTCGCTGAAACGGGTGACGTGCATGGCGATGTTCCTTCTCTCGGTTCAGGGGCGCAGCACGACGCGGTCGGTGCTGCCCGACAGCACCAGCCGGTAGGCGTCGATCGCTTCGTCGAGTGCGAAGTGGCGTGCCACGGGAAAGGGTTTCAGCGTGCCGCGCTCGAAGCCCTCGCGCATCGCGTCGAGCTGCGCGGTGGAGGCGACGCAGTCCATCGCCAGCGAGTCGATGCCCACGTAGGTGTGCATGCCGCGGTAGAACGCGAAGATGTCGAAGGGCACCGCGCGGTCGTGCGTGGCGATGAAGATCTGCGTGGCCCCCTTGGCCATCGCCTTGTTGGCGGCCTCGAAGTAGGCGCTGCCCACGGTGTTGTAGACGATGTGCGCGCCGCGGCCGTCGGTGAGCTCACGCACCTGCGCGCCCACGTCGGCGTGGTGGCGCGCGTCGACCACGTCGACCGGCGCGCTCGCGAACCCTGCGAACGGCCCCGGGCCGCGCTGCACTGCGATCACGCGCGCGCCGGCCTGCGCGGCGAGCTGTACCGCCGCCTGCCCGACCTTGCCGTTGGCGCCCAGCACCAGCACCGTCTGGCCCGCCTGCGGCATGCCGCTGCGCCGAAAGCCCTCGTAGGCCGTGACGAAGGGCACGCCCACGGCGCCGGCCTCGTCCATCGAGATGCCCTTCGGCTTGGCGCGCAGGGCCGCTTCGGGCAGCACGAGGTAGCGTGCATGCGAGCCGTCGCGCGTGATGCCGACGTCGCCGCCCGAGCCGTAGACCTCGCGGCCGATCCAATCCGCCGGCCCGCTCACGACGGTGCCCGCGAAGTCGCGGCCCGGCGTGCGCGGCCAGACGGCCTGCGGCATGAGGCCCAGCGCGGCCTTCACGTCGCTCGGGTTCACGGCGGCGGCGGCCACGCGCACCACGGCATGGCCGGGCGGCGCGGCGGGCTCGGGCTGCGGCGCGGCGTCCAGGTGCAGCGCCTCGAGGTTGGCGGCCTTGCTGTTCACGCGCAGTGCGCGCGGTTCATGAAGGATGGCGCTCATCGTGCGGCTCCTTGAACGGTGCGGGTGTCGGCCAGTCCCAGCATCGCGCGGGCCTCGCGCGGGTTGGCGACGTCGCCGCCCAGGCTGCGCAGGATGTCGCGCGTCTTCGCCACGAGCTGCGCGTTGCTCTCGGCCAGCACGCCTTTCTCGAGGTAGATGTTGTCTTCCATGCCCACGCGCACGTGGCCGCCCAGCAGCCACGACTGCGCGACGATCGGGAACTCCGTGCGGCCGATGCCGAAGGCGCTCCAGAAGGCGCCGCGCGGCAGCAGATTGCGTGCGTAGAGCAGCGTCTCGGGCGTGGGCGCAAAGCCGTACTTCACGCCGAGCACGAAGGTCCACATGGCGGGGCCGTCGAGCGTGCCGTCGGCGATGAGGCCCAGCGCCAGGTGGATGTCGCCCGAGTCGAAGATCTCCAGCTCGGGCTTCACGCCGGCCTCGCGCATCACCTTGGCCATGCGGCGCACGTTCTTCGGCGTGTTGATCACCACGTCGGGGCCGGAGTTCATGGTGTTGAGGTCGAGCGAGCACACGTCGGGCCGGATGAGCGCGATGTGCTCCACGCGCTTCTCGGGCGGCAGCAACGTGGTGCCGGGCGCGGCGATCTTCGGATCGTCCTCGCTCGGAATGAAGCGCCCGCCCGGCCCGGTCGTGAGGTTCACGATCAGCTCGCGGTTCTCGCGGCGGATGCGGTCGACCACCTCGCGGTACAGATCGACCTCCATCGAGGGCTTGCCCGTTTCCGGGTGGCGCACATGGATGTGCACCTGCGCCGCGCCGGCTTCGGCGGCGGCCAGGCATTCGTCGGCGATCTGCACCGGCGTGATCGGCAGGTGCGGCGTCTGCTCAGGCTTCACGAGGTTGCCCGTGACCGCGCAGGTGATGAGCGTCTTTGGGTTGTTCACAGGTGACGCCCTCCGTCGACCACGATGCGCGTGCCGGTGACGAAGCGCAGCGTGGTGGCGAGCGCTTCCACGGTGGCGGCCACGTCGTCGGGTTTGCCGATGCGCCCCAGCGGCGTGGTGCTCGCCATCTTGTTCGCGAACTCCGCGCCGCGGCCCGGCACGAAGCCCGACTCGACCGCGCCCGGCGACACCGACACCACGCGCACCGCGGGCGCCATCGCCTTGGCCAGCGCGTCGCCCACCACATCGAGCCCGGCCTTGGCCGCGACATACGCGAGGTTGCTGCCCACGCCCGTGAAGCCGGCGATGGACGAGATGTTGACCACCAGCCCATCGCCGGTTGCCTTGAGCATCGGCGCGAAGGCGCGGATGGTGGCGAACACGCCGCGGAAGTTGGCGCGCAGCAGGTCGTCGATGAGTTCGTCGGTCAGCGCATCGAGGTCGCCGGCCGCAATGGGCTGCGTGTGGCCCGCGCTGTTGACCAGGATGTCGCAGCGCCCGTGCGCGGCCTTCACTTCGGCCGCGGCGGCTTGCAGGCTCGGTGTGTCGACGATGTCGGCGCGGATCGCGCCGTGGTGCTGGCCGCTGTCCGAGGGCAGGGCGGCGGCGCGCGCGGCACCGTCGTCGCCGCTGCGGTGCAGCAGCACGCAGGTGGCGCCCAGCGCGGCCAGCCGCGTGGCCGTGGCGTAGCCGATGGCGCCGAGGCCGCCGGTGATGACGGCGATCTTGCCGTGGAGTTGGGATTGAGGATCGAAGCTCATGAGATGAAGAGGCGTTGTGGGATGGGGGGAGATCAGGGAATCGGCGGGCGGGGGAACTTCATCTCGCCGGGCTCGAGCTGAAAGTCGTACTGCAGCGTGGCGCGCTGGCCATCGGGTGCGAGCGCGAAGCAGCCGATCAGTTGCCGCGTCACGCCGAAGGTCGGGTCGCTTTCCAGGTTCTCGTCGTCGTCGGCGAACACCTGCGTGATCAGCACCTTGTGGCCCGGCTTGCTCAGCATGAAGTGCAGGTGCGCGGGCCGGTTCGGGTGGCGCTGCTGCGCGCGCAGCAGCACGCCGCAGGGCCCGTCGGTGGGTACCGGGTAGCCGGCGGGGCGCACGCTGCGGAAATGAAAGCGGCCTTGCGCGTCGGTGGTGAAGCGCCCGCGCAGGTTCATGTCGTCCTGTTCCGGGTCCTGGTTCTCGTAGAGCCCGACCGGCGAGGCCTGCCACACGTCGACCGTGACGCCGGCCATCGGCTGCCCGCGCACGTCGCGCACCGTGCCGGTCACTTCGAGCGGCGTGCCGGGCGTGCCCGAGCGCGCGATGCTGTCGCCCGTTGCGCAGGCCGGCGAGTTGGCGCGCCAGAAGGGACCGAGCAGGGCGGCCGGCGATTCGCCGTGCGGGTCCTGGTTGTTCTGCAGCGCGACCACGGTCGACACGCCGAGGATGTCGGCCGCCAGCACCACCTCGTTCTTGGTCTCGCCGGTGGCGTGGCCGATGGCGACGATGAATTCGAGCGCCTGCTCGAACTCTTCCTCGGTGAGCTTCACCTCCTGGACGAAGGCATGCAGGTGGCGCGTGAGCGCGTCCATCACGGTGCGCAGCCGTGGGTCGGGTGTGCGGTTCATGGCGTCCAGCGCGAAGCCGAGCACCGAATCGGGGGAGGTGGCGATGTTCATGGTGGGTCTTTGCAATCGTTTGCACGATAGTAAGTCAAATCCCAGAAAAGTAAAATGGTGGGTATCCGAGGTGCCAGAATGGGAATTCGCCCGCTATGGCCTGCCGGATGTCCAACAATCGTTTGCACCAATGAGCGCCCAACCGCCTTCCAGCCCCGTCACCATCCGCGACGTCGCCCGCGCCGCCGGCGTGCACGTGTCGACCGTGTCGCGCGCGCTCAGCCCCGAGAAGCGCTCGCTGATCAGCGACGAGGTGCTGCGCGTGGTCGAGGAGGCTGCGCAGCGCCTGGGCTACCGGCCCAACCGCGCGGCCTCGGCGCTGCGCACGGGCCGCACCCACACCATCGGCGTGCTGGTGCCCGACATCACGAACGCGGTGTTCCCGCCGATCCTGCAAGGCATCGAGGCCAGCGCCGCCGCGCGCGGCTACTTCGTGTTCGTCACCAACGTGGTCGACCCGGCGCTCGCGCGGCCGGTGCTCGAACGCATGCTGGCGCAGCGCGTGGACGGCGTGATCCTGGCCACCGCCACGCGCGACGATCCGCTGGTCGACTTCGTCGCCAAGGCCGGCATGAAGTCCGTGCTGGTCAACCGCGCCGACGAAACCGGCCGCCTGCCCGCCGTGGTGAGCGACGACCGGCTGGCGATGAAGCTCGCGGTCGATCACCTCGTGGGCCTGGGCCACAAGCGCATCGCGCACCT
Source organism: Variovorax sp. RO1 (assembly GCF_002849325.1). NCBI lineage: Bacteria > Pseudomonadati > Pseudomonadota > Betaproteobacteria > Burkholderiales > Comamonadaceae > Variovorax > Variovorax sp. RO1. The sequence goes on from NZ_PKMT01000001.1 coordinate 1,525,316, forward strand.
TGCGGGGCCGCAGAACATCCCGACCGGCGTGGGCCGCTTGCTGGGCGTGGAGCAGGCCCTGCGCGACCACCGCATGAAGCCGGCCCGCATCGTCGAGTGCACGAGCTACAGCCGCGAAGCGGGCGCGGTCGCGATGAAGCAGATGCTTGCGGCCGGTGCCGCGCCGCAGGCCGTGGTCTGTTGCAACGACCTCGTGGCACTGGGCGCCTACGACGCGCTGCGCGAAGCCGGCCTGCGCGTGCCGAAAGACATCTCCGTCACCGGCCACAACGACATGCCGCTGGTCGACATGGTCGATCCGCCGCTCACCACCATCCGCCTGCCGCACCGCGAACTCGGCTGGCGTGCGGCCGAGATGCTGTTCGCCGAGATCGACGGGCAGGCGCTGTCAGCCTCCACCGTGGTGCTGCGGCCGGAGCTGGTGGTGCGCAAGTCGACGGGCGCACCCGCCGCGCGCTGAAACGAAGACGAAAACAAATGCATCCGAAGGGCGGCGCGCGCACTTCGCGCCGAGAATCTTCGGCCATTCCCGGCCCCGTGTTCCGTTCCCATTCCGCATGCGCTTTCGCCCCGTCTTCCTGCTTCTTTCCCTCGGTCTTTCCCTCCCGCTGCTGACCCACGCCGCGTCGCCGCGCACCTGCCTCGTCGTCGGCGTGAGCGACGGCGACACGCTCACCGCGCGCTGCGGCCGCAGCGGCGCTTATGAACAGGTCAAGGTGCGCATCGCCGCCATCGACGCACCGGAGAAAGCGCAGCCCTACGGCCAGCGCAGCCGGCAGGCGCTGAGCCGCCTGTGCTACGCCGAGAAGGCCGTCATCACCGAGCGCGACACCGACCGCTACGGCCGCACCGTGGCCGACGTGCGCTGCAACGGCGAAGACGCCGGGCGCCGCATGGTGGCCGAGGGATGGGCCTGGGTTTACGACTACCACGGCATCGTGAAGAAGCGCGGCGGCGACCTGTTTCGGCTCGAGGCCACGGCGCGCGCGCAACACCTGGGCCTGTGGGCCGACACCGCGCCGACACCGCCGTGGGACTGGCGGCGCGAACGGCGGGAGCAGCCGCGCCATGGTGGCGGTGGTTCGCAGCCGTGGGGCGACGTGCGCTTCGAACCCCTGTCATGAGCGCCTGACGGCGCCTTGCGGAATCAGCGGGTCAGCAGTGGCCCGAATACCAGCAGCGCACCTCAGGCATGAACAGGCCCCAGACGAAGCTGATGGCACACACGATCAGCATCAGCAGCGCGAACATGCGCAGGCCCTCGGCGCCCCAGCGCGGCGCGAAGATGCTCACGAGAAAGCCCGAGAGAAACGTGCCCTCGAGCCAGGCCGCGCCGCCCCAGCGCAGGATCCAGAGCCAGAACAGCGCATCGAGCGCATGAAAGACCACCCACCAGAGCAACGTCATCGCGCGGCGTGGGGGTGCTTACGACTCGCTGCGGCCCTGCACGTCGGCCACCACGCGCGCGTTGCGCTGGAAGCTCCAGTAGGCGCTGGCCCAGTCCCACATCACGACGACGCGGTTGCGAAAGCCGATGAGGAAGTACGCGTGTGCGAACAGCCAGAACAGCCACGCGAACCGGCCGCTGAAGCGCAGCGGACCGAAGGGCGTGCCCAGGTCGACCACCGCCGAGTTGCGGCCGATGGTGGCCAGGTTGCCGTAGTCGGCGTAGCGGAACGGCACCGTGGGCTGGCCCGCCAGGCGGCGCAGGATGTTCGCCGCCGCTGCGCGGCCCGCCTGCTTGGCGCCGGGCGACACGCCGGGCACCGGCTTGGGCGGCTTGCCGGGCGCGTGGCTCATGGTGGCGGCCAGGTCGCCCACCACGCTGATCTCGGGGTGGCCCGCCAGGCTCAGGTCGGGCTCGACCTTAATGCGGCCCGCGCGGTCGCACTCGACGCCTGTGGCGTTGCCGAGCAGCCGGCCCAGCGGCGAGGCCGCGACACCGGCCGCCCACACCACGCAGCTGCTGGGAATGCGGTAGCTCTGCAGCGGCGCACCGTCGGGGCCGCCGCCGGTCTGCACTTCGAGGCCGGCGTTGTCGATGGCGGTGACGCGCGCGTTCAGCCGCACTTCGACGCCGAGTCGTTCCAGTTGCTCGAGCGCCTTCTGGCTCAGGCTTTCGGGCATGGCCTGCAGCACGCGAGGGCCGCCCTCGACCAGCAGCACCTGCGCGCTGCCGGGGTCGATGCGGCGGAACTCGCCCGCAAGCGTGTGCTTGGCGATCTCGGCCAGCGTGCCGGCCATCTCGACGCCGGTCGGGCCAGCGCCGATCACCACGAAGGTGAGCAGCGCGCGGCGGCGCTCGGGGTCGGTGGTGGTCTCGGCCGTCTCGAAGGACATCAGCACGCGGCGGCGGATCTCGAAGGCGTCGGCCAGCGTCTTCAGACCCGGCGCGGCGGGCGCCCACTCGTCGTGCCCGAAATAGCTGTGCGTGGCGCCGGCCGCGACGATCAGGTGGTCGTAGGCCACGTGGCTGCCGTCGGCCAGCTGGATGCTGTGCGCGGCCGGGTCGATGCCCGTCACCTCGGCCAGCAGCGTGGTCACGTTGGCCTGCTTGCGGAACAGGGCGCGCACCGGCGCCGCGATCGACGGCGCCGCGAGCCCGGCGGTCGCCACCTGATAGAGCAGGGGCTGGAACAGGTGGTGGTTGGTCTTGTCGATCACCGTCACATCGACGTCGGCCCGCTGCAGCTTGCGCGCTGCCTCGAGTCCGCCGAAACCGCAGCCGATGATGACAACGTGGGGCCTGGCCGAAGGAGAGGGGGTTTGCATCGTCCGAATCATACGCAGCGGCCCGAGGCGTTCCGGGGCCGCTTGCGCGCAGAACGGGCTCCTGCGGCGGCGCGGCGGCGGCGTCTTGTCCTACGTGCCTTTGTCGCCGGTATGGGCTAAAACTTCTGGCTGATCTGACTGGAGACACCATGACGTTTTCCCGGCCGATCGCCCCCGTGGCGAACGCCTTGCGCGAGCGATTCCGCACGGTGCGTGCCGCCAGCCTGGCGCTTGCCGCGCCCCTGTCCGCCGAGGACCAGTGCATCCAGTCGATGCCCGACGCCAGCCCGACCAAGTGGCACCTGGCGCACACGACGTGGTTCTTCGAGACCGTGCTGCTGCAGCCGCATGCGGCGGACTATCGGCCGTTCGATGCGCGCTTTCATTACCTCTTCAACTCCTACTACGAGGCGCTGGGGCCGCGTCATCCGCGGCCGCAGCGCGGGCTGCTCACGCGGCCGTCGCTCGACGAGGTGCAGGCCTACCGCCGCCACGTCGACGAAGCGGTGCTCGCGCTGCTCGCGGCGCCCGGGCCGCTCGACTGGGCGGCCATCGAGCCCATCGTTGCGCTCGGCCTGAACCACGAGCAGCAGCACCAGGAGTTGCTGCTCACCGACATCCTGCATGCCCTGTCGTGCAACCCGCTGCTGCCGGCCTACAAGCCCGCGAGCGGCCCCGCGCTGCGGCTGGCCGCTGTGCCGGCCGAGGTGCGCTGGCTGGCGCAGCCGGGCGGCACGGTCGAGGTCGGTCATGCGGGCGACTGCTTCTGCTTCGACAACGAGACACCGCGCCACGCCGCCTTGCTGCGCCCCTACGCCATCGCCGACCGGCTGGTGAACTGCGGCGACTACGCACAGTTCATCGCCGACGGCGGCTACCGGCGGCCCGAGCTGTGGCTGTCCGACGGCTGGGCCGCGGTGCAGGCCCAGGGCTGGCGCCATCCGGCGTACTGGCTCGAAGCCGACGACCCGCGCATCGCCACCCTCGGCGCAGGCGGCGGCCATGCCGCGCCCTGTGGCTGGCAGGTGTTCGGCCTGCACGGCGTGCGGCCGATGGAGGCTGACGCACCGGTGGCACAGCTGAGCTTTTATGAAGCCGCCGCGTACGCCGAATGGGCCGGCGCGCGGCTGCCGACCGAGTTCGAATGGGAGGCCGCCTTCGACGCGCCCGGCATCGCGCAGATGAGCGGCCACGTCTGGCAATGGACGCGTTCGTCGTACGACCCGTACCCGGGCTTTCGTCCGCTGCCCGGCATCGCGGCCGAATACAACGGCAAGTTCATGGTGGGGCAGCTGGTGCTGCGCGGTGGCAGCGTGGCCACGCCGGCCGGCCACACGCGGCCGAGCTACCGCAATTTCTTCCCGCCGGCGGCACGCTGGCAGTTCTCGGGGCTGCGGCTCGCGAAAGACCTTTGACCGACTTCGATGGAGCCGAGCACCATGCGCAATCCGACCACTTCTTCATTCGCCCTCGCCAGCCACCTGCCACGCCAGGAAGAAGCGACCTCGCCCGACACCGCCCCGTGGTCCGAGTTCGGCCGCGCCATGCAGGCGGGCCTGGCGCGCACGCCGCGCCACATCTCGCCCAAGTTCTTCTATGACGTGGCCGGCTCGCAGCTGTTCGACCGCATCTGCGAGCTGCCCGAGTACTACCCCACGCGCACCGAGCTGGGCATCCTCGGCGCCTGCGCCGGCGAGATCGCCGCGCAGGTCGGGCCGAACGCCGAGATCGTCGAGTTCGGCGCGGGCTCGCTCACCAAGGTGCGGCTGCTGCTCGACGCGCTCGAGTCACCGAAGCGCTATCTGCCGATCGACATTTCGGGCGAACACCTCGAAGCCGCGGCGGCGCGCCTGAAGGCTGACTACCCGGCACTGGCCGTGCAACCGATCGCGGCCGACTACACGATGCCGCTCGTGCTGCCCGCGCCCATGGCCGGGGCGGGCCGGCGCGTGGGCTTCTTCCCGGGCTCGACCATCGGCAACTTCGAGCCCGACGAGGCGCTGGCGTTTTTGCAGCTCGCGGCGCGCATGCTGCGCGGCGGTGGCCTGCTCATCGGCGTCGACCTGGTGAAAGACCCCGACCGGCTGCACGCGGCCTACAACGATGCGCAGGGCGTGACGGCGGCGTTCAACCTCAACCTGCTGCGGCGTGCGAACGCGGAGCTGTCGGCCGACTTCGACCTCGACGGGTTCTCGCACGCGGCCTTCTACAACGCACCGATGCGCCGCATCGAGATGCACCTCGTGAGCCGGCGCGCGCAGAGCGTGCAGATGCGCGGCGAGCAGTTCTCGTTTGAAGAGGGCGAGACGATCCACACCGAGTACTCGCACAAGTTCACCGTCGAGGGCCTGCAGGGACTCGCGGTGCGTGCGGGCTTCCGCGTCGGGGCGGTGTGGACCGACCCCGAGCGGCTGTTCAGCGTGCACTGGCTGGTGAGCTGACTGGCGACGTATCCAGCCCCGCAAGGCACACGTACTTCACCTCGAGGAAGTCGTCGAGCCCGTACTTCGAGCCCTCGCGCCCCAGCCCCGATTGCTTGACGCCGCCGAACGGCGCTTCGGCGGTCGACACCAGCCCGGTGTTCACACCCACGATGCCCGATTCGAGCGCTTCGGCCACGCGCATGATGCGGCCGATGTCGCGGCTGTAGAAGTACGCGGCCAGGCCGAACTCGGTGTCGTTGGCCGCGGCGATGGCTTCGGCCTCGGTGTCGAACGCGAAGATCGGCGCCAGCGGGCCGAAGGTTTCTTCGCGTGCGAACAGCATGTCGGGCGTGGCGCCGCCGATCACGGTCGGCTCGTAGAACAGGCCGCCCAGTGCATGGCGCTTGCCGCCTGCGAGCACGGTGCCGCCCTTGGCGACGGCGTCGGCCACGTGCTCCTCGATCTTCTCGACCGCCTTGGCGTCGATCAATGGCCCCTGGTTCACGCCGGCCTCGATGCCGTTGCCGACCTTCAGCGCGTTGACCTTGGCCACGAGCTTCTGCGTGAAGGCCTCGAGCACGCCGCGTTGCACGTACAAGCGGTTCGCGCACACGCAGGTCTGGCCGGTGTTGCGGTACTTGGAAACCATCGCGCCTTCGACGGCGGCATCGACATCGGCATCGTCGAACACGATGAAGGGCGCGTTGCCGCCGAGTTCGAGCGACAGCTTCTTGATGGTGTCGGCCGACTGCTTCATGAGCGTGCGGCCCACCTCGGTCGAGCCGGTGAAGGTGAGCTTGCGCACGATGGGGCTGCGCGTCATCTCGCCGCCGATCTGGCTGGCCGAGCCGGTGAGTACCGACAGCAAGCCCTTCGGCACGCCCGCGCGTTCGGCGAGCACCGCAAAAGCCAGTGCCGAGAACGGCGTCTGCGTGGCCGGCTTCACCACCATCGCGCAACCGGCCGCGAGCGCGGGGCCGGCCTTGCGCGTGAGCATGGCGGTGGGGAAGTTCCAGGGCGTGATGGCGGCGGTGACGCCCACGGGCTGCTTGAGCGCCAGGATGCGGCGGTCGGCCTGCGGCGCGGGAATGGTGTCGCCGTACACGCGGCGCGCTTCTTCGGCGAACCACTCGATGAACGAGGCGGCGTAGGCAATCTCGCCGCGGCTCTCGGCCAGGGGCTTGCCCTGCTCGGTGGTCATGATCAGCGCGAGGTCGTCCACGTTCGCCAGCATCAGGTCGTTGAGCTTGCGCAGGATGGCCGAGCGTTCCTTGGCGGGCACCTTGGCCCAGGCCTTCTGCGCCTTTTCGGCGGCGGCGATGGCGCGAACGGTTTCTTCGGTGCCGCACATCGGCACGGTGCCGATCTGCTCGCCGGTGGCGGGGTTGGTGACGGCGACGGTGGTGCCGTTGTCGGCATTCACCCAGGCGCCGGCGATGCAGGCCTGCTGGCGCAGCAGGCTCGGGTCTTGGAGCTTCAATGGCATGGCGTGGTGTCTCAGGCTGGCAATGCGCCGGGGCCTTGAGGGAAGTGAGTCAGGGGGAAGAGGAAGCGGACCACATCGACGTGCACGCCGCAAGCCGGCCACGGAAAATCCGCGTCGTGTGCTCGGGTTTGCACACCCGGTGCATCCACGGAAACCCTGCCCGCATCGGGCCAAGATGACCCGGCGCAAGGAAAGCACCTCGCGCCAGCGTCACAATAGTCACTGTCCCGAGCGCGCAACGCGGCATCGGCACCTTGCACCTCCCCCGGAGATCGATCCCATGAAAGCAACCTGGAACGGCGTCACCATCGCCGAAAGCGACGACACCGTGCTCGTCGAAGGCAACCACTACTTCCCGATGAGTTCGCTCAATCGCGATGCGGTCACCTTCAGCAACCACAAGACCACCTGCCCGTGGAAGGGCTCGGCGAACTACTACTCGCTGCTGGTCAACGGCGAACTCCACGCCGACGCCGCCTGGTATTACCCCGACCCGAAGCCCGAAGCCGAGGAAATTCGTGACCGCGTCGCGTTCTGGAAGGACGTGAAGGTCAGCGCCCAGTGAGCACCGCCGCCTTCGCTCCCCCGTTCACGCCGCCGGCCGAACTGGCCGGTGCGCTGCGCGAACACGGTTATGCGGTGCTGAGCCCGCAGGGCGTGTGCGACTGGCTCGGCGTGCCGTTGGCACAGCTCGAAGCGCTGCACGCCGACTGGAACGACCTGCCGCCCGACGAGTACCTGAAAGACGGCGGTCGCTACCGCACGCGGCGCCATGCCTGTTTCACGGTCGATGCCGATGCCGCGCTGGCACCGGTGCCGCACCGCGCGCACTGGCAGCCGGTCGAATACAACGCGCTGCACGGCGGCATGCAGCGCTGGTTTGCGCCGATGCTCGACGCCACGGTGGCGCAGCCCGTGTGGCAGCGGCTGATGCAGCAGCTCGGCCAGGTCAGCAGCGACATGCGCGGCGCACCGCAGCGCTGGTTCGTGGAAGCGCACCAGTTCCGCATCGACACCGCCGGCGGCATCGGCCGTCCGACGCCCGAAGGCGCGCACCGCGACGGTGTCGACCTGGTGGCGGTGGCGCTCATCGGGCGCCAGGGCATCAAGGGCGGCGAGACGCGCGTGTTCGAGGCCAACGGCCGGCGCGGCGAGCGCTTCACCATGACCGAGCCGTGGACGCTGCTGCTGCTCGACGATGCGCGCGTGATTCACGAATCGACGCCGATCCAGCCGCTGGAAGAGGGCGGTGATGGGTGGCGCGACACGCTCGTCGTCACCTGCCGGTCCGAGGGTTTCCAGGGGGATTGAGACGCCTGCGGGCTTCGCTGGTCGGAGTCCTACAGGGCGGGTTCTGCAGAGCGGTTAAATTCGGGGCCCGACCCGGTGCGAACCGGGTCCGTCAGTCTGTCTGTCTGCGAACGCTAAGCGAGGTCCCGCCATGTTCAATCACATCCTGGTCCCCATCGACGGCTCCGAAACTTCCATGCTCGCGGTCAGCAAGGCCAGCGGTCTTGCCCTGGCTTTCGGCAGTCGCATCACGCTGATCCACGTGATCGACAACTACCCCTTCATCGGTGTGGGCGCGGACTATGCGCTCGGCCAGAACGAATACCTCGCGGCGGCCACCGCCAGCGCCAATGCGGCGCTCGCACGCGGCGTGGCCGCCCTGGCGGCCGAAGGCCTGCACAGCGACCAGCGCGTGATCGACGGCCACGTGGTGCACGAAGGCATCGTGGACACCGCCATCGCCATCGCGGCCGACCTGATCGTGATGGGCTCGCACGGCCGCAGCGGCATCGAGAAACTGCTGCTGGGCAGCGTGACGCAGCGCGTGCTGCAGGACGCGACCATGCCGGTGCTCGTCGTCAAGGGCCACTGAGCCACTGCGCAGCGAACCCCGCCGCACATTCGAAGTGCAAAGGCTCCCGCGTCGCGGGATGCACAAACCCCAATTCCCTGGCATGCAGCAGCAGGCGCGGCGCGCGTGCCTGCAGCGCGGCATTGCCGTACAGCGCATCGCCCAGGATCGGGTGCCCGATCGACAGCAGGTGAACCCGCAGCTGGTGTGAACGGCCCGTGAGCGGCTCCAGCAGCACGTGCGTGGCCGCAGGGGCGCCGGGCGGCGACACGCTGGCCAGTGCGCGCCAGCGCGTGAGGCTGGGCTTGCCCGCAGGATCGATCTTCTGCAGCGGCCGGCGGGGCCAGTCGGCCATCAATGGGGCGTCGATGAGCGACCAGTCGCCCTGCTGCGGCATCACGCCGTCCACCACGGCTTCGTAGCGCTTGTGCACCTCGCGGTCGGCAAAGGCCGCGCTCAGGGCGCGCTGCATCTCCAGGCCGCGCGCCATCACCACGAGGCCGCTGGTGCCCATGTCGAGCCGGTGCACGATGAGCGCATCGGGCCATTGGCGCTGGGCGCGCGCGCTCAGGCAGTCCTGCTTGTCGTCGCCTCGGCCGGGCACGCACAGCAGGCCGGCGGGCTTGTCGAGCACCAGCAGGTGGGCGTCTTCGTGAACGGGGAGCAGGTCGGGCGGCGAAGCGGTCATGGGGACAACGAGTGTAGAGAGGCTCAGAAAGGCCGAAGAAGCCTCGGCTATCCTCGACCGATATGCCCGGCGCCGCTCCTTCCTCGTCTCCTTCTTTCTCCGACCTGAGGCGCGAGCGCCCCTTCATGCAGCTGTGGGTGGCGCGCCTGTTCGGCACCGCCGCCTCGCAGATGATGCTCGTGGCCATCGGCTGGCACATGTACGAGCTCACCGGCAGCGCGTGGGACCTGGGCCTGGTCGGCCTGTACCAGTTCGTGCCCGCGCTGCTGCTGGCGCTGCTGGCCGGTCACGTGGTGGACCGGCACCACCGCGCCCGCATCGTGGCGGTGTGCTTCGCGGTGCAGGGCACGGTGGCACTGGCGCTGCTGTTCGCGGTGCTGCACAAGAACGACACGCGCGGGCTGCTGCTCGGGCTGTCGCTGGTGCTCGGCGCGGTGCGCGCCTTCCAGATGCCGGCGCAGCAGGCGCTCACGCCGTTGCTGGTGCCGCCGCTGCTGCTGTCGCGTGCGATGGCGTTCAGCTCGGCCGGCATGCAGGGCGCGATCATCGGCGGCCCCGCGCTCGGCGGGCTGCTGTTCGTGGCGGGCATGGCGGTGGTCTACGGCGCCAGCGTGCTGTGCTTCGTGATCGCCTGCGTGCTGGTGCTGCGGCTGCGCTACGACCACGCACCGGCCGCGCGCGAGCCGGTCACCTTGGCCACGGTGTTCGCGGGCGTCAATTTCATCTGGCTGCGCAAGCCGGTGCTGGGCGCGGTCTCGCTCGACCTGTTCGCGGTGCTGCTGGGCGGCGCCGTGGCGCTGCTGCCGATCTATGCCAAGGACATCCTGCACACCGGCCCCTGGGGCCTGGGCCTGCTGCGCAGCGCGCCGGCGGTGGGCGCGCTGGTGATGTCGATCGCGCTCACGCGCCGGCCCGTCGAGCGCAACGTGGGGCGCACGCTGCTGCTGGCCGTGGGGGCGTTCGGGCTGTGCATGGTGGTGTTCGGGCTGTCGAAGAGTTTTCTCGTCTCGCTCGTTGCGCTCGCGGTGTCGGGCGGTGCCGACATGGTCAACGTCGTGATCCGTCAGACGCTGGTGCAGCTGGAAACGCCCGACGCCATGCGCGGGCGGGTGAGCGCGGTCAATTCGATCTTCATCGGCGCGAGCAACCAGCTCGGCGAGTTCGAATCGGGCGCCACGGCGGCGCTGCTGGGGCCGGTCGGCTCGGTGGTGCTCGGCGGCGTGGGAACGATGCTGGTGGCGCTGACCTGGTTCCGCCTGTTCCCATCGCTGGCGCAGCGCGACCGGATGGTGGTGGCTGCACCGGCTTCGGCGCGGCCTTAGCCGTTCGTCAGTCGAAGAGGGCGCGCGCCTGCGGCGTGTCGAGCGTGAGGTCGCTCAGCGCCTCGGCCACGCACGGAAGAATCCAGCCGTCGATCTTTTCGTCGAAGCTCAGGCCTGGCCATTCGATGAGGTGGCGGCTCTCGCCCGACAGGCGCTGGCAGATGCAGGTGCGGCAGGTGCCGTTGCGGCACGAGCTCGGCAGCTCGATGCCGGCCGCCTCCGCCGCGTGCAGCAGCGTGACGCCCGCCTCGGCCTCGAATTCGAGGCCCGACGGTTCGAGGCGGACCTTCATTGCGCGGGAGGTTCTTGGGGTGGCTGTTGCTGCTGCTGTTCGCGGCGCTGCTCGCGCAGCATGAAGAGATACAGGCTCTCGACCTTGTCGCGCGCCCACGGCGTCTTGCGCAAAAACTTGAGGCTGGAACCCACGCTGGGCTCGCTGATGAAGCAGCGGATCGGCACCAGGTGCCCCAGCTGCTCCCAGCCGTAGTAATCGGCCAGCGCAGTCACGATGGCCTCCAGCGTGAGGCCGTGCAACGGGTTGCGCGGCTGCGCCGGCTTGGGGGCGGGCGCGGGGACGTCGGTCACTTGTTCTTGAGCTTGCCGCGCGGAATCACCGCCGTGGTGACGGTGCGCACGGGCTCGATGCCGCCGGTGGGGGCCTTCGGCGGCGAAGTGTCCTTTCTCGGTTTCTTGGCTTCCTTGTTGGTGCGTTGCTGACCCTTGGCCATATGCTTTCTCCAGTTGATACGTGCGGATGCAGCCGGCAGTTTAGCGGTGCGGCGACAATAGCCGGTTCCACACGTTTTTCCGCTTTCATGTCCGATTACGAAGTTCGCCCCGCCACGATGCGCGACGCCAAGGCCGTCGCTGAAGTCCATGCCCTGTCTGCCAAGGCTGCCTACGAAGGCATCCTGTCCGAAGACGACCTGCGCGTGCTGGCCCCCGCCTCGCGCGAGGCCAAATGGCGCGAGGCCATCGAATTCAGCGAACCCCAGGTCCATGTGGTGACGCACGGCAGCGAGATCGTCGGTTTCGTCGGCTTCGACCGCTCGCGCGACCCCAAGACGCCGCCCACCACGGGCGAGATCTGGGCCATCTACGTCAAGCCCGAGCACTGGGGCAAGGGCGCCGGCGTGGCCCTCTGGGACGCCGCCCGCGAAGGCCTGGCCGAAGAAGGCTGCACCACGGTCACCATCTGGGTGCCGCTGCGCAACGACCGCGCCATGCGCTTCCACGAACTCGCCGGCTTCAAGCGCGAGATGAAGACGGCCAAGACCACCGCGCTGGGCACCGTCCGCGTCGAAGAGATCCGCCTCAAGCGCGTGGTGGACTGATCCACCCCGGATGCCGCGTACGGTCTTCACCGGCGCGGCGATCGGCTGCGGATAAGCTCGCCGCTTCTTCCACAGCCTGACTTTCGCCCATGGCCACCAGCCTGCTCCTGCTGCTCGACGACATCGCCACCGTGCTCGATGACGTCTCCGTCCTCACCAAGCTTGCTGCCAAGAAGACCGCCGGGGTGCTCGGCGACGACCTGGCGCTGAACGCGCAGCAGGTCACCGGCGTGCGCACCGAGCGCGAGTTGCCGGTGGTGTGGGCCGTGTGCAAGGGCTCCCTCGTCAACAAGGCGATCCTGGTGCCGGCCGCATTGGCCATCGGTACCTGGTTGCCCTGGCTGGTGACGCCGCTGCTCATGGTGGGCGGCGCGTTCCTGTGCTTCGAGGGTGCCGAGAAGCTGGCCCACAAGTTCCTGCACAAGAAGGAGCACGAGGCCGACACCGCGCGCCACCAGAAGGCCGTGGCCGACACCACGGTCGACGTGGTCGCGGTCGAAAAGGACAAGATCAAGGGCGCGGTGCGCACCGACTTCATCCTCTCCGCCGAAATCATCGCCATCACGCTGGGCACCGTGCAGGGCCAGCCGTTCACGACGCAGCTCAGCGTGCTGGTCGGCATTGCGCTGATCATGACGGTGGGCGTGTACGGCCTCGTGGCCGGCATCGTGAAGCTGGACGACGCGGGCCTGTACCTGAGCCAGCGCAGCAGCGCGGCGGCGCGCGGCCTGGGCCGCGGCATCCTGGCGGCGGCGCCGTGGCTCATGAAGGGCCTGTCGGTGGCCGGCACGGCCGCCATGTTCCTCGTGGGCGGCGGCATCCTGGTGCACGGCGTGCCAGCGTTCGGCCATGCGGTCGAAGACTGGGCCAAGGCCACGGGTGGCGTGTTCGGCACGCTGGGCTCGATGGGCGTCAACGCCGTCGTCGGCCTCGTGGCCGGTGCCATCGTGCTGGCCGTGGTGGAGCTCGTCGGCAAGCTGCGCGGCAAGAAAGCCGCCGCGCACTGAGCGCTTGAAGCCGGACCTCAGCGGTCCGGCTTGCCGCGCTGGAACAGGCCGACGCCGACCAGTGCCACTCCCAGTGCGAGCGCGAACCAGCCGACGATGTACGCGCCAGCCACCATGTCGAACCAGCGCGTGCCCTGCAGGAAGCGCGGCCCCAGCAGCACGGCGACGCCGATCAAAAGGCAGAGGATGCCGCGCTCGATGGTGCGCAGCTGTCGTTGGGGGCGTCGGGCCATGGGGGTCTTTGCAAGGGAAAACGGAAGCGGCCATTGTCCCGCGCCGCACGGGGAGGCCGGCAGTCGCCTGAAAACGTCGCGTGCGCGCATCGGTCGGCACGCAAAAATGCTTCCAAACGTTGCAGAATCGCAAGCCATGCCATACCGCCACCTGCCCACCGGTTCCGCCTTCTTCCACCCGTTCCGACGCGCCTGCGTGGGTGCCTCGCTGGCCTTGATGGCCGCCACGGCCTTCGCGCAGCCGCAGCCCGACCCCGCCGGCTTTCCGATGGACTCGGTCGGCTACCTCAACGAGGAGCTGCCGCGCATGGAAGCGGCCGTCGCCGCGAAGGACCGCAGCTTCTTCCTCGGCGCGATGACGCGCATGGTGCAGTTCTCCGAGCGCTGGGGTTTCAAGGCCAAGGCCAACCCCGAGCTGGCCGCCTACCCGATGTGCACGGCGGCCGTCATGGACTACGCGGTGGTCGGCATGTGCAAGCTGAACCCCGCCGACGATGTCTGCGAGCCGGGCCTGGCGCCGCGTTTCGACGCGAACCTGAAGCGCTGCCGCGAGCTGGCCGCGCAAAAATAGGCCTCCGGCCTTTCTTCTTCTCCTTCATCGAACGAGTCCCCGCGCCATGGCCGTGCGTGCGGGGCGGAGACACACGCATGGACTACACCCGCTACCAGACCCTCGCCCTCACGCGCCGCGGCGCGAACGGCGCGGTGCTCGACATCCAGATGCGCGCCACCAACGGCAAGCTGCCCACGGCCGGCCATGACGGCCACCGCGAGCTGGCCGAAATCTGGCGCGACGTGGCGGCCGACGACACGGTGCGCTGCGCCGTGCTGCGCGGCGAGGGCATGGGCTTCTCGGGCGGCGGCGACCTGGGCATGGTGCAGGACATGACCACCGACGACACCGTGCGCCAGCGCGTGTGGAAGGAAGCGCGCGACCTTGTCTACAACCTCATCAACTGCGACAAGCCCATCGTGAGCGCCATGCACGGCCCGGCCGTGGGCGCGGGGCTGGTGGCGGGCCTGCTGGCCGACATTTCCATCGCCACGAAGACCGCGAAGATCGTCGACGGCCACACGCGCCTGGGCGTGGCGGCGGGCGACCATGCGGCCATCGTGTGGCCGCTGTTGTGCGGCATGGCCAAGGCCAAGTACCACCTGCTGCTGTGCGAGCCGGTGAGCGGCGAGGAGGCCGAGCGCATCGGCCTGGTGTCGCTGGCGGTGGACGAGGCCGACCTGTTGCCGCGCGCCTACGAGATCGCCGACCGCCTCGCGGCCGGCAGCCAGAGCGCGATCCGCTTCACCAAGTACGCGCTGAACAACTGGCTGCGCCAGGCCGGACCGACCTTCGACGCCTCGCTGGCGCTCGAGTTCATGGGCTTCGCGGGCGCCGACGTGCGCGAAGGCGTGGCCTCGTTGCGCGAGAAGCGCGCGCCGAACTTCGGCTGAGCCGAAGCTCGCCGGGTCAGGCGTTCTTGAGGCCCTGCAGGGTCTGCAGCAGCACGACACGCGTCTGCCCGAGCACCATCCCTTTCCACTCGTCGTTGTCGCAGTAGAACGCGTCGCGCAGGCGGCGGCGGATCTCGCGCTTCTGCGATTCGGGCGCCTCGGGGTGGCGGCGCAGCCAGGTGTCGGCGCGCAGGCGCTCGAGCACTTCCAGGTCGGGCAGCGTGCCGAACTCCAGGCCCATGGGCGCGACGCGCGCGTTCGGGCATTCGTCATACGCGGTCGAGATCACCGGGCCCGACACGTCGGCCGAGGCCGAGTCGCCCGCGAAGGGCGCGAACACATCGGCACCCCACCAGGCGTGGGCCAGTGCCAAGTCTTCGGGCGTGTTGCGGCCCGGGTAGATCTTTTCGCCGTGGCCGTAGGGGCCCAGGCCGGTGTGCACGTCGATCCAGCCCAGGTGCGTGGCCGAGGCTGCATAGCCGCGCAAGATCGCGCGGATGGTGCGGTTGCTCCACGACGGCGCGGTGCCGCCGTAGAACAGGCCGTCGGGCGAGGTGTACTGCCCGCGCGTGACGGCTGCGCGAAAGGCGGTCATGCCGTGCGTGGCGATGTAGCCCGCCACGGCCGCGTCGTCGGCGGGCGTCGGCGGCCAGCTGGCGGGCAGCACCAGCGGCTCCACGTCGGCGTACTCGGCGTTCACCGGCAACGGCGCGCTGAAGTCGATGTGGTTGCGGTTCAGGTCGATGTTGTCTTCGTTGGTGCGGTGCAGGTGCGAAAAACCGTGCGGGTTCACCGCATGCACCAGCAGCAGCGCGACGCCCGCGCGTTCGAGGCGCGCGAGCAGGTCGGCGTCGTTCAGCGTGGCGACCTGCGCGCCCGAGCCGCAGAAGCCCTCGGGGCCGTGCGTGCCCGAGGTGACAAGCAGCACCTTCTTCGCGTCGGCCGCACCGATCAGCGCGACGTCGGTGGCGAGTTCTTCGCCGAGTGCACCGCGGTGCGTGGGGTGCACGAACGACTCGATGCTGGCGCCGCGCGCCGCGGCGGCCTCGAGGAACTTGGCGCGGGCTTCGACATACGTGCCCGAGAAATGGCGGGTGGCGGCAGTGGCAGGCTGGGACATGGCGGGAAGATTCCTGTGCATGAAGGCGGGAAGGAGGAAGACGGTATCAGGCGGGCGCGTGGGCGTTGGCTGCGTCGATGTCGCGGCCCGTGTGGTCGCGCAGCCAGAGCAGGCCGAGCAGCGACACCAGCGTCATCGCCACGAGGTACCAGGCCGGCGCGAGCTTGCTGCCGGTGGCGTTGACCAGCCAGGTGCTGATGAAGGGCGCGAAGCCGCCGAAGAGCGCCACGCCGACGCTGTAAACCAGCGACATGCCGCTCGCGCGCACGCGCTTGGGAAACATCTCCGGCAGCATCGTGATGCCCGGCACCGTCTGCACCACCAGGCCGATGCTCAGCACGCCGAGCACCACGAACAGCACCCCGGGCGTGGGCGAGGCGTTGAGCCACAGAAAGCCCGGGTAGATCAGGATCGCCATCACGATGCGGCTCCAGAGGATGAGCGGCTTGCGGCCCACGATGTCCGAGAGCTTGCCCACGAACGGCGCGAGCGCGAACGACAGCAGGCCCGTGAGCGCCGCGCCGAACAGCGCCACCGAGGGCGTGAGGCCGAGTTCGCGCACCGCGTAGGTCGGCATGTAGAAGGTGACCACATACGCTGCCGTGGTGCCGCCCACCAGCGCGAGGATGGCGGCCAGGACCGTCCTGCCGTGCTGCGTGCAGACGATCTTCAGGCTGCTCTCGCGCGGCGCCTTGGCGTCTTCAGGCGAGATGTGCAGCGACTCCTCGAGGTGGCGGCGGATGTACATGCCCACCGGCGCGATCAGCATGCCGAGGATGAACGGCACGCGCCAGCCCCAGCTCTGCATGGCCTCGGGCGTGAGCGAGAAGGTGAGCGCGCCCACCACCACGGCGCCGAGCATCACGCCCAGGCCCTGGCTCGCGAACTGCCAGCTCGCCATGTAGCCGCGGTTGGCGGGTGTGGCGTGCTCCACCAGCAGCGTGGTCGATGCGCCGACTTCGCCGCCGGCCGAGAAGCCCTGGATCAGCCGCGCCAGCACGATCACGACCGGCGCCGCGACGCCGATGCTGGCGTAGGTCGGCGTGAAGGCGATCAGCGCGCAGCCCAGCGCCATCAGAAAGATCGTGAGCGTCATGGCCTTCTTGCGGCCCGCGCGGTCGGCATACGCGCCGATGATGATGCCGCCCAGCGGCCGCATGATGAAGCCGACACCGAAGCTCGCCACCGTCAGCAGCAGCTGGCCGTAGGAGCTGAAGGTCGGGAAGAACAGCTTGCCGATCACCAGCGCCAGAAAGCCGTAGACGGTGAAGTCGAAGAACTCCAGCCCGTTGCCGATGGTCGTGGCCACGATGGTCTGGCGCCGGCGTGCGGGCGACGACGGGGAGGTGGGCGAGGGCTGGGAAGCGCGGGTGTTCATGTGTCTCCTGTGTGTTCTCAAGGGCGCAGGCCGCGTGGGCCCGAGTCGCGGCGGATGCTAGAGACTCACAGCTGTCATGAAAAGACAATAATTGGGCGTCAACGATAACTTTTGGTTGTCACTCCAAAGATGAAGCCCAATCAGTTGCATGCCTTCGTGGCCGTGGTCGAGCAGATGAGCATCCGCGCCGCCGCGCGCGTGCTCGGCATCTCGCAGCCGGCCGTGACCAAGATCGTGCGCGAGCTGGAGCGCGAGGTCGGTGCGCCGCTGGTGGAGCGCAGCGTCAAGGGCGTGCGCCTCACGCAGTTCGGCCTGGCCTTCGCGCCGCGCGCAAGGCTGCTGCTGGCGGACATGGAGCGCGCCCGCGACGAGATCGCGCAGATCCGCGACGGCGCCACCGGCTCGGTCTCGCTGGCCGTGAGCGCTTCGTTCGCGCTCACCGTGCTGCCCGCCGCCTTCAAGGACTTCCACACGCGACTGCCTGCGGTCGACGTGCAGTTCAGCGAGGCCGTGCTGCCGTGGATGCTCGCGCGGCTGCGCGACGGCTACCTCGATTTCGCGGTGGCGCACGTCGTGCCCGGCACGCTCGATCCGCAGTTCGAGGCGCTGGAGCTGTTCCCGGTGCAACTGGTGGTCGGCCTGCGCGAGCGCCATCCGCTGCGCAACGCGCGCTCGCTGCACGACCTCTATGCCGCCGAATGGGTCCTGCCGGGCGACGACCATGGCGGAACCAATGCCGTGGCGCCGCTGTTCACCCCGCTCGGCTTGTCGCCGCCCACGCGCGTGCTGCAGGGCCACTCGGTGACCGTGGCGCTCGCGTTGGTGGGGCACATGGATCTGATCGGCCTGTTCGTCGAGCCGCTCGCCGGACTCAGCTTCAAGCGCCACGGCATCCGGCGCGTCGATGTGCGCGAGACGATGCCGATACTGAACGTGTGCGTGGTGCGCCGGCGCGGGCAGCCATCGACGCCGGCGGCGCAGCACTTCATCGAGTGCATTCAGCGGGCGTCGTTAGGGCGGTGAAGGGGGTAGTGGAGGCGGGGGCTGCTCGTGTTCGCGCAAGGAGACAGCTCCCCGGGGCCTCAGCTCATCACAGGAACATGAGCATCAAGATAGAGACATAGATGCCGAGGCACACGATGGCGCTGACGCTCGCCAATAGCAACAGAAAGCCGACGAAGTAGGTAGCACGTTGGCCCCAGCCCGGCGCGCTCGGCACGCAGCGCCAGTAGAGCAGCGCGGCCAGGAGTATCAGCACCCCCTCGATCACATTGGCAGCGGTAGCCACGGCCTCGGGGGACCGGAGGCCCGACCGGATCAGCCACACGTGCAGCAATCCCCCGAGCGGAATCAAGACGGACCAGGCGAACGAGCCGAGCGCAAGGCGCACCGCGGTTTTCATCGGATGGCCTCGCCGTACGGCGTGAATGCTGGCGCCGCTTTCTCATTGGTGTTCATGAATTTCCTCCCTGGCGTTTCGAAATGGAACGCTCTGGAGGCGATGCTAGGGGCGCGAGCGCCAAAACACTGTTCTCAAATGAGGCTTCCGCGCACCGGAAGTGCCACCGGGCCGAGCCTCCATCGCCTCAGCTCAACGCAAGAACATCACCAGCACCACGAAAAGCAGTTTGACGGCGAAGACCGCGAGGGCGCTGGCGAGCACCATCAGCACCACGAAGGCGATGAAGTACGCCACGCGCCGGCCCCAGTGCGGCACGCTCGGCACGGCATACCAATAGAGCCACGCGGCCGCGCCGATGTTGATGGCCTCGATCACATAGATGGTGACGCGCGAGGCTTCGGGAGAGTCGAAGAACGACCTGCCCAGCCACATGCACAGAAGTCCCACCAGCGGGACCACGGTGACCCAGGCGAGCACGCCGAGCGCAAGGCGTCCGGCCGTCTTCATCGCAGGGCGTCCTGCGCCGGTCGATGTGTCACTGGCAGCCATGAATTTCCTCCGTGATGGCGCTTCGAAATGGAACGCTCTGCATCCGATCCTATCGGCAGGGGCCGGCAACTGTTGTCAAATGAGAATCCCTCTCATCCATAATCCCTCCCGCTTCCGTACACCAGAAGCGTCACCAGGCCGCCGGAAAGCGCGCCGCCAGAACACCCAAGGGATTTGTTGAATGAAGAGAGTTTGTGTGAGCCTCGCGCTCGCCGCCGTGCAGGCAGCGCACGCGCAATCGGTGCCTGCGTCCGCAGGCGAAGCGAGTGAGTTGAGCACCGTCAACGTCGAGGCCTCGCGCGCCAACGGCTTCCTGGCCGAGACAGTCGAGGCGGGCACGTTCCGGGGGGCGTCGGTCATGGACGTGCCGGCCACGGTCAACACCGTGACGCGCGAGGTCATCGAGCTGCAGGGCGCCACGGGCGTGTACGACGTGCTGCGCAACACGGCCGGCGTGACGCGCCAGCAGAACGGCGGCGACACCTTCGACCAGCTCGTGATCCGCGGCATCGCAGTGGAGAACCGCACCAACTACCGCCTCAACGGTGCGCTCGCGATCCCCAACGTGTCCGAGATTCCGATGGAGAACAAGGAGCGCGTCGAAGTGCTCAAGGGTGCGTCGGCGCTGTACTACGGTTTCACCACGCCGGCCGGGGTCATCAACTTCGTCACCAAGCGCGCGGGGCGCACGCCCGTCACCTCGCTCGGCATGAGTGTTGACAACCAGGGCGGGCTGCAGGGGCAGGTCGACATCGGCCGCCAGTTCGGCGAGAACGACCAGTTCGGCGTGCGCCTCAACGCGGCCGGCGGCCAGTTGGGCTCGACGATCGACGGCGTGGACGGCGACCGCAAATTCGTCTCGGCCGCACTCGACTGGCGCGTGAACCGGCGGCTCACGCTCAAGGCCGACATTGAGCACTACCGCAAGCGCATCACCGAGCAGGCCGGCATCGCGCGCCTCGCGGCCGTCAACGGCGTCATCGCGCTGCCGGCGCTGCCCGATCCGCACAAGCTGATCGCGCCGCCCTGGGCCGTGTTCGAGGCCGAGGTCACCAACACGCAACTGCGCGCCGACTATGCCTTGAGCGACCACTGGGCGCTCAGCGTGGAGGCCGGCCATTCCGAGGCCGAGCGCGACCGGCGCCTGGCGCAGTTCAGCAACTACAACGTGCGCACCGGCCTGGGTCGCCTCACGGGCAACGTGCAGCACCTGGAGCAACGCTCCGACCTGCTGCGCACCGAGCTGTTCGGCACCTTCGCCACCGGCGCGCTACAGCACGAGCTGACGCTCGGCGCGGCGCGCAGCGACAAGACGCAGGCGCCCGTTTTCCAGCGCAACTACGGCGGCGCGACCACGCTGCAGAACCTCTACAACCCCGTGCCCATCGGCGCGCTGGCATTGAGCGCGATGCCGTCGCGGCCCACTTCGGGCGCGCAAGACAGCGAGGAGCTGGGCCTGTATGCGCTCGACCGCATCACCTTCTCGCCGCAGTGGCAGCTGGTGGCCGGCCTGCGCCACACGCGCTACCAGAGCTGGCAGGGCGCGAGCGCCACGCTGCCGGCCCTCGACTACAGCGTGCGCAAGACCACGCCGCTGGCCGCGCTGAGCTACAAATTCACGCCCGACCTCATGGCCTACGTGTCGTATTCGCAGGGCGTGGAAGAGGGCGAGGTGGCGCCGGCCGGCACCGCCAACCAGAACACGCGCATGCCGCCGGGCGTGAGCCGGCAGAAGGAAGTCGGCCTGCGCTGGCTGACCGGCAGCGGCACGCTGCTGTCGGGCGCGCTGTTCGACATCGAACGGCCCGGCGCCTACACCGACAGCGCCAACACCTTCGTGGCCAGCGGGCGCCAGCGCTACCGCGGCTTCGAGGTGTCGGCGCAAGGCCGGCTCACGCCCGCGCTGGCGTGGCAGCTCTCGGGCCAGTGGCTCGACGCCGAGTTCCGGCGCATCAACGCGCAGTACGACGGCAAGCGGCCCGAGAACACGGCGCGCACCACGGCGAGCGCCTTTCTCTCGTACGACATCGCGGCGGTGCCGGGGCTGTCGGTCAACGGCGGCGCGTACTTCACCGGGCGCCGCCCCATCGACGACCTGAACCAGGGCTTCATCGGCGGCGCGACGGTCTTCGGCCTCGGCGCGCGCTATGTGGCGCAGCTCATGGGCAAGCGCACGACCTTCCAGCTGAACGTCGACAACGTGGGCGACAAGCGCTACTGGTCGGCGGCCGGCACGCGGCTGGCGGTGGGTACGCCGCGTACGATCAAGGCCCTGGTCAAGATCGATCTTTGAATCCTTGGGTGAGGCCCCTGCTGCGGCGGGGCTTCCTGTTTTTCGCTTCCCTTTCTTTCTGCTGTCTGTTTTTCATGGCTTTGCTGCGTCGCGTCTGGTTCCAGATCCATTGGTTCATCGGCATCACGGCGGGCAGCGTGCTGGTCGTCATCGGCCTGAGCGGCGCGACGTTGTCGTTCCGCGCCGAGATCACCGACCTGCTGAACCCGATTCCGGCGGCCTCGGCCGCGCCGCTGTCGCCACCCGCGCTGCTCGCGCGGCTGCAGGCGGATTCGCCCGGGCGCCGCATCGCGACGCTGACCGTGTTCGCCGAGCCCGGGCGCCCTGCGCGCGTCGGCTTTGCGCCGCCGCCCGGCGAACGGCGCGGCGAGACGCGCTTCGCCGATCCCGCCACCGGCGCGCTGCTGCCCGAGCCCGTGGGCGAGCACTTCTTCGAGTTCGTGGAAGAGCTGCACCGCTGGCTGCTGCTGCCGCGCGACGACGGCAAGCCCATCACCGGCTCGCTGGCCGGCCTGTTGCTGCTGCTCGCGCTGTCGGGCCTGTACCTGCGCTGGCCGCGCCGCCCCTTCGCGTGGCGCCAGTGGCTGCGCATCGACTTCGCGCTGCGCGGTCGGGCCTTCCTGTGGAACCTGCACGCCGTGGTCGGCACCATCGCGCTGCTGGCGTACGTGGTGTCGACCACCACCGGCATGTACTGGGCTTTCGACGCGCTGCGCAAGGTGGTCGACGGCGCGGCCGGTGAAGCCCGCGTGATGCGTGTCGAACGCGCACCGGCCGATGCCCCGGTGACGCTCGACCTGGCGCGCGTCTGGCAAGCCTTCGTCGACACCACGGGCGGTGACTGGACCCAGGTCACGCTGCGGCTGCCGGCGCGCAACGGGGCGCAGCTCGAGGCCAACTACCTGCGCACGAACCCCGAGCACGAGCGCGCGCGCAACCGCCTGTACCTGCACGCGGCGACCGGCGAGACGCTGCGCCACGAACGCTACGCCGACAAGCCGCTCGCGGGCCGCTTCGTGAACAGCATCTATCCGCTGCACATGGGCACCTACTGGGGCTTGCCGGGGCGCATTGTGATGATGCTCACGAGTCTGGGGCTTGCGCTCTTCGCGATCAGCGGCTGGATGATGTACCTCGGCCGCCGCCGCACCGCGAAGGCCGTGCGTGCCGAGCGTGCGCGGCTCGATGCGGTCGCCGTGCCCACGACTTCGGGTGATGCGGGGCAGGTGCTGGTCGCCTTCGCGAGCCAGACCGGCCATGCCGAGCGCCTCGCGCTGCAGACGGCCGGTGCGCTGCAAGCCGCCGGTGTTGCGGCGGTGGTGCGGCCCGTGTCCGCACTGAGTGCCGATGCGCTGCTGCATTACCGGCAGGTGCTGTGGGTGGCGAGCAGCTTCGGCGAGGGCGATCCGCCCGACAGCGCGCGCGCCTTTGCCCGCGCGTTCGCGCGGCAGAGCGGCCCGGGTCTGCGCCACCTGCGATACGGCCTGCTCGCACTCGGCGACAGCAATTACGCGACCTTTTGCGGTTTCGGCCGCAAGCTCGACCACGATCTGCACAACCAGGGCGCGCAACCGCTGTTCCCGATGATTGAGGTGGACGGCGAAGACCCGGTGGCGCTCGCACGGTGGCACGACGCGCTGCGCGAGACCTTCGGAGTGCGTGATGCGCCGTGGCCTGCGTCGACCGCGCCGGCTTTCGAGGCCTGGCGGCTCGACGGCCGGCGCCTGCTCAATGCGGGCAGCCAGGGCGATCCGCTGTTCGAGATCGAGCTGCGGCGCGCCGAAGGCAGCGAAGCGATGAACTGGACGCCCGGTGCGCTGGTCGAGATCGTGCCGCGCCAGATGCACGACGACGGCGCCCCGGCGCCCGCGCCGCGCAGCTACTCGGTCGCGTCGATTCCTTCTGACGGCGCCGTCCAGCTGCTGGTGCGGCAGGCACGACACGACAACGGCCTGGGCGTGGCCTCGGGCTGGCTCACGGTCGGCGCACCGATGGGCGCGGAACTCGCGCTGCGCCTCGTCGCCAACCCGGGCTTCGCGCTGCCCGACGATGCGCGGCCCTGCGTCTTCATCGGCAACGGCTCGGGCTTCGCGGGTCTGCGCGCGCTGCTGCGCGAGCGCGCACGCCGCGGGCACGGCCGCAACTGGCTGGTGTTCGGCGAACGGCACGCCGCGCACGACGGCTTCGGCGCGGACGAGGTCGCGGCATGGCAGGCCGGCGGCCTCGTGGCGCGTGCCGACTTCGTCTACTCGCGCGACCAGGCGCAGCGCGTGTACGTGCAGGACCGCCTGCGCGAGGCCGCCGAAGCGCTGAAGCAGTGGGTGGACGAAGAGGGCGCGATCGTCTTCGTGTGCGGCAGCCTCGAAGGCATGGCGCCGGGCGTGGATGCGGCGCTCACCGAGGTGCTGGGCGAGAGCGGCATGGACGCGCTCATCGCCGAAGGCCGCTACCGACGCGACGTGTACTGATCAGGCGGGCGGAAAGTCCACGCCCGGTTCGCCCGCCTGCCAGGGTGCGTACTTGTGCATGGCGCGCGCGAACAGCTCCGACGCGATCCAGTTCGACAGCCAGCCTTGCAGACGCGGCCAGGGCTGCGCGTCGAACCAGACTTTGTCGACCATTGCGAACTGCCGAACGAAGGGCATGAGTGCCGCATCGGCCAGCGTGGCGTGCGCGCCGGCCAGCTGCGCCGACATCACTAACCTGTATTCGAGCCCTTGCAGGAAGCGCGCGCCGTCGTCGCGTGCCGAGCCTTCCGATGCGGGGTAACGCGCCGGGTACTTGTAGCGGTCGAGCAGCGGCTTGAAGTCGTTGTCGCATGTCGCCACCAGCGCGAGCAGGTCATCGAGCGTGCCGCGCTCCGGGGTCAGCCAGCGCAGCGGATCGTGGCGGCGCAGCGCCCACAGCATCACGCCCAGGCTCTGTTCCAGCACCGTCGCGCCACCGTCGAGCACCAGCACGGGGACCGTGCCCTTGGGCGAGGCCGCGAGCATCTCGGCGGGCTTGCGCTTCAGCTCGATCTCGCGCAACTCGCAGTGCTGCCCGCTCGCCACCAGCGCGAGCCGGGCCCGCATCGCATAGGGACAGCGGCGGAACGAATAGAGCAGGGGGAGGGCGGAGTCGGGCATGCGAACGAAAGATGAACAGGGGGAGCCGGCCGATTGTCGAACCATCGGGCCGGCTCGCGCGGCGGCGGGTTTTTCCTCACAATCGACCGCCATGGGCGAACGTCTTTTCCTCCGGCTCCACGACGACCCGCTGCACGGGCCGGAATCGGGTGTGCCCGACGACACGCTGCATGTGCTGCCGATCGCGCCGGCCCTGCAGTCGCATGTCTCGCACCTGCTGATGTACCGCGAGACCTTCGCGCCCGGCCTCGAGATGCGCGAGCGCGTGCTGCCCGACGGCGCGATCCGGCTGGTCTTCAATTTCGGTGACGCGCCCTCGGCCGACGACGCGCCGGGGCAGGCGGTCGAGGCCATCGGCGCCTTCGCCGCGCCGGCCGTGGTGCGGATGCGCGACACGGTCGAAGGCCTGTCGGTGGCGCTGCGCCCCGGCGCGGCAGCCGCGTTGCTCGGTGTGCCGGCCGGCGAGATCGCGGGCCGCGCGGTGCACCTCGACGAACTCTGGGGCGGCGAGGGCACGACGCTGCTCGCGCGCATGGCCGAAGCGCGCTGCGATGTCGCACGCGCCGACCTGCTGCAGCAAGCCCTGATGAAGCGCCTGAAGAAAACCGGCGACGGCACGCCACCGGCCGTCGCCATGCATGCCGCGCGGCTCATCGCCGCTGCCGACGGACGCCAGGCATTGCGCGAGGTGGCGCAGGCGGTCGGCGTGGGCGAGCGCCGGCTGCAGCAGCTCTTTCATGCGCACGTCGGGCTGTCGCCGCGCGCTTGGGGCCGGCTCGCGCGGCTGCATGCGTGCCTGCGCGCGCTGCGCTTGCACAGCGCGCCGGCCTGGGCCGACATGGCGCTGGACCACGGGTTCTACGACCAGTCGCACCTCGTCAACGAGTTCCGCGCCCTGTGCGGCGTGACGCCCACCGAGTTCCTCGGGCGCAGGGTTTCGGTTTCTTCCAAGACGGCGCGCTGAGGCCGGCCTATCGTGGCGGCTTGTCCTGCCCAAGGACCCTCACCGAACGAAGGAGCAATGACACATGACGACAAACCACTCCACCCCTGACGCCGCGCATCGCCCGCTGGCGGGCCGCGTGGCGGTGGTGACCGGCGCCAGCCGCGGCGCGGGCCGCGGCATCGCGCAGGAACTGGGCGCGGCCGGCGCCACCGTGTACGTGACGGGGCGCAGCACCCGCGCGCGGCCGGCCGACAGCTACGGGCAGCTGCTCGCACTGTCCGAGCTGGCCGCCTTGCCCGGCACCATCGACGACACCGCCGACGAGGTCGCGCGGCTCGGCGGGCGCGGCATCGCCGTGGTCTGCGACCACACGCAGGAAGACGAGGTGGCCGCGCTGTTCGCGCGCGTCGAACGCGAGCAGGGCCGGCTCGACCTGCTCGTGAACAACGCCTGGGGCGGCCACGAAACCTTCACGGGTGTCTTCGAGGCGCCGTTCTGGGAACACCCGCTGTCCAACTGGGATTCGATGTTCGACCGCGGCGTGCGCAACCACCTCGTGGCCAGCCGCTGCGCCGCGCCGGGCATGGTGGCGCGCAAGCAGGGCCTGATCGTCACCACCACCTTCTGGGACCGCGGCCACTACCTGCGCGGCAACCTGTTCTACGACCTCGCCAAGGCGGCGATGACGCGGCTGGCCTTCGGCATCGCGCAGGAGCTGCAGCCGCACGGCGTGGCCTCGGTGGCCGTGTCGCCGGGCTGGATGCGCACGGAGTTCGTGCTCGCGGGCCACAAGACCGACGAGGCGCACTGGCAGGAACGCCCCGCGCTGGCACGCACCGAATCGCCACGCTACCTGGGCCGCGCCGTGGCCGCGCTGGCGGGCGATGCGCAGGTGCTCGACAAGACCGGCCAGGTGCTGCGCGTGGGCGACCTCGCGCGTGCTTACGGCTTCACCGACATCGACGGGCGGCAGGTCGAGCCGTTCGAGATGTAGGCCGAGCTACGACAGTTCGCGCACGTCGATGCGAAAGCGCAGCTCGGGCGCGCCGCCGAGCCCGGGCTCGGTGATGAACTCCTCGATCAGCACGCCGCCGTTGGCGCGGATCACGCGCTGCGAGGCGAGGTTGTCGGGGCTGGTCGTGATCTCGACGTGGTCCAGGCCGATGGCGCGCGCATCGGGCAGCAGCGCGCGCAGCGCGGCGGTGGCATAGCCCCGGCCGCTTTTCCACGGCACCACGCCGTAGCCGATGTGGCCGAGGCAGTACGAAGGCAGGGCGTTGGTGCCCGGCTGCCAGCGCAGCTGGATGCTGCCGCAGAACTCGCCGTCCCACAGCCAGCGTCGGTAGCCCGGCAACCGGGGCACGGTGCCGCCGGTGGGCAGCGCGATGGGCGGGCCCTTGGCCTCGCGGTCGACGAGGCCGGCGAGAAAGCCGTCGGGGTCGGTGCGGATCAGCGCCAGCTCTTCGCGGCCGGCTTCGGCCCGCAGGTTGTTGGGCGACCAGCCGCGTTCCAGTGCAGCGATGTAGCCGGGAAGGTGCTCGGGCGAGGGCCAGACGAGTTGCAGTGCAGAAAGGGACATGGGAGACGGTCCTTGTTTTCTTTGAGATCAGTACGAGCGCAGGGCGATGCCCCAGCGCCCTTCGGCCTGCACGACGATCCAGAGGTTGGCGTGCGTGCTGAGCACCGTGCCGGCCGCATCGCGCCGCGTGTAGTGCACGACGAAGTGCACCTTGTCATGGCTCACGAGCACCGGCTCCTTTTTCTCGTACTGCGTGGAGGCCCAGCCACCGGCCTTGAGCGTGTCGAAGAAATCGGCCGGGTGCTGGCCGGGCACGGGCCAGTCGAGCCGCCGTGCGCCCGAGAGCATCGTGTGCGGAAAGTGCAGCTCGGCGTCCATGCCGCGCGTGTCCGAGGCGTTGAAGGCGGCCGTGAAGCGGTCGAGGCAGGCCGACGCGGCCTCGACGACGGCGGCGTGCGGCGCGTCGGAGGGCGGCGGGGCGACGAAGGCGGAAAAGTCGGTCATGCGTCGGATGGTAAGGCGAGTGTGCGGTCGGGATGTGTGTGGCGATATAAACGCAACCAAGTTGCGACAATCCATATAATGCAACTCCATTGCATTTGAAGAACGAGTCCCTCATGGCCGATCGCCTTCCCGTCACCGTGCTGTCCGGCTTCCTGGGCGCCGGCAAGACCACGCTGCTCAACCACATCCTGCACAACCGCGAGGGCCGCCGCGTGGCGGTGATCGTCAACGACATGAGCGAGGTCAACATCGACGCTGCGCTGGTGCGCGAAGGCGGTGCCGCGCTGTCGCGCACCGACGAGAAGCTGATCGAGATGAGCAACGGCTGCATCTGCTGCACGCTGCGCGAAGACCTGCTGATCGAGGTGAAGCGGCTCGCGAAGGAGGGGCGCTTCGACCAGCTCGTGATCGAGTCGACCGGCATCTCCGAGCCGCTGCCCGTGGCCGAGACCTTCACCTTCGCGGGCGAGGACGGCCAGAGCCTGGCCGACGTGGCGCGGCTGGACACCATGGTCACGGTGGTCGATGCCTTCAACTTCCTGCGCGACTACGGCTCGTCCGACAGCCTGGGCCAGCGCGGCCAGTCGCTCGGCGACGAAGACACGCGCACGGTGGTCGACCTGCTGATCGAGCAGATCGAGTTCTGCGACGTGCTCGTGGTCAACAAGACCGACCTCGTGACGGCCGAAGAACGCGAGCGGCTGATGGCGATCTTGCGCAGCCTCAACCCGCGTGCGCGCATCGAGGAATCGGAGTTCGGCCGCGTCGCGCTCGACCGCGTGCTCGACACGGGCCTGTTCGATTTCGAGCAGGCCGAGCAGGCGCCCGGCTGGCTGGCCGAGCTGCGCGGCGAGCATGTGCCCGAGAGCGAGGCCTACGGCATCCGCAGCTTCGTGTACCGGTCGCGCCTGCCGTTCCATCCGAAGCGCTTCTGGGACCTGGTGCAGAGCGAGTGGGAGGGCGTGGTGCGCTCCAAGGGCTTCTTCTGGCTCGCGAGCCGCCCGACCCGTGCGGGTTCGTGGTCGCAGGCCGGCGGTGCCTGCCGCTATGGCGTGGCGGGCTTGTGGTGGGCGGCCGTGCCGCGCGAACACTGGCCGACCGACCCCGACGGGCTCGAACTCATCCGCAAGAACTGGGACGACGCCACCGGCGATGCGCGCCAGGAGCTGGTGCTGATCGGCATCGGCATGGACGAAGCGGCGCTGCGCGCGCGGCTCGATGCCTGCCTGCTCACGCCCAACGAGATGCGCTTCGGCCCTTCGTGGTGGCAGAACCTGCCCGATCCGTTTCCGTCGTGGAACGCGTAGGGGCGCGGGCGATTCAGTCGTCGGCGCTGCCGGACTGCATCGCCTGCTGCACCAGCCGCGCCATGGCCGATGCGTTCTCGCTGCCGAAGGCGGTCAGCCCCTGCACCGTGCCTTGACGGTCCTGCAGGGCCTCGTCCTGGCTGGCCTTGAGCTTGCCTTCGAGGCGGTCGATGGGGATCTCGATGCCCACCACGGCCCGCGCCATCTTGCGGATGAAGGCCTCGGGCGCGTCGGTGGTCTGCCAGGGCACGGGCTGGCCGACCTCGTTCGCTGCGGTCAGCCGCGCGAGCAGGTCGAGCAGCCAGGCCTCGTCGTCGATGGCGCGCGCGATGCCGTGCGCATGCGCGACGGCGTAGTTCCAGGTCGGCACCACCTGGCCGTGTTCGGCCTTGCCCGGGTACCAGCCGGGCGTGATGTAGGCCTGCGGCCCCTGGAACATCACGACCGACGGGGCCGATGCATCGAGCTGGCGCCACACCGGGTTCGCGCGCGACACGTGGCCGAGCAGCGTGCCGAACGCACCGCGCGACCGGTCGAGCAGAAAGGGCAGGTGGTTGGCGACCAGCCCGTCGGCGCCGCTCACGACCCAGGCGCCCAGCGGGTGCGCGTCGATCAGCGCGTGGCTCGCGCCGAGGTCGGGCTGGCGGTGGTGCCGGGAGACGTACACGCGCAGCGCGATGACGCTAGCGGGCGCAGTCGCCGCACATGCCGTGCAGCGTGAGCGCGGTGTGTCGCGTGTCGATGCCCTGCTTGCGCAGCGCCTTGCCGAGTCGGCCCATCACCTTGGGCAGTTCGGGGTCGGAGGGCAGCGCCAGCACCTTGTGGCACTGGTCGCATTCGAAGGTGTTGCCCGAGGCGGTGTCGACGTGCCGTGCGAAGCGGTTGACGCGGTCGGCGGCCACGCGGCGGTCGCACAGGCCGGCCTCGACCAGCCGGTCGAGCACGCGGTAGAGCGTGACGCGGTCGGGCGGCTCGCCCGTGGCGGCGGTGTAGGCGCCGGCCACTTCCTCGTGGGTCAGCGGCTGCGAGCCGTGTTCGAGCAGCTCGAGCACGGTCTGGGCGGCGCGCGTCACGCGCAGCCCGCTGCCGCGCAGCAGCGCCTCGCTGTCGAAGGCGGGGCGGGGCGGCGAGGTTTTCAGGGGCGGGGTGGGGGTCTTCATGCGAAACGCCATTGTGTTGCATCCGGCGCCCCCTTGCGACGGCAAGGACAGCCGGGGCCCGGATGTTGCGAGGTGCAAGTCAGCCAACCGGCCGTTTCGCCGCGGCCCGGGTCGCCCGAATGCGCTAAGGTCTGGGCATTCGCATTCCTGAATACCTTCGTTGACCATGTCCCGTCCCCCCATCGAAATCGAAACCGCCCCGAACCCCACCGCCACGGTGGTCCTGATGCACGGCCTGGGTGCCGACGGCAACGACTTCGTGCCGATCGCCGGCGAACTCGACCTGTCGGCCGTGGGCCCGGTGCGCTTCGTGTTCCCCAATGCGCCGGTGATTCCGGTCACGCTGAACAACGGCTACCAGATGCCGGCGTGGTTCGACATTGCCGGGGCCGATTTCAATGTGCAGGAAGACGCCGCCGGCCTGCGCCGCTCGCAAGCCACCATCGAGGCCGTGATCGCGAATGAAAAGGCCCGCGGCATCGCCGCCAGCCGCATCGTGGTGGCCGGCTTTTCGCAGGGCTGCGCCATGGCGCTGCTGACCGGCCTGCGCCATACCGAGCGCCTGGGCGGCATCGTCGGCCTGTCGGGCTGGCTGCCGCTGGCGGCCAGCACCGCTGCCGAGCGCCATGCCGCCAACCACGACACGCCGGTGTTCCTCGGCCACGGCCGGCAAGACCCGATGGTGCCGCTGGCACGCGCCACGCAATCGCGCGACGCGCTCACCGCCCTGGGCTACACCGTCGAATGGCACGAGTACGCGATGGCGCATTCGGTCTGCATGGAAGAAGTGGCCGACCTGAACGCCTTTTTGCTGCGCGTGCTGCGCTGACGCACAAGCGGGCCGCTGCGGCAACCCACGAGACAGACAGAGACACAGAAGGAGACCGCCATGATCCTCGTCATCGGACACGCGCTGGCCAAGGCCGACACCCTGCAGGCGATGCTGGCCATCAGCGTGGAGCACGTGCTGCGCTCGCGCGCCGAGCCCGGCTGCATTTCGCATGAAGTCACGACCGACGTGCAAGACCCGCTGCAGCTCACCTTCGTGGAGCGCTGGAGCGACATGGCGGCGTTGCAGGCGCACTTTCGCGTCGATGCGTCGCGTGCTTTCGCCAAGGCGCTCGCGGCCATGGCCGATGGCGTGCCGTCGATCCATGTCTACCAGTCGGAAGAGATCGACCTGTCGGCGGGCCGCGCCAAGGCCTGAGGTTTGACCCCCGTTCCGCACTGGAATGCGCGTGGTATTTGAGAGGGAAGCTATGAAAAGAGTAGCAAAAAACAGCATAGCCGGATGCGGGATTCCCTGCTTCAGCAGTGCCAGTCCGCCCGTGCTACCTTCCAGCCCCACAGAAGATTGATGGGTCATAAGAACATGAGCAACAGATTGCAGGAGAGGCTGGGGGCGCTCCCGGCCGCGCGATTGAAGGGCATGCGTCGCGGCATCGAGAAGGAAAGCCTGCGCGCGTTGCCCGACGGCAAGCTGGCCCTCACGCCGCATCCGCTGGCGCTGGGCTCGGCGCTCACGCATCCGCACATCACGACCGACTTCAGCGAGTCGCAGCTCGAACTCATCACGGGCGTGCACGCGGGCGTGGAGTCGGCCATTGAAGAGCTCACGCGGGTGCACCAGTTCACCTACCGCGTGCTCGACCAGCTCGGCGACGAGCGCCTGTGGGTGTCGAGCATGCCCTGCGGCCTGCCGACCGACGAGACGATTCCGATCGGCCGCTATGGCTCGTCGAACGTGGGCCGCGCCAAGAGCGTGTACCGCATGGGCCTGAGCCACCGCTATGGCCGCCGCATGCAGACCATTTCGGGCATTCACTACAACTGGTCGTTGCCGGATGTGTCGAGCGAAGAGTACTTCGCGCTGATACGCAATTTCCGCCGCCAGGCCTTTCTGCTGCTGTACTTGTTCGGCGCCTCGCCGGCCCTGTGTTCGAGCTTTGTCGCGGGCCGCCCGCACGAGCTGCAGCCGCTGGGCGACGGCAGCATGTACATGCCGCACGGCACCTCGTTGCGCATGGGCCCCCTGGGCTACCAGAGCGAGGCCCAGGCGTCGCTGGCCGTGAGCTACAACAGCCTGGAGGGCTACGGCGCCTCGCTGCAGGACGCACTCACGCGCCCCTGGCCGGCCTACGAGGCCATCGGCATCCGCAACCTCGGCGGCGACTACAACCAGCTGGGCACCAGCCTGCTGCAGATCGAGAACGAGTTCTACGGCACCATCCGCCCCAAGCGCGTGATTCACCCCGGCGAGCGCCCGCTGCATGCGCTGCGCGAGCGCGGCGTCGAATATGTCGAAGTGCGCCTGATGGACCTCGACCCCTTCGAGACCGTCGGCATCAACGCGCAGACCATGCGCTTCATCGACGTGTTCCTGCTGCACTGCCTGCTGAACGACAGCCCCGACGACACCCCGCAAGAGATTGCCGAATTGGCGCAGAACCAGCACCTCACGGCCGCGCGCGGCCGTGAGCCGGGCCTGAAGCTGCGCCGCGACGGGCGCGAGGTCGGGCTCACCGACTGGGGCCTGGAGCTGGTCGAACAATGCATGCCCATTGCCGCCGCGCTCGACGCGGCGCAAGGCGGCACGCAGCACGTCGACGCGGTGCGCGCCGCCAGGGCCGGCCTCGAGAACCCCGACAGCCTGCCGTCGGCCCGCGTGCTCGCGGCCGTCGAGCAGCAGCACGGCAACTCGTTCATCGGCTTCGTGCGCGCCCAGTCGGAGCAGACCCGCGCCGCGCTGCTCGCGCTGCCGTTCACGGCCGCGCAGCAGGCCGGCTTCGAGCAGATGACGGCCGAGTCGATCCAGGCGCAGAAGCGCATCGAGGCGGCCGACACCATGCCCTTCGAGATCTACCGCGAGCAGTACGTCTCGCCGGCGCGCCTGGGCATGGCCCCCGGCCGCTTGCCAGTCGCGGCCTGAGGCAGCGGGGCGGCGCACGCCGACAGCGCCGCTGGCCGATGGCCTACAGCCATTGGCCTGTCCGGCTCACCGCGCCCGTGCGGGCAGCCCGGAAGATGGCGTCATGCACAGCCAAGCTTCGGATTCGGGACACTCACCATGACGCTCCATGCCTATCTGGTCGAGGACAGCCCCGTGATCCGCGAGAACCTCGTCGGCTTTCTCGAGGACGTGGCGGATGCGCACGTGGTGGCCTCGGCCAGCACCGCCGACGAAGCGCTCGACTGGCTGAGCCATCACCAGCGCGACTGGGACCTGGCCATCGTCGACCTGTTCCTGCAGCGCGGCAACGGCCTGGCCGTGATCCATGCCTGCCGCCACCGGTCGCCGCACCAGAAGGTGGTGGTGCTCAGCAACTACGCCACCGCCGACATGCGCCAGCGCTCGCAGCAACTGGGCGCCGATGCCTTCTTCGACAAGTCGGCCGAACTCGACCAGTTGGTCGCGTACTGCGCCACGGTCCAGCCGTCGCATGGGTGACTCCCGCTGGGGCTGTCCGGCGGCAAACGGGGCGGGGAACTGAGGTAAAACGCCGGGTTGCCGCCCGTCGGCAACCCTTTTTCACCCCCTACAGACAGCGAGCAGAGACCTCATGAGCAGCAACAGCACCTCCATCGACTTCAAGGGCCGCGTGGCCATCGTGACCGGCGCGGGCGGCGGCCTGGGCCGCCAGCATGCGCTGGCGCTGGCGGCGCGCGGCGCCAAGGTGGTGGTCAACGATCTGGGCGGCGCGCGCGACGGTTCCGGCGGCTCGGTCAGCGCTGCGCAGGCGGTGGTCGACGAGATCAAGGCGGCCGGCGGCGAGGCGATGGCCAACGGCGCTTCGGTGACCGATTTCGAGGCCGTGCAGGCCATGGTCAAGCAGGCGGTCGACGCCTGGGGCCGCGTCGACATCCTGATCAACAACGCCGGCATCCTGCGCGACAAGAGCTTTTCCAAGATGGAGCTGGACGACTTCAAGCTCGTGGTCGACGTGCACCTGATGGGCGCCGTGAACTGCACCAAGGCCGTCTGGGCGCTCATGAACGAGCAGAAGTACGGCCGCATCGTGATGACCACGTCGTCGTCGGGCCTGTACGGCAATTTCGGCCAGAGCAACTACGGCGCCGCCAAGCTGGCGCTGGTGGGCCTCATGCAGACGCTGAGCATCGAAGGCGCCAAGAACGACATCCGCGTGAACTGCCTGGCGCCCACCGCCGCCACGCGCATGACGGAAGACCTGTTCCCCAAGGAAATGCTCGAGGCCTTCCGCCCCGAGGCCGTGGTGCCCGCGATGCTGGTGCTGGCCGCGCAGGACGCGCCCAACCGCACCATCCTCTGTGCCGGTGCCGGCACCTTCGAGGCTGCGCACATCACGCTCACGCAGGGCGCCTGGCTGGGCATTGCCGCCGACACGCCCGAGCAGCTGGCCGCGCGCCTGTCGGAAGTGACCGAGCGCGAAGGCGAGGCCGTGCCGCAGAGCGGCGCCGCGCAGGGCGCGAACGAAGTCGCCAAGGGCATGGCGAACGCCGGCCGGGGCTGAGCCGCCAGTCGGTCGGTGCATGGCGCTTGACCTCGAGCGCACTCGAGCATTTCCAATGAATTCACCGGATGTCCGGTGTCTTCATTCCTCCAAGGAAATCACGCCATGCACACGATCGACAACAAGGCCCTCGTCCAGCGCATCCACGCGGAGCTGGACAAGGGCAACGGCCAGGCCTTCATCGACAGCCTGGCCGACGACGCCAGCTGGACGCTGGAAGGCAGCACGCCCTGGTCGCGCACCTACCAGGGCAAGCAGGCAATCCGCGAAGAGCTCATCAAGCCGCTGTTCGCGCAGTTCGCCGGGCCTTACATGAGCAAGACCGAATGCATCATTGCGGAAGGCGACCGCGTGGTGGTTCTGTTCAGCGGCGACGTGCCGACGAAGGCCGGCAAGCGCTACAACAACCGCTATTGCTACGTCTACCGACTCGAAGGAGGCCAGGTGAAGGCATTGACCGAGTACTTCGACACCGCGCTGGTCGAGCGGGCGCTCGATGCGCCAACCGCCCATGCCGGCTGAACCCAGCGCCGCCGCTGCGCCGTTCCACATCGGCGAGCTGGCCGCGCGCACCGGCCGCACGGTGCATGCCATCCGCTGGTACGAATCGCAGGGCTTGGTGCCCGGCGTCGTGCGCGATGCGGGCGGGCGGCGCGTATATGGCGAGCTGCATGTGGGCTGGCTTGACCTGATGGACCGGCTGCGCCGCACCGGCATGTCGATCGCCGAGATGCGCGACTACACGGCGCTCGCGATGCAGGGGAAAACCACGCTGCGCGAGCGCCGCGACCTGCTGGAGGCGCACCGCGCGCGCGTGCACCAGACGATTGCCGACTGGCAGCAGGCGCTGTCGCTGGTCGATCGCAAGATCGATTTCTACGACGCCTGGATGGCCGACGGGCGGCGTCCGCCGCTCATTCCGGTGGAGACGCCGCAGGGCCTGCCGCCGCCGAAGCGAAAGCCGGGCCGCTGAGCTTCGACGCGACTACTCGGCGACGAAGCCTTCGCCGTCCTTGCGGATCGAATCGCGGGCGCGGTGGTTGAGGCGGCCCAGCGTGTTGTCGAGCAGGCGCTTGAGCTTGTCGGCCGCGCCGCGGAAGGCCTCGTCGAGGCTGGTGGCGTGCTGTGTCACCGCGAGCGGCTGGTGGTGCGCCAGGCGCGCTTCCATCACGCAGCACTTGTCGCCGCCGCCGGCCTTGTCGTGGTTCTCGTCGCTCAGGTGCACCTCGACGCGCGTCACGTCTGCGACGAAACGGCTCAGGTGCTGCTTGATTTCGGTGTCTGCCCAGCGCTCCAGCGTGTCTTTGTTGGTGATGCCATTGCTCGTGTTGACCTGAATCTGCATTGCGGATGTCCCTGCTGGATGGTGAACGAGCCTTCACTGTGCACCTTAAGAGTACCCCTGTGCGTAGGTGCGATGCCCTTATCAGACCGGGCATCAGGCCGTCGCGTCAACTTTGGATGTACGAGGTCAGCTGCGTGATGGTCTGCTCGTGCTCGGAAATGATGTCGTCCATCAGGTCTTGAATGGAGATCATGCCGACCACCTTGTCGCCGTCGACCACGGGCAGGTGGCGGAACTTGCGCTGGCTCATGAGCGCCATGCAGGCGTGGGTCTGGGTCTGCGGGGTGACGGTCATCACGTCGGGCGTCATGATCTCGGAGACCTTCACCTCCTTGGAGTTCTTGCCCTGCAGCGCCACCTTGCGGGTGTAGTCGCGTTCGGACAGAAAGCCCACGAGCTTCTCGCCGTCCATCACCATGAGCGCGCCCACTTCGAAATGCGCCAGCGTGGCCAGCGCGTCGAACACGCTGGTGTCGGGCGAGGTGCGCCAGGCGGCGGAATCGTGGCGCTTGAGCAGTTCGGAGACGGGTTTCATCGCAGGCACTCCATTCAGGGGTTTCGATCCGGCCGACGCACGTGGCGGCGCCGTGCTTCGGACAAATCATAGGGGCGGAATCGCCCTGCGCGATGCAAAACCCTCCGGGGTGTTGCGCGCGTCACGCCGCGCACACGAACCCCGGGTGTCCTCAATGGTGGCTCAGGGCGTCGTGGCGAGCACGCGGCTCAGCGCCACGGCGTCGCCCACGACGTTCTTCACGAGGCCCTTTTCGTCGAAGGCCACCTGGAACTCCGACCAGCTGTCGCGCCAGTAGCGCCACACCGGCGCGTCCAGGCTCGGGTTCTCGCCGGCCACCGGATAGCCGATGGCCATGAGCACCTGTTCGCGCGTCATGCCGGGCATCACCTTGCCCGCGACGATGGCCGCGCCCACTGCGGGCGGGAAGCTCGCGATCTTTCGCTTCGGGTCTTCGGTGACCACGTAGCGCTTGGCGAAGTCGATCAGCGTGATGTTGCGGCTGTAGTCGTTCTTGATGCGCTGCGGCTTGCCCGCGAGATCGACGTTGAAGAAGCGGAAGTCGTAGGCCGTGATGCGCGCCGGCGTGCCCACGGCGACGATGCGCGTGCCCTGTTCGTCGTAGTTGATGTCGCTGATCGAGTCGCCGTACGTGCGCATGTTGCAGCACAGGAAACCGTCGGTCAGCGGGCCGGGCGGCGGCGACGGGCGCTGGGCATGCGCCACGGTGGCGGACAGGATGGTGGTGGCCGCGAGCAGGGCGGCGGCGGCAAGGCGCTGGACCATGAAAAGGATCTCCCTCGTTGTGACTTTTTGAAACGGCTGCGGGCGCAGCGCGCGGATTCTAGGGGTGATCTGGCGGCCAACAAGCCAGTGAATACGCCAGTTGGTGCTATCAAAAGCGCAGCATCGAGAAATCGGTACCGTTCCCGGTTCACAATGCGCACCCGGCCTGCGAGGCCGGTCCCCTTCCAGACAGCGCGAAAGAAAGAGCATCCATCGATGGCGATCCAGTGGTTCCCCGGTCACATGTATTCGACCCAGAAGGCCATCACCGAGCGGGTGAAGGACATCGACGTGGTGATCGAGCTGCTCGACGCGCGCCTGCCCGGCTCCAGCGCCAACCCGATGCTGGCCGAACTCACGGCCGGGCGGCCCACGCTCAAGGTGCTCAACAAGCAGGACCTGGCCGACCCCGAGCGCACGAAGCTTTGGCTCGCGCACTACAACGCACTGCCCGCCACGCGCGCCATCGGGCTCGATGCGAGCCTGACCACGCCCGCGCAGCAGATCGTCAAGGCCTGCCACGAGCTGTCGCCCAACCGCGGCGGCATGGCCAAGCCGATGCGCGTGCTGATCTGCGGCATTCCCAACGTGGGCAAGTCGACCCTCATCAACACGCTGACCGGCGGGCGCAAGGCCAAGACCGGCGACGAGGCCGGCATCACCAAGCTCGAACAGCGCATCACCCTGGCCGACGACTTCTACCTGTGGGACACGCCCGGCATGCTGTGGCCGCGCATCATCGTGCCCAAGAGCGGCTACAACCTCGCGGCCAGCGGCGCGGTGGGGCGCAACGCGTTCGATGAGGAAGAGGTGGCGCTGGAGCTGCTCGACTACCTCAAGTCGAACTACGCCGAAGGCCTCGTCGCGCGCTTCAAGCTCACCGAACTCGACGCCGCCACCCTGGCTGAAATGAAAGACGAGGACGTGCTCGACACCATCGGCCGCAAGCGCGGCGCGCTGCTGGGCAAGGGCAAGGTCAACCTGCAGAAAGCCGCCGAGATCGTGATGCACGAGTTCCGCGCCGGCAACCTGGGGCGCATCACGCTCGAGACGCCCGAAGAGTTCGCGCAATGGCTGGCGGCCGGCCAGCGCGCCGACGCCGAGCGTGCGGCGAAGAAGGCTGCGCGTGGCAAGAAGGGCAAGCAGAAGCCCGAGGCGACCGAAGCGGACGCCAGTCGCACGGCAGACGAGTGAAGGTCTTGCGCGCGGCACGCTGAATGCCGCGCGGGCCGCCCCTATCATCGAGAGATGCAACGTCTCACGCGCCAGCGCAACGCCGTTTTCTCCGCCTTCAGCGACGCCGGTCGCGTGCTGACCGCCCCCGAAATTCTTGAACACGCACGGGCCATCGTGCCCGAGATCAGCCTGTCGACAGTGTACCGCCAGGTCGCGCTGCTGCTGGCCGACGGCGAGATCGCCAAGGTCGAGCTGCCGGGCGAACCGGCGCGCTACGAAGTGGCCTGCAAGACCGATCCGCACGACCACCATTCGCACGGCGCAGGCGAGGGCGGCGATGCCGGGCACCACCACCATCACTACTTCCATTGCTCGCACTGCGGGCAGGTGTTCCTGCTGCACGCCTGCCCGGGGCCGATGCACGACCTGGCGCCCAAGGGCTTCCAGGTGACGCACCACGAGGTCACGCTGCATGGCTTGTGCGCGGCCTGTGTCGAGATCGGCGCGAAAGCACCCAAGGCGCATCCGCCGCACTGACGGCGGCGGGCCCTGGAGTTGCCGGGGAAGGCTCAAAAAGTTATTGAGAATGAATTCTCAATAACGTATATTCGCGTGTCCGAACGAACTCCCTGGTCACGCCCATGCAAGTCCTGTCCTCGCTCAAAGAAGCCAAGAAGCGCCACCGCGATTGCCAGGTGGTGACGCGGCGCGGCCGCACCTACGTCATCTGCAAGTCCAACCCGCGCTTCAAGGCGCGCCAGGGCGGCGCGAAAAACAAGAACAAGCGCTGACCGCCTGGCGGCGTCGCCGCCAGCCTTCATTTCCCCTC
This sequence comes from Variovorax sp. RO1, assembly GCF_002849325.1. Classification (NCBI taxonomy): domain Bacteria; kingdom Pseudomonadati; phylum Pseudomonadota; class Betaproteobacteria; order Burkholderiales; family Comamonadaceae; genus Variovorax; species Variovorax sp. RO1. Next base: position 1,564,334 of record NZ_PKMT01000001.1, read on the forward strand.
GATGACCGCATCGGCGTGCGAACGCCGGGGCGTGCCTGCGCGCGTCTTTCCTTCTCTTCTTCCATCGGAATCCCTCCGCCATGCTCCGAGCCTCCGGCCTCACCAAACGCTACGGCGCGCACACCGCGCTCGACCGTCTCGACCTCGACATCCGCGGCGGCGACATCTACTGCCTGCTGGGTGCCAACGGCGCGGGCAAGACGACGACCATCAACCTGTTCCTGAATTTCATCGCACCGACCGACGGCACGGTGGAGATCAACGGCACCGACGTCACGCGCCATCCGGTGGCGACCAAGCAGGACGTGGCGTACATCCCCGAGCAGGTCACGCTGTACGGCACGCTCTCGGGCCTGGAAAACCTGCGCTTCTTCGCCGGCCTGGCACTGGGCCACGAACTGCCGCGCGAACGCCTGCTTGCGCTGATGACCGAGGTGGGGCTCGACCATGCCGCCGCCGACAAGCGCGTCAGCATGTATTCGAAGGGCATGCGCCAGAAGGTGTGGATCGCGGTGGCGCTGGCCAAGCAGGCCAAGGCGCTGCTGCTCGACGAGCCCACCTCCGGGCTCGACCCGCACGCCGCCGCTGAGTTTTCCGACCTGCTGCGCCGCGCGGCCGACCGCGGCGTGGCCGTGCTCACCACCACGCACGACCTCTTCCACGCACAACAGACCGCCACGCGCGTCGGGATCATGAAGCGCGGCCGGTTGGTCGAGAGCCTCGAAGGCGCGCAGATCGGGCAGACCGATCTGCAGTCGCTCTACCTTCAACACATGAGGGCCTGATCAGATGCTGATGCACTGGATCGCCCGACGCGAATTCACCGAACGCCTGCGCGACGGCCGCCTGTACTGGGCCGGCGGGCTCGTGGCCGTGCTGCTCTTCACCGCACTGGCCGTCGGCTGGGCGCACCAGCGCGGCGCGCATGCCGAGCAGGTGGCCGCGCAGGCCATGGACTACCGCGACTGGCTGCACCAGGACCAGCGCCACCCACACGACGCCGCGCACCAGGGCATGCATGCCTTCAAGCCCGAGCCGCCGCTGTCGATGGTCGACGCGGGCATCAACCCCTACATCGGCAGCACCGTGTGGCTGCAGGCACACCGCCAGAGCGAGGTCAAGTTCAATGCCGCGCAGGACGCGACCGGCCTGCAGCGCTTCGGCAACCTGTCGGTGGGCTGGATCCTGCAGGTGCTCGGCCCGCTGCTGGTGATCGTGCTGGGCTTCAACGCCTTCGCGGGCGAGCGCGAGCAGGGCATCCTGCGCCAGACGCTGAGCCTGGGCGTGGCGCCGCTGCGCCTGCTGGCCGGCAAGGCGCTCGCGCTGTCGGCGCTGCTCGCGGTGCTGCTGGTGCCGGCGGCCCTCGTTGCAGCCGTCGCCGTGGCGGTGGGCGCGGAGGCGGGCGGGCGCATCGACGCGCTGCTGCGGCTGGGCGCGTGGTCGCTGGGCTACGCGGTGTACCTCGGCATCTTCGTGTGCCTGGTGCTGGGCGTGTCGGCGCTGTCGTCGACCTCGCGCATGGCGATCACCGTGCTGCTCGCGCTGTGGATCGGGCAGGCCGTGATGGCGCCGCGCGTGCTCTCCGAACTCTCGCGCACGTGGTTCCCGAGCCCGACGCGGCTCGAGTTCAACCAGGCGCTGGGCGCGGAACTCAAGGCCGTGTCGAACCAGGTCTGGCAGCAGAACTTCGGCACCACCGAGCGCTGGGGGCGCGATGTGCCGCTGAGCAAATGGGGCATTGCGCTGCGCCTGGACGACCAGGCCTCGTACCCCGTGTACGACCGCCACTACGGCCGCCTGTGGGACACCTGGGAACAGCAGCAAGAGGTGCAGGAGTGGAGCGGCCTGCTGCTGCCACTGCTCGCGGTGCGCAGCTTCTCGATGGGCATGGCGGGCACCGACTTTTCGCACCACCGCCGCTTCACCACGGCCGCCGAACTGCACCGCCGCAACATCCAGGACCTGATGAGCAAGGACCTCGTGGCGCATGCCGACCCGCTCGGCGATCGCCACTTTTCCTACCAGGCCACGGCCGACCTCTGGGCCACCGTGCCGCCCTTCGACTACCACCCGCCGGGGGCGGGATGGGCGCTGCGGCACCAGGCGCGCAGCTTCCTCGTGCTGTGCGCCGGCCTGCTGCTCGCCGCGGCGTTCGCGGCCTTCGCCACCTTGCGCCAGCGCGCGCTCTGAGAGGGGATGCCACCCATGTCGTCCATCCATCCTCCCCAAGGCCGCCGCCTGCTGGCCGTGATGCGCCAGGAAGTCCGTTTGATGCTCGCCGAGCGCGGCCTCTGGGTCGTCGGCGCGCTGTTCCTTTTGCTCGTGGCCTATGCGCTGGGCAACGGCCTGCTGCAGACCGCCAAGCGCGACCGCGCGCAGGCGGCCGTGGCGCAGGCCGACCGCGACACCCGCACCGCGCAGCGCACGCTGCTCGAAGCCATCTTCGCCGGCACCGCGCAGCCCACGCCCTTCGAAAACCCGGCCGACCCTTCGCGCATGGCCAGCGACTACGGCGGCCAGCACGTGCTGTTGCCGACCGCGCCGCTGGGCCCGGTCGCGCTGGGGCAGAGCGACCTCTTCCCGAGCCAGTACGAGGTCACGAACCAGAGCCGCGTCGTGTTCATGAACCCGAGCGACATCGAGAACCCGTGGCACCTGCTGAGCGGGCATTTCGACCTGGCCTTCGTCATCGTCTACCTGCTGCCGCTCTTGATCTTTGCGCTCAGCTACAACCTGCTGTCGGCCGAGCGCGAGAACGGCACCTTGCGCCTGCTGCTGTCGCAACCGCTGCGGCTGCGCACGCTGCTTGCGGGCAAGCTCACGGTGCGCGCCGCGGTGCTGCTGGGGCCCGCTGTGCTGCTGCCGGTGGCCGTGCTGTGGATCGCCCGCCATGCCGGGCTTACGGCGGGCGGCGCGGGCAGCGCCACGCTGTGGTGGGCGTTGCTGGTCGGCGCTTACGCGCTGTTCTGGTTTGCGCTGGTGGTGGCGGTGAATGCCTTCGGCGCCTCGTCGGCGACGAATGCGATGGTGCTCGTCATCGCCTGGGTGCTGCTGGTGCTGGTGGCGCCCGTGCTGCTCAACCTGGCCGTCACGCAGGCCAGCCCCGCGCCCTCGCGCACCGAGTTGGCCACGCGCCAGCGCGTGGTCACGGCCGAGGCGATGAAGCGCCATCAGGACCTGCTGGGCACCGAGTACCAGCACGTGGGGCAGGGCGCGATCCTCGTGCCGCGCGACGGCAAGATCGAGATCGCCGGCCGCTCGCTGGCCAACTACCGCATCCAGCGCGAGGTCGACGAAGCGATCCGCCCCGCGCTCGCGCGCTTCGATGCGCAGCAGGCGCAACAGCAGGCACTGCTGGGCCGCTTCGGCGCCGCGTCGCCCGCGGCCGTGGCTTACGAGGGCATGACCGCACTGGCCGGCAACGGCGCGCGCCGCCATGCGCGCTTCGACGCGCAGACCGTGGCGCACCACGAAGCGTGGAAGGCCTTCTTCTTCCCGCGCATCGATGCGCGCGATGCGCTCGTGCCGGCCGACTTCGAGCGCATGCCCACCTTCGCATGGCACGAGGAGCCCGCCGACCTCGTGCGCGGACAGGCCGCGCTGGCCGTGCTGCAACTGCTGGTGCCGAGCCTTCTGTTGTTCGGCCTCGCGGCCTGGCGGCTGCGGCGCTTCTCGGTTGCCTGACGCATTGCCTTTTCCATTTCCTTCACTGCACCGTTCCATGACCCCGTTCACCCGCACCACCGTCGCGCTGGCCGCCTTCACCGCCTTGCAGGTCGCCTCTGCACAAGACAGCAGCAGCAACAACGCCGAACTCGGCACCGTCACCATCGAAGGCAGCCGCGACGCGAACAGCCTGCACCTCGACGACACGAGCGGCACGGCCTCGCGCCTGGGCCTGTCGGTGCGCGAGACGCCGGCTTCGGTCGAGATCCTGTCGCAGGACGCGATCCAGCAGCGCGGCGCGCGCACCTTCAGCGAAGCGTTGCGCGGCATGGCGGGCCTGTCGGGCGGCGGCCCGCCGTCGTCGCCGACCACGCTGTCGCTGCGCGGCTTCAACAGCCTCATGTACCTCTACGACGGCGTGCGCAGCTCGGGCGCGGGCGTTACCAATCGCGTGCAGGACACCTGGAACTACGAGCGCATCGAAGTGCTCAAGGGTCCGGCCTCGGTGCTCGACGGCGAGGGCGCGATCGGCGGCATCGTCAACTTCGTGACCAAGCGGCCCGACCGCAGCAATCCGCACAAGGAGGCGCTGCTCTCGTACGGCAGCTACGGCTCCACGCGCGCGGCCTTCGGCTTCGGCGGCGCACTCGGCGAGGCCAGCGCCTACCGGCTCGACTACAGCCGCAACGACACCAAGGTGGGCACCATCGAGCGCAACGGCGAGCGCATCGACCACTTCACGAGCGGCCTGCTGGTGGACCTGGGCGGCTCGGTGAAGCTCGACCTGTCGTTCGACTACCTGCGCGACGACAACGACGCCTACTGGGGCACGCCGCTCGTGCCGCGCAGCTTCGCCACGCAGCCGACCAATGTCGTCAGCACGCCCGACGGCCGCGTGATCGACCGGCGCATGGCGCGCACCAACTACAACGTGCGCGACGACGAGAATTCGTCCGAAACCTACTGGCTGCGCGCGCGCCTCACGGGGCAGGCGGGCGGCGGCTGGTCGTGGCGCAACGAGTTCTCGGCCAACCAGTCGAAGCGCATGTTCCGCAACTCCGAAAGTGCCACCTTCGTGCCGCCGTCCAGCATCGCGCGCGACCAGACGCTCATCACGCACGACCAGGACTTCTGGCTCGACCGCTTCGACGCCACGCACAAGGGAAAGATCGCCGGGCTGGACAACCGCTTCGTCGTCGGTGGCGAGTACAGCGAAACGCGCTTCGGCAGCCAGCGCCGCTTCTCCAACAGCAGCGCGGCCACCGCCATGCAACTGCGTGTACCGGTGTTCGACCCGTACACCGGCTACTTCGACGACAACCCCGCGCTGACCACCGGCGCGGGCAACCGCGCCGACACCTTCTCGCGCGTGAAGGTCGCCTCGGTCTTCGTGGAAGACGCGCTCAAGCCGATGCGCGACCTCACGCTGGTCGGCGGCCTGCGCCACGACCGCACCGAGGTCGACCGCCGCATCTGGGACCTGAACGCGGGCAGCGTCACGCGCTTCGGCGCGAGCTACCGCGCCACCTCGGGGCGCATCGGCGCGGTGTACGACCTGTCGCCGCAGTCGAGCTTGTACGCGCAGTACACCAACGCCACGCTGCCGGTGGGCTCGCTCTTCTTGCTGTCGGCGTCGAATGCCGCGTTCCCGATGTCGCGCGGCAAGCAGGCGGAGGTGGGCTTCAAGCAAAGCCTGCCCGCGGCCAACCTGGAGTGGACCGCGGCGCTGTACAAGATCGAGCTCGACAACGTGCTCTCGCGTGACCCGAACAACGCCGCCACCACCGTGAACAACGGCCGCCAGTCGTCGCGCGGCCTCGAGCTGTCGGCCGTGTGGAAGCCCACGCGCGAATGGACGCTGGCGGGCAACCTCGCGGCGCTCGATGCGCGCTTCGACACGCTGCTGGAAGCGGGCAACGTCTCGCGCGTGGGCAAGACCCCGCCGAACGTGCCCGAGCGCATGGCCAACGTCTTCGCCACCTACCGGCCCGATGGCTCGAAGTTCGAGTACTTCGCTTCGTTGAACCACACGGGGCCGATGTACACCGACAACGCCAACCAGATTCGCATCAACGGCTTCACGACGGTGGATGCGGCCGTGAGCTATCGCTTGAAGAATGCGCTGCTGAGTTTTCGTGTGCGCAATCTGACGGACCGGCTCTACGCGACATGGACTGGTCGTGCCGCGAGCCAGGTGTTGCTGGCGCCGCGGCGGACCTTCGAGGTGTCAGCGAAGTTTGATTTCTGAGTGCCGTTGTTCGAGGTGCGATCACGCCGACGGGGCACCTTGCTCCGCGAATGTCCCCCGCCCTTCGGGCTCCTCCTTGATTTCGCTGCGCAAGGCACCCCATCAGCGTGATCGTTTTCAGAACGGTGGTTGATCGGCCGCAAACGCAGAGCGTGCCCTCGTGCGCAGGGCACTGGGTGCTCCCCGCAGCGAAATAAAGGAGGAGCGAAGCGGGGGACATTCGCGGAGGGGAGTACCCGGTGTCCTGTGCACGCGCCCCGAACCGAGCCCGTTCAGCGCATCTGCAACCGCGCGTCCTTCGGATACCCGATCGTGTAGTCCGCCGACACGCGCGCCGTCTGCCCCGCGTCGAGATCGAAGCGCCACATCGCCAGCCCCGGCTGCTTGTTCCAAACCTGATCCACGGGTTGCGGCGCAAAGCGCGTGGTCACGCGCACCTGCTCGTCGACCGACACCGGCGCGGCCTCCAGCACCTGCACCGCGATCGGCGTGCGATGACGGTTCTCGACCACGTAGGCGCGCTGCACCTGGCGCTCGGCGCGCGAGCCCGCGAAGCCACCCGAACCCTGGTTGTCGCGCTCGGGCTCGACCTGCACGCGCACCAGTTCGTCGCGGCCGAACGAGAGCGTGAGCTTCGCGTCGCTCGGCGCGTTCCAGCGGCCCTGGCCGACGAAGTTGCCGTCGCGGTACAGCTGCATCGGGCCGACCGGCCACACGCCCGTGGGCTGTGCCATCTCGGCGACCAGGAAGGCGCTCGGGTCCACGCGCGGGCTGGTGCGTGCGGCGAGCTGCGCCGTGTCTTCGTGCTGGCCCAGCGCCAGGGTCACGCGCTGGCCGTTGGAAGGAACGTCGATGCTTTGCGGCACGGCGAATTCGGTGGCGAAGCTGTTGTCGAACACGCTCACGTCGAACAGCGGCTCGCGTGCGCGCTCCATGGCCATCTTGCGGTCGACAGCGATGGGGGCGGGGGAGGCGGCAGCCATCGGCGCGGCCATGTAGGCCGCGTCGGCATTCGCGCGCGGCGGCGGCTCGATGCCGATGCGCCACGCGCTCGGCGTGCGCCCCGTGGTCTCGCGGCGCGGCTGGCCGGTGGACAGCACCAGCTTCACGCCGCGCCAGTCCTCGCCCGTGGCCTGCGCCACCAACGCCTGGCGCTCGATGCGCACCTTGCGCGTCGTGGTGTCGAGCAGCGCGCGGTAGCTCGGCGTCCAGCCCGGGCCGTTGACCTGGTAGCTGAGCTTCACCTCGGTGTCGGCACTCGCGGCCAGCGTGACCGTCACGGCCGTCACCTGCGCGCCCTGGCCCTGTGTGCGGCCGCGCTCGGCCAGCAGCGGCTTGAGCTGGCGGTCGAGGTCGGTCTGGCGGCGCTGGATCTGGTGCTGCTTGAGCAGCGCGTCCTGGCCCGAGCGGCGCATCGCGTCGGTCACGGCTGTGAGGTTGCGCGCATCGATCGGTGCACGCGCGCCGGGGCCCGACTCGCCGCCCGACAGCCCCTTGAGGTAACCGGTGACCATGCCCAGCGCATCGGTCTCGGCCTGCAGTGAGGCCTTCTGGTCTTCAAGCTCGCGGATGCGGCCGTCGAGCGCGCTGGTGGCGCAGTTCGCCGAGAGCTCGCGCGCCTCGCTGAGCACCGAGGTCTCGCCCACGCGCACCGCCGCGCCGGCCGACACCTGCAGGCTCTGCACGTCGAGCCCGGCCGGGAGGCAGGCAAAAGTGACCGAGCGGCTGCCGGCCGCGACGCGCGCCACGCGCTCCACCGTGGCACTGCCGGGGTAGACCTTGACCTGCGTGATGCGCGAGGCATCGGCCTGCAGCTGCGCATGGGCGCCGGCGCCCGCGGTCAGCCAGAGGGCGGCGAGGGCGGTGGCGCGCAGGAGGGGACGGGCGGAGAACGGTGTGTGCATGGAAAGCCTTCCGGAAGAAAGTCAGTGACGAATCTCTGCTTCTACGGACGGGGCGGGCGAACGGGGTTAAGGCGTTGCCAAGTTTTTTCGTGACGCCGATGTGACGCGGGAGCGCTGCTGTCGCGCATGCATCTGCCGGCGGCGGATCGGTCACCCAAGAGACGGCGCGCGGCGGCGCGGCTTTCTAGAGTGGGTCTCACTTTCCATCCACGTTCATCTTGAGAGGACACGCACCATGCTCGACACGATCCAGGCCATCAACCGTTCGGCCGCCTTCAACCGCTGGGCCGGCTTCGACGTCACGCAGGCCGCCGACGGGCAGGCCGAACTGCGCATGAAATGGCGCGAGGAAGACATGGGCCAGTACACCGGCTTCCTGCACGCGGGCATGATCGCCGCGCTGCTCGACACCGTGAGCGGCTTCGCGGCTGCCACCGTGGCGGGCCGCGTGCTGGCCTCGCATTTCTCGGTCAACTGCATCTCGCCCGCCATCGGCGAAGCCTTCGTGGCGCGCGGTCGCGTGGTGAAGGCGGGGCGCAAGCAGGTGTTCGTCGGGGCCGAGCTTTATGCGCAGCCTGAGGGCCAGGGCGACGACGCGCTCAAGCTCGTGGCGACGGCGAACGCCATCCTGGTGCCGGTGGACGAGGCGTCGACGACGCCGAAGCCGAAGCAGGCTGCGTAGTAACCACCACCGTCTCGGCCTCGGCCTTGCGCTTCAGCCCGAACAGCGGGCGCAGCCAGCCGATGCGGCGGATCAGCCCGTCGGTCAGCAGCCAGCAGCCGGCGATCGTCACGGCGACCAGCGCCATCGGTTCCCACACCGGGCCGAGCGCAAGCGGTGCCAGCAGCGCCACGCCCGCGACGATCAGCGTCTGGTGCAGCATGTACCAGGGGTAGACCGACTCGTTTGCCCAGCGCAGCCAGGGCCACGGGCGGTTCAGGTAGCGATGGCCGTGGCCCAGGATCGTGGCGACCGCGAGCCACAGGTAGGTATTGCGCAGCACGTCCATCAGCAGCCCCTGGGGCGGAACGACGGCCCCGACGCGCAGCGCGATGAACGCGCCGATCGCCGCCACCGCCAGCAGCAGCGACACGCGGCGCAGCCGTTCGAGCTCGCGCCAGATGCCCGTGTCCACACCCATCCAGTAGCCGTAGAGGAACACGGTGAAGTAGATGCTGTGCAGGTGGAAGTCCCACAGCAGGTTGTGCGTGGCCGGGAAGTGCCGCGCCAGCAGCACCGTCCACACCACGAGCGGCAGCGCGGGCAACACGAGCAGCTGCCAGCCCCGCAGCCCGTTGAAGCGCCGCCGCACCCACTGCCCGGCGGCCGAGCGCCACAGCGGCAGCGTCAGCGCGACCAGTGCCGTGTAGAGAAACAGGTAGGGCAGGTACCAGAGGTGGTTCCAGGTGATGCCGAACTCCGCCCCCGCGAACGCCCCCTTGGGCCACGGCGCGCCCATCGACAGGTAGCGCAGCAGGAAGGTGCCGAAGCCCGGCGCCACCAGCCCGCGCGCCACGCCTTCGGCATAGGCCTGGTAGGGCACGACCACCGCCATGCCGAAGGCCAGCGGCAGCATCAACCGCAGGCCCCGGCTGCGCAGCAGGCCCCCCGTGCCCTGGCCCCGGCTCAGGAAGCCGAGTGACACGCCCGAGATGAGGAACACCAGGTCCATGCGCCAAAGGTTCAGCACCCGCATCGGCCACGGCAGCCACTCGGCCGCATGCGGGCTCTTCAGGTGCCAGGGCCAGTCGGCCACGTAGTACATGCCCACGTGATAGAGGATGACGAGCAGGAAGGCGAGGGCGCGCAGGGCGTCGATGTCGTGGCGGCGCGGGTCGGCCGGGTGGGTGGGTGCGGTGGTCATTGCAAGCGCCTCGAAGCGAAGAAGCCGCGATGCTCGGGCCCGCGGCCCCGGCCGGGGTCGGTGAGGGGACGGATCGCCCCCGCTTTGTGACGAGCGGTGCCCCGCAGGGACGAAATGGGCCGACCCCAGGGGCCTGTTTTCGCGAGAATTCCCCGCATGCGAGACCCGCGCAAGAACCTGTACGAACGCTACGAGCCGATCCGACGGTACGTGGAGGTGGGTTTCTGGATCGTGGTCATGGCGGTGCAGGCCGTGTTCAACACCTCGGTGGCGCTGGTCGATGCAGGGCGGCGCGCCGTGCCGCACGCCACCTGGGAGATTCTGGTGTGGGAGGGTTCCAGCCACCTCGTGCTGCTGGCGCTGGTGCCGGGCATCGTGGCGGTCGAGCGCTGGCTGTCGCCACTGCCGCGCAGGCACCTGCTGCGCTACCTGGCGGGGCATGCGGTGGCCAGCGTGGTCTTCAGCGTGGTGCACGTGATGGCCATGTTCGCGCTGCGCGCGCTGGCTTACGCGGCGGTCGGCGAGCGCTACGACTTCGCGGACTGGCGCGGCCAGTGGGGCTACGAATACCTGAAGGACGTGCGCGCGTACGCGTCGATGGTCTTCGGCATCTGGGCCTACCGGCTGTTCATGCTGCGGCTGCAGGGGGAGGCGCGGGTGCTCGATGCGCCGGAGGACGCAGGGGCGGCGGAGGCCGCGATGCCGCTGGTGACGCCCGAGGCGCCCACCGACGCAGCGGCTGCTGCTGCCATGCCTCCCGCGCCCGCTGTCGAAGCGCCGCCGGCGCCACCGCCCGTGGTCGCCCGCCCCGAACGTTTCCTCGTGCGCAAGCTGCGCCGCGAATTTCTCATCGCCGCCACCGACATCGACTGGCTGCAGGCCGAGGGCAACTACGTCGGCCTGCACGTCAACGGCCACGACTACCTGCTGCGCGCCACGCTCACCGACTTCCTGACCCAACTCGACCCCGCCACCTTCGTGCGCGTGCATCGCAGCCACGCGGTGAACCTGGGTCGCATCAAGGAGATCGAGCCGCTCGACGGCGGCGATGCCCGGCTGCACATGCACGACGGCACGACCGTGCCCTGCAGCCGGCGGTATCGCGACGCGCTGCGCGGCGGCGCGGGCTGAGCGCTTCGGCGCGTTCCGATCCGGTGCGCGCCCTGCGAAATCAGCCCGTTCTTGGGTCGTTTCGCACCATCCAAGAGCCTGTAGGCACCATTTTTGCTTTCTTGCGCCGGCACCCCGAGCCGTTCGGGTGCGACGCACCAAATCAAACCCAAAACCTGCAAGAAGCTCTCATGGACGCACTCAAACAGGGCGCAGATGCGCTGTTCATCCTTCTCGGCGCCATCATGGTCCTGGCCATGCATGCCGGCTTCGCCTTTCTGGAACTGGGCACCGTGCGCAAGAAGAACCAGGTCAATGCGCTGGTCAAGATCCTGGTCGACTTCTCGGTGTCGACCATCGTGTACTTCCTGGTGGGCTACGGTGTGGCTTACGGCACCCATTTCTTCGTCAGCGCCACCGAACTGTCGGCAAGAAGCGGCTATGAGCTGGTGAAGTTCTTCTTCCTGCTGACCTTCGCGGCGGCCATTCCGGCCATCATCTCGGGCGGCATCGCCGAGCGCGCCAAGTTCTGGCCGCAGCTGATCGCCACCGCGGTGATCGTCGGCTTCGTCTACCCGCTGTACGAGGGCATCGCCTGGAACAAGGCCTTCGGCATCCAGGCCTGGATCGCCTCGGTCACGGGCCATGAATTCCATGACTTCGCCGGCTCGGTCGTCGTGCACGCCGTGGGCGGCTGGCTTGCGCTGCCAGCCGTGCTGCTGCTGGGCGCGCGCCGCAACCGCTATCGGGGCGACGGCTCGCTCAGTGCGCACCCACCGTCGAACATCCCGTTCCTGGCGCTGGGCGCGTGGGTGCTGTGCGTGGGCTGGTTCGGCTTCAACGTGATGAGCGCGCAGAGCATCGACAAGATATCGGGCCTCGTCGCCGTCAACTCGCTGATGGCCATGGTCGGCGGCACGCTGGTGGCACTGGCCATGGGCAAGAACGACCCCGGCTTTGTCTACAACGGCCCGCTCGCCGGCCTCGTGGCCGTGTGCGCCGGCTCCGACCTCATGCACCCGCTGGGCGCGCTCGTGGCGGGCGGCGTGGCCGGCGCCATCTTCGTCTTCATGTTCACGCGCACCCAGAACAAATGGAAGATCGACGACGTGCTCGGCGTGTGGCCGCTGCACGGCCTGTGCGGCACCTGGGGCGGCATCGCAGCCGGCATCTTCGGCACCCAGGCGCTCGGCGGCATCGGCGGCGTGAACCTGTGGGCGCAGCTCATCGGCACCCTGCTCGGCGTGGTCTGGGCGCTGATCGGCGGCGCCCTGGTGTACGGCGTGCTCAAGGCGACGATGGGGCTGCGGCTGTCGCAGGAAGAGGAATACGACGGGGCGGATCTGTCGATTCACCACATTTCGGCGACGCCGGAGCGGGAGGTGAATTGGTAAGGGCGAGGGCCCGGTGAGGGAAATGCGGCTCAGGAAATGAGCCGCAACGGGGGATTTGCGGCTCACGGCACGAATTTGCCAGCTGTAGCAAACTTGCCGGCGGCCCCCGATCCCATCTGTTCACCACCCCATGACCCAATCGCCCCCCGCCCTCGAAGTCCTCCCCCGCGACCTTTCCGCCTACCGCGAGGGCAACGTCGGCATCGACTACGTGCACCGCTTCGAGTCCGGCAAGCCCGGTCCGCACGTGCTCATCAACGCGCTCACGCACGGCAACGAGATCTGCGGCATGACCGCCGCCACGCACCTGCTCGACACCGGCGTGCGCCCGAAGATCGGCACGCTCACCATCAGCTTTGCCAACGTGGCGGCGTACGAGTCCTTCAACGAGGCGCTGCCCTTCGACAGCCGCCAGCTGGTGCACAACCTCAACCGCGTGTGGTCGCCCGAATGGCTCGACGGCAGTGAAGACAGTCCCGAGCTGAGTCGCGCCCGCGTGCTGCGCCCGGTGGTGAGCGCGGCCGACCACATCCTCGACATCCATTCCACGAGCCAGCCCGTGATCCCGTTCTGGGTGTACCCGGCCTTCGACCGCAACGCCGAGGCCGCCATGGCCATCGGCCGCCCGTCGGTGCACCTGGTGATGCCCGACGGCCTGGGCTCGGGCACGCCGCTGATCCAGCACGGCCAGCATGGCAAGGCCGACGGCAAGGGCGTGGCGCTGGTGGCCGAGTGCGGCCAGCATTTCCTGCGCTCGGCCTCCGAGCTGGCCACCGCCATCTCGCTCGACTTTCTGGCGCACTTCGGCCTCATCGACAAAGACCCGGCCGTGCCCGCGCCCGGCGAGCAGCGCCGCTTCGAGCTGCTGCAGACGCACGTCATCAAGTCAGAAGATTTCGCCTTCGTGCGCCCGCTGATCGGCTTCGAGACCTTTGCCAAGGGCGAGCTGATCGCCACCAACGGCCCGGACGAAATCCGCGCGCCGTGCGACGACTGCACGATCTTCATGCCGGCGCAGCGCACGATCGTTGGGCGCGAGGCGGTGTATCTGACGAAGCCGCTCTGAAGGCGGCGCTCTTCAGTTCAACAGATCAGCAGGTGCCGCGGTTTTTCCGCGGTGCTGTAGTCGGCGTGCCAGTAGTGCGGGTCGTCGCACAGGCTGAATGCGGCTTCCTTGCCGGCATGCCGGCCGGTGAAGTGCCTGTGGAGCGTGACATGCACCGAGCCCACGTCGGGCCAGTCGATGCCGACGTCGACGACGCGGTTGCCCGCGGCGACTTCGGCGGCGACGATTCGCTGCAGGGCAGGGTGCAGGCGGGTGTTGAGGAGGGCGAGGGCTTCGCGGCGTTCGGTGGTGCGCGCGAACGAGGTGTCGAGGCAGGCTTCGGTGAACATCGGTGGATGGGCCATGGCTTGCTTCCCGGCTAGACCGCCGCGGATGCCTTCGACTTCGGGATCGTCCGGCCCCGGCACTTCGGATAGTTGGCGCAGCCCCAGAAGCTGCCGTCGTTCTTGGGCGAGTTTCTTTCGACCATCTTGGTGCCGCAGCTCGCGCAGGTGGGCCGCCAGTATTCGCCTTCGTAGGCCACGGCGAGTAGGGCCGCTTGTTGCTCGGGCGTGCGCTGGCCGATCAGCTGGAGCAGGGCCGCGCCGTCTTGGGCGTGGATGCCGTTCGCCTTCGCAAACGCAGCTGCTTCCGCCGAGAAGGTCGAGCTTGTCACGTACGTGCCGCTCTTCAGTTGGTGCGAGGCCATCACACCGAAGAATTCGCGCATTTCCTTCACGCCCACGGCTTTGCCTTGCCAATGCTTGCACTGGACGATGCGTGGGACGTCACTGTGCTTGGACTGGAGCCAGATATCGACGCCGCCGTCCGCGCCGTGCGATTGGCTGCGCGTGGTGAAGCCGGCTTGTGCGTAGAGCGCTTCGCACAAGGCCTCGAAGCGACGCCATTCGATGGCGTGCAACACAGCGGGGCCCCACTGGGATTCCTGGCCCGCATGCGTTGCTGTCGACGGCGCGGGCGAAAACGCGGGCTCGCGACGCTCGGTGGTCGCGGTGGGCGCAGGACGTGCGGGAGCGTGAGCTGCAGCGGGCTCGACCTCCACGCGGGCGGCCTGACGACGGACGATGTAGTGCAGGCCCAGCAGTACGGCGCCGACCGCCAGAGCGACCCACCCGGCGGGCCGGAGCGCCGGTCCCAGCCCGCCCACGATCGGCCCTGTCAGGAAGGCGGGTGCGATCACCAGCAGCACGATGCCGAAGAAGATCGCGGTCCAGCCCTTGCCAGCCAGTTCCTGTCGCGCACGCTCGCGTCGGCGCTCGGTTCTTGTTTGTTTTGCCATCGGTCGCTCGCCTCGCTCCTCGAAAGGTCTCTTTATAAGCCGGGGCGGGCGCCCGGGCCTTCACCGCGCGACAGCGTTGTGCTGCGCGTCTCGAAGTGCCTGGTCTGCGGCTTGCCGTGCTTGCGAGCTTCCCGACTCGTGGGCACGCGCTTCTTCCGGTGTTTCGGGTGGCTTGTTGATTTCCTTGACCAGATCGGCGAGGTGCGTGTCGTCGTCTCCTCCGCACTGCTCGGATGGTCGCCTCAAGCGGGCACCGTCGAAGTGCCAGCCGGCGGTGCCGCCCGTGGCGGCTTTTGTGCGCAGCCAGAGCTGTTCCCAGCGCGGAAATGCCGCGGGGTCGCCGCGCCAGTACAAGCTCCGCAGCATCCGCGACAGGGCCACCTGCGTTTCACGTTGGGCAGGCTGCGTCGAAACGAGGATCTCGGCTACTTCAAAAAGTCGCGGCGTCGAGATGAAGTAGCGTTGCCCCATGCGGGTTCGCTGCGTGTCCGGGCCATCGGGCATCAGATATCCCGAGCCGCCGGTCCCGCTGTCGGAACCGAGGATGCAGAGCGCTTCGGCCGGCGTGAAGCGCCGGAGATCGTCGAGAGCCAACGCCGTGGCCTTCCGATCGCCGCGTGCCACGACCTGACTGAACTGCCGGAATTCGTCGTACGAAGCGTTCCAATCCGCCCGATCTGCGGTTTTGACGACGTCGTAGGCGATGAACACCAGCACAACGCCGGCAGCAAGGCCCCCGAAGCTCGCGCCGAGGGTTTTGGTCGCGCCGCCTGCCGCCACGATCGCCACCAGGATCACCAGCAAGGCCACCCCGATCGCATAGGGCAGGAGGTACACGAACCAGAGCGGCAACAGGTTCACGCCGATGACGCACAGCGCCGACAGCACTGGAACGACTGCGAGCCAAGTGAGAAAGGACTTGGTCCGGATCGTCATGCGTTGAGATCTCCGGGGCTCACGAAGGCTCATTCCCGCGCGCGCAACTCAACCCGCAACGAACAACGCCGGATCCACCATCGCCCGGTTCAGCATCACCGCCCAATGCAGGTGCGGCCCTGTCACACGCCCCGTCGCGCCCACGGCGGCCAGCGGCTCGCCGGCCTTGAGCACGTCGCCGACCTTCACGTCCCAGCGGCTCAGGTGGCAGTACATCGTCAGCAGGCCGCCGCCGTGGTCGAGCCAGACGGTGCCGCCGGGCAAGAGGTAGTCGCCGGTGTCGATCACCTTGCCGGCCAGCGGCGCAAGCACGGGCGTGCCGGTGCCGGCTGCGATGTCCATGCCGCTGTGTGGATTGCGCGACTGTCCGTTGAATACGCGGCGCAGGCCGAAGGAACTGGAGCGGCGGCCCGGCACGGGCACACGCATCTGCAGCGCGGCGTCGGGGCGCAGGTCGGTGAGCGTGGCCATTACGCCGGCCAGGTGGTCGCGCTCCTTGTTGTAGCGGGCCTGGTCCTCAGGCGACAGGTCGACCCTGCGCGGCGCCACCGTCAGACGTTGTTCGCGGTACTGCTTCGGGGCGACGGTGTAGGCGATCTGACGGTCGGGCTTGCCCTCGGCGCGCACGCTGATGTGGGCTTCGCCCGGTGGGGTGGCGAGCGGAATGCCGACCAATGCGGTCCATTCGATCGGATCGCCGAGCACCAGCACGGGCACGTCACCGGCAAAGGCCTTGGGGCGCGTGGCCGCCGGGCCGAGCGACAGGCGGGCGACGCCGCCGGGCACCAGCGAGGCGTGCGGCCAGACGTCGGGTGCCTGCGGTTTGTTGTTTTTCTTGGCCGGGGCCGCGGCACCGGCCGGCAACGCCAGCAAGCCGAGAGCGCCGAGCACGGCGCTGCGGCGGTTCAGCGCGGCAGAGGAGGGGAGGTCGGAGAAAGGAAGGTTCATGTGCATGGACAGGATTCGAATGAAGAGTTGGTGGTGCGGCGGCTCAGTCGCCGTTCTGTTCCAGCCAGGTTCCGGGCGCCAGTCCGTCGAGCGTGTAGGGCCCGATGGCGGCGCGGATGAGGCGCAGCGTCGGCAGCCCCACGGCCGCCGTCATGCGCCGCACCTGGCGGTTGCGGCCTTCGCTGATCGCCAGCTCCAGCCACGCGGTGGGAATGAGCTTGCGCTCGCGGATGGGGGGCTCGCGGTTCCACACGGCGGGCGGCGGATCGAGCAGGCGCGCTCTTGCGGGGCGTGTGGGGCCGTCGTTGAGCTGCACGCCGTTGCGCAGCGCCGCGAGTGCCTCCTCGGTCGGCACGCCCTCCACCTGCACCCAGTAGGTCTTCTCCATCTTGAAGCGCGGATCGGCGATGCGCGCCTGGAGCTTGCCGTCGTCGGTGAGCAGGAGCAGACCTTCGCTGTCGGCATCGAGGCGTCCGGCGACGTAGACGCCGGGGAGGTCGATGAAGTCCTTCAGGCCGCGCCAACGGCCCTCGGGCGTGAACTGGCTGAGGACGCCGTAGGGTTTGTTGAAGCGGATGAGGCGGGAGTCGGTGGGCAGATTCATGGGCGGGTGGCGTCGCGTGGCGCATCGGCCAACTGCGGCAGATAGTCTCGCACCAGTTCTTCCACGTGTCCGCCCGCGTCAGTCAACGAGAACAAGTTTTCCATGAGATTCCTATGAATCAAGTTTCATACGGCAAATCTCATCAGATCAACGCCTTACTGAGAGTTGGCCGCGTGGAAAAAGCGTTGGTTGCCTCAAGAAATCAGTGAAGGGCCATACGCAGAAACGGGTCTGTCCTGCACCGTGTGGTGGTCCGACGCCTGTTAATTCGATCTGGTCCAGCCAACATCAGAGAACCCGAAATGACGATGCGAAGCTTCATCCATATCGCTTGCTTGGCGAGCGCCGGCGTCTTGCTGATCGCCTGCAACAGCACCTCCGTCCGCGTCGGCGGTGCGCCCGAGGCGAGCGTCAAGAACTGCGTGGCCGCAGCCGCGCGTGAACTGAAGGTGCCTGCGGCCAGCGTCGTTGTCGACAGTGGCACCACGCCGCGCGACGGGATCTACACGATCAACCTGAAGGTCGGCCCGCAAGGTCGCTCCGTCGTCTGCACCACCGACGAGAACAGCGCGGTGCTGGGCGTGGTCTACAAGCGGCCGCAATAGCGCCCTGCTGAAAAAGAAAAAAGCCGGAGCCACGTCGGCCCCGGCTTTGCGGGAGAGAGAAAACCGGCCTTACTTGGCCCAGCTGTCCCGCATCCCCGCCGCGCGGTTGAACACGGGCTTGCTTTCTACGCCGGCCTTCGCGTCGCGCACGAAGTACCCATGCCGTTCGAACTGGATGCCCACGCCCGCTTCAGCCTTCGCCAGCGACGGCTCGACGAACGCCGTGCACACCTCAAGGCTGTGCTTGTTCAGCTCGTCCAGCAGCTCGCCGCTGCCCGGGTTGGCTTCGGCGAACAGGCGTTCGTACAGTCGCACCTCGGCCTGCACGGCATCCGCCGCAGCCACCCAGGTGATGTTGCCCTTGACCTTGATCGCGTCCGCGCCGGGCGTGCCGCTCTTGGTGTCGGGCACCAGCGTGGCCTGCACTTCGAGGAGCTTGCCGTCGGCGTCGCGCGTGGCGCCGGTGCATGCGATGACGTGGCCGTACTTCAGGCGCACCTTGTTGCCGGGGAACAGGCGGAAGAAGCCCTTGGGCTGCACGTCTTCGTAGTCGGTGCGCTCGATCCAGACTTCGCGGCCGAGCTTGAATTCGCGCTTGCCCATCTCGGGGTGGTGCGGGTGCACGGGGGCGGAGCAGTCGTCGAGAACGTCGTCGCCGCCCATCAGCTCGCCCCAGTTCGTGATGACCAGTTTCACCGGGTCGAGCACGGCCATCGCACGCGGCGCGACGGGCTCGAGGGTGTCGCGCAGCGCGGCCTCGAGGCTGGCGTACTCGATCCAGCCGCCCGACTTGGTGGTGCCGCTGCGTTCGCAGAACAGTTGCAGCGCCGCAGGTGTGTAGCCGCGGCGGCGCAGGCCGGCGATGGTGGGCATGCGGGGGTCGTCCCACCCGTCGACGTGCTTTTCTTCGACCAGCTGGCGCAGCTTGCGCTTGCTGGTCATCACGTGGGTCACGTTCAGGCGGGCGAACTCGTACTGGCGCGGGTGCGGGCTGGCGACCAGGCCGCCTTCGGCGAGGCGGTCGAGCAGCCAGTCGTAGAAGGGGCGCTGGTCTTCGAATTCGAGCGTGCAGATGGAGTGGGTGATCTGCTCCAGCGCGTCTTCGATCGGGTGCGCGTAGGTGTACATCGGGTAGATGCACCACTTGTCGCCCGTGTTGTGGTGGGTGGCCCGGCGGATGCGGTACAGCGCGGGGTCGCGCATGTTGATGTTGGGGCTCGCCATGTCGATCTTGGCGCGCAGGATGGCGGCGCCGTCGTCGAGCTTGCCGTCGCGCATCTCGCGAAAGCGCGCCAGGTTTTCGTCGGGCGTGCGGCTGCGAAAGCGGCTGTCGGTGCCGGGCGTGTTGAAGTCGCCGCGGTTGGCGCGCATCTCGTCGGGCGTCTGCTCGTCGACGTAGGCCAGGCCGGCGCCGATCAGGTACTCGGCGGCTTCGTACATGAAGTCGAAGTAGTTGCTGGCGAAGTACTCGTGTTCCTGCAGCGTGCCGGGCGCGCTGGGGCGGTCGGCCAGGTAGGTTTCGTAGCCGAGCCACTTCACGGCGTCGCGGATGGAGTCGACGTACTCCTGCTCTTCCTTCTCGGGGTTGGTGTCGTCGAAGCGCAGGTGGCACACGCCGCCGTATTCCTTGGCCAGCTGGAAGTTCAGCCAGATGCTCTTGGCGTGGCCGATGTGCAGGTAGCCGTTGGGCTCGGGCGGAAAGCGCATGCGGACCTTGGCGGGGTCGGGCATGCCCTGGGCGTGGTGGGCGGCGTCGCCCGGGGAACCGCCCCAGGTGCGGCCTGCGTAGGCACCCTGCGCGAGGTCGTTCTCGATCACGTGGCGCAGGAAATTGCTCGGTGCAGCGGTCGTTTTGGTGCCGCTTTTGTCGGTCGGGGAGGTCATCGCGTCATTCTAGAGGGGGGCCTGCGGGGGTTACTTTTGGCAACGCTCTTCACAATGCAGCGTCCACGCGGTTTGCATTTGGGGCGTTCAATACACACATGGGCCCACAACGCCCCCTCAACAAGGAGTTCCACATCATGAGCGTCACACGTTCCAACCTCTTCAAATGGGCCGCCGCCGGTGCGGTGGCCTTCGGTGCCCTGTTTGCGGCCACCTCGGCCAGCGCCCGCGGCGACGTGAGCTGGTCGATCGGCGTCGGCGTGCCCGGCGTGGCGGTCGGCGTGGGCGGTCCCGCCTACTACCCGGCGCCGGTCTACGCACCGCCGGCTCCTGTGTATTACGCACCGCCGCCCCCGGTTTATTACCGTCCGCCGCCGCCGGTGTACTACCGCCCGGCACCGGTCTACTACGCACCGCCGCCGGCCTATTACGGCCCGCGCTACTACGGTCGCGGCTATCACCGCGGTCATGGCCACGGACACGGCCACTGGCGCTGATTTACAACGCCATTCGTGACTGAATGAAAAAAGCCGGCCCCGAAAAGGCCGGCTTTTTGCTGGGCGCTCGCTCCGCAGATTTCACATGGCGCGAAACAGATGGGCGTAGAGCCGGCTGACCGGTATCTTCTCGGCCCGCCCGCGCAGCGCCAGGTGCAGCTTGCCGGCTTCGTCGCGGTGCACCGCCTCGATGGCCGCGCTGCGCACCACCACCGCGCGGTGCACCTGCCAGAAGGTGTCGGGGTCGAGCTGGGGCAGCAGCTGCTTGAGGGGCGTGCGGATCAGGTATTCCTGCGTGGCGGTGAGCACGCGCAGGTATTTGTCGGCCGCCTCGAAATACAGCACCTCGTCGATCGGCACCATGCGCACGGTCGCGCCGCCGGCATCGCTGGCGGCGATCATGCGCAACGGTGCCGATGGCGATGCCGACGGGGCACCGCCCGCGGCGCCCAGCACCTGGCGCCACTGGGCGAGGGTGCGCTCCAGCGCTTCGTCGGCCGGGATGGGTGGCGTCATCGATGGGGCCGCCGTCGCCAGCGCTTGCCGCAGCCGTGCCACGGTCTTGCGCAGGCGCTCGGGCTGCACGGGCTTGAGCACGTAGTCGATGGCTTCGGCCTCGAAGGCGCGCGCGGCGTACTCGTCGTAGGCGGTCACGAACACCAGCTGCGGCATCGGCGCCTCGTCTGTGGGCCAGCTGTCGGCCAGCTCGGCGGCGGCGCCCAGGCCGTCGAGGCCGGGCATGCGGATGTCGAAGAACAGCACCTGCGGCAGCAGTCTTAACGCCTCGCGCACGGCGCTGCGGCCGTCGCGGGCGGTGGCGACCACGCGCAGCTCGGGCCAGGCGGCGGCCAGTTCGGCCTGCAGGGCCTGGGCGAGCAGGGGTTCGTCTTCGGCGATGAGGGCGGTGAGAGGCATCGTCTTGTCGTCGTGAGGCATGTTCATGCGGGCAGGGGAAGGTTCAGGGTGACGCACGTACCGCCCGTCGGCGCGGGCCGCAGGCTCAGCCGGCCTTGCTCGCCGTATACGGTGGCCAGCCGCTCGCGCACCTGTTCGAGCCCGAAGCCGCCGCCTTCCGAGGGTTGCTGCGTCGCATCGAGCCCGACGCCGGTGTCGCTCACCTCGATGACCAGTTCGCCCGCTTTACGGCGCGCGCGCACGGCGATCTCGCCACCTTCGACCTGGGGCTCGAGTCCGTGGCGGATGCTGTTCTCGACCAGCGGCTGCAGCAGCAGCGGCGGCACGGGCGTGTCGCGCAACTCTTCGGGCAGGTCGAGCGTGTAGCGCAGGCGCTCGCCCATGCGCACCGACATCAGCTCGAGGTAGTCGCCCAGCCGGTCGAACTCGGCCGACAGCGGATGCGACAGCGCGCGCGAGCCGCTGAGCGTCATGCGCAGATAACTGTTGAGCCGGTCGAGCATGGCGACGGCGCGCGGCGGGTCGACGGTGATCAGCACGCGCAGGTTGGCCAGCGTGTTGAAGAGCATGTGCGGCTCGAGCTGGGTTTCGAGCAGCTTGAGGCGGGCTTCGGTGGCATTGCGCTGGGCCAGTTCGATCTGGCTCTGCATGTACTTGCTCTTGCCGAGGCTGTAGAAGAGGAAGCAGATGCCGGACCCCGCGATGATGGTGACGGTGACGCCCGTGGCCAGCTTGTGGCCTCGGAGGTCGAGAAAGTCGAATGCGGGTGCACCGCTCCAGGCGTCCCCGATGAGGTTGCCGGTCAAGAAGCCGAAGGTCACACCCGCCACGACCAGCAGAGGGCCCCACGGCCATTTCGGCCAGAGGGCTTCGCGGTGTCCGGTGATGAGGAGTCGGCCGCCATCGATGAAAAGCCAGCTCGCGATGCCGATCCCCATCGAATAGACCAGGTGGGCGGCCCAACTGCCGCCGCCCGCAATGGTCAGTGAACTCGCAATGAGGCAATTGAAGACGGCGGTGATCAGCCCATGCCGCAGCATGGACTGGACGTTGGCGGCGCTGAACCGGGCACTGAACCCGGCGGCAAGGGGCGACAGCGACAGGCCCAGGCTCACCGGCGGTCCTCGCCGCCCAGCGCGCGGCGCTCGCGCTCCAGCAGCCGGTCGTACAGGCCGCCGCCGGGGGCGATGAGCCAGACCACGGCGCCATGGATCAACAGGCCCAGGCCCCAGCCCATGAGCGGGTAGACAGCCCAGTTGTGGCCGCGCGAGGCCGCGAGCGCGACCAGCCCGACGTTGACGACCACATAGACGAAGGCATGGATGAACCAGCCCATCTTGGCGCCGGCGCGGCGGCGGGCGCGCTTTTCGAGATCGGCGTCGGCGCGGTTCGAAGAGGAGGTGGAAGAGGACATGGGGGTCATGACAGCTCCTTGAGAGAGATGGGTGAAACAGGGGAAAGGGGAACGAAGTCGCTGGCGGCCGTTGCGGGCGTCGCCATCGGTGGTGAAAGTTGCAGCGCCGCACGCTGGCGCAATTCCTCCGTGGTCTCGCCCGGCCCGTCCGCCCGCCAGCCCGGCGGCTTCACCAGATAACCGACGAACGCACGCAGCGATCGCGCCGAACGCAGGTCACGCCACAGGTCGCGCCACTGGCTGAACTCGATCTCGAACAGGTTGTACGAGGTGATCGGCTTCACCAGCCCGTAGCGGCAGGGCAGGTCGGCGCGTTCGGGGATGTAGGTGCCGAACAGGCGGTCGAACACGATCAGCACGCCGCCGTAGTTGCCGTCCAGATACTCCAGGTTCGAGGCGTGGTGCACGCGGTGGGCCGAGGGCGTGTTGAGCACCCATTCGAGCGGGCCGAGCTTCGGAATCCAGGTCGCGTGAATCCAGAACTGGTAGAGCAGGTTCAGCGTGAGCATCAGCAGGATGATTCGCGGCGGCATGCCCAGCAGCGGCGCCAGCAGGAAGAAGGCCAGCGTGCCGGTGAGCCGGCCGGTCCAGCCGAAGCGGTAGGCGGCCGACAGGTTCAGCTCGTTCGGCGAATGGTGCACGGCGTGGGTGCACCAGAACCAGCGCACCCGGTGCGCGGCGCGGTGGTACCAGTAGTAGCAGAACTCCTGGCCGATGAAGCAGGCGAGCCAGCCGGTCCAGTGGTCCATCGGCAGCGTGAAGAGCCGGTGGGCGTAGAGCCAGTCCATGGCGCCGATCCAGAAGGCCAGCGGCAGCAGCCAGCGCAGCGGGTATTCGCGCACCAGGAAGTCGAACACCGAAATGCCCGCCGCCTTCCAGTCGTAGCTGCGCCAGCCGTTGCGCCATGACAGCACCAGCGCTTCGGCCAGCGAAGCGAGCAGCACCACCGTGACGGAAATCTTGAGGATCAACACGAGCACGGTCATGGCGGTTCCTGGCGGCGAAGGGCAGGCGGGGCTGGGTTGGGCGGAATCTTAGGCCGCGCGGGCGCCGCTGACCATCGCACCCGACGCCGCGGCCAGCCGCCACAGGCGCGCAGCACGCGCCGCGAAGATGCCGCTGAAGGCGCCGTACAGCGCGGGCACACCCAGGGCGAAGGCCACGTGGTGGCGCAGTTCGGGGTGCATGGCCAGCGACACGCCCACCACGTACTTGGTGAAGAAGATGCCCATCATGAGCATCAGCGGCACGGCGGTGCCGGCCACCTCGAACTGGCGCGCCGCCGCGTCGTAGCGCGTGGTCGGGGGCAGCGGGCGGCGCAGCACGAGCGCCACGAGCAGCAGCGCGGCCACGGCCCAGCCGAGCAGGGCGCCGGCCGAGTCACCGAACGCCGACACCACGCCGAAGAACGACAGGCCGGCCATCGCGACCGGCATCACCAGCACGCGGTTCAGGCCGAGGCGGTTGGCCACGAGCTGACGGCCGCCGAGCCAGGCCAGCAGGACGAACACGGCGAACACCCACTTCGGGGTGTGAAGAAGGATTTGCATCAGCATGAGAGGCTCCGTTCGGTTGGAAGAAAGCAAAGGGGGCAGGGGATCGATGGAGCGGACTGTGCCGATGCCGCCCGGCCCCCGCCACGGCCATGCGACGAAATGCGGGTGGGCGGCGTGAAGTGCCAGCCACCGGCGTGAATGGCGGGCGGAAGGCCGCGACAGATGCATGCAAACGGAAGCTTTACCGTCGCTTTACGGCACGGAAAACTTGGGGAGTGATATTTCGCGCTGTACTCTAGGCCGCCTCCCTTCAGGTCGCTCTTTCGCACCCCTTCGCACGCACCGCCCATGGATTCCCACACGCCCCCCGAGCCCCTGCCACCCGTCGTGTCGTCGACCCATCCTCCGGCGCGTCGGCGCCGCTGGTTCGGGAGCCTGATGGCCCTGCTTCTGCTGGTGGCCCTCGGGGGCGGCGCCTGGTATTTGATCCAGCGTTCCAAATCACCGGCGCCCGGCGCGGGCGGACCGGGCCAGGGCCGGCCCGGCGGCGGTGGTCCGGGTGGGCGAGCGGGTGGCGGTGGCGGCGGTGCGGCCTCCAGCACCGTCGGCACCGCCGTCGCGCGGCAGGCCGACATTCCGGTGCAGCTCGAAGCGCTGGGCACGGTCACGCCGCTGGCCAATGTGACGGTGCAGCCGCAGGTGTCGGGTGTGCTCACCGCCGTGCTGTTCAAGGAAGGCCAGATGGTCAAGAAGGGCGACGTGCTCGCCACCATCGACCCGCAGCCCTTCGAGAACGCGCTGGCGCAGGCCGCCGGTGCGCGCCAGCGCGACGAGGCACAGCTGGCCGCGGCGCGCGTCACGCTGCAGCGCTACCAGACGCTGCTCGGGCAGGACTCCATCGCCCGCCAGGACGTCGACACCCAGGCCGCCTTGGTCAAGCAGCTCGAAGGTACCGTGGCCATCGACCGTGCCAACGAAAACACCGCCAAGCTCAACCTGACCTGGAGCCGCATCACGGCGCCGGTAAGCGGGCGCATCGGCCTGCGGCCGGTGGACGCGGGCAACTACATCTCGACCGGCAGCACGGGCGGCGTGGCCACCATCACGCAGATCGCGCCCATCGACGTCGAGTTCGCCATTCCGCAAGACCGCGTGCCCGAGGTGCAGGAGCGGCTGGGGCAGGGCGCCACGCTCGCCACCACGGCCTTCGACCGCACGCGCACGCGCCGGCTGGCGGAAGGCAGTTTTTCCACGCTCGACAACATGGTCGACACGCAGACCGGCACCGTGAAGGCCAAGGCACGCTTCACCAACGCCGACGGCGCGCTGTTCCCGAACCAGTTCGTCAATCTGCGGCTGCTGCTGCGCACCGTGAGCAGCGCGGTGGTGGTGCCGGTCACGGCGCTGCGGTACGGCCCGAACGGCGACTACGTGTACGTGGTGACGGCCGAGAACACGGCCTCGCAGCGGCCGGTGACGCGCGGCGAATCGAGCGTCGAATTCGCCTCGATCACCAAGGGCCTGCAGCCTGGCGAAACCGTGGTGACCGAGGGCGGCGACCGCCTGAAGGACGGCGCGCGCGTGCAGACCACGGTCGACCGGCCGGCCGGTGCGGCCTCTGGCGCGGCAGCGCCGGGCGGACGGCGCGGAGGACGTCGGCAGGAAGGCGCCGGCGGTGCCCGTCCAGCCGAAACGGCGGCGCCGGCTTCGCCATCGCAGGCACCGGCTGCTCCGGCCGCAGCACCTCCGGCAACAACGCCCGCACCCGCACCTGCTGCAGCCCCTGCAGCCACAACACCCGCCAAGCTCCCCACCCCCGAGCAGCGCCAGCGCATGCTCGACGCGGCCAAGGACGATCCCGAACAACTCGAACGCCGCAAGCGTTTCCTCGAAGCGCTCGACCGTGGCGACCCCGCCGCGCTGGAGCGTTGGCAACGTCAGTCCGAGCGCGGTGGTGAGGGACGGCGCAGTCCATGAGCCCGTCGCGCCCGTTCATCCTGCGGCCGGTCGCCACCTCGCTGCTGATGCTGGCCATCGTGCTGGCCGGCCTGGTGGCGTTTCGCTTCCTGCCGCTGGCGGCGCTGCCGCAGGTCGACTACCCGACCATCCAGGTCCAGACGCTCTACCCCGGGGCCAGCCCCGAGGTCATGAGCAACACCGTCACTGCGCCGCTGGAGCGCCAGTTCGGCCAGATGTCGGGGCTCGACCGCATGAGCTCGACCAGCGCGGCGGGCGTGTCGATCATCACGCTGCAGTTCTCGCTGGGCCAGACGCTCGACGTCGCCGAGCAGGAAGTGCAGGCCGCCATCAATGCCGGCGGCTCGCTGCTGCCGGCCGACCTGCCCGCGCCGCCGGTGTACGCCAAGGTCAATCCGGCCGATGCGCCGGTGCTCACGCTGGCCATCACCTCCGACACGTTGCCGCTCACCGAGGTGCAGAACCTCGTGAACACCCGGCTCGCGCAGAAGATCAGCCAGGTCTCGGGCGTGGGCCTCGTGTCGCTCAGCGGCGGGCAGCGCCCGGCCGTGCGCATCCAGGCCAACACGCAGGCGCTGGCGGCCAACGGCATCGGGCTGGATTCGCTGCGCACCGCGATCAGCGCGGCCAACTCCAACGGCGCCAAGGGCAGCTTCGACGGCCCCAAGCGCGCCTACACCATCAACTCGAACGACCAGCTGCTCACGGTCGACGACTACAAGAACCTCATCGTCAGCTACAAGAACGGCGCGCCGATCCGCATGGTCGACGTGGCGCGCGTGGTCAACAGCGCCGAGAACGCGCAGCTGGGCGCGTGGTCCGGGCGCAAGGTCGATGGCGAGGTGCAGCTCACGCCGGCCATCATCCTGAACGTGCAGCGCCAGCCCGGCGCCAACGTGATCGCCACCGTCAACGCCATCAAGAAGCAGCTGCCCGAACTGCAGGCCGGCCTGCCCGCGGGCCTGCAGATCGAGGTGCTGAGCGATCGCACGGCCGGCATCCGCTCGTCGGTGCAGCACGTCGAGATGGAACTGGTGCTGGCCGTGGTGCTCGTGGTGCTGGTGATCTTCGCGTTCCTGGGCAGCCTGCGCGCCACCGTCATCGCCAGCATCGCCGTGCCGATCTCGCTCATCGGCAGCTTCGGCCTGATGTACCTGCTGGGCTACAGCCTGAACAACCTGAGCCTGATGGCGCTGACCATCGCCACCGGCTTCGTGGTGGACGACGCGATCGTCATGATCGAGAACATCGCGCGCTACATCGAGGAGGGCGAAAAACCGCTGCAGGCCGCGTTCAAGGGCGCCGCGCAGATCGGCTTCACGATCATTTCGCTGACCGTGTCGCTCATCGCGGTGCTGATCCCGTTGCTGTTCATGGGCGACGTGGTGGGCCGCCTGTTCCGCGAGTTCGCCGTGACGCTGGCGATCACCATCCTGATCTCGGGCGTGGTCTCGCTCACGCTGGTGCCGATGATGTCCGCGCGCTGGCTCAAGCACGAGCCGAAGAAAGACGCGACGGGCACCGGCTTCGGCGCGCGCGCGCAGCGTTTCTTCGACGGCGTGATGGTGCGCTACGACCGCTCGCTGCACTGGGTGATCGCGCACCAGCCGCTCACGCTGCTGGTGGCGCTGCTCACCATGGTGCTGACCGTGGTGCTGTACCTCACCATTCCCAAGGGCCTGTTCCCCACGCAGGACACCGGCCAGCTGCAGGCTCGCGTGCAGGCCGCGCAAGACGTCTCTTTCGAGCGCATGGCGCAGCTGCAGCAGCAAGCCGCGCGCGCCATTCTTGAAGACCATGACGTCGAGAACCTCAGTTCGTTCGTCGGCGTGGACGCGGCCAACAACACGATGCTGCACACCGGCAGCATGCTCATCAATCTGACGAAGAGCCACGACGACCAGCAGGAGGTGATGGACCGCCTGCGCGAGCGCGTGCAGAAGGTGGCGGGCCTCACGCTGTACCTGCAGCCCACGCAAGACCTGACCATCGATGCCGAGACCGGACCGACCGAGTACCGCGTGTCGTTGGAAGGCGTCAACAGCGCGCTCGTCACCGAGTGGATGCAGAAGCTCGTCGCAAAGCTGCAGGAGTCGGACAAGGTGCGCAACGTGAGCAGCGATGCCGGCGCGCAGGGCCTGGCTGCATACGTGAACGTGAACCGCGACACGGCGTCGCGGCTGTCGATCACTGCGAGTTCGGTGGACGACGCGCTGTACAGCGCCTTCGGTCAGCGCATCGTCTCGACCATTTTTACGGAGACGAACCAGTACCGCGTGATTCTGGAAGCACAGCCCGGCATGGTGAATACTCCGCAGACGCTGGGGCAGTTGAACCTCATTGCGGGGTCGGGCACGGCGACGCCGTTGTCGGCCTTTGCGGAGATCAGCGAGCGGCAGGCGCCGTTGCAGATCACGCACGTGGCGCAGTATCCGGCGAGCACGTTGAACTTCGATACGGCGCCGGGGGTGTCACTCGGTGGTTCTGTTGCGGCGATTCGCGCGGCTGCTAAGGAGATCGGGTTGCCGGGCAGCGTGACGATGACTTTTCTGGGGGCTTCGGGGGCTTATGAGAAGTCTTTGTCGAATCAGCTGTGGTTGATTCTGGCGGCGGTGGTTTGTGTGTACATCGTGTTGGGGGTGCTGTACGAGAGCTATGTGCATCCGTTGACGATTTTGTCTACGTTGCCTTCTGCTGGGGTTGGGGCTTTGTTGGCGCTGATGATCACTGGCAATGATCTGGGGGTGATTGGGATCATCGGGATCATTTTGCTGATCGGCATCGTGAAGAAGAACGCGATCATGATGATCGACTTTGCTATCGATGCGGAGCGGACTCAAGGGAAGTCTGCGCGTGAAGCCATTCATCAGGCTGCTCTGTTGCGGTTTCGTCCTATCTTGATGACTACGCTGGCTGCTCTTTTTGCTGCTGTGCCGCTGATGTTGAGTTTTGGGGACGGGGCTGAGTTGAGGCGTCCGCTGGGGCTTGCGATTTTTGGTGGGTTGATCGTTAGTCAGTTGCTGACTTTGTTTACTACGCCGGTTATTTATTTGGCGTTTGATCGGTTGGGTGGGGGGAGTGGGCGGGCTTCTTCTGAGCTTGAGGAGGAGACGGCTTGATCTGTCTGTGCTCCTGCTGCTTGTTTGTTTTCCGAGGCCGGGAGTTCCGCCCGGCGGCGGACTTACTTTCTTTTGCTTCGCCAAAAGAAAGTAAGCAAAGAAAAGGCGACCCCACTGTCTGCGACCCCTGCGCTTCGCTACGGGGCAGCCTGCGGTGCTCGCGTTTCGCGGGGTCTCGCAGAACTCGCTTCGCTCAAACAGCTGCGAGCCCTGATCCGCGAAACGCTGCGCTCCTCGGCGCATACAGAGGGGGTTGGGATACCGGGCGGGCCTTCGCTTCGCTCGGCCTGGAAACGGGCCTTCGCTTCGCTCGGCGGGGGACTTGCTCCCTCTCCCCTTGGGGAGAGGGCGGGGGTGAGGGCATCGGCCTTCATGCGCGCGAGGCGGTGTTTCTGTGCCGCGGACCCTCACCCCAACCCTCTCCCCAAGGGGAGAGGGAGCAATTCAGGCCGAGCGAAGCGAAGGCTCGTGAGGTGTTCAGGTGCCGAGCAAAGCGATGGCCTGTTGGTATCCCAACCCCTTCTGTATGCGCCGAGGAGCGCAGCGTTTCGCGGATCAGGGCTCGCCCTTGTTTGAGCGAAGCGAGTTTGGGCGAGACCCCGCGAAACGTGAGCACCGCAGGTTGCCCGCAGCGAAGCGCAGGGACGCAGACAGTAGGGTCGCCTTTCTTTTGCCTACGTTTCTTTGGCGAAGCAAAGAAAAGTAGGTCGCCCGCCGGGGCGAGACCCGGCCTCGGGAAGCAAAAAGAGGCACTGCGATGAACCTGTCGCGCCCTTTCGTCCGCCGCCCCATAGGCACAGTCCTGCTAACCATCGGCATCGCATTAGCAGGCATAGCCGCGTTCTTCGTATTACCAGTCTCCCCGCTACCCCAAGTCGACTACCCAGTCATCTCAGTAAGAGCCTCGATCCCAGGCGCAAGCCCAGAGACGATGGCAACAAGCGTAGCAACGCCACTAGAAAGACACCTAGGCACCATCGCAGGCGTCAACGAAATGACGTCCACCAGCTCGGTAGGCTCCTCCCGCGTCACCCTGCAATTCGACCTAAGCCGCAACATCGACGGCGCCGCAAGAGAAGTCCAGGCCGCCATCAACGCCAGCCGCGTCGACTTGCCAGCCACGCTAAGAAGCAACCCAACCTACCGCAAAGCCAACCCAGCAGCCTCCCCCGTCATCATCCTGGCCCTCACGTCAAAAACAAAGACCCCAGGCCAGATCTACGAAGCAGTCTCGAACATCGTCAGCCAGCGCCTGTCGCAGGTAGACGGCGTAGGCGACGTAGAAATCGGCGGCGGCTCGCTCCCCGCCGTCCGCATCGAACTGCTGCCGTTCGCACTGAATCGCTACGGCATCAGCTCCGACGACGTACGCGCCGCGATTCAAGCGTCCAACGCCAACCGCCCCAAGGGCATGGTGCAAGGCGAAGGCCGCAAGCTGCAGATCTACACCCAGACCCCGGCGCTGCGCGCAAGCGACTACGCCTCGATGGTCGTGGCCTGGCGCAACGGCGCGGCGGTGCGGCTGCGCGAGGTGGCCGACGTGATCGACGGCGTCGAAGACACGCGCACGCTGGGCCTGTTCAACGGCGAGCCGGCGATCATCGTGCTGATCACGCGGCAGCCCTCGGCCAACATCATCGAGACGGTCGACAACGTGCGCGCGCTGCTGCCCGAGCTGCAGGCGCAACTGCCGCCGGACGTGACGCTGCAGGTGGCGTCGGACAGCACTAACTCCATCCGCAGTTCGCTGCGCGAAGTGGAGATGACGCTGGTCATCGCCGTGCTGCTCGTCGTGCTGGTGGTCAGCCTGTTCCTGCGCAGCGTGCGCGCGACCGTGGTGCCGGCGGTGGCGACGGTGGTGGCATTGCTGGGCACGTTCGGCGTGATGCACCTGCTGGGCTTCAGCCTCAACAACCTGAGCCTGATGGCGCTCACCGTGGCCACGGGCTTCGTGGTGGACGACGCCATCGTGGTGTTGGAGAACACCAGCCGCCACATCGAGGCGGGCATGTCGCGCATGAAGGCGGCGCTGCTCGGCGCGCAAGAAGTCGGCTTCACGGTGCTGTCGATCAGCGTGTCGCTGGTGGCGGTGTTCATTCCGCTGCTGTTCATGGGCGGGCAGGTGGGGCGGCTGTTCCGCGAGTTCGCGGTCACGCTGTCGGCGGCGGTGCTGATCTCGCTGGTCATCTCGCTCACCACCACGCCGATGATGTGCGCGTGGATGCTCAAGCCCGGGGGCAACAACGGCCACGGCAACGGCAAGCCGCCGGGCCGGTTCGGTCGCGCGGCGGAGCGCAGCTACGACTGGATGCTCAAGCGCTACGAGAGCGCGCTCGACTGGGCGCTCGACAGCAAGGCGATCGTCATGTTCGTGCTGCTGGCGGTGGTGGGGCTCAATGTCTACCTGTTCAGCGCGGCGCCGAAAGGCTTCTTCCCGCAGCAGGACAGCGGCCAGCTCAACGGCGGCCTGCGCGCCGACCAGAGCATTTCGTCGCAGGCCATGGGCGCCAAGCTGCGCGAGGTGGTCGACATCATCCGCAAGGACGAGGCGGTCGACACCGTGGTGGGCTTCACGGGCGGCGGGCGGGCGGGCGGCGGCTTCATGTTCGTCAACCTGAAACCGGCCAGCCAGCGCAAGGACAGCGGCCTGGCGGTGATCGCGCGGCTGCGTCCGCAGCTGGCGCAGGTGACGGGGCTGCGCGTGTTCCTCGGCCCGGTGCAGGACGTGCGCTCGGGCGGGCGCTCCAGCAACTCCACCTACCAGTACACGCTCAAGAGCGACAGCCTGTCCGACCTGCGCACGTGGGCCGTGAAGCTGGCCGACGAGATGAAGCAGCAGCCCACGCTGACCGACATCGACACCGACCAGGACCAGAACGGCGTGGAGACGGTGGCGAAGGTCGATCCCGACAGCGCGCGGCGCCTGGGGCTGACCTCCACCGCCATCGACAACGCGCTGTACAACGCCTTCGGCCAGCGGCAGGTGGCCACGATCTACACCGAGCTCAACCAGTACCACGTGGTGATGGAATGGGCGCCGGCCTACACGAGCAGCCCGAACGCGCTGCGCGACGTGTACGTGCCCGCCACCCGAACTTCGGTGGTGGGCGGGCAGGCGGTGACCACGCAGGTGGCGGCAACCACATCGACAAGCACCTCGGCCGCCTCCACCTCGGCCGCCGCCACGGTGCCGGTGTCGGCCAACGCCGGCCTGCGCAACGCCTCGACCGGCAACGTGCTGAGCAACACGGCGACCACGCTGGTGCCGCTGTCGGCGGTGGCGAAGTTCGAGGAGCAGTCGGTCGCGACCTCGGTGAGCCATGAAGACGGCGAGCTCGCCACCACCATCTCGTTCAACCTGGCCGAAGGCGCCAACCTTGGCGATGCGCGCGAGGCCATCGCCAAGGCCGAGGCCAACATCGCGATGCCGACGAATGTGCGCGGCGCCTTTGCCGGCACCGCGCTGAGCGCGCAGCAGTCGCAGGGCCAGCAGGCGATGCTGATTTTGGCGGCGCTGGTGGTGATCTACATCGTGCTGGGCATCCTGTACGAGAGCCTGGTGCATCCGGTGACGGTGCTGTCGACCTTGCCTTCGGCCGGCGTGGGCGCGGTGCTGGCGCTCTTGATGTTCCGCATGGAGTTTTCCATCATCGCGTTGATCGGCGTGTTCCTGCTGATCGGCATCGTGAAGAAGAACGCCATTTTGATCATCGACTTCGCGCTGGAGGCCGAGCGCTCGCGCGGCCTGAGCCCGCTCGAGGCGGTGCGCGAGGCCTGCCTGCTGCGCTTCCGGCCCATCCTGATGACCACGCTGGCCGCCGCGCTCGGCGCACTGCCGCTGGCCATTGGCTTCGGCGAGGGCGCCGAGCTGCGCCGGCCGCTGGGCGTGGCGATCATCGGCGGGCTCATCGCGAGCCAGCTGCTGACGCTGCTCACCACGCCGGTGGTGTACCTGCTGCTCGACAAGCTGCGCCGCCGCGGCAAGAACGAACACGCGCTGAGCCGCGCTCCGGCCGTCTGAGATCCATGACCATGAATGCCTCCTTCTCTTCTATCGGCCCTTCACGCCGCTTCTTCGCGCTGAGCACGCTCGCGCTGGCTGCCGTGCTCGCCGGCTGCGCCGTCGGCCCGACGTACCAGTTGCCCGCCTCCGCCGCGCCGGCCGGCTGGAAGGAGCAGCCCGCCGCCGACGGCTGGCTGCCCGCCGCGCCGGCCGACGCGCTCGATCGCGGCGAGTGGTGGAAGCTCTTCGGCGACGCCACGCTCGACGAACTCGCGGGGCGCGTGCAGGTGTCGAACCAGAACATCGCGGCCGCCGTCGCCAACTACACGCAGGCCCAGGCGCTGGTGCGCGAGCAGCGCGCGGGGCTGCTCCCGTCGGTGTCGCTCGACGGCAGCGGCAGGCGCTCGGGCACCGTGGGCGGCAACGCCTCGGCCAGCCCGTCGAATGTCTTCGGCGCCACGCTGGGCGCGAGCTGGACGCCCGACGTGTGGGGCCGGCTGCGCGAAACCGTGAACAGCGCGCAGGCCAACGCACAGGCCAGCGAAGCCGACCTGGCCTCGGCGCGGCTGTCGGCCATCGGCGACCTGGCCACCAACTACTTCTCGCTGCGCGAGGCCGACGCCGAGATCGTGCTGCTCGACGAAACCATCCTCGGCTACCAGCGCGCGTTCGAGATCACGAGCAACCGCTACGCCGCCGGCATCGCCGCGCAGACCGACGTGCTGCAGGCGCAGACCCAGCTGGTGAACGCCAAGGCCGATCGCGTGGGCCTGCAGCGCACGCGCGCCACGCTGGAGCACGCCGTCGCGATGCTGGTGGGCGTGGCACCGGCCGACTTCAGCCTGCCGCCCGCGCGCTGGACGCCCACGGTGCCCGGCGTGCCGACCGGCGTGCCCTCGACGCTGCTGCAGCGCCGGCCCGACATCGCGGCGGCGGAGCGCGCGGTGGCGGCGGCCAATGCGCAGATCGGCGTGGCGCGCTCGGCCTACTACCCGAACATCTCGCTCACGGCCTCCGTCGGCAGCAACGCGAGCCGCGTGAAAGATCTCTTCGGTTCGGCCAACACGCTGTGGGGGCTGGGCCTGTCGGTGGCGCAGGTGGTGTTCGATGCGGGAGCGATCAGCGCCAGCGTCGATGCCGCCAAGGCCGGCCACGAGGCCAGCGTGGCGCGCTACCGGCAGACCGTGCTGGCCGCGTTCCAGACCGTCGAAGACCAGCTGACCACCGGCGCCACGCTGGCGCAGCAGGAAGGCCTGCGCCGCGAGGCCACGGCAGCGGCCGACAAGACCGAGCAGCAACTGCTCAATAGGTATCGCGCGGGGCAGGTGAGCTACACCGATGTGGTGCAGGCGCAGGCCGCTGCACTGAGCGCGCGGCGCGCGCTCGTGCAGCTTCAGGTCAATCGCCAGGCCGCGGCAATCGCGCTGATCCAGGCCATGGGCGGCGGCTGGCAGGCCGACTGGATGGGCGACGCCCGCCCGGCCGGCAACAGCATTCAGAACAACAACGCCGCTTCCCGCACGCCGTAAGCGGCGGGTGTCGCGGGCGGGCATGGGAACCTGCCTGGCCCGTCGGCCCGACCAGTGCTCGCTGCATGCAGGAACACCGGACCGGGCGTCGTCGCTTCGCGGCGGTGGTCGCCGCTCGGCTCACACTATCGCTCTCTCCCCATCACGCCGGACGGTCGATGGCACCGCCCAGGTAGTCCTTGTCGGTCACCAGGACCCAGAGGGCGAGCACCATGATCACCGCGGCAACAAGCACCGCGTTGACCAGTGCCGGCTCGACCATGCGGAAGTCGAGCAACCAGGGCGACACCGCCAGCCAGGCTGCCAGCGCCACTTCGGTCCACTCTTCCCACTGATGCGGCACGAAGGTCGCGCCCAAGGCCACGGCGCCCAGCGCGATGCCGGTCGCCACCATGGTCCACATGGCGAGCGTGTTGCCCTGAAAGCCCAGTACCCACGGCGAGACGATCAGCCACACGCCGGCGACGGCGTTGACGGGGTCCTGCCAATGCTTGACATGCTTCATGGTCATTACCTCCTGTCGCAGCACGACGCCACGACCCTCGTTGGACTGTTGTGTTACGCCGTGGTTCCACGGGGCCATCGCCACGGGGCTTGCGGATCGGCGCCGCGTTCCTATACTTGAGTGCGCACTCATTTAAACGAACGATGGAGACCCTCGACGCATGGCCCGACCCCGCAGCGCAGACAAGCACAACGCGATCCTCGAGGCGGCGCTGGCCGAGTTCGGCCGGCGCGGCGTGTGGGCCACGCCGACCTCGGCCATCTCGCGCACCGCGGGCGTGGCCGAGGGCACGCTGTTCACCTACTTCGCGAGCAAGGCGCTGCTGACCGACGCGCTGTACCGCGCATTGAAGACCGAGCTGGCCGGCGTGATGCTGGCCGACTGGCCCGAAGCCGCCGACCCGCGCACCCAGTTCCGCCACATCTGGGACCGCTACGTGCAATGGGGCGTGGCGCACCCCGGCAAGCTGCGCGTGCTGGCGCAACTCAAGGTGTCCGACGAACTGAGCAACGAGAGCCGCGTCGCCGGCATGGTGCCGTTCGCGCGGCTGGAGGCGGCAGCGCAGGAGTGCATGCGGCGCGGCGAAGTCGTCGAGCGGCCGATGGAATTCCTGGGCGCGATGCTCACGGCCATGGCCGAGACCACAGTCGGCTACATCGCGCAGGCCGGTGATGACCACGAGGCCTTCGACTGCGCCGAAGCCGGCTTCGAGATGTTCTGGCGAGGCATCGCCGTGCCGCCCTGACGACGGCGACATCTCCGCACGAACGACAAGCAAGACCCCCACCGAAGAAAGACCCCCCATGCCCACACTCAAACGCCGCCACTTCGTGCTCGGCACCCTCGGGGCCGCCGGCGCCCTGGTCGTCGGCTGGGCCGCCACGCCGGCGGCGTCGCGCCTCGTGCCCGGCGCGCCGCTGCCGGCGGGCAACGGGCAGGTCGTGCTCAATGGCTGGGTCAAGGTGGGCAGTGACGACACGGTCACGCTGGTCATGACGCAGTCGGAAATGGGGCAGGGCACGCACACCGGCCTGGCGATGCTGCTGGCCGAAGAGATGGACGCTTCGATGTCGCAGGTGCGGCTCGAGCAGGCCGGCTTCGATGCCATCTACAACAACCAGGCCATGATCCTCGACGCGCTGCCCTTCAAGCCTGGCGACGAGGGCTTCGGCAAGCGCGCGGCGCACCAGGTGGTGGGCAAGCTGCTGCGCACGATCCCGGGGCTGTCGGGCACGGGCGGCTCGTCGAGCGTCACCGATCAGTGGGGCCCGGTGCGCGAAGCCGGCGCGTCGGCGCGGCTGATGCTGGTGGGCGCGGCGGCGGCCCAGTGGCAGGTGCCCGCCAGCGAATGCCGCACCGAGGCCGGCCGCGTGCTGCACGCAGCTTCCAACCGCAGCGCGCGCTTCGGCGAACTCGCTACGCAGGCCGCGCAGCAGCCGCTGCCCACGGCGGTGAAGCTCAAGGCGCCCGCCGACTTCCGCGTCATCGGACAGCCGCAGCGGCGCATCGACAACGCCGGCAAGCTCAACGGCACGGCCACCTACGGCATCGACGTGCTGCCGCCGGGCCTGCTGTACGCCAGCATCGCCATGTGCCCGACGCTGGCCGGCCGCGTCGCGCACTTCGATGCGAAAGCTGCCGAGGCGCTGCCCGGCGTGCGCAAGGTGATGGCGCTGGAGCCGGTGGCCGCGAGCCTCGTCGGCACCGGCAGCACGGCGGGCGGCGTGGCGGTGATCGCCGACACGCCGTACCACGCGATGCGCGCGCTGAAGAAGGTCGACATCACCTGGGACCACGGCCCGGCCGCGAGCCTGTCGAGCGCCGAGATGATCGACCGCCTCGCGCGCACGCTCGACGCTGACGCGGGCAACGCGCGCCTCGATACGGGCGGCGTGGCAGCAGCACTCAAGTCGGCCGCGCGCACCATCGAGGTCGAGTACCGCGTCCCCTTCCTGGCGCACGCCACCATGGAGCCGATGAACTGCACCGTGCAGTTCAAGGACGGCGCCGCCACCGTCTGGGCGCCCACGCAGGCGCCGGGCTTCGCGCGCGCCGCGGTCGCCAAGACGCTGGGCATCGATGCCGAGAAGGTCACGCTGCACGTCACCTACCTGGGCGGCGGCTTCGGGCGGCGCTACTTCATCGACTTCCTGGTGCAGGCCGCGCAGCTCGCGCGCGAGGCCGGCGGCGCGCCGGTGCAACTGATCTGGTCGCGCGAGGAAGACATGACGCACGACTTCTATCGCCCCGCCTACGTGGCGCGGTGCAAGGCCGGCTTCGACGCGGCGGGCGCGCTGGTCGCGTGGCAGACCACCAGCGCCGGCTCCAGCCTGGGCGCGCCGTCGTTCATGGACAACTCGACCGACGGCGCCTGGAACACCGCCTACGACTTTCCGCAGGCCCGCGTGGCGCACGTGCCTGTCGAATCGGCCGTCACCACCGGCATCTGGCGCTCGGTGGCGCATTCGCAGAACGGCTTCTTCGTCGAGAGCTTCATCGACGAATGCGCGGTGGCCGCTGGCAAGGACCCGGTGGCTTTCCGCGCCGGCCTGCTCGCCAAGGACGCGCGCCACCTGGCGGTGCTCAAGCGCGTGGCCGAGCTCTCGAAGTGGGGCGAGCCGCTGGCCGACGGGCCCGACGGCACGAAGCGCGCGCGCGGCGTGGCCATCCACCGCGCCTTCGGCAGCATCGTGGCGCAGGTGGCCGAGGTGTCGGTGACGCCCGAGCGGCAGATCCGTGTGCACCGTGTGGTGTGCGTGATCGACTGCGGCCTGCCGGTGAACCCGAACCTGATCCGCCAGCAGATGGAAGGCGGCATCGTGTTCGGCCTGTCGGCGGCGCTGCGCGGCGAGATCACCGTGGCGCGCGGCCAGGTGCAGCAGAGCAACTTCCACGACTACACGCCGCTGCGCATCGACGAGTGCCCGGTCATCGAGGTCGACATCCTCGCCGGCACCGGCGCCGAGGTGCCGCCCGGCGGCGTCGGCGAGCCGGGCACGCCGCCCATCGCGCCCGCCGTGGCCAACGCCGTGTTCGCGCTGACCGGCCAGCGCCTGCGCAGCCTGCCTTTGCGGCTGGCCTGATCCTCCCAGAACAAGAAGGACATCCCCATGACCACGACCACCACGCTGAAGATCAACGGCCAGACCGCCACCGTGAGCGCCGAGCCCGACACCCCGCTGCTGTGGGTGCTGCGCGGCGAGATGAAGCTCGTCGGCACCAAGTTCGGCTGCGGCAAGGCGCTGTGCGGCGCCTGCACCGTGCACCTGGACGGCGAGGCCGTGCGCTCCTGCGTCACCCCGCTCGAGGCCGTGGGCGCCCGCGAGGTCACCACCATCGAGGGCCTGAAAGGCCGGGAGGCCGACGCCCTGCGCCAGGCCTGGACCGAGGTCGACGTGGTGCAGTGCGGCTACTGCCAGAGCGGCCAGCTCATGTCGGCCTGCGCGCTGCTCAAGGCCACGCCCAAACCCAGCGACGACCAGGTCTCGGACGCCATGCGCGGCAACATTTGCCGCTGCGGCACCTACCCCCGGATTCGCGCCGCGATCCACCTGGCGGCCGAAACGGCGGGGCGGTAACGCGGAAACCGGGGTGTTTGTTTACAGAAGTTAATAATTTTTCCGTAATTCTCGAAAAAGTCGCCAGAAAGGAATTTTTACGGAAATTGGGGATATGAAGCTTCGATACGCCGCCGTACCATCCGCGCGGCCCGCTTCGGGCCGCTCCCTGTTTCCGACTTTCGATGACCCCCCCAGATCCCTCGCGGACGCGCGTGCTGTCCGTGGCCGACACGCTGCGCACCCGCATCTTCGATGGTGCGATCGCCCCCGGCGCCCACCTCATGGAGATTTCGCTCGCCAACGAGCTTGGCGTGTCGCGCACCCCTGTGCGCGGCGCCATGGCGCGGCTGGCCGACGAGGGGTTGCTGGTCTACCACCCGCAGCGGGGTTTCCAGGTGCGCCGTTTCGACGCCAAGGACGTGTTCGACGCCTTCAGCGTGCGCGCCACGCTCGAAGGCATGGGCTGCCGCCTGCTCAGCGAGCGCGGCCTGGGCGGTGAGGCGCTGGCCGAACTGACGGCCATGGTCGACGAGCAGCACGCGCTGCTGCACGACAGCGGCGAATGGTCCGACGAGCGCGCCGACCAGTGGCAGGACCTGAACCAGGCCTTCCACCACAAGCTGCTGTCGCTGGCCGACAACCGCTGGCTCAGCGAGGCCGTGCAGCGGGCCTGCCAGCTGCCGGTGATCTTCGACAGCCGCTCGCGCCCGCACAAGCGCGACGCCGCCATGCTGATGTACCGGCACGGCCAGGCGCTGCAGGCGCTGGAAGAGCACCGCTGCATCGTCGAGGCGCTCGGCCGGCAGGAAGCTGCCGGCGCCGAAGCGGCCATGCGCGAGCACATCAACGCCAACCGCGACCTGCTGGTGCTGTATCTGCGCCAGAGCGCCGGCCGCACCCGCGCGCTGGCCTGATTCCGTCTCTCAGCCGCCGCGCGCCACGGGCGCCATGAGGTAGGCCCCCGACTCGAACAGCTGCGCTTCCGCCTGGTCGATGCGCCGGATCACCGGCTTGCCCGCGCGGCTCGCGAGCAGTTCGACCAGCGCTTCCGTCACAGCCACGCCGGCCGCCACCGAGGGGAAGAACGACGGGCTGTGGATGGTGAAGAGCAGCGTCTCGTCCGCCAGCAGCGACAGCGGCGAGGTCACGCTGTCGGTGATCGCCACGATGCGGCAACCGGCCGCCTTCGCAGCCTCGGCCACCTGCAAGGCTTCGCGCGAGTAGGGCGCAAAGCTCGCCACCACCAGCGCGTCGCCCTTGGCGAAGGCGCGCTGCTGCATCTCGAGCGAGCCGCCCTGGCCGTCGACCAAATGCACGCTGGTGCGAAAGAGCCGGTACACGTACACGAACGAGAACGCGATCGGAAAGCACGCGCGAAAGCCTGCCGCGTGCACGGCCGGCGCCTTTTCGAGCAGCACGCAGGCCTTGAGCAGCGCCGGCCCGCTCTGCTGGTGCGTGAGCTCCAGGTTGCGCCGCTGCACCTCGAACATCTCGCCCGTCAGGCCCTGGTCGGCGGCGCGGCCCACGAGCTGTTTGGCGCGCACGCCATACGTTTCGGTGCCCAGGCCCATGTCAGCGGCGAAGGCCTCCTTGAGTTGCGGCCAGCCGTCGAAGCCCAGGTGCTGGGCGAAGCGCACCAGCGTGGCCGGCGTGCTCTGCGCGCGCGTGCCGACGTTGCGCATCGAGCCCGTGACCACTTCGTTGGGGTGGTCGAGCACGTAGCGCGCGACCTGCTGCAGGGCAGGGCTCAGTTCGTTGAAACGCTGGCGGATCTGTTCTCGGGCGCCCATGGCGGTGTCTCTTTTCTCTGGGTGTCTGGAACGAATGTACCGGAGCAGGGAAATCCCGGGAGTTGACGGAACAAATGTTCCAAACAATAATTCGGCCGAAACGTTAGTTCCAAACACAGGCCGCCGCTTTCCCCTTGCCATGACGCACGTCTTCCACCGCCACCTTCGCCACACCCCGCCCGTTGCCGCCAGCGCGCAGGGCATGTTCATCCGCGACGCCGACGGGCGCGAGTACCTCGATGCGTCGGGCGGTGCGGCCGTGTCCTCGCTCGGCCATGGCCATCCCGAGGTGATGGCGGCCATGCACGCGCAGATCGACACGCTGGCCTACGCCCACACCAGCTTCTTCACGAGCGAGGTGGCCGAGCAGCTGGCCGACGAACTCATCGGTTCCGCCCCCGAAGGCATGAGCCACGTGTACCTCGTGAGCGGCGGCTCGGAGGCGGTGGAGTCGGCGCTGAAGATGGCGCGCCAGTACTTCGTGGAAATCGGCCAGCCGCAGCGCACCCACTTCATCGCGCGCCGCCAGAGCTACCACGGCAACACGCTGGGCGCGCTCGCGGTGGGCGGCAACGCCTGGCGGCGCGAGCCCTTCGCGCCGATCCTCGTGCCGGCCACGCACGTCGCCCCGTGCTACCCGTACCGCGAGCAGCGCGCCGATGAAAGCGCCGAGCAGTACGGCCTGCGCTTGGCGGCCGAACTGGAAGCGGCCATCGTCGCGCAGGGCGCCGACCGCGTGATCGCCTTCGTGGCCGAGACCGTGGGCGGCGCCACCGCCGGCGTGCTCACGCCCGTGCCGGGTTACTTCAAGGCGGTGCGCGCGGTCTGCGACAAGTACGGCGTGCTGCTGATCCTCGACGAGGTGATGTGCGGCATGGGCCGCACCGGTTCGCTGCACGCCTGCGAGCAGGAGGGCGTGGCGCCCGACCTGATGACCATCGCCAAGGGCCTGGGCGGCGGCTACCAGCCGATCGGCGCGGTGCTGGCGCAGCGAAAGATCGTCGAGGCCATGTCGAAAGGCAGCGGTTTCTTCCAGCACGGTCACACCTACCTGGGCCACCCGATGGCCTGCGCGGCGGCGCTCGCGGTGCAGCAGGTGATCCGTCGCGATGGCCTCGTCGCCAAGGTGCGCGACGACGGCGTCGCCTTCGGCGCGATGCTGGCCGAGGCGCTGGGCGATCACCCGCACGTGGGCGACATCCGCGGGCGCGGCTTCTTCTGGGGCGTCGAGCTGGTGGCCGACCGCGCGAGCAAGCGGCCCTTCGATCCGTCGCTGAAGGTCCACGCGCTCCTCAAGAAAGACGCGATGGCGCGCGGCCTGCTGTGCTACCCCTTCGGCGGCACGGTCGACGGCCGCCAGGGCGACCACGTGCTGCTGGCGCCGCCGTACATCGCCACGCGCGACCACCTGCACGAGATCGTTTCGCGGCTCGCGGCCTCGGTCGACGCGGTCACGCGCGGCGCGACGCGCTGAATCACCGTCCCCCTTTTCTTCAACCGCCGTTCCGAGGAGCGTTCCATGCCCCAGCTTCGTCCGTCGCTTTCCATCGCCGCCGCCGCTTTCGCGCTGGCCTGTGCCACGCTGCTGCCGACCACCGCCGCGCAGGCGCAGGCCGCCAACGACACGCTCGCCAGGATCAAGGCCAGCGGCGCCATCACCTTCGGCTACCGCGAGGCCTCGTTCGGCTTCTCGTACCTGGACGGCAACCTGAAGCCCGTGGGGTACAGCATCGAGATCTGCAACCGCATCGTCGAGGCGGTGAAGACCGAGCTGAAGCTGCCGGCCCTCGACATCAAGTACCAGGCCGTGACCTCGGCCAACCGCATCCCGCTGGTGCAGAACGGCACGGTGGACATCGAGTGCGGCTCCACCACCAACCTGGTCGAGCGCCAGTCGCAGGTGGCGTTTTCGCCGGACATCTTCCGCTACA
Organism: Variovorax sp. RO1; assembly: GCF_002849325.1. NCBI lineage: Bacteria > Pseudomonadati > Pseudomonadota > Betaproteobacteria > Burkholderiales > Comamonadaceae > Variovorax > Variovorax sp. RO1. Next base: position 1,606,579 of record NZ_PKMT01000001.1, read on the forward strand.
ACGTGCGCACGCTGGTGAAGGCCGATTCGGGCATCAAGAGCATCGCCGACCTGCAGGGCAAGACCGTGGTCACCACCGCCGGCACCACCTCGTTCCGCCTGCTGCGCGCGGCCGACAAGGGCCGCAGCCTCGAGGTGAACCAGCTCTCGGGCAAGGACCACACCGATTCGTTCCTGCTGGTCGAGAGCGGCCGCGCGCAGGCCTTCGTGCTCGACGACATCCTGCTCGCGGGCCAGATCGCCAACGCGCGCAACCCGAAGGACTTCGTCATCACCGGCGAGAGCCTGCGCACCGAGAACCAGTCGCTGATGTTCCGCAAGGACGACCCCGCCTTCAAGGCGCTGGTGGACCGCGTGGTCTCGGGCATGATGAAGTCCGGCGAGATGGACAAGCTCTACAGCAAGTGGTTCATGTCGCCGATTCCGCCCAAGGGCATCAACATCAATTACCCGCTCAATGCCGAGACGAAGGAGGCGTTTGCCAACCCGTCGTCCAAGGGCATCTGAGCGTTTCGATCTCCTCTGATTTCATGACACGCATCGCCCTCATCCACGCACTCTCGCATTCCGTCGCGCCCATCAACGAAGCCTTTGCACGCGACTGGCCCGAGGCCGTGCGCATGAACCTGCTGGACGACAGCCTCTCGGCCGATCTCGCGCGCGATGGCAAGGGGCTCGACGCGGCCATGCACGAGCGCTTCCAGCGTCTGGCGCAGTACGCGGTGGACACGGGTGCGCGCGGCATTCTCTTCACCTGCTCGGCCTTCGGGCCGTGCATCGAGGCGGTCGCGCAGCGGCATGCGGGCATTCCGGTGCTCAAGCCCAACGAGGCCATGATCGAAGAGGCGGTGCAGGGCGAAGGCCGCCTGGGCCTGATCGCGACCTTTGCGCGCACGCTGGAGTCGATGCCGCCGGAGTTTCCTTCGGGCATGGCGCTCGAGCTGGCGCTGGCCGAGGGCGCACTGGCCGCGCTCGATGCGGGCGACGCGCAGCGCCACGATGCGCTCATCGCCGAACAGGCTGCGGCGCTGCGCGCGCGCGGCTGCACGCGCATTGCTCTGGCTCAGTTCAGCATGGCGCGGGCGCGTGGCGCCTGCGAGGCAGCCAGTGGCTTGCCGGTGCTGACGACGGTCGACAGCGCGGTGCGTGCGCTGCGCCGTCGCGCGTCTACAGGCTCAGTGTGAGCCGCCGTTGCCGACGACCGTGACCAGCGTGGTCATCGCCACCTGTGCGGCCTCGCCACGCCCCAGCGGACGGCCCGGGCCGGCGTTGCCGCTGTCGGTTTCCAGGCCCTGCGCCAGGCGACGGTAGATGTCCGACGACGGCATGGTCGCCGCGGTGCCGAGCGCGTCGCAGTAGGTGTCGGTGAGCACGGCGGCCAGCCGTTCGCGCTCGGCGTCGGACAGCGAGGGCGCATCGGCGGCGAAGACCGACGCCACGCAGTGCATCAGGTAGGCCTGCGTTTCGAGCGAGAAGGCCTGCTGGCGCACATAGTCTTCCACCGCGTGCCAGAAGAGGGTGTCGGAGGTGCGGCGCCAGCTTTCGAGCACCTTGCGCGACTTGGCGACCAGGTCGGCATGCGCATCGTGCGGTTCGGCCGGGCGCAGCGCCAGGCCCTGCAGCGTGAGCGCGGCCACCGGGCCGGCCGCACCGAGCAGGAAGCTCCAGAACTTCCAGCGCGCAAACCATTTCTTGTCGTGGGCCGGGCCCAGCGGCTCCAGCAGCCGGAAGTCGATGCACAGGGCGGCGTCGGCCTGCAGGCCGGAGGCCATGCGGTCGGCCTCCACGTGGCCCTGCGCGACGATGCAGGCGCTGGCGCCGCAGCGGTCGATATCGGCCAGGCGCTGCGTCAGCTGGCGCAGCTCGTAGGCCGAGGCGCCGGTGGCTTCGGCCACGCGCAGCATGCCGTGGCACTGCTCCCGCTCCCGCTGGCAGGGGCTCTTGAGTCGGTCTTCGACATGGTCGTCGAGCGTCGAGGGGCGTTCTTCAGCGACGCAGTCCTCGAGTTCACTCCCGGTGGTGAACGTTGACATGGATGCTCCTTCGGCCGCAGGTGAATAACTGTTACCAATATGTATTAATGCGCCGACGTCGAACATCACCTGAACTAGGTATTTCCTGCGGCCGAGGGCCTGAGCAGGACCTGACCGGAGGCCTCGCCATAATTGCCGCTCTTACAAGGAGTACGCGTGGATATCGTTTTGCTGGTCAAGGCCGCTGTCATGGGCATCGTGGAGGGTCTGACCGAATTCCTGCCGATCTCGTCGACCGGCCACCTCATTCTTGCGGGCTCGCTGCTGGGCTTCGACGACGCCAAGGCCAAGGTGTTCGACATCGCCATCCAGACCGGCGCGATCTTCGCGGTGATCCTGGTCTATTGGCAGAAGATCCATTCGACCGTGGTGGCGCTGCCGCGCCAGCCCAAGGCGCGCCGGCTGGCACTGAACATCGTCATCGGCTTCCTGCCCGCCGTGGTGCTGGGCCTGCTGTTCGGCAAGATGATCAAGGCGCACCTGTTCATTCCGACCGTGGTGGCCAGCACCTTCATCATCGGCGGCTTCATCATCCTGTGGGCTGAGAAGCGCCCGCCGGGCTCGGTGCGTGTCGAGCACGTGGACGACATGACGCCCTGGGACGCGCTCAAGGTCGGCCTGGTGCAGTGCTTCGCGATGATCCCCGGCACCAGCCGCAGCGGCTCGACCATCATCGGCGGCATGCTGCTGGGCCTGTCGCGCCAGGCGGCGACCGACTTCTCGTTCTTCCTGGCGATTCCGACGCTCATCGGCGCGGGTGCCTACAGCCTGTACAAGGAACGCGCGCTGCTGTCGATGGCCGACATTCCGATGTTCACGGTGGGCCTGGCCTTCTCGTTCATCAGCGCGTGGCTGTGCGTGCGCTGGTTGCTGAAGTACATCAGCACGCACAACTTCATTCCGTTCGCGTGGTACCGCATCGCCTTCGGCATCGTCGTGCTGGCCACGGCGTGGACCGGCACGGTGGTCTGGGCAGAGTAAATCTGCCCGCTGCCTTCGGGCAGCTCCGGCGTTGCCTCAGGCCGCCGCGCCCAGCAGCGCGCCGGCGGCCTTCGCCTCCCGCCGCACGGCGATGGCGATCGGCCCGTCGATCGACGGGTCGAACCCGCCCGTGGCACCCAGCGCGGTGATCACGGCGCACACCCTTCCCGCGTAGTCGTACACCGGCGCCGCCACGGCGCTGATGCCGCGCAGGTAGGTGTCCTTCACGATCGCGCAGTGCGCCTGCTGCACCTCGCGGCGCAGCGCGCCGATGGGGTCGGCCGCATCGAGCAGCGCACGCATGTCCGCGGTGGCTTCGGCCAGTTCCTGTTCGGCCAGCGCCACCACGCGCGACTCGTCGAGCAGGCCCAGAAAGGCGCGGCCGGTGGCCGACCACAGCATCGACATCACCGAGCCGGCGCGCACGTTTACCGTCACCGGCAGGCCCGGCTCCTCGAAGCGCACGATGGTCGGGCCCTTGTTGCCCATCACCGCGACGAAGCAGGTCACCTCCAGCGATTCGCGCAGGCGGATCAGGCAGGGCTCGGCCGCGCGGATCGGGTCGGCCTGGCGCATGGCGGCCAGCCCGATCTGGATCGCCTCGGGCCCCAGGTAGTAGTGCTGCGAGGCGGTGTCCTGGCGCACCAGGCTTTCTTCCATCAGGCTCGCAAGGTAGCGGTGCACCTTCGCCGGGCTCTCGCCCACGTGGGTGGCCAGGGCCGTGAGGCTGCTGCGCCCGCCCAGGTGCGCCAGGCCCTTGAGCACGGCCATGCCGGTCTCGGCGGACTGCACGCGCTGGCGGCGCTCGCGGGGAGGGGAAGAAGGAGCTTCGGCGGGGGAGGTCATGTCGTCGGCATCTTAGGTGGCGGCCCAGGCGGCCGGGTAAACCCGTGGATCGTTAATTACGCAATGCGTATGATAATTACGCAATACACAATATCCACTCCGGAGACACCCGATGAAGATGCACTTCGCCCGCGGCCTTGCGGTCCTGTCCCTCGCTGCCCTGGCCACCGCCGCCAGCGCCCAGACCGCTTTCCCCGCCAAGCCGATCCGCTGGCTCGTGCCCTACGCGGCCGGCGGCGGCTCCGACTTCCTTGCGCGCACCGTCGCCCAGACGCTGTCGACGCAGGTCGGCCAACCCGTGCTGGTGGACAACAAGCCGGGCGGCAACACCGCGCTGGCCGCCGCCGAAACCGCGCGCGCCCCGGCCGACGGCTACACCGTGCTCTCGGCCGACAACGGCACGCTGGTGTTCAATCCGGCGCTGTACAAGTCGCTGAGCTACAGCCCCACCAAAGACCTGGCGCCCGTCACGCTCATGGGCAAGTTCCCCATGATCCTGGTGGTCGGCGCCAACTCGGGCTTTGCCACCGCCAAGGACTTCATCGCGCAGGCCAAGGCCAAGCCGGGCGGCATCAACTACGCCTCGGCCGGCGCGGGCAGCCCGCACCACCTGGCGATGGAACTGCTGAAGGTGGAGGCCAAGCTCTTCATGGTCCACGTGCCGTACCGCGGCGCAGCGCCCGCGCTGGCCGACGTGGTCGGCGGGCAGCTGCCGGCCATGATGGTCGACATGGCCGCCGGCGCCGGCTTCATCAAGGGCGGCAAGGTGCGCGCGCTGGCCGTGGCCAACCCCACGCGCCTGCCGCAGCTGCCCGACGTGCCCACCTTCGCCGAGCTCGGCTACAAGAACGTCGAGGCCGCCGCGCTGGTCGGCGTGGTGGTGCCCGCGGCCACGCCGGCCGATGTGGTGAACACGCTCAACCGCCAGCTGGTGGCGGCCATTCACGAGCCCTCGGTGAACAAGCGCATGGTCGACTTCGGCGTCGAGCCCGTGGGCAACACGCCCGCGCAGTACACCGAGCTGCTGAAGGCCGAGACCGCGCGCTGGCACAAGCTGATCCGCGACCTGAAGATCACGCTCGACTGAGTCTGCTGCCATGTCCGACACCGCCATGCCATCGCGCACTTCCTCGGCTTCTGGCTGCCCCGTCGCGCACGGGGCGCTCTCGTCGCACAGCACGCCCACCGGCTGCCCCGTGAGCCAGCGCGCCGCCGAGTTCGATCCCTTCGAAGACGGCTACCAGCAAGACCCGCCCGAGTACGTGCGCTGGGCGCGCGAGCAGGAGCCGATCTTCTACAGCCCCAAGCTGGGCTACTGGGTGATCACGCGCTACGACGACATCAAGGCGGTGTTCCGCGACAACCTCACCTTCAGCCCGTCGAACGCGCTGGAGAAGATCACGCCCACGGGCGACGAAGCCAACGCCGTGCTCGCAAGCTACGGCTTTGCGCTCAACCGCACGCTGGTGAACGAGGATGAGCCGGCCCACATGCCGCGTCGCCGCGCGCTCATGGACCCGTTCACCCCCGAGGCGCTGAAGCACCACGAGCCGCTGGTGCGCGAGCTGGCGCGCAGCTATGTCGACCGCTTCATCGACGACGGCCGCGCCGACCTCGTCGATCAGATGCTGTGGGAAATTCCACTCACCGTGGCGCTGCACTTTCTCGGCGTGCCCGAGGAAGACATGGACACGCTGCGCAAATACTCCATCGCGCACACCGTCAACACCTGGGGCCGTCCCAAGCCCGAGGAGCAGGTCGCCGTGGCGCACGCCGTCGGCAACTTCTGGCAGTACGCCGGCAAGGTGCTCGACAAGATGCGCCAAGACCCCGACGCACCGGGCTGGATGCAGTACGGCATCCGCAAGCAGATGCAGCACCCCGAGGTCGTCACCGACTCGTACCTGCACTCGATGATGATGGCCGGCATCGTCGCCGCGCACGAGACCACCGCCAACGCCACCGCCAACGCCGTGAAGCTGCTGCTGCAGCACCCGCAGGTGTGGCAGGAGCTGTGCGACGACCCGGGCCTCATTCCCAATGCGGTGGAAGAGTGCCTGCGCCACAACGGCTCGGTGGCCGCCTGGCGCCGGCTCGTCACGACAGACACGCAGGTCGGCGGTGTCGACCTGCCGGCGGGCTCGCGCCTGTTGATCGTCACCTCGTCGGCCAACCACGACGAAGGCCACTTCGCCGATGCTGACCTGTTCGACATCCGCCGCGACAACGCCAGCGACCACCTGACCTTCGGCTACGGCTCGCACCAGTGCATGGGCAAGAACCTGGCGCGCATGGAGATGCAGATCTTCCTGGAGGAGTTCACGCGCCGTCTGCCGCACATGCGCCTGTCGGAACAACGCTTCAGCTACGTGCCCAACACCTCGTTCCGCGGTCCCGAGCACCTGTGGGTCGAGTGGGACGCGCGCGCCAACCCCGAGCGCGCCAATGCGGGCCTGCGCGACGTGCAAGTGCCCGTACGCATCGGCGAGCCGTCGGCGCACGCCATCGCGCGGCCCGTGGTGGTCGAGCGCGTGACGCCGGTGGCCGACGGTATCGTGCGGCTGCGCCTGGTGTCGCCCGACGGCAAGCCGCTGCCGCGCTGGACGCCGGGCTCGCACATCGACGTGGAATGCGGCACGCCCGAGCTGTCGCGCCAGTACTCGCTGTGCGGCGACCCCGACGAAGCCCACGCGCTGGAGATCGCCGTGCTGCACGAGCCCGAAGGCCGTGGCGGTTCGGCCTGGGTGCATGCGAACGTGAAGGTGGGCGACCGCTTGCGCATCCGCGGCCCGCGCAACCACTTCCGGCTCGACGAGTCGCTCGCGAAGGCGATCTTCATCGCAGGCGGCATCGGCATCACGCCTGTGAGCGCGATGGCGCGGCGCGCGAAGGCGCTGGGCATGGACTACGAACTGCACTACAGCGGCCGCAGCCGCGCCACCATGGCCTTCGTCGACGAGCTGACTGCGATGCACGGCGATCGCCTGCACGTGCATGCGGCCGACGAAGGCCGGCGCAACGACCTGCGTGCGTTGCTGGCCACGCCAGTGCCCGGCGCTCAGGTCTATGCCTGCGGTCCGCTGCGCATGCTCGAAGCGCTCGAAGACTGCTGCGCCGCCTGGCCCGAGGGCGCATTGCGCGTCGAGCATTTCGAATCGACGCTGGCCACGCTCGACCCGTCGAAGGAACATGCCTTCGAGGTGGAGCTGAAAGACTCCGGCCTCGTCATCACCGTGCCGTCCGACCAGACCTTGCTGACGGCTTTGCGCGCGGCCAATGTCGATGTGCAGAGCGACTGCGAAGAAGGGCTGTGCGGCTCGTGCGAAGTGCGCGTGCTGGCCGGCAAGGTCGATCACCGCGACGTGGTGCTCACGCGCAGCGAGCGCGATGCGAACACGAAGATGATGGCTTGCTGTTCCCGCGCCTGCGAAGGACGGTTGGTGCTCGAACTCTGAGGCCTTTCTCCACACGCCTTGATTCATCGCAAGGGTTTCGCGGCACGCCCACCGCACAGTGGGGCGTGCCGAATCGGCACCTCACCGAAGGAACCATGTGATGAAGACGAAAACCACCGCGGCCCTGCTTTTCACGGCGCTGCTCGCCGGCCCCGTGCTGGCCGCCACCTGCGACATCGAGATCGAAGGCAACGACGCGATGCAGTTCAACAAGACCGCCATCGCGGTGCCGGCGAGCTGCAAGCAGTTCACCGTGAAGCTCAAGCACGTCGGCAAGATGCCCAAGGCCGCAATGGGCCACAACTGGGTGCTGAGCAAGGCCGCTGACGCGCCAGGCGTGGCGGCGGACGGCATCGGCGCAGGGCTGGACAAGGCTTATGTGAAGCCGGGCGATGCCCGCGTCATCGCGCATTCGAAGGTCATCGGCGGCGGCGAGACCGATGCCGTGAGCTTCGACGTGGCCAAGCTCAAGGCCGGCGACAGCTATGCGTGGTTCTGCTCGTTCCCCGGACACGCGTCGCTCATGAAGGGCACGCTGACGCTGGTCAAGTAGCAGCACCGCCCAAAGGCATCAGCAGCACCACCTGCGTGTCGCCGGGCTGCGACTGCAACTGAAGCTCCGCGCCCAGGCGGCGCGCCCGCGCCTGCAAATTGCGCAGCCCCGCACCGCCGCTCACGCTGTGAACCGCGAAGCCGCGGCCGTCGTCGCGCACGCTGAGCTGCAGTTCGGCGCCCGCGCGCGCCACCGTCACGTCCACGCGTCGGCCTGCGCTGTGCTTGAGCACATTGGTCAGCGCCTCCTGCAGGAAGCGCATCAGGTCCAGGCTTTGCGAAGGCGCGAGTTCGAGCGTGTCGATGCCCGAGACCTTCCAGCGGCAGTCGATGCCGTTGGCGTCGAGCAGCTGCGCGCTGCGGTAGCGCAGCGGCGCCAGCAGTTCGCCGAGTGCACGCGCACCGTCGTCGCGGCCGGTGGCGTCGATGATCAGCCGCAGGTCGTCGCGCAGGCTCTTGAGCATGGCCAGCAGCTGCGGCGCGCTGAGGTGGTCGGGCGTGCGCTCCAGCGTCGCGATGCTCCCCACGAGCATGCCGCCCAGGCCGTCGTGCAGGTCGCTCACGAGGTTCACGCGCTCGCCGATACGCGCGTGCGCCAACTCGAGTGCGTGCTGTTGCGCGAGCGTGGCCGCGAGCTCGGCCTTGGCGGCGTTCACTTCCTCGATCAGCTCGGTGTTGAAGTTCTCGATGCGCTTCAGGCTCTGCACGAAGCGCCCGGCCTGCGTGAGCGCCATGCCCAGCAGCAGCACGTACGAGGACATGGTCGTGTAGTAGATGTTGCTGTCGATCACCTGCGTGAACACCAGCAGATCGTGTGCGCCCGTGAGCGCCGACACCGCCATGAACGGCGCGAGCGAACGCATCGGGCTGCCGCGGTAACGCAGCGCATGGAAGATGCCGGCGCTGTTCACCCCGATGATCGTGAGGCCGCCCACCAGGGTCCAGATCGCGCGGTGGGTGGGCAGGTTCGCAGTGCCGGCGAACCACAGGTCGAGCACGCCGATTGTTGCCACCGCGAACGCCGCGATTTCGAGGCGCGGCAGGCGCCGCCCGGCAAAGCGCAGCACGAACACGCCATACGACATGCTGAAGAACAGCAGCAGCGAGGTGTTGAGCGCCTGCCAGCTGTGGTTGTTGGCAAAGGGCCAGGGGCTGGTGGCGATCTGGTTGTAGCCGAACAGCAGCCACAGCACCGACATCGCAGCGAACCAGCCGTAGGCCGTTTCGCGCCGGCGCAGCAGCCACCACGCTGCGAAGAAGGCCGACACCGCCGCGCTGGTCGCCAGGCCGAACACCTGCAGGTCGCGCCGCATGAGCTGCTCGCGGCCGAACTCGGCCTGCAGGGCGGCGGGCGTGCCCAGGCTCACCGGCCCCAGCCCGGCCTGGTAGGCCGACAGGCCCGACACCCGCACCAGCAGCGTGTTGGTGCCGGCGCGCAGCTGCGGCGCGGCCAATAACCAGTAGCGCGGCGAGTTCCACGCGCGCGTGAGCGGCTCGACCAGGCTGCGGTCGCGCCAGATCGTGGTGCCGTTGAGCGAGACCTCGCCGGCCATGTTCAGGTAGTGCAGCAACAACCCGGCTTCGCCCACGGGCGTGGGCTGCTCCCAGGTCAGCCGGTACCAGACCACGCCGTCGAAACCGGGCCAGCGCGTGGCCCAACTGTCGGGCAGGGTGACGGGCGTCCAGCCGTCGGTGGGTGGAGCGGTGTCGTCCCAGCCGGTGCCGCGTGCGGCTTCGGCGCGGAGTTCAGGAGCAGCGGGTGTTTGAGCGTGTGCGCTGCCTGCTGAGAGCAGCAACCACAGGGCCCACAGCGCAAGGCCCGCAAACAACCTCAGCGCAGCAGGCCGTGCCGTCGTCCCTGGTAGATCGCCTCGGTGCGCGAGTTGACGGCCAGCTTGCGGTAGATGTTCTTGGTGTGGCATTCCACGGTCAGTCTGGAGATCGACAGCGCTTCCGCCATGTCGCGGTTGCTCATCCCTTGCGACACGAGCTCGAGGATTTTGCGCTCGCGCGGCGTGAGTGCGACGGGGGCCAGCGTCGGCTCGTCGAAGGGCGGTGGCGGGGCGGGCAACTGCGCCGCCACCCAGCCGAGGATGCGTCGTGCGATGGCCGGGTCGATCGGTGCGCCGCCTTGCTCGATGCTGCGCAGCGCGATGCTGAGCTCGAGGTCGTCGCGTTCCTTCAGCAGGTAGCCGATGGCGCCGGCGCGCAGCGCGGCAAAGATCACGGCCTCGGTGCGCCAGGCCGAGATCACCACCGCGGGCACGAGCGGGCGGTGCACATGCATCCAGTCGATCAGGTCGACACCGCTGCCGTCGGGCAGGCCGATGTCCACCAGTGCCACGCCGAAATGCTGCTGCTGCTCCAGCAGCGAGCGGGCCGCGGCCACGCTGTCGGCCCAGGCGATCTGCGGCTCGTCGCAGCCCAGTGTGGAGAGCACGTACGCCAGCCGCTCGCGCATCGCCGGATCGTCTTCGACGACCAGCGCAGGGCTCAGCGAGACAACTTCAACGTCTTCCAGAAGAGGGGCAGACATAGGACGACATTTTTGAGCCGTGGTGTACGTGGTGCAACGTTTTTTCTTAAATGAAACGACTGTTTCTAAAGTTCCTATTTGTATCTTGATGTTAATTCAAAGCGTGAGCCGGACCTAGTCGAGGATGACCCCACCGCTGAGGTTGACTATTGCGCCCGTCATGGCCCCGGCCAGCGGCGACGCCAGGAACACCGCGGTGCCCGCCAATTGGTCCAGCGAGGGCAGGCGCGCCACCAGCAGGCCCTCGGGCCGCTCGGCCAGCATCTGCTCGACCGTGAGCCCCATGCGCTCGGCCGCCGGGTGAAACACCTCGCGGCTGTGCGAGCCCGCGGCCGCCGCCTCGGGAATCGCGTGCGAGCGGATGCAGGCGGTGCGGATGCGAAAGGCCGCCAGCTCGCCCGCCATGTGGCGCGTGAGCCCCTCCACGCCGGCGCAGGCCACGGCATGTCCGAGGTACCCGGGACCGGGTAGGCGCGAGGCCGGCGTCGACACCGACAGGATCACGCCGCCGCCGCGCGCCGCCATGTGCGGCGCCACGGCCTTGGCGGTGAGGAAGTTGCTGCGCGTGTAGGCGTGGACGGGGACGAAGTAGTCCTCCAGCGACAGCTCGGCGAGCGGCCGGCCCTGCACGTGGAAGACGCCGACCGCGTTGAACGCGAGGTCGATGCCGCCGGCCTCTTCTGCGACCTCGGCCGCGTGGCGCAGCATGGCGGCTTCGTCCAGCGCATCGACCACCGCGGCCTGCGCGCGGCCACCGGTGGCCGCGATGTCTCGCACCACCGCATCGAGCTTGTCGCGGTTGCGGCCGGTGATGAACACATGGGCGCCTTCGCGTGCAAAGGCACGGGCCACGGCACCGCCGAGGGCACCGCTGCCGCCGTGGATCACGGCGCAGCGGTCTTTCAAAGACAGAACATTCGAGGGCATGAGCGCTTCTCCTTGGGATGGCGACCCGCGACATGCGGGCGCTCGTTCCAAGGACGGCGCAGGCCCCGGCGATCCGACAGCGCAGTGGGATTTTTCTCAGACCTGCGGAATGCGCGGCGCGATCACGCCCGGGTCGTACCAGGTCACCGGGCGGATCTCGAACACGCCGCCCTCGAAGTCCAGCCGCCGCGCCGCATGCCGTGCGTCCTCGAGCGACTCGCACTCGACGATGTAGAGGCCCATGAGCTGCTCCTTCGTCTCGGCGAAGGGCCCGTCGGTCACCAGCGGATGCGCGGCGCCGGCGTGCCGCACCGTGGTGGCGGTGTCGGGCATCAGGCGCAGCACGGTGCCGAGCCGGCCGGCGGCCTGCAGCTCGTCGCGCAGGTCGGTGTGGCGCTCGAGCATCTCGTCTTCGACCTCGGGCGCCCAGCCGGCCGCCGCAGCTTCGGAACCGTAGATCAGGATGGAATAGAGCATCGTTCGTCCTTTGCGTGGAGGGTGTCGGAAGCGGTGCCATCGCCGTGGGCACCGAGGCGGTCGAGCAGCAGGCGGATGTGCGCGGCCTCGGCGGCGGTGCGGGCCAGTGCGAGCGCGTCGGCAAAGGCGCGGCGCGCGTCGTCGGCGCGGCCCAGCTGCGTCAGCAGGCCGCCGCGCAGGCCGTGGAAATGAAAGTACGCCGACAGCGGAACCGCCAGCGCGTCGACCATCACCAGCGCGGCCTCGGGCCCGCGCACCTTGGCCACGGCCACCGCGCGGTTGAGCGTCACCACGGGCGAGGGCTGCAGCCGTTCGAGCCCGGCGTAGAGCCGGTCGATCTCGGCCCAGTCGGTGTCGGCTGCGTGTGCGGCCCGTGCGTGCGTGGCTGCGATGGCCGCCTGCAACTGGTACGGCCCGATGCGGCGCCGGTGCAGCGCGGCATCGAGCAGGGCCAGGCCTTCGTCGATCGCCGCGCGGTGCCAGCGTGTGCGGTCCTGGTCTTCGAGCAGCACGACCATGCCGTCGGCGTCGAGCCGCGCCTCGGCGCGCGCATGCTGCAACAGCAGCAGGGCGCACAGGCCGGCGGTCTCCGGTTCGTCGGGGAACAGCGCGCACAGCAGGCGCGCGAGGCGGATCGCCTCTTCGCACAGCGCGGCGCGCACATGGGCTGTGCCGCCGCTGGCCGCATAGCCTTCGTTGAACAGCAGGTAGACCACCGCACCCACGGCCGCCAGCCGCTCGCCGCGTTCGCGCACCCCGGGCGCATCGAAGGGCAGGCCGGCCGCGGCCACGCGCTGCTTGGCGCGCGTGATGCGCTGCTCCATCGCGCGCTCGCCGACGAGGAAGGCGCGCGCGATCTCCGGCACCGACAAGCCCGAGACGATGCGCAGCGCCAGCGCGATCTGCTGCGCGAGCGGCAGGGCGGGGTGGCAGCAGACAAAAAGCAGGCGCAGCACGTCGTCGCGGTAATGCGATTGGTCGAGCTGCTCGGCGAGGTCGGTATCGAGGGCCGCGTCCGCGTCGCCGTCATCGCCTTCAGGCAGCGGATCGTGCCGGTCGCGCCGCCGCAGTTCGTCGAGCGCTGCGTTGCGGCCTACGAGGATCAGCCACGCCAGCGGATCGTCGGGCGGGCCTTGCTCGGGCCAGTGCCGCAGCGCGCGCAGGCTGGCTTCCTGAAAGCCTTCCTCGGCTGTGTCCAGGTCGCGGAAGTAGCGCAGCAGCGCCGCCACCGCGCGCGGGCGCGCGGCGGTCAGCGTGGTGGCGATCCAGCTCAGCTCGGTGGTGGTCATCGTCGGCGCGGTGCGGTGTCGCTTCGAAGAAGGAGGTTCAACCCCAAGGACGCGCCAGTATGCGGCGGGCCGACAGCAGCGCGCAAAAAAAGTCCGCATGGACAATGCGGCGCATGTCCGATCTCCACGCCCTGACCCGGCAGTTCCCGCACCCCGGCCGGCTCGACGCCATCCTGCTGCGCCCCGCGCGGCGCACGCCTGTCGAATCGGTGGAGGAGGTGCTGGCGATCGAAGCGCTGGGCCTGGTCGGTGACCGCAGCAGCGCTGGGCGCGGCGGCGGCAAGCGCCAGGTCACGCTGATCCAGGCGGAGCACCTGCCGGTCATCTCGGCGCTCGCGCAGTGCGTGGAAGGTGTCGACGCCGGCCTGCTGCGCCGCAACCTCGTCGTGTCGGGACTCAACCTGCTGGCGGCGCGGTCGCTGTTTCGCGACCAGCCGCTGGTGCTGGCGCTCGGGCCCGAGGTGCTGCTCGAGATCACCGGGCCCTGCGAGCCCTGCTCGCGCATGGAAGAACTGCTGGGCGCCGGTGGCTATAACGCCATGCGCGGGCACGGCGGCGTGACGGCGCGGGTGCTGCGCGGCGGTGTGCTGCGCGTCGGCGATGCGGTCGCCTGCCGCGTGGGCAGCAGCAGCGCCTGAGCGCCACCTACATCAGGTTGCGCAGCGAAGCCTCGATGGCTGCCGCCGTGGCCAGCGGCTTTTCCATCGGGAACAGATGGCTGCCGTCGAGCATGGTGATGCGGCCCTTGGTGACCTGCTCGGTCATCGCCATGCCGACCTGCTTCATCTCGACCGACTGGCGTCCGCCGATGAACGCCACTTTGCACTTCAGCGGATGGCGGCGTAGCAGCCCGCCCAGCGTGTGGGGCAGGGTGTTGTAGATCGCGGTTTCCACGTCGCGGTCGAAGCTCAGGGCGCGCGTGTCTTCGCTGTCGAAGGTGCCGTGGTCGATGTAGTCGTGCAGCACCTGCTCGTCCCACTTCGCGAAGGCCTTCTTGCTGCGGAAGTGCTCGAACACCGCCTCGCGGTGCTCCCAGCTGTTGCGCCGCTTGCGGCTGGTGGCGCCGGGCGAAATGCTCTTCATGAACGGCGTGCGCTTGACCACGTTGAGCGTGTTCGCGCGCCAGCCGCCGAGGATCGGCGAGTCGATCAGCAACACGCCGCGCGCCAGTTCGGGGTGGCGCGCCGCGCACATGAGGCTCAGGAAACCGCCCAGCGAATGGCCGATGAGGAACACCGGGCCGCCCGCGCGGTCGGCGCGCAGCTTGGCGAAGTCGGCCAGCTGCTGCACCAGGTGCGGCCAGTTGTCGGTGACGGGGTACTTCGGGTCGTGCCCGAATTTCTCGATGGCGTCGACCTCGAAGCCCCGGTTGCGAAGGCTGTCGAGAACGACGCGGTAGGTGCTCGCCGGGAAGCTGTTGCCGTGCGAAAAGATGACAGGAGGCACGGACAGATTCAGATGAGCTTTTCGTCGGGAGTCGAGATCTTGCGCAGCGGGCTGTGGCGCGTGGCCGGCATCCGCAGCGGGTGGTCGGTGACGCTGTCGTCCCACACCGGGTCTTCGATGCTGTCGAACACTTCGCGCAGCTTCTGGCCCCAGCTGTTGTGCATCATGCGGTAGTAGGGGTTGTCGGCGTCGATGCAGATCACGCGGTCGGTCTCGAGCTTGTTGGCCTCGTACACCACCAGGTCGAGCGGCAGGCCCACCGACAGGTTCGACTTCATGGTCGAGTCCATTGACACCAGCGCGCACTTGGCGGCTTCGTCCAGCGGCGTTTCGGGCGTGAGCACGCGGTCGAGCACGGGCTTGCCGTACTTCGATTCGCCCACCTGGAAGTAGGGCGTCTCGGTGGTCGCTTCGATGAAGTTGCCCGCGGCGTAGACCAGGAACAGGCGCATGCCTTCGCCCTTGACCTGTCCGCCGAAGATGAACGACACGTTGAAGTCCAGGCCCGCATGCTTGAGCGCCTCGGCGTCGCGGTCGTACACGTGGCGCACGGCCGAGCCCAGCACGCGCGCGGCGTCGAACATGCTCTTGGCGTTCCAGATGGTGATGGGGTCGCCCTGCGAGCCGTCTTCGCGCGTTTCGCGCAGCTCTTCGATCTGCAAAATTTCGCGCACCGACTGCGAGATGCTCAGGTTGCCCGACGACAGCAGCACCATGACGCGATCGCCCGGCTGCTCGTAGACGATCATCTTGCGGAAGGTGCTGATGTGGTCCACGCCCGCGTTCGTGCGCGAGTCGGAGAGAAACACCAGGCCGGCGTTGAGTTTGATGCCTACGCAATAAGTCATGGGTTCGCCTTGCAGGAACTGGGCCCGCTCATGCGGTACTGCGTTCACGTGCGTTCAGTTTCTGGAGGGCATAGAGCGCGTCGAGGGCTTCGCGCGGGCTCATGGTGTCCGGGTCGAGGGCAGCCAGCGCGGATTCTACGGCGCTGACCATGGGGGTTTCGGCGGCAGGCGGGGGCGCGAACAGGTCGACCTGCGCACGCGTTTGCGCATGCTGCGATTCGAGTGCGTCGAGCGCCTGCCGCGCATGGTTGACCACTGCGGCTGGCATGCCTGCGAGGCGCGCCACCTGGATGCCGTAGCTCTTGCTGGCAGGGCCGGGCTGCATCTCGTGCAGGAACACGATGTCGCGGCCCGACTCGGTCGCGCTCACGTGCATGTTCACGGCGCCGTGGTGCGTGGCCGGGAACTCGGTCAGCTCGAAGTAGTGGGTCGCGAACAGCGTGAAGGCCTTGCTGCGGTCGTGCAGCTGCGCCGCGATGCCGGCCGCCAGTGCCAGGCCGTCGAAGGTGCTGGTGCCGCGGCCGATTTCGTCCATCAGCACCAGCGACTGCGCCGTGGCGCTGTGCAAAATCTGCGCGGCCTCGGTCATCTCGAGCATGAAGGTCGACTGCGCGTTGGCCAGGTCGTCGGCCGCGCCGATGCGCGTGTGAATGGCATCGATCGGCCCGAGGCGGCAGGCCGTGGCCGGCACGTGCGAGCCGATGGACGCCAGCAGCACCACGATCGCCACCTGCCGCATGTAGGTCGACTTACCGCCCATGTTCGGGCCGGTGATGATCTGCATGCGCTGCTGCGGCCCCATCTGCGTGTCGTTGGCAATGAAGCTGCCCGACGACTTTTCGGCCAGCCGCGCCTCCACCACCGGATGGCGGCCCTGCTGTATCTCGATGCACGGATGCGACACGAACGTCGGCGCGCGCCAGTTCAGCGTGTGCGAGCGTTCGGCCAGCGCGCACAGCGCGTCGAGCGCGGCGATGCCACCGGCCAGCTGCGTGAGCGCGGGCACCGAGGGTTGCAGCGCGTCGAGCAGCTGTTCGTACAGCCACTTCTCGCGCGCCAGTGCGCGGTCTTGCGCGCTCAGTGCCTTGTCTTCAAAAGCCTTCAGCTCGGGCGTGATGAAGCGCTCGGCGTTCTTCAGCGTCTGGCGGCGGCGGTAGTTGTCGGGCACCTTCGAGAGCGCGCTTTGCGTCACCTCGATGTAGAAGCCGTGCACGCGGTTGAACTGCACGCGCAGGTTGCTGATGCCGGTGCGCTCGCGCTCGCTGATCTCGAGCTTGAGCAAAAAGTCGTCGCAGTTCTCGCTGATCTCGCGCAGCTCGTCGAGTTCGGCGTCGTGGCCCGTGGCGATCACGCCGCCGTCGCGCACCAGCGCCGACGGGTCGGGCTTGACCGCGCGCACCAGCAGATCGGCGCAACCCGGCGGCGGTGCGAGGCGTTCGGTGATCTGCGCCAGCAGCGCAGCCGCGCCCGGCAGCAGCGGCGCCAGTTGCTCGGCCTTCGACAGCGCAAGCTGCAACGCCACGAGTTCGCGCGGACGCACCTGGCGCAGCGCAATGCGCGCGGCGATGCGTTCCACGTCGCTGGTGTTCTTCAGCTGCTCGCGCAGCGTGCGCCAGGGTGCGGCGGTGGCGCCGGGCCCGGGGGACTGCAGTGCGCCGATGGCGTCGAGCCGGCCCTGCGCTTCGCTGCGGTCGCGGCGCGGCGAGAGCAGCCAGCGCTTGAGCAGGCGGCTGCCCATGCCCGTCATGCAGGTGTCGAGCAGCGAGAACATCGTGGGCGAATCTTCGCCGCGCAGTGTCTGCACCAGCTCGAGGTTGCGGCGCGTGGTGGGCGGCAGCTCGATCAGGTCGCCGTCGCGTTCCACCGACAGGCGCTGCACGTGCGACAGCACGCGGCCCTGCGTGTGCTCGGCATAGCCCAGCAGCGCGGCGGCCGCGGCGTGCGCGTTGCCCAGCGATTCGGCGTTCCACGCCGCGAGGCTGTGGCTGCCCATCTGCTCGCTGAGCTTGCGCTCGCCCAGGCCGGGATCGAACTGCCAGGCCGGACGCAGCGACAGCGTGAACGGCACGGCCGCGCGCGCGGCCTTCAGGCGCTGCTCGAAAGCGGGCGTGACCTCGGCGCTGTACAGCAGCTCGCTCGGCGCGATGCGCGCGATCCAGGTTTCGAGCGCATCGGCCGGGCACTCGGCCAGGCGCAGCTCGGCACCCGTCACGCTGAGCCAGGCCAGGCCGCAGAAATTGCGCGTGCCCGCATGCACCGCGAGCAACAGCGAATCGCTCTTGTCGTTGAGCAATTCCGAATCGGTCAGCGTGCCGGGCGTGACCACCCGCACCACCTTGCGCTCGACTGGCCCCTTGCTGGCGCCGACCTCGCCCACCTGCTCGCAGATGGCCACGGACTCGCCGAGCTTGATGAGCCGCGCGAGGTAGGTGTCGACCGAGTGGAAGGGCACGCCGCACATCAGCACCGGCTGCCCGGCCGACTGGCCGCGCTGGGTGAGCGTGATGTCGAGCAGGCGCGAGGCCTTTTCGGCGTCGGCCCAGAACAGTTCATAGAAATCGCCCATCCGGTAGAACAGCAACGTGTCCGGATGGTCGGCTTTGAGGCCCAGGTACTGCACCATCATGGGCGTGTGCCCGGAGAAGTCGCTGGAAGAGGGGGCGGGGTGGGCAGTCGTCGTTTTCACTCGGGGATTATCGGGGACGGGCGGACGGGGATCAGCCGACGGTCAGCGTGACCGGCTTGCCGATGCGGTTGAGCATTTCGACCCGCGCGTCGTCGATCTGCTTCTGCGATGCGGCCTGCAGGCGGCGGGCCTTGGCCGGCGCAAAACCCAGTTCAAGGAAGAGGTTGGCACCCGGCGGGGAGACGTGGCGGATGGCGGTGTCGGTCTTCATGGTCTGTTTTCCTGGGAGGGATCGCCGGATGGTCATGTGCTTCTGTTCTGGTCTGGACGGCATTGTCCAGACGGCCCGCGCAGCATCGCGCCCCGAAACACCTTTCTGGTTCCGAGGATGTGAACTTTTTGGGAACTGGCGCGGATCAACGGCGCATCGTGGCTGCGGCTCAGAACTTTGAATCCAGAAGTTGCATCCGAACGTAGTCACGCGCATGACTGCGCGGACGCATAAGAACTTTGGAGGGAGATCCCAGTGAGCTTCGAGGACATCCGGAACCGATTTCAGGTACCAGCCCGCAAGGGCGCCAGGGTGCTGGTGCGCGGGCAACCCGGCACCGTGACCACCGTGCGGGGGCTCACGCTGCGCGTGCGGCTGGACGGCATGCGTTGGTCGCAGCCGTACATGCCGGACGAGCTGCAATGGCTGCCGGCCGATGCGCCCGAGGCGCCCCAAGTGGACGCGGAGGCCGAACCCGGCGACTGATGCGGCCGGGCGCGGGCGGCGGCTCGCGTCGCGGCTCCTAAAATCGCCCGGCGCAAACCCCGCGTGAAGAACAAAGGCGCCCATGGCCCCCCTGGATGAAATCAAAGGCCCTGCAGCGGACGCGCTCCCGGACACCGCCACCTTGCCCGCTGAACTCGCGGCGCTGTATCTGTGCATGTCGCCGGCCCAGTTGGCGGACCTGCGCAAGTCGAAACGGCCCGAAGGGCGCCCGGGCGCAAGCAACGGCCCGTCCGTCATCCGGCCCGTGGAAGGCACAGGCGGCGCCAAGGACCCGGCGCTCTACCAGCTCGGCACGCTGCGTGAGTTTGCCAAGGCGAACGCTGCCCCTTCCGCCTTCGACACCGCGCTGAACACCGGCCTGCTGGGCTGGGTCAGCGCCAAGCTGCCTTTCTTCGCCGAGCGCGAGCCCCGCATCAAGCGCGGCAAGCGCGTGCTCATCGGCGGCGCCTGGGACCGGGCCGATCCGCTGCGCGAGCAGCGCTTCGTCGCGCTGGCCAAGGGCCGCATCCGCTTCACGTCGCTGACGTGTGCCGAAGCCGCGGCGAGCCTGTGGGCCGACGTGGACAGCCATCGCGCACTCGCCGACCAGGGGCTGGCGTTGCTCAGCCGCGAGACGCAGGCCATCGAGGCCTCGCTCGCAGAGACGGCCGCCCTGGCCGCGACCGCATCGACCGATGCGGCCGCCTGAGTTCATTCCAAGTTCGAAGAGGGAAGCGTCCCGATGCTGATCAATTGCGTGGCCTATGAAAACGGCGCCAAGCTCGCCGACATTCCCGTCGAGGACATCAGCGAGTACATCTCCCGCGCCGGCTGTTTCGTCTGGGTGGCACTGAGCGACGCCACGCCGGAAGAGCTGGCCCAGATGCAGGACGAATTCGATCTGCACCCGCTGGCTGTCGAGGATGCCCAGCACGGCCATCAGCGGCCCAAAGTGGAGGAGTACGGCGACTCGCTCTTCGTCGTGATGCACCTGGTCGAGCCCTCGACAGAAGAAGGCGAAGGCGGGCACAGCGTGAACGTGGGCGAGGTCAACGTGTTCGTCGGCAAGAACTACGTGCTGTCGGTGCGCAACCGCAGCCAGCAGGGCTTTCTGGGTGTGCGCGAGCGCTGCGAGCGCGAGCCCGACCTGCTGCGCAACGGCGCGGGCTTTGTGCTGTATGCGCTGATGGACGCGGTGGTCGACCGCTACTTTCCGGTGATCGACGCGCTCGAAGTGGAACTCGAATCCATCGAGCAGCAGATCTTTGCGCAGGGCGGTGCGGCGCGCGACAAGATCAAGCAGCTGTACGACCTGAAGCGCCGCAGCCTCATTCTCAAGCGCGCGGTGGCGCCGCTGGTGGAAGCCGCGGGCAAGCTGCACGGCGGGCGCGTGCCGCAGATCTGCGTGGGCACGCAGGAGTACTTTCGCGACGTGGGCGACCACCTGGTGCGCATCAACGGCTCGATCGACGCGGTGCGCGACACCATTGCCACGGCGGTGCAGGTGAACCTCTCGATGGTCACCATCGAAGAGAGCGAAGTGACCAAGCGGCTGGCTGCGTGGGCCAGCATCTTCGCGGTGTGCACTGCGTTTGCGGGCATCTGGGGGATGAACTTCGAGCACATGCCGGAGCTGAAGTTTCGCTATGGGTATGCGATGGCGTTGGGGCTGATCGTCAGTACCTGCGGGTATCTCTATTACCGGTTCAAGCGCGTCGGTTGGCTCTAGTGGGGCTTTCTCCCTACCCTTCCGGGGGAGGGTGGGGTGGGGGCTCGCGGCCTATCAACCCTCAGCGGCTTTTCACAGGCCGCTTGCCCCCATCCCAGCCTTCCCCCGGGAGGGGAAGGAGCAATACCAACACTTATTCGTCGTGCGTGTCGTGTGTCGCAACGGCACCGCGGCGCCAGTAACCTGACGCCCGAACCCACTTCGGGTTCGCACCGCGTTCGCCCACGAGGTGTGCGCGCAGTGCCTTCGCAATCGCCGATTCGCAACCGACCCACGCATGGAAGTCGCCGGCCGGCAGCGTCATCGCTTTCAGCGTGTCGACCAGCACCGGGCTCAGGCCTGGTGCTGCGCCTTGGCGGTGTACCCAACGCAGCGTGAGTTCGGCCTGCGTCTCGAAGGGAATCTCGTCGGCTTCGCTGTCGACTTCCGCCAGCACCACCACGCGCGCACCGGCGGGCAGTTCGGCCAGGCGACGCGCGATCGCGGGCAGCGCGGTGTCGTCGCCGATCAGCAGGTGCCAGTCGAACTCGGTCGGCAAGATGAACGAGCCGCGCGGGCCGCCCACGCCGACGATGTCGCCGGGCTTGGCCTGCTCGGCCCACTGCGTGGCAGGGCCGGCGTCGTGCAGTGCGAAGTCGATCTCCAGCGTGTTCGCCTGCGCGTCGTGGCGGCGCGGCGTGTAGTCGCGCATGGCCGGGCGACCGCCCTCGGGCCACACCGGGCCGTCGGGGCCGACGGTCGGCAGCGTGAGCTGGCCGGTGGTGGCATCGGGAAAGAACAGCTTCGCGTGGTCGTCGAAGCCGGGGCTCGTGAAGCCTTCGAGCGCGTCGCCGGTCAGCGTGATGCGGATCAGGTGCGGCGTCATGCGCTGCACGGTCTTCACTGTGAGCTGGCGAAAGCGCAGTTCGTGGCGCACGCGGCGCGGCGTGCGATCGGGCGTGTTGGCAGAGGAGGAGTTGGTGGTGAAGTCGGTCATTTCAGGTTGATTCAAATGCGTTCGAGCTGTTGTGCGGCGCTGTCGAGCACCGCGGCGAATTCGTGGGCTTGTTGTTCGGTGAGGGGGGCGCCGCCGAGGCGCAGGCGCATCGCGAGCTTGAGGTTCTCGATGGCGCGGGTGACTTGCGGGGGCCGTCCGGCGCGCGGGCCGGCGCCGTCCACGCCGCCCGCCATGCGGGCCATCATGGCGTCGGCCGTTTCGCGGTTGGCGGCCAGGAACTCCTGGCCGCTCGGCGTGATGCTGTAGCGCTTGCGACCGCCGACGTCGGCGGTTTCCACGCTCAGGTAGCCGAGTTCTTCCAGCAGCGTGAGCGTGGGGTAGACCACGCCGGGGCTCGGCGCGTAGGTGCCGCCCAGGCGGTCTTCGATGGCCTTGATGAGCTCGTAGCCGTGCGAGGGCTTGTCGGCAATGAGCTGCAGCAGCACGAAGCGCAAGCCGCCATGGCCGAACACCCGGCCCGCGCCGCCGCCGCGCCCGCCGCGCAGCCCGCGACCGCCCCCCGAGAGGCCGTCGTCGTGCTCGCCGCGCGGGGCGTGGCAATGGTGAGGGTGCGGGGCGTGGTGGGAGTGGCGCATGGGGTGGTCCTTCTTGATCGTGTCTGAAACTATTCTAGATATATCGAAATAGAAGGCAAGCCAGTCCCCAAAGCAGACCCTGACGCCTGCGCGGGTTCTAGGCTTTGGGCGTGAGCAGGACGATCCGGTTCAGTCGGCCGGCTGCTCGAGCACGCTGTCTGCGAAGCGCTGCGCCGCCGAGGTCTGCGCGCCCGGCGGCAGGGCGAGCGCGATGCCGATGGCGGTCTGTGCGCCCGGCCCCGCGAGCGGCTTGAACACCACGTTGCGCGCCACATGCCGCGCCGCCACCGAAGGCACCAGCGCCACGCCCAGGCCGCTTTCGACCAGGCTGATCAGCGTCTGCACCTGCACCGCCTCCTGATGCACGTCGGGAATGAAGCCCGCCTGCTGACAGGCCAGGAGCGCCGCCGCGTGCAGGCCCGGCACTTCCATGGCGCCGTACATCACGAAGGGCTCGGCGGCCAGGTCCGACAGCGCCAGCCGGCGCCGCCGCGCCAGCGCATGGCCGGCCGGCAGTGCGGCCACGAACACATCGCGCTCGGCCGGAAACACGCGCGCCTTGCAGGCCCGCCCGATCGGAAAGCGCACCAGCCCCACGTCGACGTCGCCGTTTTCCACCATGCCGACGATGCGCGCGGTGGTCGATTCGCCCAGCACCAGCTGCACGCCCGGGTAGCGCGCCCTGAAACGAGGCAGTACGCGCGGCATCAGCGCGTAGGTTGCCGAGCCGACGAAGCCCACGCGCAGCAGGCCCGCCTCGCCGCGCGAGGCGGCCTGCGCCACCTTGGCGAACTGCTCGCCGTGGAACACCGCGCGGCGCGCTTCTTCGAGGGCGGCCGTGCCCGCGGGCGTCAGCTCGGTGCCGCGCCGGTTGCGCAGGAACAGCGGCACGCCCACCTGCGCCTCGAGCCGCCGGATCGAGGCCGACAGCGGCGGCTGCGCCATGTGCAGCCGCTCGGCCGCGCGATGGAAATTGAGCGTCTCGGCAAGGGCGATGAAGTGGCGCAGCTGGCGGATGTCCATGATCTGTAAACGGTATCACAGAGCGCATATTTGATATTGGACGGCATGGCGACCGCTTCGCAGAATCGGCGCCAGGAGACTGACCAACGATGCTTCCCCTTCAGGGCGTGAAAGTGCTCGACCTTTCGAGCGTGGTGTTCGGGCCGCTGGCCAGCCAGACCTTGGCCGACTACGGTGCCGACGTGATCAAGATCGAGCCGCCCGAAGGCGACTCCACCCGCCGCACGGGCCCCGCTGCCGAGCCCGGCATGTCGGCCGTGTTCCTGGGCAGCAACCACAGCAAGAAGAGCGTCGTGCTCGACCTCAAGCGCCCCGAGGCGCGCGAGGCGCTCATGGCGCTGCTCGCCGACGCCGACGTCTTCATGCACAGCATGCGCCCGCAAAAGCTTGCGCCGCTGGGCATCGACCCCGACACGCTCACCGCGCGCTTTCCGCGTCTCGTGTATGCCGGCCTGCACGGCTTTGCGCAGGGCGGCCCCTACGCCGGGCGGCCTGCGTACGACGACGTCATCCAGGGCATGTCGGGCCTCTCGGCGCTCATGGAACAGCAGAGCGGCGAGGCGCGCTACCTGCCCACCATCGCGGCCGACAAGACCTGTGCGCTGGTTGGCGCCCAGGCCATTCTTGCGGCGCTGTTCCGGCGCGAGCGCACCGGGCGCGGCTGCTTCGTCGAGATCCCGATGTTCGAGACCATGGTGGCCTTCAACCTCGTCGAGCACCTGTACGGCCGCCACTTCGAGCCGCCGCTGGCCGACGCCGGCTACCCGCGCGTGCTCACGCCGTGGCGCCGCCCGTGGCGCACCGCCGACGGGCACATCTGCATGATGCCGTACACCTCCGCGCACTGGCGCCGCTTCTTCGCCGAGGTGGGCGAGCCCGCGCTGGCCGACGACCCTCGCTTTGCCGACATGGCCGCACGCACGCGCCACATCGGCGAGCTGCTCGAACTGGCCGGCGGCTTCGTGGCCACGGGCAGCACCGCGCACTGGCTCGCCACCTGCGAGCGGCTCGAAATTCCGGCCGCGCCCGTCAGCCGCCTGGACGACCTGCCGCGCGACCCGCACCTGGTCGCCACCGGCTTCTTCACCGAACTGCACGACCCGCACATGGGCGCCATGCGCTTCCCTGGCGTGAGCGTGAAGTTCGACGGCGTGCGTCCGCCCGTGCGCATGCCGCCGCGCCTGGGCGAACACACGCGCGAAAGCCTCGCCGCGGCGGGCTGGCCCGCCGAACGCATCGAACGATTCCTGGAGACCTCATCGCAATGACCGACACGCCCCGCCCGCTTCCTTCCCTGTCGCCGCAAGACCGCGCGCTGCCCCGCCTGGGCCAGGGCTTCGTCTGGCAAGACCTTGCCGTCGGCCAGCGCATGCGCACCTTTCGCCGCACCATCACCGAGACCGACCTCGTCAACTTCATCGGCGTGACCGGCATGCTCGAGGCGATCTTCATCGACGCCGAATACGAGGCCGGCGCCATCGCGGGCCGCCCCGTGCCGGCCGCGCTCACCTACACGCTCATCGAGGGCTTCATCCTGCAGACCATGATCCAGGGCACCGGCCTGGCCATGCTCGAGCTGGTGCAGAAGATCCATGCGCCGGTGCTCGTCGGCGACGCCATCGAGGCCGTGGTCGAGGTCACCGGCATCCGCCCGACGTCGAAGGGCAACCGCGCCATCGTCGATTCGCGCATCGACGTGTTCAACCAGCACGGCCGCTGCGTCATGCACTACGACGCGCGCCGCCTGCTCGCGGGCCGGCCGCAAGACGTTGCCGCGGCCTGATCCGCTTTCGAATTTCGCCACCCATAAATACCAACGGAGACAAGACATGCCCACTCGCCATTCATTCATGCCCTTCACGCGACGTGCCCTCGTGGGCACCGCACTGGCCCTCGCCATCGCCGCCCCGGCCGCCTTCGCCCAGGGCCCCGCCTACCCGGCCAAGCCCATCACCATGGTCGTGCCGTTCCCGCCCGGCGGGCCCACCGACCTCGTCGCGCGCGTGCTCGCGCAAAAACTGGCGGAGCAGCTCGGCCAGCCGGTGCTGGTCGACAACCGCGGCGGCGCCAACGGCAACATCGGTGCGCAGATGGTCGCCAAGGCGCCGGCCGACGGCTACACCGTGCTCTACAACACCTCGTCGATTGCGCTGAGCCCCGCGCTCTACAAGAGCGTGTCGTACGACGTGCAGAAAGACTTCGCTCCCGTCGCGCTCGTGGCCGTGGTGCCGCTCGCACTGGTCACGCACCCCTCGGTGCCGGCCAGCACCGTGAAGGAGTTCGTCGCCTACGCCAAGGCCCACCCCGGCAAGCTGTCGTACGGCTCGGCGGGCAATGGCAACGTCACGCACCTGGGCGCGTTCCAGTTCGTGCAGGCCAACGGCATCGACGCCACCCACGTGCCCTACAAGGGCAGCGCACCGGCCGACGTCGACCTCGTCGGCAACCAGATCCAGTTCATGACCGACACCGTCAATTCGGTCATGGGCTTCGTGCGCGACAAGCGCCTGAAGATGCTCGCCGTGACCACCGCCAAGCGCATGTCGATGTTTCCCGACGTGCCCACGCTCGCCGAATCGGGCATGCCCGGTTTCGAGGTGGGCGCGTGGCAGGGCGTGATGGTGCCGGCCGGCACGCCGCAGGCCGTGGTCGATCGCCTCAACGCCGAGATCGTCAAGGCGCTCAAGTCGCCCGACGTGCGCGAGCGCCT
Organism: Variovorax sp. RO1; assembly: GCF_002849325.1. Taxonomy (NCBI): domain Bacteria; kingdom Pseudomonadati; phylum Pseudomonadota; class Betaproteobacteria; order Burkholderiales; family Comamonadaceae; genus Variovorax; species Variovorax sp. RO1. Next base: position 1,632,385 of record NZ_PKMT01000001.1, read on the forward strand.
GGCGCTGCAGGGCGCCGAGCCGCTGGGCTCCACGCCCAAGGAGTACGGCGCCTACGTGAAGAAGGAGCTGGCGCGCTGGGCCGGCGTGGTCAAGGCCACGGGCGTGACGCTCGACTGAACGCGAAGGAGCCCATCGCCATGCGCACCCACTTTCATCGCCTCGCGTTCGCCGCACCGCTGCTCGCCCTGGGCATCGCGGCCTTCGGCGCCGCCCCTGCCGCCGCGCAGGAGTTTCCGTCCAAGCCCATCAAGTTCGTCGTGCCGTTTCCGCCGGGCAGCGGCACCGACACCTCGGCGCGCTACTTCGGCCGCAAGCTCACCGAGCTCACCGGCCAGCCCGTGGTCGTCGAGAACAAACCCGGCGCCAACGGCTTCATTGCCGTGAAGGCCGTGCTCGCCGCACCGGCCGACGGCTACACCGTGTTCGTGGGCAGCAACTCCACGCTGGCCGTGAACGTGGCGCTGTTCAAGTCGCTGCCCTACGACCCCGTCACCGAGCTGGCACCGCTCACGATGATGATGCGCTCGCCTGCGCTCATCGTCGTGCCCGGCCCGTCGCCCTACAAGACCCTGCCCGAGCTGATGGCCGGCGCCAGGGCCAGGCCCGGCGCGCTCAACTACGGAGCGGGCTCGGCCGGCTACCAGCTCATGGCCGAGCTGTTCAACGATGCCGCCAAGGTGCAGACCCGCCACGTGCCCTTCAAGGGCGCGAGCGAAGCGCTCGTGGCCGTCGTGTCGAGCACCGTCGACCTGGCCTTCGCCGAGATCACCAGCGCGCAGGAGCTGGCCAAGTCGGGCAAGGTGCACGCGCTGGCGGTGGCGGCCGACAAGCGCCTGCCTGCGCTGCCCAATGTGCCCACCGCTGCCGAGGCTGGCCTGCCGGGCTTTGCGGCCTACACCTGGGTCGGTGCCATGGTGTCGGCGAAGACGCCCAAGGCCGAGACCGACAAGCTCGCCGCGCTGCTCACGAAGATCGAGACGCTGCCCGAAACGCGCGAGTTCTACGAGCGCATCGGCGCCGAGGTCATGCGCGGCGGGCCCGAGGAAATGCGCGCCTTCCAGGCCGCGGAAATCCAGTTGTGGAAACGCATCGCGGTGAAGGCCAATGTCGAACAGCAGTAAGAAGGCCGCCGGTGCACCCGGCACAGCCGGCGCCGGTGCGCTCTCGCACATCCGCGTGCTCGACCTCTCGCGCGTGCTGGCCGGCCCCTGGGCCAGCCAGACCCTGGGCGACCTGGGCGCCGAGGTCATCAAGATCGAACGGCCCGGGCGCGGCGACGACACCCGTCTGTGGGGCCCGCCCTTTTTGAAAGACCGCGAGGGCGCCGACACCCGCGACTCCGCCTACTACCTCTGCGCCAACCGCAACAAGCGCTCGGTGGCCGTCGACTTCACCACGCCCGCCGGCCAGGCGCTGGTGCGCGAACTGGCCACGCGCTGCGACGTGGTGGTCGAGAACTTCAAGGTCGGCAGCCTCGCGCAGTACGGGCTCGACCACGCTTCGCTGCTGGCCCTGAACCCGCGCTTGGTGTATTGCTCTATCACCGGCTTCGGCCAGACCGGCCCGTACGCGGAGCGCGCCGGCTACGACTTCCTCATGCAGGGCATGGGCGGCCTCATGAGCATCACCGGCCGCGCCGACGGCGAGGAGGGCGCCGGCCCGGTGAAGGTGGGCGTGGCGCTCACCGACATCCTCACCGGCCTGTATGCCAGCACCGCCATCCTGGCCGCGCTGCAGTCGCGCGACATCACCGGCGTGGGCCAGCACATCGACCTGGCGCTGCTCGACGTGCAGGTGGCCTGCCTCGCCAACCAGGGCATGAACCACCTGTACGGCGGTGAGCCCAGGCGCATGGGCAATGCTCACCCCAACACCGTGCCCTACCAGGACTTTCCCACGCAAGACGGCTTCATGATCCTGGCCATCGGCAACGACGGCCAGTTCGGCAACTTCTGCCGCGCGGTCGGGCATGCGCAGTGGGCCGACGATGCGCGCTTCAGGACCAATGCCGACCGCATTGCGCACCGCACCGAACTCATCGCGCTGATGCGCGCGCTCACCGTCACGCGCGGCACCGCCGAGTGGATCGCGCTGTTCGAGCAGGTGGGCGTGCCCTGCGGCCCCATCAACACCATCGCCGATGTGTTCGAAGACCCGCAGGTGAAGGCGCGCGGCACGCAGATCCGCATGACGCATCCGGTGGCGGGCGAGATCCCGCTGGTTGCCAGCCCGCTGCGCATGTCGCACACGCCGGTGCAGTACCGCCGCGCGCCGCCGCTGCTGGGCCAGGACACGCGCGACGTGCTGGCCGACGTGATGGGCATGGCGCCGGAGGCGATTGCCGATTTGATCCAACAAGGAGTAGTCGCATGAGTGCGCTGACCTCGCTGTCGATGACCGCGATCCCGCCCGAAGACGAGGCGCTGCGCGCGCCCGTGCGGGCCTTTCTTTCCGAGGCGCTCGCCCATGTGCCCGCGCACATTCGTGCCAAGTCATGGTCGGGCTACGACAGCGCCTTCAGCCGCGAACTCGGCCGGCGCGGCTGGCTCGGCATCACCTTGCCCATCGAATACGGCGGCGGTGGCCGCAGCGCCTTCGCGCGCTACGTGCTGGTCGAAGAGTTTCTCAACTTCGGCGCACCCGTCGGCTCGCACTGGATCGCCGACCGCCAGAGCGGCCCGCTCATCCTCAAGTACGGCACCGAGGCGCAGAAGCGCTTCTACCTGCCGCCGATCTGCCGCGGCGAATCGTTCTTCTGCATCGGCATGAGCGAGCCCAACGCCGGCTCCGACCTGGCCAGCGTGCGCACCCGCGCCGTGCGCACGGCCGAAGGCTTCACGCTCAACGGCCAGAAGATCTGGACCACCAACGCGCACCACTGCCAGTACATGATCGCGCTCGTGCGCACCTCGGGCGAGGCGCAGGACCGGCAGAAGGGCCTGTCGCAGGTCATCGTCGACCTGAGCCTGCCGGGCGTGACCGTGCGGCCCATCACCGACCTGTCGGGCGACTCGCATTTCTGCGAGGTGTTCTTCGACAACGTGGCGCTCGCACCCGACGCGCTCATCGGCGAAGAGGGCCGGGGCTGGGAGCAAGTGACGGCCGAGCTGGCCTTTGAACGCAGCGGACCCGAGCGGCTGTTTTCCAGCATCGTGCTGTTCGACGAGTGGCTCGCCTTCGTGCGCACCGAGGCCGGCCGCACGCCCGCGTCGGTGCGGCTGGCCGGCAAGATCCTGAGCCAGCTCGCGCCGCTGCGCGCCATGTCGCTCGCCGTCACCGAGAAGGTGGCGCAGGGCGGCAGCCCGATCGTCGAGGCCGCGCTCGTCAAGGACCTGGGCACGGGCGTGGAGCAGCTCATTCCCGCCGCCATTGCAGACGACCTGTATGCGCGCGACGGGCAGGACATTCCGCTCGAACTGCTGCGCACGCTCGACTACGTGACGCAGGTGGCGCCGTCGTTCTCGCTGCGCGGCGGCACGCGCGACATCCTGCGCGGAATGATCGCGCGCGGCCTCGGCCTGCGTTGACACCACAAGGACAACAGACGATGGACGACATCTACATCGACGCCCTGCGCGGCGTACTCACCGACCGCTGCACGCTGCAGGCCGTGCGCGACATCGAAGGCGGGCAATCGGCCGAAGCGCTGTGGCAGGCGATCGAGGAATCGGGTTTTGCCGATGCGCTGCTGCCCGAGGTCGAAGGCGGCGCGGGCCTCTCGCTGACCGAGGCCTTTCCCCTGCTCGAACTCTGCGGCGCCTTCGTGGTGCCCGTGCCGCTGGCCGAGACCATGGTGGCGCGCTCGCTGCTGGCGCAGGCCGGCGTGCCCCGGCCTGGCGGCAGCATCGCGCTGGCGCAGGGGCGACTGCAGAACGACGACACGCTGGTGTGCGAGCGCGTGAGCTTCGGCCGCGTGGCCGACTGGGTGCTCGTGGGGCTGGGCAAGACCTGCCTGCTGCTGCCGGCGGATGCGGCAGCGTCGACCGCTGCTGTCGCGCCGCTGGACGCCACGCTGTCGTGGTCCGCCCCCGCGCAGGCCGCCGCATTGCCGGTGTCGGGTGTGGCCGACGTGCGCGTGCCGCTGGCCTGCGTGCTCGCCGCGCAGCTCGCCGGCGCGCTGATGAGCGTGTTCACGCGAACACTGCAATACGCCAACGACCGCAACCAGTTCGGCCGGCCCATCGGCAAGTTCCAGGCCATCCAGCACCAGCTGGGCGTGATCTCCGAGCACGCCTTCGCGGCCCGCATGGCCGCGCAGATGGGTTGCAGCACCGACCGCCTGCGCGTGGCCATCGCCAAGGCGCGCACCAGCGAGGCCGCGCTCGAAGTGGCGGCGCTGAGTCACTCCATCCACGGCGCCATCGGCTTCACCGAAGAGTTCGACCTGCAGATGTACACGCGCCGCCTGCACGCCTGGCGCCAGGCCGGCGGCTCCGAGTCGCACTGGCACGACGTGGTGGGCGCCGAGCTGGTCGACCGCCGCGACGGCCTCGCGCTCGACCTCATCCGTGCCACCACCGACCCCGCGTGAACGCGAACGACGACACAAGACACCCAAGGAGATTCCGCATGACCACCGCCCCGTTTTTGAAGACCACGCGCGACGGCGCCATCCTCACGCTCACCATGAGCCAGCCCGCAACGCGCAACGCGCTCACCGGCAACACCGCCGTCGACGAGATCGTGCAGGCCTGCGCCGACATCACGCGCGACCGCAGCATCCGCGTGGTCGTGCTCACCGGCGAAGGCCCCGTGTTCAGCTCGGGCGGCAACGTGAAAGACATGCAGCGCTACGAGAAAGAAGGCCTGTCGCCGGAGGTGATCCGCGAGGAATACCGCAACGGCATCCAGCGCCTGCCCAAGGCGCTCTACAACCTCGACGTGCCCGTGATCGCCGCCGTCAACGGCCCCGCCGTGGGCGCGGGGCTCGACCTCACCTGCATGTGCGACATCCGCATCGCCTCGGAGAAAGCCACCTTTGCCGAGAGCTTCGTCAAGGTCGGCATCGTGCCGGGCGACGGCGGCGCCTGGCTGCTGCCGCGCGTGGTCGGCATGTCGAAAGCGTCCGAGATGGCCTTCACCGGCGACGCGCTCAGCGCGCAAGAGGCGCTGGCCTGCGGCCTCGTCTCGCGCGTCGTGCCGCACGAGCAACTGCTTGAAGAAAGCCTGCGGCTCGCCGCCCGCATCGCCGCCAACCCCGGCGGCGTGCTGCGCATGACCAAGCGGCTGCTGCGCGAGGGCGAGCGCAGCACCCTCGAATCGCTGCTCGAAATGTCGGCCGGCTACCAGGCCATTGCCCACATGACCGGCGACCACCGCGAGGCCGTGCGCGCGTTCGTGGAAAAGCGCAAGCCGGTGTTCGGCAACGACTGACGCTTGACGCTTCGCAGCTAGAGCGCGCGCACGGGCGCCGCGCGCGCAATCAGGCGGATCTGCTCGAAATCCAGCCGGTCCAGCGCCTGGCGAAGCGTCAGCACCATCGGCTGGCTGTGCGCGTCTGCGGCCAGCCGGTTCACCCACTCGTGCAGGTCGCTCCATCGCCCATCGCGGGCGAGCGCTTCGAGTTCGTCCTTCTGCGCCGGCGACAGCGGCGTCAGCACCGGAAGTGGCCGGCGCGCCCTGGGCTTTAGGCGCGGGGCGGGCGCGGCGATGGGTTCCGGTAGCGGCGGTGCAGACGGCGCATCCGACGAAGGCGCCGGCTCCGTCGCCAGCGAGAAGACCACCCGCGTCCCCGTCCCCATGCCGCTGTGGATCGCGAGTTGCCCGCCCATCCGCTGCACGATGCGCTGCGCAATCACCAGCCCGAGCCCGCCGCCCGCCATGCTGGGCGCGTTGTCGGCCAGCAGGCGGGTCATGCGGTCGAGCGTGTCGGTGTCGATGCCCGTGCCGCTGTCGGTCACTTCGAAGTGCAGCTGCCACGCATCGCCGACGGCGGCGGGCAGGGCGTGCACGCGCAGCGCGATCGTTCCGTGGCGCGTGAACTTGGCCGCGTTCGACAGCAGGTTCAGCACCACCTGCTGCAGCCGCTTGCCGTCCAGGCGGACCATGGCCGGCAGCGCGCCGTCGATCGTCAGTTCGAAGCTGTTGTGCTGCCGCTGCGCGAGCGCGTCTGCGTACTGCGCGATGTTGTCGACCAGCGTGCGCAGCTGCACCGGCTGCGCTTCGACGGCGAGCGGCGCCAGCTCGCCCTTGGCGTAGTCGACCAGCTCATCGATCAGCTCCAGCTGGTAGGTCGCGCTGCGCTCGATGGTGGCGAGCCGCGTGGGCACCGGCGTGTCGATGCCGTCCTGCATCAGCCGCAGGTTGCCGAGGATGGTGGCCACCGGCGCGCGCAGGTCGTGGCTGATGTAGGCCAGCAGCTCCTTCTGCTCGCGCGTGCGCTGTTCGGCCTGGCCCAGTGCCTCGCTCAGCGCGCGGGTCTTGCGCACCACTTCTTCTTCGAGCCGCTGCTGCTCCTGGGCCTGCCACGCCAGCAGCGTCTGCTGCGCCGCATTGCGCTGGCGCGTTTCCTGGAACGACCACGCCGTGATCGCGAACGCACCGACCAGCATGCCCGGGAACGCCAGTGCATAGTGGTCGAAGTCGGACATCGAACGCTCCGCGAACATCAGCGCCGACATGCGCATCAGCGCGCCCACGCAGATCACGAGCATCACCATCAGCGACAGTCGCCCGCCCGGGCCGGCGCGCCGCTGGTAGATGAAAGTGCAGACCGTCAGCGCGAGCACGATCAGCGGCGCGTTCACGATGCCGATGGACGCGAAGGTCGCGTAGGGTCCGAACAAGGTGCCCAGCAGCACGACGATTTCGACAGCGGCCAGCACGAACAGCAGCGGGCGCCCGGGCACGCGCATGGGGCTCTGGCGGCTGCGCTCGTGAAAGTACAGCAGCAGGCACAGCGCCGTGGCCGCCACCATGACGCTGTGCCCGCGGTAGCTCCAGTCGGTGCTGTTCGGCCACAGCGCGATGCGCGCATAGCCCCGGTAGGTGGCCTCGTACAGCGCCAGCAGCCCAAAGCTCCCGGCCTGGAACGCGAGCATCGGCGCGCGCGAGATCCACCACAGCGCAGCCGAATACACCGCGAAGGCCAGCAGCCCGCCGATCAGCAGGCCGCTGAGCAGCGCGTGGTTGCGTTCGATGTGATGCCACGCCTCGTCGGTGTGCAGCTCCAGCACCAGCTTGATCTGGCCCGTGCTCATCACGCGCACCAGCACCTGCACCGATTCGCCCGGCTGCAGGTCGATCTGCAGCTGCGGAATGCGGTCGTAGCGGTGCGTGGCGTCCATCGGGTCGGACACGCCGGCCTGCGCGTGCGTCCACACGGGCTGCCCGTCGCGCGTGCGCAGCAGGTGAAAGTCGACATGCCGCAGCCACGTCACGTTGAGCCCGAGACGCGCCGTGCGCACCTCCTGCGCATCGTTGACGAGCGACAGGCGCAGCCAGACCGCCGCTGTCGAGAACCCGCGCATCAACTGGTCGGGCGTGGCGGGTGCGAAGCCATTTGCACCACCGCTTGGCAGCGCGAGCACCTCGCTTGCTGACAGTCGGGCCATCGGATCTTCCAGCACCTCGACGGTCTGTTCGACGGCAATGTCGCCTCGGGCGAGCGCGCTGAACTTGACTGCCTCGGCTGCGCTGGCTGCGAAGGCCCACAGCCACAAGGCCAGGCCGAGCAGCAAGTCGCTCGTCCATCGGGACACGCGCGCCGGGTGCATCACGCGTCAGGTGCTCGAACGCTCGACGCCGGCCTGGCGGCAGGCCGAGGGCGTGCAGTCGAAGTACTCGCGAAACGCCGTCGCGAAATTCGCGGCGCTCGAGAACCCCACCGCCGCGGCGATCTCTTCGATGCGCATCGCCGATTCGAGCAGCAGGCGCTGCGCCTCGTGCAGCCGTGCCTCGCGCACGAACTCGAACACCGTGCGGTTCGCAAGCTCCTTGAACACGCGCGACAGCCGCTTCTCGTGCGTGCCCACGCGCGCCGCGATTTCGCGCAGCGGCAGCACGCGGCTCAGGTCGGCCAGGATGAGCCGTTCGGCCGCCTGCATGAGCGCGCGGTCCATGCCCGAGCCCGGCGCGCCGCCGTCGTTCGCGGCCGGGCGATCGAGCGGCTGCGGTGGTTCCGCTGCAGGCGCGACGCGCGCCCTGCGGCATTCCGCCAGCGCCAGGTGAATTTCGACGCGGGCCATCACCTCGGCCGGATCGAAGGGCTTCACGATGTAGTCGACCGCGCCGGCCCGCAGGCCCGTCAGGCGCTCTTCCACGCTGGCCGACGAGGTCACGAAGATCACCGGAATGTCTGCCGTGGCCGGGTCGGCCTTCAGCAGGCGGCAGGCGGCAAACCCGTCGGTGCCGCCCAGGCGCACGTCCAGCAGCACCAGGTCCATCTGCAGCGTCGTCGCACGGCGGTAGCCCTCCATCGCGTCGAAAGCGAGCGTGATGCGGTAACCGGTGCCCCGCAGCGTTTCCAGCAGGAGCTTGAGCTCGTCGACGTTGTCGTCAACAACCAGAAGATGAGCTCTCCGGGGCTCCGGAGGGGACCAATAAGACATGGAAATAAGGGGCGCCGGCACCGCGTTTGAACGCCCGGTGGCCGAAACAATGTAACCAAGGAGTTAATTTGGTAATCATTGTCACAAACTTTGCAAATTCATCCAATGACTGCCATTCATTCCTGATTGATTCGCTTGCCATTCGTGTAGGTGACCCCAAACGGGCGCTGTGCGACGGCCTCTGAAACGCCCTCTGTCAGAGGAGAAACGGGGCGCTGGAGGCGGCGAGTCCGGAATTTCCGGTATTGCAGCAAATAACCGAGCTCATTCCTTCAATCAAAAGAATTAGACGGCCTGGCAAAAGTCCGTAAGCCAAAAGACCGCCCGTGTCCGCTTTCCTTCACCCCCGAATTACCGTATTTCTTTCCCCATTCGTGTGAAGTATTCGACGTTCGCACACGTTTGTGAACAGTTGTCCGCCACGGCAAACGCCGCGGCCTCTCCGGCAAAAGTCTGGCCGACCCCCCGCACCAAGAATCCCGCCCCATGCAAGCGCAAGCCTGTGTGGGACCCGCACCGGGTCTCGCCGGCAAGTCCTCGAGAGACGCAAGCGGCGCTCGAGATTTCCCAATGTGTGCGGCCCGGGCTGTTCGTCGAAAGCGACGGCGCGCCCGAGGTTCGGAGTCAAGGAGCAAGGACAAATCATGGAAGCTGTTTACAAGTCTGGTGGCGCGTCGGCCCGCAAAGCGGCGACGGCAGAAACCCCTCTGGTTCTGGATCGCCCGTCGATCGTCTCGCTGAAGATTGCGCCCGAGAGCGTGCTCAAGTTCGAGCGCCGCGGCGACGACCTCGTGCTCGTGATGCGCGACGGCCAGGAAGTTGCCGTGCGCGGCTTCTTCGCCGAGTACCCCGACGGCGGCCGCAACGACCTCGTGCTCGAAGACGGCGCCGGCGTGCAGTGGTGGGGCCAGTACACCGCGCCCTGGAAAGACTTCCACTTCACTGAAATCGAATGGAACGACGCCGGCGGCGCGCTGCTGCCCGACGGTGTGCCCGGCTGGCTGCTGGGTGCGCTCGGCGTGCTGGGCGTCGGTGCCGCCGCGAGCGGTGGTGGCGGCGGCGGCGGTGGCTCGGCCTTCATCCCGCCGTTGCTCCCCCCGCAGAACCGCGGCCCCGAAGGCAAGGCCGAGCCCGTCGTCACCGAGCAGGACAAGCCCGTGACCGGACAAGTGCAGGCCACCGACCCCGACCGTGACGCGCTGAACTACACCGTCGCCAAGGGCCCCGAGCACGGCACCGTCACCGTCGACCCGTCCACCGGCCAGTTCGTCTACACGCCCAAGCCCGGCTACGAAGGCCCCGACAGTTTTGAAGTGACCATCAGCGACGGCAAGGGCGGCACCACCACCGTGAAGGTGCCTGTGACCGTCTCGCCCGTCAATGACGCGCCCACGGCGCCTGACTACACCGAGACCACGAACGAAGACACGCCCGTGAGCGGTCGCGTGACCGGCAGCGACATTGATAGCGGCGACACGCTGACCTACACGAAGGGCAGCGATCCGGCGCATGGCACGGTGACGGTCAACCCCGATGGCACGTACACGTACACGCCTGGCGCCAACTTCAATGGCACCGACAGCTTCACCGTCACAGTGAGCGATGGCCACGGTGGCACGACCACCAGCACCGTGACGGTCACGATCGATCCCGTCAACGACGCGCCAGTGTTCGTCGACGGTGGCGGCACGCCGGTGAACACGACTGACGGGTACGTCTTCGGCTACGACGAGAACCGCCCCGCAGGTACCGTGCTCGGCACGGTTCGCGCCACCGACGTCGACAGCACGACCGTCACCTACAGCATCCTGTCGGGCAACGACGACGGCTACTTCGCCATCGATCCGGTCACGGGCGCGATCAGCCTCACGGCCGCAGGCGCTGCAGCGTTCGTCAACAACTTCGAAGCAGCATCCAACGTTCACACGCTGACGGTCGGCGCGAACGACGGCACCGTCACTACGGTCATTCCCGTCACGCTCAACGAGCAGGACATCAACGATGCACCGACGGCACCCAACTACACCAAGACCACGAACGAAGACACGCCGGTCAGCGGCCAAATCGTCGGCAGCGACGCCGACGGCGACACACTGACCTACACCAAGGGAAGCGACCCGGCGCACGGCACGGTCACGGTCAACGCCGACGGCACGTACACCTACGTCCCCGGCGCCAACTTCCACGGCTCCGACAGCTTCACGGTGACGGTGAACGACGGCCACGGCGGCACGATCACCAGCACGGTGAACGTGACTGTCAACCCGGTGAACGACGCGCCCACGGTGATCGACTACACCAAGACCACGAACGAAGACACGCCCGTCAGCGGCCAGGTCGTCGGCAGCGATGCCGATGGCGATGCACTGACATACACCAAGGGCAGCGACCCAGCCCACGGCACGGTCACGGTCAACACCGATGGCACGTACACCTACACGCCGGGCGCGAACTTCAATGGCACCGACAGCTTCACCGTCACGGTGAGCGACGGCCATGGCGGCACGACGACGAGCACCGTGAACGTGACCATCAACCCCGTCAACGACGCTCCTGTGTTCGTCGAAGGTGGTGGCGGCGGAACGCCGGTGGACACAGCCACCGGCTATGTCTTCGGCTACGACGAGAACCGCCCTGCAGGCACTGTGCTCGGCACCGTCCGCGCCACGGATGTCGACAACGCGAACGTCACCTACAGCATTCTGTCGGGCAACGACAACGGCTACTTCGCAATCGACCCGGTCACCGGTGCGATCAGCCTCACGGCTGCAGGCGCTGCGGCCTTCGTCAACGACTTCGAAGCCGGTTCCAACGCGCACTCGCTGGTGGTCGGCGCGAACGATGGCACGGTCACGACGACGATTCCCGTCACGCTCAACGAGCAGAACATCAACGACGCACCGACGGCGCCCGACTACAACAAGACGACGAACGAAGACACGCCAGTCAGCGGCAGTGTGGTCGGCAGCGACGTCGATGGCGACACGCTGACGTACACGAAGGGCAGCAACCCAGCGCACGGCACCGTCACGGTCAACGCCGATGGCACCTACACCTACGTCCCGGGCGCCAACTTCAACGGCACCGACAGCTTCACCGTGACGGTGAGCGACGGCCACGGCGGCACGACCACCAGCACGGTGAACGTGACCGTCAACCCGGTGAACGACGCACCGACGGCCCCTGACTACACCAAGACGACGAACGAAGACACGCCAGTCAGCGGCAAGGTGACGGGCGCTGACCTGGACGGTGACGCGCTGACCTACACGAAGGGCAGCAATCCTTCGCATGGCACCGTGGCCGTTAACCCCGACGGCACCTACACGTACACGCCGAACCCCAACTTCAACGGCACCGACACATTCACCGTCACGGTGAGCGACGGTCATGGCGGCACGACGACGAGCACCATCACGGTCACCGTCGATCCGGTGAACGATTTGCCCACGGTCCCGAACTACACCAAGACCACGAACGAAGACACGCCGGTCAGCGGCCAAGTGACTGGCAGCGATGTCGATGGCGATCCGCTGACGTACACGAAGGGCAGCGATCCAGCCCACGGCACGGTCACCGTCAACGCTGACGGCACCTACACGTACGTCCCTGGCGCCAACTTCAACGGCACCGACAGCTTCACCGTGACGGTGAGCGATGGCCACGGCGGAACGACCACCAGCACCGTGACGGTCACGATCGATCCGGTCAACGATGCACCGACGGCACCTGACTACACGAAGACCACGAACGAAAACACGCCCGTCAGCGGCCAGGTCGTCGGCAGCGATATCGACGGCGATACGCTGACGTACACCAAGGGCAGCGACCCAACGAACGGCACCGTCACGGTCAACGCGGACGGCACCTACACGTACACGCCTGGCGCTAGCTTCAACGGCACCGACAGCTTCACTGTCACGGTGAGCGATGGCCACGGCGGCACAACGACCAGCACCGTGACGGTCACGATCGACCCGGTCAACGATGCACCGACGGCGCCCGACTACACCAAGACCACGAACGAAGACACGCCCGTCAGCGGCCAGGTCGTCGGCACTGACGTCGATGGCGACACGCTCACCTACGTGAAGGGCAGCGACCCAGCGCACGGCACCGTCACGGTCAACCCCGATGGCACCTACACCTACACGCCGGGTGCCAACTTCAACGGCACCGACAGCTTCACCGTCACGGTGAGCGACGGCCACGGCGGCACGACCACCAGCACCGTCAACGTGACCATCGACCCCGTCAACGACGCCCCCGTGTTCGTCGACGGAGGCGGCACGCCGGTCGAAACGACCACCGGCTACGTCTTCGGCTACGACGAAAACCGCCCCGCCGGCACCGTGCTCGGCACCGTCCGCGCCACCGACATCGACAGCGCGACCGTCACCTACAGCATCCTCTCGGGCAACGACAACGGCTACTTCGCCATCGACCCCGTCACAGGCGAGATCAGCCTCACGCCCGTAGGCGCTGCGGCGTTCGTGAACGACTACGAAGCGGGCGCCAACGCGCACTCGCTGGTGGTCGGCGCGAGCGACGGCACGGTCACGACGAACATCCCCGTCACGCTCAACGAGCAGAACATCAACGACGCACCGACGGTGCCCAACTACAACGAGACGACCGACGAAGACACGCCTGTCAGCGGCAAGGTCATCGGCAGCGACGTCGATGGCGACGCGCTGACCTACGTCAAGGGCAGCAACCCAGCGCACGGCACGGTCACTGTCAACGCCGACGGCACCTACACGTACACGCCTGGCGCCAACTTCAATGGCACCGACAGCTTCACCGTCACGGTGAGCGACGGCCACGGCGGCACGACGACCAGCACCGTGAACGTGACGATCAACCCCGTCAACGACGCTCCCGTGTTCGTCGATGGAGGCGGCACGCCGGTGAACACGACAGACGGCTATGTCTTCGGCTATGACGAGAACCGCGCCGCAGGCACCGTGCTCGGCACCGTCCGTGCCACCGACGTCGACAGCGCGACCATCACCTACAGCATCCTCTCTGGCAACGACAACGGCTATTTCGCCATCGACCCAGTCACGGGCGCAATCAGCCTCACGCCCGCAGGCGCTGCGGCGTTCGTCAACGACTACGAAGCGGGCGCCAACGCGCACTCGCTGGTGGTCGGCGCAAGCGACGGCACCGTCACGACGAACATCCCCGTCACGCTCAACGAGCAGAACGTCAACGAAGCACCGACGGCGCCCGACGACACCAAGACCACGAACGAAGACACGCCCGTCAGCGGCCAGATCGTCGGCAGCGACGTCGATGGCGACACGCTCACCTACACCAAGGGCAGCAACCCGTCGCACGGCACGGTGACGGTGAACGCCAACGGCACCTACACCTACGTTCCTGGCCCGAACTTCAACGGCACCGACAGCTTCACCGTCACGGTGAGCGACGGCCATGGCGGCACGACCACCAGCACGGTGAACGTGACCGTCAACCCGGTGAACGACGCGCCGTCGGCCACGGTGACCAACGCCGATGTCCTCTCCGAAGGCAGCCTGCCCGGTGGCATTCCGGCTGCGGGAGAGCCGCCGCTGCAATCGACCGGCACCATCTCCATCACGGACCCGGACAGCCTGGCCGGCGACCTGTCGGTGTCGCTGAGTGGACCGAACGGCATCACCTCCGGCGGCCAGCCGGTGACGTGGACCTGGGACGCGGGCACGCACACACTCACGGGCAGCGTCACCGTCGGCGGCGTCACCACCGAGGTGATGACCGTGGCCGTGGGCAACGTCACCGCCACGGGCGCGGGGCAGTTCGAGGCGGGCTACACCGTCACGCTGAAGGCGCCGATCGACCACCCGGCTGGCAACGGCGAGGGCGTGTCGAACCTGCAATTCCAGGTGCATGTGACCGACGGCCAGACCGCTGCTGCGCCAGTGAGCTTCGATGTGCCCGTCAAGGACGACGCGCCGGTGCTCGTGAACGGCGAACAGTCTGTCGACGTGGCGCCGATCAACACGAACCTGATGGTGGTCCTCGACCTCTCCGGGAGCATGGGGCAGGAAACCCCGACACGCCTCAGCCGTGCGAAAGAGGCCGTCCAGAACCTGATCGACGGCTACGACCTGTACGGCGACGTGAGGGTGCAGCTCGTTACCTTCAGCAGCACCGGGGCGGCGCAGCAGGCCTGGATGACGGCGGCAGAGGCCAAGACGCTGGTGCAGAACCTGCAGGCCGGGGGCGGCACCAATTACGACGCTGCCCTGGCGCAGGCGATGAGTGGCTTCTCGGCGACCGGCAAGTTGCAGGGTGCCCAGAACGTCTCGTACTTCCTCACGGACGGCGAGCCGACCCAGGGTGACGGCAACACCGGCCAGTTGAACAACCAGAACAACAACAACTCGTCCGACAACGGCATCCAGGCAGCGGAAGAAACGCTCTGGAAGAACTTCCTCACCACCCACCAGATCAACTCGTTCGCGCTGGGCCTGGGTTCCAGCTTGGGCCCGACGGAGCAGGGCTTCATCGACCCCATCGCCTACAACGGCAACACCGGAACGAACACCAACGGCAAGATCGTCACCGACACGAGCCAGCTGAACGACATGCTGCAAGGCACGATCAGCGTGCCGCCCACCGTCAGCAACCTGCTGACCGGCGGCCTCGGTGGCTCGTCGGGCTTCGGCGCCGACGGTGGTCATGTGTCCACGCTGAGCATCGACGGCACCACCTACGCCTTCGACAGCAACACGGGCCTGATGACGAAGACCGGCCCCGCCACCGGCAGCGACTACAGCTACAACGCGGCGACACACCAGGTCACCATTGCCACGGCGCAGGGCGGCAAGCTGGTCGTGGACTTCGACTCGGGCGAATTCAGCTACCAGGTGGCACCGCGCACCACCAGCTCGCACAACTACGACGAGACCCTCAGCTACCAGGTGGTCGACCGCGACGGTGATGCGAGCAACGTGGCCACGCAGACGCTGCACGTCAACTACACGCCGGCAGCCGGTGCGGCGGGGGCGGCAGCGCTCTTCAGCTCGCCCGACTCGCTGGGCCTGGCCGGCGTCGACGAAGTGACGGTGTCGATCGAGCAGCAGCAGCAAGATGCGCCGCATTTCCCCTTCGGCGACAGCCCATGGGGAGGCATGCAGCTGTCCGACATGCTGCAGGGTTTCGGCGCTGCCGAGTCGTTGCATGCGCTGCTGCAGGCCGCGTTCCCGCCGCCCTTCGCATCCGCGCAGGCATCGCCCTCGGTGCTGGCCCTGGCGTCGTCGGCCGATTCGCTCGCGGCCTACGCACCGCCCGTGGCCCCTTCGCTCGACGACGAGCTTCACATGGGCCTCGCGCTTCACCACTGAGTGACCGGGGTGCCGGCGCCGCTTGCGGTGTCGGCACCTTGTTCGCACGCTGTCGCCCGTTCTTACGCATGCTTGTTTTTTCTCGTCATCTCCCGTCCGCCGCCGCGGGCCTTTTCTTCCTGCTCGCCGGCACGGCGGTGCTTGCGCAAGCGAGCGCCGCCACCCCGCTGGGCATGACCGAGGCCGTGCGCCTGGCCGCCACCTCGCACCCGACCGTGCGCAACGCGGTCGGGCAGGCCCTGCAGGCGGGCGAGGGCATTGCGGCCGCGCGCTCGGGCTACTACCCGCAGGTCAGCGCCGGCCTCAGCGCGCGCACCGGCAACCGCCAGCTCCAGACCGACGGTCGCCGCCAGGTGCACCAGGCCTCGCTGTCGGTGACCCAGCTTCTGTACGACTTCGGCAAGGTGTCGAGCGCCGTGAACGAGGCCGAGGCTTCGGCCACGGCCGCGCGCGCCAAGCTGCTGGTGGCGGTCGACGACGTGGTGCGCGACACCGCGCAGGCATGGATCGAAGTGCATCGCCAGCAGGCGCTCGGCGAGATCGCGCAGGCCCAGGTGAAGGGCGTGCAGTCGCTGGCCGGCCTCGTGGGCGAGCGCCAGGCCAAGGGCGCCACCAGCCAGTCCGACGTGGCGCAGGCGCAGTCGCGCCTGGAAGCCGCACGCGCCCAGCAACTCAACACCGCGTCGCAGGCCGAGCGCTGGCGCCTCAACCTCATGCATCTGACCCAGGGCCGCGCACCGGTCGACATTGCCGGCGAAGCGTCGCCGCCGCTCGCGAGCGCCTGCGCCGCGCACCCGCAGACGGCCTTGCCCGCGCCGACCGTGCAGATGGCGCAGGCCGAGCGCGACATGGCACAGGCCGCGCTGCGCGGTGCCGATGCGCAACTGCTGCCCACCTTGTCGCTCAACGCCGGCGTCAACCGCGGGCTCGAATCGGGCGCGCGGCTCGCCGGCCAACCCGCCACAGAAAGCACGTTCACCGTCAACTTCAGCGCGCCGCTCTACGAAGGCGGGCGCAGCCAGGCCCGCCAGCGGGCCGCCGTGCACGCCGTCGAAGCGGCCGAGGCCGCGCTGGGCTATGCACAGCTCAGCGTGCGGCAGCGGCTCGAAGACGCGCGCGTGCAATCGCAAGGCCACGCGCAGCGCCTGCCCGTGCTCGCCGCGCGCGTGCACAGCACGCAGCGCACGCGCGACCTGTACCGCGAGCAGTACCTGCAACTGGGCACGCGCTCGCTGCTCGACCTGCTCAATGCCGAGCAGGAGTTCCACGGCGCGCGCTTCGAGCAGGCCGAGAGCGCGCACGAAGTGCAGCGCCTCGCGGTCGAGTGCCTGTACCAGTCGGGCCGCCTGCGCGAGGCCTTCGGGCTGGTCGATGCAGGCGACCTCGTCGCCGGAGGCCAGCCATGACCGCCACCACCATGCCCGAGCTGTCTGCCGCGCGCGGCCCCGAGCTGCTCGCCGGCTGGGTCGATGCCGTGCTGGCCGTGGCCGCCCACTACCACCTCGACACCTCGCGCGAGCGCATCCGCGGCGCTGCCGCATGGAGCGACCACGAAGACATCGGCGAGCGCGTGCGCCAGATGGCCCGCCAAGCCGGGCTCACCGTGCGCCAGGTCACGCCGCGCCTGGACACCCTGAGCCCCTGGCGCCTGCCCGTGGTGCTGCAACTGCGCGACGGGCAGGTGGCCGTGGTCACCGCCATCTCGGCGCAGGGCCTGCGCGTGATGCTCGGTGGCGACCAGGGTGCAGAAACCGTCTGCACGATTGACGAGCTGCAACCCGCACTCGAAGCCATGGCCGTGCTGCGGCCCGCGCAATCGGCGCCCGACTCGCGCGTCGACGCCTACATCCGCCCTGTCGAGCCGCACTGGCTGCGCCAGATCGTGCTGGCCGATTGGCGGCCCTACGCCCACATCCTCGTCGCGTCGCTCGCCTACAACCTCATGGCGCTGGCCGGCACCTTGTTCTCGATGCAGGTGTACGACCGCGTCGTGCCCGCGCAGTCGCTGCCCACGCTGCATGTGCTGTTCGGCGGCGTGCTGCTGTCGATTGTGTTCAGCTGGGTCATGCGCGGCGCGCGCATGCGCATCACCGACGTGGTGGGCAAGCGCGCCGACCTGCGCATTTCTGACCGCGTGTTCGGCCACGCGCTGCGCGTGCGCGGCTCGGCGCGCCCGCGCGCTACCGGCACCTTCATCTCGCAGCTGCGCGAGCTGGAGCCCGTGCGCGAAATGCTCACGTCGACCACCGTGGCGGCCGTGGCCGACCTGCCGTTCTTCTTCGTGTTCTGCGTGCTCTTCTGGTTCATTGCCGGCTGGCTCGTGCTCGTGCCGCTGGCCGCGTGCGTGCTGCTGCTCGTGCCCAGCCTGCTGGCGCAGCCGCGCCTGCGCGCGCTGGCCCAGGCGGGCATGCGTGAATCGTCGCTGCGCAACGCCATGCTGGTCGAGGCCGTGCAGGGCATCGACGACATCAAGGTGCTGCAGGCCGAGCCGCGCTTCCAGAACCAGTGGAACCACTACAACGCCGTCAACGCCGACTCGGGCCTGCAACTGCGTGCGCTGCTCAACACCCTGAGCAACTGGACGCAGACCGTGCAGGGCGGGGCCTTTGCCTTCGTCGTGTTCTTCGGTGCGCCGCTCGTGATGGACGGCCACATGAGCACCGGCGTGCTCGTGGCCGCATCGATCTTGTCGACCCGCATGCTCGCGCCGCTGGCCGGCGTGACGCAGGTGCTCAACCGCTGGCAGCAGGCCAAGGTGGCCGGCGAGTCGCTCGACCAGCTCATGAAGCTCCCGGTCGACCACCCGCCCCACGAGACGCGCGTGCACCGGCCCGCCGTGCAGGGCGACTTCACGCTGCGCGACGCCGTCTTCAGCCACGACGGCCAGACCACCGCGCTGCACGTGAAGGCGCTGCACATCGGCGCCGGCGAACGCATTGCCGTGCTCGGGCGCAACGGCGCGGGCAAGTCGACGCTGCTGCAGGCGCTGTCGGGCCTTATCGAACCGCGCGCGGGCAGTGTGGTGCTCGACGGCGTGTCGATGGCCCACATCGACCCCGCCGACGTGCGCCGCGACGTGGGGCTGCTCGCCCAAGACGCGCGCCTGTTCCACGGCACCCTGCGCGAGAACCTGCAGATGGGCACGCCCCACGCCACCGACGCCGAACTGATCACGGCCCTGCAAGCCACCGGCGCCTGGGCCTTCGTGCGCCGCCTGCCCACCGGGCTGGACCATCCGCTGCTCGAAGGCGGGCGCGGCCTCTCGGGCGGACAACGCCAGAGCCTGCTGCTCGCGCGGCTCATGCTGCGCCGCCCCAGCGTGCTGCTGCTCGACGAGCCCACCGCTTCGCTCGACGAAGTGGCCGAACGCGAAGTGATCGAACACCTGCGCGCGCTGTCCGCAGGCCGCACGCTGGTGCTGGCCACGCACCGCCCGGCCGTGCTCGAAGCGGTCGACCGCATCCTCGTGGTGGACGGCGGCACCGTCGTGCTCGACGGGCCGCGCGAGCAGGTGATGGCGCGGCTGCGCCAGGGCGCGGCGGCATCGCGAGAGACCACGGCCCCCGCAGGCCGTGGCAAGGAGACGCAGGTATGAACGCCGTGACATTGACCAAGGCACAAGTGCAAGCGCCCACCGCACCGGCCGTATCCACCGCCACCGTGTGGGGTCCCGGCGGCGCCGACGACTTCGACGAAGCCCGCGCCAGCGGCTCTGCGCGCGTCGTGTGGTTCGTCGCGCTCTTTCTGCTCGTGTTCTTCGTGTGGGCCTGGTGCTTCGAGATCGACGAGGTGTCCAGCGGCATGGGCAAGGTGATTCCCAGCTCGCGCGAGCAGCGCATCCAGTCGCTCGAAGGCGGCATCCTTGCCGAGCTGCGCGTGCACGAAGGCCAGATCGTCGAGAAGGGGCAGGTGCTCGCGCAGCTCGACCCGACGCGCGGCGAATCGAGCGTGGAAGAAACCGCCGCGCGCTACCGCGCCGCCCTGGCCAGCAGCGTGCGCCTGCGCGCCGAGGTGGAAGGGCGCAACACCCTGCAGTTCCCCGCCGAGCTGAAGGCGCACGCGCAACTGGTCGACTCCGAAAGCGCGCTCTTCCGCTCGCGCCAGGGCAGCCTGCGCGACACCACGGCCGGCCTGGGTCAGGCGCTTTCGCTCGTGCGCAAAGAGCTCGACATCACGCGTTCGCTGCAGGTGAGCGGCGCGGCCAGCAACGTCGAACTCATCCGCCTGCAACGCCAGGCCGCCGACCTGGAGCTGAAGATTTCCGAGGCGCGTTCCAACTACATGGTGCGCAGCCGCGAAGAACTCGCCAAGGCCGATGCCGAGGTGAAGTCTTTGTCGTCGGTGGTGCGCGGGCGTGCCGACTCGCTCGAGCGGCTCACCTTGAACTCGCCCGTGCGCGGCATCGTCAAGAGCTTGCAGGTCACCACCATCGGCGGCGTCGTGCCGCCCAACGGCTCGTTGCTGACCCTCGTGCCGCTGGACGACCAGTTGTTGGTCGAGGCGCGCATCTCGCCGCGCGACATTGCCTTCATGCGGCCCGGGCAGGAGGCGCAGATCAAGATCACCGCCTACGACTACGCCGTGTACGGCGGCCTCAAGGGCCGCGTCGTAACCATCGCGCCCGACACCCAGCGCGACGAGGTCAAACCCGAGATCGTGTACTACCCCGTGCTCGTGCGCACCGACTCCGACGCACTCACCGACAAGGCCGGCCGCCGCATGCCCATCGTGCCCGGCATGGTGACCACCGCCGACATTCGCACCGGCCGCAAGACCGTGTGGGACTACCTGACCAAGCCGCTGAACAAGGCGCGCGAAGCCATGCGCGAGCGCTGACCCGCGCGCGCTCATCTTTCCCCACAAACCCATCTGACACCCATCTGACCCAAGAGGACGCTAGCCATGACCAAGACCCCGCACGCATCACCCGCCGTTGCCACCTTCGTGCTCGCCGCCGCGCTGCTCGGCGCCGCCACCACCGCAGTGGCCCGCGACAACCCCGTGGACCCCGTGAGCAACCCCGACAAGCTGGACTACCGCGACGTCGAGGCGCGCCGCCCCGACTTCAAGGAACCCTTTCTGCGCGACGGCGTCGTGTCGCGGCCCGAGCGCTTTCGCGAGATCAAGCCCGGCCTCAACCAGGCCCAGGTGCTCGCCGTGCTCGGCCAAGCGCTGAAGCAGCAGCGCGGCGCGCTCGGCACCGAGTGGGACTACCACTTCAAGTTCCAGATGCCCCAGTCGGCCAACTACCTCGTGTGTCAGTACAAGGTCGTGTTCGACGACAGCCAGGCCGTGCGCAGCGCCGTGTGGCGCCGCCGCCAATGCCTGGACCTGCTGCCGCGCTGAGCCCCATAGGCAGCAGCAACAACAGCAACATCGGTCCGCAGCCCATGCTTCGCGACGCCACGCGCGCGCCCCGTCCCTACGAGGCCTTCGTGTACGGCAACTCCGCCGACGAGCCGATGCGGCTGGCCGAGCGTTGCCTGGAGGTGATCGAGGGCACGCTGAAAAGCGTCGACCGCGTCGTGACCTGCCTGCGCGCCGCCGAGCTGGAACACGGCATCGGCATCCCGGCCATGACGCGCGCGCAGATCACCGACGCCGCCGAATGGCACCGCGCCAAGCTGCAGGGCCTGCTGGCCGTGAAGCTGCAGCTCACCCACCGCGGCGGCGACATCCATCTGGTGGACGACCTGCACCTGGTCGTGCGGCTCAAGTCGCGGCTCACCGCGCCCGGCGGCTTTCTGCCGGGGCTGTTCCACCGCATGCCCCATGGCTGACGTGGACGACGAGGCCGTCGCAGTGGATGCAGCCCGCTGCAGGGGGCTTTGTCTTCTGCGTGCGTTGAACGACGACGCCCGCACGGCCGCCCCGGGAGGCGCGCCGTGATCCGCCGCACCAAGCGCTTTCGCAGAAACCTCTATCGGTTGAGCGACGTGGCGCTGTGGCTGCTCTTCGCCGTCTTCCTCGCGTTGGCGGTCGATGCGCTGCCGGACCGCAGCGCCAGCCAGGCCGGCTACGTGGACGGCCACGAGAGCAGCGAAGCCGAACGCGCCACGCACGCGCACTAGCTAGCCAGCGGCCGGCCCTGCGCTGGGCCTCGCTTCGCCTCGTCTCCGGTGAAGCCCAAAAAACCGGGGCACCTCAGATATCTCGTCGATTCGAGGAATCCTCGACGAATTCTTTTCTCTTGCGCGGCTTTGCTTCTCTACAGTGAATGCCCCCGTGACAAGACGGCCCGCTGTAGCGGCCGACGAACCCCGTGAAAGGAAACGCCTTCTCCCCATGCATCCATTGATCGATTGACGAGCGAATGAATGAACCGCTTTGCCTCACGGCGGGTGTCGATGCCTCTTTGTGGCGCAGCGACACGAATGTGAAGCGCAAAAGGCGACGGCCAGGGTGCGTGAACACCCTGACCGTCTAACCACATGACGTGCAACTACTTTCGAAAGCGAGCACAACAAATGGCTGATCGAATTATGGCCGGGCGTTCTACGCCCCAATCTCCCCGCCGCAAGAGCGGGGCGACACCTTCGTCCACCCCCACTGGCGAAGACGCCCGAGACCTCCTCGAAATCAAACTGGCCCAGCTGAACTCCCTGCTGTGGTGCTGCTACGGCGACGGCAACGGCTGGTTTGAGGAAGCAGGAGAGAAACACCGGGATCACATGCTGTGGATTGCAGCGGATCTGGCGAGGGAGGCGGAGAGGTTGTTGGGGGAGAGTGGGAGGGGGTAGGGGATTGGTGCTCGGCCGCCGTGTCGTTGTGACCGGCGGCGGGTCACTTTTCCATCGTCTCCAATGCTGCAACGAGCGCGTCTCCTACTCCTAGAACGAGGGCTGAACCGCTTTGCAGCGATTGCTGCTGGTTGTAGCTGCAGCTTGACCTCAGGGTGTCTGCCCTGCAGCAGTCATCCGGTTCCTAGTGATCGTGCCGGCCCGACAGCTGGTTCGAGGTAGGCGGCCCCAATATTGGCAGCGTACGGCTGCGGGCGGCATCTTGAACGTCTGCTGCTTGTGGTCGGGTACTGATGCTCTCGATCCGGAGCAGTCAAAGTCGGGGCTGAATTCAGAGAGCCAAGGCTGACATTCAACGATTGGTTTCAGCGGCCGCTAAAGGCGACCCGATGGAAAGGCCTACTAAGGTAGCCCCGTCTCAGAGCGTCTCCCATGTTTTCCTTGACCGGAGATATGAGTCTTCATTGCAGAACATTCCAAAAATCTCGCTGAAATACGGTACGCCATCCCCTGGAACGGCATGTGCGGCGTCCCCCAACTCTATGATGAGTTCCGTCCAGTACCGAATGATCTGTAGAACAGCTAACTGTCGATAGGGAGCCACCGCCTCCCACATCCCTGTTCGCTGACTACCCTCCTCAAAGGTGGTAATTCCATCGCCTGTCTCGGCGGTGTGCCGAACCATTGAGGTAGCACCGAGCAGCCGCGCGCCGAGGCTCGCACTATGCGCGATCTGGTCTTTTCTCTTTTGCGAAACGCGTGAACTGTACAAAGGAGTATCGACTTCCTCGAACCATCTTCCAACGGGATCGGCCGATGACCTCCCTCCGACCAGGATGTCGATGTTTGAATACCGGTCGCCGTCCGCGAAGTCGTGCAGCACACGCATGATTGCCGTGTGTACAGGATCGGAAAGATCGCGCGTCATTTGCAGTTGAATCGAGCGCCTTTCTGTCACCTCTTTCGAACGCTCGTAAAGTAGTTCCAACTTGTGACCGAACTGATGCTTCATCTCTTTCTGTTTCGGAAATGCTCCGTCCGTTTCGATGAAGTGATCAAGGATCACGCAGAGCTTTCCGATCCGTTCCAGCCCTGTCGAAAGACTGGTAAACGCTTGAAAGTAGATCCTGTTGATTGCTGCCGAAAATTGACCCACTAAACGCAGTAATTTCCGTCTAAGACTGACCCACGTAAAACCCTACCCTGCTCATTTTTAAAGCAGGGGATCCTAGGAGTGATAGACGTGGCGACATTGAGTGTCATCAGACGCTGGGCCCTGCGCGAG
Organism: Variovorax sp. RO1; assembly: GCF_002849325.1. Lineage (NCBI taxonomy): Bacteria > Pseudomonadati > Pseudomonadota > Betaproteobacteria > Burkholderiales > Comamonadaceae > Variovorax > Variovorax sp. RO1. The sequence goes on from NZ_PKMT01000001.1 coordinate 1,656,312, forward strand.
CAGATGTCCATTCGCGAGATAGCCAGGCGTACAGGCCTGTCTCGCAACACCGTAAAGAAGTACCTGCGAGCCGGCGATGAAGAGCCGCGCTACGCCAAGCGGACGAGCTCAAGCAAGCTCGATCCCTATGCCGAGAAGCTCGCGACCTGGCTCGCGATCGAGGCAACCAAATCGCGCAAACAGCGGCGCAATCTGCGACAGATCCACACAAGGAGAACACCAAGCACTTATCCACACTGTGAAGCCTTCAGGCTCACAAAACGGGTGGGTCAGTATTCAATGGAAATCTAGGGTCAGAGATCGGCGGAATCCAACACTCTCGCAATATCGTTGCACCTATAAACTGATCCTTGAAGACGTTAGAAAACGCTGTTTCGCTCCACTCTTTTTGTCGCTCCTTGAATTCATCCGAATATCCGATGTCGCGAATCAACAAGTTGTGCAGCATGGCCCGATACATAGAATCGCGAGCAAAGCTTGGATCTGTGAGGTAATGTTCCCCATCGAGTTTGATGAACGGCTTCTTACGCGCAGGTAGAGTGCGAAAGGGGGTGCCGGAGTATGTCCCTGGGCCAAAGAATTCCGTTTCCTCAGCCACCTCGTACGACAGATCATCTAGCAGCAAAGCTGGGAGTCGAGTATGACGACTGACGTTGCAGATGCCTCCTTGGAAGAGATCATCGAACGCTATGCTGGCCCTCTTCGCCGGCTCTGTGTGTTCGGCCATCCATTGCGCCATCCCCTCCGTAGCCGATTGATCGTGCGATGCCACGAAGCGCTGTGCGTCCTCGATCGAGCCCATGAGCGCTCGTACGGCTTGATCATGGCCCAGTCGCACCGCATCAGCGGATTCCTGAATTCCTGCCGCAATTTCCAGAGCCCCCATGCCATAGACACGCCGGAGGGCATCGTCATGCGGATTGAGAGCGAAGACAAAGAACTCTTTTTCCAGTACTTGGTAACGCTGTCCACGCATCAAGATCCAAGTCGAAAGCGCGTGAAAAAGAAATGTTTGAGTATTGGCGCCGAACTGCTCCTCCGAACTCTGTCCGGCGATGATCATGGCGATCATCAACGAAGCACTTTTCAGTTTCTCCGCTATTCGGATGATCTCGGCGCAGACTGCTTCGTCCAACTTCGATTCGACGGATGTCGATGTCGTAGCCAGGACTGCATGGATATATTCCAGTAAAAACTGAGCCTCCTCGAGGTTCTGTTTCGGGCGGATTTCGGTCTCCGGCACTTCTTCATCTGAAATTTTCCGATCCTTGATCGGACCGAGTACAAGCGTCGCGTAAACGTAGCCTAAAAGCTCCTTGGGCGGCATAGACGCAATGAGGATGCGTAGCTGTTGCGCCGACGCCTCCAGCGTGCTTAGCGCCTTCGAGAGTTGCGCCTCTGAAAATGGACTATTGGCTAAGGCATCGTTCACGGAAAACCCCGAAAGAGTCTGGATGCCGAACTATACGGTTTTGAGCTCTCCGGTTTCTGCTTGAGGCGAATGACAGTGCCCAGTTTCAATCGATGCCCCTCCGTTGGCTTTTTTGGGGGAGAGGTGCCTCTCAAAACTAGTGCCTTACTGGCGAGAAATTTCCTGAGTCCGACTTTTTTATTTGGGACACATCCCTAGTGAGCAACGCGAACAGGTGGTTGCATGCCTCGAAGAAGCCGGTGGTGGTTGAACGCTGGCAACTGATTCTTCTGGCCGCCGAGGTAGAGTCCGGACGGCAGTGCGCATGCGATGCAGCAGCCGCAACGACAAGCGTCTCCACGCTGAGCGATTTCGTTTTGTTCGGCTTGTCGTAGCCCAACTACGACAAGTCGAACAAATCAAAGCGCGCGACCGCTGAGAGGCTCAGCGCTGCGGCATGTCCTTCACCGAATACCCAAGGCTCACAGTCGCATCCTCCGGAATCCCCGGCATCGTCGCATTCCACGCCTGCCACTGCGCCCGCATCGCCTCCAGCCGCTGCGGCTCCTTCTTCCCCAGGTTCGCGCGTTCGCGCTCATCGGCCGGAATGTTGAACAGGTACTCGTTGCCGTCGACCCTCAGGTACTTCCAGTCGCCGTCGCGCATCGCTTCCTGGCCGCGGTGGTTCATGCGCCAGTGCAGCGGGCGGCGGAAGGTTTGGGTGGCGTCTTTCAGCACGGGCATGAGCGACACGCCATCGAGCGGGTACGCGGCGTCGCCCTTCACGCCGGCGGCGTCGAGCATGGTGGCCGACCAGTCCATGGTCATGCACAGCTGGGTGCTCTCGCCGCCCTTGGCGATCACCTTCGGCCAGTGCGCGATCCATGGCACGCGGATGCCGCCTTCGGTCAAATCCATCTTGCCGCCGACCAGCGGCCAGTTGTCGGAGAAGCGCTCGCCGCCGTTGTCGCTGGTGAACACGACGAGGGTGTTGTCGGCCATGCCGTGCTTTTCGAGCGCGGCCATGATCCAGCCGATGCCCTCGTCCATGTGATGAATCATGCGGCGGTACACATGGATGTTGCCGCCCGACAGGTCGAACAGGTTGTCCTTCACGAGCGGGGCCTTGTCGGCGTCGTCGCGGGTTTCCCACGGCCAGTGGGGGGCGGTGTAGTGCAGGCTCAGGAAGAAGGGCGCCTCTTGCGTGGCCATGCGCTCGACGTAGTCGACGGCGCGCTTCGAGAGCACGTCGGTCAGGTAGCCCTCGTCGTCCTTGTGCTCTTCTTCGCCGTACCAGAGGTCGTGGCGACCGGCCGAGTCGCAGTGGGTGAAGTAGTCGACACCGCCCGACATGGGGCCGAAGAATTCTTCATACCCCGAGCGCAGCGGCCCGAAGCTGGGCGGGTAGCCCAGGTGCCACTTGCCGATGAGCGCGGTCTTGTAGCCGCTGTCTTTCAGCAGCGACGGCAGGGTGGGGTGCTCGGTGGGCAGGCCCAGCGTGGTGCTGCCGCGGCTCTTGCTGTTGATGGGCTCTTCGGCCGCGCCGCGCAGGCGGTACTGATACCGCGCGGTGATCATCGCGAAGCGCGTGGGCGAGCACACGGGCGAGTTGGAGTAGCCCTGCGTGAGCTTCAAACCGTTGGCGGCCAGGCCGTCGAGCACGGGCGACACGCGGCCAAACGGCGCGTCGCGGCCGCCGTAGCAGCCAAGGTCGGCATAGCCGAGGTCGTCGGCCACGATGAAGATGATGTTGGGGCGGGTGCTGCGTGTCGTCATATGTCGGAAGGTCTTTCGATCAGGGCTGATAACCGGACTTCTGGACCACGGGCGCCCACTGCGCCTTGTAGGCCTTGAGCATCGCGGCGGTCTGCGCCTGGGTGCTCACCACCGGCGTCATGCCGGCGTCCTTGAACTTGCGTTGGGTGTCGGGGTCTTGCATCACGGCGTGGATGGTGGTGGCCAGGCGTTCGACCTTGTCCTTGGGCATGGTGGCCGGCGCGAAGAAGGTGTTCCAGCCGGTGGCGGCGAGGTCGAGGCCGGCTTCCTTGAAGGTCGGAATATTCGGCGCGAAGGGCGAGCGCTTTTCGCCGGACAGCGCCAGGATGCGCAGCTTGCCGGCGTTGTGCTGCGGCAGCACGACGTCTTCGGTGTCGACGGCAATGGGCACCTGGCCGCCGATCAAATCATTCAGCAGCGGGGCGGAGCCGCGGTAGCCGACCACCTGGGTCTGCACCTTGGCCTTCTCGCCCACCATGAGGCCGAAGAAGTGCGGCAGGCTGCCGGTGGCGGGCACGCCCACGTTGGCCTGCTGCGGGTTGGCGCGCATCCATGCGAGCAAGTGGTTCAGCTCGCGCACGGGCAGGGTGGGCGACACGGACAGCGCAAAGTCGTAGGCGTTGACGTGCGACACGGGCACGAAGTCGCGCTCGGGCTCGTAGCCGTTGTCCTTGAAGACGAGGGGCGCCACGATCATCACGGCGGGGTTGGCGAGCATCAACACGTTCTGGCCGGCGGGCGTGGCCTTGACCTGCTGTGCGGCCAGACGGCCGCCCGCGCCGGGCTTGTTCTCGACGATGACGGGCACGCCGAGCTTGGCCGTGAGCTTGTCGCCCACGATGCGCGCCACGCGGTCGGTGGCGCCGCCGGGCGCGTAGCCGACGACGATGCGCAGCGGGCTGTCGAGCGCAGCCTGTGCGCGTGCGAGCGTGGGGGCGGCGATGGCCGCCACGATGCCGGCCATGGCCAGCAAGGCGGCGAGGCGACGGCGCGTGGGAGTGAAGGAAGCGGAAGAAGCGGAAGAAGCGGAAGAAGCGGAGAGGGTGCGCGAGATCATGAAGGGAGTCCTTGGGGTCTGTCGGTCGGTCAGTCGTTGGCCTGGAAGTTCACGGCCTTCATGATGCCGGCCCAGCGGGCGATGTCTTCGCGCATGGTCTTCACGAGCGCCTCGGGGCCGTCGGCCACGGGGTACATGCCGTTCTGCAGCAGCTGCTGGCGCACGTCGCGCGAGTTCACGGCGCGGATGATTTCGGCGCGCAGTGTCTCGGCGGTGGCGGGCGGCGTTTTGAGCGGCGCGTAGTAGGCGAACCATGCGGTGGCCACCACGTCCTTGTAGCCGCTCTCGACAAAGCTGGGCAGCTGCGGCATGAGCGGCGAGCGCTTGTCGCCGCTGGTGGCCAGCACTTTCACGCGGCCAGTGGGCAGCATCTGCTGCGCGCCGCCGATGGTGTCGAAGTACACGGGCACGGTGCCGCCCATCACGTCCTGGCGCGCGGGGGTGGAGCCGCGGTAGGGCACGTGGACCATCTTCAGGCCAGCCGCGCGGTTGAGCATTTCGCCCAGAAAGTGCGAGGGCGTGCCGGCGCCGTACGAGCCAAAGCTGACCTTGTCGCCTTGCGCCTTGGCCCAGGTGATGAACTCGGCCAGCGTGTTGGCGGGCACGTCCTTGTGCACGGTGAGCGCCAGCTCGAAGCGCGCGGCGTTCACGAGCGGCACGAAGTCCTTGATGGGGTCGTACGACAGGTTGCGGTAGGCGCTGGGGAACATGGTCATCATGCTCGCGGTGCCCAGCAGCAGGGTGTGGCCGTCGGGCGCCGCGGTCTTCACGGCCTCCACGGCAATGCGGCCGGCCGCGCCCGAGCGGTTGTCGAGGATGAGCGGGCCGAGCGAATCGCGCACCTGGTGGGCAATGGCGCGGGTCAGCACGTCCTGCGTGCCGCCGGCGGGCACGCCGATGAGCACCTTGATCGGCTGGCCGGGGGTGAAGGCTGCCGATTGCTGTGCGAATGCAAGCGGTGCGAGCGGTGCAAGGGCCAGCCCGCCAAGGGTGGTCAGGGTGCGGCGGCGGGTCGGGTCGGGAAGCTGGGGCATCGTCAATGTCTCCGGGTCTCGTTCGGCGTACTGCAGTGGTCGGTGCGTGGCCGGGGCGGGTGGCCGCGGCTGCGGACGATTCTGGAGACGCTACAGTCGATTGATCAAATCAACCATCGCCCGGATTTACCCGGCCTTTCGAGACCTCGCCCCATGACCGAAGACGCAGCCACCCCGCCGCGCCGCCCGCTGGACGACCTGCTGCTGTACCGGCTGTCGCGGCTGCTCGCGGTGGCGGGCAGCATGGTGATCCGGCTGTGCGAGGGGCGCTTCGGCATCACGCGGCGCGAGTGGCGGCTGATCGCGGTGCTGGCCAGCCGGGGCGAGCTGGGCTCGTCGCAGCTGGCCGAGGCTGCGCAGCTCGATCGGGCGCGCACCTCGAAGGCGGTGGGCTCGCTGGTGGCCAAGCGGCTGGTGTCGCGCACGGCCCTGGCGGGCGACCGGCGGCAGGTGCGACTCGGCCTCACGGCGTCGGGGCAGGCGCTGTATGACGAGCTGTTTCCGCTGGTGACGCGCATCAACGCCGAGCTGATGGGCACGCTCGACGCAGACGATGCCGCGCGCTTCGACGACGCGCTGCTCCGGCTGCAGGCGCACGCCGAAACCATGATCGCGCAGGCGGTGCTGCCCAAGGCCGACCGGGGGCGCCACGCGGCGGCGGCGGCTGCGGCGGCAGCAGCAGGCAACGGCAAGAAGAACAACACGACGCGCACCGGCAAGGCCAAGGCCGTCAGTCCACCTTCATCCCGGTCGCCTTGACGATGCGACCGTAGCGCGCCTGCGCCGTGGCCAGGCGCGTGGCGGCGGCAGCCTCGGTTTCGGCGAGCGGCACCATGTCGAGCGAGGCCAGGCGGCTCTTGAGTTCGGGCAGGGCCATCGCCTTCTGCAGCGCCTGGCGCAGGGTCTGCATCACGGGCTCGGGCGTGGCGGCCGGCACCATGGCGAGGTAGAGCACCTCGAACTCCAGGTCTTTCAGGCCCAGCTCGCCCACGGTGGGCACCTCGGGCAGCAGCGGTGCGCGCTGGCGGCCGGTCACGGCCAGGGCGCGCAGCTTGCCGCCCTGGATCTGCGGCAGCACGCCGGGCGTGGCGACGATGCCGGCCTGCACCTCGTTGCCCAGCATGGCCATCACGGCCGGGGCGTTGCCCTTGTAGGGCACGTGCACGATCTTCGCGCCGGTCGCGCCCGCAAAGATCTCGGCGGCAATGTGGCCCGGGCTGCCGTTGCCGGCCGAGCTGAAGGTGGCGGGCTCGGCCTTGGCCTGGGTGATGAAGTCGGGCAGCGTCTTCGCCTTCACCGACGCGGCGGTGGTGAAGCTCAGGCCCGACGAGCTGAAGATCATCAGCGGCTTGAGGTCTTTGGCCGCGAAGGGCATCGACGCGTACAGGTGCGGGTTGATGGTGAAGGTGCTGTCGATGCTGAGCAGCACGGTGTAGCCATCGGCCGGGCTCTTGGCCGCGGCATCGGCGCCGATGTTGCCGCCCGCGCCGGGACGGTTGTCGACCACGAAGGGCTGCTTCAGGTCTTTCTGTAGCGCGTCGGCCAGCGCGCGCCCGAGGATGTCGAGCGGGCCGCCGGCGGGGAAGTTGACGAGGAACTTCACGGGCTTCGCAGGATAGGTCGCCTGGGCGTGCGCGGCCGGGGCGGCGAGGCCGAAGGCCAGCGCGGCGCAGGCGGCGGCGAGCGTGAGGCGGCGTTGTGCGCCGAAGAATGAAGAGGTCTGCTTCGAGGAAAAAATCGTGGTCATGGGCTGCTTTGTCTGTCTCCGTATCCACGGCACTCTAGAAGGGTGCGCGGCGCGGCACAACTGAAGTCTCTTCTGCCAGCTATTCCCTCTGGTTATATTTGAAAGCACGTCGCCCCACTGGCTTCGAGGAGAACCGCATGTCAGCCATGAACTTTGAGCGCCTGAAGATGCGCCACCTGCAATGCCTCGTGATGGTGGCGCAAGAGCGCAACCTGGTGCGCGCGGCCGAGGCGCTGTCGCTCACGCAGCCGGCGGTGTCGAAGACGGTGGCCGAGCTCGAAGAGATCGTCGGGCGCCAGCTGCTGCTGCGCCGCCGCCGCGGCGTGGAGCTCACGCCCGCCGCCGAGGTGCTGGTGCGCCACGCCGTGTCGGCGCTGCGCGGCCTGCGCGAAGGCCTGGGCCTGGCGATGGACCAGCCCGAGGCTGACCAGCTGCGCGTGGTGGTCGGCGCCTTGCCCAACATGGCGGCGCACCTGCTGCCCGAGGCCGTCGCGCGGCTGCATGCGGTGCACCCGGCGATGCGCGTGCGCGTGGTGAGCGGCACCAACGCGCAGCTGATGACGCAGCTGCGCCAGGGCGAAATCGACCTCGTGCTGGGCCGGCTGGCGCAGGCCTCGGCCATGGCCGACCTGGCCTTCGAGCAGCTGTACAGCGAGGTGCTGCTGCTGGTGGTGCGGCCCGGCCATCCGCTGGCCTCGCGTCGCAAGCCCACGCTCGACGCGCTGGCCGCCTACCCGCTGGTGCTGCCGGTGTCGGGCACGCTGATCCGGCACACGGCCGACGCCTTCCTCATCGCGCAAGGCCTCGCGCTGCCGGCCCGGCTGGTGGAGTCGACCGACACCAGCTTTGCGGTGAGTCTGCTGCAGCGCTCCGACGCGGTGTGGTTTGCGCCGCAGGGTGCGGTGGAAGGCTTCGTGGCGCGCGGGGAGTTGAAGCGCGTGGCCATCGACACGGCAAGCACCGAAGGCCCGGTGGGCGTGACCGTGCGGCGCGGCGGCGAGACGGGCGAGGGCGCGCGGCTGCTGCTGGAGACCATCCGGGGCATCGCGGCCACGCGCGCTTCCTGAAGGGCTTTTTCAGGGTTTCTTAAGAATAGATCGAGCGCTCGGTCTAATAATGGCGGATGACTGCCATCCGCGAGAACCGCCGTGCGCAAAGTTGATCCCGAACGCCAGCAGGCCAAGCGCCGCCAGATCCTGGAGGCCGCCGCCGACTGCTTTGCCCGCAGCGGCTTTCACGCCACCACCACCGCGCAGATCTGCGCCGCCGCGGGCATGAGCCCCGGCAACCTCTTTCACTACTTCGCGAGCAAGAACGCCATCATCGAAGCCATTGCCGAAGAAGAGCGGCGCGACACGGCCGCGTACTTCGCCGCGATCGACGACGACCCGGCCGACCCGCTGGAGGTGGTGCTGTCTTTTCTCGACGTGGTGATGGTCTTTGCCGCCGACCGCAGCTACTCGCGGCTGGCGCTGGAGGTGGCTGCCGAAACCCTGCGCAACCCGGTGGTCTGTGCCAGCGTGGCGGCGGGCGACGCCGACATGCGCGACGGCCTCGCCGCACTGCTGCGCAAGGCCGCGGCGCGCGGGCAGATCGACCCCGACCTCGACCCCGTGCAATCGGCCAACTGGATCGCCGCGCTGATCGACGGCGTGTTCTCGCGCCTGGCGCTCGACACGGGCTTCGACCCGGCGCGCGAGGCCCCGATGCTGCGGCGCGTGGCGAGCCGCTTTCTCGCGAAACCGGGGAGGGGCGCATGAGCCACACACCGGTTGCGGGTGAGCGCCAGTCGCTCGTCGATGCGTTGCGCGGCTTCGCGTTGCTGGGCATCCTGGTCGTGAACATCGGCGCGTTCGCTTCGCCCTTCTACGGCTTGCCGTTGTCCGACCCGATGATGCGCACGGGCCTGGACCGCGCCGCGGCCTTTGCCATCGCCTTTCTCTTCGAGACCAAGTTCTACCTGCTGTTCTCGTTCCTGTTCGGCTACAGCTTCACGCTGCAGATGCAGTCGACCGAACGCAGCGGCAAGCCTTTCGTGCCGCGCCTGTCGCGCCGGCTCGCCGCGCTGTGGCTCATCGGGGCACTGCATGCGGTGCTGCTGTTCCATGGCGACATCCTCACGACCTATGCGGTGCTCGGCGTGGTGCTGCTGGCGGTGCGCGCGCGCAGCGATGCCTTGCTGGCGCGCTGGGCGCGGCGGCTGGTGCTGGCGACGGCGCTGGTGTGGGGCAGCGTGGGCGTGCTGGTGGCGCTGGTCGGCGACCCGCCCGACACCCGTGCCGCGTGGGCGCAGGCCATGTCGGCGCTCGCGGCCTACCGCGGCACGCCCCTGACGGTCGTCGGCCAGCACCTGTACGAACTGACGCAGGTGTGGCTGGTGCTCGGGCTGATCCAGGCGCCGATGGCGCTGGCGATGTTCTTCGCGGGCGTCATCGAGGGCCGGCGCCGGCTGTTCGCACGGGCGCGGCGAAGCCGGCCGCTGTTCAAGCGGCTGCTGGTGCCGGGGCTGCTCGTGGGCGTGCCGGGCGCGGCGCTCTATGCGTGGGCCAGCGTCTTCGCACCGGGCTCGCGCTGGGATGTGCTGGCCCTGGCCGCCGGGCTCTTCACCGCGCCGCTGCTTACGGCCGCCTATGTCGGCGCCTTGATGCTGCTGTTCGATTCGGCGCGCGGCGCATGGGTGGCCAGGGCGCTGGCACCGGCGGGGCGCATGGCGCTGTCGAACTACCTGCTGCAGTCGGCGGTGTGCGCGTGGCTCTTCCTGGCGTACGGGCTGCGGCTCATCGGCGAGTTCGGTCCGTTCGTGAGCCTGATGACTGCCTTCGGCATCTTCGGCGCGCAGCTGCTGCTCAGCAGCTGGTGGCTGGCACGCTTTGCGTATGGCCCGGTGGAGTGGGTGCTACGCGCCTTCACCAATCTCGAATGGCCGGCGCTCTATCGTTCGCGCAGTTCGCGCTGAACGACGAGAATCCCGTCGTTCCAAACGAGGAGGATTCGCCGATGAGTTCCATGGAAGACGTGTGGGCCTACCGCGAAGAGACGCTGTACCCGCGCCTGTTCGGCCCCGAGCGCACCGGCATCTACGTGCTGGACTTCGACGAGTTCAAGGCGCTGGGCGCTGAAGACGTCGATCCGCGATGGCTGCACCTGGGCGTGTTCGAGTTCGCGCCCACGCCCGTGCGCAACACCTGGCTGTACGTGACCTCGGGCGCCTCCACGCCCTGGGAGACGGAGCCGGCCGACTACGACCCCGAAGGCTATTCGTGGATCGGCTCCGAGCTGGTCATCGAGGTGCCGTCGCAGCCGCAGGACCAGTGGGCGATCAAGCTGCTGCGCCGCCTGCTCGCCTACAACGTGCTGCTCGCGCACGCGCACTTCGGTGAAGACAAGCAACCCTTCGACTACGGCGACCGCATTCCCGTCGGCGACGCGATCCGCGAGAAGGGCACCGTGGCCCTGCGCCATGTGGTGCTGATGGAGCCGAAGCACTATCCCGCGACGGCGCAGCTCGATTCGGGCCGCTTCGATTTCCTGCACCTGGTCGGCATCAACGATTCCGAACGCGACTGGGCCAAGGCGCACAGCTCCGAGGCGCTGCTGCGCTTGCTTGAAGTGCACGGTGGGGCACCGGTGACGGATGCACGCCGCAAGGCGGTCGCTTGAGCCGCGCCAAAGGTACGGCAGCCGTCGGCGGTGCCGAACGTTCGCATGGGCGAGCACTCGAACTGGCCGAGTCGCTGGGCGCGATGGGCCCGATCGAGGTCAAGCGCTTCTTCGGCGGCTTCGGCCTCGTCCAGGCCGGCGTGCAGTTTGCCTTCGTGATGAAGGGCACGCTGTACCTGCGCGTGGACGACGGCACCCGGCCGGACTTCGAGCGCCTGGGCGCGGTGCCGTTCTCGTACGCGACCAGCGCCTCGACCGTGAAGGTGGCGAGCTACTACGAGGCGCCGGTCGATGCGCTCGAAGACCCGCACGCCTTGCGCGACTGGGCAACGAAGGCGCTGGCGAGTGCGTTGGGTGCACGCAAGCCCGTGCGCCGCAAGCCCGCAGCCAAAGCCGGGTAGTTGATTCGTCAGCGCGACAGCAACGTCGACAGCTGAAACACCGCAAAGCCCAGCAGCAGCGCACCCGACAGCTTGTTGATGCTCTGCAGCACGCGCGCGCCGAGCTTGTGCCGCACCATCGACACGATGCTCGACAGCCCCAGCCACCACAGCGCCGAGCCGAGGAACACGCCCAGCACCATCGTGAGCGCCGCACCGCTGCCGCTGCCCACATGCCCGCTGCCCAGCGAGGCGAACACCGCGACGAACGACAAAATCGTCATCGGGTTGGCCAGCGTGAGCACGAACACCGACAGCAGCGCCTTCACCGGCGTGGCCGCGTCTTCCGCGGCCCGGGCCTGCGTGGCCGCCGGTGCGCGCAGCAACTGCACGCCCATCCACGCAAGAAAGGCCGCGCCGCCGAGCGCCAGTGGCACGCGCGCCGCGACCATCGTCGACACCACGGCCGACACGCCGAACGCACCGATGGCGCCGTAGCAGGCATCGGCCAGTGCGGCGCCGAGGCCGCTGAGGAAGCCAATGGTCCGGCCGTGCGCGAGCGTGCGCTGGATGCACAGCAGGCCGATGGGGCCGACCGGTGCGGCAATCGAGAGCCCGATGACAAGGGCCTTGAGAAAGAGAGGGAAGTCCATGCCGACGATTGTTCGGCGCGGCTCGCGTGACGAGAATGGCGAAATTCAGGCGCGCGGCATGCGCTGCCTGAAATCGGAAGTGAAATTCTCAATCGGGCCTTAGATCCATGGAAATCGACGCCAAAAACTGGCAGATCCTCGACGCGCTCCAGCAGGACGCGCGCACCTCGCTCACGGCGCTCGCGCGGCAAGTGGCGCTGTCGGTGCCTTCCACCTCGGAGCGCGTGAAGCGCCTCGAAGAAGCCGGCGTCATCGAGGGCTACCGCGCCGTGGTGCCGCCGCGCAAGGCGGGCTACACCGTCACCGCGCTCGTCGGCATCACGACCGCGCAACCCGACAAGGCCCGGCTGCTGAAGCTGCTTGACGGCCGGCGCGAAGTGCTCGAGTGCTTCCACGTCACGGGGCAGGACTCGTACGTGCTGAAGGTGGTCGCGCGCGACATCGAGCACCTCGAGTCGTTCGTGAGCAGCATCAACCACCTGGGCGAGACGCGCACGTCGATCGTGATGTCGGTGCCGATCGCGGCGCGTGCGGTGGCGGCACCGGCGGGCTCGCTGCCCGACTGAGTTGCCGGCGATTGCCTCTTTGTAATGGCGCCGTCCGCATCGCGACGGCGTTGCATTCCTAGTGTGTCGGCATGGCGGTCATCAAGACACCGCCATCGCCGATGAGGGTGTTCTTCTTCGGCGCCATTCGAAGGAGATGACACATGAAGAACAGCAAGATGGCTTTCATGCTGGCGGCCGTGGCCGCAGCCACGGTCCCGCTCATTGCCGGCGCGCAGACGGCCGCGTCGCGCAGCCCGCAGCACGTCGAGGCCGGCGCGCATTTCGCGGCGAACGAAGCGGGCATCAAGGAACACCCTGAGAACGCGGGACCGGGAAAGACGGATGCCGAAGTGGTGGCCGAACTGCGCGCCGCGCAACAAAGCCCCGAGTGGGCCGGCGTGCTGCGCTGGGGCGCCCCGATTCCCGTGAAGGCCTCGCAGCCGCGCACGCGGGAGGAGGTTGTTGCGGAGCTGGAGCGCGCGCAGTCGCAACCGGGCTGGGAGCGCGCCTCGCGGTTGGGGGCGCCGGTGGTGCTGCCGGCGGTGGCGCCTGCGCGGTAGGGGAGAGGAGGGGGCGGCGGCGCTTGGCGGCGGTCGCCGACCTCCTGATCTGTCAGGGGAGCTTCGCCATGAGGTTGTCGAGGCGGGTGGGCGGGAGTTGGATGGAGCCCTCTTGGTAGGACGTGTCAGAGGTGTCGTAGATCAACCACCCGTCGTCCGTCCAACTGAGCTCAACTCCGTGCTCCGTGTACGTGCGTTCTGCGAGCAGCGTGGGCTCACCCGTGCGATAGAGCCTCAGCAGGATCGTGCCACGGCTGACGAAGACGAGCCTGGCCGTGTAAGCCCCGTCCTGAATGGGTGACACCTCGCTCCACCACCTGTCGGGATGGTTGTCGGCACGAACACGGGCTTTCACCTCGAAGCAGTACTTGATGCCAAAGAGAAGAAGGGCGATACAAAGCGCCCAGCGCAGGATGCGGGCACTTCGGTGCAGCATGGCGCGAGCGTTGGGCATCACAACGCCACCTCGATCGGCGTGGCCAGCTTCACGGTGATCCTGTCGGTGTAGATGACGAAGTCGCCGCCCTGGTTGTGTTTGCGTTGCCACGCGCGAAAGTCGGAGTTCTTGACCGGATACACCACGGCGTCCTTGGCATGCACATCGCCTTGTGCCACGGGGTATTCGAGCCATCCGATGTTCGCCATCGCCGCAGTCTGGTGAGCTGGAACGATCGCCACATGGCTCCGACTCCAGTGCCCAAGGTATTGCGATGCGTTGCCCGCTTCGTCCGTGAAAGTGAAGTTGTCTTTCACATAGATGGAGACGTGGGTCACGATGGCCAATTTTTTCTTGTGATCGAACCAGGCGTATGAGACCGCCGCGTAGAGGTTGAAGGAGCCCAGCGTGCACGTCAGATCGTCCGGGAGTCCTTCGTTGGAAAGGGACTGCGTGATGAATTGCGTCAGCTTCTGGCTCAGCGTGCCCTCAACAGGTGCTTGTTGGAACTGGAAGTCCTTGTGGAAGCGAACGATGTCGCCCTGGCATTCCAACCAAGGCCAGATGTCCTGCCGATTCCGGAACGGCCGCAGCGACTTGGAGAGCTCTCTTCGCGCAGCTGTTGTCTCGAACTGGGACATCAGGTAGTCCCGGCCCTTTTGGGCTCTGGCAAATTTCATCACCCAGTCGATCTTGACGGAGGTGGTATCGAACATGCTCGGCGGATACGGCACGCCGTTCTGGTTGATGCCATTGCGTTCGTCAGCCGGCGTGGGCGGATAGTTCAACGCCCCCGCAAACCACTTGTCCATCAAGTCGGCTCCGACAGGCGCGCCGATCTTGCGCATTGCGCCGGGGATGTCTTGAATGTCAAACGGCGGGACAGTCTGGACAGGCTTCGGCTTTTCTTTCGGAGGAGGCGGGGGCGCAGGCGGTGAGTTCAACCAGTGCTGCAAGCCGCCCACGGCGTTCGACACCGCTTCCGCGGCGTGGATCGCTCCGCGCACCGTGTTGACGTAGGGGTCTTGCTTGGCGGTCCTTCTGGCAGGCACCTCCACCGACTTCTGCGCGGCCGGGGCTGCTGCAAGCCGGCCCCGCATGGGCGGGGGCGCCCGGTTCGTGGAGAGCGCAATGTCCTCACGAAAAATCTCACCGGTCTGCGCCGACCAGGAGCGCATGAAATTGTTCGACTTCCGAAAGTCGATCTTCTCGCCTGTTTGCGATGGCATTGTTTTGATCCTCCCTGTTGCCTTCGAGCGCTGATGTGCGTCGTTTCGGCAGACAGGGATGGTCAATGCGCGGCGCCTCTTTCAGCGCTTCCGTGGTGGCGGAGAAATGCCCTTTTCGTGGAATCCGATCGACTTTGGGCGCGCAGCGCATGGCTGCCGCCGTCCACTCACCGCCGAAGTATTCCCGCTCGCTTGGCCGTTCAGCCCGCCGCCGCGTGCCGTAACACTTCCGGCTGCCCCATCGCCGGATCGGTGCCCTCGAAGCGCATCTTCGGCAGGAACTGCGGGTACTCGCGCTGCATGAAATCGATGACGCCTTCGCGCACGTTGCAGCGCAGGTCGAACGCCAGGCCGGAGGTGGCTGCGGTGCAGAGCACGCGGACCTGCATGGTGCGTTCGGTGGCGTCGGTCACGCGCAGGTTGAAGAAGCGGCCGTCCCACTCGGGCGCGGCCTTGACGATGCGCTCGACCTCGGCGCGCAGCGGCGCGAGCGGCGTGCCGTAGTCCAGGTAGAAGAAGACGGAGCCGAGCAGTTCGGCCGAATGGCGGGTCCAGTTCTGGAACGGCTTCTCGATGAAGTAGGTGAGCGGCAGGATCAGGCGGCGGTCGTCCCAGATGCGCACGACCACGAAGGTGCCGGTGATTTCCTCGACCCGGCCCCATTCGCCCTCGACCACGAGCACGTCGTCGATGCGAATCGGCTGCGACAGCGCGATCTGCAGGCCGGCGATGAGGTTGCTGAAGACGGGCTTGGCCGCCAGGCCGGCCACGATGCCGATCACGCCGGCCGAGGCCAGCAGGCTGGCGCCGACCTGGCGCGCGCCGGGGAAGGTCATGAGCATCATGGCGCCGCCGGCCACGACGACGACCGACATGGCGGTGCGCGCGAGCACGCGGGTCTGCGTGAGCACGCGCCGCGCCTGCAGGTTGTCGGAGATGTCGGACGGGTGCTGCGCGAGCACGCCGTCGGCAAAGCCGCTGATGGCCTTGAGCACGAACCAGGTGCTGGCCGCGATGAGCAGCAGCCCCGTGAGATGCCGCACGCTGCCCATGAAGCGCAGGTCCTCGGGCGCCGCCTGCCACACCATCATGAGCGCCGCCAGCGGCAGCACCAGCCGCGCGGGGGCGGTGCAGTTGACCACCATCGCATGCACGGCGGGCGCCGGGCGGGTGATCCGCCTGAGGACCATGCCCCCGATGCGGTGGGCGAGAAGGGCGAGGGGAACGGCGATCAGGGCGGCAATCCAGGTGCCGAACCAGGGGTGTGCGAGGAGCTCTTGGGTCATCAGGCGGGGGTGGTCTTTGCTTCTGGGGTGTTGTCGTTCAGTGGTTGAAGAATGCGCGCCGCGTCGTCGCGCAGCTGCGTGGCGAGCGCCGTGGCCAGGTCGAGCCGGCGCACCAGCCAGGGGCTGATGTCGTTGTCGAACGGGTCAGGCAAGGGAATGGGGCCGCCGACAGTGGTGGCACCCGTGCTCTCGGGGTGAGAGGGCCCTGCGATCGGAATGGTTCCCAGGGCAGCCTCGATGCGTTGCGCGGTGCGCACGAGCGGGCCTTCGATGTCGCCCGGCGTGAGGCGGTCGCGGCGCAGCACGAGCATCGACTTCACGGCGCTGAGCTGCGCGAGCAGCTGGTAGCTGTGGGCCTGCAGATGTTCGAGCGGTTCGAGCGGCGGCTGCACGGCGCGCGGTTCGGAGAGCGAACGCTGCGTGGCCTGCACGAGCGCCGAGAGGCTGTCGTAGGCCTCGCGGCGCGCAAGCCGCCACTCAAGCTCGGGGCTGCTCTGGATGGCCTGCAGCTGGCCCAGGCCGAGCGCGAGCCGCGCGTGGCGTGCCTGCGCGGCGAGCACGCGCGCCACCAGCGCGGGAATCTGCGTGCGCTCCCACGAAGGCAGCACGTAGCAGAAGCCCCAGGCCAGCGCGGCGCCGATGAGCGTGTCGGCGATGCGCTCGAACAGCGCAAAGATGGGCGCGGTGCCGGTGTTCAGCATGTGGGCCTGCAGCAGGCCCAGCACGGTGGCGGCCACGGCGGTGACGAGGTAGCGCCGCACCGCGAAGCTGTGGGCGATGGCCTGCGCGATGGTGACGCTCACCAGCAGCATCAGCGCCGAGGGGTGCGCCGACAGCAGGCCCACCGCGAGCACGCAGCCCAGCAGCGTGCCGGCGACGCGGCTGTTGCGCCGCTCCAGCGTCTGCGAGAGGCTGCCGCGCAGCACGACCACGATGGTCAGCAGGATCCAGTAATCGTGCGAGCCCCAGGGCATCGACACGGCGATGCCGTAGCCGGCCGCGATGGCCAGTGCCGCACGAATGGCGTGGCGCAGCGGCGGCGCGTCCCAGCGCCAGAGCGCGAGAAAAGGGCGCAGCGACCAGTCGGTCGGGCTCACGAAGAGCTGCCAGTTGGCACGCACCACGGCCAGGTTGGGCTCGACGTCGCCGCGCGCCATGGCCGCGAGGCGCAGCACCTCGTCGTTGATGTGGCCGATGCGGCTGGCCAGGCCGCGCGCGAGCATGGCGGCCGACGGGCCCATCTGGCCGTGCGTGTCTTCGTCGTCGGCTGTCACGTGGATGGCGGCCAGGCGCGGCCGGCGATCGGCCACGACGGCAGGGTGGCGGCGCATGAGCAGCGCATCGGCCAGGGCGGTTGTTTCGTCGGCCAGCTCTTCGAGGATGCGGCGCATCTCGACCAGCGCCTGGGCGTGCGACGGATGGGCGCGCAGGGCGTCGAGGTCGAGCTCGCTCGCGAGCAGCTGGTCGCGCATCTCGAGCACGATGACGAGCATGCCGGCCATCCGCTGGCGGCGCGGCGTGCGCGGCGACTCGAGCACGATGTCGCGCGTGGCCTGCAGCTGGTCGGCCAGTGCGGCCTGCTCACGCAGCAGCTGGCCCAGCAAAGAGGCGGGGGTGTCGCGGATGTCGCGGGTTTCGTCCTGCGGCGTGAACTGGCTGGCCTCGGTGCGCATGAGCGCGGCCAGCGAAAACAGCACGTCGGCGATCGACTGGGTGCGAAAGCGCCCGTTGAGCAGCAGGTTGGCCAGCGTGGCCCACACCACGTACAGGCCGGCGCCCAGGCCGAACTCGGTGGTGCGCGCGATGGCGTCGGACAGCCCGGCGGGGGCTGGCGTGGCCATGGAGAAGATCATCGAGAACATCACCGCGATGGCGATGGGAATGCCGCGCTTGCCCCAGGCCATGGCCACGAAGGCCATGAAGGTGGCGGGCACCAGCAGCAGCCCGAGGCGGATCGGTGCGCCGTGCAGCATCTGCACCGCGAAGAACAGCGGCAGGCCGATGAGCGGCGCCGGCAGCATCTGCAAAAACTTGCCGCGGCGCGGGCCGGGCAGGTCGGGCGGCGCCGTGACGATCACGCCGGTGGCGGCCGCCGACGCGGCCAGGGTGCCCAGCCACAGGTGCACCCCGCCCGAGATCACGAGCAGGCCGAGCGCGACGGTGAGCCCGCTCGCGACGTAGTGGCTCAGCGCAATGCGCAACGCCGCACGAACCCGCGCGGCGGCGCCCGGCCCCGTCATCACTTGGCGGAGGCGTCGCCCTCGGCGGGCGCCTCGCGCTTGATGCGGGTGAGCTTGCGCGGGGCGGCCGGCGCGGCGGGTGCAGCCGCGGGGGCTTCAGCGCTGCCGTCGAGCGAGGCGGCCGTCTGGTCGGTCACGGTGCTGCGGGCGTACAGGTCGGTCGAGGCCTCGTCGGGCGTCGAGCGGGTCGAGGCCGACACGGCGCGCACGCGGTCGCTGGCGCGCAGCTTGTCGTCCACGTTGGCGAACTTGGAGTACTTGGCGAGCAGCGGCACCAGCTGGCCGTACACGCGCGGGGCGCCGGCCAGGCATTCGCGCTGGTCGAGGAAGTCGGGCTCGCCCGTGAAGTTGCCGATGAGGCCACCGGCTTCGGTCACCAGCAGCGAGCCGGCGGCCACGTCCCAGGGGTTCAGGCCGGTTTCGAAGAAGCCGTCGGTGAAGCCGGCGGCCACGTAGGCCAGGTCGAGCGCAGCGGCGCCGGGGCGGCGCAGGCCGGCCATGCGGGGCATCATGTCCGCCATGATGGCCAGGTACTGCTTGAAGTTGTCGCCGGTGCGGAACGGGAAGCCGGTGGAAATGAGGCACTCGCTGAGCTTCACGCGCTTGGACACGCGGATGCGGCGCTCGTTCATGTAGGCGCCGCGGCCCTTGGTGGCCGTGAACAGGTCGTTGCGCGACGGGTCGAAAACAACCGCCTGCTCGATCTTGCCGCGCACCGACAGCGCGATCGACACGCAGTAGACCGGGAAGCCGTGGATGAAATTGGTGGTGCCGTCGAGCGGATCGATGATCCAGACGAATTCGGAGTCTTTGGCGCCGTATTCGGTGCCCGATTCTTCGGCCAGGATGCCGTGCCCCGGGTATGCGCCCAGCAAGGTCTCGATGATGACCTTCTCGCTGGCGTGATCGACTTCGGTGACGAAGTCGTTGACCTGCTTCTGGGAAATGCGCACGGCCTCGACGTCGAGGGCAGCGCGATTGATGATGGCGCCGGCGGCGCGTGCGGCCTTGACGGCCACATTGAGCATGGGATGCAGGTTGGGGGACGACATTCTGGATTGTGAGAAGAACGGTGGGATGTGGCCCTCAGGAATGCAATTTGGTGCAATCTGGGAGACCCTGCGGTCCGGCGATGCGGGCGGCGAGAATCGGGCATTTTACCGGCTCAGCCCGTTTGTGTCTTCCCCACCCGTCATGCGCACCCGTTTCATCCTCATCCAGACCAGCCACGCCGGCAATGTGGGCGCCGCCGCCCGCGCCATGAAAACCATGGGTTTCGACGACCTGGTGCTGGTGACGCCCCGCTGGGCCAACGTGCTGCGGCGCGAGGAAACCATCCAGCGCGCCAGTGGTGCCCTGGACGTGCTGAACAACGCCCGCATCGTCGAAACGCTCGATGAAGCCCTCGACGGCGTGACCCACCTGTGCGCCACGGCCATGATCCCGCGCGACTTCGGCCCGCCCACGCGCACGCCGCGCGAGCACCTGGAGCCGTTGGGCAAGCAGGGCGACCAGCACGTGGCGTTCCTGTTCGGCTCGGAGCGCTTCGGCATGCGCAACGAGGACGTCTACCGCTGCAACGTGGCGCTGACCATTCCCACCGACCCGAAATTCGGCTCGCTCAACCTGGGCGCGGCCATCCAGGTGGTGGCCTACGAATGGCGCCTGGCGCTGGGCGGCTACGGCGTGCGCGAGGCCATCGCGCCGGTGCAGGCGGCTGACGCCCAGGCCGTGGCCGGCATGCTCGACCACTGGGAGCGCTCGCTGGTCGACATCGGCTTTCTCGACCCGGCGGCGCCGAAGAAGCTCATGCCGCGGCTGCAGCAACTGTTCAACCGCGCCCAGCCCACGCCGGAAGAAATCCACATCCTGCGCGGCATTGCCAAGGCCATGAGCGACGCCACCCGGCCGCCGCGCGGCAGCTGAGCCGTCACAAAACCCCATCGCGCGTACGCGAAGACGCCCGGCTTTAGACTGCCCGGCCCCTATCGATATAACGACAACAAAGGCAGCGATGTTCTCTCGCCTGCGCGCCGACATCCGGTGCATCCTCGAACGCGACCCGGCCGCCCGCAGCGCCTGGGAAGTGATCACGGTCTACCCCGGCTTCCATGCCGTGGTGCTGCACCGCTGGGCGCACGCCTGTTGGACCCACGGTTTCAAGTGGCCGGCCCGCTTCATCGCGCATTGCGCACGCTGGCTCACGGGCATCGAGATCCACCCGGCCGCCAAGCTCGGCGAGCGCGTGTTCTTCGACCATGCCATGGGCGTGGTGGTCGGCGAAACCGCCGAGATCGGCGACGGCTGCACCATCTACCAGGGCGTGACCTTGGGCGGCACCTCGCTCTACAAGGGCACCAAGCGCCACCCGACGTTGGGCAAGAACGTGGTGGTGAGCGCGGGCGCCAAGGTGCTGGGCGGCTTCATCGTCGGCGACGGCGCCAAGATCGGCAGCAACGCGGTGGTCATCAAGCCGGTGCCGGCCGGGGCGACCGCGGTGGGCATTCCGGCGCGCATCATCCCGTCGAAAGAGGGCGAGAGCGCCGACGTGTCCGCGCCGCAGAAGTTCTCGGCCTACGGCATCACGCAAGAGGACGACCCGCTGAGCCAGGCCATGCGCGGCCTGATCGACAACGCATCGAGCCAGGAGCACCAGATCGCGCTCCTGTGGCAGGCCATCGAGAAGCTGTCGGCGCAGCCGGGCACGAAGGACTGCGTACCGGGCGACGCGGCGCGCGGCGAGTCGTTCGAGGCCGACAAGCTCACGCAGCTGATCGGCAAGTAGGCGAGCAGAAGGGGGCCGCCGGCGGTAGGCGGCTTCGAGGGGACAATCGAGGAAACCTTCTTCGACACAAGACCCACGACCATGCCCCGCCTCGACGACCCCCTCCACGACGCCGAAGTCGGCTCCCGCGACAGCACGCTCGACACCACCCGCATCGACGACGTGCGCATCGGCGCCGTGCGCCCGCTCATGACCCCCGCGCTGCTGCAGGAGCGCGTGCCTGTGCGCGACAACACGCTGGCGCTGGTCGAAGGCAGCCGCGCGGCCATTGCCGACGTGCTGCACGGCCGCGACGACCGGCTGGTGGTGGTGGTCGGCCCGTGCTCCATCCATGACCACGACCAGGCCATCGAGTACGCGCAGCGCCTGAAGAAGGTGGCCGATTCGTTGCAGGACGACCTGGTCATCGTGATGCGCGCCTACTTCGAAAAGCCGCGCACCACCGTCGGCTGGAAGGGCTACATCAACGACCCGCACCTGGACGGCAGCTTTGCCATCAACGAAGGCCTGGAGCGCGCGCGGCGCCTGCTGCTGGAGCTGACCACGCTGGGCCTGCCGACCGGCACTGAGTTTCTCGACCTGCTGAGCCCGCAGTTCATTGCCGACCTGATTGCCTGGGGTGCCATTGGCGCGCGCACCACCGAAAGCCAGAGCCATCGGCAGCTGGCGTCGGGCCTGAGCTGCCCGGTCGGTTTCAAGAACGGCACCGACGGCAGCGTGAAGGTGGCGGCCGACGCCATCCTCGCGGCCCGCGCGCCGCACGCCTTCATGGGCATGACCAAGATGGGCATGGCCGCGATCTTCGAGACGCGCGGCAACGACGACTGCCACGTGATCCTGCGCGGCGGCAAGGCGCCCAACTATTCGGCGGCCGATGTGGCGTCGAGCTGCGAGGCGCTGCTGGCCAACGGCCTGCGCCCGCAAGTGATGATCGATGTCTCGCACGGCAACAGCAGCAAGCAGCACCAGCGGCAGATCGTGGTCGCCGAAGACGTGGCCGCGCAGATCGCGGGCGGCGAGCGGCGCATCACGGGGATCATGATCGAGAGCCATCTCGAGGAAGGCCGGCAGGACCTGAAGCCCGGCGTGCCGCTGAAGCACGGCGTGTCGATCACCGACGCGTGCATCGGCTTTGCGCAGACGGTGCCGGTGCTCGAGGGGCTGGCGTCGGCGGTCAAGACGCGGCGGCGGCTGACAAAGGCCTGAGGCCGCGGGGCGCTTACTGGTTCTCGAGGCGCCGGTGCATGGCGTACGCGGGCCTCTACCGGAGAGCTCCGCATGTCAGCAACACACAAAGCCGTTCTGGAAAAGGCCAACGCAGCCATCACCCAGGGCGACTACGAAGGATTCCTCGCGTTCTGCGCCGAGGACACCCAATGGACCTTCGTGGGCGACCGAACCCTCCACGGCAAGGAAGCCGTGCGCCAGTGGATGGCGACTGCGTACACGGAGCCGCCCCGCTTCGAGGTCCATCACCTGATCGCCGAGGGTGACTTCGTCACGGCCCTCGGCGAGATCACGCTGAAAGACGAGGGCGGGAAGGCCACCCGCCATGCGCACTGCGACGTGTGGCGCTTTCGTGAGGGCCGGATGGCCGGGCTGCACGCCTTCGTCATCGAGGCGCCGCTGGAAGGCGGCTGATCGCCGTCAGACCGGCGCACAAGCCCGCTCCGCCCGGCCCCCGGCCGTCAGCACTTCGCACCCCCTCGCCACCGCATCACCGGTGGCCGGACACAGCGCGCCCGACATCCCGACCGCGACTTCGTCCCGGCAACGGGCGTCGACCGCACCACGGCACCCATTCCGGGCGGGCAGGCGACACTTGAACTGTTGGCAAAATGTAAACAAAGCAAACAGTTTTCCAATTGTTACGAGAACTACATCACGAAACTTGGGCTGCGACTCCGTGGATCTGAGGGCAAACAGGCCGGTTGTGAGGCATCCTTGCGCCACTTTGTAGTCAAAAGGATTACAAAATACCGACCAGTCAGGTCTTAATGATTACATTTGGAGTGCCTTCATGTTCAAGCTCGCAGTCGCCGCGGCGGCCACCGCCACCCTCGTTCTCGCATCCGGTTCGGCCCTGGCCGAGACGGCCACGGCGAGCTTTCAGGTCAAGATGACCATCGTCAAGAGTTGCTCGGTGACGGCCGGTACCGCCTCCGACATCAACCTGGGCACCTCCGTGCTGCCCACGGCGACCAACCAGACGGGCAGCAACACCATTTCGGTCACCTGCTCCAAGACCACGCCCTACACCGTCGGCCTGGCGCCTTCGAGCACCAACGGCGGAACGACCGACGGCACGGGTGCCATGTCGTCCGTCGCCAACTCGGCCACCAACACCGACAAGGTGCCCTACGCGCTGTACTCCAACCCGGGCAACACCACCGTGTGGGGCAACACCATCGGCACCGGCGCCAATGTCGTGGGCGGCTCGGGCACGGGTGCAGCGATCACGCACACGGTCTACGCCAAGAACACCAACGCCAATTTCACGCCCGACAGCTACGCCGACACCGTGACGGTGACGGTCACGTACTGAGCCAGCGCTGAATCACCGAGCCAGAGCTGAATCGTGAGACGTGCACTTGCCATCGGGGGACTGTGGGGCGCATGCCTGCTGTGCGGCGGTGCGGTCCAGGCGGCCGGCCTGCAGGTCTCGCCTGTCACCCTGACGCTGGCGCCGACGCGGCAGGCCGACGGGCTCTGGCTGAGCAACACGGGGCCGGCGCCGCTGGACGCGCAGATCCGCGTGTTCCGATGGACGCAGGTGGACGGGCAGGACCGCATGGAGCCGGCGGAAGGACTGATCGTCAGCCCGCCCATGCTGCAACTGCCCATCGACGGACGGCAACTGGTGCGCGTGATCCGCAACGGCCCGCCGCCCGCGGGTGCGGCCGAAGAGGCCTACCGCGTGCTGGTGGATGAATTGCCCGTGCCCCAGGCGGCGGGCGCGGCGACGGACGGCAAGAAGAGCAGCCTGAACTTCGTGATGCGGCACTCGCTGCCCATCTTCGTTTCTCCGGCAGGCGTGGAGCCGGCCCCCGCGCAGTTGCGCTGGAGCCTGCGCAGCGAGGGCGGCAAGGCCGTGCTGGAAGTCAGCAACAGCGGCGGGGTGCATGCCCAGCTGGCGGATCTTGTATTCACCGGCGCGGACGGTCGTGCCGTCAGCGCCTACAACGGCTTGCTGGGCTATGTGCTGCCTGGCGCCACCATGCGCTGGCCGCTGAAGACGCCGCCCGCCGCCGTGTCGGGCGCGGGCCGCTGGCAGGTCATGATCGATGGCAGAACAACAGCCGCCGACCTCGCGCCGCTGGCGCGCTGAGCGGGCCCGATGCGCTGCGAGGGCCTGGCTGGCCCCGTTTGCGTTGGCCCCGCTGGTGCTGGCCCTGACCGCGCTCCCCGCCCTGGCAGCGCCCGCCGCCCAGGCCGTGCCGGGTGCCATGACGCTGTACCTGGAGGTCAGTCTCAACGGCATGGCGCGCGGGCTGCACCCGTTTCGCCTGGAGGCCGGGGCCTTGTGGGCCTCCCGCGCGGTGCTGCGCGAACTGAGTTTCTCCCTGCCCGACAGTGGCGCGGAATGGCTGCCCCTGCGCGATCGGCCTGAACTGGTGGTGGCCTACGATGCCGCGCGCCAGCAACTGGCCCTGACCGCGCCGCTGGCGATGCTGAGCCTGCCCACGGCCACGGTGGGGCAGGCGGCAGTCACCGCGCAGCCCCTGAGCACATCCACCGGCCTGCTGCTGAACTACGACCTCTATGGCACCCGGGGCGCGGGCGGCAGCAGCAGCCTGAGCGCCTTCGGCGAGCTGCGCGCGTTCCGCGGCGCCAGCGTGCTCAGCACCACCTGGCTGATGCAGCGCACGCGCGACCACAGTGGCTCGAAGGACCAGTCCGTGCGCATGGACAGCACCTGGAGCATGGCCTTCCCCGACAAGATGCTCACCCTGCGCGTGGGCGACACGCTCACCGGCGCCGTGCCCTGGTCGCGCGCCACGCGCATCGGCGGCATCCAGCTGTCGCGTGACTTCGGTCTGCAGCCCTACCGGCAGACCGCACCGCTGCCCAGCTTCATCGGCTCGGCCACGATGCCTTCAGACGTGGAGCTGTTCATCGACGGCATCCGCCAGTACAGCGGCCAGGTGCCGGCGGGGCCCTTCCAGCTCAACGCGCTGCCGCGCATCAACAGCACGGGCACGGCGCAGGTGGTGGTGACCGACGCGCTGGGCCGCGCCGCCACGCTGAGCTTTTCGCTCTTCGACAGCAACCGCCTGCTGGCGCCCGGGCTGACCGATTGGACCGTCGACTTGGGCGTGGTGCGCCGCAACTACGGCCTGCGCTCCTTCGACTACGGCAAGCAGCCGGTGCTGACCGGCACCTGGCGCCGGGGCCTCAGCGACAGCTTCACGATGGAGGCCCATGGCGAAGTGACACGCGGACTGGCACTGGCCGGCGCCGGAGGCGTGTGGCAACTGGGCGCCGCGGGCACGCTGTCGGGGGCGCTGGCGGGCAGCCGGCACGACGCCGACACCCCCGGCGGCAGCCGCAGCGGCACGCAGACCAGCCTGGGCTACCTGTGGCGCCAGGAGCGCCTGTCGGTCGGCCTGAACGGCACGCGCACCCAGGGCGACTACCGCGATGTGGCGACCGCCTACGGCTCGGCCCCGGCCAAGGGCAGCGCCAGCGCGAGCGTGGGCTACGACATGGGCAGCCTGGGCAACGTCAGCGTCAGCTACCTCTATTTGCGCCCGATGGCGCAGAGCGCGTCGCGCTACGCCAGCGTGAACTGGTTCCGTTCGATCGGGCGCGCGTCCTCGGTCTCCGTGGGCATGAACCAGAACCTGGACAAGCGCAGCGACCGCGGCGTCTTCGTCAGCCTGAGCTGGTCGTGGGACGCGCAGACCAGCGTGAGCGCCAGCGTGCAGCGCAGCGGCGACCAGGGCACGGTCGGCACCGTCAGCGCGCAGCAGTCCCCCCTCGGCGACGGTGGCTGGGGCTGGCGTGCCACCGCGCGTGCGGGCGGCGGTGCGCCGGGCGGGCAGGCCGAAGTCAACTACCTGGGTCCCTACGGTCGCGTGCAGGCCGGGGTGAGCGAGATGGGTGGCGGCCGTGCCAGCCGCTACGCCTATGCGGGCGCCAGCGGTGCGCTGGTGCTGATGGGCGGCGGCGTGCTGGCCGCGCGGCGCATCGACGACGCCTTTGCGGTGGTGGACACCGACGGCGTGGCCGGCGTGCCCGTGAAGCTCGAGAATCGCCCGGTGGGGCAGACGAATTCGAGCGGGCTGCTGCTGGTCGTGCCGGTGAACGCCTACCAGAACAACAAGCTCGCGATCGACCCGATGGACCTGCCCGCCGACGTGCGCATCGAGCGCGC
The DNA here is from genome assembly GCF_002849325.1 of Variovorax sp. RO1. NCBI lineage: Bacteria > Pseudomonadati > Pseudomonadota > Betaproteobacteria > Burkholderiales > Comamonadaceae > Variovorax > Variovorax sp. RO1. The sequence continues at coordinate 1,682,491 of NZ_PKMT01000001.1, forward strand.
CGAGGCCCTGGTCACCCCCGCCGGCCGGTCGGGCGCGCGGGCGCGTTTCAGCATCACGCCCGTGCGGGCCGCCCACGTGGCACTGTTGGACGCGCAGGGCCAGCCCTTGCCGCTGGGCAGCCGGGTGCAGGTGAACGCGCAGGGCGGCAGCGGTGCGGTGGTGGGCTATGACGGCTGGGTGTACCTGGACACGCTGGATGTGCGCAACACGCTGGCCGTCCGCACGCCCGATGGCGCGATGTGCCAGGCGCAGTTCGATTGGCGGCGCCCCGAGGGCGGTGGTTTGCAGAAAGAGCGGTTGACATGCGTACGTTGAGATTTGTGCTGGCGCTGGTGTCCGCGTGGCTGCTGGCCATGGGCGCGGCGCATGCCGACCCGAGCTGCTGGGTCGCCACCCAGCCGAGCTTCGCCTTCGGCACCGTCACGGCTTCATCGGCGGTGGACACCACCGCCACGGTCGGCTTTACCTGCCAGAACGACACCGGCCAGGTGATGTACATGAACTACTGCGTGTACGTTTACCAGGGCAGCGAGATCGCCGGCTACGCCCCGCGCTACATGACCAACTGGAACGGCGCGCAGATGGCCTACAACATCTACGCCGACGCGGCCCGCAGCGGCATCGTCGGCCCGCCGCCGGGCGGCGGCACTTATGCCAGCGCGGGGGGCTCGTTCGTGCTGCCGGCCAGCGGCGGCAACGTCGCGTTGAACATCCCGCTCTATGGCCGCGTGCCGTCGGGGCAATCGCTGGTGGCGGGCAGCTACCAGTCCAACATCTACAACTCCGAGGTCGTCTGGGGCATGAAGAGCGGCAATGCGCCCGACAGTTGCACCGCGACTTCGGCCAAGTACGTCGGCAGGACGACCTTCTACACGCAGGTCACGGCCACCTATTCCAATGCATGCACCGTCAGCGTGGCGGCCACCGACCTGGACTTCGGCAGTGCCAACTCGCTGGCGTCCGCGGTCAACGGCACGGCCGCCATCACGATGGCCTGCCCGCCGAGCACCGCCTGGAAGGTGGGGCTGAGCAATGGCGCGAACGTGGCGGGAACACAGCGGCGCATGGCAGGCGCTGCAGGTGCTGGGGGTGACTACATCCAGTACGAGCTGTACCGCGATGCCGCGCGCTCGCTGCGCTGGGGCAACACCGCCGGCACCGACACGGTCGACGGCAGCGGCAACCCCGGCAGCGCCATCCCGGTCTATGGGCGGGTGCCGGCCCAGACCAATGTGACGCCGGGCAGCTACAGCGACACGGTCACCGTCACGGTGACGTACTAGAGCCCGTCAGGCGTCGGTGCGAAGCGGCGCGTGGCGCTGCTCCGCATAGGCCTTCAGCGACTGCATGGTCCGAGGCAGCCCCTTGCGAAGTTGCTTGGCAACGCCGGGCCCGAACAGGAAGGCCAGGCCCCCCGTGAACCACACGCGGTGCGCGACTTCCGAGCCGCCGGCGACCGGCGACACCGTGTGCTCGAAGTGCATGCGGAACAGCGGGATGTGGCCTTCGACGGTGAACGATCGGCCCTCGGTGCGCTCCGTGACGGCCATCGGCACGCCCATGCCTTTGCTGGGAACGATCCGCCCCTTGGTTCCCACAGCGAAGGGACCGTTGAGCCGGGCCTGCTTGGTGTCCGGGTCCCACAGATGCCATTGGTCGACCTCGCTCCAGATGTGGTCGATGACCGTGGGCGGGACTGCGATGTGGATGCGTTCTTCGATGTGCATGAGGAGGGTCAGGAGTAGGCGCGAAGCCTAATGCACTGCGTCCGGCAGAACCTGCGATGCAGCCTCGGCGACGAGGGGCATTGAGGCGCCAGCCCTGGGGCTTCAAACCGGCGCGTAGGCTCCCGTACCGCCTGGCCAGGCCGTCAGCACCTCGTACCCGTCGGCCGTCACCGCCACCATGTGCTCCCACTGCGCGGACAGCGACCGGTCCTTCGTCACGACGGTCCACCCGTCGGCCAGCTGCTTCGTTTCGGCGCGGCCCGCATTGAGCATCGGCTCGATGGTGAAGACCATGCCCGGCTCCAGCACGAGGCCCGCGCCGCGCCGCCCGAAGTGCAACACCTGCGGTTCGTCGTGGTAGATCTGGCCGATGCCGTGTCCGCAGTACTCGCGCACCACGCTGAAATGCTCGCGCTGGGCAACCGACTGGATGGCGTGGCCCACATCGCCCAGCGTCGCGCCGGGCTTCACCTGCCGGATGCCGGCGCACATGGCTTCGTACGTCGTCTCCACCAGGCGCCGCGCCAGCACGCCGGGTTCGCCGACGAAGAACATGCGGCTGGTGTCGCCGAACCAGCCGTCCTTGTTGACCGCGACATCGATGTTGACGATGTCGCCCTTCTTCAGGATCTTGTCGGGCGAGGGGATGCCGTGGCACACCACCTGGTTGACCGAGGTGAGGATGGTCTTCGGATAGCCCAGGTAGCCCACGTTGGCGGGAACGGCGCCTTGCACCTTCACGATGTGGTCGTGGCAGAGGCGGTCGAGCGCATCGGTGCTCACACCGGGCACGACGTGGGGCTCGATCATGGCCAGGACCTCCGCGGCCAGCTGGGCGGCCCGCCGCGCCATCACCAGTTCTTCGGCCGACCGGAGGGGAACGTCGTGTGCCATCAGTGCTGCTTGCCGTTCGCGGGAGCGCGAGGCTTGCCGGGTGGCGCCGCAGTGACCGTCGCGGCAATGTCCAGGCCGCCCGAAAGCTCGGCCTGTATCAGCAGCTGACAGACCTCCCGGTAGTCCAGGTCGGGGTGCATCTCGGTCAGCATGCCGACCCGCATCCAGTGCTCTGCCTGTGCATTGATCGACCGGCTGAGGGCGTTGCCCGCCACACGCAGGTTCTCGTGCATCAGGTCCGAAATCTTGACGATGCCCATGGGCAACCTCTCTATATGAAACGTATACGGATTATATGCATTTCATATGGTCGATCGTTGCAGGGGCCGAAGGCCCTGGCGTCAGGCGCGCTTGGCAGAGGCGCCGTGCAGCGTGCCGTGCACGTGGCCGGCGTGCTGGCCGAAGGGCTCGGGCGTGAGTACAGCGGTGTCCAGCTCCTGCAGGATGCCGCAGGCGCTCGCCGATTCGGGGCCGCCGCACTGCAGGCGCAGCGCCTTCAGCTGCTTTTCCAACGTCTTCAGCTCGGCGATGCGCGAGGCCACGTGGCCGATGTGGTCGTCCAGCAGCTGGTTCACTTCGCCGCAGTCGTCCTGCGGCGCATCGCGGAATTTCAGCAGGCTGCGGATTTCGTCGAGCGTCATGTCCAGCGAGCGGCAGCGGCGGATGAAGCCCAGCCGCTGGGTGTGCTCGTCGTCATAGATGCGGTAGTTGCCGTCGGTGCGCGCGGGCGCGGGCAGCAGCTGCTCGCGTTCGTAGTACCGGATGGTTTCGACCGGCGTGTTCGTGGCCTTGGCCAGTTCACCGATTTTCATGATGCGGCATCTCAAGGAAGTGGCAATCAACGGTTGACTCTACACCTGCTTCAGGGTTTCCAATGAATGCATGACGAATCAGAACACCCTGAATCAGCCGGTGCCGCGTGCAGCGCCGCATGACCACGACCATGACCACGGGCACAGCCATGGACACGACCATGCGCACGATCACGCGCATGCCCACGCCCCCGCAGCACAGGAAACGGCCTGCTGCGGCAGCCCCGTGTGCGGGAGCACCCCGGCGTCTGCCGAGCCCGCCGATCTGCCGAAGGGCGCCGTGCTGTTTCGCATTCCCACCATGGACTGCGCGGTGGAAGAGTCCGAAATCCGCCGCGCCCTCGAGTCCGTCGCGGGCGTGAAGGGCCTGCGCTTTCGCTTGGGCGAACGCACGCTGGCCCTCACGACCGAAGACGGCGCGCTGCCCGCCGCGCTCGAAGCCATCCGCCAGGCCGGCTTCAAGCCCGAGCCCGTGGCTGCGTCGGGCGCGCAGAAGGCGGAGCCCGCGCGCTTTGCCGGCATGTCGACCGGCCTCGCACGCCTCGTCGCCGCGCTGGTGCTGGCCATCGCGGCCGAGACCGTGTCCTTCCTCGCGCTCGACGGCGTGGGCTTCATGGCCGCCGAGATGGGGCTCGCGCTCGCGGCCATCGCGCTGGCCGGCCTCGACACCTACAAGAAGGGTTTTGCCGCGCTGGTGCGCGGGCGCCTCAACATCAATGCACTGATGGCCGTCGCCGTCACGGGCGCCTTCATCATCGGCCAGTGGCCCGAGGCCGCGATGGTGATGGCGCTGTACGCCATTGCCGAACTCATCGAGGCCCGCGCCGTCGACCGTGCGCGCAACGCCATCCAGAGCCTGCTCGCGCTCGCGCCCGAACAGGCCGAGGTGCGGCAGCCCGACGGCAGCTGGCAGACCGTGCGCGCCGACGCGGTGGCGCTCGATGCCGTCGCGCGCATCCGTCCCGGCGAGCGCGTGCCGCTGGACGGCGTGGTGCTCGAAGGCGCCAGTGCCATCGACCAGGCGCCGGTCACGGGCGAGAGCATTCCGGTCGACAAGGCCGCGGGCGATGCGGTGTTTGCCGGCACCATCAACCAGACCGGCGCGCTGGTGTTCCGCGTGACGGCCGTGGCGGCCAACACCACGCTCGCGCGCATCACCCACGCGGTCGAAGAGGCGCAGGGTTCGCGCGCGCCCACACAGCGCTTCGTCGACAAGTTCGCCGCCATCTACACGCCCACCGTCTTCGTGCTGGCACTGGCCGTCGCTGTGCTCACGCCGTGGCTCATGAACTGGACCTGGGTGCAAGCCATCTACAAGGCGCTGGTGCTGCTGGTCATCGCCTGCCCGTGCGCGCTGGTCATCTCCACGCCCGTGACGGTCGTGAGCGCGCTGGCCTCGGCCGCGCGGCGCGGCATTCTCATCAAGGGCGGCACCTACCTCGAAGAGGCGCGCAAGCTCAAGGCCGTGGCGCTCGACAAGACCGGCACCATCACCGAAGGCAAGCCCAAGCTGGTCGAGTCGGTACTGATCGACAAGGCGGGTGGCGATGAAGGCGCGGTTTACGCACTGGCCGCCAACATCGCCGGCCGTTCCGACCACCCGGTGTCGAAGGCCATCGCCCAAGGCCTGGGTGGGGCGGTCGAGGAAGTCGGCGACTTCACCGCGCTGCCCGGACGCGGCGTGCAGGCCACGCACGCGGGACAGAGCTACGTGCTGGGCAACCACCGGTTGATCGAAGAGCGCGGCCTGTGCTCGCCGGAACTCGAAGCCGAACTCAAGCGGCACGAAGAGGCGGGCCGCACCGTGACGCTGCTCGCATCGGACACCTCGGTGCTCGCGCTGTTCGCGGTGGCCGACACCATCAAGCCTTCGTCGCAAGCCGCCGTGGCCGAGCTGCGCGCACTGGGCGTGACGCCCGTGATGCTCACCGGCGACAACACCGCCACCGCGAAGACCATCGGCGCGCACGCCGGCATCGACGACGTGCGCGGCAACTTGTTGCCCGAAGAAAAGCTCGACGCCATCCAGGCGATGCAGCAGCGCTACGGCGCCGTCGCGATGACCGGCGACGGCATCAACGACGCCCCGGCATTGGCCAAGGCCGACATCGGCTTCGCCATGGGCGGCGCCGGCACCGACACCGCGATGGAAGCGGCCGACGTGGTCATCATGAACGACGACCTGCGCCGCATCCCCGAAACCATCCGCCTGTCGCGCCGTGCGCATGCCGTGCTGTGGCAGAACATCACCCTCGCACTCGGCATCAAGGGCGTGTTCTTCGTGCTCGCGGTGTTCGGCAGCGCAACCATGTGGATGGCGGTGTTCGCCGACATGGGGGCGAGCCTGCTGGTGGTGGCGAACGGATTGCGGTTGATGCGGACCGAGAAGCAGGCATAGCGCGGAGCGAATCAGTCCGTGTTGGAGAAGAGCAGGTGAAAGACGCGATCCCAAGGCTCCCTGCCGAGGCAATACTCGTAGGGTGTGATGTCTTCAGGGAGTTGCTTTTTCGCTTGCTCTGGAGAGAGCACGTCGTAGCCTGCGGCCTCGACGAGTGAAAAGACGGAGCGCTCAAACTCCGATACAGAGTCCTCCGAAACCAAGAGTTCGTCGGGTTCCAGTCCGCTATAGGAGAAATCAGTTTTGCTGATGCCTGCGGTTTGCCGCCCAATCGCGGCAAAAGGACCCAGCAGGCTCATGCAGACGTGAAGGCCTTCGACTTCTCCGTTGTCGCCGCACCGAGCGTGGACGAATACGGCTGCGTAGGTGGAGAGGCCGCCGTTGGCGAACGTCAGAACCTGAGAGCAAGGCAGCGCCTGGAGTTGGGATACCAGGGGAACCACGACCCTGTTGTAGAAGTCGCCCTCACGCCCGCACGCTGGAGCAATGGGTTGCCAATCCTGAAGCTTCTGGAGGTCGTCGTGTGAGAGCATTTCCTGAAAGAAAGGTCAGTGCGGAGCGGGCCTTTTAGCATGCATCACAAGGGACTCGGGCCTACCAGCGCGCCGCCCACGTCTCCAGCGGCACCCGCGCCGCATTGCACACATAGCTCACCGCGTGGTACCACCCCGCGAGCATCATCAGCTCGATGAGTTGCGCGTGGCTCCAGTGCGCGTTCAGCGCCTCCCACAGCGCATCGTCGATGGTGCCGGTGTCGTGCAGCTGGTCGACCATTGCGATCAGCAATGCGTCTTTCGGCGCCAGCTGTGCAAGGTCGCCATCCATCGACGCCGTCGCGCGCCGCTCGGCTTCGCCCAATCCGGCGGCGTCTGCAAAGCCGGTCCAGTGCACGCCCCATTCGTACTCGGCGCCGCAGCGCGCGCAGACCCGCAGGATGACCAGTTCGCGGTCGCGCAGGTCGATGGCGGCGTGGCGGCCCAGCAGGTAGCGGCCGAGGTCGAGCGTGCGCTCGGCCAGCGCGGGGTTCACGGCCAGCACCTTGAAGAGCGACAGCACCTCGGGCGCCTGCGGCGGCGTCATGCGCGTGAGCAGCGTGCCGATGGCATCGGGGTAGGGCGGCTGGAGCGGCGCGATCCTCGGGGTCGGGATGGGCAGGGCAGTGGAAGGCACGGTGATTCCTTTCATAGAATGCGGTGAAATCGCTACGGAATGCGTAGCGACCAATGCAGTCTATGGCTACGAAATCCGTAGCGCAAGGCCTCGCTTCGACAAGGAAGACACATGGACGACACCGAGGCCCCCGCCCCCGCCCCGCGCCGACCCATCATGCGGCTACTCGAGCAGCTGGGCCGCAAGGGCACGCTGCGCCTTTTGTGGGAGCTGCGCGATGGCCAGCCGCAGAGTTTTCGCGTGCTGCGCGAGCATGCCGACCAGATGTCGCCTTCGGTGCTGAACGACCGGCTCAAGGAGCTGCGCGCGGCCGGCATCGTCACGCTGTCCGATGCGGGCTACGTGCTCACCGAGGCGGGCGGCGAGCTCGTCAAGCGGCTGACGCCGCTCAACCAGTGGGCCGACCGGTGGATCGAGCCCGGAGCGTCGAACTAACATCGAGCGAGTTCTTTCGCCCTCACGGTTTTCCCGCCCATGTCCGTCACCACCCTCCTGCTGCAACTCGTCGTCATCCTCACCACCGCGCGCCTGTGCGGCTGGGTGCTGCGCCATGTGGGGCAGCCGAGCGTGGTGGGCGAGATGGCGGCGGGGCTGATGCTCGGGCCGGCCGTCATGGGCACCTTGTTTCCGTCGCTGCATGTGCAGCTGTTCGCCAAGGAGTCGCTGCAGGGGCTGTCGTCGCTGGCGACGGTGGGGCTCGTGTTGTTCATGTTCGTCGTCGGCCTGGAGCTGCGGGCCACGCGCAACATGCGCGCCCAACTCAAGGCGGCCGGGGCGGTGGGCGTGCTGAGCGTGGCGGTGCCGGTGGTGCTGGGCATCGCGATCTCGCCGATGCTGCACCCCACGCTCGCGCCGGCCGGCGTGGGCTTCTGGCCCTTTGCGCTGTTCATGGCAGCGGCGCTGTCGATCACGGCCTTTCCGGTGATGGCGCGCATCCTGAAAGACCGCGGCATGACGCGCACGCCCTTCGGCCAGCTCTCGCTGAGCGCGGCGGCGGTGGTCGATGTGTTCGCGTGGATCCTGCTGGCCTTCGTGGTCGCGACCATCGGCGCGGGCGAGGGCTATGCCGGCCTGCTCAAGACCTCGGTCGGCGTGGTGGTGCTGCTGGCCTTCCTGTTCTTCGGGCTGAAGCCGGCCTTTGCGTGGCTGCTGCGCGTGAAGGCGCCCGACGGCGAGCCGTCGACCACGCTGATGGCCTCGCTCATGATTGGCCTCTTGCTGTGCGCGCTGCTGACCGAATGGCTGCACCTGCATGCGGTGTTTGGCGCCTTCCTGTTCGGCGCCTGCCTGCCGCGCGACGACCGCCTGCTGCGCTCGTTGAGCGAGCGTATCGAACCCATCTCCATCGTCGTGCTGATGCCGCTGTTCTTCGCGCTCGCGGGGCTGGGCACCACGGCCAACGCGTTCTCGGGCGCGAGCCTGGGTGCGATGCTGCTGATCGTGGGCGTGGCCACCGTAGGCAAGATCGCGGGCGGCGCAGCGGGCGCGCGCATCGCGGGCTACAGCTGGCGCGACAGCCTGGCCACCGGCTCGCTGATGAACGCGCGCGGGCTGATGGAACTCATCGTCATGAAGATCGGCCTCGACGTCGGCCTGATCGGCCCCGAGCTGTTCACGATGCTGCTGGTGATGGCGCTCGCCACCACCGCGATGACCGGGCCGCTGATGACGCTGTGCATCGGCCGCAAGGCCCGGCCCGCCGAGACGGCGCACGCCGAGCCCTGAGCTCGCGCTTCAGCCGTTGCGGCGCATGCTGAACCCGATGCGCGTCTCGCCGCTCTGGCTCGACGCGAACACCTCGCCGCCATGCATGCGCGCGATCGCTTCGACGATCGACAGGCCCAGCCCATGGTGGCGCGTGGAGCCGTCGCGCGCCTGGGCCGCGCGGTAGAAGCGCTCGAACAGGCGCGGCAATGCCTCGGGGTCGATGGCCGCACCGCGGTTGACCACGGCGATGGTGTTGTGTTCGCCGCCAGGGCCCGCCGCAATCTCGATGCGCACCGTCGAAGCCGGTTCGGCAAAACGGATCGCGTTGCCCAGGAGGTTGAACAGGGCACGCCGGATCAACCCCGCATCCGCCTCGGCCACGGCCTCGCCATGCACCTCGGCGCGCAGGCCGGCTTCGTCGAGCATGGCGTCGTAGAAATCGATCACGTCGCGCGCCTGGTCTGCCAGGTTCACCTGCGCCTTTGAGCGCGCCGAGGTGCCGCGGTCGGCTTTGGAGAGAAACAGCATGTCGGTCACGATGCCCGAGAGCCGCCCCATCTCCTCGAGGTTGGAGGCCAGCACGCCTTGCAGTTCCTCGTTGCTGCGCGGACGCGTCAGCGCGACTTCGGTGGACCCGAGCAGGTTGGCCAGCGGCGTGCGCAGCTCGTGCGCCACGTCGGCATTGAACGACTCCAGCTGCACGTAGGCGCGCTGCACGCGCGCCAGCAGCGCGTTGAACTGCGTGATCCACGGGCGCAGCTCTTCCGCGAAGGCGCCGGGGTCGATGGGCTGGTGGACATGGTCGGGCGTGATGGCCGCGGTGCGTTCGGCCAGCACCTTCAAGGGCCGCAGCCCGCGCCGCACCAGCCACGTGCCGGTGAGCGACACCAGCGCCGTGCCGAGCACCACGGCGCCCAGCAGCGTCCACGCGAGTCGTTCAAGCAGCCGGGTGTCTTGCGCGATGTTCACGCCGACCTGCACCGACAGGTTGGTGTGGAAGTTGGCGTTCTGCCAGGGCACGACGATGGTTCGCCGCAGCCAGCGGCCCTGCGGCGGGGGCACGGACTGGAAGAGTTCGTGACCCGCGTTCGCAATCGTCAGCGTCACGTCGTCCTGCATCGAGAAGAAGTCGTTGAGCTTGTGCCGCAGAAAGACCAGGTCGCCGCCTTTCTCGGCCTCTTTCAGCAGGTGCTCGACGAGCACCGTCTTCTGGTCGAGCGCATCGCGCTGCTTGGCGCCGAAGCTCCAGGCCGTGACGAAGTAGATCGCCAGGCAGACGATGCTCAGGCCGAACAGCGTCTGTGCGGCGAACCAGAACGAGAGCCGGCTCTGGATCGAATGCGGCTTCGGGCTCATGCCCAGGAGCGATCCTCGAGCACGTAGCCCATGCCGCGAACGGTGTGCAGCAGCTTCACGTCGAAGGGGTCGTCGATCTTGCTGCGCAGGCGGCGAATGGCCACCTCGACCACGTTGGTGTCGCTGTCGAAGTTCATGTCCCACACCTGCTCGGCGAGCGTGGAGCGCGACAAGATCTGCCCGCGCCGGCGCAGCAGCACCACGAGCAGCGTGAACTCCTTGGCCGTGAGGTCCAGCCGCGTACGGTTGCGCACGCACTTGCGGCTCACGAGGTCGAGCTCCAGGTCGGCCAGGCGCAGCACCGTCGGCTCCTGCGTCTTGCCGCGCCGCAGCAGCGCCTGCACGCGCGCCAGCAGCTCCGAGAAAGAGAAAGGCTTCACCAGGTAGTCGTCGGCGCCTTGCTGCAGGCCCTGCACGCGGTCTTCGACCTTGTCGCGCGCGGTGAGCACCAGCACGGGCACGTTCTTCGTGCGGCGAATGGCTTGCAGCACGGCAAAGCCGTCGATGCCGGGGAGCATCACGTCGAGCAGCACCAGCGCGTATTCGCCTTCGGTGGCGAGGTAGCGGCCTTCGATGCCATCGCGGGCAATGTCGACGACGTAGCCGTTCTCCTCCAGCCCTTTTTTGAGGTAGTCGCCCAGTTTGGGTTCGTCTTCGATGACAAGAATTCGCATGGTACGGATCGTACCCAATGCCTCTCGGGAGGCTGGTTACGATTTAGTAATCCTATTGAAAGACAAAGCGCCGACATGGCGTCGTACAGTGCGCCGGGCCCTCGGTTCGCAGGGCTTTTGTCGCTCAGCGCATCACGCGCCGTCGATATACTTTTGTCAAACATGCGCCGCTGGCTTTTGATTTTCCTGCTGTTCCTCTTGCCTTTCCAGTACAGCTGGGCGGCATCGGCAGCCTATTGCCTGCACGAAGGCGATACGCGGGGCGGCCACTGGGGCCACCACGAGGACGAGCCGCGCGGCACCGATCGCACCCATGCGGGCGACGGCGCCAAGAAAGACAGCACCCGCCAGCCCAACGCGGCGGTCGGCCATTGCATCGTCGCCCACTTCGGGCAGGCCCAGCATGCGGACACCGCCACCGCGCTGCCGGCCGAAGCGCCCGTCGCCACGCAGACGCTGCGCGCCGCTTCCACCGAACGCTTCGCCTCGCACATCGCCGAAGTGCCGGTGCGCCCCGACTGGCTTCTCGCCGCCTGATTCGGCGAGAGCACCGCACCTTTTCTCTTTTCTGATTTCAACCATCAGCTGAGCGCTTCTCGCCGAATTCGTCCGTCCGTTGTTTTGCAACCCAGGAGAATTCGATGCGCACGCTTTTCGTGCCGCTGGCCGTGTTGGCCTTGGCGGTACCCCCGGCCTTTTCACAGCAGGTCGCACCGCAGACCCCACAGAACGCGGCCGGTCCCTCGTCGTCCCTGTCGGCATCCGCCCGCACGCTGGAGCCCGAAGGCCCGCTGACGCTGCGCGCCGCCGTCGCGCTGGCGCTGCAGGCCAACCCGGGCCTGTCGGCCGCGCGCCATGAGCAGGCCGCCGCCGATGGCGCCGTGGTGCAGGCCGGTGCCTGGCCCAACCCCACGCTCGACACGCAGCTGGAGGACGTGCGCCGCAACAACCGCACGACCACGCTGCAGCTGAGCCAGCCCATCGAGCTCGGCGGCAAGCGCGCCGCGCGCGTGACGGCGGCCGAGCGTGCGCGCGACCAGGCGGCGTCGGCGCTGTCGGCGCGGCGCGCCGAACTGCGTGCGTCGGCCGTCACCGCCTTCTTCGACGTGCTGACCGCGCAGGAGCGCCTGCGGCTGGCACAAGACTCGGTGGGGCTCGCGCAGATCGCCACCCGCGCCGCGGCCAACCGCGTGGCGGCCGGCAAGGTGTCTCCGCTCGAAGAAACCAAGGCGCGCGTGGCCGAGGCCGGCATCCGCGTCGAACTGCTGCAGGCCGAAGGCACGCTGCGCGCGTCGCGCCAGCTGCTGGCCGCGCTGTGGGGCAACCCGGCGCCGCGCTTCACGCAGGTGGAAGGCGCGGTCGACCAGCTGCCCGCGCAAGCTGCCGCGCCCGAGGTGGCGCGCCGCCTGCCTGATGCGCCCGTGCTGCGCCAGGCCCGGCTCGAGGTCGAGCGCCGCCGCGCGCTGAGCGAACTGGAGCAGGCCCGGCGCATTCCCGATGTGACCGTGTCGCTCGGCGTGAAGCGCGTGCCCGCGTCGGAAGGCGAGGGCGATGCCGTGAGCAGCAGCCGTCGCAACCAGGTGGTGGTGGGCCTGTCGGTGCCGCTGCCGATCTTCGACACCAACCGCGGCAACATCACCGAGGCACTGAGCCGCGAAGACAAGGCGCGCGACGAGCTCGCCGCCGCCGAGCTGCAACTGGGCGCCGACGTGGCGCAGGCCAGCGAGCGCCTGCGCTCCGCGCGCGCCACCGCCGAGACGCTGCAGCGCGACGCACTGCCCGGCGCCGAGACCGCCTACCGCGCCGCCACCAAGGGCTTCGAGCTGGGCAAGTTCAGCTTTCTCGAGGCGCTCGACGCGCAGCGCACGCTGTTCCAGGTGCGCAACCAGTACCTCGTCGCGCTGGCCGACGCGCACCGCGCGGCCGGCGAACTCGACCGCCTGCTGGGCACCGAGGGCGACGACCCCTCCGCGAACGTGCGCTGACGCCACAACCTGAACCGAATTCCGACCATGACCACACCACACAACCGCACCCCTTCCTCCGGCCGCAAGCAGTGGATCGCCATTGCCGCCGTGCTGCTCGCCGGCCTCATCGCCGGCGCGCTCATCCTGCGCACCGCGCCGTCCAAGCCCGCGGGGGACGGCCACTCGGAGTCCGCCGGCCATGCCGACGGCGAGCACCACGAGGAAGACAAGGGCCACGCCAAGGGCAAGGAAGACGACCACGGCCATTCGCACGACGAAGGCCATGGTGACAAGGAACACCACGCGGAAGAGGGCAAGGACGCCGGCAAGGAAGCAGGCAAGGATGCTGGCAAGGAAACGCCCGCATCGGCAGAGCCGCAGAAGGCCGCCGCCAACGCCCACAAGGAAGACGAAGAAAAGATCCCCTTCACCGACGAACAGGTCAAGGCCGCCGGCATCGCGATCGACAGCGTCGGCCCGGCGCGCATCAAGACCTCGCTGCAGCTGCCCGGCGAGATCAAGTTCAACGAAGACCGCACGGCCCACGTGGTGCCGCGTGTGGCGGGCGTGGTCGACAGCGTGTCGGCCAACCTGGGCCAGGAAGTCAAGCGCGGCCAGGTGCTGGCCGTGATCTCCAGCCCCGCGCTCTCGGAGCAGCGCAGCGAACTGCAGACCGCGCAGCGCCGGCTGGCGCTGGCGCGCACCACCCACGACCGCGAGAAGAAACTGTGGGAAGAAAAGATCTCCCCGCAGCAGGACTACCTGCAGGCCGAACAGGCCATGCAGGAGGCGCAGATCGCCGTCGCCAACGCCAACCAGAAGCTGCTGGCGCTGGGCGCCACGCCTGGCTCGTCGGCACTGGGCCGCTACGAGCTGCGCGCACCCTTCGACGGCATGGTGGTCGAAAAGCACATCTCGCTCGGCGAATCGGTGGGCGAGGCGGTCAACGTGTTCACCATTTCCGATCTGTCGACCGTGTGGGCCGAGATCAGCGTGCCCGCCAGCAGCCTGAACCTGGTGCGCGTCGGCGAGGCCGTGACCATCCGCGCGGGTTCCTTCGAGCAGGCCGCGCGCGGCACCGTGTCGTATGTGGGCTCGCTGTTGGGGGCGCAGACGCGCACCGCCACCGCGCGCGTCACGCTCACCAACCCGCAGCGCACCTGGCGCCCGGGCCTGTTCGTGAACGTGGAGCTGGTGGCGTCGGAGGCCGATGCACCCGTCACCGTGTCGGCCGAAGCGGTGCAGACCGTGGACGACCAGCCCACCGTGTTTCTGCGCGTGCCCGGCGGCTTCCTGCCGCAGCACGTGAAGACCGGCCGCAGCGACGGCCAGCGCATCGAGATCGTGGGCGGACTGAAGCCCGGCGCGGCCTATGCGGCCAGCGGCAGCTTCGTCGTGAAGTCGCAGCAGGGCAAGAGCTCTGCCACGCACACCCACTGAGGACGTCGCCCCATGTTCGAACGCATCATCCGTTTCTCCATTGAGCAGCGCTGGCTCATCCTGCTCGCCGTGCTCGGCATGGCGGCGCTCGGCGTCTTCAGCTACCAGAAGCTGCCGATCGACGCCGTGCCCGACATCACCAACGTGCAGGTGCAGATCAACACGTCCGCGCCCGGCTACTCGCCGCTCGAAGCCGAGCAGCGTGTTACGTACCCCATCGAAACCGTCATGGCCGGCCTGCCGGGCCTGCAGCAGACGCGCTCGCTGTCGCGCTACGGCCTGTCGCAGGTCACGGTGATCTTCAAGGACGGCACCGACATCTACTTTGCGCGGCAGCTCGTCAACGAACGCATCCAGTCGGCGCGCGAGAGCATGCCGCCCGGCGTGTCGCCGGTGATCGGGCCCATCTCCACCGGCCTGGGCGAGATCTACCTGTGGACCGTCGAGACGGAAGAGGGCGCGAAGAAGGCCGACGGCAAGCCCTACACGCCGACCGACCTGCGAGAGATTCAAGACTGGATCATCAAGCCGCAGCTGCGCAACGTGCCGGGCGTGACCGAGATCAACTCCATCGGCGGCTACGCCAAGGAGTTCCAGATCGCACCCGACCCCGCGAAGCTGCTGGCGCACGGCCTCACCATGACCGACCTGGTCACCGCGCTGGAGCGCAACAACGCCAACGTGGGCGCGGGCTACATCGAGAAGCGCGGCGAGCAGTACCTCATTCGCGCACCGGGGCAGGTGAAGTCGGTGGAAGACATCGGCAACGTGATTTTGGGCAACGCCGGCGGCATTCCGCTGCGCGTGTCCGACGTGGCCGAGGTCGGCATCGGCCAGGAGCTGCGCACCGGCGCCGCCACCGACAACGGCCGCGAGGTCGTGCTGGGCACGGTGTTCATGCTCATCGGCGAGAACAGCCGCACCGTCTCGCAGGCGGTCGACAAGAAGATGCAGGAGATCAACCGCACGCTGCCCGCGGGCGTGAAGGCCGTGACGGTGTACGACCGCACCGTGCTGGTCGACAAGGCCATCGCCACCGTGAAGAAGAACCTCTTCGAGGGCGCGGTGCTGGTGGTAGCCATCCTGTTCCTGTTCCTGGGCAACATCCGCGCGGCCATCATCACCGCGACGGTGATCCCGCTGTCGATGCTCTTCACCTTCACCGGCATGGTGAACCAGAAGGTCAGCGCCAACCTCATGAGCCTGGGCGCGCTCGACTTCGGCATCATCATCGACGGCGCCGTGGTGATCGTGGAGAACTGCGTGCGGCGCCTCGCACATGCGCAGGAGAAACACGGCAGGGCGCTCACGCGCAACGAGCGTTTCCATGAAGTGTTCGCGGCCTCGCAGGAGGCGCGCCGGCCGCTGCTGTTCGGCCAGCTGATCATCATGATCGTGTACCTGCCGATCTTTGCGCTCACCGGCGTCGAGGGCAAGCTGTTCCACCCGATGGCCTTCACCGTGGTGATTGCGCTGCTGGGCGCAATGATCCTGTCGATCACCTTCATCCCGGCCGCCGTGGCGCTGTTCATCGGCAACAAGGTCGCCGAGAAGGAAAACCGCCTCATGCTGTGGGCCAAGCGCGGCTACGCGCCGCTGCTGTCGCGTGCGATGAATGCCAAGCCGCTGGTCATCACCACGGCCGTGGTGGCGGTGGTGCTGTCGGGCCTGCTGGCCACGCGCCTGGGCACCGAGTTCGTGCCCAGCCTGAGCGAGGGCGACTTCGCGATCCAGGCGCTGCGCATTCCGGGCACCAGCCTCACGCAGTCGGTCGAGATGCAGAAGCAGCTCGAGCGCACGCTGAAAGACAAGTTCCCCGAGATCGAGCGCGTGTTCGCGCGCACCGGCACGGCCGAGATCGCGTCCGACCCGATGCCGCCGAACATCTCCGACGGCTACATCATGCTCAAGCCCGAGAGCGAGTGGCCCAAGCCCAAACGTACGCGCGATGAACTGCTGGCTGCCGTGCAGGAAGAGGTCGAGAAGCTGCCGGGCAACAACTACGAGTTCTCGCAGCCCATCCAGCTGCGCTTCAACGAGCTGATCTCGGGCGTGCGCAGCGACGTGGCCGTGAAGATCTTCGGCGACGACATGGACGTGCTCAACCAGACGGCCGCCCAGGTGTCGGCTGCGCTGGGCAAGGTGCCCGGCGCCGCCGAGGTGAAGGTGGAGCAGACCACCGGCCTGCCGATGCTCACCGTGAACATCGACCGCCAGAAGACCGCACGCTACGGCCTCAACGTGGGCGATGTGCAGGACGCCATTTCCACCGCCGTGGGCGGGCGCGAAGCCGGCACGCTGTTCGACGGCGACCGCCGCTTCGACATCATCGTGCGGCTGCCCGAGACCCTGCGCACCGACCTGGAAGCCATTCGCCGGCTGCCGATCGCGCTGCCGAAGGGCGCGGGGGGCGCGGGCGGCGAGGGCCTGCGCACCAGCTTCATCCCATTGGGCGAAGTGGCCACGCTCGACCTCGCGCCCGGCCCCAACCAGGTCAGCCGCGAAGACGGCAAGCGCCGCATCGTCGTCAGCGCCAATGTGCGCGGGCGCGACCTCGGCTCCTTCGTGACCGAGGCCGAAGAGGCCATGCGCGCCGTGCGCATTCCGCCGGGCTACTGGACCGTGTGGGGCGGCCAGTACGAAAACCTGGCCTCGGCCACGCAGCGCCTGCAGGTGGTGGTGCCGGTGTCGCTGCTGCTGGTGTTCACGCTGCTGTTCGCGATGTTCGGCAACCTGAAGGACGGCCTGCTGGTGTTCACCGGCATTCCGTTTGCGCTCACGGGCGGCATCGTGGCGCTGTGGATGCGCGGCATTCCGCTGTCGATCTCGGCGGCCGTGGGCTTCATTGCGCTGTCGGGCGTGGCCGTGCTCAACGGGCTGGTGATGATCTCCTTCATCCGCAACCTGCGCGAAGGCGGCCTGCCGCTGGACGAGGCCATTCGCGAAGGCGCGCTCACGCGGCTGCGCCCGGTGCTCATGACCGCGCTGGTGGCCTCGCTGGGCTTCGTGCCCATGGCCATCGCCACCGGCACGGGCGCCGAGGTGCAGCGCCCGCTGGCCACCGTGGTCATCGGCGGTATCCTGTCGTCGACCGCGCTGACGCTGCTGGTGTTGCCACTGCTGTACCGCATCGCGCACCGGCGCGATGAAGACGAGGTGCAGGATGCCAACGCGGAGCAGCAACACGGCGCGCCGCTCGATCCCGCACTGCGAGGTTTCCATGGCCCATGAGCATTCACATGGCGTAGGTGGCAATGAAAAGGCGCTGCGCTGGGCGCTGCTGCTGACCTCGACCTACCTCGTCGCCGAGGTGATCGGCGGGCTGGTGTCGGGCAGCCTCGCGCTGCTGTCCGACGCGGCCCACATGGCCACCGACACCGTGGCGCTGGCCATCTCGCTGGCCGCCATCTGGCTCGGCAAGCGACCGGCGGACAAGCGGCGCACCTTCGGCTACCACCGCTTCGAGATCCTGGCGGCCGTGGTCAATGCGGTGCTGCTGTTCTTCGTGGCGATCTATGTGCTCTACGAGGCGTACCGGCGCATCTCGCAGCCGGCCGAGATCCAGTCGATGACGATGCTGTGGGTGGCGGTGGGCGGCCTGGTCGTCAACCTCATCGGCATGCGCCTGCTGGCCAGCGGCAAGGACAAGAGCCTCAACGTGAAGGGCGCGTACCTGGAGGTGTGGGCCGACATGCTCGGCTCCGTCGGCGTGATCGTCGGCGCGCTCGTCATCCGTTTCACCGGCTGGGCCTGGGTCGATTCGGTGATCGCCGTCGCCATCGGCCTGTGGGTGCTGCCGCGCACCTGGCGCCTGCTGCGCGAAAGCCTCAACGTGCTGCTCGAAGGCGTGCCCGACGAGGTCGACCTGCCCGAAGTCGAGCGTGCGCTGAAGGCCGAGGAGGGCGTTGCCAGCCTGCACGACCTGCATGTGTGGGCACTGTCCAGCGCCAAGGTGAGCCTGAGCGTGCATGTGGTGTGCACGCCCGAGGTGGGCGACCTCGCGGCGCTGATGCTGCGGTTGCGTGCGCTGCTGGCGGAGCGCTTCGACATTCACCATTCGACGGTGCAGGTGGAGCGGGTGCCTTGCGAGCAGGCGGGGAAGGGGCATGGGTTCGGGCCTGCGGTGACTGCTGCGGGCTGACGAAAGCGCAGGCAAGCCACCAAAGAAAAACGCGACAGTCGCACGGGGCGGTTGTCGCGTTTTGCGTTGCACACGGCGCGGGTCGCGCCGGTGGCTTGGCTTACATGATCGTCACGTGGACCTTGTCCTCGACCAGCAGCTCGGCGGTTCCTGCGAGGTTGGTGTAGACGCTGTACGTCACATCCCCCACCGTGGTGTTGCCGCCTTGGGTCCAGCCATCGCTGCCGCCGAGCAGATCGACGTCACCGTTGGCGCCGTTGACCAGCATCTGCACCTTGCCATCGGCCGTGACCATGTCGCGCACGCCGCCGGCCAGCACATCGCTCGCGCGCAAGGAAAGGGTGTTGTCGCCGGACCCGAGATCGAACTTCTCGAAGCCCTGCACCTTCAGGCCGAAGGCCGACAGGTCGATGTGCATGGCCTTGCCGTCCATCACCAGCGTGTCGATGCCCAGGCCGCCGTCGACGCGCGAGAAGTCCCCGCTGGCGATGGCGATGGTGTCGTGGCCCGCGCCGCCGTAGGCGACGTCATCGGTGCCCACTTGGGTGATGGTGTCGTTGCCGGCACCGCCGCTGAGCCGGTCGGCGAAACCGAGTCGGGCCGCGAGGGTGTCGTCGTTCACGCTGAACCCCTGGGTCAGGTGGTTCGCGTCGCCCCAGTAGACCTGATAGCCGCCGCCGTCAATGGCGCCCTGATCGCTTTCCCAGGCCGAGATCGCGATGTCGTGCAGGCCGTCGCCGTTCCAGTCGCCGATGGCGCTGTTGGTGCCCATGAAGTCCTGGCTGTTCGTGCCCATCCATTTCTTCGCATCGCCCGCGGCGACCATCGCGTCCAGGTCCATGTGGGCGCTGAAGGTGCCGCCTGCCTTGCCGTACACGAGGTACACCGCGCCGTTGTCGGTCTTGCCGCCACCGTCCGCATTGGGGGCGCCGATCAGGAAGTCGTCATACCCGTCGCCGTTGACGTCGCCCGCACCGCGCACGCCGTTGCCCAGCAGGGCATCGACGCCCGTCTGGCTCGCGGAGAGCGTGAAGCCGTTGCCGCCGTCGAGGCTCTTCAGGCTGAAGTCGTTCCATCCGCCCTGCTTGCCGAAGACCACGTAGGCACGCCCGGGCGCAAAGCCGTTGGCGGTCTGGTTGTCGCCCCACAGCGGCGAGCCGATGACGAAGTCGCCGATGCCGTCGCCGTTGAGGTCGCCGATGGAAGCAATGGTGTTGCTCGAGCCGAAGAACGCATCGCCGTGCGCGTTGTCACCGTGGTCGTGAATGATGTCGCCGAGCATTTCGCCAAACTCGGTGCCGCTGATCTTGATGCCGAAGTTGGCGATGTCCTTGATAGACAGCAGGGTCGGCTGGCTGCCGGCCTTGCCGAACACGAGGTAGGCGGCACCGGCATCCACGGTTCCGTCGGCAGCGTTCGCGTCCGGGTAGGTGATCACGTAGTCGTCGTAGCCGTCGCCGTTCACGTCGCCGACCCTGTTCAGGTGGTCGCCGAAGCTGGTGCCCTGGTCGGCGCCCACGTTGTTGATCACGGTGTAGGCGCTGTCGGGCAGCTTCTTGCCGGTGACGTTGTCGTACAGGCCGTCCACGCCCAACCGCAGGTTCTGCCAGGCGGACGAGTCCGCCATGCCGTCGTGACCGTAGAGAACGTAGACCCGGTTCGAGGCGGAGTCGGTCACGATGAAGTCCGCATAGCCATCGCCGTTGACGTCACCGCCAGCGACGGCATCCGCGGTCCAGCCGCTGCCCCAGCCCACGCGGAAGCCGTCCGTCGTCGGTTGGCTCCACATGCTCGACAGGTTGATCGATGCGTCGCCCGTGGGGCGCCCGAAGATCACATAGCCGCCGTCTTCCAGGTGGCCGGCAATCACGATGTCGGCATAGCCGTCGCCGTTGATGTCGCCCAGGCCGTTCAGGTTGATGCCGATCTTTCCGATGTCGGCACCGATCCCCGTCAGCGAGAACTTGATGCCCTGTGTGCTGGTCAACGCCGACATGTCGGCCAACTGCGGCAGGCCGTTCACGCCGCCATACAGCAAGTACGCGTTCGACAGGCCCCACGGCGTGTGGCCGTATTGCGTGTAAGGCGCGGACACCAGAAAGTCCTCGAAGCCGTCGCCGTTGAAGTCGCCCGCGCTGACCATGTCCCAGCCCAGGCCGCCGTACGCCACCGTGCCGGTCCCCGTCGTCGGCGTGTTGTGGTCGATCACCAGCTTCGCCGCGGCGCTGTCGTCCAGCAGGCCGGCGGCCGACTGGTTGCCCGCCGCGTCGACCAGCACTGCCTTCAGCCGGTACGTGCCGTCCTTCATCAGCGGCAGGGTGTAGCTGAAGTTTGCAGTGCCACCGCTGGCCGTGAGCCGGATGCCGTTGCCGAACACCGTTTCGCCTGCATCCAGGATGCCGTTGTTGTTGGTGTCGTCGAACAGGGTGGCCGTGACCTTGCCGGCCGCGACTTCCGCCGCGTCCGCTGCGTTCAGGCCCGTCACCGCACCCTTGACGATCGGGTTGACCACGCCGGTGATGTTGTCGCTCGAACTGATGCCGTTGTCGCTTTCGGTTGCCAGGTCGAGCACGGTCTTGGCGCTCACGGCCACGGTGTCGACCGCGAAGTTCCAGGGGGCGCTGGCGTCGCCGGTCTGGCCCAGCGGGCTGGTGGACGTGGCGGTGATGCCGTGCGCACCGTCGGCCAGATTGGCTGTGGGCGTGAAGCGCCACTTGCCGTTCTCGTCGGCCAGGACCTCGCCCAGGTACGTGCTGCCGTCGTAGAACTTGACGGTGTGGTTGGCCTGTGCGGTGCCCGAGAGGGTCGGCCTGGCGTCGTTGGTGGTCTCGCCGGGTTGCAGCATGTGCGGCGCACCCACGTCGTCGAACACGCTGTCGATGACGGGGGCGCTCGGCGTGCCGGTGTTGACCACCACGGTGTAGCGGTCGGTCGGCGCGGTCTCGTTGCCTGCGGCATCGCGCTCCACGAGCATGAAGGTGTTGGCGCCTTCGGCCAGGGGCGTGTCGATCTGGAAGGTCCAGTCGCCGTTCTCGCCGATGGTGGCCAAGCCCAGCTCGTGCGTGCCGGTGCTGTCGCGAACCATCACGGTGACGGTATGCCCGGGTACACCGTTGCTGATGCCGCTGAGCAGAGGGCGCGCGTCGTCGGTGCTCTCGCCCGGACTCACGTTGCCGATGACGCCGCCCACGTTGTCCATGACGCCGGTGACACACAGCTGGCTGGCGTCCGGCGGGGTCACGTCGATCTCGAAGTGGAACGCGGGCGAGGGCTCGCTCGGCTCGCCGCCGGGCGACTGCGCGACGAGGGTGATGGCGTGCAGGCCGTCGTCCAGGTCGGTGGACGGCGTGAAGCGCCAGGTGCCGTCTGCTCCCACCAAAACCTCGCCGATCTCTTCGCCGTTGTCCTTGATGAAGACGGTGTCGCCCGGCGTGCCCTGGCCGTGGAATTCGGGCTGGCGGTCGTCGGTGACGCCCCCCGAAGTGATCGGTGTCTGAATGTCGCCGGCGTTGTCGAGGGCGCCATTTAACGCGGGGGGCTCTGGCAGCGCCAAAGTGCCCGCGTGCGGGATGTTTTTTTCGTCGTCGACAACGACGTTCGTGTGCTCTGAGTCCATGAATTTCCTATGTTCTGGAGGGAGAAAACAAGACCGGATCGACGAGCGAATGCACGCTGGGTGATCCGACGGGGAGGGGTCCGAAAACTGTAGAGAACGCAGGCACGCGAGGCCATCGGACGATTCTGAAAATCGCTCGCAAGGGGATAGGCCGGCGCCGAAAGTGCAAGGGGGCCGGTTGTGGCGGCGCCAGGTGGTTTTCGGCCAGCCAAAGAAAAACGCGACAGCTGCACGGGGGCGGCTGTCGCGTGGGGTGTTGTTGCTGCACACGGCGTGGATTGCGCCGTGTGCTTTGGTTGCGGCTTACAGAATCGTCACGTGCACCTTGTCTTCCACCAGCAGCTCGGCTGTGCCGGCGAGGTTGGTGTACACGCTGTACGTCACGCCGCCGACCATGGCGTTGCCGCCGCTGGTCCAGCCGTTGTCACCGGCGCTGCCGCCGAGCAGATCGACGTCACCGTTGGCGCCGTTCACCAGCATCTGCACCTTGCCATCGGCCGTGACCATGTCGCGCACGCCGCCGGCCAGCACGTCGCTCGTGCTCAGTGCCAGCGTGTTGCCGCCCGCGCCCAGGTCGAACTTCTCGAAGCCTTGAACGTTCAGGCCGAAGGCCGACAGGTCGATGCGCATGGCCTTGCCGTCCATCACCAGGGTGTCGATGCCCAGGCCGCCGTCGATGCGCTCGAAGTCGCCGCTGTGGATGCGGACCGTGTCGTCACCTGCGCCGCCGTGTGCCACGTCGCCTGTGCCGATGTGCGTGATTGTGTCGTTACCGGCACCGCCGCCCAAGCGGTCTGCGAAGCCGAGCCTGGCGATGAGCGTGTCGTCGCCTTCGGTGAAGGCTTGCGTGGCATGGCTGAGCACTTCGGCGCCGTAGCCCGAATGCACATCGAGCACATCCGCATCAACCTCGAGGGCCATGCTGCTGAACGTGGCGGCCTTGTTCTGCAGCGTGACCGTCACGCCCTGCTGCACGAGCAGCTCCGCGCCGAAGCCCGAGTGTTGATACACCTCGTACACCACGCCCGACACCGTGACGTTGGCTTTCTTGATCCAGTCGCCCGGGTCGGTGCCATCGGGCAGCAGGTCGGTCAGCGTGACCTTGTCGCCGGCATTGCCCTTGACCATCATCTGCACGCGGCCGTTGGCCACGAACTGGTCCTTGGCGCCGTTTTCCATCACGTCGGTCAGCGACAGCTTCAGCGTGTTGTTGCCTGTGCCGGTGAGGTCGACGATTTCGATGGAGCTGACCTTGCCCGCGAGGGCGGTCAGGTCGAGTGTCTGGCCGGTGCCGGTCAGCTTCAGGGTGTCGAGGCCGCCCTTGCCGGCGATGCCCGAGTCATTGAAATCGGCCACGGCGCCCACGAGGAAGACGTTGTTGCCCGCATCGCCATGCAGCACGGCCGCGGTGTCGGGCGCGAGCGTGAACACGCCGCTCGAGGAGACCTTGGCGCTGCTGGAGATCTCGATGTTGTCGATCCACAGCTGGTCGTTGCCTCTTTGTCCTGCGTTGTGGTAGGTGGTGATCTCAAACCTGGAGAACGACTTTCCGCTCGTCGAGACGTCGATGGTCACGGTGCCGCTCAGGGGCGAGATGGTGGCGCTGTGCAGCAGGCTGCCGTCGTTGGCGTACAGGCGGATGGAGGCGTAGTTGTTGTTGTCCCCCATGTAGAAGCTGAGTTTGTTGGCACTCAGGCTCAGGCTGCTGTCCAGCGACACCCGCATGCTGCCTGCGATCCAGAGCGCGTTCGAATACGGCTTCTGGATCATGTGGGGGGTGTAGTTGCTGGAATACAGACCTTGCGGATATGTCAAGCCGTTGACCGAGCCGCCGCTCGAGGACAGGCTCTGGAAGGTCAGGCTCCCGAGCTTGTAGGAAGCGCCCGTCGGCAAGTTGATCGCGCCGGTGATGGCGTTGAAGTTTTCCAGGTAAGACGACTGCCGGAGGGACTCGGCAGACACGTTGCCGGCCTTGTCCACAAGGCCGACGTTGGTCTGGCTTCCCAGTGCGAAGGGCGCATTGACGACCACGCGGCCGGCCGCCACGTCGGCCGCCGTCAGTACGTGGTCGTAGCGCTTCTCACCGCTGGTCAGGCTGATCTGGCCGCCGACTTGGGCGTTGGCCTTGTCGAACGTCACGGTCGCCTGCGCGCCGCTGATCGACATCGAGTTCGGGGCGTTGGGTGCGGTGGTGTCCAGCGCAATGGCTTGCGAGTTCACCGGGCCCACGTTGCCTGCCGCATCGGTCACGCGCGTCTGCACCGTCCAGCTGCTGGCGTGGCTGTTGTCGTCCTGCGCGCTCCACTTGTTGCCTGCAACGATGGCCGGCTTCCAGGTGGTGCCGCCGTCGGTCGACACCTGCAGGGTGTCGCCGGCGGCCAGCGGCGCCGACAGCGTGCCGCGCAGGAGGCGCCCGGCGCTGCCGTCGTTGGTCAGGAAGTCGCTGGCGCTCGTGCCGCTGTCCTTGCCCATGTCGGTGAGGGTGGCGATCTGCGTGGGCGCCGTCGTGTCCACGGTGAAGGCGAACGCATCCGACGACGCGCTGGTGTTGTCCGCCTTGTCCGTCGCGGCCACGGTGATGCTGTGCACACCCTGGCTCAGTGCGGTTGTGGGCGTGTAGCTCCAGTTGCCCGAGGCATCGGCCAGCGCGGTGCCCAGCTTCACGCCCTTGTCGTAGATCGTCACGGTGCTGCCGGCCTCGGCCTTGCCGGCGAGCGTGGGCCGTGTGTCGTTGGTGAAGCCGTCCTTGACCACGTTGCCGATCTGCGGGGCCAC
Organism: Variovorax sp. RO1; assembly: GCF_002849325.1. Lineage (NCBI taxonomy): Bacteria > Pseudomonadati > Pseudomonadota > Betaproteobacteria > Burkholderiales > Comamonadaceae > Variovorax > Variovorax sp. RO1. The sequence goes on from NZ_PKMT01000001.1 coordinate 1,707,169, forward strand.
GTCGTCGGTCACCGACACGAGGGTGGGGACGGTCGGCGCCACCGAGTCCACGGTGAAGCCGAAGGCGGCAGACGGTGCGCTGGTGATGCCCGCCTGGTTCGTCGCCGCCACGGTGATGGTGTGCACGCCCTGGGCCAGCGCCGTGGCCGGTGTGTAGCTCCAGTTGCCCGAGGCATCGGCCAGCACCGAGTCCAGCTTCACGCCCTTGTCGTAGATCGTCACGGTGCTGCCCGCGTCGGCCTTGCCGGCCAGCGCGGGGCGGGTGTCGTTGGTGAAGCCGTCCTTGGCCACATTGCCGATCTGCGGGGCCACGTCGTCGGTCACAGACACAAGGGTCGGCACTGTCGGCGCGGCCGTGGCCACGGTCAAGGCGAATGCCGGCGACTTCGCACCGATGTTCCCTGCACCGTCGGTGTGTGCGACAGCGACGCTGTGTGCGCCTTCGCTGAACGCCGTGGCCGGCGTGTATGCCCACTTGCCCAAGGCATCGGCCTTCACCCGGGCGATCTCCACGCCCTTGTCGAAGATGACCACGGTGGCGTTCGCGGTTGCCGTGCCGGCGAAGGCGGGCCGGGTGTCGTCGGTGGTCGCGCCGTTGCCCAGATTGCCCGTCACGGGACCCACGTCGTCGGTCACCGACACGATGACCGGCACGGCGTTCGGCGCCACCGTGTCCACGGTGAAGCCGACGGCGGCAGATTGCGCGCTGGTGTTGCCGGCCTTGTCCATGGCCGCCACGGTGATGCTGTGTGCACCCTCGCTCAGCGCCGCGGCCGGCGTGTAGCTCCAGTTGCCCGAGGCATCGGCCAGCACCGTATCGAGCTTCACGCCCTTGTCGTAGATGACCACGGTGCTGCCCGCTTCGGCCTTGCCGGCCAGCGTGGGCCGGGTGTCGTTGGTGAAGCCGCCTTTGGCCACGTTGCCGATCTGCGGGGCCACGTCGTCGGTCACCGACACGAGGGTCGGCACGCCCGGCGCCACCGTGTCCACGGTGAAGCCGAAGGCCGCGGACTGCGCGCTGACGTTGCCCGCAACATCGATCGCGGCCACGGTGATGCTGTGTGTGCCATCGGCCAGCGGCGTGGCCGGGGTGTAGGCCCAGTCGCCCGAGGCGTTGGCTTGCACGCGGTCGATCTCCACGCCCTTGTCGTAGATGACCACGGTGCTGTTGGCTTCGGCCTTGCCCTTGAAGCCGGGCCTGGCGTCGTCGGTCAGGGTGCCGGCCGCCATGTCGGCGGTCACGGTGCTGCCCACGTCGTCAGCCACCGAGACGATGGTCGGTGCCGCTGGCGCCACGGTATCGACCGTGAAGTTCCAGGCAGCGCTGGCATCGCTGGTCTGGCCCAGCAGGTTGGTGGCCGTCGCGGTGACGGTGTGCGCGCCGTCGGCCAGACTGGCTTCGGGTGTGAAATGCCACTTGCCGCTGGCGTCGGCTACGACCTCGCCGATCTGGATGGCGCCGTCGTAGAACTTGACGGTGGCGCCGGCCTGCGCCGTGCCCGCGAAGGTGGGCCGGGTGTCGTTGGTCACCGCGCCTTGCTGCAGCATTTCCGTCGTGCCCACGTCGTCCTGCACGCTCTGGATGACGGGTGCGGCGATGCTGCTGGTGTCGACGGTCACGCGGTACGGTGCGGTCAGTGCGGTCTCGTTGCCGGCCGCGTCCCGCTCGAAGACCCGGAACATGTTCATGCCTGCCGCCAGGGGCGTGTCGACCTGCAGCGTCCAGTTGCCGTTCTCGCCAATCACGGCATGGCCCAGTTCGCGCTGGCCGTTGGCGTCCCGGATCGTCACGATGACCGTGTGGCCGGGCACGCCCGAGCTGGCACCGCTGATCAGCGGCCGTGCGTCGTCGGTGGTGCCGCCCGCGATCACGTTGCCCGTGATGCCGCCCACGGCGTCCAGGATGCCGGTGATGGACAGCTGGCTGGCGTCGGGCGGGGTGACGTCGATCTCGAAGTTGAACGCCGCCGACGGCAGGCTCTCGTTGCCGGCCGTGTCGCGCGCGACGAGCGTGATGGCATGAAGGCCTTCCGCCAAGTCGGACGAAGGCGTGAAGCTCCATTGGCCGTCGGTGCCCACGGTGGTCCTGCCGATGTCGATGCCGTTGTCCTTGATGAGGATGGTGTCGCCGGGCGTGCCCTGGCCGTGGAAGTCGGGCTGGCGGTCATCGCTGATGGCACCTGCCACGAGGGTGCCCAGGATGTCGCCTGCGTTATCGAAGACGTCGCCCATTGCGGGAGGCTGCACGGCGAAGGTCGACGCGCCGGCACTTGCTGCCGCACTGGTGTTCTTGTCGTCGGCAACGACGTTCGTTTGCTGGGAAGCCATGGATGTGATTGCTGTTCTCTGGACTGGAAATGGAACCGCGTCGGCGCGTGGGGATGCACGCTGTTCGATCAAGCGGTCGGGGGGATCGGGCACTCTAGGAAGCGCGGCTGAGCGCGGCCATCGGACGAGTCCCAAAAGAGGGGGGAAGGCACAGGTTTGCACCGAAAGCGCAAACAAAGTCTTTGGTGGCGGCACAAAGACAATGGCGGCGCCGCTTTCAGGGCGCGCGCGCAGGTGCCGCAAGGCGCAAGAAGGTGCCGTTGCTTCCACCGCAGTGGCGAAGGCGCAAAGCGTCCGGCGCGTGCGCGGACGCACCGTCGCGCGTCAGCGATTCAAGGGGGAGTCAGTGCTTGTCGCCGCGCGAGAGCCGGCGGCGACGGATGCGCCTCAGCGCGCGGCGCGAATGGCCGACTTGGGCCGGAAGGCCTTGCAGACCGTGTCGTCGGTCTCGAGGTACGGCCCGCCGATGAGGTCGATGCAGTAGGGCACGGCAGCAAAGATGCCGGGCACGATCTGCGTGCCGTCGGCGTCCTTCAGCCCTTCGAGCGTCTCGGCGATCGACTTGGGCTGGCCCGGCAGGTTGATGATGAGGCTCTGGTCGCGGATGACCGCCACTTGCCGCGAGAGGATGGCGGTCGGTACGAAGCGCAGGCTGATCTGGCGCATCTGTTCGCCGAAGCCGGGCATTTCCTTGTGGGCCACGGCCAGCGTGGCCTCGGGCGTCACGTCGCGCAGCGCGGGGCCGGTGCCGCCGGTGGTGAGCACGAGCGAGCAGCCGGCGTCGACCAGCTCGATGAGCGTGGCGCTGATGCGCGCGGTCTCGTCGGGGATCAGGCGGGCTTCGAACTCGAGGGGGTTTTTCAGCGCCCGGCCCAGCCACTCCTTGAGCGCGGGCAGGCCCTTGTCTTCGTAGGTGCCGCTGGAGGCGCGGTCGCTGATGGAGACGATGCCGATGCGGACGGAGTCAGGTGCGCTCATGGTGTTCTTGCTCCTTCCCCCGCTGGGGGAAGGTTGGGATGGGGGCGGGCAGAGCGCCCGATGGATACGCCGCTTGCCCCCACCCCGGCCCTCGCCCGGGAGGGGCGGGAGAAAGGCAGAGGCCGCGGGCTCATGCGTCTTCTTCGCGGTCCTGCGCCGCAGCCGCTTCGGCGTGGTCGGCGCCGCCATGCACCGCCAGCTGCGCGCGCACGAGCTGGAAGATCTCGCGATACGCCTTGCCCTGGCGCGGCGCTTCGCCGGCGGGGCCGGACTTCAGGTCCTTGCGGGCCTGGCGCACGAGGGCGCGCAGTTGTTGCGAGTCGGTGGCGGGGTGGGTTTCGATCCAGCCGCCGAGGGCGTCGTCGTCGGCGATGAGGCGTTCGCGCCAGCGTTCGGCCTCGTGCAGCGCGGCGGCTTCGGCGGCCGGCACGGTGTTCTGCTCGACCAGCGCGAGCTTGACGGCCTCGAGCGTGGGCTCGTCGAGCTTGCGCATCAGCTTGCCGATGAACTGCATCTGGCGGCGTTTGCCCTCGAAATTGGTGATGCGCTTGGCCTCGGTGATGGCATCGACGAGCTTTTCGCCCAGCGGCAGCGCATCGAACAGGGCCGCGCGCAGGCCGAGCAGCTCCTCGCCGAGCTTTTGTAGTTCGTCGCTCTCGCGCTTGAGTTCGGTACGGCTGGCTTCGTCGGTGCCGCCCTTGAGCTCGCGCTTGAGCTCAAGGTCGAGTTCGCTGCCTTCGGCAACGAAGTGGCCACGGACGAAATAGCCTTTTTTGGGTTTGCGGGACATGGGGTGGATTCTGGGCTGCGCCGTGCGGCGCTGCAACGCGCACAGGGGGCGCGGAAGGGAAAACGTGAAACAGGGGGCGCAAGTATCATAGCCACCACATGACGACATCATCCTCGCGCGCCGATTCTGGCTTCGCCTACAGCCGTTCCTTCTTCGAAAACCTGGTCGATTCGGCCCTGGCCCACGCCAAAAAGCTCGGAGCCACCGACGCCGGCGCCGAGGCCTCCGAGGGCTGCGGCCTGAGCGTCTCGGTGCGCAAGGGCGAACTCGAGAATGTCGAGCGCAACCGCGACAAGTCGCTGGGCATCACGGTCTACGTGGGCCACCGCCGCGGCAACGCCAGCACCTCCGACTTCTCCGAGGCGGCCATCCAGCAGACCGCCGCAGCCGCCTTCGACATCGCCCGATTCACGGCCGAAGACCCGGTGAGCGGCCTGCCCGACGAGGCAGACATCGCCAAGGTCCACCCCGAGCTCGACCTGTTCCACCCCTGGGCCGTGACCAGCGAGCAGGCCGCGGCCATGGCGCTGGAGTGCGAGGCGGCGGCGCTGTCGACCGACAAGCGCATCACCAACAGCGAAGGCGCCGGCGTCTCGGCGCAGCAGAGCCACTTCTTCAGCGCCCACACGCACGGCTTCCGCGGCGGCTACGCGAGCTCGCGGCACTCGATTTCGGTGGCGCCCATCGCCGGCAAGGGCGACGGCATGCAGCGCGACGCCTGGTACAGCTCGATGCGCTCGGCCGACGAACTCGCCAGCCCGCAGGCCGTGGGCCGCTACGCCGCCGAACGGGCGCTGAGCCGCCTGAAGTCGCGCAAGATCAAGACGGTCGAATGCCCGGTGCTGTTCGAGTCGCCGTTGGCCGTGGGCCTGCTGGGCGGGCTGGTGCAGGCCGTGAGCGGCGGGGCGCTGTACCGCAAGAGCACCTTCCTGCTCGATTCGCTGGGCAAGCCGGTGCTGCCCAAGCACGTCGACATTGCCGAAGACCCGCACGTGATGCGCGGCAAGGGCAGCTCGCCCTTCGACGACGAAGGCGTGGTCACCCGCGCCCGCAAGGTGGTCGATGCCGGCCGCCTCGAAGGCTACTTTCTCTCGACCTACTCGGCACGCAAGCTGGGCATGAAAACCACCGGCAACGCCGGCGGCTCGCACAACCTGACGCTGAGCTCGCGCCTCACGAAGCACGGCGACGACCTCGACGCCATGCTCGCCAAGCTCGGCACGGGCCTGTTCGTCATCGAGCTGATGGGGCAGGGCGTGAACTACGTGACCGGCGACTACTCGCGCGGCGCGAGCGGGTTCTGGGTGGAAAAGGGCCGCATCGCCTTTCCGGTGGAAGAAATCACAATTGCCGGCAATTTGCGCGACATGCTGATGGGAATCGAGGCGATTGGCGCAGATGCTTACACTTTCGGCGCAAAAACCACGGGGTCGATCCTTGTCAACCGCATGAAGGTGGCCGGCGCCTGACAGGCGCCGCCCCGGCAACGGTGCTGGCTCGACGGCCTCCCATTTCAAATACAGGGGGACTGGACATGAGCAAAAACAGCGCCGTGCGCAAGCCGGCTCTCGAGCACGAACTCTTGCGTGACCCGCGCCTGGGCTTCGAGCCGGCGGGCAGCAGCTCGGTGCGTTGCCTGCAGCACGGCGTGCCCTGGCCCTTCGACTGCTGGCATTACCACGACGAGTTCGAGCTGCAGTGCATCAACCGCACCAGCGGCGACGCCTTCGTCGGCAACCACATCGGCCATTTCGAGCCCGGCTACGTGGCCCTGGTGGGCGCGCGCTTGCCCCACACCTGGATCTCGCACGACGTGCCGCCCGAGGGCGTGCCGAACCGCAGCATGGTGATCCATTTCCGCGACGAGCCGCTGCGCAAGGGCGTCGACCTGTTCCCCGAACTCGAAACCGTGCTGCCGATGCTCGACCGCGCCAGGCTGGGCATCGAGTTCTTCGGTATCGGCGAGATCGTGCGCGAGCGCTTCAAACGCGTGCAGAAGCAGGAGGGCATGGCCCGGCTGTCGGAGTTCATCGGCCTGCTGCACGAACTCGCGAACTGGAGCGACTGGCGCCAGATTTCCAGCAACGCCGAGCCCACCGACGAAGACCCCACGGCCAACACCCGCATGCGCCGCGTGCTCGACCACCTGCACGCCCACCTGGCCGAAGAGCTGTCGCTGCCCGCCGTGTCCGCCATCGCCAACATGGCCGAAAGCAGCTTCTCGCGCTACTTCCACAAGCACATGGGCAGCACCTTCACCGACTTCGTCACGCGGCTGCGCATCACCAAGGCCTGCGAGATGCTGCAGGTGTCCGACCGCCTGGTGAGCGAGATCTGCTACGAGGTGGGTTTTGCGAACCTGGCCAACTTCAACCGCCGCTTCCTGCAGCTCAAGGGCATGACGCCCTCGGCTTACAGGCAGCAGGCGCAGGGCCGTTTCGGCCTGCGCAGCGCGCACAACACGCCGCTGGCCGCCTGATCCTGCCCTGATACGAGTTTGCCTCTCGGGCTAAACCCCGAGAGGGCTTGGCGTCAAAGTATCAGGTGCCCGGTGGGCATGTACGCGGCTCGCCGGACCGGCCGCCTAACCTTCGTTTCGTTGCATTTGCCGACATTTCGCCGGCAATTTGCACCGACAACGAAGGAGACACGACATGCCGCTTCCCCCCACGTCCCGTCTGGCCGGCCTCGCGCTGGCGCTCGCCACGCTGGCGCCCGCCGCGCTGGCCCAGGTCTGCAAGGAGGACGTGCGCGTCCTGTCGCAGCCGCGTGAAGGCCTGACGCTGCTCGAAAAGTCGAAGGACGAGTTCAAGCGCTTGAGCGGTGCCTCGTTCAGCGTGGACAACCTCAACGAGAACGATCGCCGCGCCAAGTCGCGCGCCGATGCGTCCACGGTCGGCAAGTACCACGTGTACTACGTGGACGAGGCCAACGTGGCGCAGTTCGTCCAGTCGAAGTGGATCGTGCCGCTCACGCCGTACTACCCGGCCAGCTACGACTACGCCGACTTCGATGTCGGCCGCCAGAAGGTCGCGAGCTTCGCGGGCCAGACCTGGTTCGCGCCCCTCACGGGCGGCGGCGACCTCATGGTCTACCGCAAAGATTTGCTCGAGAAGGCGGGCATCAAGCCGCCGGCCACGCTCGACGAGTTTGTGGCGGCCGTGAAGAAGCTCAACGACCCGGCCCACGGCGTCTACGGCGTGGCCCTGCGCGGCCAGCGCGGCTCGGGGGCCAACGTGTGGCGCTGGATGCCGTTCTTCCGCGGCTATGGCGGCCAGTGGTTCGATGGCGACAAGCCGGTCTTCAACTCGCCCGCCGCCGTGAAGGCGACGCAGACCTACCTCGATCTCTTCAAGTACTCCGCGCCCGGCACCAAGACGGGCGGATGGGACGAATCCACCGGCGCCTTCCTGGCCGGCAAGGTCGCGATTTTGGTCGAATCGACGCCGCTCGCGGGCAACGCGCTCGACCCCAAGATGTCGACCGTGGTCGGCAAGATCGCCTACGCCGTGCCGCCCACGCCGCTCACCGGCGGTGGCTACGGCCACGGCCTGGCCATCGGCGCGCGCGCCAACAAGACCGAAGAGGCGAAGAAGTGCGCGGGCCTGTTCATCGCCTGGGCCACGTCCAAGGAGAACGAGCAGCGCCGGCTGGCGGAAGGCCAGTTCGGCGAACTCAACCGCACCAGCGTGCTGGGCAGCCCGGCCTTCGCCAAGCGCTACGGCGCCGACCTGGGCAAGGCGCTGGCCGACACCGGCAAGGTCACGGCCGTGAACTTCTGGCAAGACCCGGCCTGGCCCGACCTGGGCGACCGCTGGGGCATCATTCTGGAAGAGCTGATCACCGGTTCGCGCACCGACATCCAGGGCGGGCTCGACGAACTCGACGCCTACGCCAAGCAACTGATCGCGCGTCGCAAGAAGTGAGCATGCGTTCCCACAAAACACGGCTGCCGGCCGTGTTCATCGGGCCGGGGCTGCTCGTGCTGGCAGTCCTGGCGCTGGTGCCGACGGTGTTCGCCATCGCCATCTCGCTGCAGGACCGCGAGCTGGGCCAGACCGACACGGCCTGGGTCTGGTTCAGCAACTACGTGCAGCTGTTCTCGGACCGGCGCTTTCTGAACTCGGTGCGCGTGTCGCTGGTGTGGGAGGTGCTGACCGTCAGCGCCACCATGGCGCTGGCCGTGCTCATGGGCACGCTCATGCACCGCTGCGCCACGCCGCGCTGGCGCCAGGTGCTGTCGATGCTGTTCATCGTGCCGGTGCTGCTGCCGCGCGTGTCGGCGGCCTTCGTCTGGAAGTTCGCCTTCCACCCGCTGTTCGGCCTCGTGACCTGGCCGTACAAGGCGATCACCGGCGAGCCGCTCGACCTGTTCGCCGACCCGGTGCTGGCGCTGCTGACGGTGGCCTTCGTCGACGTGTGGCAGTGGGGCCTGTTCTTCGCCGTCATCGTGCTGAAGCTGCTCGAGACCTTGCCGCCGCAGCCCTTCGAGGCCGCGCGCCTGGACCACGCGAAGACGTGGGAGGTGTATGCCTACGTGGCGCTGCCGATGCTGAAGGCGCCGCTCATCAGCCTGACCTTCGTGAAGATGGTCGAGTCGTTGCGCGCCTTCGACCTCATCTACGTGATGACGCGCGGCGGCCCCGGCATTTCGACCGAGACGCTCGACATGTACGCCTTCTCGCAGGGCTTCATCGAGTCGGGCCGCATCTCGTACGCGTCGAGCATGGCGGTGCTGATGATGGTCGCCTCGACGGTCGCGTTCACCTACATCTGGAAATGGACCAAGCCGTCATGAAGAACTTTGCCATCGGAACCTTGCTGGCGCGGCTGGCACTCATCGCAGCCGGGCTCTCGGCATTCGTGCCCGTGCTGTGGACCTTTCTCAACTCGTTCAAGAACCGGGTCGACATCGTCTCGTCGGTGCCGAAGTTCTTCTTCACGCCCACGCTCGACAACTACCTCTACGTGCTGAACCGCGAGGCCGTGGGCGCGGGGCTGGTCAATTCGATCGTGGTGGTCGGCGCGGCGGTGATCATCGGCGCGCTGCTGGGCCTGCCCGCCGCTTACGCGCTGGCGCGCTACCCGCTGCGCTGGGGCAACGACATCCAGTTCTTCGTGCTGTCGATGCGCTTTTTGCCACCGGTGGCAGTGGCGATTCCGCTCATGGTGATCTGGCTGCAGCTGGAGCTGTACGACACGCGCGTCGCGCTCATCGCCACCTACACGCTGCTCACGCTGTCGACCGTGATCTGGCTTGCCATTCCGGCCTTCAAGGCGGTGCCCAAAGAAGTGGAAGAGGCCGGCCGGGTCGACGGCTACGGGCCGTACGCGATCTTCTTTCGCATCGCGCTGCCGATTGCCGCGCGCTCGCTGGTGGGTGCCATCGCCTTCGGCTTCGTGCTGGTGTGGAACGAGTTCCTCATCGCGCTGATGCTCACGACCTCGGAGGCCAAGACGCTGCCCATCGTGGCGTCGGAACTCAGCCAGCTCGGGCGCGATGTGCCGTGGGGCATCTTGAACGCCTCGGTCATCCTGCTGTCGCTGCCGCCGCTGCTCATGGTGGGCGTGCTCAGTGGCTTTCTCAATGCCGCGTTCAAGCGCAAGCGGGAGGCTGCATGAGCGCCGCCGCCACTCCTTTCTCTCCAGAACAAAAAATGTCTGCAATACGCTGTCACCACCTCATCAAGCGCTACGGGGAAACACAGGTCGTTCACGAATTCGACCTGGAAGTCGCGCAGAACGAGTTCGTCGTGTTCCTCGGCCCTTCGGGCTGCGGCAAGTCGACCATCCTGCGCATGCTCGCGGGCCTGGAAGACATCAGCGGCGGCGACCTGCACATCGGCGGCCAACGCGTGAACGACCTGCCGCCGCAGGAGCGCGGCATCGCGATGGTGTTCCAGAACTACGCGCTGTACCCGCACATGACGGTGCGCGACAACATCGCCTTCGGCCTCAAGCGCCAGAAGGTGCCCAGGCACGAGATCGACCTGCGCGTGCGCGAGGTGTCGGACACGCTGGGCCTGGAGCGTTACCTCGAGCGCAAGCCGACCGAGCTGTCGGGCGGCCAGCAGCAGCGCGTGGCGATTGCGCGCGCCATGATCAAGACGCCGAAGGTGTTTTTGTTCGATGAGCCCTTGTCGAACCTGGACGCCAAGCTGCGCAACCACATGCGCATCGAGATCGCGAAGCTGCACCAGACGCTGAAGACCACCACCGTGTACGTCACGCACGACCAGCACGAGGCCATGACGCTGGCCGACCGCATCGTGCTGCTGCGCGACGGGCGCATCGAGCAGGTCGGTTCGCCGCAGGAAATCTTCGAGCGCCCGCGCTCGGCCTTCGTGGCCGGCTTCATCGGCACACCGCCGATGAACCTGATGGAGATGGCGGTGAACTACCTGGACGACGGCCGGTGCGAGCTGCGCGGCGGTGGCGGCTCGGTGCGCGTGGACGCGCGCCGCTTTGCGCTCGACGGCCGCGAGCGCGTGACGCTGGGCGTGCGCCCCGCGCACCTGCACATCGACACCGACGGCGGGCGCGAGGGCGGCTTCGCGGGCGAGGTGCTGCTCGTCGAATACCTCGGCAACGAAGTGCTCGTGAGCATCGGCCAGGGCAACGAAGAAATCGCCGTGCTCCTGCCCTCCGCGGGCAGCCCGCGCTTGGGCGAGCGCCTGCAGGTGGTCGCCGATGCGCAGCAGGTGCACCTGTTCGATATCGCGACGGGCGCCTCGCTGCTGCGTTCGGACCCTGCGCTGCACTGAGTTGCAGCACCCCCTTCACACACACCTCCCGGAAAGATTCAATGAAAGCACTGGTTCTGGAAAAGGCGCACGAGATCACGCTGCGCGACATCGACGTGGCGCTGCACGTCGGCCCGCGCGATGTGAAGATCCGCATGCACACCGTGGGTGTGTGCGGCAGCGATGTTCACTACTACCAGCACGGCGGCATCGGCCCCTATGTTGTCGATGCGCCCATGATCCTCGGGCACGAGGCCTCGGGCGTGGTGGCAGAGGTGGGCGCGGAAGTCACGCACCTGAAGCCCGGCGACCGCGTCTGCATGGAGCCCGGTGTTCCCGACATGGACTCGCGCGCCGTGCGCGAAGGCTTCTACAACCTCGACCCTGCGGTGCGCTTCTGGGCCACGCCGCCGATCCACGGCTGCCTCACGCCCTACGTGGTGCACCCGGCGGCCTTCACCTTCCGCCTGCCCGACAACGTGAGCTTCGGCGAAGGCGCCATCGTCGAGCCGCTGGCCATCGGCCTGCAGGCCGCGAAGAAGGCGGCGCTGAAGCCGGGCGACGTGGCGGTGGTCATCGGCGCCGGCACCATCGGCGCGATGACGGCGCTGGCTGCGCTCGCGGGCGGCGCGGCGCGCGTGATCCTGGCCGACCTCGTGCCCGAGAAGCTGGCGCTGTTCGCCGACAACCCGGCGGTGACGACGGTCGACGTGCGCAGCACGAGCCTCGCCGACACCGTGCAGGCACTGACCGACGGCTGGGGCGCGAACGTGGTCTTCGAAGCCAGCGGCAGCACGCGCGCCTTCGACAACGTGTTCGACCTGCTGTGCCCCGGCGGCTGCCTCGTGCTGGTGGGCATACCCGCCGCCAAGGTGGCTTTCGACATCGTGGCGATCCAGGCGAAAGAGGCGCGCATCGAGTCGGTGTTCCGCTACGCCAACATCTTCCCGCGCGCGCTGGCGCTCATCGCGTCGGGGCAGGTCGATGTGAAGCCCTTCATCTCGCGCACCTTCGCGTTCGAGGACGGCATCGCCGCGTTCGAAGAAGCCGCGGCCGGGCGCGTCACGGATGTGAAGATCCAGATCGAATTTCCCGCCGCCGAAGCGGCCTGAACGCCCCGCGAGGGCACGGGGCAAGGGGAAACGCTGGGGATTGCAGCGGCAGGGCGCAGCTAAAGTGGCTGCGTTTTGCCACTCGCAGCCTTGCGCGCTCCCTTGCCCATGCTCTTGCCGTTTCGCAATGTCGTTCTCACCGGTGCCTGCGGCGGCCTCGGGCAGGCGCTGGCGCGTGAGCTGATCGGCCAGGGCGCGCGCGTGGCGCTGGTGGGGCTCGACACCGAGCGCCTCGCGGCGCTCGCCGCGCCGGCCGAGGCGCGCTGCAAGGTCTACACGCCCGACGTGTCCGACGGCCCCGCCATGCAGGCGATGGCCGCCGACTGGATGCGGCGCTTCGGCCCACCCGACCTCGTGATCGCCAACGCGGGCGTGGCCGGCGGCTACGACACCGCCGAGGCCGACGACCTCGCCGTGTTCCGCCGCATGCTCGAGATCAACCTGCTCGGCGCGGCCACCACCTTCCAGCCTTTCGTGCAGCCGATGCGCGAGCAGGGCCGCGGGGCGCTCGTCGGCGTGGCCAGCATCGCGGGCTGGCACGGCATGCCGGGCAACGGCGCCTACTGCGCGAGCAAGGGCGGTCTGATCCGTTACCTCGAAAGCCTGCGAGCCGAACTGCGCGGCACGGGGCTCACGGTGCACACGGTGAGCCCGGGCTACATCCGCACCGCGCTCACGGCCGGCAACCGCTTCGCGATGCCGGGGCTGCTCGAAGCTGACGCGGCGGCGCGCCAGCTGCTGGCGGGCTTGGCCGTGCGGCGCGAAAAGATCGTGCTGCCGCGGCGCATCGGGTGGCTGTCGAAAGCGCTCGACCTGTTGCCCGCGCCGTTGCATGACCGCCTGTTGCGTGGCCAGCCGCGCAAGCCGCGCGTGGGCGAGGCGGGTGCCACCGCCATCCCCGGTTTGAATTCCCAGAAAGAGAAAGAACCTCCCCGCCGATGACGCCTTCCGCCACCGTTCCCACGCACGAACAGATCGCTCTCATCGGCGCCGGCCCCTCGGGCCTCGCGGGCGCCCGCAATCTGCAGAAGCTCGGCGTTCCGTTCCAGGGCTTCGAGGCGCACAGCGACGTGGGCGGCCTCTGGGACATCGACAACCCGCGCTCCACGGTCTACCACTCGGCCCACCTGATCTCGAGCAAGCGCACGACCGAGTTTGCCGAGTTCCCGATGGCCGACACCGTGGCCGACTACCCGAGCCACCGCGAGCTGCGCCGCTACTTCAGCGACTTTGCCGACCGCTTCGGCCTGCGCGCGCACTTTCGCTTCGGCACGCGCGTGCTGCGCGTGGAGCCGGTGAGCGACGCGCCCGACACGCGCTGGCGCGTGAGCGTCGAGGCGCCCGACGGCACGGTCGAGACCGACGAGTACAAGGGCGTGGTGATTGCCAACGGCACGCTCTCGGAGCCCAAGCATCCGCAGTTCGAAGGCCACTTCGACGGCGAGTTGCTGCACACCAGCAGCTACAAGCACGCCGAGCTCTTCAAGGACAAGCGCGTGCTGATCGTCGGCGCGGGCAACTCGGGCTGCGACATCGCGGTCGATGCGGTGCACTACGCGCAGAGCGTCGACATCTCGGTGCGGCGCGGCTACTACTTCGTGCCCAAGTACGTGTTCGGCAAGCCGGCCGACACGCTGGGCGGCAAGCGCCCGCTGCCGCCGTGGCTCAAGCAGAAGGTCGATGCCACCGTGCTGCAGTGGTTCACCGGCGACCCGGTGCGCTTCGGCTTTCCGAAGCCCGACTACAAGATGTACGAGTCGCACCCGGTGGTGAACTCGCTGGTGCTGCACCACGTCGGCCATGGCGACATCGGCGTGCGCGCCGACATCGCGCGGCTCGCGGGGCGCACCGTGCATTTCAAGGACGGCAGCGCGCGCGACTACGACCTGATCCTCACGGCCACGGGCTACGCGCTGCACTACCCGTTCATCGACCGCGAGTTGCTCAACTGGCAGGGCATGGCGCCGCGCCTGTACCTCAACATCTTTTCGCCGCGCTTCGAGACGCTGGGCGTGCTCGGCATGATCGAGGCGAGCGGCATCGGCTGGCAGGGGCGCTACGAACAGGCCGAGCTGCTGGCGCGCTACTTCCGCGCACACGCAGCGGGCTCGCCCAAAGCTGTGGCCTTGCGTACAGCAGTGCAGGGGCCGCCGCCCGATCTGTCGGGCGGCTTCAAGTACCTGCAGCTGGAGCGCATGGCGTACTACGTCCACAAGGACACCTACCGCGCGGCCGTGCGCCAGGCCGCAGCTGCGTTGGCTGACTGATCGATCGATTCCTTCTTCACGAGGTTCTCCGCATGCTGCCTGTCGACGAGATCCGCCTGCACTTCAACCCGGCCTCGCTGGTGCTGCTCAACGTGGTGCTGGGCTTCCTGATGTTCGGCATTGCGCTGGACACGCGCATCGACGACTTCAAGCGCGTCGCGCGCATGCCTGGCGCGATGGCGGTGGGCATCGGCGCGCAGTTCGTGGTGCTGCCGGCCGTGACCTTCGTGCTCACGCTGATCCTGCAGCCGGGCCCGAGCATCGCGCTGGGCATGATCCTCGTGGCCTGCTGCCCGCCGGGGAACATCTCGCAGATCCTCACGCACCGCGCGGGCGGCAACGTGGCGCTGTCGGTGTCGATGACGGCGATCTCGAATGCGCTCTCCATCGTGGTGATGCCGCTGAACTTCGCGTTCTGGGGCGGGCTGCATCCGACGGCCTCGGTGCTGCTGAAGACCATCGCGCTCGACCCGCTCGACATGCTGGGCCACATCGTGATGATCATCGGCATTCCCTTCGTGCTGGGCGTGGCCTGCGCGCACCAGCTGCCGAGGTTCACGGCGCGCATCAAGAAGCCGGCGCGCATCCTGAGCTTCCTGGCGCTGATCGCTTTCATCGTCGGCGCCATCGCGGGCAACTGGCGCTACTTTCTCGACTACGTGGGACTGGTGCTGCTGGCGGTCGTCATTCACGACGCGCTGGCCTTCGGCACCGGTTACCTGTGCGCGCGGCTCTCGGGGCTGGGCGACTACGACCGGCGTGCGGTGTCCATCGAAGTGGGCATCCGCAACGCGGGGCTCGGGCTGGTGCTGATCTTCAGCTTCTTCGGCGGGCTCGGCGGCATGGCCGTGGTGGCCGGCGTGTGGGGCTTCTGGGACATCATCGCGGGCCTCGCGCTGGCGAGCTGGTGGGGGCGCAAGCCTGCGACGCCATGAGCGATGTCTGGAAGGCGTCCGCGCGACGCGTGTTGATCACCGGTGGCGATGGTTTTCTCGGGCGCAGCGTGCTCGCCGCATTGGCCGCGCAAGGCACCTTCGAAACCCTGGTGGCACTCGACGTGCGCGAGGTGCCCGCAGCGCGGCGGTTGCCCGGCGTGGTCTACCTGCAGCAGGACGTGCGCGACGACGGCATCGCCGACGTGCTGGCCGAACACGCGATCGACACGGTGGTGCACCTCGCGTCGATCGTCACGCCCGGCAAGGACTCGAACCGCGCCTTCGAGCATTCGGTCGACGTGGGCGGCACGCGCAACGTGCTCGACGCCTGCGTGGCGCGCGGCGTGGGGCACATCGTGGTGTCGTCGAGTGGCGCGGCCTACGGCTACCACGCGGACAACCCGGCCTGGATCACCGAGTCGCAACCGCTGCGCGGCAACCCAGTGTTCGCCTATGCCGACCACAAGCGGCAGGTGGAAGAAATGCTGGCCGACTGCCGCGTACAACATCCCGCGCTGGCGCAGACGGTGCTGCGCATCGGCACCATCCTCGGCGAGCGGGTCGACAACCAGATCACCGCGCTGTTCGAGAAGAAACGGCTGATCGCCATCCGCGGCAGCGACAGCCCCTTCGTGTTCGTGTGGGACGAAGACGTGACCGGCGCCATCGCCCATGCGCTCGGCGGCGCGCCGCCCGGTTGCTACAACCTCGCGGGCGACGGCGCGCTCACGATCCACGAGATTGCCGCGCGCCTGGGCAAGCGCGCCATCGCCTGGCCGGCCGGCGTGCTGCAGGCGGCGCTGGCTGCGGGCTCGGCCTTGGGCGTGAGCCGCTACGGGCCCGAGCAGCTCGACTTTCTGCGCTACCGGCCGGTGCTGCTGAACACCGCGCTGAAGACCCAGTTCGGCTACGTGCCGCGCAAGACCAGCCGCGAGGCCTTCGAGGCTTTCGTTGCGGCGCGTGCGCAGCAGGGGCGGCCGGTCACTTCCGCGTAGCGTCCGCTGCCGGCGGTGGCGCGATCAGGTAGTCGAGCATGCGCCGCGCATTGAGCGGCAGGTCTTCCGACGAGCGCACGCAGGCCATCAGCGTGCGTTCGGCCCACGGGTCGGCGAGCGAGGCGCGCGCGATCTTCATCGAACGGGCGCAGCGCTCGGCTGCGGTCTGCGGCACGATGCCCACGCCGATGCCGTACTCGACCATGCGGCACACGGCTTCGAAGTTGCGCACCCGCACGCGGTAGGCCAGATGCTTGGCCAGCGCGCGCGCATGCCCGGTGATCAGCTGCTGCAGCGCGCTGTCGGCGGGCAGGCCGACGAACTCGCTGTCGACCACTTCGGCCAGGTGCACGCGGCGCCGGCTGGCCAGCGCGTGGCCGCGCGGCATCACGAGCACGAGGTCGTCGCGGCGGAAGGGGTGGCATTCGAGGCCGTCGCTCTCGATGGCGTCGGAGACGATGCCGATGTCGCACAGGCCGCTGCGCAGGGCTTCCACGGTGTCGGGGCTGGCGCGCTCCTCGAGGTCGACCGAGATGCGCGGATGCTCGGCCAGGAAGCGGCTCAGCACCTCGGGCAGGTGCTCGGTGAGCGCCGAGGTGCCGCACATGAAGCGCACGTGGCCTTTCAGGCCCTGGCCGTACTCGCCGAGTTCGCCGCGCAGCCGCTCCATCTGCTGCAGCACGACGCGCGCATGGTGCAGCAGCGTGCGGCCGGCCTCGGTGGGGCGCACGCCCTGAGCGTGGCGCGTGAGCAGCGGCGTGCCGAGCGCGTCTTCCATGCCGCGCACACGCTGGCTGGCCGAGGCCAGCGTCATGTGCGAGCGGCCGGCGCCGGCCGTGAGGCTGCCGGCTTCGACGACGTGAAGAAAGAGCCGCAGGTCGGTCAGATCGAATCGCATGGTGAGCCGCAAGGTAGCACGCCAGCCTCAGCCTGTGCCTGAGGCTGGCTGCGCGAAAGCCGCATTTCCAGCCGATGCACCGGTCGGCAGACTCCGCGGCGATGACGATTTCCAATGAAGCGATGGGCCTGTGGGCGGCGGCTGCCGCGGTGTTTGTGCTGGCCGGCCTGATCAAGGGCGTGATCGGCCTCGGCCTGCCGACCGTGGCGATGGCGCTGCTCGCGCTGTGGATGTCGCCCGCGCAGGCGGCGGCGTTGTTGATCGTGCCGTCGCTGGTCACCAACCTCTGGCAGACCGGGCCGCGCGCAAGCTTCGGCGCGGTGTTCCGCCGCATCGGTCGCATGCAGGCCGGCGTCGTGGTGGGCACGCTCGCCGGGGCGTGGTGGCTGGGCGTACCGGCTGGGGCCTGGGCCTCGCTGGCGCTCGGCGTGGCGCTGGTGATCTATGCGCTGTGGGGGCTGACCGGGCGGCAACTGCACGTGAGCGACGCACAGGCGCGCTGGCTCGGGCCCGTGGTGGGCGCTGCGACGGGGCTGGTGACGGCCGTGACCGGCGTGTTCGCGGTGCCGGCCGTGCCGTACCTGCAAGCGCTCGGTTTCCAGCGTGATGGGCTGATCCAGGCGATGGGCATCTCGTTCACCACCTCGACCGTGGTGCTGGCCCTGGGGCTGGCGGCGAACGGGAGCTACCCGGCGGCGGTGCTGGGCGGGTCGGTCGCGATGCTGGTGCCGGCCGTCGGCGGCATGGTGCTGGGCACCTGGCTGCGGCAGCGGTTGCCGGTGGCCGTGTTCCGGCGCTGCTTTCTGATCGGGCTGGCGCTGCTGGGGGCGTACATGGCGCTGCGTGCCGCCATGTGATCGGTCAGCCGGCGGCCAGCAGGGCTTCGCGCACGCGCTCGATGGTCTGGCGGTAGGGCAGGGCGAAGTCTTCGATGTCCGCGTCGGCTTCGAGCCAATAGAACGAGAACACCAGGCCTTCTTCTTCAGGGCTGCCCGTGGCCATGTGCTCGAAGGTCTCGGGCAGGTCGCGCGGGTCGCGCATCAGGAAGATGTGCCAGCGCTGCGGATGGCGGTGCGTGTTGCCTTCGACGCCGGCTTCGCATTCGCGCTCCAGCGTGCCCAGCGACTCCAGCCGGCCGGCGAACACCAGGCCCGATTCTTCGAGGAGCTCGCGCCGCACGGCGGCCTCGGGCGACTCGCCGGGCTCAATGGTGCCCTTGGGCAGCTGCATGTTGCCGTCTTCGGGGTGACGGAACACCAGCAGCCGGCCCCGCGCATCGACCAGGCAGGCGCAGGCCTTCGGGATCGTGGCGACGGGCGCGGCGCCGAGCGCGCTGCTGCTGCCGTTCTTCATGGCGGTGGCCGCCTCAGGCGCCCGTGAGGGCGGCCTTGACTGCGGCGCTGACCTGGCCCATGTCGGCCTTGCCGGCCAGGCGCGTCTTGACCACGCCCATCACCTTGCCCATGTCGCCGGGGCCGGCCGCGCCGAGCTCGGCCACGATGGCTTTCACCGCGGTGGCGACTTCGTCGGCGCTCATGCGCTGGGGCTGGTAGACCTCGAGCACCTTGATCTCGGCGGCTTCCTTGTCGGCCAGGTCGATGCGACCGCCGGTGGTGAACGCGGCGATCGAGTCCTTGCGCTGCTTGACCATCTTGTCGACGATGGCGATGACCATGGCGTCGTCGAGCTCCACGCGCTCATCGACTTCCTTCTGCTTCAGGGCCGCGAGCAGCAGGCGGATGGTGCCCAGGCGTTCCGAATCCTTGGCGCGCATCGCCGTCTTCATGTCTTCGGTGATTTGTTCTTTGAGAGTCATTCTTCGCAACCTTTCGGAAAAAACAAAAGCCGCGGCAGGTTTCCCTGGCGCGGCTGGTGCAACGGGGCGCTGGCGAGGACTTTCGTCGGGGCCAGCTGCCCTGGGCGTTGCTTAGTACAGCTTCTTGGGGAGCTGCATGCTGCGCACGCGCTTGTAGTGGCGCTTGACCGCAGCTGCCTTCTTGCGCTTGCGCTCGGCCGTCGGCTTCTCGTAGAACTCGCGGGCGCGCAGGTCGGTCAGCAGGCCGAGCTTTTCGATGGTGCGCTTGAAGCGGCGCAGGGCGACGTCGAAGGGCTCGTTTTCTTTAACGCGGATGGTGGTCATTGATGAATCGTTGAAATGGATTTGGCCGGGGGAGATCGAGGCCCCAAGCCGGGGTTCCTCAACTGAACAATTTTGTGGCCGTTGAGGGAAGGCCAAAAGTTAGCCCGCGATTATAGCGCGGTTGCGCAGGCATGTGCGCTCGCCCAGGCCCACTGAAAGTTGTATCCGCCCAACCAGCCCGTCACATCGACCACTTCGCCGATGAAATACAGGCCCGGCTGCTTCGATTCCATGGTCTGCGACGACAAATCGCGGGTGTCGACGCCGCCCGCCGTCACCTCGGCCTTCTTGTAGCCCTCGGTGCCGCTGGGGGTGATCTGCCAGCGGGCGATGCGCTCGGACAGCACCGTCAGCGCCTTGTCGGTCGCTTCGTTGACGGGGCGCTGCAGCGCCGGGTCTTCGCCGACCCAGGCGTCGGCCAGCCGCGAGGGCACCAGCGCGGCCAGTTCGTTGGCAATGCGCTTCTTGGAGCGCAGCTTGGCGTCGGCCAGGGATTCGGCCACGTCCACGCCGGGCGCGAAGTCCAGCGTCAGCGGGGCGCCGGGCTTCCAGTAGCTCGAAATCTGCAGCACCGCCGGGCCCGACAGGCCGCGGTGCGTGAACAGCAGGTCTTCCAGGAAGGTCATCTTGTCCTTCTTGCCGCCGGTCTCGATGCGCACCGGCAGCGCCAGCCCGGCCAGGCTGGCGTAGGGCGCCCAGGCGTCGCCGCCGAAGGTCAACGGCACCAGCGCCGGGCGGGGCGTGACCAGCCGCAGGCCGAACTGCTCGGCGAGCCGGTAGCCGAAATCGCTCGCACCAATCTGGGGAATCGACAGGCCGCCGGTCGCCACCACGAGCTTGGGCGTGTCGATCGGGCCGCGCGTGCTACTGATTTGGTAGCGGCCGTCGGCAAAGGAAATGTCGCCGAGCTTGCACGGCTGCCAGCGCTCGACATTGCCGGTGGCGCATTCGGCCAG
Source organism: Variovorax sp. RO1 (assembly GCF_002849325.1). NCBI lineage: Bacteria > Pseudomonadati > Pseudomonadota > Betaproteobacteria > Burkholderiales > Comamonadaceae > Variovorax > Variovorax sp. RO1. Next base: position 1,727,311 of record NZ_PKMT01000001.1, read on the forward strand.
CAGCATGTCGACGATCTGCTGCGAGGAGCCGTCGCAGAACAGCTGGCCCTTGTGCTTCTCGTGGTACGCGATGCCGTGGCGCTGCACCATGTCGATGAACTGCTGCGGCGCATAGCGCGAGAGCGCCGAGCGGCAGAAATTCGGGTTGTCGCCGACGAAATGGCGCTGCGGGGCGCGCACGTCGAGGTCGCGGTTGGTGAAGTTGGCGCGGCCGCCGCCCGAGATGCGGATCTTTTCGCCGACCTTCTCGCTGTGGTCGACCAGCAGCACGCGCAGCCCGCGTTGGCCCGCCAGTGCGGCGCACAAGAGACCGGCTGCGCCGGCACCGACGACTACGACGTCAAAGGAAGAAGAAGAGATCAAGCGGGTCCGTCCGCCGCCAGCACCGGCGGCGGGTTGTATTTGAGGTGGCCCACGTAGCGCAGCGGCTGCGTGGCGGCAATCGAGGGCACGTCGCCCTCGCGCATGTGGAGCAAGTCGGCCGGGCTCACCCAGCGCGGGTCGGCGTCGGTGATCGGCGCGCCGGCCTGGCGGTAGGCCTCCAGCACGAACTGCGAGCAGAAGAACTGGTCGTTGCGGCTGGCGCCGAGCTGCACCATCGCCATGCCGGTGATGCAGTACGAGCTGACGGCCGAAGGAATCAGCGGCAGCTCGCACAACCGGCGGTTCAGCACGAAGGGGGCATTCAGCAGCACGCCGGCCGTGTTGTACCGGGTGCCGACCTTGGAGTTCGCCCAGTCGCGCATCTTCTCGATGTGGGCCGACTCAAGGCCCGGCACGCGGAAGGCCACGACCATCTGCTCTTCGTCGACCACGTCGGCCAGCCGGCGTGCGCGCACGCCGGTGCCCACGGCCTCGGCGATGAGCCCGTCGCCCAGGTACAGCACGGCATGGCTCACCGGCGAGAAGGTGCCCAGGCGGATGCCGAACGAATTCACCGTGGCAATCGAGGTCAGCAGGATGTCGCCGGGCTCCAGCACCTCGGCGCCGATCAGCTCGCCGCCGTTGCCGGGAGCGATCACCGAGCTCTGCACGCGCAGGCGCAGGCCCGAGGTTTCGGAAGGCATCTCGATGCGCGTGGCGCAGGCCGAAAGCAGCAGTGGCAGCGCGGCCGCGAGCGCGGCAGCGCGAAGAAGGGAGGCCATGCTCATCCCTTCCAGATGAAAGGGAACTTCAGCTGCTTGAAGAAACCGTTGGGCACGTAGTCGCCCAGCACGCCGTACTTCTCCGGCCAGAGCTTGGTGGTCTTCACGGCCGTGCCGAAGAGGTAGTCGAGGAAGGCGTAGTGCGCCGCGTAGTTCTTGTCGAGCGCTTCCTGGTCCTGGCTGTGGTGCCAGTGGTGGAAGTTGGGCGTCACGATGAGGTAGCGCAGCGGCCCGAGCCGCACGCTCACGTTGCAGTGGTTGAACACCGCCTGGAAGCCGACCACCACGATGTAGGCGTCGATCACGTCCTTGCTGAAGCCCAGCACGTAGATGGGCGCCAGCACCAGCGTGCGCGTGATCAGCAGTTCCAGGATGTGCTGGCGCGAGCCCGCCATCCAGTCCATGCTCTTCACGCTGTGGTGCACGGCGTGCAGGCGCCACAGCACGGGCACCTCGTGGTACGCGCGGTGCGTCCAGTACTGCACGAGGTCGGCCACCAGAATGATCAGCAAAATGCCGGCCCAGAACGGCAGGTTGCCCACCCAGCCGCGGATGCCGTCGTTGGCGGCCCAGCCGAAGAGCTTGTGCACCATGAGGTTGGTGGCCAGCAGCACGAAGCCCACGATCATGTGGTTCACCACGAAGTGATGGAAGTCGGTCTGCCACTCTTCGCGGAACACCGGCTGGTCTTTGCGCAAGGCAAACAGCTTCTCGATGAAGATGAAGATCAGCGACGAGCCCAGCAGGTCGAGGATGAACCAGTCCAGGCCGATGTACGGCGTGTGGTCGGCAAAGTCGTGCACCGGCACCTTGTGCCCGCCGAGCAGCGCCGACACCACCACCAGCAGGAACGCGGCCGACGACAGCCAGCGCGAGCGGTTGAAGATGATGTTGACCAGCGAGAGCCCGCCCGCAATGACCAGCGCCGTCAGCAGAATGACGCGCATCACGTCGACGTTGTAGCTCTTGCGCAGCTCGGGCGTCGTCAGGTACTGCGGGAAGTGGAAGGCCAGCACGCCCAGAAAGCACAGGGCCGCGAGGCTGAAGGCGATGGTGCCCGTGACCAGCCCGCGCCCGCGGCGCAGCTCGCCGTGGCTTTCGGTGAATTCGTTGAGTTTGTCGAGCATCCCTGCCTCTTCCTTCTTGTTCGTTGGATCGGGCGGGATTTTAGGCGTCGCTCAGGGCGGCGCCATGGCCGTTTCCGGCCGGGGCCGGTACCTATGTACCGAAGCGGCCGGCATCCGCCGGCAGCGAAGCGGCGGCCAGCCCCTGCAGCACATCGCCGACCACGATCACCGCCGGACTGGCCAGCCCGGCATCGGCGATGCGGGCCTGCAGGCCCTGCAGTGTGGTCACGAGGTGGCGCTGCTGCGGCAGGCTTGCGTGCTGCACCACGGCCACGGGCGTGTCGCCCGGCAGGCCGTGCAGCAGTTCACGCTCGATGTGGCCGGCGCCCGAGACGCCCATGTAGATCACCAGCGTGAGGCGGGCGTTGTGTGCCGTGGCGGCCAGCGCGCGCCAGTCGGTCGGGTCTTCGCCCGCGCCCGCGCCGGTCTTGGCGTGGCCGGTGACGAACACCACGCCCTGTGCGTGGTCGCGGTGGGTGAGCGGCACGCCCAGCGAGGTCACGGCGGCCAGGCCGGCGGTGATGCCGTTGACCACCGCGCATTCGATGCCGGCTTCGCGCAGGTGCTCCACCTCTTCGCCGCCGCGCCCGAAGATGAACGGGTCGCCGCCCTTGAGGCGGACCACGGTCTCGCCCTCGCGCACGGCCGTGATCATGAGGCGCTCGATGAACGCCTGCGGCGTGCTCTTGCAGCCGCCGCGCTTGCCCACGTGCACGATGCGCGCGCCGGGCCGGGCATAGGCCTGGAGCACGGCGTCGTTCACGAGGTCGTCGACCAGCAGCACCGTGGCGGCCTGGATCGCCTTGACGGCCTTGACGGTCAGCAGTTCAGGGTCGCCGGGGCCGGCGCCCACCAGCGTGCAGCGGCCGGTGATGAGGGGAAGTGCGTGGTTCATGCGTGGGAGGCCAGTTCGGTGATGTGCCTGACTTGCGTCGCGATGGCTTCGGGCACGGGAAGCTCGCCGGCCAGCACGCGCCGCGTGTACTCGGCCGTGGTGGCGACGTCGATTTCTTTCGGCAGCCCGGGCACGTCGGCGGCGGTGCCGGCGGCCTGGGCCTGGAGTTCGCTGCGCACGCCGCGCACGAAGCCGTCGATCTGCGCGGTGCGGCGCGGGTCGGAGACCACCTCGCCTTCGAGGCCGCGCGAGAGCAGGGCGGTCATGCCGGTGAGCTCGAAGGTCTCGCCCATCGTGCGGGCGTATTCGGGGTGCGTGTAGCTGGCCACCACCACGCAGGGGCCGGTGGTCGGGCGCAGGAGCTTGACCACGCTGTGGCCGGGGTTGCGCAGACCCACCACGCGGCGCACGTCGAGCAGGCGCTTGAGCGCGGGGTTCAGCAACTCGGTCGGGGCAAAGCCCACCTGGCCGGCGGCGAGCGGGGTGAGCGTGGTCATCGGGGGCATGTCCAGGGCTGAAAGCACGTTCGATGCCAGTACGCGCGAGGTTTCGCTCGCGCTGCCGTGCACCAGCACCGCCAGGCCTTCGCGCGCCAGCAGCAGCGCCAAGAGCGGCGTGAGCACCGGCAGTTTGCGCGCGCCGTTGTAGCTGGGCAGCGCGATCAGCGGGCCGCCGCGGGTCGTCACGGGGTTCAGCCGCGCGTGCGTGGCGTCGAGAAAGCCGGCCATCTCCTCGGGCGTCTCGCCCTTGATGCGCATCGCGAGGCAAAAGCCGCCGATTTCCAGGTCGGTGACCGTGCCGTCCAGCACCTGGCCGAACAGGTCTGCGGCCTGCTCGCGCGTGAGCGGACGGGCGCCTCGCGCGCCGCGGCCGATTTCCTTGATGTAGTGGCTGATTCCCATGGGTAGGCGGATTGTCCTGCAACGCTTATGCCGGAATGCGAGTCGGCTTATGCCCCCACGGCCAGTGCCTCCGCAGGCGTCACGCGGATCATCCGTTTCAACTCCGGCACGCACGACCCGCAGTTCGTCCCGCATTTCAGCGCTCCCTGCAGCGCCGTCAGCCGCTCGTCGGGGCTGCCGGTGCAGCGCACCAGCTCGGCCTCGATGGCGCGGTCGGTCACGTTGAAGCAGGCGCACACCGGCTTGCCGCGCGACTGCACGGCCACCGGCGCGCGGGCGCCCGGCGACAGCAGCAGGCGGCCGTAGCTCTGCGCGGGAAGTTCCTCGCGCAGCAGGGTAGCGATCCAGGCTTCGGCGCTGGTGTCACCGCCCAGCAAAAAGGCTTCGAGCCCGGCGCTGCCGTCGGCGCGGCGCACCAGCCGCGCGGCGCGGCGCTGGCCGCGGCGGTGGTCGGCGTAGCGCAGCGTGTCGGCGGTCTGCAGGCCGAGCAGGGCTTCGATCTTGTCGACCAGCGCGGCATCGGGCGCGTCGTGCGCGGCGGCGCGAAAGAGCACGCCGCTGCGCTCTTCTTCGCCCGGCGCGTTGCTCGCGAACGGCACGCAGGTGGCGAAGGGGAACAGCGCCATCAGCGGCTGCAGTGCGCGCTGCGCCGTGAGCGCATCACCGGCGGGCAGCCAGGCCATGGCCAGCAGCGACCACGGCAGCTCGGCCTTGAGGATCTTCACGGGCGTGTGCTTGAGCTCGGGCTGCTTCGAGGTCGGGCAGTAGGCCGGTGTGGTGAGTGCGTTGATGCCCGCGAGCCGCACGCCGGTCGACGAGCAGCCGCTCAGGTACTCCTCGCCCCAGTGCATGGCGACGAAGGCCTGGCTCAGGCCGATCTCGGCGCTGGCGCGCGCCGGCAGCAGGATCGAACCGCGCTTGGACGTGAGATGCACCAGGTCGCCCTCTGCGATCTGGCGGCGCGCCATGTCCTGCGCGTTCATCTGCACCATGGGCTCGGCCACGTGGCCGAACAGCTTGCCGACCGTGCCGGTGCGGCTCATGCCGTGCCACTGGTCGCGCAGCCGGCCGGTGTTGAGCGAGAAGGGAAAGCGTGCCTCGCGCGCTTCGGCCACGGGCTTGTAGGGCGTGTCGACAAAGCGCGCGCGGCCGTCGGGCGTGGGGAACACGCCGTCTTCGTACAGGCGCACGCGGCCGGTGCGGTCGCCTTCCTTCAACGGCCATTGCTGAGGGCCGGCGCTCTCGAGCATCGCGTAGCTCAGGCCGGTGATGTCGAGGTCGCGCCCGCGCGTGGATTCGCGGTGCTCGTTCCAGACCGACTCGGCGTTCTCGTACGGGAACAGCGTGAACGTGCGGCCCAGCTGCCGTTCGAGCCGGTGCGCGAAGGCCATGGCAATCGACCAGTCGTTGCGCGCTTCGCCCGGCGCCGGCACAGCCGGGCGCACGCGCGAGATGCGGCGCTCGCTGTTGGTCACGGTGCCTTCCTTCTCGCCCCAGGTGGTGGCGGGCAGCAGCAGGTCGGCAAAGGCGCAGGTGGCGGTGGTGGCGAAGGCTTCCTGCACCACGACGAACTCGGCGCGTTCGAGCGCGCGGCGCACCGTGGCCTGGTCGGGCATCGACTGGGCGGGGTTGGTGCAGGCGATCCACAGCGCGCGGATCTCGCCGTCGGCCGCGGCCTGGAACATCTCGACCGCCGTCTTGCCGGGCTTCTCGGGTACTGAGGGCACGCCCCACAGCGCGGCCACTTCGGCGCGGTGCTCGGGGTTGGCCAGGTCGCGGTGCGCACTGAGCAGATTCGCGAGGCCGCCCACTTCGCGCCCGCCCATCGCATTGGGCTGGCCCGTGAGCGAGAACGGGCCCGCGCCGGGCTTGCCGATCTGGCCCGTGGCCAAGTGCAGGTTGATGAGCGCGGCGTTCTTCGCCGTGCCGCTTGACGACTGGTTCAGGCCCTGGCAATACAGGCTCAGCGTGGCGGGCGAGGTGGCGAACATCCGCGCCGCCGCGAGCAGGTCGTCCTTCGGAATGCCGCAGATCTGCGCGACCGTGTCGGGTGTGCAGTCGCGCACGGTGGCCTTCAGTGCATCGAAGCCGTTGGTGCGGGCCGCGATGTAGGCGGTGTCGGTCCAGCCTTCCCACAGCATCAGGTGCAGCATGCCGTGGAACAGCATCACGTCGGTGCCGGGCTGGATCGGCAGGAACAGGTCGGCGATCTCGACCGTGTCGGTGCGGCGCGGGTCGGCCACGACGATCTTCAGCGCGGGGTTCGCGGCCTTCGCGTCCTCGATGCGTCGGAAAAGAATCGGGTGCGCCCACGCCGTGTTGCTGCCCACGATGAACAGGCACTCGGCGTGCTTCAGGTCGTCGTAGCAGGCCGGCGGCGCGTCGGCGCCCAGCGTCTGCTTGTAGCCGGCCACGGCGCTGCTCATGCACAGGCGCGAGTTGGTGTCGATGTTGTTGGTGCCGACCAGGCCCTTGGCCAGCTTGTTGAAGACGTAGTAGTCCTCGGTGAGCAGCTGGCCCGACACGTAGAAGCCGACGGCGTCGGGGCCGTGGTCGCGGATCACTTGCGCGAACTTGCCGGCGGCGTTGTCGAGTGCGGTGTCCCAGCCGACGACCGCAGGCGCTTCGCCGCGCACCGCACGCTGCATCGGCTGCAGCAAGCGCGTCTGGCGCGTGACGGTCGCACTGGCCGTGAGGTGCAGGGTCGAGCCCTTGCTGCACAGGCGGCCGAAGTTCGCGGGGTGGTCGGGGTCGCCGCGCACGCCGGTGATCTGCGCACCGGCGGATTCGATGATGACGCCGCACCCCACGCCGCAGTACGGGCAGGTGGATTTCGTTTCCCGCATGACTCCCTCTCTCTGGGGGCTAGCGGCCTTGGCGATGGTGACGACGTTGTTCATGCGCACGCTGCTGCCCTCACCCTAGCCCTCTCCCAGAGGGAGAGGGGACAACACCTTCGGCCCTGCGACTGGGCGCTCGAGGTCGAGCGCATGCGTGGCCAGCTCGCCGGCGTCGAGGTGCACCACGCCGTCTTCGAGCTTCACCACGAACTTCGGCGTGCAGCCTTCGTCGGGCGAGCGGGCGCAGCCGTCGTCCAGGCCGATGGCCCAGTTGTGCAGCGGGCAGGCCACGCTGGTGCCGAACACGATGCCCTGGCTCAACGGACCGCCCTTGTGCGGGCAGCGGTCGAGCAGCGCAAAGACCTGGTCCTCGGCATTGCGGAACACGGCCACATCCAGGCCGGCGGGCCGCATCACGCGGCGCGCGCCGAGCACGGGGATGTCGTCGAGGCGGCAGATGGCTTTCCAATCGCTCATGGTGGGGCTCTCTTGTCTTGTGTTCGGGCGCGGGTCAGGTCTTGATCTCGGCGTACAGGCCGGTCACGCGGTCCATGATCGCGAGCAGGTTCTCGCTGCTCACGAACACGTCGGACATCAGCGCGGGCGACGCGCCCGCACCGTCCAGGCGCTGCAGGCCGCGGTTGAAGAACATCCATTGCGCATCGGCCAGCACCAGCTCCTGGCGGATCTGCGCGGTGGCTTCGGGCGCATTGCGCAGAAGCTCGAGCGCGGCCAGGAATTCGGTGCGCGCCTTGGCGATCTCGGCGGTGCTGCTAGCCGGGTCGATCTGCATCGCCGCGGCCAGGTAGCACTTGGCCATGCGCTGCGACAGCATGCGCTGGCGCCCCGCGATGTTGACCAGCCGGCCGACCGGCTTGCCCGACGCGGCCTCGTACTGCGCCGTGCCCTGGTGGGCCAGCGCGAGCACGGCGGCGTCGAGCGCCACGACCCGCGCGGCGGCGTCCCGGCCGGGCGCTGCGTCGGCCAGCTCGGAGCGGAACGCGCGCCAGGCGCCGTCCAGGCCGTCGTAGGTGGCGCGCAGCGTTGGCGTCGGCGCAAAGGCCTTGAGCTCGCCGAGCTGCCGCTCGAACAGCGCCACCGAACGGTCGAGCACCTGCTGCGCGCTGCGCGGTTCCACCTTCTGCACCAGCGCCAGGTAGGCCTTGCTCGCGCGCTGCGACAGCATGCGCTGGCGGCCGGCCTTGTTGATGGCGTCGTTGAGGTCGGCCACCTGCGCGCGGGCGCCCACCGGGGCGAGTGCGGCGAGGGCGGAAGAAGCAATGAAGAGTCGTCGTTTCAAGTGGGCTCTCCGGTCACACGCTCAGCGGCGCAAACTGCCGCACATCCACCGAGGCCTGGGCTGATTCGAACCACGGATCGGGCTCGCCGTCGAGCGCGAACTGCAGCCGCTCCCACAGCGCCTTGCGGCCTTCAACGTCTTCGAGGATCTTCTTCTTCACGTAGTCCAGCCCGACGCGGCCGATGTAGTGCACCGTGCGCTCCAGGTACCAGCCTTCCTCGCGGTACAGCTGCAGGAAGGCGCCGGCGTGTTCCATCACTTCCTCGGCGGTCTTCACCTTCACGAGAAACTGCGCCACTTCGGTCTTGATGCCGCCGTTGCCGCCCACGTAGAGCTCCCAGCCCGAGTCGACGCCGATCACGCCCACGTCCTTGATGCCGGCCTCGGCGCAGTTGCGCGGGCAGCCCGACACGGCCAGCTTGACCTTGTGCGGCGAGTACATGGCCCACAGCGCGCGCTCCAGGTCCTTGCCCATCTGCGTGGAGTCTTGCGTGCCGAAGCGGCACCACTCGCTGCCCACGCAGGTCTTCACCGTGCGCAGCGACTTGGCATAGGCGAAGCCCGAGGGCATGCCGATATCCTTCCACACGCCTTCGAGGTCTTCCTTCTTCACGCCCAGCAGGTCGATGCGCTGGCCGCCGGTGACCTTGACGGTCGGGATCTTGTACTTGTCGGCCGCGTCGGCAATGCGGCGCAGCTCGTCGGGCGTGGTGTGGCCGCCCCACATGCGTGGAATGACGGAGTAGGTGCCGTCCTTCTGGATGTTGGCGTGGCTGCGCTCGTTGATGAAGCGGCTCTGCGGATCGTCCTTGGCCTCTTTGGGCCAGGTGCTGATGAGGTAGTAGTTGACGGCCGGACGGCAGGTGGCGCAACCGTTGGGCGTGCGCCAGCCCATGGCGCGGTACACGTCGTCGTGCGTGAGCCAGTGCTCCTTGCGGATGGCGTCGCGCACGTCCTGGTGGCTGGCTTCGGTGCAGCCGCAGATCGCCTTCTTCTTCGGCGTGGCCGAGTAGTCGCCGCCGGCCGTGAACATCAGGATCTGCTCGACCAGCCCGGTGCACGAGCCGCAGCTCGCGCTGGCCTTGGTGTGCTTCTTCACCTCGTCGAGCGTGAACAGGCCCTTCTCCTTGATGGCCTTGCAGATGGTGCCCTTGTTCACGCCGTTGCAGCCACACACCTCGGCGTCGTCGGGCATGCTCGCGGCCTTGCTGTGGCCCTCGTGGCCGGTGTCGCCGATGTTCGATTCGCCGAACATCAGTTTGTCGCGGATGTCGTGCACGCTGCGGCCGTCGCGCAGCAGCTTGAAGTACCAGCTGCCGTCCACCGTGTCGCCGTACAGGCAGGCGCCGATCAGCTTGTCGTCTTTCAGCACCAGCTTCTTGTAGACGCCACCGAAGGGGTCGCTCATCACGATTTCTTCGGTGCCTTCGCCGCCCATGAACTCGCCGGCGCTGAACAGGTCGATGCCCGTCACCTTGAGCTTGGTGGACGTGAGCGAGCCCAGGTAGCGGCCGATGCCGAACAGCGCGAGGTGGTTGGCCGCGACCTTGGCCTGCTCGAACAGTGGCGCGACCAGCCCGTAGGCGATGCCGCGGTGCGCCGCGCATTCGCCGACCGAGTAGATGCGCGCGTCGGTCACCGTCTGCATGGTGTCGGTCACGACGATGCCGCGGTTGCAGTGCAGGCGCATCTTCTCGGCCAGCTCGACGTTGGGGCGGATGCCCACGGCCATCACGACCAGGTCGGCCGCGACTTCGGTGCCGTCCTTGAAGCGGATGGCCTTGACGCGGCCATCGTCGCCACCGACGAGGTCCTGCGTCTGCGCGCCCATGAGGAACTTCAGGCCGCGGTCTTCGAGCGACTTCTGCAGCAGCTTGCCCGCCACGTCGTCGAGCTGGCGTTCCATGAGCCAGGGCATCACGTGCACCACCGTCACGGTCATGCCGCGCAGCATCAGGCCGTTGGCCGCTTCGAGGCCCAGCAGGCCGCCGCCGATGACCACCGCGTTCTTGTGCGTGCGCGCGGTCTCGATCATGTAGTCGGTGTCGGCGATGTCGCGGTAGGCGATCACGCCCTTCAGGTCCTTGCCGGGCACCGGCAGCATGAAGGGGTTGGAGCCGGTGCACATCAGCAGGCGGTCGTAGGGCGCTTCGGTGCCGTCTTCCGCACGCACGATGCGGTTCACGCGGTCGACCTCGACCACCTTCTTGCCGGCGTGCAGCGTGATGTGGTTGTCGGTGTACCACTCCCAGCTGTTGAGCACGATCTCGTCGACCGTCTGCTCGCCAGCCAGCACGGGCGACAGCAGGATGCGGTTGTAGTTCGGGTGCGGCTCGGCGCCGAAGACGGTGATGTCGTACAGGTCGGGTGCGATCTTCAGCAGCTCTTCGAGCGTGCGCACGCCGGCCATGCCGTTGCCGACCATCACGAGTTTCATTTTCTTCATGGGGCGGGGCCTTTCAGGGAAATCAACCGAACGACGGCCCGCGGCGCGCGGTCAGAATCGCGCCATGAGCTTTGAAGTGGACATCGGCTACAGCAGCCAGCGCGGGCCGCGCGACGCAAACGAAGACTTCGCCGGCGCGGTGCATGCACCCGCCGGCGACGAAGCGCGCGGGCTCATCGCAGCCATTGCCGACGGGGTGTCCAGTGGCGGACGCGGCCGCGAAGCGGCGCAGACCACGGTGATGGGTTTGCTGGCCGACTACTTCGCCACGCCCGCGACCTGGGAGCCGACCGCCGCACTCGACCGTTTGATCGGCGCGCAGAACGGCTGGCTTGCCGACCACAATCGCCGGCGCCAGGGCAAGCAGGAGGGCGCCGGCACGGCGCTCACCACGCTCACCGCGCTGGTGCTGCACGGCCAGAGCTACACGCTCGCGCATGTGGGCGACACGCGCGCCTGGCGCGTGCGCGCCGACGGCGAGCCCGCGCAGCTGCTCACGCAGGACCATGCCTTCGACCATCCCGACATGCGCAGCCGGCTCACGCGCGCCATCGGTCTGGACGACCAGGTGCGTGTCGACTACGTGCAAGGCGACGTGCGCGTTGGCGACTGCTTCGTGCTCAGCACCGACGGCGTGCACGGCGTGCTCAAGCCGCAGCAGGTGGCCGCGCTCGCGCTGCAGGGCGACGCCGAGGCAGCCAGCGAAGCGCTGGTGCAGGCGGCACTCGACGCCGGCACGCGCGACAACGCGACCGCGCTGGTGATCCGCGTGGTGGGGCTCGACGCGCGCCAGCTCGACGACGAACTCGGCGACGGCCGACGCCTCGCGCCGCCACCCGTGCTGAAGGTGGGCGACGTGCTCGACGGCTACGTCATTACCGCGCCCGTGGCCGACACCGGCGTGCACCTGCTGTACCAGGCGCGCCATCCGGTCACGCGCGAACTGGTCGCGCTCAAGACCCTGCATCCCTCGCGCGCCAGCGACCCGCAAGAGCGCGCGATGCTGGCGCACGAAGCGTGGCTGGGGCAGCGCGTGGGCGAGGGCGGCGGGTTCGTGCGCGTGCACGAGCGCGCCGCGGATGCGAGTGCGCTCTACATCGTGTTCGACTGGCACGGCGGGCGCACGCTCGAGCAGATGCGCAAGGACGGCGCGCGCGGCACCGTGGCCGAGGTGGTCGCCGCGGCCATCGAGGTGAGCCGCGCGCTCGGGCGCTTGCACCGCCACGGCGTGATCCACCGCGACATCAAGCCGGGCAACCTGCACCGAGGCGACGACGGGCGCTGGCGCATCCTCGACCTGGGCGTGGCGATCTCGGGCCGCGAGGGCGCAGCGCAGCGCGAGCTGCATGCGGGCACGCCGAGCTACATCAATCCCGAGCAATGGGAAGAGGGCGGCGTGGCCGATGCGGGCAGCGACCTGTTCGCGCTCGGTGCCACGCTGTACCAGTGGCTCGGCGGGCACCTGCCCTACGGCGAGATCGAGCCCTACCAGGTGGCGCGCTACCGGCGCGATCCGGTCGCGCTCTCGCGCCTGCGGCCCGACGTGCCCGTGTGGCTCGACCACCTCGTGCGCAAGGCCGTGGCCCGCGATCCGCGCGAACGCTTCGAAACCGCCGAGGAGATGCTGCTCGCGCTGGAGCGCGGCGCCTCGCGCCCCGTGAACGCGCCCGCCGCCACGCCGCTGATCCGCCGCGACCCGCTCGCGCTGTACCAGCTCGCGCTCGGCGTGTCGGTGCTGTTCAACGTGCTGCTCATCGTGTGGCTCTTGTTCCTGCCACGTTGAGCGGGGGCGGGCGAGCAGGGTCATGAGCGGGCGGCCTTGCGAACGGGCGAGGGCTTTGCAGCAGCAGGGGCGGGTGTGACGCGCGCGCGCCCGCCTTTTTCGGCCCAGGTGCGCGTCCAGCGGATCTGCATCACGCGCATCACGCCCAGCATCACGAGCGACAGCAGCGCGAAGAACACGAAGCCCCAGGCATAGCTGCCCAGGTACTGCTTCGACAGGCCCATGGCGTTGGGCACGAGGCCGCCGCCGAGGGCGCCGATCTCGCCGATCATCGAGCCGGCCACTGCCGTGCTCGCGGGCCAGCGCAGCGGCACCAGCTGGAACAGCGCGCCGTTGCCTGCGCCCAGCGCGGCGAAGCACACGATGAGCAGCAGCGTGGTGAGCGCCAGCGAGCCTGACGAAAAACCCACGAGCACGAGGCCCACGGCCACCACCAGCAGCACCACCGTGAGCGTGTTCACGCCGCCCCAGCGGTCGGACAGCCAGCCGCCCACGATGCGCACCGCCGCGCCCATGAAGGCCGCGAGCATCGTCAGCTGGCCGGCCTGCACCTTGCTCACGCCGAACTGGTCGTAGTAGTACGAGGGCAAAAAGGTCGTGAGGCCGATGAAGCCGCCGAAGGTCACGCCATAGATCAGGCTGAAGACCCAGCCGTCTTTCTCGAACAGGCAGGCGATGTGTGCGCGGAACGTCCCGTGAGGGTCCACGTCCGGCGGCTCTTTCGCGAACACCACCATCACCACCATCGGAATCAGGATCGCGACCGCGGCCACGCCGTACACCGCCTGCCAGCCCAGCCACAGTGCGAGCGGCGGCGCCACCAGCACCGACACGGCCGTGCCCACGTTGCCCGCGCCCACCAGGCCCATGGCCAGGCCCTTGTGCTGCGGCGGGAACCAGCCCGAACCCAGCGACAGCGCCACGCCGAAGCTCGCACCGGCGATGCCCAGCAGCACGCCCATCGCGAGCAGGTCGTTGAAGCTCTTCACGAAGAAGAAGCCGAACAGCATCGCCACGGCGATGAGGCCCATCTCGACCAGCGTGGCCTTCTTGCGGCCGATGTACTGCGAGAGCAGGCCCAGCGGAAAGCGCATGAGCGCGCCCGCGATGATCGGCACCGACAGCATCAGGCCCTTCTGCGCGGGCGAGAGGTCGAAGGTCTCGCCGATGAAGGGCGCCATGGCGCCGTTGAGCACCCAGATGCAGCAGGAGAACGAGAAGTACAGGAAGGCCGCGAACAGGGTCGGACTGTGGCCTGACTGCAAGAAATTCCTGAAACCTGACATGGTGTTCAAACGTGCAAAAAGCCGCGGCGCGACCCGGAGAGGGTCGTGTCGACGGACAGGGGTGGAGTCGGGAGGCCGGCGGCGAACGCCGTCGGCATGGGGGTGGGCCCGGCCTGGAAACGGCCGGGGCGGATGCAGGAACCTGCAGCCTCACCAAAGCGGTGCTTCGTTACACCGTGCCCTGTTCGATGCAAGAGGCGTGCCCGCGAATGCAGGCTGGCGTGACCTATGCTTCCCGGGCCTTGCCACTCCTTGCCGCCATGTCCCTTCTCGTCGTCCTTTCCCCTGAACCCGCTGAAGGCGAGCCCTTGCCGGCAACGCTGCAGCAGTCGATCGATGCCGCGGGCGTCGCGGGTGTCACGGTGCTGGGGCGTGCGGGCTGCCACACGCTGGTGCAGCGCACGCAGGCGCTTGCACCGTCGATGGTCCTGGTGCATCTGGATGAAACAGAGCCGCAACTCGATGTGCTGCTCGAAGCGCTGGCCGCATGGAGCGGTGCACCGCCCTGCGCATTGGGCGTGATGAGCGCGCCGCTGGACGGCGCGCAGCACGCGGCGCTCGTGGCCGCGGGCGTGCACGCGTGGGTACCCCACGAGGGCGTCGATTCGCTCGCCGCACTGATCGCACAAGCGCAGGCCCGCTGGACGCGCGAGGCCGCGTTGCGCACCGAACTCGACGGCCTGCGCACACGCATGGACGAGCGCAAGTGGGTCGACCGTGCCAAGGGCCTGCTGATGTCCGCGCGCGGCATCGGCGAGGACGAAGCTTTCGGCCTGCTGCGCGGCGCGGCGATGCACGCCAACCTGCGGCTGGGCGAGGTGTCGCGCTCGGTCATCGAGGCTGCGCAGTGGGCCGAGGCGATCAACCGCGCGGGCCAGCTGCGCATGCTCTCGCAGCGGCTGGTGCGTGTGGCGGCGCAGCTCGCGGCCGGCATCGACGCGCAGCGTGCGCGCGTGCTGCGCACCCAATCGACCGAGCGGGTGCAGCAGACGCTGGATCATCTGACGGCCCTCGAACTGGGCCCGGCCGGCGTGCAAGCGCTCGGCGAGGTGCAGGCCGCGTGGACTGGGCTGGCTGCGCTGCTGGGCGCCAAGCCCGCGTCGACGGGGCTTGCTGCGATCGATGCGCGCGGTGAGGCCTTGCTGTCGGCGGCCGAGGCGCTGACAGACGCGCTGGAAGCTTCGGGCGCACGGCGCGCACTGCGCATCGTCAACATCTGCGGACGGCAGCGCATGCGCGCGCAGCGGCTCGCCAAGGACGCGCTGCTGGCCTCGACGCTCGCGGCCGGCGCTTCGCGCGACCGGCTGCTGCCGACCATGCACGAGTTCGAGGCCGCGCTGCTGGAGCTGGAGCGCGCGCCGCTCAGCTCGCCCGAGATCCGCGCCGGGCTGGTGAGCGCGCGCGACGAGTGGCTGCGCCTCGTCGGCGGCGTGCAGGCGCTCGACAGCCCCGAAGGGCGCGCCACGCTGGTGCGTTCCAGCGAGGCGCTGGTCGACACCTTCGAGCGCCTGACCGGGTGGTACGAGCACAGCCTGCAGGTCATCATGTCCTGAATCACCTGGCAAACCCCCAGGCTTCGCGCACTTCGTGTCGCTTCTCCTACCCCCTTGCAGGGGGCGACACCAGCGGCCCGGCGAAGCCGGTTCCGCGGTGTCTCTCGAAGGATCGACACGATGTCATGCACCCGGGGCGTGCTTCAGGCCGCGGCCTTCTCCACATGCGCCTGGCGCGTGTAGAGAAAATCGATCACCGCCTTGCGTGCGTGCACATAGGCCGGGTCTTCGGCCAGCGCCACGCGGTTGCGCGGGCGCGCGATGTCCACTGCCAGCACTTCGCCGATGGTGGCGGCCGGGCCGTTGGTGAGCATCACGATGCGGTCGCTGAGCAGCACGGCCTCGTCGACGTCGTGCGTGACCATCACGACCGTGCTGCGCGTCTTCTGCACGATGGCGAGCAGTTCGTCCTGCAGCTTGGCGCGGGTGAGAGCGTCGAGTGCGCCGAAGGGCTCGTCCATCAGCAGCACCTTGGGTTCCATCGACAGCGCACGGGCGATGCCCACGCGCTGCTTCATGCCGCCCGAGATTTCGCCGGGCCGCTTCTGCGCGGCGGGCGTGAGGCCCACCAGCGCGAGCGCCGCGTCGGTGCGCTCGCGCAACTGCGCCTTGCTCTCGGTGGCCGCGAACACGCGCTCGACCGCGAGGTACACGTTCTCGAAGCAGGTGAGCCAGGGCAGCAGCGAATGGTTCTGGAACACCACGGCGCGCTCGGGGCCCGGGCCCTTGATCTCCTTGTTGGCGCACAGCAGCACGCCCTGCGTGGGCGTGGTCAGCCCGGCGATCAGGTTCAGCAGCGTCGACTTGCCGCAGCCCGAGTGCCCGATGAGCGTGACGAACTCGCCCTTGGCCACGTTCAGGTTCACGTCGCGCAGTGCGACGAAGCGGCCCTTGGGTGTCTTGAACGCCTGCTCGACGCCGTGGATCTCGATGTACTTCGAATCGTCGTTCATGACTTCACCTCTTCGAACGTGAATGCGGTGGCGAGCTTGATGAGCGCGAACTCCAGCACCAGACCGACGATGCCGATCACGAAGATCGCGATGATGATGTTGGCGACGTTGAGGTTGTTCCACTCGTCCCACACCCAGAAGCCGATGCCGACGCCGCCCGTGAGCATCTCGGCCGCGACGATCACCAGCCACGCGGTGCCCACGGCCAGGCGCACGCCCGTGAGCATGTAGGGCAGCACGGCGGGAAAGAGGATCTTGGTGAGGATCTTCCATTCGCTGAGGTTGAGCACCTTGGCCACGTTCATGTAGTCGCTGGGCACGCGCTGCACGCCCACGGCGGTGTTGATGACCATCGGCCAGATCGAGCAGATGAAGATGGTCCAGATGGCGGCCGGGTTGGCGCCCTTGAACACCAAGAGGCCGATGGGCAGCCAGGCCAGCGGCGACACCGGGCGCAGCAGGCTGATCAGCGGATTGAACATGCGCGAGAGGAACTCGAAGCGCCCGATGGCAAAGCCGGCCGGAATGCCGACCGCTGCCGCGAGCCCGAAGCCCAGCGCCACGCGCTGCAGCGACGACAGCACGTTCCAACCCACGCCCTGGTCGTTCGGCCCCTTGCTGTAGAACGGATCGCTGAACACCGTGAGCGCCTGCTGCCAGGTGGCGAGCGGCGTGGGGAAACCGGTGGTGCTCTTCATAGCGACGATTTCCCAGACCAGCACGAGCAGGCCGAAGCCCAGGAACGGCGGCAGCACGCGCATCCAGAAGGCGCGCAGGTCGAGAGGCGTGCGTGGCTTCTTCTCTTTCTCCGCGCGGGGGAGTGGGGCGGCCTTGGCATGGGCCACACCCTCACCCCGGCCCTCTCCCGCATGCGGGAGAGGGAGGGATGCATTCAGGGGCGAGTGAAAGACGGCGCTGACCATGGTGTGTTTCTCCTCAGACATGCAACTTGAACGAGTCCGCGTACTTCTTCGGGTCCTTGCCGTCCCAGACGGTGCCGTCGAAGAGCTTGCTGCTGCGCATCGTGTCCTTGGGCACGGGCGTCTGCGTGGCGGCGGCGGCCTGCTTGTAGATGTCGATGCGGTTGATCTCGGTGGCCACCTTCAGGTAGTCGGGGTGCTCCTTCAGCAGGCCCCAGCGCTTGTGCTGCGTGAGGAACCACATGCCGTCCGACAGGTACGGGAAGTTCACGGCGCCGCCGTTGTAGAACTTCATGTGGTTGGGGTCGTCCCAGCTCTTGCCCAGGCCGTTGACGTAGCGGCCCAGGATGCGCTGGTTGATGGCGTCCACGCTGGTGTTGACGTAGCTCTTGTCAGCGATGGTCTCGGCCATCTTGTTCTTGTTCTGCAGGCCGGTGTCGATCCACTTGCTGGCTTCGAGGATCGCGGCAGTCACGGCGCGTGCCGTGTTCGGGTACTTCTTCGTGAACTCCGCGGTGCAGCCCAGCACCTTCTCGGGGTGGTCCTTCCAGATGTCCTGCGTGGTGATGGCCGTGATGCCGATGCCGTCCATGATGGCGCGCTGGCCCCAGGGCTCGCCCACGCAGTAGCCGTCCATGTTGCCCACGCGCATGTTGGCGACCATCTGCGGGGGCGGCACGGTGATGTTCTTCACGTCCTTGAACGGATCGATGCCGGCCGAGGCGAGCCAGTAGTACAGCCACATGGCGTGCGTGCCGGTGGGGAAGGTCTGCGCGAAGGTGTACTCGCGCTTCTCGGTGGCGATGAGCTTGGCGAGCGAGGCCGCATCGACCGCGCCCTTGTCGGCCAGCTTCTTCGACAGCGTGATGGCCTGGCCGTTGTTGTTCAGGGTCATGAGCACGGCCATGTCCTTCTTCGGGCCGCTCAGGCCCAGGTGCATGCCGTACACCAGGCCGTAGAGCACGTGGGCCATGTCGAGGTCGCCGTTGGAGAGCTTGTCGCGCACGCCGGCCCAGCTGGCTTCCTTGCTGGGGACGATCTTCACGCCGTACTTCTTGTCGATGCCGAGCACTGAGGCCATCACCACGCTGGCGCAGTCGGTCAGCGGGATGAAGCCGATCTTCACTTCTTCCTTCTCCGGCTTGTCCGAGCCCTGGGCCCAGACGGCGGCGCGCAGCGCGGGGTCGATGCCCACGGCGCCGAGGGCGGCGGCCTGCAGCACGCGGCGCCGGCTCAGTTTGGTTTTCAGCAGCAGATCGGACATGGGCGGGGCTCCAGAAGTGAAAGACAAAAACGAAAAGGCGTCCGCACCGCGCAGGGGCTGCTCGTGAACGAGCCCTTGCGGGATGGGGACGCCTTTGTCCGGTTCGGTGGGCCGCACCCGCCGTTGGGTGCAACCTGCCTCAAGACCTTGCGGTCTGTGACAAGCTCCATGCAAGCGGTGTGCCAGGCCTGAATCGCCGGTGGGAGCTATGGAAAAGATAGCTGGCAGGGCGCGCCGGTGCAGGGGAAAGTTCCTGCGGGCTGGCAAAACGGGGCGACGCACAACTGTTGTGCGCTGCACCAATCCAAGCGGCCCGGGTCAGCGCCGCGGTGCAGGTTCGAGCGGCAGGTAGTCGGCCATGGCCAGCATCGACTCGGCCACGTCGACGAGGCGGCGCTTCTGGTTCATGGCGGTCTGGCGCAGCATCTTGTGCGCCTCGGCTTCGCTCAGGCGCCGGTGCGCCATCAGCAGGCCCTTGGCGCGCTCGACGATCTTGCGTTCGTTGAGCGAGGCACGCACGGTGTCGAGTTCGTCGCTCATGGCCTGCAGGCGCTGCGACTGCTCCTGGACCATGTCGAGCACCGAGCGTTCGAGGTGGCGCCCGAGCTGCGCCGGCGTGGCGTCGTGCGCCTGCTGGGCATCGTCGAAGAACAGCGCGCCGCCGGCCTGCGGGGCCAGCGTGCCGAGCAGTTGCCGGTAGGCGGCCAGCTCGCTGCGGGCCTGGGCGGTCTTGTGGTCGCACAGCGCGCGCAGGTCGGCCGAGAGGCGGTTCTCGACCGTCTGCATGGCGTCGATGCGCCGGGTGCAGCAGTCGAACCAGGCCTGGCTCAGCAGCGCATCGGCCGGCACCGAGGTGGCGCCCTTGCGGCGCAGGCGTTCGAGCTCGGCCAGCACGGCGTCGGACTGGCTGTCGTGCCAGAGGGTGCGCACGGCGTCTCCCGAGAAATCGATGAACACCTGGAAGCAGCGCTCCTGCGACTCGATGAGGTGCCGCCATTGCTGGCGCTGCGCCTCGTCGCCACGGCCCAGCGCGAACGCGGCGGCGCCGAAGGCGCGCTCCTGGCCCGCGAACTCCTTGCCCTGCATGAAGTTGAACATCGCCACCAGCAGGCGCGAGATCTCGGGGTCGGTGGCGCCGTCGGCCGCCTCGAACACCACGGCCAGCAGGCCGGCGACCAGCTTGGCGAAGGCGGCCACGGCCTGCGCCGGCTGGAGGTCGAGCGCGTCGATGCGCTGGCGCAGCGCGGGCAGGGCGTCCAGGCCCGGCAGCACCCAGGCGATGCGGCTGAACAGGCGCGCGCCGTGGCCGGCGCCCACCACGCGGTGGTGCTCGGCCTCGAGCCGGTCGAAGCCGGCGCGCACCTGCTGCTCGAGCGCAAGGCATTCGGCGATCTGCGGACCGCGCTGGTCGGCGAAGCGCCCGCCGTGCGAGGCCAGGAACACGTTCGACATGCCGCGCTCGCGCTGCAGCGCATGCACGAGCCGCCCGATCGCGCCGACCAGTTCGCTGGTGCGCGCGAGCTGGTCCAGCGCGTCGATCTCGCATCGGCGCGCGGCGATCAGGAAGCTCAGGCCGGAAGTCATTCGTGGGGGAGTAGGAGGAGCGCACTTCACTCGTGCAACTTCCGTGCCTCGCTTGCCCCTTCGCGGGCGCCGCCGACGGGCGACCCCTACACTCGGCGCCATGCTCTTGTTGGGAATCGAATCATCCTGCGACGAGACCGGCGTGGCGCTGGTCGAGTCGCACGGCGACGCGCTGCCGCTGCTGCGTTCGCACGCGCTGCACAGCCAGATCGCCATGCACCAGGCCTACGGCGGCGTGGTGCCCGAGCTGGCCAGCCGCGACCACATCCGCCGCGTGCTGCCGCTCACCGAAGCCGTCATGGCCGAAGCCGGGCGCTCGCTCGCCGAGATCGACGTGGTGGCCTACACGCGCGGCCCGGGCCTGGCCGGCGCGCTGCTCGTGGGCGCGGGCGTGGCCTGTGCGCTCGGCGTGGCGCTGGGCAAGCCGGTGCTGGGCGTGCATCACCTCGAAGGGCATCTGCTGTCGCCGTTCCTGAGCGCCGACCCGCCCGAATTTCCGTTCGTGGCGCTGCTGGTGTCGGGCGGCCACACGCAGTTGATGCGGGTCGACGGCGTGGGCCGCTACGAACTGCTCGGCGAAACCATCGACGATGCGGCCGGCGAGGCCTTCGACAAGAGCGCCAAGCTCATGGGCCTGCCGTACCCCGGCGGCCCCTGGCTCGCGAAGCTGGCCGAAGACGGCGACGCCGCAGCCTTCAAGCTGCCGCGACCGCTGCTGCACAGCGGCGACCTCGACTTTTCGTTTGCCGGCCTGAAGACGGCCGTGCTCACGCAGGCCAAGAAGCTCGGCGACCAGCTCGACGTGCGCAAGGCCGACCTGGCGGCGTCCACGCAGGCAGCGATCGTCGAGGTGCTGCTGAAGAAGTCGCTCGCGGCGCTCGACCAGACCGGCCTGAAGCGGCTGGTGGTGGCGGGCGGCGTGGGGGCCAACAAGAACCTGCGCGAGCAGCTGAACGCGGCCTGCGCGAAGCGCAAGGTGCGCGTGCACTACCCCGAGCTGCACCTGTGCACCGACAACGGCGCCATGATCGCCATGGCGGCTGCGATGCGGCTGCAGTCGGGCTTGTCGCAGGCCTCGGAGCGCTATGCCTTCGACGTCAAGCCGCGATGGCCGATGGCATCGCTGATGACGCCCGAGGCGCCACAGCCGGAAACCGCATAGCCGGCGCGCGTGCGCCGCGCACCAGCGCGGGCAGCGAGGGCAACGGCAGCACATCGAGCACATTGCGCCAGAGCTGGCGCCACTCGGGCCAGTCGTGGCCGCCTTCGGTGGTGAACACGCGTCCCGGTGGCAGGGCGTCGGCCAGCAGCTTGTGGTTGCTGGCAAAACGGTCGGCCAGGCCGAAACCCAGGTAGAGCGGCGGCAGGTCCTTGGAAGGCTTCGCCGCCAGGTACTGCTGGAAGAAGGGCCAGAGCTTGCGGTCAGGTTCCTCGTCGGGCTGAGGCCCGGTGGGCGCCTGCCACGTGCGCAGCCCGCCGGCCTTCTTGATCTCCGCGCCGAGCACGCGGCGCCCGAGGTAGGGCGCCAGCGCCACGATGCCGTCCACCGAGCCCGGCCGCGCCAGTTCGTGGATCAGCGCACCGAAACCGCCGATGGAAATGCCGACCAGCCAGATCGAGGTGTAGCCCTTGGCCCGCTGCGGCTCGATGACGTCGGCATGCAGCCGCTCGCTGAGGGTCTGGTCGTAGTAGTAGGAGACGTCCGCATCGACCAGCAGCGCGTCGGCCGCGAGGTGCCGCTCGCGCACGGCGCTGATGAAGCCCTCGCGCTCGAACTCTTCGGGTTTGAGGTACGCCCCTGGCAGGAAGATCAGGAGCGTGTCGGACTGTTCGGTGTCATTGGCTGACTGCAGGTGCGTTTTCATGGTGCCTTGAGGCACACCCGCTGTCCGCACCGCCCCGGGAACTCGATGCGTTTACGAGATGCCCACGAAGAAGAAAGTACTAATAAATCGTCACATCATGTGACGTTATACGGCACTATTGTGAATACGACGCTTGTTTAAAGTCAAAACAAGCTGTCACTAACATTTTCTTCGTGGGGGCATCGCTCGGACTAGTTGATCTGCAAGTTCGAAACCTGGCTTGCCGGCACCAGCTTGCCGAGCTTCAGGGTCAGCACGCCGTTCTCCAGCTTGGCGTCGCTGGTGGCCAGGTCGATGGCTTGCGGCAACTCGTAGGCGAGCTTGATCTGGCGCTTGGCTTCGGCCTTGCTTTCGATGCGGACCACGGCGCCTTCGATGGCCACCGACAGGTCTTCGCGCGACAGGCCGGGCACGTCGAGCGACAGCGTCCAGCTCTTGTCGTCCTGCTCGACCAGGGGCGAGCGACGGGCGCCGGCAAAGGCGTCGTTCACGAAGCGCTCGAAAGCGCGGTCATGGGCACGGGGAGCGAAATGGGCGGTGCGGTGGGTGGGGGCGAAAAACATGGCTGAAACTCCTGGATGAATGAACACAACGGGGACATGGAATGTGTGTCCCTTACACTGCGCGGCCTTTCCATCGTGAGTGCCGCTTGACACCTCATCTAGGCGCATCGGCACGCGTTTCAAGACAATGAAAACCCCCTTTATTTGGCGCCGCCAGGCCTTGAAATTCGCAGCGGCGGCGCTATGCGCGACCCCGTTCGCCGGCTTCACGCAGGCCCCGCAACCCGCCCCGATCCGGCTGGCGCTCATCGAGAGCATGAGCGGCCCCTTCGCGAACACCGGCGAGGCCGTGTTCCGCAACCTGCTGTGGGCCGTGGAGCGCGTGAATGCACGCGGCGGCGTGAAGCTGCCGGGTGGCGCGCGACCGCTGCAACTCGACCGCTACGACAGCAAGGGCCAGAACGAAGAGGCGCTGTCGGCACTGCGCGCGGCCATGGACGATGGCACCCGCATCGTGCTGCAGGGCAACTCGTCGGTGACGGCGGCGGCGCTGATCGATGCCATCGACAAGAACAACGAGCGCGACCCATCGCGGCGCGCGATTTTCCTGAACTACTCGGCGGTCGATCCGGTGCTGACCAACGAGCGTTGCAGCTTCTGGCACTTCCGCTTCGACGCTCATGCCGACATGCGCGTGGCCGCACTGATGGACGTGGTGAAGGACGACGCGGCACTCAAGCGCGTCTACCTGATCGGCCAGGACTACAGCTTCGGCCAGGCCGTGCTGCGCGAATCGCGCCGCCAGCTCGGCGCACAGCGCCCCGACGTGGAGATCGTCGGCGACGAGCTGCACCCGATGGGCAAGGTGAAGGACTTCGCGCCCTACGCCACCAAGATCCTCGCCAGCGGTGCGCAGGCCGTGGTCACCGGCAACTGGGGCAACGACCTCACGCTGCTTGTGAAGGCTGCGCGCGAAGCCGGTTTCAACGGCACCTTCTACACCTTCTACGGCAACGCACTGGGCGCGCCCGCCGCCATCGGCGACGCGGGCATCGGCCGCGTGGTCGCCGTGGCCGACTGGCTGCCGAACGTGCAGACGCCGCAGTCCGAAGCCTTCTACCGTGCCTTCCGCACGCGCTTTCCGCGCCCGGCCGACGACTACGTGCACATGCGCATGCAGTTGCTGGTCGAGTCGCTCGCGCAGGCGCTGGAACGCGCTGGCAGCGCCGAGGCCGTGCCGTTGGCGCGTGCGCTGGAGCAGGCCGACGTGAGCCTGTACGGCCAGCGCGGCCGCATGCGCGCGGCCGACCACCAGTTCCAGCAGCAGCTCGTGGTCGGTGTGATGGACAAGCAGGGCAAGCCCGGCGTGCAGTTCGACGTCGAGGGCTCGGGCTACGGCTTCCGCGTGATCAAGACGATCGCGCCCGAGCGCGCCGAGCAGCCCACGTCCTGCAAGATGAAGCGCCCTTGAAACAGACGACCCCGACAGCACAGGAACCCCCAGACATGCGTGAAGCCATCCACCACCTCGAAGCCTCGAAGATTCGCGAAGTCGCCAATGCCGGCATGGGCCGCGACGACGTGCTCGCCTTCTGGTTCGGCGAGAGCGACGAGGTCACTCCCGAGGTGATCCGCCAGGCGGCCATCGAGTCGCTGCAGCGCGGCGAAACCTTCTACGCGCACAACCTCGGCCTGCCTGAGCTGCGCGAAGCCATTGCGCGCTACACCAGCCGCCTGCATCCGGCGGTCGATGCCTCGCGCATCGCCGTCACCTCGGGCGGGGTGAGCGCACTGATGCTCGCGGTGCAGGCGCTGGTCGACGCAGGCGATGACGTGGTCGCCGTCACGCCTGTGTGGCCCAACCTCACGGCGCAGCCGGCGATCATGGGCGCGCAGGTGCGCACCGTGTCGCTGGTGCCGGTGAACGGACAGTGGACGCTCGACCTGCCCGCATTGCGCGCCGCGGTCACGCCGAAGACGAAGCTGCTGATCGTCAATGCGCCGAACAACCCCACGGGCTGGACGATGACGCGCGGCGAGCAGCAGGCCGTGCTCGACCATTGCCGCGAGACCGGCACCTGGATCCTGGCCGACGAGGTGTACGAGCGCCTGTACTTCGAGCCCACGCCGAATGGCTGTGCGCCGAGCTTCCTCGACATCTCGACGCCCGATGACCGCCTGGTCGTGACGCACAGCTTCTCGAAGAGCTTCCTCATGACCGGCTGGCGCCTCGGCTGGCTGGTGCTGCCGCCGGCGATGGTCGACGGCATCGGCAAGCTGATCGAGTTCAACACCTCGTGCGCGAGCGTGTTCACGCAGCGCGCCGCCATCGCGGCGCTCGCGCACACGGCGGACATCACGCCGCGCGTGGTCGCGCACCTGAAGCAGTGCCGCGACACGCTGGTGCCGCTGCTGGCGGCGGTGCCGGGCGTGCAGGTGGCGCCGGCCAAGGGCGGCATGTACGCCTTCTTCCGGCTCGAAGGTTTTGGCGATTCGCTCGAACTCGCCAAGCGCCTCGTTGCCGAAGCGGGCCTGGGGCTCGCACCGGGCAACGCCTTCGCGCCCGAGGCGCAGGGCTGGCTGCGCTGGTGCTTCGCGTCGAAAGACCCGCAGCGGCTGGTGCAGGGCGTCGAGCGGCTGCGCGGCTGGCTGGCGAAGCAGGCGCGCTGAGGCTTATCGGCATGGCATCGAGGTCCGCGCCCGTCGATGCCGTGCGCATCCGCGGATCGGCGCTGCCGGGCCTGCAGGCGATCGCGGCCGAATCGGACCGCAGCTTTCCGCGCCACATGCACGACGTGTTCGGCATCGGCGTGATGGACCGCGGCGGGCAACGCTCGGCCAGCGGGCGCGGCGCGGTCGAGGCGGTGCGTGGCGACGTCATCACGGTCAATCCGGGCGAGGTGCATGACGGTGTCGCGATGCGCGGCGAAGCGCGGGCCTGGCGGATGCTGCATCTGGCGCCTGCGCTGCTGTCGGACGGTGTGTCGCCGGGGTTCGAGCTGACACGGCCGGTGTTGAGTGATCCGGCGCTGCGGCGGGGCTTTGATCGACTGTTCACGGCCGTTGTCGAAGGCGACGACGTGCTGGCGCTGGAGCAGGGCGTGCTGCAACTGCTGCGCGATGCGCCTGGCGCGCGGGACCTGGAGTCAGCGCAACGTGTGGCGCCGGCAGCGATGGAACGCGCGCGTGCTCGTATCGCCGACGACTGCATCCATGCGCCCACGCTCGCCGAACTCGCGCGCGACGCGGGCCTGAGCCGCTATCAACTGCTGCGTGGCTTTGCGGCTGCCTTCGGCTTACCGCCGCATGCCTGGCTGCAACAGTGCCGGTTGTCGCGCGCCCGCCGGCTGATCGTGCAGGGCCGGGCGCTGGCCGATGCCGCCGCCGACGCGGGCTTCGCTGACCAGAGCCACATGACGCGGGCCTTCGTGCGCTTCCTGGGCTTCACGCCCGGGGCGTATGCGGCGGCGCGCTGCGGCTGAATCCTTCCCTTCCTTCCTCCCTGCAATTTCGTTCAAGACCGCCGACGCCTCGGTGGGAGACGCTCGCGCCTTTGTGGTTGCCAACGCAATCGGAAGGCGAAGAAACATGTCGGAACGAAGCAAGGGAATGTGGCTGTGCGCGCTCGCGATGGTCACTGTCGGCAGCACGGTGGTCGCGAGCAAGCTCATCGCGAGCGGCCTGCCGCCGTTCACGGCGACCGCGCTGCGCTTTGGGCTGGCGCTGCCCGTCTTTGCGGCGCTCATGTGGTTCATGCGCGCCCGTTGGCCGCGTCCCGACCGCCACGACGCGGTGCTGCTGCTGTGCCAGGCGGCGGCGGGCAGCGTCGGCTACACGGTGTTGCTGATCCTGGGTGTGCGCTGGGCACCCGCCGCCGATGCGGGCGTGGTGACCGGCACGCTGCCGGCCATGGCCGCGCTGGTGGCCGTGCTGGCGCTGCGCGAACGGCCGGGGCGTTATCTGATCGGGGGAATCGTGCTCGCGAGCCTGGGTGTGCTGGCGATCACGCTGCGCCCGGGTGGGGAGGGCGGCGAGCGCACGCCGACCGCGCTGCTCGGCAACCTGCTGGTGTTGGGCGCGGTGGCGCTCGAGTCGCTGTTCATCCTGCTCAACAAGCGGCTGCGCGTGCCGCTGGCGCCGCTGGTTCAATCGACGGCGATGGTCGCGCTGGGGCTGCTGCTGTCTGTGGTTCCGGCGCTGCTGGAGCGTGCCTGGCGTCAGCCGGTGCCGGCCGAGGCGTTGGCTGGCGTCGCCTACTACGCGCTCGTGCCGACGGTGGCGGGCTTCCTGCTCTGGTATGCGGGCGCCGCCCGGCTGCGGGGCGCCGAGGCGGCGCTGTTCACGGCGCTGATGCCGGTGTCGGCCCTGGTCCTGGCCGCGTGGTGGCTGGGGGAGGCGGTGGGGTGGCCTCAGATCGCCGGCGCCGCCTGCGTGCTGGGGGCCGTGGGGCTGGTTTCACTCGACGGAAGGCGGCGGGAAGGAGCGGTCAAGCCGGCCGATGTATACTCCCAAAGCTTTGCATGCCGCAAGGCGCACGGTGAGGGCAGTTCCAGTGCTCACCGCAAGTCAAACATCCCGGAACAAGGAAATTCAACATGATCGCAGCCTCCATCAAGGCCGAAGTTGTCAAGGACAACGCCCGTGCAGCCAACGACACCGGTAGCCCTGAAGTGCAAGTCGCACTGCTGACCGCCCGTATCAACGAGCTGACCCCCCACTTCAAGACGCACGCCAAGGACCACCACGGTCGTCGCGGCCTGCTGCGCATGGTCAGCCGCCGTCGCAAGCTCCTCGACTACCTCAAGTCCAAGGACGCCGAGCGTTACACCGCGCTGATCGCCAAGCTGGGTCTGCGCAAGTAATTCGAATCGCATGAAAAAACGCCTGGGTTAGTCCGCTAGCTCAGGCGTTTTTTACTTCGCGATCCACTTTCGGAGTGCCCAACAGAGCGAAGCTGTGTCATTCCAATGAAGTTCGCCCCGAGCTTCGCTGGAATGGCATCGTGTTCTGAGCAGCCTCCGACCCTTGCGAGTCCTGTGTGATTCGCTGTCAAAATAGGAGCAAAAATGAGCCTCTTCAACAAAATCACCAAGTCCTTCCAATGGGGCGACAAGACTGTCGTCATGGAAACGGGCGAAGTCGCCCGTCAGGCCAATGGCGCCGTGCTGGTCGACATCGACGGCACCGTGATCCTGGCGACCGTGGTTGCCTCCAAGTCGGCCAAGCCGGGTCAAGATTTCTTCCCGCTGACCGTCGACTACATCGAGAAGACCTACGCCGCGGGCAAGATCCCCGGCAGCTTCTTCAAGCGCGAAGCCAAGCCCAGCGAGCATGAAACCCTGACCAGCCGCCTGATCGACCGCCCGATCCGCCCGCTGTTCCCCGAAGGTTTCCTGAACGAAGTGCACGTGGTGATCCACACCGTGTCGCTGAACCCTGAAGTCGACGCCGACATCGCCGCCATGATCGGCGTGAGCGCCGCTCTGTCGATCTCCGGCATCCCGTTCAGCGGCCCGATCGGTGCCGCCCGCGTGGGCTACATCAACGGCCAGTACGTGCTGAATCCGGGTCAGACGGCCCGCAAGGATTCGCAGATGGACCTCGTCGTCGCCGGCACGCAAGCTGCCGTGCTGATGGTCGAGTCCGAAGCCCAGCAACTGAGCGAAGAAATCATGCTCGGCGGCGTGGTGTTCGGCCACGAACAAGCCAACATCGCGATCAACGCGATCCATGACCTCGTGCGCGACGCCGGCAAGCCGGTGTGGGACTGGCAAGCACCTGCCGAAGACGAGGCCTTCGTCGCCAAGGTCAAGGGCCTGGCCGAAGAAAAGCTGCGCGCTGTCTATCAAATTCGCAGCAAGCAAGCCCGCACGCAAGCCCTGCGCGAAGCCAATGCCAGCGTGATGGCATCGCTGAAGGAAAGCGGCGAGCCTTTCGACGCCGGCAAGGTCAACGACCTGCTGTTCTCGATCGAATCGAAGATCGTTCGCAGCCAGATCCTGTCGGGTGAACCCCGCATCGACGGCCGCGACACGCGCACCGTGCGTCCCATCGAAATCCGCAACTCGGTGCTGCCCCGCACCCACGGCTCGGCCCTGTTCACGCGCGGTGAAACGCAGGCGCTGGTCATCACCACGCTGGGCACCGAACGCGACGCACAGCGCATCGACGCGCTGGCCGGCGAGTACGAAGACCGCTTCCTGTTCCACTACAACATGCCTCCCTTTGCCACCGGCGAAGTGGGCCGCATGGGCTCGACCAAGCGCCGCGAAATCGGCCACGGCCGTCTGGCCAAGCGCGCGCTCGTCGCCGTGCTGCCAACCAAGGAAGAATTCCCGTACACGGTTCGCGTCGTGTCGGAAATCACCGAGTCGAACGGCTCCTCGTCGATGGCTTCGGTCTGCGGCGGTTGCCTCTCGATGATGGACGCCGGCGTGCCCATGAAGGCGCACGTGGCCGGTATCGCCATGGGCCTGATCAAGGAAGACAACCGCTTCGCGGTGCTGACCGACATCCTGGGCGATGAAGATCACCTGGGCGACATGGACTTCAAGGTGGCTGGCACGACCAACGGCATCACCGCGCTGCAGATGGACATCAAGATCCAGGGCATCACCAAGGAAATCATGCAGGTCGCACTGGCGCAAGCCAAGGAGGCGCGCATGCACATCCTGGGCAAGATGCAAGAAGCGATGGGCGAGGCCAAGGCCGAAGTTTCCAGCTTCGCACCGCGCCTGACCACGCTGAAGATCAATCCGGAAAAGATCCGCGACGTGATCGGCAAGGGCGGCTCGGTCATCCGTGGCCTGCAGGAAGAAACCGGCACGACGATCAACATCGACGAAGACGGCACCATCACCATCGCCTCGACCGATCCGGAAAAGGCAGAGTTCGCCAAGCGCCGCATCGAGCAGATCACCGCTGAAGTCGAAATCGGCAAGGTCTACGAAGGCCCGGTCACCAAGATCCTGGACTTCGGCGCGCTCATCAACCTGCTGCCCGGCAAGGACGGGCTGCTGCACATCAGCCAGATCGCGCACGAGCGCGTCGAGAAGGTGACCGACTACCTGAGCGAAGGCCAGATCGTGAAGGTCAAGGTTCTCGAGACGGACGAAAAGGGCCGCGTCAAGCTGTCCATGAAGGCCCTGACCGAGCGTCCGGCCGGCATGGAATACAGCGAGCGCCCGCCGCGTGAAGACCGCGGCGATCGCGGTGACCGTGGCGGCGACCGCCGTGAGCGTTCGGACCGCGGCGATCGCGGCGGCGACCGTGGTGGTGATCGTGGCGAGCGCGCACCGCGCTTCAACGACCAGCAGCAACAGCCCCGCGGCGAGCAGCAACAGCAGCCCGCCGGCGAGTCGCAGCAGCAAGCTCCGCGCGAACCGCAGGAGTAAGCAGTGAGGCGCGACGGCCTGGTGCCGTCGCCTCTCGTGGACAGCCAATGATGCCCGCCCCCGTGCGGGCATCCGAGTCTCGGAGACCCCATGAAAGCCATTGAGATCACTTCGTACGGCGCCCCCGAGGTGCTGCGCGTCGCTGTGCGTCCCGACCCGGTCGCCGGCGAGGGCGAGCTCCTGATCCGCGTGGCGGCCAGCGGCGTCAATCGCCCGGACGTGCTGCAGCGGATGGGGCATTACCCCGTGCCGCCGGGCGCTTCCGATCTGCCGGGCCTTGAAGTGGCCGGCGAGATCGTGTCGGGCGACGCCAAGGCGTTGGCCGATGCGGGCTTCAAGGTCGGCGACCGCGTGTGCGCGCTGGTGGCCGGTGGTGGCTACGCCGAACTGTGCGTGGCGCCTGTGGCGCAATGCCTGCCGGTGCCCAAGGGCTGGAGCGATATCGAGGCGGCCTCGCTGCCCGAAACCTTCTTCACCGTCTGGAGCAATGTGTTCGAGCGCGGCCGCCTGCAGAAGGGCGAGACCCTGCTGATCCAGGGCGGCTCGAGTGGCATCGGCGTCACGGCGATCCAGATCGCCAAGGCGCTGGGCGCGACCGTGATCGTCACGGCCGGCAGCGACGCCAAGTGCAAAGCCTGCCTGAAGCTCGGCGCCGACCACGCGATCAACTACCGCACGAGCGATTTCGTCGAAGTGGCGAAGCAGCTCACGGGCGGCAAGGGCGTGGATGTGGTGCTCGACATGGTGGCCGGCGACTACGTGGCGCGCGAGATCGAATGCCTGGCCGAAGACGGCCGGCTCGTGATCATTGCAGTGCAGGGCGGTGTGAAGAGCGAGATCAACGCGGGCCTCGTGCTGCGTCGGCGGCTCACGATCACCGGCTCGACGCTGCGTCCGCGGCCGGTGGCGTTCAAGGGCGCCATTGCCAAGGCGCTGCGCGAGAAGGTCTGGCCGCTGCTCGAAAGCGGCGCGGTCAAGCCCGTGATCCACAGCACCTATGCGGCAGCGGGTGAGCCCAGCGGCGCGGCCCAGGCGCACACCCTGATGGAATCGAACCAGCACATCGGCAAGATCGTGCTGACTTGGTGAGACGAACAACGCGATGACAACCTTCAAGAAACTGATTGCCGGCAACTGGAAGATGAATGGCGGCCTGGCCGCCAACGAGGCGCTGGTGAAGGCCCTGCAGCAAGGGCTGGCAACCAGCCCCGCGGCTTGCGGTGTTGCACTGTGTGCGCCTGCGCCGTACTTTGCCCAGCTGCAATCGCTGCTGGCGGACACGCCGTCGCTGGCGCTTGGTGCGCAGGACATCTCGGCGCATCCGCAAGGCGCGTTCACCGGCGAGCAGTCGGCGGCGATGCTGAAGGACTTCGGTGTGCGCTATGCCATCGTCGGTCATTCGGAGCGTCGCCAGTACCACGGCGAAACCGACGACGTGGTGGCGGCCAAGACGGCGGCGGCGCTGGCGAACGGCATCACGCCAATCGTCTGCGTGGGTGAGACGCTCGCACAGCGCGAAGCAGGGCAGACCGAAGAGGTCGTCAAGCGTCAGCTGGCTGCGGTGATCCATCTGAACGGCCATTGCATCAGCGAGATCGTCGTGGCCTATGAGCCGGTCTGGGCCATCGGCACGGGCAAGACGGCCTCGCCGGAGCAGGCGCAGGCGGTGCATGCCGTGCTGCGTGCGCAACTGCACCATGCGGCGAGCGAACACGCCGCGGGCATCAAGATTCTGTACGGCGGCAGCATGAACGCGGCGAATGCCGCCGAACTGCTGGCGCAGGTCGACATCGACGGCGGCCTCATCGGTGGCGCCTCGCTCAAGGCGCCCGACTTTCTGCAGATCATTTCTGCCGCTGCACGCTGATCGCGGCAACGGCAGCCATCACTTAGGAGTAAGAACGAATGAACGTGGTCCTCAATCTTTTGGTCGGCGTGCAAATGCTGTCGGCGCTGGCCATGATCGGCCTGATCCTGATCCAGCACGGCAAGGGTGCCGACATGGGCGCGGCCTTCGGCAGCGGCAGTGCAGGCAGCCTGTTCGGTGCCAGCGGCAGTGCCAACTTCCTCTCGCGCACGACGGCCGTGCTGGCTGCGGTGTTCTTTGCTTGCACGCTGCTGCTGGCCTACTTCAGCCACGCACGTCCTGCGGGCGGTGGCAGCCTGTTGGAGCGCGCAGCCGTGGGTACGCCTGCTGCACCGGCCGCTCCTGCGACTGGCGCTGCGGGCGAAATCCCCTCTGCAGCAGCACCTGCGAAGGCCGCTTCGGCGCCCGCGGCGCCCGTTTCGGGCGCCGGTCAGATTCCGGCCAAGTAATCAGGTTGTTTTCATGCAGCCGTCTGTGAGAAACGGCTTCATTTCAGGGTAAACTCTAAATCTGTTCAGAAAGCCAAATGCCTCACCGGCACCTCATGCCATCTGGACAGTTTAAAACCGCGGTCGTGGTGAAATTGGTAGACACGCTATCTTGAGGGGGTAGTGGCGAAAGCTGTGCGAGTTCGAGTCTCGCCGACCGCACCAAATCTCACCGGCAGAAGATCTCTATCCAGAGGCTCTTCTGTCGGTGGCAAGCGGTGAAAATTTCTCGATGAACCTCGATTCCTACCTTCCCGTCCTTTTGTTCATTTTGGTCGGGGTCGGCGTAGGCGTCGCCCCGCAAGTCATCGGATACATCCTTGGGCCCAATCGGCCCAACGCTGCGAAGAACGCGCCTTACGAGTGCGGCTTCGAGGCCTTCGAGGATGCGCGCATGAAGTTCGACGTGCGCTATTACCTCGTCGCGATTCTCTTCATCCTCTTCGATCTCGAAATTGCCTTTCTCTTTCCGTGGGCCATTGCGCTCAAGGAAATCGGCGCTGTTGGCTTCTGGGCCATGATGATCTTTCTCGCCATCCTCGTCGTGGGCTTTGTCTACGAGTGGAAAAAAGGCGCGCTCGACTGGGAATGACAAGGAAGCAACACGATGGCCATTGAAGGCGTTCTCAAAGAAGGCTTCGTCACCACGACCTACGACTCGGTCGTGAACTGGGCGAAGACCGGATCTCTCTGGCCGATGACGTTCGGCCTCGCATGCTGTGCGGTCGAAATGATGCACGCGGGCGCTGCCCGCTACGACATCGACCGTTTCGGCATGTTGTTCCGCCCCAGCCCGCGTCAGTCCGATCTGATGATCGTGGCCGGCACGCTGTGCAACAAGATGGCGCCGGCGTTGCGCAAGGTTTACGACCAGATGCCCGAGCCGCGTTGGGTGCTCTCGATGGGCTCCTGCGCGAACGGCGGCGGCTACTACCACTACAGCTATTCCGTGGTGCGTGGCTGCGACCGCATCGTGCCGGTCGACGTCTACGTGCCGGGTTGCCCGCCCACCGCTGAAGCACTGCTGTACGGCGTGATCCAGCTGCAGCAGAAGATTCGCCGCACCAACACCATTGCCCGCGCCTGAGAGATTGCCGACGATGACTGACTTTGCAATTTCGCCGGAGGTGCTGCGCGCCACGATCGCCGAGGCTCTCGGCGCCAAGGCCAAGAGCGTGACGCTCGCGCTCGAAGAAGTGACCGTCGTGGTCAGCGCCGCCGACTACATCGATGTGGCACGGCTGCTGCGCGATGCGCCCGGCTGCCGTTTCGAACAGCTGATCGACCTCTGCGGCATGGACTATTCCGACTACCGCGAAGGCGAGTGGCAGGGCGAGCGCTACTGCGTCGTCTCGCACCTGCTTTCCGTGAGCCTCAACCAGCGCGTGCGCCTGAAGGTGTTCGCGCCGAATGAAGACCTGCCCGTGGTCGATTCGCTCCAGCCCGTCTGGAGCGCCGCCACCTGGTTCGAGCGCGAAGCCTTCGATCTGTACGGCATCGTGTTCGACGGCCACGACGACCTGCGCCGCATCCTGACCGACTACGGCTTCATCGGCCACCCGTTCCGCAAGGACTTCCCGGTGTCGGGGCACGTCGAAATGCGCTACGACGAAGAGCAGAAGCGCGTGGTCTACCAGCCGGTCTCGATCGAGCCGCGCGAAATCACGCCGCGCGTGATCCGCGAAGACAACTACGGCGGCGGTTTGCACTGACAGATATGGCCGAAATCAAGAACTACACACTCAACTTCGGTCCCCAGCACCCCGCAGCACACGGCGTGCTGCGCCTGGTGCTCGAGCTGGACGGCGAAGTGATCCAGCGTGCCGACCCCCACATCGGCCTGCTGCACCGCGCGACCGAGAAGCTCGCCGAATCGCGCACCTTCATCCAGTCGCTGCCCTACATGGACCGCCTCGACTACGTGTCGATGATGTCCAACGAGCACGCCTACTGCCTCGCCATCGAGCGGATGATGGGCCTGGATGTGCCGATCCGCGCGCAGTACATCCGCGTGATGTTCGCCGAGATCACCCGCCTGCTGAACCACCTGTTGTGGCTGGGTGCGCACGGTCTCGACTGCGGTGCGATGAACATGCTCATCTACTGCTTCCGCGAGCGTGAAGACCTGTTCGACATGTACGAGGCCGTGTCCGGCGCGCGCATGCACGCGGCGTACTTCCGTCCGGGCGGCGTCTACCGCGACCTGCCGGATTCGATGCCGCAGTACAAGGTCAGCAAGATCAAGAACGCGAAGGCGATCGAGCGCCTGAACGAGAACCGCCAGGGTTCGCTGCTCGACTTCATCGACGACTTCTGCAAGCGCTTCCCGAAGATGGTCGACGAGTACGAGACGCTGCTCACCGACAACCGCATCTGGAAGCAGCGCACCGTAGGCATCGGCGTGGTCACGCCGGAGCGCGCGCTGAACCTCGGTTTCACCGGCCCGATGCTGCGTGGCTCGGGCGTCGAATGGGACCTGCGCAAGAAGCAGCCCTACGACGTCTACGACCAGATGCTGTTCGACGTGCCCGTGGGCAAGACCGGCGACTGCTACGACCGCTACCTCGTGCGTGTGGAAGAAATGCGCCAGGCCAACAAGATCATCCAGCAGTGCTCGGCATGGCTGCGTGTGAATCAAGGCCCGGTCATCACCGACAACCACAAGGTCGCCGCGCCTGCGCGCGAATCGATGAAGGCGAACATGGAGGAGCTGATCCACCATTTCAAGCTCTTCACCGAAGGCTTCCACGTGCCCGAAGGCGAAGCGTATGCCGCCGTCGAGCACCCCAAGGGCGAGTTCGGCATCTATCTCGTGAGCGACGGCGCCAACAAGCCGTACCGCCTGAAGATCCGCGCCCCGGGCTTCCCGCACCTCGCTGCCCTCGACGAAATGTCGCGCGGCCACATGATCGCCGACGCTGTCGCGGTGATCGGCACGATGGACATCGTGTTCGGCGAAATCGACAGGTGAGAAAGAGCGAATGACGACTTCCTCAACCCATCACCATGACGCGGTGCCTTCGGCGCCGTTGAAGGCCGCCATCCTCGAGCGCTTTGCGCGCGAGGTCGCGAAGTACCCCGAAGCCGGAAAGCAGTCGGCCGTGATGGCCTGCCTCGCCATCGTCCAGCAGGACGAAGGCTTCGTGAGCGTGCAGCGCGAGCGCGAGATCGCCGCCTACCTCGGCATGGCGCCCATCGCCGTGCACGAAGTGACGACCTTCTACAACATGTACAACCAGCATCCGGTGGGCAAGTTCAAGCTCAACGTGTGCACCAACCTGCCGTGCCAGCTGCGCGATGGTGTGACCGCGCTGGTTCATCTCGAGAAGAAGCTCGGCATCAAGATGGGCGAGACCACGCCCGACGGCCTGTTCACGCTGCAGCAGAGCGAATGCCTCGGCGCCTGCGCCGATTCGCCCGTGATGCTGGTCAACGACCGCACCATGTGCAGCTTCATGAGCAACGACAAGCTCGACCAGCTCATCGACGGTTTGCGCAGTGCCAAGCCAGGGGAGGCTTCGTGATGACGCCCGAACAGGTTCTCTCGCAATTCCAGGCCACCGGTGTCCAGACCTGCTTCCATGACCGCCACATCGGCGCTCAGATCTATGCAGGCCTCGACGGCACCAACTGGCATCTGGCCGACTACGAAGCGCGCGGCGGCTACCAGGCGCTGCGCAAGATCCTCACCGAGGGCCTCACGCCCGACCAGGTGATCGCCGAAGTGAAGGCTTCGGGCCTGCGTGGCCGTGGCGGCGCGGGCTTCCCGACCGGCCTGAAGTGGAGCTTCATGCCCCGCCAGTTCCCGGGCCAGAAGTACCTCGTCTGCAATTCGGACGAAGGCGAGCCCGGCACGTGCAAGGACCGCGACATCCTGCAGTTCAACCCGCACATCGTGATCGAAGGCATGGCCATCGCCGCGTATGCGATGGGCATCAGCGTGGGCTACAACTACATCCACGGCGAGATCTTCCAGAGCTACGACCGCTTCGAGTCCGCCCTCGAAGAGGCGCGAGCCGCCGGCTACCTCGGCGACAAGATCATGGGCAGCACGTACAACTTCCAGTTGCACGCCGCCCACGGCTTCGGTGCCTACATCTGCGGCGAAGAGACCGCGC
Source organism: Variovorax sp. RO1 (assembly GCF_002849325.1). Taxonomy (NCBI): domain Bacteria; kingdom Pseudomonadati; phylum Pseudomonadota; class Betaproteobacteria; order Burkholderiales; family Comamonadaceae; genus Variovorax; species Variovorax sp. RO1. The sequence goes on from NZ_PKMT01000001.1 coordinate 1,763,544, forward strand.
TGCTCGAATCGCTCGAAGGCAAGAAGGGCCAGCCGCGCTTCAAGCCGCCGTTTCCGGCGAGCTTCGGCCTGTACGGCAAGCCGACCACCATCAACAACACCGAGACCTTCGCGGCGGTGCCCTGGATCATCCGCAACGGCGGTCCGGCCTACCTCGAGTGCGGCAAGCCGAACAACGGCGGCACCAAGATCTACTCGGTGAGCGGTGACGTCGAGCTGCCCGGCAACTACGAAGTGCCGATGGGCACGCCGTTCTCCAAGCTGCTCGAACTGGCCGGCGGCGTGCGCAAGGGCCGCACGCTCAAGGCCGTGATTCCCGGCGGCTCGTCGTCCCCGGTGCTGCCGGCCGACATCATGATGGCCTGCACCATGGACTACGACTCCATCGCCAAGGCTGGCTCCATGCTGGGCTCGGGCGCGGTGATCGTCATGGACGACAGCCGCTCGATGGTCGAGTCGCTCAAGCGCCTCTCGTACTTCTACATGCACGAGTCCTGCGGCCAGTGCACCCCCTGCCGCGAAGGCACGGGCTGGCTCTACCGCGTGGTGGACCGCATCCACAACGGACAGGGCAAGCCCAGCGACATGCAGCTGCTGGACTCCGTGGCCGGCGACATCATGGGCCGCACCATCTGTGCGCTCGGCGATGCGGCGGCCATGCCCGTGCGCGCCATGATCAAGCACTTCCGCCATGAGTTCGAGGCCCTGATTCCGGGCCACGTCCCGACGGCGCCCGTCAAGGCCTGAGTGCGAGAAGAAACACAGACATGATCGAAATCGAACTCGACGGCAAGAAGGTCGAAGTGACCGAAGGCAGCATGGTGATGCATGCGGCCGAAAAGGCGGGCACCTACATTCCGCACTTCTGCTATCACAAGAAACTCAGCATCGCGGCCAACTGCCGCATGTGCCTGGTCGACGTGGAAAAGGCGCCCAAGCCGATGCCGGCCTGCGCCACGCCCGTCACGCAGGGCATGATCGTTCGCACCAAGAGCGACAAGGCCATCAAGGCCCAGCAGTCCGTCATGGAGTTCCTGCTGATCAACCACCCGCTCGACTGCCCCATCTGCGACCAGGGCGGTGAATGCCAGTTGCAGGATCTGGCCGTGGGCTACGGCGGTTCTTCTTCGCGTTACGAAGAAGAAAAGCGCGTCGTGTTCCACAAGGACGTCGGCCCGCTGATCAGCATGGAAGAAATGAGCCGCTGCATCCACTGCACGCGCTGCGTCCGTTTCGGCCAGGAAGTGGCCGGCGTGATGGAGCTCGGCATGTCGCACCGCGGCGAGCACTCCGAAATCGAAACCTTCCTCGGCGACTCGGTCGACTCCGAGCTGTCGGGCAACATGATCGACATCTGCCCGGTCGGCGCGCTCACGAGCAAGCCGTTCCGCTACAGCGCCCGCACCTGGGAACTGTCGCGCCGCAAGTCAGTGAGCCCGCACGACTCCACCGGTGCCAACCTGATCGTCCAGGTCAAGAACAACCGCGTGATGCGCGTGGTGCCGCTCGAGAACGAAGACGTCAACGAATGCTGGATCGCCGACCGCGACCGCTTCTCGTACGAAGCGCTCAACGGCACGGAACGCCTGACGCAGCCCATGCTGAAGCAGGGCGGCCAGTGGCAGCAGGTCGACTGGCAGACGGCGCTCGAATACGTCGCCAACGGCCTCAAGCAGATCAAGACCGACCACGGTGCGCAAAGCATCGGCACGCTGGTCAGCCCGCACAGCACGCTCGAAGAGCTGCAGCTCGCCGCCATGCTCACGCGTGAACTCGGCAGCGACAACATCGACTACCGCCTGCGCAACGCCGAGTTCTCGGCCTTCGAAGGCGTGCGCTGGCTCGGCACCTCGATCGCCTCGCTCACGCAAGTGCAGCGCGCGCTGGTCGTCGGCTCCAACCTGCGCAAGGAACACCCGCTGTTCGCGCAGCGCATCCGCCAGGCCGTGCGCAAGGGCGCCGCGCTGTCGGTGATCACCTCGTCCAGCCTCATGGCCGACCGCGGTGCCTGGGCCATCGACGTGGCGCAAGCATCGATCGTCGAAGCCGACCAGTGGGTCGAGGCGCTGGCCGCAGTCGCCGCTGCCATCGCCCAGACCAATGGCGCTGCCGCACCGCTGGCACCGAAGAACGCGCCCGACGCGGCCGCGCAAGCCATCGCAGCCTCGCTGCTGAGCGGCGAACGCAAGGCGATCCTGCTCGGCAATGCCGCCGCGCACCACGCGCAAGCCAGCAGCCTGCTGGCCCTCGCGAACTGGATCGGCGCACAGACCGGCGCCACCGTCGGCTACCTGACCGAAGCGGGCAACACCGTGGGCGCACAGCTCGTGGGCGCCTTCCCGCAGAACGGCGGCCTCGATGCCGGCCGCATGCTCGCCGCCGGCTCCGGCCTCAAGGCCGTGCTGCTGCTGAACACCGAGCCGGTGTTCGACTCGGCCGCCGGCGCTGCCGCCGCCGATGTCATCGGCAATGCGCAGATGGTGGTCACGCTGAGCCCCTTCAAGGCCAACCTCGCGTTCAGCGACGTGCTGCTGCCCATCGCCCCGTTCACCGAAACGCCCGGCACCTTCGTCAATGCCGAAGGCCGCCTGCAAGGTTTCCATGCCGTCGTGAAGCCGCAAGGCGAAACGCGTCCGGCGTGGAAGGTGCTGCGCGTGCTGGCGAACCTGCTCGGCCTGCCGGGCTTCGCCTTCGAATCGACCGCCGAGGTGCTCGCCACCGTGGGTGACAAGGGCACCGTGCCGGCGAACGCGCTGAGCAATGCCACGTCCGCCAAGGCCGTCGCGGTTAGCGGCGCCGTGGCCGCACCCGTGGTCGCGAGCATCTACCAGCTCGACTCGATCGTGCGTCGCGCACCATCGCTGCAACTGACGGCCGACGCGCGCAACGCATCGACCGCACCGGGTGCGCCGGCTCAGGCCGAGGAGGCACTGGCATGATCGATTCCATTCATGGCTTCGGCCTGGGGCTGGTTGCCGCAGGCTGGTGGACCGCCGTTGTCTGGCCGGTGATCTGGACGCTGATCAAGATCATCGTCGTCGTGATTCCGCTGATGGGTGCCGTGGCGTACCTCACGCTGTGGGAACGCAAGGCCATCGGCTTCACGCAGATCCGCGTGGGCCCGAACCGCACCGGGCCGCTGGGCCTGCTGCAGCCGATCGCCGACGCGCTCAAGCTGATGACCAAGGAAATCATCCTTCCGACGGTCGCCAACAAGGGCTTGTTCCTGCTCGGCCCGATCATGACCATCATGCCGGCGCTCGCCGCATGGGCCGTGATTCCCTTCGGCCCTGATGTGGCGCTGGCCAACATCAACGCCGGCCTGCTGTTCGTGATGGCCATCACCTCGCTCGAGGTGTACGGCGTGATCATCGCCGGCTGGGCCTCGAACTCGAAGTACGCCTTCCTGGGTGCGCTGCGTGCCTCGGCACAGATGGTGAGCTACGAAATCGCGATGGGCTTCTGCTTCGTCGTGGTGCTGATGGTCACCGGCAGCCTGAACATGTCCGACATCGTGACGGTGCAGGGCAAGGGCATGTTCCAGGACCTGGGCATCGGCTTCCTGTCGTGGAACTGGCTGCCGCTGCTGCCGATCTTCGTCGTCTACTTCATCTCGGGCCTGGCCGAAACCAACCGTCACCCGTTCGACGTGGTGGAAGGCGAGTCCGAAATCGTGGCCGGCCACATGATCGAGTACTCGGGCATGAGCTTCGCGATGTTCTTCCTGGCCGAGTACGCCAACATGTGGCTGGTCTCGATCCTGACCGTCATCCTGTTCCTCGGCGGATGGCTGCCGCCGTTCGAGTTCCTGAGCTTCATTCCGGGCTGGATCTGGCTGGGCCTCAAGACCTTCTGCGTGGTCACCATGTTCCTGTGGGTGCGCTCGACGTTCCCTCGCTTCCGTTACGACCAGATCATGCGTCTGGGCTGGAAGATCTTCATTCCCGTCACCCTGGTGTGGCTGGTCGTGGTCGGTGGCTGGATGCAGACGCCGTTCAACATCTGGAAATAAGCAGGAAGCGACGACATCATGACTGCTTCACATACCGCCGGGGGACTCTCGCGCTCCTCCAAGCTGGCCTCCGCCCCGTTCTCGCTCAAGGACTTCCTGGGCAGCTTCATGCTGTTCGAGCTGTTCAAGGGCCTGGCCATCACGGGCAAGTACGCGTTCGCGCGCAAGATCACCGTTCAGTTCCCCGAAGAGAAGACGCCGCTGTCGCCGCGCTTCCGCGGCCTGCACGCGCTGCGCCGCTACGAGAACGGCGAAGAGCGCTGCATCGCCTGCAAGCTGTGCGAGGCCGTGTGCCCCGCGCTGGCCATCACCATCGAATCCGACGTGCGTGACGACGGCTCGCGCCGCACCACGCGCTACGACATCGACCTGACCAAGTGCATCTTCTGCGGCTTCTGCGAAGAGAGCTGCCCGGTCGATTCGATCGTCGAGACGCACATCTTCGAATACCACGGCGAAAAACGCGGCGACCTGTACTTCACCAAGGACATGCTGCTGGCCGTGGGCGACCGCTACGAAAAAGAAATCGCGGCGAACAAGGCGGCCGACGCCAAGTACCGCTGAGCCGGCTCCGCTCGAAACCCGTACCAATCGAATTCCAATGGACGTCAAGACCGGTCTGTTCTATCTCTTTGCCGCGGTGCTGCTGTTTGCAGCCTTCCGCGTCATCACTTCCCGCAACCCCGTGTACGCCGCGCTGTACCTGGTGCTGGCTTTCTTCCAGGCCTCGGCCATCTGGCTGCTGCTGCGTGCCGAGTTCCTCGCGATCGCACTGGTGCTCGTGTACGTCGGCGCCGTGATGGTGCTCTTCCTGTTCGTCGTGATGATGCTGGACATCGACGTCGACGGCCTGCGAGAGGGCTTCTGGAAGCATTTCCCGCTGGCCGCAGGCGTGGGCGCGCTCATTGCGCTCGAAATGGCGGCCGTGCTCATGGGCGGCTTCCGCCTGGGCGAAGGCCCGCGCGCCATGGCGACGACCTCGCCCAACAGCTCGAACACGCTCGAGCTCGGCAAGCTGCTGTATTCCGAATACCTCTATCCGCTGGAAATCGCCGCGGTCATCCTGCTGGTGGCCATCATTGCCGCCATTGCACTGACGCTGCGCACCCGCAAGGACAGCAAGTACGTCAACCCGTCGGACCAGGTGCGCGTGAAGGCGCGTGACCGCGTGCGCATCGTGCAGATGCCCGTCACGCGTGCGGCCGAGCCGGTGGTTGAGGCCCCGGCAGCGGATGCTGCAAAGGAAAACAAGGCATGACGATCACGCTCGGACACTTTCTCTCGCTCGGCGCGATGCTCTTCGCGCTGTCGGTGATCGGCATCTTCCTGAACCGCAAGAACCTGATCGTGCTGCTCATGGCCATCGAGCTGATGCTGCTCGCGGTCAACATGAACTTCGTGGCCTTCTCGCACTACCTGGGCGACATGCACGGCCAGATCTTCGTGTTCTTCATCCTGACGGTGGCGGCGGCCGAATCGGCCATCGGCCTCGCGTTGCTGGTCCTGTTGTTCCGCAACAAGTCGAGCATCAACGTCGACGAACTCAACTCGCTCAAGGGTTGACAGCAGTATGAGCGCAACCCTTTCCGCATCCACCTTGCTGGCCGTGCCGCTGGCACCCCTGGTCGGCGCCGCACTTGCCGGCCTGTTCGGCACGAAGTTCGGCGGCAACCACATCGGCCGCAAGGTCACGCATTCGCTGACCATCCTGGGCGTGTTCGTCGCCTTCGTGATCTCGGCGCTGACGCTGAAGTCGGTCATCGTCGACGGTGCCCGCTTCAACCAGACGCTCTACGAGTGGATGATCGTCGGCGGCCTGAAGATGGAAGTCGGCTTCCTGGTCGACGGCCTCACGGCCATGATGATGTGCGTCGTGACCTTCGTGTCACTGATGGTCCACATCTACACCATCGGCTACATGGAAGAAGACGACGGCTACAACCGCTTCTTCTCGTACATCTCGCTCTTTACCTTCTCGATGCTGATGCTCGTCATGAGCAACAACATGCTCCAGCTGTTCTTCGGCTGGGAAGCGGTGGGCCTGGTGTCGTACCTGCTGATCGGCTTCTGGTTCAACAAGCCCACGGCCATCTTCGCGAACATGAAGGCCTTCCTGGTCAACCGCGTGGGCGACTTCGGCTTCATCCTGGGCATCGGCCTGATTGCCGCCTATGCAGGCACGCTGAACTACACCGAAGCCTTCGCCAAGGCCAACATGCTGGCCGGCATCACCTTCCCGGGCACCGAGTGGATGCTCATCACGGTGATCTGCATCTGCCTGTTCATCGGCGCGATGGGCAAGAGCGCCCAGTTCCCGCTGCACGTGTGGCTGCCCGACTCGATGGAAGGCCCGACCCCCATCTCGGCGCTGATCCACGCGGCGACCATGGTGACGGCCGGCATCTTCATGGTGGCGCGCATGTCGCCGCTGTTCGAGCTGAGCGACACGGCCCTGAGCTTCATCCTCGTGATCGGTGCCATCACCGCGCTGTTCATGGGCTTCCTGGGCATCATCCAGAACGACATCAAGCGCGTGGTCGCGTACTCGACGCTCTCGCAGCTCGGCTACATGACGGTGGCGCTCGGTGCCTCGGCCTACTCGGTCGCGGTGTTCCACCTGATGACGCACGCCTTCTTCAAGGCGCTGCTGTTCCTCGGCGCGGGCTCGGTGATCATCGGCATGCACCACAACCAGGACATCCGCTGGATGGGCGGCGTGCGCAAGTACATGCCCATCACCTGGATCACCTCGCTGCTGGGGTCGCTCGCGCTCATCGGTACGCCGCTTTTCTCGGGCTTCTACTCGAAGGACAGCATCATCGAGGCCGTGCACGAAAGCCACCTGTGGGGCGCGCAGTTCGCCTACTACGCGGTGCTGGCCGGCGTGTTCGTGACGGCGTTCTACTCGTTCCGCATGTACTTCCTGGTCTTCCACGGCAAGGAACGCTACGACCAGAACCCCGATGCGCACCATGACGACCATGCGCACGATGCCCATGGTCACGACGATCACGGCCATGGCCATGGCCACGATGCCCACAAGCCGCACGAATCGCCGATGGTGGTCTGGCTGCCGCTGGTGCTGCTGGCGATCCCCTCGGTGGTGATCGGCTTCATGACCATCGACCCGATGCTGTTCGGCAGCTTCTTCAAGGACGCGATCTTTGTCGATGGTGCCAAGCACCACGCGATGGGCGAGCTGAAGGAAGCTTTCCACGGCCCGGTCGCCATGGCGATCCACGGCCTGCAGACCGCACCGTTCTGGCTGGCGCTGGCCGGCGTGGCGCTCTCGTACTACATGTACATGATGAACCCGGCGCTGCCGGCCGCCATCAAGCGGACGTTCGGCCCGGTCTACCGTCTGCTCGAGAACAAGTACTACATGGACTGGTTCAACGAGAACGTCATTGCCCGCGGTACCCGCATGCTCGGTACCGGCCTGTGGAAGGGCGGTGACCAAGGCCTGATCGACGGCACGATCGTCAACGGGTCCTGGAAGGTGGTGGGGCGCGTCGCAGGTGTCATCCGCTGGCTGCAGACGGGCTTCATCTACCACTACGCCTTTGCGATGCTGCTGGGCATCTTCATCCTGATGACGTACTTCGTCTGGTTCAAACGTTGAGCCCGAACGCTGGAGAAAAAGAAAAATGGGTTTGTTGAGCCTTGCCATCTGGGTGCCGATCGCATTCGGCGCCGCGCTGCTGGCGTTTGGCCGCGACGAGCACGCCAAGGGCGTGCGCTGGGTCGCGCTCGTCGGTGCCATCGTGAGCTTCCTGGTCACGGTGCCGCTGTTCATGCGCTTCCAGAACGGAACCGCCGCGATGCAGTTCGTCGAGAAGACGAGCTGGATCTCGCGCTTCAACGTCAACTACCACCTGGGCATCGACGGCATGTCGCTGTGGCTGGTGCTGCTGACCTCGTTCATCACGGTCGTGGTCGTGATCTCGGCCTGGGAAGTGATCACCGAGCGCGTGAACCAGTACATGGGCGCGTTCTTGATCCTGTCGGGTTTCATGATCGGCGTGTTCTCCGCGCTCGACGGCATCCTGTTCTACGTGTTCTTCGAAGCCACGCTGATCCCGATGTACCTGATCATCGGCATCTGGGGCGGCCCGAACAAGATCTACGCGGCGTTCAAGTTCTTCCTGTACACGCTGCTCGGCTCGCTGATGATGCTGGTCGCGCTGATCTTCCTGTACAACAAGTCGGGCGGCAGCTTCGACATCCTGAGCTGGCACAAGCTGCCACTGGGTTCGACCGCGCAGACCTTCCTGTTCTTCGCTTTCTTCGCGGCCTTCGCCGTCAAGGTGCCGATGTGGCCGGTCCACACCTGGCTGCCCGACGTGCACGTCGAGGCCCCCACGGGCGGTTCGGCCGTGCTGGCCGCGGTCATGCTGAAGCTCGGTGCCTACGGTTTCCTGCGCTTCTCGATGCCCATCGCGCCTGACGCTTCGCACGAATGGGCGTGGCTCATGATCGCGCTGTCGCTCATTGCCGTGATCTACGTGGGCCTCGTTGCGCTGGTGCAGCAGGACATGAAGAAGCTGGTGGCGTACTCGTCGGTCGCTCACATGGGCTTCGTGACGCTGGGCTTCTTCATCTTCAACGAGCTCGGCGTGTCCGGCGGCATCGTGCAGATGATTGCCCACGGCTTCGTCTCGGGCGCGATGTTCCTGGGCATCGGCGTGCTGTACGACCGCGTGCACTCGCGCCAGATCGCCGACTACGGCGGCGTGGTCAACACCATGCCCAAGTTCGCCGCGTTCGCGCTGCTGTTCGCCATGGCCAACTGCGGCCTGCCGGGCACCGCCGGTTTCGTGGGCGAGTGGATGGTGATCCTGGGCGCCGTGAAGGCCAACTTCTGGATCGGTCTTGGCGCTGCCACCGCACTGATCTTCGGTGCCGCCTACACCCTGTGGATGTACAAGCGCGTGTACCTGGGCCCGGTCGCCAACGACCACGTCAAGGAACTGAAGGACATCAACGCCCGCGAGTTCCTGATGCTGTCGCTGCTGGCGATCGCGGTGCTCTGGATGGGCCTGTACCCGAAGCCTTTCACCGACGCGATGGATGCCTCCGTCGTCGAGCTTCTGCGCCACGTGGCGATTTCGAAGCTGCCCGTCTGATGCCACGCTGAAGAAGAGAACGAGATGATTGACAAACTCAGCTGGGTGACGATCTACCCCGAAATCGTGTTGCTGGTCATGGCCTGCATCATTGCGCTGGTCGACCTGTCGGACACGAGCCCGCGCCGCACTCGCACCTACATCCTGACGCTGCTCACGCTGGCGGCCGTGGCTGTGCTCACGGGCCTGGCCGCTGTCGGCGGCAAGACCGCCTACGGCTTCGGCGGCATGGTGGTGAGCGACTCGATGGGCAACTGGCTCAAGTGCTTCGCCTCGCTCGCCCTGATGGTGACGCTGGTCTACGGCCGTCCCTACGCGGCCGACCGCGAGATGCTGCGCGGCGGCGAGTTGTTCACGATCAGCATGCTGGCGCTGCTGGGCATGTTCGTGATGATCGGTGGCAGCAACTTCCTGCTGATCTACCTCGGCCTCGAATTGCTCACACTGTCGAGCTACGCGCTCGTGGCCCTGCGCCGCGACAACGCGGTGGCCAGCGAAGCCGCCATGAAGTACTTCGTGCTCGGCGCCATGGCCAGCGGCTTCCTGCTGTACGGCCTGTCGATGATGTACGGCGCGACCGGCTCGCTCGACCTGAACGAAGTCTTCAAGGCGATCTCGACCGGCAAGGTGAACCACCAGGTGCTGGTGTTCGGCCTGGTCTTCATCGTGGCGGGCCTGGCCTTCAAGGTCGGTGCTGCACCGTTCCACATGTGGGTGCCCGACGTCTACCAGGGCGCGCCGACGGCGGTCACGCTGCTGATCGGTGCCGCGCCCGAGCTGGCTGCCTTCGGCATCATCATCCGCCTCTTGGTTGACGGCCTGCAGCCCCTGGCCATCGACTGGCAGCAGATGCTCGCCGTGTTGGCGATCGCCTCGCTGGTGATCGGCAACCTGGCCGCCATTGCGCAGAGCAACCTCAAGCGCATGCTGGCCTACTCGACCATCGCGCAGATGGGCTTCATGCTGCTGGGCCTGGTGGCAGGTTCCGACCAGCAGGGCACGCAGAACGCGCAGGCCGCCTACAGCGCCTCGATGTTCTACGTCATCACCTACGTGCTGACCACGCTGGCGAGCTTCGGCATCATCCTGCTGCTGGCGCGCGAAGGCTTCGAAAGCGAAGAGATCACCGACCTGGCCGGCCTCAACCAGCGCAGCCCGCTTTACGCCGGCGTGATGGCCATCGCGATGTTCTCGCTGGCCGGCCTGCCGCCGCTGGTCGGCTTCTACGCGAAGCTGGCTGTGCTGCAGGCGCTGATCGCCTCGGGTGCCGCCATCTACATCGGCCTGGCGGTGTTCGCCGTGATCATGTCGCTGATCGGCGCCTTCTACTACCTGCGCGTGGTCAAGGTCATGTACTTCGACGCGCCTGTCACGGCGACCACCGTGTCGGCCTCGTTCGACGTGCGCACCGTGCTCACGATCAACGGCGCGCTGATCCTGATTCTTGGCGTGCTGCCCGGCGGTCTGATGACGCTGTGCTACGACGCCATCGCGGCCACGCTGGCCCACTGACGCGGCCCGCACAGGTGTCGCAAACCGCATCGGTCTGGGTGGTGCTGCTGGTGGCCCTGGCGGCCGCCAACCTGCCGTTCCTGAATGAGCGCCTGTTCGGAGCGGTGCCGCTGTCGGCCAAGCACAAGTCGCTCGCCATCCGCTTCGGCGAACTGGTGGTGCTGTACTTCATTGCCGGCGGCATCGGCCTGCTGTTCGAACGCAGGGCAGGGCAGATCGCGCCCCAGGGCTGGGAGTTCTACGCGGTGACGGCCTCGCTGTTCGTCGTGCTGGCCTTCCCGGGATTCACCTGGCGCTACCTGATGAAGCACAGGCACTGACATGACTTCTCCCATCGCCGATTCGCATCTGAAGGAAGCGCTCGTCAGCAGCGAAGAGCTCTTCAAGGGCAAGTTCCTGCACGCCAAGCGAGACACCATCCGCCTGCCCGACGGCCACAGCGCGACGCGCGAGTACGTGGTGCATCCGGGTGCGGTGGTGGTGATTCCGTTGCTCGACGACGGCCGCGTGGTGCTGGAGCGCCAGTTTCGCTACCCGGTGGATCGCGTGATCGTCGAGTTTCCCGCGGGCAAGCTCGACGCCGGCGAAGATCCGCTGTTGTGCGGCCAACGCGAACTGCTCGAAGAAACCGGCTACACCGCGCGCGAATGGGCGCATGCCGGCGCCACGCACCTGGCAGTGGCGTACTCGACCGAGATCATCCACATCTACTTTGCACGCGGCCTCTCGCTGGGCGAGCGCAAGCTCGACCATGGCGAGTTTCTCGACGTGTTCACTGCCACGCCGCAGGAGCTCATTGGCTGGTGCCGCGACGGCACCGTGACCGACGCAAAGACGCTCACTTGCGCCCTGTGGCTGCAGAACGTCCTCTCGGGCGCATGGGCACTGGATTGGCAGGCCGCAGCCTCGCAAGGCGGCGCGGGATAATCCGCGCATGAAGGTCCTCGATCTCCGCTGCACGCACGGCCACGGCTTCGAGGGCTGGTTCGCGTCCAACGAGGCGTTCGACAGCCAGCTCGCAAGCGGCTTGGTCGAGTGCCCGGTCTGCGGCGACACCGCCATCGTCAAGCTGCTGAGCGCGCCGCGCCTGAACCTGAGCAACGCCAAGGCGCCGAAGGAAGAAGGGCGCGACGCGGCTCACACGCCGTCGGCGCCTGCATCGCCATCCACTCAAGTATCCGCAACCGCGACTTCACCCGAAGCCCGTTGGATGCGCGCCGTGCGTGAAGTGCTGGCCAAGACCGAAGACGTCGGCGACCGCTTCGCCGACGAGGCGCGCAGGATGCACTACGGCGAAACCGCCGAGCGCGGCATCCGAGGCCAGGCCACGCCGGAGCAGACCGAAGCATTGCTCGACGAAGGCATTCCGGTGATGGCGCTGCCGATCCCGGCGGCGCTCAAAGAAACCCTGCAGTAACCGACGGGCTCGACGAGCCCGTCCGGGGCCCGCTCAGGCCGTGAACTGCAGCGCGGCCAGCCGCGCGTACACGCCGCCTTGCGCCACCAGCGCCGCGTGCGTCCCCTGTTCGACGATGCCGCCGTGGTCCAGCACGATGATGCGGTCCGCCTTCTGCACGGTCGCCAGGCGGTGGGCGATCACGAGCGTGGTGCGGTTTTCCATCGCCGATTCCAGCGCGGCCTGCACCATGCGTTCGCTCTCGGCATCGAGCGCGCTCGTGGCTTCGTCGAGCAACAGCAGCGGCGGGTTCTTCAGGATGGCCCGCGCGATGGCGATGCGCTGGCGCTGGCCGCCCGACAGCCGCACGCCGCGTTCACCCAGGAAGGTGTCGTAGCCCTCGGGCAGGGCCTGCAGGAAGTCGTGCGCGAAGGCAGCGCGCGCCGCCGCGTGCACTTCATCGGCGCTGGCCTCGGGCCGGCCGTAGCGGATGTTCTCGAAGGCGCTGGCCGAGAAGATCACCGCGTCCTGTGGCACGAGGCCGATGCGGGTGCGCAGGTCGTGCAGGGCGAGTGCGTCCAGTGATGCGCCGTCGAGCACGATGCGGCCCGACTGCGGGTCGTAGTAGCGCAGCAGCAGCTGGAACACGGTGCTCTTGCCCGCGCCGCTCGATCCCACCAGCGCCACGGTTTCGCCTGGCGCGATGTCCAGGCTGAAGTCGCGCAGCGCCGGCGTGCCCGGCCGCGAGGGGTAGTGGAAGGTGATCGCGTCGAAGCGGATGGCGCTGCCCGCGGCGGGAACGGGTGCGACCGCCGGCCGTGCGGGTGAGGCGATGGCCGTCGGCGCGTGCAGCAGCTCCATCAGGCGCTCGGTGGCGCCGGCCGCGCGCAGCAGGTCGCCGTACACCTCGCCGAGCACCGCGGTGGCGCTCGCCAGGATCGCCACGTACACCACGGTCTGACCCAGGTGGCCGGCGGTGATGTCGCCGCGCAGCACGGCCTGCGTGCCTTCGTACAGGCCCCAGAGCAGGGCGGCCGAGGTGGCAATGATGATGAAAGCCACGAGCACCGAGCGCGCGCGCGTGCGGCGCACGGCGGTCTGAAAGGCGTTTTCAGTCGAGCTGTTGAAGCGGTCGGCCTCGCGGCCTTCGGCCGTGTAGCTCTGCACCACGGGAATCGCGTTCAGCACCTCGGCCGCGATGGCGCTCGAGTCGGCCACGCGGTCCTGGCTGGCACGCGACAGCTTGCGCACGCGGCGGCCGAACCACATGCTCGGCAGCACCACCAGCACCAGGATGCCCAGCACCTGCACCATCACATAAGGGTTGGTCCAGACCAGCACCGCCAGCGCGCCCACGCCCATGACGGCGTTGCGCAAGCCCATGCTCAGTGACGAGCCGACGACCGTCTGCACGAGCGTGGTGTCGGCCGTGAGGCGCGACAGCACCTCGCCGGTCTGCGTGGTCTCGAAGAAGGCCGGGCTCTGCTGCAGCACGTGGCCGTAGACCGCGTTGCGCAGGTCGGCCGTGACGCGCTCGCCGAGCCAGCTCACCGTATAGAAGCGCGCGGCCGAAAACAGGCCCAGTGCCACGGCCACCGCGAAGAGGGCGCCGAAGTGCTCGCGCAGCGCCATGGTCTGCGCGCCCTTGTCGGCGCTGACCAAGCCGCCGTCAATCAGGCTGCGCAGGGCGATAGGAAACGCCAGCGTCGTGACGGCCGCCATTACCAGGAAGACCCCCGCCAGGACGATCTGCACGCGGTAGGGGCGAAGGAAGGGGCGCAACCCCGACAGCGAGCGGGGCGAACCCTTGGCTGCGGAGGACGACGGAGGGGAAGAAGCCATGGGCGCGGATTCTACCGAGCCCTTGCCTTCACAAAGGTCGCCTTGACAGTAATTGCCATGGCAGCTAATATTTTCGGCATGAGCGATGCCCCCATTTCCCCGGTTCCTCCGACGCCCGACGAGGCCGTGCGCCCGCCGGCCGACTTTTATCGCGCCGAGGACTACCGCGCCGAAGAGAGCATCGGCTACCTGATGCGCCGCATCGTCACGTCCGTGGGCCAGACGGTCGGCACGCGCATGTGCGAACCCGGCAGCCCCACGTACCCGCAGTGGGTGCCGCTGTACAAGCTGCACGTCGGCGCCGCCACCACCGTGGCCGAATTGGCCCGCGCCTGCGAGCTCGACACCGGCGCCATGACGCGCCTGCTCGACCGCCTCGAAGCCAAGGGCCTGTGCCGCCGCGTGCGCTCGCTCGAAGACCGCCGCGTGGTCAACATCGAACTCACCGACGAAGGCCGTGCGGCCGCGAAGGAAGTGCCCTATGTGCTGAGCCGGGTGCAGAACGAGTACCTGGCCGGCTTCAGCCCCGAAGAATGGGAGCAGCTCAAGGATTACTTGCGCCGCATCCTCGACAACGCACAGGGCCTCGCGGCCCGTGGAGAGAAGAATGACTGAGTCTTTCGCCGTGCGCGCGCTGCGTCGCACGCCTGTCGTGGCCGCCGCGCTGGCGGTGGTCGCACTCGCCGGTTGCGCCGACATGGCCGGCATCGGCTCGCACGCCACGCTGCGCGATGCGTCCACGCTCGGCATCGCGGCCGACCCCGCGCGCGCCACCGTCCCCAGCCTCGACAGCCAGTGGTGGCAGGCCTTCGGCGACAGCCAGCTCAATGCGCTGGTCGACCAGGCCGTGGCCGGCAACCCGAACCTGCAGGTCGCGCGTGCGCGCCTCGTGCGTGCCCAGGCCTCGGCGGACATTGCCGGTGCGGCGCTGCTGCCCAAGGTCGGTGCCGACCTGAACCTGAACCGCCAGAAGTTCAACAGCAACTACATCTACCCGGCGCCGCTGGGCGGCTCGACGCAGAACATCGGCCTGCTGCAGCTCGGTGCGAGCTGGGAGCTCGACTTCTTCGGCAAGAACCGCAGCGCACTCGACACCGCCCTCGGCGCAGCCAATGCCGCCGCAGCCGACGCCGATGCCGCGCGCGTGCTGCTCGCGAGCAACGTGGCGCGCAGCTACTTCCAGTGGGCGCGCCTGAACGAACAGGTCGAAGTGGCCAAGCGCACGCTGGCCCAGCGCGACGAAACCTTCAAGCTGGTGCGCGACCGCGTCTCGGCCGGCCTCGACACGCGCCTCGAACTGCGCCAGAGCGAAGGCGGCCTGCCTGAAGCGCGCCAGCAGATCGAAGCGCTCAACGAGCAGATCGCGCTGCAGCAGCACGCGCTCGATGCACTCGTGGGCCAGCCCAACGTGTCGGCCTCGCTCAAGTCGCCGGTGCTCGCCGGCGTGAAGCCGATGGCGCTGCAGGCGAACATTCCGGCCGACTTGCTGGGCCGCCGCGCCGACATCGCCGCCGCGCGCTGGCGCGTCGAAGCGGCCACCAGCGACGTGGCCAATGCCAAGACCCAGTTCTATCCCAACGTGAACCTCACGGCCTTTGCCGGCTTCCAGAGCTTGGGGCTAGGCAAGCTGCTCAAGTCGGGCAGCGAGCAGTGGGGCGTGGGCCCGGCCATCCACCTGCCGATTTTTGAAGGCGGGCGCCTGCGCGCCAACCTGCGCGGCAAATCGGCCGACCTCGACGTGGCCATCGAAAGCTACAACGCCACCGTGCTCGACGCCGTGCGCGACGCGGCCGACCAGGTGTCGAGCGCGCAGTCGATCACGCGCCAGCAGACCGAGCAGCGCGCCGCGCAGACGGCCGCCGAAGGCGCCTACGACATTGCCGTGCAGCGCTACCGCGCGGGCCTGGGCAATTACCTCAACGTGCTGACCGCCGAAACCGCCGTGCTGGCCCAGCGCCGCCTCGCGGTCGACCTGGCGGCCCGCGCCCTCGACACGCAGGTGGGCCTGGCGCGCGCCCTGGGCGGCGGCTGGCAGCCGCCGGCCACCGCCACGGCGTCGGCGCCGACGGCCGCCACCCAGAACTGATTTGCTGATCCGCCTTCTTCGGAAAGAACTCCATCATGAGCGATAACAACACTCCGACATCCGCTTCCATCCCGTCTTCCAACGGGCCCACCACCGCAGCGCCCGAGGCGCCTGCAAGCAACGGCAAGCGCCGCCGCGCACTCACCGTCCTCGCCACCGTGGTGGTGGTCGCCGGTGGCGGCTGGGGCCTGTACGAATGGCTGGTCGCCAGCCACTACGAAAACACCGACAACGCCTACGTGCAGGGCAACGTCATCCAGATCACGCCGCAGATCGGCGGCACCGTCATGGCCATCGGCGCCGACGACACCGACTTCGTGAAGGCCGGTCAGCCGCTGGTGCAGCTCGACCCGGCCGACGCCAAGGTCGCGCTCGAGCAGGCCGAGGCCGCGCTCGCGCAGGCCGTGCGCCAGGTGCGCACGCTGTACGCCAACAACGGCTCGCTGGCCGCGCAGGTCACGCTGCGCCAGTCCGACATCGCCAAGGCCCAGAGCGACATCGCCAAGGCGCAGGACGACCTGCAGCGCCGCCGCGCGCTGTCGGGCAACGGCGCCGTGTCGAAGGAAGAACTCAACCACGCCGAGACGCAGCTGGCCAACGCCAAGAGCGCACTGGCCGCCGCACAGGCCGGCGTGGTCGCCGCGCGCGAGGCGCTGGCCAGCAACCAGTCGCTCACCGAAGGCACCAGCGTGCCCCAGCACCCGAGCGTGCTGGCCGCCGCCGCCAAGGTGCGCGAGGCCTACCTCGCCACGCAGCGCGTGGCCATGCCCGCGCCGGTCGACGGCTACGTCGCCAAGCGCACCGTGCAGCTGGGCCAGCGCGTGGCCGCCGGCACGCCGATGATGTCGATCGTGCCGCTGCACCAGCTGTGGGTCGACGCCAACTTCAAGGAAGTGCAGCTGCGCAACATCCGCATCGACCAGCCCGTGAAGCTCACGGCCGACGTGTACGGCAAGAAGGTCGAGTACACCGGCAAGGTCGCCGGCCTGGGCGTGGGCACCGGCGCCGCCTTTGCGTTGCTGCCGGCGCAGAACGCCACCGGCAACTGGATCAAGGTGGTGCAACGCGTGCCCGTGCGCATCGCGCTCGACCCCGAGCAGCTCAAGGCCAACCCGCTGCGCATCGGCCTGTCGATGGACGCCGAGATCGACATCACGCAGAAGACCGGCAAGATGCTGGCCGACGCACCGCGCAGCACCGCCTTCGCGCAGACGCAGGTCTACAGCCAGCTCGACCGCGGCGCCGACGCCGAGGTGGAGCGCATCGTCGCCGCCAACCTCGGCCGCGGCGCGCCCACTGCGGCCGTGAGCCGCCCGGCCGCTGCGGCACCGGCCGCGCACGTCGCCACGCAGGGCCAGCCGGGCTGATCGCAGCGTTGATTCGCTGAACCTTCACAGCCCGCGCCATGGCCACCGCTGCTCCCGCTTACATCGCGCACCCCCCGCTCGAGGGCTCCGCCCGCGTCTGGGGCACGGTCGCGCTGTCCGCCGCCACCTTCATGAACGTGCTCGACTCGTCGATCGCGAACGTGTCGCTGCCGGCCATCTCGGGCGACCTTGGCGTGAGCACCACGCAAGGCACCTGGGTCATCACCAGCTTCGCGGTGGCCAACGCCATCGCGGTGCCGCTCACGGGTTTCATGACCCAGCGCTTCGGCCAGGTGCGCCTGTTCATGGCCAGCGTGATCCTGTTCATGATCGCCTCGCTGCTGTGCGGCCTGGCGCCCAACATGACCACGCTCATCCTGTTCCGCGCGCTGCAGGGCTTCGTGGCGGGGCCGATGATCCCGCTGTCGCAGACGCTGCTGCTGTCGAGCTACCCGCGCGCCAAGGCCGGCCTGGCCATGGCCATGTGGTCGATGACCACGCTGGTCGCGCCGGTGATGGGGCCGCTGCTCGGCGGCTGGATCACCGACAACATCTCGTGGCCGTGGATCTTCTACATCAACATCCCTGTCGGCATCGTGGCCGCGGCCATCACCTGGACGCTGTATCACAAGCGCGAGAGCAAGACGCACAAGGTGCCGATCGACGCCATCGGCCTGGCGCTGCTGGTGCTGTGGGTGGGTTCGATGCAGCTCATGCTCGACAAGGGCAAGGAGCTCGACTGGTTCCACTCGGCCGAGATCGTCACGATGGCCGTGGTCGCCGTGGTCGGCTTCGCCTTCTTCCTGGTCTGGGAGCTGACCGACAAGCACCCGGTGGTCGACCTGTCGCTGTTCAAGCGCCGCAACTTCTGGTCGGGCGCGGTGGCCACGGCCATTGCCTACGGCCTGTTCTTCGGCAACGTGGTGCTGCTGCCGCTGTGGCTGCAGCAGTGGATGGGCTACACCGCCACGCAGGCGGGGATGATCATGGCGCCCGTCGGGATGCTGGCGATCTTCTTCTCGCCGGTGGTGGGCCTCACGGTGGCCAAGATCGACCCGCGCCGCTACGCGACCTTCTCGTTCCTCGTGTTCGCGCTGGTGCTGTGGATGCGCTCGAACTTCAACACGCAGGCCGACTTCGTGACGATCATCATCCCGACGATCATCCAGGGCATCGCGATGGCGTTCTTCTTCATTCCGCTCGTGACCATCACGCTGTCGGGCCTCACGCCCGACCGCATTCCGGCCGCGTCGGGGCTGTCGAACTTCCTGCGGATCACGGCGGGCGCCATGGGCACCTCGATCGCCACCACGCTGTGGGACAGCCGCGCAGCCATGCACCACGCGCAGCTCGTGGAGTCGGTGAACCCGGGCAACAGCGCGGCCACCAGCGCCATCGCGGGGCTGACGGGCAGCGGCTTGAGCACCGAGCAGGTGCTGGGGCAGATCAACCGCCTCGTCGACCAGCAGTCGTTCATGCTCGCAACGAACGACATCTTCTATGCCTCGGCGGTGTTGTTCCTGCTGCTGATTCCGCTGGTGTGGCTGGCGCGGCCGCAAAAGGGCGGCGCGGGCGGCGACGCAGCCGCCGGCGCGCACTGACCCGCACGGCCCGCGCATGGACCAGTTCGCGGCCATGAAGGCGTTCCGCGCCGTCGTGGAGGCCGGCGGCTTCACCGCCGCGGCCGACGCGATGGACGTGTCGCACACGGTGGTCTCGCGCCACGTCAAGCAGCTGGAAACCGCGCTGGGCGTGCAGCTGCTCAACCGCACCACGCGCCGCTTCGCGCTCACGCAGGCGGGGCAGACTTATTACGAACACACGCGGCAGATCCTCGACCAGGTCGAGACGGCCGCGCTGGTCGTGGCGCAGCACCAGGTCGAGCCCACGGGCCTGCTGCGCATCAACGCGCCGATGTCCTTCGGGCTGGAGGAGCTGGCGCAGTGGCTGCCGGCGTTTCTCGACGCGCACCCGCAGGTCAAGGCCGACCTGGTCTGCAACGACCGCTTCGTCGACCTGATCGAAGAAGGCTTCGACGTCGGTCTGCGACTGGCGTATGCACTCTCGGATTCGACGCTGATCGTCAAGCGCCTCGCGAGCTTCGAGGAGTGGTGGGTGGCGTCGCCGGCTTACCTGCAGCGGCGCGGCACGCCGCAGACGCCGGCCGACCTGGTGGCGCATGACTGCCTGAACTATTCATTGGCCGCGAAGGCCGCACAACCCAGCTTCACCGCGCCGGACGGCAGCGTCCACACCGTGGACGTCGGCGGGCGGCTGCAGGCCAACAGCGGGATCGTGCTGCGCAGCGCCGCGCTGGCCGGCACGGGGCTGGCGGCATCGCCGGCGTTCCTCGTGCGCGCACACGTGGCGCGCGGCGAGCTGGTGCGCGTGCTGCCCGGGTTTCGCCAGCAGCCGCTGAACCTGTACGCGCTCTATCCGCAGAGCCGGCACCTGTCGCCGAAGGTGCGGGCGTTCGTCGACTTTGCTGCCGCGCGCTACCTGCCCGCGGACGGGCAGGGCGACTGAGGCCGTTCAGGCACCCGCCTCCAGCAGCCGCAACACCTCGTCGGTCGAGCGCACCTCGGCCACCACATCCGACACGCCGCGCAGCGCCGCGCGGTGCAGCTCGCGGTGGCCCAGCACGCCGCCTTCTTCCAGGTCGAGATCGCGCGTCGCGCAGGCATCGCCCACGATGAGGCTCTGGTAGCCGCGCGGTGCGGCGTCGAAGGCGGTGGCCGACACGCACATGTGCGTCATGAGGCCCGTGAGGACCAGCGTCGTGACGCCGCGCGCCTGCAGCTCGGCCTCGAGCGCGGTGCCCGCGAAGGCGCTCGGCGTGGCCTTGCGCAGCACCGTGTGCTGCGGGGCGGGGCGCAGCGCGTCGTGGATACCGAAGGCACGGCTGCCGTCCGCGAAGATCGGGCTGTCGGCGGGCGCCACGTGCTGCACATGGAACACCGGCACCGCATGCCGGTCGGCGGCATCGATCAGGCGCCGCGCCTGGCGCAGGGCGGTCCCTCCGTCGGGAATGGGCATGCGCCCGTCGAAGTACTCGTTCTGGAAATCGATCGCGATCAGCGCCGTGGTGGCGGGGTCAAGGCGACTCGTGGGCACGGCGCCGGTGAGGCTGCGGATGCTGGGGTGCTTCATGCGTTCCCTGCGTGAGTGAAAGAAGGCCTGAAGCGTAGGCAGCCTGCGCGCTGCGGGGTAGAGGCGCCGCCGCACAAGATATGTGCGAATCGTGACGGGTGACGCGGCTATTTGACGCCGTGGCCCAGCGCCTTCAGCACGTCATGGCACGCGCCCATCGTGTGGTAATCGGTCTTGCCGGCCGGGCTTTTCTCGTCGCTGATCTTCGCGTTCTGCGGCGTGAGGATGCGGTACCACGCACCGTGCGTGTGGTCGACAAAGTGGTCCCAGCTGTAGGCCCAGATCCGGTCGTACCAGTCCCAGTAGCCGGCGTCGCCCGTGCGCACCGCGAGCAGGGCGGCGGCGGCGAAGCTCTCGGCCTGCACCCAGAAGTACTTGTCGCCGTCGCACACCGTGCCGTCGGGACCGAAGCCGTAGACCAGCCCGCCGTGCGTGGCGTCCCAGCCGCGTTGCATCGCGGTGTCGAAGAAATGACGCGCGCGCGGCACGATCCATTCGGTGCCGGGCGCGTCGGGGCCCAGGTGGCTGGCGAGCTGCAGCAGCAGCTTGGCCCACTCGGTGAGGTGGCCGGTCTGGAAGCCCCAAGGCCGGAAGATGTTGGTCTTGTCGCCGCGGTTGTAGTCCCAGTCGATCGACCAATCTGCGCGGTAGTGCTCCCACACCAGCCCGTCGGCGAGTGCGGCCTGCCGGCCCGTGATGCTTTCGGCCAGCGTGCGCGCGCGCTGGAGGTAGAAGGGCTCGCGCGTGGCGTCGTAGGCCGCGAGCATCGCCTCGCAGGCGTGCATGTTGGCGTTCTGGCCGCGGTAGGGGCCGACCTGCCAGCCTGGCGTGGCCTCGTCGGCGTACAGCTGATGCGCCGGCTCCCAGAAATGCTGTTCCATCAGGTCGCGGGTGCGCGCGAGGCCGGCGCGTGCTTCCTCGACGCCGGCCATCAGCGCATGCGCGTGCGCCAGCAGCACGAAGGCCATGCCGTAGCAGTGCTGCGTGCCGTCCTGCACCGTAGATTGATGGCCATCCCAGTCGATCTGCCATGCATAGCCACCATTCGGCTGCGCATGCGCGGTCTGCAGAAACGCCAGGCCGTGCCGCACCGCCGCGAGGTCGTCGGGCCGGCCGAAGCGGCGCCATGCCATCGCGTGGTTGAACACGAAGCGCGTGCTGCTCACGAGGTGGCGCGTGCGCCGGTCGTACACCGTGCCGTCGTCCTTGAAGAAATGGAAGAAGCCGCCCGAGGCATCGCGGCTGCGCGGCGCGTAGAACGCCAGCGTGTGTGCGATGTGGCCGGTAAGGAATTCGGGCGAGCGGAAGTTCGGCAGGTTCGGCATGGCGGTGGTGGATTCAATCCGGGTGAAAGAGCATCGTTGCAGTGCAGCGGGCGCGCAAGTTTTCCACGAAGGGCGTCGGCGTGCGCGAGCGCCTCATCACTGCGCACGTGCACGCCTCGCGCGTTCGCCGGTGTGCGTGTTGCGGTGCGCAATGTCGTCGGGACGACAGTCGTTTGCCCGGGGGTGGTGCGCCTTGTGAATGGTTGCAGTGCAGCATAGGCATTTGCCCCAGTATGCAATTGCATAGCAGCCCCCAACAATCGGTCCGCGCTCGCTGGTGGCGCACGCATTGAGATGGACCGCATGACCGATTTCTTTTTTCCGCACACGGACGACGCCGCGAGATGAGCGACGTCATTCTTGAAACACGCCAGCTCACCAAGGAATTCAAGGGATTCACCGCGGTCAGCAAGGTTGACCTCTCGGTGAAGCGCGGCTCGATCCACGCGCTCATCGGCCCCAACGGTGCCGGCAAGACGACCTGCTTCAACCTGCTCACGAAGTTCCTCGAGCCGACCGCGGGCACGATCCTGTTCAACGGGCACGACATCACAGGCGAACGCCCGGCGCAGATCGCGCGACGCGGCGTGATCCGCTCGTTCCAGATCTCCGCCGTGTTCCCGCACCTCACGCTGCTCGAGAACGTGCGCCTGGGCCTGCAGCGCAAGCTCGGCACCTCGTACCACTTCTGGAAGAGCGAGAAGTCGCTCAAGCCGCTCGATGCGCGCGCCCGCGAACTGCTCGCCGAGGTGGGCCTCGAAGACCTGGCCGACGAGCAAACGGTGAACCTGCCCTACGGCCGCAAGCGCGCGCTCGAGATCGCCACCACGCTGGCCATGGAACCCGAACTGATGCTGCTCGACGAACCCACGCAGGGCATGGGCCACGAAGACGTGCACCGCGTGGCCGAACTCATCAAGCGCGTGTCGGCCGGACGCACCATCCTGATGGTCGAACACAACATGAGCGTGGTCTCGACCATTGCCGACACCATCACGGTGCTGCAGCGCGGCGCCGTGCTGGCCGAAGGCCCGTATGCCGAAGTCTCGAAGAACCCGCAGGTGATGGAGGCCTACATGGGCACCACCGACGGCCAGATGCAGGGCGCGCACTGACATGACCGCTGCACTCGAAATCAAGGGCCTGCAGGCCTGGTACGGCGAATCGCACGTGCTGCACGGTGTCGACATGGTCGTGCAGCCGGGCGAGGTCGTCACGCTGCTGGGCCGCAATGGCGCGGGCCGCACGACGACGATGCGCGCCGTGATGGGACTTACCGGCGCCCGCAAGGGCAGCATCAAGGTCAACGGCGTCGAGACCATCTCGATGGCGACGCACCGCATCGCGCACCTGGGCATCGGCTATTGCCCCGAAGAGCGCGGCATCTTCGCCAGCCTCTCGTGCGAAGAAAACCTGATGCTGCCGCCCGAGCTGAAAGGCGCGGGGCCGGGCATGTCGGTCGACGAGATCTACGCCATGTTCCCCAACCTCGCCGAGCGCCGCCACAGCCAGGGCACGCGCCTGTCGGGCGGCGAGCAGCAGATGCTGGCCGTGGCGCGCATCCTGCGCACCGGCGCCAAGCTGCTCTTGCTCGACGAGATCTCCGAAGGCCTTGCGCCCGTCATCGTGCAGGCGCTGGCCCGCATGATCACCACGCTGCGCGCCAAGGGCTACACCATCGTCATGGTCGAGCAGAACTTCCGCTTCGCCGCGCCGCTGGCCGACCGTTTCTACGTGATGGAGCACGGCCGCATCGTCGAGAAATTCGGCGCTGCCGAGCTCGAAGCCAAGATGCCCGTGCTGACCGAGCTGCTCGGCGTCTGAGTTCTTTCACCCCTTCTTGCTACTGCCGGAGACATCCATGAAAAATCAGCTCACCGCTTTCGCCCTGGCTTTCACCGCACTGGCGCTCGCAGCGTCCGCCCAGGCGCAAGGCCAGGACAAGGTCAAGATCGGCTTCATCACCGACATGTCGAGCCTGTACGCCGACCTCGAAGGCAAGAACGGCGCGCTGGCGATCCAGATGGCCATCGACGACTTCGGCGGCAAGGCGGCCGGCAAGCCGGTCGAGCTGCTCACGGTCGACCACCAGAACAAGCCCGACATCGCTGCCTCGAAGGCGCGCGAGTGGATCGACACGCAAGGCCTGAGCATGGTCTTCGGCGGCACCAACTCGGGTGTCGGCCTGGCGCTGGCCAAGGTCGCGGCCGAGAAGAAGCGCGTGTACTTCAACAACGGCGCGGCCTCGTCGGTGCTCACCAATGAACAGTGCTCGCCCTACACCGTGCACTACGCCTACGACACCGTCGCGCTCGCCAAGGGCACCGGCGCCGCAGTGGTCGACGGCGGCGGCAAGACCTGGTTCTTCCTGACGGCCGACTACGCCTTCGGCCACGCACTCGAAGCCGACACCTCCACCGTCGTGAAGGCCAAGGGCGGCACGATCGTCGGCGCGGTGCGCCACCCGCTCAATGCGTCCGACTTCTCCTCGTTCCTGCTGCAGGCGCAGAACTCCAAGGCACAGATCCTCGGCCTGGCCAATGCAGGCGGCGACACCGTCAACAGCATCAAGGCGGCGAAAGAATTCGGCATCGGCAAGTCCATGAAGCTGGCCGGCCTGCTGATCTTCCTGAGCGACGTGCACAGCCTGGGCCTGAAGAACACCGAAGGCCTGCAGTTCACCACGAGCTGGTACTGGGACCTGAACGACGACACGCGCAAGTTCGCCAAGCGCTTCTTCGACAAGACCAAGCGCATGCCCACCGAAATCCAGGCCGCCGACTACTCGGCCACCATGACCTACCTCAAGGCCGTGGACGCGGCCAAGACCGACGATGCCGACAAGGTCATGGCCGAGCTCAAGAAGATGAAGATCAACGACTTCTTCGGCTCCGGCCAGATCCGTCCCGACGGCCGCTACGTGCACGACATGTACCTGATGCAGGTCAAGTCGCCCGCCGAATCGAAGACGCCGTGGGACTACTACAAGCTCGTGAAGAAGCTGCCCGGCGACACCGTCTTCACCACCAAGGCCGATTCCAAGTGCGCGCTCTGGAAGTGACGCGACACCCCCGAACACCCCCACAGGAACACCTTTCATGAAGATCACCACATTCGCTCTCTCCGCCGTTTTCGCCGCCGCCGCGCTGGCCGCCGGCGCTGCCCAGGCCCAGGCGCAGGACAAGGTTAAGATCGGCTTCATCACCGACATGTCGAGCCTGTACGCCGACGTCGAAGGCAAGAACGGCGCGCTGGCCATCCAGATGGCCATCGACGACTTCGGCGGCAAGGTCAACGGCATGCCCATCGAGCTGCTCACGGCCGACCACCAGAACAAGGCCGACATCGCCGCCTCGAAGGCGCGCGAGTGGATCGACACGCAGGGCCTGACCATGCTGTTCGGCGGCACCAGCTCGGGCACCGGCCTGGCCATGGCCAAGGTGGCGCACGAGAAGAAGCGCGTCTTCATCGTCAACGGCGCCGGCAGCTCGGCGCTCACCAACGAACAGTGCACGCCCTACACCGTGCACTACGCCTACGACACCGTGGCACTCGCCAAGGGCACCGGCTCGGCCGTGATCGGCCGTGGCGACAAGAGCTGGTACTTCCTGACCGCCGACTACGCCTTCGGCCAGGCGCTCGAAGGCGACGCGACCAAGGTCGTAAAGGAAAAGGGCGGCACCGTGCTGGGCAGCGTGAAGCACCCGCTGAACACGTCCGACTTCTCGTCGTTCCTGTTGCAGGCGCAGAACTCCAAGGCACAGGTGCTGGCGCTGGCCAATGCCGGCGGCGACACCATCAACTCGATCAAGGCGGCCAAGGAATTCGGCATCACCAAGAACATGAAGATGGTGGGCCTGCTGGTGTTCGTCACCGACGTGCACAGCCTGGGCCTGAAGAACACCGAAGGCCTGCTGCTCACCACGAGCTGGGACTGGAACCTCGACGACAAGACGCGCGCCTTCGGCAAGCGCTTCTTCGAGAAGACCAAGCGCATGCCCACCGACATCCAGGCCGCCGACTACTCGGCCACCATGACCTACCTGAAGGCCGTGCAGGCCTCCAAGACGGTCGATGCCGACAAGGTGATGGCCACGCTGAAGTCCACGCCCATCGACGACTTCTACGCCAAGGGCAACATCCGCGCCGACGGCCGCTTCGTGCACGACATGTACCTGGTGCAGGTCAAGTCGCCGGCCGAATCCAAGCAGCCGTGGGATTACTACAAGGTGATCCAGAAGCTCAAGGGCGAAGAAGTCTTCACGACCAAGGCCGAAAGCCGCTGCGCCCTCTGGAAGTGACCTCCCGCGGGCGTCCTTGCGGCGCCCGGGTTCGTTGAAACGCTTATGAACATTTCCCTTCCCGCCTTGTTGAGCCAGCTCCTTCTGGGGCTGGTCAACGGCTCGTTCTACGCCATCCTGAGCCTCGGGCTGGCGGTGATCTTCGGTTTGCTCAACGTCATCAACTTCGCGCACGGCGCGCTGTTCATGCTCGGGGCCGTCCTCACCTGGATGGCCATGGAGTACCTCGGCGTCAACTACTGGGTGATGCTGATCGCCGCGCCGATCCTCATCGGCCTGTTCGGCGTGGTCATCGAACGGTTGCTGCTGCGCTGGATCTACAAGCTCGATCACCTCTACGGCCTGCTGCTCACGCTGGGCCTCACGTTGCTGATCGAAGGCGTGTTCCGCTCGGTCTACGGCGTGTCGGGGCTGCCCTACGACGCGCCCGATGCGCTGTCGAGCGCCACCGACCTGGGCTTCATGGTGCTGCCCAACTACCGTGCCTGGGTCGTCGTGGCCTCGCTGGTGATCTGCTTCGCGACCTGGTACGTGATCGAGAAGACCCGCCTGGGCGCCTACCTGCGCGCCGGCACCGAGAACCCGCGGCTCGTGGAGGCCTTCGGCGTCAACGTGCCGCTGATGATCACGCTGACCTACGCCTTCGGCTGTGCGCTCGCCGCCTTCGCCGGCGTGCTGGCCGCACCGGTGATGCAGGTGTCGCCGCTGATGGGGCAGAACCTCATCATCGTGGTGTTCGCAGTGGTCGTGATCGGCGGCATGGGCTCCATCATGGGCGCCATCCTCACGGGCCTGGGCCTGGGCGTCATCGAAGGGCTCACCAAGGTTTTCTATCCCGAGGCTTCCTCGACGGTTGTGTTCGTGATCATGGTCATCGTGCTGTTGATTCGCCCCGCCGGCCTGTTCGGCAAAGAGAAGTAAGGCGAACGGCATGAACATGAAAAAAATCTCCACTGTCGTCTACGCCTTGCTGCTGGTGGCCCTGGTGCTGGCGCCGTTCTTCGGTGCCTACCCGGTGTTCGTGATGAAGCTCATGTGCTTCGCGCTGTTCGCCGCGGCCTTCAACCTGCTGCTGGGCTACACGGGTCTGCTGTCCTTCGGCCATGCGGCCTTTCTGGGGGGCTCCGCGTACGTGGCGGGCCACGCCATCAAGGTCTGGGGCCTCACGCCGGAGCTGGGCCTCATTGCGGGCACGCTCACCGGCGCCTTGCTGGGCTGGCTGTTCGGCGTGCTGGCCATCCGGCGCCAGGGCATCTACTTCGCGATGATCACGCTGGCGCTCGCGCAGATGATGTTCTTCGTCGCGCTGCAGGCCAAGTTCACGGGCGGCGAAGACGGCCTGCAGGGCGTGCCGCGCGGCAAGCTCTTCGGCGTCATCGACCTGTCGAACGACCTCACCATGTACTACGTGGCGCTGGTCGTGGTCGTGCTGGCCTTCCTGCTGATCGTGCGCACCATCCACTCGCCGTTCGGTCAGGTGCTCAAGGGCATCAAGGAAAACGAGCCGCGTGCGCTCTCGCTGGGCTACGACGTGGGCCGCTTCAAGCTGCTGGCCTTCGTGATCTCGGCCGCGCTGTCGGGCCTGGCCGGTTCGCTCAAGACGCTGGTGCTGGGCTTTGCCACGCTGTCCGACGTGCACTGGACCGCTTCGGGCCAGGTCATCCTGATGACCTTGGTCGGCGGCCTGGGCACGCTGTCGGGTCCCATCGTGGGCTCGGCGGTGGTGGTGCTGCTCGAAAACAAGATCGGCGAACTCGGCAGCTTCCTGGCGCGCATCACGACCATCGACTGGTTCAACACGCTGGGCGAGTCGGTGACCATGGTCACGGGCCTGATCTTCGTGATCTGCGTGCTGGCCTTCCGCAAGGGCATCATGGGCGAGATCATCGCCTTCATCGATCGGCGTCGCACGAAGCAGTGATGCAAAGGCCGTGACGGCCGCGGGCGGTGCGTGTGCATCGTCTGTGCCGCCAGGGCAGCGCGTCAAAGCGGGGTGGTTACCCTGCGCCGCTTGTGCCCCCTGCGACCGGGGCGCAGAATCCTGCTCCCACTTCGAGGAGCCGGCCATGGCCCTTCTTCCGTACTTCGTCTTGTCACCCGAGCGGCGCGAAACGCCGCTGAACGTGCTCGGCACGCAGGTGACGGTGCTGGCGTCGAACGCCGCGACGCAGAGCTACGGCGTCACCTTCCAGCGCGGTGACGAAGGCACGGGCCCGCCGCCGCACAGCCATGACTGGGACGAGTCGTTCTACGTGCTCGGCGGGGAGGTCGAGTTCCATTGCGACGGCCAGGCCCACTTGTGCCAGCCCGGCACGCTGGTGCACGTGCCGCGCGGCACGGTGCACGGCTTTCACTACGGCAAGGGCGGCGGGCAGATGCTCGAGATCACGGGGCAGGACGCGATGGCTGCGCAGATGTTCGCGGCGATCGATCGCGAGATTCCGGTGGGGCCGGCGCCGGACATTCCGAAGCTGCTGGCGGTGCTGGAGCGCAATGGGGTGACGGTTTCCGCGTGATGCGCGGTCGTCATCGGCACTGGCAAGTCTTCGGTCCTTGCGTGGAGCCAGTCGTTGCGTGCGATGGTGGCTCCATCGTTCCGTCTTGCCAACCGCGCGCGATGCACGTGGCGCGGCAGATCTCGCGGCCTGCGAGGCCCGTCGAATTGCCACTCCGGCTGAAGCCGAACAGCGCGCCTGCGATGGCGATCCCCGCGAACACGGCGATCGCGATGAGCGCCGAGCGAAGCTTCTGATGACGTGTGGCGTTCATGGACGGTGGGGTGCTTGGCATGACGTGAGGCCGACTCTATCCAAAACCACCGGTTCCGGTGGCTACGCCGCATGCAGCGCTCGGCACAATCGTCCGCACCCGGCCGCACAGGCCCACACCGACAAGAAGAAGGAGACCCCCATGCGCAGATGGCTGCTCGCACTTTTCATGGCGCTCGCGCTGACGGGGTGCATGACCCCGCCGACGCTGCCGCCGAACGGCGGCAAGCTCGCGAAGGGCGCGAAGGTCGGCCTGCTCGTACGGATGCCCGCCTCTGCGGAACACATGCACGTGGGCACGACCGTCTTCAACAACTTCTCGACCACGTACCCGTTCCCCTGGAACCCCACGGCCAAGGTCTACGAGGCCTTCACGTCGGAGCTCGAGAAGGCAGGCTTCCAGGTGGTTCGGTTGACGAGCTTTGCCACGACCTCCGTCAACGCGCTGGCCATCTTCAAGGACGGTCGCTGGATCGCGAATCCTGCGCAGGCGTGGGCTGCACGCAAGCTGAAGGAAGATCAGATCTCTGCGGTGGTCCTCATCGAGGCGACGCGAACGCAGGCGCGCATGGAGTGCACCGGGGGCCCCTGCGACGAGAGCTTCATGCAGAACTCGGGCCTCTTCACGCGCGGCATGCTGGCGTCGACGCGGTACTTCGCGGTGCCCGCGATCGAAGCCAAGGTCTTCGTCATGGACCCGCCGCTGAACCTCGCGGCCTACGAGCCGATGCTCGCCCAGCAGCGGCAACGGGTGCGGCAACTCAAGGATTTCCAGGAACCGCGCGACCTCAAGCGGTTGAGCAGCACCGAGCTCGCGCCGGTTGCTTCGGCGATCGACGACTACGTCCGCGCGCTGTCGCGCAACACGGCGCAGGCGCTGAGCCAGGGCGTGAAGTAGCCCTTCGCGCTGTGCTTCGGCTCACAACCGCAGCGGCGCCGCATACCCCGTCATCTCGAGGTACCCGCGCCCCACGCGCTTGCCTTGCTGCGCGTCGCGCAGCTCGCTCAAGCCTTCCCAGTACACGCCGCCCGTGGAGCCGCGGCTGTCCAGTTCCTGGTCGTCGAGCAGTGCCTGCACCTCGAAGCGGCCCGCGGGCGTGTCGATGCGCCAGTGCGTGGGGTAGCTCGCGCGGGTGCGCGGGCTGGTCCAGCTGCGCAGGGCGTCGAAGCGCACCTCTCCGGGCTGGAAGATGCGCGCCGCGCCGCCGCGCGGGCGGAACGAACCGCCGGACCACAACGCGCTGCCGTCGCGGCGGCGCAGGTGGAAGGCGGTGAGCGCGCTGCCGTCGTCGAGGTTCATGCCGATCCAGTCCCAGCCCACGGCCTCGGGGTGCATCAGCGCCTCGCTCCATTCATGGTCGAGCCACGCGGTGCCGGTGATCTCGAACGGGGCCTGGCCCTGCAGCGTAAGGCGGCCTTGCGCCTGCAGTTGCGGTTCGCTGTAGTAGTAGCTCGCCTGCTCGGGATCGGGGCCTTTGCGTGACAGGCCTTCGCGACCCTGCAGCAGCACCGGCTGCGACGGCGCGAAGCGCAGGTCGAGCGTGAACTCGCCGGCGGGGATGCGTGCGGTGTAGGCGCCGCTGCCAGCATCGCGCACCAGCGACCAGTCGCGCAGACGCACGTCGGTGTCGGTTTCGCTGGCCGAGGCCACGTCGAAGCCCGCGCGGGCGATGCGCTGGTCGTGCCGCAGCACGCGGCCTTCGAGGTCGGTGACGGCGGCGTGCGCGAACACCAGCTGCTTGGCAGCGAAGGCCGAGCGCATGGCCTGCGTGGCGTCGACGCGTGAGCGGAAGAAGGTCACCTGGAAACCGAACGCGCGCCCCGCGGCGGTCTGGCCGTGGCCGGTGATGTACCACCACTCGGTGCGCAGTTCGGGGTGGCTGCCGAAGTCGCGCGGAAACTGCAGCGCCTTCGCGGGCAGGGCCCAGCCGGCATGCGGCGCGGCCGAGGCGGCCAGCGCGGCCAGCAGCAAGAGCTGCCGCCGCGCGATGAGGCCGCCGGGTGCGCGCGTGGACATCGTCAACCTGCCACCAGCGCGTCGATGCGTTGCTGCGCCGGCGCGATGTCGCCGAAGGCGTTGCGCACCCAGTCGGCGTCGTGGTAACTCGGCAGGTAGCGTTCGCCTGCGTCGCACAACAGCGAAAGAATCGAGCCCTGCTGGCCGGCCGTGCGCATCTCGTGCGCCACGGCCAGCATGCCGACGAAGTTGGTGCCGGTCGACGGGCCGACCTTGCGCCCCAGCAGCGCCGACAGCGCATGCATGGCGGCCACCGAGTCGAGGTTGGGCACTTCGAGCATGCGGTCGACCAGCGTGCGCACGAAGCTGGGCTCCACGCGCGGACGGCCGATGCCTTCGATGCGCGAACCGGGCGCGGTCAGCGTGGTGTCGCCGCAGCGGTGGTAGGCCGAGAACACCGAGCCTTCGGGGTCGGCCACGCACACCTGCGTGTCGTGGCAGCGAAAGCGCACATAGCGTCCGATGGTGGCGCTGGTGCCGCCGGTGCCGGCGCCCACCACGATCCACGCGGGCACCGGGTGCCGCTCGTGCGCCATCTGCTGGAACATGCTTTCGGCGATGTTGTTGTTGCCGCGCCAATCGGTCGCACGCTCGGCGTAGGTGAACTGGTCCATGTAGTGGCCGCCGCTGCGCTCGGCCAGCGCGCGGGCCTCGTCGTACACCTGCGCCGCGTGGTCGACGAAGTGGCAGCTCGCGCCGTAGAAGGCGATCTGCGCGACCTTCTCGGGCGAGGTGCTGCGCGGCATCACCGCGATGAAGGGCAGGCCCAGCAGCCGCGCGAAGTAGGCCTCGCTCACGGCGGTGGAGCCGCTCGAGGCTTCGACGATGGTCGTGCCTTCGCGCACCCAGCCGTTGCACAGCGCATAGAGAAACAGCGAACGCGCGAGCCGGTGCTTGAGGCTGCCGGTGGGGTGCGTCGATTCGTCCTTCAGGTACAGGTCGATGCCGTGCGCGGCGAGCGCGGGCAGCGGCAGCGGAATGAGGTGCGTGTCGGCGCTGCGCTGGTAGTCGGCTTCGATGCGGTGGATCGCGCCGGAGAGCCAGTCGCCGCAGGAGGAGGATGAAGGGGTGGGCTGCATAGCGTGCCAGTCTACAAGTCATGCCCTGTAACCCGGCGGGTGACGCAAAGCGGCGGAAATCGGGATACTGTGCGCTGCCAATCCACAACAAGACAGGAGACGAGAGACATGAAGAGAACGAGCCATCGGCTTTCCCTGGGCGCCGTGTCGCTGGCGGTGCTGGCACTCGCAGGCTGTGCGTCCACTTCCCCCGGCATCAACACCCCCACGCGCCCCGCCTCATCCTTCACCGTGCCCGGCCTCGAGAAGCCCGCCGAAGTGCTGGTCGACCGCTGGGGCGTGCCGCACCTGTACGCCGGCACGCTCTACGACGCCTTCGTGGCGCAGGGCTTCATCGCCGCGCGCGACCGGCTCTGGCAGATGGACCTGTGGCGCAAGCGCGGCCTCGGCGAAATGGCCAAAGACTTCGGCCCCGCCTGGGTCGAGAGCGACCGCGCCGCGCGCGCCGTGCTCTACCGCGGCGACATGTACCGCGAATGGCTCGCTTACGGCTCCGACGCCAAGCGCGTGGCCGAGGCCTTCACGGCCGGCGTCAATGCCTACGTGGCGCAGGTGCGCGCGCAGCCCGCGCTGCTGCCGACCGAGTTTGCGCTGCTGGGCTACCAGCCGGCCGCCTGGTCGCCCGAGGACGTGGTGCGCATCCGGCACCACGGGCTCACGCTCAACTTCACGTCCGAGGTCGACCGCGCACGCGCCTTCTGCGCCGGCGCGCCGGGCGCCAAGGCCGACTGGCTGCGCCGCGAACTCGATCCGCCGGTCACGCCCAAGGTGCCCGACGGCTTCGACCCGTGCACCCTTCCTGCGGCAGAGCTGCGCGCGGCCTACCTGCGGGCCACCGATTCGCCGCGCTTCACCAAGGAGAACACGCGCGTGGGCATGAACGCGGGCGCGTCCTCCACGCCGGTCGCGCTGTTGCCCGGCAGCGCCGAGTCGATCGCTGCAAAGGCTGAGCAGGAAGAAGCGGAGCAACGCGCATCGCAAGGCGACCCCACGGCCGCCTACGGCAGCAACAACTGGGTCATCGCGCCGAAGCTCACGTCCACGGGCCGACCGATTCTGGCCAACGACCCGCACCGCTCGCACGGTGCGCCGAGCCTGCGCTACATGACGCACCTGAGCGCGCCCGGCATGGACGCGATCGGCGCGGGCGAGCCCTTCCTGCCGGGCCTGTCGATCGGCCACAACGGCACCATCGCCTTCGGCCTCACGCGCTTCTACATGGACCAGGAAGACCTGTACGTGTACGAGCTCAACCCCGGCAACCCCGAGGAGTACCGCTACCAGGGCCGCTGGGAGCCGATGACGCGCGTCACCGAGCGCATCGCGGTCAAGGGCGAGAGCGCGCCGCGCGAGGTGGTCAACACCTTCACGCGCCACGGCCCCGTGCTGGTGGCAGAGCCCGGCAAGCGCCGCGCCTTCGCCCTGCGCGCCGCCTGGCTGGAGCCCGGCATGGCGCCGTACTTCGGTTCGATGGACTACATGCGCGCACGCAACTGGGACCAGTTCCGCGCGGCCATGAACCGCTGGGGCGCACCCGGCGAAAACCAGGTGTATGCCGACAGCAGCGGCAACGTCGGCTGGATTCCGGGCGGCCTCACGCCCATCCGTCCGAACTGGGACGGTCTCATGCCCGTGCCGGGCGACGGCCGCTATGAATGGTCGGGCTTCCGCAATGGCGACGAGCTGCCGTCGGAGTTCAACCCCGCGCGCGGCTACGTGGTCACGGCCAACGAGAACAACATCCCGCCCGACCATCCGGCCGCCAAGAAGGGCGTGGGCTACGAGTGGAGCGATGCGGCCCGCGCGCGTCGGCTCAAGGAGCTGTTCGCGGCCAAGGTGGCAGCAGGTTCACGCTTCACCATCGAGGACTCGGAGCGCATGCAGAACGACATCGTCGCGACGCCGGCGCAGCGTTTGCTGAAGCTGCTGGCCGGCCAGCGCAGCGACGACGCACAGACCGCCGCGGCGCTGCGCCTGCTGCAAAGCTGGAACGGCGCCATGGACCGCGACAGCGCGGCGGCCGCGTTGTACGAGGTGTGGAGCAGCAAGTTCCTGCGCCAGGCCGTGCTCAAGGCAGGAGCGGGCGATGCCGCTGCCGCGCTGGCTGCGCCCGGCGACAACACGCGCATGGTGCTGCTGCTGGAGAACCCGTCCGGCTGGGTCAGCAACGCGCAGCGCGATGCGCTGCTGCTGACGACCTTGCCCGCCGCCATGCAGGAGCTGTCCACCAAGCTCGGGCCCGACCCGTCGGCGTGGAAGTGGGGCGCCTTGCACCGCGCCGAGTTCCGGCATCCGCTGGGCGGCGTGGTCGATGCGGCCACGCGCAAGAAGCTCGAGGTGGGCGACTGGCCGATGTCCGGCTCGTCGTTCACGCCGATGGCGGCCACCTACCGCGCGAACGACTACAAGCTGACCTCGGGCGCGTCGTTCCGCATGGTGCTCGACGTGGGCAACTGGGACGCGTCGCGCGTCATCAACACGCCGGGCCAGTCGGGCAACCCCGACAGCCCGAACTACCGCGACCTGGCGCCGCTGTGGCTCGAAGGCAAGTACGTGCCGCTGGTCTACAGCCGCGGGGCCGTCGAGAAAGAGACGGTGGAAAGAATCCAGCTGACGCCAGGGCGCTAGGAGGAATGGCGATGGAAGAGGGCGCTACCAGTCCTCTTTCACCGCCAGCACCACGTCGCGCCCTGCCGCGGCGCGCCCGGCCATCCACGCCGTGAACGTGCCCGCCGCCACCACGGCGGCGCACAGCGCCAGCAGCCGCACCCACGGCACCAGCAGGTCCATGCTCCAGTGGAAGCTCTGCGGGTTCACCACCTTCACCAGCACCACCGACACGGCCAGCCCGAGCAGCAGCCCCGCGACCGCGCCGATGGCGGTCCAGGCCGCGCCTTCGCCGGCCACCACGGCCAGCACCTGCCGCCGCGTGAAGCCCAGGTGTGCGAGCAGACCGAACTCCTTGCGCCGCGCCAGCACCTGCGCGCTGAAGCTGGCGGCAATGCCGAACAGGCCGATGGCGATGGCCACGGCCTGCAGCCAATAGGTGACGGCAAAGCTGCGATCGAAGATGCGCAGCGAGGTCGCGCGGATCTGGCCGACCGAGGCCAGCTCGACCGCGCCGTCGCGTGAGGTCCGCGATGCGAGTTCGCGCACGGCCGCCTGTACTTCTGCTTCGGACGCACCGGGCGCGAGCCACAGTGCGACGTCGCTCACGTCGTGCTCGCCGGTGATGCGCTCGAAGTCGCGCGCGTCCATCGCGATGGCACCGAACTGCCGCGCGTAGTCGCGCCACACGCCGGCCACGAAGAACACCTGCGGCGTGGCCGTGCGCATCGCATCGGCCAGCGGCGCAAACGCGGTGCCCGGCTTCGCGCCGTACAACTCGACCATCGGCTCGCTCACGTAGATGCCGGTCTGCCCGGGCGGCACGGGCAGCGCCTCGCCGACCAGCGGCAGCCCGCGCGCCACGCCGCCTTCGAGGCTGCGCGCAATCAGCGTCACGGCGGGCTGCGCGGGGTCGAGTTGCAGCGACTGTGTGCGCAGCGTGCCGGTGCGCGCCACGCCGGGCAACTGCGCCAGCGCCTGCACGAAGGCCGGCGCGAAGGTCGCGGTGTCGGTGCTGCTGGTGCCGCCGCTGTTGCCGCTGCCTCGCCCGCCCGAAGTGGCGCGCACGTACAGGTCGGCCGGCAGCACCACGTCGAGCCAGTGCGTGACCGATTCGCGAAAGCTCGCGACCATCACCGTCAGCGCCACCGCGAGGCTCAGGCTCGCGACCACACCGCTCACCGCCACGGCCGCCGTGCCGCGCATGCGGCGCGCGCGCTCGATGGCGAGCATCGGCAGTACGCGCCGCGCAAACGCGGGTGCCACACGGTCGTACAGCAGCGCGATGAGCCAGGGCAGGGCGGTGATGCCGCCCACCAGCAGGCAGGCCACCGACAGGTACGCCGCCACCGGAATGCCGCCGATCGCCGGCAGGTTGGCCAGCGCCGCGCCCGCGCCGATGAGGCCGAGTGCGAGCCAGTGGTGTCGGCCTTGCGCGGGTGCGGCGCCCAGGCCCTTGAGCGTCTGCGCTTCGGGCAGCGCCTGCGCGGCGCGCGCGGGCCACCAGCCGCCCACGAGCGCGGCGATCACGCCGAGCCCGCCGTACAGCAGCGCGGCGGCGCCGCTCCAGTGCAGCCGGGGCGCCACGCCTTCGAAGTAGCCACCGCCGAGGTCGCCGCCCAGCACGCGCAGCGCGAAGGCCGCGAGCGCGGTGCCAAGCGCCAGGCCGGCGGCGCTGCCGATGATCCCGAGCACCAGCGATTCGGCCAGCACCAGCCGCAGCCGTTCACGCGGCGTGAGGCCCAGCACGCCGAGCAGCGCGAACTGCTGCGCGCGCTTGGCCACGCTGAGCGCGAGCACCGAGAACACCAGGAACGCGCCCGTGAACAGCGCCACCAGCGCCAGCACCGTGAGGTTGACGCGGTAGGCGCGCGACAGGTTGCTCACGCGTTCGGCCGCATCGCCCGGCTCGGCGAACTTCAGGCCCGCGGGCCAGTCGGGCGACTTTTCGAGTGCGGCCACGAAGGCCGCGCGGTCGGTGCCCGGCGCGAGCCGCAGATCGATGCGGGTCAGCTGGCCGAGCTGGCCGAACAGCTCTTGCGCGGCGGCGATGTCCATCACCGCCAACGCCGCGCCGCCGGCGGTTACGTGGCCCGACACCGCGAGGCGTTGCCACGTGGCACCGCTGCGCAGTTGAAGGCTTTCGCCGGGCGCGGGCTGCAGCGGCAGCTGCAGCGCCTGGCGCGCTGCCGCGTTGAGGAACACATGGCCGGGCGCGAACAGCGCGAAGCGCTCGGCACCGGCCGCCGACTGCGGCATCAGCGCGGGTGCGATGGTGGGCAGCGCGAGCGCATCGACGCCGATCACGCGCAGCGGCACCTGGCGCCCGTCGCCGCCCAGCGCGAGGCCCTGGAACTCGAGCACCGGGCTCGCCAGCGCCACCTCGGGCCGGCGCGCGAGCCGGCCGAACACGGCCTCGTCGAAGCTGCCCTGCGCCGCGCGCACTTCGAGGTCGGGCTGGCCGTTCACCGAGCGCACCGCGCTGGAGAACTCGTCGAGCGCCGAGGCGTTGATGAGCTGCACCGAAAACGCCAGCGCCACGCCCAGCATCACGGCCAGCACGGCCGCCGCGTTGCGCCAGGGGTGGTGGCGCAGTTCCTGCCAGGAGAAAGTCGAAAGCAATGCACGCATGGGGTCATTGTGGCCGCCGTGGCAGGATGGCGGCTGTTCCGACTTCACGCCCGAGGATTCCGACGATGCGGCTTCTGCCCTCCGCCTGGTGCCACCGCTGGCTGGCACCCTGGCTTCTCGCGCCCTGGCTGGTGGGCGCGGCGAGCGCGCAGCTCGTACCGCCGTCCGCACCCTCCGCACCGCTCTCGCTGGCCAGCGACCCGTCCGTGTTGGCCCGCACCGCGCTCGGTGCCGAGCGCGGCACGCTGGTGGTCGGCGTGCTGCGCGGCGACAAGGCCGGCTACGGCATCGCCCACAACCCCGAGCCGCTGGTGGCACGCGCCATTGCGCCTGCCAGCGCGGAGCAGCCGATGTTCGAGATCGGCTCGGTCACCAAGGTCTTCACCGGCCTGCTGCTGGCGCAGGCCGTGGAGCGCGGCGACGTGGCGCTCGACGACAGCGTGGGCAAGCTGCTCGCCGGCCAGGCCGAAGGCGTGCCGCCCGCCGTGGCCGCGATCACGCTGAGGCAGCTCGTCACGCACACCGGCTGCCTGCCCGTGATGGCCGATGGCGTCACCGGCGGCGCTCCGTTGGCCGAGCAGTTCCGCAGCTTCGACCTGCCGATGTTCTGGGCCGCGCTCGCGCGCATCCGACTCACCGCCGTCGCGGCGCCGTGCGAGGCGCGCTACAGCAACTTCGGCATGGCGCTGCTTGGGCAGCTGCTGGCGCTGCGCTACGGCACCTCGTGGGGCGAGCTGGTGCGCGCGCGCATCACCGAGCCGCTGGGCATGAACGACACCGTGATTCCGCTCGGCGACAAGGCCTCGCGCATGGCGCCGCCGTTCGCCGGCGACCAGCGCCAGCAGCGCTTCGACATGCATGCCTACGCGCCGGCCAGCGCGCTGCGCTCGACCGCCGCCGACATGCTGGCCTTCAGCCGCGCCATCCTCGCCGGCGCCCAGGGCCCGCTGGGCCCGGCCGCCGCGCGCCTGCTCACGCCGCTCGCGCGCTACGAGGGCGCCGAGATCGGCTACGCCGTCATGGTGCGCGGCCCCGAGACCGGCCGGCGCACCTACTACCACGCAGGCGTCACCGAGGGCTACCGCACGCTCTGGCTGCTGGCGCCCGACACCGCCGAGGCGCTCATCGTGCTCGCCAGCAACCAGCGCGCCCCGCTGCAGCCCGTGATGCTCGCCATCGGAAAGAGCCGCTACCCGGTGCCGACGGCGGAAGTGCCGATCGATCCGAAGCGCCTGGCCGACTACGCAGGCGAGTTCCGCGTTGGCAAGGCGCAGGTGCTGGGCTTCACCGTGCGCGACGGGCGTTTGCTGGCGCGCGAAGCGGGCAAGGGCTACAACGGGCTCACGCCGACCGGGCCGGATCGCTTTGCGGTGACGGCGATCGGTGCACAGTTCGTGTTTCGGCGCGGCGGGGGCGGTGAGGTGACTGGGGTCACGCTGACACAGGGTGGCAGCCGGCTCGAAGGGCGGCGCGTTGGCGCTGCTGCAGTGCTACAGGACTGAGCGCCTCAGGCCCGCTCCGACATCGCGTGCAGGTACGCCCGCACCGCGCCATTGC
Source organism: Variovorax sp. RO1 (assembly GCF_002849325.1). NCBI lineage: Bacteria > Pseudomonadati > Pseudomonadota > Betaproteobacteria > Burkholderiales > Comamonadaceae > Variovorax > Variovorax sp. RO1. The sequence continues at coordinate 1,802,319 of NZ_PKMT01000001.1, forward strand.
TGCTCAACCCGATCGCCCGGTCGTAGGCCTGCCGCGCCGCCACGCGCGCGCCACCGGCCGCGAGCAGATGCGCACGCGCTGCCCAGAACGGCTGGTAGCTCGCCACTTCGTCCGACGGGATCGCATCGAGCGCGCGCAGCCCGGTCTCGGGCCCGCGCGCATTCGCCAACGCACACGCCAGGCTGACCTGCGCGCCGATGCTCGGCCGTAGCGCGAGCAGGCCTTCGTACAGCGACACCAGTACTTCGGGCGGCACCGGTGCGCCGGCGCGGCGCTCGCAGTGGGCCGACTGGATCGCGGCTTCGAGCTGGTAAGGCCCGAGCGACTGCATGGCCGACGCGATGCGCAGGTGGTGCTCGGCCTCGGCGAGCAGCGCGTGGTCCCAGCGCGTGATCTCCTGCTGGTCGAGCGGCACGTAGGCGCCGGCCTCGGTGCGGCGTGCGGCGGTGCGCGCCTCGCAGAACAGCATCAGCGCGAGCAGGCCCAGCGGTTCGGGCTCGGCGGGCATCAGGCGGCACAGGATGCGGCCCAGGTCGATGGCCTCGGTCGTGAGCCCGCGGGGCAGGGCGTCGGCGCCGTCGACGTCGTCCCAGCCGGTGCCGTAGGCGGCGTAGATGCCGTCGAGCACGTCGCGCAGCCGGTGCGGCAGGTCGCGCGCCTGTGGGTATTCGAACGAGATGCCGGCCGCGCGGATGCGGGCCTTGGCGCGCACCAGCCGCTGGCCCAGCGCGGAAGGCGAGGTGAGGAAGGCGCCGGCCATGCGCGCCGCGTCGAGCCCGAGCACGGTCTGCAGCATGAGCGGCGCGCGCGCGGCGGCGTCGATGGCCGGGTGCGCGCAGACAAACAGCAGGCGCAGCCGCTCGTCGGGCACGGTGGCGGCATCGGGGTCGGCCTCGTCCATCTCGCCCGCGAGCAGCAGCAGCGTCTGCGTGGCGTCGTCCTGCACGCGGCTGTGGCGCCAGGCGTCGAGCTTGCGGTGCCGCGCAACGCTCAACAGCCAGGCGTCGGGCTGCACCGGCACGCCGTCGGCGGGCCAGCGTTCGAGCGCGCGGGCGAAGGCGTCGGCCAGGGCGTCTTCGGAGGCGGCGATGTCGTGCGTGCGTGCGGACAGGATGGCCAGCAGCCGCCCGTACGACGCGCGTGCCGCGCGTTCGGCTGAATCGTGCGCCGCCTGTTCGGCGGCGTGGTGTGCCGCCGGCGTGGTCACGTCTGGCTCGTACCCGCTGCCGCGGTGGCGGTGAAGACCGGCCGCACTTCGACACCGCCGCTGGCGGCGCAGGGCGCGCGCGCGGCCCATTCGAGCGCGGCGTCGAGGTCGGGCACGTCGACCACGAAGTAGCCGCCGAGCTGCTCCTTGGTGTCGGCGAAGGGGCCGTCCTGCACCTGGCGCTTGTCGCCGCGCACGCGCAGCGTGGTGCCGGTCATGGGTGGCAACAGGCCGTGGCCGCCGAGCGCGACGCCCGACTGGCGCACCGCGTCGGCGTACGCGACCCAGCTCGCGCGGTAGGCCTGCGAGGCGGGGTCGTCACGTTGTTCGAATTCGGTGGCGGGTTGGTAGAACATCAACATGTACTGCATGGTGTTTCTCCTGGAAGGGAAAACTTGCCGAGCAAGAGCGCTCACCACAATGACGGCCCGCAACCGGTCATTTCGACACCGGAACGGTGCCGAGCAGAAGATTCTTGATCTGTTCGCCCTTTGGCGCAACGAGAGGCCCCGCTATCACGGGGCCCGTTCAGGTCGCGCTCAGGCAGCCCGGTCGCGCACTGCCGGCGTGAACAGCGCTTCCATTTCCTGGCGCAGCCGGTAGGCGGCGGTGGTGGTGTCCATCGCCACGTCGGCCCAGCTCAGGCTCTGGCCCTTCTTCACGGGGCGCACGAGCTTGACGTTGTGCGCCAGCCCGAGCGGCAGGCCGCCCAGGCGCAGCGAGCGCTCGGCCGGCAGCAGCTTGCCCCAGACGGTGTAGCCGCCTTCGCCGTCGAGCATCTCGCCTGCCGAGAGGTCGCGCTTGGCGGTGGCGACCACGTCGGCGTTCCAGCCCGTGGCCACACCGGTGGGCTCGCCGCGCAGCGCCACGCTGGCGACCGACATACCCACTTCCAGCCCGATCAGGTGCCAGCGCTTGTACAGCGTGAAGTAGCGCCCGCTCGGGTCGGTGTGGGCGTTGTATTCCTCGAAGCAGTTCTTGATGTAGTCGGTCTCGGCCTCGACCGTGACCCACACGCCCATGCGGATGTCATACGGAATCTTGCGGCCGTCGGCTTCGAGCGACGAGATCACCTCGACCATGCCCTTGCGTTCCAGCACGCCGCCTTCGCTGCGCGGACGCGTGACGAAGGGAATGTCTTCCACGCTTGCGGGCGGGTAGAGCAGACCGTCGGAGGGCACGCCCAGGCCGGTGGCGTTGGCCACGGCCGAGCTTTCGATCGACGGTTTCGAGCCGTCGAGGAAGCTGTTGAACATCTTCGGGTTGAGCCCGCCGCGCAGCGCCTGCTCGGGCGTGAGGCCGTAGTTGCCCCACACCGTCTCGGGCGTCGATTCGGTGAAGTGCGGCAGCCACTTGTGGCCGCGCCCGGCCGCCACCACGGGAAAGCCGCAGGTGCGCGCCCAGTCGACCAGGTCGCAGATCAGCGCGGGCTGGTCGCCGAAGGCCAGCGAATACACCACGCCGGCCTGCTGCGCCTTGTGCGCGAGCAGCGGGCCGCAGAAGGCGTCGGCCTCGACCGTCACATTGACCACGTGCTTGCCGTGCGCAAACGCATCCAGGCAGTGGTCGACCGCGGCAATCGGGTTGCCGGTGCACTCGACCACGATGTCGATGCTGGGCTCGCGCGTCACGGCCTGCCAGTCATCGGTGATCCAGGTGGCGCCGGTCTTCAGCGCCTCTTGTACCGAGCCGGCATTGCTGCGCTCGGCCAGCCAGCCCACGCGCTCGAGGTTGACGCGCGCGGCGGCGGGTGAGAGGTCGGCAATGGCGACCAGTTGAACGCCGGGCGTGCGCGGAATCTGGGCCAGGTACATGGCGCCGAACTTGCCGGCGCCGATCAGGCCGATGCGGATGGGGCGGCCTTCGGCGGCGCGTTGTTGCAGGCGGGTATGCAGGCTCATGGTGTTCAGGCTTCCACGGAGTCGATGACGTCGAGCGAGGTACGCAGCGCGCTCTCGGGCAGGCCGTCTTTCCACGGCACGTCGACGGGGTAAGGTTGGCGCAGGCAGTCGTCGGGCAGCATCTCGATCGGCGTGAAGTCGCGATGCGCGATGTACTCGGGCCGCTTGTGGCGGCGGATGTGGTTGCTGACCGCGCACAGGCTCAGGTACACGGCCACGCGGTTGAACGGCGAGAGGTTGCTGCCCGAGGCATGCACAAGGCAGCTGTGGAACAGGATCATCGAACCGGCCGGCCCCTTGGGCGAGACGATGCCGCCCTGCGTGCCACCGGCGCGATCGACCAGTTGGCGGATCAGGTCGTTGTCGACCGTCCACAGCGGGTAGCTGGTGGTCGTGAGGTCATGCTTTGCGTCGACCACGCCCTTGCGGTGGCTGCCCGGAATGAACATCAGCGGGCCGTTGTGCTCGGTCACTTCATCGAGAAAGATGGCCACGTTCATCGCGCGCTCGGTGGGCATCAGGTCGTCGTTGAGCCAGGTGCCGTAGTCCTGGTGCCACTGCCACACGTCGCCTTCGAAGGCCATCTTGCCGTTGATCTTGAACTGGTGCATGTAGACGGCTTCGTCGAACAGGTCCATCACCGGCCCGACCATGCGCGGGTGCCGCGCCAGCCGCGCGAAGGGCTCGCTGATCAGGTGCGCCGCGAAGTTCGTGCGCACGGCGTCGGAGCCTTTTTCGCGCACGTTGAAGGCCGCGCGCTTGCTGTACAGGTCGGGCACCGCCTCGGTCAGCACCTTCGTCTCTTCGGGTGAGAAGTGGCCGGGGAAGAACAGGTAGCCCTCGCGCTCGAACTGCGCGCGTTGCTCGGGGGTCAGCTTCATGCCTTGTCTCCTTTTTTGGTGGGGATTCCAGATGCGGATGCAGTGGTGCGTGCCAGCTGCTGCGAGAGGCGCTCGGCCAGTGCGTCGCTGGCGCGCGAGACGTGCTCGTCGCTCAGGCGCGCGGCGCGTTCGACATCGCCCGCGGCAATGGCGTCGGCAATGGCCTCGTGCTCGTCCCACAGCGACTCGCGCTGCGGCTCGGCCTGCAGCACCGCGCCCATCGCGCGGCGCAGGTGACGCCAGTGCGGGTCGGCGCTCTGGCCGATCAGCGGGTTGCCCGAGGCGGCGTAGATGGCCTGGTGAAAGGCCACGTCGGCATCGATCATGGCTTCGACATTGCGTCCGCGCGCCGCGCGCCGGCCGCGTTCGATGAGCTTCGGGTCGATGCGAAAGCGCTGCTGCGCCGCCAGCCGCGCGGCCAGCCGCGCGGCCAGCACATCGAGCGCGCCGCGCACCTGGTAGACCTTGCGCATCGCCTCGGCCTCCAGCGGTGCCACCAGCACGCCGCGGCCGGGCGCGTCCTGCACGAAGCCGTCTTTCTTGAGCAGCCGCAGCGCCTGCAGCACCGGCTGGCGCGACACCGCGAGCCGGGCCGCGATGTCCTCCTGCGTGAGCCGTTCGCCGGGCGCGAGCGCGCCGCTGCTGATGGCGCCGAGCAGGGCACGGTAGACCTGATCGACGAGGTCGGGAGCGACTTCGATGCTGAGCAACTGGGCGGGCATGAGGGGCCTTTTCTGAACTCTGTATACAGAGTACGGACTTCGGCGGCGGGGCGCACTGGGGGTTTCACCCAAGCGGCGGTGCGTTACCAGGGCGCTCGCAGTGGCGCGACGCCCTCGTGCGAAGGAAAGTGCGGCAGCACGTCTTCGGCCAGTTCCTGGAGGACTTCTTTCGCGGGGCGGCGCGAGAACTGAATACCGAGCGCGGCGTGGTTGACGCCGGCGTCGCGCCATTCCGTCAGCAGCGCGATCAGCCCCTTGCGACCGGTCTTGAGCACGTAGCCGCCGTTCATCGGCGTGCGCGGATGGTCGAGGTCTTCGCTCAGGTCGATCCATTCGTTGGTCATGTGCGGGCGAAACCCGCCGCCGGGAATCAGCGCGCGCCAGGCGCGGATCTTCTCGGCCAGCTGGCGCGGCCCCATGACGTTCTGCGTCGAGCCCGGGTAGGTGAGCCAGCCGTCGGCGTGCGTGCCGATCCACTCGAGCGACTGCTGCGAGGAGCCAGTCACCATCAGCGGGATCGCGCCGCTCGCGGGCCGGGGCAACAGCGTTGCATCGCTGAGCTGCCCCAGCGGCGAGGCGATGGGGCCGGCACCGGGCTGCAGCAGCTGCCGGAAGTAGGCGACCGATTGCGCGAAGCGCGCGCCGCGCGTGCCGTGTTCCAGGCCGTAGGCGGGGAACTCGACGGGTCGGTCGCCCGACGCCACGCCGAGCACCAATCGGCCGCCGGAGAGCTGATCGATCGTGACCGCCGCCTTCGCGAGATCGATCGGATGGCGCAGCGAAAAGATCGCGCTCCCGATCGCCAGCGACACGCGCTGCGTGCGCGCGGCCAGGAAGGCCAGGTAGGTGAACGGATCGAACACCTGGCCTGCGTCGCCGAAGCGCGGATCGAACAGCGGCACGTCGCGCGCCCAGATCGCCGCGAAGCCCTGACGGTCGATGTCGGCCAGCAGTGCCGACTGGCCCTCGAGCACGGCCATGTCGCCCTCGAAGAAGCGCAGCGGCAGGAAGATGCCCAGCGTGAGCGCGTCGGGCGCGAACATGCGGCGGTAGCCGGGGTGGGTGGCGAAGGCGTGGGCGGAGGCGCCGGTGGGCAGAGAAGCTTGCATGTCGGAGGTTGGAAGAGAAAGAGGAAAGGAGCGCGCGGCGTCAGGCGTCCGTCGCGGGTTCGGGCAACGCGATGCCGCGTTGCACGGCCGGCCGCGCGGCCATGCGTTCGTGCCACGCGGTCAGATGGCGGTGGTGGCTGAAGTCGAAGTCGACGATCCGCGCGATGTGCGTCCAGCCGAAGGTCGCGATGTCGGCCACCGAGTACGCGTCGCCTGCCAGCCAGTGGTGGGTGGCGAGGTGACCGTCCAAGGTCGAGAACGCGGCCTCGGTCAGTGCGCGATAGCGGTCGATGGCCTCGGGGTTGCGGTGTGCGGCGAAGCGCTCGAAATGCACACGCTGCCCCAGCAGCGGCCCCATGCTCGACGCGTGGAACATCAGCCACGTGATCGCTTTCCAGCGCGCGGCGGGTTCCGTCGGCAGCAGGCGCCCGGCCTTGTCGGCCAGGTACAGCAGGATCGCCGCCGACTCGAACACGGTGATGCCGGCCGCGTGGTCCACGAGCACCGGAATGCGGCCATGCGGGTTGAGCGCCAGGAACGCGGGAAGCCGGTGCTCGCCACGGTCGATGCGCACGTGGTGCAGCGTGTAGGGGAGGGCGAGTTCTTCCAGCGCGATGGTGATCTTGAAGCCGTTGGGCGAGCTGTCGGTGTAGAGCGAGAGGCTGTGCGTCATGGAAGATAGAAAATCTGATTGCATTCGCTGTCGATGAACCGATGCTAGGGAGAGAGAATCCGACCGACAAACGATGATTTGTCGATCAAGAAGTCAGTTTTTCTAATGACTGGAAACCCCATGGGAAGCGTCTTGCCCTTGCTCGCCTTGCGCGCCTTCACCGAAGCCGGCCGGCGCGGCAGCCTCAAGGCCGCCGCCGAAGTCCTGGGCGTGACGCCGGGCGCGGTGAGCCAGCAGATCCGGGTGCTCGAACAGCGCCTGAACGTGTCGCTGTTCGTGCGCGAGCGATACGGCGTGCAGCTCAGCGAGGCGGGCGCGCGGATCCATCCGAACCTGGTGCGCGCGTTCGACCAGATCGAACATGCCGTGTCGGTGCTGGAAGCTGCGTCGAAGCAGCAGACCCTTACCGTGAGCACCGTCGCGTCTTTCGCTGCAAGCTGGCTCGTGCCGCGTCTGGGCGCGTTCTCGGCGCTGCACCCGGAGATCGAGGTGCGGGTCGAGGCCTCGTCCAAGCTCGCCGATCTGCAGCGCGACGGGGTCGATGTCGCGATCCGCCACGGGCTGGGCGTGTATCCCGGCCTGCAGGTCGAGCGGCTGATGGCGCCCGTGCTCGTGCCGGTGGCGAGCCCGTCGTTGCTGACCCAAGGCCCGGCGATCCGCAAACCCGCCGACTGCCTGAAGTACACGCTGCTGCACGACAGCGACCGCGCGGACTGGGCGCTGTGGCTGCAGGCCCATGGTGTCGAGGCTGTCGATGCCGCGCTGCGCGGCCCGGGTTTCGAGGAAGACCTGTTGCTGCTGCGCGCCGCAGCGGCCGGCCAGGGCATTGCGCTCGTGCAGGACACGCATGCGCAGGAGTACCTCGACGAAGGCCGCCTGGTCGTCGCATTGAACAAGCGCTGGCCCGCCCGCTTTGCCTACTACCTGGTGAGCAAGCCGGGCGCCATGCGGCGGCCGGCGGTGCAGGCGTTTTCGGAATGGGTGAGGGCGCAAGCCGCATCTCCCGCGCGTGCGTCAGCGGCCAGCAGCCGCTAAGCTTGCGCGATGCAACTCCCTACCTACGACGATGTCATCGCCGCGGCCGCGCGGCTCGAAGGCCATGCCCACCGCACGCCGGTGCTGCAATCGACCACCGCCAATGAACGCTGGGGCGCGCAGTTCTTCTTCAAGTGCGAGAACTTTCAGCGCATGGGCGCGTTCAAGTTTCGCGGTGCGTTCAATGCGCTGTCGAAGTTCGACGCGGCGCAGCGCAAGGGCGGCGTGATCGCCTTCTCGTCGGGCAACCACGCGCAGGCCATCGCGCTGTCGGCGCGGCTGCTGTCGATGCCGGCCGTGATCGTCATGCCCAAGGACGCGCCCGCCGCCAAGGTCGCGGCCACCAAGGGTTACGGCGCCGAGGTGGTGATGTACGACCGCTTCACCGAAGACCGCGAGGCGCTGACGAAGCGGCTTGCACAGGAACGCGGCATGACGATGATCCCGCCTTACGACCACCCCGATGTGCTGACCGGGCAGGGGACGGCGGTGAAGGAACTCATCGAAGAGACAGGTCCGCTCGACCACCTCTTCGTGTGCCTGGGCGGCGGCGGGCTGTTGTCGGGTTCGGCGCTGTCGGCGCGCGCGCTGGCGCCCGATTGCAAGGTCTACGGCGTGGAGCCCGAAGCCGGCAACGACGGCCAGCAGTCGCTGCGCACCGGGAAGATCGTGCACATCGAAACGCCCAAGACCATCGCCGACGGCGCGCAGACGCAGCATCTGGGCGCGTACACCTTCGGCATCATCCAGCGCGATGTCGACGACATCTTCACCGTCACCGACGACCAGCTCGTCGAGGCGATGCGCTTCTTTGCGGAGCGCATGAAGATGGTGGTGGAACCGACGGGGTGCCTCGCGTTCGCGGGCGCGATTGCTGCGGCGAAGGCCATCGAAGGTCAGCGCGTGGGCATCGTGATCAGCGGCGGGAACGTCGACCTGTCTCGCTACGCCGCGTTGTTGAGCGGCACGGCCTGAGCCTCAGGTCGCGCGCTGCCACACGACGCGGCGCGCGTTCTCGCCGCAGTCGAGCAACTGACGGTAGCCGGCCGCATCGAAGTCCGGCAGCGCCAGCAGCCAGGCCTCGAATTGCGTGAAGTCGTCGGCGAGCGTGCCGACCTCGGCAGATGGGGCGTCGCGGTCGCTGTCGGTCCACAGCTCGATCCACACGTGCGGCCGGTTGTCCACCTTCGTGTGCGAGCGCACCGCGATCCGCTCGATGGCGTCCAGCGCGACGCGCACCTCGGGGCGTCTGTAGCGAATCAGCGTGAGATGGCCGCGGCGCAGCGTGACGCGCGCGCCATCGGGCGGTGCGCCGATGCGGCGCGATCGCTGGAAGGCCTTCAGGTTCTGGCTGCGGACGATGTAGAGCGTGCCCGCGGCGAAGAAGACCGTCATGAGAGAAAGGTAGGCGAGCCTGGATGCCGAGACGCCGACGGCACCGTGCCGGGCAATGATCCACAGGGCATACGCGCACGCGGCCGTGGCCACCGCGCTCGCGATGCCCCACAGCCCGGCCGCCCACGGGCTGCCACGCAGCGCCGCACGGAACACGAAGGCATAGATCAGGATGCGCACGCCGACCATGACGGTGGGGCGTGTGGCGAGTTGCCACAGCTCGGTGGCCAGGTAGAGCACGGCGATCATCACCAACGCGCCCGGAACGGGTGTCGATGGGCGCTTCACCCGTCAGGCCCGGATGCCGCTCACCGTCAGGTGCAGCAACCGGTCCGCACGCGCCGCCGCGCTCTCGGAGTGCGTCACCAGCACCAGCGACGCGCCATGCTCGCGCGTCTGGCCGATCAGCAGGTCCATCACCTTCGCGGCGGTGGAGGGGTCGAGGTTGCCGGTGGGCTCGTCGGCCAGCAGCAGCGCGGGCCGGTGCACCAGCGCGCGTGCGATGGCCACGCGTTGCAGCTGGCCGCCTGACAGCGTCTGCGGCAGCCGTGCGCCCATGCCGGGCAGGCCGACGGCTTCGAGCATGTGGGCGACGCGCGCGTCTTCGCGCGGGCGGCCCAGCAGCATCAATGGCAGCGACACGTTCTGCGCCACGTCGAGGTGGGGCAGCACATGGAAAGCCTGGAACACGAAGCCCACGTGCTGGCGGCGCCAGAGTGCGCGGGCTTCGCCGTCGAGCGCGCCGATGTCGGTGCCGTCGTGCGACACGCTGCCTTCGTCCCAGCTGTCGAGGCCGGCCATGCAGTTGAGCAGGGTCGACTTGCCCACGCCCGATTCGCCGACGATGGCGACGAACTCGCCGGGCGCGACCTGCAGGCTCACGTGTTCGAAGACGGGCGCGTCGCCGTAGTGCTTGCCGAGGTTGGAGAGGTGCAGGGTCATGCGGGCGTTGCCCCGCGTGCGATGTGGGCGATCTGTGCGATGTGCTGCACGGCGGTCTGCACCGCGTCGGGCGCATCGCAGGCGATGACGGTGCGTTGCGGCATGCTGCGCAGCCAGGTGATCTGCCGCTTGGCGAGCTGGCGCGTGGCGGCGATGCCGCGCTCGCGCAACTCGTTCAGGGCCTTGGCATCGGGCGGTGCGTCGCCGCAGGCGTCGAGCATCTCCCAGGCCTGGCGGTAGCCGACGCAGCGCATCGAAGGCAGGTCGGGCGACAGGTCGCCGCGCGCGCGCAGCGCCTTCACCTCGTCGAGAAAGCCGGCCGCGAGCATGGCATCGAAGCGCTCGGCGATGCGGCCGTGCAGCCAGGCGCGGTCGGCGGGTTCGAGCGACACGAGCACGCCGCCGTCGACGGCCTTGGCAGCCTTGGTGTCGCTGGCATGGAAGCTCGACAGCGGCTGGCCGCTGCTTTCCCACACCTCGAGCGCGCGCTGGATGCGCTGGCTGTCTTGCGGCGCGAGCCGCGCGGCCGTGACGGGGTCGACCTGCGCGAGCCGCGCATGCATCGCGGGCCAGCCGAGTGTGGCGGCTTCGGCGTCGAGGCGCGCGCGCACGGCGGGGTCGGCCGCGGGCATGGCGTCGATGCCGTCGAACAGCGCCTTGAAGTACAGCATGGTGCCGCCCACGAGCAGCGGCAGCGCGCCACGTGCGCGGATGGCGTCGATGAGCCTTGTGGCGTCGGCCACGAAGGCGGCGGCGCTGTAGCTGTCGCGCGCATCGAGGATGTCGATCAGGTGGTGCGGCACGGCCGCCTGCTCGGCGGCGGTGGGCTTGGCGGTGCCGATGTCCATGTCGCGGTAGACCAGCGCCGAATCGACGCTGACGATCTCGACCGGCTGCAATTGCGCAACGGCCAGGGCCACGGCGGTCTTGCCGGAGGCGGTGGGGCCGGCGAGCGCGATGTAGCGCGGGGGAACAGGGGAAGCGGGGGGCATGCGTCGAGGGTAGCAAATGGCGCGCGCCGGCCGGCAGCGCGGGGTTTGCTCGCGACGCAGTGTTTCAGGCGACGACGACAGTCGCGTCCCGCATCCGGCGGATGTCGCGCAGCGGCGGCGCGCCGAACAGGCGCGCGTACTCGCGGCTGAACTGCGAGGCGCTTTCGTAGCCCACGCGCACGCCGGCCGTGCCCGCATCGATGTTCTGGTTCAGCATCAGCTGCCGCGCTTCCTGCAGGCGCAGCTGCTTCAGGTACTGCATCGGGCTCATGCCAGTCACGGCGCGGAAATGCTGGCGGTAGGTCGACGGGCTCATGTGCGCGGACGCGGCCAGCTCGTCGGCCAGCACGGGCTTCGTGAAGTTCATCTTGAGCCACGCCAGGCTCTGCGCCACCTGCTGGCTCGGCGAGCCGACGGTCACAAGGCGCTGCAGCTGCGGGCCGTGGCGGCCCGCGAGCAGGCGCACGATGATTTCCTTCTGCAGCAACGGCGCGAGCTGGGGTACGAGCTGGGGCTCGGCCAGCAGCTCGACGAGCCGCGTCACCGTGCCCAGCAGCGTCGGGTCGAGTGCGCCCAGCGACAGGGCGCGGTGGTTGTGGGGCTCCCTGGACGGCGGCGGCAAGGCCATCTCGGTCGCGACCTGCACGATGGCGCGCGCATCGAGCTTGAGCATGAGGCCCAGAAAGGGCTGCGCCGCGCTGGCGCGGGTGACGTGCGCGACCACGGGAAGGTCGGCCGTGATGAGCAGCGACTGCCCCGCGGCGTATTCATAGATCTCCTCGCCGAGCGCTGCGCGCTTCTGTCCGCCGACGGTGATGCCCAGGCCGAAGCCGTAGATGCAATGCACGGGCTCGGTCGCGGCGCTGCGACGGTGCAGCGAGAGTTCGGGAATGGCGGTGGCGTGGTCGCCGTCGTTTCGGGCAATGCGCCCGACGGCCGTGGCCAGGGCACCGAGGACGGCCGAATCGTCCGGCTGCGTCGGCTGTAGCACTTCCATCTGAATCCTTTCGGCTGCTTGCGCAAAGTCTATCGGGCGCTTCTCATGCGACTGGCGTTTCCGGCGCAGTCTCGTTGTTTCAGGCAAGAACGCGCGCGGATTGGGCAAGTGGCCGTGGACGCTTCGTCGGACACTGGCCGCCGTGAAGTCCTGCCGCGCGCGGCGCGAGGACCGTGCTTCCCCTCCACGATGATGAAAAAAGAAATGACCCACGACGAACGAAACCCGCTTCGCGGCATCGACCGCCGCATCACCGCCTCGCTCGTGGCCGCACTGGCTGTCGGCGTGAGCATCGCCTGGCCCGCACCCGCTGTCGCCAGCACCGCGCTGGCGCAGAAAAACGCGTGCGTGGCCTGCCACCAGCCCGCCGTGAAGGTGGTGGGCCCTTCCTGGAAAGAGATCGGCGCGCGCTACGGCGACGGCAAGGGCACGGCCGCGCAACTGGCGGCCAGCATCAAGGGCGGCAGCTCGGGCAAGTGGGGCGCGATGCCGATGCCCGCGCAACCCCAGGTGCCCGAGGCCGACCTGCAGGCGCTCGCGCAATGGGTGCTCGACGGCGCCAAGTGAATCGAATCCTTCAACTCAACCCACGGAGAACAACAACATGAGCGCGCTCCACGTCAACGGCCGTGACCACACGGTCGACGCCGACCCCGGCACTCCCATCCTCTGGGCCCTGCGCGACACGCTGGGCATGACCGGCACCAAGTTCGGCTGCGGCGCGGCGCTGTGCGGCGCCTGCACCGTGCACATGGACGGCCAGGCCATCCGCTCGTGCATCACGCCGATCTCGGCGGCCGAGGGCAAGAAGATCACCACCATCGAAGCCGTGACCGGCGGCAGCGACCGCGTGGGTGCGGCGGTGCACGCCGCGTGGGTCAAGCACGACGTCGCGCAGTGCGGCTACTGCCAGAGCGGCCAGATCATGAGCGCGACCGCCTTCCTGCAGTCGCTGCCCAAGGGCAAGCAGCCGAGCACGGACGAGATCGACTCGGCCATGGCCGGCAACATCTGCCGCTGCGGCACCTACGCCCGCATCCGCGCCGCCGTGGCCGATGCGGCCAAGACCCTCGCCTGAAGGAGCCGACATGCTGCCCCACATCGACTACAACGAACTGCCGCGCGCGCTGCAGCGCCTGATGGCCCGGCCTGCGACGGATGCATCCGACGAGGCCGCCACGCTGCCGCGCCGCAGCTTCCTGAAGATGGCCGGCGCCGGTGGCCTCGTGCTCGGCGCCTTCCCCCACATGGCCATGGCGCAGGCCGACGGCCCGGCCAAGGCCGGCGGCGCACTCAAGCCGACGCAACAGCCCTCGGCCTTCGTGCAGATCGCGCCCAACGGCGAGGTCACGGTAACCATCAACCGCCTCGAGTTCGGCCAGGGCGTGCAGACCGGCCTGCCGATGATCCTGGCCGAAGAGCTCGATGCCGACTGGGCCCTGGTGCGCAGCCGCAACGGCACCAACGATGCGGCCTACGCCGACCCGTTGTTCGGCATGCACCTGACCGGCGGTTCCAACTCGATCAAGAACAGCTACACGCAGTACCGCGAACTGGGTGCGCGTGCGCGGGCCATGCTGCTGTCGGCAGCCGCACAGCGCTGGAAGGTCGACGTGGCCACGCTGCGCACGCAGGCCGGCACGGTCATCGGCCCGGGCGGCCGCAAGGCGGGCTACGGCGAACTGGCCGAAGCAGCCATGGCGCTGCCGGTGCCCGAGAAGGTCACGCTGAAGAACCCGAAGGACTTCCGCATCATCGGCCGTCCGACCACGCGCCTGGACGCACGCGCCAAGAGCAGCGGGCGCCAAGACTTCGGCATCGACGTGAAGCAGCCCGGCCTGCTCACGGCCGTGGTGGCCCATCCGCCCGTGTTCGGTGCCCGCCTGGCCTCGGTGGACGACAGCGCGGCGCGCGCCGTCAAGGGCGTGAAGGCCGTGCTGCGCATTCCGCTGGACCGCGGCGCCGAGGGCGTGGCCGTGGTGGCCGACGGCTACTGGCCGGCCAAGCTGGGCCGCGACGCGCTGAAGCTGGAATGGAACACGTCCGCCGTGGAAAAGGTCGACAGCGAGAAGCAGCTCGTGCAGTACCGCGAACTCGCCGGCCGCCCCGGCAATCGCAAGTTCGACGCCGACATGGCGCCGCTGGCCAGCGCGCCGCACAAGCTCGACGCCGAGTTCGTGTTTCCCTACCTGGCCCACGCGCCCATGGAGCCGCTGAACTGCACCGTGAAGCTGACGGACGGTCGCGCCGAGCTGTGGGTCGGCACGCAGTCCGCCGACCTCGACGGCCAGGCCGCGGCGCGCACGCTGAAGCTCGATTCCGCGCAGGTGAAGGTGAACGTGCAGATGGCGGGCGGGGGTTTCGGCCGGCGTTTCGTCGGCTCGAGCGACTTCGTGGTCGAGGCCTGCGAGATCGCCAAGGCCGCGCGCACCGCCGGCCTGAAAGACGCGCCCGTGCGCCTGCTGTGGAGCCGCGAGGACGACATCAAGGGCGGCTACTACCGCCCCATGCACCTGCACCGCGCACGCATCGGCTTCGACGAGCGCGGCAAGATCCTCGCGTGGGACCACGTCATCGTGGGCCAGTCGATCACCGGGGGCACGGTGTTCGCCGGCTCCATGGTGAAGGACGGCATCGACGCCACGGCCGTCGAAGGCATGCGCGATCCGTACCCCGTGCCGATGCGCCTCACGGTGCATCACCCGCAGGTCAACGTGCCCGTGCTGTGGTGGCGCAGCGTGGGGTCCACGCACACCGCCTTCGTGATGGAAACGCTCATCGACGAGGTCGCCCGCACGACCAAGCAAGACCCGGTGGCCTACCGAATGAACCTCTTCGGCGACAAGCACCCGCGCCATCGCGCCGCGCTGCAACTCGCGGTCGACAAGAGCGGCTACGGCAAGAAGAAGCTGGCCGAAGGCCGCGCCTGGGGCGTGGCGGTGCACGAGTCCTTCGAGTCGGTGGTGGCCTATGTGGTGGAAGCGTCGGTGAAAGACGGCCAGCCGGTGCTGCACCGCGTGACCTCGGGCGTGCACTGCAACCTGGCCGTGAACCCGCGCAGCGTGGAAGCGCAGGTGCAGGGCGCGGCGGTGATGGGGCTGTCGACCTGCCTGCAGGGCAGCGCCATCACGTTGAAGGACGGCGTCGTGCAGCAGGGCAACTTCGGCGACTTCACGGTGGCGCGCATCACGCAGATGCCCGAGTTCGATGTGCACATCGTGCCGAGCGCCGATGCGCCCAAGGGCATGGGAGAACCGGGCCTACCACCGCTGGCGCCTGCGTTCGCGAATGCCGTGGCGCGGTTGACGGGCAAGCCGTTGCGCCAGTTGCCGTTCGACCTGGCCTCGGCCTGACGCGGGAACGGAACCGGCTGAAAAGCCGGTTTATTTTTTAGTTAGATGGCAGCGGGGGCGGGCGGCGTGTGCGCCTCGCCCCGCACCTCTTGCGGCGACAGCGCGGCGGAGGGCAGTGAAGAAGGCAGCGACGGCTGCGGCGACACCAGCCGCGGCTGCGGCCGGCTGTCCGCCACGGTGCTGCTGCCTTCGGGCTTCATGCGAAACAGCTGCGACAGCGCCGCGCGGTACTGCGTCGCGCCCACCGAGTTGGTGTTGTGGTGCGAGCCGCCTTCGACCAGCACGAACATCTTCGGCACTGTGGCCGCCTCGTACAGCTTGCGCCCGAGCGTCGGGTTGATCAGGCTGTCGGCGGTGCCATGCACCACGAGCAGCGGCGCGCCGATGTCCTTGACGGTGCGAATGGCCTCGAAGCGCTGCGTGATGAACGGGCCGAAGGGCAGCCAGCCCCACTTGAAGCTGCTGGCCACGTCGGCGATGGAGGTGAAGGTGCTCTCGACGATGGTGCCGCTCTCGTCGCCCACCGTGGCCGCCAGGTCGATGCCGATGGCGCCGCCCAGCGAGTGGCCGAAGATGTAACGGTGCTGGCGCGGATGGCGCGCGGCGAGCCAGGTCCAGGCGGCGCGGGCGTCTTCGCGGGCCGAGGCTTCCGAGGGCAGGCCCTTGGAGCTCTTGCCGAAGCCGCGGTAGTCGATGGCCAGCACCGAGAAGCCCAGCTCGTGCATGCGCTGGATGCGCGGCGCCGAGCCGGCCACGTTGTAGCGCGCACCATGCAGGTACAGCAGCACGGGGGTCTCGGTGGTTTCGGGGGCGCCGCCGAGCCACAGGCCGTGCAGGCGTGCGGGTTCACCGGTGATGGACGATTGAAAGTCGATCCAGACGTCCTGCATGCCTTCGGTCATCTGGGCCGAGTTGCCCCAGCTGCGGTCGCTGGGCTGGAAGATCCATTCGCGTTGCCGTTCGTCGAGGGTCGAACAGCCGGCGGCCAGGAGGGCACAGAGCGAAAAGATGGACGCGAGGAGGGGCCAGCGTTTGATCATTGCGTGGAGGGACAGCGAAAGTCGGCCGAAAGTTCATCTGCTTGCTTTCTGAAACGCGTCGGCATCGCGTGTCAGCTCCCCCTGTGCGGCGCTCGCCGGCGCTTCGCACGAGACCATGCAACGTGCGTGCCCGCGCCGCGGATGACGCGCAAAAACCCTCGAAAACCCTCAAAACGGGCGCTGACGGCGCCTATCTGGCGCGCGAGCCGCTGTGCTCAGGCCGGTGCCGGCTGCGCGAAATACACCACCATCCGCAGGTGCCGGTGCGCGTCGACCACCAGCGTTTCGTGGTGAAAGTCCAACGGCCCGGTGTCGGCCATCCGTACGCATCCGAGGCCGCGCCGGGCGGGCGCGCTGTCGGGGGTGTCCCACCAGCGGCGGAAGTCGGGCGAGAGTTCTTTCAGGTCCGCGACCAGGCCCAACATGGCCGGATCGTCGGGTGCAATGGCGAAGTCGTAACGGAATTGCGCCAGCAGCTGGGGCGCATCGTCGCGCCAGGCGGGCAGGCGCCGCCGCAGCTCGGGGTCGGCGAACACCATGCGCAGCAGGTTGCGCACCTCGCGTTCGCGCGCGCTGAAGCCGAACAGCGCCTCGGCCGCGGCGTTCCAGGCCACGACGTCCCAGCGCAGGTTGCACACGTAAGCAGGGCGGGTCGGCAGGTCGTCCATCAGCTGCTGGATGTGGGGCGTGACCGACACCTGCTGATGGGCCTCGGGCGGCGGTGGGCGCTTGTGGGCCAGCAGGAACAGGTGGCTGCATTCGGCGTCGTCGAGCTTCAAGGCAAGCGCCACGCCGAGCAAAAACTTCTGCGACACCTGGATCTCGCGCCCCTGCTCGAACCACGTGTACCAGGTGAGCCCCACGCCGGCCATCACCGCGACTTCTTCGCGCCGCAGGCCGGGCGTGCGGCGCCGGCCCTGCGAGGGCAGGCCGACGTCGGCGGGCTTCAGCTTCCGGCGGTGCCGGGTCAGGAACTCCGACAGCTCGTTCTTGGTGCGGCTGAGGCTGCGTTCGATCACGGCTGTTGTCTCCAGTAATAGGATAAACACTTAAATTGTAATGTGATGATCTTGTCCTGAAGATGGGTCTTCCGCAACCCGAACGCGCACCCGGAGGCCCCTTTTGACAGCACCTTGCGATTTACTTTCCCTTTCCGAAGGCCTTCCGACCGCGAGGCGCGAAGGCCTTGCAGGCGCCCGCGAATGGACCGGGCTCGCGCTGCTGGCGTTGCCAACCCTTTTGCTCGGCCTCGACCTCACGCTGCTGCACCTCGCGCTGCCCGCACTGGCCCTCGACCTGCGCCCCACAAGCGCGCAGGCGCTGTGGATCGTCGATGCCTACGGCTTCATGATTGCCGGCTTTCTCGTCACGATGGGCACGCTGGGCGACCGCATCGGGCGGCGCAAGCTGCTCATGGCTGGCGCGGCGGCGTTCGGCGTGGCGTCGGTCCTGGCGGCTTGTTCGACCAGCGCCAACCAGCTGATCGCGGCACGTGCCGTGCTCGGCGTGGCGGGCGCGACGCTGATGCCGTCGACGCTGGCCCTGATCAGCAACATGTTCCTGCACCCGCACCAGCGCGCACTGGCCATCGGGCTGTGGGCAACCATGTTCGCGCTCGGCATGGCGGCCGGGCCGGTCGTGGGTGGCCTGCTGCTCGCGCACCACGGCTGGGGCGCGGCCTTTCTCGTCGCGCTGCCGGTGGTCGGGCTGCTGCTGGTGGCCGCGCCGTTCCTGCTGCCGGAGTACCGCGCGCCGCAACAGGGCCGGCTCGATCTGCCCAGCGTCGCGCTGTCGCTGCTCGCCTTGCTGCCGGTGGTCTACGGCATCAAGCAGGTCGCCAAGGACGGGATCGGTGTGGAGGCCGTGCTGGCGCTCGTCGGTGGGCTGGCCTTCGCGCTGCTGTTCGTCCGGCGGCAACGGCGGTTGCGCCATCCGCTGATCGACCTCGACCTGTTCGCCAGCCGGGCTTTCAGCGTCGCGCTGGTGGTGTTGCTCGTGGGGCTGGTCGGTGTCGGCGGCACGATGCTGCTGGTGACCCAGTACCTGCAACTGGTGGCGGGCCTGTCACCGCTCGCGGCCGGGCTGTGGATGGGGCCGCCGGCGCTTGCCATGCTGGTGGCCGGCATCACGGCGCCGCTGCTCGCAAGGCGCATCCGGCCGGGCCATGTGATGGCGGGGGCGCTGGGGTTGTCGGTCGTGGGGTATCTGATGCTGAGGCAGCTCGATCGCACGCCGCATGGCACCGCGTTGGTGACCGCCTCGTTCTCGCTCGTGTATCTCGGCCTGGGCACCATCGCTGCGCTGGGCACCGACCTGGTCGTGGGCGCTGCGCCGCCCGAGAAGGCCGGGTCGGCCTCGGCCCTGTCCGAAACGGTGCAGGAGCTGGGCCTGGCCGTGGGCATCGCCACGCTGGGCAGTCTGACGACGGCGGTGTATCGCACGCGAATGGGCGACCCGATCGACGGCATGAGCGTGGTGGTTCAACGCGCGGTATCGGACAGCCTGGCCGGCGCCACCTCGGTGGCGCGCGAACTGCCTGCCGGCGTGCTGGAGCAGGCGCAAGCCGCCTTCCTCGCGGGACTGAATGCAGCCGCAGCCACCAGCGCCGTCAGCATTGCGATCCTTGCGGTGCTGGCTGCCGTCACGCTGCGGCATGTCGGCGCAGCGACCGACGAAGGGCTTAGCGCCCGCGCATGAACAGCGAATCGAGCTCGCGGATCGACAGCTGGCGCCAGGTCGGCCGGCCGTGGTTGCACTGGTCGGAGCGCTCGGTGGCCTCCATCTGGCGCAGCAGGCCGTTCATCTCGTCGATGGTCAGCTTGCGGTTGGCGCGCACCGCGCCGTGGCAGGCCATGGTCGACAGCAGCTCGTTCTGCGCGCGCTGCACCACGGTGCTCGCGTCGTGCTGGCCCAGTTCGGCGAGCACGCTGCGCGCGAGCTCCACCGGGTCGCCGTCGGCCAGCGTGCCGGGCACGGCGCGCACCGCCAGCGTGCGGGCCGAGAAGGGCGTGATCTCCAGCCCCAGCGTGGGCAGCACGTCGGCGCAGGCCTCGGCCGTGGCCACTTCCTGCGGCGTGGCCGCGAAGGTGGCCGGGATCAGCAGCGGCTGGCTCGTGATGGCCGCGCCGTCGAGCTGGGTCTTGAGCCGCTCGTAGACGATGCGCTCGTGCGCCGCATGCATGTCGACGATCACCAGGCCCTGGCTGTTCTCGGCCAGGATGTAGATGCCTTGCAGCTGAGCCAGCGCGCGGCCCAGCGGCCAAGCGTCCTGGTTCATGACCGGAGCCGGGGCGGGCGCTGCGGCCCCGTCGTCCGGCAGCCCGACCGGTGCGCGGAACGACATCGCTGGCGCTTCGGTCTGCCACTGCGACGCGCCCGTGACCGGCGCATGGCCTTGTTCTTCGGAGCGCCGCGGCCACATGGCCTCGAAGTCGCCGGTGCCGCGCTCGCGCGCCTGGAACGCAATCGCGGGCTGCGACCAGCTCGCGCTCGGCGGCAGCGGCGTCTGCTTGAAGAAGGGCTGCGGTGGCGCGTCGGCCGGTGCCAGGGCATCGCCGGCGCGCGGCGCGGCCAGGGCGTCCTCGATGGCGTGGCGCACCGCCTGGTGCACCTCGCGCCCGTCGCGGAAGCGCACCTCGATCTTGGTCGGGTGCACGTTGACGTCGACGCGCGCGGGGTCGATCTCGAGGTACAGCACGTACACCGGCTGGCGCTGGCCGTGCAGCACGTCTTCGTAGGCGCTGCGCACGGCGTGCGACAGCACCTTGTCGCGCACGAAGCGGCCGTTGACGTAGAAGAACTGCTGGTCGTTGCGCGAGCGCGCCGCGTCGGGAATGCCGGCACGGCCGACCACGCGCACCGGGCCGCCTTCGCGCAGCACAGAGACGCTCTGCGACACGAAGTCGTCGCTCAGCGCATCGGCCAGCCGCTGCTCGGGTGTGGCGGCGGCGCGCCACTGTTCGATCAGCTTGCCGTCGTGCCAGACCGAAAAGCCCACCTCGGGCCGTGCCAGCGCATGGCGGCGCACGGCCTCGATGCAGTGGGCCAGCTCGGTGGCGTCGGTCTTCAAAAATTTGCGGCGCGCGGGCGTGGCAAAGAACAGCTCGCGCACCTCGACCGTGGTGCCCACCGAGCGCGCTACGGGCCGCAGCTCGCCGGTGCCGCCGTCGAGCACGAAGGCGCTGTCGGCGCCGGTGAAGCGCGAGAGGATGCTGAGTTCGGCAATCGCGTTGATGGCCGCGAGCGCCTCGCCGCGAAAGCCCATGGTGCCGACCGTTTCGAGGTCACTCAGGCTCGCGATCTTGCTGGTGGCGTGGCGGCGCAGGGCCACCGTGAGTTCTTCGCGCGGAATGCCCAGGCCGTCGTCTTCGACCGAGATCAGCCGCACGCCGCCCGAGGCCAGCCGCACGGTGATCTGGCGCGCGCCGGCGTCCAGCGCGTTGTCGAGCAGTTCGCGCACCACCGAGGCGGGGCGCTCGACCATTTCACCGGCGGCGATCTGGCTGATCAGCTCGTCGGGGAGTTCACGGATCGGGCGGCGTTCGGCGGGGGGGAGGGAAGAGGGTAGGGCACTCACCGGAAACATTCTAGAAGCGGGCCGCCGACCGGGCGGCTGGCGGGGTATCGGGGTGTATTTGGTGCGCTTATACCGATCCTCAACCGATCTCATTGGCTTTGGCGAAGGCGAAAACCTAAGCTCCCCTTCGCCAACGTATTCGCACAACAAACAAGAACGCACCGGAGACACCCAGGACACCGCCATGGCACGCCGCCATGCCGCGCAGGGGGCCGCCGCGCGCGTTCGCCGACCACCCTGAAAGCCGACGCCATGACGACACCCCGCCCCCTGCGCTCCGCCGCCTGGTTCAACAACCCCGAACACAGCGAACTCTCGGTCCTGCACCTGGCCTGGTTCCTGAACTACGGCCTCACCCGCGAAGAGCTGCAATCGGGCAAGCCGATCATCGGCATCGCGCAAAGCGGTTCCGACCTCACGCCCTGCAACCGCCACCACCGCGAGCTGTCGCTGCGCGTGCGCGAAGGCATCCGCGAGATGGGCGGCATCGCGATGGAATTTCCGATGCACCCGATCCAGGAGAACGGCCGCCGCCCGACCGCCGCGCTCGACCGCAACCTGGCCTACCTGGGGCTCGTCGAAATCCTCACCGGCTACCCGATCGACGGCGTGGTGCTGACCACCGGCTGCGACAAGACCACGCCCGCCGCGCTGATGGCCGCGGCCACCGCCAACATTCCCGCCATCGTGCTGTCGGGCGGCCCCATGCTCAACGGCTGGCACGAAGGCCAGCGCACCGGCACCGGCACCACGCTGTTCAAGGCGCGCGAGCTGTTCGCCAAGGGCAGCATCGACTTCCCCGGCTACATCGACCTCGTCGGCTCCACCGTGCCCTCGGCCGGCCACTGCAACGTGATGGGCACGGCCTCGACCATGAACGCCCTGGCCGAAGCCCTGGGCATGAGCCTGCCCGGCTGCGCGGCCATTCCCGCGCCGTACCGCGAGCGCGGCCAGATGGCCTACGAAACGGGCCGGCGCATCGTCGACATGGTGCGCGAAGACCTCAAGCCCTCGGACATCCTCACGCGCTCGGCCTTCGAGAACGCGATCGTCGTCAACTCGGCCATCGGCGGTTCGACCAACGCGCCGATCCACCTCATCGCCATCGCCAAGCATGCGGGTGTCGAGCTGAATATCCAGGACTGGGAAACGGTCGGCCTCGAGGTGCCGCTGCTGCTCGACATGCAGCCCGCCGGCAAGTACCTCGGCGAAGAGTTCTACCGCGCAGGCGGCGTACCCGCGGTGGTGGCCGAGCTGCACCGCCACGGCCTGATCCGCACCGACGCATGCACCGTCAACGGCCACACCCTGGCCGTCAACTGCGCCGACGCGCCGGTGAAAGACGCCGACGTCATCCGCCCCTTCGAACAGCCGCTGCGCGAGAACGCCGGCTTCCTCGTGATGTCGGGCAACCTGTTCGACAGCGCGATCATGAAGACCAGCGTCATCTCCGACGAGTTCCGCGCGCGCTACCTGAGCAAGGCCGGCGACCTCGACGCCTTCGTGGGCCGTGCCATCGTGTTCGACGGCCCGGAAGATTTCGAGGCCCGCATCGAAGACCCGTCGCTGGACATCGACGCGAGCTGCATCCTGTTCATGCGCGGCGTCGGCCCCATCGGGCACCCGGGCTCGTCGGAAGTGGTCAACATGCGCGCGCCGTCGCACCTGCTCAAGAGCGGCGTGTCGGCCTTGCCCTGCGTCGGTGATGGCCGTCAGTCGGGCACCTCGGGCTCGCCGTCGATCCTCAACGCCTCGCCCGAAGCCGCCGCAGGCACGGGCCTGGCGCTGCTACAGACCGGCGACAAGGTGCGCGTGGACCTGAAGGAGCGCACCGTCAACATGCTCGTCGACGACGAGGTGCTGCAAACCCGCGCCCGCGACCTCGAGGCGAAGGGCGGCTACCCGATTCCCGCGAGCCAGACGCCATGGCAGGAGATCCAGCGCGCGATGGTGGACACGCTCTCCGAAGGCATGGTGCTGAAGCCCGCGACCAAGTACCAGCGCGTGGCGCAGACCGCCGGGATTCCGCGTCGGAATCACTGAGGACGGTTGCTGTTCAGGGCGACGCTCCCGCCGACGGGGAGCCTTGCTCCGCGAATGTCCCCCGGGGCTGCGCCCCTCCTCCTTGATTTCGCTGCGCAAGGCACCCCATCGACGTGAGCGTGTTCAGAGCATCTGTTGATCGGCCCGCATAACGACCGCGCCCATCGTGCTCAGGACACTGGGTGCTTCCCGCAGCGAAATCAAGGAGGAGGGCGAAGCCCGGGGGACATTCGCGGAGGGAAGTACCCGGTGGCCTGAGCACACGCCCTGAACAAATCCGCACAAGATTTTTTTTCAAATCAAAGAAGGAGTCAGACATGAAGTGGATGAGCGTTCAAACGCCGCAGGGCCCCCGCGTGGGCTACATCAAGGACGGCGCTTTGCAGCCCGTCGACGCGGCCCGCATGCAGGACATCGTCGAAGGGAAAGCCTGGAACGATGCAGGCCAACCGATCCCCCTCGCCGAAGTCAAGCCCACCTTGCCGTTCGCCCCGAGAAACATCATCTGCATCGGCGCCAACTACCGCGACCATTGCATCGAGACCGGCCTGGCCATCCCCGAGAAGCCCGTCGTGTTCGCCAAGTTCACCAACACGTTGGCAGCCGACGGTGACGCGATCACCTGGCCCGAAGGCTTCACCGAGAAGGTCGACTGGGAAGCCGAACTCGGCGTTGTCATCGGCAAGCGCGCGCAAGGCGTGAGCGAGTCTGACGCGCTCTCGCATGTGTTCGGCTACGTGGCCGCCAACGACGTGAGCGCACGCGACGTGCAGCTGGGCGAGGCGCAATGGGTGCGCGGCAAGTCGCTCGACGGCTTCTGCCCGCTCGCGCCCACCGTCGTCACGCGCGACGAAGTGGCCGACGTGCAATCGCTGGGCATCCGTTGCCTCGTCAACGGCGAGGCCGTGCAGTCGTCCAACACGAGCGAAATGATCTTCTCGGTCGCGTTCCTCGTGGCGTACCTCTCTCGCGCCATCACGCTCGAACCCGGCGACCTGATCCTCACCGGCACGCCCGCCGGCGTCGGCCTGGGCCTCAAGCCGCCACGCTTCCTGAAGCGCGGCGACGTGGTCTCGGTCGAGATCGATGGGTTGGGTTCGGTGACGAACCCCGTCCACGGCGCGGTCGCACGCGGCTAGCCTCGGCGGCTTTCAGACAGACATACCTATTCAGGAGACAACAACAATGACAACCACGAGTCCCTACGGCGAGCTGGTCACAGGCGCCATCCACAAGGCGCGCTGGCGCCTGCTGCCGATGCTCATCGTCATGTACATCATGTCGATTCTCGACCGCGTGAACGTCGGCTTCGCCAAGCAGGCGCTGCAGATCGACACCGGCCTGAGCAACAGCGCCTTCGCGCTCGGCGCCGGCATCTTCTTCGTGAGCTACGCGATCTTCGAAGTGCCGAGCAACGTGATTTTGTCGCGCGTCGGTCCGCGCATCTGGCTGTGCCGGATCATGGTCACCTGGGGGCTCGTGGCGTCGGCCATGATGTTCGCGACCAGCGAGACCTCTTTCTACGTGCTGCGCTTCCTGCTCGGCATCGCGGAAGCGGGCTTCTACCCCGGCGTGCTGCTCACGCTGACCTACTGGTTCCCGGCGAAGGTGCGTGCACAGGCCAACGGCATTTTGCTGTTCGGCTTTGCAGGCGCGCTCGTCATCGGCGGGCCGATCTCCGGTGCGCTGCTCGACATGAACGGCATCGGCGGCCTCAAGGGCTGGGAGTGGATGTTCCTCATCGAAGGCCTGATGGCTGTGGTGGTGGGCATCGTGGCCTTCTTCGTCATCGTCGACCGGCCGCACAACGCGCCCTGGCTCACGACCGCGCAGCAGAACGCGCTGCAGGCCGTGCTCGACCAGGAAGCGGCAGAAAAGTCGGCCGACAGCCCGCAGACCGTGTGGCAGACCTTGTGCAATCCGCGCGTCATGTTCTTCGCGCTGAACTTCTTCATCGTGCAGATCGCGGCCTACGGCCTCATCTTCTATCTCCCGACCCAGGTGGCGCAGATCCTGGGCCAGAAGATCGGCCTCCTGGTCGGCTTCGTCACCAGCATCCCGTGGCTGCTGGCGCTGTTCGTCGTGTACTTCGTCACGCGCTGGTCCGACCGTCACCACGACCGTCGCCGCGTCACCGTGGCCACGCTGTACACGATCTTCGGTGTGTGCGTGTGCCTGTCGGCGCACGGCTCGCCGGTCTTCGCGATCGCGGCACTGTCGATCGGTGCGTCGACCTACCTGTCGGGCACGCCGATCTTCTATGCCTTCCTGTCGGAGCGGCTGTCGGGCCTGGGCATTGCCACGGGCATTGCGCTGGTCAACTCCATCGGCAACCTCGGCGGCTTCGTGGCGCCCAACCTGCGGACCTACGTGGAACAGAACCACGGCGGCTCGGCCGCGGGGCTGTACACGCTGGGCAGTGCAGCGCTGCTGGCCGCACTGATGCTGGCGCTCATGCCCAAGGGCTGGCGCGTGGCGAAGAAGAGCGGGGCGGCGGCAGCGCCTGCGGCCGTGCGCGACGGTCGGGCGCGCGCCTAGCTGATCAGAAGGCCTGTCGCCAGACGCGCGACAGCGCCTGCCACGCGCAGTCCACCTCCGGCCGCTTGAGCGCGCCGGCCAGGCAGACAAAGCGCAGGTCGCAGCCGATGCTCACGCGGTCTGCAATGACCAGGCCGTCGCGCTGGCTGGCCTGCAATGCCAGCGCATCGCGCGCCAGCGAAATGCCGACGCCGGCGCGCACCAGCGCCAGCATCGACATCTCCTGGTCGGCCTGCGCAGCCTTCTTCAGCACCAGCTTGTGGGCCTGCAGCACCGGCGCCAGCAGCCGCGAATGCGACGAGGTCGGCGGTGCCAGTACCCACGGCAAATAGGCCAGCTCGGGCCACTCGCGGCCCAGCACCTGCGGCGCCCAGCCGCTCGGGCCGATCACCTGGTAGTTGAAGCGCGTCAGCACCTGCGAATGGAACAGCAGGCCGCCTTCCTGGCGGCGTGCGGCCGCGCTGGCCTGCGGCAGGTCGGTCGCTTCGGGGTCGCCGAGGTAGAAGCCGATGTCCAGTTCCTTGTTGAGCAGTTGGGCGAGCACGTCGCCGCTCGTGCCCTGGTGCAGCTCGGTCTCGAGTTCGGGCGCCAGCGCCACCAGTTCGGTGAGGAAGGGGCTGAGCCGCGTGAAGTCGGGGTCGAGGATGGTGCCGATGCGCAGTGAGCCGCGCACGCCGCCCTTGAGCCTCTCGGCCGCCACCGCGAAATCGTTCAAACCTTCGAGCGCATGCTCCGCATGGTTGAGCAGCGCCGCGCCGTCGCGCGTGAGCAGCAGGCCGGTGGGCGTGCGCTGGAACAGCTCCAGCTCGACCAGCGCGCCCAATTCCTTGAGCTGCAGGCTCACGGCCGGCTGCGTGAGAAACAGGCGCTGCGCGCCGCGCGACACCGAGCCCTCGCGGGCCACGGCCACAAAGGCCTGCAGGAGCCGGGGCTCGATCTTCTTCATGCCGCGCCGGGCAGCGGCTGCAACTGCTTGAACATGACGAAGGCGTCGACGAAGCCATGCTGCGGATGCCGGAACGCGCCCGGCAAGGTGCCGACGATGGCGAAGCCCATGCGCTGCCACAGCTGCACCGCGCGCTCGTTGGTCGACACGACGAAGTTGAACTGCATCGCCAGGAAGCCCATGCGCAGGGCCTGCTGCTGCGAGTGTTCGCACAGCGCCGAGGCCACGCCCAGGCCGCGCGCAGCCTCGGACACCACATACCCGCAGTTGCTCACATGTGCGCCCTGGCCCGGCTGGTTGGCGCGGATCACATAGGTGCCCAGCACGGTGCCTTCTTCATTGCAGGCCACGAAGGTATGCGTGGGCACTTTCATCCACGAGTGGCGGGCTTCTTCTTCCGTGACATCGGGCGGGTAGGTGTAGGTGTAGGTGTCGCCGCGGCGAAACGTCGGTTCGAGGACGGCCCAGAGGGCGGGCCAGTCGGCATCGAGGGCTTCGCGGATCTGGATCATGGGGTGATTCGAAAAGGGGGCAGCATGCCAACAAGGATAATCCGCGCCCATGGAAATCATCAGCTTTCTCGTCGACTTCATTCTTCACGTCGACAAACACCTCGAGGCCTTCGTGGTCGCCTACGGCCCCTGGGTCTATGCGCTGCTGTTCCTGATCGTGTTCGTCGAGACCGGCGCGGTGGTCATGCCGTTCTTGCCGGGTGACTCGCTGCTGTTCATCGTCGGCGCGCTGTGCGGCGTGGGGCTCATGAGCTTCCCGCTGGCCTGCGGCATCCTGATCGTGGCGGCCATCCTCGGCGACCAGTGCAACTACTCGATCGGGCGCTACTTCGGGCCCAAGGTGTTCCAGTGGGAGAACTCGCGCTTCTTCAACCGCAAGGCCTTCGACCAGGCCCACAGCTTCTACGAGCGCTACGGCGGCATCACCATCGTGCTCGCGCGCTTCATGCCCTTCATTCGCACCTTCGCGCCCTTCGTGGCCGGCGTGGCCGAGATGAACCGCGCGAAGTTCACGGCCTACAACGTGGGCGGCGCACTGCTCTGGGTGCTGGGCATCGCCACCGCGGGCTACTTCTTCGGCAACCTGCCGTTCGTGCGGCTGCACCTGGACAAGATCATCTGGGCGCTGATCTTCGTGCCCGGCCTGCTGGCGATCTTCGGCGCGTGGCGCGCCTCGAAGGCCGAGAAGGCACGGGCGGCGGCATCGCAGGCCTGAGTCGCTGCAAACTCACCCACAAAAAAACGCGCCCGAGGGCGCGTTTTTTCGTTGAGGGTGTGGGTGATCAGTAACGCGGGCCGTTGTCCGGGTAGTAACCGCTGCCGCGCGGATAGCGCTGCTGGTTGTAGTAGTTGCGTTCGTCGACGTTGCGGCCCACCTGGTTGCCGATGACGCCGCCGATGGCTGCGCCGCCCAGCGTTGCGCCGGTGTTGCCGCCGATCGCATGGCCCACCGCCGCGCCGCCGAGTGCGCCGATACCGGTGCCGAGGTTCTGGTTGGGACCGCTCGCACAGCCTGCCAGCGTCATGACCGAAGTGGCAGCTGCAGCGGCGATCCAGAGACGTGTCTTCAACATGGTGTCCACCTTTCGAGGAGTGATGGCTCATCATGGTCAAAAGTATGCATTTCGCGGTGTAGGAGCCTGCCGCACGTGCCTGTGCGCGGTGGCGGGCCGCGTGGCGTGGGACAGGGCGCGTGTTGCGGGACGCAACGCCTGAAAGCGGGTGTGGCTACGTGGCGCGCGGCTTCGGCACCTTCTTCTTCGGCGCCGTTTCCAATGCACCCGACGACGCCGCCCGCAGGATGCGGCGGAAGGTGGGGCATTCCATGTGGCTGGGCGCGGGGCAGACCGCTGCGTGCCGCAGGCCGTCGCGCATCGCCGTGAGCTGGCGGATCGTGCGGTCGAGGTCCTGTGCCTTGTCGGCGAGCACCTGCCGGTCGATGCGCGGCTTGCCTTCGGGCGAGAACATGCGGCCGATTTCTTCCAGCGAGAAACCGGCGGCGCGGCCCAGCGCGATGAGCGCCAGCTGCTCCAGCACGTCGGGCGCGAACACGCGGCGCAGGCCGTGCCGGCCGGTCGAGGCGATCAGCCCTTTTTCTTCATAGAAACGCAGCGTCGAGGCGGGAACGCCGGCGCGTTGCGCGACTTCCGAAATGTCCATGTGCAGGCCCCCCTTGACTTCAAGTCGACTTGAATTGGCACAGTCTAGCCTTCGCCGCTTGAAGGCACCTTGAGGAAAACGATCATGGACGACACATCTCCCGCCAATGCCGAACAGGCCGCCTTGTGGAACGGCCGCGCCGGCAGCGCCTGGGTCCAGACGCA
Source organism: Variovorax sp. RO1 (assembly GCF_002849325.1). NCBI lineage: Bacteria > Pseudomonadati > Pseudomonadota > Betaproteobacteria > Burkholderiales > Comamonadaceae > Variovorax > Variovorax sp. RO1. Next base: position 1,831,004 of record NZ_PKMT01000001.1, read on the forward strand.
GGCCGTGCTCGACGCGATGTTCCAGCCGCTCGAAGCGCGGCTGACCGATGCGGTGCGCGCCGTGGGCGCCCGCCGCGTGCTCGACGTGGGCTGCGGCACCGGCCGCACGACGCTCGCCGTGGCGCGGCAGCTCGGCGCGACCGGTCAGTGCCTCGGCGTCGATATCTCGGCACCGATGATCGAGGCGGCGAAGGCCCGCGCCGCGCGCGAGGTGTTGCCGTCGGCCCGCTTTGTCTGCGCCGATGTGCAGAGTCATGCCTTCGAGCCGGCCGCGTTCGACATGGTCATCTCACGCCTGGGCGTGATGTTCTTCGACGACCCGGTGCGGGCCTTCGCGAACCTGCGGCGAGCCACGACGGACGGTGCGGCCTTGCGCTGCATCGCCTGGCGCGGCGGAGCCGACAACCCGTTCATGACGACGGCCGAGCGCGCCGCCGCACCGCTGCTGCCCGGCCTGCCGCCGCGCCGGCCGAACGCGCCGGGCCAGTTCGCGTTTGCCGACCGCGCGAGGGTCGCGGGCATCCTCGAGGCGAGCGGGTGGGGCGAGGTCGACATCCAGCCGTTCGAGGTCGAGTGCGCGTTCCCTGCGACGGCGCTGGTCGACTACTTCACGCGGCTCGGACCGGTCGGGCTGATCCTGCAGGAGACGGATGCACAGACGCGCGCGCAGGTCGTGGAGACCTTGCACGCCGCCTTCGCGCCGTATGTGCAGGGCGACGAAGTGCGCTTTGTCGCGGCCTGCTGGATGATCGCCGCGCGTGCCTCGGAGCAGGAGCGCGACCGTGTCTGAGACCATCGAGTTCGTGGTCCGCACGCTGTGGGTCGGCGCCGGCGCGACGGTGGTGATGGACCTGTGGGCGGTGCTGCGCCAGCGCCTGTTCGGTATTCCCTCGCTGGACTACGCCCTCGTCGGCCGCTGGCTCGTGCACCTGCCGCGCGGGCGCTTCTTTCACGACCCCATCGGCAAGTCGCCGCGCGTGGCGGGCGAGGGTGTGATCGGCTGGACTGCGCACTACCTGCTCGGCATCGCGTTCGCGGCCGTGCTGCTCGCGGGCTGGGGATTGGAATGGGCCCGCCAGCCGACGCTCGCCCCTGCGTTGATCGTCGGCATCGGCACCGTGCTCGTGCCGTTCTGCGTGATGCAGCCCGCGATGGGCGCGGGCTTTGCCGCGCGCCGCACGCCGCGCCCTGCGATGGCGCGATTCCAGAGCCTGGTCACGCACGCGGTCTTCGGCGCCGGCCTCTATGCGGCCGCGTGGGTCGCCCGCGTCGCTGGCTTCTAGGTCAGAGCTGCCGGCTGCGCGCCAGCGGCGGGTTCTGCGCGAAGTAGCGCTGGATGCCGCGCATCAGCGCGTCGGCCAGGTTTTCCTGGTAGTCGGCGCGGCGCAGGTTGGCTTCTTCCTCGGGGTTGCTGATGAAGGCCGTCTCGACCAGCACGCTCGGGATGTCGGGCGCCTTGAGCACCGCGAAGCCGGCCTGCTCGACCTGCGCCTTGTGCAGCCGCGCACCGATGCCCTTGATCTCGCCGAGCATCGCGCCGCCGAGCTTCAGGCTGTCGTTGATCTGCGCGGTGGTGCTCATGTCGAGCAGCGCGCGCTGCACCTGCGCCTCGTGGGTGCCCACGTTCACGCCGCCGACCTTGTCGGCGTCGTTTTCCTTGTTGGCGAGCCAGCGTGCGGCACTGCTCGAGGCGCCGCTCTGGCTCAGCGCGAACACGCTGGCGCCGCGCGCGGCGGGCGTGGTGAACGCGTCGGCGTGGATGCTCACGAACAGGTCGGCCTGCACGCGCCGCGCCTTCTGCACGCGCACGCCCAGCGGCACGAAGAAGTCGGCGTCGCGCGTGAGAAAGGCGCGCATCGGGCTGCCGTTGACGCTGGCCGCGTTGATGCGGTCGCGCAGGCGGTGCGCCACCTGCAGCACGATGTCTTTCTCGCGCGTGCCGTTCGGGCCGATGGCGCCGGGGTCTTCACCGCCGTGGCCGGGGTCGAGCGCCACGATGATGATGCGGTCGGTGCGGCTGGCCGTCGCGCGGGGCGGGGGGCCGGGCGGTGTCACGGGTCGCGCCGGCGGCGCCGCGGCCACGACGGGCGGCGGTGCCGGCGGCATCGGCAGTGGCATGCCGCCGGGCGGCAGGGCCGGCGCGGGCGTCGACGGGCCGGGGCGCATGGCCTGCTGCGCCATCAGGTCACCCAGCGGGTCGACGGGCGGCATGGCGGGGCGCACGGGCGCGGGGCCTGGTGATGGCGCGGCGGGCGGGGCGCTTGCCACGGCGGGGCCGTTGCTCGGCGCGCTGGTGCTGCTGCCGTTCTTGGGCGCATCGCGCAGCCGCTCGGCGATCAGCGCTTCCATCGGGTCGATGGCCTGTTCGGGGTACAGGTCGAGCACCAGCCGGTGCTTGTAGGCGGCCACGGGCGCCAGCGAGAACACCTGCGGGCGCACGGTCTGCTTCAGGTCGAACACGATGCGCACCACCTTCGGTGCGTTCTGCCCGATGCGCAGGCCGTTGATGAACGGGTCACCGGGCTTGATCTTGCCGACCAGGTCGCGCAGCTCGGTGTTGAGGTCGATGCCCTCGATGTCCACGGCCAGCCGGGGCGGGCTGCCGACCACGAGCTGCTGCGAGTTGAGGCGGGCGTCGGACTCGATGGTCACGCGGGTGTAGTCGGCGGCGGGCCACACGCGCACGGCGAGGATGCTGGCGCCGCGCGCGATCTGGTGCACGCCCAGCATCAGCGCGATGCTGCCGCCTTGCAGCAGCACGCGCCGTTTCAGGCCGGTCGCCTTCATGCGGCGAGGCACGCCAGCAGATCGCTGCCGCGAGGGGTGTTCGCAAGAAGAGTCACGCTGCGGGTGTCGTCGGTCATTGCTTCTATTTTAATAGCTAGGTCGGCAGGTGGGGTGCGCCCCGCGGCGTTTTCCGGCCACTCGGCCAGCTTGAGGCCGGGGCCCGCGAAGATGTCGCGAAAGCCCGCGTCGTCCCATTCGCGCGGATCGGCGAAGCGGTAGAAGTCGAAGTGGAAGATGGCCAGCCCGTCGGGCGCCTCGTGCGGCTCGACCACCGCGTAGGTGGGGCTCTTGATGCGCCCGGTGATGCCGAGCGCGCGCAGCAGGTGGCGCACGAAGGTGGTCTTGCCGGCGCCGAGGTCGCCCTGCAGCGCGATGAACGCGTCGCGCAACGCGGGCGATGCGGCGAGCGCGCGCGCCAGTGCGTCGGTGTCGTCTTCGCCATGCCAGCGCAGGGTGCGGGCATGGGCATGCGTTTCTACAATCGGCAAGTGATCGTCAGCCATCCACTCATTGCTCGTATTCAGGCCTTGGCCCGGGAACTCGGATTCTCCCAAATCGGAATCGCGGGCGTCGATCTGTCGAGCGCCGAGGACGGTCTGATGCAATGGCTGGCCCATGGGTTCCATGGCGAGATGCAATACATGGCAACACACGGCACCCGCCGCGCGCGGCCCGCGGAGCTGGTGCCGGGCACGGTGAGCGTGATCACCGCGCGCATGGACTACCTGCCGCGCGCCACGCCGGACGACTGGCAGGCCGTCGAGTTCGACCGCCTCACGCGGCCCGGCGAGGCCATCGTGTCGGTCTATGCGCGAGGCCGCGACTATCACAAGGTGCTGCGCAACCGCCTCGCCAAACTGGCCGAGCAGATCGCCGAAGAGGTGGGCCCCTTCGGCCACCGTGCCTTCACCGATTCGGCGCCGGTGCTCGAGGCCGAGCTGGCCTCGCGCAGCGGCCAGGGTTGGCGCGGCAAGCACACGCTGGTGCTCGACCGCGACGCGGGCTCGATGTTCTTTCTCGGCGAAATCTACGTCGACATGGCGCTGCCGCCGAGCGAGCCCGTCAGCGCGCACTGCGGCAGCTGCAGCGCCTGCATCGACGTGTGCCCGACACGCGCGATCGTCGCGCCGCAGCGGCTCGATGCGCGCCGCTGCATCTCGTACCTGACGATCGAGCATGCCGGCGCCATTCCGACGGAACTGCGCCCGCTGATGGCCAACCGCATCTACGGCTGCGACGACTGCCAGCTGATCTGCCCCTGGAACAAGTTCGCGAAGAAGAGCACGCTGCCCGACTTCGACGCGCGCGAGGGGCTCACGGGGCGCACGCTGGCCGAGTTGTTTGCGTGGAGCGAGGAAGACTTTTTGCGCCGCACCGAAGGCAGCCCGATCCGCCGCATCGGCCACGAGCGCTGGCTGCGCAACATCGCGGTGGCGCTGGGCAATGCGGTGCGGTCAGGCGAGGCCGGTGCGAAGGAGGCATTGGCCACGCGTGCCGAGCATCCGAGTGAACTGGTGCGCGAGCATGTCGCGTGGGGGCTGGCGCAGGAAGACGTCAGGCCGGAAGAATCTCGCGCACGCGCTCCCACGGCCGGCACATGAGCGTGCCGCGCGGCGACACCACGATGGGCCGCTGCAAGAGGATCGGGTGCGCCACGATCGCGTCGAACAGCTGGTCGTCGGTCAGTTTCTCGTCCGCCAGCTTCAGTTCTTCGTAGGGCGCTTCCTTGGTGCGCAGCAGGTCGCGCGCCGTCAGGCCCATCGCCTTCGTCAGCTCGCGCAGTTTCTTCTTCGAGGGCGGCGTTTCCAGGTACAGCACGATCTCGGGCTCCACGCCGCTTTCGCGGATCAAGCCCAGCACGTTGCGCGACGTGCTGCAGTTGGGCTTGTGATAGATCGTCATCGGGTAGGCGGTGGTCGGTGTGCGTGCGGTCATGGGGTCGATGATAGAAAACTGGGTTGCCTCAGCTGCCCGGCGCGCTCGTATCCAGCGAGAAGGGAAAGCGCGCCGCCCAGAATTCCGCGAGCCGCGGGTCGGCGTCCACGCGGCGCACCACGCGCGCCATGCGCGGCGCCACGCGGTAGAAGCGCCGGCGGGTCGGCGTCCAGCGCGACATCACGGTCACGTACAGGTCGAGCATGCTGAGCTTTTCGCCGAGCAGGTAGGGCGCGGGTTCGTCGATCTGCGTGTCCATCAGGTGCCAGCAGTGCGCGATGCGCTCGGCCGAACGTTCGAGCATCGCGGCCTGTGCGGCGGGGTCGGGCACGAGGCGCTGCGGGTCGTCGCGCACCCAGAACATCGAATAGATCGACGCCGGCAAATAGACCATCCAGCGCAGGTAGCGCGTGCGCAGCGGATCGTCGGGCGCGGGGCAGAGCCCGGCTTCGGGGTAGCGGTCGCCGAGCCAGATGAGGATGGCCGCGCTCTCGGTCATCACCTCGCCCGAAGGCAGCACGAGCGCGGGCACCTGCTGCATCGGGTTGACATCGGTCAGTCGCTCGCGCTCGGACTCGCCCTCCCAGGGGGCGATGTCGACCGTGTCGACCTGCGCGCCGATCAGCGTCAGCGCGGCATGGACGGGCGTGGCGCCCGAACCGGGCGCGCCATAGAGGGTGTAGCGGTCGGCAGCTGCTGCGGCCGCTGGAGCGGATGGAGAGGCCATCCGCGCAGGTTACTGCAGGCTTGCGCCGCTTGCCAACTGCGGGGTCAGGCGGCGAGCAGCGCGTCGACCTTGTCCAGCGCCTCGAGCGTCTTGAAGCAGGCCTCGGCCACTTCCGTGCCCTTGATCGCGAAGTGGCGGTGGAAGTACTTGCGGTGCTCCACGTGCTCGTGGAAATGGTGCGGCGTGAGCACGGCCGAGAAGATCGGCACGTCGGTCTCCAGCTGCAGCGACATCAGCGTGCTGACGACGGTGTTGGCGACGAACTCGTGGCGGTAGATGCCGCCGTCCACCACCAGCGCGCAGCCGATGATGGCCGCGTACTTGCCCGAGTTGGCGAGGCGCTTGGCGTGCAGCGGAATCTCGAAGGCGCCGGGCACATCGAAGATGTCGATGAGCTCGCGCGCCACGCCGAGCCGCGCCATCTCTTCGAGAAACGCGTCACGTGCCTGGTGGACGATGTCGGAATGCCATTGCGCCTCGACGAATGCGATGCGCTGGCCGCGCGGCGAACCCGACGCGGTGACGGCAGAAAGGGGAAGGTCGTTGATCTGACTCATGGTGTGCCTCTAGAAAGCAGGTTTCCTGAATCAGGGCGCACGAAACCACAGGCCCGCTCGCGCGCCGGTTTGCCTCAAAAAAGCAAAGCAAGGCGCGCGGGCATGCCCGCATTTCGCGCTCTCTTTCATCCGGACTGTGACCGTCGGCTTCGGAATCGCACCGAAATCTGCTGACCCTCGGACCTGTGGCAGGTCCGAGGCGCTCGCGGGCTTGTGCGACTTTCGTCGCCATCACCGCCGGTGGGGAATTGCACCCCGCCCTGAGAACGCTTGCCATCCGGCGAACCGGACGACGGCGCGATTCTAGAAGCCCCTTGCAGCGCGGGGTTGTCACCCGCGCGCCAGACCTTCGCCCGCGCGGGGATTTTCTTCAGAAGCGGTACGTGGCGCTGGCGGTCAGGGTACGGCGCTGGCCGTAGAAGCAGTCGCCGCGCGCCAGGCAGGTGGTGATCTGCACCTTGTCGGTCAGGTTGGCCACGTTGAGCGCCAGGCGCAGCGGGCCGTTGTCCCACGCGAACATCGCGTCGAACAGCGTGACCGCGGGCACGGGGTTGTTGTCCATGCCGTCGTACGACTTGCCCATGTAGCGCACGCCGCCGCCGGCCGAGAAACCGTGCAGGCCGCCGATCGAGAAGCGCTTGGTCACCCAGGCCGATGCCGTGTGCTTGGGCACGCCCGAGATGCGCTTGCCCAGGTCGGAGCCGTTGCTCTTCGACACGCGCGCGTCGGTGTAGGCGTATGAAGTGGTCCAGTCCCAGTCGCGCGCGATGCTGCCCTTGTACTCGAGCTCCAGGCCCTTCACGTGCACTTCGCCGAGCTGCACGCTGTTGAGCGGGTTGGTCGGGTCGGTGGTCTTGCGGTTGGTGTCGCGCAGGTCGTACACCGCCGCCATGAACGAGGTGCGCTGGCCCGCGGGCTCCCACTTCACGCCGGCTTCCCACTGCTTGCCGCGCTGCGGTTTGAAGGGGTTGTTCGACGTGTCGACGCCGCCCAGCGGCAGGAACGATTCGGCGTAACTCAGGTACGGTGCCCAGCCGCCGTCGGCCAGGTAGACCAGGCCGGCGCGCTTGGTGGTGGCCTTGTCGTCGGCCGCCGCGGCGGGGCGGCCTTCGGTGTCGGTGGTGGCCTTGTCATGGCGCAGGCCCAGCAGGCCGATCCAGCGGCCGTACTTGACCTGGTCCTGCACGTACAGGCCCGCCTGCTTCTGCACCACTTCGGGCGCGCGTGTGTAGCTGGTCGGCGCCGTGTAGTTGCCGTACACCGGTGCGTACACGTCGAGCGCGCCCGCACGGCCGCGGCCCGAGAGCTTGGAGGTGGTGTTGCGCTGGAAGTCGGCGCCCAGCAGCAGCGTGTGCTCGACCTCACCGGTCTTGAAGTGCGCTTCGGCCTGGTTGTCGAGCAGCAGCATCTTGCCGCCGTTGATGTCGCTGCTCAGGTCGCGCTCAATGGTGCGCTGGTCGGCATTGAACACCGGGCGCGCCGGACGGCCCGTGAGGCGGTTGGCCGCGAAGCTGGTGTACGAGGTGTTGTACCAAACCTTGCTCTCCGTCGAGCGCAGGTTCTGGCGCACCGTCCAGGTGTCGTTGATGCGGTGGCTGAACAGGTAGCCGAGCGAGGTGCTGCGCGTGTCGAAGCGGTCGAAGCCCGGCTCGCCGGTGAAGGTCGAGGTCGGGATGCGGCCGTACAGCGAGGGCAGCAGCGTGCCCTGCCACGGGAAGAAGCCGATCAGCGAGCCGCTCTTGTCCTTCTGGTAGGAGGCCTGCAGCGTGAGCGAGGTGTCGGCGTTCGGGCGCCAGGTGAGCGAGGGTGCGATGGCGATGCGGTCGTCCGACACGTGGTCGACCTGCGTGCCGCTGTCGCGGTTCACGGCCACGAGGCGGTACATCCACTTGCTCTCGGGATCGAGCGAGCCGGTGAAATCGGCGGCGATCTGCTTGCGCGAGTTGCTGCCCAGCTGCAACTGCACTTCGCGCTGCGTCTCGGCCTGCGGGCGCTTCGACACGAGGTTCAGCACGCCGCCGACGCCACCCTGGCCATAGAGCACCGACGAGGGGCCGCGCAGCAGCTCGACGCGCTCGAGCATGTACGGCTCGGGCTTGCTGCTGTTGTAGACGCCGTAGGTGCGTTGCATGCCGTCCAGGTACTGGACTGCGTCACCGCCGCGCACTTTGAACGAGTCGCCGCGGCTGTCGAAGTAGCTCGACACCACGCCGGCCGTGTAGTTGGTGGTCTCGCGCAAGGTGAGCGCGCCCTGGGCCTCGATCTGGTCGCGCGTGACGACCGAGATGGCCTGCGGCGTCTCGATCAGCGGCGTGTCGGTCTTGGTGGCGGTGCTGCCGCGTTTGGCGACGAAGCCCGTCACGGGGCCGGTAGCGGTTTCACCGGCATCGCCCGAGACGGTCACGGTGGGCAGCGCCTGCCGTGTGTCGGCCGCGGCGGCTTCTTGTGCATGGGCGTGTGCGCTGGCGGCGAGTGCCACGGCGGTGACCGCGAGCGTGGCATAGCCCCGCCGCGTGAGCGGCGTTCCGGGGCAACGGTTCTTGAATGTCATGTGCAGCTTCTCCTGGGTCCTGCGTCGGATGTGTCTAGGGCGGGGGAGTGGCTGCGGCGCGCGGTCGGGGCGTGCCATGGCTTCTCGGGTGCGAGCGAAAAAACGGAAACGAACGAGCGCGTGCCGTGGCGCATTCCGAAAGGAAAGCGCACCGGCTGGTGTTGTGTGTCTACGGCGTCGTGGGGGCAGTGGCCGGGGGCGACGACGGGAGGTGTCGTCGCTCGGGCTGCTGCGTCTTCGTTCCTTCGAAGACGGCTGGCGGGCTCGCGGCGGGCGCGAGCGGCTGGCTGAGGCGGGCGATTATAAAAGGCCGCGTCAGCGGCCGGCGAGGAACTGCGTCATGCGGTGCAGTTCGTCGTCGAGGCCCGCGCGGAAGGCCGCGCCGTGCGGCTTCTTCGCATCGGCGTAGCCGAAGGTAGGTTGCAACCGACCTTCAGGCGCGCTCACGTTGGCCCAGCCGATCACGCGGTCGTGCCACAGCATCGGCAACGCGTAGTAGCCGAACTGCCGTTTCGGCGCGGGCGTGTAGGCCTCGAACTTGTACGTCCAGCCCCACAGCAGCTCGAAGCGGCGGCGGTCCCACACCACCGGGTCGAAGGGCGCGAGCAGGCGCACCGCATCGTCGGGCGCATGGCGGCGCGAGGCGGGGTTCTCGTCGCCGGGCCAGTACCAGATGGTGCCGTCGATGCGGCAACTGGCCAGCTCCTCGCGCGCCAGCCGCAGCGCCGCCTGCGTCTGCGCGGCAAGGTGCGGGGCGCCGTAGCCGAGCAGGCGCACGAGGTACGTCAGGCTCGTGGCCGGCAGCGGCGCGTACTTGCGCACCACCAGTTCGATGAGCGCCGCCGCACGCTGCGCGCGCCCGGCGGGGCTGTCGTCGGCGGGCAGATGGTTCACCGCTTCATAGACCCGCGTGCCGCTGTCGCGTCGCACCACGCGCAGCAGGCCGCGGTAGTGCATGCCGTCGAGCAGGTGCGTGGTGGCGTTGCTGGAGCCGCCCCAGTAGTTCTGGATGCGGCCATGCGCAAAGTGCTGCTCGACCTGGCGCGGATGCACCGGCCCGTGCTCGCGCACATAGGCCAGCACGTCGGTGGCCTTGCGGCGCGTGTCGGCGTCCCAGGCCTGCTTGGCTTGGCGCGGATGCATCAGCGCGAGGTGCTCGCGCGGCAGGAAGCCGTAGTTGACGAGGCAGTCTTCTTCGATCGCCAGCCGCGCGTAGCGGCTTTCGAGATCGCCCGCACGGTAGTCCTTCACGCGGTGGCGCAGCGTGAGGTCTTGCGCCCGCGCCGGCGCGCGGATCGGGTCGGCCTGCACAAAGCCGAGCTTGCGGATCGCGGCGGGGAGCGTCGTGGGCGTGAAGAGGGTGCGCGCGACGGCGTAGCGGCGCAGGTCGTCGAGGGTCGGGTCAGCCATGGGGCGGATTGCAGCACAAGCGGCTGCCTTTCGCTTCGGCAGGATCGATCAGACCGCGCTGCGGTGTCGTTCGATGCAGACGTCGAGCGTCTCGGCGCCGGGGCGCTGCCACCAGTCGAGGTTCGAGAAGATCTCGACCTCGCTGAACCCCGCAAAGCCCGCGTCCTCGACCCAACCGCGAATCTTCTTCAACTCGACGACCCCGTCACCCATCATCCCGCGATCAGAGAGCAGGTCGCGCGTCGGCGTGAGCCAGTCGCAGACGTGGTACGCCAGCAGCCGTTCGCGGCCGGCGCGGGCGATCTGCTGCTGCAGCTTCGGGTCCCACCACACGTGATAGATGTCCAGCGCCACGCCGAGCATGCCGGTCTTGCCCGCGTCGAGTTCGTCGCACAGGTCGAGCGCGTGTTCAAGCGTGTTGATGCAGGCGCGGTCGGCCGCCTGCATCGGATGCAGCGGCTCGATGGCGAGCGGCATGCCGACTTCGCGGGCGTATTCGAGCGATGTGGCGATGCCGTCGCGCACCTCGCTGCGTGCGCGGGCGATGTCGGTGTACGCCGCCTTGCCCTCGAGCGCGCCGGGGAGCGCCCCGACGACGAGCACGAGGCAGGGCGCCTCGAGCGTCTTGGCTTCGTCGATGGCGCGGCGGTTGTCGTCGAGCGCGGCCTTCAGTCCTGCCGCATCAGGCGCGGGGAAGAAGCCGCCGCGGCAGTAGCCCGAGAGGCCGATGCCGTGCGCCTTCAGCTGCTTCGCCACCTTGTCGAGCCCGACGGCCGCGACCTGGTCGCGCCACGGGCTGATGGCGCGGATGCCGCGTTCGGCGCACTGGTCGATGAGGCGGTCGAGCGGCACCTCGGCGCCCGACTGCTTGCGGATGGTCGCCGTGTTGATCGACAGCCAGTCGTGGTTCTGCGAGAAATCGCGCATGAGGTCGCTCAGCCTTCCACGCCGTGCAGCGCCAGCAAGGTCTTCATGCGGCGCACCGCGAGTTCGGGCTGCTCCAGCAGATTGGCCGCATCCGCGAGACGGAACAGTTCCGCGAAGTGCTGCAGCGAACGCGTGCTCTGCTGGCCGCCCACCATCGTGAAGTGCTTCTGGTGGCCGTTGAGCCAGGCCATGAACACCACGCCCGTCTTGTAGAAGCGCGTGGGCGCCGCGAAGATGTGGCGCGACAGCGGCACCGTGGGGCCGAGGATCGCGTGAAACTTCTCGGTGTTGCCTTGCGCCAGGGCACCGAGCGCAGCACTCGCGGCAGGCGCGATGGCGTCGAAGATGCCCAGCAGCGCATCGCTCTTGCCATGCGTCGGCTCGTCGCCGAAGCCGTCGCCGGCGATGAGCTCGGCGTAGTTGAAGTCGTCGCCCGTGTACATGCGCACGCCCTTCGGCAGGCGGCGGCGCATGGCGATTTCTTTGTCCTTGTCGAGCAGCGAAATCTTGATGCCGTCGACCTTGTCCGGATGCGCCGCGATAATGCCCACGGCGGTGTCCATGGCCGCATCGACGTCCTTCGTGCCCCAGTAGCCCGCCAGCGCCGGGTCGAACATGTCGCCCAGCCAGTGCAGCACCACAGGCTGCTTTGCCTGGCTGAGGATGCGGTCGTACACGCGCTCGTAATCGGCAGGGCTCTTCGCCACGCGGGCCAGCGCGCGGCTGGCCATCACGATCAGCTTGCCGCCGAGCGCTTCGATGGCGGCCATCTGTTCTTCGTAGCCGCGGATCACGTCGTCGACGCTCTTCACGTCGTCGAGGTTCAGGTGATCGGTGCCGCAGCCCGAGGCGACCAGTGCACCGGGCACATCTTTCGCGGCGTCGAGCGAGCGGCGGATCAGTTCGAGCGACGTGGGCCAATCGAGGCCCATACCGCGCTGCGCGGTGTCCATGGCCTCGGCCACGCCCAGGCCGAGCGAGAACAGGTGGCGGCGGTAGGCGATGGTGGTGTCCCAGTCGACCGCGGCCTGCAGCCACGGGTCGACGGCCGCGAGCGGGTCGGCCACGACGTGCGCGGCTGAGTAGGCGATGCGGTTGAACTTGACGCCCGCTTCGGGCTTCACCGGCGCGGTGCCGCGCAGGGCGTAGGGTGCGAGCGTGCCGCTCGCGGTGGGGAGGGTCAGCGACAGTGCCATGGCGTGTGCTTCGTCAGACCTTCAGCGCGGGCACGTCGACCCAGCGGCGGTCTTGCCACGACTCGAGCGCGGCCTCGACCAGCTGCACGCCCTTGGCGCCTTCGGGCAGCGTCCACTTGTAGGGCTCGTTCTCGACCACGTGGCGAATGAAATGCTCCCACTGGATCTTGAAGCCGTTGTCGTAGACCTGCGAATCCGGAATCTCCTGCCACTGGTCGAAGAAATTCATCATCTGCTTCTCGTCGGGGTTCCACACCGGGCGCGGCGTGGCGACGCGCGACTGGGCGCGGCAGCTCGACAGGCCGGCCACGGCCGAGCCGTCGGTGCCGTCGACGTGGAAGGTCACGAGGTCGTCGCGGCGCACGCGCGTGGCCCAGCTCATGTTGATCTGCGCGATCACCGGTTCGCCGTTGTGGCCCGTCAGTTCGCAGGTGGCGTAGGCCGCGTCGTCGGCGGTGGCTTCGTACGGCTTGCCGGCTTCGTCCCAGCGCGTGGGGATGTGCGTGGCACCGATGCACGACACCGACTTCACCTCGCCGAACAGGTTGTCCAGCACATAGCGCCAGTGGCACATCATGTCCAGGATCATCCCGCCGCCGTCTTCCTTGCGGTAGTTCCAGCTCGGGCGTTGGATCGGTTGCAGGTCGCCCTCGAACACCCAGTAGCCGAACTCCAGGCGCACGCTGAGCATGCGGCCGAAGAAGCCCGCGCGGCGCAGCATGTCGAGCTTGCGCAGGCCGGGCAGGAAGAGCTTGTCCTGCACCGCGCCGTGCTTCAGGCCCGAGCCTTCGGCCAGGCGCGCGATTTCGACGGCTTCATTGAGGTTGGTGGCGATCGGCTTCTCGCAGTACACGTGCTTGCCGGCGCGGATGGCCTTGGCCAGCAGCGTGGGGCGCATCTGCGTGGTGCCGGCGTCGAAGAAGATCGTGTCGTCCTTGTTCTCGAGCGCCTTGTCGAGGTCGGTGCCCCAGCGTGCGATGTTGTGGGTCTTGGCGAGCGCTTCCATCTTCTCGGCGTTGCGGCCGATGAGGATCGGGTCGGGCATGACCTTGTCGCCGTTCGACAGCGTGACGCCGCCTTGCGCGCGGATCGCGCAGATGGAGCGGATCAGGTGCTGGTTCATGCCCATGCGGCCGGTGACGCCGTGCATGATGATTCCGAGACGTTGGGTGGCCATCGTTTTCTTCCTTGGGATGCGAGAGGAGTGCTTCAGTAGACGGAACGCATGGCGTCCCACGAGATGCCGGCGCCGGGTTTGCCGGTGGCAAAACCGGGCGCGGTGGCGAGCGAGGACAGGGACAACTGTCCGTCGCGCAGGGCGAGGCGCGTGGCGCCGTCGCTGGTTTTGTAGAGGCCGGGGTGCAGCTGCGACAGCGCCTGCTGCTCGGCCTCGGGCACGGCCGCGAGGCCGTTGACGTAGTGGTGGCCGTTGCGCTCGACATGCGACAGGCCGAGCCAGCCGACGAGCGCCAGGTCCTGCTGCACGCCGATGCCGGCCTGCATGGTCAGGTCTTCGCCGGAGAGGAAGTAGCGCGGCTTGTCTTCTGCCGCATTCCAGTGCGCGCAGCGTGCCGCGTTGACGACCGACTTGTAGAAGCCCTTGCAGCTCTTGCTCGATACGCCTGTGTAGCCGAGCGCGCGCGCCTGCACGAAGGCGTCGAGCGCGGCGTCGGATTCATCGATCAGCAGCGGAATGCGCTTGCCCAGCGCCGACACGCTGCGCTCCAGCGCGGCATCGCGGCGGATCGGCTGCTCGACGAAGACCGTCTTCTGCGCGAGCTTCCACAGCACGGGCGTCGACAGCATGCGGTCGAGGAAGACGGCGAAGTCGTCGGCATCGGCGTACTGCTCGTTGCCATCGAGCGTCACGAGCTGCGCGTGGCCGTCGATCACGCGGGCGATGCGCTGGAGCCGGTCGATGTCCTGCGCGGTGTTGCCGCAGAGCTTGAGCTTGAAGTGGGTGAGGCCGTAGCGCTTCACGGCCGCAGCGAGGGTGGTGGGCAGGCCGTCTGTCGGTGCGTCGGGCAGCGCGTCGCCGTCGTCGATCGCATCGGCCAGGCCGATGGTGTGGCGTGCGGCGATGCTGTTGCGCGGCGATTGGCGGGCGAGGAACGCGGGCATGTCGAAGCCCGCGAGGTCGTCGGCGAGGCCGCTGCCTGCGATGTCGATGCCGCAGAGGTTGGCGCTCATGGCCGTTGCGAAGCTGGTGCCGGTGTGCAGGCACAGCGCGTCCATCACGGCGCGGTCGATCAGCGCGGGGCCGTAGCTCGCCACCAGCGCTTGCAAACCCTTGGCCTTCGCGCGGGTCTGCAGCGCGGCGTAGTTGGAGGCGAAGTGCGTCCATGCGGTCTGCGCGTCGTCTTCGCCGACGTACGCGTCACGTGCATCGCGCAGCGCAAAGCGCAGCTGCTCGAAGTTCTGCTCGTTGGTGAGGGCCGGGTTCTTGTCGAACCACTTGGGCACCATCATCTCGGCGGCGCAGCCCTCGGCCGTGCCGCCGTTCTCGAAACGGATGCGCGCCCGCACGTAGACCTGCGGGCAGGCCGTGACGGTGGCGGCGCCGAAGCGGAACGGCAGGCGCAGGGCCACGTCGCGCTCGGAAAAGCGGATCTCTTCGATGTGGAAACGGGGCGCGTCGGTCATGGCCGCTTCAGTGGTCCAGGATGCCCTGCGAGAAGAAATGCGCGCGCACCAGCTTCGTGTACTGGCCGAACTCGGGCGAGGCCATCATGTCCAGCGTGCGGGGGCGCGGCAGGTCGATGTCGTAGACGGCGGCGATCGAGCCGGGGCGCTCGCTCATCACGATCACGCGGTCCGAGAGAAAGATCGCCTCGGGGATGCTGTGGGTGATGAGCATCACGGTCTTCTTCGAGGCCATCCAGATGCGCTGCAGTTCGAGGTTCATCTTCTCGCGCGTCATCGCGTCGAGCGCGCCGAAGGGCTCGTCCATGAGCAGCACCGACGGGTCGTGCAGCAGCGCGCGGCAGATCGAAGCGCGTTGCTGCATGCCGCCCGACAGCTGCCACGGGTACTTGCCCTCGAAGCCCTTGAGGCCGGCCATTTCCATGAGCTCGCGTGCCCGGGTCTGTGAGGCGGCCTTGGGCAGATGACGCATTTCGGCCTGCAGCAGGATGTTGTCTTCCACGCTGCGCCAGGGCAGCAGCACGGCGCTCTGGAACACGATGCCCACGTCCTTCTGCGGCCCGTTGATCGGCTTGCCGGCCAGCGTGAGCTCGCCGCCGCTGATGGGCAGCAGCCCCGCGACCATCTTGAGCAGCGTGCTCTTGCCGCAGCCCGAGGGGCCGACGACGGAGACGAACTCACCTTCCTCGATGGCGAAGTCCAGTGGCTTGAGCGACTCGACCGGGCCGTCCTTGCTTTGGTAGGTCTTCGAGACGCCGCGCGCTTCTATCAGGTTGACTTGGGACATGGGGTGCGTGAAAGGTGACAACAGCGAGCGCGTGCAGGACAGGGAATCAGTTCGGCAGGAAGTCGAGCGTCACGTAGTCCTCGGGCTTGCCGCGCGTGGACGCATCCATGCCGCCGTACTGCACCAGCAGGTCCAGTGAGTCGTTCACGTTCTTCATCGCCACGCGGAACGGCCGTTGGTTGGCTGTGTCCTTCGTGTGATACAGCGCCACGCTCTGCTTCATGCCGACGATGAGCGTGTCGCGCACGCCGGCCTTCGGGTTGGCCTTGAGCATCGCGTCGACCGCGGCTTCGGGGCTCTTCTCGGCGGCTTCGGCGGCCTTGGTGGAGGCGCGCATGAAGCGCTTCACGAGGTCGGGGTTTTCGGTCAGCAGGTTCTTGTTGGTGATGATCCCGGAGCTGATCTGGTTCACGCCCGAGTCGGCAAAGCGGATCGGCGTCACGGGCTTGCCGGTGGCGTCCTGCAGCTTGATGGCCTGGTCCATCACGTAGCCCAGCAGCAGATCGGCCTGGCCGTTGGTCACGGCATTGAGCTTGGTCTGGCCGTCGCCCGAGACGATCTTCACCTGGTCGGCCTTGATGTTGTTGACCTTGAGGAACAGCGGCCACATCTGCGACATCGAGTCGCCGGGCGTCACGGCCACGGTCTTGCCGATGATGTCTTTGGGCGTCTTGATGTTCTTCTCGCTGAAGCCCATGACCGACATCGGGCTCACCTGGAACAGCACGCCGGTCGACTTGAGCGGCGCGCCCTTGGCAGCAGCCTTGATCATCGTGGTGACGTCGATGTAGCCGAAGGTCGCCGACTTGGCGGCCACCGCCTGCGCGGTGACGGCGGAGCCGCGGCCTTCCTGGATGTCGAGTTCGATGCCTTCCTCGGCGTAGAAGCCTTTCTCCTTGCCCAGGAAGAAGGGCGCGTGCTCGCTGTACAGGTACCAGTTGAGCATCAGCGTGACCTTGTCCTTCGGCTTGTCGCCCTGCGCGTGGGCGGGGGCGATGGCGAAGGTGGCGAGCGCGGCTGCGGCGAGCAGCGAGGGAAGCAGCAGTTTCTTCATGGCGTTGTCTCCGGGAGTTTTCTAGGTATGGCGAAGGAACTCATTGCACGTGGCGCTGCGAGGCATGCCACGGAATCATCACGCGCTCGACCAGGTCGACGGCGACGAAAAGAATGACGCCGATGCTCGACAGCACGACGAGCGCGGCGAACATCAAGGGCAGGTCGAAGTTGCCGTTGGCCACCTGCAGCACGTAGCCGATGCCCGAGTTGGAACCGACAAATTCACCGACCACTGCACCCACCACAGCCAGCGTGACCGACACCTTCAGGCCGCTGAAGATCGCGGGCAGCGCTTGCGGCAGGCTGATCTTGAAGAAGGTCTGCAAGCGGCTCGCGCCCATCGAGCGGGCCAGGTCTAGCATGTCGGGCTCGACCGACTTGAAGCCCATCACCGTCGACACCACCACCGGGAAGAAGCCCAGCAAGAAGGCGCTGATCACCTTGGGCAGGATGCCGAAGCCGAACCACACCACGAACAGCGGCGCAATCGCGACCTTGGGGATGCTCTGCGAGAACACCAGCAGCGGGTACACATACGACTCGACGAGGCGCGAGTACGCGATGACCATCGCGATCGGAATGCCGATGACGATCGTGAGCCCGAAGCCGCCGAGCGTGGCGAGCGTGGTCTTCCAGGCTTCGGCGAGCAGGCGCGGCCATTCGGCCACGAGCTGCTTCACGACCTCCCACGGCGGGGGAATGAGGTAGGCCGGAATCTTGAAGAGGCGGATCGTCAGGTCCCACAGCACCAGCAGCAACAGGATCAGGAAGAACGGGCGCAGGGCCGGGGAGAGCAGGAGCGTGCGAAACATGGCGATGACGACGGCAGCCTCTTGTGTCGGACTACGGCTGGACCGACAGGCCGGCCGCCTTCACGAGCTGTGCGTTGCTGGCGATCTCGTCCTTGATGTAGGCATCGAACTGCTCCGGCTTGAGCGTCCAGGCGTCGGCGCCCAGCTTGAGGAAGCGCTCCTTCACCTCGGGCGTGGCCAGCGCCTTGACCACTTCGTCGTGCAGGCGGTTGACGACGTCGCGCGGCGTCTTGGCGGGCGCCATCATGCCGATCCAGAAGTTGAACTCGGAGCCGGGCACGCCGGCCTCGGTGGTGGTGGGCGCGTCGGGCAGGGCGGCAGCGCGCTTGGGCGAGCCCACGGCCAGTGCGAGCAACTGGCCGTCCTTGATCTGGCCGATGACGGGCGCGATGGGCGAGAAGTAGTAGTCGACGCGGCCCGACAGCACTTCGGTGACGGCTTCGCCCGATCCCTTGAACGGGATGTTGGTCGCGTCGATCTTCGCGGCCATCTTGAACTTCTCGGCGTTCAGGTGCGTGGCGCTGCCCTGGCCGGCCGAGGCGAAGTTCATGCTGCCGGGCTTGGCGCGCGCGGCGGCCAACAGCTGCGGCAGGGTCTTGATGTTCTTGCTGGGCGAGATGACCAACGCGTTGGGCAGCGACGAAATGGGCGTGATGCCCGCGAAGTCGTGCAGCGTGTCGAAGGGCAGCTTGGCGAAGGTGGAAGGGCTGACCGTGTGCGACGACGAATGGATCATCACCGTGTAGCCGTCGGGCGCGGCCGTGGCCACCGCCTGCTGGCCGATGGTGCCGCTGGCGCCGCCGCGGTTGTCGATGACCAGCGTCTGGCCCATGCTGAGGCTCATCTTGTCGGCGATGGCGCGGGCAATGATGTCCGTCGTGCTGCCGGCAGCGAAAGGAACGATCACGCGGATCGGCTTGGTGGGGTAGCCGTTCTGCGCTGCAGCGAGGCCCGGCAGCAGGGCGGCGATGCAGGTCAGCGAGGCAAGGACGGTGGTGCGTGCAGTGCTGGCAAGGGGCTTCAAGGTGTGTCTCCGCGCGGGTCGGGCCGCATTCTGGGATCGGTCAATTCACCAATGAGTGAATTAGCGATTTTAGGAACGGCTGCGCCGCAGCGTCAACGGCGGCTGCCTAGTGATTACCCGGAGAGCGAGGGAGAGGGATGGGCGCGCCCGCAGCGCGGCGCGCGCCGGATGGTCGGGTCAGGTCAGTGCAGGACGTAGCCCAGCACGAGGTCGGTCATGTGCGAGAGGCGTTGCGCCATCGCCTTGGGGGCACGCAGGTCACGCCCGAAGATGGCCGACAGCGTGTGGTTGTTCGAGAGGTAGAAGTAGCACAGCGACGCGATGGAGATGTACAGCTGCACCGGGTCGACACCTGCGCGGAACAGGTCGTCTTTCTTGCCGCGCTCCAGCACGGTGGCGAGCAGCTGCACCAGCGGCGAGTTCATCTCCTGGATGCGGTCGGAGCGCTTCAGGTGCGAGGCGCCGTGCAGGTTCTCGCTGTTGAGCAGCGTGATGAACTCGGGGTGCTCCAGGTAGTAGTGCCACGTGAACGACACCAGCTGGCGGATGGCTTCGACGGGCTCGATCTCGTCCAGGTGCAGGCGCTGTTCGGCGGCGCGAATGTCGGCGTACACGCGCTCCAGCACGGCCAGGAACAGGTCGTCCTTGCTGCCGAAGTAGTAGTAGATGAGGCGCTTGTTCAGGCCTGCGCGCTCGGCGATGCTGTCCATGCGCGCACCGGCGAGGCCGCGCGCGGCGAACTCGTCGCGCGCCGACGCGAGGATGGCCAGCTGCGAGCGGTCGGCGTCGCGCGAGCGCGGCTCGAGCGTTTCGGGCAAAGAGTCCTTGGGGGCCTTCATGACGCGAATTTAACCAATTGGGGAATTAAGACAAGGCGTGGAAGGCGGGCGCACATAATTGCCGGAGACATTTGCAACTGAGGTTCGAATCTTCATGAGTACATCACAACCCGCCGGCCACCTGATCGTCGAGTGCCTGGTCGAACAAGGCATGCAGGTCGCCTTCGGTGTGCCGGGCGAGAGTTTCCTGGCGGTGCTCGACGGCTTTCATGCGTACGGCGACCGCGCACGTTTCGTGGTGAACCGGCAGGAGGGCGGCGCGGCCTTCATGGCCGAGGCGCACGGCAAGCTCACCGGGCGACCGGGCGTGTGCTTCGTGACCCGCGGGCCGGGCGCGACCAATGCGTCGATCGGCGTGCACAACGCGTTCCAGGATTCGACGCCGATGGTGCTGTTCGTCGGTGACGTCGGCAGCGACTTCCGCGACCGCGAGGCCTTCCAGGAAGTGGACTACGCCAGCTTCTTCGGTCCGAGCACCAAGGGTTTTGCCAAGCGCGTCGAGCGCATCGACGATGCCGACCGCATTCCCGAGTACATCGCGCGTGCTTTCTCCACTGCCATGAACGGTCGGCCGGGCCCGGTCGTGCTGGTGCTGCCCGAAGACATGCTGCGCACCGAGACGGCCGCGCGGCCGCTGGCGCGCGTGGAGGCGGTCCAGCCGTGGAGCGACCCCGGCGCGTTGCGCACGCTGCGCGAGTTGCTGCTGAAGTCGCAGCGCCCGCTGGTGATTGCTGGCGGCGGTGGCTGGACGACGCAGGCCGCCCAGGCGCTGCAGCGCTTTGCTGAGAACTGGCGCCTGCCGGTGGCGAACGCCTTCCGCTTCCAGGACACCTTCGACAACCACCATCCGCTGTACGCGGGCGACGTCGGCATCGCCATCAACCCGAAGCTCGCGCAGCACGTGAAGGACGCCGACCTGGTCCTGGCCATCGGCCCGCGACTGGGCGAGATGACGACCGGCGGCTACACGCTGCTCGAAGCGCCGAAGGCGAAGCAGACGCTGGTGCACATCCACGCGAGCGCCGAGGAACTGAACCGCGTCTACCAGGCGGACCTGGCGATCAACGCCGGCATGAGCGCCGCAGCGCGCAGCCTCGAGGTGCTGAGCGCCCCGCCTTCGCTGCCGTGGGAAGACTGGGCGGAGCAGCTGCATGCGGACTACGAAGCCTGGCTCGAGCCGCAGGCGCTCGCCGGCATGCCGGCCGAAACACCGCGCGGCGCGGTCGACATGGCGGCCGTGGTGGCGCTGCTGCAGAAGCACCTGCCGGCAGATGCGGCGATCACCAACGGCGCCGGCAACTTCGCGAGCTGGGTGCATCGCTACTTCCGCTACCACGGGCTCGCCAAGGGCGCGAAGACGCAGCTGGCGCCGACCAGCGGCGCGATGGGCTACGGCGTGCCGGCCGGCATCGCGGCGAGCATCGCGACCGGGCGCGTGGCCTTCACCATCGCGGGCGACGGCGACTTCCTGATGAACGGGCAGGAGCTGGCGACGGCCTCGCAGCACGGCGGCAAGAGCATCGTCGTGCTGCTCAACAACGGCATGTTCGGCACGATCCGCATGCACCAGGAGCGCGAGTACCCCGAACGCACCAGCGGCACCGCGCTGCGCAACCCGGACTTCTGCGGGCTGGCGCGCGCGTATGGCTACGCGGCCGAGTGCGTCACCGAGACGGCGCAGTTCGAAGCCGCGCTGCTGCGCGCGCTGGCGGCCGACACGGGCACGCTGATCGAGATCCCGCTCGACCCCGAAGTGATCACCACGCGCGGCACGCTGGCGTCGATCACGCGCGCGGCGAAGCAGCAGGCGCTGGGCTGAGCGTCGCGCGATGGCGGGCCACCTCGTCGCGCAGCGCGGGCGAGCGCAGTTCGAAGACGTCGAACAGGCCCAGCGCGTCGAGCGTGGGGACGAGCGACAGCAGGTCGTCGCGGGCGATGCGGCGTGCGTCGGCTGGCGCGTTGACGTCTTCGAGCACGCGCGCATTCGCGAGGAAGGCGCCGACCGAGCCCTTGCGCACGGTGTGGCCGTCGATGACGGTGAAGTCCTGTCCGTCGGGAATGATGTCTTGGGGTTTCATGGCGGTTCCTTGGTGGAGATGTGTCCAATGCTAGGCAGCAGAGTGGCGCCCGGCTTGCGGTGCGGGGCCAATCGATACCGCCCGCGGGCCAGCAGCCATGGCGGTTGAATCGCCCGCGACGCTCTGGCGCTACGCGCACGAAACGCCGCGCGTCACCGGCTACCACGCGCACGAGACGGGCCAGCTGTTCGCGCTGCGCGAGGGCCTGCAGGTCATCGAGACGCCCGCAGGCCGCTGGGTGCAGCCGCCGGGATGGATCGGGTGGATCGCACCGCGCTGCGCCCATGCCGCGCAGAGCTTCGGTGCCACGTCGGGGTGGAGCCTGCACATCGATGCATCGGCTGCGGCGGCGCTGCCGGGCGGACCGCATGTCTTTGCCGCCACGCCGCTGGTGCGGGAGCTGGTGGCGCGGCTGATGTCGCTGGAGGCATCCGATGCGCTGCTGGAGCTTCGCCGCGCGCGACTGGTGGGTGTGCTGATCGACGAGCTGGCGGCCGGTGGGCGCGAGTCGCTGCACCTGCCGATGCCGCAGGACCCGCGGCTGGTGGCGATGGCAAGCGCACTGGCGAACGATCCGGCGTTGGCCGACGGCATCGACGACTGGGCCGATCGCATCGGCATGGCCCGTCGCACGCTCACGCGACGCTTCGCTGCAGAGACGGGATGGAGCTTCGCGCAGTGGCGCCAGCAGGCGCGCTTGCTCAAGGGGGTGGAGCTGCTGAGCCTGGGCGAGTCGGTGACGGCCGTGGCGCTGACGGTGGGCTACAGCTCGGTGAGCGCCTTCATCGAGGCCTTCCGCAAGCACTTCGGCTGCACGCCCGCGCGCTTCTTCGAGGCGGGTGGCGGCTTGCCGCAGGCGAAAAAAAAGCCCGCATGAAGCGGGCTTTTTGACTCAGGAGCACGAGGCCCCCGAACGCTTACTTGACGTGCTTGCCAATCAGCGCAGCCAGTTCGAACATCGAAACCTGGGCCTTGCCGAAGATTTCCTTCAGCTTGGCGTCGGCGTTGATGTTGCGCTTGTTGGCCTTGTCTTGCAGGTTGTTCTTCTTGATGTAGTCCCACAGCTTGCTGACCACAGCGGTGCGCGGCAGAGGCGTCGAACCGACCACAGCGGCGAGTGCCGGGCTGGGGGTCAGGGCCTTCATGAACGCAGCGTTGGGGGTGCGCTTCTTGGCGGGAGCGGCCTTCTTTGCAGGCGCAGCCTTCTTTGCCGGAGCAGCAGCCTTCTTCGCAGGAGCGGCAGCCTTCTTTGCAGGAGCAGCAGCCTTCTTTGCGGGCGCCGCAGCCTTCTTGGCCGGAGCGGCCTTCTTTGCAGGAGCCGCAGCCTTCTTTGCGGGAGCGGCTTTCTTTGCCGGAGCTTTCTTTGCAGTTGCCATGGTTGATTTCCTTTTTTGGTTGAACGTTCACCAATGAAAAACTTGCGTCTCCAGTGGCAATGCGGATGCTAAATGAGAAAAAACGCGTTTCCAAGGGAAAAAGCGCTTTTTTCATTGGGAGCTGTTGTTTTTTCAGAGGGGAGAAGGGGCGTTGTTCACGTTCGTCGCCCCGGCCACGTCGCCAGCACCACGCCCACGAGGGCGGTCGCGAACGCAAGCAGCTGTGGCGGAGTGAGGTTTTCCCCGAGCACGAGCACGCCCACGAGGGCCGCGCTGACAGGCAGCAAGACAGTGAAGACACCCGCTTGTGCCGCTGGT
This sequence comes from Variovorax sp. RO1, assembly GCF_002849325.1. Lineage (NCBI taxonomy): Bacteria > Pseudomonadati > Pseudomonadota > Betaproteobacteria > Burkholderiales > Comamonadaceae > Variovorax > Variovorax sp. RO1. Next base: position 1,854,027 of record NZ_PKMT01000001.1, read on the forward strand.
ACGTGGCGAAGTCCGGTCATCCACAGCCACACCGTCCAGATGCTGGCGGCCAGTGCGTAGGCCACGAGCAGCGCCCAGGTGCCGAAGCGCACGGCGGTGAAGTCGAACTGCAGCGCGAACCAGATGCCGAAGGGCATCGACAGCACGAAGCCCCACAGGTTGATGAGCGAGGCGATGCGCTTGGGCCCCAGCTTGCCGGTGAGCGACTTGCCGATCACCGCGTAGGCGGCCTCGCAGAGCACCGCGCAGAACACGAGCAGGTTGCCCAGCCAGGGCATCGACGGTGCGCCGACCCCACTGCCGGTGGTGGCCGGCGCATGCGTCGGCGTGAATGCGAGCAGGCCGATGCCGATTGCAGCGCAGCCGACGGCCAGGCCGATGCGCGCTGTGATGCGTTCGCGCAGGAAGAGCCAGCTCGCCACCGCGACCACGGCGGGGATCGACGCCATGATCACGCCCGCCGACACGGCGCTCGTGAGGCTCACGCCGAACAGCATGCAGATCGAGAACAGGAAGTTGCCGAGGAAGGACTCGAGGAAGACGAGCCCGCGCGTGCGTGCGCTCATGGGCGGCTCGTCGGGCGTGGGCTGGAGCCAGTGCGGCATCGCGAGGGCCGCGATGCCGAAGCGCAGCCAGGCCAGCAGCAGCACCGGGAAGGCCGCCACCAGTGGCTTGGAGAGGGCGACGTAGATGCCGACGAGCGACATGCTCAAGGCCAGGCAGCCGTAGGCCACGAGGCGGCCGGAGGTGGAAGCGGCGGGGTTCAATAGACTGGGTGCTGGTTGATGATCGGATGGATTCGATGATGCCCCACGTTCTTGTCTACGGCACGCTGCGGCGCGGCGGGCGCAACGACATCGCGCGCTACCGGCCAGCGCCGGTCTTCGTCGGCGAGGCCGTCATTGCCGGCACGCTGTACGACCTGGGCGCGTACCCGGGCGTGGTGCTCGGTGGCGCCGGACGCGTGAAGGGCGAGGTCTATCGCATCGCGCCGGAGGTCGAGCGCGAACTCGACCGGCTCGAGGAAGTGGCCGACGACGATTCGGGCGAGTACATCCGGCGCAGCGTGCGCGTGGCGGTGGGCGCGCAATCGGTCGAGTGCCTGGTCTACGAGATCCATCCGACGCGCATCGCGGGCCGTCGCGTGATCGACAGCGGCGACTGGATCGCGCACGCGGCGGCAATCGCAGCAAAAGCGCGTTCGTTTTCACAACCGAAAGAGTGATTCCGCATCGCGAAAATTTGGACTGCTGCGCCGCAATATTTTTTCTCAATATGAGAAAAATAATTTCTCATTGAGAAATATCTCTGTAAGTTGTTGATTTTGTTAGTTCAAAAATATGTCTTCTATAAGACATAAGAGTCTGCAATGGGATTACAGTAACCCCACGGCCGCAACGCCAACCTTCAATCAACCTCACGGAGTGACCATGCCCCAGACCCTGAACGAACAACTGAGCCGCGAACAGCAAATTGCCGCCCTCGAAAAGGACTGGGCCACCAACCCGCGCTGGAAGGGCGTGAAGCGCGGCTACAGCGCCGCCGACGTGGTTCGCCTGCGCGGTTCGCTCCCCATCGAGCACACGCTGGCCAAGCGCGGCGCTGAAAAGCTCTGGGCCAAGATCAACGGCGGTGCCAAGAAGGGCTACGTGAACGCCTTCGGCGCGATCTCCGCTGGTCAAGCCATGCAGCAAGCCAAGGCCGGCCTGGAAGCCGTGTACCTGTCGGGCTGGCAAGTCGCCGCCGACGGCAACACCTCGGAAACGATGTACCCCGACCAGTCGCTGTACGCCTACGACTCGGTGCCGACGATGGTCCGTCGCATCAACAACACCTTCAAGCGCGCTGACGAAATCCAGTGGGGCCGCGGCATCAACCCGGGCGACAAGGAGTTCATCGACTACTTCCTGCCGGTCGTGGCCGACGCTGAAGCCGGCTTCGGCGGCGTGCTGAACGCTTTCGAGCTGATGAAGAACATGATCGCGTCGGGCGCTGCCGGCGTGCACTTCGAAGACCAACTGGCCGCTGTGAAGAAGTGCGGCCACATGGGTGGCAAGGTGCTCGTGCCGACGCAGGAAGCCTGCGAGAAGCTGATCTCGGCGCGTTTCGCCGCCGACGTCATGGGCGTGTCGACCATCGTTCTGGCCCGCACCGACGCGGAAGCCGCGAACCTGATCACGTCCGACCACGACGCCAACGACAAGCCTTTCCTGACGGGCGAGCGCACGCAAGAAGGCTTCTACCGCGTCAAGAACGGCCTGGAGCAAGCCATCAGCCGCGGCGTCGCCTACGCCCCGTACGCCGACCTGGTGTGGTGCGAAACCGGCGTGCCGGACATCGGCTTCGCCCGTGAATTCGCGCAAGCCGTGCACGCGGCCTGCCCCGGCAAGCTGCTGTCGTACAACTGCTCGCCGTCGTTCAACTGGAAGAAGAACCTGGACGACAAGCAGATCGCTTCGTTCCAGGAAGACCTGTCGGAGCTGGGCTACAAGTACCAGTTCATCACGCTGGCCGGCATCCACATCAACTGGTTCAACACCTTCCAGTTTGCCCACGCCTACGCCCGCGGCGAAGGCATGAAGCACTACGTGAACATGGTGCAGGAACCCGAGTTCGCCGCACGCGACAAGGGCTACACCTTCGTGTCGCACCAGCAGGAAGTTGGCGCCGGCTACTTCGACGACGTGACCACCGTGATCCAGGGCGGCTCGTCCAGCGTGAAGGCGCTGACCGGTTCGACCGAAGAAGAGCAGTTCCACTGAGCTGCCTTCGCTGATCGCTGAGTGACGGCGCGCTGCGCTGTCGCCCCCGAGCCCGGCCCCGTGCCGGGCTTTTTCGTGGGCGTTTCGACGAATGGGCGCGGCCCCACGGCCCGCACAGGCAGCGGCTAGAATCGCCGACTCTGCACTCAACAAGAGCGAGAAAGGCACCTTGGTTATGACACCGCGAACTACCCCGCAAGGATTCAGCGGCTTTTTCTTCTTCGAAGGAAAGGGCCGGTAGCCCCGCGCTCGCTGGTTTTTCCAGCGCACCAACCAAGCAAAGCGCGGCATCCACCGCGCTTTTTTGTTTTTCTCCCCGAGGTTTTCACATGATCCAGATCACGCTCCCCGACAACTCGCGCCGCGAGTTCCCCGGCCCGGTTTCGGTGGCCGAAGTGGCCCAGTCCATCGGCCCCGGCCTTGCCAAGATGACGGTGGCCGGCAAGATCGACGGCAAGCTCGTCGATGCCAGCGACGTCATCGACCGTGACGCCAAGCTCCAGATCATCACGCCCAAGGACGACGAGGGCCTGGAGATCATCCGCCACTCGACGGCCCACCTGGTCGGCCATGCGGTCAAGCAGCTGTACCCGACGGCCAAGATGGTGATCGGGCCCGTGATCGACGAAGGCTTCTACTACGACATCTCGTTCGAGCGCCCGTTCACGCCAGAAGACATGGCCGCGATCGAGGCGCGCATGCGCGAGCTGATCGCGCAGGACTACGACGTGGTCAAGAAGATGACGCCGCGCGCGGAAGTCATCGAGGTCTTCAAGTCGCGCGGCGAAGACTACAAGCTGCGCCTGGTCGAAGACATGCCCGACGAGCAGGCTATGGGCCTGTACTACCACCAGGAATACGTCGACATGTGCCGCGGCCCGCACGTGCCGAACACGCGCTTCCTGAAGGTCTTCAAGCTCACGAAGCTGGCCGGCGCCTACTGGCGCGGCGACGCCAAGAACGAGCAGCTGCAGCGCATCTACGGCACGGCCTGGGCCGACAAGAAGCAGCTCGACCAGTACATCCAGCGCATCGAGGAAGCCGAGAAGCGCGACCATCGCAAGCTGGGCAAGGAACTCGACCTGTTCCACATCGACGAAGTGGCACCGGGCGTGGTGTTCTGGCACCCGAAGGGCTGGGCGCTTTGGCAGCAGGTCGAGCAGTACATGCGCGGCATCTACCGCGACACGGGCTACTGGGAAGTGAAGGGCCCGCAGATTCTCGACAAGAGCCTGTGGGAGAAGACGGGCCACTGGCAGAACTACCGCGACAACATGTTCACGACGGAGTCGGAAAAGCGCGAGTACGCGCTGAAGCCGATGAACTGCCCGGGCCACGTGCTGATCTTCAAGAGTGACCTGCGCAGCTACCGCGACCTGCCGCTGCGCTACGGCGAGTTCGGCCAGTGCCATCGCAACGAGCCCAGCGGTGCGCTGCACGGCATCATGCGTGTGCGCGGCTTCACGCAGGACGACGGCCACATCTTCTGCACGGAAGACCAGATCCTCGATGAATGCATCGCCTACACGGCGCAGCTGCAGAAGGTGTATGCCGACTTCGGCTTCACGGACATCCTCTACAAGGTCGCGACGCGGCCTGAAAACCGCGTCGGTTCCGACGAGCTGTGGGACAAGGCCGAGCACGCGGTGATGGAATCGCTGCGCCGTTCGGGCGTCGACTTCATCATCTCGCCCGGCGATGGCGCCTTTTACGGCCCGAAGATCGAGTACACGCTGCGCGACGCCATCGGCCGCCAGTGGCAGTGCGGCACGATGCAGGTCGACTTCAACACGGCCGAGCGCCTGGGTGGCGAGTACGTCACGGAATCGAGTGGCCGCGCCCACCCGGTGATGCTGCACCGCGCCATCGTCGGCAGCCTCGAGCGCTTCATCGGCATGCTCATCGAACACCACTCCGGCGCCATGCCCGCATGGCTCGCTCCGGTGCAGGTGGCGGTGCTCAATATCAGTGAAGGGCAGGCCGATTACGCTGCGCAAGTTGCGAAAACGCTGCAAAATCAAGGGCTTAGAGTTCAGCTTGATCTGCACAACGAAAAGATTACGTATAAAATACGGAAGCATTCGTTGCAAAAGCTCCCTTACATCCTCGTCGTGGGTGACAAGGAAAAGGAAGCAAGTGCCGTCGCAGTGCGCGCCCGGGGCAATCAAGACCTCGGTGCAATGTCCCTCGAATCGTTCGTGCAACGGCTCGTCCAGGACGTTGCTGACAAGCGTTGATTTGTCTCTGAAACACCCCATATGTTTCTTTGCCAATTCGTGCCGCCTGTCCGCGAAGACTGAGCGGCGATCGCTACAGATTTTGTAGCAAACTTTGAAGGATTCTGACCATCGCTACTGCATTTCGCGACCGCCGCCACCGCGAGGAACGCCAACACCGCCTGAACCGGGAAATCATGGCCCCGGAAGTCCGCCTGGTCGGCCCGGAAAACGAGCCATTGGGTGTCATGAGCCTTTCCGAAGCCTTGCGCCTTGCGGGTGAGGCCGACGTGGATCTGGTGGAGGTCGTTGCTGCGGCCAATCCGCCCGTGTGCCGCCTGATCGAGTACGGAAAGTTCAAGTACCACGAGCAGAAGAAGGCAGCCGAGGCGAAGTCGAAGCAGAAGGTCATCGAGGTCAAGGAAATCAAGTTCCGGCCCGGTACCGACGATGGCGACTACAACATCAAGATGCGCAACATCAAGCGCTTTCTTGAAGAGGGCGACAAATGCAAGATCACGCTGCGCTTCCGCGGCCGCGAGATCACGCACCAGGAGCTCGGTCTGGCACTCTTGCAGCGCATTCGCGATGAACTGGGCGATACGATCATGGTCGAGCAGTTTCCGAAGCTGGAAGGCCGTCAGATGATCATGATGATCGCTCCGGGCCGCAAGAAGGTTGGCAGCGCGGCGCCGAAGCCGGCAGCAGATGCTGCGCCGGCAGCAGCGCCCACGGCAACCGCCTGAGGCGTTTGCAGTAGACGTGTTTTGAAGGGATTTCGCCCTGGCCCGCATTTCGAAAGAAGTGCAGGCGGGGGCGAGATAAAGAAGTGTCTCGGGGCCAACAAGTCCGTGGAGTATCCGCGGCGCCTCACGAGCACAAACTAAAGGAGCATTCATATGCCCAAAATGAAGACCAAGAGCAGCGCGAAAAAACGTTTCCGCGTTCGTCCCGGTGGCACCGTCAAGCGCGGTCAAGCCTTCAAGCGTCACATCTTGACGAAGAAGACCACCAAGAACAAGCGTCACCTCCGTGGTGCAGTCGCAGTGCATGAAACCAACATGGTTTCTGTCGCCGCCATGCTGCCCGGCCGTGGCATTTAATTCAGACGAACAAGGAGTAAACACATGCCTCGCGTCAAACGTGGTGTAACGGCTCGCGCCCGCCACAAAAAAGTTCTCGCACTTGCCAAGGGTTTCCGCGGTCGCCGCGGTAATGTCTTCCGCGTCGCCAAACAGGCGGTGATGAAGGCTGGGCAATACGCCTACCGTGACCGTCGTACCAAGAAGCGCGTGTTCCGTCAGCTGTGGATTGCGCGTATCAACGCCGCCTCGCGTGAACTGGGCCTGACCTACAGCCAGTTCGCCAATGGCATCCGCAAGGCCGGTATCGAGATCGACCGCAAGATGCTTGCGGACATCGCCGTGCACGACAAGGCCGCTTTTGCCGGCATCGTGGAGCAGGTCAAGGCCAAGCTGGCTGCTTGATTTTGCACAGCAGGTCGCCGTCTCCGGACGGCTTCTTGCGCCCACGGCTCAAGGGCTGGCGCTTGAAAAGGCTCCAGCTCTTTTTTATTTCCCCTCGAAGATTTTTGTTGCTATGAACGAGTTGGACTCACTGGTCGACACCGCACGCGCCGCCTTCGCCGAAGCGAAAACGCCCGCAGAGCTCGAAAACGCCAAGGCCCAGTTCCTCGGCAAGTCGGGCCGCATCACCGAGCTGATGAAGGGCATGGCCGCGCTGAGTGTCGAAGAGAAGAAGTCCCGCGGCGCCGCAATCAACGTCGGCAAGCAGGCCATCGAGGCCGCACTGACCGACCGCCGCCAGCAACTCGCCGACGAAGAACTCTCGCTGCAGCTGCGCGCCGAAGCGCTCGACGTGAGCCTGCCCGGCCGCCACCGCGCCGGTGGCGGACTGCACCCCGTGAGCCGCACGCTGGAGCGCATCGAAGAGATCTTCTCGAGCATGGGCTTCGACGTCGCCGACGGCCCCGAGATCGAGAGCGACTGGCATAGCTTCACCTCGCTCAACAACCCGCCGAACCACCCGGCGCGTTCGATGCAGGACACCTTCTACGTCGACCTCAAGGGCGACGACGGCATTCCCTACAACCTGCGTCCGCACACCAGCCCGATGCAGGTGCGCTACGCCCACCAGCACACCAAGAAGTACGCGGCCGAGTTCGCCGCTGCTGCCGCCGGCACCACCGGCACCGTGAAGGCGCCCGAGATCCGCGTGATCGCACCGGGCCGCACCTACCGCGTCGACAGCGACGCCACGCACTCGCCCATGTTCCACCAGTGCGAAGGCCTGTGGCTCGGCGAGAACGTCAGCTTCAAGGACCTGAAGGTCGTTTTCACCGACTTCTGCCGCACCTTCTTCGAGCGCGACGACCTCGTGCTGCGCTTCCGCCCGAGCTTCTTCCCGTTCACCGAGCCGAGCGCCGAGATCGACATCCAGTTCGCGAGCGGCCCGCTGGCCGGCCGCTGGCTCGAAGTCGCCGGCTCGGGCCAGGTGCACCCGAACGTGGTGCGCAACATGGGCCTCGACCCTGAGCGCTACATCGGCTTCGCCTTCGGCATGGGCCCCGACCGGCTCACCATGCTGCGCTACGGCGTGAACGACCTGCGCCTCTTCTTCGACGGCGACCTGCGTTTTCTCTCGCAGTTCCAGTGATTCACTGACACGCCCTTTCCAAACCAGAAAAACAGATCGAGATCGAAGAGATGCAATTCCCGGAATCCTGGCTGCGCGAGTTCTGCAACCCGCCCCTCGACAGCGCCGCACTGGCCGAAACGCTCACCATGGGCGGCTTCGAGGTCGAAGAGCGCCGTCCGGTGGCGCCGCCTTTCACGCGCATCGTGGTCGGCGAAATCAAGGAAGCCGAGCAGCACCCGAATGCCGATCGCCTGCGCGTGTGCCAGGTCGACGTGGGGCAGGGCGCCTTGCTGAACATCGTGTGCGGTGCGCCCAATGCGCGCGTCGGCATCAAGGTGCCGTGCGCCCTCGTCGGCGCCGAACTGCCGCCGGGTGAAGACGGCAAGCCCTTCCTCATCAAGCTGGGCAAGCTGCGCGGCGTCGAGAGCGAGGGCATGCTGTGCTCGGCGCGTGAACTCGGCCTGAGCGAAGACCACGGTGGCCTGCTCGAACTCGACGCGAATGCGCCCATCGGCGCCGATGTGCGCGATGTGCTCAAGCTCGATGACGCACTGCTCACCCTCAAGCTCACGCCCAACCTGGCGCACGGCCTGAGCGTGTACGGCGTGGCGCGCGAACTCGCCGCGCTCACCGGCGCACCGCTGAAGACGCCGGCCATCGCGCCCGTGGCCACGTCGTTCTCCGATGTGCTGCCCGTCAAGGTCGAGGCGCCCGACCTGTGCGGTCGTTTCTCCGGCCGCATCGTGCGCGGCGTGAACACCAAGGTCGCGACGCCGGCCTGGATGGTCGAGCGCCTCGCGCGCTGCGGCCAGCGCAGCGTGACGCCGCTGGTCGACATCTCGAACTACGTGATGTTCGAGTACGGCCAGCCCAGCCACATCTTCGACCTCGACAAGATCCACGGCGGCCTCACGGTGCGCTGGGGCAAGGCGGGCGAACAGCTCAAGCTGCTCAACGGAACGACGATCACCGTCGACGAAAAAGTCGGTGTGATTGCCGACGACCGCGAAGTCGAATCGCTCGCCGGCATCATGGGCGGCGACGCCACCTCGGTGTCCGACGACACGCGCAACATCTACGTCGAGGCCGCCTTCTGGTGGCCCGAGGCCGTGCAAGGCCGTTCGCGCCGCTTCAACTTCTCGACCGACGCCGGTCATCGCTACGAACGCGGTGTCGACCCGAGCCGCACGGTGCAGATCATCGAGCGCATCACGCAGCTGATCGTCGAGATCTGCGGCGGTGAAGCCGGCAAGATGGACGACCAGACCTTGCGCCTGCCCGAAGCCGCGCCCGTCACGCTGCGCGTGGCCCGCGCCGCGCGTGTCATCGGCATGCCGCTGACGCAGGCGCAATGCGCCGACGCGCTCCATCGCCTCGGCTTCGCGATCACCGAAGGCGAAGGCACGTTGACCGTTACGCCGCCGCCGCACCGCTTCGACCTGCTGATCGAAGAAGACCTGATCGAAGAAGTGGCGCGCCTGATCGGCTTCAACAACCTGCCGACCACCGCGCCGCTCGCGCCCATCACAGCCCGAGTGCGTCCCGAAGCGCAACGCAGCCGCTTCGCGGTGCGTCGCAGCATCGCAGCGCTGGGTTACCAGGAAACCATCAACTTCAGCTTCGTCGAAGCGCACTGGGAGCAGGACCTCGCGGGCAATGCCAACCCGGTCAAGTTGCTGAACCCCATCGCCAGCCAGATGAGCGTGATGCGCTCGTCGCTGCTCGGTTCGCTGCTGCAGGTGCTCAAGTTCAACCTCGATCGCAAGGCCCCGCGCGTGCGTGTGTTCGAGCTGGGCCGCGTGTTCCTGCGCGACGACAGCGTCGTCACTACCGACAGCACCGTGCGCGGTGTGAACCAGCCCATGCGCGTGGCCGGCCTCGCCTGGGGCGATGCCGAAGCGTCGCGCTGGGACGGCAAGCCGCAGCGCGCCGACTTCTACGACGTCAAGGGCGACGTCGAAGCGCTGCTCGCGCCGCGCGTGCCGACCTTCGAAGCGGCCGAGCACCCCGCGTTGCACCCCGGCCGCTCGGCCCGCGTGCTGCTGGATGGCCAGGCCGTCGGCTTCATCGGCGAACTGCATCCGCGCTGGCGCCAGAAGTGGGACTTCACCCAGGCGCCGGTGCTGTTCGAACTCGACCTCGACGCCGTCACGGCGCGGCCCGTGCCCGTGGCACAGCCGGTGCCCAAGCTCCAGGCGGTCGAGCGCGACATCGCGGTCGTCGTGGCCGAAACGGTGTCGCACGACGCGCTGATGCAGGCCATCCGCGCGGGTGCGTCCGCCTCGGGCCTGCTGCGCGATGCCACGCTGTTCGACATCTACCGTCCGCAGCCGTTGCGCGACGGCGCAGTTGCTGCGCCGGGTGCGTTGGCACCGGGCGAAAAGAGCATGGCCGTGCGCCTGACCTTCCAGAGTGATGCCGCCACGCTGACGGACGAACAGGTCGAGCCTGCAGTCCGTGCAATCGTCGAACAACTGGGCGCCACCCTGGGCGGCCGCTTGAGAGGATGAAGATGAACGCCGCCGAATTCACGCTCGAAGCCCTCGAAACGCCGGCGCTCACCAAGGCGCACCTGGCCGACCTGCTGTTCGAGCAGATCGGCCTGAACAAGCGTGAGTCGAAAGACATGGTGGAGGCGTTCTTCGAGCTCGTCGCCGGCAGCCTGATCGAAGGCACGGACGTGAAGATCTCGGGCTTCGGCAACTTTCAGATCCGCGTGAAGGCGCCGCGTCCCGGCCGCAACCCGCGCACCGGCGAAGCCATTCCGATCGGCGAGCGCCGCGTGGCCACCTTCCATGCGAGCGCGAAGCTCAAGGAGCAGATCCAGGGCAGCATCGAGCCGCAAGACGGCACTTCCGAAGTCGAGTGGAGCCTGGGCGCGGAATAGTGCTTGGTGCTGTGCGGCCGCGTAGAGTAATCTATGAGGTTTCCCGCGCACAGTCTTGATTTCAATGGAAATAATGGAGAAAGCGCTCCCGCCGATTCCAGTCAAACGCTACTTCACCATCGGTGAGGTCGGCGAACTCTGCGGTGTGAAGCCGCACGTGCTGCGCTATTGGGAGCAGGAGTTCACGCAGCTGCGTCCGATGAAGCGGCGCGGCAACCGGCGCTACTACCAGCACCACGAAGTGCTGATGATCCGCCGCATCCGTGACCTGCTCTACGACCAGGGCTTCACCATCAGTGGTGCGCGCAACAAACTGCAGGAACTCACGCAGGGCGAGCGCGACCGCCGCAAGGCGGGTGAAGTGCCGCTCGAGGGCCTGGAGGCGATCGAGATCGGACAGGAAGAGTTCGACGCCGCCGTGCAGGACGAACCTGGGCCCGCAGCGACCGCGCAGACCGTCGACCTGTCGCAGTTGTTGCACCTTCGCCGCGAACTCTTTGAAATTCGTGAGCTGCTGACCGTTGGACACTGAATTTAGCCCGCTATAATCGAGAGCTTCGGTGTGTGGCGCAGCCTGGTAGCGCACTTGCATGGGGTGCAAGGGGTCGAAGGTTCGAATCCTTTCACACCGACCATAAGTAAAGACAGAGGCCGCTAGGAGCATATACCTAGCGGCCTTTTTCATTGGGCCGGGCGAATCGTGTCCGGAGGCACACACTGAAATCCGGTGACTGCCAGCGCCAAGTGAGGGTACAGGAGGGGGGTACAAACCTCCTGAATCCCCTGGGGCGGCGGTTTTGTACCCACCCCTGGATGTATATGTTGTTCCGTACGGATCACGCCTGCGTTCGAGCATCCCGAAGAAGTCTGTTCCTGAGGCCTTTCACCTCGGGTCAGCTCTTGGACTTTGCGTATTCCTCTGCGCTCATCATCTCCAAGCCGACGAACGGAGCGTTGCCTTCGACCCATGCGTCGTGACCCGGCGGAATGGTGTACGACATGCCTTCCTCAATGACGGCCTGCGAGCCGTCATTCATTTGCACGGTGATGCGACCGGAAACCGCGTACCCGACGTGAGCCACCTGGCAACTGTCCGTGCCCACGACCGGCTTGATGCACTTCGACCAGCGCCACCCGGGCTCGAACTTGAAGCGTCCGAGCGTGTAGCCCTCGAGGCGGACCACTTCGACCCGGGTCTTTTCGGGCTCCCGAACCTCATCCGGTTCGTCATGGGATTTCGTCTGAAGCTTGTTGACATGCATTGGACTTGCCATCGCGACTCTCCTTGCACGAGTGAGCAACCAGTCCGCGGCAGTCTCGTGCCGAACCGCACGTGAACGATGGAATGGTAGTCCTGGGCCACGCTTGCAGTGATCTATTTCTTGCACGGCAGTGCGCTCCTTGCAGTGGGCGTCATGTGGCAGTTTGCGTAAGCTGAGTTACAGAAAATCTTCGTCCACCACCAGCGACAGCACGGATCAGCGCAGTCGCTGGGCCCAGCTTGATTCCGGCTCCCGGTGCAGTACCCAGCGGCGTCCATCGCGCAGGAAGCTTCTGTTGACTGCAGTCGCTTTGACCGGTCGAACAGTGCGCGCTCCTGATGAGGGTCGCAAGTCCAGCATTGGATGTCGGGTGTCGCTGGCGGATTCAACCGGTCGATGCAACACACTGATTGCTGCGCACGCAGAAGGGGTGTCGTAGATGCTTCAGCATCGCCGTTCGCTGCCGTGCGTAGGCAACGTACACCAGTGATTCGTCTGTCGCGGCAAGCGAGTTCGTGACCACGGTCGTCGTGACCTTGCTGTCCGCGGCGTGTCTCATGACGTCAAGGCCGGGGAGGGCAATCCCGGGCTCGAAGCTTGCATGAAGCCGTTCACACTGGTGCGGCGGGTGTCCGTCTTCTTTCCTTTTCACGGGGCGTCTTCTTCATGTCTTCCTGTTCATTTCCTCGCGGCGCTTTGTCCGCCGTTGCGTTGCTGACCCTGGCGCTGAACGCCGGTGCACAGAAGTCGCTGCATCAGCAAGTCGGGCCCATCGTCAACGGCATGTACCCATCGCTCGACGCGCTCTACAAGGATCTGCACGCCAATCCAGAGATCGCATTTCAGGAAGTGCGCACGGCCGCGAAGCTGGCTGGTGAAATGCGCCAACTCGGTTTCGACGTCACCGAGAAGATCGGCGGCACGGGCGTCGTGGCGATCTACAAGAACGGTGCAGGGCCGACGGTGCTGGTGCGCACCGAACTCGATGCGCTGCCCATGGAGGAGAAAACCGGCCTGCCGTACGCGAGCAAGGCCAAGACGCAATCGAACGGCCGCGAGACCTTCGTGGCTCACAGCTGCGGTCACGACATCCACATGGCGAGCTGGGTCGGCACTGCCCGCACGCTGCTCGCGATGAAAGACCAGTGGAAAGGCACGCTGATGTTCGTGGCGCAGCCCGCCGAAGAAACCGTCTCGGGCGCCAAGGCGATGCTCGCCGACGGTCTGTTCAAGCGTTTTCCCAAACCCGACTTCGCGTTCGCGCTGCACACCTCGCCGTCGCCCTATGGATTCATTGGCTACAAGGTGGGCGCGATCAGCTCCAATTCGGACTCGCTCGAGATCACCTTCAAGGGGCGTGGGGGTCATGGGTCGGCACCAGACAAGACCATCGACCCGATCGCGATCGCCGCACGCTTCATCACCGATGTGCAGACCGTCGTGAGCCGCGAAAAGGATCCAGCCGAGTTCGGCGTGATCACCATCGGCGCCATTCAGGCCGGCACCGTGGGGAACATCATTCCCGACGCGGCGGTGCTGCGCGGCACCATCCGCAGCTACCAGCCAGAAGTGCGTGAGAAGTTGCTGGCCGGCATTCGCCGCACAGCCAACGCGGCTGCGATGATGGGCGGCGCGCCCGAGCCGGTGGTCGAGCTCGTGCCGGGCGGCGCTGCAGTGGTCAACGACGAAGCGGTGGTCAATCGAACGGCGGCGGCGCTCAAGACGGCGTTTGGCGACCCGAAGGTGGTGCAGGTGCGGCCCATCACCGCGAGCGAGGATTTTTCCGAGTTCGTCAATGCCGGTGTTCCGTCGATGATGTTCTTCGTGGGCGTGCTTTCTCCCGAGGATGTGACGGCGTCGCTCAAGCCCGGCGGCAAGCCTCTGGCCTTCAATCACTCGCCTTTCTTCGCACCGGTGCCCGAGCCCTCGATCAAGACGAGTGTGGAGGCCATGAGCTTGGCCGTGCTCACCACCATGGCACCCAAGTAGCCCGGGTCGCCGTCGCTGGCCGCGCTGCGGTCATGCGATCGGCAGCTGCGTGCACTATGCAGTGATCAATCCGCTGTGATGTTGTTTGCCTTCACGACGGCTCCCCACAGCTTGTACTGGGCGCGCGTCATCTCGCCGAGTTGCTCTGGTGAGCCGCCGCCTGGTTCATCGCCGCGATCCACAATGCTCTTGACGACAGTCGGGTCCTTCAGGGCCGCATTCATCGCGCTGCTGGCCTTCTTCACGACATCCGGGCTCAGGCCGGGTGGCCCATAGAGGCCGATGAAGGAGATGATGGTGAAGTCCTTGACGCCACTTTCCGTGGCCGTGGGTACGTTCGGCAGCATCGGGGACCGCTTCTCCCCCGTGACCAGCAGTGGGCGCAACTGCCCCGACTTGACGAATGGGGCGACGACGGAGGTCGCGTCGAACATGGCGTCAAGACGGCCAGCCATCAGGTCGACCATGGCGGGGCTGCTGCCTTTGTAGGGCACATGGTTCATCGCCGGGCTGCCCAGGCGTTCGCGCAGCAACTCCATCGTGACATGTATGAGCGAGCCCGGCCCACCGGTTCCGTAGTCAATGCCCTTGCCCGCTTTGGCCCTGGCCTTCACTTCCTCTGCGAACTGCGCATAGGTCTTGATGGGGGAGGTGGCGGGTACCACGAGCACCAGCGGCGACTGCAGCATGACGCCGATGGGCGTCATCTTCTGCGGATCGACAATGCCCAGCTTGGTGTAGACATGCGGCATGATCGTCATCGAGCCGTTGCCAACCAGCAGCTTGTGGCCGTCCGGCGGCGCCTTCATCAGCTCGACCGAGGCGATATTGCCGTTGACACCGGCCTTGTTGTCGATGAGCACCGGTTGGCCGAGCGCGCCTTGCATGCCGTTCGTCAGTACGCGTCCCGCAAAATCGGTTTGCCCGCCGGGCGGGAAGCCGACCAGCAAGGTGACCGATTTGGTGGGCCACGTCGTCTGTGCATTTGCGGTCGAGCCCACCAATGCACCCAAGCCGAGGGCTGCAATGCCCAGGCAAAGGGTCAGGCGGCGCGCCGTTGGATCAGAGGAATAGTTCGTTCGCATCATCAGGTCCTTCCATCGGCCATGTGTAGAAAACTGTCCCCTGGATCGCGCGCCGCTGCTGCGCCACGTGGGCCTGGTGAAGAGTGATTCTGCGTCAATGCTTTTCCGCGCGATGCGGGGTTAAACCTAGCCAGGAGGCCTCCCGGTTGCGTTGACAGGCCCGTCGCAGGGCAGGCAGAGCAAACGACGTCGTCGGCCGCCAGTCGGCGAGAAGCGGTCGTTGAGACAAGGACACCGACGAGGCGTTCTTCGACGTGCGGGCTGTTTGAGCCCCACAGCCGACCGGGCGAAAGGTGACGGTCCGGCCGGAGATGTGTCAAAGTCGCGCAAGCGCTTTAGATCAGTCGCCGTTGCTCCGGAAGGACACAGTGTTTCGCCGACCCTCCATCACTTTTCGAACGACAGCCTTCGTGGCCGTCGTTTGCCTGGCCCTCGTGGCGCTCGACTGCTGGAACAGCTGGAATTCGCGCGCGGAGCGGCTTCAGCAGATGAGCGTTGCGGCATCGAACCTCGCGCGTGCCATGGCGCAGCAGGCGGATGACACCATCAAGCAGGCCGACACCGCGCTGGTCGGCATCGTCGAGCGCATCGAACACGACGGCACGGAGCCGGCAGCCGTCGCTCGGCTTCGCAAAGTGCTCGGCATGCAGGTGACCGAACTCCCGCAACTCGACGGACTTCACATCTATGACAAGGACGGAAACTGGGTTGCGAACTCCCGGCAGATCGCGCCGCAGAATCTGAACAATGCGAGCCGCGAGTATTTCGTCTTCCATCGCGAGCACGAGGACCGTGGACCGCACATCGGTATTCCGGTGAAGAGCCGGACCAACGGCAAACTGCTCGTTCCCGTTTCCCGGCGCATCAATCACGCAGACGGCAGCTTCGCCGGCGTGGCGCTTGCGACGATCGACATCGACTTCTTCTTGAAGTTCTACGACAGCCTCGACATAGGGCAGGCCGGCGCCGTTGCGCTGATCCTCGAGAACGGAACGATGATGACCCGCCGGCCATACAGCACCGACATGGTCGGAAGAAGCATGCTGGGCACGGGCCTCTTCCAGGCGTACGTAGCCCAGGGCCCGGCCGGGACGGCTGAAATCAAATCGGCGCAGGACGGCGTCACGCGATTGAACAGCTTCCGGCGTCTCTCCAACTATCCGCTGTTCGTTGCCGCGGCCCTCTCCAAGGACGAGATCCTGGCCGCCTGGTGGCGGGAAACGCTCTGGCATACGGGCGGCGTCACGCTCCTGACGTTGATCGTCGGCCTCGTGGGATGGCGGTTGGTGAAGCAGATGGAGCTGCGAAGCAAGTCCGAGGTCGAACTGCGGCGGGCGCGCGACGCGCTGGAGACGCTCAACAAGACCTTGAACACCCTCGCCATGGAGGACGGTCTCACGGGGTTGGCAAATCGCCGGCAGTTCGACGTGGCGCTCGACAGCGAATTCAGCCGAGCCATACGCAACGCGAGCACCCTGGCGCTCATACTGATCGATGTCGATTCCTTCAAGCAGTACAACGACATCTACGGCCACACGGCCGGGGATGAGTGTCTGCAGACGATCGGGCGCACGATCGCAAGCGTCGCATCTCGTCGTCCGGGAGATCTTGCAGCCCGGTACGGCGGGGAGGAACTGGCCGTGCTGTTGCCCAATACCGATGTGGCCGATGCCGCCATCCTGGCGGAGCGAATCCGCAGCGCGGTTCGTGACCTGGAAATCGTGCACGCCGGAACCCCCGACGGCTTCGTCACGCTGAGCGCCGGTGTGGATGCGTTCAGCCCCGCAGTGAACTCGGGACCACCGAAGGGGTTGATCCAGGCCGCCGACAAGGCCTTGTACGCGGCCAAGATGGGAGGGCGCAATCGCGTGTGCACGGCGATGCGACCGAGCGCTGCGTAAACAGGTCCCTGAGATATGTTCGTCGATGGCCCCCAGCAGTTGACGAGCCTTGCCAGCAAGGAGTTCTTTGGTTGTAGCAAGAACCAAAGAATCCCGTTCATAGACGCCGCCAGCGAAAAATCCCTTGCCATGGTCAGCCCGCGCAGGCTGAATCCGGGCATCAGCAGCTTTTGATTTTCGGAACACCCGCCTGTGCCGAACGAGTCCGCTCATGTCATCTCGTCGCCGGACGAAGCGTTGAGGCGCCTTCCTCCGGACGAGGTGCTGTCTCCGCTCATCGCGGACTGGGCGCGCGCGGGCAAGCGCCTTGCTGTCGTCTGCGACATCGATCTCGATCGCTTCAGCGAACTCAACCAGCGCCTGGGCATGGCGGGCGGCAATGCCGCGCTGGTCGAAGCGGCCCGTCGCATCAAGGCCCAACTGCCGCGCGAGTCGCTGCTGGCGCGCATCGGCGGAGACGAGTTCGCGGCCGTCTTCGCCGGACTGGGATTTTCGCAATGCCACGAGGTGCTGGAGCGCATCCTGGCGGCGCTGGCCGAACCCTGGCAATGGCGGGGCCGCACCGCCCACCTGGGCGCCAGCCTCGGCGCGCGGATGATGGACAGCACCGGTCCGGCGCCCGAACTTGCGTTGCGCGATGCCCAGCATGCGGCCTTCTTCGCCAAGCGTGCCGCCGACGGCAAGGTGCATTATTTCGACGCCCCGCAGGCGCAGGCCGATGCGCAGGTCGTGCGCGAGCGCCAGCGCATCCAGGAGGGGCTGGCGCTGGGCGAGTTCTTCCTGTGCTACCAGCCCAAGGTCGACATGCGCCGCGGCATGGTGGTGGGCGCGGAGGCGCTCATCCGCTGGAACCATCCGCAGCGCGGCCTGCTGCAGCCGATCCATTTCGTGCCCCTGCTGGAGGACGACGCGCTGGCCGAGCAGGTCGGCGAGTGGGTCATCGCCACGGCATTGCGGCAGCTGTACGACTGGCTCGAGGCGGGCCTGCGCATGTCGGTCAGCGTCAATGTGAGTCCGCTGCACATGATGCGCCACGACTTCGTCGACCGGCTCACGCAGCAACTGGCGCAGTACCCGAAGCTTGGCCGCGGTGCGCTGGAACTCGAGATTCTCGAGACCACGGCCATCAGCCAGTTCGCCACGGTGGCCCGCTTCGTTGAGGCGTGCCAGGCGCTCGGCGTGGCGGTGGCCATCGACGATTTCGGCACCGGCTATTCGTCGCTCACCTACCTGCGCCAGCTGCCGGTGTCGTCGGTCAAGATCGACCAGTCGTTCATTCGCGACATGCTCGACAGCGAGGCCGACCGCGCGATCGTGCAGGGCATCCTGCTGCTGTTGAAGGCACTCGGGCGCACGGCCGTGGCCGAAGGCGTCGAGACGCTGCACCACGGCGAGGCCTTGCTCGCCATGGGCTGCACGCTGGCTCAGGGCTACGGCATCGCGAAGCCGATGCCGGCGGATCAGATGCAGTGCTGGGTGGCCGAGTTCGAGCGCGCGCCGCCGTGGGGCCGCGAACCGGCGACGGACGACTGAAAGGCCCGCCCTCGGGGCCCGGCTTCAGGGCAGCGTCGTGCCGCTCGGCACGCCCAGTGTGCCCGCGCCATCGAACACGCAGCGAAGGTACACGCCGCCCGTCAGCTGGCGGTAGTTCTGCGCGTTGTTCAGTCCGATCGAGCCGCCCAGGAACATCTTGGGCGCGAGCTGGTACTCGAGGATCGCGGCCAGGTTGTAGGCCACGCTCACGAAGCTGCAGTACGGGCTCGCAAGAACTGCAGGGACGGGCGGGGATTCAAAGACCGCTTTCGCCGGAGTTGCCGACGCTCAAGTCGCTCGCTGCCGATGCATGCTTCGCTGCGCAGCAGACAAGCCCCACGGTACCTGCGCGCAAGGAAGGCGAGATGAGGGTGAGTTCCTCACAAGCCACGTTGTCGATCGCTGGTCCTTATCTTCTTAAGTAGCGAGGACCTTGCGAAATTCGTGCTGCTTCAGGTCAACCCGAGCGCTCGCAGCTTCGCATCGGCGGCGGAGTAGGGCCGCTCGCACACGATCTTGTCGGAGCCCGGGGCGAACTCGAAGGTCGCGGCCATGCGGATGCGGAACGTTCGACCGGTCGCGTCGAACACCTTGCCATTGGCATGCAGCGGACCCAGGTGCGTGCCGCTGAGCCAGAACTCGACCAGCACCGTGGCCCCGTCGGCGGCGATGGCGATGATCTCGTTGGCCAAGTCGGGAAAGGGCGTGCGCGAGCTGCGGAAATAGCCGCGCACTTCTTCCTCGCCGTCGAACACCACGCCGCTTCCGTGCATCTCGTAGCGAGGATGCTGGAACGTGTCGATCACCGCATCCCACGCCTGCGTGCATTCGAGCGCCATGTGATCGCGCACGGTCTGGATTCGTGCCGCTTGAAGCGTTGCTGTGTCCACGGGGTCTCCTGCGTGTTGCTGAACGGGTTGAGCCATCGCCGTCATGGCGTGGGAGCGGCGGCGGCGTTTGCGCCCATGCGGCGAATCGGGTCCTTGCCGTCCCATCCTTCGGCCGCGCGCCGGATCTCGCGGAAGTACTCGCCCTTGCCGCCGGCCATCTCGGAGATTTCGAACATGCCACTGGGCAGGTCGGGATGGACGAAGTAGGCGAAGCGACCACGCATCCCCATGCGGCCGCTGTGGCCCTCGACGTAGCCCATCGACAGCAGGTGCTGCACGGCCTTGTCGAAGCCGTCGTCGGTCCAGTAGGCCAGATGCTGGGCGCCTTCGCCGCCGCGGCGCAGCGAATCGAGATAGAGCGACGGCGCGTCGTCGCGCTGCTGGATCAGTTCGATCTGCAGGTCGCCGGAATTGGCCAGTGCAATGGACAGCCTGGGCAGGCGCGAGGGCTTGCCGTAGTAGGTGAACTCGGTCGTGCCGACTTCTTCCTTGTAGAACCACGGACCCACGCCCAGCGTGCGTGACCAGTGGGCCATGGCCTTCTCGATGTCGTGGACGACATAGCCGACCTGGCGTGCGCCGCCGAACAGCATGCTCATTGAATGGACTCCTTGGTGCCTTGGTGGTGCGCTCAGCGCATGTACGCGCCGCCGTTGACGTCGAGCGTGGCCCCCGTCATGAAAGACGACAGGTCGGACGCCAGGTAGAGGCATGCGCCCGCAATGTCTTCGGGCTGGCCGACCCGGGCCAGCGGGAATGTCTTGCCCAGCGCGTGCTTGTTGTCGTCGGAGTTCGCCCCGCGCGAGAAGTCCGTCATGATCAAGCCGGGCGTGACGGCGTTGGCGCGCACGCCCTGCGGCCCCAGCTCCTTGGCAATGGCGCGCATGAAGCCCAGCACGCCGGCCTTGGCGGCGCAGTAGTGGCTGCCGCCGAACACGCCGCCGCCTTGCTGCGCGGACATCGACGAGATGCAGATGATCGAGCCGCTGCGCTGCGCGACCATGGTGGGAATCACGCACTGCGCCATCTGCAGCGTGCCGCGCAGGGCGATGGACACGACCTGCTCGAAGTCCTCGGCGGTCACTTCGAGCACGCCGCGCTTTTGCGTGATGGCGGCGTTGTTCACCAGCACATCGATGCGGCCGGCCCATTGCAGTGCGCGCGCCACGGCCGACGCGCAGGCGCCGGCATCGCGCACGTCGCAGCCGATCCCGATGTGCGCCGGTCCGATCGACCGAGCCGCTGCCTGTGCCTCTTCTTCGTCCAGGTCGAGCAGCGCCACCCGGGCGCCGTGCAGGGCGAACAGCCGTGCCGTCGCCAGGCCGATGCCGCGCGGGCGCGAGGCACCGGTGATCAGGGCCACGCGGCCCTGCAGCAGCGGGAGGAGGGCGGCGTCACTCATTGCTGATGTTCGCGGCCTTGGCGATCTGCTTCCAACCCTCGATGTCCGCGGCGGTCATGGTGCGCAGCTCGTCGCCGCCGACGAAAGCGGCCGTGATGCCCAGGTCCAGCAGGCGGGTCTTCACGTCTGGCATCTCGAGCACCTGCTTGAGCGCGGCGGAGAGCTTGCCGACGATCGGCTTGGGCGTGCCGGCGGGTGCGTACAGCGCCCAGCGCAGCGCGCCCATGCGCTTGCCTGCGAAATCGATGCCCTCGTCGTCGTAGCTCGACACGTCGGGCAGGCTGGGCGAGCGCGAGGTGCAGGCGGTGATCGCCTTCACCTTGCCGGACTTCACCATCGGCGAGCCCGACGCCATGTCCACGTAGGCCAGTTTGACGTGGCCGCCCAGCATGTCGGTCTGGATCTGCACCACCGACTTGTAGGGGATGTGGCTCATCTGCGCCTGCGTGCGCAGGTTGAACAGCTCTCCGCAGAAATGGCCGGTCGAGGCGATGCCCCAGCTGGCGTACTGCACGCTGCCCGGCGACTTCTTGGCCAGCGCGATGAGCTCCTTGGCGTTGTTCGCCGGGAAATCGTTGGTCGCGATGAGCAGGATCGAGGCGGTGCCGACCTGCCCGATGGGTGCGAAGTCCTTGACCGAGTCGTACGAGAGCTTGGGATTGCTCGCGGGCAGCAGCACGTGCGTGGTCGCGCCGCCGATGCCGATCGTGTAGCCGTCGGCCGGCGCCCGGGCGACGAAGTCGGTGGCGATGGCTCCGCTGGCGCCCGGCTTGTTGTCCATCACGAAGACGCCCTTGATCAGCGGCGCCATCTTGTCGGCCAGAAGCCGGCCGAGCGCATCGCCGCCGCTGCCCGCCGCCGAGATCAGGACGAAGCGAATCGGCCGAGTCGGATAGTCTGCCGGCGTTTCGGCATGGGCGGCGAACGCGAGGCCCGCGAGCGCTGCAATCCACAGTTTGCGCATGGTGTTGTCTCCTTCTTTGGGATGGTGGGATACCGGCCTACAGGGACAGGCCGCCGTCGACCACCAGCTCCAGGCCCGTCACGTAGCTCGATTCGTCGGAGGCGAGGAACAGCGCCGCATTCGCCACGTCCCACGCCGTGCCCTGGCGGCCCATGGGGCAGCGCGCGTTGCGCATCTCGCGGCCCGCCTGCGCCTCTTCGTCGTTCTTGAACAAGGCGGCGGCGTGGGGGGTGTCGATCAGGCCCGGCACGATCACGTTGCAGCGCACCTGGTGCTGCGCGTACTGGCGGGCCACCACGCGTGTCATGTGGTTCAGCGCCGCCTTCGAGGTGCTGTACGACAGGAACTGCATCGGGCTCCACTTGCGGCTCGCGATGGAGGAGATGTTGATGATGGAACCACCGCCCTGGCGGATCATGTGCGGCACCACCTCGCGCGCCGTGAGCATGGGGCCCTTGAGGTTGATGGCGTGCACGCGGTCCCAGGACTCTTCCGTGACCTCGAGCAGCTCGCCGAATTCCTCGATGCCGACGTTGTGGTGCAGCACGTCGATGCGGCCGAAGCGCGCGACGCAATGCGCCACCATTCGCCCGATCTGCTCGCTGCTGCGCACATCGGCCTCGAAGGCTTCGGCGATGCCGCCGATGTCATGAATGCGCTGCACCGACGCCGCAGCGGCTTGGGGCGAACGGTCGGCACAGAGCACTTTCGCGCCTTCGCGAGCGAAGGTGACGGCGCAGGCGGCGCCGTTGCTGATGTCGCTGCCGACGGAGCCAGCGCCGACCACGAGCACCACCTTGTTCTGGAGGCGCTGCGTCATGGGGCGGTTCTCGTTTTCTTGCGGGCGGCAACGGCTCCGGTGGCGGTCTTGGCGACCGGGCCGCAGGATTCGCGCAGCACCATCTGCGTGGTCAGCAGGATGCGTTCCTGCTCGAGCGGTGCCGTGCTGTCCAGCCGCCGCAACAGCAATTCGGCCACGGCGGTGCCGACCGCTTCCAGGTCCCAGGTCAGCGACGTGATCGCCGGACTGAAAAGCTGCGACAGGTCGGTGTCGCCGATGCTGACGACGCTGACGTCGTCGGGCGCCAGGCGGCCCGAGTGGCGCAGCGCCTGCAGCACGCCCGACAGGATGCGGGTGCCCAGGCAGAGGAAGGCCGTGGGCGCCGCGGGCGAGCCCAGCAGGGAGAGGGCCTCGCTGAAGGCGAAGTCCATCGCCGACTTCTCCGCGCGGATCAACTTGGGGTCGGGCTGCAGGCCGCGCTCCGCAAAGGCATCCCTGTAGCCCACGATGCGCTCGCGGCCCGGGCGCAGCACGCTGCCGGGCGTCAGCAGCGCGATGCGCGTGTGGCCCAGGTTCAGCAGGTAGCGCGTGGCTTGAAGGGCGCCGTTGTAATGGTCGACGTGCACGCCCGCGTTGTCGCCCTGGAAGTCGCGGTCGAGCGCAATCACCGGGCCGTCCGCCGCCAGCTGGTCCAGGTATTCCGGGGTCTCGGTCTGGCAGGGGCCGAGGATGAGCCCGTCGACGCGTCGGCGCCGGAACAGGTCGACCAGCGTTTTCTCCCGCTGCTCGTCGTTGTGGGTGCTGGCCACCAGCAGCGCATAGCCGGCTGTCAGCAGCCGCGATTCGACCGCCGTGATGATCCGCGCATACAGGGGGTTGGCCAGGTCCGACACCAGCAGCCCGACCACGCCCGTGGAGCGGGTCCGCATGCTTTGCGCCACCGCGTCGGGGGTGTAGCCGAGGTCGCGTGCCGCCTTGGTGACCGCTGCGATGGCCTGTTCGCTGACACGCCCCGTGCGGTTCAGCGCGCGCGACGCGGTGCCGATGGC
Organism: Variovorax sp. RO1; assembly: GCF_002849325.1. NCBI lineage: Bacteria > Pseudomonadati > Pseudomonadota > Betaproteobacteria > Burkholderiales > Comamonadaceae > Variovorax > Variovorax sp. RO1. The sequence continues at coordinate 1,877,406 of NZ_PKMT01000001.1, forward strand.
CACGCCGGCGGCCTTGGCCACTTCGCGGATGGTGACCTTGGCCTTCATGCCGGCACCTTGGCTTGTGCAAGCGGGGCAGAAAAGCGCTCCGCGCCTGGCTCCAGCGGCACGGCTGCGCTGTTCAGAAAAAAGGCAGCCATGTGATAGAAGCTCGACGCGAAGATGAGCTCGATCACCTGCGCCTGCGGCCAGCCCGCGCAAAGGGACTGCCAGGTCTGATCGGACACCGTGGAATGATGGTGCAGCTCGTCCACCATCCGAACGATCAAGCGTTCCTTGTCGGTCCATCGCCCTGGCGACAGCGCTTGCCAGTCGGCGCTTTCGGTGAGCTCGCGGACCTGCGCGGCATCGAGCCCGCATGGGTCCGCGTAGATGCTGACATGCATCCCCCACTCGTACTCGGACCGCGTGAGTGCGCCGGTGCGGATGATCGCGATCTCGCGGTCGCGCTCGGGCAGCGCGCACTGGAACAGCACCACATGCGCCATGGCCTGGAAGGCCGGACCGAGCTTGCTGTGATTCGCGAGCGCCAGCCGAAGGTTCAAGGGCGACAGGCCTTTGAACGCGGTGCTTTGTATCGCCGCAGCGACCTCGGGTTCGTAGGGCGGTGGCCGCAACGGCAGCCGTGCGGAAGGTAAAGGAGAGAGAAGTGCGGCGCCGGTCATGGCCGCAGTTTGAGATGGATGTGGAAACGTTTCTACAGTGATAACCCTGAAAATTTACAGATACAGATTTGCTCAAGAATCAAATAGAAAAGGGAAAAAAGAGAAAACGGTTCCACACCGGGCAGATGGCCGATGACGTGACATTTGGGAGCGTTCTTCACCGTGGCGATGTACGCGGCGCCGCGCGGCCAGGCGTTGGTTGCGCATCGGGGCTATTTCTTGCCCCCAAGGAGTTGAAATGACTTTTCCCAGAGCCGCTCTCAAGTGGGTTACCGCAGGTCTCGCAGCTGCCGGCGCCTTGTTGACGGTTGCATCGGCCAACGCGGGCACCAGCTGGTCCATTGGCGTGAACCTGCCCGGCGTGGTCGTGAGTGAGCCCGCACCGGTCTATTACGAGCCGGCGCCTGTCTACTCGCGGCCGGCTCCGACCTATTACCAGCCTGCACAGCCGGCCTACTCGGTCCCTGCACCTGTCTACGACGAACCTGGGTCTCGCTGGGAGGAGCGCCGCGCGCAACGCTGGGAAGAGCGCCGGGCGGAGCGCCGTGAATGGCGTCGCCGGCAATGGGAGCGCGAGCAGCACCGCCGCTACTACGAGGATCGCGACTGATGTTGTTGGCAACGTCGATCCGCGCGCGTCTCCCGAAAAGCCGCTGCCGCAAGCGTGCCCCAGGCTTCAGGCCTTCAGGGCCTCACTCGCCGCAGCGCGAATCCGGTCCGCCGATTGCCGCGCGCGCCGCATGATGCCGCGCGTGTCGTAGGCCAGCAGCCTGCCGCTGCGCTTCACGATGCGGCCGTCGACCATCACGGTGTCGACGTTGGCAGCACTGCCGCTTTGCACGATGGCGGTCTCGACGTTGCCGACCGGGCCCATGTTCAGGTCCTGCGTGCGCACCAGGATGATGTCGGCGCGCTTGCCTTCGGTGATCGAGCCGGTGACGTCGCCCAGCCCCATGGCAATGGCGCCGTTGAGGGTCGCCATCTCGATCGCCTCGGGCACGCCGATCGCCTTCGACTGGGCGCTCGGTGTGCCGGCCCACGGCACGCCCAGGTTCCAGGTGAAGCGCATGGCCTCGAACATGTCGGGCGGCGCGATGGAGGTTGCGTCGCTCGACAGCGAGATGGTCAGGCCCGCGTTGCGCATCGCGAAGAGCGCGGCGCGCGCATCGCCGGTGCCGCTGAGCCGCAACTCGGAGTGCGTGGCAAAGGACAGCGGTGTTTTCGTGCGCGCCATGGCCGCCAGGTCGGCCGTGCTGGCGGGCACGTAGTGCGCGAGCATGAAATCCGGGCCGAGGTAGCCGCGCCGTTCGTAGTCGACGGCATCGACGTTGTTCGGTGCCTCCTGCGGTGCGTGAATCGCAACGGGCAAGCCGCTGGCCTTGGCGGCCTTCATCTCTTCATGGAACACGGCGTCGGTGCTCTGCTGCGGGCCGCGCAGGTTCAGCCCCAGGTGCACCAGCCCGTCGAACGGCGAGCGCTCGCCGAACCACTCGCGCCGCACGCGGGCCAGGTCGTCGTAGCGGTTGAGTTCGTCGGCGGGCATCTTGTCGACGTGGCCGTAGGCATAGCGGGCGCGCAGCAGCGCGTGCTGGTGCGCACGCAGTTCGGCATCGGCATGGGCCGGGGAGCGCGTGTTGTGCGACCAGTTGTGCACGGTGGTGGTGCCGCCGTTCGCCAGCTCGGCGCAGCCCAGCATCACGCTGTTGTAGAAGTCGTCGGGCGTGTACAGGGTCGAGGTCGCGTTCTTGGCGGGGTAGTACGAGAAGCCGCCGTCGCGCGCGGTGAAGCTGCGACCGATGGCGCTCCACATGTGATAGTGCGAATTGACGAAGCCCGGCATGACGATCATGTCGGTCGCATCGATGATCTCCGCGCCGGCCGGTGCGCTCAGGCCCCGCCCGATCTTCTCGATCACGCCGTTGCGGACCCACACGTCGGCACGCGGCAGCACGCCCTTGGCGCGGTCGACCGTGATGACCGCGCCGTTGCGGATCAGGTAGCTGCCACGGCGGATGCTGGGCGATGCGGGCGCGCGCGCCGTGCGGGCCGACACCGACGCCGAGCCGACGAGCGCTGGCGCACCGGTGGCGGCGACCATCAGCGCCCCTACAAAACGGGTGAAGTCTCTTTTGGTTGTTTGCATGTCCAGACCCAGTGGTTGCCAGTGATTGAAGTGATGGAAAGAAGAGGAAGCGAAAGCCCGCTCAGTACGCCTTGAGAAGAAACGCCGCGGTCATTGCCAACCCCGTCAACACGACGAAGCCGCGCACCACCTCGGGCTTCAGTCGCCGTGCGAGCATGCCGCCGGCATAGCCGCCGACCGTGGCACCGAGGGCCATCCACAGCGCGTAGGTCCAGACAATCGCGCCACTGGCCGCGTAGATCGCGACGGCGATGAGCGTCAGGATCGCGGAGACGAAGTTCTTGATGCCGTTCATGCGCCCCATGTCGGTGTGCCCCAGCGCGCCGAGCACGGCGAGCAGCAAGATGCCGAGGCCACCGTTGAAGTAGCCGCCATAGACCGCGACCGCGACGATGCCCAGGTCGGCGATCCAATGACCTCGTGGCGTGTGGTTGTTGTCGGCCGTGGCGAGCCTGCGACGCACCAGGCCGGGTCCGATCGCGAAGAGCAGCGTCGCGGCCAGCAGCAACCACGGCACGATGCGGGCAAAGGCATGGTTCGAGGTCGACAGCAGCAGCGCCGCACCGGCCGCGCCGCCGAGCACCGACAACACGCCCAACCGCAGGAGCGAAGGCGACATCGGGCCCGACAGTTCCTTGCGCAGCGCCCAGGCACCGGCCAGATAGCCCGGCAGCAGCGCGGCTGTGCCTGTGGCGTTGGCCGACACCAGCGGCACGCCGACCATCGCCAGCGCCGGCAGGGTCAGAAAACTGCCGCCGCCCGCCACGGCATTGAGCGCACCGGCCAGGGCCGCGGCGCCGCCGAGCAGCGCCCCGTCGAGCAACATCACGGCTTGCGCGCCGGCAGCGACATCCGGTCGGTGTGCAGCAGCAGCGTGAGCCCCACACCGATCGCCGCCAGCAGCGTGATCTGCACCAGCCCGGCCGTGCTCCAGCCGAAGCGCGAGGCAATGCCGCCGATGACGAAGCCCGCGACCGCGCCCGCGCCGTACAGCGTGGTGACGAACACGCCCGTGGCGCGGCTCGTGAGCGAGGCATGCACCGCCTTGATGTGATACCCCGCCAGGTTCACGTAGAGCACGCCGCTCACCACGAAGCCCCACGCGAAGGACAGCGCCGACTGCACCACCATGTCGGTGGGTCCCGAGAACATCAGGAAGCCCAGCAGGCCGGTGCCCACGAAGCTCGCCGAGAGCACGAGCTTGGGATGGAAGCGGTCGCCGAGCCAGCCGCCGAAGATCGATGCGAACACGCCGAAGCCGAAGGTGCTCATCACGCGGCCGGTGTCCGACGGCGTGTAGTGCAGGTGCTCGCGCAGGAAGGTCGGGTACATGCCCAGGTAGCCGTAGATGCAGAGCCCGCCGATGACACTCATGCCGGTCAGCAGGGCCGTGTTGCGGTTCCACAGCGTGGTGGCGCCGCGCTGGTCGGTGCGCCCGCCGGTGGCCGCCACGTTCTCGGTCATGCGCTTGCTCACGGTGAGCGCGATGATCGCCATGGCCGCGAAGCCCGCCACGCCGAACACGATGAGCGGCAGGCGCCAGTCGCGCTCGACGCCGATCAGTTGGCCGCCGAGCAGCGGCCCCAGGATCGCGCCAATGCCGAAAGAGAAGTTGATGGCCCCCACGGCGGTGGCCCGGTAGCGCGCGAAGTAGCTCGCGGCGATGGCGATCACCACCGTCAGCTGCATCGCCTCGCCGATGCCGGTGACGGCCCGGTAGACGATCATGTCGGCGAAGCCGTGCGAGTAGGCCGCCAGCAGCGTGCCCAGCGAGAAGATCGCAATGCCGATCTGCAACACCGTCTTGCGCGACAGCCGCGCCAGCAGGTAGCCCGTCGGGACGCCGGCCACCGCCATGCCCAGCGTGAAGATGGTCGACAGCAGGCCGGTGTCTGCCAGGCTGAAGCCGAACTCCTTGCGCACGTCCGCGGCAATGAGCGGAAAGATCTGCCGGTCCATCGCGTTGAGCGCGTACGAGGCGAGCAGCACGAGGAACATGCCGATCTCCAGCGCGGTGATGGGCGCCTCGCGGCGCGCGCCACCGGCGGCAGGGGAAATGACCGAGGTTGAGGAATGCACGTGTCGTCTCCTTCTCGTCGAGCGAGAAATCTGTTTGTTGTTCGTTCGTTGCACGGGGTCGCCGGCGCTGTGCCGGCGAAGGGTCACGCCGCGGTGCCTGCGGGGCTTGCGGCGCCGTACCAGTCGAGGATCTGCTCGCCGGTCATGAAGGCCACGTCGTCGTGTTGCTGGATGTGCGCCAGCGCCTCGCGGAAGTAACGCAGGCGGTGCGGCGCGCCCATGATGTAGGGGTGCACCACCAGCGCCATGACGCGGGCCGAATCTTTCGCGTCCGCGTAGAGCTGTTCGAACTGGTCGATGGCGCGGTCGCGGTACTCGCTGGCCTTGTGGTGCTGGATCAGCATCATCGCCACGTCGTTGCATTCCTGCGTGTAGGGCACGTTCACGATCGAGCCGCCGTCGCGCGTCTTCAGCCGCACGGGTTGGTCGTCGAGCACCCAGTCGCACACGTACTCGTAGCCTTGCTCGGCCAGGATGTCCGGCGTGTGCCAGGTCTCGGTGAGCCCCGGGCCGAGCCAGCCGCGCGGGCGCTTGCCGGTGTAGGCGCGAATGGCCTCGGTGGTCTTGGCGATGTCCTCGACCTCGTCGGGCACCTTCTGCATGTTGCGTTGCCCGAAACCGTGGCCGATGAACTCCCACTGGCGCTCCTTCGCCGCCCGGGCGATGGGCTCGTAGGCGCCGATGGCCGAGCCGTTGATGGCGAGCGTGGCGTTGATGCCGAGCGCGTCGATCACTTCGAGCATGCGCCAGAAGCCGACGCGGTTGCCGTACTCGTGCCAGGCCCAGTTCGGAATGTCGGGCATCGGTGAACCGCCCGCCGGTGGCGTCAGCACCGTGCGGGGCATGGTCTCGTCGATGTTCCATTCCTCGACGTTGACGATGACCCAGACGGCCAGCCGCTTGCCGCCGGGCAGCTTCAGTGCGGGGCGGTCCGCGATGGACGAGTACGAGATGCGTTCGAGTGGTTTCATGGGGTCTCCGTGTGCTGCGGTTGCGGGCTCAGACGATCTCGACCTGCAGGGGCGCGAGCCCGTCGATGCGGCCGGTGAGCTTGTCGCCGCGCTGCACCGGGCCGACCCCTTCGGGCGTGCCGGTGAAGATCAGGTCGCCGGGCAGCAGGCGGTATTGCTTGGACAACTCGCTGACGATTTCATGGACATTCCAGATCATCTTTTCGAGCACCGAGTCTTGCCGCACCGCGCCGTTCACCGAAAGGTTCAGCGTTCCCGAACGGATGTGCCCGACCTTCGCCACCGGGTGGATCGGGCCGCAGGGCGCCGAGTGGTCGAACGACTTGCCCTGTTCCCACGGCAGGCCGCGCTTGTTGCATTCGCGCTGGCGGTCACGCCGGGTCATGTCCAGGCCTGCGGCGTAGCCAAAGACGTGGTCCAGCGCGTCTTCGGGCGACACGTTCGATGCGTCGCTGCCGATGGCCACGACGAGTTCGAACTCGAACTGGAAGTCGTTCGTCAGCGTGGGGTAGGGCACGCGCCCGTCGGTCACCACCGAGTCGGACGGCTTCTGGAAGAAGAACGGCGGATCGCGCTCGTCGCCTTCCTTCATCTCCCGGATGTGCGCCAGGTAGTTGCGGCCCACGCAGTAGACGCGGCGCACCGGAAAGCGCTGGTCGCTGTCCACGATGTCGATGGAGATGGGCTGGACTTGAAGGGCGTCGCTACGGGTATTGGTCGCGCGCTCGGCCGTCGGTTGGGGGGACATGGGTTTGTCTCTCTGGATGGTTTGGAAAGGAGTGGCTAGAGTCTAGGAACGAGGCCTTCTCACCTCAACGCGCAGGCTTGCGCAAAGATATGCAATCCTTGCGATCTTGAGATCAGCCCTTCATGCCACCCACGCCTTTCCCCGACGAATTCGTGCCGCCGCCCCGCGCTGGTGCCGCGCGTGCCGCCATCAGCAACTACACGATGGCGGCGCGGGCACAGCGCGCCTATTTCGGCATTCACGACCAGAGCAACTGCCTGCCGAATCCGGTGCCGCACCGGCACGAGTACTTCCAGATCTACGTCAACACGCGGGGCGAGACCACACACTACATCGGCGGCAACCAGCGCGTCATCGGCGCCGGCACGGTGAGCTTCGTGCTGCCGTTTCTGGTGCACTACATCCCGAACGCGGCCGATGGCGTGTTCCATGTGATCAACATCAGCAAGGACTACCTGCTGCCGTCGCTGGACCTCGACGTGTTCGAGCTGTCGGAGGTGCCGTTGTCACGCGCGCCCGAGCTCGCGCCGTTCCGGTTCCAGCATTGCCTGGATTTCCGCTTCGATGACACCGAGACCCAGCAGCTGCAGGCGCTGTGCGAACGCATGGCGCAGGAAGCGCAGCGGCCGCCGGGCGAAGACACCGCCAGCCACCTGCTGATTCGCAGCCATCTGCTGCACCTGATCGGCATGGTGTGGCGGCGCTACGGCGAGGAGTTTCGCAACTGCGAGGCGCAGGGGCTGGCCCTGCAGTCGTACCGGCCGGCGGTGCTGCGCTGCATCCGCTACATCAGCCGCAACCTCGCGCAGGAGCTGAACCTGGCGGACGCGGCGCAGGTGAGCCATGTGTCGCCCACGCACCTGGCTCACCTGCTGAAGAGCGAAACGGGCAAGACCTTCCTGGAGCTGGTGACCGAACGCCGGATCGAGCGCGCCAAGACGTTGCTAGTGTTCACCGGCGCCTCCGCGGCGGAGATCGGCGAGAGCACCGGCTTCGGCGAGCCCACGCAGTTCGCGCGCCGTTTCGGACAGATCGTGGGGGCGACGCCTTCTGCGTACCGGCGGCAATTTCAGCGGGGTGGGAATCGGACGTGGGACTGACGGGCGCGGTGCTTTCTGGCATGCCCGATGGCGGGCGGCCGCATCGCCTCCCTCTTCGACAAGTCGATTTCCACGCATGAAATTCCTGCCGCATAGGACTTGGGTCCCATGCGCGCGCGCGGCGGACCGCCGCGGCGAGAAAGCTACTGCGGCTCGTCATCCATGCGCGGCTGTGACTCTCTCGTCAGCGTCTTGGCCAGCAACCGCAAGGTGCTCGCAGAGGCTGCCGTGGCCTCCGACAGAACGGCTCCGCGCCGGTAGGCCAGTCCCAGGTCCATCGAGGGCACCGCGCTCGACACCACCGTCCGGCGGATGCGCCCGCCATCGTGCGACCACGGGCGAAACACCAGGTCCGACAAGATGGTCACGCCCACGTTCTGTGCAACGAGGCTGCGCACGGCCTCGATCGATTTGGTGCGGAACACGACCTTGGGCTTGAGCTTCATCGCGCTCCAGTAGCGGCTCACGGTGTCCACGTGCTCGTCCATGTCCAGCAGCACGAAGGGCATCTGCGCGATCTCGCGCAGCGACACCGACTTCTGTGTCACCAGCGGATGGTCGAACGACGTCCACAGGCGGCGTTCCGACTTCAGCAGGTTCTCGCGCCGGATGTCCGGCGCGCGCGAGAGGTTCGACACCAGGACCACGGCCAGGTCGAATTCGCCGCTGCGCAGGCCGTTCTCGATCTCGAGCCGGTTGCGCTCCACGGGCTCGAACTCGACCAGCGGCAGTTGCCTGCGCATCGCGCCGATGATCTTCGGCAGCATGTATTCGGACACGGTGTCGGTGATGGCGATCTGCACCCGCCCCTCGACCGCCGACACCGAGTTGCGCGTTTCCTCCACCGCCGCCTCGAGCGTGTGCAGCATGTGCTCCGCGTGCCGAAGAAAGCCTTCGCCCTGCACCGTGAGCCGCAGCCCGTCGGAGTGCCGCGTAAAGAGCTGCACCTTCAGAGTGCTCTCCAGGTTCTTGAGCGACGTGGTCAGCGACGGCTGGCTCACATAGCAGCGCTGGGCTGCGCGGGACACCTGGCCCGTGTGCGCCGCAGCCACGAAGTGTTGCAGCTGCTTGATCGTTATCGACATAGACGAATCCTATATCGCTCTATTGAAAATAGAGATTATGAATTGTCGATGGCAATTCCTAACATCCGGGCAGCACGCCATGTCAGGCGTGTGACGAGGACGCCCACCGTTCCAGAAGCAGTAGCAGCAGGAGACCCCCATGCCATCGACATCACACACTTCCGCCGGCCCCGGCGCCCATCCTCCGGTACCCCACGAGGCCTCTGCCGATGCCGGGCTGTTGAGCCGCCTGGGCCTGCGCTTCACCGCCTGGGCCGAACGCTGGTTTCCCGACGCCTTCGTGTTCGCGGCCATCGCCGTGGTGGTGGTCGCGGGTGCCGCGCTGCTGAACGGATCGAGCCCGCAGGCGGTGGCCAAGTCTTTCGGCGACGGCTTCTGGAGCCTCATTGTTTTCACGATGCAGATGGCGCTGGTGGCCATCGGCGGCTACGTGGTGGCGACCTCGCCGCCGGCCGCGCGACTCATCCGAAAGCTGGCCGCACTGCCCGTGTCGGGGCGCCAGGCCATCGCGTACGTGGCGGCGATCAGCATGATCCTGTCGCTCTTCAACTGGGGCATTTCGCTGATCTTCAGCGCGCTCTATGTGCGCGCGCTGGCCGGCCGGCTCGACCTGCGCATGGATTACCGCGCCGGCGGCGCGGCGGCCTACCTCGGCATGGGCGCAACCTGGGCGTTGGGGCTCAGTTCGTCGGCGGCGCAGCTGCAGGCCAACGCCAGCAGCCTGCCCAAGAGCATTCTCGACATCACCGGCGTGATCCCGTTCAGCCAGACCATCTTCCTGTGGCAGTCGGTCGCCATGGCGCTGGTGCTGATGGTCGTGTCGGTGGCCATCGCACTGTGGTCGGCGCCGGACGCGAAGCACGCGGTCACGGCGCAAGACCTGGGCGTGGACCTCACGGAAGCCAAGCCCGCTGCCTCCGAGCCCGCCGAGCGCCGCCCCGGCGAGTGGTTCGAGCGCAGCCCGCTGCTCACGCTGCTCCTGTGCGCGCTGGGCTTCGGCTGGCTGGCGCAGGAGTTCATGGCCAAGAGCCCGCTGATCGCGATCTCGGGCCTCAACACCTACAACCTGCTGTTCCTCATGATCGGGCTGCTGCTGCACTGGCGCCCGCGCAGCTTTCTGGACGCGGTGTCGCGTGCGGTGCCGTCGACGGCGGGCGTGATCATCCAGTTCCCGCTGTACGGTGCCATCGCAGCCATGTTGACCGCAGCAAAAGGCGACGGCGGCATCACGCTGTCGGACCGCATCGCGCACCTGTTCGTGAGCATTTCCAGCGTCGACAGCTTCGCCGTGGTGATGGGCGCGTATTCCGCCGTGCTGGGCTTCTTCATTCCCTCGGGTGGGGGCAAGTGGATCATCGAGGCGCCCTATGTCATGCAGGCGGCCAACGACCTGAAGGTGCATCTGGGCTGGGCCGTGCAGGTCTACAACGCGGCCGAGGCGCTGCCCAACCTGATCAACCCGTTCTGGATGCTGCCGCTGCTGGGCGTGCTGTCGCTGAAGGCGCGCGACATCGTGGGCTTTACCTTCCTGCAGTTGCTGGTGCATGCGCCGCTGGTGCTCTTCATGCTCTGGGCCTTCGGGCGCACGCTGAGCTATGTCGCGCCGGTGATGCCTTGAGCCGCCCAGATTTCGCATGCAAGTGATGACGACGACGGCGCCCACGCAAACCAAACAGGGCTACTGCACGCTCTGCCGTTCGCGCTGCGGCACGCTCAACGAGGTGCAGGGCGGCATGCTGGTGTCGGTACGGCCCGACGCCTCGCACCCCACCGGCCAGGCGATGTGCATGAAGGGCAAGGCCGCGCCCGAACTGGTGCACAGTCCGCACCGGCTGCGCTACCCGATGCGCCGCACCCGGCCCAAGACCGACGCGGACCCGGGCTGGGTGCGCATCGGCTGGGACGAGGCACTGGCCGAGACCGCGCAGCGCCTGGGCGCCATCAAGGCCGAGAGCGGCGCCGAGTCGGTGGTGTTCGCCGTGACCACGCCCAGCGGCACGTCATTGACGGACAGCATCGACTGGATCGAGCGCTTCGTGCGCCTTTTCGGCAGCCCCAACATCTGCTATGCGACCGAGGTCTGCAACTGGCACAAGGACTTCGCGCACGCCTTCACCTTCGGTTGCGGCATGCCCGCGGCCGACTACGCGCAGGCCGACCTGATCGTGCTGTGGGGTCACAACCCCGCGAACACCTGGCTGGCACAGGCCAATGCCATCGGCCGAGGCCGCGCGAACGGCGCGAAGATGGTGGTGATCGATCCGCGCCCCACCGCGCTCGCGCGGCAGGCCGACACCTGGCTGCCCGTGCGGCCCGGCACCGATGCGGCACTGGCGCTGGGGCTGGTCCACCTGCTGATCGCGGACGCGCGCTTCGACGAAGGCTTCGTGCGCGCGTGGACCAATGCCCCGTTGCTGGTGCGCGGCGACAACGGACACTTCCTGCGCGAGCAGGACCTGTGGCCCGAAGCCCAGGGCAACCGCTTCATGGCGTGGAACGACGCACTCGCCTGCGCGGTGCCCTATGACACCGAGCAGGCGGCGCACGACCAGGATGCCGCCCACTTCCGCCTGCGCGGTGCGGTCGAGATCGACGTGGGCGCACATCGCCTGTCGTGCGCGCCAGCCTTCGAACTGCTGGCCCAGGGCTGCGCCGCCTACACGCCGCCGAATGTCGAGCGCATCACCGGCGTTGCGCAAGCTTCGTTGCGCGCGGTCGCTGAGCTTTTTGGCACCTGCCGCCGCGTGGCCTACCACGCCTGGACTGGCATCGGCCAGCACACCAACGCGACGCAAGCCGAGCGCGCGGTCGCCACGTTGTATGCGCTGTGCGGCAGCTTCGACCGCATCGGCGCGAACCGCGTTCGCGTCGGCCCGCGCGTCAACGCCGTCAACGCGCTCTCCCTGCTGCCTGACACGCAGCGCGCCAAGGCCCTCGGCCTGGCGGAGCGCCCGATCGGCCCTCCCGCACACGGGTGGGTGACGGCGCGCGACACCTACCGCGCGATGCTCGAAGGCGAGCCCTACAAGGTGCGCGCGATGATGGCCTTCGGCACCAACCTGCCCGTGTCGCAGGCCGACACCGCGCTCGCGCACCAGGCACTGTCGCAGCTCGAATTCCACGTGCACTGCGATCTGTTCGAAACACCCGCCGCCCGGTACGCCGACATCCTGCTGCCGGTCAATACGCCCTGGGAGCGCGAAGGCCTGCGCATCGGCTTCGAGATCGACGACCGCGCCGCCGGCTGGGTGCAGTTGCGCCAGCGCATGGTGACGCCACGCGGTGAATCGCGATCCGACAACGACGTGCTGTTCGACCTGGCCGTTCGACTGGGCATGGGCGACGGCTTCTTCGGCGGCAGCCTCGACGCGGGATGGAACCACATGCTCGAGCCGCTCGGCCTCACGGTCGACCAGTTGCGCGCCCGGCCCGAAGGCATGGCCTGCGCCATCGACGCGAGCGAGCAGAAGTACGCCCGCGCCACGCCCACCGGCGTGCGTGGCTTCGACACCCCGACGCGCCGCGTCGAGCTCTATTCCGAAACCCTGCTGCGCCACGGCCAGCCGCCGGTCGCCACCTTCGTCGAACCGGCCGACACGCCGCGCGATGCGAAGGCCACGCGCCAGGGCCGCTTTCCCTATGTGCTGAGTTCGGCCAAGAACGGCTTCTATTGCCACAGCCAGCACCGCAGCCTGGCCTCGCTGCGCAAGCGCGCGCCCGATCCGGTGGCCGAACTGAGCCCCGCGCTGGCGGCCGCCAAAGGCATCGTGGACGGTGACTGGATGCGCATCCGCACGCGCGTGGGCGAGGCCCGCTTCGTCGCACGCGTCACGCCTCAGCTGGCCGACGACGTCATCGTGGCCGAGTTCGGCTGGTGGCAGAGCTGCCCCGAGCTCGACCGCGACGGCCTGCCAATCGAAGGCGCATTGGGCAGCAACTTCAACGCGCTGATATCCGCTGACAGCTGCGATCCAGTGAGCGGCTCGGTGCCGCATCGCTCCTTTCTCTGCGACATCGAACGCGACCCGGCGACAGAGATGCGGCAGCGCAAGTGGTCCGGCTACCGCCCCTTCCGCATCAGCGCGCTGCGGTCCGAGGCCGACGGTGTGCTGGGCATCCACTTCGAAGCGGTCGACGGCGGCGAACTGCCCGACTACCGACCCGGTCAGCACGTCGAGATGCAATTGCATCTGGACGACGGCACGCAGGTCACGCGTGCCTACTCGCTCACAGGCGCGGCCGAGGTGCCGGGCCGGCGCAGCTACAGCGTGGCCGTGCGCCACCAGCGCGGCCGCTCGGCCGACGGCACGCCGCACGAGGGGCGCGTGTCGAGCCATCTGCATCGCGCGCTGAAGGTCGGCGACACCCTCGCGCTGCGGGCGCCGTCCGGCGGCTTCGTGCTGCCGCGCCATTCGCCGCAACCGCTGGTCTTCTTCGCGGGAGGCATCGGCATCACGCCCTTCATCAGCCTGCTTGAATCGCTGCCCGACGGCGCGCAGAGGCCGGCCATCTGGCTCTACTACGCCAACCAGAACGGCGCGACCCACGCGTTTCGCGAGCGCATCGCGCAGCACCGCGCGCGTCTGCCGCAGTTGCAGGTCGTCGACCACTACAACGCACCACAGCCGCAGGAACGTCAGGGCATCGACTACCAGTCGGACCGCTTCATCGACGCGAGCGTGGTGGACGACGCGTTGATCGCGCAGCGCGCCCGTTTCTACCTGTGCGGACCGCCGGCCATGATGGACGCGGTGACCACCGGACTGGTGGCGCGGGGCGTTCCGCGCTTCGACATCTTCAGCGAGGTGTTCCGCTCGCCCACCACGCCACCCACCGACGGCGACCAGTGCTTCACCGTCAGCTTCGCGCGCTCGGGCCACGCCCCCGCGACGTGGACGCCCCGGCAGGGCACGTTGCTGACCTTTGGCGAATCGCTCGGCGTGCAGATGGCCAGCGGCTGCCGTGTGGGCCAGTGCGAGAGCTGCGCCGTGCGCCTGCTGAGCGGCAAGGTGCGCCATCTGCACGGCAGCGAACCGGAAGACCCGGCCGTGTGCCTTGCCTGCCAGGCCGTCCCGCTCGAAGACGTGGTGCTCGAGGCCTGACGGCCGGCACTTTCATCCACCTGATTCCATCCGCGACCCCATGAAAATCATCGATACCGAAAGCACCCGCCGTGCATTGCCCTTCGACCGCCTGATCCCGGCCCTGCGGGAGATGTTCATCGCTGGCTGCGAGGTGCCTTTGCGGCACACGCATTCGCTCCAGGCCGGGGCGGACGCCTCGCCCCGCACCGTGCTGGTCATGCCGGCGTGGCAGCACGACCGCTACCTGGGCATCAAGACGGTGACCATCTTCCCGGACAACGCGCGGCGCGGCCTGCCTGGGCTGTTCTCGACCTATGTGCTGTACGACGCCAGCACGGGCGAGCCGCTGGCGCAGATCGACGGCAACGAGATCACGTCGCGCCGCACCGCTGCCGCATCGGCCCTGGCCGCGTCCTACCTCGCGCCTACCGATGCGCGCAGCCTGCTGGTCGTCGGCTGCGGGCGTGTCGGCAGTCTGATTCCCGAGGCCTACCGTGCCGTGCGTCCCCTCGAGCGCGTGGTGGTGTGGGACCGCGACGAATCTGCGGCCAAGGCACTCGCTGCGCGGCTGTGCGCGCAGAACATCGAGGCGGCCGTTGCGCCCGACCTCGCCAAGGCGGTGAACGACGTCGACATCGTGAGCTGTGCCACGCTCGCCACGCAGCCGGTGGTGCAGGGCGCGTGGCTGCGGCCTCGCAGCCACCTCGACCTGATCGGCAGCTTCACGCCGCAGATGCGCGAAGCCGACGATGCCTGCTTTGCGGGCGCACGTCTGTTTGTCGATACGCAAGAAGCGCTGCAAAAGAGTGGCGAACTGCTCGGGCCGATGTCGCGCGGCGTGTTCGCTGCCGACGATGTGGTGGGGGAGTTGGCCGACCTGGCCGCGGGCAGGATTCAGGGACGCGCCGATCGTGATGGGCGAACCGTCTTCAAGGCCGTAGGCACCGCCTTGGAGGACCTGGCCGCGGCAGTGGTGGTCTACGAGGCTTCCGAATCGAACTGAGGCACTTGCCTTCGCGGGCCGCTAAGCGCCGGGCGCCTCCTGCACGTGTGCGGCAGGCAAGCCTCGCGCATGCGCCTTCAGGCAGTCAATGAAGTCCATGAGCGTGGCCGAGACGTGCTCGCGGTTCCACACCACGGTGATGGGACCGAAGCGGATGTTCGAATCAGTGGCGATCTTCCGGAACAGCCCCAGCGAGGCCATGTAGTCCGCCATGGATTCCGCACACACGCCGACATAGTCGCCCTTGTGCAGCAGGGCCTGCATCATGGCCAGCGAGGCGGTTTCTGCCTTGGGCACCAGCCACGATGCCTGTTGCTCGATGAGGTAGGCATCCATCTGGATGCGGGTGAGCGTGCCAAGGGGCGGCATCACCCATTGCTCGCGCAGCACGTCGGCAAAGCCCAGCGGCTGGTTGCTTTTCCAGTGCTTGCTGCCCTGGCCGATGACGATGCTCACCTGGTCGTCGAAGAGCACGTGATGCGCCAGCTGCGGCTGGTGCGCCCTGGCATCCAGAACGCCGATCACGGCATCCATGGCACGCGTGTCCAGGCCCTTGAGCAGATCGTCGAACAGCCCGTCGTGAATGGACACGGCCACATCGGCATGGCGCTGCTGGAATGCGGTCACGGCTTCGGGCAGGCCGCCGGCGATGCCGGCCCAGACGCTGCCTACGTTCAGACGCGGCACGCGTCCCGCGGCCACCGCATGCATCTCGCGGCCGGTGCGGACAATGTCGCCCAGCACGGTGATGGCCAGCCGCTTGAGCAGATGCCCCGCGGGCGTCAGCTGCACCTTGCGTCCGCGCACCACCAGCGGCGTGCCCGCCACGCGTTCGAGTTCTGCCAGCCAGTGCGACATGGCCGATTGCGTCATGTGCAGCCGCGCCGCCGCTTCGGTCAGCGTGCCCGCCTCGTCCAGCACCAGAAAGGATTCCAGATGCCGGACCTTGATGCCCCGGGCCCAGGAGAGGCCTTCTGAACGCTCGATCATGAGTAAACCTTCATGGTTCCATTTTGCATTTTCACTAGGTGGATGGCAGCGTTGTCATGAAAATTACTTCATCTTTTATATCAGACCCTCAGAGGAATTCCTGTGCCTGAAGCAATCACGAACGTCTACAAGATCCTGATGGGTGTCGCGGTTGCGGCCGTCACGGTCACCACGGCCACCTCCGTGTACGCGCAAGCCTCCTACCCCAGCCGGCCTGTGCGCCTGGTCGTATCGCAGGCGCCGGGCGGCAGCAGCGACACGATCGCGCGCCTGTGGGCCGAGCACGCTGGCAGGGCCATCGGCGCCACCATCGTGGTGGAGAACAAGCCCGGCGCGGGCGGCATCATTGCTGCACAGACCGTGCTGAATGCGCCCGCCGATGGCTACACGCTGCTGTTGGGCAGCGTGTCGCTGATGGTGCTCAACCAGTTCACCTACAAGCCGCTGCCCTACAACCCCGAGAAGGATTTTGTGGGCGTGACCATGCTGACCACGGTGCCGTTCGTGCTGTCGGCCAATCCGGCCACGGGCATCAAGACGCTCAAGGACCTGACGGACAAAGCCAAGGCGGCGCCCGGCAAGCTGAACTTCGCGTCCGCCGGCCTGGGCAACTCCACCCATCTCGCTGTCGAGTTGGTGAGCAATGCCCTGGGCATTTCGATGACCCACATCCCTTACAAGGGCGAGGCCGACGGCATCCTGGCCACCATCGGCGGGCAGACCGAAGTGATGGCACCGGTGTATGGCACGGCGCTGCCCCACATCAAGAACCACAAGCTCAATCCACTGGCCGTGTTGTCGCCGCAGCGCACCCCCGAGCTGCCCGACGTGCCCACGCTGGGCGAGCTGGGCGTGAAGGGCTTCGACAACATGGGCTGGAGTGCCGTGGTGGCACGCGCCGGCACGCCGCCCGACATCGTGGAAAAACTCAACAAGGCGACTGCCGCCTTCCACAAGAGTCCCGACGTGCAGGCCAAGCTCAAGAGCATGGGCGTGATTGCCATGTCGGGTCCTTCTGCGCTGGTCATGGAAACGGCGGCGCGTGACACCAAGGCCTGGGGTCCCACGCTCGGGGCGCTGAACCTCAGCGCCAAGTAAGCCGGCGATCCGCGCAAGCGCCGCTCCCTTTTCTTCCCATCCTCACCCCTTGTTGTGTCGACGACGCAGCAAGGGGTTCGTCAGCACAAGTCATGAAAAAAGAAGCAATGGTGGTCTGCCCGCAGCCGGAGGCCGCCGAATCGGGCATCGACATCCTGCGCGCAGGCGGCAACGCGGTGGATGCCGCCGTGGCCACCGCGCTGGCGCAGACGGTGGTCGATCCGCTGATGTGCGGCATCGCAGGTTTTGGCACCGCCGCCGTGTACCTGCCCGGCGCGCAGGTGCATGAGTATTTCGACTTCCACTCGCCCGCGCCGCTGGCGGTCAGGGAAGACATGTGGGCGCACCTGCTGGAGGGTGAGACGAAGGACGGCTTCGGTTTCATCCTCAAGGGCCGCGTCAACGACATCGGCCCCCAGTCCATCGGTACGCCGGCCACGCTCAAGGGCCTGGAGGCCATGCACCAGGCGCACGGCCGACTGCCGTGGCGGCAGGTGGTGGAGCCCGCCATCCGCTGGGCCGCGGACGGCTACTTCGTGCGCCCCGGCATGCATGCCTTCTGGATCGATGAGCCCACCATGGGCCGCGTCGGCAACCTGGAG
This sequence comes from Variovorax sp. RO1, assembly GCF_002849325.1. Lineage (NCBI taxonomy): Bacteria > Pseudomonadati > Pseudomonadota > Betaproteobacteria > Burkholderiales > Comamonadaceae > Variovorax > Variovorax sp. RO1. Next base: position 1,894,974 of record NZ_PKMT01000001.1, read on the forward strand.
CGCCTGCAGTACTGCGAAGACAGCCGCGAGCTGTACTGCCGCCCCGACGGCCGCCCCCAGCCCATCGGTGCGCCGCTGCGCAACGAAGGCATGGCCGCCGTGCTGCGCCAGATTGCCGAAGAGGGCGCGCGCCCGTTCTACCAGGGCGACCTGGCGCACAAGATGGTGACGCACCTGCAGTCGCTGGGCGCGCTGATCACGCATGACGACCTGGCCCGCTATCAGGTGCAGCGCAACGCGCCGCTGGTGGGCCGCTACCGCGACCGCACCATCACCACCAACCAGCCCCCGGGCGGCGGCGCCATGCTGCTGGAGATGCTCAACATCCTCGAGCACTTCGATCTGGCAGGCCTGGCGCACAACAGCCCCGCCTACCTGCAGACGGTGTGCGAGGCCATGAAGAAGGCGACGATCGACAAGGACCGCTGCATCGGCGACCCGAAGTTCTTCGACGTGCCGCTCGATCAGTTGCTGTCCAAGGACATGGCCCGCGATGTGGCCGGGCAGATCCGCGCGGGCCATCGCTTCAACGTGGCGCGCGTGAACCCCGGCGCGCCCGTGCCGCGCGACACCACGCACCTGAGCGTGGTCGACGCCGACGGCAACGCCGTCTCCCTGACCCACTCGCTGGCCATGCCCTCGGGCATCATCACCCCGGGCATGGGCTTCCTCTACAACGGCTGCATGGGCGTGTTCGACCCGCGCCCGGGCCGCGCGGGCAGCATCCAGCCGGGCAAGAGCCGCTTCACCTCGTCATGCCCCACCATGACCTTCAAGGACGGCGAACTCGACGTGGTGCTCGGCGCCCCCGGCGGCACGCAGATCGCCATGGGCGTGCTGCAGGTGCTGCTCAACGTGATCGACCACGGCATGGAAATGCAGGCGGCCGTGTCGGCGCCGCGCTTCTCGTCCACCAGCAATTCCATCGACGTGTGCAACCGCATTCCGCGGTCCACCACGCGCGCGCTGGAAGCCCAGGGCTACGCCATTGGCCGCAACCCGTACAACTACACCATCGGCTGGGTGCACGGCGTGCAGGCACAGGCCGATGGCCTGCACGGCGGCGCCGACCCGGGCCGCGATGGCGTGGCGTACCGGTTGCGCATGGACGCTGCGCACTGATCGGTAGCGAGGCCCGTCCCGCCAGCTGATGGGCCTCAACCCGCGACAGGCACCGGCCAGTCCCGCAGCTTGCCCGGGTTGAGCAGCCCCATCGGATCGAAGCGCTTCTTCACCTCGATCACTTCGGGTGGCAGCGGCCCACCGGCCTTGCCGTCTTCCACGATGTTCACGTGCGGGTTGTTGATGTGCACCTGGTGGGCGCGGTGGATGTCGATGATTTCGTTGAGCCGCGCCTCGGTGCTGAAGCGCACCAGCTGCAGCCCGCTGCAGGTCAGGAGGCCCGCCACGTTGCGCAGGAACTCGACGTGCATCAGGACCTCGCTGCCCAGCAGCTTTTCCATCTCGATGATCTGCTCGACATGTTTGCCGGGGATGAAGCCGCTCTGCAGGTAGGTCAGCGTCGGGTCGATCTTCAGCGCGTGCAGCGTCGTGTGGTTCCAGGTGAACTCCATCAGCGTGCGGTTGCTCTTCTGCACCTCGGCCGCGGTCTTGCGGTAACCGACGGTGCCCCCATGCGCTTCCACCAGCAGCATCATCGCGGGCTCGTTCGACTCGGCCACCAGCGACAGCACGGTGTGGCAGCCCTTGGGCAGGTGCGCGGCCAGCTGCGCGAGGTGGTCGGCGACCGGCGCGGCGAAGAAGGTCACGCCACGCTTGATGATGCCCGGCGCGTTCGCGAGCTTGTCGGCGAAGTTCAGCGCGTGCTCGAAGCTGTCGAAGGTCACCAGCGTTTCGAGCCACGGGTGGGCGGGCGCCAGCGCGATCTCCAGCTCGAGCACAAGGCCGTTGGTGCCCCACAGGTGGTGCATGCGCATGGCGTCGGGGCCGCGCAGTTCGACCACCTGCGGCTCGGCCTCGATGGTCATCGCGCGGATGCCGATCACGTTGCCCGGCGCGCTCAACGGCCCGTAGTTGATCGAGCCCACGCCGCCGAAGCCGCCGCCGAAGAGGCCCCCCAAGGTCGCGCTGCGGTAGGTGGACGGCACGCAGCGCAGCTCCTGGCCGGTGGGCTTGGTCTGCTTCTCGAGTTCGCCCAGGCGGATGCCGGCCTGCGCGCGCGCCACGCCGGGCTGCACCCACAGGCAGGCGTTGTGGCCGGTCATGTCGAGTACCACGCCGCCCGCGAGCGGCGTGGTCTGGCCGTAGTTGCCGGTGCCGCTGCCGCGGATGGTGATGGGCACGCTGCGGCGTGCGCAGGCGCCGACCACGGCGCGGATTTCGTCCTCGGTGCGCGGGCGAACCACGACGTCGGCGCGCTTGTCTTTCAGCTGGCGCGTGAGCACCGGGCTGAACCAAGAGAAGTCTTGCGACAAGCGCGTGACGCGGCCCTCGTCGGTGATCCAGTCGAGGTCGGGGAGTTCGAGCAGCAGTTGTTCGATGGTGGAAGCGGGAGCGTTCATGGTCAATGTCAATCCTGGGAAAGTTCGCTCGCATGCCACGAGCCCAGCGCCACCTTGGTGAGCCAGGCCATCAGCACGAAGAGCGCGACGCCGGTAAGAGAGATGAGCAGCAGGGCCGCGAACATGCGCGGAATGTTCAGCTGGAAGCCCGCCTGCAGGATCTGGTAGGCCAGCCCCGCACCCGAGCCGCCCGTGCCCGCGACAAACTCCGCCACCACCGCGCCGATCAGCGCGAGGCCGCTGGAGATGCGCAGCCCGCCAAAAAAGTACGGCAGCGCGCTCGGAATGCGCAGCCGCACCAGCTGCTGCCAGCGCGTGGCGCGGTTCAGCTTGAAGTAGCTCTGCAGGTCGGGGTCGATGCTGCGCAGGCCCAGCGTGGTGTTGCTGATGATGGGAAACAGCGCCACCAGCGCCGCGCACACCGTCATGGCCGCCACCGGGTTCTTCACCCAGATGATGATCAGCGGCGCCACGGCCACGATCGGCGTGACCTGCAGCAGCACCGCATACGGAAAGAGCGCGGTCTCGATGCGCTTGCTCTGCACGAACAGGAACGAGATCAGCACGCCCGCCACCGTGGCCAGTGCGAACGACAGCACCGTGATCTTCAGCGTGACCAGCAGCGCGCTGCCCAGCGGTGCCCAGTCGGTCACCAGCGTCTGCATCATGAGATAGGGCGAGGGCACGAGGTAGGGCGGCAGCTCCATCGCCACCACCATCCACTGCCACAGCGCCACCAGTACCACGCCGATGAGCACGGGGTAGAGCACGCGCTGCACGCGCGGCTGGCTCAGCAGGGGCGTCGCGGGTTTCGTCGCTGTCTTCATGGCGCGGCCTCTTCTTCGGTGGTGCTGGCGCGCAGCAGGCTGTCCTGCAACTGCTTCGCGTAGCGCGCGAACCCGGGCGTGACCATGAAGTCGGCCTTGCGTGGGTAGGGTTCGTCGATCTGGAACTGCTCGACCACGCGACCCGGCCGCGCGGCCATCATCACCACGCGGCTCGACAGGAACACCGCCTCGTGGATCGAGTGCGTCACGAAGATCACCGTGAGCTTCTTCTTGCGCCACAGGTCGAGCAGGTCGGCGTCGAGCTTGTGGCGCGTGATCTCGTCGAGCGCACCGAAGGGCTCGTCCATCAGCAGCAGGTCGGGCTGCGTGACAAGGCCGCGCGCAATCGACACGCGCATCTGCATGCCGCCCGACAGCGCACGCGGCAAGGCGTCGGCAAACTTTTCCAAGCCCACCAGCGCGAGCGACTCCGCCACGCGCGCATCGGCTTCCTTGCGCGGCACGCCGGCCAGGTCCAGCGGAAGGCGCACGTTGGTCTGCACGCTGGCCCAGGGCATCAGCGTGGCCGACTGGAACACGAACGACATCTTTCGCGTGCTGTCATGCAGCTGGCTCACGGGCTTGCGCCACACCAGCAAGCGGCCGTCGCTGGGCTCGAGCATCCCCGCCACCATCTTGAGCAGCGTGCTCTTGCCGCAGCCCGAGGGGCCGAGCAGCGTGACGAACTCGCCCTCGGCAATCGACAGGTCCACCGGCAGCAGCGCCTGCGTGCCGTTGGGGTAGGTCTTCTCGGCCGAGAGGATTTCCACCGCGGGCACGGCGGGCGCCACCGGCGGCGCGAGGGTGTGGGGTTCGATGCGGTTCATGGCGCGGCGAGATTCAGGGCAAGACCTTGGCGTCTTTCACGAACTCGGTCGTGTAGGTCTTGGCCAGGTCGACCTTGGCGGGGTCGAGCAGCTTGGAGGCGACCAGGAAGTCGTAGCTCGCCTTGGCGCGCGCATCGGTGATCACGCCGATGCCGAGCTTGGCCGCGTCGCCGCCCGTGACCATGCCCATCTCCTTCAGCTTGGCCACGCTATAGGCCAGCTGGTCGTCGGTCATGTTGGGGTTGTCTTTCTTGATCAGCGCGTTGGCCGGTGCCGGATCGGCCAGGTAGCTCTTCCAGCCTTCGGCCGAGGCCTTCACGAAGGCGGCGACCTGCTTGCTGCGCTCCTTCACCGTCTTGTCCATGCACGACACGGTGACGGCGTACGAGGGATAGCCGTGGTCGCTGAACATGAGCACGGTGCTCTTCACGCCGGCCTTCTGGATCGCGTAGGGCTCGGAGGTCAGGTAGCCCTGCTGCGCGGTGTTCGCGTCGGCCACGAAGGGCTGGATGTTGAAGGTGTAGGGGCGCGTCTGTTCGTCCTTCAGGCCGAAGCGGGCCTTGAGCCAGGGCCAGTAGCCGCGGTTGGCCTGCGCGCCGATGAGCAGCGTCTTGCCCTTCAGGTCTTCGAACTTCTTGACGTCGTCGTGCGCGATCAGCACCTGCGGGTCTTTCTGGAAGAAGGCCGCCACGTTGACCACCGGTACACCGCCTTCGCGCACCTGCATCATCTGGATGTCGCTCGATCCCATGATGCAGTCGGCCTGGCCCGCGGCCATCATCTGCGTGATGTTGACCTGCGGGCCGCCCATCTTGAGGGTCACGTCCAAGCCATGCTTCTTGTAGATGCCCTGCGCGACCGCCTGATAGAAGCCGCCGTGCTCGGCCTGCGCATACCAGTTGGTCATGTACGTGAACTTGTCCTGGGCCTGGGCCGGTGCGGCAGCGGACAGGGCGAGCGCGGCGGCGCCGGCCAGGGAAAGAGCGAAGGAGCGCATGGTGGGAACCTCTTGAAGGCGGGTGGAAGAACGGGTTGAAAAAAGATGGACCGCTGCGGGCGCGGCTCAGGCGGGCTCGAACGACTGTTGAATGAAGCCCTGCTGGTGGCCGCGCTCCCAGGTGGCTTCTTCGCGCACGATCCAGCGCAGCGCGTACAGCTCGGTCAGCGCCTGCGCCCAGCTGTCCGAGAGCGTGTCCAGGATCGCCAGGCCCTGTTCGCGCGTGGCGCTGGTGGGGTCGCCGATCACGCCGCTGGGGCCGAAGTCGCGCGCGGTCCAGGCGCAGGCGGGGCGGCCGTCGGCCGACAGCAGCTTGATCGGGAAGGGCGGCGGAAAGTTGGCCACCGCGCGTTCCATGTGCACGGTGTCGGGGGCCAGCGCGAGCATCAGCGCGGTCTCGGAATGGCCCGCGTGCATCGCGAGCTTCTTTTCCTGCTCGCTGACCTGTTGGCTCGCCGCGCTGGGCAGGCGCGACACGCCGTGCGGCACGATCACGAAGTCGCCATGGCGCAGGCGCAGTTCGCGCGCCGCCATCTCCAGCACCTGCGGCTGGCCGCCGTGCCCGTTGGCGAACAGCAGTTTGCGAAAGCCCGAGCGGTACACCGACTCGCCGATTTCGATCACGGTCGACAGCAGCGTCGTGCCCGTGAGCGTCATCGTGCCGGGAAAGTGCAGGTGCTCCTCCGACTTGCCGTAGGTGATCGGTGGCAGCGCAAAGGCGCGCACCTCGGCCGGCAATTTTTCGAGTGCCTTGCCCATCACGCCGGACGCGATGACGCTGTCGACCGAGCACGGCAGGTGCGGGCCGTGCTGCTCGATCGCGCCGCACGGCAGCACGATGACGGTGTCTTCGCGCTCGGGCAGCGCGGCGATTTCGGTCCAGCTCAGGTAAGGCAGGAAGCGGTGGGGCGGGATGTAGCCGTGGAGCATGGAAGGTCCTTGGGGTTGTTGGGTGAGGTCAGGCGATGGCGGGGGCGGCGGTGCGCCATGCGGCAGGCACGTCGCCGCGCGCGACGCGACCGTCGCGCAGCACCACGCGCGATGCGGTGCGCGAAGGCCAGCCGAAGCGGTCGGCCTCGGTGAAGAGCACGAGGTCGGCCGGCATGCCGACCAGCGTGGGCCGAGCGGGCGCAGGTTCGCGCCGCAACCAGTCGGCACGGCACAGCGCCTGCGACCAGGTGTCGAAGGGCTCATCGAGCTGGGCCGCCAACGCGGCCGTGCCCAGCGCCTCGACGGGGTCGAAGCTGCCGAGCCGGCAGAACGGGTCTTGCACGTTGTCGCTCGCGAACAGCAGCGGAATGCCGCGCGCCTGCGCTTCCTTGACCAGCGTGATGCCGCGCTGGCGCGGCGTGCGCCCGGTGACGGCGTCCTGCAGCAGCAGGTTGGTGGCGGGCAGCGACACCACGGTGATCGGCGCGCGCGCCACGGCGTCCAGCGTGGCGAAGGCCTGCGCCTCGGGCTGGGCCGCCAACGCGCAGAGGTGGCCGCAGACCACGCGGCCTTCGTAGCCGATCTCGCGCAGGAGGTGCGCGGTGGTCTGCAGGCCGACGGCGGAGGCGTTGAGTTCTTCGTCCACGTGCAGGTCGATGTCGAGGTCGCAGGCTTGGGCCGACACCAGCAGGTTGCGCAGCGCGTTCTCGCTCCAGTTGCTGGAGTGCACGAAGCCGCCGAGCAGCGCGTGGGGCCCGGTGGCCTTCACCTGTTGCGCCAGGCGCAGGGCCTGCGCCGCGTCTTCGAACAGCGGCAGCTTGATGAGCGCGACCTGCTCCAGCCGCACCCGGCCGGCCCATTCCTGCGCCAGCTCGGCCATCACGGGCCAGGCCATGGGCAGCGCGTCGGGCTCCCACCAGTCGACGTGCGTGCGCACATGGGACGTGCCGCATTCCCAGGCCCACTGCAGGCCGCGCGATGCGCGCTCGCGCACATCGGCGGGCGTCCAGCGCACGCGGTCGGCCAGCATCGCGTCGATCGCGCCGAGCAGGCCGGGCTGCACCTTTTGCATGCGCGGCAGCGTGAACGCCTTGTCCAGGTGCGTGTGCGCGTCGACGAAGGCGGGGAGGGCGAGCGTGCCGGCGAGGTCCCAGCCGGACGCGGGCGTGCCGGTGTCCGTCGCGGGCTGCACCGAGCGGACGCGGCCGGCCTCGATGGCGATGCGTGCGAGTTCGGGTACGCCGTGGCGCTGCGGCCAGTCGGCGGGCAGCAACCAGCGCGGCAGCCGTGCGTGGTCCAGCAGCACGGGCGCATTCATGCCGTTCACGCCGTTCATGCCGTTCACGTGAAAAGCGCCCCCGCCGGGTGCACGGGGGCGCTGGTTTCCATCGAAAGGGAGCAGGCGACGCGCGGTTGCATGAATTTGACCAATCAATCAGAGCAAGTGGTCAGGTTATGCAAACGGCGTGCCAGTCCGGGTGCACCGGACTGGGGAGCGGGCGCGGTCCCGCTGTGGGTGGGGCTACGTGGCCGTTGCCTTGCGCGGCCAGAGCCGCACCGCCAGCGCGGCGGCGGCCGTGGCGGTCGCCAGCACCGTCACGCCGGCCCAGCCCCAGGAGGCGAGCGCCAGCGCACCCAGCGCCGAGCCGGTCGCCATGCCGATGAACATGCCGGTGAACAGCACCGCATTGAGCCGGCTGCGCGCGCCGGGCTCGATGCCGTAGACGATCGTCTGGTGCGCGATCAACGTCGCCTGCATGCCCAGGTCGAAACCAACCGCGGCGAGTGCGAGCAGCCACAGCTGCGCATGCGGCGCCATCAGAGGGGCCAGCCCCATGGCCGCGAACGACACCACCGTCAGCCCCGCGCCCAGGCGCGTCACCAGTTCGGGCCCGCGCCGGTCGGCGAGCCGCCCGGCCAGCGGCGCCGCCAGTGCGCCCGCCGCGCCGGCCAGGCCGAAGGCGCCGGCAGCCGCGCTGCCCAGGTGGAAGGGCGCGCCGTGCAGCATCACCGCCAGCGTCGACCAGAACGCGCTGAAGCCCACGGCCAGCAGCGCCTGGGCCAGCGCCGCACGGCGCAGCGTGCCGTGGCGCGACCACAGCGTGCCCAGTGAGCCGAGCAGTGCGCCGTAGGCCAGGTGCGTGGTCGGCCGGAAGCGCGGCAGCCCGCGCCAGGCCGCGGCGCCGATGAGCGCGATGCTGGCCGCGGCCGCGATGAACATCGCGCGCCAGCCGAAGTGCTCGGCCACGAAGCCGCTCACCACGCGCGACAGCAGGATGCCCAGCAGCAACCCCGTCATCACCGTGCCGACCGTCTTGCCGCGCGTGGCGTCGGGCGCCAGCGTGGCGGCGGCGGGCACGATGTCCTGCGCCATGGTGGCCGCCAGCCCGATCGCCAGGCTGGCCGCGAGCAGCACGCCGATCGACGGTGCGGCGCCGGCCACCAGCAGCGCGGCGCACAGTGCCGTCGCCTTGATCAGCACGATGCGGCGCCGGTCGAAGCGGTCGCCCAGCGGCGCCAGCAGCAGGATGCCCAGCGCATAGCCCAGCAGCGTGAGCGTGGGAATGAAACCCACCGCGCGGGTGGAGGCGCCGATGTCGGCGCCCAGCACCCCGAGCATCGGCTGCACGTAGTAGAGCGACGCCACCGACAGCCCCGCGCCGGCGGCCAGCAGCAGGACGAGCGAAGCTGGCAGGTCGTGCCCCTGCGCCGTGGCCGGTGCATGCGTGCTTTGAATGGAAGACATGGTGTTAACCCTTGAGTTTGAAGCAATGCCTGAAATGTGCTCGCTGGGTGCTTGGCTTGGTAGTCCCGCGAGCCGCACAATGCCAATACGCCAGACGTATAAAGCAAGGCCATGTCAACTTCACCCGCTGTCGATCGCATCGAGCTGATGCAGACCTTTGTCCACATCGTCGAGGCCGGCAGCCTGTCGGCGGCCGCGCTCCAGATGGGCGCGACCCAGCCCACCGTGAGCCGTCGCCTGCAGGCGCTGGAGCGCTCGCTGGGCGTGCGGCTCCTGCGCCGCTCCACGCACGCCATGAAGCTCACGGAGGACGGCGAGCGCTGCTACGAGCGCGCCAGGGAGCTGATTGCCGACTGGCATGCCTTCGAGGCCGACCTGCGCGGCGTGGGCGACGAGCCCGAGGGCACGCTGCGCGTGGTGGCGCCGCATGCGCTGGGCCAGATGCTGCTGGTCGGTCCGCTGGCCGACTACCTGCGCGCCTATCCGCGCGTGTCCGTCGAATGGCTGCTGAACGACCGCCGGCCCGACTTCATCGCCGAAGGCGTCGACTGCGCGATCCAGGTGGGCGAGGTGACCGACGCCATGGCCGTGGCGGTCAAGCTCTCGGAGGTGCCGCGCGTGGTGGTGGCCGCGCGTTCGGTGCTGGAAGGGCGCACGCCGCCCACGCACGCGGCCGAACTGGCCGCGCTGCCGTGGCTGGCGCTGCGCACCTTCTATCGCAACGAGGTGCAGTTCACGCACTGGCCGAGCGGGGAAATCGCGCGCGTGCCGATCCAGCCGCGCATGAGCACCGACAGCCTTTACGCGCTGCAAAGCGCGGCCCGCATGGGCCTGGGCGCCTGCCTGGGTTCGACCTGGCTATTGAAAGCCGACATCGCCGCGGGACGGCTGGTGCAGCTCGTGCCGCAATGGCAAGTGGCGCCGCTGCCCGTGTACCTGGTCTATCCGCATGCGCGCTTCCAGCCCGCGCGCCTGCGCCGTTTCATCGAGACGATGCGGCTTGCACTGGCCGACCCGACGGGCCGTGCCTGGGAAGCGGACGTGGCCTGAACGGCGGCGCGCTGTGGAACTCAGGCCTTGATGCCGCAGCCGCCCAGCACGAACGCCACCAGTTCCCGCGCGATCGGTTCGCGGTCGATCGGTGCCTCGGGCGGCAGGCCGAGCATCACGCGCGTCTGGATCGCGTAGTCGGCGTAGCTCTGGGTCATGGCCCAGATGTGCATCAGCAGCAGTCGCGCATCGAGCGGGCGCATCTGGCCGCGCGCGATCCAGCCGTTGATGATGTCGACCTTCTTCTGCGTCCAGGCCTGCGCGTTGGGCCAGTAGCGGTCGAGGTTGCGACCGCCGTCGAGCACTTCACGCGTGAAGATGCGCGAGATCTCGGGGTTGTCGAACGCGTGGTCGAGCTTCTTGCGGATGTAGTCGCCCAGCACCGTGGCCGGGCCGCTGGCGTCCTCGAACGAGAACACCACCTTCCAGGCATGCAGCACCTGCATCAGCAGCTCTTCGTAGAGCTCTTCCTTGCCGGCGATGTAGTAGTGCAGCTGGGGCTTGGTGAGGCCGGCGCGCGCGGCGATGGCCTGCGTGGAGGTGCCCTTCAGGCCGTGCAGGCTGAACTCGGTCACCGCCGCCGTGCGGATGGCCGCCATGATGCGTTCGCGCCCCGGACGCGCGCGCGACAGCGGGCCGTCGGGGGCGGGCATTTCCTGGGCGATGGCAGGGGGCACGGAGGCGGTGTCGACGTTCATGGGCATGAGAGGGGCGGCGTGGCCCGGTCGATGGTAATCCTTGGGATGCCGCGCGATTCGGGTTGCGCCGGCCCGCGTCTGCCAGAGCGGGGCGACGAAACGCAGAGGGCGCAGGCGCATCACGGGAGCGCGACCTCTGTGCCGTCAGAGGCCACCATGATGCTGACAGTGGTGTCGGAAATCTCGATGGGCACACCCATGTGGTGGGTCGGGTCGATGCGCGTCGTGACCATCTGACGCATGAGCACCCAGTCTCGCAAGTACTGCCTGTGCAGCACGGTGCTCAAGATGAACTTGTCCGGGTAGGCCCCCGTTGCACTCAGGTGGTCCGAGAACATCTCGGACATCGTCATGTAGAGGTGCAGGGGCCTGTCGGTCATTGCGAATCGCGATCAGCTCGATGTCGCTGTGGATGGGCTCGCCGGTCTTCCACCGCGCTCGAGTCCATCGTCACAGCGCAAGGCATGCTGGCTATTGCATGTTCCCCTTGTTGTGTTGGTCAAGCCCACGCTGAAAAGCCGTTTTTCCGTTGTACGCCTGATCATTTTCCCGAAAGTATTGGGCGGCAGCCTGAAACTCCTTGGCGCACTGCTTGTAGTGATTGGCTGCCATGTGCCGGCGATCTTTTTCAGCCTCATGGGCGGCGGTTTCACATCTTCTCTTGTTGTCCATGGCGGTCGTCCAGTTGCTGGCGAGCGCATGAGAAGACACGAAGGCCAGCAAGATGGCGAGAGAAAATCGAATCATAGGAACTCCTTTTTTTTTGCCTCGTTGATCAATGATGAATTGCGATGAGTTTTCCTGTGCTCGGCATCCGATCAACGCTTGCGCTTTCCGGCGTTGATGTCTCTGAAGCATTGCTGCAGCTTCGCCGCCGCAGCCGCCAGTTCTTCGTTTCTGCATTCGGAAATGTCGTTTGGTGTTCTCCATTTCTTGTGGCAGCTTGCTCCTGCAATGTCATACGCTCGCTGCTCCGGCTCGCATTGAGCGAATACCAGCGACGACCAGACCGCGCCAAGCACGGCTGCACATGCAACTTTTTTTACGTTCATTTCAACTCCTTGTTTGCCAGTCTCTTTTTCATCTGTCCCCACTCGAAATCGCTTTGGTCCGAACGCTTTGCGGGAGGGCCGACGCGCAACTCGTGAGGCCCGCCGATAGCAAGTGAAGCGGGGCATCGTTCGCTCGGGCCCTGCATCTTCTTGGTCCGTGATGGGGCGAATCTAGTGGAGTTGTTTGCAAACCAAATACCGTATTTGTGGGAGTCCACGGGAACCGGTAGCGCGGGGTGCAAGGGGCGAAGATTCGACTCTTTTCACACGACCCAATCAGTGGATGGATCAACGGGTCAGAGTCGCAAACGACCGGGTGAAAATCTCCCAACACCAAGTCCGCCTTTCCCCTCGACCCGATCTCCCCGCGCCCGTGACCTCCACCGACCTCAACGGCTTCATCCTCACGCGCCACTGGCGTGATGCGCCCACCGGCACCGAGATCGAGTACTGGCTGGCCACCGAGGCGGGGCCACGGAAAGTGGTCCTGACTTCCCACAGCAGCGTCGCGTTCGTCGCCGCCCGGCACAGGGCTGCGGTGGAAGCCCACCTCGCGGCCATGCCGGGTGTGCAGCTGCGTGAGCTCGAGCTTCAGAGCTTCCAGCAGGAACCCGTCCTCGGTGTCTACGCGACGCACTTCCGTCAGCTCGGCCGGTTGGCCCGCGCGCTCCAGGCACAAGGCATCCCGCTGCTCGAAGCCGACGTGCGCCCGCACGACCGCTACCTGATGGAGCGCTTCATCACCGCCGGCGTGCGGGTGGAAGGAGGGCGGGTTGAGGGCGCCGCCCTCGTCGACTGCAAGCTCAAGCCCGCGCCCGAATTCCGGCCGGTGCCGAAGGTCGTGTCGCTGGACATCGAGACGAGTCAGCATGAAGGGCTCTATTCCATCGCGCTGGACGGCACACCGGAGCGTGTCGTCTTCATGCTGGGCGAGCCGCCGTCCGAGCCGGGCGAGCCCATGGATTTCTCGCTCGTCTACTGCCCGACCCGCAAGGCCATGATCGAGCAGCTCAACGATTGGTTCGAGCGCAACGACCCCGATGTCGTCATCGGATGGAACGTCATCCAGTTCGATCTGCGCGTGCTCCAGAAGACCGCCAACGACTGCGGCGTGCCGTTCCTCCTGGGGCGCGAGCGCCGACCCATCGAATGGCGAACCCATCCGGGCAAGCAGGGCTACCTGTTCGCGCCGACGCCGGGCCGGGTCATCCTCGACGGCATCGACGCGCTCAAGGCCGCGGTGTGGAGCTTCCCGTCCTTCAGCTTAGAGAACGTCTCGCAAACGCTGCTCGGTGAAGGCAAGGCCATCGGCGACGAGTACGACAAGATGGCGGAGATCGAGCGGCGGTATCAGGAAGACAAGCCCGCGCTCGCGCTCTACAACATCCGCGACTGCGAGCTGGTGCTGCGCATCTTCGACAAGGCCAAGCTGCTGCAGTTCATGATGGAGCGCGCCCAGGTCACCGGCCTGCAGGCCGACCATTTCGGCGGCTCCATTGCCGCGTTCAGCCACCACTACCTGCCGCGCATGCACCGCCTGGGCTACGTCGCGCCGAGCGTGGGCGAGATTGCGAGCAAGGCCTATCCCGGCGGGTACGTGATGGACTCGAAGCCGGGGTTCTACGACTCCGTCGTGGTGCTGGACTACAAGAGCCTCTACCCCTCGATCATCCGCACCTTTCTGGTCGATCCGGTGGGGCTCGTCGAGGGCTCGAACGCCGCCGATCCGAGCGTGCTCATCCAGGGTCCGCAAGGCACCGTCTTCTCGCGCGACAGGCACTGCCTGCCGGAAATCGTGACCACGCTGTGGCGCGCGCGGGACGAGGCCAAGCGCACGAAGAACGAGCCGCTGTCGCAGGCGCTGAAGCTGCTCATGAACTCGTTTGCCGGCGTGCTGGGCGCGTCCGAGTGCCGGTTCTTCAACCCGAAGCTGGTGTCCGCCGTGACCCTGCGCGGGCACGAGATGATGAAGCTCACGCGCGAGTTCGTGGAGCAGCGCGGCTACGAGGCCATCTATGGCGACACCGACTCCATCTTTATCTGGCTCAGGCGCGCCCACACCAACGACGAGGCGCACGCCGTCGCGACCCGCCTGGCGGCCGACATCAACGACTGGTGGGCGCGCACGCTGCGCGAAGAACAGGGCCTGGAGAGCTTTCTCGAGATCGAGGTCGACACCCACTACAAGAAGTTCTTCATGCCCACCATCCGCGGCTCGGAGGTGGGCAGCAAGAAGCGCTACGCGGGTCTCAGCGTGGACGCCGCGGGCAAGGAGGAGATGGTGTACCGCGGCCTCGAGATGGCACGCAGCGACTGGACCCCGCTGGCGCGCCAGTTCCAGGAGGGTCTGCTGTCACGCATCTTCCAGGGCGAGCCCTACAAGGCGTTCGTGACCGATTACGCAAGGTCGACGCTGGCGGGCGCCAAGGACGACCTGCTCATCTACCGCAAGCGCCTGCGCCATCAGCTCGATGCCTACCTGGTCAACGTGCCGCCGCAGGTGCGGGCCGCGCGCATTGCCGACGACCACAACGGCCGGGTCGGCCGACCCAAGCAATATCAAAAAGGCGGCTGGATTCAGTACGTCATGACGCAGAACGGACCGGAGCCGCTGGAAACCCGCCATTCGCGCATCGACTACGAGCACTAACTGACGCGGCAGCTGCAGCCGATCGCCGACGCCATCCTTCAGCCGATGGGGGACAGCTTCGTGGCCTTGACGACTTCACAGCGCGGGCTCTTCTAGCGTTCGAAGGCCTTGCCCCGCTTCACGTTCAAGTCCTGCTGAATTGCCCCGAGCTTCTGCTAGTCGTCGTCGCGCACCCGGTACTCACCCATCAACGTCTTCTGCACAGCCGGCGGCACCGCCTCGTAGTGCGACAACGCGATGGTGTAGCGGCCCTGGCCGGCGGTCATCGCATGCAGCCGCGACTGGTAGTTGGCCAACTCGACCTCGGGCACCTGCCCGCCGATGGCCACCGTGCCGCCGCCCTGGCCCGTGGTGCCGGTGACGAGGCCGCGCCGCGATGACAGGTCGCTCGTGACGTCGCCGACGGAATGCTCGGGCACGGCGATCTCGATCTGCACGATCGGTTCGAGCACGGCCGGGCGGGCCTCGCGGATCGCGGCCATGAAAGCCTTGCGGCCGGCGGTCGCGAAAGCGATGTCCTTGCTGTCGACGCTGTGGTGCTTGCCGTCGTACACCACGACGCGCACGTCGACCACGGGGTAGCCGGCGATCGCGCCGTAGGTCAGCACTTCGCGCACGCCTTTTTCGACCGCAGGGATGAACTGCCCCGGGATCGCGCCGCCCCTGACTTCGTCGGCGAACTCGAAACCCGCGCCGCGCGCGAGCGGCTCGATGCGCAGGAAGACTTCGGCGAACTGGCCGGCGCCGCCGGACTGCTTCTTGTGGCGGTGGTGGCCCTCGGCCGGGGCAGTCACGGTCTCGCGGTAGGCGATGCGCGGCGGCCGCGTCAGCACCTCGAAGTGGTACACCTCGCGCAGGCGTTCGAGCGCGATGCGCAGGTGCAGCTCGCCGAGCCCGTAGAGCACCGTCTCGTTGGTCGCGGCCACGTGCTCGATGCGCAGGCACGGGTCTTCGGCCGCGAGCTTGCCGAGAATTTCCCAGGCGCGCTGCTCGTCGCCGTGGCGCTTGGGCTCGATGGCCAGGCCGTACACCGGCACCGGGAACGGCAGCGGCGCGAGATGCACGTGGCTGTCTTCGGCGGCATCGTGGAGCACGGCATCGAAATGGATCTCGTCGACCTTGGCCACCGCCACGATGTCGCCGGGCAGCGCGCGCGACACCTCGACATGGTCCTTGCCCTGGAGCATGAACAGGTGCCCCACCTTGAAGGGCTTGCGGCCGTCGCCGATGTAGAGCTGGCTGTCGCGCGTGAGCGTGCCCTGGTGCACGCGAAAGATGCCCATCTTGCCGACATACGGATCGATGGTGACCTTGAACACATGCGCCAGCACATGCAGCGACGGGTCGGGCAGGGCCTTCATGGGTTGAGCCTGCGCGCCCTCGCCGACGATGAACTCCGGCGGATTTCCCTCGGTCGGGTCGGGCAGGAGCTTGACGATCACGTCCAGCAGCTCGGCCACGCCGGCGCCGCTGCGCGACGAGACAAAACACACGGGAATCAGGTGGCCTTCGCGCAGCGCCTGCTCGAGCGGCGCATGCAGCTCGGCCGGGTCCACGTCGCCTTCCTCGAGGTAGCGCTCGACAAAAGCCGCATCGACCTCGACCACCTGCTCGACCAGCGCGCGGTGCGCCGCCTCGACGGAGCCGAAGTCGGAGCGGCCGAAGCGGTTGAAGAAGCAATCGATCACCTGCCTGTTGACGCCGTCGGGCACGTTCAACGGCAGGCATTCGCGGCCGAAGGTGGCCTGGATGTCGGCCAGCAGGCCCGCCAGCGAGACGCCCTGCGAATCGATCTTGGTGACGACGATCATGCGGGCGAGGTGGCGCGAGGCGGCGTACTCCATCATGCGCACGGCCATCGGCTCGATGCCGTTGGCGGCATTGATGACCACCGCCACCGTTTCGACTGCCTCCAGTGCCGGCAGGCTCTGGCCGAGAAAGTCGGGGCCGCCGGGCGTGTCGATGAGGTGGATGCGCGTGGCGGCATGCGTGAGGTGCAGCACCGACGCGTTGAGCGAATGCAGCATGCGGCGTTCGAGCGGGTCGTGGTCGCTGACGGTGCTGCCGCGCTCGATGCTGCCGCACGCCCCGATGGCGCCCGCCTTGAACAGCAAGGCCTCGGCGAGGGAGGTTTTGCCGGAAGCCGCGGCGCCCACGAGCGCCAGGGTTCGCACGGCTTGCACTTCGGCCGCGAGGCCGTTCGATCGGCTTGGCATGGCGGGTCTCCTTTGCGCGCCCGCAAGGCCGACCCGGCGGCCCGCAGGGGCTCGGACGGTGCGCGTGGACGCCGGGCCAGCGTACGGGATTGACCGTGCGGATGCAAGTCGATTGCGCCGCCGGTCTTCCATCCGCGGGCGGGCCCCGGCCGATCGCCAATGCGATTCTTCAGCCCATGGGAGACAGCGTCATGGCCTTGACGACGTCACGACGCGGGCTCTTCTGGCCAAGGTCGGCTCGACGTGCACAGCACGCCCAAACCGACCTTCGCGCTCAGCTGGCGACGTTGACTGCGTCCTTCAGGGCCTTGCCTGCGGAGAACTTCGGCGCCTTGCTGGCCTTGATGGTCATGGGCTCGCCGGTCGACGGGTTGCGGCCGGAGCGCTCGGGGCGGTCCGACACCGTGAAGGTGCCGAAGCCGATCAGCTGCACGGTGTCGCCGCGTGCCAGTGCACGGGAGAGGTTGTCGATGACGGAATCAAGTGCGCGGGCAGCATCGATCTTGCTGAGGTCGGTGTCTGCGGCAATGGCTGCAACGAGGTCGGTCTTGTTCAAGGCGGGGACTCTTTCAATGGAAGGGTGGAAAAAAGAATTCAGCGACGCGAATGCGCGCAGGGGGGAGTCTAAGCACGACGCGGCCGGGTTCCCCGGGGGAAGCGTTTCGAAACGGAAAACTTCTTGACCTGCGTCATGCGCGCGCACTTCAACGTGGAGAGGCACGGCATGCGGGAATGTCGCGGCACAATTCCGCGTGCCCCGAACCTTGCCTGCCCCGCCGCCCACTCCCTATTGGCTCTACCTCCTCGAATGCGAGGGCGGCGTGTACTACGCCGGCATCGCCATCGATGTGGAGCAGCGCTTCTTCCAGCACCTTTTCGGTCTCGGCGCCAAATTCACGCGCGCGCGTCCTCCGCTGCGCGTGCTGGCCGCCCGCTGCTATGCGGACAGGGGCGCGGCACTGCGGGCGGAACTCAAGGTGAAGGCATTGCCGCGTGCGCGCAAGCTGTCGTTCTTCGACACAGTGGACTGATCAGCTCACTGAACCTCGTCGCACCACACCTTGAACCCGTCCAGCTCGTTGGGCCCGAAGGTGCTGGACAACGCGACGTCGCTGGCGTCGCGCCCTTGTGCAATCAGCACGCGGCCGATGCGGGGCACGTTGTTGCGCGCATCGAAGGTGTACCAGCGGTCGCCCAGGAAGGCCTCGAACCAGCCTGCGAAATCCATCGTGCCGTAGGGCGGCAGGGTGCCGACATCGCCGAGGTAGCCGGTGCAATAGCGGGCCGGAATGTTCAGGCAGCGGCACAGGGTGAGCGCCAGGTGCGCGTAGTCGCGGCACACGCCTTGTCCTTCGTTGAAGGCCTCGAACGCCGAACGCGTGCGCCGGGCGTGCTGATAGCCGAACTCGATGTGGTGATGCACGAAATCGCACACCGCTTGCACGCGGCCCCAGCCGGTCGGGCCGTTGCCGAAGCGCTGCCACGCAAAGTCGGACAGCAGGTCGGTTTCGCAGTAACGGCTGCCCAGCAGGTAAACCAGCGTCGATTCGGGCAGGTACTCCACCGGCACCTGCGGCGCCGAGGGCGCGACGATGTCGGGTGCGCCGCTGTCGCGGACCACGGTGTCCGTGCTCAACACGAAGCGGCCCGCGGGGGCGACCAGGCGGGTGCACCAGTTCCCGAACATGTCGCGGTAGGCGCTGGTGGGAACGGCCGGATTCGTGAGCAGATGGTCGGGCCGCACGAGGTCCGAGGCGCGCGAATAGTGGATGCTGAGGGTCAGGATCATCGGCGTCGGCCGGGGAAACTGGTACGCGATCTCAAAGCCGAGGTGGATGTTCATCGGCCCATGATGCGCCTTGAACCGCCCGCGCAGGGGGAATGCCCCGTCGGGGCCGGGTCGCACGCTCTAACATCCCCCCACGCAGACACACATTGGAAGTTGCACATGAGAGTTGAGGCCGAAGGTAAGTAGCCATGCATGAAATCATCTGCCCGCACTGCGGGAAAGCATTCAAGATCGACGAGGCCGGGTACGCGGACATCCTGAAGCAGGTGCGCGACGGCGACTTCGAGAAGCAGTTGCACGAGCGGCTGGAGCTGGCCGAGCAGGACAAGCGCAACGCCATCGAACTCGCGCAAGCCAGGGCCGCCGGCGAATTGCAGAAGGCCGCGGCAGCCAAGGACGGCGAGATCCAGGAACTCAAGGCGAGGCTCGAGGCCGGCGAGGTTGCGCGCAAGCTCGCCGTGAGCGAAGCCCTGGGCACCGTCGAAAAAGAACGCGATGCGCTTGCCAACGAACTCGAAAAGGCCCGGCAGGACAAGCTGGCCGCCACCGCACTTGCCGAGGCACGGCACCTGGGCGAACTGCAGAAGGGCGCCGCGGCAAAAGACGTGGAGATCCAGAACCTGAAGGCCAAGCTCGATGCGATCGAGGTGGCGCAGAAGCTCGCGATCACCGAGGCCGTCAGCTTGGTCGAAAAAGAGCGCGACCAGCTGAAGAGCGGCCTCGAGCGCACGCAGCTCGAAAAGCAGCTCGCCGAAAAGTCGCTCAAGGACAAGTACGAGACGCAGATCAAGGACCGCGACGACGCCATCGAGCGCCTGCGCGACATGAAGGCGCGTCTGTCGACCAAGATGGTGGGCGAGACCCTGGAGCAGCACTGCGAGACCGAGTTCAACCGCATCCGGTCGATGGCGTTTCCCCGGGCCTATTTCGAGAAGGACAACGACGCGCGCACCGGCAGCAAGGGCGACTACATCTTTCGCGACGCGGACGAGGCGGGCACCGAGATCGTCTCGATCATGTTCGAGATGAAGAACGAGAGCGATCGCACCGCGACGAAGAACAAGAACGAAGACTTCCTGAAGGAACTCGACAAGGACCGTGCCGAAAAGGGGTGCGAGTACGCGGTGCTGGTCTCGCTGCTGGAGCCCGACAACGAGCTCTACAACACCGGCATCGTCGACGTGTTCCATCGCTATCCGAAGATGTACGTCGTGCGCCCGCAGTTCTTTCTTCCGATCATCACGCTGCTGCGCAATGCGGCGATGAACTCGCTCAAGTACAAGTCGGAGCTCGCACTCGTGAGGGCGCAGAACATCGACATCACGAAGTTCGAGTCCGAGCTCGAGACCTTCAAGACCGCCTTCGCACGGAACTACGACCTCGCTTCCGGCCACTTCCAGAAGGCGATTGCAGAGATCGACAAGTCGATCGACCACCTGCAGAAGACGAAAGAAGCCCTGCTCGGCACCGACCGGAACCTGCGCCTGGCGAACGACAAGGCACAGGACGTGACGATCAAGAAGCTGACGCGCGGCAACCCGACGATGGCGGCCAAGTTCGCCGACCTCAAGACGCTGGGGTCTTCCGAGGCGGAATGACGCGGGCGCGGGCGGGGCCGAGGCCCGCCTGTAGCAAATGTCCTGCATCAACCGTGGCATCCGACCGGCACCATCGTGTCCTCCGGCGGCCACACTGCCGTCTCCCCTCAATCTGCCCGGAGGCCTGCGATGCTGGACACCCTGGAGATCCGCGTTCCCCCAGACGATGACGAGCGCATCGACATCACCGACCCCCAGGCGGTCGACTACTGGACCCAGTGGTTCGGTGTGACCGAAGAGCGGCTGCGCATCGCGGTCGCGTCCGCGGGCACGGTGAAGGACGATCTGCGGATCTACCTTGGCCTTCCCTGAGCCCGGCCGCTGATGGCCGGCTCGAAGATCGCGATCTACGGCGCGATCGCGGCCAATGTCGCCATCGCGG
This sequence comes from Variovorax sp. RO1, assembly GCF_002849325.1. Lineage (NCBI taxonomy): Bacteria > Pseudomonadati > Pseudomonadota > Betaproteobacteria > Burkholderiales > Comamonadaceae > Variovorax > Variovorax sp. RO1. Next base: position 1,915,258 of record NZ_PKMT01000001.1, read on the forward strand.
CCACCAAGTTCGTGGTGGCCGGCATCACCGGCAGCTCGGCCATGCTGTCGGAGGGCATCCATTCGGCGGTCGACACCTTCAACGGCGTGCTGCTGCTCGTGGGCATCCGCCTGAGCCAGCGTCCGGCGACCGCCGAGCATCCCTTCGGCCACGGCAAGGAGCTGTACTTCTGGAGCCTGATCGTCGCGGTGCTCATCTTCGGGCTGGGCGGCGGCGTGTCGTTCTACGAAGGCATTCAGCACATGCGCCACCCCGAGCCGATGCGCGACCCGACTTGGAACTACGTGGTGCTGGGCCTGGCGGCGCTGTTCGAGGGCACGAGTTTCTTCATTGCGCTGCGTGAGTTCCGGCGCGAGGCGCGGGGCCGGCCGTTCTGGCAGGCGCTCGGGCAGAGCAAGGACCCCACCACCTACACGGTGCTCGCTGAAGACTCGGCCGCGCTGGCCGGCCTGGGCGTGGCGGCGCTCGGCATCTGGGCGAGCCACCGGTTCGACATGCCGGCGCTCGACGGTGCCGCGTCGGTGGTCATCGGGCTGCTGCTGGCCGGCGTGGCGGTGCTGCTCATCAGCCAGGCGCGCGGGCTGCTCATCGGCGAGGGCATCCGGCCCGAGACGGCGCGCGCGATACGCAGCCTGGCGATGCAGCAGCCCAGCGTGCAGGACGTGGGCCACGTGCTCTCGATGTACATCGGCGCCAACGAGGTGCTGGCCATCGTCGACGTGAACTTCAAGGACGGCACCGCCACCGGCGAGGCGGCCGACGCCATCGCCGCCATCGAGCAGCAGGTGCGCGCGCGCTTCCCGATGATCCGGCGGCTCTTCATCGAGGCGAGCGAGGCGCCGGTCGAGCCGCTCGCACCCGCCTGAAGCGCGCCGTTGTCGTCGGCCTTGGCTGACGGGCGGTGCCGCCATTGCCTGAGCGTGTGGTGGCCCCGCGCACTGCACGGTCGATGTTCATCCAGGAGAACGCCTCATGACCTCGAAGCCCGCATCGCAGACGCAGAAACCCCGCAAGCCCGCCTCCGACGAGCCGGAGATCACGCAGGAAGAATCCGTGCCCACCGACGGCAAGGACACCGAGGGCGAAGGCCTGATGAAGAAGGTCGGCAACGACAAACTCAAGGAGCCCGGCGACGCCGAGCACAAGACGCCCGAGAAATCCTGACGCCGGCGCTGCGCTCGGCGCCGGCCCGCGCGGCGCGTTGGTTTTGTCTTCTGCGCGGGAACGGCGATGCCCTACAGCCGCGGCGCCGGTCTCCCCGTCAAATCCTTCCTCGTGAGCCACAACGATGGAGGACGCAATGAAATTCGATGGCGCGGCCGGCCCGGCCACGGACGAGGACAAGCAGGCACAGGAACAAGCCCGGGCGCAGCAGAACGCCGAAGGCCTGATGATGGTCGGCGTGCCCGGCCTGGACGACGTGCTCGGCGGTGGCCTCACCGCCAACCGGCTGTACCTCATCGAAGGCACGCCGGGCGCCGGCAAGACGACCATTGCGCTGCAGTTTCTTCTTGAAGGCGCGCGGCGCGGCGAGCCGGTGCTCTATGTCACCTTGTCGGAAACCGCCGAGGAGCTGCAGGGCGTGGCGAGGTCCCACGGCTGGGACCTCAGCGGCATCGATGTGCGCGAGATGCTCCCCTCGGAAGCCGCGCTCGAGCCCGACGAGCAGTACACGATGTTCCATCCGTCCGAGGTCGAGCTCAGCGAGACGACGCTGCGCATCCTGTCGGATGTGGATGTCATCAAGCCCACGCGCGTGGTGTTCGATTCGCTGTCCGAGCTGCGCCTGCTGGCCGGCAGTTCGCTGCGCTACCGGCGCCAGATCCTGGCGCTCAAGCAGTTCTTTTCGGGCCGCCAGTGCACCGTGATGCTGCTGGACGACATGACCGCCATGAAGCACGACCTGCAGGTGCAGAGCATCGCGCATGCGGTGGTGCGGTTGGAGCAGAACCACTCCGACTACGGCACGGCGCGGCGCCGGCTGCTGGTGAGCAAGTACCGTGGGCAGCGCTTTCGCGGCGGCTACCACGACTACCGCATCGAGCGCGGCGGGTTGCGCGTGTTTCCGCGCCTGGTGGCGTCCGAGCATGCCGCGGCACTGAACCAGCCGCGCATTCCCAGCGGCCTGGAAGCACTCGACATCTTGCTGGGCGGCGGCATCGAGCGCGGCACGAGCACGCTGTTCGTCGGCGCGCCGGGCACCGGCAAATCGACGGTGGCCGTGCAGTTCGCGCTGGCCGCGGCCCAGCGCGGCGAGTGCGCGGCGCTCTTCATCTTCGACGAGGGCATTCAGACCTTGCGCACGCGCTGCGAGAGCATGGGCATGCCGCTGTCGCAGTACATCGACTCGGGCCACGTTCTGGTGCGGCAGGTCGATCCGGCCGAGCTGTCGCCGGGCGAGTTCGTGCACCTGATCCGGCTGGCGGTGACGGAGTCGAAGGCCGCGGTGGTGGTGATCGACAGCCTCAACGGCTACCTCAATGCCATGCCCGACGAGCGCTTTCTCATCGCGCAGCTGCACGAGCTGCTGTCGTACCTGGGGCAGGCCGGCGTGGCCACGCTGCTGGTGGGGGCGCAGCACGGCCTCATCGGCATGCAGATGCAGACGCCGGTGGACGCGAGCTACCTCGCGGACGCGGTGGTGCTGCTGCGCTACTTCGAACTCGACGGCGAGGTGCGCCAGGCCATCTCGGTGCTGAAGAAGCGCGGCGGCGCGCACGAGCGCACCATCCGCGATTTCTCGATGACCGCCACCGGGCTGCGGGTGGGCGAGCCGCTGCGCAACTTCCGGGGCATCCTGACGGGCGTCCCCGTGCCGATCGACGGCGTGCAGCGCACATCGTGAGTGCCAAGACGCCCGTTGCCATCGAACAGCGCATCCTGCTGCGCACCATGACTTCAAGGGACGCCGTCATGGCCAAGGCCGTGCTTGAACGCGCGCAGGTCGCCTCGCACACCTGCACCGACTTCTGCGCGCTCGTGCGCGGGCTGCAAGAGGGCGCCGGCGCGGTCCTGCTGGCCGAAGAAGCGCTGTCCGATCCGGCGGCTGCCGCGCTGACCGAGGCGCTGGCCTCGCAGCCGCCGTGGTCCGACCTGCCGGTGCTCATCCTGGCGCGCCAGGGCGCGGATTCGGTGGTCATTGCCAACGCGATGCGCCGGCTGGCCAACGTCACCGTCATCGAGCGGCCGGTGCGCGTGGCGTCGCTGGTGAGCACGGTGCGCGCGGCGCTGCGCGCACGCAACCGCCAGTACCAGATGCGCGACCTGCTGAGCGGGCTGCGCGAGGCCGACCAGCGCAAGACCGAGTTTCTTGCCACGCTGGCGCACGAGCTGCGCAACCCGTTGGCGCCGATGAGCACCGCGCTGACGCTGCTGAAGCGCAAGGCGTATGAGCCCGCCGAGGCGCTGCGCTACTACGAGCTCATGGGCCGCCAGATCGACCACATGGTGCGGCTCGTGAACGACCTCATGGAAGTCTCGCGCATCACGCGCGGCAAGATCGAACTGCGCATGGAACCCGTGGCGCTCGATGCGGTGATCAAGGACGCCCTCGAACTGAGCCGGCCGGTGCTCGAGGGCGCCCGGCACACGTTGCACATGGACCTGGGCCGCGAGCCGCTCGTGGTGCGCGGCGATGCGGTGCGGCTCACGCAGGTGTTCTCGAACCTGCTCAACAACGCCGCCAAGTACACGGCGCCCGGCGGAACGATCAACGTCGTGCTGCGCGCGCAGGAGCGTGTCGCCGTGGTCGAGGTGCGCGACAACGGCGCCGGCCTTGCGCCCGACATGCTGCGCTCGATCTTCGAGATGTTCGTGCAGGTCAGCAGCACCTCGAAGGCCGCGCAGGGCGGGCTGGGCATCGGCCTGACGCTGGTCAAGAGCCTGGTCGAACTGCACGGCGGCAGCGTCGAGGCCATGAGCGCGGGGCTCGGCCAGGGCGCGACGTTCTGCGTGCGGCTGCCGCTCATCGGCGCCGCAAGCAGCGTGCGGCCCTCGCCGCCGCCCGCCATTGCGGGCTGGCCCGCCGCGCTGCCGGCCGCGGTGCTGGTCGTCGACGACAACCGCGACGCGGCCGATGCGTTGGGCGACCTGCTGCGCGCGATGGGGGCGTCGCCGCGCGTGGCCTACAGCGGTGAAGCCGCGCTCGCGCTGGTGGCCGACGGCCCGGCGCCGGGGCTCGCGATCCTGGACATCGGCATGCCGGGCATGGACGGCTTCGAACTCGCGGCCCGGCTGCGCGCCAACTCGGCGCTGCGCGGGCTCGTGCTCGTCGCGCTCACGGGCTGGGGCCAGCAGGGCGACCGGGAGCGCATCGCCGCCGCCGGGTTCGACCATCACCTGCTCAAGCCGCTCGACCTCGCGGCGCTCATTGCGGCATTGCGCGGCACGGGCAGCCCGTCATGAACCGCCACGCCACCACGCTCGATTCGACCGCCGCTGTGTCTTCGGACAAGCCGTCGCTGTGGCACCGCTGCCGTCGCTGGGCATTGCCGGTGCTTGGGCTCGTGGTGCTGGGCCTGTTGCTGTCGCACGCGCACAAGGTCGACTGGGCCGGCGCATGGGAGGCGCTGCAGCGCTATCCCGCGATGCTGCTGCTTGGCGTGCTCGGGGTCGCCACGTTGAGCCACGCGCTCTACGGATGCTTCGACCTGATCGGGCGGCGGCACACACGGCATCGGCTGCCGCGCTGGCGCAGCTGGGCCATCGCGGTCGTGAGCTATGCCTTCAATCTCAACCTCGGTTCGCTGGTCGGCGGCATCGCGCTGCGTGCGCGGCTCTATGCGCGCGCCGGGCTGGACGAAGCCACGGTGGCGCAGATCGTCGGCATCAGCCTGGCCACCAACTGGCTCGGCTACGGGCTGCTGGCCGGCAGCCTGTTCGCGGCCGGCGCCATCACGCCGCCGCGCGAGGCGCACATGGGCGTGGACGCCTTTCGCGCGCTCGGTATCGGGATGGTGCTGCTCGCCGTTGCCTACGTGGTGGCCTGCTTCTTCCTGCACGGCCGGCACTGGCAGGTGAAGGGGCGGCGGCTCGAGCTGCCGTCGGCGCAGCTGGCGCTGGTGCAGCTTGGGCTCTCGGCCACCAATTGGGCCGTGATGGGCTGCGCCATGTACCTGCTGCTCGGCCAGAAGGTGCCGTACGCGACGGTGCTGGGCGTGCTGCTGGCGGCGTCGATCGTCGGCGTGGTGACGCCGATTCCGGCCGGCCTCGGCGTGATCGAAGCCGTCTACCTGGCGCTACTCTCGGGCACCGTGCGTCAGGGCACGCTCATGGGCGCCGTGCTGGCGTACCGCGCGCTTTACTACCTGCTGCCGCTGGCCGGCGGCATCGTGCTGTACCTGTGGCTGGAGCGCTATGCGGCCCGCCATCCGGTGGCGGGCGAGGGCGGACACGGCGGTTGACGGCCGCGGTCCGGACGCCGAACGCTCAGGCCTCGGGCGGCGGGGTGTCTTTGGCGGGTGGCCGCTCGGGCGGCAACCGCCCCAGGCGCGACGAGGTCGCGCGCTCGGTGCGGATCTTTCGCAGCGAGTTGGTCAGCGCCTGCGGGCTCGTGTTGAGCTGGCGCGCCGCCTTGGCCGGGCGCATGCCTTCGACCAGCACGAGGCGCGCGGCGGCGAGAGAGGGCGTGGCTTGCAGGTGCAGGAGCTCCGCCACCTGCCAGAACTCGGCCGACGTGAAAGTGCCGAGGTCCGGCGGCAACGAGCGCGGCACGACAGCCTTGCGCTTCTCGAAAACGCAGCGGGGCGCGGGGTCCATCTCCGCGACACGGGCGACCAGCGCCTCGAGGTAGGCCTGCGTGGCGGGCGTGTTGGAAATCCAGTTCGAATGCAGCACCAGTTTCGACCCGTCGTCGGGAAAGGAGTGTTCCCAACTGACCCTCAGCTCTGTCGTGGCCGGGGGTGGAGCGGGGGCATCGTCGGGGGGGCTTTTCTCGGTTATTTTTCGCCGCATTCGTGAAGTATGTCTCAGAAAATGGAGCGCCATTTCCAATTTGTCGCGAATCAGACACCAGGTGAATGTCTGGTGCCCGGGCCCCGACCGCAGGCCTCCGGGCGCCGAAGCGCGGTAGTTCAGGCCGACGCGGCGGGTGTCTGAGTCGCTTGCGGCAACTCCTGCGATGTGCGCACCGGCGCGGGCGGTCCGCAGTCGGTCGGCATCTTGCGCGAGGTGCCTCGCACCAGATGGCGGGGAACGTGGTGTGTCTTGATGAACTGCGCCAGCGCTTCGCTGCGTGCGGGCTCGGAGACCGGGATGAACATGTGCAGTGCGCTCATGGTGTCGTTCCGTCGATGCCAGGCAGGAAGGCGGCGCGCCCCGCTTGTGCCGGGGTGGCTGGCGACCCCTGGCATGGCCGCCCGGCGAAGATTATGTGCCTCTGGATCAACCCCGGTGGCGCAGATGTTTTCGGGCATTCCGGCCGCGCCAGAATGCTTGCTTGCCAACAAGGAGCACACACCCATGGGCCACGGAGTCACCGCATCGATCGTTTCCACCGACGTCGATTTCAATCACCGCATCCAGGTCGGCAAGTTCCAGCTCGTGGCGGACGAGCCGGCGTCATTGGGCGGGCAGGGCGCGGGGCCGGCGCCCTACGACTACTACCTGGCCGCGCTCTCCGCCTGTACCGCGATCACGCTGCGGATGTATGCGCAGCGCAAGGGTTGGGAGCTCGGCGAGTTCAAGGCCGAGCTGAGCTTCGCGAAGGACGCGGACGGCAAGGCGCACATCCACCGCGTGCTGCACGCCAGCGGGCCGCTGACCGATGCGCAGTGGAGCCGGCTGCTCGAAGTGGTGGCTAACACGCCGGTCACGAAGACCATGCGTGAAGGCGCGGAGATCACGAGCGAGCGTGGGGCGGCTGCGGCCTGAGTCGGGCTCGCGACGGTTCTTGTGCGGGGAGGCGGGTCCGGTCGGAAGGTCGCTGGTGGACGCCGGAAACTTGCGGTCCTGCGGGACCTTGATGGCGCCGTCCGCTGAGTGGGGCCGGCGCCTCCTCGTCGCAGACGAGGAGGTGTGTGTCGCGTTGCGCGGCGAGGGTGGCCTCGCCGGCGCGAGCGACTCAGCGCATCAGCACTTCATTGCCGTGGCTTGTGCGGCGAAGGCGTCGGAAGCGGCCTTGCAGGCGGTGCCGAGTTGTGCGGCGTTGGCGCCGTAGCTGGCCCAGGTGGCCTTGGTCTGCTCGAGGCTGCTCTTGAGTGCGTCGGCGGCGGCGCCGCTTTGCTTGCCCACGCAGGCGCTCACCTTGTCCAGGTATTCCTGGCATTCCTTGGGCACGTCGGCCGATGCCGTGGTGGTGGCAGCGGGTGCTGCGGCGGCCGGTGCGCTGGCGGCCGGAGCGGGTGCCGGCGTGGCCGGTGCTGCAGCAGGTGCTGCGGGTGCGGCCGGCGCTGCGGGCGTGGACTCTTGCTTGGAGCAGGCGGTGATGGCAGCAGCCACGATGATGAGTGCGAGCAGTTTGTTCATTTTTGTCTTACATGAGCGAGTTGGATGATGTGCCTCGACTCGTGTCCCGCCACGCGCAGTCTGCACGCAAGGAACGCAAGGATCGAGGCCGAAACAGTATCGTCGTGCCCCATGTCACGGACCGGGCGAACGTCACAGCTGCGCGTCGGGAACGACACAAAAATCGTAACAATCGTTGCTTTGCGTTAAATATTGCCGGGTGTCGGTGGCCCTGCGGCGAGTGTCTGCGCGAGGCGCCCGGGACTGTGCGAACCGGGGCCCTGGCAAGTGGCGCACCGGTCGCGCGAAGCTGCTAGTTATTTGGTGTTACGTCGCCGTCGCGGTTGTTGCGAGGGCGAGCCGATGGACGGCGTAGGCAGACAAACTTGCGTTCGAGCAGGCTTACTTGGTTTTGCAAGACAGTGAACGGGACACGGCGCGGCGATGAATGGGCAATCGGGGTTCTGAACAAGCGCGCCCGCTTATGTGGGGCGGGGCAGCGCTCGGTCACACCGGCCGGCGAAATACCGGCGGGTGCATGGCCTGAGGCCGGGGCCTTACAGCCGGGTGCGCTCGGCGGGCGGGTGGTCCTGGTCGGAACGCAGGACCGCCAGCATGCTCATGAGCGTCACGCCCGCAGCAAGACCGACCAGGAAGGCGAGGGCAACAAGGGAGGGGTCGGATGTCCACATGGGGTTCTAACGCTGATCAATCCCACAAGGTTTACCAGTGTTTACACTAATTGGTCATGTTTGCATGACAGGGGTAAACAGGTGTTTGCAAGAGGGTCGCCGCACCCCGCTACACAGGTGCCACATGGCGTGGCTATAGTCGTTCGACCATGCAGCAACGGATCGAAGTCGTCTTTGTCTCGCGGCGCAATTCGCTGCGCAGCGTGCTGGCCGAGGCCTGCCTCGCCCACCTCGATTCGAAGCGTTTCGCGGCGCGCTCGTGCGGGCAGCCCGGGCGGCTGGCGGCCGATGTGCATCCCGCGGCGGTCGAGGCGCTGGGCAGCGCCGGCATGGCCTTGCCGACGTCGCCGCCGCGCAGTTGGGACCTGTTGGCGCGCGCGGGATCGCTGCGGGCCGACGTCGTCATCACGCTCGACCCCTCGCTCGAACCGCTGCAACCGCGCTGGCCCGGCCAGCCCGATGCGGCGCTGTGGCCTTACCCGGACGTGGCGGGCGCCGGCACCGGCCCGGACGACGCGGCGCATGGCGCGATCCAGGTGCTGTATTCGCTGCGGCGACGGCTCGAATTGCTGATCAACCTGCCGCTCCTGGGCGCCGATCGCAGCGCGCTGCGTTCCGACATCCGCGACATGGCGCACATGCGCTGATCAATCCATCAACCCATCCATCAGGGAATGGCGAGCCGGAGCACGAAGGTCTTGGTGTGCGGGTCGGTCAGAAACACCTGCGCGACCTGCCAGGCCTGCTCGTGTGCGTCGCGCCATGCGGCGGCGTACTTGATGTCCAGGCGCGTCATGGGCGGTTCGTCGAGCTGCTCGAGCCGGCGCCAGAGCCGGTAGCAATGCACGACTTGCCGGGGGGAGCCCAGCAGTTCCTCGAGTTTGATGCGGTAGGTGAATGCCGCCACCATCACGTCCCGTACCGTGACGTTGCGCCCCTCGACTTCGACGGTGTAGAGGTGTTCGGCTGTGTGCGTCTCGTCCTTCATGCGGCGGCGCAGAAAGCAGGGCGGACGGTATCGACCTGAGGGGCAGGCCGGTCGGGAGGACGCACGGAAAGAGGGAGACGGATCACGGCCGCTCCATCCTAGATGGCACGCTGTTCCGGCGCGAGTGCCGAAAGTCATGCGGGTGTTCACACATGGTGTCCCTTTGCGCAGTGCGCGTGAAATTGTTATTAAACGAAATTAAATGCTAATACCTAGGAACTATGTCCTAGGGCGGCGCCGGCAGTAGCCCTAAGCTCCTCACTGACATGAGCGCCACACAGCAACATCTTTTCGTCGAACTTCCCGACGGTTGGTCCAGCCAGATCGACATCCGCCAGACCACCGGCGGCCGCTACGCCGGCGTTGCCGAACTCAGCCTGCGCGGGCTCAAGCGCGGCGTGCTCGTCTTCATGCAGCAACCTTCGCTCGATGCCGCGGTCGCGCGCGTTCGCCTGCGGGCCAGCCAGTTCGCCCGCGAGCGCCTGTCGCTCGCCGAAGCCCGGGCGGGCGTGCAGGCGAGCTGACCGGGCGCATCACCGCGCATCACCCGGCGGTTGGAGTTTTTCTATCCCGGCCATCGAGATTGCCAAACCCGCTGCGCCCGCAAGCGGAGCACCATCGAGTCTCACGGATCTCACCGATGGAGCGCACGACATGTTGAAGAACTTCAGGAAAGCCGTAGGCGTCGCCATTTCGCTGGCCGGTGTCGTCGTGCTGGTCACCCAGCAACTCTGAACGCCCGGACCCGCTTCCCGCATGACGTCGCTCAGCGGCGGGGCGACAGCAGCGGCGACGTCGGCACCACCGGCGGCGGGCGCTGCGGATACACCGAGGTGCCGAAGGTGTTGCCCATGCGATGCCCGGTCGCCGCGCGATTGAACAACCCCAGCTGATTGCCCGGCCGCTGCGTGATCGCTTCCGAGGCGAGCCCGGGCGCCGCGTCGTCCGGCCCGCGTGCGGGCATCGTGGGCGCGAGCTTGCGGGTCAGGCAGTCGTAGGCGGGCGTGCGCTCGCCGTTCACCACCACTTCGACGCAGCTGCCGTCGTCGGCAGCGGCAGCGGGTGGCGTCTGCGCGCCCGCCATGCCGCAGACCGCGCCGAGCGCCACACCCCACAGCCATACACCGACGCGCATCGTCGCCCCTTGAAGAAAAGATGAAGGTTCGCCGAGCGGATGCGGCGATCCACCCCGCAGTCTGGGCTGCTTGCAAGACAGGAAGAAGACGGCGTTTGCGCGACCACCAGAAAACACAAGGGCCTCCCATGCGGAGGCCCTTCTTCTTATTCGCGCGAAACCTGCCGCGCCGGACCTCCTGCCGATTTCTTGATGAAGTTTTCGTGACAAACGGCAGTCGCCGCGCGCGCCGTGCGTCTAGGTATCGGTACGCAGCAGCGACATGAAGGCTCTCCACCCTGAGCCGCTGCCGCGCGAGCTTCATCCTTGAGAACCGAGCTGTAAATGCATGACATGAAGAAGAACGCCCCACCGGCCTGCTGGAGGGCGGTGTGGCTGGCAGTGATGGCGATCGGCGCCCCGGCGGGCGCCTTCGCACAAGCACCTGCCGCTGTCTCCACGCCCGCGCCGACCTCGGCGCCCACACCCGCGCTGGCCGCGTCCACCGAGACTGCCCGCAAGGTCGACATCGCCGAATACATCGTGCGCGGCAACACCGTGCTCGACGCCCGCGCCATCGAACAAGCGGTCACGCCCTTCCTCGGCCCCGAGCGCTCGCTGAAGGACGTGGAGGGCGCACGCGACGCGCTGCTCGCGGCCTACCAGGCGGCGGGCTACCAGTCGGTGTACGTCGATCTGCCCGAGCAGCAGGTCACGCAGGGCGTGGTGTTCCTGCAGGTCAACGAGACCCGCGTGGGCCGCGTGCGCGTGGTGGGCGCCGAGTACAACTCGCCGCTCGATGTGCGCGACCAGGTGCCGGCGCTGAAGGAGGGCGGCGTGCCCAACTTCAACACCGCGCAGGCCGAGCTCACCGCGCTCAACCGCGGCCCCAAGCGCCAGGTGATGCCGCTGGTGCGACCCGGCGCACTGCCGGGCACGATGGACGTCGACCTCAAGGTCGAAGACCAGAGCCCGTGGCGCGGCAGCGTCGGCCTCAACAACGACTACAGCGCCGACACGCGCAAGCTGCGCGCCAGCGCTTCGCTGGGCCACGACAACCTCTGGCAGATGGGCCACAGCGCCTCCATCAGTTTCTTCGGCGCGCCGCAGGACCTGAACCAGACGCAGGTGTTCTCGGCCTCGTACAACGCGCCGCTCAAGGGCACGAACTGGAGCCTCGAAGCCAACGCCTTCGTGTCCGACAGCAACGTGGCCACCGTCGGCGGCACCACCGTGCTGGGCAAGGGTCACTCGATCGGCCTGAAGGCGACTTACACGGTGCCGAACAGCGGCAACTGGTGGCACGCCTTCAGCGTGGGCGTCGACTTCAAGAACAACAAGGAAGCGCTGACGCTCAAGGGCAGCGGCGACACCGTGCCGCTCAAGTACGCGCCGATCACGCTGTCGTACTCGGGCTTCCGCCAGACCGACAAGAGCCAGTACGGCGTGGGCGTGTCGCTGGTGGCGGGCACCAGCAGCTCGTTCAAGTACGGCAGCGACTGGGAGGCCTTCGACTACAAGCGCTACAAGGCCTCGCCCAGCTTCATGGTGCTGAAGACCGACCTCAACGGCGCGCACAGTTTCGAGGGCGGCACGCAGGTGGCGTTCCGCGTCAACGCACAGATGACCGATTCGCCGCTCGTGTCCAGCGAGCAGATCGCTGCGGGCGGCATGAACTCGGTGCGCGGCTATCTCTCGGCCGAAGCCACCGGCGACTACGGCGTGGTCGGCTCGGTCGAGCTGCGCAGCAAGCCGCTCACCTTCCTGGGCAGCACCGTCGAGAACTGGCGCGTGTACGCCTTCGCCGATGCGGCGCGGCTGCGCCTGAAGAGCCCGCTGCCCGAGCAGGCCGAGCGCTTCGCTCTGTATTCGGTGGGCGTGGGCACGACCTTCAAGGTCGGCACCTATTTCTCGGGCCGCGTCGACATCGGCTATCCGCTGATCGACGGGCCGCGCACCAAGAAGCACGACCCGCAGGTGAATTTCAGCATCACCGCGAGCTACTGACGGCCTTTCCTCTTTCTTTCGATTTTTCTTCTCATTCCACGAGCTTTCCGGAGAACCCCTGTCATGCGACGACTTCTTTTCATCGCGCTCACGCTGTTGAGCACGCTCCTGCCGGGCCTGGCCCATGCCTGGTGGCAGGCCGAATGGGCCTACCGCAAACCCGTCACCATCGACGGCGGCCCGCAGGCCGGCGCCATCGGCAGCGATGCCGGCCGCGTACCGGTGCTGGTGCGCCTGCACACGGGCAACTTCAAGTTCGAAGGCGTGAGCGAGACCGGCGCCGACCTGCGCTTTGTCGCGGGTGACGACAAGACCGTGCTCAACCACCAGATCGAACAGTTCGATCCGCTGCTGGGCATGGCGCTGATCTGGGTCGACGTGCCCAACGTCTCGGCCGGCACGCCGCAAAAGCTCTGGATGTACTACGGCAACCCCAAGGCCCCGGCCTCGGGCAACGGCCAGCGCAGCTTCGACCCCGACTACACGCTGGTCTACCACTTCGCCGAAGGCGCGGTGCCGCCGCGCGACACCACGGCCTACGGCAACAACGGCCAGACCGCCGCGGTGCCCGTTGAAGGCACGGTCATCGGCAAGGGCGCGCAGCTCGGCAACGGCGCACTGATGCTGCCCGCCACGCCGTCGCTGGCCGTGACGGCCGGCGGCACGCTGACCTTCTCCGCCTGGGTCAAGCCCGATTCGCTCGGCGCGCGTCAGGCGATCTATGCGCGCCGCGACGGCGCCGGTGAGCTCGTCGTCGGCATCGACCAGGGCGTGCCCTTCGTGCAGGTGAACGGTCAGCGCAGCACGCCGGGCCAGCCGATGCAGGCCGGCCAGTGGTCGCACCTCGCGGTGAAGGCCGAAGGCGACAGCGTGGCGCTGTATGTGGGCGGCCGTCCGGCCGTGTCGCTGGCGGCCAAGCTGCCCGCGCTGAACACCGCCGCCGCGATTGGTGCCGATGCACCGGCCGCACCCGCTGCGCCGGGCGCTGCACCCGCCGATGGCTTCGCCCCGTTCACCGGCGCGATCGACGAAGTGCGCCTGTCGAAGGTCGCGCGCCCCGACGCGCTGCTGCTGGCCGATGCCGTGTCGCAAGGCGCCGAGTCGCGCCTGGCCGCTTTCGGTGTCGACGAGCAGCAGGCGGGCAAGAGCCACTTCGGCTTCATCCTGGCCGCGATGCCGCTGGACGCGTGGATCGTGGTCGGCCTGCTGGGCCTGATGATGGTGCTGTCGTGGGCCATCATGATCGGCAAGGGCCGCAGCTTCGGCGCCACCTCGCGCGCCAACGCCACCTTCATCGAGCACTTCCGCGAAGGCGCCGGTGCGCCGCTGGACCGCATGGCCACGAACAACACCGTGCCGCAAGAGGTGCGTGCCGACTCGTCGCTGTGGCGCCTGTACGAAGTGGCCATCGAAGAGATGCGCCGCCGCCACGACCGCGGCTACGACCTGAACGCCGTGTCGGCCTCCACCATTGGCGCCATTCGCGCCGCGATGGACGGCGTGATGGTGCGTGAGACCGAGCGCATGTCCAAGCGCATGAACTGGCTCTCGACCACCATCGAAGGCGCGCCGTACGTGGGCCTGTTCGGCACCGTGATCGGCATCATGCTGGTGTTCGTGGTGGCGGCCATGGCCGGCGCCGTGGACATCAACTCGGTGGCGCCCGGCATGGCCGCCGCGCTGCTGTGTACCGCTGCGGGCCTGGGCGTCGCGATTCCCGCGCTGTTCGGCTACAACTGGCTGGCCTCGCGCTCGGACGCCATCGGCGCCGACATGGCCGTGTTCGTCGACGAGTTCGTCACGCGCCTGGCCGAAGAGCAGGGCGAGGGCCGCTCGCTGCCGGTGGCCGTGCAGGCGCGCCGCGCCTGAGGACCGCGCACCATGGCAAACACAGCCGCGAAGTTCGCCGTGCGCAAGCGCACGGGCGGCATCAACATCACGCCCTTTGTCGACGTGCTGCTGGTGGTGCTGGTGATCTTCATCCTCACCAGCAACGCCAGCATCCCGGGCATCAAGGTCGACCTGCCGAAGGCCAGCGCCTCGGTGGCGCTCGAGAAGCCCAAGACCAAGGCCATCACGATCGACAACGCGGGCAACGTGTTCCTCGACGCGTATCCGGTCACGCTGCCCGAGCTCGAAGAGCGCCTGCGCACCGAGAAGGCGCTGTCGCCCGACTTTCCCGTGATCGTGCGCGGCGATGCCAGCGTGCAGTACGCGAAGGTGGTCGACGTGCTCGACCTGCTGCGCCGCATCGAGCTGAACCAGATCGGCCTCGTGACCGGCAAGCAGAAGTGAGGACCGGAGCGTGAACCCTCGCGACCCGATTTCTTCTGCCTCGCCTGCGCCGCGCTCCCGTGGTGCAGGCGGAACGGCCGCGCTCTGGCGCCGCTGGGGTGGGGTGGTCATCGGCTTGGTGGTCGTCGTGGCGCTGGCGCTGCTCGTGTGGCGGCTCTTGTCCGACACCGCGAGCCAGAAGCGCGTGGTGGCCGATGCGCCCACGCTGATGCTGCCGCCGCCCCCGCCACCGCCGCCCGAACCCGAGAAGCTGCCCGAGCCCGAGCCGGAAAAGATCAAGCCCGAAGTGGTCGAGCCCGAGCCCAAGCCGGTCGAGCCGCTCGAAGCCCCGAAGGACGACGCACCGCCCAGCCCGTCGAAAGACCTGGGCGACCCGGTGACCATGGACAGCGCCGGCCAGGCCGGCAACGACGCCTTCGGCATCCAGGCCGGCAGCGGCGGCGGCATGAGCGGCACCGGCGCCGGCGGCGGCCTGGGCAGCGGCTCGTATGCGCGCTACGTGTCGAGCATGTTGCAGCAGGCGCTGTCGCGCGACCCGCGCACGCGCCAGCTGGTGTTCGACGACATCCAGATCGACCTGTGGCTCGGCGCCGACGGCAAGACCACGCGTGCGCAGCTGGTGCGCGGCACCGGCACCGAGGACATCGACGAAGCCGTGCTGGCGCTGCTGCGCGGGCTCGACCGCATCGAAGAACGTCCGCCGGCCTCGATGCGCTTTCCGATGCGCGTGTCCATGAAGGGACGCCGGCCGTGATCCGCATGCCTTTCCATTTCTCCGCGGCCGACGCCCGGCCGACCTCTTCCATTCAGTGAACGAAGCGATGAACACCCTCCACAACACCCTCCCGCGCCGGGGCGCGATGCCGGCCCTGCGCCAGTGCGCGCTCGCGGCGGCCGTGGCCTCCGCGTTCGTGCTGTCGGCCGGCACCGCCATGGCCCAGACCGCTGCCGCGCCCGCCGCCGAATCCGCGATGGTCAAGCTGATCCGCGGCCTCATTCAAAGCGGCACGCTCGCCAAGGACGTCGGCGAAGCGCTGCTGGCGCAAGCCCAGACCGAAGCCATTGCCGCGCAGCAGGCGCAGCGCCAGGCGGCCGTGTCGGCCACCGCGGCATCGGCCACGGTCGCAGGCGGCATGCGCCTTGAAGCGGGCGACGTGCGCGTGCCCTACATCTCGCAGACCGTGCGCGACCAGATCCGCGACGAGGTCAAGGCACAGGTCATGGCCCAGGCCAAGGACGAAGGCTGGGCCGCGCCCAACGAGACGCCCGAGTGGAGCAAGCGCATCCGCTTCGAAGGCGACGTGCGCGTGCGCAACGAATCGCGCAGCTACGCCGGCAACAACAGCGACATCGAGATCAACTGGCCCTCGCTCAACCAGGGCAGCGGCTACGACGTCAACCCGAACACCAACCTGTCGCTGCCGTCGATCCTGAACACCCGCCAGGACCGCCGCAACCTGTTCCGCGCCCGCGCCCGCGTGGGCCTGCTGGCCGACCTGTCGGAGAACACCAAGGCCGGCGTGCGCCTGGCCTCGGGCAGCGACGAAAGCCCCGTCTCGACCACCACCACGCTGGGCGGCGGCCTGGGCAAGAAGAGCGTGTGGCTCGACCAGATGTGGATCTCGCACAAGCCGACCGACTGGCTCACCGTGACCGGCGGCCGCTTCGGCAACCCCTTCATGTCGACCGACCTGCTGTATTCCAGCGACCTGAACTTCGACGGCATTGCCGCGCAGTTCGACAAGAAGCTCTCGGCGAACCGCGACCTGTCGCTGTTCGGCACGCTGGGCCTGATTCCGCTCGAGTACTCGGCGGACGGCTCGCCCACGCGCAGCCAGCGCAAGATGAAGAGCGAGAACAAGTGGCTGCTCGGCGCGCAGGTGGGCGCCGACTGGAAGATCAACGAAGACAACCGCGTGCGCGGCGCGTTGGCGTACTACAACTTCCGCAACATCAGCGGCCAGGTCTCCGAGCCTTGCGCGCTGTACGCGGGCGCCGACGGCTGCAGCACCGACTGGTCGCGCCCGGCCTTCATGCAGAAGGGCAACACGCTCATGCTGCTGCGCGACATCTCGCTGGACCCGCTCAACCCGGCCGGCACCCCGCAGCCGCAGTACGTCGGCCTGGCCTCGAAGTTCCGCCTGATCGACCTGAACCTGCGCTGGGACACCCAGGTGGCCGGCAACAACCTGCGCCTGGACGCCAACTTCGTGCGCAACAACGCCTACGACGCCAACGGCATCTGGGCCCGCGGCGGCATTCGCGGCGCCATCGTGAACAACTTCGGCCCCACCGGCGGCACCACCCAATCGGACTTCAAGAGCGGCGGCAACGCCTACATGGTGCAGGCCACCTACGGCAAGCCGGCACCGGCCGCGCGCGGCGACTGGAACGTGCTCGCGGGCTACAAGCGCATCGAGCCCGATGCCATGCCCGACGGCTACAACGATTCGAGCTTCCATGGCGGCGGCACCAACGCGCGCGGCTACTTCCTGGGCGGCTCGTACGCGATCGACAAGAACATGTGGTTCACCGGCCGCTGGATCTCGACCAAGGAGGTCTACGGCCCGCCGCTGTCGATCGACACCTTGCAGCTTGAATTCAATGCGCGTTTCTAAGCAAAAGAAGGAGTTCGCCGTGTCCCGAACGATCTTCCCGGCGCTGGCCCTCGCCGCACTGGCCGCCACGGCCGGCGTGGCGCAGGCCCAGCAGGCGCAAGGCGCGAGCATGGAGGAGCGGCTGCGCGCGCAGCTGCGCACCACCACCACGCAGTTGCAACAGGCGCAGAACGAGCTGGCCGCGATCAAGGCCGGCCAGCCCGCGGGCAAGGCGCCCGCGGCACCTGGCGCGGCACCGGCCGCGTCCGAGCTCGAGACGCTGAAGAAGGAACTGGCCGCCAGTCAGGCCCAGCTCGCGTCCGAGCGCCACGCGCGCGGGCAAGCCAGCGCCGGCAACACGCAGCTGCGCGAGCAGGCCCAGGCAGCGAGCGAGAAAGCGGGTGCGCAGATCGCGCAGTACCGCGGCGCGTACGACGATCTGCTGAAGATGGCGCGCGCTTCCGAAGCCGAGCGCCAGCGCCTGGCTGGCGAGGCTGCACTGCAACGCACCGCGCTCACGCAGTGCGAGGCCAAGAACACGCAGCTCTATGCCGTCGGCCAAGAGGTGCTGCGCGCCTACGAAACCATGGACGTGGGCAGCGTGCTCGCCTCGCGCCAGCCCTTCGCGGCGCAAAGCCGCGTCAAGTACGAACAGATCGCGCAGCAGTACGGCGACAAGCTCTACGAGAGCCGCTTCGACGTGCGCGCTGTGAGCGCACCGGCACCCGCAGCCGCTGCGTCCGCTACGGAAGGAAAACCGCAATGACGAACGTACAAGCAACTCCCGCAGCCGGGATCGGCCGACGCCTGCGCGCTGCGGCCGGCGTGCTGCTGGTCTCCTCGGTCGGCGTGGCCGCCGCGCAGCAACCCGTTGCGCCCGGCCCCGCGGTCGTCGCGCGCATCGGCGAAGTGACCATCGGCCAGGAAGAGATCGAGAAGCTGCTGCAGACCCTGCCCGAGGCCGAGCGCGCTGCTGTCAGGGCCGACCGCGCGAGCCTCGACGGCTGGCTGCGCCAGCGCCTCGTGAGCGAAGCGCTGCTGCGCGACGCCCGCGCCAAGGGCTGGGCCGACCGGCCCGAAGTGAAGGCGAGGATCGACGCCGCCACGCGCGAGATCACTGCGCGCATCGTCGCCACCAGTTATCTCGAATCCGTGAGCCAGGTGCCCGCAGGCTTTCCGTCGGACGCCGAGGTGAAGGCCGCCTACGACCAGGGCAAGACCGGCTTCAACCTGCCGGCCGCCTACCGCGTGGCGCAGATCTACCTGGCCACGCCCGAGCGCGACCCGGCCGCCACCGCCAAGGTGCGCGACGAAGCGAACCGCCTGGCGAAACAGGCCCGCACTGGCGACTTCGCCGCCGTGGCGCGCGCGAGCTCGCAGGACCGCCGCAGCGCCGAGCGCGGCGGCGAGGTCGACACGCTGCCGCTCGCGCGCATCCTGCCCGAACTGCGCGACACCGTGGCCAAGCTCAAGCAAGGCCAGGTCAGCGAACCGGTGCAGGCCGAGGCCGGCTTTCACATCGTCAAGCTGATCGACATCCAGCCCGCGCGCACCGCCACGCTCGAGGAGATGAAGCCGCAGCTGCAGGCCGCGCTGCGCCAGCAGCGGCAACAGCAGCTCGTGCAGGCCTACATGGCCCAGCTGGCGCCGCCAGCGCAACTGAGCATCGACAGCGCCGCGCTCGACGCCGCGCTCAAGAAAACCAACTGAACCCATTTCCCCTTTTTCCGAAAGAAGAACCAGACCATGAACACCACCGTCACGACCCCGGAAGCAGACGACATTGCCGCCGCGCCGGCCGCATTTGAGATGCTCGACGCCGTCACGCCCGACCAGGTGTCGGACGCCATCAAGGCCGCCGGCGGCGCCGTCACCGCAATCGAACAAGACGGCGTGGTACGCCTGCACAGCGCCAGCCACGGCATCGGCTTCCAGGTGCTGTGGGGCAACGCCGTCACCACCACCCAGTACACCGACTTCACCCTGAGCTGCCCGCTGCGCGTGCAGGGCGGCACGCTGCCCGAGGCCGTGCTCGCCGCATGGCACCGCAGCAAGCGCTTCGCGCGCGTGGCGCAGCACGGCGACTTCGTCGTGCTGGAGATGGACGTCGTCGTGGCCGGTGGCGTCAGCCCCGCCTACCTGGCTTTCGCCGTGCGCCTGTGGATGCAGATGATGGGCGAGTTCTTCCTGCACCTGCGCAACTACGGCCCCGCTGCTGAAACGCGCGGCGATGCGGCCAACGGCGAAGCTGCTGCTGCCGCCCTCCAGGGTGTGCCCGCCGCCGCGTGATGCTGCCCATGCGCGCCGCATCCGGCCTGTCGATGGACGACCACCACAGCCATTCCACGCACGACTCGCCCACGGGCCGCGCCATCCAGGCCGCGGCCCGCCAGGCCCAACGCGCGCGTCGCGCCGAGACCGTGCGGCTGCGCCAACGCGCCGCGCTGCTCGAACTGCTGGTGCAGACCATGGCGGAGCTGCACATTTCGATGGCCGAGCTCAATGCGGCGCGCAAGGCGTTAATGCCTGCTTGGCGGCATGTGGGGGAGGAGGGGGCTTCTGCTTCGCGGGAGGATCGGGACTTGGCACGTTGATGGGTGACGGGCGTTCAAGAGCCGGAAGGCCGGCGGCGTGCATCTTGGTTAAGTACAAGAATGACGCCAAGTAGGACGAAGCCTGTCAGGCCGCAGCTTGGGCCACCCAGCCTCTGAACGCCATGCCCGCATAGAACAAGCGGACGGTGGTGAAGCCAGTTTCCTCCAGCAATGCCTCCTCCTGTGCCGGACTGAGCAGCGGCAGCGTCGAGCCGATGGCCGTCGCAGCCTTGCGCGCGTTGTCCGGATCGACTCCGGAAGCCGTGGCGAAAGCGACGTAACGCGAGAGCCACAACTCCCGCTCGCCATCCGCCTGGGGAAAGCTGAGATGCGCCATGACGAACGGCGCGCCGGGCTTCAGGCGGCGGCGAATTTCCTTCAACGTCGCCCTGCGTTCATCGAGCGTCAGGAAGTGCATCGTCAGCAGACAGGTCGCTGCATCGAACGGGCCTTCGGGCGCCGTATCGGTGTAGCCGTGGTGCAGTGCGACTCGCTCGGCAAGCGGACCGAGCGTTTCTGCGGCGAGGTCGAGCATGGGCCGCGACGGATCGACGCCGACGAATTGCCATCGGGGATGGGCCTGCGCGAGCACCTTCAACTCCATGCCGCCGCCGGCGCCGATGACCAGCACGTTCGTTTCATCCGGCGCGCGCTCGGCGACGAGCAGGGCCGACATCGTTTGCAGGTCGTGCAGGCCCGGCACGAGGCGGGCGGTCTTCTCGGCGTAGTTGTTGGTGGCGGACGGGGCGTTGAAAGTGGGTGCGGGCTGGGACATTTCGCCAGTCTATGTGGGCATCGCGCGCTTCGCAGGCGTAGGGCTGCTGGAGAATCCGGCCAGAAGCGGGCCTCGCCCGAACCAGCCGTCATTCACGGAGACCGCCTGCATGTCCATCCCATTTCTCAGCGTCCGTCGTGCGGTGTCCGATGACGCCGCGCGCATCGATGCGCTCTACGCCCAACTGGTCGGCGACACGGCGCGCTGTGTGCTGCCTGAGCGCCTGCAGGAATTGTCCGAAGACCCGAGGACGGCGCTTCTTGTCGCGGAGATCGACGGCCAGGTGTGCGCAACGGTGCTGGTGTCGCTGTGCGAGGACGTGATGTTCAAGCGACAGCCGTTCGCCGTCGTGGAGAACGTCGTTGTCGATGTGGCCGCTCGCAATCGAGGGGTCGGGGCCGCGCTGATGAGAGAGGTCGAGGCCTTCTGCGCGGCGAGCGATTGCTCGAAGATCATGTTGCTGAGTTCGGTGGAGCGCACGGATGCCCATCGCTTCTTCGCGCGCTGCGGCTTCGATGCCTCGATCAAGCGCGGCCTTGTCAAATATCGGCGGTCCTTTGCTTGAGGTGCAGCCTCAGGGACGCATGACAACGGTCCTTCATCTCATCGGGCCCGGCGGGACGGGAAAAACCACCGTCGGCCCGCATCTGGCGCGGCGATTGGGTTGGCAGTTCATCGATCTCGACGAGCGCTTCATGTCCAGCGAAGGGAGCATCAACGCCGTCATCGAGGCGTCCGGCTACCTGGGCTATGCAAGGCGGAACGTGGCCGTCTATCGGGCGGTTCGATCCGCGTTGACCACTCCCAGCGTTCTCGCTCTTTCGTCCGGATTTCTCACGTATCCCGAGGACGTCGATGTAGGGTATCCCGCGTTGCGTTGCGCCATCGAGACCGACGCGTTGACCTCGTTGTTGTTGCCAGCCTTCGAACTCGAAGCATGCGTTGAAGCCATCGTGCAACGCCAGCTTTCGAGGCCGTATTTGCGCGGTGACAGGGCGAGCGAGGAGCGACGGATACGCGAGCGATTCCCCAAATTCATGGCGATGCGGTGCGCCCGTTTCCGCAGCGACGCCGCGCCGGACGACGTCGCGTCGCAGATCGAACGGTTCGTTCGCAGGTGACGGACACCGCGACCGAAGAGAGAGCCAAGTGGCTCTCTCTCTTGCCGCCTCAAGCCAACGTCGATACACGCTCAGCGCGAGACACCCTCGCAAGCCGCCACGTCATCCCGATCCCCACAACCGTCGCGATCAGCCCCACCAGAAACACACTCGAGTGACCGTAGTGGTCGGCAATCAGCCCCGCCATCGGGCCGGTGACGCCGTACGCCAGATCCTGGAACGCCGCGAAGCCGCCGATGGCGGTGCCGCGCAGATGGGCGGGCACGCGCTTGACGGCCTCCAGTCCCATGGCGGGGAACACCATCGAGCAGCCCATGCCGGTCAGCAATGCGCCCACCATGGCCACGACCGGATGGGGCGCCAGCCACAGCAGGGCCTGACCCACAGCCTCGATTGCCAACGAGACCAGCGCCACCTGGGTGCCGCCGATGCGGTCGGGCAAGCGACCCGCCAGCAGTCGCACCAGGACGAAGCCAACGCCGAAGCAAGTCAGTCCATAACCGGCACCCTGCCAGCCATGGGCCAGGAAGTACAAGGGAAAGAACGCGCCCAAGGCCGCAAAGCCGACGCCTTGCAAACCCACGACCGCGCCTTGCTTCCAGATGAGCCCCAGCACATCGGAGAACGGTGCGCGGCGCCCTTGTGCAGACATGGCGGGCGCAATGGACCACAGCATAGCGCCGCTGACCAGTGGCAAGGCGATGCTGCCCGCCATCAGGCCGGCGAAGCCGAGCTTTTCCAGCAGCCAGAGGCCCAGAGGACCGCCGACCGCAAAGGCGCCATACATGCCGGTGCCGACGAGCGCCATGACCTGCCCCGAACGCGCGGGGCCCATGGCCGCCATCGCCCAGCCGAGCATGCCGACGAGCGCGAAGCTTTCGCCGAGGCCCAGCACGAGGCGCCCCACCAGCAGAACCAGGTACGCGCCGGTGCCATGGCCCAGCACAGGCAGAGAGGATGCCCAGCACAGCAGCGATGCAGCCGCATAGAGGACAAGGCCCCGGAACATGGCGAACTTGCCGCCGCGTTCATCGGCCAGCCGGCCCGCCCAGCCGCGACTCAGGATGGTGGACAAGAACGCAATGCCGACGCCCAGGCCGGACGCGACATTGCCCATGCCCAGCGTCTGCGACACGTGGAGCGTCACCGCCGGCATCGACATGGCGACAGACAGGTAAGCGAGAAAAAGCGCGAGGGTCATCCAGACCAACGTGCGCAGGGAAGAAGAGTTTGTTTTTTGGACGTTCGTCATTGAGCGCCGCTCCTTGAATTTTCAAAGGCGGCACCGGCCGGTCGAATGAGCGGGGACGAGGAGCACCGAAGCGACCAACGCACACCGCCAGTCGGCCGCGGGTGCCACTGGTGATGCGTTGGTTGACGTAAACGCTTACGGCTGGATGGAGCTCTGAAGAGATCAGAGTCGATTTTTGCAGCGCCGATTCTAGCCACGCGAGATCGAGATCGCGCTTCCTGTCCGGCTAAAGTCGGATGGACTCCACGTGTTTGATCTCATGAACCACATCACCATCGACTACCGTCACAACGTTCCTCTTGATCCCGTCGACGTCGCCCGCGTCTTCGATCAGTCCGGCATCAAGCGTCCCACCACCGATCTCGCCCGCATCGCGCGCATGTTCGCCGCGCCCAGCCTCTTGCTGTCGGCATGGGTCGGCGACGAACTGGTGGGGCTGTCCCGCTCGCTGACTGACCATGCGTACTGCTGCTATCTGTCGGACCTGGCGGTCGACAAGAAGTACCAAGGACATGGCATCGGCACAGAACTCGTGAAGCGCACGCAGGCCATCATCGGCGACGAGGTGTCGTTGATCCTGCTCTCGGCCCCCGACGCGATGTCCTACTACCCGACGCTCGGTTTCGAGCTGGCGCAGAACGCGTACGTCATCCGGCGGAAGAAGTAGGGCCACTGTTCAGCGGCTCACTATGTCCGTCGTGAGCCCACCAAGCCGGCCTTCGCGTTCAGCAGGTGCCCCAGCGGCAGCGCCGCCTCCGACTTGATCTCGCGCAGCACGATGCTCGAACGCACGTGCGTCACGCCGGGCAGGCTGAACAGCACCTCATGCAGGAAGCGCTCGTAGTGCTTCATGTCCGGCACGGTGACGTTGAGGATGTAGTCGGCGGGCCCGGTCGCCGACACGCAGCGAATGATCTGCGGGCTTGCAGCCACGGCTTCTTCGAAGCGTTGCACCATCGCTTCGCTGTGCCGGTCGAGGTTGACCTCGGCCACGGCCGACACGTGCAGGCCCACCAATTCTGGGTCGACGAGTGCGGTGTAGCCGCGGATGACGCCGGCCGCTTCCATGTCCTTGATGCGCTTCCAGCAGGGCGTGGGCGACAGGCCCACGGCCTCGGAAATCTGCTGCACGGTCTGCCGCCCGTCATGCTGCAGTGCAGAAAGAATCTTGAGGCAATGCTCGTCAAGAGAAACAGAACCGACGTTCATCGTGATTTTCGAGTGGATTCTTCTTCAAACAAGGGTCTGCGCCAGTGTATTGAAGAAACACTTACTTGGGGTGCGGCAGAACAATTCCGGGCATGAACGCCCCACACGAAGCGACCGCACTCAGGCGGCCCGACTACCAACTTTCCGACAACCTCTGGGCCGATGCCGGCTCGGTCTTCATCACCGGCACGCAGGCGTTGATCCGCATCCTGGTGATGCAGAAACAGCGCGATGCGGCACGCGGCCTGCACACGCAGGGCTTCGTGAGCGGCTACCGCGGCTCGCCGCTCGGCATGGTCGACCAGGCCATCTGGAAGGCCGGCGATCGCTTCAAGAAGACCGGCATCCGCTTCGTGCCCGCCGTGAACGAGGAGCTGGCCGCAACCCAGGTGCTGGGCACGCAGCGCGTCGAATCTGACCCCGAGCGCACCGTCGATGGCGTGTACGCCATGTGGTACGGCAAGGGCCCGGGCGTGGACCGCGCGGGCGATGCGCTCAAGCACGGCAACGCCTACGGCTCGTCGCCGCGCGGCGGCGTGCTGGTGGTGGCGGGCGACGACCACGGCTGCGTGTCGTCGTCGATGCCGCACCAGAGCGACCACGCCTTCATGGCCTGGCGCATGCCGGTGATGCAGCCCGCGAGCGTGGCCGAGTACCTGGAGTTCGGCCTGTACGGCTACGAGCTGTCGCGCTATTCGGGCGCGTGGGTCGGCATGGCGGCGTTGTCTGAAATCGTCGAGAGCGCGGGCACGGTGGACCTCGATGCGGTGAACGCGCGCGTCGCCGCCTGGGAAGACGCCGATGCGGTGCGCGCCGCCACCGGCCACGCCGCGCCGCCCGACGGCCTGCACTACCGCTGGCCCGACCTGCCGTCGCTGCGCATCGAGTCTCGGCTCGAAGACAAGCTCGCGGCCGTGGCCGCGTTCACGCAGCGCAACAGCATCGACCGCCACGTCATCGTGAGCCCGCACGCCAAGGTGGGCATCGTCACCTGCGGCAAGGCGCACCACGATTTGATGGAGGTGCTGCGCCGGCTCGAACTCTCGCCCGAGCAACTCGCGCGCGCGGGTGTGCGGCTGTACAAGATCGGGTTGAGCTTCCCGCTCGAGCAGACGCGCCTCAAGGAATTCGCGCGCGGGCTCGGCGAGATCCTCATCGTGGAAGAGAAGGGCGCGGTGGTCGAGACGCAGCTGCGCGACATCTTCTACAACGCGCCGCCCGAGGCGCGCCCCGCGCTCGTAGGCAAGCGCGACCACGCGGGCCAGCCGCTGGTGTCGGCGCTCGGCGAACTGCGGCCGTCGCGTCTCATCGAACTGGTCGCGCACTGGCTGGCCGTGCACTTCCCCGAGAACCACGACCTGGGCGACCACCTGCAGCATGTGCGCGACTTCACGCCGCCCGAGCTGCTGGGCAACGCGAGCGATGCGGTCAAGCGCGTGCCGTACTTCTGCGCCGGCTGCCCGCACAACACCAGCACCAAGGTGCCCGAAGGCTCGACCGCGCGCGCGGGCATCGGCTGCCACTTCATGGCCAACTGGATGGACCGCAGCACGGCAGGCCTGATCCAGATGGGCGGCGAGGGCGTCGACTGGATCTCGCACGCGATGTTCACCAAGACGCCGCATGTGTTCCAGAACCTGGGCGACGGCACCTACTACCACTCGGGCTACCTCGCGATCCGCCAGGCCGTCGCCGCCAAGGCCACGCTCACCTACAAAATCTTGTTCAACGACGCGGTCGCGATGACCGGTGGCCAACCGGTCGACGGCGTCATCAGCGTCGATGCGATCGCGCGGCAGGTCGAGTCGGAAGGCGTGACCAAGGTGGTGGTCGTGAGCGATGCCATCCATCACTACGACGCCATCAGGAACAAGTTTCCGGCCGGCACCGAATTCCACGACCGCGCCGCGCTCGACGAGGTGCAGCGCCGCCTGCGCGAGATGCCCGGCGTGACCGTGCTCATCTACGAGCAGACCTGCGCCGCCGAGAAGCGGCGCCGCCGCAAGAAGGGCGAACTGGCCGATCCGCCCAAGCGCCTCTTCATCAACGAGGCCGTGTGCGAAGGCTGCGGCGACTGCACCGTGCAGAGCAACTGCGTGGCCGTGCTCCCGCACGAGACGTCGATGGGCCGCAAGCGCAAGATCGACCAGACCAGCTGCAACAAGGACTATTCCTGCGCCAAGGGCTTCTGCCCCAGCTTCGTGGGCGTCACCGGCGGCAAGCTGCGCCGCAAGAGCGGGGCGCTGGCGGCCGGGCGCGATGCCTTCTTGCACCGCGTGGGCGCGCTCGCGCATCCCGCGCCGCACGCTTGGACCGGTCCGTACGACCTGCTGGTGACCGGCGTGGGCGGCACCGGCGTGGTGACGGTGGGCGCGGTCATCGCGATGGCCGCGCACCTCGAAGGCAAGTCGGCCAGCGTGCTCGACTTCATGGGCTTCGCGCAGAAGGGCGGCTCGGTGCTGAGCTTCGTGCGCTTGGCCGACACGCCCGAGCGGCTGAACCAGGTGCGCATCGACACGCAGCAGGCCGACGCCATCCTCGCGTGCGACGTGGTGGTGGGCGCCTCGGCCGACGCGTTGCAGACCGTGCGGCACGGGCGCACGCGCGTGCTCGCGAACGTCCACGAGATTCCGGTGGCCGAGTCGCTGCGCAACCCCGACGCCGACCTGCATGTCGATCTGCTGCTGGAGAAGATGCGCTTCGTCGCGGGCGAGGAACAGGTCGAGACCTTCGATGCGCAGAGCCTGGCGGAAGAATTCCTGGGCGACACGCTGGCCGCGAACATCGTCGCGACCGGCTATGCGTGGCAGCGCGGCCTGGTGCCGCTGAGCCTCGAGGCGCTCATGCATGCGATCGAACTCAACGGCGTGGCCGTGGCGGCCAACCAGTCGGCGTTCTCGCTGGGGCGGCTCGCGGCCGGCGACGCTGCGGCGCTCGATCAACTGCGCGCGGCACCGGCCGAGGCTGCAGCGCACCAGGTCGACGACCGTCCGTTGGAAACCCTGCTCGCCGATGCGCGCCGCCATCTCACCGGCTACCAGAACGCCGCATGGGCGCAGCGCTTCGACCAGCGCATTCGCGCACTGCAGGCGGTCGAGTCCACACTGCCGGGCGGTGACGCAAGCCTGCCCTTCACGCGCAACGCGGCGCGCAGCCTCTTGAAGCTGATGAGCTACAAGGACGAGTACGAGGTCGCGCGCCTGTACACCGACGGCGCGTTCCTGCAGAAGCTGAAAGACCAGTTCGAAGGCGACCTGAAGCTCGAGTTCCACATGGCCCCGCCGCTGCTCTCACGCCCTGCGCACGGTCAGGCGCCCCCCAAGATTCGCCTCGGTGCGTGGATGCTGCCAGCGATGAAATGGCTGGCCCACGGCAAGCGCCTGCGCGGCACGCCCTTCGACCTGTTCGGCCACACGACGGAGCGCCGCACCGAGCGCGGGCTGATCGATCACTTCGACCGATTGCTGCAGGAGATGGCCACCGAGCTGACGCCCGACAACCAGTCGACCGCCGCACGCCTCGCGGCCCTACCGCTGTCGGTGCGTGGCTTCGGCCATGTGAAGCTGGCGAACCTGGACGCGGCGCGCCTGCGCGAGGTCGAGCTGTTGCACCGCTTTGCGCCATCGCGCTACGCGAAGCCGGTGGACGCGCCCAGCGCCGGGCAGATCCGCGGCATCGCCATCGTGGCAAGCGCGCAGTAGCGGGCGCGCGCGGTCGGGTGGAGAAGGGGCTTCGCTCGGCTACGATCCTTGCCGAAGCACCCACTCCCGCCACACCCCGACGACCCCCGACATGCGCACCTTCTTCTACTACGCTCTGATGCTCCTGCTCGGATACGCCTGGTACAGGGCCGGCCAGAACCTGCTCCGCAAGGGGTACCGCGACGAGAAGGGCGAACTCACCCAGGGGGTCGTAGGGCCCGTCGGATTCCTGATGGTCGCTGGCGTGACCTGCTACCTCTTCTTCGCCATGCTGCGCGGCCTGGTTCGGGGCGAAATGCCCTGTGTCGGCAAGGGCTGCGCGGGGCAGGTCTACACGTTGGCGGCGCATGCGGGCGACTACTGGGCCAACCTGTTTTTCGTTGCGTGGTTGGTCCTGGGCCTGGGCTACGCGATGTACGTGACGCTCAAGATCTGGTTCCGGGCGTAGCCGCCTGCACGACTGTCTTCGGCACCGTTCTTTCCCCATCCCACGGAGCAACCCCCTGGACCTGCGCGACCTCCAGTATTTCGAAGTCATCGCCGAGCTCGAGCACATGGGGCGCGCGGCGGAGCGGCTGCATCGCACGCAGCCCGCGCTCACGAGTTGCGTGCGGCGGCTCGAAGAGGCATGCGGCGCGGCGCTGTTCGAGAAGACGGGCCGCGGCATCCGGCTCACCGCGGCCGGCAGTGCACTGCTCAAGTGGGCGCAGCGCACGCGCTTCGACGTGGAGAGCGCGCGCCGCGAGATCGGTGACATCGGCCGTGGCCTGACCGGCAACATCAAGGTGGGCATCGTCCCGACGGCCGCGCAGTTTTTGTTGCCGCCGGCCGCGCGCGACCTGATGCGCGAAGCACCCGGCGTCACGTTGCGCACCACCGTGGCGTTGGTCGACGTGCTGAAGCCGCTCTTGCGCGCCGGCGACATCGACCTCATGGTCGGCACCGAAGTCCCGGCGGAAACCGGGTTTGCGTCGCACTACCTGGCCGAAGACGTGATCGTGGTGGCCGCCGCCGAGTCGCACCCGATCTTCGGCAAGCCCAAGCCCAGCCTGAAAGACCTGACGGCTCATCGGTGGGTGCTGCAGCCTCCCGGCGCCCCGACTCGCGATTGGCTCGACCAGACCTTCGACCGGCACCGCCTGCCCCGGCCGCTGGTGCAGGTCGAAAGCACGATGCTGCTGATGCTCCCCGGCCTGATCGGCGAGACGGGGCTGCTGAGCTTCATCTCGCGGCTGCACCTGCAGGCGGGGCAGTCGGGCGCCGCGCTGCGTGAAGTGAAAGTGCCTGCCACCACCAGGCGGCGGCGCATGGTCGTGACCTACCGGGACAGCGGTTACCTCTCTCCCGCCGCGCAACGCCTGATCAACCTGCTGGCGAAGTACGCAGACACGCCGGCCGGCTGATACCCCAAGTCAAATCTATCGATCTTCAAAAAGTATCGATTGGACTGAATGGGCGGCGCTGCGAATACTTGCCTCCATCGAACACGCCGCCCGCGATCCTGCGAAGCGGACGAAAAAACTGGAGACAAGACATGCATCGCGCTTCCCCCGCCACGGCCCCGGGCCGCTTCACCGGCTTCGTGGCCGCCACAGCTGCCGTTGCCGCAGCGATGCTGCTGGCCCCTTCACCGGCGTCGGCGCAAGCGCCGTATCCCTCGCGGGCCATCAAGCTCATCGTGCCGTTCCCTGCGGGCGGCGGCACCGACCTCATTGCGCGTGAAGTCGCCAACAAGGTGGCCGTGGCCAACGGCTGGTCGATCATCATCGACAACAAGCCGGGCTCCGGCGGCAACCTCGGCGTGGACGCGGCGGCGAAGGCGCCGGCCGACGGCTACACGCTCGTGCTGGGCCAGACGAGCAACCTGGCGATCAACCCCACGCTGTACCCCAAGCTGCCCTACAACCCCGAGAAGGACCTGACCCCGATCGTCACGGTGGCCAGCGCGCCCCTGGCCCTCGTGGTGGCGGCCGACTCGCCCTACAAGACGCTTGCCGACGTGGTGGCCGCAGCCAAGGCCAAACCCGAGGCGCTGAACTACGCCAGCTCGGGCAGCGGAACGGTCGCGCACCTGGCCACGGAGCTGCTCCAGAAGACCGCCGGCGTGAAGTTCACGCACGTGCCGTACAAGGGCGCCGCGCAAGGCTCGACCGACCTCATCGGTGGGCAGATTCAGATGTACATGTCTTCCGTGCCGACGCTGATCGGCTACGTCAAGAACGGAAAGATGCGCGTGCTGGCGGTCACCTCGGCCAAGCGCACCGCCGACCTGCCGGCGGTGCCCACCGTCGCCGAGTCGGGCTTCAAGGGCTTCGAGGCCGTGACCTGGTTCGGCATTGCAGGGCCCGACGGCGTGCCCAAGGACGTGGTGGCCAAGGTGAACGGCGCGTTCAACAAGGCGCTGCAAGACCCCGAAGTCAGGAAGAAGCTCGCCAGCCAGGGCGCCGATGCGCTGGGTGGAACCCCCGAGCAATTCGCCAAGCTGATCCGTGACGACATCGTGCGCTGGGCGCCGATCGTCAAGGAATCCGGCGCCAAGGTCGACTGACCCCACCCCACCGACGCGGCCGCACGCCAAGGGGCACGCACCGTGCGTTGCCCGGGCGCAGCCATGCCCGCGTCGGGACACCTCTTCACCGCAGAAAGAAGCCCATGTCCTCCCAACTTCCCGACATCATTCGCGACTTCGAACGCGTGCCTCCCCATCTCGTGGCGCAGGCCGCTGAACTGCAGCCCGCGATCCTGGCCGACGTGGCCGGCCGGCGCGGCGCGCTCGACGGCCGCATCAAGGCGCTGCGGCCGCGCATGAAGCTGGCGGGCACGGCGCTCACGGTCGAAGTGCGCCCCGGCGACAACCTCATGATCCACGCCGCCATCGCGATGGCCAGGCCGGGCGATGTGCTGGTGATCGACGGCAAGGGCGACCAGACCTCGGCGCTCATGGGCACCATCATGATGACGGCCTGCAAGCAGCTCGGCATCGCCGGCGTCGTGATGGACGGCGCGTGCCGCGACAGCTTGGAGATCGACGAGATGGACTTCCCGGTCTTCTCGGTGGGCACCAACCCGAACGGGCCGACCAAGCACATCGGCGGCCGCATCGGCCATCCGGTGTCGGTCGGCGGCGTCACCGTGAACGCAGGCGACTTCGTCATCGGCGACGGCGACGGCGTGGTCGTGGTGGAGCGCGAGAAGATCGAATCGCTGCTGCCGCTGGCTGCGAAGAAGGTGAAGGACGAGGCCGCGCGCATCGCGGCCATCAAGCAGGGCGACACGGCAGCCAAATGGCTTGTGTCGGCCTTGCGCACGGCCGGCGTGCTGAAGGAAGGCGAAACGCTGTGACGGCCATCCTGGTGACCGGTGCGGACCTCGCGCCCCAAGCGCTCGCGCTGCTCGCGGGGCATGAGGTGGTCTACGCAGGCAAGACGCCGACCGAAGAAGACCTGGTCGCCTTGTGCCGCACGCACGATCCGGTGGCCATCATCGTGCGCTACGGCAAGGTGGGCGCGGCCGTCATGGACGCGGCGCCTTCGCTCCAGGTGATCTCGAAGCACGGCAGCGGCACCGACACGATCGACAAGGCGGCCGCGAGCGCGCGCGGCATCGAGGTTGTCGCAGCCGTGGGCGCCAATGCCGCGGCCGTGGCCGAGCAGGCGCTCGCCTTGCTGCTGGCCTGTGCGAAATCGGTGGTGGCACTCGACGCGCGCATGCACGCCGGCCACTGGGACAAGGCCACGCACAAGAGCCTCGAGCTCGGCGGGCGCAACATCGGCCTCGTCGGGCTGGGGGCCATCGGCCTGCGCTTCGCGCGCATGGCGGATGCGCTCGGCATGCGCGTGCTCGGATTCGATCCCTTCGCCAAGGACCTGCCGGCGCATGTGCAGGCCGTGGACCTTGCCACCCTCTGGCGCGAGTCGGACGCCATCTCGCTGCACTGCCCGCTGACGGAAGACAACCGCGGGCTGCTCAACGCGCAGACCCTGGCGCAATGCAAGCGCGGCTTGATCGTCGTCAACACCGCGCGCGGCGGCCTGATCGACGAGGAGGCCCTGCTCGCAGCGCTGCACGCGGGCCAGGTCTCGATGGCCGGTCTCGACAGCTTCGCCGTCGAACCCATGGCGCCCGGCCACCCGTTCCAGGGTGACAAGCACATCGTGCTGAGTCCGCACATCGGCGGCGTGACCAGCGATGCCTACGTGAACATGGGCGTCGGTGCTGCGAAGAACCTGCTGCAGGTGCTGTCGCGCCGGGCGGCGACGGCCTGAATCGCCTTCAGATGCCTAACGTCGAGCGCTGGCCGCGCGAGGCAGCGGCTCCCGCGCCAACATCTCGACCACCAAGGCGATGAACCACTGGTGCAGCGCCGAGGTCTCGTGCCGTTCGTGCCAGACCAGTTCGACGGTACGCGCCGGCGCCGCCAGCGGTGGCGCCACGCGCTTCAGGCCCGTCATGCGCACCGTCTCCAGGCCCTCGGACCAGGGCAGCACGGCGATCAGGTCGGAGCGGCGCACGGCTTCGTAGGCCGCCGAATAGTGGCTCACCGTGCTGACCAGGTTGCGCTGCAGGCCACGGCTTTGCAGCACGCGGTCGTAGATGCCGCCGACACGGCCGGCCAGGCTCACGTCGAGGTGGCGCGCGGTCAAAAATTTCTTCAGCGGAATCTTGTCCAGCTTCGCCAGCGGGTGGTCGTTGCGCATGAAGCAGGCGAAGTCGACCGACCACAGCCGGCGTGAGCGCATGAAGCCGGGGCGCTGCACGTCGTCGTTGTAGGCGCCGATCGCGAAGTCGGCGCGGTTGTCGTCCAGTGATTGTGCGAAGTCCACCACCGTGCCGGGGTGGGTGTGCAAGTGCATGCCCGGCGCAAGTTCGCCGAACCGCTCGAGCAGCCGCGGGGCGACGATGCAGGCCACATAGTCGGTCATCGAGACCGTCAGGCGGGCGTCGCTTTGCGAGGCATCGAAGCTCTCGCCCTCGAGCGTGCCCCGGATGGTGCGCAGCGAGCGCGCCAGCGGCGCCCACAACTCCGTCGCGCGCCGCGTCGGGCGGATGCCGGCGCCGTTGCGCACGAACAAGGGGTCGCCGTAGGTTTCGCGCAGCCGGCGCAGCGCATTGCTGACCGTGGGCTGCGTGAGCGACAGCTTCGATGCGGCGCGCGTCACGTTGCCTTCGTTCATGAGGGCTTCGAAGACCTTCAGCAGGTTCAGATCGGCGTTGCGGTAGTTCATGGGCAGGCGACTGAAACCATTCACACGGTCAATGGAGTGGATTCAGCATATAAATTTTTCGGAATTGTGACGCGATCCTACGATCCCGTCATTCCTCACCGCCCATGCCCCGGAACCCGGCAGACAGACCCCATGACCCAGACCATCCTCGTCAAGAACGCCCGCCTGCTCGATCCGCTGAAGCCCGAGCTGCAGGACCGCCACGACATCCTGATCGAGGGTGACACCATCCGCGAGGTGTCCGACCGGCCGATCGTGGCGCGCGATGCGCGCGTCATCGACGCCGCCGGCAAGACGGTGATGCCTGGCCTGATCGACCTGCACGTGCACGTGGTGGCCATCGACCTGAACCTGCAGCGCCAGGCGCAGATGCCCAACGTGCTGGTGACGCTGCGCAGCCTGCCGATCCTGCGCGGCATGCTGCGCCGCGGCTTCACGACGGTGCGCGACGCCGCCGGCGCCGGCGATGCGTTCAAGCAGGCGGTGCAGTCGGGGCTGGCGCAGGGGCCGCGCCTGTTCGTCTCCGGCCGCGCACTGAGCCAGACCGGCGGCCATGGCGACGGCCGCGCGCGCTCCGACTATCTGATCGCCAACGGCGTGTGCCCCAGCTGCGCCCGCGTGGGCATGCTCGCTCGCGTGGCCGACGGTGTGGACGCGGTGCGCAAGGCTGCGCGCGAAGAACTGCAGATGGGCGCGGACCAGATCAAGATCATGGCCGGCGGCGGCGTGGCATCGCCCACCGACCCGGTCGACGCGCTGGGCTACAGCGAGGACGAGATCCGCGCCATCGTCGGCGAAGCGGCGGCCCGCAACACCTACGTGCTGGCCCATGCCTACACCCCGGCCGCGATCCAGCGCGTGGTGCGCTGCGGCGTGCGCACGATCGAGCACGGCAACTTGGTCGACGCGCCCACCGCCGCGCTCATGGCCGAACACGGCGCCTATGTGGTGCCCACGCTGGTGACCTACGACGCGCTCGCCAACGAAGGCGCGGCCCTGGGGCTGCCGCCCGCCAGCGTGGCCAAGGTGGAAGACGTGCGCGGCGCCGGGCTGCGCTCGCTCGAGATCTACAAGTCGGCAGGCGTGAAGATGGGCTTCGGCACCGACCTGCTGGGCGAGTCGCACCGCCTGCAGAGCGACGAGTTCCGCCTGCGCGCGCAGGTGCTGTCGCCGGCCGAGATCATCGCCAGCGCCACGCTCATCGGCGCCGAGGTGCTGGGCATGAGCGACCGGCTCGGCCGGCTGATCCCGGGCGCGCTGGCCGACCTGCTGCTGGTCGATGGCGACCCGATGCGCAACCTCGATTGCCTGGGGGGGCAGGGCGAGCGCATTCCCCTGGTGATGAAGGCCGGCGTGGTCGAGTTCGACGCGCTGTAGCCCGCACTCCGAGCTGTTCAGAACACAACCCGCCGGACGCCTCCGGTCCCTTCAAGGAAACGACACATGCCCAAGCTGACGCAAGCCGTCTGGCGGTACCGCCACGACCAGATGGTTCGATTGATGGACGAACTCGCCGTCGATGCGCTGGTGTTCACGACCGCGGATTTCTTTCAGTTCGCGACCAACTTCCACACCGACGTGCAGCCCTGGGAGCGGCCGATCTTCGCGGTCGTGCCGCGCCAGGGCGAGGGCTTCCTGGTCATGAACGAGCTGTCGACGAACCACATGCGCTTCTCGGTGGAAGCGCACAAGGTGCGGATCACCGACGTGACGTTCTATGCCGAGCATCCGATGGTGAGCAACCGCCTGCCGCTCGTGTCGCAGCTCCCCGAGATCCTTGCCGAGCGCCTGAGCCGCGCCGGGCTGCGCCGCTCGCGCATCGCACTGGATGCGGGCAGCGGCGTGATGGCCGGCGTGCAGCGCCTGTTGCCCGATCTGAACGTACGCGTCGCCACCGCGGAGGTGCGCAGCTTGCGCTGGCAGAAGCACGCTGAAGAGCTGGCCGTGATGCAGGCCATGGCCGGATTGACCGACTGGCTGCAGGACCGCTACCGCGAAGCCATCAAGCCCGGCCGGCTGGTGCAGGAGATGGACTGCGCCATGGCCAGCCTGTTCGTGCAGGAGGCCGCCGAGCGCTTTCCCGGCGAGCAGTTCGAGGTCGTGCGCTGCTGGACGCTCAGCGGCCCGGCGTCGGCCTCGCCGCACGGCGACGGTGCCTCGTGCGGTGCGCGCATCAAGGAAGGCGATGTGCTCGTCAACATCATCATTCCACGGCTCAACGGCCTGACGATCGAGAACGAGCGCACCTGGTTCTGCGGGCGCCCCGACGAACAGAAGAAGGCGCTGTGGACCGCTGCGCGCGACGCGACCGATGCGGCCATCGGCGCGGCGGTGACAGGCCGGCCCGTGTGCGGGATCGACGCCGCGGCGCAGGCCGTGATCGAGCGCGCCGGCTTTGCCGACTGCATTCGCCACCGCACGGGCCACGCCATCGGCATCGTGCACCACGAGTACCCGGAGGACATGGCCTTCAGCCAACGCCCGCTGTTGGACAGCGAGGTCTATTCCGCCGAGCCCGGCCTGTACGTCTACGGCGTGGGCGGCTTTCGCATCGACGACACGGTCGTGGTGGGCGCGACGCCGCGCGTGCTCACCGCCACGCCCAAGTCGCTCGACTACGCCACCGTGGGTTGAGACCGCCCACACCCGCTTTCGCAACCACCGAACTGACCTCCCCATGACCACCCGCCGCACCATGCTTTCCGCGCTGGCCGTTGCAGCTTCGCTGCTTGCCGCACCCGCCTTCGCGCAGGGCTTTCCTTCCAAGCCGATCAAGGTCGTGGTTCCGCAGCCGGCCGGCTCGGGGCCGGACACCTTGGCGCGCACGCTGGCCGACGTGCTCGGCAAGAGCCTGGGGCAGAGCGTCGTGGTGGAGAACCGCCCGGGCGCCAACGGCACGCTGGCTGCGGCCTATGTGCTGTCGCAGCCCGCGGACGGCTACACGCTGTTTTTGGCCGGCGTCTCGAACATGTCGTGGAACCCGCACCTGTACAAGTCGCTGGGGCATCAGCCTGCGCGCGACTTCACCGGCGTCGCCGTCATTGCCAACACGCCGTTCGTCACCGTCGTGGCGCCCAGCCTGGGCGTGAAGACGCTGCCCGCCCTCATCAAGATGGCCAAGGCCGAGCCGCAGCGGCTCAGCTTTGCATCCGCCGGCATCGGCAACTCCACGCACCTGGCGAGCGAGCTGTTGAAGTCGCGCACTGGCATCCAGATGCAGCACGTGCCCATCAGCGGCGCGGGTGGCCCCAATGCCCTGACCAGCGTGATGGCGGGCGACACGCCGGTGATGACGACCGTCCCCGTCGGTGTCGTGCCGCTGGTCAAGAGCGGCAAGCTCGTGCCACTGGCCGTGACCGGCGAGCGGCGGTTGGAGCAACTGCCCGACGTGCCCACGTTCAAGGAACTGGGCATCGAAATGGAAGTGCCCGGCTGGTACTCCCTGGTGGCGCGCGCAGGCGCACCCGGCGACGCGGTCGCGCGGCTCAATACCGAGATCAACAAGGCCCTGGACACGCCCGAGATGAAGGAACGTCTGGCCGGCCAGATGCTGATCGCGGTCAAGTCGACGCCGGCCGATGTCCTGAAGTTCACGCAGCGTGAGTCGGCCGCCTGGGGCCCCATCATCGACAAGCTGGGCATTGCGCAGTGAGTGACATGGCGCAGCTTTCCTTCGAGGCGCTGGACCACGCGCTGCGGCGATCTCCGGGACACCGGCTTTTCACCGTGCTGGCGATCGACCCCGGCCTTGCGGTGTCGCAGCGCCTGTACACGAGCGATGCGGTGGCCTATCCGTGTGGCGGCACCAAGCCGCTGCACGCCGACAACGACTTCTTTCGCGAGGTGGTGCAGGGCGGTCGGGCGCGCGTTTGCGTTGATCAGGACGCCTGCCGCCGCGCGTTCCCCGACCATGCGTTGATCGACACGCTCGGCTGCCGGTCTGCCATCAACGTGCCGGTGCGGCACGGCGGCTGCACCATCGGTTCGCTGAACCTGCTGCACGAGGAACACTGGTACCAGCCCGACATGGTGCCCGCGCTGATGCGCTTCGCCGAACAGGCCGCGCCCTTGCTTCTTTCGCGCCGATACGTTGAGATGCCCGCATGACGATCCCTCGCCGCACCTTCGTGCTGAATGCCGCTGCGTCTTTGTGCGCGGCATCGCTTGCCACCGCGGCGCGCGCGGCCGGTGCGGGCTACCCCAGCAAGCCGATCACCATCGTGTTTCCCTACGCGGCCGGCGGCGCCACCGACGCCATGACGCGCCAGATCGCCGACCTCATGGCCAAGGCGCTCGGCCAGCCGGTCATCGTCGACGCGAAGCCGGGCGCCGGTGGATCGATGGCGCTGCAGCAGGTGGTGCGCGCCAACCCGGACGGGCACACACTGGTGCTCACGGCCAGCGGGACGATGGCCGTCAACCCCTACCTGTACGACCTGAAGTACAAGCCGGTGGAAGACCTGGTGCCCATCACGATCCTGGTCGACATTCCCTTCGTGGTCGTGACGAGGCCGGACTTTCCTGCGCGCACCCTCAAGGAATTCATCGCACATGCCAAGGCGAACCCGGGCAAGGTTTCGTTCGCGAATGCGGGTGTGGGCACGCAGGCCCACCTGACGCAGATGATGTTCATGAAGGAGGCCGGCATCTCGGCCAACGTCGTTCCCTACAAGGGCGGCACCGGCGCCATCGCCGACCTGCTCGGCGGCCACATCGACGCCATGATCGACAACGCCGCCGCGCAGGTCGCGAACGTGCAGGCCGGCAAGGTGCGCGCGCTGTTCGTCACGACGCGCGAGCGCAGCGAATCGCTGCCCGGCGTGCCGACGGCGCAGGAGGCCGGGCTGCCTGGTTTCGTGACCTCGGGGTGGTTTGGGCTGGCGGCGCCGAAGGGCACGTCGCAGGCCATCATCGACAGGCTCAATGCGGTGATCGTTGAGGGCATGGCGCGGCCCGAGACGCGGAAAAGGTTGATTGAGGCGGGGTGGATGCCGATGGGGAGCTCACCTGCTGAGGCAGCGGCGCGGGCCCGGTCAGACCTTGCGCGGTTTGGGCAGACTGCGCAGCAGATCGGGCTGAAAAAGGAGTAAAGGTCTGCTGACGAGTTGACTTTCGTCACTATCAGCCGGCGGCGCATGACCCTAACATGCGCGCCATGAGCCTTCCTGTGTCGACCCGAGCATCAGCCATCCTGATCGTGGACGACCATGACCTGGTGCGCCTGGGCGTGCGTGCCTTGCTCCAGGCGCAGGCCTCGCCCCACGGGCCTGCAGTCGAGGTCTTCGAAGCCAGCAGCATGGCGCAGGCACTGGCTGTGTATGAGCGCTCTCAGGCGAGCATCGGGTTGGTGTTGCTCGATCTGGCGCTTCCTGACACACGAGGTCTGAGCGGCGTGTCCGTTTTTCTCCAGCGTTATCCGCAGGCTCGCGTGGTTGCGTTGTCGGGCGCCGGCGCCACCGCGCTGGCCCAGAACGCCATTGCGCAAAGTGCGTTGGCCCAGGGTGCCAGCGCATTCTTGCCGAAGTCGGCCAACCTCAAGGAGGTGGTGAGCTTCATCCGTGCCTGCGGTCTGCTCGGGCGGGACGTGGTCGATGGCCTTCCGGGTGCGTCCAGGTGGGTCGCGCGGGCGCCCCTCCGTTCCGCCGGTGGCGCCCTGAGCTCGCTGACGGGAAGCCAGGCGCGTGTGCTTCAGATGATTCTCGAAGGCAAGTCCAACAAGGAGATCGCACTGTTGGCCGAGTTGCGCGAAGGCACGGTGAAGAACTATGTTTCGACGATCCTCTTGCTGTTCGGTGTGCAATCGCGGGCGGAACTGATCAGCAGCCTGCGTTGATTCACCACAGGAGGTGCAACGCGCTCGTCGAAGTAAAAAGAAGGAAGCCCAATTCATGAATGACGCTGCCCGATCGATGCATCAGGCCCCGGCGGCCGCCGATCTGGACCATCGGGTGCTCCGCGAACACGTGGCCTCGGTGTATGCCGCACACACGACGGCCACCTGTGCGCACATCGGCTTCGCCATTGCCATTGGCATCTTCGGCTACTTGAACATCGATTCGACCCACCACCTGCTGGTGATCGGCATGGTCGCCGCCGTCGTGTCGACGAACCTGTATGCCTTGCTTGCGCCGCGGTGGACGCCGGATATCCCCTTGTCCGAAAGCCGCCATTGGGCGCGCCGGTACACGTGGATCGTCACGCAGGTCAGCGTGACCACGGCGCTGCCCTGCGCCTTGTTTCTCGTACTCATCCAGAGCCCGGCGATGACGACCGTTGTGATCGTCGTGATCATGGTCAGCTGGACCCGGGCCATTCAGGCCCGTTGGCCGATCAAGGGGGCCATGTTCGGCTGCGGCATTCCCGTGATGGGCGGGCTGATCCTTGCGTTGATCTGGCACGGTGGCACGCTGCACTGGTTTCTGGCGCTTTTCAGTTTCGCCAATCTGGTACTGACACTGCACGAAGGGGTGAAGCAGAACAAGCGGCTGACAGCCTCCTTGATGTTGCAGTTCGAGAACGAGATGCTCGCCGCACAGTTGCGCGAACGCATCGCTGCCGTGGAGCGCGCCAGTGCGGAAAAGACCCGCTTTCTTGCCGCGGCCAGCCACGACTTGCGCCAGCCGATGCATGCCATTGCACTGTTCGGCGCAGCCATGGAAACCGCACTGCATGACCATCCTGAAAGAACGAATGCCAAACGCCTGATGCGCGCCGTCGACGCGCTCGGCGCGTCGCTGGACACCATGCTCGACGTGTCGCATCTGGATGCAGGCGTTGTCGTGTCCGAACCGCAGGCACTCGAGCTCGATGCGCTGCTTCTTGTCCTCAATCAGACCTTCACCCCTTACGCTGAACAGAAGGGTCTGCAATTGCGCATCCGTGCCAGTGGCATGTGGGTGCGCAGCGACATCCAGCTGCTGTTCCGCCTGCTTTCGAATCTGGTCGACAACGCCTTGAAGTACACCCACGAGGGCGGTGTGAGCGTGGTCGCGCGGCGACGAGGAGACAAGGTGTGGCTGGAGGTTCGCGACACCGGCGTCGGCATTGCCCCTGAACAGTTGAGCCGCATCTTCGAGGAGTTCTATCAGGTCGACAACCCGGGCCGCGACCGGGCGCGCGGACTCGGAATCGGGCTGTCGATCGTCCAGCGCTTGTCGCACCTGATGTCTCACCCGATCGAGGTGCACTCGCGACCGGGACGTGGCACGCATTTCCGCGTGGTCCTGCCGCAAGCCGAGGCAGCGATCACCGCGCCGGCCGAACTGCTGCTCGATGAACTGGAGATTCCCACGCATCGCAGCCTTGCTGCACCGAACCTGCACGGGCCCGTGCTGCTGATCGACGACGAAGCGGAGATTCGCCTGGCCATGGCGGCACTGCTGCGTGCGCACGCCGTCGATGTGGTGGCTGTGACGGACGAATCGCATGCGGTCGAAGCATTGACGCACCCGGATGCGAAAAGCCGTCCGTTCTCGATGCTCTTGTGCGACTACCGGCTGGCCGACGGGGGAGACGGACTCGAGGTCGGCCTGCGCCTGCTCGAGCGCTTTCAGCTCGACATTCCCTTGCTCCTGATCACGGGCGAGACGGCCCCGCAGCAACTGCGGCGTGCACAGTCATCGGGGGTGCCGATGTTGTTCAAGCCGGTGAGCGCCGCTGCGCTCCTGCAGGCGATGGCGGAACTGACATCCGTCACGCGGCAGACGCGGATTTTTTCTCCGGCGACCCGTCACTTCAGAGACCCATCGCCGGTTACCTGATTGTCTTGTGCGCCATTGCCAGAGCGATGGTCGCGTACTGAGCCGATGCCGGTTTCAAAGACGGCTTGCCAAGGCGTTCATATTCAAAGTCAGGTGAGAAGAATAGATCGGGGAGGAAAAGACCGAATCGTCACGCGCATCCTCTCGATATTGGAAATGGAAGACGCCGTCTTTCTTCCGATCTCATGGTTCGAATTAGGCATAACTGCCTCATAACCAAATATCAACTTCCCCATAGCTTCCAGGTCGTTGTGACTTTTGGCATGGGGAAATTTCTCCCGCCGGCCATACAAACGTCGACGGCGATCTGACGGGCCACGCTGGGAGGCCCGATCGCCATGGACAACGTTGCCATCTCGGCAGCATTGGCTTCGACACATTGAAAGGCAAGGGAATGAAATTCAAAAAATCTGCAGTGGCTGCAGCAACGGCTGTCGCCTTGATGCTTGCGGCATGTGGGGGTGGCAGCGGGGGCGGAGGTGGAGGTGGCTTCCCCGTGGGGCTTATCGGGCCTGGAACGGGCGACCCCGGAACACAAGGGCCTGGAACGCAAGGGCCCGGGGCGCAGGGGCCTGGAACCCAAGGCCCTGGAACGCAGGAGCCTGGAACCCAGGAACCCGGAACACCTGCCCCCACGCAATACGAGACGCTCCCGTCTGCCTGGAACGGCGACAAGGATGCCTACATCGCATCGGTGCCGGCCGTCTTGCAGCAACTGAACGACCAGGGCGCCAAGGGCAGCGTCCGCATGCGCCCCGTGGGAAGCAATTCGCTGTATGTCAACCCGCAAGCCGCCAACGACAAATACAGCTACAAGGAATTCACGCTCACCTTCTCCGGTCGCGATGGCTGGGACGGGGCCAGCAACGCGCTGCTGCAGCGGTTGGAAGACGAGGGCGCCAAAGGCTATGTGCTGCACCACCTGGTGGGGGAGACGCACACCCTGGATGATTCCCTCAACGCGATCCGCAAGGCCAGCTTCATCCTGGTCAAGAACGAAAGCCAGCCCGTCACCTACACCTATCGAAAATTCAGCTTCGATCTGATGCTGCCGGAAGACTTCATTGCCCAGTTGAACGCGTGGGGACAGGAGGGCTATCGCTTCCTGAATACGGAGCTGGGTCTCAGCCCGAGCGTGAATGCGATCGTCGTCAAAAGCTCTGCAGCGGCAGGGGCGACCTACAGCTACGCGTTCGAACCCATCGTCTCCGATCCCAAGCCGCAACTCACCAGTCGCGGTCAAAGCGGGTTCCGCTACAAGGGCTACTTCGAGTATTTTGCGAACCGCAGTGGACAGCCCGTCCGAGGCGTTTTCAATACCTACGAGCTCGACAGCAGCAAGCCCGCGGCAGTGGCCTATCGCTTCTCGGATGAAATGCCTGGGGGCCCCGTCGATATCAATACGACCGAAGGACTCGCGCGACTCAATGACCAGGCGAGCCAGGGATTTTTCTACTCCGGCCTGAGTGTTCCTACCGGCGCGAGCGGGGGCGCCGCGATGTTCTTCGCGGACTATGCGGTCTATGTTCAGGGCGCATTGCTGGCGGACCTCAATCGCGGAGGCGCCGTTCTGTTCCCCTAGGCATCTGACAGGGGGCCGCCTGCCTGGGCAGGCGGCCGTCCCGTCTAGAAGGTGCCGCGCAAGGTCACCATGGCGCTGCGCGGTTCGCCGTAGACATTGCCCCAGGCCGGCGCGCCGACGGTCTGGTAGTAGGTCTTGTCGAACAGGTTGTTCACGTTCAGCGCGGCCGACCAGTTGCGGTTGATCTGGTAGGAGACACGTGCGCTCCAGACGGCGTACGAGGCCTGCTCGAGCTTGATGGAACCCGTGGTGCGTGAGCTCGCGGTCTGGAAGTTCACGCCGCCGCCCAGCGTCCAGGCGTTCAGCGCGCCGGGCAGGCGGTACTCGGTCCACACGCGCAGCATGTGCTTGGGCGAGTACGTGCTGGCGAAGTCGATGCCGGCATTGGCCGTGTCGTTCATGTACTTGAAGTGGTTGAACGTGTAGCCCGCGAACACCTGCCAGCCGCGCGCCACCTCGCCGCTGATCTCTGCGTCGAGTCCTTCGCTGCGCACCTTGCCGGTGGACATGTAGCAGTAGGTGCTTCGCGTGCAGACGTTGACCAGGTCTTCTTGCGCCCGGTTGTTCTGGTCGAGGCGGAACAGCGCCACCGAGGCGTTGACCTTGCCGTCGAGCAGCTCGCCCTTCAGGCCCGCTTCGAAGTTGCGGCCCTTGACGGGCGGCAGCATGTCGCCGGCGGCGGTCATCGCGTTCTGCGGCTGGAAGATGTCGGCATAGCTCACGTACGCCGACCATTGCGGGTTGAGCGCATAGATCAGTCCGCCGTAGGGCGTGAGCACACCGTTCTCGCGGTACGGCTCGGTCGCCGGGGCGCCGGTGGTGCGGTCGCGGTCGCTGGCCCGGTAGCGCGTGACACGCGCACCGGCAACCAGCGTCAACGGGTCGGTGAGGCTCAGGCGTGCAACGCCGTAGGCGCCCGATTGCGTGATGCTTGTTTCGGTGTCGC
The DNA here is from genome assembly GCF_002849325.1 of Variovorax sp. RO1. Classification (NCBI taxonomy): domain Bacteria; kingdom Pseudomonadati; phylum Pseudomonadota; class Betaproteobacteria; order Burkholderiales; family Comamonadaceae; genus Variovorax; species Variovorax sp. RO1. The sequence goes on from NZ_PKMT01000001.1 coordinate 1,958,559, forward strand.
CGCCGCGGTAGCGCCTGGCGACAAAGGTCGCGTCGCTCGGCTCGGGAATCGCCGAGACCGGATGGAACACGTTGTTGGCAACGCCCGGCAACTGCATCAGCGAGAAGTCGCTGTGGTTGAACATGCGCCCGGTGTTGGCACCGAAGCTCACCGAGTGCTTTCTGCCGAAGGCGTCGAACTTGCCGTCGACGGCAAGGTCGAGGGTCTTGTTGTCGGTCTTGAAGTCGAACAGGCCGCCGTACATGACGTTGCCGGCCAGGGTCACCGGATTCACGGCACCCAGCGGAAAGGCGTACTTGATGTCCTGCGCCTCGCGCATGTAGCCCGCGGTGAGCTTGAGCGACCAGTCGGCATCGAAGCGGTGCGCGAGTTCGGCGAACGCCGAGGTCTGCGCGCTTTTCCAGCGGTTCCAGTCGGCTGCCAGGTAGGTCGATCGGCGCAGGTGCAGGTCGGCGCCGTTGCTGTAGCTCGGCAAGCCCTGGAAGAACGGGGTGGCGCGCAGCGTTTCGTGGCTGGCCCCGATGGTGAGCACGGTCTTCGGCCCGAGGTCGGCGGCGAGCACGCCGTACAGCACGCCGGTGCGGCTCTTCGCGGTGTCGTAGAAATAGTCGCGGTCATTGCCGCTGGCGACAACGCGGCCGCGCAGCGTGCCGGCTTCGTTCAGCGGGCCGCTGGCGTCGATCTCGGTGCGGTAGTTGTTCCATGAACCCGCGCTGGCGGAGAACTGCAATTGCTTGTCGGCCGTCGGGCGCTTGCGCACCATGTTGATGGTGGCGCTGGGCGAGCCGGCCCCTTGCAGCAGGCCGGTGGCGCCGCGCACCACCTCCACGCGGTCCAGCGTGGCGGCATTGCTCGTGAAGCTGTTGGCCTGGGGGTAGTAGAAGGCGCGGTTCACGCCGTCGAACTGGTAGGTGTCCACGCGGAAGCCGCGGGAGTAGACATAGCGCCCGCCCATCGGGCTGTCGTACATCGTGATGCCGGTGGTCTGGGCCAGCACGTCGTCGACGGTGTAGAGGTTCTGGTCGTCCATCTTCTGGCGCGTGACCACCGTGACCGACTGGGGGATCTCCTTGAGCGTCTGCTCGCCCTTGCCGACGGTGACGATGCGGCTCGCATACGACCTAGAGCCCTCGGTGATCGCGCTGCGCTCGGCCTGCGCCGTGACGCGCACTTCGCTGAGCAGGTTGCTCTGCGCGTCTGCCGGTGCGGCGGAGGTGGCCGCGTTGGGCGCCGGCTGACGCAGCGTGTAGCCACCGCCCGCGCGTGCGACCGCTTCGAGGCCGGTGCCCGCGAGCAACCGCGAGAAGCCGTCGCCAACCGCATGCGTGCCGCGCAGTCCGCCGGTGCGGCGGCCTTCTGTCAGCGAGGGTTCGAAGGACAGCGTGACGCCGGCCTGTGCGGCGAAGCGCGACAGCGCGGGGCCCAGTGCGCCGGCGGGGATGTCGTAGGCCGCGGTGGTGGCTGCCGGCGGGTTCGCCTGTGCGGTCGCGGCGCCCGAAGCGGCGAGGGCGAAGGCCAGGCAGAGGGAGCGCACGCCGTGGCTCACGGCGCTCGGGCGCGGGGGCATGCAAAGAGAAAGTGGGCGCAGGGGCGCGGTGCGGGAGGAGGGCAATGCCATGGTTCGGTGGTCCTGTTCTTGCCGTACTCACAGCACGGCTCCATGGCTTGCCCGACGAAGATTCAAAAAGGGACAGGGATCGGTGAAAAAAATCAGCGGTCAGGCCGGCACCACTGTCACCCACCACCGCGTGCGCGTGAGCACCTGCACGGGCAGCGTGGTGGCCACCATCGACAGCACGTAGTCGGTATCGCGCAACTGGAACGCACCAGAGATGCGCAGGTTCGCCACCTCCGGGCTGCAATGCAGCAGGCCGGGCCGGTAGCGCGACAGCTCGGCGCAGAAGTCGGCCAGGCGCATGTTCTCGGCATACAGCACGCCTTGCGTCCACGCCTGGCTCTCGGGCGAGACGGCGGCCAGGGCCGAGGCGCCCTGGGCGCTCAACAGGGTCTGCTGGCCGGCCGGCACGATCCCCGCAGGCGCCGACGCGCCGCGCAAGGTGACCTCGACCGCGCCCTCGGTCACGGCCAGTCGCACATCGGGCGACGATGCGGTCTCGTGCGCGTCGTGGTCCTGCCGCACGGTGAAGCGCGTGCCGAGCGCGCGCAGCCGGCCCTGCACCGTCTCCACGATGAAGGGCCGCGCATCGGCCGCGGTCGTGACACGGATGGCGCCCGCGCGCAGCCGTACCGTGCGTTGCACGCCGTCGATGCGCACATCGATCGCGCTGCCGGTGTCGAGCAGCACGCGGCTGCCGTCTGCCAGCTGCACGTCGCGCCGTTCGCCGGTGGCGGTGGCGTGGTCGGAGGTCCAGCTGTCCCACGGCGCCAGGCGCCAGCCGAGCCAGGCGGCCGGTGCGGCCGTCGTCAGCACGGCCAGCGTGCGCAACGCGGCCCGTCGGTTGCCGCGTGCCTGCCGGGCCAGCACCGGCACGCCGACGCTCGCGGGCACGGCGCCGAACTTCTGCGACAGGCGTTCGGCGCGCTGCCAGGCGCGTTCGTGCGCCGGGTCCGCATGGCGCCAGGCTTCGCAGGCCGCGCGGTCCGCTTCGCCTGCGCGGCCGGAGTGCAGCCGCACCAGCCATTGCGCGGCTTCGCGCAGCACGGCGGTGTCGGGTGTGGGGGCGGGTGGCAGTGCGCTCATTCCACCAACGCCAGGCAGTGCTCGAAGCCCAGGGCCATGTGGCGCTTGACGGTGCGTTCGCTGATCGCCAGGCGCTCGGCGATCTGCGCGTAGGTCAGGCCTTCGAGCTGCGACAGCACGAAGGCTTCGCGCGCCTTGTGCGGCAGGCCGTCCAGCATCGCGTCGATGGCGTCCAGCGTCTGCAGCAATTGCAGGCGCTCTTCAGGCGACAGCGCCAGCGCCTCGGGCGCCAGCGCGAGCGCTTCGATGTACGCGCGCTCCAAGGCCTGCCGGCGCCAGTGTTCGCTGACCACGCCCTTGGCCAGCGTCGTCAGGTAGGCGCGCGGCTCACGCAGCGTGGGCAGCACCTGCGGTCGCAGCAGGACGCGAACGAAGGTGTCCTGCGCCAGGTCGGCGGCGCTGTGCGCACAGCCCAGGCGCCGGCGCAGCCACGTGCTGAGCCAGCCGTGGTGCTCCGTGTAGAGCGCATGCACGGTGCGGGTGTCGGCGGAAGGCATGAAGAGGGAAGGCGATGCAATTGAGAATTACTCGCATTTTAAGAGCATCGCGGTGGGGCGTGCTGCGCGGGCGATCCGTGGCCAGCCAGGCGTGTGCCACGGTCTGGCCATGAGCAGCCCTTGGGACGCAACGCTCCATGAGTGCATCCCTGCACAAAGGACGTGCTCAGCGTGAGAAGTCGGCCACGACCTTGCCGATGCGAGGGCCGGTGCGATTGCGTTCGATGGCTGCGGGGATGTCGCCAAAACCCACGACTTCGCTGAGCTTCGAGATCAGTGAGCCCTGGGCGATCTCCGCAGCAAGGCGCTCCAGGAGCCCGGCGTCGGCCTTGTTCTGGAACCACAGGCCGCGACGACCGGGAGGTGTGCGCGCAAGGATGTCGGGCGCCGCTGCGCTGACGATGGCGCCGTTCTTGTTCAGCACGTCCCACGAACGATCGAGCACCTCGCCGCCGGCGTAGTCGAGCACCAGATCGATGTGCTGCGCGACCGACTCGAAGCGTTGACTGCGGTAGTCGATGACGTGGTCCGCGCCCAGGCTGCCAACGTACGTAAGGTGCGCGGCCGACGCCGTGGCGAAGACTTCGGCGCCTGCCCGCTTGGCGTACTGCACGGCGTAGCCGCCCAGCCCGCCCGCTGCGCCGTGAATCAGGATGCGCTGGCCTGCGGCGATGGGGCCTGCAAGGTGCAGGCTCTGCCAGGCGGCCACGGCCGCCACGGGAATGGCGGCCGCATGCGCATCGTCCAGGCCCTGCGGCGTGCGCACCAGGTTCGCCTCGTCGACTGCCACAAAATCTGCATAGGCACCCAGCCTGCCGAGCGGCCCCATGACGCGATCGCCGACGCGAAAGCGCGAGGCGCCGGGGCCGACCGCCTCGATGACGCCCGCCAGCTCGATGCCCAGCACCGCGGGCAGTTGAAGCGGAAACGCCTTCTGGACAAGGCCTTCACGGACTTTCCAGTCGATGCCGTTGATGCCGGCCGCGCGGACCCGGACCAGAACCTGGCCGTCCCCTGCGGAGGGTCTCGAGACTTCGGCGATCTCGGCGGCAGAAGCGCCGCCATAGGCGCGGATCAACACAGCGCGTTGGGTGGTAGTCATGTGCGGTTTCTACTGTTCAAGTCGATGAGCGATGCCCGCGTCGTTTCAGTTCGCTGCCAGCGCCAGGCTCGGGTAGTCCGTGTAGCCCTTCGCGTCACCGCCGTAGTAGGAGGTGTGGTCCGGCGTGTTCATCGGTGCGTGGGTCTGGAGGCGTTCGACGAAGTCGGGGTTGGCCAGCACCATCTGTCCGTAGGCTTCCAGCTCGGCCAGGCCCGACGCCAGGTCGGTGCCGATCTGTTCGCGTGCGCGCGACGGGCGGTTCACGATGAGCGTGCCGCGCCAGAGCTTGCGGATGTCTGCCACCAGGGCCTCGTCGCCTGCGTGCATTACATGCACGTAGGCCAGGCCCAGCTTCGAGAGTTCGGTGATCAGATGGCGGTACAGGGCCGGCGCTTCGGAGCCCTCGTCGATGCCCCCCAGCTTGGCGCCGGGAGACAAACGAATGGCGGTCCGGTCGGCGCCGATTTCTTCTGCGATCGCTGCGGCCACCTCGATCGCGAAGCGGGCGCGGTTCTCGACGGAGCCACCGTACAGATCGGTGCGGGTGTTGGCGCTCGGGGCGAAGAACTGCTGGATGAGATAGCCATTCGCGCCGTGGATCTCGACCCCGTCGGCACCTGCTTCGATGGCCCGGCGAGCGGCCAGGCGGAAGTCCGCCACCGTCTGGCGAATCTCGTCGGTGGTGAGCGCACGGGGCTCGGGAATGGGCTGCATGCCGGTCATGGTGAACATCGGCGCGCCGGGGGCGATGGCCGAGGGGGCGACCGGCTGACGGTGGTGGGGCGTGTTGTCGGGATGGGACATACGCCCCGCGTGCATGAGCTGGATGAAGAGACGCGAGCCCTTGTCGTGCACGGCCTGCGTGATGGTCTTCCAGCCGGCGACCTGGGCATCGGTGTAGATGCCGGGGGTGCAGAGATAGCCCTGCCCGTCGTCGGAAGGTTGTGTGCCCTCGGAGACGATCAGGCCGACGGTGGCGCGCTGCGCGTAGTAGGTGACGGCCAGCGCCTTGGGCGTGCCATCGAATTCGGCGCGCGAGCGGGTCATCGGTGCCATCACGAGGCGGTTCGAGAGGGTGTAGCGGCCGACTTTGACGGGGTTGAAGAGTTGTTTCATGGCTATTTCGGATGAGGTTGAGAAAGTGCTCAGACCGTCTGAGCTGGCTTGAACGCGTGCGTCGCGCTGAAGAAGAGGGTTATCTTCAATTAATCCATACATGAGATAAAGATGGTTTTGTGAGATTGATTGATCCAAAATTGGCGCAATGAGCACGGAATACCTGAACGACATGGCCCTCTTCGTGGAGGTCGTGAAAGCCAAGAGCTTTCGAGGGGCGGCCGACGTGACGGGGGTGCCCAACTCGACCTTGTCGCGCCGCATCGGGGCGCTGGAAAAGGTGATCGGCTTGCGCCTGCTGCATCGCACGACGCGCAGGATCGAGCTGACCGAGGCGGGGCAGGTCTATTACGAGCGTTGCCGGCGCATCGTCGAGGAGGCGCGCATCGCGCATGAGCAGCTGGGCGAGATGCTGGCGCAGCCCACCGGCGTGCTGCGTGCGTCATTGCCGGTGGACTTCGCCACCATCTACCTGGCACCGCTGATTGCGGAGTTCGCGCGCCGCTATCCGGGCATCTCGTTCGACCTGGACCTCAGCCCCCGCCGGGTGGACCTCGTGGCCGAGCCCTTCGACGTCGCCATTCGCATGGGCGAGCAACCCAGTTCGACGCTGATTGCGCGTCTGCTGGCGCGGCTGACGCCCCACCTCTATGCGTCGCCGGGCTACCTGAAGATGGCCGGCGAACCGCGCGATCCCGCCGAGCTGCAGCAGCACGAGTGCCTTGGCTTCCCGAAGTCCGGCCCCTGGGTGCTGCATAACGACGAGGCAACGGCCGAGGTGCGTATCGGCCAGCGCTTCACGGTCACCAGCGTCGGCATGTACCGCAGCCTCGCGGTGCACGACCAGGGCATCGCGCTGCTGGCCGAAGGCGTGGTGGCCGACGACCTGGCCCACGGGCGTTTGCGTCGCATCCTGCCGGACTGGCATGGAGAGCCGGTGCCGGTGTACGCGCTGACTGAAACCCGGCTGCTACCGGCCAAGACGCTGCGGTTCATCGAGCTCCTGCAGGAGCGGTTGGCGCAGCCACGCGCCGATGAATGAACCGCTGTGCCGACGGCCTGCCATGCCGTCAAACCGAAAGCGCAGGCGCTGTCAGCCCGCGGTCCTCACCGGCATCAGTCGGCGTATTCGCCCGCGTCCTTGATCACCTTCGACCACCGCGCCATTTCGGCTTGAAGGTATTTCCTGTGGCCGGCGGGGTCGAGCCGGTCGTCATTGACGACGGTGAGGCCGAGGGCCTCCTCCCGCTTGATCAGGTCAGGATCTTTCAACGCGGTGCGCAGTGCGGCGTTGAGCTTGGCGAGCACTGCGGCAGGCGTGCCGCGCGGTGCGTACAAGCCGTGCCAGACCTGGACGTTGAAGTCTTTCAGTCCGGCTTCGGACAGGGTCGGCGTGTCCTTCAGCGCCGCGAGCGGCAGCCGCTGCAAGCTGGTGATGCCGTAGACCTTGACCTTCTTTCCTTCGATCTGCGGTACCGCGTTGGTCGCCTGTTCGCACATCACATCGACCTGTCCGCCGATGAGGTCCGTCATGGCCGGCGCGGTCCCTTTGTAGGGCACGGGCGTCATGCTCGTCTTCAGCGCGCCCTGAAGCATCAGGCCGCACAGGTGCGATGCGGAACCGAGCCCCGCGTTGGCGAGGTTCACCTTGCCGCCGTTCGACGCGATCCACTGGCGCAACTCGGCGAAGTTGCCGGCAGCGAGGCTTGGCTTGCCAATCAGCACCGAGGGCGCTTCGTTGATTACACCCAGGGTTTCGAAATCGTCCGGCACCTTGTAGCTGAGCTTGCGGTACAGGGCCGGTGCGGTGGCCATGCCGATGTGGTGCACCAGCAGCGTGTAGCCGTCCGGTGCGGCACGCGCCACCTTGGCCGAGCCGACCGTGCCGCCCGCGCCGGCGGCGTTTTCGATGATGACGGTCTGGCCCAGCGGCTTGCGAAGCGCCTCGGCCAGGTCCCGGGCGATCTTGTCGCTGGGGCCGCCGGCGGAGAAAGGCACGACCAGCGTGACGGGCTTGTCGGGAAACTCGGCACACGCCAGCGAAGCGAATCCGAGCACGGCGAGGCCGGCGCCGCAGCGCCAAAGGGGGGATCTGTATCGCGTCATGGTCTTGTCTCCTTGGGTTTGTTTGTGTCAGGCCGACAGTGCCTGCATCTCGCGGTACAGATCGGCCTTGCCTTCGAAGCCGATGCCGGGCAAGTCGGGCAGCGTCACATGGCTGTTCTCGACCTTCACGCCATCGGGGAATCCGCCGAACGGCTGGAACAGGTCGGGGTAGGACTCGTTGCCGCCCAGTCCGAGCCCGGCGGCGATGTTCAGCGACATCTGGTGTCCGCCGTGCGGGATGCAGCGGCTGGCCGACCAGCCGTGCTCCTTGAGCATGTCGAGCGTGCGCAGGTACTCCACCAGGCCGTAGCTCAGCGCGCAGTCGAACTGCAGCCAGTCGCGGTCGGGGCGCATGCCGCCGTAGCGGATCAGGTTGCGCGCATCCTGCATCGAGAAGAGGTCTTCGCCCGTGGCCATCGGGTTTTTGTAGAAGTTGCGCAGCGCCGCCTGGAGTTCGAAGTCCAGCGGGTCGCCCGGCTCCTCGTACCAGAACAGGTCGTATTGCGACAGCGCCTTGGCGTAGGCGATGGCGGTTTCAAGGTCGAAGCGCCCGTTCGCGTCGACGCAGAGCTTCTGGCCGTCCTGCAGCACTTCCATGATCGAGTCGATGCGGCGAAGGTCTTCGTCGAGCGAGGCGCCGCCAATCTTTTTCTTGACGACCGTGTAGCCGCGGTCGATGTAGCTGCGCATCTCGTCCTGGAGCTTCCGGTGGTCCTGCCCGGGGTAGTAGTAGCCGCCCGCCGCATAGACAAAAATCTTGCGGTTCGGCTTGCCGTCGCCGTAGCGGTCCGCCAGCAACTGGAAGAGGGGCTTGCCTTCGATCTTGGCCACGGCGTCCCACACCGCCATGTCGATCGTGCCGATGGCCACGGAGCGTTCACCATGGCCGCCCGGCTTCTCGTTGGTGAACATCGTGTTCCAGATCTTGTGCGGGTCGAGGTTATCGCCCGTGTCGTCGACGAGCGACGACGGGGCCGCTTCGAGGATGCGCGGAATGAACCGCTCGCGCATCAGCTTGCCCTGGCCGTAGCGGCCGTTCGAATTGAAACCGTAGCCGACCACCGGCTTGCCGTCGCGGATCACATCGGTGATCACCGCGACAAGGCTCAGCGTCATCTTGCTAAAGTCGATGTAGGCGTTGCGGATGGGCGAGCTGATGGGAATGGTTTTCTCGCGGATTTCGACGATCTTCATGGCGGGCTCCAGGGGTCTTTGATTGAGAGCCTTGATGGTCCGCCGCACGGGATGTTTGGGCCAATGCTCCTTTTCGCTGCTTCCATGCACTGGACGAACCGCACATGAATCTGATCTGGCTTGAAGACTTCGTGGCCCTGGCTGCCACCGGAAATTTTTCGCGCGCCGCGGAGGACCGCCACAGCTCCCAACCCGCATTCAGCCGGCGCATTCGTGCCCTGGAGGAGTGGATCGGCGCCGAGCTTTTCGACAGGAGCTCGCAACCCGCCCAGCTGACCGAGGTCGGTGAATGGTTCACCGGCGTGGCACAGGAATTGATCGCCAGGGTCGCGCGGGTGCCGGGTGACGCCAAGAAGGTCGCCGAGGCCAGTTCGGTCACCTTGCGCATCGCGTCCACGCATGCGCTCTCGTTCACTTTTCTGCCGCGATGGTTGCGAAGCCTCGAATCAAACACGACGCTCGGGCCGGTGCAACTGATGTCCGATGTGCTTCAGCGTTGCGAAGCACTGATGCTGCAAAGCAAGGTCCAGTTTGTGTTGAGCCACGCGCACAGCAAGGCGCAAGGGGCGCTGGATGCGGAGCCGTACAGATCGACCCGCATCGGCGAGGATCTGCTGATCCCGGTGTCGGCGCCGGACGAGAAGGGGCAGGCGCGTTATCAGCTCGCGCGTCGAGGTGAATCTGCCGTCCCCATGCTCCAGTACACCGAGGAATCAGGGCTGGGGCGCATCATGCGCGCCGTGATCGGCCGCAGGCTGGAGTCGGTTCCCGCGCAGGCCGTCTTCACGGCGCATCTCGCCTCTGTCCTTCGAACGATGGTGCTGGATGGCAGGGGGATCGCGTGGTTGCCGCAGACGCTGGTGGAGGACGACATCGACCAGGGGCGGCTTGTCGCAGCGGCGAGCAACGAGTGGGAAGTTCCCCTGGAGATCAGGCTCTATCGCGACAGCGAGCTTTTAGGGAAGGCCGCGAACGCGTTCTGGAACGCCGCCATTGGCGTGTGAGCGGGGCAAGGGCCTGATCGAAGACGCTGGGCCAGACGTGCGGCAGCTACACCACTTGCACCACGACCTTGCCCTTGGCGCGCCCACTGTCGACGTAAGCCAAGGCTTTGTGGGTGTCCTGAAACGGGAACACCTTGTCGACGACCGGGCGAATGGCGCCGGATTCGATGAGGGCGGTGATCTCTCGCAACTGCGCCCCGTCGGCCCGCATGAAGACGAAGCTGTAGTGGCCCCCGTTCTTCTTTGCCTTGTGCCTGATGCCGAAACTCAACAGGCGCAGCACTTGCCGGAGCGGCCAGGCCAGTCCTCGCGCGATGGCGAACGCCGGGGTGGGCGGCCCCGAGATGGAGATGAGGTGCCCGCCCGACTTGAGAATCTGGAGGGATTTGTTCAGCTCGCCACTGCCGAGGCTGTTCAGCACCACGTCGTAGTCACGAAGCACCGTGGCGAAGTCCTGCTGCTTGTAATCGATGACGACGTCCGCGCCCAAGGCCTTCACCCAGGCGACGTTGGCCGTGCTGGTGGTCGTGGCCACGAACGCACCGAGATGCTTGGCAAGCTGGATGGCGATGGTGCCGACGCCGCCGGAGCCGGCATGGATCAAAACCTTCTGCCCCTTTTTCAGCTGGGCGGTTTCGACCAGCACCTGCCAGGCGGTCAGGGCCACCAGAGGAAGGGATGCGGCTTCGACCATGCTGAGGTTCGTGGGCTTCAGCGCCAGCGATGATTCCTTGACGGCGATGAACTCGGCGAAGGTGCCGATGCGATCGTCGTCGGGGCGCGCATAGACCTCGTCGCCCGGTTTGAAGCTGCGAACGCGAGCGCCGACTCGCACGACCGTGCCGGCCAGGTCGTTGCCCAGGATCAAGGGGAAGCGGTAGGGAAGAATCAGTTTGAATTCGCCGCTCTTGATCTTCGAGTCCAGGGCATTGATGCTCGCCGCGTGGATCTGGATCAGGACGTCATCGTCGCGCAGCTCGGGCTCGGGCATTTCAGCAATGCGGCCGACTTCTTTCTTTCCGTAACGATCGATGATGAACGCTTTCATGGGCGACTTTTTTCCAGAGTGTTTGATTGAATGGGTTCGAGGTCGTCCCGCACCGCAGCGTGCGGTCGGGAAAGTCGGCCTGAAGCCGGTCGCAAAAGATGCCGTCGCTTAGTCATTGAGAAAGGCCAGCGCCTTGGGCACGAACTCGCCGTGGTACTGGAAAATCCCGCCATGCCCGGCGTCTTTGTAGATGACCAGTTGTGAGCCAGGAATGCGACGCGCCATGTCATGGCTGTTCACGGTAGGCACCATGATGTCGTTGTCGCCATTGGCGATCAACACAGGGATGCGGATGCCGCCCAGATCCTGGGGTGCCTGTCGGCCCCAGGCCTTGATGGCCTTCAGCTGCCGCAGGAAGGCAGGGGGCGTCGGGCCCTTGTCCCGATCCGCCTTGCGCTCCTTCAGTCGCTCCAGGAAGGCTTTCGCGGCTTGACGACCGTTGGCCGTGGAGGTGAAGAACAGGTAGGTCTTCGGATCGCGCAGCGTCAACAAGCCTTTGGCCATCAGCGGCCAGGAAACCGCTCCGACCTGGTCGATGCCTGTGCCGCCTGCCGGCCCCGTGCCGGTCAGGATGAGTCGGCGCACCAGGCCGGGGGCTTTCAGCACGATGTCCTGCGCCACGAAGCCTCCGAGGGAGAAGCCGAGCAGATCGATCTTCTCGAAACCCAGTGCGTGGATCAGTGCGATCGCATCCCGCGCCATCGCATCGATGGTCACGGGTGCCGTGCCGCCTGAAGCGCCGATCCCCCGGTAGTCGATGGCGATGATGCGATGCCGGCGGGCAAGTCCATCGACGATCCGCGGGTCGAAGTTGTCGAGGACTGCGCCCCAGTGGTTGAGCAGGACCAGCGGCACGCCACTGCGCGGCCCCAGGTCGCGGTACGCGAAGGCAGTCCCGTCGACATCGATCGAGAGGTTGGGGGCGTCGATGTAGGGCATGCGCGATCCGGTCAGGCGTTCACATCCACGATGGTGCGCCCCTGGACCTTCCCTGCGAGTACCTGGCTGGCGATTTCAGGAACCTCCGCCAGGCCAATCACCTGGGTGGTCCGTGCCAGCTTGTCCAGGTCCAGGTCGCTGGCCAGACGCGACCACGCCTGCAGCCGCGCAGGCTGCGGCGCATTGACCGAGTCGATACCGGCGAGGGTGACGTTGCGAAGAATGAAGGGCAGGACGGATGCCGGCAGGTCCGCTCCCTGTGCGAGGCCGAAGGCCGCGACCACGCCGCGATACCGGGTCTGCGCCAGGACGTTCGCCAAGGTATGGCTGCCGACCGAATCGATGGCCCCGGCCCATCGCTCTTTTGAAATGGGTGCGCCCGCTTCGGACAGGGTGTGGCGGTCGATGATGTCCGCCGCGCCCAGTGCACGCAGGTAATCGGATTCCTCGAGACGCCCGGTCGATGCGATCACGCGATAGCCCAGGCTCGACAGCAGTGCGATCGCCACGGAGCCGGCGCCGCCATTGGCGCCGGTCACCAGGATGTCGCCACGCTCGGGCGTCAGGCCGCCATGCTCCAGCGCGAGCACGGACAGCATGGCGGTGAATCCGGCGGTGCCGATGGCCATGGCGTCCCGGGTCGAAAAGACCGCCGGCACCTTGACCAGCCAATCACCGCTCACCCGCGCCTTCTGAGCGAAGCCACCGTGGTGCGTCTGGCTCAGTCCCCAGCCGGTTGCCAGCACACGGTCGCCCGCGACGAGGCCGGGATAGGTCGACGACTCGACGACGCCGGCAAAGTCGATGCCCGGAATCAGCGGAAACTGGCGGATGACCGGTGACCGGCCGCTGAGCGCCATCGCGTCCTTGTAGTTCACCGTCGAGTACTCGACCGCGACGGTGACGTCGCCCGGCATCAGGTCCTCGTCGTTGAAGTCGATCAGGTTGGTTGAGATGGTGTCGCCGGTCTTGCTGGCGAGCAGTGCCTTGAATGTCATGCGCTGTTCCTTCCTTTCTGGCGTTCTTACCGTTTCAGGCGGCGGTTCGATAGCGCTGCGCCACATGCGCCTGCCGGATGTCCGCGACCAGGGCCTGACGTGCCGCGTTCAGCGTTTCCCAGCGCGCGGCATCGTGCAGCGGCGGGATGGTCACGAGTTCACGGCGGTCGAATCCGGCCAGCGCGGCATCCACCAGCTCTTCCACGCCCATCAGGTCCGGCATCGCACTGACATCGATGCCCGCGCGCTCCCAGATCTCGGTGCGGGTGCCGGCCGGCAGCACCGCCTGCACGTAGACGCCCTTGGGCGCGAGCTCCAGGCTCAACCCCTGGGAGAGGAACAACACGAAGGCCTTGGTCGCGCCGTAGACCGACATGCCGAACTCGGGCGCCAGGCCGACCACCGAGCCGATGTTGACGATCGTGCCTTTGCCGGCTTGCACCAGGCGCGGGGCGACGGCACTGGCCAGCCTGACCAGCGCAGTGGTGTTGAGGGTGACCAGGCGGGCGACGTCGTCTGTCGATTGGTCGATGAACGGGCCGGACAGCGCGGCCCCGGCGTTGTTGATGAGGGTGTCGATCCTGGCGTCCTCACGCAGGCGCGCCTCGACGGCGGCCAGGTCGCCGGGCTGGGTCAGATCGGCCGCAAGGATGTCGACGGCAGCGCCGGTTTCTTCACGCAGGCGCGCCGCGAGCGTTTCCAGCCGGGCCTTGTCGCGTGCCACCAGCACGAGGTCGTGGCCGCGGCGTGCGAAGCGGTCGGCATAGATGGCGCCAATGCCGGTCGAGGCGCCCGTGATGAGAACAGTGGAAGAGGAGGTCATGTGTTGTGCTCTTGATGGGAAGTTGTCTCAATGATGTCGATCGTCATCTTTGATGTCAAGGGCTTTGATGATGAATAACATCAATGTATATTCATGGCTTCACTGATGGCATACCGAGAGAGATCCTGGACATGAAGGTCACCAAAGCGCAGGCCCAGGCGAACCGGGCGCACATCGTCGAGACGGCTTCCACGCTGTTTCGCGAGCGTGGCTACGACGGCGTGGGCATCGCCGACCTGATGGCGTTCGCAGGCTTCACCCACGGCGGGTTCTACAAGCACTTCGAGTCCAAGGCCGACCTGATGGCGCAAGCCGCGAGCTGCGGTTTCGCGCAGACGGCCGCCAAAGCCGACGGCGCCGATGCGGTCGCGTTCGTCAAGCAGTACCTGTCCCGCGAGCACCGCGACGCGCCCGGCGACGGCTGCACGATGGCCGCGCTGTGCGCCGACGCCGGCCGCCAGCCGGAGGCGGTCAAGACGGCGTTCGCGACCGGCATCGAAAGCGTGCTCGGCACGCTGGGCGCCCCGTTCGACGCGCCCGAACGAGGCAAGCAGCGCGCCAAGGCACGCGCCCGGCGGATCGCCCTCATTGCGCAGGTCGTCGGCGCCATCGTGCTGTCGCGGGCCTGTCCTGACGACTCGCCGCTCGCCGATGAAATCCTCGACGCCTGCCGCAGCGCCGTCCTGTCGGGGCTTTCCCCGGCGGCCCCGGGCGCGTCGGATTCCCCGATCAGCTGAGTCCGTATGAAGTCCGCAGGCCAGAAGGGAACCGTGTCCATCGAACTGGTGCACGAGGCGATCCATGCCGCGGCGCTGAGGAACATGGACATCAGCCGCGTCCTCGAGAGCGCCAAGATCGATCGCGAGCTGTTGAACGCACCGCGTGCACGCATCTCGGCGGCGGCGTACTCGCAGATGTGGGTGGCGCTGGCCGACCTGATGGACGACGAGTTCTTCGGCCTCGACAGCCACGGGCTTCGCCGCGGCAGCTATGCGCTCATGACGCGCGCGGCCGTCAACGCCGACAACCTGGCGCATGCGCTGCGCCGCATCCTGAGGTTCCTCCACGCCACGTTGGACGACTTCCGCGGCGAGCTGGTCTGCGATGGCGACGAGGCGCGCGTCGTGCTGCATGACGGCGGCGTGCTGCGCCGGCTGTTCGGCTACGGGACCTGGTTCATCCTGGTCCACGGCCTGGCGTGCTGGCTCGTGCACCGGCGCATTCCCCTGCGCGAGATGCAGTTCCGGTGCCCGCCGCCCGGCGACGACAGCCACTACCGCACGCGCTTCTGCGAGAACGTGAAGTTCAACGGCGAGACCACGCACATCAGCTTCGCCAGCGATCTGCTGGACCTGAAGATCGCAGAGTCGCCCGCCACGGTCGACAACTTCCTGCGGGAAGCGCCGGCCAACCTGCTGGTCAAGTACCGCAACGATGCAAGCACCAGCGCCCAGGTGCGCAACAGGTTGCGAAGCCAGATGCCCGAGGCGTGGCCCGAACTCGAAAAGCTCGCACAGGAACTCTGCGTTTCCGGCACCACGCTGCAACGCCGCTTGCAGCAGGAGGGCGTGAGCTACCAGCGCGTGAAAGACGACTTGCGGCGCGACATCGCCATCGACCTCTTGTCGAGCGCGTCGCTGACGGTGGCCGAAGTCGCCGCGCGCACCGGCTTCCAGGAAACCAGCGCCTTCCATCGCGCCTTCAAGAAATGGACAGGCGTCAGCCCGGGCGCCTATCGCTCCTCCGCGCCCGCGCCGGAATAAGCCGAAGCTGCGGCGCTCGCCGACGCTGGCTGGTGATGCCGGCATGTCCGAACGCCCCATCCAGATCGAGACGCGCGGGCATGGAAGCGCACCGCCTGCAGAACTAACCTCCCGTCGACATCGCAACTCGCGATAGAAAAAACGACAGGAGACAAAACATGCAGCAGACCGGCAATCAGGTCGACATCCACGCGTTGGCGGGGCACTCGCGGTTCAACCGTTTCCACGGGCTCGTGCTCTGGTGGTGCGTGCTGATCCTGGTCATCGACGGCTACGACCTGGCGGTCGTGGGGGCCGCGCTGCCATCGATCATGAAAGACATGGGCGTCGATGCCACGAGCGCCGGCGTCATGGCCGGCTCGGCGTTGTTCGGGACCATGCTGGGCGCGATCTTCCTGGGCACCCTGGCAGACCGCATCGGCCGCCCGCGCATGATCGCGGTGTGCGTCGCGCTCTTCAGTGTCTTCACGGCGCTGACCGGGCTGGCCACCGAACCCATCGGCTTCAGCGTCGCGCGCTTCATCGCGGGTCTCGGCATCGGCGGGGTGTTGCCCATCGTGACTGCGCAGATGGGCGAGTTCGCACCGGCGAAGTTGCGCACGCGTCTGGTGACGATGGTTTTTGCGGGCTACTCCGTGGGCGGCATTCTGGTCGCGCTCACCGCCAAGCAGCTCATCGAGAGCCACGGATGGCAATGGGTGTTCTATGTGGCCGGCTTGCCCGTGCTGCTGATTCCACTCATCCTGAAAACGATGCCCGAATCGCTGTCCTTCCTTCTCAAGAAGGGTGACCAGCGGCAGCTTCGCGAAATCGCGGCCAAGCTCGCACCGGAGCGGCCGAACGCAGCCGGCACCGTGTATGTCGGCGCGTCCACCGACCGCCTGCACGACGCGCCGGTGCGCACCCTGTTCGATGCCGGACGCGCGTTCAGCACCGTGATGATCTGGGTGGCCTTCATGACGGGGCTGTTCATGGTCTACGCGCTGAACTCCTGGCTGACCAAGCTCATGGCCATGGCGGGATACAGCCTGGGCTCGGCCCTGAACTTCGTGATCGTCTTCAACGTCGGCGCGATCGTGGGCGCGATCGGCGGCGGCCTGCTGAGCGACAAGTTCAACATCAAGCATGTGCTGGTGGCGTTCTACGTGGTCGGGGCTGCGTCGCTGGCCGCGCTCGCGTACACGAAGTCGACCGAGTTGCTGTTCGTCGCCGTGTTCGTGGTGGGCGCGTCCACGCTCGGAACGCAATTGCTGGCCTACGCGTATGCCGGCGATTTCTATCCACCGGCCGTGCGTTCGACGGGCGTCGGCTTCGCCTCGGGTGTCGGCCGCATCGGCGCCATTGCCGCGCCGATCCTGATCGGCTGGCTCGTGTCGCTGAGCCTGCCCATCGAGCAGAACTTCATGGCGATCGCACTGGCCGGCGTCATCGGCGCGGCGGCGGTGTCGTTCGTGAACCAATCGCGCGCCGCGTCGACCCAGGCCAAGGCCGCGCGCGCCGCCACCGGCGAAGCAGGCCGTGTGGACGGGGCGATTCGCCCGGCTTCGAAATAGCAAGGAAACCTCAATGAACCGAATGATGGCGCCACCGCTGGAGGCACACGCGTTGCAAGGAGCGGTCGACTGGGCCATTGCCACGCGGCGCAGCGTCCGGGCGTTCCTGCCCGGGCCGGTGCCGCGGGAAGAGGTCGAGGCGATCCTCTCGACCGCGCGCTACAGCGCCTCCGGCATGAATATGCAGCCCTGGCATGTGCATGTGCTGACCGGGTCCGCCAAGGCCCGCCTGTCGGCTGCGATTGCCGTGCTCGACGACGATCCCGGCCGGTCGGGCGAGCTGCTCGAGCCCTACGACTACTACCCGCGCGAATGGTTTTCGCCGTACCTGGAGCGGCGCCGCAAGGTCGGCTGGGACCTCTACGGATTGCTCGGCATCGCCAAGGGCGACAAGCGGCGCATGCACCTGCAGCACGGTCGCAACTACCGCTTCTTCGATGCACCCGTGGGCCTGTTCTTCACGGTGGACCGCGAACTCGAGGAAGGCAGCCTGTTGGACTACGGCATGTTCCTGCAGAGCGTGATGGTGGCCGCGCGCGGCCGCAACCTCCACACCTGCCCGCAGGCCGCATTCCTGAAGTTTCATCGCCAGATCGCGGACCTGCTGGGCATTCCCGCCGGCCAGATGCTGGTCTGCGGCATGAGCCTGGGCTACGCCGACACCTCGTCGGTCGAGAACTCGCTCGTCACCGAGCGCGAGCCCGTGTCCGCCTTCACGACATTCCACGACACCTCCAAGGAGACCACCGCATGAGCGCGCCATCCTATGCACAGGGCCTCGAACGCTGCGCGGCAAATCATGTGCCGCTCACGCCGCTGGGCTTTCTCGACCGCGCGGCGCTCGCGCATCCGAACCGCGTGGCGGTGGTGCACGGCAACCTCACGCGAACCTGGGCGCAGACGCGCGAGCGCTGCCATCGCCTGGCGTCGGCACTGGCGATGCGCGGCGTCGCGCCGGGCGACACCGTCTCGGTGCTCGCGCCCAACACGCCGGCCATGCTGGAGGCCCACTTCGGCATTCCGCTGGCCGGTGCGGTGCTCAACGCGATCAACCATCGCCTGGATGCCGAAGGCATCGCGTTCATCCTGCGCCACGGCGAATGCAAGTTGCTGCTGGTCGACCGCGAGTTCGCCGCCACGGTGGCTGCTGCGCTGAAGCTGCTCGACCATGCGCCTGCAGTCATCGACATCAACGACCACCTCGCACCACCCGGCGAACCCATCGGCGAGACCGACTATGAATCGCTGCTGGCGAGCGGAGACCCGGACTTTGCCGGCCGGTGGCCCAGCGACGAGTGGCAACCCATCGCCCTGAACTACACCTCCGGCACGACCGGAGACCCCAAGGGCGTGGTCGCCAGCCACCGTGGCACCTACCTCATGAGCCTGCTGCAGATCACGAACTGGGCGATGCCACGGGCGCCGAAGTACCTGTGGACCCTGCCCATGTTCCACGCGAACGGATGGTGCTTCACCTGGGCCGTGACCGCGGCCGCGGGCACCCATGTCTGCCTGCGCCGGGTGTCCGCCGAAGCCGTGCTGGAGGCCATCGAGCGCCACCAGATCGATCACCTCTGCGCAGCGCCTGTCGTGATGGCGATGCTCGCGGACACAGCAAAAGACATCCGGCTGATGCGCCCCGTGCGCGTGCTCACGGCCGGCTCTCCGCCGCCGCTCGCCGTGCTCAACGCGGTGCTGGCGATGGGCTTTGACGTGGAGCACGTCTTCGGCATCACGGAGGTTTCGGGCACGCCCGTGAGTTGTGTGTGGCAGGACGGCTGGGACGATCTGGCGCCCGCCGAGCAGGGCGCGCTGCGCGTGCGCCAGGGCGTGCGCGCCGCCATGTTCGAAGGCCTCATGGTCGGCGACGCCGACACCCTTGAGGCCGTCGTGCCCGACGGCAAGTCGGCAGGGGAGCTCATGCTGCGCGGCAACACCGTGATGATGGGCTACTTCAAGAACGAGGCCGCAACGCGCAAGGCGCTCGCCGATGGCTGGTTTCGCACCGGCGACGTCGCGGTCCTGCATGCCAACGGGTATGCGCAGATCACCGACCGGTCGAAGGACGTGATCATCTCGGGCGGCGAGAACATCTCGTCGGTCGAAATCGAAGATGTCGTCCATGGACACCCGGCGGTGCTGCACGCCGCCGTAGTGGCCCAACCCGACCCCAAGTGGGGCGAGGTGCCGTGCGTGTTCATCGAGCTCAAGACCGGTGTCGCCGCGCCCACCGAACAAGAGATCATTTCGTTCTGCCGCGAGCGGCTGGCTCACTTCAAGTGTCCGCGCCGGGTGATCTTCACGCCCTTGCCGAAGACGGCCACGGGAAAGATCCAGAAGTTCCGCTTGCGCCAGCAGGCCGGAAGCCAGGACGCCATCACCCGGCTCGCGAGCCATGGCTGAGTGCGAAGCGGCCGCGGTCCTGGGGCCGGTCGGGCCCGGCTATCGCTTCTCGCGGCCCCACACCTTCGACGAAGCGCAGGTGCGTGCCTTCGCGTTGGCCGCGGGAGACGAGAACCCGCTGCACCACGATGCGGCCTTTGCACAGGGCACGCGCTTCGGTGGGTTGATCGCCAGCGCGACCCACACCACCTCGCTGTTGATGGGGCTGACCGCCAGCCACTTCGCCACGAAAGGGAAGGTGCTGGGCATGAACTTCTCGGTCGACCTGCTGCGTCCCGTGCGGGCGAGCGAGACCGTGCTCATCGAGTGGCGCGTGACATCGATGGCCGCGCATGCGAAGGGCGGTTGCGTTCTCGAATTGCAAGGTGCGATCAAGAGCGCGGACGACCGGACCAGCGTGCTCGCACAAGGCACGGTGCTTTTCACGCCCGCCGCATGAGCGCTTTCCGCGTCAGCGTGCGCGTTCACGGGGGCATTGCCCCAACAAGGAGACAAAAAATGAAGATGGCTCTTCTCACATGCCGACGCGACATGTGGCGTCCAGCTTCACCTGCACGTCGCCTGGCTAGGCGCCGTCACGCTGCGACGCAGCAGTGCCGGCACAGGGGCGCCGACGAAAGCTAGTCCGATGCGCGCAGACCGTCGAGCGAAAGCACTTTCAACCCGCCGTACTCCACGCGGATCAGTCCCTTCTTCTGCAACGCGGCGAGCGCCGTGTTGACCCGTGGGCGCGACAGGCCCGCGATGGATGCGAGTTCCTGTTGCGTGATGCGAAGCATGTCGCCCACGCCGGGATACAGCACCGGATTGAACAGAGCGCTGAGGCTTCGCGCGACCCGGGCGTCGATGTCGGTCATGCGGTCGATCTCCAATGCGCCGATGAACTGCCCGAGCCGCTCGTTGAGCTGTCCCATCGCGAAGCGGTTGAAGCCGATCGAGTGATCCAGCAGCCAATGGAAGGTCTCGACAGGAAGCGCTCCGACCAGGCTCAATCGCAACGCCAGGGAATCGTAGCGATAGGGTTCCCTCTTGATCATCGTGCCTTCGCCGAACCATCCGCCCGGCGGAACGCCCAGGAAGGTCATGGTCTGGCCGGCCTTGTTGTTGCTGCTCATCTTGAGCAGGCCGTGCAGCACGCCGAACCAATAGGTCGCCGGACGGCCGAGGCGGCACACGTGCTCGCCGGGAAGCACCTCGCCGACCACCAGTTCGGCCACCGCGCGCTCGCGCTCTGCCGCCGACAGCGAAGGCAACCACGGGATGCCTTGCAGTTCCGCGGTGGTGGCGGGACGCCGTCTTGCGGGGAGACTTTTGCTGGTGCTCATGAGAGATGGGGACGTACGGATAGGGAACTTCCCTTGGATTGTTATCGGCAAGACAAGTCCCAGTCAAAGCGGTTTCTACCATCGGCCCGAATTTCGATGTGCAGGCACTTCGCGCCATCGAGATCTCGAAGATCCGGTACCCAGGTACCTCACAAGGAGACAGCCATGACACTGAAATCGCTCGCACTGACCACCGCCTTGCTCGCCGGCGCCTTCGGCAGCGTGCTCGCAACGACGCCCGCACATGCACAAGCCAAGGAGCAGTTCTTTCCGCTGCTGGTGTACCGCACCGGCCCCTATGCCCCCAATGGCACGCCCCTGGCCAACGGGAAGCAGGACTACATCAGGCTCGTCAATGCCCGCGACGGCGGCGTGAACGGCGTCAAGCTGACCTACGAGGAATGCGAAACCGGCTACGCGACCGACAAGGGCGTGGAGTGCTATGAGCGGCTCAAGGGCCGCCCCGGCGTGGCACTCTTCGAGCCGCAGACAACGGGCGTCACCTTCGCCTTGACCGACAAGGTGCCCGCCGACAAGATGCCGCTCATCACGCCCGGCTACGGCCTCTCGATCTCGCAGGATGGTCAGTCCTTCAAATGGAACTTTCCGCTGATGGGCAGCTACTGGACTGCGGCCGACATCATCGTCCAGGGCCTGGGCAAGAAGGAAGGCGGCATGGACAAACTCAAGGGCAAGAAGATCGCGCTCGTCTATCACGACTCGCCGTTCGGCAAGGAGCCGATTCCGCTGCTGCAGGAGCGCGCGAAGATGCACGGCTTCGAGCTGCCGCTCATTCCGGTCACCGCGCCGGGCATCGAGCAAAAGTCGGCATGGCTGCAGGTGCGTCAGCAGCGGCCCGACTACGTGATCCTGTGGGGCTGGGGCGTGATGAATTCGGCCGCGCTCAAGGAGGCCGTGGCCACGGGCTACCCGCGCGAGAAGATGTACGGCGTGTGGTGGTCGGGCGCCGAGCCCGACGTCAAGGACGTGGGGCAGGGCGCGAAGGGCTACAACGCCCTCACGCTGCATGCCTCGGGCCAGCAACTGAAGGTCATGCAGGACATCCTCCAGAAGGTGCACGACAAGGGCAACGGCAGCGGGCCGCGGGACGAGGTCGGCTCCGTGCTCTACGTGCGCGGCATGCTGATGCAGATGCTCGCCGTCGAAGGTGTGCGCCGCGCGCAGGAACGCTTCGGCAAGGGCAAGGTCATGACCGGCGAGCAGGTGCGCTGGGGCCTGGAAAACCTGGCGCTGGATGCGAAGCGCCTGGAGGCCCTGGGGCTGGCCGACGTCATGCGTCCTCTCGCCACCAGTTGCGCCGATCACATGGGTTCGGCCTGGGCGCGTGTGCAGACCTGGGACGGCAGCAAGTGGAACGCCAGCTCGGAGTTCGTCCAGGCGGACGAACAGATCATCAAGCCGCTGGTCAAGTCGAATGCCGACAAGTACCTGTCGGACAAGAAGATGACGCGCCGCGAAGCGGCCGATTGCCAGTCGTGATCCGAGCCGCTGCACCATGAAAACGCCCGAGCACACGAGGGGTGGCGACACCATCGCGATGTGCTTCGTGCGCGAAGCGTTGCACGAAGCCACGCAGCGCGGTGTCGACATCGGCGCCATCCTCGGCGCGGCCGGAATTCCGGCGGGGCTGTTGCACCAGGACCAGGCGCGGGTGTCGCCGGAAAGCTATGGCCGCATGTGGCACGGGGTGGCCGAGCAGACGGGCGACGAGTTCTTCGGCATGGACTCACATCTGGTGCGCTACGGAAGCTTCGCGCTCGCATGCCGCTGCGCACTGGGCGCGAAGAACCTGGAACAGGCGCTGCGCCGGATCATGCGGTTCTACGGCGGCGTGATGGACGACATGCAGCCTGCCATCGAACGGCGGCCGCACGAGGCCGCATTCCGGTTGAACGAACGGCCCGGCGCGCAGCGCCTGTTCGCGCACGGCACGATCCTGGTGATCTTCTTCGGCGTGGCCTGCTGGCTGGTCGGCAGGCGCATCCCCATCCTGCGCGCCGAGTTCTCAACCGAGGCGCCCGACAGCCCCGAGGAGTACCGCCTGCTGTTCGGCCAGGCGATCCGCTTCGGCGCCGACAGCACGGCGCTGGTGTTCGAGGAACGATTTCTCGACCTGCCGGTGGTGCAGAACGAAGAGACACTGCAGCGCTTCCTGCGCGGCGCGCCCACGAACTTTCTCGTCAAGTACCGCGACCAGGACAGCGCCGCCGCGCGGGTGCGCAAAGTCCTGCGAGGCACCGACGCGTCGGCGTGGCCGGATCTGCCAGACATGGCGCGAAAACTCCGGCTCGCCGAGAGAACGCTGATACGGCGCCTCGCGATGGAAGGCGAGCCCTTCCAGGCCATCAAGGACACGCTGCGGCGCGATCTTTCGATCAGCCTGCTGAGCGACTCGGGCCTCAGCGTCAGCGAGATCGCCGCCAGGGTCGGCTTCGCCGAGCCCAGTGCGTTCCATCGCGCCTTCCGCAAGTGGACCGGTGCCAGCCCCGGGGCCTACAGAGCCACGCTGCCCGAATAGTCCGCTGCGCGCGCGGACATGGCAAATCCCGCCAATCACATTGGCGGGAACGCGCAATGCGCAATCGAAACCCGCGGCATAAAGTGCGGCCGAATCGGCCTCCCAAGTGCCGCATGAACACCACGAGAGACAAAGGAAAGCACCGTGCCATCGCCCCATCCTTCTTCGCCAGTTGCCGCCCCGGACTACGCGTCCTTCGTCGAGGCCTTCGACCTCGAAGACTTCAAGACATCGTTCGCAGGCAGTTTCGAGCACGGCATCAACGCCTGCGTCGAGGCCTGCGACCGGCACGTTGCGCCGGGCCGCATCGCCCTGCGTTGGGAGGACAAGGACGGCAACACTTGCGAGCTCAGCTACGAAGAACTGCAGGCCCAATCGGCGCGCTTCGCCAACCTGCTCGCAAGCCGGGGCGTCCAGCCCGGCGACAGGGTCGCGGGCCTGCTGCCGCGGATTTCCGAACTGCTTGCAGTGATCCTCGGCACATGGCGTGCGGGCGCGGTGTACCAGCCGCTGTTCACGGCCTTCGGCCCGAAGGCCATCGAGCACCGCGTCACCGCTTCCGAAGCGGTGCTGATCGTCACCGACACGGCCAACCGCCACAAGCTCGACGACAGCGCGACATGGCCGGACATCGTCACGATCGCGCGCGGCGCGGACGAACACCTGCCGCCGGGCGATGTCGATTACCTGAGCGAAATGGCGCAGCAACCGCCATCGTTCGAGCCCGTCATGCGCGGCGGCGACGACGCCTGCATGATGCTGTTCACCTCGGGCACGACGGGCCTCGCCAAGGGCGTGGCCGTGCCGCATCGCGCGCTGATGGCCATCGGCATGTACATGCGGCTGGCCGTGGACCTGCGCGACGGCGAGTCCTACTGGAACATCGCCGATCCGGGGTGGGCCTACGGGCTCTACTTCGGCGCCATCGGGCCGCTGCTGAGCGGCAACACCACGCTCTTCTACGATGGTCCGTTCTCCGCCGAGACCGCCTACCGGTTGATCGAGAAGTACGAGATCACCAACCTCGCCGGCGCACCGACCGCCTTCCGCCTCATGATGGCCGCCGACCCGCAACTGGCTGCGCACCTCCGCGGCAAGCTGCGCGTGGTCAGCAGCGCGGGCGAGCCGCTCAACCCCGAGGTGATGCGCTGGTTCCGCGACGCACTCGATTGCCCGATCGGCGACCACTACGGCCAGACCGAGATCGGCATGGTGGTGTGCAACTTCCATGGCCTGAAGCACGCGGTGCATCCTGGCAGCGCAGGCTTTCCGTTGCCCGGCGTGCGCGTCGCGGTGCTCGACGACGAGGGCAATGAGCTCGCACCGGGCGTGCCGGGCACGCTGGCCATCGACCGCAGCCGCTCGCCGCTGTATTACTTTCCGGGCTACTGGAAGCAGACGACGCAATCGTTCACCGGCGTCTACTACCTGACCGGCGACACCGTCGAGCTGAACGAGGACGGCAGCATCAGCTTCGTCGGGCGCGGCGACGACATCATCACGTCCGCCGGCTACCGCATCGGCCCCTTCGATGTCGAGAGCGCGCTCATGGAGCACGCGGCTGTCGCGGAAGTGGCCGTCATCGGCAAGCCCGACCCCGAACGCACGGAGATCGTCAAGGCCTTCGTCGTGCTGCGCGCCAAGGTGCAGGCGAGCGAGGCGCTTGCGGGCGAGCTGCAGCAACTGGTGAAGCGCCGGCTGGCCGCGCATGCGTATCCGCGCGAGATCGAGTTCATTGCCGAGCTGCCGAAGACGCCGAGCGGCAAGATCCAGCGGTTCATCCTGCGAAAGCAGGAAGCCGATCGGGCATCGGCTTAGGAGCGCGGAACATGCTGCCCCGACTGCATCGCCATCGCTGGATGGACGAAGAAATCGACGCGTTCCGCGACCAGGTGCGCCGCTACATCGCCGGCGAGCTGTCGCCGCATCTCGACGGCTGGCGCCGCCAGGGCTTCATTCCGCGCGAGGTCTGGCGGCCGTTCGGGCAGATGGGTTTCCTGCTACCGGAACTCGACGAAGCCTACGAAGGCGCCGGTGCCACGCTGGCCCATCAGCTGGTCGTGCAGGACGAGCTGGCCCGGGCGGAGTTTCCGGCCAACGTTGCCGTGCACTCGATTGCTGCGCACTACATCCTCGACTACGGCACCGAAGCGCAGAAGCAGCGCTGGCTGCCCCGGCTTGCCAGCGGCGAGCTGCTGGCCGGTATCGCGCTCACCGAACCGGGCTGCGGCTCGGACCTGAAGGCGCTGCGCACACGTGCCCGGCGCGATGGCGACGACTACGTGATCGACGGCGCCAAGACCTTCATCACCAACGGCTTCACCGCCAACCTCTTGGTGGTGGCGGTGCGCACCGGCGATGCCGGCAGCCGCGGTGTGTCGCTGGTGGTGCTGGAGACCGAAGACCTGCCGGGCTTTCGCGTCGGCCGACGTCTCGAGAAGCTGGGGCAGCACGCGTCTGACACGGCCGAGCTGTTCTTCGGCGGCATGCGCGTGCCGGCCGACCAGCTGCTGGGCGAGAAGGAAGGCGACGGCTTCGTACAACTGATGAGCCAATTGCCCTTCGAGCGCCTGCTGTTGTGCGTGCCCGCCGCGGCCGTGATCGAGCGCGCGCTGGAACTGACGGTGGAATACACGCGGCAGCGCAAGGCCTTCGGCCAGACGGTGTTCGACTTCCAGAACACGCGGTTCAAGCTCGCGGAGTGCGCCACGATTGCGCACGTGGTGCGCAGCTTCGTCAACGACTGCACGCAGCGCCTGCTCGACGGCACGCTCGACAACGAGGCCGCCTACATGGCCAAGTGGTGGTGCACCGAGCAGCAGGGCAAGGTCGTCGACGAATGCCTGCAGCTGTTCGGCGGCTACGGCTACATGGCCGAGTACCCGATTGCCCGCCTGTACGCCGATGCGCGCATCCAGCGCATCTACGGGGGCACGACGGAAATCATGAAAGACCTGATCGCGCGGAAGCTGGGCGCGTGACGTTGCAGGCGCGCGCCCCGGACGGCGCGTGGCCCGAAGCCAACTGGATTCCCCCTCACCGCCACGAAGGAATATCGATGAGCCGTATGCCGACACGCATTGCAAGTTTCGCCATGGCCATCCGGCGTGGCATCGGACGCCTGGGCCTGGTTATCGCGGCGCTGGCCGCTGTGCTTGGCGGGGCGACATCCGCCACGGCCGGACCGCTGCAGGACCCGCGCGACGATGCCTTCTATACACCGCCCCAAATGCTTCCCGACGGGCCGCATGGGACCTTGATCCGCTCGCGTTCGTTCGTTCCGATCGGATTGCCGCTCGTCTCGGGCTGGCAGATCATGTACAAGTCCACCGACGTCGACGGCAAGGCCATTGCCGTGACGGGCACGGTGCTCGTGCCGTGGACGCCGTGGTTCGCGGGCCATCGCCCGATCATTGCCTGGGCGCCAGGTACCCAGGGCGTCGCCGACAACTGCGCCCCTTCGCACCAGTATGCGATCGGCACCGAGTACGAGGCGATCGCGGGCGCCACACCCCTGACACTGGCGCAGGGCTGGGCCATCGCCATGACCGACTACCAGGGCTTGGGCACGCCGGGCGATCATCCCTGGGTGGTCGGAAAGTCCGAAGGCCATGCCGTGCTCGATGCGGCGCTGGCCGCTCAGCAACTGGGCGCTGCAAGGCTCTCGGCCGACGCATCTGTCGGCATCATCGGTTACTCGCAGGGCGGGCATGCCGCGGCCTGGGCCGCGCAACTGCAGCCCGGCTATGCGCCTGCGCTCAAGCTCAAAGGCGTGTCGGCGGGCGCGGCGCCCGCGCGCCTCGATGGTCTGCTGTACACGCAATTCAACGGCGGCCTCTTCGGCGGCCTCGTTGCGTACATGGCCATCGGCATGAATGCCGCCTACCCGGAACTCGACCTGCAGTCGATCCTCACCCCGTACGGGCAGCATGTGGTGGCCGATCTGCGCGATAAGAAATGCACCATCGAAGCCGCCGCCACCTACCCGGGGTTGAGCGACGCGGTGCTGGTCGATCCGCCCGGCCTTCTGGCGCGGCCGAACTGGAAGGCACGCCTGGCCGAGAACCGGACCGGCACGCTGGCCCCCGCGGTCCCGGCCCTGGTGTATGGCGGCCTGCTGGACGAAGTCGTGCCGCATCAGGACGTCAAGCAACTGTTTGCCGACTGGTGCGCCCTCGGCGCCAAAGTCAACTTCCGCACCCTCGGCATCACCGAACACGCCACAGGCGGTGTGCTCGGCATGCCGCTCGTGCTCGACTGGATGGGACATCGCTTTGCGGGCGACAAGGTGGTGTCCGATTGCCCCTGACACGGTGGCTGCCGTCATTCATTTCAGAGCACGGATCCGTTCATTCACAGGATGCGTGTTTGCACGCAAGACCGGTGCTCATTTCCTGGCGACCACCGCGATCGCCACACTCGTTGCGTCCTGCGGCGGAGGAGGCGGTGGACGGGGTCTCTTCTGTATTCCCCCGGGGCGTGGCGGCGGCGGGTTCAACGGGTCGATACCCGCGCTGAACTTCATCAGCCTGGGCGCCCTCCGGCTGGGCTACGTCGCCGTCGGCAGCGACTCGAGACACCAGGCCGTTGAAATCGATGCCTCGTGGGCCATCGACAACCCGCAGGCCGAGGCGCTGAGAAACGCGGGACCTGCGTCGGTTTACCGCAACCCCGACTGCCGATCCGCCGCCCCCACCAGCTGCACCAGCCCCGGCCCGATCGTGTCCAGCAGCTGCGATTTCTTCCAGTGAAACCCCGGCACCGCGCAGTTGAACAGCAACCGCCGCGGCCCGTAGCGAACCCGCGCCGCCCCGCCCGCAGCAAGCACGCCAAAACCTGAGTCCCCCAGGTTGATCGCGAAGCCGCGCTTGCCGTAGTTCGCCACGCTCTCGCGCACGCCTTCCATGCAACGCGCGTGCTCCTCGGGCCGTTCGCGCTTCACGCGGGCAAGGAACTCCTGACGTTCACCCGCGGGCAGCTGCGCCAGCCACGCACGTCCCATGGCGGTTTCGACAATGCCGCGCACGGCGCCCACGCCGGGACGCTTGAGGGTGCCGCCTTCGTGGGCACAGGTTTCCAGGTAGACCACGTCGAGGTCGTTGGTCACGCCGACCGAGACCGCGCCTTCGATGCGGTCGGCCAGCTGCTGCATGGCCGGGCGCAGCATGGCCAGCAGGGGCGTGTTGATGACGTAGGGGTAGCACAGCGCCACGGCGGCGGGGCCGATGAAGTAGCGGTCGAGCCGTTCGTCGTGGTCCAGGAAACCCATGGCCAGCAGGGTGCGGCACAGGCGCGAGACGGTGGGGCGCGGCAGGCCCAGCTTGGTGGCGAACTCGCTGTTGGCGTGCGCGCGCGGGTCGCTCACAAAGGTCTGCAGGATGAGCAGGCCTTTGGCCAGGGTGCCGGCAAAGTACGGGTCTTCGTCCCGTACCCGGCGCAGGTCGTCGGAGTCCTTCATGGGCTGGCGGCGATTCTGGGTGGGGCGGGGCATGGGTGTGAATCGCAGTTTCAATAATTGAAATTCAGTGCCGGGGATTGTGGACCTGCTTCCTACAGTCGCGCTCACCATGATCCGAGACACCCCCCACTTCGAGGCCCTGCGGGCCGACATCCGCGCCTTCGTTCGCGAACGCTGGCATCCGCTAGAAGAACAGGTCAGCCGCGACAACGACATTCCGTCCGACGTGGTCGACGAGTTGCGGCGCAAGGGCTACTTCGGCTGGAGCATTCCCGAGGCCTACGGCGGCCTGGGCCTCACGACCGAAGAGCTGGTGCTGTGCGCGATGGAGCTGTCGCAGTCGTCGGTGGCGCTGCGTGCCCGCGTGGGCACCAACACGGGCATCGGCTCCGAAGCGCTGGTGGCCGACGGCACCGAGGCGCAGAAGCAGCGCTGGCTGCCGCGCATGGCCACAGGTGAACTCACCGGCTGCCTGGCGCTGACGGAGCCCGAGGCGGGCTCGGAGGCGAGCAATGTGCAGACCACCGCGCGCCGCGAGGGCGACCACTACGTGCTCAACGGCAGCAAGCGCTTCATCACCAACGCGCCTGTGGCCGATGTGTTCACCGTCATCGCCCGCACCGAAGAGGGCTCGAAGGGCAGCAAGGGCGTGTCGGCGTTCCTGGTCGAGCGCGGCCCGGGTCTCACGACGGGCGAGCCCTACCGCATGATGGGCCAGGCCGGTTCGTTCGTGTCGGACGTGCATTTCAACGAGTGCCGCGTGCATGCCGACCAGCTCATCGGCGGGCGCGAGGGCGCAGGCTTCCAGACGGTGATGAAGGTGCTCAACAAGCAGCGCCTGCATCTGGCGGCGCTGTGCACGGGCCCGGCGATCCGCATGCTGGACCTGGCCATGGCGCACACCAGCAGCCGCAACCAGTTCGGCCAGGCGGTGGCCGACTTCCAGCTGGTGCAAGCCATGATCGCCGACAGCCGCACCGACATCTACGCGGCGCGCTCGATGATTCTCGACGCAGCGCGCGCGCGCGATCGCGGCGAAGACGTGGCCATGTCGGCCTCGATGTGCAAGTACTTCGCGTCCGAAATGTGCGGTCGCGTGGCCGACCGCGCGGTGCAGATGTTCGGCGGCTCCGGCTACGTGGCCGACTTCAGCCCCATCGAGCGCTACTACCGCGACGTGCGCCTGTTCCGCCTGTACGAGGGCACGAGCCAGATCCACCAACTCAACATCGCCAAGCTGGCGCTGCGCGAGGCGGGCACGCGATGAGCCTGCGCGCGGACCTCCCGGCGCGGGTGCGCGACTTCGTCGAGCGGCATTGCATTCCGCTCGAATCGAATGTGCATGTGCACGATCCGTTGGCACTGGACGCCGTGCTCTCGCAGCTGCGCCCCGTCGCACGCGAGCTGGGCCTGTACCTGCCGCAGATGCCGACGGAGGAGGGCGGGCTGGGCCTGTCGTGGGTCGAGCGCGCCGCGGTGTTTGAAGAGGCGGGCCGCAGCTACCTCGGCCCGGCTGCGCTCAACTGCGCGGCGCCCGACCAGCCCAACATGATCAGCCTGCTGCACCGGGGCACGCCCGCGCAGCAGCAGCGCTACCTGCGGCCGCTGGCCGAGGGCCGCATCCGCTCGTGCTTTGCGATGACCGAGCCGGCCCCCGGTGCGGGCTCCGATCCGTCGATGTTGCGCACCACCGCGCGGCGCGAGGGCGATGCCTGGGTCATCGACGGTCACAAGTGGTTCATCACCGGCGCAGTGGGCGCGGCCTTCTGCATCGTGCTCGCGCAGACGGAAGAGGGCCCCACGCAGTTCATCGTGGACATGGACAACCCGGGCCTGGCGCTGGTGCGCGCCATCAAGGCCATCGACCCGTTCGCAGTCGGCGGGCACGGCGAGCTGCGCTTCACGGCCTGCCGCGTGAGCGGTGACGCGGTGCTTGGCGAGGTGGGCTCGGGCTTCGTGGAGGCGCAGCAGCGGCTGGAGCCCGCGCGCCTGTCGCATTGCCTGCGGCTCATGGGCCGCGCACGGCGCGCGCTGGAGATTGCTCAGGCCTACGTGTGCGAGCGCACCTCGTTCGGCGATCGGCTGGCCGACCTGCAGCAGATCCAGGCGATGGTGGCCGACTGCCACATCGACCTGCATGCCAGCCGGCTCGTGAGCCTGGACTGCGCGCGCCGCATGGATGAGGGCTTGTCGGTGAAGACCGAGTCGGCGATGACGAAGGTGTTCGTGTCCGAAGCCCTGAACCGCGTGGCCGACCGCGCGGCACAGATGTGCGGTGCGCTGGGCATGTCGGAAGACGCGCCCGTCGCCCTCATCGTGCGCGAGCTGCGGCCGTTCCGCATCTACGACGGCGCCTCCGAGCTGCACCGCGCCACGCTCGGCCGTCGCTTCCTCACGCATTGAAACGCTGAACACACAGAGAAACTGGAGACTGATGATGACGTCCTTGAGTAAAAAACTTTCGCACGTGGCCGCAGGCCTTGCACTCGGCCTGGCCGGCTCGCTGGCGATGGCTGCTTTCCCCGACCGCCCCGTGAAGCTGGTGGTGCCATTCCCCGCCGGCGGCAGCACCGACCTCGTGGCGCGCGAGGTGGCGCTGGCGCTGGGCCAGGCCCTGGGTCAGCCGGTCATCGTGGAGAACAAGCCCGGCGCCGGCAGCCTGATCGGCTCCGAGCTCGTCGCCAAGTCCACGCCCGACGGCTACACGCTGCTCATGGCGGGCCTGACCAACATCTTTCTGCCGTATGTGCACAAGGGGCTCAGCTGGAACCCGGTGGACGACTTCGTGCCCGTGGGCCTGGTGGCCGATCTGCCCAACGTCATCGCGGTCAACGCCAAGACGCCGTACCAGAAGCTGCCCGAGCTCATCGCTGCCGACAAGGCCAAGCCGGGCCAACTCGCTTTCGGCTCCGCGGGCCCGAGCACGCCGTCGCACCTGGTGTGCGAAATGATCAACCACCAGGCCGGCATCAAGATGCAGCACGTGCCCTACAAGGGGAACGCGCCCGCGGTGAACGACCTGATCGCCGGCCACATCCCGGTGATGTGCAACAACCTCGGCGGCACGCTGCCCTACATGAGCAGCGGGCAGATCCGCATCCTGGCGCAGACCGGCCGCACGCGCTCGCCCTCGGCGCCCGACGTGCCGACCTTCGCCGAGCTGGGCCTGCAGGGCTTCGACAGCGGCCTGTGGGTCGGCATCGTCGCGCCCAAGGGCACGCCCGATGCGGTGATGCGTCCGCTGCGCGCGGCACTGGCCAAGGCTTTGCCTGCGGTGAAAGACAAGCTGGCCAAGCTGGGCGCGGCCTCGCTCGATCCGTCGTTGCCCGCCTACGGCCAACGCATCGCCGCCGACCGCAAGCTGTGGGACCCCGTGCTCAAGCGCGTGGACCTGAAGGGCAACTGATGGGCCAGCCTGCTGACCGAGCACCCCTGCACGGGGTGCGCATCCTCGACATGGCGACCGTGCTCGCGGCGCCGTTCTCGGCCACGCTGTGCGGCGACATGGGCGCCGACGTCGTCAAGCTCGAACTGCCGGGCGGCGGCGATCCGCTGCGCGGGCTGACGCCGGTGCACGAAGGCCATCCGCTGTTCTGGAAGACCGCGAACCGCGGCAAGAAGGGCATCTCGCTGGACGTGCGCAAGCCCGAGGGCCGCGCGCTGTTCCTGCAGCTCATCGCCGGCTTCGACGTGCTGGTGGAAAACTTCCGCACCGGCACGCTCGACGGCTGGGGTCTGGACATCGCCACGCTGCATGCGGCCAATCCGCGCCTCATCGTGCTGCGCCTCACGGGTTTCGGCCAGACCGGCCCGTATGCGCGCCGGCCGGGCTTTGCCCGCATCTTTGAAGCGATGAGCGGCTTCACGCACCTGACCGGTGAACCCGGCGGTCCGCCGCAGCACATGAACTACCCGCTGGGCGATGTGGTGGCGGGCCTGTTCGGTGCCTTTGCCATCAGCACCGCATTGGCCGAGCGCAACGCGTTGCCGCGCGAACAGCAGCAGGGCGCCGAGATCGACCTGTCGGCCACGGAGGCGATGTCGCGCCTGCTCGATCCGCTGGCGGCCGAGTACCGCATCGGCGGCGTGGTGCGCGAGCGCACGGGCTCGCGCGCCACCTACACCGCGCCTTCCAACGTGTTCCGCGCACTCGACGGCGTGTGGTTCACGCTGGTGGGCACGGGCGGGCCGATCTTCGCGCGCATCTGCCGCGCGATTGGTCGCGAAGACCTGCTCACCGATGTTCGCTTTGCCGACAACGCCGCGCGCATCCGCCACCTCGAGGCGCTCGACCGCATCATTGCCGACTGGTGCGCCAGCCTCCCGTTCGCGGAACTGACCGTGCGGCTCGACCGCGAAGACGTGCCCTACAGCAAGGTCTATTCGATTGCCGACCTGCAGGCCGACCCGCACATGCAGGCACGCGGCGCCTTCATCGACGTGCCCGACGAGCAGTTCGGCACCGTGCCGGCACCGGCGGCGGTGCCGCGCTTCGTGGGCCGCGAAGGCGTTCGCCCGGCCGGCACGGGGCCGCGCACCGGGCAGCACAACGCCGAGGTGTACGGCGAGCTGGGCCTGGGCGAGGCGCAGCTTGCGGCGCTGCGCGACGCGCAGGTGATCTGAAGGGCGCCTGCGCTTTCGCCTGCCTTGTCAGGTAGGCGTTTTGTCATGCCCGCCCCCGTGCCGTCGCGGGGCGCCTGACTCCCCCAGAAAAGGGCGCTCCGCTCATGTGCGAACGCGGCCCGATTCCTACAGTCACCCCCATGCCGAACGCTTCTTCCCACGCCGGGAAGGCCAGCGGTTTCGGCCGGTCTCGACCACTGGGGAATCCGCATGGAACCGCTCGAAGTTCTGCCCAGAACCGCCCTGAGCCTGCTGCGCGAAGACGCCGGCATGTCGTTCATGGAGTTCGCGCTGATTGGTGCGCTGGTGGTGGTCGTAGCCCTTCTTCTGCTGCTCGCCTTGCGGCGCAGTGCCTGAACACGGGGAGCCCGCCATGCAGGAACTCAACGCTGTCCTGGAACTGCTCGCGATGCTGGCGACCGACATCCGCATGCTGGCGCTCTTCGCGCTGCTCGGCGTCGCGGCTGTCAGCGACTGGCGCTCCTATCGCATTCCCAACTGGCTGACCTTCGGCGGCGCGTTCTTCGCCCTCATCTACGGAACGCTGGCGGCACGCACGCCCACGTCCGGTGCACTGGCCGCCTTCGGTGGCCTGGGCGTGGGCTTCGCCGCGATGCTGCCGTTCTATGCGGTCGGGATCATGGGCGCGGGCGACGTCAAGCTGATGGCGATGACCGGGGCCTTCCTGGGTCCCGAGCAGACGCTGATGGCCGTGCTCTTCACTTTCATCGCGGGCGGCGTCGCAGCGCTGGCCTTCGCGATCCATCGCCGCCGCCTGGTCCACATGCTTGGCAACGTCAAGGCCGCGGCGCAGGGCATGGTCATTTCCAGCATCGTGGGCGTGCGGCCCGACGGGCGCCTGCAGGAGGGCCAGTCCGTGGGCAAGTTGCCCTATGGCCTGTGCATTGCGGCGGGCACGGTGGTCCAAGTGCTGGCGCACCAGCTGGGCTTTGTCTAGCTCCTACATGTTTCATCTGTGGCGGAGGTTCGTATGAAGAACATCAAGGCGATCGGGCTGATCTTTCTGGCCCTGCTGTTCGGGCTGGCGGCCGCGGTCTACGCGACCGGCTGGGTCTCGCGACAAAGCGGCATCGCGTCCAACAAGGTCGTGGTGGCGGCGGTCGACATCGACCTGGGCAGCCGCGTCAACGCGCAAATGCTGTCCACGGTCGACTGGCCCAGCGGCTCGATACCGAACGGCGCTTTCAGCGACATCAAGGCGCTCAACGACCGGGTGGTGAAGGTCGGCGTGTTGCGCGGCGAAGCGCTCATGGAGGGCAAGTTGGCGCCGGTGGGCACGCAGGGCGGGCTGTCGGCGGTGATCGCCAGCGGCAAACGGGCCATGACGGTGCGCGTCAATGACGTCGTCGGCGTCGCCGGCTTCGCGCTGCCGGGCAACTACGTCGACGTGATGGTCAACGCCCAGCAGGACAAGGGGCGCGGCGAAGACGGGCTGCAGATCAGCAAGACCGTGCTCGAGAAGGTGCTGGTGCTGGCGGTGGCCCAGGAGGCCAATCGCGACGACACCAAGCCGAAGGTCGTGAGCGCCGTGACGCTCGAGCTCTCGCTCGAAGACTCCGAAAAGCTCGACCTGGCACGCAGCGTGGGCACCCTGTCGCTGGTGCTGCGCAACCAGATGGACAAGACCACGGTCGCCACCCTGGGCATTACCAAGGGACAGCTGTTCGGCGAGAAGAAAGATCTCGTGCCGGTCTCCGTCGCAGCCGCACCGGCCCGTCCGCGTGCACGGCAGGCAGGTCCCGCCACGCCGCGAGCCTCCGAGTGCGTGGAAGTGATCCAGCACGCAGGCAGCTCGCTCACCTGTTTCTGATCGAACGCCAGGAGGAACACCAAGTGCGCCCACTCACAACAACCATCGCCCGTCTGCTGGCGACCTTCGCGACAGTGGCGACACCCGCCATGGCCGCGGATGTCGTGGCAACCGCCCCGGTCACGGCCGCCGCCATGCCTGCGCCTGCCGCACTTGCTGCTGCGGCAGCGCCCGCAGCCCCGGCCAGCCGGCGCTGCACCGCCATCATTCCGGACGACCAGCCGACGCACGCCATGCTCGGCAAGTCGGTGGTCATTCCGCTGAAGGCGCGCGTCGTGCGCATCGTGGTCGGCGGGCAGCCGCAGGGCCGGTCGGCCGCGCCAGCGGCGCCGGCGCAGCCCGCAGCAGCGATGCCGGCGCCCACGACGAACGTGGGCGACGGCGTGGCCGACATCGAGGTCACGCTGCTGAGCCCGACCGACCTGTTCTTCCGCGGTCGCCAGGCCGGCTCGATGAACGTGGTGCTGCAAAGTGCCGACGGCACCTGCTACATCAAGGACGTGATCGTCACCGTCGATCCCGGGGCGCTGCAGGCCAAGCTGGCCGAGCTGATGCCCGAAGAGCGCCGCATCCGCGTGCGCAGCGCCGAGCGCTCCATCGTGCTCACCGGCGAGATCAGCGACGCGCTGAAGCTCGACGATGTGATGAGCCTGGCCTCGGCCTACGGCGCCGAAGGCAAGAAGGTGGTGAACCTGCTGCGCGTCGGGGCCCCTCAGCAGGTGATGCTCGAGGTGAAGATCGCCGAGGTCAGCAAGACCCTGCTCGACCGGCTGGGTGCGCGCATCGGCATCTCGCGCATGAGCGGCGGCGGGCTGCACAACTACTCGCTGATCTCCAACTTCCTGAGCGCAGGCGGCGGCCTGGTCGAGGCGCTGCGCATCGGCCGCGGCGTGGTGACCATCGACGGCCAGAAGGACGACGGCCTGGTGCGCATCCTGGCCGAGCCCAACATCATGGCCATCAGCGGCCAGCAGGCCAGCTTCCTGTCGGGCGGCAAGATCTTCATTCCGGTGGCGCAGAACGGCGGAGGCACGACCGGGAGCACCATCACGCTGGAAGAAAAAGAGTTCGGCATCGGCGTCAAGTTCATGCCGACGGTGCTCAACGGCGACCGCATCAATCTCAAGATGGTGTCCGAGGTGTCGGACCTGTCGCAGACCGGCTCGCCCTTTACCACGGTCGGGGGCGTGACATCCGTCGTGCCTTCGCTCACGGTGCGGCGCGCCGATACCACGGTGCAGCTCAACGACGGACAAAGCTTCGTCATTGCCGGGCTCATCAAGAGCAACGCGACGGAGGCCATCAAGCGCTATCCGGGCCTGGGCGAAGTGCCGGTGATGGGCGCGCTGTTTCGCAGCACCGAGTTCCAGAACGAACAGACCGAGCTGATGTTCGTGATCACACCGCGCCTGGTGCGACCGCTGGCCGAGTCGCCGCGCGTACCGACCGACAACCACGTGCTGCCCAGCCGCGCAGAGATCTATCTCAACGGGGCCCTCGAAAGCAGCACCCCGGCCCCGGCCGCCCCGGCCAGCGAAACCCCGTGAGGAGCCCCGCCATGTTCATTCGATCGACACCCCTCGTGCTCGCATGCCTCCTGGCAGCAGGCTGCTCGAGCGTCACGCCCCACTACGACGCGCGCTTCGGAGAAGCCGTGCGCGATGCCAGAAAGAAGATGACGCTGAACCCGAACGCCGGCAAGAACGGCGATCCGGTCACGGGCATGGACGGCCGCGCGTCGCGCGAGTCGATGCATCAGTACCACGAGTCCTACAAGTCGCCGCCGCCGGCAGTCAACGTCATCAACATCGGTGGGCAGATCGGCGGCCAGGGCGGCGGCTCGGGGAAATGAAAGACCGCGATCTTGCGGACCTGTTTTGCAACAGCTTCCTCATGGAAAGGAGAACGCCACGACACGCATGACATTCGATTCCTTGTTTTTTCAATCTGATTTTCTGTAGTCCATCCCTTGAAAGGAAAGAGCCATGAACAAGTTTTTCCAAACCATTGGTCAATCCGTGAGCGGTTTGCTGCGCGACGAAGAAGGCGCCCAGGTCGTCGAGTACGCGCTGATCATTGCGGTCGTTTCGATCGCGCTGGTTGTTGCCTTGAGAGCCCTCACCACAGGGACCACCTTCTCGGGCTTCATCGCTCGCGTCAATACGTGCCTGACCTCGACGGCGCCGAACGCCTGCATCTGAAACGTGTTGGGAGGGCGGAAGACGGTGGGCTTTTCCTCGAGGCTCGCTTTCTTCCGCAATTCCTGATGTCTTTGCGCGACTTTCCACCACAACGAAACGGGGTCATCACCATGTTCAAGACCTTGCTGACAAACGAAGACGGCGCCCAGGTGGTCGAGTACGCCTTGATCATCGCCGTCATTTCCATCGTGCTTGTGATCGCGCTGCAACCGGCGTCGATTGCGACAAGTTTCGACACCGTGGTCACCCGTGTGGCCGATTGCCTGGCTGGCAACGGTTGCGCGTGACGCACCCGGCATCCTCTTTTTCATCGTCCAGACCGAGGACCGATCATGAAAGCCCGTCGCTCCCCCCGCCGCCAGCGCGGTGCAATGATCGTCACGGCTGCGCTGCTCCTGTTGTTCCTGCTCGGCTTCATGGGCATTGCGCTCGATTTCGGCCATTTGTTCATCGTCAGGACCGAGCTGCAGACGGCGGTGGACAGTTGCGCGCTGGCCGCGGCGCGCGAGCTCGACAAGGCGAATTCGGCTATCACTCGGGGCAAGAGCGCCGGCCAGACGGCTGGCAACGCGAATCGGGTGAACATGCAGTCGGCCACCTGGGGCGGGCAGGGCCAGATCGTGGCCACTGAAGTCACGTTCCGCGACGCTTCCTATGCGCCCACGATCGATCCCGCCGCGGCCGTCTACGCGCAGTGTGCACACAGCCAGCCCAACATCAAGATGTGGCTGATGCAGGTCATCGGCGCCTTGTCGGGCGATACCGTCGGCAACCCTGCGACACGCAGCGTGGCGGCGAGCGCGGTCGCCACCCGCGCGAGCGCACAGACCGCATGCCCCATTCCGGTCGGGGCGAAGCCGAAGCCGGGCGGCACGGCGCCGAACTACGGCTTCATCGTCGGCGAATGGGTGACGCTCATCATGGCGCAGAACGCGGCCGTGGGCGGCCAGATCGGCTGGGCCAACCTCGACGGCAGCAACAGCGCCTCGGAAACCGAAGCCGAGCTCAGCGGCCGCTGTGGCGCCAAGGTGGGCGACACGATTGGCACCCCCGGCGTGCAGACTTCGGTGGCCGACGTCTGGAACCAGCGCTTCGGCATCTACAAGAACAGCAGCGATCCGAGCATCGTGCGGCCTGACTACACCGGGTACGCCTACACCCCGCTCAACTGGCCCGCGCAGTTCAATGCCTATAGCGGCCCGCCCCCTGGGGTGCCCGCGGGCGCCCAGAACTTCCTGGCCAAGCGGGCGGCCTTCGCTTCGTGCGCCGACACCGGCACCAAAGTGAACGGCGCGAACAGCTGCGAATCGATCACCGGGCTGTCGCTCAACAGTTTTCAGAAGCTGGCCAATCCCGGCAACGTGGCCGGAGGCCACATGCAGTACGGCATGGACCGCCGCTTCGTCACGGTGCCGGTCATCGACGGCGGCAACCACGTGATCGACTACCTCTGCATGTTGATGCTGCAGCCGCTGAGCATTCCGATGACCGACACGCAGCTGGAATTCCTCGGCAACGCGGGAGCCGCAGGCAGCCCCTGCACCACCAGTGGACTGGCCGGTGGATCGGCAGGCCCGTTGGTTCCGGTCCTGGTGAGGTGAGCATCATGAAAAATTCCCGTCGCACCCAGCATGGCACCGCACTGATCGAGCTGGCGCTCATCACGCCGCTGCTGCTGCTGCTGACCTTCATCACCACCGAGTTCGGCCGTGCGGTGTACGAGTACAACACGGTCGTCAAATCAACCCGCGACGCGGTGCGCTACCTGTCGGTGCAGACACCCAACACGCATGTCGCCGAGGCGCGCAACCTGATCGTGTACGGCAACACCGCCGGCACCGGAGCGCCGCTGGCGCGCGGGCTGAGCCTCTCGAACGTGCCGTCCGGCAGTTGCTGCACCTGGCAGGCGGCCGGGGCGAGCCCGATCATCACCACGGTCACGGTGCGCGTCAGCAGCTTCACCTTCCATTCGCTGTTCCCTTCGGTGATCGGCGTGGTCTTCGCCAATGCGAACGGCGACATCGTCTTCAGCGACATCACCGCCACCATGAGGGCTCCGTCATGAGACACCACCACGTCAACGGCGCGACCACCGTCGAATTCGCCCTGGGCCTGCTCATCTTCCTCATGCTCGTTCTGGGCATCGTCGACTTCTCGCGCATGCTGTTCACGTGGAGCGCGGCCCAGGAGGCCACGCGCGCGGGAGCCCGGTATGCGGTGGTGTGCGACGACACCGCCTACCAGGCCCAGGTGCTCGCTCGGATGCAGGCGCTGCTGCCACAGATCAACACGGTGTCGGTGACGTGGGAGCCTTCGGGCTGCACGGCTGCCACGTGCCAGGGTGTCACCGTCGGCATCACCGGCCTGAACTACCAGTGGATTTCTCCCATCGTGGGCGCCGCTGGGCCGCTGATCCCCATGCCCGAGTTCTCCACGTACCTGCCGCGCGAGGTCATGCGCAAGGACCCGAACAGCGCGGCCATCTGTTCCTGACAGCACACCGGACACGACCATGAAGATCGCCATCGTTTCTCCCAATCCGAACCACCTGCAGGACATGCGCAAGGTGCTGGAGCCGCGCGGCCATGCCGTGTCGCTCTTCGAAGGCGGCAAGAGCCGGATGCAGGCGGTCGTCGAGAAGGTCGCGCCCGACCTGCTGCTGGTCGACGGCATGTGCTGCGACCCGCAGGAGCTCTCGCTGGTGGAGGCGCTGACGCTGCGGCATCCGTCGGTGGCGGTGGTGCTGCTGTGCGCGATGCAGACGCCCGAGTTCCTGATCCACTCGATGCGCGCGGGCGTGCGCGAGGTGCTGCCGTCGCCCGCCGACGCCGCCGCGCTCGAGGCCACCGTCGATCGCATCGCGCTCAAGATGGCCGGCTCGCAGACGCGCAGCCCGGGGCGGGTGGTGGCGTTCATGCCCTGCAAGGGCGGCAGCGGCGCGACCTTTCTTGCGACCAACATCGCGCACCAGCTGTCGCGCGAGCGCTCGGTGCTGCTGATTGACCTGAACCTGCAGTTCGGCGACGCGCTGTCGTATGTGAGCGACCTGCGCCCGACCGCGACGATGGCCGACGTGGCGCGCGACATCGGGCGCCTCGATGCCTCGCTGCTCGCAGCGAGCGTGGTGCGCGTGTCGCCGAGCTACAGCATCCTGCCCGCGCCCGAGGACCTGGCGCGCGCGATGGACGTCAAGGCCGAGCACATCGATGCGATTTTGCAGGTGGCGCTCGCACAGTACGACTTCGTGATCTTCGACCTCGGTACGCGCATCGACACGCTCACGCTGCGCGTGCTCGACCGCGCCGAACGCATCTTCCCCGTGCTGCAGACCAGCCTGCCGCACATCCGCAACGTGACGCGCCTGATGCAGGTGTTCAAGTCGCTCGGCTACGGTCCCGGCAAGGTCGAACTGCTGGTGAACCGCAGCACCGGCGGCGGCGAGATCGGGCTGTCCGACATGCGCCGGTCGCTGCCAGGTGCGACGTTCACGGCCGTGCCGGACGGCGGCAAGGACGTCGACGCGTCCATCAACCGCGGCGTGCCGCTGGCGGAGATGTCGCGCGGCAGCGCGCTCGCCAAGCGCCTCGACGAGATCGCCCACACGCTCAGCCCGCGGCCGGAGGTGACACCCGGCTTCATGGGGCGGCTGTTCCGCCGTGCCTGAGACGCAACGGATTCCCATCAATACCCAGGCGGAGGTGCCAACCATGTCATTCAGGGACCAACTCAATGCGATCGACGGCGATGCCGGGGCGCGGCCGGCGGGGCCGGTCCTCGAGCTGACCGCGTCGCCCTTCGCCTCGGACACCTACAAGCAGCTGAAGGAACGCATGCACCTGAAGCTGCTGGAGCGCTTCGACCTGGCGGCGCTCGAAACCCTGCAGCCCGACGCGCTGCGGCAGGAAATCTCGACCATGGTCGGGCGGCTCCTGCAGGAAGAGCCCGAGGCACTCAACGACATCGAGCGGCGCACGCTGATTCGCGACATCCAGCACGAGATGCTGGGCTTCGGGCCCATCGAACTGCTGATGGCCGACCCGACCGTGTCGGACATCCTGGTCAACTCGCCGGACCAGATCTACGTGGAGCGCAGGGGCCGGCTGGAGCTGACCAACGTGAGCTTCACCGACGAGAAGCACCTGCTGCGCATCATCGACAAGATCGTCTCGCTGGTCGGGCGCCGCATCGACGAGTCCAGCCCCATGGTCGATGCGCGGCTGCCCGACGGTTCGCGGGTCAACGCCGTCATTGCGCCGGTGGCGCTGGACGGGCCGATGATGTCGATCCGTCGCTTCGCGAAGATTCCGCTGCGCATGAACAACCTGGTGGGCGACCTCAAGTCGCTCACGCCGCCGATGGCGCAGATGCTCGAAGGCCTGGCCCAGGCCAAGGTCAACATGCTGATTTCGGGCGGCACCGGGGCAGGGAAGACCACGCTGCTGAACATTCTCTCGGGCTTCATTCCGGAGACCGAACGCATCATCACCATCGAGGATGCGGCCGAGCTCCAGCTGCAGCAGCCGCACGTCGCGCGCATGGAGACGCGGCCGATGAACATCGAAGGCAAGGGCGAGATCACGCAGCGTGCGCTGGTGCGCAACGCGCTGCGCATGCGGCCCGACCGCATCGTGATCGGCGAGGTGCGCGGCGCCGAGGCGGTCGACATGCTGCAGGCCATGAACACCGGCCACGAAGGCTCGCTCACCACCATCCACGCCAACACGCCGCGCGATGCGCTGGCGCGGCTCGAAAACATGATCGGCATGGCCAACCTGAACCTGCCGCATCGCACGGTGCGCCAGCAGATCGCCTCGGCGATCACGGTGGTGGTGCAGGTGCTGCGGCTGGTCGACGGGCGGCGCAAGGTCACCAGCATTCAGGAGATCACCGGCATGGAGGGCGAGATCGTCACCATGCAGGAGATCTTCACTTACCACCAGACGGGCATGGGCCCCGACGGCCAGGTGCGCGGTCATTTCCATGCGACCGGCGTGCGGCCGAAGTTCATGGAGCGGCTGCATGCGTTTGGCGTGGAGCTGCCCGACACCATCTTCGATCCCGAAAAGCACTACGAATAGGAGCTCGCCATGTTCGACAACCTGGGTGGTGACACGCTGATCACGGTCACGGTGCTGGTCTTCGTGACCGCGCTGCTCATGATCGAGGGCTTCTACCTGCTGTGGCGGTCCTACAAGGGGCCCGACGCGCGCAAGATCGAGAAGCGGCTGCAGGCGATGTCCGCCGCGATCGACCGCACGCCGCAGGCCCATCTCGCCAAGGAACGCATGCTCAGCGACGTGCCCTGGATGCAGCGCCAGTTGCTGGCACTGCCGCGGGCGCACCGGCTGGACCGTTTCATCCTGCAGGCGGGGCTGGACTGGACGGTGTCCAGCTTCCTGCTGGCCTGCGGTGTGCTCGGCGTGTTCGCGTTCTGCGCCGTGTGGGTGGCGCGCCAGCCGGTGGTGCTGGCGCTTGTGGCCGGGGCCGTGGCGGCAGCGCTTCCTGTCTTGTACCTGCAGCACAAGCGCAGCCACCGGCTGGAGCGTCTCGAAAAGCAGCTGCCGGATGCACTGGACCTTGTGACGCGCGCCCTGCGTGCGGGCCACTCCTTTGCCAGTGGCGTGCAGATGATCGGCGAGGAAATGCCCGAGCCGATCGCCAGCGAGTTCCGCCTGGTGGCCGACGAGGTGAATTTCGGCGTCTCGCTGCAGCAGGCGCTGACCAACCTCAGCGAGCGCGTGCCGCTCACCGACCTGCGCTACTTCGTGGTGTCGGTGCTGATCCAGCGCGATTCGGGCGGCAACCTCACCGAGGTGCTGGGCAACCTGAGCCGGCTGATCCGCGCGCGCTTCAAGCTGCTCGCGCGGGTGCGGGTGCTGTCGTCCGAAGGGCGGCTGTCGGCCTGGATCCTGGGCATCATGCCGTTCGCCCTGGCGGTACTCATGAACATCTTCAATCCCGAGTTCATGTCGCCGCTGTGGACCGATCCGATCGGCCAGTCGGTGCTGCGCTACATGCTGGTGCTGATGCTCGTGGGCATCGTGCTCCTGCGCAAGATCGTGAAGATTCGCGTCTGAAGGAGAAGCGCCATGGCCCTGCTGTTCCCCATCCTGGTTTTTCTGTCCGTGTCGCTGACCGTCATCGGCCTGGCGGCGTGGCTGTCCCCGACGCGCACCGCGCAGCGACTGCAGGCGGTGGCGCCGTCGTCCGGCAAGTCGGCCTGGACCGAGACGGCCGTCAAGCTCGTCGGCCCGTTCGCGCAGCTGTCGTCCCCGACCGGCGACGCCGATCTGTCGCCGCTGCGCGTGCGCTTCCTGAACGCCGGCATCCGCCATCCGGATGCGTACCTTGTCTACTTCGGCCTGAAGACGCTGCTGCCGCTGGGCTTCGCGGCTCTCGCGTTCGTTGCGTTGCGCGCGGCGGGGGCGGAGGGCGGCATTGACATGCTGCTGTGGCTCGCGCTGGCCGCGCTGGTCGGCTGCTACCTGCCCAACCTGGTGCTGCGCCTGCGCATCCGTGCGCGGCGCCGCGAGATCTTCGAGAACTTTCCCGACGCCGCCGACCTCATGCTGGTGTGCGTGGAGGCGGGGCTCGGACTGGACGCGGGGTTGGTCAAGGTCACCGAGGAAATCAAGATCAAGAGCCAGGCGCTCGCACAGGAGCTGCACTGGACCAACCTGGAAATGCGCGCCGGTGGCACGCGCGAGAAGTCGCTGCGCAACCTCGCGTTGCGCACGGGCGTGGAAGAAATAGGCACCTTCGCGACCATGCTGTCCCAGGCGGACCGCTTCGGCACCAGCATCGGGGAGTCGCTGCGCGTGTTCTCGGACGACCTGCGCCACAAGCGCCAGGTGCGCGCCGAGGAGCTGGCGGCGAAGGTGCCGACCAAGATGCTGCTGCCGCTGGTGCTGTGCATCTTTCCGTGCATCTCGATGGTGATCCTGACGCCGGCGGCGATCCGCGTGATCCGGATGATCGGGCCGATGCTGAGCGGCGGGCAGCTGTGAGCGGGCGCGCACGCGGCGCGCCGCGTGCGCCGCTGCAGCGGATCAGGCCGCCAGCGTGTCGAGCTGGTGCTTGATCGCGTAGATGTACAGCTCGAGCCGGTTCGTGACGCCCAGCTTCTGGTAGATCGCGCAGAGGTGGTTGCGCAGCGTGTGCTCGGCAACGAAGGCGCGCTCGGCGAGCGCCTTGTTGGAGGCGCCGCAGCCCGTCGCGACGATGCGGATGATCTCGCGCTCCTTGTGCGTCAGCGTGGCCTGCCGCGCCGCGTCGGGGTCGGCCTTTGACGGCTTCTTCGCCGCCGTGAGCTCGGAGAAGACGCGCCCCATGGTCTGCGCGTCGACGCAGAGTTCGCCGCGGAACACGCGCTCGATGGCGTCGAGCAGCTGTTGCGCCGAGGCGTCCT
Organism: Variovorax sp. RO1; assembly: GCF_002849325.1. Lineage (NCBI taxonomy): Bacteria > Pseudomonadati > Pseudomonadota > Betaproteobacteria > Burkholderiales > Comamonadaceae > Variovorax > Variovorax sp. RO1. The sequence continues at coordinate 2,003,191 of NZ_PKMT01000001.1, forward strand.
TGCCCACCACGCCGCGCGCGCCGCGCAGCACCGCCAGGTCAAGCGTGCGCTGCTCTTTCTCCGCCGTCAGCACCATCACGCGCGACACCTCGTTGGCCAGCAGCCGGGGCAGGATGTCCAGTGCGCTGTGGCCGTCCAGGTCGAGGTCGAGCACGATGACATCGGGTGCGAGGCTTTGCGCCGTGGCCACCGCTTCGTCGCAACAGCTGGCCGTGCCGACGACCTTCATGCGCGGCTGTTCGCCGTCGATCAGCTTGGACAGGCCCCACAGCATGGTCTTGTGGTCGTCCACGAGCAGGACGGCAATAGGGTGGTCAAGGTGGTCGAGGGTTTGCATGACGGATTTCTCCTGTGTCTGCGGCGCGGTCAGATCGGGATTTCGATCCGCACCGCCGTGCCGCCGTTCGCGCATCGGTCGACATGCGCCTGGCCGCCCAGGGCCGTGGCGCGCTCGGTGAGGGAGCGGGGGTGGAAAGCGGTGAAGCTTTCCTGGCAGGCGTCGTTCTCGATGCACAACGCCAGCTGGCCGTTCTTGCAGTCGATGCGCACGCTGCCGTGGCGCGCATGGGTGTGCTTGCAGATGTTGTTCAGCCCTTCGCTCACCATCTGCAGCAGCTCCGCGGTCACGCGGTCGTCCAGGTGCAGCGGGGCGTCGATGGCCATCACGATGTCGATGTCGATGCCGTACAGGCCCTTGATCCGCGCGGCCTGGCGCTCCAGGTGGGGCCGTACGAGCCCGCTGGGATCGTCGGCGCCGTGCCTGACTTCGCCGGCGTAGCGGCGCAGGTCGGCGATCACGCCGTCGGCCACGTCCGCGAGCTTGTCGAGGTCTTCGCGCAGCGGGTTGTCGGCGGTGGCGCGCTTGCGCAGCGCGCACAGGCCCATGCGCAGGCCGATGTAGGGCTGGATGGCCGTGTCGTGCAGGTCGAGCGCGATCTTCAGGCGCTCGGTCGACGCGGCTTCCGAGGCCATCCGGTCGAGCACCTCGATGGTCTCGATGACCGGGAAGATCTGCGCCATGAGGTGCGCGAGGAACAGCGCGTCGGACTTGCCGAGCCGCCCGTCGCGCGACGAGATGAACACCCGGCCTTCACCCAGGCGCATCGGCAGTGGCGCGCTGATGAAGGCGCGGGCCTCCAGCAGGGCGGCGATGGTGCTGCAGCGCTGCGCGCCTTCTGCGTCGTCAGCGCGCCAGGCGGTCGCGCCCGCCTCGAAGACATGGTTCTGCGCGCGCAGGTGGTTCAGCGGCCAGGGCCGGCGGTGGCTCAGCACGATGCTGTCGGGCGCCAGGGCCATGAGCGGCGATGCCGTGAGGCGGCCGATGGTCTCGATGCGCACCTGTTCGCAGGCGTCGTCCTCGCGCAGCGTGCGCAGCAGCCACGTGCCCGTGGCGCGGTCGCGCGTCAGCAGGATGCAATGGCTGGCCCTGAAGAAGGCCAGCGTGCGTTCCATCGTGCGGGCGATGGTGCGCCCGGCGCCGAAGCGCGGGTTCGACAGCTGGCTCACGTCGCCCAGCAATGCGAGGCGCCGTTGCAGCGCCAGCTTGGAGCCGCCCCAGTACACGATCATGTGCCCGAGCGCCAGCAGGAAGGCGGTGCGCATCAGCAGCTGCGGCATGTCGTCGGTGCCCGTGGCCAGCCCGCAGGCGATGAACGAGGCGACCGACGCGATCGTCACGCGGGCGCCTTCCTCGAAGCCCCAGCGGAACGAGGAGGTGAGGATCGCGAAGAAGTAGAAAAGGAAGAACAGGCTGTGGGTGCCGTCGGTCACCGCGAGGATCAACGTGAACCACAGCACGTCGGACCAGTGGATCGCCTTGCCCTGGAAGTAGGGCCGCCCCACCGCCGTGCAGATGTGGATCAGCAGGCTGTGAAGGATGTAGCCGAGGAAGGCCAGCCAGACGGCCGCGGGGACCTGGTTCCGGCTATCGGCGGCGTCGACCGTGATCGCCAGCAGGGCCGAAATCGACAGCACGAGCCGCATGCGTCCCACCATGAGCGCGTCCGCCGCCAGGCTGGCGTCGATGCTGGGGGCGGGGCCGCGCACTTGCATGGAGATGCATCCTGTGCATGAACCATGTCAGGCACCGCGAGAGATCGCAGTGGAGACGACGAAGCCTGGCTGTGACAGCTTGGAATACATTTTTCTTACCTGAGACCACAACGTGTGACGAGTTCACATTACTACTTTTGTGTTCAGAAGCAATTGAAATCGCATTCCATTAACGTTTGGTAACTATATTTGCATTAGATTGCATGCAGATAAATCGGCGTCTGCACAGGGGCGGCGAGAGGGCATGGCGCAGGCGGGGGAGGCCGTGGAGAGGGCGAGGTACCTCGCCGGGGCGTCCGCCTGTCGTGCGAAGGCGCAGACCGTGGGGTAACCCGGTCACGCGTTGAGGCTGCGAATTTCGCGCGGCCTCAGGGCAGGAAAAGCAGCATCCCGTAGACCGCAAACAGCATCAGGTGCATGAGCCCCTGGATCGGCGACGTGCGCTGCCCGTTGAAGCTCAGCAGGCTCAACACCGCCGTCACCGCAAACAGCAGCGTTTCCGCGCCCGAGATGCCCATGAGCACCTGCTTGCCCGTGACCAGCCCGATGATCAGCACGGCCGGCACCGTGAGCCCGACGGTCGAGACAAAGGCGCCCAGGCACAGGTTGATGGCGCGCTGCATCTCGTTGTTCATCGCGGCGCGCACGGCGGTGATCGACTCGGGCGTGAACACGATGATGGCGATGAGCACGCCGCCCACCGCAGCAGGCGCGCCGGCCGCGGCAATGCCGTAGTCGGTGACCACCGCGAGGTAGTGCGCGAGCAGCACGATCGGCAGGATCATCGCGAGCAACAGCAGCGAACGAACGACCACGGCGCGCTTGTCCAGGCGGGTGTGATCCGCCTGCGTGGCAGGTGAGGGCGCGGTCTCCCGCACCGACATCTGCCCCGGCGCCGGCTGAATGAAGAAGCGCTGGTGGCTGCGCATCTGCATCCAGAGGAACGCGCCGTACAGCACGGCCATGAGCACCGACATGCCGATCGCCTGCACCGGCGTGAACTCGCCCGCGCCGGTCGTGTGGTTGGGCAGCACCAGCGCCGTGCCGGTCAGCAGCACGATCATCGACACGTAGGCCGTGGCGCCCTGCGCGTTGTATTCCTGGTCGCCGTGGCGGGCCGAACCCGCGATGAGGCAGATGCCGATGACGAGGTTCAGGATGATCATCATCACGGCGAAGATCGAGTCGCGCCCGATGGTCGGAAACTCGCCCGGGCCGAGCAGCACCGACGCGATGAGGATCACCTCGATCGACACGATCGACAGCGTCAGGATCAGCGTGCCGTAGGGCTCACCCAGCTGGTGCGCCAGGTGGTCGGCCTCGCGCACCACGCCGAACGACGCGGCCAGGATGGTGACGAACAGCGCAAGAAAAACGCAGCCGGCCACCACGGGACTGATGGGCGCGGCCAGCCATTTGTCGCCGAAAGCGACGAAGAGCCCGACCACGAGCCAGGCGGCGGCGATCAGGGCCCAGGTGGCGGGCGGCACCAGGCGTGGCGGGGCGCCGGCGCCTTGGGGCGCGGGAGGAGGAAGGTGCGAGGGCAGGTCGGCCATGAAGGACTTCGTGAGAAGTGAAGGGCCGTCCCTTGCAAGGTGGTGGTGTGCGAGGCCGAGGTCGTCCTCGGCCCGGCTCGCGCAGGGCGCACGAACGCAAAAATGATAGCAGGGAAACTGCGGGCGAGCCTTCTCAGCCGCCGCGTGCGCGCACCTGTGCTGCGTGCAGGAGGCGGGCGTTGTCTACCTTCTGCTTGGACAGGAGCCGCATCCTGTTGCAGCTCGAGCAGCGGTACAGGCGCAGCCAGGGCAACAGGCGCATCCACCCGCTGCGCGGCTGGCGATCCATGTCTTGCGGGTGGCAGGGGCAGGCGGAAACCGAGTGAGATGACGACATTTGTCCAATCGACCATGCAGTCCAGAACCCACCCTGACCGAGCTCTGTGGCTCTTCGGTTTCCTGGGGAATGAAAGTATTCATTCTTACGACAAATGTAAACAAGCACACTCACCTGTTCTGGGTATTCGGTGGGTTTTGAGAGGGAAACGGGCGGTGTCGCAGGCCCCGTTGTTCCTCGGTTTTTGTCTCAGACTGTTTCACTTCTGCAGTGCCTTTTGTGCACCAGTTCACAGGGCAGGACCGCCCAGTTCACCGGTGTAAACTGCCCGGTTTTCTCCCTCTCTCGCGGTATGGTGCAAGTGTCACGGCGCACAGGCTTCACGGGCTCGGCGCTCACTCGCTTGCTCGCTCAATTGAGCGACACCGACGTTCCCGAATCCAGGCAAGCCCTCGCGGATCGTTTGAGTCAGTGGTTCAGTTGGACCGATGCCATCTCCTTGTCAGCAGCTTTGGATTCCGATCTGGGCGTCGCCGTGTCCGGCGTCCGGGCGTCCGAGGGCGCCGAGGAGGCGCAGGAGTGCGCGCGCCTGAAGGCCGCGCTGGCCAAGGCCAATGCCGACGGCGGCGTGGCCTCGGTGCTGCCGGGCGCAAACGACGACTTTCCGCCGTACCGCCGCCGCTACTTCACGCGGCAACAGGCCATGGAAACGGCCATCGAACCGCTGCGTGCGCGCCTGCGGGCCCGGCTGGCGACCCGTTCGCCCGAGCTGGCCCGGCTGGCCGCGGTCGATGCCATCCTGGAACAGGTGGTGGGCGCCCGCGAACGCAGCCTGCTGGCGAGCGTGCCGGCGCTGCTGGAGAAACACTTCAAGCGCTTGCGTGAGGCCGCCCAGGCCACGCAGGACGCCAACCCCGACACCCCCCAGCCGCCACCGACCGCCGCCGGCGGCTGGCTGAACGTGTTCGGCCGCGACATGCAAAGCGTGCTGCGGGCCGAGCTGGACATTCGCATGCAACCGGTCGAGGGCCTGCTCGAAGCCCTTCGCGCCCGCTAGCCTGCAGCCCCCCAAGAGACAACAAGCTTCCCATGAACAGATTTTTCCATTACGCCGTCTTCCTCGTGGGCCTGGCCGTCGTGTGCTGGGTCGGCGCCAGCTACGTCGGCCACAACCCGCTGGCCCTGGTGATCACGGCGCTGATCGGCGCGTTCTATCTGATGGGCGCGCTGGAGCTGCACCGCTTCCACCAGGCCACCGGCACGCTGTCGCGCGCGGTGAACGACCTGTCGGCGCCGCTGACGAGCCTCGGCGATTGGCTCGCGAACCTGCACCCCTCGCTGCGCAACGCGGTGCGCCTGCGCATCGAAGGCGAGCGCGTCGGCCTGCCAGGCCCGGCGCTCACGCCGTACCTCGCGGGCCTGCTGGTGCTGCTGGGCATGCTGGGCACCTTCCTGGGCATGGTGGTCACGCTCAACGGCACCGGGCTGGCGCTCGAAAGCGCGACCGACGTGCAGGCCATCCGCAACTCGCTGTCGGCGCCCGTGCGCGGCCTGGGCCTGGCCTTCGGCACCTCGGTGGCGGGCGTGGCCGCATCGGCCATGCTGGGCTTGGCCTCGGCGCTGTGCCGCCGTGAACGCCTGCTGGCCGGGCAGGCGCTCGACACGCAGATCGCGACCTCGCTGCGCGGCCATTCGCTGGCGCACCGCCGCGAAGAATCGTTCAAGCTCATGCAGCAGCAGGCGCACGCGATGCCCGCGCTGGTCGACCAGCTGCAGGCCATGGTGGCCGCGATGGACCGCCAGAGCCAGTCGCTCAACGAACGCCTCGTCGCCAGCCAGGACAACTTCCACCAGAAGACCGAAGCTGCCTACACGGGGCTCGCTGCATCGGTCGATCGTTCGCTCAAAGACAGCCTGGCCGACAGCGCCCGCATCGCCGGCGAAACGATCCAGCCCGTGGCGAAGGTGATGCCCGAACTGGTCGGCCAGCTGCAGACCATGATGGCCGCGATGGAGCGCCAGACCCAGACGCAGAGCGACCGCCTCGTCGCCAGCCAGGACAGCTTCCACCAGAAGGCCGAAGCCGCGTACAGCGGGCTGGCCGCATCGGTCGACCGCTCGCTGAAGGACAGCCTGGCCGACAGCGCCCGCATCGCCGGTGAAACCATCCAGCCCGTGGCGAAGGTGATGCCCGAGCTGGTCGGCCAGCTGCAGACGATGATGGCCGCGCTGGAACGTCAGACCCAGTCGCAGAACGATCGCCTCGTCGCCAGTCAGGACCGCTTCCACGAGAAGGCCGAGGCCGCGTACAGCGGGCTGGCCGCATCGGTCGATCGCTCGCTGAAGGACAGCCTCACCGACACTGCCCGCATCGCCGGTGCAACGATCCAGCCCGTGGTCGAGGCGGCCATGCTCGGCATCGCGCGCGAAGCCGCGTCGTTGCAGGGCGGCATGGCGCAGGCTGTCGAACGGCAGCTCGAAGGCCTCACGGGCCGCTTCGAGGCCTCGACCGCCGGCGTCGCCGACACCTGGAAGGCCGCGCTGGCCGAACACGAGCGCGCGAGCGGTGCGCTGTCGAGCGACCTGCGCGGCACGCTCGAACGCTTTGCCGAAACCTTCGAGCAGCGCTCGGCCGCGCTGGTCGACGGCGTGTCCGCCCGCCTCGAAAGCACCGTGGGCAGCGTGTCCGATACCTGGGGCAGCGCGCTTGCGCAGCACCAGCGCGTCAGCGAAAAACTGTCGGGCGATTCGCACCAGGCACTTGCCGCTGCGGCCGCCACCTTCGAACAGCATTCGGCGTCGCTGCTGCGCACCGTGGGCGAAGCGCACACCAGCCTGCAGACCGAACTGGCCGCGCGCGATGCGCAGCGCCTGTCGGCCTGGAGCCAGTCGCTCGAAGCCATGGCCGCGTCGCTGCAGAAGGAATGGCAGCAGGCCGGCGCGCACACGCTGAGCCAGCAGCAGCAACTGAGCGACACGCTGGCGCAGGCCGCGCGCGATGTGTCGACGCAGGCCGAAGCACATGCCAAGCAGACCGTCGCCGAAGTCGCGCAGCTGCTGCAGGCCGCATCAGACGCGCCCCGCGCCGCCGCGTCGCTGCTCGACACCGTGCGCGAGGCGCACGCCAACCTGCAGACCGAACTCGCCACGCGCGACGCGCAACGCCTCGCGGCCTGGAGCGGCTCGCTCGAGACGATGGCCGCGTCGCTGCAGAAGGAATGGCAGCAGGCCGGCGCACACAGCCTGAGCCAGCAGCAACAGATGAGCGAGACGCTCGCGCAAACGGTGCGCGACATGTCGGCGCAGGCCGAGGCCAATGCCAAGCAGACCGTCGCCGAAGTCGCGCAGCTGCTGCAGGTGGCCGCCGAAGCACCGAAGGCCGCGGCCGACGTGATCGCCGAGCTGCGCCAGAAGCTCTCTGACGGCATGGCGCGCGACAACGACATGCTCGAAGAGCGCAGCCGCATCCTCGGCACGCTCGAGACCTTGCTGGGCGCGGTGAACCACGCCTCGACCGAACAGCGCAGCGCCATCGATGCGCTCGTCACGGCCTCGGCCGACATGATGGAGCGCGTGGGCAGCAGCTTCACCGAGAAGGTCGAGAGCGAGACCGAGAAGATGGCCGGCATCGCCGCGCAGATCACCGGCGGCGCGGTCGAGGTGGCGAGCCTGGGCGAGGCCTTCGGCTTTGCCGTGCAGCGCTTCGGCGAGTCGAACGACAAGCTGGTGGCGCACCTGCAGCGCATCGAAGGCGCGCTCGGCAAGTCGCTGGCACGCAGTGACGAGCAGCTGGCCTACTACGTGGCGCAGGCGCGCGAGGTGATCGACCTGAGCATCATGTCGCAGAAGCAGATCGTCGAAGACCTGCAGCAGTTCGCAAGCCGCCAGACCGCTGTGGGCAGCGAGGCCTGAGATGGTGCGCGACGAGATCGACCTCGACGCCGGCCTGGAGCCGACCGTCCCCGTGTGGGCGGTGTTCGGCGACCTGATGGCGGGCATGCTGGGCGCGTTCGTGCTGATCCTGGTGTGCGTGCTCGGCATGCAGCTGGATCTGGCGAGCCGCCTCGAAACCGAGGTGCAGCAACGCCGCGCCGAATCGCAGCGTCGCGAGGCACTCGAACAGGCGCTGGCCGGCCCGCTCGCCGCGGGCCGCGTGACGCTCAACAACGGCCGCATCGGCATCAGCGGCAGCGTGCTGTTCGCCTTCAACTCCGCCGACCTGCAACCCGGTGGCCGGCAACTGCTGAAAAGCCTGGCGGGCCCGCTGGGCGCCTACCTGAAGACGCGCGACGAGATCCTGATGGTGAGCGGCTTCACCGACGACAGGCAGATGCGCGACGGCGCACGTATGTTCGCCGACAACTGGGAGCTGTCGGCCCAGCGCGCGCTCACCGTAACGCGCGCGCTGATCGAAGAGGGCGTGCCCTCGTCGTCGGTGTTCGCTGCCGCGTTCGGCGCCGAGCAGGCCGTGGCCTCGAATGGCGATGCTGAAGGCCGCGCGAAGAACCGGCGCGTGGAGATGGCGCCGACGCCCCGGCCCAAGAACACACCCGACGCTGCGAAGCCCCGTGAGTAACGACACGGCGCCCGACGATCAGGTCGACGCCGTCGCGGCGCTCGACGCCTGGCGCGCGCGCGGCGACGACCGTTTCGACCCGGTGCGCTTCCGCTTCATCGAGGCGATGGCGCAGCGCGCGGCGGCACACGAGGGCGAGGCGCGGTGCCTGCTGGATGCGCGGCTGGCCAGCCTCATGGCGACCTACCGCGCCGATCTCGACAAGGTCGCGCCCGAGGCAGACGCACCGGCCGATGCACCGCTGCACACCGCGCTCGCAGAGCTGATGATGCACATCGCCCAGCTCGCGCCGCTGCCGCCTCCAACCGATGCGGCGGCGACTGACGGCGACGCCGTGCCCAGCCTGTCGACCGCGCCCGAGCTCAAGACGCTGAGCTATTTCCGCAGCACCTGGTCGAAGCTCGCCGCCGACCAACGCGTGACGCAATCGCTCGCCAAGGTGCCGAAGAACGCCGGCCCGCTCAACACGCACCACCTCGTGCAGCGCGCACTCACGCTGATGCGCGACCTGTCGCCGCAGTACCTGCAGCGCTTCATGGCGCACGTCGATGCGCTGCTGTGGATCGAGCAGGTGAACGCCGCCGCCGAGGCCGCGCGCGTGGCGCGCACCGAGAGCCCGCGCAAGAGTTCGCGCAGCCGCGCCGGCTGAAACTCAGCCCGCTGCGTCGTGGCACACGACGCACAGCTTGTTGCCGTCCGGGTCGCGGAAGTACGCGCCGTAATAGTCCGGGTGGTAGTGCGTGCGGAACCCCGGCGGGCCTTCGCAGCTGCCGCCATGCGCGAGCGCCGTGCGGTGCACCGCATCGACCATCGCCCGCGTGCTGGCGGTGAACGCCGCCATCTGTCCGTTGCCCGCATCGTGCGGCTGGCCGTCGTGGGGTCGGCAGATCACGAAGAAGGGCCGCGCGCGCCCCGCGCTGTGCCAGCCCGCCCACGGCTTGGCCGGGTCGCAGAAGCGGCGCTCCAGGCCGAGGCCGTCCATCACCGCGTCGTAGAAGGCCAGGGCGCGGTCGAAATCGGAGACGCTGAAGAAGACATGGGAGAACACGTCGGCTCCTTGTGAAGAGGATGAGTTGATGTCAGCGTGGCCAGAGCCACCAGGCCAAGCCAGCCGCGACCAGCACCCAGACGCCGATGACCAGGGCCATGCCGACTCGGCTCGTAGGCCGGCTACCCGTGCGCGCCATCCATTCTTCGGCACGTTCACGGCTGCGTGCGATGACCTCGGGCGGCAGCAGCCGCACCGCGAGCCAGATCAGCGCGGGCAGCAGCAGCACGTCGTCGAGATAGCCGAGCACGGGAATGAAGTCGGGAATCAGGTCGATGGGGCTCAGCGCATAGGCCACGGTGAACCAGCACAGCGCCTTCGGCAGCCACGGCGTGGCGGGGTCACGGCAGGCGAACCAGAGGGTGACGGCGTCGCGCTTGATGCGGCGTGCCCAATCCCGGAGGTTCAGCGTGCGCGCCAAGCCATCAACCCGCGCTGCGCGGCCCGAACATGATGATGCCCATGCCGACGAAGCACACGGCCACGCCGACCCAGTCGCTGGTGGACGGTGTCACCTTGTCCACCGCCCAGAGCCACAGGATGGCCACGCCGATGTAGACCCCGCCATAGGCCGCATACACGCGGCCGGCGGCGGTCGGATGCAGCGAGAGCAGCCACGCGAAGAGCGCCAGGCTCAGCGCCGCGGGCACCAGCAGCCAGATCGACTGGCCCTGCTTGAGCCACAGGTAGGGCAGGTAGCAGCCAACGATTTCCGCGAGCGCGGTCGCGACGAAGAGTCCGAGGGTCTTGAGCAGGTCCATGGCCGCCATTGTGGCGGTGGCCTGTCGATCTCAGGGCTGTCGTCCGGGCCCCGTGCCCGGGCGCGACGACGGCTCCCACACATCGGGCGTGGTGGCGACCAGCGACTTGAAGTCTTTCCACGGCCGCGCACCCGGCACGGTGCGCCCGCCGACGATCACCACTTTCGCGTAGGCCACCATGCGCTCGCGCAGGTAGCGGCGTTCGGACTCGGGCCAGGTCTCGATGGCGTGCGGCCCGCGCGACAGCACGATCTCCTTCACGCCGCGGATGCGGTTGTAGGCGGCCACGGTGCCCTCGAGCGATTCGGCACGGTCCCACAGGCCCTTGCCGAAGAAGGCGGCGGGCCAGCGGTCCATGCCCGCGAGCGTGGCGGAGTTCGGATAGAAAAGGATGTGATGGTCCGCCGCCATGCCACCGAGGAACAGGTTGCGGTCGGCCAGGTCGGGCGCATCGGGCAGGTAGCCCGCGCCACTGGCGAACGACGACAGCAAGATGGCCCCGCGGATGTTGCGCCAGCCGCGCGCCGGCGTGCAGTTGGGCACGGGCATGTCGAAGCTGCAGGCGGCCACGTAGTTGCGCGTGAGGGCCCAGGCGGTCGACATCGAGCCGCGCGAGTAGCCGCCGAGCACCAGCGGAATCTCGCTGGCCCTCTGGCCCGCGAGCAGGCGCCCGCGCGCGGCGTTGCCTTCGAGCAGTTGGCCCGAGGGTGTGAGCAGCCGCAGGCCCTGGCCGTGTTCGAGCTGCGCGAGCACGCGGAACACGTCTTCGCCTTGCTCCAGCGTGTTGGTGTCGCTCACGCCGCCAGACAGGCCTTCGCCGCGCCGGTCGTAGGCCAGCACGTCGAAGCCGGCACTGTTCAGCGCGTGCAGGTTCTCGCGCCACCAGCGCTGGCCCATGGCCTCGGTGGTGCCGTTGGGGAAAGACACCGGCACGGCCTTGCCGCTGGCGGCGTCGATGCGGTAGGCCACTTCGTCCGGATGCTGGAGGGCCGTGAGTTGCCCACCGCCGCCCGCCGCCATGACCGCGAGGGCGCGCACCTTGCGGCCGTGGCCGTCGTCCACGCCCGCGCCTTCGAGGTACCAGCCGCGCAGCTTGATCGGGTCGGTGAGCTTCAGGTCGAGCCGCTCGAAGGTGTCGCGCGGCACGGTGAACTCGACGATGTGGGTGCGCGCGTCGGCTTCGGCAATGCCTTCGCGGTAGGGCGCCTTGGCGAAGAAGGCGGGGCGACGGATCTGCTTCAGGTCGACCTTCGGGCTGTCGGCATCGATGCGTCCGGCCGGATCGACCGCTCCGGTCACGCGCGTGGCGCGCGCCTTGTTGGGCGGCAGCCAGCGCTGCATCTGCGCGTTCACGCGCGCGAAGCAGTCTGGCTCGGCCTTGCAGGTGCGCCAGCGCGCCTTGAGCTGGTCGTCGGTGAACTGGCCCACGTGGTAGTCGCCGCCCGCGTAATTGGTGGGCACGGGGTAGGCGCTCATGAGCACGGGCACGCACACGCGCGGGCCGCCGGCGTTCACGGCGGTGCCGGCCTGCGGCAGCAGGTAGCCGCCCACCCGCGCGTTGCGGTCGGCGCCGACCCAGGCGACGCAGTCGGTCTGCGGCGGCTTGCTGGCGGCGGCCTGCCGCTGCTCGGCTGTGCTGCTGGTGGTGCAGGCCGACAAACCCAGCAGGGCGCCCAGCAGGGCGCCCAGCAGGGCAAGCGAAAGGGTGGCACGGGAAGGGCGCATGAGGCAGGGAACGCTCGCGGAAAGAAGGACCATGCGATTGGAACGCAGCCGGCGCGCAAAACAAGTCCGCGCAGGGCCAGACGTGAACAAATGGATGCCGATACTGTTGCAGAAGACGTGCCAGCGCGGCGGGTGCGAAAGCCGCCTTCTGGCGCAGGAGGGGTCCTACTGCTTGTTACCGGCCGCAGCTTCCCGAAGCATCGGCTGGCGCGCCAGCACCTCGTCGCGCAGACCGTGGTCGCGCACGTGGCCGGCCTCCATGAGGATCACCGTGTCGAAGCGGTCGAGCAGGCTCAGCCGGTGCACCGAGGCGATCACGCAGGCCTGCGGAAACGCCGCCGCGATGCGCCCCAGCACGCGCGCTTCGGTGGCGGCGTCGAGCGCGCTGGTCGGCTCGTCGAGCAGCAGCAGCGAGCTGCCCTCGGCCGCGAGCACGCCGCGCGCCAGGCACAGCCGCTGGCGCTGTCCGCCCGACAGGTTGAAGCCGCGTTCCGAGATCGCGCTGTCGAGGTCGCCGCGCGTGGCCTGCAGCACCTCGTCGAAGGTGCTCGTGTGCAGCGCGGCGCGCAGGCGCTCGTCGTCGCAGGGGCGGCCGAAGGCCAGGTTCTCGCGCACGCTGGCCTCGAACAGCTCGGTCTCCTGCGGGATCAGCGTGGCAAGCTGGCGCAGCCGCGTCCAGTCGGTCGGCACGCCGTCGAGCGCCAGCGTGCCGCCGTGCGGCGCATACAGGCCGGCCAGCACGCGCAGCAGCGTGCTCTTGCCGCCGCCGCTCGGGCCCACCAGTGCCACGCGCTGGCCCCGGTGCAGCGAGAGCGCCACGTCGTGCAGGCCGCTGCGCGTCGGTTCCGCCGGGTCGTCGGCAATGGTGCCGCCGCCGCGCGGGGCGTGGCGCCATTGCAGCTGTTCGACCTGCAGCTGCATCCACGGCGCTCCAGCGTCGATGCGTTCATGCGCCGGCACTTCTTCGGGCGGGGCCTCGAGCGTGGCGCTCGTCGGCGCGTGCCAGATCGGCTCGGCGCTGCTGTAGTCGGTGTGCATGCGCGCAAAGAAACTGAAGTTGGCCGCCACCGACGTGACGACGCCCGCCGCCTGCTGCGCGTACTGGTAGATCATGAACACCGCGCCCAGCATCACGGCCTGGCCCGGCGCGCGCGCCTGCCACACATAGATCACCACCAGGCCCCAGGTCAGCGCCAGACCCATCAGGTCGACCGCGAACCACTTGCCTTCGTTGAGCACCACGGTGCGTTTCAGCGGCAGCGAAACGGCCGCCATGCGACGGCGCAGCAACAGGCGCGACGCGCCCTGCAGCCGCAGGCCGATGACGGTCGAGGCGTTGCCCAGAAAGTCGAGCAGCGCGGCCACATAGCGGCGGTCGGCGTCGTTCTCGGCGCGCGCGAGTTTCATGAGCGCGCGGTCGATGCGCACGATCACCACGCCGATCAGCACATAGCCCGCGAGCGCCGTCACGCCGCTGGTGCGCGACAGCAGCGCCAGCGCCACCAGCGGCCCGACGAAGTTGACCGCGTTGGTGAGCCAGATGAACTGGTTCTGCGCGAAGTCCGCGAGCGCGCGGCTGGCCTGGTGCACGCGGTGCTGCAGCTCGCCCGAGTGGTGGCTGTCGTGCCAGGCGAGCGGTGCGGCGGCGATGCGCGCATAGAGCTGGTCGGCCAGCGTCTCGCGCACCTTCAGGCCCACGTTGCGCTCGAGGATGCGGCCCGGCCCGTGCAGCGCCCACGCGCCGACGTACACGGCCGCGAGCGTCGCGATCCAGCGGCCCGCCGTGGGCAGGTCGCCGCGCTGCAATGCGTTGATGGCCTGGCCCGCGAGGTAGGGCAGCGAGAGGCGGATCAGCTGCGAACTCGCGAGCAACGCGGTGGCGCCGAGCAGCTGCGCACGCGCACCCGCGGCGAAGTGCCACAGCGCGGCGTAGAGCGCACGGATCGCGCGGCCAGGGGATTCGGTGGAGGTGGTCGTCGTGTCTGTCATGCGTGCGCGTCAGCCGGCCTTGCGGAAGGTGAGGTTGATGCGCTGCGCGCCGAGCTGCGCCTCCAGCGGATGCGGCATGTCTTTCAGCGGCAGCACGCCATGAAAGCGCAGCCGGTCCACGCCGCCCCACACCACCACGTCGCCGTGCGTCAACGGAATGCGCGCGGTCTTGTCGGCGCGTGCGAGCCCGCCGAACTGGAACACCGCCGGCATGCCCAGCGACACCGACACGATCGGTGCGCCGTGGTCGCGCTCGTCGCGGTCCTGGTGCAGCGAGAGCCGGCTGCCCGGTTGGTAGCGGTTGACCAGGCAGGCGTCGGGCGCAAAGCCGTCGAAGCCCGCCAGCGCCGCCGCGTCGCGCGCCAGCAGTGCGAAGGCCTCGGGCATCGCGGGCCAGGGCGTGCCGCTGTCGGGGTCGACCGCGCTGTAGCGGTAGCCGCGCCGGTCGCTGGTCCAGCCGAGCGCGCCGCAGTTGGTCAGCGCGACCGACATGGTGAAGCCGCCCGGCGTGACCAGGTGACGGAACGGCGCGCGCGCGGACACGTCGGCGATGGCCGCGAGCAGCGCGTCGACGCGCGGCAGTGCAAAGCCCGGCAGCACGAAAGCGGCCGGACCGATCGGCTCGCGTGCGGCGCGCGGCGGGGCGTCGAAAAGGTCGAACGTCATGGGCGCATTGTCGCCAGCGACAGGGGCGGTTCGGACCGTGGCCGGCGCTTGCAATGCATTCAAGCTGTCACAAAGCGTCACTAGCATTCCGAGCACCAAAGCAGTACCTGGCACCGGCCCGGCGCCTGCGATTCCTCCTTCGTCACAGGACCCGGCATGTCTCGCGTTGCTCGGTCACGGTGGGTGTGTGTCTTGACCCTGATCCTCGGAATTCTGTCCCTCGCGGCCGTGTCGCATGCCGGCGAACCTGCGCCTTCGCCCGATGCGGCGGGGCGCATCGCCTTCGACCTGCCGGCCCAGCCGCTGGCCACCGCCGTGCAGGTCTATGCGCAGGCGACGGGGCAGTCCGTGTTCTTCGACGGGCAGCTCACCGCCGGCCTCGAATCCGCGCCGCTGCACGGCGTGTTCACGCCGCGCGAGGCGCTGCAGCGCCTGCTCGCCGGCACACGGCTGGCCGCGCGCCACACCGATGCGCGCACCTTCACGCTGGTCGAGGCCGAGGCGGCGCCGCCCGTGGTTGCGACGACGCCGGCCGCGCCCGCCGCCCCCGCCATGTCCCCGCGCGACGCGCGCGTGGTGCAGCAGGCGCTGGAGCACACGCTGTGCCGCTGGCCGCATGCGCGCCCCGGCACCTACCGCGCACTGGTGCAGCTGTGGGTCGGCCCCAGCGGCCATGTGCGGCGCACGCGGCTGCTCAGTTCCACCGGCCTCGCGCAGCGCGACGCCGCACTCGAGGCCGCGATGAACACGCTGGTGCTCGACCGCCCGCCCGAAGGCGAGGCCGACCAGCCGCTGACGGTGCTGCTGCTGCCGCGCACCGGCGACCGCCCCGACATCTGCGACGCGGCCACGCCCGCTGCGCTTCCCTGAGCACGCCGTGGAACAGGACACCCCCGGCTTTCTGCGCAGCCTGCTGACCAGCCGCTACATCGAGTTCCGCAACCGGCTGCGTCGCCGCCTGGGCTCGGATGAGCGGGCCGACGACGTGCTGCACGAGACCTGGCTGCGCGTGCAGCGCATGAGCGACCCCGGCCCGGTGCAAAGCCCGATGGCCTACCTGCTGCGCATCGCGTCGAACGTGGCCGAAGACCGGCGCATCTCCCACGGGCGCCTGCTCGACTTCGTCGAGGTCGAGGAGCTGCTGCACTTTTCCGACGACAGCCACGACCCGGCCCGCGTCTCGGAGGCGCGCAGCGAGGTGCAGGCGCTGGAGCGTGCGCTCGAAGAGCTGCCGCGCCGCCGCCGCGACATCTTCATCGCCTCGCGCGTGGACGAGACACCGCATGCCGATCTGGCGCGGCGCTACGGCGTGTCGGTGCGCATCGTCGAGCGCGAAGTGAAGGCCGCGCTGGTGCATTGCGCCGGTCGTTTGGGGCGCGATGTGATTCAGAGGTTCGGTCCCGGTGCGGGAAAACAGTCTGAGAAAACATGATGGCTGTTCCCACCCCGACCGACCGCGAACGCACCGTGCTGGAAGCGCAGGCCCACGACTGGCTCGTGCGCCTGACCTCCGGCCGCGCGACCACGGGCGATGCGCAGGATTTCCGCCGCTGGTGCGCCCGCAGCCCGCAGCACGCGCAAGCCATGGCCGACGCGACGCGGCTGTGGGACCTGACCCGACCCGCTGCTGAAGCGGTGGCGCGGCGCATGCCCGCCATGGACGCAGTACCACCGCGCGCAGCCATCGCCGTGTCGCGCCCGCCCGCGTTCGGCCGCCGTCAGTTCCTCGGCGCCGCGCTCGCGGCCGGTGCCGCCGCCTTCGTGGTTGTGCGCCCGCCCGCCGGCCTGTGGCCTGCGCTGTCCGACATGACGGCCGATTACCGCACCGGCACCGGCGAGCAGCGCCGCGTGGTGCTGGCCGATGCGGCCGCGGTGGTCGAGATGAACACGCAGACCAGCCTCAACCTCGCGCGCGGCGCCGAGGGCGAGCCGCCGGTGCTCGACATGCTCGGCGGCGAGGCGCAGGTGCTGCTCGACGCGGCGCGGCGCACGCCCTTCACCATGACGGTGGGCGGTGCACGCCTCGTGGCCGCCGCCGCCAGCCGCTTCAACGTGCGTGCCACCGGCGGCGAGGTGTGCGTGACCTGCTTCGCGGGCTCGGTCGAGCTGCGCGATGGCGAGCGTGTGCTGGTGGCCGGCGAGGCGCAGCAGATTCGCTACGGCGGCCGGCGCGAGGCCGAGGTGGCGCGCGCGCCCGATCTCGCGGCCGTGGGCGCGTGGCGCGAGCGCGTGCTGGTGTTCGACGACACGCCGCTCGCGGCCGTGGTCGACGAGATCAACCGCTACCGCCCGGGGCGCCTCATCGTCACGCGTGCCGAGCTTGGTCAGCGCAAGGTGCAGGCGCGGCTGCGGCTGGACGAGCTGTCGCGTGTCGAAACGCTGATCGCTGCAAGCTACGGCGCGAAGCTCACGTCGCTGCCTGCCGGCATCGTGCTGCTCGGATAGCCGCGCTCTGTGACGCGGCTGTGAAAAAAGCAGCGCTTCGTCTTCGTTCGCAAATTCTCCCGAACTTTCGTGCCGCGCGTGTCGGTCGCATCCCGTGAGCCCGGTCTCTTCTCCAGAACGGTTTTTCTCTGGGGTATGACATGAGCAACAAGACATTCCGCCGCGCGCCCGTCGCGCACGCCGCCGCCCTCGCGCTGGCCATGGCGGGCCTGGCGGGCAATGCAGAGGCGCAGCGCGCCTTCAGCGCCGCATGGATGGCGCAGAAGAACGTGGCGCAGGGCACGGCCGCGGTCACGGGCTACCTGCCGAACGGCA
Source organism: Variovorax sp. RO1 (assembly GCF_002849325.1). Taxonomy (NCBI): domain Bacteria; kingdom Pseudomonadati; phylum Pseudomonadota; class Betaproteobacteria; order Burkholderiales; family Comamonadaceae; genus Variovorax; species Variovorax sp. RO1. The sequence goes on from NZ_PKMT01000001.1 coordinate 2,020,601, forward strand.
CGCCGGCCTCGACGCTGACGAACCCGCTGGCGCAGCAGCAGAAGGCCAGCGAGCAGCTGCGCCAGTCGCTCGGCAACCTGGGCCTTGCGGCGCAGGCGATTGCCGCGCAGCAGGCCGCACAAGCCGCGGCACGCGCCGCCGCGCAGAACGATCCCTCGGTGCCCGACGGCCTGGCCGATGGCGGCCTGAAGGTCGACACGAATTCGCTGAGCGCCGGCTGGCTCAATGCCCGCGCGCTCAATCGCGATTCGCAACAGCAGGTCAACGGCCGCACCGTCGTCACCGTGGAGCAGACGGCCGACAAGGCCATCCTCAACTGGGAGACCTTCAACGTCGGGCGCCACACCACGGTCGATTTCAGGCAGCAAGCCGACTGGGCCGTGCTCAACCGAGTGAACGATCCGAAGGCGCGGCCGTCGCAGATCCAGGGCCAGATCAAGGCCGACGGCACGGTGCTCATCGCCAACCGCAACGGCGTGGTGTTCAGCGGCACCAGCCAGACCGACACGCGCAACCTCGTGGCGGCAGCCGCCCACATCGGCGACGACCAGTTCAAGGCGCGCGGCATCTATTCGAACGACACCACGCCGAGCTTCACCACGGCGAAGGACGACCTGGGCAAGGTCGAAGTGAAGGCTGGCGCGCGGCTGACCACCAAGGAGCCCGGCTCCGTCACGCAGGGCGGCGGCTACGTGCTGCTGCTCGGCAAGGAAGTGGCCAACGCCGGCGAGATCGCCGCGCGCAAGGGCCAGGTGCAGCTCGCGGCGGGCGACAGCTTCGTGATCCGCAAGGGCGTGGGCACCGAGGCCAACGCGTTCTCGACCACGCGCGGCAATGAGATCGCGCCGCAGTTCGTGGCCGACAGCACGTCGGGCAAGGTGAGCAACACCGGCCTGCTCGTGGCGCGCGAAGGCGACATCACGCTCGCGGGTCGCGAGGTGCGGCAGGACGGCGTCGCGCTCGCCACGTCCACCGTGTCCGCGCGCGGCACGGTGCACCTGCTGAACTCGGCCGCCGACACGCGCGGCAACGTGGCGCTGGGCAGCGGCGCTGTCACGGCCGTGCTCATCGAAGACGACGGCAAGGCCAGCGCGTTCGACAGCCAGCGCGATGCGCTCCTCAAGGAATCGGCCGCGCAGGACACCGCGCGCGCGCTCGTGCCGCCGGGCCTCTTCGACAACCTCTCGCGGCTGTCGGACCGCCGCGACCAGTCGCGCATCGAGATCGTCTCGGGCGGCGACATCCGCTTCGAGGGCGAGTCGCTCACGCTCGCCACCGGCGGGCAGATTGCGGCCAGTGCCACGCGCCGCAGCTTCGTGGCCGACAAGGCGCGGCTCGACGTGTCGGGCGCGGTGGGCGTGAACGTGTCGATGGAGTCGAACAACGTCAAGGTCAGCGTGCAGGGCAATGAAATGCGCGACGCGCCGCGCAACCGCGAGAGCGGCAAGCTCTTCAACAACGACGTGTGGATCGACCGGCGCAAGCTCGTGCGCGTGGCGCCCGGCGTGGGCGGCTACGAGGGCGAGCGCTGGTACGCGGCGGGTGGCCTGCTGGAGGTCGGCGGCTACCTGGGCAACCAGGGCCACGGCGTCGGCGAATGGGCCGCGCAGGGCGGCACGGTGGTGCTGGGCGGCAGCGAGGTTGTCACGCAGGCGGGGTCGAAGGTCAACCTGTCTGGCGGTTCGCTGAACGTGCAGACCGGCGTGATCTACCAGACCTGGCTCAAGGGCAGCGACGGGCGCCTGTACAGCCTGGACAAGGCCCCGTCGGACCTGTTGTTCGACGGTGTCTACAAGGGCTTCGAGGCCGCGCACGTGCGCTGGGGCAAGGCGAACACCGACTATTTCTACAACCCGCTGATCGCGCCGCAGCGCAAGCTGGAAAACGGCTACACCGTCGGGCGCGATGCGGGCCGGCTGGTGGTGAGCGCACCGACGGCGGTGCTCGAAGGCGAGATCGTGGCCGAGGTGTTCAACGGCGCGCAGCAGACACGCGCACGCGACGCCGCGCTGGACGACGGCTACCGCCAGTCGCAGACGGCGGTGGCGCGCGGCGGCGTGCTGGCGGTGGGGCGCTACGGCGCGCAGGGCCGCATCGACCTGTTCGACACCGACGTGCGCTTCGGCGACGTGGCACCGATCACGCAGCAGATGGCCGCGGCCGACGCGCTCGCTGCCGAGCGCATCAACACGCTGTGGCTCGATGCGGCGCACCTGAATGCGCAGCACCTGTCGGTGCTCGACATCGGCACGCGCGGCAGTGTGACCACCGAGAAGGCGCTCACGCTCGCCGACGGCGGGCGCATGAACCTGCTCGGCGCGTTCATCGACATCGGCGCCGACGTCACGGTGCGCGGCGGCACGCTGGAGGCCGGCAATGTCTTCACGTCGCCGGTGGCAGGTGCGCAGCCGCGCGTGCTGGTGAAGGACGTCGATTCGTCGCTCACCGTGCGCGACGGCGTCACGCTCGACCTGCGCGGACGCCGCGTCGACATCGGCACGGCGCCCGAAGACTCGGCAACGCTCGCGGTCATCGACGGCGGCACGGTGCGACTCGAATCGACGCACGGCGTGACGATCGGGCAGGGCAGCCTGATCGACGTGTCGTCGGGTGCCGCGCTGCTGGCCAAGGGCAAGCCCAAGGGCGGCAAGGGCGGCAGCGTGGCGCTGGTGGCCGACGCGGCCATCGCGGGCCCCGAAACGAAGGGGCGCCTGTCGCTGGGCGGCGAGATCCGCGGCCATGGCGTGAACGGCGGCGGCACGCTGAAGCTCGAAACGGGCAACGCGCTGCTCATCGGACCCGACCCGGCAACTTCGGATGCAACGCAGCTCGTGCTCGACGCGTCGCGCCTGCAATCGGGCTTCTCGACCTATGACCTCAACGGCCACGCGGGGCTCACGGTCGCGCCGGGCGCGCAGCTCGACGTGGTCATGCCGGTCTACCGCATCGCGCCCGGCGTCGGTGCCGACCATGAAGGCGGCATCGCACTGCAACTGTGGACCCCGCCGCTGCTGCAGCAGGACACGGTGAACCGCCAGGTCGTGCAGCGCCAGGGCGCCGACCTCGTGCTGCGTTCGCAGCGCCGCAACACCGAAGGCGGCAACCTCGCCATCGGCGCGGGCGCGGTGGTGACGGTCGACGCGGGCCGTTCGATCCAGCTGCTCGGCGGCGGCAAGAGCGGCTTCGTGGTCGACGGCCGGCTCAACGCCTGGGGCGGGCGCATCGGCATCGACATCGAGGCCCCGGCCTTCACGATGCCGGAGAGCCCGTCATTGCAGCCGCATCAACGCTCGGTGTGGATCGGCGAGGGCGCGGTGCTCGACGTGGCAGCGCGCGCACAGACCGGCATCGACGGCGACGGCCGCCGCTACGGCACGGTGCGCAACGGCGGCACCATCTCGATTGGCGGCGGGCTCGACTGGGAAGCGAAGGGCGCGGCCAACGCACCCGACCTCGCGATCGTCATCCGCCCCGGTGCGGTGCTCGATGCCTCGGGCAGCCACGTGCGCACCGACGTGCCGGCGGTCGGCTCCCTGTGGCGCGAACTCGACGTGGCCAGCGACGGCGGCACCATCGTGCTGAAGTCGGCGCACAGCTTGTACCTCGACGGCACGCTGCGTGCCCATGCGGGCGGCGCGAATGCGGCGGGCGGCACGCTCGCGGTGGCGCTCGAAGCCCCGGTGTTCTCGAAGTTCTTCGCCGCCGACGACGCCGTGCGGCAGGCGCGCGAGCTGGTGCTGTCGCAGACGCAGCAGCCCAGCGGATTGCCCTCGACGCTCCAGCCGGGCCACGCCGACGCGGCACTGGCCTACGGCAAGGGACGCCTCGGTGTGGACCAGGTGCGGGACGGCGGCTTCGGCAACCTGTCGCTGCTGGTCAACGGCCTGCTGAGCTTCGACGGCAACGTCGACCTCACCACGGCGCAGAGCCTGCGCATCTACGCGGGCAGCTTCGCGCTGGCCGACAGCGCGGCGACCGATTCGAACGTGCGGCTTGCTTCGTCTTATCTGCGGCTGGCCGGCGTGACCGGTGCGCCCACGAAGGACGGCGAGGTGGTCTACACCACCACCTGGCGCCACGGCGCATCGACGCGCGTGAGCGAGGCGGTGTTCACGGCCGAGGCCGACCACATCGACATCCGCGACCGCGTGGGCTTCGGCGCGCACGGCGAAATCGCCATGACGGCCGGCCCCGCGCTGGTGGTGGACCGCCGCGGCTTCGATACGGTGAACATGACGAGCCGCGGCGACCTGCGCCTGCTCGGCGGCACGCCCGCGCTCGGCCTGCTCGGCGCGACCACGACCGAGCTGGCGACGATGGGCGACCTCACGCTCACCGCCGCGCAGATCTACCCCGCGACCGGCGCCAATGCGCAGATCCGCGCGGGCTACGACACGGGCCGCGTGCTCGACATCCGGCGCCAGGTCGAGGGCGACGTGGCCATGCCGCAGTCGGCGTTCGGCATCCTGGCGCTCGGCGGCGACACGGTGCGCCAGGGCGGCATCGTGCGCGCCCCGCTGGGCAACCTCATCGTGGGACAGGACGGGCGCAGCACCTACGAGGCGCGCGCCAGCCTGGTCGATCTGCTGCCGGGCAGCATCACCTCGGTCAGCGGCGCGGGGCTGGTCATGCCCTACGGCGGCACGACCGACGGCATCGGCTACAGCGTCGCGGGCAATGCCATCGACAAGCGCGCCATCGGCAGCAGCGGCATCTTGCTCACGGGCGACAGCGTGGTCGGGCATGCCGGCGCGGTGCTCGACCTGTCGGGCGGCGGCGAGCTCACGGGCGCGGGCTTCGTGAGCGGGCGCGGCGGCTCGGTCGACGTGCTGCGCACGCCGCTGGCCAATGCCAACCCCGCCAACACCTTCAGCAAGGCGGGCAACGGGGTGTACGCCATCGTGCCGGGCTTCCAGGGCGGCTACGCGCCGGTGTCGCCGGACGCGGGCGCGGGCGAGCCGGCCATCGGCCGGCAGGTCACGCTCGACCACGACGTGGGCGGGCTCAAGGCCGGCACCTACACGCTGCTGCCGTCGACCTACGCGCTGTTGCCCGGTGCGTTCCGCGTGGAAGTGGGTGCACAAAGCGCGCTGCCCGCGACGCCGCTGCCGGCCGGTTACGGCTCGTACGTGGCGAGCGGCTACCTCGGCGTGGCGAACACGGCGGTGAAGTCGTCGCTGGCGAGTTCGCTGGTCGTCACGCCGGCGGCCGTGGTGAAGCAGCACGCCACCTACAACGAGATGGGCTACGACGCCTTTGTGGCGGCCGATGCGGCACGCCGCGGCGGCGTGCGCGGCGAGATCGCGGCCGACGCGCGCAACCTGCAGCTCGACTACTTCTATTCCAAGCCGAAGGACGGCGTGTCGATGCTGCAGTTCGACGGCACGGCGCTGTTCAACCCGGCGGCCGGCAGCGCAGGCTTCGGCGGCACGCTGTCGGTGACGGCCGTCGCCCTCGAGGTGACGGCGCCGGGCGCCGGACGCACGGCCGGGTTCACGGGCGCGTCGGTGCAGTCCGACCAGCTCAATGCCTTCGGCGCGCCCCGGATGATCGTGGGCGGCCGGATCGATCTGCCCTATGCCGACAACTACGCGACCTTCAAGTCGAACACCGGTCACATCGTGGTGCGCAGCGGCGCGACCTTGCGCGGCGCGGAAATCTTCCTCGTGGCCGGCGGCTACGGCGACGGCATCCAGGTGGAGCAGGGCGCATCGCTGAACACGCTGGGCGCCGGCGCGCCGGCCTACGACTCCACCGACGGCGTGGTGTTCTCGCCGGACCGTACCGCGGTGCTGGGGCTGTCGAACGGCTGGATCAACCTGATGCCGCCCGTCGCCGAGGCCACGCCCGTCACGATCCAGGTCGGCGCGTGCCCGAGCGGTGCGTGCAGCGGCCAGACCACGCTGTACGGCGAGGGCACGCTGGCCGTGGCCACGAACCGCTCGTTCACGATGGCCGACAACGTGCGCTACGGCGCGAAGAACCTGCTGCTGGCCGTGTCCTCGGTCAACCTGGGCAGCGACGCGGCGCTGCAGCAGGCCTCTGCCAACGGCCAGCTGCCGTCGGGCCTGTCGATGAACCAGGGCATCCTGGCGAACCTGCTGGCCGGCAACAAGGGTGAGGGCGTGCCCGCGGTCGAGACGCTGGTGCTGAACGCGCGCGAATCGGTGAACATCTACGGCGCGGTGTCGCTGGACACGCTCGACCCCACCACCGGCGTGTCGTCCATCGAGCGGCTGGTGCTGGGCACGCCGGCCATCTACGGCTACGGCGGCGCGGGCGACACCGCGAAGATCACGACCGGTGAATTCATCTGGACCGGCCTCACGCCGCGTCCGCCCGGCAGCGGCGAAATCTTTCCCGGCGAGAACGCACCGGGCGGCGCCATCGGCAGCCTGCTGGGCCACGGCACGCTCGACGTGTCGGCCGCGCGCATCGTGCTGGGCCACGCGCCCAACACGCAGCCCGACGCGGGCTTCTCGGCAGACCGGCTCGCGCTGGGCTTTGGCACCGTCAACCTGAACGCGAGCGAGCGCATCACGGCGAACGCGAAGGGCACGCTGGGCGTGTACGAGCAGCAGGGCGCGTACGTGACCGGCAAGGGCTACGACTACAGCGGCGGCCAGCTGAACCTGCGCGCGCCGCTGCTCACCGGCGAGGCCGGCTCGAACAACCGCATCACGGCAGGCGGCGACATCGTCGTCAGCGCACCGGCAGGCGCGCAGCCGACCGGCGACGTGCCACTGGGCGCGCAACTGGCGCTCACGGGCCGCAACATCACTATCGACGGCACGGTCGGCCTGCCGTCGGGCAAGCTGCAGCTCACGGCCAACGGCGACGTGACGCTGGGCGCGGGTTCGCGCATCGACCTCGCAGGCCGCGCCGTCAAGTTCTTCGAGCAGACGCGCTACAGCCGCGGCGGGGATCTCGAAGTGACGAGCACGGCGGGCAACATCGTGCAGGCGGCAGGCTCGGTGATCGACCTGTCGGCCACGCACAACCGCGGCGGCACGATGCAGGCGACGGCGCTGGGCGCCGGCGCGGGCCGCATCGACCTGGGCGGACGCATCCTCGGCACGGCCAGCGGCGCCTACGACGCGGGCGGCACGGTGGTGCCGTACGACGCAGCCGAGATCAATGTGCGCGGCCAGACCGTGGCCGACTTCGCGGGCCTGAACACGCGCCTGAACGAAGGCGGCGTGACCGGCGCGCGGCGCTTCCAGATCAAGCAGGGCGACCTCGCCATCGGCGACGAAGTGAAGGCGCGCGTGGTCGAGGTCACGGTCGACGGCGGCAGCCTCACGGTGAACGGCCGCATCGACGCGAGCGGCTTCCAGCCCGGCGCGATCCGCCTTGCGGCCAAGGGTGACCTCACGGTGAACGGCACGCTCGACGCGCACGCCACCGGCCTGCGCGTGGACAGCTACGGCAAGATCATCGACAGCCCGAACCGGGCCATCGTCGACCTCACCAGCACGCAGGGCACGCTGACCCTGGGCGGTGGCGCGGCCATCGACCTGCGCGCCGGCACGGCCGTGAGCGCGGCGCAAGGCAACGACGGTGCATCGCGAGGAACGCTGGCACTGAACGCGCCGCGACGCGGCGACAACGACGTGGCGGTGAACGTCAACGGAACGCCCGCGATCCAGGGCGCGAAGACCATCGCCGTCAACGCCTTCCGCACCTACACCGACGCACCGCTGGCGGACGCGCCCGACGTCACGGGCCACGTGCCGCAGCTCATCACGCAGAAGTACCTCGACGAGATCGACGGCCACAGCAGCGCCTTCATCGACAAGGCGCTGGCCAACACCTCGCTCTCTGCGCGCCTCGCGGGCCTGGGCAGCTACCACCTGCGCCCCGGCGTGGAGATCGTCAGCCAGACGGCCGACGGCGACCTCAGCGTGGTCGGCGACATCGACCTCTCGGGCTACCGCTACGGCCCGGGTGCGAACCGCAACGACCCGGCGCGACGCGGCTTCGGCGAGCCCGGCGTGCTGGTGATCCGCGCGGGCGGCAACCTCAACGTGTACGGCAGCATCAACGACGGCTTTGCGCCGCCGCCGGCCACGCCCGACGACAAGGGCTGGTACCTCACCGAGCAGCGTTCGAAGTTCGGCACGCCGTTCACGCCCGACGGCGGCGACATCGTCGTGCCGATCGACGGCGTGGTGCTCGACAAGGGCACGGTGTTCCCGAAGAACGCACTGCTCAACTACGACGTGCCCGCCGAAGCCACGGTGCTGCCGGCCGGCACGGTGCTGCCGGTGACCGTGACGCTGGGCGCGGCCTACACGCTGCCCGCCGGCACGGTGCTGCGCGCCAACGTCTACTACGCCGACGGCAGCATCCGCCTGAAGGCGGGCACGGTGCTGGGCGAGGCCGTGGTGCTCGACAGCGGCATGCAGCTGGGCGCAGGCACCGCGCTGCGCGGCGAAGCCAGCGTGCAGGCGATGGTGTGGCCCAAGGGCGTGCGCCTGCCGGTCGCGATGAAGGCCGACGGCACCATCGCGCTGGCGCGCGGCGCGCTGATTCCGTCGATGACCGACGTGCAGTTGCTGAACGACGCGCCCGTCAACCTGCGGCCCCAAGTCGACGGTGTGCAGGGCAGCAACTGGGCCGTGGCGCCGATGCTGGGGCAGGGCGCGACGAGCTGGAGCCTGCAGCTCACGGCCGGCGCCGACCTGGACTCGGCCGACCGTCGCGCGGTCGACCCCGCCAAGCACGGCGCGCTCATCCTGGCCGACAGCCACGCGATGTACAACGTCAGGCTCACGCCGGGCGGCAGCGGCTTCGTGTGGGGTCCGAACGGGCCCATGTGGGGCCACGACGAGGGAACGCCGCTGGACCCGCTGGATTTCGAGGCGGGCTACTGCGACTGGGGCGGCGAGGGCACCTGCAAGGTCGATCCGGCGCGCCTCTCCTATTTCTGGGGGCCCAACGGCGCCGACTGGGACCCGAGCTTCGTCGAGGGAACGCCGGTCTCTCCGGAATACGTCACCCTCTGCGAGTGGGGGCCGGGCATCTGCACGACGGTCATCAACCCCGTCAAGGACGTCACCAAATACACGCCGCTGTCGCCGATGTTCAGCGTGCTGCGCACCGGCACCGGCGACCTGGGCCTGGCGGCGGCCGGCAACTTCGTCATGGAGTCGCCGTTCGGCGTCTACACGGCCGGCACGCGCTCCGCGCCGCTGCTCGATGCCAACGGCCTCGACCCGTTCAACCTGCCGCGCGGCAAGGCGGTCGGCGGCTCGGTGATCGGCCCGCAGACGGCGAATTACGACGCCGCGCTCGCGGCCTACCAGGCCTGGTACCCCGAGCACGGCGGCAACCTCGACATCGCGGTGGGCGGCAACGTCGTCGGCGACGTCTGGGGCCACTTCGCGGGCGAGCGCGCCCAGGCGCCGAGCGCCGCGGTGGGCAGCTGGCTGTGGCGCCAGGGCTCGGGCACGGCCCTGGCCGGCAGCGACCGCATCGCGACGGCCTGGTGGATCAACTTCGGCACCTACGCGCTGTCGGCCGGCCAGCAGTTCAGCACCGACAGCAGCCCGGAGCCCTACCTCGTGGGCTTCACCGGCATGGGCACCCTGGGCGGCGGCAACCTCACGCTGCGCGCGGGCGGCGACGCGGGCGTCACCACACGGCTGGGCGAAGGCCAGATCTGGCAGCGCAGCGAAGCCATCGTGGCGGCGGTCGGCAGCACGGGCCGTGTCGATGCGAACGGCCAGCTGACGCTCACGGGCGGCGGCGACCTGCAGCTGCGCATCGGCGGCGTCGTCAATCCGAACCTGGCCGCGGCGCAGTACGCGAGCTACGGCGTCAACTCGCAGTACCAGGACCTCAACGGTGCCCTGGTCAACCTGCGCGGTGCGGCCCACGTGTCGGCCTCCGCCATCGGCGGCATCGAGCTGCGCTACCGCAAGGCCGAGCGGTCGATTCCGGGCCAGGAAGGCGATGCGATGGACACGCGCCCGATCAACCCCTTCGTCCCGACCATCGGCATCGGCAACGCGGGCATCGTGGTCGTGCCGGGCGATTCGGCGATGTACCTGGACACGCCGGGCGACCTGGTGCTCACGAGCGTGGCCGACGCGGGCCGCGCGCGGGTGCCGAACAGCTCGGGCTTCAAGCTCGGCGGCACCGAGTACGGCATCGGCCAGGGCTGGTTCACGCTGTGGACCGACCGCACCGCGATCAACCTGTTCAGCGCCGGCGGCAACCTCACGCCCGGCACCGACCTGGCGAACCTTCAGCCCAGCGGCCGGTACCTCGGCAGCATCAACATGAGCGACAACGTCACGGTCTATCCGTCGATCCTGCGGGCGACAGCGGCCTCGGGCAGCCTGTACTACGGCTTCTCGGCCACGCCCGCCACGCAGGCGCCGGGCCGCGCGATGGTGCTCGCACCGTCGCCGTCGGGCGCGCTCGAGTTCCTGGCCGGCAACTCGCTGTTCGGCGGCGGCTACCCCGTAGGCATGTCGGGTGCGGTCACGCCGCTGCCCACGCCGTGGGCGCCCGCGTTCGTCGGCTACGACGGATCCCAGCGGCCGGTGGTCTACAACACCAGCCCGGAGGGCTCGGTGACCGGGTCGCTCGGCGTGCCGAACTACGGAGAGGTCGACCGCTATCCGCTGTTCGCCTTCGGGCCGGACACGCTGGGCAGCCGCGCGCTGCACGCGGCCGATGCGCCGCCCTCGCTGTTCTATGCGGTCAAGGGCGACATCCTGGGCCTGGCCAGCGGCACGGCGCGCAAGGTGGATTCCAGCGGCCAACCCGTGCCCGAGACCTGGTATCGCTCGGCCGCACCGGCACGCATCCGCGCCGGGCGCGACATCGTTGGCACTGAGGCGCTGATCGTGAACAACGACCCGCGCGACGTCTCGCTGATCGAGGCCGGACGCGACATCCTGTATGCGAACGTGCAGGTCGCGGGCCCCGGCGCGCTGGAAATCTCGGCCGGCCGCCACATCACGCAGGACGACCGTGCCAGCGTGGTGAGCCGCGGCGCGCTGGCCGAGGGCGACACGCGCCCCGGCGCGAGCATCGCGATGATGGCGGGCATGGGTGCCGCAGGTCCCGATTTTTCGGCCATCGCCGACCGCTACCTCGACCCCGCGAAGCGCGCCGAGTCGGGCCCCGGCCAGTCGCTGGCGAGCCAGCCGGGCCGCGTGGTGAAAACCTACGACACCGAACTGGCCGCATGGCTCAAGGAGCGCTACGGCTTCGTCGCCACCAGCGCCGACGTGAAGGACCCGGGCAGCGCGCTCGCGTACTTCAAGGCGCTGGCGCCCGAACAGCAGCGCGTGTTCCTGCGCGGTGTGTACTTTGCCGAGCTGCGTGCGGGTGGCCGTGAGTACAACGACGTGGACGGTCCGCGCTACGGCAGCTACCTGCGCGGGCGCGGCATGATCGCCACGCTGTTCCCCGACCTCGACGCGGCGGGCCAGGAGATCGTGCGCACCGGCGACATCATCCTGTACGGCCCCTCGGGCGTGCACACCGACTTCGGCGGCGACATCCAGATGCTCGCGCCGGGCGGGCAGATCGTGGTGGGCGTGCAGGGCGCGGTGCCGCCGGGCAGCGCGGGCGTCATCACGCAGGGCATGGGCCACATCCAGCTGTTCAGCGAAGGCAGCCTGCTCTTGGGCCTGTCGCGCGTGATGACCACCTTCGGCGGCGACGTGCTGGCCTGGTCGGAGCAGGGCGACATCAACGCCGGCCGGGGCTCCAAGACCACGCTGGTCTACACGCCGCCCAAGCGCGTGTACGACAACATCGGCAACGTGAAGCTGTCGTCGCAGGTGCCCAGCTCGGGCGCCGGCCTGGCCACCTTGGCGCCCATCGCCGAAGTGCCGGCGGGCGACATGGACTTGATCGCGCCGCTGGGCACCATCGACGCCGGCGAGGCGGGCATCCGCGTGTCGGGCAGCGTGAACCTCGCGGCGCTGCAGGTGGTGAACGCGGCCAACATCCAGGTCAAGGGCCAGTCGGCCGGCCTGCCGGTGGTGGCCTCGGTGAACGTGGGCGCGCTGAGCAATGCCAGCGCCGCGGCCTCGCAGGCCACGGCGGCGGCGCAGGACGTGATGCAGCGTGAACGCGCGGCGTCGCGCCAGAGTCTGCCCTCGGTGTTCTCGGTACGCGTGCTGGGCTTCGGCAACGAGCCCGCCGACGGTGCCGCGGCGCCGTCCGATGCGGGCCGTGCCACGGCACGCCCGGTGGGCTACGACGAGACCAGCCCGGTGCAGGTGCTGGGCCGCGGGCCGCTGGGCGATGCGCAGAAAACGAAGCTCACGGCGCAGGAGCGGCGCTTGTTGGGGCAGTGAGCGGGCAGAGGTCGTGCATGAAATTTTTGTGACAAACGGCAGTCGCGGGCGCGCCGTTTCGTCTTGGATTGATAGCTCTCACGACATCGCACCTCCATGACCTCTTCTTCCGACACGACCCGCGGCTGGCGCCGCCTGCGCCTGGCGCTCGGCTGGTTCGGCCTCGGGCTGTCGGCCGCCGCGGCGCCGCTTGCGGCATCGGCGCAAACACAAACGCAGGTGCCGCAGCACTGGATCAGCTACGCCAACCTGGCGAGCAACCAGCTGCAGTCGTCGCTCAGCGACCCGGCCAGCGAGACCGTGGTGCGGCTGCACACGTGGATGCAGGACCGCATGCTGAAAGAGGGCCAGCCCGTGCCGCCCGCGCCGGTGGTGGTGCGCGTGTGGGTCGCGGGCAGCGGCAAGGTCGAGCGCGTGGCCTTCGATTCGTTGGGCGATGCGCAGGCCGACACCGACCTGCGCGCGCTGCTCACCGCACAGCCGCTGGCCGAGCCGCCGCCGCGCGACATGCGCCAGCCGATGGTGCTGCAACTCACGCTCAGCTTTGTCGCGCGCACCTGACCGATCGCGCCGCCGCTTGATCTGCGCGGCGCTGCTGGGCCTTGCGGCCGTCGCGCCGCTGCACGCCGCCATGCCATGGCCCGTGCCGGGGCTCGCGGCATTGGTCAAGGCCTACGGGCCGGCCGTGGTCCACATCGGCGTGGAGCGGCCGTCGGTGCCGGCGCGCCGCTTCAGCGACCGCTGGCTGTTGCGCGCACCGCCGGCCGAGGCCGACGACAGCAGCCTGGGCAGCGGCTTCCTCGTGAGCGCCGACGGACTCATCCTGACCAACGCGCATGTGGTGGCGCACGGCACGCAGATCCGTGTGAAGCTGCCCGACCGGCGCGAGTTCCAGGCGCGGCTGATCGGCCTCGATGCGCTGGCCGACGTGGCGCTGCTCAAGATCGACGCGACCGGTTTGCCCACGGTGCGCATCGGCGACCCGGCGGACACGGAGCCCGGCGACGGCGTGGCGGCCATCGGCTCGCCCTACGGCTTCGGCAACTCGGTGACGGCCGGCATCGTCAGCGCCAAGGGGCGGCTGCTGCCGGGGGCGGAGTCGATGCAGTTCCTGCAGACCGACGTGCCGATCAACCCCGGCAACTCGGGCGGGCCACTGTTCAATCTGCGCGGCGAGGTGATCGGCATCAACTCGCGCATCTACAGCCGCAGCGGCGGCTACCAGGGGCTGTCGTTCGCCATTCCCATCGACGCCGCCATGCGCATCAAGGACCAACTGCTGGCCACCGGCACCGTCACGCGCGGGCGCATCGGCGTGGCTGTGCAGGAGGTGGGGCAGGCGCTGGCCGACACCTTCCGCCTGCCGCGCCCGGCCGGCGCGCTGGTCACCGACGTGGAGCCGCGCGGCGCGGCGGCGCGGGGCGGGCTGAAGACCGGCGACGTGATCCTGTCGGTGCAGGGCCGCGAGGTGGTGCAGGCGGCCGATGCGCTCGGCTTCATCGCCGAGCAGGTGCCGGGGCAGCGCGCGCGCCTGATGGTGTGGCGCGACCGCGCCGAGCACGTGGTCGAGGTGAAGGTGGAGGGCTACGACACACCGCGCCTGCAGGGCGATGTTGCTGCTTCGATGCCCTCACGTCTGGGCTTCGCGGTGCGCCCGCTGGCACCGGCCGAGCGGCAGTTTTTGCGCGTGGAGGGCGGGCTGCTGGTGCAGCGCGTGAACGTGGCGGCGTCGCGCGCGGGCGTGCAGCCGGGCGACGTGATCCTGGCGCTCAATGGCCAGCCGATCGACAGCGCCGAAGCCTTGGCCCAGGCATTCGATGGGGCCGACGGCACGGCGGCGTTGCTGGTGCAGCGCGCGGGCGCGCGGATCTTCGTGCCGATCTGCGCACGGGCCGGGTCGCCGAAGTGTTGAGTGCCAACGTGCAGCGTCATCCGAACGTCATGCTGCGAACCTAGCATCCGCTTCGACATGCCCCCGGGCCGTGGCTTTCGCCGGGCGTATCGAACTCATGCGGCATGCACCTCTTTCCTTTCCTCTTGTCTCCTTCGCCTGCCTCGCGCTGGTCGCCTGCATGACCGGCCCGTGGACGATCGCTCGCGCGCAGTCCGACGCGGCGCCGCGCCGGCCGCACGAAACGCGCATCGCCTTCGACATCGCAGCCCAGCCGCTGGCCGCGGCGCTGGAGCAGTACGGCCGCGCGACCGGGCTGCCCGTGTTCTTCGATGCCGAACGCGTGGCCGGACGCCATGCCGCGCCCGTGCACGGCCTGTTCGATGCGCAGGCCGCACTCGATGCCTTGCTCGCGGGCACGGGCCTGGTCGCCGACGACGCCGGCGTGGGGGCCACGACCGCCTTCGTGCTCCGGCTCGCACCGACAACGCCCGCGCCGGCACGGCCTGCCGATGCGGTCCAGGCCGCGCCCGCCAACGTTGACCGCGGTTACGACGGGCTGGTCCAGACCCGCATCTGGGAAGCCTTGTGCGCGCACCCGCGCTCGGCGCCGGGCGGCTACCGCGCCGCGATGCGTTTCGTGATCGATGGCACCGGCCGCATCGCCCATGCCTTCCTGCTGCACACCAGCGGCGACCGTGTGCGCGACGACGCGATCCTCGATGCGCTGCGGCAGTTGCGCATCGATCGCGCGCCGCCGCCGGACATGGCGCAGCCGCTCACGATGCTGATCCTGCCGCGCTCGCAGACGCTCGGGCTCGAATGCCCGGTGCGGCACTGACGCATCGCCATGCCCGAGAACGCGCTGCCCGCATTGCGCGACTTTCTGGTCGCGCGCTACGACGAACTCAAGCAGCGGCTCGCGCGACGGCTGGGCAACGCCGAGCGTGCGAGCGACGCGTTGCAGGACACCTGGCTGCGGCTGGAAAGCCGCGACGACATCGACGGCGTGCACGACCCCGCCGCTTACCTGCTGCGCGTGGCCGTCAATCTGGCCTACGACCAGGTCGCGAAGCAGGGGCGCCTGGCCACGTCCGACGAGATCGAGGCGCTGCTCGACGAAACGCCCGACCCCGCGCCGGGGCCCGCACAGATCGCGCAAGACCGCGCGGAGCTGGCCGCGCTGCGCGCACTCATCGAGCGCCTGCCGCCACGGCGACGGCAGGTGCTGGTGATGGTGCGCTGGCAGCACCTGCCGCAGCGCGAGGTGGCGGCGCGGCTCGGCATTTCGCTGCGCACGGTGGAGAAGGAACTCAAGGAGGCGCATGACCACATCGCCGCCCGCATGGGTCGAACGCCCGAAGCGAAGGAGCCGCATGACAAATAAAGTGCGGTTCACCGCCTCGAGAGCCGTCTCATGGGTATGCGACATCTTTCAACGCGCACGGGTTGACGCCCCGATGACCCCGCCCGATGCACACGCCCAGGCCTTGCGCGAAGCGCAGGCCTGGCTGCGCCGGCTGTCGTCCGGCGCGGCCACGCAGCACGACGTCGAGGGCTTTCGCCGCTGGCGCGACGGCGACCCGCTGCACCAGCCCGCGCTCGCGCAGGCCCGACGCCTGTGGCAGGCGCTCGACCCGGCCATCGGAGGCATGCCGGCCGAAATTCAACGGCCTTCCGTGTCGTCGCCGCGACCCGTGGCTGCGCGCCGCGCGTTCCTCGGTGCGGCAGTGGGCGCGGCCGGCGCCGCGGGCGTGGCGGTGGTTTCTCCGCCGCTGGGCCTGTGGCCGTCGCTCGGCGAGTGGAACGCCGACTACCGCACAGCCACCGGCGAGCAGCGCGCGGTGCAGGTGGCCGAGGGCGTCGACCTGACGCTCAACACGCAGACCAGCGTGCAGCGCCGCAGCGTCGAGGGCCGCGTCGTCGGCATCGACCTGATCGCAGGCGAGGCAGCGGTCGACCTCGTGGCCGGGCCGCAGCCCTTCGGTGTCGTGGCCGGCGCGGCCCGCAGCGAGGCACAGGCCGGTCGCTTTGAGGTGCGCTACCTCGCGGGCCGGGGCTGCGTGACCTGCCTCGAAGGGCGCGTGCGCGTCACGCATGCGAGGGGCACGCGCGAGCTGCAGGCCGGCGAGCAGGTGCTGTACGACGCAGGCTCGCTCGGGCCGGTGGCGGGCGTGGCCACCCGGGAGCCTTCGGCCTGGCGCAGCGGCGTGCTGGTGTTCCGCCAGACGCCGCTGGCGCATGTGATCGACGAGATCAACCGCTACCGGCCGGGCCGCGTGGTGCTGCTGGCGCAGCGCCTGGCCGGGCGTGAAGTCAGCGGGCGTTTCGCCATCGCCTCGCTCGACACGGTGCTGGTGCAGATCCAGCGCTCGTACGACCTCGATGCGCGCGCGCTGCCGGGCGGCGTGCTGCTCCTTAGCTGATGAATGTGACAGCCTGATTGGCCCTCGCGTGCGCTCAGGATTGGTCCAGAAAGTTAGCGGTTTTGTTTGCGTTCCCCGGTCTGTCCCGTAAGGGGCACGGATTCCGTGCCTGTGCATTTCATTCTTTACGGGTCGTCAGATGAACACACACGAGGGACACCGCAGCCGCCGCCAGGGCGCTGCCGTGCATGCGAGGAGCTTCCGGATTTCGCCGCTGGCACAGGCCATGGCGCTGGCACTGGCCGCCGGTGCGGCCACCGCGCCGGCCCACGCGCAGCGCGCCTTCAGCCCGACCTGGTTCAACGCCAAGGGCGCGGCGCAGGCCACCGCCACGGCCACCGGCCTGATGCCCAACGGGTCGCCGGCAGCGCAGTTCACGAGCCCGCTCGCGCAGCAGCAGCGCGCCAGCGAGCAGCTGCGGCAATCGATCGGCAACCTGAACCTGGCGGCGCGCGGCATCGCGGCGCAGCAGGCCGCACAGGAGGCCGCACGGCGCGCCGCGCAGAACGATCCCTCGGTGCCCGATGGCCTGGCCGATGGCGGCCTGAAGGTGGACACGAATTCGCTGACCGCCGGCTGGTCGAATGCGCGCGCACTGACCGGCGATTCGCAACGGCAGGTCGATGGTCGTACGGTCGTCACCGTCGAGCAGACGGCCGACAAGGCCATCCTGAACTGGGAGACCTTCAACGTCGGGCGCAACACCACCGTGGCCTTCGCGCAGCAGAAAGACTGGGCGGTGCTCAACAAGGTGAACGACCCGCAGGCGCGGCCTTCGCAGATCCAGGGGCGGATCAAGGCCGACGGCACGGTGATGGTCGCCAATCGCAACGGCATCGTGTTCAGCGGCAGTAGCCAGGTCGACACGCGCAACCTCGTGGCCGCGGCGGCGCAGATCGACGACGCGCAGTTCCAGGCCCACGGCGTGTACGCCAACGGCAACACGCCCAACTTCAAGAACGCGCAGGGCCGCGTCGAGGTGCAGGCCGGCGCACGGCTTTCCACGCCCGCGCCGGGCTCGGCCACGCAGGGCGGCGGCTATGTGCTGCTGCTGGGCGCCGAGGTGCACAACGCCGGCGAGATCGCCACGCCGGGCGGGCAGGCGATGCTCGCGGCGGGCGACAGCTTCACCATCCGCAAGGGCGTGGGCACCGACGGCAACCTGGCCTCGACCACGCGCGGCAACGAAGTCGCGGTCACGCTGGCCGCGGACAGCAAGGCCGGCCTTGTCCGCAACTCGGGCTTGATCCAGGCGCCCACCGGCGACGTCACGCTGGCGGGCCGCGAGGTGGTGCAAGGCGGCGTCATCCTTTCCAGCACCTCGGTCAACGCACGGGGCACGGTGCACCTGAACGCGACCGGCGCGACGGGCCAGGTCACGCTCGGCGAAGGCAGCACCACGGCCATCGTGCTCGACACCAGCGGTGCGACCGCGCTCGACAGCCAGCGCACCGGCCTCATGGCGCCGGCGGTCCAGGTGGGCACGGGCAACATCGTGCTCGCGGGCAACGACCGGCGCGACCTGTCGCGCGTCGACATCGCCAGCGGCGGCACGGTCGAGTTCCAGGCCGACTCGCTCACGTTGGCCACCGGCGGCCAGGTGGTGGTCGACGCGAAGCAGCGCAGCCTGGTGCGCGAAGGTGCGCGCATCGATGTGTCGGGTGCTGTGGGCGTGAAGCTCGCGATGGAATCCAACAACATCAAGATCAACGTGCAGGGCAACGAGCAGCGCGATGCGCCGCTCAACCGCGACAGCAAGAACCTCAACAACAACGACCTGTGGATCGACCGGCGCTCGCTGGTCTTCGTGCCCGGCGGCACCGGCGGCTACCAGGGCGAGCGCTGGTACACCGGCGGCGGCCTGCTCGAGGTGGGCGGCTACCTCGGCACGCAGGCGCACGGCGTGGGCGAGTGGATGGCGCAGGGCGGCGTGGTGGGCTTCAGCGGCGGCGAGCTGGTCACGCAGCGCGGCGCCAGCATCAACCTCTCGGGCGGCACGCTCGACGTGCTCACGGGCAAGCTCCACCAGAGCTGGCTCAAGGGCGCCGACGGGCGGCTGTACGAGGTGTCGAAGGCGCCGGGCGACCTGCGCTACACGGGCGTCTACAAGGGCTTCGAGGACGAACACGCGCGCTGGGGCAAGAACACCACGGGCTTCTTCTACAACCCGTTGATCGGTCCGCAGACGCGGCTGGAAAGCGGCTACACCGTGGGCCGCGATGCCGGCCTGCTCATCGTCGGCACCCAGGCCGCGGTGCTCGAAGGCGAGATCGTCGGCGAGACCTTCCAGGGCGACCGGCAGACGCAGGCGCGACAGGCGGGGCTCGACGGCTACCAGCAATCGACCGGCGCGGTGGCGCAGCGCGGGCAGTTCGTCGTGGGCCGCTACGAGGCCTACTACGACAAGGCGACCGGAGCGCTCCACCGACGGCTCGATGCGGCGGGCATCAAGCACGTGGTGCTCGGCAATACCGATGGGGCCGAAGGCATTGCCGCGGGGCTCGACCTCGCGACCGCGTTGCCGGCCGAACGCCGCGACACGCTGGTGCTCGACGCGGCGCAGCTCAGCGGCTTCCGCCTGGGCGCGGTGCGCCTCGCGGCCACCGACAGCATCGTGGTCGACACGGCGCTGCAGGCGGGCGACGGTGGCCATCTCACGCTGTACAGCCCGGGCGTGAAGGTCAACGCCGACCTCGTCGCGCGCGGCGGCAGCATCCAGCTGGGGAACGTGCTCGAACAGGTCAGCCTCAACTACTTGAAGGACACGAGCACCCTCACCGCGCCCGCCGGCGGCACGACCTCGGTGGTGCTCGCAGGCGGCGCGACGCTCGACACCCGCGGCCTGTGGACCAACCTGCTGACGAACCCCGCCGATGCGGGCGGCGTGGCGTACCGCAACGGCGGCAGCGTGTCGGTGCGCAGCACCGGCGACGTGGTGCTGGGCACCGGCAGCGTCGTCGATGTGTCGTCCGGCGCGGCGCTGTTGGCCAAGGCCAAGCAGCAAGGCGGCAAGGGCGGCAGCGTCACGCTCGAGGCGGACGGCTTCAACGCCGGCAGCGGCCATGTCGCGCTCGACGGCGCGGTGCTGCGCGGCCACGGCGTGGACGGCGGCGGCACGCTGACCGTGCAGACGATGCGCGTCGCCATCGGCGACACCTCGGGCACGGCGCAGGCCGACACGCTGATGCTCGACGCCGGCTTCTTCGACAAGGGCTTCAGCCGCTATGCGCTCATCGGCAACCACGGCCTTGTCGTGGCCGATGGCGCGCAGGTCGATGTGACGATGCCGGTGTACCGCTTCGGCGCCAACGCGCAGGACATGGCCACCGGCAGCCGTCCGGCCGACGCGCTCGAGGTGTGGACGCCGCCGCTCTACCAGGAAGACGCCACCAAGGCGGTGCTCACGCAGCGCAAGGGCGCGAGCCTGTCGCTGCAGGCCGGCACGACGACCACGCTGGCCCAGGAACTGCCGACGGTGCAGGCCGTGGTGGGCAAGGGCGCAACGATCCACGTCGATCCGGGCCAGGCCATCGAGGTGCGCAGCGCCGGCCAGCTCACGGTGGACGGCACGCTGCGTGCGAACAGCGGGCGCATCGTGCTGAAGACGGTGGACATCACCGATCTCGAAACCGACATTGCCAATGCAAAAGCCCATGCCCGTTCGATCTGGGTCGGCGGGCAGGCGGTGCTCGATGCGTCGGCGCACGCGACCACCGCCACCGACACCACCGGCAAACGCTACGGCCTGGTGCGCGACGGCGGCAGCATCGTGGTCGGCGGCGAGATCGATGCGGGGACAAGCAAGGCCACCGCGTCGCAGAACTTCGTCGTCGTGCGCCCGGGCGCGCTGCTCGATGCCTCGGGCACGCATGCGGTGCTCGATGTGAATGGCCTGGGCGCGACCGACGTGGCCAGCAACGGCGGCAGCATCTCGCTCGCGTCGTACAACGGGCTGCACCTGGACGGCAGCTTGCGCGCCGTCGCGGGCGGCGAGCGCGCGGCCGGCGGCACGCTGGCCGTGGTGCTCGGCACGCCGGGCCTGCGGCTGCACCTGGACCCGCTGGAACAGGCGGAAGACCGCGTGCGCCGGCACCGCGTGCTGGTGCTGGGCGTGGCGCAAGGCGCAGCGCTCGCGCCCGACACCCTGCAGGCCGGCGTCGACGACGGCGCCCTCGCATACGGCCAGGGCCGGCTGGGCACCGACACGGTCCGGCGCGGCGGCTTCGACACCCTCTCGCTGTTTGCCGGCTCCACGCTCGCCTTCGAAGACGGCGTCGACCTGCGCATGCGGCAGGGCCTGCAGATCTATGCCGGCGGCCTTGCGCTCGGCACCGACGCACCCGACGACGCGCACGTGGCGCTGTCGGCCGCGCACGTGCGGCTGGCCGGCGCGATGCCGTCGTTCACGCGCGAAGTCCTGAGGGCGCCCGGCGCCGAGGGCGGTGTGGTGCGCGTGCCGACAGGCACCCGCCTCGATGTGGCGGGCGACCTGATCGACATCCGCGACAGCATGGGCTTCGGCGTCAACGGCAAGGTCCCGGTGCTCGACAGCGCGAGCGAATCGCCCACGGTCGACCTGGCCGCCTTCGGCCACGTCACGCTGGCCAGCACCGGCGACCTGCGCTTTCTGCAAGGCCGGCAGGACGTCGGCGTTTCGACGAGCCTCGTCGTGCCCGGCAGCCTGACCCTGCGCGCCGCGCAGATCTATCCGGCCACGGGCGTGGTGGCGCTGGTGTCCGCGGGCCTGGCGCCGGACGGCACCTACCTGCCCGATACGGCGCTGCGCATCGAGGGCACGGGCGCGACGCCGGAAGTGCCGTACGCGGCCTTCGGCAACCTGTCACTGCGCGCCGGTGTCATTGAGCAGGGCGGCGTGGTGCGGGTGCCGCTCGGGCAGCTGACGCTCGGCGATGCGCTCACCACGCAGGTCAAGCTGCTGCCTGGCAGCCTCACGTCCGTGAGCGGCGAGGGGCTGAACATGCCCTATGGCGGCACGGTCGACGGCCTCAACTACCTGTACGACGGCAAGCAGGTCAAGCTCACCGGCGTGGGCGCGGGGGACCTCTACAAACGCAACCAGACGATCGGCCTCACGTTCATGGGGGCCAGCGTGCAGGGCCAGGAAGGCGCCACGCTCGACCTGTCGGGCGGCGGCAACCTCACGGGCGCGGGCTTCGTGAGCGGACGCGGCGGCTCGACCGACGCGCGCTTCAGCCCGCTGATGCAGGTCGGCACGCACGGCGGCTTCACGCTGCCGGGGCTCGCGACCAACCCGGTGTACGCCATCGTGCCCGGCGTGCAGCCGGCGGTGGCGCCCACCGGCGCGGAGAAGGGCGCGGTCGATCCGCTGGTGGGCCAGCACATCACCATCGGCGCCGGCGTGCCGGGCCTGCCCGCGGGCACCTACACGCTGATGCCCTCGACCTACGCGCTGCAGAAGGGCGCCTTCCGCGTGGAGCTGAACGGCGCTGCGGGCATGGGCGCGCCCACCGGCACGCTGGCGATGCGCAATGGTTCGTGGCTCACGGCCGCGCAACTGGGCGTGGGCCGCACCGGCATCGGCGACACGCTGTTCCGCCAGGCCATCGTGACCTCGGGCGAGGTGCTGCGCAGCTACTCGCAATACAACGAGATGGGCTACGCCGACTTCGTGCGCGCCGATGCGCTGCGCGTGGGCGTGCCGCGCGCCATGCTGCCGGCGGACGCACGCAACCTGCACCTGAATCTCTCACCCGGTGCGGGCGCCGACGCCTTCCGCTTCGACGGCACGGCGCGCTTCCGGGTGGGCGCGGGCGGGCGGGGCGGGTCCGTGGCGGCCACGACCAGCGATGAGCAGTTCGGCCTGGAGATCGTCGCGGCCGGCGCGCCGGCGACGGCGGGCTTCCAGGGGGTCACGCTCGACGCCGGCGCGCTCAGCGGCATGGGCGCGTCGCGCCTGGTCATCGGCGGTTTGCAGGGCGCCGACTACGGGCAGGGCGGCAACGTCATCCAGACCGGCGACGGTACGTGGAGCGTGGTGCTGCGCCAGGGGGCGGTGCTGTCCGCGCCCGAAGTGTTCCTGGCCGCGGTGGCGATGACCGAGGGCTCGCCGCTCGGCGTGGTGGTGGAGCAGGGCGCGCGCATCCACACGCTCGGCCGCGGCAAGGCCGCGTATGACGCCGACGACGGCTTCGTCTACGCCGCGAATGGCCAGATGTTGATGGTCTCCAACGGCCGGGTGAGCACGCTGCCGGTGCCGCAGACCCTGTTCACATCGGACAACCGCAGCCTGCAGATCGGCGTGTGCGACAGCGCGTCGTGCAGCGGGCAGACCGAGCTGTATTCCGAAGGCACCATCGCCATGCTGACGCCCGACCGCTTCGAGATGAACGAGGCGGTGCGCTACGGCACACGCCACCTCACGCTGGCGGTGCGCGGCATCAACGTGGGCGACAGCGCCGCGCTGGCTGCCGCCGCGCAAAACAACACGCTGCCGCCGGGGCTGGCCATGAGCCAGGCCCTGCTCGACCGCCTGTTGCGCGGCGACCGGCAGTACGGCGCGCCCGCGCTCGAGACCCTGGAGCTCAGCGCCAGCGGCGGCGTCAACTTCTTCGGCACCGCGGCGCTGGACACCATCGACCCCGCCACGGGCAAGGCGACGATGGCGCAGCTGGTGCTGGCCACGCCCGCCATCTACGGCCAGGGCGACGCGGACGACGTGGCCACCATCCGCACGGGTCGCCTGGTGTGGCAGGGCGCGACCACGGCGCCTTCGGCCGTGGTGCGCGGTGGCGCGGGCACCGGCAGCGGCACGCTGAACATCGAGGCCGAGCACATCGAGTTCGGCTACGGCTCCAACAGCCAGCCGAGTGGCCTGGAAGACGCGGGTCGCCTGGTGCTGGGCTTTGCCGACGTGAACCTCAAGGCCACCAAGCGCGTGAGCGCCAACCACAAGGGCAGCCTCTCGGTCTACCAGTCGCAGGGCGCGTACGAAGCCGGCAAGGGCTACGCGTACAGCGGCGGCAACCTGAACATCGTGGCGCCGCTGTTGACGGGCGAGGCGGGTTCGGTGAACCGCATCACGGCGGGCGGAACGCTGCGCGTGGCCGCACCCGCCGGCGCGCCGGCGGCTGCCACCGGCGATGCGGCGCTGGGCGCCGAGCTGAGCCTGCACGCACGCGACCTGACGCTGGACACCGCCGTGGCGCTGCCCAGCGGCAAGCTCACGCTGAGCGCCGAACGCGACCTCACGCTGACCGACCGCGCGCTGCTCGACCTGTCGGGCCGCCAGGTGGTGTTCAACGACGTGAGCAAGTACAGCGCCGGCGGCGATGTGGTGCTCGAAAGCCTGCACGGCAACCTGCGGCAGGCGGCGGGCTCGGTGATCGATATATCGGCGCAGAACAACCGCGCGGGCACGCTGAAGGCGTTGGCACTCGACGATGCCGCCGGCACAGTCGACCTGCAGGGCCGCATCCTCGGCGCGAGCAGCGGCCACTACGACGCGGGCGGCACGCGGGTGCCGTTCCAGGCGGGCAGCGTGGACGTGCGCGCGCGGCAACTCGGCGATGCCGAGTTCGCGGCGCTCAACCAGCGGCTGAACGACGGCGGCGTGTTCGGCGCGCGCAGCTTCCAGCTGCGCCAGGGCGACCTCGCCATCGGCGACGGGCTGAAGGCCGGTGAGGTGAACGTGTCGCTCGACAACGGCAGCCTCACCGTCACCGGCACCATCGATGCGAGCGGCGAGCGCGTGGGCCGCATCAGCCTCGCGGCAAAGCACAACCTCACGCTGGCCGGCAGCGCGGTGCTCGACGCGCACGGCCGCACGCTGCGCGTGGACAGCCACGGCCTGATCATCGATTCGCCGAACCGCGCGATGGTCGAACTCACGTCGAACGACGGGCAGCTCACGCTGGCCTCGGGTTCGCGCATCGACCTGCGCCACGGCACCGACGCGAAGGTGGGCGGCGAGCCGGGCCAGAACGACGGCCGGGCGCGCGGCACGCTGGAACTCAGCGCGGGCCGCACCGGCGAGACCGTCGGCGACATTCGCATCGACGCCAGCGGCACCCTCGCCATCGAGGGCGCGCGCTCCATCGCCGTGAACGGCATGTGGCGCTACGACGATGCCCGCTTCGGCACCGACGCCGCGGCCACCGGCCGGCCCTATCAGGTCATCGACCAGGCGTACCTCGACGCCAAGCACCTGCAGAGCACGGCCTTCATCGACCATGCGCTGGCCAACGGCGCGCTGATGAACGGCAAGCTCGCGGGCCTGAACAACGCGCGCTATGCCGACGCCTTCCACCTGCGCCCCGGCGTGGAGATCGTCAGCAAGACAGCCGACGGCGACCTGGTGGTGCTGGGCGACCTCGACCTGTCGGGCTATCGCTATGCGAGCGCCAACCCGCACACGCCAAAGACCAACGTGTACGGCTCGGGCGAGGTGGGCGCGCTCGCCATCCGCGCGGGCGGCAACCTCGACATCTTCGGCAGCATCAACGACGGCTTTGCGCCGCCGCCCGCCACGCAGGACGACGGCGGCTGGCTGCTGCTGCCGGGCGTCAACCTGCTGCGCGGCGACACCGTGCTGCCGCGCGGCGGCGTGGTGCTGGCCGACGGCACGACCTTCGAAGGCGGCGCCGGCACGCTCAACTACGACCTGCCGCTCAAGTCGACGCTCTTCGTGGCCGGGCAAGTGATGCCGGTGGCCGGCGTGCTGGCCCAGGCACTCGAACTGAAGGTGGGCACGGTGCTGAGCGCCGATGTGCGCAACGCGTCGGGCGCGCTGCTGTTCGCGGCGGGCAGCATCGTCAGCGGCGCCGACGTGACGCTGCCGGTGGGCACGCGCCTGGGGGCCGGCATGCGCCTGCCGTCGGCGGCGACGCTGTCGGGCGTGGTGTGGCCCAAGGGCGTGCCGCTGCCCGGCAACGGCAAGAAGTTCGTGCTGAGCGGCGCCCTCACGCTGCCGTTGGGCGCGCTGCTGCCGGCCGCCACCAACATCAAGCTGCCCGCCGGCGTGACCTCGGTGAAGCTGCGCCCGGACGGCGCCGGCAGGCTGTGGGCCGCGGCGGCGATGCTGCCCGAAGGCTCGCAGTCGTGGTCGCTGCGGCTGGTGGCGGGGGCGGACCTGAACGCGGCGGACAACGGCATCGTGCAGGTGCATCCGGCGGCGGGCCGGGGCGACCTGCGGCTGGCGGACAGCCACTACGGCATGTTCGGCAAGCTGTTGCCACCGAAAGGCGGATTCGGTTGGTCTGCGCAAGCGGTCGAGGAACTGTCCTGGAGCGGGATCACCGTCAAGGTAGGCGACCCTGTCGATCCGGCCATCGTGGGCGACGTGGAGTCCTTCTGCAAGGACGTGCCGGACTATTGCGTGTCCAACAGCAAGCCTGAATACGCGATGGTCCCCGGCAGCACACGCTTCAGCGTGGTGCGCACCGGCGCGGCCGATCTCGACCTGCTGGCCGCTGGCAACCTGCGCATGGATTCGCTGTTCGGCGTGTACACCGCCGGCGCCTCGTCGCAGGCCACGCATGCCGGCGACCCCTACAACCTGTCGCGCGCGGTAGGCGCCAACGGCACGGTGCTCAACGACGCGAACGGCGGCTACGAGAAGTTCGTCGACGGCGGCGCGCAGAACCTGGCACGCGCCTGGTACCCGGCCTCCGGGGGCAACCTGACGCTCCAGGCCGGCGGCGACCTGACCGGCGACATGACGCTGATCGCCGGGGGCTCGGGCTCGAGGCGACCGAATCCCGCCGACAAGGGCTTCAGCAGCGGCGCCATCGGCAACTGGCTGTGGCGCCAGGGCACGGGCGAGAGCCTCGGTGGCGGGCAGGACCAGCCCACGGCGTGGTGGATCAACTTCGGCTCCTATGTCGGCACGCCCGGGGCGGCCGACAAGTTGCTCGGCTTCACCGGCTTCGGCACGCTGGGCGGCGGCGACCTGCGCGTGGACGTGGGCGGCAACGCGGGCCTGCTGGCACGGCGCGGCGCCAGGATCGATTCGTCCACCGACAGCCGGCGCAGCCAGGGCCTCGTGCTGGCGGTGGGCGGTACCGGCCGCGTGCTGGCCGACGGCCGCCTGAGCCTCACGGGCGGCGGCGACGTGCAGGTGCGCGTGGGCGGCGCCTTCAATCCGTTGGACACCCCCTTCGTCCAGGGCGCTGGCGGCGACGTGGACGCCGGGCTCAACGGCCTCATCGTCAACCTCCGGGGCGACGTGCAGCTGCAGGCCGGCACCCTGGGCAGCCTGCCGCTGGTCTACGGCCTGTACGCCCGGTCGCAGTCGCCCCGCGAAACCCGCGCCTACGACCTGTACACCGCGACCCGCGGCATGGCGCAAGGCGGCATCGTGCTGGCGCCGGGCGATGCGAACTACACGCTCGCCACGCGGGGCGACCTGGTGGTCAAGGGCGTGATCGACCCGACGCGCGTGGACCTCGCCAATGCCACGCCGTTCAGCGCCAATGGCCTGGCGGGACAAGGCCAGAGCTGGTTCACCCTGTGGACGCCGCACACCGCCATCGGCCTGTTCGCCACGGGCGGCGACCTGGTGCCGGTGACGGGCGGCGCGGGCGTGCCCGTGACCGACTCGGCCTTCGTGTATCCCTCGACCCTGCGTGTGGTGGCCGCCAGCGGCAGCTTGTTCTACGGCGATGCGGCGACCTTCCAGGAGATCGGCACGGGCACGCCGCTGGTGCTGGCGCCCGCGGCCCATGGCGCGCTGGAGTTCCTGGCCCGCGACTCGATCT
The DNA here is from genome assembly GCF_002849325.1 of Variovorax sp. RO1. NCBI lineage: Bacteria > Pseudomonadati > Pseudomonadota > Betaproteobacteria > Burkholderiales > Comamonadaceae > Variovorax > Variovorax sp. RO1. The sequence continues at coordinate 2,047,980 of NZ_PKMT01000001.1, forward strand.
ATGCGGGGGGCAACACCGTGAGCCAGTCGGGCGCGGCCGCCTCGGCGCTGGCGACGCCGCTGCGCCCGGCCTTCCAGGGCACGACCGGCGACGGCACGGTGCTCGGCAACCTGTCGGGCGGCAATAACCTGGACGGCGGCGGCGTGCGTCCGCTGTTCGCCTTCGGCCCCAACACGGTGTCGGGTGAAGCGGTGGGCACGCAGCCGGCGCGGTTCTACGCGGTGCACGGCGACCTGGTCGGCGTGAGCAGCGGGCGCATCCTGCGCTTCAGGTCCGACGACGCGACGCGTGCCGGGCAGACCTGGTACGAGGGCGCGCAGCCGGTGTGGATGCGGGCCGGGCGCGACATCGTCGCGAGCGGCACGCCCGTCGGGCAGACCGAGCCCTCGAACGGCACGGCGCAGGCCTACTTCGAGAGCAGCGGCAACCTGTTCGCGCACCAGAAGCCGGGCGACATTTCGGTGGTCTCGGCAGGCCGCGACATCCTGTTCAGCAACTTCAATGTGGCCGGTCCCGGCACGCTGGAGATCACGGCGGGCCGCGACATCCGCATGGAGAACAAGGCCTCGGTGAGCAGCCTCGGCGCGGTGGTGCCGGGCGACAGCCGGCCCGGTGCGGGCATTGCCATGCTGGCCGGCGTGGGCTCAAGTGGGCCCGACTACAGGGGCTTTGCGCAGCGCTACCTCGACCCGGCCAACCTCATGCAAAGCGGCCAGCCGCTGGCCGACCAGGCTGGCAAGGTGGTGAAGAACTACAACGGCACGCTCACGCTGGGTGATTGGCTGCGCGCCGAGCTTGGCTACAGCGGCGACGAGAACGGCGCGGCGGCGTGGATGGCGCAACGCCAGGCCAGCCTCGATGCGGAAGCCGGCACGCCGCGCCGCGTGCTCGCCAACGACTACCGCCAAGCGAGCCAGCTGTACCTGGTGAACTGGCTCGAAGCCTCGCAGGGCTACAGCGGCAAGGGTGGTGCACAGGAGGCGCTCGCCTTCTTCAACGCGCTGCCGCCCGAGCAGCAGCGCAGCTACCTGCGCGGCGTGTACTTCGCGGAGCTGAAGGAGGGCGGTCGCGAATACAACGACGAAAGCGGCGTGCGCTATGGCAGCTACCTGCGCGGACGCAACGCCATCGCGTCGCTGTTCCCGGGCACCAGCTACAGGGGCGACATCACGATGTCCGGCTCGGCCGGCGTCAACACGCTGTTCGGCGGCGACATCGCGATGCTCACGCCGGGTGGGCGCCAGGTGTTCGGCATCGAGGGCGAGGCGCCCAAGGCCGTGGGCACGCTGATTCCGGGCGTGATCACGCAAGGCGCGGGCGACATCTCGCTCTATGCACTGGGCAGCATCCTGCTGGGCCAGAGCCGGATCATGACCACCTTCGGCGGCAGCGTGCTGGGCTGGTCGGCCGAGGGCGACATCAACGCGGGCCGCGGCTCGAAGACCACCGTGGTCTACACGCCGCCCAAGCGCGTGTACGACCGCTGGGGCAACGTGGTGCTGTCGTCGGACGTGCCGAGCACGGGCGCGGGCATTGCCACGCTGAACCCGATTCCCGAAGTGCCGGCCGGCGACATCGACCTGATCGCGCCGCTGGGCACCATCGACGCGGGCGAGGCGGGCATTCGCGTGTCGGGCAACGTGAACCTGGCGGCGCTGCAGGTCGTGAACGCCGCCAACGTGGCGGTGCAGGGCAAGAGCACGGGGCTGCCGGTGGTGACGTCGGTGAATGTCGGCGCGCTGACCAACGCCAGCGCCGCAGCGTCGCAGGCCACGGCGGCGGCGCAGGACGTGATGCAGCGCGAACGCGCGGCGGCGCGCCAGAGCCTGCCGTCGGTGTTCTCGGTGCGCGTGCTGGGCTTCGGCAACGAGCCGGCGTCCGGCGCGCCCGAGGCCCCGGAGATGCGGCGCAGGCCGGCGGAGCAGGCGAGCTACGACCCGTCGGGCTTCGTGCAGATGGTCGGGCACGGTGCGCTCACCGACGCACAGCTGGCGCGGCTGAACGAGCCCGAACGACGCGGCCTGCCGCGCGGCCGTTGAGCGGCGACACACCATGTCGCACGCCTGCCTGCTGCCCCGCGGCGATGCCGCGGGAGCCGCCCCTGCGCCGCCGGATGTCCAGCAACTGCTGGTGGTGCACTACGCGCAGCTGCACCGGCGGCTGTCGATGCACCTGGGGTGCGCCGACGCCGCCACCGAAAGCCTGCACGACGCCTGGCTGCGGCTGGCCGACGCCGCCTTCACGGACACCTTGCAGAACCCGGTGGCCTACATCTTCCGCGTGGCCTGCAATGCCGCGATGGACCGCCTGCGCGCCGAGCGCCCCTGGCAGTACGCGGGCGAGGCGGACGACACGTTGGCCGAGCTGGCCGATCACGCACCGGGGCCCGAGCTGATCGCCGAAGCGCGCTCCGACCTGAAGGCGGTCGAACGCGCGATGCAGGGGCTGCCGCACCGCCACCAGGACATCTTCGTGGCCTTGCGCGTGCACGAGCTGACGCGGCACGAGGTGGCGGTGCGGCACGGGCTGTCGCTGAGGCGGGTGGATTCCACGCTGCGCCAGGCGCTGCAACGCCTGCCGGTGGGGCGCGCGTCGGGCATGCATGTCTAACCAAGGCGACGCTTTTGCACTCAAAGTTTTCAATTGAAAACAAAAGACCTATGATGAATTCATCATGGGCATGGTTCGACTCGATCTCCACCTGCCAGGCGGCTGGACGGGATGGTTCGAACTCACGCGCACGCCGAAGGGCACCTACGCCGGCATCGCGGCGCTGAGCCTGGACGGCATCACGCGCTGCGCCCTGGTCATCACGCAGCAGCTGTCGTGGGACTCGGCCGTGGCGCGCGCGAACGTGCGCGCGGCGCACTTCGTGCGGCAGTGGTCGCCCGAGCGCGCGCACTGACACGCACCGACGGGGCGTTGAAAGCGCGCTCGCGCCGCGCATGGTAGAAACCGCCACCCGTGGGCGCGGTCATGCATCGCGCCGTGCGGCAGCGGCGTTTTTTCACCTTCGCTCCCGTGCCCTTGCCCTCCCCATTTCCTGTCGTTCATGCAGAACCCGTACCTCCGGGCTGACGTGCCGCGCGCCCGGTGGTTCGCCTGGCTGCTGTGCAGCCTGGCGATGCTCGTGCTCGCCGGTTGCGCCGGCCTGCCGACCGAGGTGGTGCGCAAGCCCTCGAGCGCCATCACCGATGGCGCCGACACCGCGCTGGGCCGGCTCGTGCGCGCCGCCGCGCCGCCGGGCGAACCGCTCAGCGGCTTTCGCCTGCTGCCGATGCCGCAGTTCTCGCTGCACGCGCGCGTCGAGCTGGCGCGCCGCGCGCAGCGTTCCATCGACGTGCAGTACTACCTCGTGCAGAACGACGAGACGGGCCGCTACCTGCTGCGCACGCTGCGCGACGCGGCCGACCGCGGCGTGCGCGTGCGGCTCTTGGTGGACGACCTGTACACGGCGGGCGCCGACCCGCTGTTCACCAGCTTTGCCTCGCACCCGAACGTCGAGGTGCGGCTGTTCAATCCGTTCCCGGCCGGGCGTTCGCGCTTCGGCACGCGCTGGGCGTGGTCGATCCTGGACTTCGACCGCGTGCACCGCCGCATGCACAACAAGCTGTTCGTGGTCGACAACACGATGGCGGTCATGGGCGGGCGCAACATCGCCAACGAGTACTTCCTGCGCGACGGCGGCTCCAACTTCATCGACATCGACACGCTGGTGGCCGGCGCCGTGGTGCCCCGGCTGTCGTCGCTGTTCGACATGTACTGGAACAGCCTGTACGTGTACCCCATCGAGTCGCTGGTGCCGCGCGGCAGCGAGTCGGCGCAGGCGCTGCGCGAGCGCTTCGACCGGCTCACCACGGGGCCCGAGACGCTGCACCCCGAAGAGCCCGAATCGACCGACCTGCTGGGCCACAACCCGCTGGCCAAAGACCTGAATGCCGGCAAGCTCTCGCTGAGCTGGGCGCGCGCCGAGGCGTATGCCGACGCGCCCGCCAAGGCGCTGGCGCCCACCGAAGAAGGGCGCGGGCTGCCGGCCGACCAGGCCGCCGACAGCGTGCTCTACAACGTGCAGCGCTACCTGCGCGGCGCGCAGCACGGGGTGCTGTTGACCACGCCCTACCTGATCCCCGGGCGGGGCGGCATGGAGACGATGCAGATCGTGCGCGGCAACGGCGTGGGCTACACCATCGTCACCAACTCGCTGGCGGCCACCGACGAGTCGCTGGTGCACATCGGCTACCGCCGCTACCGCGCGCAGATGCTGCGCCTGGGCGTGGAGCTGTACGAGCTGAGCCCCAAGCGCGTGGAGCAGACGAAGCGTTTCGGCATCTACGGCTCGGCCAGCGGGCGGCTGCACGGCAAGTCGGCCGTGATCGACGGGCAGGTGGTGTTCGTCGGCTCGATGAACTTCGACCCGCGCTCGGCGCTGCACAACACCGAGATCGGCCTCTTCATCTTCAGCCCGCAGATCGCGCAGCAGCTCACGAGCCTGATCGGCTTCATGCGGCTGGACGGCGCCTACCAGCTGCAGCTGGGGCCGCGCGGCGGCATCGAGTGGGTGAGCCCGGCGTCGGGCGACGGGGCGGACACCATCCTGCACACCGAGCCCGAAACCCATTTCTGGGCCCGCTGGCGGCTGGAGCTGCTGGCGCCGCTGGTGCCCGAAAGCCTGCTGTAACGGCTTTTACGTTTACTGCTGCAAACGGCCGTTGAGATACGGCTCGGGATCGACGGCGGTGCCGTTCTTGCGGATCTCGAAATGCAGCTTCACGCGGTCGGATTCGCTGTTGCCCATTTCGGCAATCTTCTGGCCCTGGCGCACCACGGCACCTTCCTTCACGAGGATGGTCTTGGCGTGTGCATAGGCCGTAAGAAAGGTTTCGTTGTGCTTCACGATGACCATGTTGCCGTAGGAGCGAAGTTCGCCTCCCACGTACACCACGCGCCCGTCGGCCGAGGACACGATGGGGTCACCGAGGTTGCCCGCGATGTCCAGGCCCTTGTTGCGCACGCCGTCGAAGCGGCCCACGGTGGTGCCGGCGGCAGGGCGGATGAAGAGCGCCTGGCGCGGCGGCGGCGGCGGCGTGGCGCCTGGAACAGGCTGCTGCGGCGGCGTGGGGCCGGGCGTGGTGCAGGCGGCAATGCCTCCAGCCACGAGGAGCGTGGCGGCGGTACGTAAAACAAAAGTCTGAAGGTGCATGACGCTGTTGGAACGGATTCGTTGCGGAGGGTTCCGTCGAAGGCCGAATCCGTTGTGCGGACCGGCCGGACGATGCTAGCAAACTCGCGCGCCGTGCCCTTCAGCAGCCCTTCACTTGAGCGGAATCGGCGTCCCGCGATCGACCGGCACGGCCGTGATGCTGTTCTTGGGCGAGCCGTCGATCAGCAGGTCGGAGTAGGTCAGGTAGACCAGCGTGTTGCGCTTGGGGTCGACCATGCGCACCACGCGCAGGCGCTTGAAGAGCACCGACAGGCGCTCGGTGTAGACCTCTTCGCGCTTGGGCAGCGGCTGCGTGATGCTGACCGGGCCGACCTGGCGGCAGGCAATGGAGGCCTCGGCCTTGTCCTCGGCCACGCCGAACGCACCGGCGATGCCGCCGGTCTTGGCGCGCGAGACATAGCAGGTGACGCCGCTGACCTTGGGGTCGTCGTAGGCCTCGATCACGATCTTGTGGTCGGGGCCGATGAGCTTGAAGGCGGTGTCGACCTCGCCCACCGTCTCCGCCTTGGCCGCCGAGGCCGCGAGTGCAAAGCCGAGGCTGGCGCCGCAGAGGAGGGTGGCGCGGAGGGTCTTGATCATGGAGAAATTGGTCAAACGATGCTGAGTTCGTGCACGCGGTCGAAGCTGCCGCGCTTGCGGTCTTCGAAAAAGTGTTCGAGCGCCTGGCGCACGGTGCGAAAGGCGATCTCGTCCCAGGGAATTTCTTCCTCGGTGAACAGGCGCGCCTCGATGGTTTCATGGCCGGGGTCGAAGGTGTCGTTGAGCAGGCGGGCGCGGTAGAACATGTGGACCTGGCCCACGCGCACCACGCTGATCACGGCGAACAGGCCTTCCATTTCGAAGTTGGCGCCGGCCTCTTCGTCGGTCTCGCGGGCCGCGCCTTCGGCGGTGGTTTCCTCGAGCTCCATGAAGCCCGCGGGCAGCGTCCACTTGCCCCAGCGCGGCTCGATGTTGCGCTTGCACAGCAGCACCTTGTCGCCCAGCACGGGGATGGTGCCGACCACGTTCAGCGGGTTCTCGTAGTGGATCGTGTGGCAGGCCGGGCACACGGCGCGCTGCTTGGTGTCGCCGTCGTCCGGCACGCGGTAGACCACCGCCGTGCCGCAGTTCTTGCAATGCTTGATGGGTACGCGAAGGAGCATGAAGCGGGACCGCGCGGGCGTCAGGCGATCTTCACGGTCAGCGCGGGCAGGCCGGCCACCTGGCCGACCAGCGTGTCGCCGGCCACCACGGCCGCGACGCCCTCGGGCGTGCCCGTGAAGATCAGGTCGCCGGGTTGCAGCTCCCAGGCGGCCGACAGGTGCTCGATGGTTTCGGCCACGTTCCAGATCAGCTTGCTCACGGTGCTGCGCTGGCGGTCTTCGCCGTTCACCTGCAGCGAGATTTCGGCCTGCTCGGCATTGCCGGCTTGCGCCACGGGCACGATCAGGCCGATGGGCGCGCTCTGCTCGAAGCTCTTGCCGATGTCCCAGGGGCGGCCCTGCTTCTTCATGTCGTTCTGCAGGTCGCGGCGCGTCATGTCCAGGCCGACGGCGTAGCCGTAGATGTGCTTGTGGGCATCGGCGGCTTTGATGTTCTTGCCGCCGGTGCCGATGGCCACCACGAGTTCGATCTCGTGGTGCAGGTTCTTCGTGAGCGTGGGGTAGGCCATGGTGCCGGTCTGGCCGGCATCGACCGTCACCAGCGCATCGGCCGGCTTCATGAAGAAGAAGGGCGGCTCGCGGCCGGTGAAACCCATTTCCTTGGCGTGATCTTCGTAGTTGCGGCCGACGCAGTAGATGCGGTGCACCGGAAAGCGGGCAGGCTGACCGACGACCGGCACGGAAACGGTGGCCGGCGGGGCAAAAACAAACTCGGAAGCCATGGAAAGGTGTCCTTTTTCAGCGAAACGGGAGGGGAGACCGGCAGTGTGCCAGAGGCGGCACGGGCTTGCCGGCACGCCGGACTCGGGATTTTGCGGCGGCCCACAATAGGCGCTTCTGCGCGTTTCCCCGACCCTTTTTCTCCCCTCGTTTCACCATGCCCCTCCGACTCGGCAAAGCCGGCAAGGCCACCGCCTTCAACGAACTCGGTCGCGAACGCGACGATGCCGGCGATCAAGACGGCGCCCTGGCCGCCTACGCGCAGGCCAGCGCCATCCATCCGTACTGGTCGGCGCCCTGGTACAACGCTGGGCTCATCCACAAGTACCGCGGCGACTGGGCCGCCTCGCTGCAGGCCAACGCCCGCGCCGTGCAGTGCGAGCCGCGCCACGAAGGCGCGCTGTGGAACCTGGGCATCGCGGCCACCGCGCTGGGCGACTGGCCCACGGCGCGGCGTGCATGGCGGCAGTACGGCATCGGCATCCCTGAAGGCGAAGGTCCCGTCGACTATTTCGTCGGCCTTACGCCGATCCGCGTGCACGGCGACGAGGGCACCGAGGTGGTGTGGGCCGACCGCATCGACCCGGCGCGCGCCATCCTGCGCAACGTGCCCACGCCCGCCTGCGGTCACCGCTACGGCGACCTGGTGCTGCACGACGGCGCGCCCAACGGCTACCGCTTGCGCGGCGAACGCGAGGTGCCGGTGTTCGATGCGCTGGAACTGATTGCGCCGTCGGCGCACGCGACCTACGAGGTCTCGGTGGAAGGTGTGAGCTCGGAGGACATCGAGGCGCTGGTGCAGCGCTTCAAGGCCGCCGATGGCTTCGCCGAGAACTGGACCGACAGCATGGAGATGCTCTGCCGCGCCTGCTCCGAAGGACGTCCTTTCGGCGAGGGCCGGCACAACCACGGCGCCGACGAGGCGCCCGGCACGCTCGGACCGTGGCGCCTGGGCATCGCCTCGCGAGAAGAAGCCGCCGCACGCGATCTGCTCGATGCCTGGCAGCAAGAAAACCCCGAAGCCCGGCTGCACGATTTCCGCTGCGTGCTCCCGGCCACACCCCGCTCCTGAAGGTGAAATCCAAGGGCGCTATCCTCGAGAAATCATGAAGCTGCATAACTATTTCCGCTCCTCCGCCTCGTTCCGCGTGCGCATCGCCCTTCAGCTGAAGGGCCTCGATTACGACTACGTGCCCGTGCACATCGCGCGCGGCGACCACCGCACCGGTCCGTTCTCGGCGATCTCGCCCGACATGCTCGTGCCGCTGCTCGAAGACGAAGGCGAGCGCTTCTCGCAGTCGATGTCCATCATCGAATACCTCGACGAAGTGCACCCCGAGCCGGCGCTGCTGCCGACCGACCCCGTGGGCCGCGCCCACGTGCGTGCGCTGGCGCAGTCGATTGCCTGCGAGATCCATCCTCTGAACAACCTGCGCGTGCTCAAGTACCTCGTGAAGGAACTGAAGGTCGACGACGAAGCCAAGAACACCTGGTACCGCCACTGGGTGCGCGAAGGCCTGCTGTCGTTCGAGCGCCAGCTCGCGCAGCACCCGGGCGGCACCTACTGCTGGGGCGACACGCCGACCATGGCCGACTGCTGCCTCGTGCCGCAGATCTTCAACGGCCGCCGCTTCGACTGCGACTTCAGCGGCCTGCCGCGCACCATGGCCGCCTTCGACGCCTGCATGAAGCTCGACGCCTTCCAGCGCGCGCAGCCCTCGCAGTCGCCCGACGCGGAAGCCTGAGCCGGCACGTCGCCATGAATCCGCTATGGCTGGTGCCCGAGTGGCCGGCGCCGTCGAACGTGCGCGCGCTGTGCACCACGCGCGACGGCGGGGTGTCGGTCGGACGCTATGACAGCCTGAACCTCGGCGACCACGTGGCCGACGATGCCGCGCACGTCGCCGACAACCGCCGCCGGCTGCAGCAGGCGATCGGCACGCAGCCGGTGTTCCTGCAGCAGGTGCATGGCACGGGTGTCGTGTCGCTCGACGATGCGGTGCAAGACGGCACCATCGCCGATGCCTGCACCGCCACGACCGCTGCGCGCGCCTGCACGGTCATGGTCGCCGACTGCCTGCCCGTGCTCTTCACCGACGCACGGGGCCACCGCGTGGCCGCCGCGCATGCGGGCTGGCGCGGGCTGGCCGGCGGCGTGCTCGAGCAGACCGTGCGCACCTTCGCACAAGATGAAGGCGGTGCGCCGCGCCTCATGGCCTGGCTCGGCCCCTGCATCGGGCCGAAGGCCTTCGAGGTCGGGGCCGAGGTCAAGGCCGCCTTCGAGGCGCAGTCGCCCGAGGCGGCGTCGTGCTTCACGCCCGCAGCGGCCGAAGGCAAGTGGTTGGCCGACCTGCCCGCGCTCGCGCGGCAGCGGCTGCGTGCGGTGGGAGTCGAGTCGCTCTACGGCAACGACAGCAGCGATGCGTGGTGCACCGTCGCGCAGCCGTCACGGTTCTTTTCGCACCGGCGCGACGGCGTCAGCGGGCGTTTCGCTGCGCTGGTCTGGAAGGTCTGAACCTGCGGCTTCCGCGGCAGCGCGGCGCGCGGCTTCCTGGGCCTGTGCTTCGCGTTCCTTGATCGCCCGCCGGCGTGCCGGTGTGGCCATCAGGTAGATCACCAGCGCCACCGGCGCCAGGCCGTAAAGAAGAAATGTGAAGATGGCGCCCAGCACCGTGCCCGTGGTGTTGGTGGCCTCGGCCACCGCCATCATCACGGTCACATAGAGCCAGCCGATCACGATCAAATGGATGAACACAGGCAGAGACGTTTCGTTTCAATGGATTAGTGAAAGCGCGGCGTTGTGAGTGCCTTGCGAATGCAGCATACTCAAAACACGCAAGCCATCCGTTCGTATCGACCCAGGCCACGGCCAGGAGACATGATGAAGCAAGAAGACACGGGGGCCGATGCGTTCGCGCCCCTTCAAAAAGCCCTCACGCAGGGCTGGACCCAGGCCATGGAGGCTTTCCAGAAAGCTGGGGGGCCAGCAGGTTCCGCCGCTTTCGACATCGGCGGCACGCCGCTATGGCAATTGCCACAAATGCCACAGTTCCCGGGTGCAGCCGGCATGCCCGAGCTGCCCAAGTTTTCCCTCGATCCCGAGCAGCTGAAGTCCATTCAGCAGCAGTACCTGACCGACGCCACCGACCTCTGGCGCCGCGGCTTCGGTGCCCGCCCCGAGGGCGACAAGCGCTTTGCCGCCGAGGCCTGGGGCAGCAACCCGATGGCGGCTTTCTCGGCCGCCGTGTACCTGCTCAACGGCCGCACCATGATGCGCATGGCCGAGGCCATCGACGCCGACGACAAGACCAAGGCGCGCCTGCGCTTCGCGGTCGAGCAGTGGATGGCGGCAGCCTCGCCCAGCAACTCGCTTGCCTTCAATGCCGAGGCGCAGAAGAAAGCCATCGACACGCAGGGCGAGAGCATCGCCAAGGGCATCCAGAATTTGCTGCACGACGTGAAGCAGGGCCACGTCAGCATGACCGACGAAAGTGCCTTCGAAGTGGGGCGCAACGTGGCCACCACCGAAGGCGCCGTGGTATTTGAAAACGAGTATTTCCAGCTGCTCGAATACAAGCCGCTCACCGCCAAGGTGTACGAGCGGCCGTTCCTGCTGGTGCCGCCGTGCATCAACAAGTTCTACATCCTCGACCTGCAGCCCGACAACTCGCTCATTCGCTATGCGAACACGCAGGGCCACCGCGTGTTCGTGGTGAGCTGGCGCAACCCCGACGAGTCGATGGCCCAGGCCACCTGGGACGACTACATCGAGAACGCCGCCATCAAGGCCATCCATACCGTGCAGGAGATCAGCGGAAGCAAGCAGATCAACACGCTCGGCTTCTGCGTGGGCGGCACCATCCTGAGCACCGCGCTGGCCGTGCTTACGGCACGCGGCGAGAAGCCGGCCGCGTCGGTCACGCTGCTGACCACCTTCCTCGATTTCAGCGACACCGGCATCCTCGACATCTTCGTGGACGAGCCCATGGTGGCGTACCGCGAGATGCAGCTGGGCAAGGGCGGCCTGCTGCCCGGCGGCGACCTGGCCTCGACCTTCAGCTTCCTGCGCCCGAACGACCTGGTGTGGAACTACGTGGTCGGCAACTACCTCAAGGGCGAGACGCCGCCGGCCTTCGACCTGCTGTACTGGAACAGCGACGCGACCAACCTGCCGGGCCCGTTCTACGCCTGGTACCTGCGCAACACGTACCACGAGAACAAGCTGGCCAAGCCTGGCGCGCTCACCGTGTGCGGCGAGAAGGTCGACCTCGGCAAGATCGATATTCCGGCCTACATCTACGGCTCGCGCGAAGACCACATCGTGCCCATTGGCGGCGCCTACACCACCACGCAATTGCTCACAGGCAAGAAGCGTTTCGTGATGGGTGCCTCGGGCCACATCGCCGGCGTGATCAACCCGCCCGCCAAGAACAAGCGCAGCCACTGGCTGCGCGAAGACGGCAAGTTTCCCAAGACCCAGCCCGAATGGCTGGCCGGCGCGCAGGAGCAGCCGGGCAGCTGGTGGACCGACTGGGCACAATGGCTCAAGGGCCACGCGGGCAAGCAGATCCCCGCGCCCAAGGGCTACGGCAACGGCAAGGCCTACAAGGCCATCGAACCGGCGCCGGGACGCTACGTGAAGGCCAAGGCCTGAACGGGCGCCAGCTCCCGCAAGATCGCAACCGATTTCAAATCACCTCAACGGAGAGAACCTCATGGAAGACATCGTCATCGTTTCGGCTGCGCGTACGGCGGTCGGCAAATTCGGCGGCTCGCTCGCCGGCATCCCCGCCACCGAGCTGGGCGCCCTCGTGATCAAGGAAGTGATTGCGCGCGCCAACCTCACGGCCGACCAGGTCGGCGAGGCCATCATGGGCCAGGTGCTCGCGGCCGGTGCCGGCCAGAACCCCGCGCGCCAGGCCTGGATCAAGGGCGGCGGCACGAAGGAAACGCCGGCGCTCACCATCAACGCCGTGTGCGGCTCGGGCCTGAAGGCCGTGATGCTGGCGGCGCAGGCCGTGGCCACGGGCGACTCCGAGATCGTGATCGCCGGCGGCCAGGAAAACATGAGCATGGCGCCGCACGTGCTGCCCAACTCGCGCAACGGCCAGCGCATGGGCGACTGGAAGCTGGTCGACACCATGATCGTCGACGGCCTGTGGGACGTGTACAACCAGTACCACATGGGCATCACGGCCGAGAACGTGGCCAAGCAGTACAACATCGACCGCGCCTCGCAGGACGAACTGGCCCTGGCCAGCCAGACCAAGGCCGCCGCCGCGCAAGACGCCGGCAAGTTCAAGGACGAAATCGTCGGCGTGAGCATTCCGCAGAAGAAGGGCGACCCGCTCGTCTTCAACCAGGACGAGTTCATCAACCGCAAGACCAACGCCGAAGTGCTGGCCGGCCTGCGTCCCGCCTTCGACAAGGCCGGCGGCGTGACCGCGGGCAATGCCTCGGGCCTGAACGACGGCGCCGCCGCCGTGATGGTCATGACGGCCAAGAAGGCCGCCGCCCTGGGCCTGAAGCCGCTGGGCCGCATCGCCAGCTACGCCACCGCCGGCCTCGACCCGACCATCATGGGCATGGGCCCCGTGCCCGCGTCGACCAAGGCGCTGCAGCGCGCCGGCTGGAAGGCCGCCGACCTCGACCTGCTCGAGATCAACGAAGCCTTCGCCGCACAGGCCTGCGCCGTGAACCGCGAAATGGGCTGGGACGTGAACAAGGTGAACGTGAACGGCGGCGCCATTGCCATCGGCCACCCCATCGGCGCGTCGGGCTGCCGCATCCTGGTGACGCTGCTGCACGAAATGCAACGCCAGAACGCCAAGAAGGGCATCGCCTCGCTGTGCATCGGCGGCGGCATGGGCGTGGCGCTGACGATCGAGCGCTGAGTCTGATCACCGGTTGAACCGGTACGGGGAGGGGAGGCAGGGGCTCGCAAGGGCTGCTGCTTCCCCTCCCTTTTTTGTGTCCGCTGTTCGCAGGACTCACCTGCGGATTACTTCGAGCGGTCCGAATCCACGAGGTCCCAGGCCAGCCCCGCGAGCCAGCCGATGCCCACCAGCCATGCGCCGGCATGCACCGTGTCGATGTCGGCGGGCGCCAGCCAGTGCACCAGCAAGGCGATCAGCAACCCGGCGATGGCGCCGAGGCAGGACCAGGGAGAGCTGAGGGCTTCGAGCATGTCAGGGCGACTGTAGCGGCCCTCTTTCGCGCCTCGCACCGGTCCGATTCGGTGGACTGAGAACCTTTGGATTCAATCGTGCGACTGGCGTCTGAGCGGCCGCCCGTCTTGTTCACCGCTCAAAAATTGAGCAATGTGTCGAATCTCTTTGTAAAACAACAACTTGCATTCGTTTTACAAAGCTCCGACCCAGTTACCCCCAAAGTTGCCCACAGAAAGTGGGGATTGAAGCGGACTTCTGCACAACCGGCGGCAAGTCGTTGGTTTGAAAGGGCGGCCTAGCACAGGCAACCCCTGTTTTTTCGCTTGACTTTCTTGTTTTGCAGCCATTTTTGGACCTCCTGGTCGCCATAGTTGTGCACTGCAAAATTTTTAAGCAGACTAACTATTCTCCTTATAAAACAACAGCTTGCGACGGCTTTACAACGCGACCCCTGACTTACCCCCAAAGTTGTGCACAGAAAATGGGGAAGACATCAGGTTTCTCACAAGCCGCCCGCAAGTGCCTGTTTTTGGCCGGAAATCGGGCCGTCAGCGGGTTCGGCCTGTGGATCTGTGTAGTGCCGGCACAGCGTCTCGACCAGCGCCTGCGCGTACACGGGCAGTGCGGCGCGGTCGCGCACGAGCAGGTAGCGCTCGCGCACGCACCACGGGTCGCTGAGCTCGACCAGTGCGAGCCGCATGCTCTCCTGGTTGCGCCGCGCGGCCGACTCGGGCACGACGCCGATGCCCACGCCGCTGCCGATCATCCGGCACATGGCGTCGAAGCTGCCGAGCTGGATGCGCAGCTTCTGGCGCTTGCCCAGGTTGTCGGTGATCTGCCCCAGGAAGGCCTGCAGCGTGCTGCCTTGCTGCATGCCGATGGCGTCTTCGTCGAGCGTCTCGGCGAAGGAGATGCGGCGGCGCCGCGCAAAGCGGTGCTGGCGCGAGGTGACGAGCACCAGCCGGTCGGTGCTGAAGTGGATGGTGTCCAGGCCCAGCGTGTCCATCTGGCCCGCGACGATGCCGATGTCGGCACGCCCGTCGCGCACGCCGCGCGGGATCTGAGCATTCGGTTTTTCCTGAAGGTCGACGTTGATGCGCGGGTTGGCGGCCAGGAAGCCGGGCAGGATTTCGGGCAGGAAATCGGTCACCGCCGTGGTGTTGGCGAACACGCGCAGGTGGCCGCGCAGGCCGCCGCCGTACTCGAGCAGGTCGGCGCGCAACTGGTCGGCCTGGTGCAGCACCAGCCGCGCGTGGTGCAGGAAGGCCTCGCCCGGCGGCAGCAGGCGCACGCCGCGGGCCTCGCGCTGCAGCAGCTGCAGGCCGGCCTGGGTCTCGAGCGCCTTGATGCGCGCGCTGGCCGCGGCCAGCGACAGGTGCTGGCGCTCGGCCGCCCGCGTGAGGTTGCCGAGCTCGGCCGTGGCCACGAACAGGCGCAGGTCGGTGAGGTCGAAGAGCATGGGGCGATGGTAGCCAAGCCTTCGGAATTTCAGAAGCCTGGCTTCCGAAATCGCAGATTGCGCGCCAAGGGCCGGCAGCAGACCATGCGGCCATGGAGACACACAACACCACCCCCGCCTTGCGGCTTCGCGCCAAGGCGCTGCTCGCCTTCGGCCTCACCGCCACCGCCTTGCTGACCGCAGGCCCGGCCACTGCTCAAACCTATCCCTCGCGCCCCATCACGCTCGTCGTGCCGCAGGCCGCGGGTGGCACCAACGACATCGTCGGCCGTCTCGTGGGCCAGAAGCTCGGCGAGGTGCTGAACAACGCCAGCGTGGTGGTCGACAACCGCCCCGGCGCGGGCGGCAACATCGGCACGCAGCTGGTCGCCAAGGGCCCGAAGGACGGCTACACGCTGCTCATGACGATCAGCAGCAGCCAGGCGATCAACCCCGCGCTCTACAAGAACCCGGGCTTCGACCCCGAGAAAGACTTCAAGCCCGTCGGCCTGATCGGCGCGGTGCCCAACGTGCTGCTGGTGAACCCGTCGTTCCCCGCGAAGAACTTCGCCGAATTCTTGAAGCTGGCGCGCGAGAAGGGCGCCAACTACCAGTACGCCTCGGCCGGCAACGGCACGCTCAACCACCTGCTGGGCGAAATGCTCAACAGCATGGGCGGCATCTCGATGCAGCACGTGCCGTACAAGGGCGTGGCGCCTGCCATCAACGACGTGCTCGGCGGGCAATTGCCCATCGTGTTCGCGAGCCTGCCTTCGGCGCTGACGCACATCAAGGCCGGCAAGCTGCGCGCGCTGGCCGTGAGCGGCGAAAAACGCTCGCCCGTGCTGCCCGACGTGCCCGCCATCGCCGAGCAGGTGCCGGGCTACAACGGCACGCTGTGGATCGGCCTGTTCGCCCCCGCGGGCGTGCCGGCCGACGTGCTCGCGACCCTGCAGGACGCGACGCGCAAGGCGCTCGCGGCCAAGGACCTGCGCGACAAGCTCGACCAGCAGGGCGTCGAGATCGCGGCGCCCACGTCGCCCGAGCAGTTCTCGGCTTTGCTGCGCACCGACCTCGCCAAATGGGCGCGCATCGTCAAGGCCTCGGGCGCTGCGGTCGACTGACCCATCGACTCATTTCTCTTCTTGCCACTCACGCCATGACTTCTCCACTGATCGACGCCGAAGCCCTCGCGCGGCTGCAGGCCTGGCAAGGCCGCAGCGAAACGCTGCGCGACGACCTCACCGCCGCGCCCGTGCGCGCGCTGTCCGCCACGCTCGACCGCGACGACCCGCTGCCCGAGGCGGGCACGCGCCTGCCCGCGCTGTGGCACTGGCTTTACTTCCTGCCGC
Source organism: Variovorax sp. RO1 (assembly GCF_002849325.1). Lineage (NCBI taxonomy): Bacteria > Pseudomonadati > Pseudomonadota > Betaproteobacteria > Burkholderiales > Comamonadaceae > Variovorax > Variovorax sp. RO1. The sequence goes on from NZ_PKMT01000001.1 coordinate 2,064,023, forward strand.
ACCACCGCCAGTCGGAGATCGGCGAAGACGGTCATGCCAAACGCGGCGGCTTCCTGCCGCCCGTGCCGCTGCCGCGCCGCATGTGGGCCGGCGGCCGGCTGACGTGGGAGCCGGGCAATCCGCTGCAGGTGGGCGATGCGATCGAGCGCACGTCGACCATCGCCTCGGTCACGCACAAGGCGGGCCGCACGGGCGAGCTGGTGTTCGTGCTCGTGCGCCACGAGGTGCGCAACGCGCGCGGGCTCGCGCTCACCGAAGAGCACGACATCGTCTACCGCGCCGCCGCCGCACCGGGCGAAGCCACGCCGCCGCCCACGCCCGCACCGAAGGACGCCACCTTCAGCCGCGACCTCGTGCCCGACGACGTGCTGCTGTTCCGCTATTCGGCGCTGACCTTCAACGGCCACCGCATCCACTACGACCGCCGCTACGTGACGCAGGTCGAGGGCTACCCGGGCCTCATCGTGCACGGGCCGCTGATCGCGACGCTGCTGGTCGACCTGCTGCGCCGCAACGCACCGGCCGATGCGCAGCTCGCGCGCTTCGAGTTCCGCGCCGTGCGCCCGACCTTCGACATCGCGCCGTTCCGCGTGCACGGCAAGCCCGCCGAAGGCAGCACCGACGGCAAGACCTTCAGCCTGTGGGGCGAAGACGCCGACGGCTGGCTCACGATGCAGGCGACCGCCGTGCTCGCCTGACGCAAGAAAAGAAAGACGCCCATGACAAGACCCCTGGACGGCATCACCGTCATCTCGCTCGAGCACGCCATCGCGGCGCCGTTCTGCACCCGCCAGCTCGCCGACCTCGGCGCGCGCGTCATCAAGGTCGAGCGCCCCGGCGGCGGCGACTTTGCGCGCGCCTACGACGAGCGCGTGAACGGCGAGGCCTCGCACTTCGTGTGGGTCAACCGCTCGAAGGAAAGCCTCACGCTCGACCTCAAGCAGCCCGCCGCGCTCGCGGTGCTGCAGGAGCTGGTGGCCGGCGCCGACGTGCTGGTGCAGAACCTCGCGCCCGGCGCCGCCGCGCGCATGGGCCTGGGCGCGCAGGTGCTGCAGGAGAAGCATCCCGCGCTCATCGTCTGCGACATCTCGGGCTACGGCGAAGACGGCCCGTACCGCGACAAGAAGGCCTACGACCTGCTGATCCAGAGCGAGGCCGGTTTCCTGTCGGTGACGGGCACGCCCGACGATCCGTGCAAGTCGGGCAACTCCATCGCCGACATCGCGGCGGGCATGTACGCCTACACCGGCATCCTCGCGGCGCTGATGCAGCGCGGCAAGACGGGCAAGGGCTCGCACATCGACGTGTCGATGCTCGAATCGCTCGCCGAGTGGATGGGCTACCCGATGTACTACGCCTACGACGGCGCGCCGCCGCCGCCGCGCAGCGCCGCCTCGCACGCGACCATCTATCCCTACGGCCCGTTCCCCGCGGGCGACGGCGGCACCGTGATGCTGGGCCTGCAGAACGAGCGCGAGTGGCGCGCCTTCTGCGACAAGGTGCTGCTGCGCCCCGAGCTCGCAACCGACCCGCGCTTCGACAGCAACGCACGGCGCAACGAACACCGCGAAGCACTGCGCACGCTCATCGTCGACACCTTCGGCGCGCTGAGCGCGGCGCAGGTGCTCGAACGGCTCGACACCGCGCAGATCGCCAATGCGCGCATGAACGACATGGCCGGGCTGTGGGCGCACCCGCAGCTGCAGGCGCGCGAGCGCTGGCGCCAGGTGGGTTCGCCGGCCGGCGACATTCCGGCGCTGCTGCCTGCCGGTCGCCAGAGTGCGTTCGACTACCGCATGGACCCGGTGCCCGCGGTCGGTCAGCACACGGATGCCATCTTGCGCAGCCTGGGACGTGGCGACGACGCGATCGCGGCGCTGCGCACGGCCGGGGCGGTATGAGCGGGCCCGCGAACCCAGCACTGGCGTTGGCGCGCGCCTTTCTCTTCGTGCCGGCCGACCGGCCCGAGCGCCATGCGCGTGCATTGGCGACAGGTGCGGGCAGCGTGATCATCGACCTCGAAGATGCTGTGGCGCCCGCGCGCAAGGCCGAGGCGCGCGACGCGCTCGGCGCCTCGCTGGCGGCGCTGCCCGCGGAAGGGCGAGGGCGGCTGCTCGTGCGTGTGAACGCCAGCGGCACGCCGTGGCATGGCGACGACTGCGCGCGCGCAGCCGGATGGATCGCTGACGGCCTCATCGCAGGCATCGTGCTGCCCAAGGCCGAGCACGCCGACGAACTGCATCGCCTCGCCGCCACCGTCGGGCCGAAGGCCCTGCTGCTGCCGCTCATCGAATCGGCCGCGGGGCTCGCCGCGGTCGATGCCATCGCGGGTGCGCCGCAGGTGCTGCGGCTGGCCTTCGGCCACCTCGATTTCCAGGCCGACCTTGGCATGGCCTGCGACGCCGACGAGGTCGAGCTGGCGGCCGTGCGCCTCGCGCTCGTGCTGGCCACGCGCCGCGCCGGGCTGGCCGCGCCCATCGACGGCGTCACGCCCGACTGGCGCGATGCGCAGCGACTCGCCGCCGACACCGCACGCGCCCGGCGCGGCGGCTTCGGCGCCAAGCTCTGCATCCATCCCGAGCAGGTCGCGCCCGTGCAGGCCGCACTCGGTCCCTCGGCCGACGAAGTGGCCTGGGCGCACCGCGTGACCGAGGCCGTGCGCGCGGCCGGCGGCGGCGTCGTGAGCCTCGACGGCCGCATGGTCGACGGGCCCGTGGTGCGGCTGGCCGAGCGCTGGCTCGCGCTGGCGGCGCCGCACGGCCCGGGTGATTCATCCCTGACGCACTGATCTACAGACAAACCCAAAGGAGACAAAGAAGTGAACGCAGCTGCAACGAAGACCTGGAAACTGAAAGCCCTCATCGCGGCCTCGGCGGGCGCCTGCCTGCTCGCCGCCGCATCGCCTGCCGCCGCGCAGGCCGCGTGGCCCGACAAGCCCGTGGTGATGGTCGTGCCGTACTCGGCCGGCGGCCCCACCGACGTGGTGGCGCGCATGCTCGCCGTGCCCATGGGCAAGTCGCTCGGGCAGACCGTGGTGGTCGAGAACACCGTGGGCGCGGGCGGCACCATCGCGCCGACCCGCGTGGCCAAGGCGGCGCCCAACGGCTACACCATCCTCATCCACCACATGGGCATGGCCACCGCACCCGCGCTGTACAAGAAGCTCAACTACGACCCGCTGAAAGACTTCGAGTACATCGGCCAGGTCATGGACGTGCCGATGACCCTGCTGTCGCGCAAGGACTTTCCGGCCAACAACTTCAAGGAGCTGCTGGCCTACGTGAAGACCAACAAGGACAAGGTCTCGCTCGCCAACGCGGGCATCGGCGCCGTCTCGCAGCTGTGCGGCATGCTCTTCGCGCACCAGATCGGCGTGCAGCTCACGACCGTGCCCTACAAGGGCGCAGGCCCGGCGCTCAACGACCTCATGGGCGGGCAGGTCGACCTGCTGTGCGACCAGACCACGCAGACCGCGCCCGTCATCAAGGACGGCCAGCGCGTGAAGGTGTTCGGCGTGACCACGCCCAAGCGCCTGTCGAGCATGCCCGACATTCCCACGCTCGACGAGCAGGGCCTCAAGGGCTTCGACGTGAAGGTGTGGCACGGCGTGTACGCGCCCAAGGGCACGCCGCCGGCCGTGATCGACAAGCTCAACGTGGCCCTGCGCGCCGCGCTGCAGGACGACAACGTGAAGAAGCGCTTTGCCGAGCTGAGCACCGAGGCCGTGCCGATGGAGAAGGTCACACCCGAGGCGCTGCGCAGCCATCTGGCGGCGGAGATCGAGAAGTGGGGGAAGGTGATCCGGGCTGCGGGGGTGCAGGCGGATTGAAGGTCATAGCTTGAGTTGCGGGGCAGCGATGCCCCGGGCTCACAGCTTTTTCTTCATGTACGCGAGGTAGTTGCCGCGGGCGTAGTTGTCGATGCGGGCGAACTCTTCGTAGCCCTGCTTGAGGTAGAAGCCTCGCGCCTGCCACTCGAAGGTTTCGAGCGCAGCATTCCCGGCACCCAGCGCCTTGCCGCGCGCTTCCGCTTCGGCGAGCAGGCGGCGGCCCAGGCCGGTGCCCCGGGCTTCCTCTTCGACGAACAGCACGTCGATGCGCAGCCATTCGAGGAACACGAAGCCGCGCAGGCCACCCAGCAGGCGACCCTGCGTGTCTTTCGCGCTCAGCCACACGGGTTGCGTCTCGGGGTACTCGCCGACGAAGCCGTAGTTGAACTCGCGCAACCGGCGACCCAGGACGCCGGAGCGGACCTCCTCTTCGGAGGCCGTGGAGATCACCACCTCGGTCATGCGTCGCCGGCCGTCTGCAAGGTTTCGTCAAACAGCTTCAGCAACAGCCGCGCGAACACCTCCATGTTCCATGGCCGGTCGGTCGCGCCGGTTTCGATCGTGCGGCTGACCACGAGGCCGTCTGCGCCGGTCACGGCGATGCAGACGTGCCCCGGCGCGTCGCCATACGGGCTGCCCGACGGTCCTGCCGCGCCGCTTTCGCAGATGCCCCACTTCGATCGATGGGCATCACGGATGCGGCCCGACATGAAGCGCGCATAGGGCTCGGTCTCGCCGCGCATGTCGCCCATGTCTTCGGCCGTGAGGCCAAGCAGCGCCTTGCCGGCACGCCGCGAGTAGATGACCGCGCCGCCCAGGAAGTAGGCCGAGGCGCCCGGCACGGCGAGCAGGGCGGCCGAGACGAGGCCGCCAGCCGACGATTCGGCGACCGCCACCGTCTGGCGCCGCTCGCGCAGCGTCGCCCCCACGCGGGCGGCGAGCACGGCAAGCGGTTCGAGGTCGGTGAGGTCGGGCGTGGACATGGAGGCCTAAAGAAGTAAGAAAGAAGAAATGACCGACCGTTCGATCGATCAAACAAACGAAAGAACGATCAGGCCGTGCCCGCGCGCGACCCCGGTCGCCGCACATACGATGGCGCGCGCTCATGGCTCGAGGTGTGGCCGTACACCGTGTCGGCCGGGTAGTACTCGGCCTGCAGCTGCACCTTGGCCGCGGCTTCCTCACCCGCGGCATGCGCGATGAAGGCGAGCATCAGGTCGGTGCCGGCCGAGACGCCGGCCGAGGTCCAGACATGGCCGTCCTGCACGAAGCGCTGCTCGACCACCTTCACGTCGCCGAGCGCGCGCAGGCGGTCGAGCGATCCCCAGTGCGTGGTGGCGGTGCGACCCGAGAGCAGGCCGGCCGCATGCAGCACGAAGGCGCCGGTGCACACCGACATCAGCGCCTTGCAGCCGGGCGCCTGCGCGGCCACAAACTGCACCATCGCGGGGTTGTCGACCTCGCGCCGCGTGCCCATGCCGCCGGGCACGAGCAGAAAGTCGAGCGGCGGGCAGTCGGCAAACGACACGTGCGGGTTGATCGACAGCCCCTTGGCGCAGACGACCGGGCCGTGCGTTTGCGCCACCACCAGGCAGTTGGCGGGGCCGCCGGCCAGCTTGCTCCACATGGTGAGCATTTCCCAGGGACCGATGAAATCGAGCTCCTCGACCTCGGGGAAGACGATGATTCCGAAATTCATGCGTGTGAACTCCTGGGTGGCTGGATGGGAGGGGGGCCGGCAGGGACCCTGTCACGGTCGCGCAGCCGCAAGCATATAGAGTGCCGCCGAGGCGGTCTCGGTGACAGCTGGTTGCAAGCTTGGCTCAGTGTTCTCCCTCAGGGTTGTGTGGCCTGAAAATGGCTAGAGTGAAGGCGGCCGTTCAGGCTTTTTGCTAGCTTCAAATCAAGGAAATCTCATGAGCAAGAAAGTTGCATATGTCACCGGGGGCATGGGTGGCATCGGAACAGCCATCTGCCAGCGTCTGCACAAGGACGGGTTCACTGTGATCGCCGGTTGCGGTCCTACACGCGACCATGCCAAATGGCTGGCCGAACAGAAAGCCGAAGGCTTCGAGTTTCACGCGTCGGTCGGCAATGTCGGCGACTGGCAATCCACCGTCGAGGCTTTTTCCGCCGCCAAGGCGGCCCACGGCGCGATTGACGTGCTCGTCAACAACGCCGGCATCACGCGGGACCGCATGTTCCTCAAGATGACGCCGGAAGACTGGAGCGCGGTGATCGAAACCAACCTCAACAGCATGTTCAACGTCACCAAGCAGGTGGTGGGCGACATGGTCGAAAAAGGCTGGGGCCGCATCATCAACATCAGCTCGGTGAATGGCGCCAAGGGCCAGGCCGGCCAGACCAACTACTCGGCTGCCAAGGCCGGCATGCACGGCTTCACGATGGCGCTGGCGCAGGAGCTGGCCAACAAGGGCGTCACGGTCAACACCGTGAGCCCGGGCTACATCGGCACCGAGATGGTCAAGGCCATCCGCCAGGAAGTGCTCGACAAGATCGTGGCGACCATTCCGGTCAAGCGTCTGGGCGAGCCGAGCGAAATCGCTTCCATCATCGCGTGGCTCGCCACCGACGAAGGCGGCTACAGCACCGGGGCCGACTTCTCGGTCAACGGCGGCCTTCACATGCACTGAGCATGCGCACCGCACCCTGAAAACCAAAACCCGCTTCGGCGGGTTTTTTCATTGGGGCCGAAGCCAAAACCATTTCAACCATCGAAAGCCACCGCGACACGAACCCTTTCTTCTGCGTTTTCCTTCTTCATCTTTTTCAGGAGGCAGTCATGGCACATACAACAAGCACAGTACCCAGGAAGCTCCCCCTTTACCGTTCCCTGTACGTGCAGGTGATCACCGCGGTGATCATCGGCGTGCTCCTCGGTTACTTTTACCCCTCGCTCGGGGAATCGATGAAACCGTTGGGCGACGGGTTCATCAAGCTCATCAAGATGATCATTGCGCCGATCATCTTCTGCACGGTGGTGGTCGGCATCGCCGGCATGGAAGACATGAAGAAGGTCGGCAAGACCGGCGGGCTGGCGCTTTTGTACTTCGAGGTCGTGAGCAGCATCGCGCTGGTGGTCGGCCTCGTGCTGGTGAACGTGCTCAAGCCCGGCGCGGGCATGAACATCGACGCGTCCACGCTCGACACCAAGGCCATTGCGGCCTACACCGGCCCCGGCAAGATGACCGGCACGGTCGACTTTCTGCTCAACGTGATTCCCAGCACGATCGTCGATGCCTTCGCCAAGGGCGAGATCCTGCAGGTGCTGCTGATCGCGGTGCTGTTCGGCTTTGCGCTGCACCGCTTCGGCGGGCGCGGCACGCTGGTGTTCGACATGATCGAAAAGGGCTCGCACGTGCTCTTCGTGATCGTCAACTACATCATGAAGCTCGCGCCCATCGGCGCCTTCGGCGCGATGGCCTTCACCATCGGCAAGTACGGGCTGGGCAGCCTGCTGTCGCTGGGCAAGCTCATGGGCACCTTCTACCTGACCTGCCTGCTGTTCATCTTCGTGGTGCTGGGGCTCATTGCGCGCTTTCACGGCTTCAGCATCTGGAAGTTCATCAAGTACATCAAGGAAGAGCTGCTGATCGTGCTGGGCACCTCGTCCAGCGAATCGGTGCTGCCGCGCATGATGGAAAAGATGGAGAACCTGGGCGCCCACAAGACCTGCGTGGGGCTGGTGATTCCCACGGGCTACTCGTTCAACCTCGACGGCACCTCGATCTACCTGACGATGGCGGCGGTGTTCATTGCGCAGGCCACCAACACGCCCATGACGCTCACGCAGGAGATCACGCTGCTCGCGGTGCTGCTGCTCACGTCGAAAGGCGCGGCCGGCGTCACGGGCAGCGGCTTCATCGTGCTGGCGGCCACGCTGTCGGCGGTGGGCCACGTGCCGGTGGCGGGGCTGGCGCTCATCCTGGGCATCGACCGCTTCATGTCGGAGGCGCGCGCGCTGACCAACCTGATCGGCAACGGCGTGGCCACCATCGTGGTGGCCAAGTGGACGAATGAACTCGATGAGGAGCGGCTGCAGGCCGGGCTCAACAACGAGAGCTGGGTCGAGTCGCAGGAGCCGGAAGAGCTGGTGAATGCGCGCGAGTCGAAGATGGCGCCGTAGAAAGCAGAACGGCGGTCGGAGGCCAAAGCCCCCGACCGCCGTGAAAGCGCCCGAGGGCGCCCGTCTTAATGGCCTCAGGCCAGGTCGAACCGGTCCAGGTTCATCACCTTGGTCCAGGCGGCCACGAAGTCGTCGACGAACTTCTGCTGGCTGTCCGAGCCGCCGTAGACCTCGGCGATGGCACGCAGCTGCGCGTTGGAACCGAACACCAGGTCGACGCGCGTGCCGGTCCATTGGAGGGCGCCGGTCTTGCGGTCGCGACCTTCATATTCCTCCTTGGTGTCCGACACTGCCTTCCACTCCGTGCCCATGTCGAGCAGGTTGACGAAGTAGTCGTTGCTCAGCGTGCCGGGCGTCTTCGTGAAGACGCCGTGGCGGGTCTGGCCGACGTTGGTGTCGAGCACGCGCAGGCCACCGACCAGCACGGTCATCTCGGGGGCCGTGAGCGTGAGCAGCTGGGCCTTGTCGACCAGCAACGCTTCGCCGGACACGCTGTAGCGGCCCTTCAGGTAGTTGCGGAAGCCGTCGGCGAACGGCTCCAGCGGCTCGAACGAGGGCACGTCGGTCTGTTCCTGCGAGGCGTCGGCGCGGCCCGGAGAGAAGGGCACCTTCACTTCACGGCCGCCGTTGCGCGCGGCCTGTTCCACGCCCGCACCGCCGGCCAGCACGATCAGGTCGGCCAGAGAGATCTGCTTGCCGCCGGACTGCGCCGCGTTGAACTCGTTGCGGATGCCTTCGAGCACCTTCAGCACCTGGGCCAGCTGCGCGGGCTGGTTGACGGCCCAGTCCTTCTGGGGCGCCAGCCGCACGCGGGCACCGTTGGCACCGCCGCGCATGTCGGAGCCGCGGAAGGTAGAGGCCGAGGCCCACGCCGTCGACACCAGTTGCGCAGGCGTGAGGCCCGAGGCCAGCACCTTCTTCGTCAGCGCGGCGACGTCTGCCGCGTCGACCAGCGGGTGGTCGACGGCCGGGATCGGGTCTTGCCAGACCAGTTCTTCAGCCGGCACCTCGGGCCCGAGGTAGCGGGCGCGCGGGCCCATGTCGCGGTGCGTGAGCTTGAACCAGGCGCGCGCGAAGGCATCGGCGAGCTGGTCGGGGTTGGCCAGGAAGCGGCGCGAAATTTTTTCGTAGGCCGGGTCCAGGCGCAGCGACAGGTCGGTCGTGAGCATGGTCGGCGCGTGGCGCTTGGAACCGTCGTGCGCGTCGGGGATGGTGCCGGCACCGGCGCCGCCCTTGGCCACCCACTGGTGTGCGCCGGCGGGGCTCTTGGTCAACTCCCATTCGAAGCCGAACAGGTTCTCCAGGAAGTTGTTGCTCCACTTCGTGGGCGTGGTGGTCCACGTCACTTCGAGGCCGCTGGTGATGGCGTCGCCGCCCTTGCCGGTGCCGAAGCTGTTCTTCCAGCCGAAGCCCTGGTCTTCGAGGCCGGCGGCTTCGGCCTCGGGGCCGACGTGCGAGGCCGGTGCCGCGCCGTGGGTCTTGCCGAAGGTGTGGCCGCCGGCGATGAGCGCCACGGTTTCTTCGTCGTCCATGGCCATGCGGCCGAAGGTGTCGCGGATGTCGTGGGCCGCGGCGATCGGGTCGGGGTTGCCGTCCGGGCCTTCGGGGTTCACGTAGATCAGGCCCATCTGCACGGCGGCCAGCGGGTTCTCGAGGTCGCGGGTGTGCGGCACCTTGCTGTCGTCGTCCTTCACGAGCACGCCGCGGTCTTTCTCGACGCCCGGCGAACCCTGTGCGTAGCGCACGTCGCCGCCGAGCCAGGTCTTCTCGCGGCCCCAGTACACGTCCTGGTCGGGTTCCCACACGTCGGGGCGGCCACCGCCGAAGCCGAAGGTCTTGAAGCCCATGGTTTCGAGCGCGACGTTGCCGGTGAGGATCAACAGGTCGGCCCAGGAGATCTTCTGGCCGTACTTCTGCTTGATCGGCCAGAGCAGGCGGCGGGCCTTGTCCAGGCTCACGTTGTCGGGCCAGCTGTTGAGCGGCGCAAAGCGCTGCTGGCCGCGGCCGGCGCCGCCACGGCCGTCACCGATGCGGTAGGTGCCGGCGCTGTGCCAGGCCATGCGAATGAAGAGCGGGCCGTAGTGGCCGAAGTCGGCCGGCCACCAGTCTTGCGAGTCGGTCATCAGCGCGGCGAGGTCTTTCTTCACCGCGGCGAGGTCCAGGCTCTGGAAGGCCTTGGCGTAGTCGAAACCGGCGCCCAGGGGATCGGATTTGGAGGAGTGCTGATGCAGCAGGTCCAGGCGCAGCTGCTCGGGCCACCAGTCGCGGTTCGTGGTGCCGGCGCCGGTGGTCTGGCTGAACGGGCACTTCGCTTCTGTCTTCTCGTTGCTCATGGGGAGGCTCCTGTTGTGGGGGGACGGGGGACCGCTCAAATTCTCAATGAGAAAGGTGTCTATGCGAATAGAAGTGCTTTATGCCAACGATAGTTCGCACCGCCTTCGTAGGGGTGTAGACGCGGGCCCGCAGAAGCCTGCGGGCTTCAAAGGTTGGGGGTCGTTCCTGCAAAATGGACCGATGCCCCACAGCGTCTCACTCATCAATACGATTGCCGCCGGCCTGGGGTTGGCGCTGGTGTTCGGCTTTCTCGCGGCGCGGCTGCGATTGCCAGCCTTGGTGGGGTACCTCTTGGCGGGCGTGATCATCGGCCCGTTCACGCCCGGCTTCGTGGCCGATGCGGGCATTGCCGCGCAGCTGGCCGAGATCGGCGTGATGCTGCTGATGTTCGGCGTGGGCCTGCATTTCTCTTTGGCCGACCTGCTCGCGGTGCGCAAGATTGCGCTGCCCGGCGCCATCGCGCAGATCGTCGTCGCCACGCTGCTTGGCGGCGGCCTGGCCGTGTGGTGGGGCTGGAGCTGGGGCGCGGCGCTGGTGTTCGGGCTGGCGCTGTCGGTGGCGAGCACGGTCGTGCTGCTGCGCGCGCTCGAGAGCCTGGGCATCCTCGATTCTTTCACCGGCCGCATCGCCATCGGCTGGCTGGTGGTCGAAGACCTCGCGATGGTGCTGGTGCTCGTGCTGCTGCCGCCGCTGGCGGGCGCGCTGGGCGGCACCAACGCCGACAGCAACGGCGCGCCGCCGGTCTGGCAGACGCTGGGCCTCACGCTGCTGCAGGTCGGCGGCTTCGTGGCGCTGATGCTCGTGGTCGGGCGGCGCGTGTTCCCGTGGATCCTCTGGCAGGTCGCGGGCACCGGTTCGCGCGAGCTGTTCACGCTGTGCGTGGTGGCGGCGGCTGTGAGCATCGCCTTCGCCTCGGCGGCGCTGTTCGGCGTGTCGTTCGCGCTGGGCGCGTTCTTTGCCGGCATGGTGATGCGCGAGTCGCAGTTCAGCCACCGCGCGGCACAAGAATCGCTGCCGCTGCGCGACGCGTTCGCCGTGCTGTTCTTCGTGTCGGTCGGCATGCTGTTCGACCCGTCGGTGCTGGTGGACCGCCCGCTGCAGGTGCTGGCTGTGGTGCTCGTCATCGTGCTGGGCAAGTCGCTCGCAGCCTGCGCGCTGGTGCTGGTGTTCCGCTACCCGCTGGCCACGGCGCTCACGGTGAGCGCGAGCCTGGCGCAGATCGGCGAGTTCTCTTTCATCCTCGCCGGGCTGGGCGTGATGCTCGGCCTGCTGCCGGTGGAAGGGCAGAGCCTGGTGCTGGCCGGTGCGCTGATCTCCATCGCCACCAACCCGCTGTGGTTCAGCCTGATCGCGCCGCTGCAGAAATGGCTGCACGCGCATTCGAAGTTCGCGCGCGAGCTCGACATGCGCAGCGACCCGCTGGCCGAACTGCCGATGACCACCGAGGCCAAGTACCTGTCGCGCCAGGTGGTGCTGGTCGGCTACGGCCGCGTGGGCCGGCGCATCGCCGCCGAACTCGAGACCCACGACATCCCTTACGTGGTGGCCGAGCAGAACCGCGAGCTGGTCGAGAAGCTGCGCGAGGCCGGCATTCCCGCCGTGTGGGGCGATGCGGCCGACCCGGCGGTGCTGATCCAGGCCCACGTGGCGCGCGCCCGCGTGCTCGTGGTGGCCACGCCCGACGCCATGAATGTGCGCCAGATGATCGAAACCGCCCGCACGCTGAACCCGACCATCCAGACCGTGGTGCGCAGCCACAACGAGCAGGAAGCGCGTTTGCTGGCCGACGAAACCGATGCGAAGGTGTTCCTGGGCGAACAGGAACTCGCCCAGGCCATGGCCCGCGATGTGGTGCAGCGCGCCGCCGCGATGGCGGTGCCGGCCTGAGGGCCGGCTGGCGGATCTACAGGTCTTCGATCACCAGCGTGCGATAGCGCTCGGCGATCGAGTAGGGCACGGTACGCACCAGTTCCATCACGCGCTCGGCGGTGGCGCCGTCCTTGGTGCGGATCAACAGGCCCGTGTGGCCTTCCTGGGCCAGCTCGATGAAGGCGCGCACCGTGGCGCCGTCGGTGCCGGCGGAGGGCAGGGGACTGTGCGAGGCATGCACGGTCGGCGCGATTTCCGCCAGGACGGTTTCGGGCGGTATCAGGTAGACCTCGTCGCCGCTCACGATGCCTTTCTCGATCAGCCCGTGGCCGATGCGGCTGGCGTCTTCGACGCTCGGAAACATCACCAGCGAGTAACCGGTCGGATAGAACGCGCCGCCGAAACTGGCGCGCATGTTGGGTTCAAGCGTGAAATGTTTCATGCTGACTCCTTGTTCTGATGCAACTCCCCACCCCTAACATTAGGCCGCGCGGCGTACATGCACTGTAGGAGAAGCCCTAGTACTGACGCTGACAACCGCGCCGGCCTCCTGCCCGTTCAAAGGCAGGTTCATTCCCTCTGTTTTCATTCCTGACCGTCATGCCTTCGCCGAGAGACATCGCACTCACCGTCCACGAACTGGAAGAAGGGGAGTTCTACTGGGTGCTGATGGAGGCCGTGGACGGCTCGCCCGGCGACTCCACCCACGTGTACGTGCCGCTCGAAGCCGCCCACGAGCCCTACGCCACCTATTCGAACGCGCTGGTGGCCGGCGTGGCGGTGCTGCGGCGGCTGTTCGGGCCCGACGGCAAGCCCGTCTGACGGGGCCCGGAAGGGCGCCGCCGCAGGGCGCTCCCTATAATCCCGGCGGTTGGAAACATTGGTTCACACCGGTGTCGTCCAACACCCCACGGTTCGAAGGTGCCCTGCACGACCAGTCACAGGATTGGCGGCGGGGTTAAACGGGAAGCAGGTGCGAAGCGACGATTTTTTGATCGACGCTTCCATTCCTGCGCTGCCCCCGCAACGGTCAGCGGATATCGACACCCTCAGGCTCATGTGCTTTCTTGCATGGGCAGCCACTGCGCTTCGGCGTGGGAAGGCGAGGGTTTCGGCGTCGAGGTGCATGCACCTTTCGACGCACTCCGCGAGCCCGGATACCGGCCTTCGCAACCGCCTTCGGACGCTGCGGGAGTGCGTGTCCGGGCCTGCCCTTTCCCCTCGCGCGAAACGGCACCGCCCCCAGTCTCTTCTCCCTCTTCGTCCTCGATCGGTCAGGAGCCTGCGGGGACGCAGGCCGGAGGAGAAATCGGATGAATCAGGCATCGCTGCCCTTGCGCGATCGCCCGGGCCTGCCCCTGCAACGGGCACGCCTTTCGGGTCTTTCAGGCATTTCATTGGGGCTCGGCCTCGCATGCGGCCCAGCCCTCGCGCAGTCGGGTGACACCGCAGGCCGGCCCAGCCTCGCGCCCGTGCAGGTCGAAGCCAGCCGCCACACGCCGCTGGCCCTGGACGAGCCCACGCAGACCGGCAGCCGCCTGGGCCTCACGCCGCTCGAAACGCCGGCCAGCATCGAGGTGCTCACCGGCGACACCATCCGCGCGCGCGGCGATGTGTCGGTGGTCGAGGCCGCGAGCCGCGCCACCGGCATCACGGGCTCGCCCGCGCCGGGCAACGGCGGCTCGTCGCTGTCGGCGCGCGGCTTCAACGGCCACGGCTCGGTGATGCAGCTGTACGACGGCACGCGCCTGTACGTGGGCGCGGGCACCGTCACCTTCCCGTTCGACACCTGGTCGACCGACCGCATCGAGGTGCTGCGCGGCGCGGCCTCGGTGATGTTCGGCGAGGGCGCCATCGGCGGCGCGATCAACGTGGTGCCCAAGAAGCCCACGCGCGGCCCGATTCGCAACGAAGCGCTCGTGACCGTGGGCTCCGACGCCACGCGCCAGGTCGCCTTCGGCAGCGGCGGGGCGATCAACGACATGCTCTCGTACCGCTTCGACATCAGCCACCGCAGGACCGACGGCTTCATGTTGCGCGGCGAGGCCGAGAGCCTGGCGGTGGGCGGCGCGGTGCGGCTCGACGTGTCGCCGCAGCTGCAGTTCACGCTCTCGCACGACGAGGGCCGCCAGACGCCGCAGCGCTATTTCGGCGTGCCGCTCATCAACGGCCGCGTGAGCAGCCTGAACCGCGAACAGAACTACAACCTCGACGACGCCGAGGTCAAGTACCGCGACCGCTGGACCCGCCTCGACGCGCAGTGGACGCCCAACGACGCCGTCACCGTGCGCAACCAGCTCTACCGCCTGGACAGCAAACGCCACTGGCGCGACAGCGAAACCTACACCTACAGTGCCACCACCAACCGCGTGACGCGCGGCGACTACCTGGAGATCGGCCACGACCAGGAGCAGATCGGCAACCGCACCGACGCCACCTTCAAGCACGCGCTGTTCGGCCTGAAGAACCAGGTGCTGGTGGGCTTCGATGTGAACCGCATCGACTTCCTGAATTCGAGCGACACGCCCTACGGCGGGCGCTCGGTGGTCGACGCCTTTGTCTTCAACCCCGGCTATTACGTTTCGCCCACGGCCTACCTGCCGCGCTACAAGACGAAGACGAGCACCTACGCCTTCTTCGCCGAAGACAAGCTGGCCTTCAACGAGCAATGGTCGGTGGTCGGCAGCCTGCGCTGGGACCACGCGAAGATCGTGCGCACCGACCCGCAGAACCGCGCCCCGCGCCTGGACAAGACCTTCGAGTACGCCACCGGCCGCCTCGGCGTGGTCTACGCGCCCGACGCCGCGCAGTCGTTCTATGCGCAGGTGGCGCGCGCGGCCGATCCGCTCACCGGGCTCATCAGCACATCGGCCACGCAGGTGCCGTTCGAGCTCAGCACCGGCAAGCAGGTCGAGGTGGGTTACAAGCGCCAACTGGCCGAGGGCCGCGGCGCCTGGAGCGTGGCCGCCTACCGCATCGAGAAGAACAAGCTGCTGTCGCGCGACCCGAACGACCCGACCGTCGTGCAGCAGATCGGCAAGCAGTCGTCCGAAGGCATCGAGGCCACGCTCGACCTCGCACTGACCTCCACGCTGCGCCTCGAAGCCAACGCCGCGCGGCTGCGTGCGCGCTACGACGACTTCAACGAGGCGGTCGGCAAATCGCTGGTCTCGCGCGCAGGCAACACGCCGGCCGGCGTGCCCGAGGTGGCGGCCAACCTGTGGCTGCACTGGCGCTTCATGCCGCAGTGGGAGGCCGAGTTCGGCGTGCGCCACGTCGGCGCGCGGCAGGTCGATGCGGCCAACACGCGCCAGATCGGTTCGTACACCGTGGCCGACGCGGGCGTGAGCTGGCAGGCGAACCCGTCGCTCAAGCTCGCGCTGCGCGCCTTCAACCTGGCCGACCGCAAGTACCCGGTCTCGTTCTCGAACGGCGGCAACCAGTGGTTGCTGGGCCGGCCGCGCTCGTTCGAGCTGTCGGCGCTGGTGAACTTCTGAGCACGGAATCATGAGCACCGCATGGCAACGCGCATGGCCCCCGCTGCGGCGGGCGCTGTACTGGACGCACCGATGGCTGGGCATCGGCGGCTGCCTGCTGTTCGTCATGTGGTTCGTCTCGGGCGTGGTCATGATGTACGTGGGGTACCCGAACCTCACGGACGAAGAACGGCTCGCGGGGCTCGGCCCGGTGCGCTTCGCGCAGGCGGTGGTCACGCCGTCCGCCGCACTTGATGCCTTGCCGCCCGCGGTGCGTGCGCAGCAGCCCATGCGCATGGCGCTCGAAATGCAGGCCGGCGCCGACGCGCAGCCCGTGTGGCGCATCGTCGATGCGCGCGGCGGGCGGCATGCCGTGTCGGCACGCGATGGGCGTGTGCTCGGGCCGGTCGATGCGGCGCAGGCGGAGGCCATCGCCCGTGACTTTGCCGCACAGCCCGGCGCACGCTGGGCCGAGACGCTGGAGCGCGACCAGTGGACCGTGCCGCAGGGCCTGAACCCGCTGCGCCCGCTGCACCGCATCGCAATCGGCGACACGGCGGGCACCGAGCTGTACGTGTCCTCGCGCACCGGCGAGGTGGTGCGCGACACCACGCGCGCCGAGCGCTTCTGGAACTGGCTGGGCGCCGTGCCGCACTGGATCTACTTCACGCCGCTGCGCGCCGACCCGCCGCTGTGGCACGACGTGGTCGTGTGGCTGTCGGCGGCCTGCATCGTCTCGGCCGTGACGGGCATCGTCATCGGCATTCTTCGCATCCGGCTGCGTCGGCGCTTTCGCAATGGCGCGGTCACGCCCTACACCGGCTGGATGGCCTGGCACCACATCGCCGGGCTCATCGGCGGGTTCTTCGTGCTGACCTGGATCGTGAGCGGTTGGCTCTCGATGAACCCCAACGGCTGGTTCCAGCGCGGGCCCGCCGATGCGGCTGCGATGGCGCGCTACACGGGCGCCGGCGCATCGCCGTTCCCTTGGCCGCCAGCGGTGCTGCCGACAGGCGAGGGCGCTGGCGCACCGCGCGAGGCGCTGCTGATGTGGTTCGACGGCAAGCCGCTGCTGCAACTGCGCGACGCGCAGGCCCGCGTGCGCGTGCTGGATGCAGCCAGTGGTGCACCGGCCGCCATCGCCCGCGACGACATCGAACGCGCCGCCGCACGCCTGCGCCCCGGCGCCACCATCACGCAGGCCACTTTGCAGACGCACGAAGATTTCCACTGGTACGGCCACCACCGCACACGCGTGCTGCCCGTGTGGCGGCTCGAGTTCGACGACTCCGCGCGCAGCTGGCTCTACATCGACCCAACGAGCGGCCAGGTGGCCGGCAGCAACGACCGCAACGCGCGGTTGCGCCGCTGGCTCTTCAACGCCGCGCACAGCCTCGACTTTCCCTGGCTCATCCAGTACCGGCCGGCCTGGGATGTCGTGGTGTGGTTCCTGTCGATCATCGGCGTGGTCGCTTCGGCGAGCGGCGTGGTGATCGGCTGGCGGCGGCTGCGGCGCAAGCCACAGCCATCGCCTGTTCAGCGGGGGCTGCAAGGCTCCCGGGTTTCATGACGGGGACTTGCGCAAGCCGGTCCATCCCCCAACAATCAACTTTCGCACTTCGGTGCATTTCAGGAGGTGCGCGATGCACATCGAACCCGGACTCGTCGACGGATCCAAGATCTTCCTCAGCTACGCCACAGGGGCGGCTGCGCTGGCCTACACAGGCAAAGTCGCCTTCGACACCTTGCTGAAGGACGGCCCCATCGGCTTGGCGCTGCGCTCGGTCTTCACCGTGATGCTCGTGTTCTGCTTCTTCGAGCTGTTCCCGCACCATCCCGTGGGCGTGTCCGAGGTGCACCTGATTCTGGGCACCACGCTGATGCTCCTCTTCGGGCTCGCGCCCGCGGCCATTGGCCTGGCGGGCGGGTTGCTCATCCAGAGCCTGTTCTTCGCACCCCCTGACCTGCCGCAGTACGGCATGAACGTCACGACCTTGCTCGTGCCGCTGTTCGCCACCGCCGCGCTGGCCCGCCGCATCATTCCCGCGAACATGGCCTACGTGGACATCAGCTACCAGCAGGCCTTCAAGCTGTCGGTGGCCTACCAGGGCGGCATCGTGGTGTGGGTCGGCTTCTGGGCGCTCTACGGCCGCGGCACCGGCCTCGAGAACATCAGCCAGATCGCCAGCTTCGGCGCGGCCTACATGACCGTCGTGCTGGTCGAGCCGCTGGTCGATCTGGGCGTGCTGGCTGCGGCCAAGGCCTGGCGCCGCCTGCAGGGCACGGCCCTCGTCGAGCGCCGCCTGTACAGCGCCGTCTGATTCGCGCCAATCTGAAGATGGGGCGCCGCTCGCCGGCGCCCGATTCCCTGTGCGCCCTCGGCGCCTGAAAGCACTCACTCCATGACATCCAACAACGCCAAGATCCCCGTCACCATCGTCACGGGCTTCCTCGGCAGCGGCAAGACCACGCTGCTGCGCCACATCCTCGGCAATGCCGAGGGCCGTCGCATCGCGGTGGTGGTCAACGAGTTCGGCGAACTCGGCATCGACGGCGACATCCTGCGTGGATGCGGCATCGGCTGCGACGACGAAGGCAACGAGCGCGAAGGCGCGCTGTACGAGCTGGCCAACGGCTGCGTCTGCTGCACCGTGCAGGAAGAATTTCTGCCCGTGATGCTGCAGCTGGCCGAACGCCGCGGCGACATCGACGCGGTGCTCATCGAGACTTCGGGCCTCGCACTGCCCAAGCCGCTGGTGCAGGCCTTCCAGTGGCCCGACATCGCAAACATCTTCACCGTCGATTCGGTGGTCACCGTGGTCGACGGCCCCGCCGCCGCGTCGGGCCAGTTCGCCGCGAACCCCGCGCAGGTCGACGTGCAGCGCCGCGCCGACCCCAATCTCGACCACGAGTCGCCGCTGCACGAGCTGTTCGAAGACCAGCTCTCGGCCGCCGACCTCGTGGTGCTCAACAAGATCGACCTGATGGACGCTGCCGCGCGCGCGCAGGTCGAGGCGCTGGTGCGCGAAGAGCTGCCGCCCGAAGTGAAGATCGTCGGCGCCACCGAAGGCAGGCTGCCGCTCGCGCTGCTGCTGGGCCAGGGCCGCGCCGCCGAGAGCACCATCCACCTGCGCGAGAGCCACCACGACCACGAGGAAGACCACGACCACGACGAGTTCGACTCGCTCGTGATCGAGCTGCCGCCCGTGGACCGCGACAGCCTCATCGCCGTGCTGACCGCACTGGTCGAGCAGCACACCATCTACCGCGTGAAGGGCTTCGTCGCCGTGCCGAACAAGCCGATGCGCCTGCTGGTGCAAGGCGTGGGCCGCCGCTTCGACCACCACTTCGACCGCCGCTGGCGCGACGGCGAGGCGCAACGCACGCGCCTCGTGTTCATCGGCGAAGACCTCGACGAGGCCGTGCTGCGCAAGGCGCTCGACGAGGTGGGCACGGTCGCTGCCTGAGTGGTGGACCGTCTGACCGCATGCACCTGCTGAGCACCCAGCCCGGACGCTTCGTCGAAGACGATCCGAGCGTCGTCACCCGGCTCGACCAGACGCCGGGCGACATCGTGGTGCTCAGCTCGGCCGACACCACGCTCGCGCTGCTCGCTGCCGCGCGCACGGCGCTGGCGGCCACCGACCCCGGCTACCCGTCGCTGCGGCTAGCCAACCTCATGCACCTGCGCCAGCCCGCGTCGCTCGACCTGTACGTCGACGAGGTGCTGCGGCATGCGCGCGTGGTGGTGGTCGATCACCTGGGGGCTGAATCGGCCTGGGCCTATGGGCTGCAGCAGCTCGAGAAGCTTGCCAAGCGCCAGGGCCAACAGCTCGCGATGTTCTCGGGCGATTTGCAGGAAGACGAAGACTTGCTCGCGCGCGGCACCGTGCCGCGCGGCGTGAGCCGGCAGCTCTGGCAGTACCTGCGCTCGGGCGGCGCGGGCAACGCGGCGCAGTTCCTGCGCGCGATAGCTTTCCACGGACTGAGCCACGGCGAGGCGCCGTTGCCGCCGCGCAGCCTGCCGCAGGTGGCGCTGCATGTGCCGGGCGGCATGGATGCGACGCACACGGTCGCGGGCATCGACGACCTGCGTGCCGGCTGGCATGCCAACGCGCCCGTGGTGGCGCTGGTGTTCTATCGCTCGCACCTGCTCTCGGGCAACACCGAAGCCTTCGATGCGCTGGCCGCCGCGCTGCATGCCGAAGGACTGAACCCGCTGCCCGTGGCGCTTGATTCGCTCAAAGACCCGCTGTGCCTGTCTGCACTGCGCGCGCTGTGCGTCGAGCACGACGTGCAGCTGGTGCTCAACACCACCGCCTTCGCTGCGTTGGGGCAGGGCGCTTCGGACGAGAGCGGCGAACCGATGGCGCTGGCCGGCGACGCGCCCGTGCTGCAGGTGATCGTGAGCGGCGGCAACCGCGAAGACTGGCTTGCTGACAGCCAGGGCCTGCGCCCACGCGACATCGCGATGCAGATTGCGCTGCCCGAGATGGATGGTCGCATCGTCACGCGCGCCGTGAGCTTCAAGGGCCTGTCGCACCGCTGCGAACTCACGCAGACCGAGGTGGTCGGCTATCGGCCCGAGCCCGACCGCATCGCCTTCGTGGCCGAGCTGGCGCGCCGCTGGTGCCGGCTGCGCAGTCTGCGCGCCGACGAGAAGCGCGTCGCGCTGATCCTGGCGAACTACCCCGGCAGCGAAGGTCGCATCGGCAGCGGCGTGGGGCTGGACACGCCGGCCTCGGTCATGGCGATCCTGCGCACGATGCAGGCCGAGGGCTACACGCTCGACGCGCTGCCCGCCGACGGCGACGCGCTGATGCGCACGCTGCAGGAAGGCATCGCCAACGACTCCGCCCAGTGGGCCGCACGGCCCGCGTGGCAGAGCTACGCGCTCGCCGACTACCGCGCCCGCCTCGCGATGCTGCCCGACGGCATGGCCGCGGCCATCGATGCGCAATGGGGCCCGCCCGAGCACGACCCGATGCTGCGCCAGGGCCGCTTCATGATCGCCGGGCTGCGGCTGGGCCGCGTGTTCGTCGGCATCCAGCCCGCGCGCGCCCTCGGGCCGCTCGGCCTGGCCGACTACGCGAGCTACCACGACGCCGAGCTGGTGCCGCCGCACAGCTACCTCGCGTTCTATTTCTGGCTGCGCGATGTGTTCGCCATCGACGCGGTCGTCCACGTCGGCAAGCACGGCAACCTCGAATGGCTGCCGGGCAAGAGCCTCGCGCTGTCGTCCACCTGCTGGCCCGACGCGATCCTCGGGCCGCTGCCCAACGTCTATCCCTTCATCGTCAACGACCCCGGCGAGGGCGCGCAGGCCAAGCGCCGCACGCAGGCCGTGATCGTCGACCACCTGATGCCGCCGCTCACGCGCGCCGAGAACCACGGCCCGCTGCAGGACCTGGAGCGCCAGGTCGACGAGTACTACGACGCGCTGCTGGTCGACGCGCGCCGCGCCAAGGTGCTGCGCGCCCAGATCCTCGCGACCGTGCGCGCGCAGCATCTGGTCGAAGAACTGGGCATGCCGGGCGCGGAAGACGATGCCGTGCTGGCGCGCGTCGATGCGTACTTGTGCGAACTGAAAGAGACCCAGATCCGCGATGGCCTGCATGTGTTCGGCGACTCGCCGCGCGCGCGGCTGCGGCGCGACACGCTGCTCGCGCTCGCGCGCTACCCGGCCGGCGACGGCGCAGGCGAGAACGCCGGGCTGCTCGGCGCGCTCGCAGCCGACCTGTTGCCCGGCGAAGCCTTCGACCCGCTCGACATCGATGCGGCGCGGCCCTGGCAGGGCGCGCGGCCCGCATTGCTGGCGGCTGTGAGCGACGAGGCGTGGCGCCACCAGGGCGACACGCGCGAGCGGCTGGAGCTGCTGGCCCAGCAGCTGCTCGAAGCGGACGCCTGCCCGCCCGGACTGCCGCGCACCGCTGCGGTGATGGGCCGCATCGAACGCCACCTCGCGCCCGCGCTCGATGCGTGTGGTGGAGAAGAACTGCGTCAGCTCTCGCGCGCATTGCAAGGCCGCTTCGTGCCACCGGGCCCGAGCGGTTCGCCCTCGCGCGGCCGGCCCGACGTGCTGCCGACCGGGCGCAACTTCTACGCGGTCGACACGCGCGCCATCCCCACGCCCACGGCCTGGATGCTCGGGCTCAAGTCCGCAGCGCAGCTGGTCGAACGCCACTTGCAGGAGCACGGCGACTACCCGGTCGCGCTGGGCCTGTCGGTCTGGGGCACGGCCACCATGCGCACCGGCGGCGACGATCTGGCGCAGGCCTTCGCGCTCATTGGCGTGCGGCCCAAGTGGGCGCCGGGCAGCCAGCGCGTGGTCGATTTCGAGGTGCTGCCCACGGTCGGCATCGGGCGTCCGCGCATCGATGTCACGCTGCGCATCTCGGGCTTCTTCCGCGATGCCTTTCCCAACGCCGTGCAGATGTTCGACGCCGCCGTGCAGGCCGTGGCCGCGCAGGAAGACGAGGACGCCGAGCGCAACCCGATCCGCGCACGCATCCTGCGCGAGGCGGCGGCACTCGAAGCGCAGGGCGTGGCGCCCGGCGATGCGCGCACGCAGGCCGGCTGGCGCGTGTTCGGTTCCGCGCCCGGCAGCTACGGTTCGGGGCTGCAGCCGCTGTTCGACCACGGCGACTGGCAGACCGACGACGATCTGTCGAAGGCCTATGTCGGCGGCAGCGCCCACGCCTACGGCCAGGGCAGCGACGGCGTGCCCGCGGGCGATGCGCTGGTGCGCCGGCTGCGCACGATGAACGTCGTGCTGCAGAACCAGGACAGCCGCGAGCACGACCTGCTCGACTCCAACGACTACTACCAGTTCCAGGGCGGCATGGCCGCGGCCGTGCGCCACCTGAGCGGGCAGCAGCCCGCGATGTACCACGGCGACCACGGCAACCCGCAGGCGCCGCGCGTGCGCACGCTGAAGGAAGAAATCAGCCGCGTGATCCGTTCGCGCGTGGTCAACCCCAAGTGGATCGACGGCGTGAAGCGCCACGGCTACAAGGGCGCCTTCGAGATGGCCGCCACGGTCGACTACCTGTTCGGCTTCGACGCCACCGCGCGCGTGGTGGGCGACCACCAGTACGCGATGGTGGCCGACGCTTATGTGCTCGACGAGGCCACCCGCGACTTCGTGAACGCGCACAATCCGCGCGCGCTGCAGGACATGCTCAACCGCCTGCTCGAAGCCATGCAGCGCGGCCTCTGGCAGTCGCCCGGCGACTACAAGAACCAATTGGAAAACCTGCTGCTCGGCCACGAGCAGCAGATGGAAGGAAGCCCCCGATGACTACAGCCGCCCCGATGCCGGTGCCGTTCCCTTTTGCCGCGATCGCCGGCCAGCCGCAGCTGCGCCAGGCACTGCTGCTGGCCGCGGTCGATCCCGCGCTGGGCGGCGTGCTCATCGAAGGCCCGCGCGGCACCGCCAAGACCACGGCCGCGCGCGCGCTCGCCGAGCTGTTGCCCGGCGCGCCCTTCGTCACGCTGCCGCTGGGCGCGAGCCTCGAAAGCCTCGTGGGCACGCTCGACCTCGGGCAGGCGCTGGCCGGCCACGAACTCAGGTTCGCGCCGGGCCTGCTGGCGCGCGCGCACGGCGGCGTGCTGTACGTCGATGAAATCAACCTGCTGCCCGACGCGCTCATCGACTCGCTGCTCGACGCGGCGGCCAGCGGCGTCAACGTGGTGGAGCGCGATGGCATCTCGCACCGGCATGCTGCGCGCTTTGTGCTGGTCGGCACGATGAACCCGGAAGAGGGCACCTTGCGCCCGCAGCTGCTCGACCGCTTCGGCCTGTGCGTGCGGCTGCGCAACCTGCAGGACGCGGCCGAGCGCCAGGCCATCGTGCGTGCACGGTTGGCTTTCGATGCAGATCCGCAGGGCTTTCGCGCCGCACACGCGGATGAAGAGGCCGCGCTTGCCGCCGCCCTGGTGCGTGCGCGAAGCCTCGTGTCAGACGCTGCGGCCTTGCCGTATGGCGATGCGGTGCACGAAGCCGTCGGCGCGCTCTGCATCGCAGCCGGCGTGGACGGCCTGCGTGCCGACCTCGTGATGCTGCGCTCCGCACGCGCGCTTGCGGCGTGGGAGGGCGCGGCATTAATCACCGACGACCACGTGCAGCGCGTGGCCGAGGCGGTGCTGTTGCACCGGCGACATCCAGCGGCCGAAGCGGCCGTGGCGCCTCCGATGGCGTCACCCGCTCCTCGTCATAACCCCAGTGACGCGCCCGCGCGCAATGCCGGCGACGGCGACTGGGGCGCCATGCCGCCCGAGCCTGTCGGCATCGAACGGGTGAAGCCGCTGCGTCCGCTGATCTCCACTCAGCAGGCCGTCCCAAAAAAAGCCTGAGCCTCCGGGACGCCGCACCCGCTGGCGCACGCCAGGGTGACCGGAGGCAGGGCACGCAACGGGACGCGTGGCAGGGCGCCGCCGTGCCCGGCACCGCCTTCGACTGGCCGCGCACGCTCATCGCCCGTGGCGCGGACCGGCTGCAGGCCGCGCACCTGCGCCATCGTCCGCAGGAGGCGCGCAGCGGCACGCTGCATTGCTTCCTGCTCGACTGTTCGGCCTCGATGCGCCACGACGGCCAGTTGGCGCGCGCCAAGGGCCAGCTGCTCGCGCTGATGCAGGAGGCCTACCAGCGACGCGACCACGTGGCGCTGCTGTGCTTTGCCGGCGACGTGGTCGAACTGCGCCTGCCGCCACGCCGCGCGAGCGCCTGGAACGACGACTGGGTCGCGCCCATCGCGGCTGGCGGTGGCACGCCGTTGGCGCTGGGCGTGCAACGCGCGCAGCAACTGCTGACGAAGCACGAGACCCGCCAGCGCTGGCTGTGGCTGCTCACGGACGGCCGCAGCAACGAAAGCCCTGCGCGCCCCGCCGCCGCGGACGTCGCCTGCGTGATGGACTTCGAGCGTGCCCGCACGCCGCTGCACCGGGCCCGGCAACTGGCGGCGCAGTGGGACGCGCGCTACCTCAGCGCCTGAAATCACAGGTGCGACCTTGGCCGACCGGAACGGCCGCGATCTGAAGGGGTGAAGGCCTGTTCCGTTGGGGAGTTCAGGTACCGTACGGCATGCGTCCGAAACCCCGTCTCCTGGCCCTTGCGTTGACCCTGGCAATACCCGCCGCCTTTGCACAAGCCGAGCCCTCCGCACAGCCGTTGAATGCCGAAAACTGCATGGCGCAGGAGGCGGTGCTGGAGCGCGACATGGCCCTGGCCCGTTCGCGCGGCCAGATGCTGCGCCGGCGCGAGCTGGCCGACACCCTGAGCGCGCTGCAACTGCGCTGCCAGGCGCTGGCGCCGGTGAGCCGCGAAGTGCGCATCGAAAAGCTGGAACACGAAATCCGCACACTGCGCACCGAGCTCGAACGCGCGGAGGCGCAACTGCGCAGCGTGAAGAGCGAGTCGCCCTGAACCTTGGGGGCTGTCGCCGCTACTTCACCAGGGCAGTTCGCTGAGCGGCCTGCGCGGGTCTGAAACAGCCGGCGCCACATCGGCGGGGGTGGCCGGCCCGTCTTTCTCCGCCACAGCTTCCACCGGCGCCAGCATCGTCCCGCGGCAGCCCGGCGAGCCGCAATGGCAGGGGTACTTCGACGGCGGTGAACCGTCATCCGCCGTCAGCGAGTAGTCGATGAACAGCTCGTCGCCGGCCTCCACCGCCTCCATCGTCTGGAAGCGCAGCACCATCTCGCCCGCCTCGTCGAACTCCTCGACCGCCTCGCAGTTCGGCTCGCACGAATGGTTGAGGTGGCGCGTGGCGTTGCCGCCCTTGGCGCCGTCGATGGTCTCGCCGGTCGTCAGCGTGAACAGGTAGGTCAGCTGGTCGTCCCAGGCCTTGGCGGCGACTTCCTGCTTGGTGTAGCGGCGGCCTTCGTACAGGCCGAGGAAGGCTTCGGCCGGCAGGTCGCGCGTGGCGAAGGCGCCCAGGCCGTGCACGCCGCTGGGGCCCACGCGGATGAACGGGGTGGACGAGGTTCGCTTGTTGGGCTTCATGAACGGGCGGGGCGCGAAGAATCGGAAGAAGAAGATGTGGGCTGCAGTGTCGCGGTCATCTCGATCTGGCGGATGACAAGGGTGGCGCCGCGTGCGACCAGGGCGCGGTGCATCGGGCTGCCTTCGGGCTCGTCGACCAGCCGCCAGCGTGCGCCGGGGCGTGCCTGCGCGAGCGTGTCGAGCAATGCGTGGGCCGAGGCTTCGTCGGGTGCGGCGGCGTCGAGCAGTGCGTGCAGGGGCAGGGCCGGAGGCAGGAGGATGGCGTAGCCGCCCGTCGATGTGCCCAGGGCCACAGCGCCGTCGTGTGCGAGCGCACCCTGAACGGTCGGCCACTCGCGGCGCCAGGTGGGGCGCGAGAGGGCGGTGCAGGCGGCGTGAACGGCGGCGAGCGCGTCGGTGTCGGGCGTCGTCGGGGGCGCAGCATCAGCGGGAGATTCGAAGCTGCCTTCGAGCACTTCGAGCGTGCGGCTTTCAACGAAGCCCGCCTGCCGGTAGAGCTGCCGCGCCGGGTTCTGCTCGATCACTTCGAGCTGCACCTGCGCGATGCCGGCCGCCGACAGGTCGCGCAGCTGCGCCTCGATGAGCTGTTTCGCCAGCCCCCGGCGGCGTTGCGCGCTCGCGATGCCGAAGCCCGCGAGGTACGCACGCGGCCCGCGCCGGCCGACGAGCGAGAGGCCGCAGGCGTCACCATCGACGACGATCACGCGCGAGAGCGCAAGGTCGGCTTCGGCGCGGCGCACATGGCGCTCGAACATCGGGCGATCGAACGCGATCGGCACGAAGTAGTCCTCGTAGGCGCGATTCCAGAGAGCAGTGAGTTCGTCGGTGCCGAAGTTGGCAGCGGGAACGATGTCGAAGTTCATGGGGAGAGAGTCAGTTGCGCGGCGCATCCAGCGACGCAAGGCAATTCACGATGGCGTCGGCCGCCTCGTCGAGCCGGGGGCCGGGCCGCATCATCAGGTCGAAGCGCGCGGAGGCAAAGCTGCAGACGCGCCCGCGCTGGATGGCCGACATGGCCGACCAGCCGGGCCGCGAAGCCATGGCCGAGATTTCGCCGAGGGCCGAGACCATCAGCACGTCGGGGTTGGCGCGCACCACGAACTCGGGGTTCATCTTGGGGAAGGGGCCGAGCGAGCCCGGCACCGCGTTGGCCAGGCCCAGGCGCGCCAGGGTCTCGCCGATGAAGGAGCTTTCGCTCGCCGCCGCCACGCCGCCGTGCACCTCGAAGTACACGCGCCGCCCCTGCCAGTTCAGCGGCACGCGGGCACGCGCTGCATTCAGCCGCGCATCGAGGGTGCGCCAGAAGGCCTCGCCCGCGCCCGGCTTGCCGGTGGCGCGGGCCACGGTTTCCATCACGCGGCGCATGTCGGCATGGGTCTTGGCATCGAGCGCCAGCACCTTGATGCCCAGGCGCTCCAGCGTCTCGGCGGCGCGGCTGCGCGGTCGCAGCAGCACCAGGTCGGGCTTGAGCGCGACGATGCGCTCGATGTTCGCGTCATCCATGCCACCCACCTGCGGCAGGCCCTTCACCGCCGCCGGCCAGTTGGCGTGGCGGTCGATGCCCACGAGCCGGTCGCAGGCGTCGAGCGCGCAGACCGTCTCGGTGAGCGAGGGCATCAGCGAGACGATGCGTTTGGCGGGCGCCTGCAGCTCGAGCACGCGGCCGCGGTCGTCTTCCAGGCGGATGGTGCCCGCATGCGCCGCCGGGCCGAGGCCCAGTGCCACGAAGGCCGCGGCCCGGGCGATGTGGCGGACGGCGGTGGAAGCAAAAGGTGGGCGCAGGGGCAGGGCGTTGGAAGTCATCGGAGCGGGGTGCTAGTCCCCGCTATTGTCGCGGCGCTTGCATCCGCAGCTGGCGCGCCGCTTCTTCCGAGCGCGCGTCGTCCACTTCGCGCAGCACGTTGCTGAGGTCGACCGGGCCGGTCTCGCGCACGAAGGTGCCCGTGAGCTCGGTTTCGGGGCGCAGCAGGCCGCGCTCGTAGAGCTGCCAGATCTCGTCGCCGTAGTGCGTCTTCAGCAGCGCAGGCGCGTACTGCCCGAAGAAGTTGCGCAGGTTCTCCACATCGCGCAGCAGCATGCGCTTGGCGTGGTTGTTGCCAGCTGCGTCGACCGCTTGCGGCAGGTCGATGATGACCGGGCCGTCTTCGGCCAGCAGCACGTTGAACTCCGACAGGTCGCCGTGCACGATGCCCGCGCAGAGCATGCGCATCACTTCCTTCAGCAGACTGGCGTGGTGCAGCAGCGCGTCTTCGGGGGAGAAGGCCACGTCGTTCAGGCGCGGGGCGGCGTCGCCGTGGGCGTCGGTCACCAGGTCCATGAGCAGCACGCCTTCGAGAAAGTTGTGCGGCGTGGGCACGCGCACGCCGGCCGCGGCCAGGCGGTAGAGCGCATCGACCTCGGCGCTCTGCCAGATGGCCTCGGTGACCTGGCGGCCGAATTTCGTGCCCTTGGCCATGGCGCGCGCCTCGCGCGTGTTCTTGACGCGGCGGTTCTCGGTGTAGTCGACAGCCTGGCGGAAGCTGCGCTTGTCGGCTTCCTTGTAGATCTTGGCGCAGCGCGTTTCTTCGCCGCAGCGCACGACGTAGACCATGGCTTCCTTGCCGCTCATGAGCTGGCGCACGACGCTGTCGATCAGGCCCTCGTCAACGAGTGATTGCAGTCTGGGGGGTGTCTTCATGCGTGCGCCTCCGGCACAGCCAGGGGGTGGGTCGAGAGGAAGGCCCTCAGGCTTTCCGTGCCGATCTGGTAGACCCCATCATGCCTGTGCGCGGCAAAGCCGAGCTGGCGGTTGATGGCGAGCATGGGGGCATTGACCTCGGCGTTGTGGGTGACGGCCATCACCACCTCGGGATGCCGCTCGCGCACGAGCTGCAGCATGATGGCCTTCACCCCCTTGGCCAGTCCCTTGCCGCGCCAGGCGCGCGCCACGCCCGTGAGGCGCTGGAACATGCGGTCGGGGTACAGCTGGCTCCAGCTGGCATCGCACACCGCGGCCACCTCGTCGTTGGCGTCGCGCAGCAGCACAAGAAAGTGCTCTCCGCCGGAGCGATCGAGTTCTGCGTACCAGGCATGGAAGCCCTCGAGCTCGAAGCGCAGGGGCGCGCGTTCGAGCGCGCTGGTGGGTGCGTCTTCGAGCAGCGCGGAGAGCGGCGCCATGAGCGTGGGCAGTCGATCGAAGGGCACGCGGCCTGCGTGGATCTCGAGGCGCAGTCCACGTTCGGGCGCGAGGGCGTCGGCGCGCCAGCGGGCGAGTGCGGCTTCGTCGAGGGTGGCGAAGGCCATGCGGTTCTCGATGCTGCGGTGCTTCTCGGTCGCGCCGATGGCCGCGAGAAACGCCCGGCCTTCCGGCTGGTGGGCCCTGAAGGTCGCGGTGGTCGGGCCGCGGGCTTCCATCAGCGCCAGCAGCCGGTGCAGCAAGGTGCTGGCCACGCCCTGGCGCTGGTGCGATCGCAGCACGCCGCCCCACACGTCGATGAAAGGCGCGAAGGCCGCGTAGTCGGGCGAGCCTTCGCGGCGCACGCCCATGTTGAGGCTGCCGACGATGCGGCCCTGCGCGTCCCGCGCGAAGGCGCGGTGCACCACATACAGCGGCGTGTGCTGTTGCACGTTCTGCTGGGTGTGGGCGTCGTCGGGCTGAGGTTCGCCCGGAAAGTCTTCGTCGTGGCGCTGGCGCCAGTAGGCCAGCGCCTGCGACCATTCTTCAGCGGACGCCCGCTGCGGATCGAAAGGAGAAGTCACGAACTGCCGCGCATCGGCGGCACGGGTTTCAAGCATGGTGAGCCTTGATTCGAAAAGGGAACGGACCGCACGCGGCACATAGGTGCCGGCGTGGCGTTGTCTGAATCGGACGGCGTATCGCGGCAGAACACCGCGAGGGTCGAACGGGCTGGCTGGTTGTGCCTTCAGCGGCACCGGGTGCGCGGGGAGCGCGTCAGCAGCAGTTCGGATGCGACCCGACAAACCGTACGTGGGAGGGAGAGTGAATAGCAGTGTCTTCCATCGCGCACCTCCAGTCCGGTTTGTTGATCGAGGCGTCGAATGTAGCGAGGTTCGCGCGGTCTGTGAAGTGCAAAGCGCCTGCGGCAGAATCCAAAAACCAACAGGGGATGCCATGAATCCGAAGAAGATCTTCGACGCGGCGCGCGAGGCCGATGTCGACACGGTGCGCGCCTGCATCGAAGCCGGGGCCGACCTGGCCGCCGTGAACAAGCAAGGCTTCACCGCGCTGCAGTGCGCCGCGATGGGCACGAACGAGGCCGAGCTCGAGCCGATCCTTGCCGTGCTGCGACTGCTGCTCGACGCCGGCAGCCCGCTCGAGTACATCGGCACCGACGGCCGCACCGCGCTGTACCTCACGGCCGAGTTCTCGCCGACCACGGAGCCGGTGCAACTGCTCATCGATGCGGGCGCCAACCCCGATGTGCGCGACAGCCACGGCAACCACATCACGGAGAACGCGATGGAGGAAGAGGTGGCCGAGCTGCTGTCGCGCATCACCGGCCATGCGCTGCCCGAACCACCGCCACCCGAGCCCGACCCGGTGAAGATGAGCACCGCGCAATGGCGTGCCGCCGAGGCGCGCATCGCCGAGGTGTTCGCTGCGCTGACGCAGGCAGGCCTGGTCGCGCTGCAGGACGCGGGCGACACGCAGTCCGATGGCTTCTCCGATTGTTCGGAAGCGTTCCGCGAACGCGGCGGTAAGAAGGCCGGCGTGCACGGCTTCTGCTTCTACACGCGGCAGGACCAGAACCGCGCCAAGCGCACCAGCCAGCTCTCGCTCGCGTTCTGGGGCGCGCCCGAGGGCGGCGATGCCGACATGCAGCGCGTCGGTGAGCTCGTCGTCGGTCAGTTCCGCAGCGCGGGCTTCGAGGTGCGCTGGAACGGCGTGTCGTCGATGCGGCCTGAAGTCGATCTGCGCGCCTGAGCCTCAGCCCAACGCCGTGCGCAACTGCGTGGCGAGCTGCCGCGCCTGGGT
This sequence comes from Variovorax sp. RO1, assembly GCF_002849325.1. Lineage (NCBI taxonomy): Bacteria > Pseudomonadati > Pseudomonadota > Betaproteobacteria > Burkholderiales > Comamonadaceae > Variovorax > Variovorax sp. RO1. The sequence continues at coordinate 2,094,656 of NZ_PKMT01000001.1, forward strand.
CGGCGAAGCGACGTTGGTGAAGCCCATCAGCAGTCCTTGGCCTTCGAAGGCGGCGGTGCCTCGGGCCGACAGAGCCTGGCAGTTCAGCCCGGCCCCCTGCGCACGGCGCGCGAGCACCAGATCGCTCTCACTGCGCGCGTCGAAGCGCGCAATCAGATGCATGCCACCAGCTTGCAGATCGATGCGTACGCCGTCGCCGAAGGCGTTCTGCAACGCCTCGACCAGCAGGGCGCGGCGGCGTGCATAGAGCAGCCGCATCTTCTTCAGGTGGCGCGAGAAATGGCCGTCGCGCATGAAGTCGGCCACCGTGGCCTGCGTGATCTGCGGGCAGCCGTTGGACGCGATGCGCGCCGCCTCTTCGAAGCGCGCACGCAGCGATTCGGGCACCACCAGGTAGCCCAGCGCCAGCCCCGGAAAGAGCACCTTCGAGAAGCTGCCCGCGTACAGCACGCGGTCGTGCCCGTCGAGGCTCTTGAGCGCGCGCAGCGGCGCGCCGGCGTAGCGGTACTCGCCGTCGTAGTCGTCCTCGACGATCCAGGCCTTGGCGCGCGAGGCCCATTCGAGCAGCTGCAGCCGGCGCGCCAGCGACATCGACACGCCCAGCGGCGCTTGGTGCGAAGGCGTGACGATCGCCATGCGCGCCTTCGGCGAGCGGCGAATGCCCCGCGCGACGACCAGGCCTTCGTCGTCCACCGGCAATGGCACCACGCGGTGGCCGGCGCTGCGCAGCACGTCGTGCGTGGGGGCGAAGCCCGGGTCTTCGGTCCACACGCGGTCGTCCTTCGCCAGCAGCGTGCGCGCCATGAGCGCGAGCGATGCGCGGTAGCCGCCGGTGACGAAGACCTGCGCGGGCTGGCAGGCCACGCCGCGCGACACCAGCAGGTAGGCCGCGATGGCCTCGCGCAGCGGCGCGTAACCTGCGGGGTCGCCATAGAACAGGTCGGCCGCACCCATGGCGCGTGCGCGGCGGGCGACCAGGCGCGCCCAGAGCTTGCGCGGAAAGGCATCGAGTGCCGGGAGGCCGAGTTGCAGCGGTGGCGGGGCGATGGGGCCGGCCAGCGCAGGCGCCTCTGCGACGGGGCGTGTACCGGCACGCACCGGCCGCTGCGCCGGCAGCGACGGCGACACCACCGTGCCCGCCTGCCCCTGCGCAGAAAAATAGCCTTCGCCCGCGAGCTGGCTGTAGGCCGCCTCGACCGTGCCGCGCGCCACGCCCAGCTCGCCCGCCAGGCTGCGCGCCGACGCCACGCGGTCGCCGGGGCGAAGCACGCCGCGCTCGATCGCCGTGCGAAAGCGCTCGTAGACCTGGCGGTGCAGCGGGGTCGACGTCGAGCGGTCGACGCCTGGGAGGGCGTTGCTTGGCGGGTTGCTCATGGACCAGTCATTTTGACGATTCTTGGTTCTTTCGTCTGGGGCATCGAAATCCTAAGCTCGTGGCTTCGAACAGCCAGCAGGAAAGAAGGACACGCAATGGGCGAAAAGGTATTCGTGGCGGGCGCGACCGGGGCCGTGGGCACCGCGCTGATCCCGCTGTTGGTCGAGGCCGGCCACGCGGTGTACGGCGGCACCCGCCGTGCCGATCGTGCGGCGGCGCTGGAGGCACGCGGCGTCACGCCGGTCGTCGTCGACGTGTTCGACGCGCAGGCCTTGCGCGACGCGCTGGTGCGCATCGCGCCGACGGTGGTCATTCACCAGCTCACCGATCTGCCGCAGGACCTGAACCCGGCGCTCATGGCCGAGGCGGTGGTGCGCAATGCGCGTGTGCGCATCGAGGGCACGCGGCACCTCGTGGCGGCGGCGCTGGCGGCTGGTGCCCAGCAGATGATTGCGCAGAGCATCGCCTGGGCCTATGCGCCCGGACCGACGCCGCACACCGAAGGCGATCCGCTCGACCTCGGGGCCGAAGGCGGTCGCCGCATCAGCATCGACGGCGTGCTGGCGCTGGAGCGCAGCGTGCGCGGCGCTGTCGGCCTCACGGGCACGGTGCTGCGTTACGGGCAGCTGTATGGGCCCGGCACGTCGAATGCGGCACCCAAGGGCGCGAGCCCGGTGCATGTCGAAGCTGCGGCCTGGGCGGCATTGCTCGCGATGCGGCATGCGCGTGGCGGCATCTTCAACATCGCGGAAGACAGCGTCGAGGTCAGCAGCGAGAAGGCACAGCGTGAGCTGGGCTGGCATGCGGCACTGCGGCGGTCGCAGGAGGTCGTGTCATGAAGGCCGCACGCTGGCATCGCACGCCGTCGATCGGCGCGGGCCTTGCGGGGCTGTCGCTGGTGCTTGCCGCCGGCTGGGCGCTGATGCCGCGCACCGGCCAGCAGGAGGCCGTGCAGTGGTTCGCCGATGTGTGCAGCTCGGTGGGTCGGCCGATGTTCGCGTCCGCCCCGGTGCCCGCGGGCTCGGAAGCGACGGCTCGGCCGGCGACGCAGGTCAAGGTGCTGTCGTGCGAGGCGCTGCCGCATGTACCTGGCAAGTCGGTGACGACGGTGCTCGTCGACTTTCCGCCGCTGGCCTATTCGCCCGCGCACCGGCACCCGGGTTCGGTGACCGCGATCATTCTCGAAGGCACCATCCGCTCGCAACTGGGCGGCGGCCCCGTAGGCACCTTCAAGAGTGGTGAGACCTTCTTCGAGCCGCCCAACACCCTGCACGTGTTCGCGGAGAACCCCGACCCGGTGAAGCCCGCGAAGCTCATGGCTGTGTTCGTCACCGACACCAACTGCGGGCCGCTGCTGCTGCCGCCCTGATCGGCCCCCGCTCGCGCAAGGGCTCCGGCGTCTGCCACGCCGCGCGCGATTAGAGTCCGGCGATGACTCTGACCTATGCATACCTCGCTGTCGCGATCGTCGTCGAAGTGCTCGCGACCAGCTTCCTCAAGGCCTCGGACAGCTTCACCAAGCTCTGGCCCAGCGTGGCCACGGTGGTGGGCTACGCGGTGTCGTTCTACTTTCTCTCGCTCGCGCTGCGCGTGCTGCCCACCGGCATCGCCTACGCGATCTGGTCGGGCGTGGGCATCGTGCTGATCTCGGTGGTGAGCTGGCTCTGGTTCGGCCAGACGCTCGACGCGCCGGCCATCGTTGGGCTCGGGCTGATCATCGCGGGCGTGGTGGTGGTCAACGTGTTCTCGAAGTCGGTGGGGCACTGACCTGGGGGTGACGCCCCCGGCGCGCCGCATTGTTTCCGTTTCGGGAACGCCGCGGTTCTTTTTGTCGCGGGCTTTTACCTAGATCCCGCTGCACAATTCATCTCACGGACCGGCCCCCAGCTGATCCGGATGGACAGGCCCCGAGCGAGTTGGCCGCCCTTCGAGAAGAGGGACGGTGACCCACCCAAGACCGGTTCAACCCCTCCAAGTCAAACACTTGAACCACTGAACTGAATTGAAGAAGGAAACCGACATGACCACCTCCAAGCTCCTCTCCGCCGTTGCTGTTGCCCTGATGGCCGTTGCCGGCGCCGCCCACGCTGAAACCTACGAAGGCGTGCATCGCCTGACCTCGGCCGCCAGCCGCGCCGATGTCGCCGCAGAAGCCGTGGTGGCCGCACGCAGCGCCAACCCCTACGCCACCGGCGCAGAGGCAGGCCCCGCCCAGGTGTTCGTCTCGACCGTGAGCCGCGACGCCGTCCGCGCCCAGGCCGTGGTGGCTGCTCGCAGCGAGAACCCCTACAGCGAAGCCGTGACCTCCCGCGTGGCCCCGGTGCTGGCCAGCGGCCTGGACCGCGCCTCGGTGCGTGCCGAAGCCCGCGCCGCCGCACGCGGTGACGCACTGCCGCTGTAATTGATTGGTATCAGGCACGCGCACCTTGCCTCATGGCGAGGTGTCAGCAGACCAGCGAAAGAAAAACCGGCCTTGCGCAAGCAAGGGCCGGTTTTTTCACGAACGGGGTGAAGCCGTCGTCAGAAGCAGCGTTCTTCGATCGTGCCCACGCGGTCCGGATAGAAGGCCACGTAGTCCTTGATCGGCGCGACCGAGTCGTAGGGCGACTCGTAGGTCCACACGGCATTCACCGAGCGTTCGCCGCCGGCCGGAATGCTGTAGTAGGCGCACTCGCCCTTGTACGGGCAGTAGGTCGCGTGCGCGGTGCGCTCCAGCAGCGACATGCGCACGTCCTTGCGCGGGAGGTAGTGCACCGTGCCGAAATGCGACTCGCGCAATGTCAGCGCTTCACGCGAGCTGGCAATGACATGGCCTCCCACCGACACCACCACGCGCATCGGATTCGGCGTGATGGTGATCGCATGGTCGGGGCCCGGAATCTTGACGGTGCGTTCTGGCGTGGCGAACATGGACAAGCTCCTTCGGACGAATCGGCGGATGCGCATCTTGCTGCGTTGTCGCGACGATTTGAAGTCTCCCGCGAATCCACCTGTTCCCGGCGTGGTTAAAGGCTGTTGGATTCGAAAACCAAAGTTTCAGATTCGCTGCTTTTGCGGTGTACCCCGAAGCCCGCGCGTCCCGGCGCGATGTGTTCGCGCAGCGTGAGCGCGGGAATTTCGTAGTCGCCGCCGTTCTGTGGGCGGAACGGAATCGGGTCGGCGGTCCACAGCGTATCGAGCCGCTCGCCCAGCTCGCCGGTGATGCGCTCATAGGCTGCGGCATCGACCTTGTCCGTGCGGTGCACCACGAAGGGCGGCAGCACGTCGAAGCCCGGGTAGTAGAGGATGCCGTGGTGAATGGGGAACAGCAGCTCGTCCATCGGCCCGTTGATGCCGCGGGGGGTGTAGTGCGAGGCCCAGCCGCCGGTCGTTACCACGAGCATCGCGCGCTTGCCGGCCAGTGTGCCTTCGCCGAAGCGGTCGCCCCAGTGTGTGTCGGAATGTTCGCCCACGCCGTAGGCAAAACCATAGGCGTAGATGCGCTCGATCCAGCCCTTGAGGATGGCGGGCATCGAGTACCACCACAGCGGGAACTGCAGGATCACCGTGTCGGCCCACAGCAGCTTCTCTTGTTCTGCGGCGATGTCCGCAGTCTGCGTGCCGCCCTCGAAGGCATGCAGCGAATCGCGCACGGGGTCGAAGGGCGCGGCGGTGTCGCGGGCCGGAAAGTCGTCGGCGTCGAGTGCGGGCTTCCAGCGCATCGCGTACAGGTCGGACACGCGCACGGAGTGGCCAGCGCTCGTGAGGCGTTCGACCATGAAGCGATGGAGCGAGCCGTTCAGCGAGGCGGCTTCGGGATGGGCAAGGACCAGCAGGATGTTCACGGTGTCAGGGAGGTTGAGTGAAGATGTCCTCAGGTTAGGTAGTGGCGCGCTATATTGGAAATGAATAGTTTGAATGCCAGGTATCGCCATGAACAATTTCAGCCGCATCGACCTCAACCTGCTGGTCACGCTCGACACCTTGCTGGCCGAGCGCAACGTGACCCGCGCAGCCGAGCGCCTGAACCTCTCGCAGCCCTCGGTGAGCGTGCAGCTCGCCAAGCTGCGTGAGCTCTTCAACGATCCGCTGCTCGTGCCCGCGCAGCGCGGCATGCGGCCGACCGCGCGTGCCGACGAACTGCGCGAGCCGCTGCGTGAAGCCCTCGCGTCGCTGGGCCGCGCGGTGGCACCCAGCCGGCCTTTCGACCCGGCCCAGGCGACCACCACTTGGCGCGTGGCTGCGGCCGACTACGCCGAGTCGGCCATCCTGCTGCCTGCACTGGCCGGCCTGCGCGCGGCCGCGCCGAACACGCGGCTCGCCGTGGTCGAGGCCGTGCCGACGCGCATGGTGCGCCAGCTCGAGCAGGCGGAGATCGACCTGTTCTTTCACACCAGCGTGGGCGCGCCGCCCGGCCTGCACCGGCGCGTGCTGTTCCACGAGCGCTATGTGCTGGCCGGGCGGGCAGGGCACCCGCGCCTGAAGCGCCGGCCCACGCTCGCGCAGTTCTGCGCGCTGGAGCATGTGGTGGTGTCGCTGGGCGGCGGCGGTTTTGTCGGCCCCACCGACGAGGCGCTGGCGGCGCAGGGCCTCACGCGGCGCGTGGCGTTGTCGGTGCCGCACTTCCTGTTCATGATGTCCGTGCTCGCCAGCACCGACATGGTCGCGATGCTGCCCGAGCGCCTGGCGCGCGGCGCGCCGGGGCTGCGCGTGGTGGAGGCGCCGCTGGAGGTGCCGGGCTACGAGATGGCGATGTTGTGGCACGAGCGGCGGCACCGCGACCCGGGGCATCGGTGGCTGCGGGAGTGGATTGCGGGGAGCTTGTAGGTGCCTTCGCAGACGCCGCCCTTCGCGTGCGTCGGCTTTTCGGAATGATGAAGAGAACTTGCTGCCGCGGGCGTACAGTCGAACCGCAGCCCTGTCGGGGCTCTGCACGAATGGAGGTCGAAGATGGCCCAGCATGCAATTACCGCTGTTCACTTCAAGGACGGAAAGATGGACCTCGTCGCCATTCACCCGGTCGTGGAGAAAGAGTTCGGCTCGACAGAGTTTGCCCTTGGCACGGCACAGCGAATCAGCGTCGGCGAATGCGCCAAGCTCGTTGCTGCCGGCGAGGAGGTATGCCTTGCCCGGCGCACGGAAAGCCATGGCTGGGAAATCGTTTGCGACGTCAGACTCTTGCCGGGCGGAACCGAGCTCACTGGCGTCGACATTGCGGATCGTCCCAACGACGCCTTGCAGCACCTCCCTGCGTGGGACTAGATCACCGGGTGCTTGCACTGAATGTCCCTTTGAGGGGCCGCTGGCAAGTCGCCAACGGCCGGTTCAACCGGCGACGCTCTTTGTGTGACGGAAGAAGTTCTCGGGGTCGTACTTGCGCTTGAGCGCCGCGAGTTTGTCCAAGTTGAGCCGGCCGTACGCGGCTTCGATGCGGTCCTGGCCCTCTTCCTCCGTCAGGAAGTTGATGTAGGCCCCGCCTGTCGAGCAGGCGCGCGTCGCTTCGAAGCAGTCTCGCGCCCACTTGACGTTGATGTCGTCGTCGCCCGGCTTCTCCCAGGAGCCCGCGATGTTCAGCACATAGGCCGCGTCCCGGTTGCCCGCCGGCGAATGCCCGGCAGGCAACTCGCCCAGCGCCCCCTGTATCTGGAACAGAAGGATGGCCGAATGGGGCGATTGAATCCGGCCTGCATGCGCCACGGCGATGTCGATGGTCTGCTGATCGATGCCTGGCAGGTAGTGCGACTTCCAGTAGTAGCGCCGTCCCTTGGGCTGCGTGGCATCGAGCAGGCTCTGCATCTGTGTGTAGGGCCGGCGCGTCACGATGTCGGCCACGGGCTGACCGAGCCCGCGCAGCGGCGCGATCAGTGCTTCTCCGTCTTCGACCTTGCCGGAGTAGCAGACGAAGATGGCAACGATCGGCTTGCCGTGCACCTCCTTCGGGAGCCAGGGTGCCGGCGGCGCAATCCGCAGAACAGCCACGCTGGTCAGTTCGCGCGGTGCCCCAGCGCTGAACTCGCGGTAGGCGTCGAGAACCTGGCTGGCGTCGTCGCCGCTCCATGCGATTGCGCCACCCAGGATTTCGGGGCCGACGGGAAAGAGCCGGTACTCGAAGGAAGTGACGATGCCGAAGTTGCCGCTGCCACCGCGCAGCGCCCAGAACAGGTCCTCGTTCTCGTCCGCAGACGCACGCAGGACCTCACCGCTGGCAGTCACGACTTCCATCGAGACCACGTTGTCGCAGGTCCAGCCGTGGCGACGCGTGAGGTAGCCGAATCCGCCGCCGACGGTGAGGCCTGCGATCCCGGTGGCAGACACAAAACCGAGCACGGCCGCGAGCCCGTGCAGCTGTGTCTCGCGATCGACGTCGCCCAGCGTGCAGCCCGCTTGCGCGCGCGCCGTGCGGCGCGCCGGGTCGACCCAGACACCTCTGAGCAGCGACATGTCGATCATGAGCCCGCCCTCGCAGACCGCAAGCCCGGCGATGTTGTGGCCGCCGCCGCGCACGGAACTCAGAAGCCCGTGCTGACGCGCGAACCGGACGGCCTGCACGACATCGACCGTCCCGGTGCAGCGCGCCACCAGGCCGGGGCGGCGATCGATCATCGCGTTCCAGACCTTGCGCGACTCCTCGTAGGCCGGTTCATCCGCCGTCAGCACCTGGCCTTTGAACGTGGCCTTGAACGACTGCAGGATCTCCGGCGAAAGGTCCACGGTCCCGCCGTCCATGCGTGTGAGTTGGGTCGTCATGAGTCGTCTCCATAAAGAGTGATGAAGTCGGGGGCAGCTTGCGCCTGACCAGGTGCCCGAACAAGTCCAGAATCTGAAGCGTTGCCGCTCTGGAGACGAGGCGATGGAAAACACCTACGGTCAGTTCTGCACCGTTGCCAGGGGGGCCGAGGTGTTGTGCGAGCGATGGACGCCGCTGGTCGTGCGCGAGTTGCTGTGCGGCAGCAAGCGCTTCAACGACCTGCATCGCGGGGTACCGCGAATGTCCACCAGCCTGCTCGCGCAGCGGCTTCATCGCCTCGAGGAGTTCGGTGTCGTGCGCCGCAACACCGTCGGCAAGGTGTGGGAATACAGCCTCACCGAGGCCGGTGAGCAGCTTCGACCCATCGTCATGGCGCTGGGCCATTGGGGCGCGCAGTGGATCGGCAGCCGCCTGCGCGACGATGAGCTGGATGCGGGCCTGCTCATGTGGGATATGCGCCGGTTCGCGTGCATTCCGGAGTTCCCGTCCCGACCTGTGATCATCCATTTCCAGCTTCGCGACGCACGGACGCGCGAGCGCGCGTGGTGGCTCGTGGTGGAAGACGGCGTGGCCGATCTGTGCCGCGACGACCCGGGGCGCGAGCTGACGCTCGTGGTGGATGCCTCCGTGCGCGCCTTGACCGAAGTGTGGGTGGGCGACCGCACGCCTCAGCAGGCCTTGCAGTCGCGCGAGATCCGTGTCGATGGGGCGAGGTGCGACGCGCAAGACCTGTGGCGGTGGCTGGGCACCAGCGCATTCGCCTCGACGCGGCGCGCTACGGGACGGATGCCACCGGACGGCCAGTCGGTGACGCCGTAGCTGCTCACGGCGAGCGGGTTACGTGGGCGAAAGGTCCTCGTGGATGCAAAGGAAGTTGCCTTCCGTGTCCTTGAACCACGCCGCCTTTTCTGAACCGAGCACGCAGACATGGTCGACGGTCTTCAGATCGGGAAAGTCGTAGTCCTCGAACACCACGCCAGCGCGTTTCAGCTTGTCGATGCTGGCGGCGATGTCCGGCACCTGGAAGCTGATCGCCGTGTGGTCGGCCTTGGACCCTTCGGGTTTGGGGAACAGCGCCAGCGTGCTGCCGCCCACCGTGTAGACAAACTTTCCGTCGGGCCGCAAACCACCGGCCTTCAAGCCCAGGCAGCCCTCGTAGAAAGCACGCGCGCGGTCCATGTCCTTCACCGGAAGCATGGTCGTGACAGACGAATCGGACAACATGGACAGTCCTTTCGCAGAACTCGGCGCAGCGGGTGCCGCTTGGCGGCATCGCCTTGGCTGGCCGACCGGTGATCAGCTTACGCCTGCGAGTGGGGCGATGCCAGTGCGGTGGGTACCCTGTTCGGTGACGTGTGGCCGTTTCGTCAGGTGTTCATGAAGCAGCGCGTCGTCGCCATCATCCGCACGTTCTTCGTCGAATTGACCGAGGGCGTGTGCAAGAGGCGCAGATCCATCAGAAAGACGTCGCCTGCGCGGCCGGCCATCTCGATGAGGCTCATGCCCAGTGGTTGAAGACTTCGCTCCAGGCCATCGGTCGTCTTCAGGACTTGCCGCAGCGCCGAAGCCGCAGGCCACCCCGGCGTACCGACGCGATGCGATCCGGCCAATGCCAGGGTCGCGCCGCCGCCGGGTGCCACATCGTCGATCAGGAAGAAGGCCTGGATTCCCGGCAGCGGGTCTTGCGGTTTCGTCGTCACGTCGACATGCCAGTTCAAGCCGTTGAAGGTCGAAGCGCCTTGAAGGGGTGGCGACAGCAGCAGCTGCGTGTCCTGGATGGCTGTGGGCGCGCGCCCGCCGAGTTGGGTGACGCAGTCGATCAGCTCCGGCGTCACCAGCGCTTCATGCACGCCGGGCACCTTGGCGAGCGTCGACAGCTTGCCGATCTGCTGGAAGAGCGGGAGTTTTTGCAGTGAGCTCGACAGGCTCTTTCCGCCGGGCAACGCTTTCAGGCGCTTGATCTCATCCAGCAGCTTCTGTCGGATGCCCGCGATCCGTTTATGCGGATGGAAGCCTTCCAGCCGCACATAGCCTTTGTCGATGAAGAAGTCGGCGTGAGAGGGTTTCATTGCGTGAAGCTGCTGCGCGGTCCGTCCATGAACATCGCACGGCGTGAAAGCAAGAATACAAGAGCGACCGGACATGGCGGGCATGGCTAACATCGGCCGAAAGCAGATCAAGGAGGACGCGGGATGACGGTGGTTGCAGAGACTTTGCGGGTGGCGACGCTATATGAGCTGGGCGCGCCCGTGCCCGAAAGCAGTCGTCACGATGCCGCGCGCCGGGTCGGTTGCGCACGAGGCCCGGTGCTTCACTGATTCACCGCGTTTCCATGCACAAGACCTCCTGGCTGATCTTCCGCACTACGCTGTGCGGAACGCTCCAACGCATCGCCCTTGTGGCCGGTCTCATGATCAACATGCCCGCACACCCGGCCGAGGCCGAACCCACGCGTGACACGACGTCTGCACAAGCGCAGATCGCGTTCTTCGATGCCGTGGAACGCGGTCGCATCCGCGAGGTCGACTCCTTTCTTGCGCGAGGCTTCGGTGCCAACGACGTGCAGGGCTACGGTTTCAACATTGGCGACTCGCCGTTGATGAAGGCCGCGCAGCAGGGCAACGCGCAGATGGTGAAGCTGTTGCTGCGTCGTCATGCCGATGTGAACTACCGCAACGAGAACGACGGCGAGACGGCGTTGTTTCGCGCGGCCAAGTTCGCGGGCACTGGCGGTGCCAGCGACACGCACACCATCGACCATCGCCAGACTCTGGCGCTTCTGTTGAAGGCGGGCGCGAATCCCGACACGCCCGATCGCAACGGTGGCCTTCCGTTGTTCTTCGCGCGCACGACCTGGGTCATCCGGGCGCTGCTGGCCGCGGGTGCCGACCCCAACGCTGCGACCACGAACCCGCCGCTGATCGAGCATGCGCACGACCCGGCGCGCGTGCGGCTGCTGCTGGCCGCCGGCGCCCGTCCTGATGTGCGTGATGCGCAGGGTGCGTCGGCGCTGGCAGCGGCAGCAGGGAAGGGCAGCCTGGAAAGCGTTAGGCAACTGCTGGCCGTCATGTCTTCGGACGCGGTGCGTGGCACCGATGCAGACGGGCACAACGCGCTTGATGCGGCGGCCAAGGGCGGTGATGCGAGGATCGTTCGACTTCTGCTGGCGCAGGGCTTGCCGGCCACCGAGAACGCTTTGCGTAGCGCTGCAGCGCAGGGGCATCTGCAGGCGGCGCGTCTGCTGCACCGGGCCATGGGCCAGCCGCATTGGCCATCGCTCGAAGCGAATGCATCGGCCGAGTCGCGGGTCTACTTGCTGATCCTGCAGCGGAAGCCGCAGGAGGCATTGGCCGCCTATCGCGCCTTCGAGGCCGTTGCGTGCGGACGCATGACGCCGTTGGCATCTGCGGTGGATGCCGGCAACGCAGAGGCGGTGCGGGCCTTGCTGGCTTTGGGCGTCGACGTGAATTACCAGACCCCGGCGCCAACGCGCAGCGAACTGGTGCCGCAGCCGCACACATCGTCGGGGTTGCCTCGCCTGATTCATGTGCTGCCGCCTCCTTGCGACGCTGCACCCGCTCCGAGGGCAGGGACGGCGACTGCGCCGCAGGGCACACCGCCCGTTGGCACGTTGCCGCATGTCACCGGAAGCTTCCTGCCGGCGGCCGGGTTCTGGACGGGCAGCGCCTTGATGCGCGCGGTGGAGCGCAACAACCTCGAGATCGCGCGGCTGCTGATTGCCGCCGGTGCCGATCCGGCGCTGCGAAGCAACTACCCGCTGCACACCTCGGCGCAGGCATGGCTGAAGGCGCACCCGCCGTCACATGGCGGGTCGCTGGTCGCGTGGAAGAAATTGCTGAAGCGCTGAGCCGATCCTGCACAAGCTGCAAGCCGCTTTCTTGAGGAACACGGCCTACCGCACTGTGGCCCGAAGCAGTCTCTAGTACAGGTAGGCTGCCCCGCGGTTGGCGGCGCTGTTGTCCGCCTGATCGCCACCGATGCCACTCGCAGCGCTGGCTTCTCCCGTCGCTCCCACCGCGATCGTCCGGCCGTCCGCCGTGATGTCGAGCACGTCGCCGAACAAATCGCCGCTCCCGGTATTGGGTGCTTTCAGGTACCGCGCATGGGCGAACTGCGTGCCTGCCAGTCGGTACAGGTGAACAGCGCCGGCCGTCAGGGCCGCACCCTGCGTCGTGTCGGCATCGACGCCCGTTCCACTGCTCGAGTCGCCGCGCGCGGCAATCGCCAGAGAGGTGCCGTCCGGCGTGAGCGCCAGGCCGAAGCCACCGAAAGTGCTGTTCAGCGTGGGCTGCGGTGCCGGGATCGTCTGGGCGAGGGTGTAGGTGCCCGCCGTGCGCCGGAACACGTGGGCGACGCCCGCGCGAATCACACCGCCGACCGACGCGTTGCGTACGCCGATGACCACCGTGTCGCCGTCGCCCGAGATGGCGGTGGAGGCCCCGAACAGATCGTTGACGGCGGGCACCGGTGCTTTCAAGTAGGCACGTTTGGTCCATGTGCCCGAGCCCGTGTCGTAGCCATAGACGAATGCGGCACCGGCGTTGGATTTGCTGGTGTCGGTTTCATCGGTGAGCGAGCCGCTGTTGTCGTACTGCGCGCCCACCACGATCGTGCTGCCATCGGCCGAGATCTTGGCCTGCACGCCGAACAGCCCACCTTGCTGCGGATGGTCGGGTTCGATGGTCACTTCTCTCGCCCAGGCGCCGCCTGTCTTGCGGTACACGTGAAAGCTTCCGCCACCGCGCGCGCTCATGAATTCTCCGACCACTGCCACCGTGCCGTCCCGAGAGATACCAAGGAATGCGCCGAAGTTGCCGACGACACGAGGCACAGGCGGATCCCACGTGTCGGCCAGCGTCCAGACCGATCCGCTCCTCGAGAACACCTGCACCAGCCCCTGGTCGGCAAACGCCCCGTCGTGGCCGAACATGCCTACCAGCAACGTGCCGTCGTTCGAGATGACGGGCCTGGGATAGCTTGCGACCTGAAAGCTCAACGTTTGTACCCACTGCCATTGGCCCGCGGTGCGCGTGAACAGCTCCACGGTGGCTGCAGCACCCACGGCCATGACGCTGCCGTCCGGCGTCAGGGCAATGCCTTGGCCGAAGTTGCGGATGCCGGTGGTGGCCGCCGGCTTGAAATAGCCGATGGCCTGGGTGGCATCTGCCGTGACCGGCAGCGACCACGGGCTGCAGCCATTCGCATTGCAGGCCTGCAGGGCATAGCGCCAGGCGGCCGGCGGCTGGGTCAGTGCCAGCTCCTGCAGCGCATAGGTGGTGCTGCCGAGGTTGCCGGCCAGTACCGTGAAGCTGCCCGTGGCGCTCGGGTCTTCGCCCAGTCGGTAGTAGGTGGCGTTGGCGATGGCCGGCCAGCTGAAAAGGAACGACTTGGGCGCATAGCCCACGGCGGGCGCGGCCGGAACCGGCGGCGGCTGCAGCGACGGGTCGGGGGTGCAGAGGGCCACCACCGAGGTGACAGCTGCATTGACCGTGCCGCTGGCGCCGGAGAGCGCGCACAGCAGACCGGCCGGTTGCGAGTGCACGGTCACGTCGTACGTCGCGCCTTCGGGTACGGCCTGCGCGAATGCGAAGCTGCCATCGGCCGTGAGGCTCAACGCATCCGCGCCGTTGTTGTGCAGCACCAGCGTGCCGCCCGCCAGGCCCGAGAGCGAGCCGCCCACCGTGTGCGTAATGGCCGCGCACGCCACGCGCACGTCGGTGATGGGGGCCGAGGCCGTGCCCTGGCCCGCGCTCACCGCACAGGTCTGGCCCTGCGGTTGCTGGGCGATGCTCACTGCGTAGGGATTGCCGGCCGTCACCGGGTCGGCAAAGCTGAAAGCGCCGTCGGCCTGGAGCGTGAGATCGCCCTTGCCGTTGTTGCGCAGCACCAGCGTGCCGTTCAGGCCCGTGACGCTGCCGCCGATGGTGTAGCGCGCGGCCGGCACCTCGGGCTGCGTGGGCTGCGCAGGCTGCGCGGGCTGTTCAGGTTGTGCAGTCTGTACCGGCAGCAGAGGCGGCCAAGCAATGCCGCCGCCCCCGTCGCTTCCCCCTCCACCGCATGCCGCCAGCACCAGTGCGGCCATCCACGCCGCATGCCTCGCAGCAAGGCGCTGCATCCCCTTCAGTTGAATCACACGCCCACCTCGTCTCGTTTGGTTACGAGATGCTACGCAGCGAGGCGGGCGCTGGAAATACCAGAAAACTGGTAGACGCCAGAAGGCGCGCGGCTTACAGCTTGGGCGTGTACTTCACCGTGAACAGCACATTGCGCGGATCGCCGTAGTTGTTGTTGCCATTGGTCTCGTTGTAGGCCGGGATGTAGTAGCGCTTGTCGAAGATGTTGTTGATGTTGACAGCCAGCGCCACCTCCGGCGTCAGCTGGTAGGCCAGGCGCGCGCTCCACACCGCGAAGCCGGGCACCTTGTACGTGCGGTCGTAGCCCAGCGTGTGGCTCTGGATGCTGAAGCCGCCGCCCACGCTGAGCCGGCTCCAGTCGCCGGGTAGCTGGTAGTTGCTCCACACGCGAAGCATGTGCTTGGGCGTCCACTGGCTGAAGACCTGGCCCTTGTTGTCGGGGTCTTCGAGGAACTTGGTGGTGTTGTAGGTGTAGCCGGCAGTGAGCTGCAGCCGCGGCGCGACCTCGCCGCTGACCTCGGCTTCGAAGCCCTGGCTGCGCACCTTGCCCGACGACTTGGAGCAGTACCAGCCGTCGCACGCAAAGCCGCCGTCGCGGTCGGTCACGGCGCGGTTGGTGTGGTCGTAGCGGAACACGGCCAGTGACGTGTTCAGTCGGCCGTCCATCAGCTCGCCCTTCAGGCCCACCTCGTAGTTGCTGCCGATGATCGGCTTGAGCCCTTCGCCCGAGACGGTGCGCTCGGTCTGCGGCTCGAACACGTCGGTGTAGCTCGCGTAGGCCGACCATTGCTTGTTGAGCGCAAACACGAGGCCGACATACGGCGTCACTTCGGCCGACGTGCTGACGGTGCTCCTGATGTCTGCGGACTGGCTCGAGTACAGGTAGTCGTACCAGCTCAGGCGCGCACCGACGATGGCCGTGAGCGGCTCGGCCAGCTTGGCCCGCCAGCTGCCGTAGATGCCCTTTTGCCGCACGTCGTAGTGCGTGTGGCTCTTCGTGCCGCCGGCAGCCAGGATGGTGTCGTAGTTCTGCGCCGGGCGGTTGTGGTCGATGGCGAAGATGTTGCCGCCGCCGCTGAACCGGCGCGCATACCGGTCGGTCGACAAGAACTTCGAGTAGTTGGCGCCAATGGTCACGTCGTGTTCCATCGACAGTGCGTCAAAGCGTCCGCGCAGGTAGACATCGAAGCCCTGCTTGCGCGAATCGAAGCGGGTGTCCCAGTCGGCGAAGCTCAGGCCGCTGCCGTCGGCCGCCACGTCGCCGTGCATGCGCTGGTGCTGCGAGCTGTTCTTTTCGTTCATGCCGAGCGCGGAGAACTTCAGCTTCCACTTGTCGTTGAAGCGGTGCTCGGCGTCGACATACACCGCGGCCTGCTCGACGTCGCTGTGGTTCCACAAGGCGCCGGTGAACACGGAGCGCGGCAGGCCGATGTCGACACCGTCCGGGTAGCGCGGAAAGCCGCGCAGCATCGGGCGCCCCTTGCCGTGCGAGTGGCTCACGCCGAAGCCAACGGTGGTGTCAGGAGAAATGTCGTAGTCGATGGCGCCATAGAGCGAGCGCGTCTTGCCCCACACGTAGTCGGTGAACGAGTGGCTGCGGTTCTCGTCGACCACCACGCGGCCGCGCAGCGTGCCTTCGGCATTGAGCGGGCCGCCGGCGTCGAGCTGCGCGCCGTAGTGGTCCCACGAGCCCGCCTTGCCGGTGAGCGTGAGCGTCTTCTCGGGCTGGCCGCGTTTGCGCACGAGGTTGATCGCACCGCCCGGGCTGCCCGTGCCCTGCAGCAGGCCCGAGGCGCCGCGCAGCACTTCCACGCGGTCGAAGAACACCGTGTCTTCGGTGGCCCAGTTGCCCAGCGAATACATGTTGCGCGGCACGGGCACGCCGTCGTACTGCCAGGCGTCGATCTGGAAGCCGCGCGACGTGAGGATCATGCCCGGCCCCACGCCCTTGACGCCCACCACGCCCGTGACGTTGTTGACCGCGTCGCGCAGGTCAACCAGGCCCTGGTCGTCCATGCGCTGGCGCGTGATCACGCTGACCGACTGCGGAATGTCCTTGAGCGCCTGCTCGCCCTTGCCGAGGGTCAACGCGCGCGCCGTGTACGAGCGCGTGCCTTCGGTGGTGGCGCTGCGCTCGGCCTCGGCCGTGACGGTGACCGGTGCGAGCGTGGTGCTGCCGTCGGCGCCAGTGTCTGCAGGGCCGCCGATGCTCGAGCGACGCAGCGCATACGAGCCGCCCGCGCCACCCGCCGCCTCGAGGCCCGAGCCGGCCAGCAGCCGCGCGAAGCCTTCGCCCACGGCGTGCTGGCCCTGCAGGCCGGGCGAGCGCTTGCCCTGCGCGAGTGCCGGTGGAATCGTGATGCTCACGCCCGCAGAGGCGGCGAAGCTCGACAGCGCCTCGTCGAGCGGACCGGGTGCGATGTTGTAGGCCTTGCGTGCTTCGGCCTGCGTGGCCGGTGCGTTGGGCGCGCCCGGCGTCTGCGCGGCGACCGTCCCGGTGGCGGCGCACGCCATGGCGAACAGCGCGCCATGCACGGCGAGCGACAGCGCACGCAACGAAACGGCGTCGGAATCAAGGGGGGACGGTCGGCGACGGGCCATGGGTTTCTCTCTCTCCTGCAAGGGGTGTGAAGTTGCTGTTCCTCAAGGCTTCACACGCGAGGAAAGAAAAGGGGACAGGCCGCGACAGAAAAAATCGCAACGACCGAAATTGCCGACACCACCCGACACCACCCGACACCACCCGACACCACCCGATGCCTCAACCGCCCGGCGCGACCACCGTGACCCAGTAGCGCGTGCGAAAGAGCACATCCACCGGCAAGGCCTGCGGCAGACTGTCGAGCACCGGGCCCGTGTCGCGCAGCTGGAAGACGCCCGACACGCGCAGGTCGGCCACGGCCGGATCGCAGCGCAGCACGCCGGGCCGGTAGCGCCCCAGCTTGGCAAGAAAGTCGTGCAGCCGCATGTTCCTGGCGCGCAAGACGCCGCGCGACCAGTCGTCGGCATCGATCTCTGCCGCCGTGATCTCGCCAACGGCTTTTGCGGAGAACATGGCCTGCTCGCCGGCACGCACCACCGCGGTCAGGCTGCGCGCATCGTCGGGACGAATCTCGACCGCGCCGTCGAGCACCGTCAGGTGGCTGCGATCGTCTGCATGCTGCCGAACCACGAAGCGCGTGCCCAACGCACGCAGCCGCCCCTGCGCGGTCTCGACCATGAAGGGGCGGTAGGCGGGGTCGGAAGAGGGCACCGCATCGGGCGCCGTCTCGATGAGTATTTCGCCCGCATGCAGCCGCACCAGGCGCTGCGTCGCGCCGTAGGCCACGTCGACGGCGGTCGCGGTGTTGAGCTGGATGCGCGTGCCGTCGGCCAGTCGCAACTCGCGGCGCTCGCCGGTGGCGGTGCGGTGGTCGGCCAGCCATTCGCGCGCCGGCGACGCACGCCACGCCAGCCAGCCGGCGGGCGCCGCGGTCAGCATCACGGCGAGTGCCTTGACGGCCGCGCGGCGGTCGCTTCGCACCGTGCGGCTCAGCACCGGCATCGACAGCGCGCCCGGCAGCCTGCCGAACTTGCCGCTCACCTGCTCGGCGCGCTGCCAGGCCGCTTCGTGCGCGGGGTCGGCCGCGCGCCAGTGCGTCCATCGCGTGCGATCGGCTGCCGTGGCCTCGCCCGACTGCATCAGGAAGAACCACTGCGCCGCCTGCAGGGCGACCGCCTTGTCGACCACGACCGTCATCGTGCGCTGCACCGTCACGCGACCAGCAGGATGCAGCGGGCCATGGCCTCGGCCATGTGGCGCTTGACGGTGCGCTCGCTCACGCCCAGCTTCGTCGCGATCTCGGCATAGCCCAGCCCTTCGAGCTGCGCCATCAGGAAGGCTTGGCGCACCGGCGGCGCCAGGCCGTCGAGCATCGCGTCGATCTCCTGCAGGGTTTCGAGAATGATCGCCTGCTGCTCGGGCGAGGGCGCCAACGGCTCGGGCAATGCGCTCAACGCATCGAGGTAGGCCTGCTCCAACGAACGCCGGCGGTACAGGTTGGCCAGCAGCCGCTTGGCGACCACCGTCAGGTAGGCGCGCGGCTCGCGCAATTGCCAGTCGCACTGCTTCTCGGGCGTGTGGTCTGGCGCGGTGAGGATGCGCAGGAAGGTGTCTTGTGCCAGGTCTGCGGCGTCAAAGGCATTGCCGAGCTTCCTGCGCAACCAGCCCTGCAACCACCCGTGGTGCTCGCTATAGAGCGTGTGGATGTGCGGGTGCAGAGCGGGATCGGCGGCCATGACGAACGTAGTGCGGTGGCCAGGCCATCCAAATAAGAATTATTCTCATTGTATGACGGCTGTGCACCTATGGCTACGTTCGGGGCTGCTGCACCAGTTGAAGCTCGTTGCCGGCGGGGTCGCGCAATGTGGCGAGGATGCCGCCCCATAACTGCGGCTCGGGGAGGCCGCTGAAGGCGACGCCGAGCGACGAGAGTTCGATGTACTTCGACTGGATGTCTTCGACGTCGAAAGACAGGCCTGTGAAGCGGCCTACCAGGGCTTGGTCTTCTGGCGGGGCATCTTCTTCGACACGTTCGACCACGAGACTCATCGGACCTGCGCCGAACACGCAAAAGCCCTGCTCGCGGCCGTCGGCCTTCAGGGGCAGGCCGAGGATCTCTTCATAGAAGCGGGAGGCGAGGGCGAGGTCCTGGACGAAGATGCGGGCGGTGTGAAGCTGCATGGGCTCTCCTGGCTGAGGTTGAGGCGCATGCCAGGCGGGGACCTTCAGTGAAGGGCGCCCGCAAGGCGCTCGAAGTGGCGCTGATAGACATTCGCGTAGTTGTTGCCGACCTGACAGCTCGTGATGTCTCTGTAGCTCACCACGGAGGGTGTGTCTGCCCAGTTGCCGGCCCCCGTGAAATGCTCGATTTGCAGCGAATCGCCTTCGATCTGAACAATCCGCCCGATCAAGAACTCGTTGAGTTCGCCGGCCTCGCATTCCACGATCATCAGCGCGTGACGCAAGGTCAGCTGCGCAATCAACGCGCGCCAACTGCGCACGTCGAACTCGAATCCAAAGGGAATCTGCTCCCCCAAGCCTTCCTCGAAGATCAGCTGCTTCTGAAGGCTGTTGGTGGCCGTCAATTCCACCTGCGTGATGTCCTCGGTTCTGAGTGCCATCAGGCCGTCCAACCGGAAGTCGTAGACGTACTGAATCAGGACCAGTTCCGACGAGACGGCCAACACGAAGCCTTGGATTTGCGAATCGTCGATGCCCGTCCGGTAGATCGAGACGAGATCACGATCCTCCAAATGCTGTTCGAGCTGCTGCTTCTGGGGTGTCATTGAGGAGCGGTAGGGCCAGTGCTACTTCTTCGCGAGAAATGCGGCAACCAACGCATTCGCATGCCCATGACCCATCTTGTGCTGGGTCTTGAGCTGGCTCACAAGCTCCATGTGCTTCAGTGGGCCTGCAGCCTGAAGAATGTCCATCCAATGCGAAATCGGCTGGCCGTAGTTCTTCTCGATGGAGGGGAAGTACGAGGCGGGTCCTTTTACCTTGGCGGTCTCGGTCATGAGCGGCTCTTTCTTAGGTTGAGAGTGCGGTTCGTGCAAAGCCTGATGGCTATTTGCTGGAGCGGCATCGACGTGATCGGTGCTGGCCGGATTCTTACCTATCCATGTCGCCAGGCATTGCCATGCGCCACGAGGACAGGCGATGTCACCTTACTGTTGCCAGCTCCTGTTGCTGGCATTCGGCTGGATCAGGTCCCACATGTTCCCGTACAGGTCCTTGAACACGGCCACGATGCCATGTGGCTGTTCCTCCGGAGGGCGAACGAACGCCACGCCCGCCGCCTTGTACTTTTCATAGTCGCGCCAGAAGTCGTCTGTGTACAGAAAGAGGAACACGCGGCCTCCGGCCTGATCGCCGATGGCGTGTTGTTGTTCTGGCGTTGATGCTTGCGCCAGGAGAAGGCATGCCCCTGTTCCGCCCTGAGGCCTGACCACGACCCATCGCTTTCCTTGCGCAGGCACGGGCGTGTCTTCGACGAGCTCGAAGCCCAGTGTGCCGACGAAGAAGTCGAGCGCCTTGTCGTAGTCGAGGATCACCAGGGAGATGAGGCCGAGTGATTGGTGCATGGGGAGTAGTCGAAAAAATCAGGGATGGTAAGGCGATGAATCGTTCATGCTGGGCCCTCGTCCACTTGCAAGCGGTATCGGCCCAAAGGGCCCCCAGGGGGTAATTCTCTAGTTGCCATTTCCACATCAACTGGTTGCCGCAAGATGGGTGACCCCGTAAATTGTCAGACTCACTTTTCTTCCGGTCGGCAACAATTCATGACGACATCGCGCATCCAATTCAGCGCGGGGTCGCTGTCTTTTCTGATGTGCCAAGCCTGTTGGTAAGCCATCTTCGGCAACTGCAGTTGTCGCGGTGGTGCAAACTGCCGCAGTTCCCGAAATGAGCGCAGCGGGCCAACTGCGCGGCGGGCAATGGTCAGCACCAAATCTGTTCCCGGTAGCAGCTCAACGGCAGCGCTCCAGTGGGGCAAGGCAACGGCGATCCGCCTCTTCAGCCCTTTGGCTGCAAGCGCCCGTTCAATTTCATCGTTCGCATCTGGCCTCAATGCGAGCATGACGTGCGGGCGGGACAGCCACTCTTCCAGCGACAGCGCGCCTTTTCCAGGAACGGTTGCCTTGTCCGCGAGGCAGACGAAATCTTCTTCAAACAACGTCTCGACCCGGATGTCCTTGGGAAGATCAGGAAAGATGCCGAGCGCCAGGTCCAGTTCACCATCCGCGAGCTGAACGAGCATCGCGTCCCGGCTGGCCTGGCTGATGGCGAAGTCAAAGCCAGGCGCGTGTTTTCGCACATATTGCATGAGGTGCGGCAGCACCAACCGTGCAGCGTAGTCCGACAGGGAAAGCCGGAACCGCCGCTGTGCATGCAGAGGGTCGAACTGAGGTGTCCCCAGCAAAGTATTGAGACTGCCCAACGCCTCTGAAAGTGGCTGCAGGAGCGCATTCCCCTGCGCTGTCAGCTCCAGCTTTCCCTGCTTGCGCATCAGCAGCGGATCGTTGAAATGCGCGCGCAGTTGTGCCAACGAATGGCTCACAGCGGGCTGACTCTTGTGCAAGCGCAACGCGGCTCGAGTCACGTGCTTCTCCGTCAGCAGCGCGTGAAGCGCCAGCAGAAGATTCAGGTCGATGCGTCGCAATTCATCCATGCGGCGAATAGTACGTGTGCACGCAAACGATTTCCATAATTAATTCGAATAGTAGACCATTCAGGCATTGGTTCTGAACGCTTGAAGGAGTCGAAGAAATGAACAGCAAGATGGCATTGATCACGGTCGCTTCATTGGGCATGGCGTTGTTGGCGGGCGCCGTGTTGCCCTTTCAGGCCGCCGCAAATGCCAACGTGGGCCGGGCCCTCGGCCACCCCTTCTGGGGCGCAACGACCTCGTTGCTGATCAGCCTCGCCGTGATGGTGCCCCTGCTGATCCTGGCGAAGGCGCCGATGCCGAATTTCGCGAATGCACTTCACGGCCCCTGGTGGCTGTGGATCGGCGGCGTACTTGGTGCCGTTTACGTGGCCAGTGCTACGGCGCTGACGCCCAAGCTGGGTGCGGGTGGCTTCTTGGTTGCGGTGGTCGCAGGGCAAATGGTCATGGCGGTACTGGTTGATCACTTCGGCCTGATGGGGCTGGACCCCAAGCCCATCAACCCGATGCGCGTGCTGGGTGTGCTCCTGATCCTGGGCGGCGTTTTCCTGATCCAGGGCGGCGGAGCAAAGAAGCAAGTCGCGGCACCGATACCCGTCGCCACCAGCGTGAGCCTGTCCTGAACACACACATTGATTTACCCCTGGCGCGACTGCGCCGAACACTCCTCGAAAGGAAATGAAAATGCAAGAAAGCAATGCAAACAAGCTGGGCCTGGCTGCTGTCGTGGCGGCAGCCGCAATGAGCATGACGCCTGCCGCCCAGGCCGCGGACTTCGTCAAGCTGCAATTCAGCGATGGCCGTGCCGATGTGCGCGGTGTGGAAAACGTCAATGCAGTTCTGCGTGCAGTGGGCGTTCGTGCCAGCACCGTGGCGATTCCCGATGCGGTCAAGCCGATCCTGAAGGCGTCGCAGGCGCGTGCAACCAGCGAAGAAGAGCAAAAGACCCTGCTGTCCAGCTTCCAATTGAATCGTGCAGGCCTGCTGGAGCAAATCCGTCTGGCCGGACGTACCCCTGAGGTGGCCCGCGGCGGCCTGCTGGGCACCGTTGAAGGCGATTCCGCGCCTTACCCCAAGGTCTATGACATGAAGGCCTTGACCCCCGACATGCAAACCTGGGCGCTGAACCGCTACGGCCGGCTGCACGTGAACTCTTCCGATGCAGGCCCCGGCATCGACGAGGTGATGACGGTTGTGTCCGGCGGACCCTTCACCTGGATGTTCGTTCTGCCCGACGCGACGGTTGCCCGTCTGACCGTTGACCGAATCACGGAGAACGGTCCCGCCGTGCGCCTGAGCTATCCCGGCATGGGGACTCATGCGGGCTACATGGACCCGAAGGACGGTTTGATCGTGGCGTATGCCCATGGTCCCGAGCGCTTTGTGATCCGCTTTGACGAATCCACAGCGCCCAATGCTCAACTGCTCAACACCAACCCCTGGGTGGACTTTTCCGGGGAAGTACCCAAGCTGTTCCCGAAACTCCAATAACAAGTAGCAGGACTCAGATCGACCTCAAACGTCTACCAAGCGTTTGAGGTTTCTACTCATACAGGCGCGCAGAAAGGTTAGGGGCCAATGCCTGCGTCTGGCCGAATTCCGCCCGCGAAAGCAGGCTACCCGGTTGCAGGCTTGGTGCCGACCAAGACAGGCTGATAGAACGCGGCGTCGAGTCGCTTCACATTCTCGAAGCCAGCCTCTCGCATCAGCTCGCAAAGACGGTCGACCGAGACTGCGTAGTACCTGGATCGCATGACATGGGTCTTCACCAGGCCGGTGGCCAATTCGTCTTCAACGACGAAAAAGGAAAAGTCGTAGTGGTCGCCGTCGAAATCCCAGACTTGGAACAGCACGTACCGCTTGCCGTCCTCGACCCGCGCGCCGTAGTGCTTGACCAGGTTCGTCCCACGCTCTTCTTTTTCGTAGTCCCTGACCGTGATGACGCATCCGCCGCCGGGGCGCAAGCACGCGAGGAACTGGCGAAACGCAAGCAGCAGGTCCTCGTCGGTCAACAGGTGAGGGACCGAGTTGTCGCACGAAATGACGAGGTCGTATCCAGTCCCGTGGTCCTCGTGGGCCGTGCGCATGTCTCCGACGCTGAAGTCGATCGCCAAACCGCGAAGATCCGCTTTGCGCCGCGCACGTTCGATTTCCTTGGTCGACAGGTCTGACCCGACGACGGAGTAGCCCCGCCCGGCAAGTGCAAGCGTCTGGGTGCCGATGCCGCAGGAGACGTCGAGCACCGTGCGATGCCCAGGCCATTCCGATTGGATGACGCTGTCGAGCTGCTCGCCCTGTCGGCGGATGCTGTTGCTCCAGTCGGGGAACATCAGGTGATACAGCGGGGCGAGGTCGTCGTAGAAGTCCATGGGTTGACGTCGGGCTGCGAAAGGGCATCGCTGGTTTACAAGTGGTCGGCCCGGCGAAGGCCTGGTCTTGGCCTGGCGCTATCACCTTGTGGGGGTCGCAGCTTCAATCCGGACGACCTCACCGGGGTGATGCTGATCGATAGTATCGAGCGGGCCTTCCAAGACGCCGTCGTGAACGGGCCCGAAGCGGCCGGTGGGGTCGCGATGAGACAGGGCAGCGCAACGGTGTGCACTGATAGCGTCCTCTCGGCGGCAGGGCCGGGTGTCAGAGGGCGCGGGCAACTGGCCAAAGTTCTTGCTTGCTCAAGTTCGGGTACCAAGCCTCAAACTGGCTGCGCCAACCTTCAAGCGGTTCTGGCAACGGCCTGCGAGGGTCTTCGCTCAGTGAGTAAGCCATGCCTTCGATGAACCACGTTGGAGTGAACAGCAGTGCATGCAGGCTTCCAATGTTTTCCATCTGTACGTGATGGATGAGTTCGTGTCTTACGAAGAATGGTTGCCATCCCCTTGGGCCAATAACGACCCCGGAGGTGCCCACGTGGTATGCCCCTTGGTGAGTGAACCCGAAACTCTCGGCACAGGCCGATTGCGAACAGAACACGAATCGTGGAACGCTCGCAACTCGATCAACGCGGTTGGATACAAAACTCAATGCCTCAGCCCTCAGGGCAAGTGCTTCAGGCATTTTCGCCATGTCATCTATGCAGACGTTGTTGTCAGTGCATGTCAGGCCAACGAGTTGAGGCGCCAGCACACGGATGGGCTTGAAGGCGGCCCACGTAATTGCCGGCAACGATGCAGCGACTGCGAGGACGATGACAGGTAGATGAAGACGCATGTTGAGTTCCTTGAGGTCCAACTCGACTACTAAAGAGTGGGTGTGACGTGTTGTAGGGCCAAGTTTCGCCTTGTTGGGGAGTCAACTTTGGGCCGCATCCCGCCCTATTCAGGCTGCGGAAGGACAAGATTATTGAGCGCCTCTTGAAGACTCCACTGCTGCCACCCAGGCTGCGCAATCGAACCATCAGAGCGCAGGGGAGAAAGATTGAATCCTTCTTCTACATCTTCGAAGTACATGGCGACGGCGCGGTGCATCGCAACAATGAAAACGCTCTCGTATTTGCCGAAGCGCTCGATAGCCGTGAGGCGAAATGGAATGCGGTACTGCGAAAAAATTTCCCGCTCCGTCAGCGTGCACTCTGAGAGTTGGAGTTCTACCAAGGCTTCAAGCTCACTGGCCGAGATCGGCGACCATTTCATGATTTCTCCCGAGCGAACTTGGACGGAAGGATTTTGTCCGAACAGTTTCGCAGGGCCTCGCGACGCAGACATCAACGTCCGCTCTTCTTGGCCACTGGCAGTCGTCGATGGGACGAATCTGGCGAGGCACTTCACGACGCCGCCGCGCAACCTTCCGGCTTGAACACCCGCGTCGTCGAACCCGGAAACTTCTCAAGCTTGGCAGCCGGCCGCGATGGGCGTAGGACCAACTCTCCACCACAGTTCGGGCATGTGCCTGCAAGGCGTCCGCTTGCGCACTCGCTGCAGAACGTGCACTCGAAAGAACAGATGCGGGCGTCGGCTGCATCCGGCGGCAAGTCTCGGTTGCAGCATTCACACCCGGGGCGCATTTGGAGCATGGCGAAACCTCAGAGAGAGTCTTGTCGGTTGAGCTTAAACGAGGGCAAGGTGGTCGATGGTGGAAGTCAGTCCGTCGATCCAACAAGGCCGAGTGCAAGGCTCATCGGCTGCACCATCAGATTCGAGTGTTCCCGTAGCGGCTCCAACGCACCGTCGGGGCGGAAGCCGCACGCCGTGTACAGGCGCATCGCGGGTGTGTCCGCGACAGTGACACCCAGGCCCACGCGCTTCATCCCTGCGCGCGCAGCCCAGGAAACCGCCGCTTCGAGTAAAGCGCGACCGACTCCCATTCCTCGTGATGCAGGATCAACCCACATCTGGAAAAGGTCGGCGACAGCCGGCTCATCGTTGGACACCTTGCACCAGATCAGGCCGCAGGCGTCGTTGCGGTTGAACGCGAAAAGCACACGGTCTTTCCCGGACGAAGTCGCCGCGGCAAGGCGGGCGGCCCACATCGCATCGCTTCTCGTGGCCTCCGCCTCGTACGTGCTTCCGAAGGCGTCGGGTGAATCGAGCAACGCCTGCAGGCGCAGGTCTCGATAGGTCTTCCATTCATCGGGTTTCGCTGGTTGCACCGAGATATCTGCGGTCGGGTTCATGGACGATCGTTCATTCCTAAATTCATTGGCGGATGCCGCGACGCATGCGGTCCAAGCGGCTGCTCATGATCCACGCAACCACCGGCCCGATCACCATGCCCGCCAAGCAGCTCCACACAACGACATGGCTCTTGAGTTCGAGCAGCCAGGTGAGCATCGGGTACTGCGCGGCCACGGCGTCCGGGAAGCTCCACCAATAGGAAGAGCCGCGGCTGGCGCCCGTGCGATGCTTGGTGCCGTCGAGCCAGTACGCGGCCAACGGTGCAAGGCCCAGATAGGCAAACATCGCCGCCCAGGGCCCGAGCACGATGGCGCCCAGGAAGGCGTCGATGAAACGGGAGCGCATCGATTTACCGCTCACGCATGCGCCGCCAGATCAGGTCCGCCGCCTCGCTCGCACTCACCAGCGCCGAGTCGATGACCAGGCGGCTCGTGCCCCAGGCCTCGTAGTCATGCCCAAGCACAGCCTCCCAACTCGGCAACGCAAAGCCCGCAATGTCGGCTTCCCGGTTCTCCACCCGCCTGCGATGTTCAACGACGTCGGAGCACACGACTTCAACCTCCACCAGATGTGACGACGTCTCCGTCGCCACGACCCGCCACGCCTCGCGTGTGACCGACAGCGGGTTGACGCAATCAGCGATCACGGACATGCCGAGTGCGAGGTTGGACCGAGCCAGCGCGTACGCGACGACGTAGCCCGCCGGACCCACGTCCTCAGCGCTTCCGCTCGCAGTTTTCAGCGCATGCTCGATGGCATCGATGCGCAGGTAGATGGAAGGAACACGCGCCACGAGCTCACGCGCGATGGTGGTCTTGCCTGTGCCGGGCAGTCCGCTCAGGACAATCAGCGTTCGATGCTTGGGTTCTCCGATCACGCCCGACCATCCTTCTTCTTGCGCGGCACTGTATCCACTGCATCCGGCGCACTCAACGCATAAAACTCATGCAACTTCGCCGCCAACATCTGCTTGTCTGGCAGCTGCGTCTGGTATTGCGCCACCAACGCAGGCGAGAGCGTGCGGCTCAGCGCGTACTCCACCACCTCGCTGTCCTTGCTGGCGCACAGCAGCAGGCCGATGGCCGGGTTCTCGTGCGGCTTCTTCACATCGCGGTCCAGGGCTTCCAGGTAGAAGTTCAACTTGCCCAGATGCTCGGGCTCGAAGGCGGTGACCTTCAACTCGATGGCCACCAGGCAGTTCAGGCCGCGGTGGAAGAACAGCAGGTCCAACGCAAAGTCTTGTGCGCCCACCTGCACCGGATATTCGCTGCCGATGTAGCAGAAGTCCCGCCCCAGCTCAGTCAGGAACCGGCCCAGGTTCATCAAGAGGCTGCGGTGCAGCTCGGCCTCGGAGTGCGGGTCTGGCAGAGCCAGAAAGTCCAGCAGGTAGGCGTCCTTGAAGTGCTGCGCAGCCTGCGGCTGTATTTCTCTCAACGCTGTTGAGACTTTGGGCGGGTGGAGCACGGCGCGCTCGAACAGGTCGCTGTCGATCTGCCGCGCCACTTCGCGCACCTGCCAGCCTTGCTGCGCCGTCATGCGCAGGTAGAACTCGCGTTCCTCCTCGCGCTTGGTGCGGCTGAGAATGTGCAAGTGCGAAGACCACGGGATTTCTCTCAACAGTGTTGAGAGTTTTGACCCCGGCGGATACGCCTGAAAAAACTGCCGCATGCGCCACAGGTTCTGGGCTGAAAAGCCGCGCCGGCCTGGCTCACGCTGGGCGATGTAGGCCGCCAGTTGCTCCACGGTTCCCTTGGCCCAGCCATCGGCTTCGATGCGTTGATGCAGATACTGGCCAATGCGCCAATAGAGCTCGATCACTTCGGCGTTGACCACCTTGGCCACGCGCTGCCGCGCCCCCTGGATCAACTGGACCACCTCGCCGAAGGCGGCCTCTGAACTCGC
Organism: Variovorax sp. RO1; assembly: GCF_002849325.1. Lineage (NCBI taxonomy): Bacteria > Pseudomonadati > Pseudomonadota > Betaproteobacteria > Burkholderiales > Comamonadaceae > Variovorax > Variovorax sp. RO1. Next base: position 2,122,636 of record NZ_PKMT01000001.1, read on the forward strand.
GGTCACCGCGCGGCGTGTTGGCTTGATCGTCTTGCTCATGCCTTCGAGCCCACCAGCAGTCCATCGAGCGGGCCGTCGGCTGCCAGGATGAAAGAGGCAATCTTGTGGTGGGTGGCTTGATCCATCTCCAGATTCTCTCGCAGCCCGGGGAGCGCTTCTCGGGGCAAGAGGTGGCGGACGGCCAAGCGAAATGGCGCATGGCTGCACGTGCGCCGTCCCCTTTTTGCCATCGCCCGCATCACCCCCGCGCAGCTCGCCCCACCTCACACGCCTGAAACAACCCCATCGCATCCCGCGCCAACTCAGCCGCAATCCACAGCACGTTGTCCAGATGTTCCGGCCCCGCGTCTTCGAACCATCGATTGCCGTCACCGTGGCAGCACCACAGCAGCGAGTTCAGTTGCGCGAGTTTGTTCTCGAGGAGGTCCGACGGGGTGGGCCCGCAGGTGGTGTCGGGGGATGCCGGCGTGCGAGGCCGGGCTATAGTTGAAGTAGCCATTTGGTGTGCTTGCTTTCCAAAGTTTGTGCACGTCGTGTGGTTAGACGGCTGGGGTGCTGACACACCCTGGCCGTCGCCTTTTGTGCCTCGCGTTCGCACCGATGCGCGTTGTTGCCGCATCGATGGCCCGCCGCGAGGCGAAGCGGTCCTGCCTTCCTTGCCCCCACATAGAAGGGTGTCGGATGACAGGGGCATCCACTGTAGAGAAGCGCGGCACCCGCTGGTGGGCCGAATGCGCCAGTAAGTCTCGAATCGCGCGGATAAGTGACGTGGCGGGCAGAAAGAGAAGAGCAGGGCGCCGTCAGATCAGCGGCACGGTCGCTTCCTTCAGCACGCGCAGCACGAAGTGCGATTTGCTGTGGCGAATGCCGGGGATCTTGTAGAGCTTTTCGCGCAGCAGCCGCTCGTAGTCGCGCGTGTCGCGAACGGCGATGCGGATGTAGTAGTCGTAGTCGCCCGACACTAGGTAGGCCTCCTGGATCTCGGGAATGGTCGCGAGGGTGCGGCCGAAGTCGTACAGGGTTTCGTCGGTGTGGCTTTCGAGGGTGACCTGCACGATGACCGAATCGTGATAGCCCAGCTTGGCCGGGTCGATGTCGACGGTGTAGCGCTTGATGACGCCGGAGGCCTCGAGTTTCTTGATGCGCGTCCAGCAACTGGTGGGCGACAGGCCGACCTCGTTGCCGATCTCCTGCAGGGTCTTGCGCGAGTCGAGCAGCAGCACCCGCAGGATCGCCAGATCGGTCTTATCGAAATATCCTTCGTTGTCTGACGAGGTTTGACGATTGGTTTTCATGTTTCGAGCTTAAACAGCCAAAAGAAAGAAGCAAATTCTGCCTCAAGAGCGGAAGAATTGACGGCATGCGACTGCTCGACCTTCCCCCCACATCCTCGCCCTCCCTCTCGCCGGCCCTGCCCGAGACCGAGACCCCACTCCGCGTGCGCAACGGCGCCGAAGCGCTGCTCGACACGCTGGTCGCGTGCGGCGTCGACACGATCTTCGGCTACCCCGGCGGCGCGGCGCTGCCGCTGTACGACGCGCTGCACGGCGAACCCCGGCTGCGCCATGTGCTGGTGCGCCACGAACAGGCGGCGGTGCATGCGGCCGAGGGCTACGCGCGCAGCACGGGCCGCGTGGGCGTGGTGCTGGTCACGTCGGGGCCGGGCGTGGGCAACACGATCACGGGGCTGCTCGACGCGATGAGCGATTCGGTGCCGGTGCTGTGCATCAGCGGGCAGGTGTCGACGGCGGTGATCGGCACGCAGGCGTTTCAGGAAAGCGATGCGCTGGGCATGTCGCGCCCGGTGACCAAGTGGAACCGGCAGGTGCGCGCGGCCGACGACGTGCCCGCGCTGGTGCGCCGCGCGCTCGACATCGCCACCACCGGCCGCCCCGGCCCGGTGCTGCTCGACGTGCCGAAGGACATCCAGCTCATGCGCCTCACGCACGGCACCGCGCCGGCACCGCTGCGCGCCCTGCGCACGGGCCGCGCGCCGCTGCCGCCGCGGGCGATGCTGCAGCGCGCCGCCGACCTGATCTCGACCGCGCGCCGGCCGGTGCTCTACGGCGGCGGCGGGCTCATCAACTCGGGGCCGGCGGCCTGCGAGGCGTTCACGCAGCTGGTGCACCGGCTGCACGCGCCATGCACGCTCACGCTGATGGGGCTGGGCGCATTCCCCGCGTCCGACCCGAAGTTCGTCGGCATGCTGGGCATGCACGGCATGCTCGAAGCCAACCTCGCGATGCACGAGGCCGACCTGGTGGTGTGCGTGGGCGCGCGTTTCGACGACCGCGTGACGGGCAAGCTCGACGAGTTCTGTCCGCACGCCCGCAAGATCCACATCGACATCGACCCCGGCAGCATCAACAAGGTGGTGCACGTCGACGTGCCGATGGTGGGCGACTGCGGCGCCGTCGTCGAAGCGCTGCTGGGGCTGCTGCCCGAAGACTTTGCGCCCGAGCGGCTGGCGCCGTGGTGGGCGCGCATCGGGCGCTGGCGCGCCGAAGACTGCCTGGCCTTCACGCCGTCGACCGAAGAAATCCTGCCGCAGCAGCTCATGTCGTCGCTGCAGCGGGCCATCGCGGGGCGTGATGCGATCGTCTCGACCGACGTGGGCCAGCACCAGATGTGGGCCGCGCAGTACCTGCGCTTCGACAGCCCGCGCCACTGGCTCACCTCGGGCGGTGCCGGCACGATGGGCTACGGGCTGCCCGCGGCCATCGGCGCGCAGATCGGCCACCCCGACGCGCTCACGGTGTGCGTGAGCGGCGACGCGTCGGTGCTGATGAACATCCAGGAGCTGTCGACGGCGATGCAGCACGGCACGGCCGTGAAGCTGGTGCTGAGCAACAACGGCTACATGGGCATGGTGCGCCAGTGGCAGGAGCTGAACCACGGCAACCGACTGAGCCACAGCTGGAACGAGGCGCTGCCTGATTTCGTGGCGCTGGCGAAGGCTTTTGGTTGGGGGGCGCGGCGGGTGTCAGACCCGGCCGAGCTGGAAGAGGCACTGGCCGAATGCTTGGAGAGCAAGGGGCCGTTTTTTCTCGACGTGCAGGTGGCGGCGCAGGAGAACTGCTTTCCGATGATGCCGTCGGGGTGTGGGCATCACCGGGTGATGCTGGCGAAGGACAGGTGGTACGAGGGGGAGTGAGGTCGCGTTGGCCCGAGGCCTGCGGTCTTGTCCCCTCTCCCTGTGGGAGAGGGCCAGGGTGAGGGCAGGGGCCTGACAACATGGCGCGGCCGCCATCGCCGCTCACCGCCGCTCGAGTTTTTTTGCCCGAGCTTTGATCGGTGCGCACGCGCTTCTTGCACGCGGCGACGCGCTCGGCGCACGTCGCCGCAGCGCGCCGCAGCACGCTTCAGGGCGCCCGAACCGGCGTGACCTTGCGGATCAAATGGCCGAAGGTGTCGGCGACATACAGCGTGCCCGCTGCATTGATCGTGAGCCCTTGCGGCTGATTGAACCTAGCAGCATCGCCGATGCCGTCTTGGCTACCCGTACGACCCTCTTTGCCGGCGAGCGTGGAGACCACCCCTGCCGGTGTGATCCTGCGCAACAGGCTGTTCCCGAAATCGGCCACGTAGACATTGCCGTCCGCATCGACAGCCACGCCGCGGGGATCGGAGAAGGTCGCGGAGTCCCTGGGGCCATCGGCGGCGCCGGGTGTCCCCGTCCCTGCAAGGGTCGTGACCACCCCGGCGGGGGTGATCATGCGAATTCGATGGTTCTCGGAGTCGGCGACGTAGAGGTTGCCTGACGCATCGATGGCAATGTTGTAGCCGCGCCCGAATTTCGCGGCGGTTCCCGTACCGTTGGCAAAGCCCCGCGGGCTGCTGCCGGCCAGCGTGATGACATCGCCGGCTGGGTTGATCTTGCGAACGACGCCGCCGTCATACTCCAGAACGTACAGATTGCCGGCAGCATCCACGGCCACCGACGTGGGCGCGTTGAAGGTGGCGCCGGCTCCGTTGCCATCGGTCGTGGTCTTCGTGCCATTGCCCGCCACCAGGCTCACATTGCCCGTCGGCGTGACCCTGAAGATTCGATGGCCTTTGGCGTCCGCGACGAAGGCGGTGTCGGTCGCATCCACGGTGAGGCTGGCGAGGTCTACGAACGGTGGGTTGGGGCCGTCGCCGGCAATCGTAATGACGTCGGCCTCGGGCGAAATCTTGCGCACGAAATTGTTTCCCCAGTCACCGATGAGCAGACCACCATCCTTGGTGAGGGCGATGCCGTAAGGCAGCAAGAACGATGCGGCCGTACCCTTGCCGTCGGCTGCGCCCGGGGTGCCACCGGCGAGCGTCTCGACCTTGGCGGCGGCGGCCGAGCAGGCCACCGTCACGTCGCTCACGTCGGCCGAGGCTTTGCCGGTGTCCTTGGTGACGGTGCAGAACTGCCACAGGGGTTGCGTACGGATGCCGACCTTGTAGTCCGAGCCCTCGACCAGAGTCGTTGCAAAGGTGAACTTGCCATCGGCCGACAGCTGGAGGTCGTCGCCGGCATTGTTTTGCAGCACCAGGCGGCCTTCAAGGCCGGTGACCGTGCCGCCGATGGAATGGTTCACGACGGGCGGCACTGTCGCCGGAGGGGGCGGTGCGACCATCGGCAGAAAAGTACCACCACCTCCACCCCCGCCGCACGATGCCACCAACATGACCGCACCGGCCACGGCGCCGATTCGCGCGACCGAACTTGCTTGACTGAAACGCATCTTGACTCCTCTTTATGGTTGTATGACTCAACAAAAAGAAGCCCCCTGCCGACGGGTCTGCAGGGGGTTTCTAAATGTCAATCATTGTTAAAAAGAGTGTCTGTCGATATCCCCAGAACTTGGTATTTTTCGCGGTCGGCCCTCTCATCTGGCGCCAGCAATGGCTCCCTGGTCCGCCAGCCAGGGGGGACCTGAAAACATCGCGCGGCCTTCATCGCCGCTCACCTTCACCCCAACGCTCTCCCGCAAGCGGGAGAGGGAGTCATTCATTCGGGAGCCGTACGGGAGCCCCCTTCACGAATGCCCGTCCACCCGCATCTGGAACAGAAAGTACGGCGGAATGCACGCCCCACGTCCTTCGGGCTGCCCCTCCGCCTGCGCGCAGATGTAGTCCTCGCGACAAGGCTTCTGTGCCGAGCAGCTGCGCAGGTTGCCCGGCCGCGTGTGCTTGCTCAGGCAATCGCCAAACGGTTGTTTGGCCGCCAGGCACTGGTTGAAGTCACTGAGGATGGCGATGCCCCCGCAGGTGCCGTTCGGGTCTTTCGGGTCGCAGGCGCCCGAGCACATGCCGCCAGGAAAGCCGACCGAGGTCTTCTCGCACACCGAGTCCGCGCCTTCGCAGGTCGTGGCTGCGGTGCGCGGCAGTTTCTGCGCGCGGTCGCGCCATGGGTCGGCCGAGGCGGTGATGCGCGTGGGCTCGCAGCTCGCGCCCACGGTGGTTTTCTCGGGCGCGGCGTTCGAGTCGTCCGGCGCGGCCAGCGGACGGAACGGGTCGGGCACGTGCGTCGTCAGCGCGGCCTTCACATAGCGCTCGCGTCGCGCCAACTCATCTTGCAGATGCGGCGAGTGTGGCAACGCGAGCGCGTTGCCGGTCGTGAAGGTGCGCGAGGCGCCGCGCCGGTCCAGGCCCAGCAGGTGAAAGCCCGCGACCGCGCGGCTCTGGTGGCAGCCGGCGCAACTCAGGTCGTCGAGGCGGCGCAGCATGGCCTGCGGTGACTGCAGCGTGCGGCTGCCGGGCACGGGCTGCCAGTCGCCGGGCGCGAACAGCTGTTCGAAGGGACGGTTCGCCAGACGCTCGAGGCCGCGCGGTGCGACGGAGACAGACTCGGTCGCCAGAAAACGATCGGGGATGCGCACGGTGGCGGTGTCGAGCGCGCGCAGCGTGTCGGGCTGCTGCAGCCATTGCAGCAGCGCCTTGCGCAGCGGCGCGTCGGCCTTGAGCTTCGCAATGTCGGGCGTGTTCTCCAACGGGCCTGCGTCGAAGCGCTGCGTGCCCGCGTTCCAGCGGAAGGCGCGCAGCAAATATTCGGCATGGCCGCCGAGGTCGGGTCGCACGGCCGAGGGCCAGCGCACGCTCTGCAGGTTGGTCGTCACCTGCGCGATGCGGGCCTGCGCGAGTTGCTGCGGCGCGAGCGGGCCGTCGGCCGACACGAGCCAGCGGCCGAGGGCTTCGTCTTTCATGGCTGCCTGCGGCGGTTGCCAGCGTCGCGCGGCGCTGGCGCAACTGCCGTCGGCATCGGGCGCATCGCCGCGCAACTCGACAGCGACGGTCATCGGCAGGCGCGACTGCATCGCGGACGAGCGATACGCCAGCCGGTACACGAGCCGCGTCTCGCCGCAGGCGCCGGGCTGGAAGGGGCGGCGGTCCATGCGGTTGGCCACGCCGACCAGCTCGAAGAAGGCGTCGGGGCTGGCAAGCCAGCGCGCGTCGAAGATCCGGTGCGGGTAGCGCGCAATGCCGACGCCGGCTTGCGGGTCGCGGCGTTGCAGGGCGGCGAGGCTGCCCTTCAGCGGATCGGCGATCGACTGCCAGGCGGGCGAGCGCACGAGCGCCTGATTGGTGGCGATGCCGCTCGCAGCAGAGGGCACGTTGAACCAGCGGCCGAAGCCGGCGCCGGCTTTCTCGGCGGCTTGCAGCGCGACGGGCGAGGTGACGAGCAGCACCGGGTCGGCTGCATGGGCGAGGGAGGACGCGAGCGCGAGGCCGGCGGTCAGAAGGTGAAGTAGGCGTGGCACGCGGACGATTGTGCCGCCGCGATTCAGCCCGCCACCGTCAACGCCATCTGCTGTCGCATGAGCCCGGCCACGGCCACGCCCTGCGGATCGCCCAGCCGCTCCAGCGCGTCAATCACGCCCTTGCGGTCGTCTTCCGAGCGGTCCTGGTTGAGCTTGAACTTGCCCTCGAGCACGCGCACGGGAATCTCGACCGCCGCGATCATGTCCAGGCGCGGCGCCACGAAGTCGAAGGGCATGGCGTCGAAGTCCCAGTTGCCGCGCAGCGGCGTGTCGTACAGCGCGACGGTGCGGCGCAGCACGGCGTGAATGGCCATGCGTTCTTCGATCACGCGGGGCGTGCCGCGCGCGTGGATCGCGGTGTAGTTCCAGGTCGGGAAGGTGCTCTGCTTCACGTACCAGCTGGGCGTGACGAAGGCATGCGGCCCCTGGAAGATGGCCAGCACTTCGGCGCCTGCGCAAAGCTCGTCGAACTGCGGGTTCTTCTTCGACAGGTGCGTGGTGAGCAGGCCGGGGCCGTCGTCCTGCGCGTCGAGCAGAAAGGGCAGGTGCGTGGCGCTGGCGCCCGATGGGCCCACGGTGATGAGCGTGCCGAAGCTCCATGCGCGGATGCCGGCGTGCAGCGTCGCAAGGTCGTCTTCGATGTACGGTGTGGGCGTGTACATGGCGAGGGCTTCAGCGCGCGGCCAGCGTGTGCATCCAGCGCGCGGCGTCGTCGAAGGCGCGACCCGCCACGTCGGCGATCGACACGGCTTCGAGAAAGCCGTGGATGGTGCCGGGGTAGAGCACATCGGTCACGGCCACGCCGGCTTCGCGCAGCCGCGCGGCCATGAGCACGCTGTCGTCGTGCAGCGGGTCGCACTCGGTGATCGCGAGGCTGGCGGGCGGCAGGCCCTCGAGGCGCGCCGTGAGGCTGGCCAGGCGCGGGTCGCGAGCGTCTTCGGGCCGGCGCAGGTACAGGCCGTAGAACCACACCATCATGTGCAGCGACAGGCCGTACTCGCCCGCGCCGTAGCGCACGACCGATTCGCGGTACAGCTCGGTGCTGTAGGCGCCGTAGTTCAGCAGCATGCCCAGCGGCAGCGCTTCGCCCGCGTCGCGCAGCACGAGGCAGGCGCCCACCGACAGGTTGGCGCCCGCCGAGTCGCCGCCGATGAAGAGCTGCGCGGGGTCGATGTCGAGCGAGCCCGCATTCGCCGCGAGCCAGCGCATCACGTCGACGCACTCGTCGTGCGGCTGCGGAAACTGCGCTTCGGGCGCCCGCGTGTAGTCGATGCCGATGACGGCGATGCCCGCGCGGCCCGCGTACTCGCGCATCACGCGGTCGTGGGTGTCGAGGCTGAACAGCACGAAGCCGCCGCCGTGGATGTAGACCAGCGCGCCCTGCAGCGTTCGCGTCTTGGGGTAGTGCACGCGGATGCGCACGTTGCCGTGGCGCGTGGGCACTTGCTGTTCGACCGTGCGCGCCATCGTCGGGCCGCCTTCGGTCCATGGCGCGCGCACCTTCTCGGCGTTGGCGCGGCCTTCGGCGATGGGAATGGTGTGGCGCTTCGGGTAGCGGCTGCCCTCGGCCGCCATGAGGCGCATGAACTCGACGATCTGCGGATCGAGCGGGGGCGGGGCGGTGGGGTTCAGCCAGGTAGCGGGCAAGGAGGAGGCGGTCACGCAAACACTTTCTCGGAAGAGCGATGGACGGGTTCAGCCAGCGATGCGAGCGGCCGTGGCGTGGCTGCGAGCAGTGCCTGCGTGTACGCATGGCTCGGCTGGTCGAACACGGCGTCGCGCGGGCCTTGCTCGACGATGCGACCGCGCTCCATCACGACGACGCGGTCGGCGATCTGCTCGACGGCCGCGAGGTCGTGGCTGATGAACAGGCACGCAAAACCATGGTGCGCCTGCAGGCTTTGAAAGAGCCGAAGCACCTGCGCCTGGATGGTCATGTCGAGCGCCGACACGGGCTCGTCGGCCACCACGAAGGCGGGCCGGCGCACCAGTGCGCGCGCAATCGCCACACGCTGGCGCTGGCCGCCCGAGAGCTCGTGCGGGTAGCGCGCACCCAGGCCGTCCAGGCCGACTTCGTCGAGCGTTTCGTGCACGCGCTTCAGGCGCGCAGCGGCATCGAGCGCGGGCAGGTGGCGCAGCGGCTCGGCCACGATGTCCTGCACGCGCATGCGCGGGTCGAGCGACGAGAACGGGTCTTGAAACACGAGCTGGCAGGCGAGCCGGAAGCGGTGCAGCGCGGCGCGGTCGGCGCTGCGCACGTCGTCGCCGCGAAACAGAATCTGCCCCGCGTGCGACGGCGCCAGCCGCAGGATGGCGCGGCCCAGCGTGGTCTTGCCCGAGCCGCTGCCGCCCACCAGCGCGACCATCTCGCCGGGGTGGATGTCCAGGTCGAGCTGGTCGATGATCTGCACCGGCGCATGGCGCTTGAAGAAGCCGGCGCGCGGGCCGGGGTAGCTCACGCACAGGCCGCGCACCTGCACCAGCGGCTGCTGCGCCGCCGCGGGGGCCGGCTTCGCGGCCTGGCGGCGCGGCAGGGCGTCGACCAGCTTGCGGGTGTAGGGCTGCTTCGGGTCGACGAGGATGGCGGGCACGTCGCCCGTCTCCACCATTCGGCCTTTTTCGAGCACGATGGCGCGCTGCGCATAGCGCCCGACCAGCCCGAGGTTGTGCGTGATGAGCAGCACGGCCGTGCCCTGGTCTTTCGCGAGACCGACCATGAGGTCGAGCACTTCGCGCTGGCTCAGCGTGTCGAGCGCGGTGGTCGGCTCGTCGGCGATGAGCAGGCGCGGCTTGAGCAGCATCACGCTGGCCAGCATGATGCGCTGGCGCATGCCGCCCGAAAACTCGTGCGGGTAGGCGTGCATGCAGCGCTCGGGGTCGGCGATCTGCACGCGGCGCAGCATGTCGAGGCAGCGCGCGCGAATCTCGGCGGCCGACAGCTTGGTGTGCATGCGCAGGCCCTCGGCCATCTGCTCGCCGATGCGGTGCACCGGGTTGAGCGAGACCATCGGCTCCTGGAACACCATGCCGATGCCCGGCCCGCGGATGGGGCGCATGGCCTTCACATCACGCGTGCTCAGGTCTTCGCCGTCGAACACGATCTGCCCGCCGTTTTGCGCGATGCCGGGCGGCAGCAGCTGCAGGATGGCGCGCGCGGCCATGGTCTTGCCGCTGCCCGATTCGCCCACCACGGCCAGGAACTCGCCGGGGCGCACGTCGAACGAGAGGTCGTGCACCAGCGTCTGGGCGCCGCCGTGCAGGTCGATCTTCAGGTGCCGCACCGAGAGCACGGGTGCTGCGGAAGTAGAGGGATGGGTCATGACTTCTCCGTGCGCGGATCGAGCCGGTCGCGCAGCGATTCGCCCAAGAGGTTGATGCCCAGCAGCGTGAGCGCGATGCACAGGCCCGGCACCAGGCACAGCCACACGGCCGAGGCCATGTAGGGGCGCGCGCTGGAGAGCATGTTGCCCCAGGTGGGGGCGGGCGGCGGCACGCCCAGGCCGAGGAAGCTCAGGGCGCTTTCCGACAGCAGCACCCAGCCGAACATGCTGGTGGCCAGCACGGCGACGGGCGCCACGCAGTTGGGCAGGATGTGGCGCCACATGGTGTAGATCTCGCCGTTGCCGATCATGCGCGAGGCCTCGACGTACTCGCGCTCGCGCAGCGACAGCACGGTGCCGCGCACCACGCGCACCACCGAGGGCGCGTAGGCCATGCTCAGCGCGAGCACGATGCCCCACTGGTTGGCGCCCACGATCACCATCACGCCCAGCGCCAGCAGCAGGCCCGGAAAGGCCAGCAGCGTGTCGTTGAAGGCCATGAGCACGCGGTCGGTCCAGCCGCGCACGAAGCCGGCGACCACGCCGACCACGAGGCCGATGGCGGTGGCGAGCGCCACGGTGAGCAGCGCGATGAGGCAGCTGGTGGAGGCCGCGCGCATGGCGCGGCTGGCCACGTCGCGCCCGAACTCGTCGGTGCCCAGCCAGTGCGCCATCGACGGTGGCTGCAGCTTGCCGCGCAGGTCGATGCCCAGCGGGTTGTAGGGTGTCCACAGCGCGGCCACCACGGCCAGCACCAGCAGCACGCCGATGAGCACGCCGCCCACGAGGGTATGGGTCTTGATCTTTTTCACTGCACCGACACCCGGGGATCGAAGAGGGGATAGCACATGTCCACGATCAGGTTGATGACCACGTAGATGCAGGCCGTGAACAGCAGGCAGCCCTGCAGCACCGGGTAGTCGCGCGCGAAGATCGAATCGATCATCAGGCGGCCCAGGCCGGGCAGGGTGAACACCGTTTCGAGCACCGCGATGCCGCTCAGCAGATGGCCCAGGATGAGTCCGATCATGGTGAGCGTGGGGTTGAAGGCGTTGGGCAGCACATGGCGGCGCAGCACCTGCGACTCGGGCACGCCCTTGGCGCGGGCATGCGTCACGTATTCGAGCCGCAGCACCTCGATGGTGCTGGCGCGCGACATGCGCGTGAGCACGCCGGTCTCGACCAGCACCAGCGTGACGATCGGCAGGATCACGTAGAGCAGGCCCTGCGAGAAGTCTTCCGACATGGGCACGTAGCCCACCACCGGCAGCCAGTGCAGGTACTGGCCGAAGAACATCAACAGCAGCAGGCCGAGCCAGAAGCTCGGCACCGACAGCATCAGCGTGGCCGCGCCGATGATGGCGAGGTCGGTCGGCCGGTCCTTGCGCCAGGCGGCGATGAGGCCGGCGGGCACGGCGATCAGCGAGGCCAGCGCCACGGCCGTGAGCACGATCACGGCGCTCACGTGAAAGCGCTCCCAGATCAGCGGCAGCACGGCCAGGCCGTTGGTGGTCGACACGCCCAGGTCGCCGGTGAGCGCGTGGCGCAGCCACACGAAGTACTGGGTGACCAGGGGCTGGTCCAGCCCCATCTGCTGGCGTGCGAGTTCGAGCTGCGCGGGGTCGGCGCCTTCGCCGAGCATGAGCTGCACCGGGTCGCCCGGAATCAGCCGCATGAGCGTGAAGACGGCAATCGACACCAGCAGCAGCGTCGGGACCGTCATGGCGATCCGGCGCAAGAGGTAGGCAAGCATGGCGGCAGCGCCCCGTCAGCCGCGCGCGTCGAGCCGGACGTTCCAGAACCGGGGCTTGGCCGGCGCCCAGCCCTTGAAGCCGGTCACGCTCTTGCGCATGGCGGTGGCGTCGCTGGCGTTGAAGAGCACGACCATCGGCACGTCCTGCAGCATCTGCTTGTGCAGCTCGTCGAACAGCACCTGGCGGCGCGCCTTGTCGCGCGAGACCATGCTCTCGGTGAGCCGGGTCTGCGCCGCGGCGTTGTCCCACACCTTGCGCGGCTGCGCGGCCTTGTCGCCGGTGACCATCTCGTAGTTGAGCGAGGGGTCGATGCGCGCCGAGTACACGAAGGCCATGCTCTGGTACTGGCCCTTGGTGTAGCGGTCGAGCTGCGTGGCCCAGTCGAGCACTTCGAGTTCGACGTTGATGCCGGCTTCGGAGGCCATGGCCTGCACCAGCACGGCGGCCGAGTACAGCGCCTCGTAGCGCTTGTTGGCGACGAGCTTGATCGGCTGGCCGCGGTAGCCGGCTTCGGCCAGCAGCTTCTTGGCACCGGCGATGTCGCGCTTGTAGCCGCCGGCCTGCACGGGGCTGTAGAACGGGCTGGACGAGGGCACGACCGAGTTGTTGACGGCCGACAGGCCCTCGGTGACCGACTTGGCGATTTCGGGCGTGTCGAGCGCCAGTGCCAGCGCGCGGCGGATGCGCACGTCTTTCAGCAGCGGGTCGGTGGTCTGCAGCAGCAGCGCCACCATGGTCATCACCGGCGTGGTGTCGACGCGCACGTCGCTGCGCCCGCGCATCTCGACCACGTCGGCCGGGCTGGGGCTGATGAAGGCGTCGATGCCGCCGCTGTAGAGCGCGGCCTTGGCCGCGGCCGAGTCGGGGATGACGACGAAGCGCAGGTTTTCGATCTCGGCCTTCTTGCCGCCCGTGAGGCCGTCGCGCGCTTCGGGGCGCGAGCTGTAGCCGTCGAAGCGCGTGAGCTCGATGTACTGGCCGCGCTTCCACTCTTTGATCTTGTAGGGGCCGGTGCCCACGGGCTCCTTCCACTGGCCGTCGGCGCCGAGCGAGCTGCGGTGCACGATGGCGGCGCCGCCGCAGTCGGGGCGCGCCATCATGGTGAGAAACAGCGCGCTCGGGCGCTCGATCTTGAAGACCACGGTCTTCGGCGTGGGCGCTTCCACTGCGAGCACCTTGGTCATGCCCTTGCCGTCGAACTCGGGCAGGCAGCGCCAGCCGCTGGTGGGCTTGAGGTAGCGCTGCCAGCTCCACACCACGTCGTCGGCGGTGAGCACCGCGCCGTTCTGGAACTTCACGCCGTCGCGCAGGGTGAAGGTGTAGGTCAAGCCGTCGGGCGAGGTGTCGACCTTGCTCGCGAGCATCGGGCCGACCGAGGTGTCTTCGCGCAGCGCGACCAGGCCTTCGACGACGTGGGTGAGCACGTTGTCGGTGTTGTCGTCGCGGTTGCCGCCGGGGTCGGTTGAGCGGATGTCGGAGTTGATCTGAATTCGCATCGTCTGGCCGGCACCGACGGGTGCTTGCGCAAAGGCCGCGCTGGCGGCCAGGCCGAGGCCAAGGGCCAGTGCGGCAGCGGCGCGCGCAGCGGGAGGGAGGGACGGGGGCGTGGGCAGGTTCATGGCAACACTCCTGGCGATGGCTGGGCGGGGCGGGCGGATCAGAGGGAATACTCGGTGAAGCGGTGCGCCTTGAAGGGCGCCGGCGCGATGCGCATCTTTCGTGCCGCCGGGTCCATGACGATGGTCGCCACGGTGGCCGACGACGCACCGCCGGGGCCCGCGCTCGGGCTGCGGCACACGGCGCGCGGCGCGCCGAAGCGATCTTGCAATGCGTCGAGCACGTCCTGCTCGGTGAGCAGGCCCGCTGCGCGCCTGTTGTGCAGCGCCTCGGTCACGCGGCGGTCGCGGTAGAGCGAATCGGGCGTGGTCTCCAGGCTGCGGTCGACCACGCGCGCCAGCGCCGCCGGGGTCTTGAAGTGGTTGGCGTGCACCAGGATGCCGCCTTCGGGCTGCTGCCAGAACACCTGCGCGGGGCAGGTCTCCAGGCTCACGGCCTCGCCCTCGGCGTGCGTGATGATCATGTTGTTGGAGATCGAGCGCGCGCTGCGGCACACCACGCCCAGCGCGTTGGCGTACAGCGTCGACTGCAGGATGCCGCGGCGGATCAGCGCCAGCGGCACGCCTTGCTGCTTGCCGTCGTTGTCGGCCTTGATGAAGTTGCCGGTGACGGCGATGCCCGCGCTGTTGAGTCCCGCGCGCGCCAGCGTGCCGGCCTCGGCGAAGGTGAGCATGGCCGGGCCTTCGTCCGGCTGGATGCGCAGCACCACGCCGAGTTCGAGGCTCTCGACGCGCCAGTCCCAGTTCTGCGCGTGGATGAGCTTGCCGTCGCGCGCGGCCGAGGGCATGACGACCACGCCGGTGCAACCGTCGGGCGGCTCGGTGGCTTCGAGCTGCTGGAAGGCGTAGAGCATTTCGCTGCGCGCGTTGAGCGCCACGATGTCTTCGGCCGGCACGCCCGCGCCTTCGGCCACGCCCTCGATCTCGCGCAGCATGCCGGCGTCGAAGGCCTCGACCATCGGCATGAAGCGGCGTGCCAGCGCGCGCGTGCGCTCCCAGCTCAGGCCCACGCGCTCGAAGGCGGCGCGGTAGGTGCGCAGGCTCAGGTCGATGCGGTCGCCGGCGGCGCGGCCGTACTGGCGCCCGCGCTGCTGTGCGTCGCCTTCGATGTCGTAGAGGGGGAACGATTCGATGTCCATGGTGTGTCTTGTCTCCGGGGCTTGTCTTGTGTGTGCGATGCGGCCTGAGGTGCTCAGGCTGCCGTGTCGGTGGCTTGTGCGGTCTGCGCGATGGCGGCGCGCAGGCTGTCGATGATCTGGTCGATGTGCCGGCGCTCCAGCGTGAACGGCGGCGACAGCGCAATGGTGTCGCCCACCGAGCGCACCAGCACGCCGCTTTCGTCCAGGCAATGTTGCGCCACCGCCTGCGCATGCGTGCCGGGGCCCGAGGCCCAGCCCTGCAGCTCGATGCCGGCCAGCAGGCCGACGTTGCGCACGTCGATCACGCCCGGCAGGCCGCGCAGGCTGTGCAGGCCGTCTTCGAAGTAGGGCGAGAGCTCGGCGGCGCGGGCGATGAGGCCGTCTTCGGAGTAGGCGTCGAGCGTGGCCAGGGCGGCGGCGCAGGCCAGCGGATGGCCCGAGTAGGTGTAGCCGTGCGACAGCTCGACCGCGCTCACGCTGCCGTGCATGAAGGCGTCGTGCACCGCGCCGCGCATGAGCACGGCGCCCATCGGCACGGCGCCGTTGGTCAGGCCCTTGGCGGTGGTGATGAGGTCGGGCGTCACGCCGAACAGGTCGGACGCGAAGTTGCTGCCCACGCGTCCGAAGCCGGTGATGACCTCGTCGAAGATCAGCAGGATGCCGTGCTTGTCGCAGATCTCGCGCAGGCGCTTGAGGTAGCCGCGCGGCGGCGGCAGCACGCCGGTGGAGCCGGCCACGGGCTCGACGATCACGGCGGCGATGGTGGATGCGTCGTGCAGCGAGACCAGTGCTTCGAGCGCGTCGGCCTTGTCGATGCCGTGCGGCGGCTCGCCGCGCGAGAAGGCGTTGCGCGCCAGGTCGAGCGTGTGCGGCAGGTGGTCCACGCCGTTGAGCAGCGGCCCGAAGGTGCTGCGCTGGCGCCCGATGCCGCCCACCGAGATGCCGCCGAAGCCCACGCCGTGGTACGAGCGCTCGCGACCAATGAGGCGGTAGCGGCCTGCGTCGCCGCGCGCCCGGTGGTAGGCCACGGCGATCTTCAGCGCGGTGTCGACCGACTCGGAGCCCGAGTTGGTGAAGAACACGTGGTCCATGCCGGCCGGCGCCATCTGCGTGAGGCGCTGCGCCAGCGTGAAGGCGGCGGGGTGGCCGATCTGGAAGTTGGAGGCGTAGTCGAGCACGTCGATCTGCGCCTTCATCGCCGCGCTGACCCGCGGGTTGCGGTGCCCGGCGTTCACGCACCACAGGCCGGCGATGGCGTCGAGCACGCGGCGGCCGTCGGCCAGGTCGTAGTACAGGCCCTCGCTGCCGACGATGAGGCGCGGCGCTTGCTTGAACTTGCGGTTGGGCGTGAAGGGCATCCAGAACGCGTCGAGCGAACCGGGTGGCGTTGTCAGGGTATCGGCGGAAGCCACGGTGTTTTTCTCCTTGGGAAACGACCCGTCGTCCGGGTCGGCGTGGGGCCGATCTTGGAATCCAAATTGTATTTTTGGCGTGAGATGTACATGGTTTTTTAGGGCCAAAAATACAAAGAACCCGCGATGATCGGCACCCAGCCCGTGTTTCCGGAGACCCATGGATGGCCCCGCAGCAGCAGATGCAGACGCAGATGGACAACAAGTCGGTCCCGCCGCTCACCCAGCGCGTGAGCCGCTACATCCTCGACCAGGCCCTGGCCGGCGGTTACGAGAACGGCCGCCACATGACCGAGACCGACCTCGCGGGCCGGCTCGGCATTTCGCGCACGCCGGTGCGCGCCGCGCTGCGCCTCTTGCACGAGCGTGAGTTGCTGGCGCATGTGCCCAACCGTGGCTACACGCTGGTGGCCGACCGCGAGGCGCTCGACCGTGCGCGCCGCGAGATGCCGGAAGACGAAGAGAAAACGCTCTACTACCGCGTGCTGCGCGACCGCCTCGCGGGCAAGCTGCCGACGCGCGTCAACGAACTTGAGCTGGCCCAGACCTACGGCGTGCCGCGCCCGCTGCTGCGCAACGTGATGACCACGCTGCTGCAGGACGGCGTGCTGCGCGGGCGCCACTACCAGCGCTGGGAGTTCACCGAAACCCTCGACTCGGTCGAGAGCGAGCGCGAGAGCTACCGCTTTCGGCTGGTGGTGGAATGCGCGTCGCTGCGCGAGCCGGGCTTCACCGTCGAGCACGAGCGGCTGCTGGCCTGCCGCGAACAACAGCAGAGCTTGCTCACGCACGCCTCGCGCCATTCGTGGATGGAGTTCTTCGAGGCCAACGCGCAGTTCCACGAGCTGCTGGCCAGCGCCTCGGGCAACCGCTTCATCCTCGATGCGGTGAAGCAGCAGAACCGGCTGCGCCGCATCTCTGACTTGTCGGACTACCCGCTCGTGAACATCGACCTGCTGCGCAAGTCGTGCCGCGAGCACTTGCAGATCCTCGACGCGGTCGAGGAGAACAAGCTCGAAGTCGCCGCCAAACACATGCACGCCCACCTGAGCCGTGCCAGCGACATCCTGGAGCGCCGCGTGATGGGCGACCTCGATGCGCTCGGCGAATGAGCCACCGCACCCTTTTATGACCCCCCAAGAAACGACGGCTCCCGATGCCGCGCTGGCCGACGGCTGGCGCGATGGTTTTCCCACGGCCGGCACCGCGGTGCAGCGCCCGCGCGAACGCCCGATCTTCCAGGCCCCCGAGAACCGCTGGGCCTTCTCGCACCTGCGCGAACTGCAGCCGACGCGCAACGTGTCGCGCGGCACCGGCCCGGTGGCGGTGCTGCCGCGCGCCGAACGGCCCGAGCTCGACACGCTGGCCTTCACCTTGCCCGCCGACGGCTCGCGCACCGACTGGCACAGCGCGCTCACAACGATCTGCGCCGACGGCGCGGTGGTGCTGCACCGCGGGCGCATCGTGTACGAGCGCTACTTCGGCGCGCTCGACGAACACGGGCAGCACATGGCGATGTCGGTCACCAAGTCGGTCGTCGGCACGGTCGGCGCGATGCTCGCGGCCGAGGGCGCGCTCGATGAACATGCGCAGGTGCGGCACTACATCCCCGAGCTGGCGGCCAGCGCCTTCGGCCACGCCACCGTGCGCCAGGTGATGGACATGACGACCGGCATCGACTACTCGGAGGACTACACCGACCCCGATGCCGGCGTGTGGAAGCACGCGCGCGCCGGCCAGTTGCTGCCGCGCCCTGCGGGCTATGCGGGCGCCGAGGGCTACCGCCAGTTTTTGCAGACCGTGCAGGGGCAGGGCACGCACGGCGAGGCCTTTGCCTACCGCACCGTCAACACCGACGTGCTGGGCTGGCTCATCAGCCGCGTGGCGGGCCAGCCGCTGGCGCGGGTGCTGGGCGAGCGCATCTGGTCGCGCCTGGGTGCCGAGCAGGACGCGGCCTTTGCCGTGGACGGGCAGGGCGCCGAGTTCGCGGGCGGCGGCCTGTGCACCGGCCTGCGCGACCTCGCGCGGCTGGGCGAAATGATGCGACTCGGCGGCGCCTTCAACGGCACGCAGATCGTGCCCGAGGCCGTGGTGGCCGACATCCGCCGCGGTGCCGATCCGGCGCGCTTTGCGCTCGCGGGCTACACGCGGCTGGCCGGCTGGAGCTACAGAAACATGTGGTGGGTGGCGCACGACGCGCGCCGCACCTTCACCGCGCAAGGCATTCACGGCCAGGCGTTGCACATCGACCCCGAGGCCGAGATGGTGGTGGCGCGCTTTGCCTCGCACCCGCTGGCCGCCAACGCGCACCTGCCGACCTCGATGCACGCCTTTCGCGCGCTGGCCGAGCACCTGATGCGCGGCTGATTTCCTTTCTTCCCTTTCTTCCCTTTCTTCCTTTCTCTTTCTTCATGCTCACCCAAGTCACGACCAATGCGAGCCTGCAGGCCCGCAAGAACGCCGCCTGCGCGCAGGGCATCGGCACGCTCACGCCGCACTTCACCGCCCGCGCCGACAACGCCGAGCTGTGGGACGTGGAAGGCCGTCGCTTTGTCGACTTTGCCAGCGGCATCGCCACGCTCGCCACCGGCCACCGCCACCCGCGCATCGTGGCGGCCGTGCGCGCGCAGCTCGACGACTTTCACCACACCTGCTTCCACGTCACGCCCTACGAGGAATACGTGGCGCTGTGCGAGCAACTGAACCGCGTGGTGCCCGGCCCCAGCGTGAAGAAGAGCGCGCTCTTCACGACCGGCGCCGAGGCCATCGAGAACGCGATGAAAGTGGCGCGCGCCGCCACCGGCCGCAGCGGCGTGGTGGCGTTCTCGGGCGCCTTCCACGGCCGCACCTTCATGGGCATGGCGCTCACCGGCAAGGTCGCGCCGTACAAGGCGGGCTTCGGCCCGATGCCGGGCGACGTGTGGCATGTGCCGTTTCCGGCCGCGCCGCTGGGCGTGACGGTGGACGACAGCATTGCGGCACTCGACCGGCTGTTCAAGACCGACGTCGATCCGCAGCGCGTGGCCGCGATCGTCATCGAGCTGGTGCAGGGCGAGGGCGGTTTCTACGTGGCACCGCCCGCGCTCATGGAACACCTGCGCGCGGAGTGCGACCGGCACGGCATCCTGCTCGTCGTCGACGAAATCCAGACCGGCTTCGGGCGCACCGGCAAGCTGTTTGCGCTGGAGCACTACGGCATCGAGGCCGACCTGGTGACGACGGCCAAGAGCCTGGCCGGCGGCTTTCCGCTGTCGGCGCTCACGGGGCGCGCCGAGCTCATGGACGCCACGCGCGTCGGCAGCCTCGGCGGCACCTACGCGGGCAACCCGCTGGCGGTGGCCGCGGCGCTGGAGACGATGCGCGTGATCGAGGACGAAGGGCTGGTCGCACGCGCCCGCATGCTCGGCGAGCGATTGACGGCGTGCCTCGCGGCGCTGCGCACCGAGGTGCCGCGCATCTGCGATGTGCGCGGCCTGGGCGCGATGGTGGCGGTCGAGTTTCGCGATCTGCACAGCGGCGAGCCCGACGCCGAGTTCACGAAGCGCGTGCATGCGGCGGGGCTCGAGCGCGGCCTGCTGCTGCTGACATGCGGCGTGTACGGCAACGTGGTGCGCTTCCTGTTTCCGCTCACCATTCCGGAGGCGGTTTTTGAAGAAGGGCTGGGGCTGCTGGCTGAGTCGATTCGCGCGGCCAACGCGTAGTCGTTCAGCGGCGCGTCTGGATGCCGAGCGTGCGGCAGAAGTCGTAGAAGTCTTCGAGCTGCAGCGACTTGTCGAACACCGCATCGACACCCGCCGACAACGCGCCTTCGCGCACCTCGGAGGTCGCGTGGTTCATGAACACCACGGTGCGTTGCACGGGTGACTTGCGTTCCCTCAGGTGGTTGGCCACCGTCAGGCCGTTGCCCTTCGCGAGGAACACGTCGATCACGGCGGCGTCCCATGCATCGGGGTTCGCGTCGAGCCAGTCGATGGCTTCGTCGGAGGTGCTGGCAGTGGCAACGACTTCGCATCCGGAGAATTCCCGCAGTCCATCGGTCAGGGTGGTGGCGATCAGGGGGTTGTCTTCTATGAGGTAGATGCGGGTCATCGGTGCGGGGCCTGGAAATGAAATGCAATGCAACGACTTGTCTGCGCTTGTGACGCAGGTTTGTCGGGCCGATTCATTGTCACGACGCGGGGGCAACGCAGAGTCGGACAACGCCGCCACATGGCGTCCCCCGCGCACGCGAGACGCGCATTTGTGCAGTGCATCACTGGCGTACAAGACGCAGGCGCGGGGCGTGCCTATCGTGCGGGGCTTCTTTGACTCCGTCACGACAGGTTGTTCGATGTCGCCTTCTTCTTCGCCGTCCTTCGCTCCACCCTTCACCGCTTCGGGCCGCAGCGCGCTCGTGCAGGCGCCACCGTGGCACTACGCCGGGTGGCTGGTCAATGTGGGTTTTTCGTTCGATGCGGCACGCGGCGCGGCGCTGGTGCCGCCGGACGTCGGCGTGGCCACGGGCCACGGCTGCGTGCATTTCGCCGACTGGCAATCGTGCGGCGACGACGGGCGCGAAATGCTCGACCCGGTGTACGCGCAGTACCGCGAAACCATCGTGGTGCTCGAGATCGAACCGGCGCGCGGCGACACCTCGCGCCGCTGCTTCTACTGCCCGCTCATCTACGTCGACCAGGACATCTCCATGCTGCGCGGCTGGCTGCAGGGCTGGCCCAAGAAGATAGGCCAGACCTGGCTGACGCGCAGCCTGCCGCTGATCCATCCGGCCGCCGCACCGATGGCGGCCGGCAGCCGGCTCGGCGCGAGCCTCAGCGTGAAGGAGCGGCGGCTGGTGGATGTCACGGTCACGCTGTCGGGCGAGGCGAGCGGGCCGCTCGGCTTCCTGGCCGCGCCCACCATCGGCGCCATCGGCGGGCCCGACCTGACGCAAGCAGGCAGCGTGGCGGTGCCGCGCTACCTGCGTGCCGACATCATCGACCGTGTCGAAACAGGCTGGGTGCAGGGCGAGGCCACGCTGCGTTTCCACGAGCACCCGGTCGAGGAACTCGCGCTGCTCGGCCCCGTGCAGGCGACGCAGGCCAGCGCAGGCTGGATGGGCCTCACGGTGCGCGGCGCGATCGCGGTGTGAGGGCGCTGCCTCCCGCGGGCGGCTGCGCTACCCTCGGCGGGTCATGACGCTCCCCGCCCCGACGAACTCGCACGTGATCGACCTGCCGCTGGACGATGGCACGCCGGTCGAGGTGATGTTCGCGGGCGATCCCAAAGCGCATTTCGCGCTGCACTGGCATGCCGAGTGGAGCGTGGGCGCGATCCTCGAAGGCCGCTGCGAGTTCGTCTGCGCGGGTGCGCCCCGTGCCGCGCAGGCGGGTGAGCTGGTGCTGATGCCGCCGTTCGCGCTGCACACGGCCGGCGTGAGCGCCCAGGGCTTTCGCATGGTGATGCTGTACGTGCCGCACGCCTGGGTGGCGGCGCGCAGGGGCTGGCCGGCAGATCGGCGCGGGTCGCTGCGGCAGGACGTCTGGTGCGACAAGGCGACCGTCGATGCGCTCGCGCAGGCGGCGTCGGCGGCAGACGGTGTGCGGGTCGGCGCGCTGCTCGACGACCTCTTTCGCACACAGACGACCGACCCGCTCGTGGCGGTCGCGCGGGCGGCGGGCGACGCGCGCGTCGAGGCCGTGTGCGACCTGCTCGCGACCGAAGACGCCTGCCGCATCGAACCCGCATCGCTGGCCGAACGGCTCGGCGTGTCGCGCGAGCACTTCCATCGCCTGTTCCGCGCGGCGGTCGGCATGGCACCGGCGCAGTACGCACGGCTGGCGCGCATCGCCCGCGCCAAGGTGCTGCTGCGGGAAGGCCACGGGCCGGCCGAGGTGGCGGCGCAATGCGGCTTTGCCGACCAGGCGCATTTCTCGCGCTGGTTCCGCCGCTGCTTCGGCGTGACGCCGGGGAACTACCGGGCGGGCGGCTCGCCAAAAACCGTCGCGTGAGAAACTACGCCCCCGAGCGAGCGCCCCGCGTATGAACGACAAGTCCTTGAATCTGAAAGAAAAAATCATCTCCGTCGCGCCCACGATGGACTGGACGTGCCCCAGCTAGAAAATCCATGCGGGTCAACTACTTAGAGCTGTACGGCAGTAGGCATGTGGCAGGAATGTGGCAACTCGCTGCGCCTTTGCTGCGCTGGACCCGACTTGCACCGTAGCGCAGTACGGTCGGTCAAGTCGCTAGCTGCTGTGCTTCGGTCGGGCATGCACCCCCTGTCCCACGGCAGACTTCTTGTGGCGTGGGCCTGCCTTATTTCTTGCCCCTAAGTTGGGTTTGCGCGCGCGGCTTGCGTTTGGGAACGGCGGCGATCACGTTCGGAATCCATCGACTTAGCCGACCGGATTCGGTCGAGGCTATGTAAACAGTCAATCTGGTCGCCATCACTCCGAAAATCGACCATCTCAGATGGGGCCAGGCTGTGTTTTTGTGGATGTGCTACGTGGTAAACGACTCCGCTGAGTCAACTTTTCAGGGGGGCACGGATAGGCGCTGTCCGAGCAACTTCGCGTCGCCTTCGCCAACTAGAAACCTCCAGCGCCCCAAAGCTTAAATTGTGTTCGTACTTCCCCATAGGATCCTTGGAAATCCGTCCAAATTTTGGCGCTCAGTTCAATTCCGGCGATGCTCATCGCTGCATCGGGCGACGCGTCATGCAACTCTTGACTTACACTTTACGCGTCGGTAAGGAAGAACATCAGAGGAGCGAGAATGGACAGTGCCAACGATTTGGATGCATTGACGCGAATTATCAGTGCGCTGAGACCACTTAAACGGGACGAGCAGTTGCGCGCGCTCCGTGCGGTAATTCTGTTTCTTGGTTTGGACGTCGAACTCACGGACGCAAGTGCCCCGCGGCCAGCGCCCACTCGAACATACTCAGAACCCCTTTCGCCGCCTACGCCCGGCAGCTTCTCCGAGGATCGGGCGCTCTCGCCGAAGGACTTCCTGCGGGACAAAGCGCCCATCAGTGACGTTGAGCGAATAGCTTGTCTCGGCTACTACCTGACCCACTATCGAGATACTCCGCATTTTAAGACGTTAGATGTCAGCGCGTTGAATACCGAGGCGGCTCAGCCCAAGCTAAGCAACGCTTCAATGGCAGTCGAAAACGCAAGCAAGGCGGGTCTTTTGGTTCAAGCCATCAAAGGTGCGAAGCAGGTCAGTGCTATCGGCGAGCATTACGTACAACTGCTGCCAGACCGAGACGCAGCTCGCGACTACCTTAGGTCTGCGAATCTTAGAAAGCGGCCCAAGCGAACAGCGAAGAAGACAGCGCAGGCTTCGACCACTTCTTCTTTAACGCCGCCGTCTGAGCCACAGTGATGAAGCGCAGGCATAAGTACACAAAAGTTGTGCTGTACAACCACAAGGGCGGAGTGGGGAAAACGACACTTACGGTCAATATAGCGTCAGCACTCGCCAACGCTGGAAAGCGGGTGTTACTTGTTGACGCCGATCCGCAGTGCAATATTACTGCCTATCTGGTCGAAGAGATTGTCGTCAATAAGTGGCTCGACGAATCTGACGGTGCACGAGGGAACACCTTATGGTCAGCTATCAAGCCTGTATTGGACGGCACTGGACCAATTAAGGTGATCGAGCCCCTTGAGCGATCGAGAAATGTTTATCTTCTGCCTGGTGACATCAAGCTGTCAGAGTACGAGCAAGACTTGACGCAGACGTGGCTCGACTGTTTTCAAAGGAAGGCCAGAGGCTACAAAGGCGTGACCGCTCTGAGCGAGTTAGTTGACCAAGTGGTGCAAAAATATGAAATCGACTACGTTTTCTATGACGTCGGCCCGAACATTGGTCCACTGAACAAAGTCATTATTCTAGATTGCGACTACTTCATAGTCCCGGCTGCATGCGATCTATTTTCAACTAGAGCCCTTAGCACTTTGGGGCATTCCCTCGCCAGTTGGATCAAAGACTGGAACGTCATAGCCCAGCTTGCTCCCGACGACGCCCCTCTACTTTCCGGGCAGCCAAAATTCTTGGGCTACGTGCTTCAAAGATTCCGGATTTATGGAGGAGCGATTGCTAGTGGATATGCCGGTTACGTCGCAAAATTAGAAAAGGCTGTTCAGAGCGACATAGTTGCGGTCCTTCGTAAGATTGATCCCAGGCTCGCCAGTCATTCGCTGAGTACCTACAAGCTTGGCCAGATCAAAGACTTCGGCTCGCTAGCGATCGCAGCTCAAGAACAGGGAGTCGAATTCAGCGAAGTTGCGGGCGCTAGCACGGCTGGCCAAAAGGCTGAAGCGGAGGCTGAGTTCGCTCAAATTGCCAAGAAGATAATTGCTCGCATCGCAGAGGAGGAAGAAGCGTTGTGAAGACCTTAACGCTCTCGGCGAAAGAGTTGCGTGCGATCGATAAAATGGTTGCTCACTTCGTCGAAAACACTGCAAAGTTCGAATCATTGCTGAGTTCTTGGGATTCTATGATCTCGTCGTCGAAGGAGTTACAGAAGCTAATTCACACGACGAAAGGTCGGGTTAAGGATCCAACGCATCTACGAGATAAGCTGATCCGAAAGTTCATTGAGGCTAAGGCAGCAGGACTTGCACCCGACTACAACCCAGACAATCTTTTTCAACGGGTTAACGATCTCGCAGGATTGAGGATCATCCATCTTCACACGCGTCAGATCGAGGGCATTCACAAAGAACTTCTCGGAATCTTTGAAGAGTACAGATGGGTGGTCAAGGAAGGTCCCATTGCAAAAACGTGGGACATTGAAAATCGTGCTTACTTCAAAAGTATTGGGTTTGATCCGGAAGAGTCGGACAGTCTTTATACAAGTGTGCATTACGTTCTGCAGCCAAATTCCAAATCGGAGCTGACGTGTGAGATTCAGGTGCGCACCTTGATGGAGGAGGTGTGGGGGGAAGTGGATCACACGATTAACTATCCGAAGAAGTCTGAACTTCTAGCTTGTCGAGAACAAATCAAGGTACTCGCTCGCATGACATCGAGTTGCAGTCGCCTAGTCGATTCTATATTTCTCAGCGATAGCGACGGCGCTAAGTCGCCGCTGCTGGTCGCCAGCAAGAGGCGCTCAACGGTGAGGACCAGTGCTAATGGCAAAGCGTGATGGGCAGGGCGAAGCTGCTTGTGAAACCCTTTACCAGCAGCGCGAGCCTCATCTATAAACGCAGCGATCACTTCGCCTCTTCCCTCTTCGAGAGCAGCGCGCCCCGTGTCGGGAAAAATCTACATGACACTGCGCAAGTGCATGGGAATCTAAGAAACTGCCGCCGCTCAATCGATTTGCAGTCGCGTGACTATTCCGAAGTGCGCGTTCCGATGCACACAACATCAGGTAGCTGCATCTTGATGGAGACCATCGACTCGGGGATATTTTGGCTGTTAGCGACACCCAAAAAATAGCGATAAACAAGACCGAATGACAGCGAATGAGATGAGCGATAACTCCGCGCCAGTACTTGATTTTCCTCGGAAGGCCCGTGTCACCGAGGCCATGCGCTTGTCCGTGGCCCCCATGATGGACTGGACCGACAGGCACTGCCGCGTCTTCCACCGCCTCATGACGCGCCATGCGCTGCTCTACACGGAGATGGTGACCACCGGCGCGTTGATCCACGGCGACGTGCCGCGCCACCTGCGCTTTCATGCCGAGGAACATCCCGTGGCGTTGCAGCTCGGCGGCAGCGAGCCGAACGACCTCGCGCACTGCGCGAAGCTCGGCGAAGAGTGGGGCTACGACGAGATCAACCTGAACTGCGGCTGCCCGAGCGAGCGCGTGCAGCGCGGCGCTTTCGGGGCCTGCCTCATGAACGAGCCGCAACTGGTGGCCGATTGCGTGAAGGCGATGGTCGACGTGGTCGATGTGCCGGTCACGGTGAAGCACCGCATCGGCATCGACAAGATCGAGAGCTACGAGTTCGTGCGCGACTTTGTCGGCGCGGTGAGCGAGGCGGGTTGCGGCACGTTCATCGTGCACGCGCGCAACGCCTGGCTGCAGGGCCTGAGCCCGAAGCAGAACCGCGAGATTCCGCCGCTGCGCTATGCGCTGGTGCACCGGCTGAAGCACGACTTTCCGGCGCTGCAGTTTTCGATCAATGGCGGCATTGCCACCAACGCCCAGGTGCACGAGCACCTGCGGCTGCTCGACGGCGCCATGATCGGCCGCGAGGCGTACCACAACCCCTGGTGGCTGGCCGAGTGGGACGCCGAGTTCTACGGCGAGGCCCCGCAGACGCTCACGCGCGAGGACATCGAGGCGCAGATGTGCGACTACATGGTCCGCGAGGCGACCGAACACGGCACGAACTGGTGGTCGATCGCGCGCCACATGCTGGGCCTGCGCAACGGCCTGCCCGGCGCCCGCCGCTGGCGCCAGGTCTGGAGCGACCACCGTCTGAAGACCCGCCCGCCGCACGAAGTGATGGCGCTGGCGCACGAACCCGTCGCCGCTCAGGCCGCCTGAATCCCTTCGCCGCCGCCACCGACTTTGTAGACAGTCAACACAATTGACCGAAGTTGACGCGCGATGGAACACAGTTTCATGACAATGCAACAACAAGTGTGAGCGAATCACCTGTTTTTGCTCAAGAATAAGGCGGGTCAGGGAAACAAGAAAAAGGTTCTGTCTTATGAGTGAAGCTGTGGGCGGCAAGGAAGAAGTCAGTGCGCTTGCCAGGGGGTTGTCGCTGCTGAAGGTCATCGGGATGTCAGCGGCGCCCGTCGGAAACCGGGAACTGGCCGACACCACCGGCATCCCGAAGGCCACGGTGTCGCGCCTCACGGCGACGTTGGTGGGCGCGGGGTTTCTGCGGCAGTCGCAAGACAGCGAGCGCTTCAGCCTGGGGCCGGTGCTGCTCGACATGAGCAGCCGCTACCTGCGCAATTTCGACCTGAGGTCACTGGCGCGTCCCCATCTCGGCAACCTGGCGGAACTGTCGGGGGCCAGCATCCACATGGCGGTGCGCGACGATCTGGACATGCTGGTCATCGACTCGCTGCGCCCGCGCTCGGCACTCATCAGCTCCCGCATCGACGTCGGCTCGCGCATGTCGATTGCCACCTCGGCCTCCGGCCGCGCCTACATCGGCGCCTTGCCCGCGGCCGAGCAGGCGGCGCTGCTGGAGCAGATTCGGCTCGAGACCGGCGAGAACTGGCACGCCATCGAGCCGCGCCTCATCGCCAGCCTGGAAGAGTACGCCCGCCTGGGCTACTGCACCTCCTTCGGCGAATGGAATCCCCAGATCCACGCCCTGGGCTTTGCGCTCGCAGGCCCGCGCGGCGAGCGCTATGGCGTGAGCTGCGGCGGCCCCGCCTACCTGCTGCCGAGGGAGACCATGCTGAGCCGCGTCGCCCCCCGCATGCTGGAAATCGCCCGCCGCATCGCGACCGAAGCGGGCACCCTCACCCTGGACTGAATAGAAATGCCCGCGAGCTGAAAATTTAGCACAAAGGGTAGTAAATAAAAAAGCGCCATCCCCAAATGGCCAGCAAGGCAAAGGCAATCCAAAGAGAGTAATGGATTTTTTGCTGTCGCATAGATTGCGCGATGCCAAATGCCAAAATTGGCACCAAAAATGCCAAGAATAATTGCCGAGGATTAATATCTTCGTCCACAGGCAATCCACAAAAAGTTAATCCCTCAGTGCGTGCGCTTGGCTCATCCAGCATCCATTCGAACTTATTCATTGGAATGATGAGCATTAGGGTGATGCAAAACAGTGCATATACCGAGGTTATTACTATGCCTAGTTTTTTCATTTTTTATGTTCTATTCAGGAGTGCTGCAACGTGAGCACGATGCTCTAGCATCCTGCGACCATATTCGGAAAAATTTCTACCCTGTGCGCCTGGTGATAGTTTTATGGAGTTTGTGATATCAGTTAAAGGTCGCTCTATGCCTCGGTTATAGCGTGCTCCCACCACAATGAATTGCTCCGTAGAAAGACTCAACGTGTCATTGCCCGGGTTGTCGTGCAAAATGAGATTTCTTAAATGCTGAGCAACCAGGCGTAAATTGAATTTATCTGTTTCAAGGCATGAAATTAGATTCATGCGATCTGAATGGGGAATTGTTTCAACGGATAGGCCAAGCTCTCTGGCCGCAACTTCCAGTTGCATGCTCACTGCTCCAAATGAAGTTCTTTCTGGAGGCTTGCCAAATAAAGTGGGTCTTCCCGCTAGCTGACGTTGCAAGGAGCGTCCTATGAAGACTGGCTTCTTGAATCCGTCAGGTTTTCCTCCAACCTCTGCCCAGGCAACAGAGGCAAGTAAGACGGCTGGAATTCTATGTTGTGCTGCGATTTCAGTGATTTCATACTTGTTGTATGCAATCCAGCCATCCTTGTAAGCTTCCAAGTAAACTCTGCCGCCGCCAAATTTTTCCGACAAGGCTTTCCATTTGAAAACATCCCAAGTGTTCCATTTGGGGTAGTTCGAGCTGTCCGACGCGCAAAACTCCTTGCCACTCATACCGCTCTCCCATAGGGTGTGAGTGTCGATTTTGAATTTGCATTTGAGGACATGAATTCTCCCTTTTGAATTCAATCATCATAATGAGATGGCTGGCGCTCGTCTATCATGCCTTTGGTGGTGGATTTGAATTTCTTGGGGAATTATGAGAAATAAAAAACAGCGAGGGTGTTTTTTTGAAGATACGAAGACTAAATAGTCGGCCCTGTAAAATTCACCCGGCCGCGCTTGTCACCCTTGCGGCACGCATTTGGGGACGCGGTGCTGTTGGTTCGAGCGCCGTCGGAAGCACTGGCAGGGGCCCGATCGGGCGCGAGTAAAGGTCTTTGAGGCCCAGGCGCACCATGGCACGCCGCAGCCATCGGATGCTGAAGCCCGCCGCGCACAGCACCGCATGGAGCGCGTCGCTGGTCTGGCCCCTCAGCCAGCACTGGTCCATCCCGCTGGCAAGACGCCGCGGAACCGGCTTTGCCGGGCCGCAGGCGTCGCCCCCGGAAGGGGGTTGGCGAAGCGACACGAAGTGCGCGCAGCCTGGGGGTGAACCTATACAGCGGCTTCGAGGCCGTTGAGGAAGTGCTCGCGCATGCGCGCCATGGCCGTGGCGGCGTCGCGCGCCTCGATGGCGGCCATCACCGCGCGGTGCTCCGCCAGCGATTCGGCAATGCGCCCCGCCTTCAGCAGCGAGTTGTGGCGATTCAACTTCATCACCTTGCGCAGGTCGGCCACCATCTGGTCGCGCCACTTGTTGTTGGCAATGGCCAGCAGGCTCATGTGGAAGCGCTCGTTCACCGCAAAGAAGTGCTCGCGGTCTTCCTTGCCGGGGGCGGCGGCGGCTTCCAGCTCGGCGTGCAGCGCCTTCAGCTCGGCGCGCTGGTCGTCGGTAGCGCGCTCGGCCACCACGCCGGCGGCGTCGCTCTCGAGCAGCGAGAGCAGGTGGTACACATCGGCCAGATCTTGTTCCGACACCTCGGTGACGTAGGCGCCGCGACGCACCTTCATCGTCACCAGGCCTTCGGCGGCCAGCACCTTCAGCGCCTCGCGCAGGGGCGTGCGGCTGATGCCGTATTCCTCGGCCAGCTTGAGTTCGTCGATCCAGCTGCCGGGCTCCAGCTCGCGGCGGAAGATCCGTTGGCGCAGGAGCTCGGCCACCTCTTCATAGAGGGCGCGGGGGGTCAGGGTGACGGCGGACATGGGCTGCACTGTACTTCAAAAAATGCGTTTGAATTAATAATTACGGATGGGTTAGACTCGCGAACGGCTTGCAAATCCGTGCAAGCGACCTTGCGAATCCCGTCAGACCACCGCCTGGAGCGGCGCCTTCCATGAGCAGCAGCACACCCGAACCCACCTACAAGCCGGCCGATCTCGACGCCTGGGCCAAGTCCGCCGCCAAGTCGGCGCCCGGCGGCGACGTGAACGCGCTGAACTGGGTCACGCCCGACGGCATCAGCGTGAAGCCGCTGTACACCGCGGCCGACCTGCAAGGCCTGAAGTACACCGACACGCTGCCCGGCTTCGAGCCCTACCTGCGCGGCCCGCAGGCCACCATGTACGCGGTGCGCCCCTGGACCATCCGCCAGTACGCCGGCTTCTCCACGGCCGAAGAATCGAACGCGTTCTATCGCAAGGCGCTGGCCGCCGGCGGGCAGGGCGTGAGCGTGGCCTTCGACCTGGCCACCCACCGCGGCTACGACAGCGACCATCCGCGCGTGACCGGCGACGTCGGCAAGGCCGGCGTGGCGATCGATTCGGTCGAGGACATGAAGATCCTGTTCGATCAGATCCCGCTCGACAAGGTCTCCGTGTCGATGACGATGAACGGCGCCGTGCTGCCGGTGCTGGCGGGCTACGTGGTCGCGGCCGAAGAGCAGGGCGTGGCGCAAGACCAACTGAGCGGAACCATCCAGAACGACATCCTCAAGGAGTTCATGGTCCGCAACACGTACATCTTTCCGCCGGCGCCGAGCATGCGGATCATTGGCGACATCATCGAGTACACGGCGCAGAAGATGCCGAAGTTCAACTCGATCTCGATCAGCGGCTATCACATGCAGGAAGCCGGCGCCAACCAGGCGCTGGAGCTCGCGTTCACGCTGGCCGACGGCAAGGAATACGTGAAGACCGCACTGGCCAAGGGCCTCGACGTCGACGGCTTTGCCGGGCGCCTGAGCTTCTTCTGGGCCATCGGCATGAACTTCTACCTCGAAGTGGCCAAGATGCGCGCAGCGCGTCTGCTGTGGTGCCGCATCATGAAGGAGTTCAACCCCAAGAACCCCAAGAGCCTGATGCTGCGCACGCACTGCCAAACGTCTGGCTGGTCGCTCACCGAGCAGGACCCGTACAACAACGTGGTGCGCACCACCATCGAGGCGATGGCCGCGGTGTTCGGCGGCACGCAGTCGCTGCACACCAACGCACTCGACGAAGCCATTGCGCTGCCCACCGAGTTCAGCTCGCGCATCGCGCGCAACACGCAGCTGATCATCCAGGAAGAGACGCACATCACGAACGTGATCGATCCCTGGGCCGGCAGCTACATGATGGAAAAGCTCACGCAGGACATGGCCGACGCCGCCTGGACCATCATCGAAGAGGTCGAAGCGATGGGCGGCATGACCAAGGCCGTCGACAGCGGCTGGGCCAAGCTCAAGATCGAGGCCGCCGCCGCAGAGAAGCAGGCGCGCATCGATTCGGGCAAGGACGTGATCGTCGGCGTCAACAAGTACAAGCTCAAGACCGAAGACGCGATCGACAGCCTGTCGATCGACAACGTGAAGGTGCGCGACCAGCAGGTGGCGCGCCTGCAGAGCATCCGCGCCTCGCGCGACAACGCCAAGGTGCAGGCCGCGCTCGACGCGCTCACCGAAGCCGCTGAAAGCAACACCGGCAACCTGCTGGCGCTGAGCATCGACGCCGTGCGCGCGCGCGCCACCGTCGGCGAGATTTCCGACGCCCTCGAAAAATCATTCGGCCGCCATCGCGCCGACACGCAAAAGGTGACCGGTGTGTACGCTGCCGCCTATGACTCGGCCGAAGGCTGGGAAGCGCTCAAGACCGAGATCAACGCCTTTGCCGAAGCGCAGGGCCGCCGCCCGCGCGTGATGATTTCCAAGCTCGGGCAAGACGGGCATGACCGCGGCGCGAAGGTCGTTGCCACGGCGTTCGCCGACCTGGGCTTCGACGTCGACATGGGCCCGCTGTTCCAGACGCCCGAAGAGTGCGCGCGCCAGGCCATCGAGAACGACGTGCATGCCGTGGGCGTGAGCACGCTCGCCGCCGGCCATAAGACGCTCGTGCCGGCCATCATCGAAGAGCTGCGCAAGCAGGGCGCGGACGACATCATCGTCTTCGTCGGCGGCGTGATTCCGCGCCAGGACTACGACTTCCTCTACGAAGCCGGCGTCAAGGGCATCTATGGCCCGGGCACGCCCATCCCGGCCAGCGCCAAGGACGTGCTGGAGCAGATCCGCGCGGCCGTCGCCGCCTGATCGGTCGAGGTACATCGTGGGCGATCTTCTGCCACGGCTGTCCCTGCAGCCGGTGGACTCCAATGACTTCGAGGACATGCTGGCCCTGCGCATCGATGCGATGCGCCCGAGCCTGGAGCGTGTCGGCCGTTTCGATGCCGCGCGTTCGCGCGAACGCCTGAGCGCGGGCTTCGTGGTGCCCTTCATGCACCACATCGTGCTCGACGGCAGCCAGCGCGTGGGCTTCGTCACGCTCAAGCCCGAAGGGGCCGATGCCTTGCGGCTCGATCACCTCTACCTGCGCACCGGCTTCCAGGGCCTGGGCATCGGCGAGTGGGTGATCGACTGGGCGCAGGCCCAGGCGCGCGAACAGCGCCGCGACATCAAGCTCACCGCGCTCGTGCAGAGCGACGCCAACCGCTTCTACCTGCGCCACGGCTTCGTGCTCGAGGGCGAAGAGGGCGTCGACCTGCACTACCGCTGGCGCTGCACGGAACTGGCCTGCGGATGAGCGGCACCGTGCAGACTCTCGAACGCGCCATTGCCGCCACAGACGGCATGGTGCAGCGGCGTGCCATCGCCAAGGCGATCACGCTGCTCGAATCGACACGCACCGACCACCGCGCGCAGGCCGACGAGCTGCTCACGGCGCTGCTGCCGCGCACCGGCGAGTCGTTTCGCCTGGGCATCTCGGGCGTGCCCGGCGTGGGCAAGTCGACCTTCATCGAAACACTGGGTCTGCTGCTGATCGGCAAGGGCCACCGCGTGGCCGTGCTCACCATCGACCCGTCGTCCACCGTGTCGGGCGGCTCCATCCTTGGCGACAAGACGCGCATGGAGCGCCTGTCGGTGCACGAGCGCGCCTACATCCGGCCCAGCCCGTCGAGCGGCACGCTGGGCGGCGTGGCCGAGAAAACGCGCGAGGCCATGCTGGTCTGCGAGGCCGCGGGCTACGACATCGTGATCGTCGAGACCGTCGGCGTGGGCCAGAGTGAAACCGCCGTGGCCGGCATGACCGACATGTTCGTGCTGCTGCAGCTGCCCAACGCGGGCGACGACCTGCAGGCGATCAAGAAGGGCGTGATGGAACTGGCCGACCTGGTCGCCATCAACAAGGCCGACATCGACCGCGACGCCGCCACCCGCGCGCAGGCCCAGATCACCTCGGCGCTGCGCCTCTTCGGCCACCAGGGCAACCCCGACCACGCGCACGCGGTGCACGACGCGCACAGCGGCGTGGAGCGCCGTTTCTGGCTGCCCAAGGTGCTGCAGCTGAGCGCGCTCGCCGGCACCGGCGTCGACGCCTTCTGGGACGCCGTGCTCGAATTCAAGACGCTGCAGACCGCCAACGGCAAGCTCGCGAAGCGCCGCGAAAAACAGGCCACCGCGTGGATGTGGGAACGCATCGACGCCGGGCTCAAGCAGGCATTTCGCCAGCATGCGCAGGTGCGCGAGCTGCTGCCGCAACTCACGCAACAGGTGGCGCAAGGCAGCCTGCCGGCCTCGACGGCGGCGCGCCAGCTGCTCGCCGCGGCAGCCATCACCGCCCGGGTGTGACACCTCGGCCCCCACAAGACTCTCCCAGCAATCCAGAACCACAGCTTCGGAAGCACACCATGCAAGAACTGATCGAACAACTCGAAAAGAAGCGCGCCCAGGCGCGACTCGGCGGCGGGCAGAAGCGCATCGACGCGCAGCACGCCAAGGGCAAGCTCACGGCGCGCGAGCGCATCGAGCTGCTGCTCGACGACGGCACGTTTGAAGAATGGGACATGTTCGTCGAGCACCGCTCGGTCGACTTCGGCATGGCCGAACAGAAGATCCCCGGCGACGGCGTGGTCACGGGCTACGGCATGATCAACGGCCGCCTCGTGTTCGTGTTCAGCCAGGACTTCACGGTCTTCGGCGGCGCGCTCAGCGAAGCCCACGCCGAAAAGATCTGCAAGGTGATGGACCAGGCCATGAAGGTCGGCGCACCGGTCATCGGCCTGAACGATTCGGGCGGCGCCCGCATCCAGGAAGGCGTGGCATCGCTGGGCGGCTATGCCGACGTGTTCCAGCGCAACGTGATGGCCTCGGGCGTGGTGCCGCAGATCAGCATGATCATGGGCCCGTGCGCCGGCGGCGCCGTGTATTCGCCCGCCATGACCGACTTCATCTTCATGGTGAAGGACAGCAGCTACATGTTCGTCACCGGCCCCGAAGTGGTGAAGACCGTGACGCACGAAAGTGTGACGGCCGAAGAGCTCGGCGGTGCCATCACCCACACCACGCGCAGCGGCGTGGCCGACATGGCGTTCGAGAACGACGTCGAGGCGCTGATGATGCTGCGCCGCCTGTACAACTACCTGCCGCTGAACAACCGCGAGAAGCCGCCGGTGCGCCTGGGCAACGACGGCCAGGGCGACCCGGCCGACCGGCCCGACTACTCGCTGGACACGCTGGTGCCCGACAACCCGAACAAGCCCTACGACATCAAGGAACTGATCCTGAAGGTGGTGGACGACGGGGACTTCTTCGAGCTGCAGCCCGACTACGCGAAGAACATCGTGATCGGCTTCGCGCGCATGGAAGGCCAGACGGTCGGCATCGTCGCCAACCAGCCGCTGGTGCTGGCGGGCTGCCTGGACATCAAGAGCAGCATCAAGGCCGCGCGCTTCGTGCGCTTCTGCGATGCCTTCAATATCCCCGTCATCACTTTTGTCGACGTGCCCGGCTTCATGCCCGGCACCGGCCAGGAGTACGGCGGCATCATCAAGCACGGCGCCAAGCTGCTGTACGCCTACGCCGAGTGCACGGTGCCGAAGATCACCGTCATCACGCGCAAGGCCTACGGCGGTGCGTACGACGTGATGGCCTCCAAGCACCTGCGCGGCGACGTCAACCTGGCCTGGCCGCGCGCCGAGATCGCGGTGATGGGTGCCAAGGGCGCGGTGGAAATCATCTTCCGCGAAGACAAGAACAACCCCGAGAAGCTCGCCGCCCGCGAAGCCGAATACAAGGCGCGCTTCGCCAACCCGTACGTGGCCAGTGCGCGCGGCTACATCGACGACGTGATCCTGCCGCACGAGACGCGCAAGCGCATCTGCCGCTCGCTCGTGATGCTGCGTGAGAAGAAGCTCGAGAACCCGTGGCGCAAGCACGGCAACATCCCCCTGTGAGCGACACGGAGAAGAAGAAAATGTTCAAGAAGATCCTGATCGCCAACCGTGGCGAAATCGCCTGCCGCGTCATCCAGACTGCGAAGAAGATGGGCATCCTCACTGTCGCCGTCTACTCCGACGCCGACAAGGAAGCCCGCCACGTCGAGCTGGCCGACGAGGCCGTGCACATCGGCGCCGCGCCCAGCCGTGAGAGCTATCTGCAGGCCGACCGCATCATCGCGGCCTGCAAGCAGACCGGTGCCGAGGCCGTGCACCCGGGCTACGGCTTCCTGTCGGAGAACGAAGCCTTTGCGCGCAAGGTCGAGGAAGAGGGCATTGCCTTCATCGGCCCGAAGCACTATTCGATCGCGGCCATGGGCGACAAGATCGCCTCGAAGAAGCTCGCGAACGAAGCCCAGGTCAACACCATTCCGGGCTGGAACGACGCCATCGAGACGGCCGAGCGCGCCGTCGAGATCGCGAAGGACATCGGCTACCCCGTGATGATCAAGGCCTCGGCCGGCGGCGGCGGCAAGGGCCTGCGCGTGGCGTTCAACGACAAGGAAGCCTTCGAGGGCTTCACCTCGTGCCGCAACGAAGCGCGCAACTCCTTCGGCGATGACCGCGTGTTCATCGAGAAGTTCGTCGAGGAGCCGCGCCACATCGAGATCCAGGTGCTGGGCGATTCGCACGGCAACGTCATCTACCTGAACGAGCGCGAGTGCTCCATTCAGCGCCGCCACCAGAAGGTGATCGAGGAGGCGCCGTCGCCCTTCATCACCGACGCCACGCGCAAGGCGATGGGCGAGCAGGCGGTGCAGTTGGCCAAGGCCGTGAAGTACCAGAGCGCAGGCACGGTGGAGTTCGTGGTCGGCAAGGACCAGAGCTTCTACTTCCTGGAGATGAACACGCGCCTGCAGGTGGAGCACCCGGTGACGGAGTGCATCACCGGCCTGGACCTGGTCGAGCTGATGATCTGCGTGGCGGCCGGCGAGAAGCTGCCGCTCACGCAAGAGCAGGTCAAGCGCGACGGCTGGGCCATCGAGTGCCGCATCAACGCCGAAGACCCGTTTCGCAACTTCCTGCCGTCGACGGGCCGCCTGGTGAAGTTCCAGCCGCCGGCCGAGAGCATGTTCGCGAGTGACACCGGCCACCTGCACGGCGTGCGCGTGGACACCGGCGTGTACGACGGCGGTGAGATCCCGATGTACTACGACTCGATGATCGCCAAGCTCATCGTGCACGGCAAGGACCGCACCGAGGCCATCGCCCTCATGCGCGAAGCGCTCAACGGCTTCGTGATCCGCGGCATCAGCAGCAACATCCCGTTCCAGGCTGCGCTGCTGGCGCATCCGAAGTTCGTGGCGGGCGATTTCAACACCGGCTTCATCGCCGAGCACTACGGCAAGGGCTTCCATGCGGAAGACGTGCCGCACGCCGATCCATCGTTCCTGGTGGCGCTGGCCGCCTTCGTCAACCGCCGCTACCGTGCGCGCGCCTCGGGCATCAGCGGGCAGCTCGCGGGCCACGGCGTGAAGGTGGGCGAGCAGTTCGTGGTGGTCGAGCTTGGCCCCGAGGGCAAGCACGTGCACCACGCGGTGTCGGTGAGCGACTTCCAGGACAAGACCGGCGCCAGCGTCGTCACGGTGGGCGACAAGCGCTACCAGATCGACAGCGCGTTTGCGCTGGGCGCGGCGCGCGTTCAGGGCACCGTCAACGGCAAGCCGTTCACTGCGCAGGTGGAGCGCGGCGCGGGCAAGAACCCGCTGGCGCTGCGCGTGTCGCACGACGGCACGCAGATCGAAGCCATGGTGCTGTCGCCGCTGGGTGCGCGCCTGCTCGAGCTGATGCCCTACAAGGCGCCGCCCGACCTCAGCAAGTTCCTGATGTCGCCGATGCCCGGCCTGCTGGTCGAGGTGGCGGTGCAGCCGGGGCAGCAGGTCCAGGCCGGCGAGAAGCTGGCCGTGATCGAGGCCATGAAGATGGAAAACGTGCTGTTCGCCGCGCAGGATGGCGTGGTGGGCAAGATCTCGGCGGCCAAGGGCGAATCGCTCGCCGTCGACCAAATCATTCTGGAGTTCAACTGATGGGTGCCAACGACCTGCAACAGGCAGCAATCACGCTGCACCGCCCGGCCAAGGCCGTGGCGACGCCCCAGGGCCCCTGGTCCGTCGAGGCGATCCAGGCGCTGCTGGACAAGCCCTTCATGGAACTGCTGTTCGAGGCGCAGACCGTGCACCGCCGGCATTTCCCCGAAGGCGACATCGAGCTGGCCACGCTGCTGTCGGTGAAGACCGGCGGCTGCCCCGAGAACTGCGGCTACTGCCCGCAGTCGGCCGAGTTCGACACCGGCGTGAAGGCGCAGAAGCTCATGGAGGTCGACGAGGTGGTGCGCGCCGCGCAGGCCGCCAAGGACGCCGGCGCCACGCGCTTCTGCATGGGCGCCGCCTGGCGCGCGCCCAAGGACCGCGACGTCGAGAAGGTGGCCGTGCTGGTCGAGGCCGTGAAGGGCCTGGGCCTGCAGACCTGCGCCACGCTGGGCATGCTGGAGCCGCACCACGCGCAGCAACTCAAGGCCGCGGGCCTGGACTACTACAACCACAACCTGGACACCGCGCCCGAGTACTACACCGACGTGGTCGACACGCGCACCTACCAGGACCGCCTGGACACGCTGGCGGCTGTGCGCAGCGCCGGCATCAGCGTGTGCTGCGGCGGCATCGTGGGCATGGGCGAGCAGCCGGTGCACCGCGCCGGGCTGATCGCGCAGCTCGCGAACATGGACCCGTACCCGGAGTCGGTGCCGATCAACAGCCTGGTGCGCGTGCCCGGCACGCCGCTGGCCGACTCGGAGCCGGTCGATCCCTTCGACTTCGTGCGCATGATCGCCGTGGCCCGCATCACGATGCCGACCGCGCGCGTGCGCCTGTCGGCCGGCCGCCAGCAGATGGGCGAGGCGGTGCAGGCCCTGTGCTTCATGGCCGGCGCCAACTCGATCTTCTACGGCGACAAGCTACTGGTCACCGGCAACCCCGACGCCGATGCCGACGTGCAGCTGCTGCGCAAGCTCGGCCTGCGCTCGCATCGCACGCAAGAACAAGCAGAAGCGGGCGGCTGCGCATGACGACGCCGCGTCCCTTCAAGGTGCTGGGCATCCAGCAGATCGCCATCGGCGGCCCCGACAAGCTGCGGCTGCAGAAGCTGTGGGTCGACATGCTGGGGCTCGAGGTCACGGGCACGTTCCGCAGCGAGCGCGAGAACGTCGACGAAGACATCTGTTCGATGGGCAGCGGCCCGTTCAAGGTCGAGGTCGACCTGATGCAGCCGCTCGACCCTGAAAAGAAGCCGGCGGTGCACACCACGCCGCTGAACCACGTCGGCCTGTGGATCGACGACCTGCCCAAAGCCGTCGAATGGCTCACGGCGCAGGGCGTGCGCTTTGCGCCCGGCGGCATCCGCAAGGGCGCCGCCGGTTTCGACATCTGCTTCCTGCACCCGAAGGCCAACGACGAGTTCCCGATTTCGGGCGAGGGCGTGCTGGTCGAGATGGTGCAGGCGCCACCCGAGGTGGTGACGGCCTTCAACGCGCTCGCCGCTACGCGCTGAGCGCTTTGC
The DNA here is from genome assembly GCF_002849325.1 of Variovorax sp. RO1. Taxonomy (NCBI): domain Bacteria; kingdom Pseudomonadati; phylum Pseudomonadota; class Betaproteobacteria; order Burkholderiales; family Comamonadaceae; genus Variovorax; species Variovorax sp. RO1. The sequence continues at coordinate 2,161,334 of NZ_PKMT01000001.1, forward strand.
GCACCGGCGGCTTCACGTCGGCATGCCGGGGCGGCAGCATCGGCTGGTGCTCGCGCGCCGGGTTCAGGATGATCGAGGTCGCGGTCTCGGTCAGGATGCAGAACTTGGCGAGCACCGCGTCCAGGTGCGGCACGTCGATCACCGCGATCTCGAGGATCCAGCTGTCCTCGCCGGTCACGTTGTAGGCGTTGACGCATTCGGGCGTCTCCTGCACCAGCTTCACCACGAGGTCGTAGTCGGCCCGCCCGACGCGGATGATTCCGCGGATGCCGTAGCCCAGTCGCGTGAGATTCACGGTGGCGCGGTAGCCGGTGATGACGCCGGCGGCTTCCAGCTTTTTCACGCGCTCGGTCACGGCCGGCTGGCTCAGATGCACGCGGCGCCCCAGCTCGGCCATGCTGAGGCGTGCGTCGGCCTGCAGTTCGGCCAGGATGCGGGTGTCGTGGGCGTCCAGCGTGGGGGTCAAGGTGAAGTCCATGGAAGTCCTTTAATTCGACGGTGCGGTGCGAGCAGAACCATGAAATTCGCATGGCTGCCGGGCGGTGGCTTTCATACCATGACAGCCACCACATACCAAGAAGAGACACCCTCGCCATGTCGACACTCGCACCGTCCGCGCAGGCCGCGCCTGCTTCCTCACGCCCCCGGCTGACGCCGCTGCTGTGGCTCTGCCTGGCCGCCACCTGGGTGGTCTGGGGCTCGACCTACCTGGCCATCAAGTACGCGCTGATCAGCTTTCCGCCGTTCCTGCAGATGGGCTCGCGTTTCCTGGTCGCAGGCGTGCTGCTGGCGGCGTGGATGCGCTGGCGCGGCACGCCCTGGCCGACGCGCCTGCAGTGGCGCAATGCGCTGGTCGTCGGCGCGCTGATGCTCGGCGGCGGCATGGGGGGCACGGCCCTGGCCGAGGTGTCGATCGGCTCGGGGCTGGTGGTGGCGTTCATCGCCGTCATTCCGTTGCTCATCGCGCTGCTGAACCTGATCTGGGGCGTGAAGCCCGCGCGGCTCGAAGCGGCCGGCATTGCGCTGGGACTGGCCGGCGTGCTGATGCTCACGCAGGGCAGCGGCTTCAAGGCCTCGCCCGAGGGGCTGATCGCGATCTGCGTGGCGTGCGTGTGCTGGTCGCTCGGCAGCGTGCTGAGCCAGCGCAGCCTGCCGCTGGCGCCCGGCGCGATGGGCTTCGCGAGCGAGATGCTGTGCGGCGGCGTGGTGCTGATGGTGCTGGCCGCGGTGTCGGGCGAAACGATGAGCTGGCCGCCGCAGCCCGTGGCGCTGGGGGCGTGGATCTACCTCGTGGTGTTCGGCTCGCTGATCGCCTTCAACGCCTACATGGTGCTGCTCGCGCAGGCGCCGGCCGGGCTGGCGGCGAGCTACACCTTCGTCAACCCGGTGATCGCGATGCTGCTGGGCGTGTGGATCGCCCACGAGACGGTCACGCGCTTCGAGTGGTACGCCGTGGGCGTGGTGCTGGCGGGCGTGCTGCTGTTGCTTTTCAAGCGCCCACAGAAGGGCTGAGTTCGACGAAGCTCAGGCCGGGCGGCGCCAGAAGGCGAGGGTGGCCGCCAGCAGCCACATGCCGACCGCGCAGCTGCGGTTGAGCACCTTGAGGCCGCGGCGCGAGAGCCAGCGCACGGCCTGCGTGCCGGCGCCGGCATAGGCCAGCATCACGCAGGTGTCGAGCACCACGAAGATCGCGCCCAGCACGAGGTACTGCATGCCCTGAGGCTTGGCGGTGTCGATGAACTGCGGCAGGAAGGCGGCGAAGAACAGCACTGTCTTCGGGTTCGAAAGCGCCACCATCAGGCTGCGCACGAGCGCGATGCGGCCATGCGGACGGACCTCGATGGCTGACTTGGCCAGCGCGGTGCCCAGATCGGTCGCTTCGCTGCGCCACAGCTTGATGCCGAGCCACACCAGGTAGGCCACGCCCGCGACGCGGATCGCATTGAAGAGCCATTCCGAGGCCGCGAGCAGCGAGCCCAGTCCGAGCGCCACGACCGCGATCAGCGAGACGCTGCCCAGCGACGCGCCCGCGATGCCCCAGCTGGCGCGGCGCATGCCACCGTCGATGCCGTTGGACAGCGCCAGCAGCATGGTCGGACCGGGAATCACCGCCAGAGCGAGCGAGGCGACGGCATAGATCAGCAGGGTGTCGAGGGTCATGATTTCGTGGCGCGTTGTTCGGCGGCGGCGCGGGCACGTGCCAGCGCGGCTTCGACGATGGAGCGCTTGCGCGTGTCGGCGGCTTGCGGTTCGGCGGCGGGCGCCGGTTCGGCCTCGCGCTTCGCGGTGTCGCGATGTTGGGCGTGCAGCTTGTAGCGCTGCAGTGCGGCCTCGGCCTGCGCCTGCGACCACGCCTGCCAGCCGCTGCGACCGGGGGTTTCAACCTCGAGCGAGATGCAATCGACAGGGCAGACCGGAATGCACAGCTCGCACCCCGTGCAGTGCGCCTCGATCACCGTGTGCATGCGCTTGTTGATGCCGATGATCGCGTCGGTCGGGCAGGCATCGAGGCAGAGCGTGCAGCCGATGCACCAGGCCTCGTCGATGACCGCCATGGCGCGCGGGCCTTCGGTGCCGAACTGCGGATCGAGCGGTTGTGCGGCGCGGCCCGTGAGCCGTGCGAGGCGCTCGATGCCCTCAGCGCCGCCCGGCGGGCACTGGTTGATGTCGGCCTCGCCGTCGGCGATGGCCTGCGCATAACCCGCGCAATCGGGGTAGCCGCACCGTGTGCACTGCGTTTGAGGCAGTGCGTCGTTGATGCGTGCGGCCAGCCCGTTCACGGTGGGGGATGCGCGCGGCTCAGCGCGCGGCGCTGGCGCGGGGCTTCTTTGCCGCTGCGGCCGGCTTCTTGGCAGCCGGCGCAGCCTTCACGGCGACGGCCTTCTTGGCGGCGACCGGCGTCTTGTGGGCCGCGGCGGTTGCCACGACCTTCAGCTTCTGGCCCGGCTTGATGCGGTCTTCGGCCGGCAGCGCTTCGCGCGCACCGGCGCGGCGCTGGGGCTCGTCGCTGGCGGCGATGAAGTTGCGCACCTTCGGGTAGACCAGGTCGCGCCAGCGGCGACCGCTGAAGATGCCGTAGTGGCCCGCGCCCTTGACTTCGTAGTGCTCGCGCTTGGCATCGGCGATGCCGGTGCACAGGCTGTGCGCGGCCTGGGTCTGGCCCGAGCCGGAAATGTCGTCGAGCTCGCCTTCGACGGTGAGCAGGGCGGTGGCGTGGATGTCCTGCGGACGCACGCGCTCCACCTGGCCGGCGGGGTTCTTCACGTCCCACGTGCCGTTGACCAGGTCGAAGTCCTGGAACACGGTGCGGATGGTCTCGAGGTAGTAGTCCGCGTCCATGTCGAGCACGGCGTTGTATTCGTCATAGAACTTGCGGTGGGCTTCGGCGCTGGCGTCGTCACCCTTGATCAGGTCCTTGAAGTAGTCGTAGTGGCTGGTGGCGTGGCGGTCGGGGTTCATGGCCACGAAACCCGTGTGCTGCAGGAAGCCCGGGTAGACCTTGCGGCCCGCGCCCGGGAAGCCTTGCGGCACGCGGTAGATCACGTTGTTCTCGAACCACTCGAAACTTTTGTTGGTCGCGAGGTTGTTGACCGCCGTGGGCGATTTGCGCGCGTCGATCGGGCCGCCCATCATGGTCATCGTGAGGGGCAGCGCCTCGCCGCGGCTGGCCATGAGCGACACGGCCGCGAGCACGGGCACGGTGGGCTGGCACACGCTCACCACGTGGCAGTTGCCATATTCGGCCTGCAGGCGGCGGATGAACTCCTGCACGTAGTTGATGTAGTCGTCGAGGTGGAACTCACCTTCGGACAGCGGCACCAGGCGCGCGTTCTTCCAGTCGGTGATGTAGACCTTGTGGTCCTGCAGCATGGTGCGCACGGTGTCGCGCAGCAGCGTGGCGTAGTGGCCCGACAGCGGCGCCACGATCAGCACCACGGGCTGGCTCTTGAGCGTCTTGAGGATGTGGGGTTCGTCGGTGAAGCGCTTGAAGCGGCGCAGTTCGCAGAAGGGCTTGTCGAGCTCGACGGCCTCCTGGATGACGACGTCTTCGCCTTCGACCTTGACGGACTTGATGTTGAACTCGGGCTTCTCGTAATCCTTGCCCAGCCGGTACATCAGGTCATAGCCGGCGGCCATGCGCTGTGCCATCGGCAGTTGGCTCCAGACGGCGCCAGGGCCGTAGAGCTTGGAGGCGGCCTGGGCGAAGTCCGAGAAGGGCTCCATCAGGGAACGCTGGGCTTCGTAGAGTTGATAGAGCATCGCGGGTCTTTGAGTGGATGTTGCAGTGCAATATATCAGTGCATTTGCCGCGGCGCAGGGGGCCGAACCCTAGCCCGGAGCGGGCTGGATTCGCCTTCTGTGGCCGAATGTGAACGAATCGTCAAAAAGTCGATTCACTCACACCCGCTTGTCACCTAGATGACCTTCGCAATCGACGCGCAGACGTAGTCGATGTTCTTGCTGTTGAGCGCGGCGACGCACATGCGGCCGGTGTCGGTGCCGTACACGCCGAACTCGTTGCGCAGGCGAACCATCTGGTCCTTGGAGAGGCCCGAGTAGCTGAACATGCCGATCTGCGTGGTGATGAAGCTCATGTCTTCCTTCACGCCGGCGGCCTTCAGGCCGTCGACCAGCTTCTGGCGCATGGCCTTGATGCGCACGCGCATCTCGCCCAGTTCTTTTTCCCACAGGGCGCGCAGCTCGGGGGTGCCGAGCACCGCGGCCACCACGGCGCCGCCGTGAATCGGCGGGTTGCTGTAGTTGGTGCGGATGGCGATCTTGAGTTGCGACAGCACGCGGCCGGCTTCTTCCTTGCTCTCGCACAGCACCGACAGGGCACCGACGCGCTCGCCGTACAGGCTGAAGCTCTTGGAGAACGAGGTCGAGACGAAGAAGGTCAGGCCGGCGTCGACGAACTTGGCAACGGCTGCGCCGTCTTCCTTCAGGCCGTAGCCGAAGCCCTGGTAGGCCATGTCGAGGAAGGGCACGAGGCCCTTGGCCTTGACGGCAGCAACGACCTGGTCCCACTGCTCTGGGGTGATGTCGTAGCCGGTCGGGTTGTGGCAGCAGGCGTGCAGCACGACGATGGTGCCGGCCGGTGCCGCGTTCAGGGCGGCCAGCATGCCGTCGAAGTTGATGCCGCGCTGGGCAGCGTCGTAGTAGGGGTAGCTCTCGACCGTGAAGCCGGCGTTGGTGAACAGCGCGCGGTGGTTTTCCCAGCTCGGGTCGCTGATCAGCACGGTGGCGTTGGGGTTGAGCTTCTTGAGGAAGTCGGCGCCGACCTTCAGGCCGCCGGTGCCGCCGATGGCCTGGATGGTGGCCACGCGGCCCGAGGTGACGGGTTCGCTGTCGGTGCCGAAGACCAAGCCTTTGACGGCGTTGTCGTAGGCCACGATGCCGTCGATCGGCAGGTAGCCGCGGGCCGAGGGGGCCTTCATCATGTTCTGCTCTGCAGCCTGCACGCACTGGAGCAGGGGCAGCTTGCCGTTGTCGTCGTAATACACGCCGACGCCGAGATTGACCTTGAGGGGGTTGGTGTCGGCTGCAAATTGCTCGTTGAGGCCGAGGATCGGGTCGCGCGGCGCCATTTCGACCGCGGTGAACATAGACATGGAAAGGTCCTTTGGGATGAAAGCTTCGCTGGCAACCGGAGGAGGCTTTATCCTTTCCGGTTGCCTTGAATTTTACCGGCGCCACGCCACCTGTCGGGAACAGCCATGCCAGAGAACACCGAAGCCATAGCAGACCTGAAGAAAGTCGACCCGATCGGGCCGGCGAAACAGGGCGAATTCATCCGCTATCCCGACTCGCCGTTCGAGCTGTTCCAGCCTTATCCGCCCGCAGGCGATCAGCCCAAGGCGATCGAGGGCCTGGTGGCCGGCGTGCTCGATGGCGAGGTGTACCAGACGCTGCTGGGCGTCACCGGCTCGGGCAAGACGTTCACCATGGCGAACGTGATCGCCCGGCTGGGCCGTCCGGCCATCGTGTTCGCGCCCAACAAGACGCTGGCGGCGCAGCTCTACAGCGAATTCCGCGAGTTCTTTCCCAAGAACGCCGTCGAGTACTTCGTGAGCTACTACGACTACTACCAGCCCGAGGCCTACGTGCCGCAGCGCGACCTGTTCATCGAGAAGGACTCCTCGATCAACGAGCACATCGAACAGATGCGCCTGTCGGCTACCAAGAGTGTGCTGGAGCGGCGCGACACGGTCATCGTGGCCACGGTGAGCGCCATCTATGGCATCGGCACGCCCGAGGACTACATGGAGATGCGGCTGATTGCCCGCGTCGGCGACAAGGTCGGCCAGCGTGACCTGATCTCGCGGCTCATTCGCATGCAGTACACGCGCAACGAGCAGGACTTTGCGCGCGGCACGTTTCGCGTGCGCGGCGACACCATCGACGTGTTTCCAGCCGAGCACAGCGAGCTGGCGATCCGATTCGAGCTGTTCGACGACGAGATCGAGTCGCTGCAGCTGTTCGACCCGCTGACCGGGCGCATCCGCCAGAAGGTGCCGCGCTTCACGGTGTACCCGTCGAGCCACTATGTGACGCCGCGCGACAAGGTGCTGGCGGCCGTCGAAACCATCAAGATCGAGCTGGCCGGCCGGCTCAAGGAGCTGACCGGCTCGGGCAAGCTGGTCGAGGCGCAGCGGCTGGAGCAGCGCACGCGCTTCGACCTCGAAATGCTGGCCGAAATCGGCCACTGCAAGGGCATCGAGAACTACACGCGACACCTCTCGGGCGCGGAGCCCGGCGACCCGCCGGCCACGCTCACCGACTACATGCCGAAGGACTCGTTGATGTTCCTCGACGAGAGCCATCAGATGATGGGCCAGCTCAGCGCCATGTACAACGGCGACCGGGCGCGCAAGGTCACGCTGGTCGAGTACGGCTTTCGGCTGCCGAGCGCGCTGGACAACCGGCCGCTCAAGCTCGAGGAGTTCGAGAAGCGGGTGCGCCAGTGCATCTTCGTGTCGGCCACGCCCGCGCAGTACGAAAAGGACCACGCCGGCAACGTCGTCGAGCAGCTCGTGCGGCCGACCGGGCTGATCGATCCCGAAGTTGAAGTGCGCCCCGCCACGCACCAGGTGGACGATGTGCTGGGCGAGATCCGCATCCGCGTCGAGAAGAACGAGCGCGTGCTGATCACCACGCTGACCAAGCGCATGGCCGAGCAGCTCACCGACTACCTGAGCGACAACGGCGTGAAGGTGCGCTACCTGCACAGCGACATCGACACGGTCGAGCGGGTCGAAATCTTGCGCGACCTGCGCTTGGGCGCCTTCGACGTGCTGGTGGGCATCAACCTGCTGCGCGAAGGGCTGGACATTCCCGAGGTGTCGCTGGTGGCGATCCTCGATGCCGACAAGGAAGGCTTCCTGCGCGCCGAGCGCTCGCTGATCCAGACCATCGGCCGGGCGGCGCGCAACCTGAACGGCAAGGCCATTCTTTATGCCGACCGGATGACCGAGTCGATGAAGAAGGCCATCGGCGAAACCGAGCGCCGCCGCACTCGGCAGATCGCCCACAACGAGGCGAACGGCATCACGCCACGCAGCATCGTGAAGCAGGTGCGCGACCTGATCGACGGCGTTTACAGCGAGAAGACCGGCAAGGAAATGGCCAAGCTCGACCTGGAACGCGCCAAGGTCGAGGACATGAGCGAGAAAGACATCGCCCGGGAAATCAAGCGGCTCGAGAAGCAGATGCTGGAGCACGCCCGCAACCTCGAGTTCGAGAAGGCGGCCCGGGTGCGCGACCAGTTGGCGCTGCTGCGCGAGCAGGCGTTCGGGGCGTCGGGCGGCGACAACATCCCTGGGTTGGCGTCCTGATTCTGGTTAGGTCATAAGTTCGCTTTCTTCAAGCGAACTGCGCTGGGGTTTACCCGAGCAGAGTTCAGGGGCATCTGCTATACTTGACCGAAATACTCAACAACAAAGAACTTCGCGATGAAGGACCGACTCCTACCGGCTGGTTCACCAGCGTCGGGGTCGGGCAGGGCGGAGACGAAGTCACCGCGGCCCAAGGCTGTGGTGTCATTTCAACGGTAAGCACTTGAAGGAGCTTGCGATGCGTCTCACTACCAAAGGCCGTTTTGCGGTCACAGCAATGATCGATCTGGCGTTGCGTCAGAACACCGGTCCGGTCACGCTGGCTGCGATCAGCCAGCGGCAGCAGATTTCGTTGTCGTACCTCGAACAGCTGTTCGGCAAATTGCGCCGCCACGAGCTGGTCGAGTCGACCCGCGGCCCCGGCGGCGGCTACAGCCTCGGACGCAAGGCGGCGGACATCACGGTCGCCGACATCATCGTCTCCGTCGACGAGCCGATCGATGCCACGCAGTGCGGTGGCAAGGAAAACTGCCTCGGTGAGCAGGGGCGCTGCATGACGCACGAACTCTGGGCCTCGCTGAACCAGCGCATGGTCGAGTTCCTTGACTCCGTCACGCTGCAGAAGCTGGTCGACGACCAGATCGCCAAGGGCGTGCAGATCGAGAACAAGCCGGTCGTCAAGCGCGCCATCTCGGCCCAGCCGGTGGTCAAGCCCATTCGCGTGAATGCGCCGAATTCGGTCTTCGCTCTCGGCAACGTCTTCGCGAAGTCCTGACCTGATTGAGTCAGGCGATGCCCGCGGGCATCGCCTGAGTTTGCCCCGACCCCAGAACACAACCCCCACGCCAGCCCGAGCCAGCCATGGACGTCACTCCTCATTTCCCGATCTATCTCGATTACGGCGCCACCACGCCGGCCGACCCGCGTGTGGTCGACGCCATGATTCCCTGGTTGCGCGAACACTTCGGCAACCCGGCATCGCGCAGCCACGCCTGGGGCTGGGAAGCCGAAGAGGCTGTTGAAAAGGCGCGGGGCCAAGTGGCCGACCTCATCAACGCCGACCCGCGTGAAATCGTCTGGTCGTCGGGTGCCACCGAGTCGATCAACCTGGCCCTCAAGGGCGCGGCCCAGTTCTACAAGGGCAAGGGCAAGCACCTGATCACCCTGAAGACCGAGCACAAGGCCGTGCTCGACACCATGCGCGAACTCGAGCGCCAGGGCTTCGAAGTGACCTACCTCGACGTCGAGGAAAACGGCCTCGTCGATCTCGAGAAATTCAAGGCGGCCATCCGTCCCGACACCATCCTGGCCAGCGTGCTCTTCGTGAACAACGAAATCGGCGTGATCCAGGACGTGGTCGCGCTGGGCAATGCCTGCCGCGAAAAGGGCGTGATCTTCCACGTCGATGCGGCCCAGGCCACCGGCAAGGTCGAGATCGACATCACGAAGCTGCCCATCGACCTGATGAGCCTCGCTTCGCACAAGACCTACGGCCCCAAGGGCATCGGCGCGCTGTACGTGCGTCGCAAGCCGCGCATTCGGCTTGAAGCGCAAATGCACGGCGGTGGTCACGAGCGCGGCATGCGCTCGGGCACCTTGCCCACGCACCAGATCGTCGGCATGGGCGAGGCCTTCCGCATCGCCAAGCTCGAAATGAAGGACGACATCGCCCATGCAGCGCGCCTGCAGAAGCGCCTGCTCGACGGCCTGAAGGATGTCGAACAGGTCTTCATCAACGGCGACCTCGAGCACCGCGTGCCGCACAACCTGAACATGAGCTTCAACTACGTTGAAGGCGAGTCGTTGATCATGGGCATCAAGGGCCTGGCGGTGTCGTCGGGTTCGGCCTGCACCTCGGCCAGCCTGGAGCCCAGCTATGTGCTGCGCGCCCTGGGCCGCAGCGACGAGCTGGCCCACAGCAGCCTGCGCATGACCATCGGCCGTTTCACGACCGAAGAAGAAATCGACTACGCCATCTCGACCATCAAGCACAACGTCGCCAAGCTGCGCGAGCTGAGCCCGCTGTGGGAGATGTTCAAGGACGGCGTCGACATCAGCACGATCCAGTGGTCGGCCCACTGACCCAGGCCAGCCCACGGCTCCACGATTGAACAAAGTTTGAGAGGTACACCATGGCATATTCTTCCAAGGTCATCGACCACTACGAAAATCCCCGCAACGTCGGCTCCTTCGAAAAAGGTGACGACTCGGTAGGCACCGGCATGGTCGGCGCACCGGCTTGCGGCGACGTGATGAAGCTGCAGATCAAGGTCAACCCCGAAACCGGTGTGATCGAAGACGCGCGCTTCAAGACCTACGGCTGCGGCTCGGCCATTGCCTCGTCGTCGCTCGTGACCGAATGGGTCAAGGGCAAGACGCTCGACGAAGCGGCGGCCCTCAAGAACGCGCAAATCGCTGAAGAACTGGCACTGCCGCCGGTCAAGATCCACTGCTCGATCCTCGCGGAAGACGCCATCAAGGCGGCCGTGAGCGACTACAAGGCGAAGCACGGCGCCAAGACCACCGAGTCGACCGCCGAAGCTGCTGTTCACTGAGATGGCCGTCACGCTGACCGAAGCCGCTGCGCGCCACGTCACCCGCTACCTCGGCAAACGAGGCAAGGGCGTGGGCGTTCGGCTGGGCGTGAAGACCACCGGCTGCTCGGGCCTGGCCTACAAGCTCGAGTACGTCGACGAGTTCACGCCTGAAGACGTGGTGTTCGAAGACCACGGCGTGAAGGTGCTGGTCGATCCGAAGAGCCTGGCCTACATCGATGGCACGCAGCTCGACTTCGTGCGCGAAGGCTTGAACGAGGGCTTCAAGTTCATCAACCCGAACGAACGCGACCGCTGCGGCTGCGGCGAAAGTTTTCGCATCTGATGCGTCGTCGCTGACTGCGACCACAGCCGCCACCATGTCATGTGCTGGCGGTTTTTTCTTGATCTTTAGCGCGGCCCGGCAGGCAGTCTGATGAACCTCAACGACACCGACTTCCAACTGTTCGCCGTCCCGGCGACCTTCGCGCAGGACCGCGCCGTGCTCGACGCGCGCTGGAAGGAACTGCAGCGCGAGGTGCACCCGGACCGCTTTGCGGCACAAGGCGCAGCGGCGCAGCGCGTGGCCATGCAGTGGTCGGTGCGCATCAACGAGGCCTACCAGCGGCTCAAGGACCCGATCCGTCGCGCGAGCTATCTCTGCGAACTCAACGGCGCGCCGCTGAATGCCGAGAACAACACGGCGATGCCGGGGGCCTTTCTCATGCAGCAGATGGAGTGGCGCGAAGCGCTCGACGACGCCCGCGACATCGCCGCCGTCGAGGTGCTGCAGGAGGATGTCGAAAGCACGCGTGCCCGCGCACTCTCGTCGCTCGACTGGCTGATCGACGAGAAGGGCGACTACCCCGGCGCCGTCCAGCAGGTGAGAGCCCTCATGTTCATTGAGCGATTCGGACAAGACGTCGAAACCAAATTCGATCAGTTGGGACAATAAGCCCTTATGGCTCTTCTTCAGATTTCCGAACCCGGCCAGGCGCCCGATCCGCACCAGCGCCGCATCGCCGTGGGCATCGACCTCGGCACCACGCATTCGCTGGTGGCCTCGGTGCGCAACGGCGTGGCCGAATGCCTGCCCGACGACCAGGGCCGCGTGCTGCTGCCGTCGGCCGTGCGCTACCTCGACGGCGACCGCCGCCAGATCGGCTTCGATGCCGTGGCTGCACGCGCACAAGACCCCACCAACACCATCACCTCGGTCAAGCGGCTCATGGGCCGCGGCCTGGCCGACATCGCGAACCGCGATGCCATGTCGTACCGCATCGGCGGCGACGACGGCGGCATGGTCAAGGTGCAGACCTCGGCCGGCGAGAAGTCGCCCGTCGAGATCAGCGCCGAGATCCTGGCCACGCTGCGCTACCGCGCCGAAGACACCTTCGACGACGAGCTCTACGGCGCCGTCATCACCGTGCCGGCGTACTTCGACGAAGGCCAGCGCCAGGCGACCAAGGACGCGGCGCAGCTCGCGGGCCTGAACGTGCTGCGCCTGATCAGCGAGCCGACCGCCGCAGCCATCGCCTACGGCCTCGACAACGCCAGCGAAGGCGTCTACGCGGTGTACGACTTGGGCGGCGGCACCTTCGACATCTCGATCCTGCGGCTCACGCAAGGCGTGTTCGAAGTGATCGCGACGGGTGGCGACTCCGCCCTGGGCGGCGACGACTACGACCACGCCATCGCCGACTTCGTGCTCGCGCAGACCGATCGGCAGGCTGGCAACGACAACGACCGCGCGGCGTTGCTCGTGGCCGCGCGTGCCGCCAAAGAAGCACTGACCGATGCCGAGTCGGTCCTCTTCAGCGCCGCGCTGACGGGCGGCAATGCCGAGTTCACGTTGACCCGCGCGCAGTTCTTTGCCGCCACGCAGGCACTCACCGACCGCACCCTCGCGGCCGTGCGCAAGGCGCTGCGCGACGCGAAGCTCAAGCCCGAAGACCTGCAGGGCATCGTGCTCGTCGGCGGCTCCACGCGCATGCCGCAGATCCGCAGCGCAGTGGCCGAGCATTTCGGTCGTGAGCCGTTGATCAATCTGAACCCCGACGAGGTCGTGGCGCTCGGCGCTGCCATCCAGGCCAACCAGCTGGCCGGCAACAACGGCGCGGGCGAACTGCTGCTGCTCGACGTGATCCCGCTGTCGCTCGGCATCGAGACCATGGGCGGCCTGGTCGAGCGCATTGTGCCGCGCAACCAGACCATCCCGACCGCGATGGCGCAGGACTTCACGACCTACCAGGACGGCCAGACCGCGCTGGCGCTGCACGTGGTGCAGGGCGAGCGCGATCTCGTGTCCGACTGCCGCAGCCTCGCGCGCTTCACGCTGCGCGGCATCCCGCCGATGGCGGCCGGTGCGGCGCGCATCCGCGTCACCTTCACCGTCGATGCCGACGGTCTGCTGAGCGTGAGCGCCAAGGAGCAGGGCAGCGGCGTCGAGGCCAGTGTGGCGGTCAAGCCCTCGTACGGCCTGTCGGACGACCAGATTGCGACCATGCTGCAGGAGAGCTTCTCCACGGCCCAGCAAGACATGCAGGCCCGCGCGCTGGTCGAATCGCGCGTCGATGCCGACCGCATGCTGCTGGCCACGCAGAGCGCGCTCGATGCCGACGGCGACCTGCTGAGTGCCGATGAGCGCACTGTCATCGACGCCTCGATGGCACAGCTGCGCGAAACAGCCAAGAGCAGCAACGAAGCGGCCGCCATCGAAGCCGCCACGAAGGCGCTGGCCAACGACACCGAGGCCTTCGCCGCCCAGCGCATGAACGCGGGCATCGCACGCGCGCTCGCAGGCCGCAAGGTCGAATCCCTGTAGACAGAACAATTTCATGCCCACGATCAAGATCTACCCGCATCCCGAGTACTGCCCGCAAGGCGCCGAGATCACCGCGCCGGCCGGCACCTCGATCTGCGAGGCGCTGCTCGACAACGACATCAACATCGAGCACGCCTGCGAGATGAGCTGCGCCTGCACCACCTGCCACGTGATCGTGCGCGCGGGCCTCGATTCGTTGAACGAAGCCGAGGAAGGCGAAGAAGACCTGCTCGACCGTGCCTGGGGCCTCGAGCCGCAGTCGCGCCTGAGCTGCCAGACCATCCTGGCGCAGGACAATGTGACGATCGAGATTCCCAAGTACACGATCAACCACGCCAAGGAAAACCACTGATGTCACGTCAGATCGTTCTCGATACCGAAACTACCGGCCTGTCTGCTGAGAACGGCGACCGCGTCATCGAGTTGGGTTGCGTGGAGCTGCTCGCGCGCAAGCTCACCGGCAACGACCTGCACATCTACTTCAACCCGGAGCGCGAGAGCCACGAAGACGCGCTCAAGGTCCACGGCCTGACCACCGACTTCCTGCGCGACAAGCCGAAGTTCGCAACGCTGGGCAAGGACATCATCGAGTACCTGCGCGACGCCGAGCTGATCATTCACAACGCAGCCTTCGACGTCGGCTTTCTCAACAAGGAATTCGAGCGCGCCGGCCTGCCGCCGCTCAAGACCTTCGTGAGCGAAGTGACCGACACGCTGGCCATGGCCAAGCTGGTCTACCCGGGCAAGCGCAACTCGCTCGACGCCCTGTGCGACCGCTTCGGCGTCGACCGTTCGAACCGCACCTTCCACGGCGCCAAGCTCGACGCGCAGCTGCTTGCCGACGTCTATATCAACCTCACGCGCGGACAAGACGCGCTGCTGATCGACGTGGCCTCGAATGAGCCTGCGCAGGGCACGACGATCGTGGCCATCGACCTGAGCCAGTTCGAACTGCCGGTGATCGCAGCGGCCGAGCATGAGCTCGCCGCGCACGAAGCGGTGTTGTCGCAACTCGACAAATCCAGCGGTGGAAAAACGGTGTTCCGCCAAAACGCTTGAAAAGCTGTGGCATAATCTGAGGCTTCGCACAGCGCGATACGTGTTCAAGACACTGAACTCAAAAGCAGTGTCTCAGGGCGGTTAGCTCAGGGGTAGAGCACAGCATTCACACTGCTGGGGTCGGAGGTTCGAAACCTCCACCGCCCACCAATTAGACCCACGACATACGGCACCTTCGGGTGCCGTTTTCGTTTGTCCTGCGCAAATCCCGATGCGATTCAGAACGGGCCTGCCGCGCGCCAGTCACCCCGGTGCGCTCAGAAGGAACGGCCTTCGCGGTTGCGCCGCAGGTCGGCCTCCACCATCATCGTGCACAGCTCCTCCAGCGTCGTCCGGGGCTCCCAGCCCAGCGTCTTCCTGGCATGCGACGCGTCGCCGATGAGCAGTTCCACTTCGGCGGGCCGATAGAACTTCGGGTCGATCTTCACGAGGACCTTGCCGGTCTTTCGGTCGATGGCAACTTCTTCCTGTCCCATCCCTTCGAACTGCAACTCGCAGTCCGCGGCCCTGAACGCCATGTCGACGAACTCCCGCACGGTTTCCGCGCGCTGGGTGGCCAGCACGTAGTTGTCTGGTTTGTCGGCCTGCAGCATGCGCCACATGCCCTCGACGTATTCCTTTGCATAGCCCCAGTCGCGCTTGGCGTCCAGGTTGCCCAGCGTGAGCACATCGAGCGTGCCGAGCTTGATCTTCGCCGCCGCGTCGGTGATCTTGCGCGTCACGAACTCGCGGCCGCGCAACGGGCTCTCGTGATTGAAGAGGATGCCGCAGCAACCGAAGATCCCGTAGCTCTCCCGGTAGTTCATCGTCATCCAGTGGGCGAAGAGCTTGGAGACGCCGTACGGGCTGCGGGGGTAGAAGGGCGTGTCTTCCTTCTGCGGAACGGCCTGGACCTTGCCGAACATCTCCGACGTCGAGGCCTGGTAGTACTTGATCTGGCGGTTCGTCAGGCGAATCGCTTCGAGCAGGTGAAGGGTGCCCAGGCCGTTGATGTGCGTGGTGGCTTCGGGCTGGTTGAAGCTGGCGCCCACGAAGCTCTGCGCTGCCAGGTTGTAGACCTCGTCGGGCTCCGCATCCCTGAGCAACGTGATCGAGCTGCCCAGGTCGGTCAGGTCGTACTCCACGAGATGAAGCTCCGGATGGTCCTGGATGCCGAGCGACTCGATGCGCCAGAAGTTCACCGAACTGGTTCGGCGGAAGGTCCCGTAGACGGTGTAGCCCTTGCCCAGCAGCAGCTCGGCCAGGTACGCCCCGTCTTGTCCGGTTATGCCAGTGACGACAGCACGTTTTTTCATGACTTCAATCAGATGAAATGAAGGGACGGGTCAGGCCGGCGCATCGATGCCGCGTTCGACCGCGGGCGGTACCGCCGATGACATCGCGAGCGCCTCGCGCTTCTCGGCCGCGGGGCAGCGGCCATAGGTGTCGTCGAAGCGCACGATGTCGTCTTCGCCGAGGTAGCTGCCGGTCTGCACCTCGATCACCTCCAGCATGGTCTTGCCGGGGTTTTCGAGCCGGTGGATCGTGCCCGAGGGCAGGTAGATCGACTCGTTCTCCCGCACCAGCAGCACCTCGCCGCCGCGCGTGGCCTTGGCCGTGCCCTTGACGACGATCCAGTGCTCGGCGCGGTGGTGGTGCATCTGCAGCGACAGCTTGCCGCCGGGCTTGACGGTCAGGTGCTTCACCTGAAAGCGCTCGCCCGTGTCGATGCTGTCGTACGCACCCCAGGGCCGCACCACGCGGCGATGCTCGGTGGCTTCGACCGTGCCTTCGCGCGCCAGCATGCGCACCACCTCGGCCACCTGTTCGGCGCAGTCCGCACCCGCGACCAGCACCGCGTCCGGCGTGTCCACGATGATCAGGTCTTCGGTGCCGAGCGCCACCACCGGCCGGTGCGGCGCGTGGACAAAGGTGTTGCGCGAGTTCAGCACGCTGCCCATGCCGCTCACGCGGTTGCCCGCCTCGTCGGCGGGGTGCAGCTGGGCCACCGCGTTCCAGCTGCCCACGTCGCTCCAGGCGCCCTCGAAGCGCACCACCGCGACGTCGGCGTGCTTTTCGAGCACGGCGTAGTCGATGCTCTCGCTGCGGCAGCCTTCGAAGGCCTCGCGCTCCAGGCGCACGAAGCTGCCGTCGATCGACACCGCGGCGGTCGCGCGTTCGCAGGTGGCGAGGATGTCGGGCGCATGCGTGCGCAGGGCCGCGATCAGCGTGCGGGCCTGGACCAGGAAGATGCCCGCGTTCCAGCAGTAGTTGCCCTGCAGGATCAGCGTTTGCGCCACCGCCGCCGTCGGCTTCTCGACGAAGCGCGCCACGGCGTGGCTGGCGCCGTGGCCCGTGGCCCCGGCCGCCTCGATGTACCCGTAGGCCGTGCTCGGAAAACTGGGCGCCACGCCGAAGGTGACGATATGGCCTGCCAGGGCCGCTTCCACGCCGCTGCGCATCGTGGCCTCGAACAGCGCCACGTCGGGAATGTGGTGGTCGGCGGGCGCAAAGAGCAGCAGGTCGTCGGGGTCGGCCAAGAGGGCCGCCGCGGCCATGGCGGCGGCCGTGTTGCGGGGCACGGGCTCAAGAATCTGGCGGCCCTGCGCGTGCGCGTTCTCGATGGCTTCGCGCACCAGGAAGCGGTGGTCTTCCGATGCGACACAGGTGATCGTCCGGTTCAGGTTCGCGAGCCGTTCGAGCGTGAGCTGCAGCAGGCTCTTGTTGCCGACCAGCGGTGCGAACTGCTTGGGAAACGCCTTGCGCGACAGCGGCCACAGCCGCGTGCCGTTGCCGCCGCACAGGACCACGGGATGGATGGTGGGAGTGTTCATGGCGATCAGCCTTTGTGCAGTGGGTGATGAATCGGATCGCTTCGAAGGCGTGCCGCTCAGATCAGGCCCGTGTGAACGGCGAGGTTCACCGCCTGGGCACGCGAATGCACCTGCAGCTTCTTGTAGATGCTCTTGATGTGCACGTTGACCGTCTGGCCGGTGATGCCGAGCTTGGCGCCGATCTCCGCCGAGACGCAGCCCGACGCCACATGGCGCAGGACCTGGCTCTCGCGCGGCGTCAGCGTCGTGTCGCGCGGCGGTGATGCGCCGTCGGGCTGTTGCTGCTCGCGGGGCTGGTGGTTCAGGCGGTGCAGCAGGCGCCGCGCGAGTCGCGGCGTGATGACGGCCCCGCCGTTCACCACGTGCAGCACCGCATCGGCGAAGCTCTGCAGCCAGGCGTTCTTCAGCAGATAGCCCGTGGCGCCCAGCTCGAAGGCACGCAGCACGTGGGCATCGTCCTCGAGCGCGGAGATCACGATGATCTCGGCGTTGCCGTGGCAGCGGCGCGCCTCGGCGATCAGCTCGAAGCCCATGCCGTCGCTCAGGCGCAGGTCGACCATCAGCACGTCGAACGCGTGCGTGGCCAGCAGCTTGCGTCCTTCGCGGATGCTGTCGGCCTGGCCTTCGAGCTGGATGCGCAGGTCCGACAGCAGCTCCTGCGCGATCACGCGGCGCATGTACTCGTCGTCGTCGATGAGCAGCACGCGCACCGGCGATTTTTCCTGGCCCGTCAGGAAGTCCGGCCACAGCCTCGCGGCGGGCGCGCACACCGGGGTGGCGGTGCCCTGGCGGCGCGGCGCCGTCACGGCGGCGGCTGGGTCGCCAGGAAAAATGAGCGTGTGATCAGCCATGGTCTTGCCCCGGTTGGTGTGAGTGAGGGAGGGCGGTCGATGCGGTGCCATCGGCGATGCGGATCGGGAAGTCCGGCACCGGCCCGTCGAAGCCGCGCGGGTTCGCGAGCTGCCACCGCCAGCTGTCGGCGCACATCTGGTCCAGGCTTCGCTGCGCGCGCCAGCCGAGCCGGTCGTGGGCGTGCTGCACATCCGCCCAGTAGGCCGGGGCGTCGCCGGGACGACGCGGCCCGATGTGCACCGCGATGCGGTGCCCGCAGGCGCGCTCGAACGCCGCAATCACGTCGAACACCGACGCGCCGCGCCCTGTGCCCAGGTTCACCGTGAGCAGGCCCCGATGGATGTTCGCGTACCGCAGGGCCGCCACATGGCCTTCGGCCACATCCATCACGTGCACGTAGTCGCGCACGCCCGTGCCGTCGTGCGTCTCGTAGTCGTTGCCGTGCACGACGACGTGCCCGCGTTCGCCCACCGCGACCTGCGAAACGTACGGCACCAGGTTGTCGGGCGGCCCCTGGGGGTGTTCGCCCAGCAGGCCGCTCTCGTGCGCGCCGATGGGGTTGAAGAAGCGCAGGCACGCGATGCCCCAGCGCGGATCGGAGCGTGACAGGTCCGCGAGCATGCGCTCCACCATCACCTTGGAACGCCCATAGGGGTTGACGGCCGCGTACGACGCGCTCTCCCGGATCGGCGAGCGCGCGATGTCGCCGTAGACCGTGGCCGAGGACGAGAAGATCAGCGTGCGCACGCCGGCGCGCTCCATGGCACGCGCCAGCGCCAGGCTCCCCGCCACGTTGACGTCGTAGTAGCCGAGCGGGTCGCTCACCGAGCGGCTGACCGCCTTCAGCCCCGCGAGATGCAGCACCGCGTCGACCCCGTGCTCGGCGAACACGCGGTCGAGCACCGCCGCGTCGCGCACGTCGCCGCGCACGAGCTGCGGCTGCACGCCGCAGATGCGTCCCACGCGCTCCAGCGAACGCGGGTCGCTGTTGACCAGCGTGTCCAGCACCACCGGCAGGAAGCCGGCCGAGATCAACGCCACGCAGGCGTGGCTTCCGACGAAGCCCGCGCCACCCGTCACCAGAATCTTTGAAGGGGTCATGGTTGGGACTCGGGAAGGGGGGACGGCGTGGTGGTGCCTCGGTCCGCCACGCAGCGAACCAGTTCTTGTTCGAAGCGCGACAGGATGGCGTTCTGATCGAGTTCCGCCTGCGCGAACGCACGGCCCGCCGCACCGAGCGTTTCGCGCAGGGCGGGCGAGCACGCGAGCTGCGCGATCGCGTCGGCCAGCACGGCCGCATCGCCCGGCGGCACCACGAGGCCGCGGCCCGCGACCACGTTGCCGAGTTCGGTGCCGGGGTGCGCCGTGGCGATCACGGCCTTTCCGCTGGCGAGCATGCCGGCCAGCTTCGAGGGCATCACGAGGTCCGCGGCGTCGGCACGCTGCGGCAGCACGTGGATGTCGGCCATGCCCAGCAATTCGTTGAGTCGCTCGGCGGGCTGCAGGTCGAGAAAGTGCACGCGGTCCAGGCCGGCGCAGGCTGACATCAGCGGGCCGCGGCTCGGGCCGTTGCCGCAGATGACGAAGTGGATGTTCGGCCGGTCGGCGAGCAGGCCCGCCGCCTCGGCCAGCAGCTCGATGCCCTGCTTGGTGCCCAGGCTGCCCGCATAGAGAACGACCACGGCGTCGGAGGCAATGCCCAGCTCGGCGCGGTAGCCGCCGGCCGCAACATGCGCGGAGGCAGGGTCGATCGCCGAGACGTCCACCCAGTTCGGAAAGAGCACCAGCCGGCCTTCGCCGATGCCCTTGCTCCTGGCCTTGTCCATCATGGCCGCGGAGATGGTCGACACGCGGTCGAACCGCGACAGCAGCCATCGCTCGAGCGACAGTGCGACGCGCCGCACACCCGCGCCGCGCAAGTGGCCCAGGCTGAACGCCGCATCGACTTCGTAGTCCTGGATGTGCAGCCACGACCTGATGCCGAGCACCTTCGCGAACAACAACGCCGCAGGCGCGCAGAAGAGCGGCGGCTCCACGACGAACACGAGGTCGGGCTTCCAGCGCGCCTGCGCCAGCAGCAGTGGCAGGCTCGACAACATGAACGAGACCAGGTGCGCCACGCGCGCCAGCGCACGCGGCTGCGCGGGCACCCAGGTGGGCGCGCGCCAGACCGTGAAGCCGTTGTGTTCACTCTTGCGATAGGCCCAGGCCGAATGGCCCTCGAACACCGCCCAGTGCGGAAAGAAGGGCGGCGCCGCGATCACGCGCACGTCGTGGCCCCTGGCATGGAGCCAGTCGGCCATCTCGCCGGAGTACTTGCCGATGCCGGCCAGCTCGGGCGCGAAGTTCATCGAGTACAGCAGGATTTTCACAGCGAGCTCTCAGTGGCCGGGCGCAGCAGGCGCACGATCGGAAAGAAGCCGAACAGCGCGCGCATGCGCAGCTCGTACAGCAGGAAGTCGGAGACGAAGGCGATGAAGAAGACGTAGTGCGGCTTGTCCGGAAAGAGCGAGATCACGACGCCGTACGAGGCCATGCGCAGCGCGAACTCCAGCAGCGTCCACCACCCGAGCGAGCCCATCGTGGCGTTGAGCGAGAGCATCATTTCGTGATGGAGCGTGTAGGTTCTCAGCAGGAAGTACGGCGCGATGCACACGAAGATGTCGCGCGCCTCGGGGCCGAGCTTCAGCAGCGGCGCAGCCACCGCCAGCAGCCCCGCCAGCCCCACGAAGAGCACGCAGCCGAGCAGGAACGAATGCCGCGCCAGCCGGAGCTTCTCGCGCGTCAGGTTGGCTGCGTTGGCATCCAGCATTGCCGGCGTCTTCGTGAAAAGAAAGGCCTGCACGAACTGCGAGGGCGCCTCCGCAAGAAGAAAGGCCAGCTTGAACGCGCCCACGTAGCTCAGCGGCATGAAGAGCGCCACGAGCAGCAGGTCCGACTTGCGCAGCAGGAAGGTCAGCAGCGCATACACCGTGGCGCTGGCCTGCGACGCGAGCGCCAGTGCGGGCGGCCCGGCCGGCGGTGCTGCGCCGTTCGCCGGCAGGACGATGGCTGCGCCCACGAGCAGCAAGGCCAGCAGGTTGATGGCGAGCAGGTGCGCCACGCCGATCTCCAGGCCGAGCGCAGCGAGCGCCGCCACGCCCAGCACCAGAACGGTCGCGCGCACGCCCGACTCCAGGTTGAGCAGGCCCGCATGGCCCAGGCCCCGGCTGTACGACAGGCGCAAGCTGTTGAAGGCGAAGACCGCGAGCGACCCCACGATCAGCATGAAAGGCATGCCGGCCACCGGCAGGCGCTGCGCACCCACGACGCCGGCTGCGAGCAGCGCGGCGAGCGGCAGCCCGATCGCCAGCGTGCGCACCAGGTCGCCGCGCGTCACCCGCGGCGGCACGCTCGCGGCATTGCGCGAGAACAGCAGCGAACTCCCCAGCATGCCCACGACCAGCGCCACTTCCAGCACCGACTGGTAGATGGAGTACTCGCCGAAGCGCGCGGGTGCCACCTGCGCCGCGATGAGGAAGATCGCCAGGAACCCCGACAGGTACACATAGAGCCGCGACGCGAGCGCTCCCAGACCCAGGCGCTGTGCAAGGCGCACGCCAGGCAGGGCGAACGATGTGCCTGCCGCCGGCTTCATGACGTGCTCCCGTCCGCGGGGTGCTTCGTCGCTGGCGCCGCCGCGAAGCCCAGGCTGTCGGCCATGCGGCGCGCGCGCGAGGCGACGCGGTGCGCGCGGTTCTTCGCCCTGCGCGCCATCTGCAGCGCCCAGGTCAGCACCGCGACCGTGTACACCCTGCGTTGCAGTGCGGGCTGCATCGCGAGCTTGGCGGCGCCCTGGAAGTGCAGCGCGAGCACGCGCACTGTTTGGCCCGCCGGCGTCTGCAGGCAGGGCTGGCCGTCGACGAAGGCCAGGCGCTTGGCGCCGCCGCGCACGCGGAACTCGCGCGTGAAGTGGTTGGTGCCGCCGTTGACATTGTGATCGATCACCTGGCCGTCGAGCACGCGGTTGATCGGCACGGTGTTGCCCGTGGCCTGCGCCCACAGGTACAGCAGCGTCATGTCGGACACCCCGCCGCGCACGCTGCGGGCCGCGAAGCGCTCGGCAATGTCGCGCAGCTGGTGCAGGCCCGCGGGCGTGCGGTAGATCCGCACGAGGCAGGCGACGAAGTCCCGCAGGCCGGCTGCTGTCCAGTAGCTCACGTGCGGCGAGATCTGGCAGGGGTTCCAGCCGTCCGTGGGCACGATGCTGGAGCCCGAGAAGTCGGCGTTGCCCACCAGCCGCGCAATGTGTGCGCCGACGCCGCGGAACAGCAGCACGTCGCTGTCGATCAGCACGAAGGCGCGGCAGTCTGGGTGCGCCGCCAGGTAGTTCGCCAGCAGAAAGTAGCGCCGGAAGCAGATCTTCTCGAACGCCGGCGTGTTGCTCGACAGGTGCATGTAGGCCTGGCAGAAGCGTTCGTACGCCGGCCCGGCGTCGGTGTCCGACAGCACGACCAGGGGCTCCGCCGCCATGGCCGCGGATTCGCAGCACAGGCGCAGTGCCTTGTTCTGGCGGTCTTCCACAACAATGAAGGGGAGGGCGGGGTTCATGATTGGGCAAGGGCAGTGGGTGAAACGGGTCAGGGCCGCGGCGCGGTGGCGCTGCGTACCAGCGCGACGTGTGCGGGAAGAAAGTGGAAGTCGGCGTCCAGCGGCATGTCGAGCGTGAGCATTCCGCCCTTGGCGTTCACATCGCCGATCCAGTTGCGCAGCTGCACCGCCGAGAAACGCGGCGCGCTCGGCTGGGCCCACGAAGCGCCCAGCGGCGTCAGCACATGCAGCCGGAGTTCGGAGGGCGGTGAAACCAGGCGTGCGGTGGGCTGCAGGTACTCGCCCGCCATGAGGTTCTGGCACGGCGCGCTCTTGAGGGTGAAGCGCGCCGCACCTTCGCCGGCATTGAAGGCCAGCCACCGGTTGGGGGCGCCGCTGCGCGCGGCCGCGCAGAGCGTGCTCCAGCCGAGCGGCGCCATGCCCGTCGTGTTGTAGACACCGTCGAACCACCAGCCCGTGGCGAGCGCGCCGTAGTGCTGCGACCAGCTCTCGATCACGGCCGACCAGGCGGTGATGAAGCGCGGCGGCGGCGGCAGCTGCTCGGAGACGTCGCCCAGGCAGTCCATCAGATAGGGGTCGCCTTGCGGCGCGCGGAACGGCAGGTAGAGGATCAGCGCGATGCCGTGGCGCCGCAGTGCGCGGCCGATCTCCAGCGGCAGGTCGCGCGGCGAACGGTGCGCGGCGCTGCGCGGACACAGCGCTTCGAGCGCGGCATTCGGCGCAATGAACTGGCCGTTGTTCTGGCCGAGCGTGAGGATGAGATGGTTGGCGCGCATCTCGGCGAGCGCGTCGGCGAAGGCCTCGACGTCGAAGCGCCTGATGCCGGCGATGGACTGCTTGTCGGGCAGGTAATGCACCATCACGCCAAAGCCCTGCACGCCTTGCACGCCCTGCCCATCCGGCGGGGTGGGCCGCGTCGCGATGGCCAGCCCCGCCCACGCGACCAGCCCGAGCGCCAGCACCGCGAGCGCGCGAAGAAGGGGCAGGGCGCGGTTCGTCATGGCGTGGCCTGCGCCAGCGAAGCGGCGTTGCGCTTCAACGTGAAGTAGCTCGCGGCCACCGCGCCCGGCGTGCAGGCCCGCGAGAGCGACCACGCGGGGCGTGCGCGCTCGTGGTTGGCCAGGTAGCGCTCGATGCCGCCGAGGCCGCCGAATTCGTTGCCGATGAAGAACGCGTAGCCCGCGAAGAGCTCCCGATGCACCGGCAGGTCCGAGAGCAGCAGCGGCACGCCCAGCGTGGCCGCCTCGGCGGCCGACAGGTTGAAGCCCTCGAAGGTGGACAGCGAGATGAACGCCGTCGCCCCCTGGTACAGCCGCAGGAGTTCTTCCCGCGACACCAGCCCCCGGTGCCGCACGCAGGCGCGGAACGCGGGCGCCATGGCCGAGACCATGCGTTCGACATCGCGCGCGCCGTTGCCCGTGATGTCGAGGTAGTCGACCAGGCCCTGGCGCTTCATGCGCACGAAGAGCTTCAGGATGCCCTCGAAGTTCTTGTGCGGGTAGTAGTGGTACGCCGCGATCAGGTAGCGCCCGCCGGGCGCGATCATGCTTCCGGCGCTGTACGCGCTGGCGCCCGCATCCACCGGATTGAAGATCACCGCCGGGTGCGCGCAGCGCGTGAAGTGCCGCTCGAAATCTTGCTGGCTGCTGCGGCTGATGAAGACCACGTCGGCCTCGCTGCGTGCGACGCGGTGCAGGTTCCAGTCGAGCCACAGGCGCTTTTGCGGCGAGAAGTACTGCGGGTACGACTTGTACTGCACGTCGTGCACGACCACGATCGAATCCCGATGGCGGCCGAAGGGCGCCAGCAGCGAGAAAGGCAGGAAGTAGTTCGGGAACAGCGAGAACACCCGCTCCCCGCGCAGCCACCCGCGCGCCAGATGGAAGTTGTAGAGCAGCGTGTCGAGGATGAAGCGGCTGATCTTCAGCCGCCGCGCGACCGCGTAGAGGCGCGGATGACGTTCGCTGATCGGCTGCACGTGGTGGTCCGGCGAGCCGCGCATGCTCTGCAGCAGCACCTCGGACACGTTCAGCACCCCGCCCGCCGACGCGTTGAGCCGGATGGTGTCGTAGAAGAGGTAGGTGGCCATGGTCGCTCCCGTGCGTGTGCGTTCTCATGCCGTCGGCAGGCCGGCGCGTGCCGAGCGTGTCGGTGGTGTGGGGCGTGTGGGGCGGGCTGCCGGCCTGCGGAACCACGACGCGAGGCTGCCGGCGACGAAGGCCGCGATCAGCCCCGAGACCGCGAACGGTCCCCAGCCCAGGATCGGCCCGCGCAGGAACGGCACGTAGGCCGCCAGCAGCACCAGCGCGCAGAGGTAGCCGGCCGTCAGCGTGCGCTGCGGGTCGACGGCCTTGTCGACGACGCGAAAGCCCGCCGAGACCGCAAAGCCCAGCAGGGCCGGGCCCGCCAGCCCGAAGTCGAAGTACGCAGTGGTGAAGGGCGGCAGCGACAGGTTGCGCTGCGAGAAGTTGCCCAGCACGGCCGGCCAGCCGAGCGGGTCGAACTCCGGGAACATCTTCAGCTCGCGCGGCAGGACGAAGGAGAAGGCCGAGAGCAGGTAGCGCCCGTAGCCGAGATCGGGAGAGGGCGCACGCTCCAGGATGCCCGCGACGACGAACATCGCGTCGAAGTCCTGGCTGAAGGGGTACGACGCCAGCTGCGCGCCCCACATGGCGTCCCGCGAGATCAGGTTCAGCACCGGGCCCAGGCCCGCGATGGCGCCGAAGATCACTGCAGCGAGCGTCCACCGGTGGCGGCGCCCCAGGGCATGAATGAGCAGCGGCAGCAGCCCGATCAGGATCACCTGGCGCGCCGTGTTGACCGGGTTCGCGGCGAAGGCGGCCAGCGCGAAGGCGAGGCCCGCGGAGCACCAGGCCCACAGCGTGCGCTGGCGCAGGGCGTGGATCGCGAGCGCCACGAAGCACATCAGCACCACGAGCTTGGGCAGCGTGGAATAGACGATGTACTGGATCGGCGTGCTCTCTTCTTCGCTCAGCACGCCGCGCGCCACGAAGTTCATGTCGAAGTGGACGAAAAGCACCGCGAACGCCACCTCCAGGCAGCCCAACAGCAGGAAGGGGTGGGCGACGCCGGCGCCGCGCGCGCGGTGCGCCGGCCCGGGCCCGGCCGGCTGCGCGGGCAGGCCCAGCCGTGCGGCTTCCACGCCGGCCATGTACAGCAGCACGAGCATCAGCGCCTGCGTGTGCGCGGCGGGCCCGACGATGCCGACCTCCCAGAAGTCGACGTCGGCCGCGATCTGCATCGCCGGGGCCAGCGAGAAGTAGACGAGAACCACCGTGTAGTGGATCAGCAGGAACACGCTGTCGCCGGCGGTGCCCAGCATCGACAGCTGCACCAGCGCCAGCACGAACACAACGCCGTAGCCCCAGACAGGATCGATGAGCCCGCACAGCGCGGCGCAGACGATGCCGGACCAGATGACGAGGGTTCTCATGGCGGGGCTCGGTTCGTCAGGCGTGCGCCGCCTCGGCGGCGGTCCGCGGGGCCGTCTGGTAGTCCGCGTAGGTGCGGCGCAGGCCTTCGGCCAGCGGCACCGTGGCGTGCCACCCGAAACTGGCCGCGCGCGACACGTCGAGCAGCTTGCGCGGTGCGCCGTCGGGCTGTGCCAGGTCGTAGTGGATGTTTCCCTCGTAGCCCACGACCTCGCGGATGTGCTCCACCAGTTCGGCAATCGACACGTCCTCGCCCGTGCCGAGGTTGATATGGCCGCGCATCGGATCGGTGTGCTGGTCGTAGGCGGCGCGCGACAGGTTCATCACGTCCAGGCAGCCTTCGACCATGTCGTCCACGTACAGGAACTCGCGCCGTGCCCGGCCGCTGCCCCAGATCAGCACGCTCGGCGAGCGGCTGATCTTGGCCAGGTGAAAGCGCTGGATCAGCGCGGGCACCACGTGGCTGTTCTCCAGGTGGTAGTTGTCGCCGGGGCCGTAGAGGTTGCTCGGCATCACGCTGCGGAAGTCGACGCCGTGCGTGGCGCCGTACTGCCGGTTGTAGCTCTCGCAGAGCTTGATGCCCGCGATCTTGGCGATCGCGTAGGGCTCGTTGGTGGGCTCGAGCTTGCCGGTGAGCAAAGCGTCTTCGCGGATCGGCTGGTCGGACAGCCGCGGGTAGATGCAGCTCGAGCCGAGGAACAGCAGCCGCTTGACGTTGGCGACAAAGGCCTGGTGCGTGAGGTTCGCCGCGATCAGCAGGTTCTCGTAGATGAACTGCGCGGGGTAGGTCATGTTGGCGTGGATGCCGCCGACCTTGGCCGCCGCCACGTAGACCTGGTCGACAGGCTCGGTCGCAAAGAAGCGAGCAACGGCCGCCTGGTCGAGCAGGTCGAGCTCGGCGTGGCTGCGCGTCACGACCTCGTGGCCGAGTTCGCACAGGCGCCTCGTGAGCGTCTGGCCCACCATCCCGCGATGACCTGCAACGTAGATTCGCATGGCGTTCTTTCAGTGAAGGATTCGGTGACTCCGGGGGCTCAGCGCGAACCGCGCGCTCCGAGCACGACGCGGAAGGTCTTCAGCACGATCACGAGGTCGCGCAGCAGGGAGAGCTTGGCGACGTACTCGGCGTCCATGGCCGCGCGGCGGCGGTAGCTCACTTCGTTGCGCCCGCTGATCTGCCACAGGCCGGTGATGCCCGGGCGCACCGCGCAGTAGTACGCCCAGTACGGGCCGTACAGCTCCTTCTGCGCAAACATGCACGGTCGCGGACCGACCATGCTCATGTCGCCTTTGAGCACGTTCCAGAACTGCGGAAACTCGTCGATGCTGTAGCGGCGCAGGAAGGCGCCGAAGCGGGTGATACGCGGATCGTGTTCGAGCTTCTGGAACTTCTCCCATTCGCGCCGCGCCGCATCGTTCTCGCGCAGGTGCCGCGCCAGCACGGCATCGGCGTTGGGCGCCATGGTGCGGAACTTGTAGAAGCGGAAGATCCGGCCGTTGCGGCCATAGCGCGGCTGCACGTAGATGACCGGGGCGCCCGAGGTCAGCAGCACGCCGACGGCGATCAGTGCGTAGGCCCAGCCCAGGAACAGGAAGAACGAGCCCGCCAGGACGATGTCCATGGTGCGCTTGGCGACCTGCAGGAGCCGCGAGCCGCCCACCGGCACGGGGCGGGCGGCGGTGCGGTGCGGCGTGCGTGAAAGGTGCGTGCTCATGATGTCGCGCGCTCCGGTGCGGCGTGGGGGGTGTGCCCCAGCGCGGGCGGATAGACGTTCGGCGGCAGGGCGTGGGGGCCGTACTCGTAGCCATAGGCGCTGTGGCGTTGCCGTGCGTCCTGCGCGTTGAGCACCACGCCGTGGAACGACGCGCCCACGTGCGCCAGCCGCTTCGCACTCTCCACCAGGTCGCCCATTTCGCTGTCGCCGGCGCGGGCCACGAGCATCAGGGTGCCCATGTCCGGGGCCATCGCCACGGTCTCGGTCGCCAGCAGGATGGGCGGGGCATCGACGACCACGGCGTCATAGAGCGACGAGAGGGTTTCCAGCAAGCGCGTGAACGCGCTGGCGCCCAGCATCGTGGCCGGATCGAGCGGCAGCTTGCCGGTGGTGATCACGTCCAGGTGCGGCAGCACCTGCACGTGAACCGCCTGCGCGAGCGTGCAGGTGCCGGCGATCAGCTCCGACAGGCCCGCGGAGGGCTTCAGCCCGAACTGGCTCGCCACGGTGCCGCGGCGCATGTCGGCATCGATCAGCAGCACGCGCTTGCCGGAGGTCGCCAGCACGGCCGAGAAATTCGTCGACAGGAAGGTCTTGCCCGCGCCCGGCGTCGCGCTGGTCAGCAGGATGCGGTTGTTCGGTGCCGCGGCCATCAGGAAGCCGAGCGTGGTGCGCAGCCTGCGCACGCCTTCGAGCGCCGGGTCGTCCGGATGCTGGGCCGCCAGCAGCTTCAGCCCGGGCCGGCCTTGGCGGATGGCGCGGTCGAGCGCGCCTTGCCGCGTGCTGAGCGCGATCGTGCTGTAGACGTTCAGGCCGGTGCGCATCTCGATCTCGTCGGGGGTGGCGACCGTGTTCTTGAGCACCTTGCGAAGGATCGTGGTGAGCGCGCCCAGGAACAGCCCCACGGCCAGCGCCAGCGCCATCACGATCACCGCCTTGGGCCGCACCGGCTTCTCCGGCGACAGCGCCTGGTCGAGCACGCGCACGTTGCCGAGGCGGCCTTCGCGGGCCAGGCGCATCTGCAGCGAACTGTTCAGGAGCGACGCGTAGAGCTCGGTGTTGACCTTGATGTCGCGCTGCATGCGCAGGGAGTTCTGCTGCAGCATCGGCATGCGGCGAATGCGGGTGTCCACGCCGCCCAGCTCCCTGCGCAACGAGGCGATCTGCGCGTCGAGCGTCATCAGCATCGGGTGCGCACTGGTGAAGCGGCTCGCCAGGTCCAGGCGCTTCTGGCGCGCGTCGAGCAGCTTGGCCTGCAGGTCGACGTTCTGCGACAGCGCGTTGCGCGCCTCGTCGTCCAGGCTGATGGTTCCGTTCTGGTTGCGGTACTGGTTGTAGGCCTCTTCCGACTGTTCCAGCTGCTGCTTGAACTTGGGCAGCTCGGTGCCCAGGAAGTCCAGCGTGCGCTCGGCCTGCGCGGTCTTCTGGTCGATGTTCTGCCGCATGTACAGGCGCGCCACCTCGTTGAGCAGGTTCGCCAGATGGTCGCGATCGTCGGTCTGCCAGCTCACATCGATCACGCTGGACTGCTTGCCTTTCTCGATGACGCGCAGCTCGCGCTGCAGCTCGAGCATGGTGAGCTGCGTGGAATGCCGCGTCAGCTCGAAGGCGCCGCCGGGCCGCGCGTCGATAGCGGCCACCAGCAGGTGGACCGTTCCGCCCGGCACGGTGCTGTCCTGCGGTACGCCGACCTGGCCCTGCAGCGGGGTGTCGAGGTCGGGATGCGTCAGGGTGTAGTGGCCGTCCTTGCCTGCGGTCAGCAGGAACTTCTTGCCCTCGAGGGCCGGCGGCACGTCCATCTGCGCGACCGCGATCTGCTCGGTGCCCGACACATAGCCGCGCATGCCGAAGAAGCCCGGCTGGGACAGCGTCTTCGAATGCCGCGCCATGAAGGCGCCCACGACCGGGATGTAGTGCGGCCGCGCCGTGATGAACAGCTTGGTGTTCTCGATCGCCTGGCCGAGCACCATGCGCGACTTCAGGATCTCGGCCTCGCCCGAGGTCGGCGTCTTCACGCCCACGCCGTTGACCGCGGCATCGCCTGCGCCGCCGGGCGAGCGTTCGGCATCCTCGAGCTGGATCAGCACGTTGGCTTCGTACACCCGCGGCCCGAAGAGCGCGTAGCCCGCGCCCAGCACCAGCACCACGGCAGTGACCGAGGCGATCAGCCACCGGTTGTCCAGCATCAGGTCGACGTATTCCTTGAACCTTGAGTACGGGCGCTCGGGTTCCGGGCTGTACGGTGCGGGAAGGGGGGGGTACCAACGCGCATTCATGGGCTTCACCTTCTTTGTCGTGTTCGGGCCGGGGCGCTGCGCGGACCTACCTGCTGCGGGCGGTGTCGCGCGCGAGGTTGATCACCTGGGCGGCGGGAAGGATCAGGTTGGCGACCCGGTTCCACGAGACCAGCGGCACGCGGTCGACATAGACCACGTCGCGCGGCCGCAGCTCAAAGCGGTCGGCCAGCGCAAGCGCAGCCGGGTTCCTCGCGTTCAGGCTGAAGATCTGCGGCGTGTCGGGCGTCTGCGGCGAGTTGCGGATCACGTAGATCTGTCCGGGGTCGGCCGTGAGCAGGTCGGGCCCGCCCGCGTCGCCGAGGGCTTCGTTCAGGCTCATGCGGCCGTTGCGCATCAGGAGCGCCGAGGGCCGCATGATCTCGCCCATCACGTAGATCCGGCTGTCGTCCCGGCTGCCGACGTACACGATGTCGCCGTTGCGCAGCGGAATGTTGTTGGCGTCGGCGCCGAAGCGCTTGAGCTGCAGCGTGTCGATGATCACCGTGCGGTCGCCGCGCGTGAGCGTCACATGCGAACGGTCGCCCACGGCGGTGATGCTGCCCGCGCGGTTGAGTGCTTCGGACAGCGTCATCGGGATGTCCGTGAAGATCTGCAGCCCCGGTGTGCGGACCTCGCCCTCGACATAGGCGCGCTGGCTGCGGAACGACTGGATGCGCACGCTGACCAGGGGCGCCTTGATGATCTTGCCGATGCGCGTCGCGATCAGCTCGGACGCACCGCTTTCGGTCAGCCCCTGCAGCCGGGTGCGGCCGATGTAGGGAAAGCTGATTTCGCCCGCGGCATCGACGATGAAGCCCGGCGCCACGGTGACGCCGGTCGGGTCGCTCTGCTGCGCGATCACCGCGCCCAGGTTGGGCTGCAGCTCGGGATTGTTGTAGACGGTGATGCCCACCACGTCCCCCGGCCCGATGGTGTAGGGCGCGGGCCGGCCGAACAGCGCCTTCACGTCGGGCGGGATGCCCGTGTTCCCCGCGAGCTGTGTGCGGATCAGCTCCGGGGTGATGACTTCCACCTTGCCGGTGCCGCCGTTCTTGCCGTCGGCCGACTGCAGCGGGCCCGGCGTGCCGAAGCCGGGTGCGCAGCCGCACAACCCGAGCGACAGCAGCAGCGCCATGGCGCGCGACCGGAAGCGGCCACCGGGAAGGGCGCGGGCGCCCTCGGTGGCGAGGAGGCGCTCGCCGCGCGGATTCGCTGGGGTGACGGTTTTCATGAGTCTCTCCTTGGCTTCGGTTGTTGTTTCAAGGCGCGGCGAGCGTGGCCGCAATGGCGCGCGGGGTGCCTGCCGCCGGTCGGCCCTGCCGCTCCGGGCTGGGGGTGGCCAGGCAGTGCTCGACGACCCAGTCGCCGACGGATTGCAGGAAGAGCTGCTGGCCCTTCACGGTGCAGACGGTGTGGTCCACCTCGCGCATGAACTCGTACTGCAGGCCTTGCATGAACGGTTCGTGGCGCAGGGCGCCGAGCTGGTCGCGGTCGCGGTCGCAGACATGCAGCGATCCCGAGTACAGGAGCTGCACCGCCACCTCGCGTTCGACCAGCCGCTTCATGGTGGCCTCGAACCAGATCGCATTGACGTTGGGGGGCCGCCGGTCCACGAAGTAGCCCGGCAGCGCCTTGGTCGTCGTGTTGCCCGGCAGATGGCGCAAGACCCAGCGCCGCGCCTTGCCCGGGAACGACGGGTGCAGCGGCGCCGCCAGCGCGCGGCGCACCGTGAGTTCCCAGCGCGTGCGCCGTTGGGGAAAGGCAAAGCCGTCGAACAGCGAGAGCGCCACCATGCGCGCGTCCACCGCGGCTGCCGACATGGCGTGCTCCACGCCCGAGCACATGGCCACGACCGCGAACTGGCGGATGCCCAGCATGCGTTGCGCGAGGTCCATGGCGGCCTGCAGGCTGTGCACCGCGCGCGTCTGCAGGTCGGGCCCGGTGTCCAGCGCCTCGCTGTCGCCGATGCCACCCAGGTCGAAGCGCAGGCTGCCCACGCCGCGCGCGGCGAGCACGTGCGCCAGTTTCACGTTGATGCGGCGCGGCCCGACGCGGTGGTTCGCGCCCATGTTGAACATCAGGCAGGCGACGGGCGCCGGCATCCGCTGCGCGGGGACGGTGAGCATGCCCATCAGTGCGTTTCCGGGGCCGAAGCACACCGGGGTCTGCGTCAGGTCATTCATGGATGGCTCCCTGCAGGCGGCTGAGCGCATCGGCCGGAACCATCGCGCTGTGGGGATAGGGGTCGGACGTCCAGTCCAGCGGGTGGCTCAGGTAGGCCAGGCGCACCGGCATGTGGCGCGACTGCTGCTCGGCCGCCCATTGCGCGGTGGGCGTGTCGTCGGGCGGGGCCAGCACCAGGGTGTCGTGCAGGGCCGTGAGTGGCAGCGACTGCGGCGTGAGGGCGCGCAGCTGCGCCTGCAGGGCAGGCGAGAGACGCACGCCGAGCGCCTCCTCGGGCAGCGCGTCGGGTTCCCGCGCGAGGCTGCGGCGCCACGACAGGTCAGGGATGCAGAAGGTCGTGTCGATCGCTTCGACGTGGCGCTCGCGCAGCAGGCGCGCGTAGCCCTGGCCGTCGATCACCGGCTCCCAGAGCACCAGACGGGCCGGATCGCACAGTCCATTGCGCGCGGCCAGCACGGCCAGGGTGGCGCCGAGCCGTGCGCCGATCCACACGATGGCGGCATGCGGCACGTGCCGCCGCAGCTCCTCGTGCGCCGCGCACAGGTCGCGGCGCCAGCCGTCGAGCTCGCCCTCGCTCTCGTCGCCCGGCGAGTCGCCGGAGCCGTAGAAATCGAAGCGCAGCGTGGCAACGCCGGCGCGTGCGAGGCGCTCGGCCAGCACCTTGAAGAAGCGATGGGTGCGCAGGCCTTCCTGTCCGAAGGGCGGGCACAGGAGCACCGCGGTGTGCTCGCCCCGGTGGTCGTCGGCGGCATGGAACACGCCGAAGACCTGGCGCGAGGCCGGCCCGAACATGAGCGGCGTGAAGAGGGTCATGCGACACCCCTCGCGCATCGCGCTTCGGTCATCCCCTGGAGCGCGTTCAGGGGGCGCATGGGGCCGCCTTCGAAACCGCCCCCCGAGGCCTGGACGCGGGCTTCGGTGTGGCGCCATTCGGCGAGCGAGCCCACGCTGTCCGCCCGCGCGGGCGCGGGCCCCAACACCAGCACCAGCGTGCGGCCTGCCACCGGCAGTTCGACGCTGCGGCAGTCCGGCACCACGCCCACCTCGAAGCTCTGCGACGACATCAAGAGGCCCACGCCGATGGCCTTCAGGCAGGCTTCCTTGCGGGTCCAGCAGGTCAGGAAGGCGTGGTCGCGTTCATGCGCGGGCAGGGCGGCCAGTGCGTCCTGTTCGTGCTGCGTGAAATGCGCCGCCGCCAAAGCGGCCGCGTCCGGCATCGGGCGCAGCAGCTCGACGTCGGCGCCCAGCGGGCCGCGCCCGCCGATGGCGATCAAGGCCAGGCCCTGGCTGTGGCTCAGCGAGAACTGGGTGCGCGGGTGGCCCGCCAGCGACGGCTTGCCGAAGGCGCCGGTGGCCAGCGTCAGCGCGGCGGGAGCCAGGCCCGTGTACGCGCACAGCGCCTGGCGCAGCGCGAGATGCGCCGCCACGAAGCGCTGCCGGTCGACGGGAAAGCGCAGGCTCTCGGCACGCGCGCGCTCTTCGTCCGACAGGACCTGGGCGAGCAGGGTGTCGGTGACGCTGTCCAGCTCGACGTACCGGCAGACCGGTGCGTCGATGGACAGGGCGTGGGCGGCGCTGGTCATGGTCGATCACCCCTTGCGCAGCCAGCTGCCGAGCGCGCCGAGCAGCCCGCCGCGCTGTGCATGCACGGCCGTGCCGGCGGCCAGGTCGGCGAGGTCCGAGGGCACGCCGTGCGGGGTGCCGTGCGCCGAGGAGGCGATCTGCCCGAGGTTCTCGAACAGATAGCGGCGCGGCTCCACGCGGTGCCCCAGCGTCTGCGCCGCCTGCTGCACGGCGCGCAGCACCAGCAGCGAGTCGCCGCCGAGGTCGAAGAAGTTGTCGTTGGCGCGGATCTCGTCGACGTCGATGCCGATCACGTCGGACCAGATCTGGGCCAGCTGTGCGTGCTCGGGGCTGAGCAGCCCTCGCTTCGCTTCGCGTGCGTCGCTGTCGGTGTCATCGGCCGGCGCACCCTTGTCCGCCTCTTCGGCTGCCAGCTTGCGCAGATAGAGCGCGCTGGCCGAGCCTTCGGTGCGGGCGATCTCGGCGAGCGTGGCCCCCGGGTGGTCGGCGACGCGGGCCAGCACTTCGAGGTAACGCTCGCGCAGCTGGGCACCGGTCTCGCGCAGGTACACGTCGGCGTTGTAGAGCAGCGCGCCTTCCAGGCCGTGCGGCTTGTCCATCAGCCACACGCCGATGTCGTCGGTGGCGCCGTGCTGCATCACGTGCACCTGGCGGGTCTGCAGGCTGCCGACGGTGCGCGCGCGTTCGCGTGCGTCCTGGAACGAGAACATCGCCTGGTAGGGCCCGGCGTGCTTGATCTGCCCCGCATAGCCGGGCTCGGCCATCAGGCGCTCGAACGGCACCTGCTGGTGGTTCATCATCGACAGCAGCTCCTGCTTCACGTAGCGCATGAAGTCGGGCAGCGGCAGCGCCATGTCGACCGCGAGCGAGACTGGCAGCACGTTGTTGAAGAAGCCCATGACGTCTTCCGTCTCGGCCTGCTGGCGCCCGCGCACCGGGTTCGCGATGACGATGGCGTCGTTGCCGGTCGCCTGGGCCATGGTCAGCGCGTAGATGCCGAAGGTCAGCATGCTGAGCGTGACGTCCATGTCGCGCGCGACCTCGCGCAGCCGCTGCGTGCTCTGCAGGTCGATGTGGATCCAGTGCGCGCCGCCCTGGCCGCTCTTGCCCGCGCGGCGCGGCATGTCGGTCCGGGGCGGCCGCACGGTCTTGGCGGCGCCCGCGAGCCGGCCGCGCCAGAACGCGAGCTGCTCCTCGCAGGCAGGCTCGGTCAGCCACTTTTCCAGCCACTCGGCGTAGTCGCCGTGGGTGGTGGCGAGCGCGGGCAGGTTGTGGGGGCGGCCGCGTTCGGCGGCGTCGTAGAACGCGCCCAGCTCGCGCTGCATCAGGTCGAAGGACCAGCCGTCCCAGATCAGGTGGTGCGGCACGAACAGGAAGACGTGCTCGTGGTCGTCGAGCTGGAACAGCGTCGCACGCATCATCGGCGCGCTGTGGATGTCGATCGGCCGGTCGGACAGCACCTGCATCTGCTCGGCCAGCTCGGCCTCGCGCTGGTCCGCCGGCAGGCCGCGCAGGTCGACCAGCGGCAGGGCGAACTCCACCGACACTGCGATCGACTGGATCGGTTGTCCCGTATCCTCGTCGAAGCCGATGCACGTGCGCAGCGAGGGCTGGCGGCGGATCATCTCGCGCAGCGCGCCTTCGAAGCGCGCCGCGTCGAGCTTGCCGGTGAGCCGCTGCGCCGAGGGCGCGTTGTAGACCGACCGGCCCGTGTACAGCTGCTCCATGAAGCGGATGCGTTCCTGCGAGGGCGTGAGCGGCGCGCTGCGGCGATCGGGGTGGCAGGCAATGGGCGCCTGCAGGCCGACGCCCGCGCCCTGCAGGGCCTCGATGACCGCGGCCAGCTTTTCGGCCGTGGGCGCCTCGAACAGCGAGCGCAGCGGCAGCGTGACCTGGAACTCGCGGCTCAGCAGCGTGGTGAGCCGTGCGGCCAGCAGCGAGTGGCCGCCCATGGTGAAGAAGTTGTCGTGCATGTCCAGGCCCGGCAGGCTCAGCACCTTCTCCATGATCACGAGCACCTTGCGCTCGTGCGCGTTGCGCGGACCGGCGCCGCGCCGCACTTCGTCGCGCGCCACCGCTTGCGGCGGCGGCAGCGAGACGCGGTCGACCTTGCCGTTCGCCAGCGTGGGCAGGGCGTCGAGCGTCACCACGTGCTGCGGCAGCATGAAGGCCGGCAGGTGCTTGCGCAGGTGCACCATCAGCGCATCGAGGTCGAAGCCGGCGCCCGGGATCAGCGCCAGGTAGGCCACCAGGCGCACGTCGCCGGGGTTGTCCTCGCGGGCCACGACCACGCTGCGCGAGACGCCGGCGACTTCGCAGCAGCGCACCTCGATCTCGCCGGGCTCGATGCGGTAGCCGCGCACCTTGACCTGGAAGTCGAGCCGCCCGAGGTGGTCGAGCAGCCCGTCGTTGCGCCAGCGGCCGCGGTCGCCGGAGCGGTAGACCTTCTTCGTGGTGCCGAAGATGCGCACCGTGACGAAGCGCTCGGCGGTCAGCGCGGGGCGGTCGAGGTAGCCCAGCGCAACACCTTCGCCCGCGATGCAGATTTCGCCGGGCACGCCGATCGGGCACGGTTGCAGGTCGGCGTCGAGGATCCAGATCTCGGTGTTGTCGACGGGCCTGCCGATCGACACGCCGCGCGAAGCGATCTCTTCGGGGCGGACGTGCCAGGCCGTGGAGTACACCGTCGTCTCGGTCGGGCCGTAGCCGTTCCACAGCCCTTCCATGCGCTCGCACAGCGCCAGCGCCATGCTCGGGCGCAGCGCTTCGCCGCCGGTCCAGCCGCGGAAACCGGGCGTGCCGCCGGCCCACTGGGCGTCGAGCAGAAGCTGCCACATGCCGGGCGTGGCCTGCAGCAGCGTGATCTGTTCGTCGTCGAGCGCCTGCGACAGGCGGTTGCCGTCCATGGCGACCTCGCGCTGCACCATCACGAGTTCCGCACCCGTTGCCAGCGGCAGCAGCAGGTCGGGCACGGCCATGTCGAACGACAGGGTGGTGACGGCGGCAATGCGGTCGGACGGGCCGACGTTCGATTCGCGCTGCATCCACTGCAGCAGGTGCGCCACGCCGCGGTGGTGCGCAATGACGCCCTTGGGCAGGCCGGTCGAGCCGGAGGTGTAGATCACATAGGCGGCGTCTTCGGAGCCCGGGTCGTCGCTGCTCGGCGGCAGGGCGTCGCCCGACAGGTGGCGCCAGGCGGTGTCGCGATCGATCTCGAAGATCCGCTGCTCGGCGTCGCCGCGCCAGTCGCGGGGCGCCACCGCGATGTCGGAGGAGGTCAGCATCAGGCTGAGGGTGGCGTCGCTGGCGTAGTGGTCCAGCCGCGCCTGCGGAAACGCGGTGTCCAGCGGCACGTAGGACGCGCCCGCCTTGAGGATGCCGAGCATCGCGACGACCATCTCCAGGCTGCGTTCGAGGCATAACCCCACGCGTTGGCCGCGGCCCACGCCGCGCGCGCGCAACGCACGCGCCAGGCGGTTGGACAGCGCATCGAGTTCGCCGTAGCTGCAGCTGCGCGCACCGTCGCGCACCGCCGGGCGGTGGGGCTGCAGCGGCACGCGCGCCACGAAGCCGGCATGCGCCAGCGGCGCGCCGCGCAGCGGCACGCGCGCGGGCTGCAGCGCCAGCAGCGCGCGCGCGGCGCCGGCCGACAGCACCTCGAGCCCGCCGATGGTTTCGTCGGGCTTGTGCGCGGCCGACTGCAGCACGCACTCGAACATGTCGAGCCAGCGCTCCACACTCACGTCGTCGAACAGGTCGGTGTTGTATTGCGCCTCGATCTGCAGGCTGCCGGCGTGCGGGCGCAGGTTCACGAACAGCTCGAAGTTCTCGTAGCGGCGGGCGATGGTGTCCTGCACCACGTCGAGCGTGGTGAACGCCTGCGCGCTGCTCGCCACGTCGGGGTCGACGTTGAAGGCCACGCTCACCAGCGGCAGCCGGCTCGGGTCGCGCACGAGCGACAGCTGGCCCAGCAACGCGCCATAGGTGAGGGCCTGGTGATCGAAGGCGTCGAGCACGGCGGTGCTGCATTCGTCCATCAGCGCGTCGAAGCGCGTGGCGGCATGCACGGCAATGCGCAGCGGCAGCAGGTTCACGCAATGGCCGACGAGGCCGGGCACGTCGTGCGCGAGCTGACCCGAGGTCGGGATGCCGACCACGATGTCTTCCTGGCCCGTGAGGCGGTGCAGCGTCGCGATGAAGCCGCTGAACAGGCCCGTGAACAGGCTGACGCCGGCCTTGGTGCTCGCGGTGCGCACGGCGCCGACCACGCGCCGGTCGAGCAGGCGCTCGGCGCGGCGCGAGTTGAAGGTGCGCGCGGCCGGGCGGGGGCGGTCCAGCGGCAGGTCGAGCACCGGCTGCGTGGTGCCGGAAAAGCGCGCCAGCCAGTAGTCGATGTGCGCCTGCATGTCGGGGCTCGCGGCGGCGACGGCTTCCTCGGCGGCGAAGTCCGCGAACAGCGGCGCGGGCTTGAGCTTCAGCCCGGTGCCGGTTTCCTCGGCATAGAGGTGGCCCAGCTGCTCGGTGATGACCGCCCACGACCAGCCGTCGCAGACCACGTGGTGCGCCGACATCACGAGTTCGTGCTCGGCATCGCCCAGGCGGTACAGCACCGCCCGGAACAGCGGACCGTGTTCGAGCGAGAACGGCGTGCAGACCGCCTCGGCGTGGGCCGCGTGCAGGGCCTGCTCGAGGGCTTCCGGCGCCAGCCCGCCCAGGTCCTGCCGCACCAGGTGGTTCCCGCCTGGGGGGCTGACCAGCATGAAGGTGCCGTCCGGCGAGATCGTGGCGCGCAGCGCCTGGTGGCGTTCGAGCAGGTGGTCGGTGGCGCGCGCCATGGCCGAGCCGTCCAGCGCGCCGCGCAATCGCAGCACGACCGACTCGTTGTAGGCCATCGAGGCCTCGGTGCTCATCGTGGCGCCGAGCCAGATTTCGCGTTGCGATTCGGTCGTCGGAATGATGCATTCGACGAGGCCACCACTCGCGGTGGGCTTGAGTGCGGCGTTCATGCTGCGGCCTTTCCGTTGATGAGGCGCTCGTGCGAGGCGGCGTCTTCGGGTACGTGCCAGAACGGCCGGCCGTCGCTGTCGCGGGCCAGCACGCTGCCGTCTTCGACGGGCTTGCGCGCATCGAAGCGGTTGGGAGCAGGAGCGCGGCGCGGAAGGAAGCCGGATTCCTGCATCTCGGCGACCGATTCCTTGAAGGCGCTCTGAATGAAAGCGATGTCCTCGGCGCTGTGCGCGCTCGTGAGGAAGCACGGGAAGTTGTCCAGGATGTGCACGCCGCGGCTGCGCATCATGGCGAACAGCAGGTCCTGCAGCGGGTGGTCTTCGAGCCAGCTCACGCGCCACAGCGAGGAGAAATGACGGATCGCGAGCGGCGCGCCGACCTCCTGGCACCAGCCCGAAAGTTCGGCGGCCATGGCGGTCGTGCTGGCGTTGAGCCCGGCCTGCAGCGCGGGCCCGGCCTCCTTCAGGTGCATGAGCGAGGCCTTGGCCGCGGCGAGCGCGAGCGGATGGCGCACGAAGGTGCCGGCGAAATAGGTGACGCCGACGCCCGGGATCGAGTCGTCGCCGTACTGCCAGGCGCCGCCGTCCAGCGCGTCCATGAACTCGCGCTTGCCGGCGATCACGCCGACCGGAAAGCCGCCGCCGATCACCTTGCCGTAGGTGGCGAGGTCGGCGCGCACGCCGAACAGTTCCTGCGCGCCGCCCAGCGCGGTGCGAAAGCCGGTGATGACCTCGTCGAAGATGAGGCAGCAGCCGTTCTTTGTGGTGATGTCGCGCACGTCGTGCAGGAACTCGCGCGGCTGGAAATCGGGGCGGCGGCTTTGCACCGGCTCGACCAGCACGGCCGCCAGGTCTGCGGCGTTGTCTCGGATGAAGGCGAGCGCCTCGGGGGTGCCGTAGTCGAGCACGCGGATGTCGCCGAACATGCCGCTCATCACGCCGGGCGCGGCCGACAGGCCCTTGCCGCCCTTGCCGGCGCGCACCAGCACTTCGTCGAAGGTGCCGTGGTAGGAGCCCGTGAAGGCCACCACCGTGCTGCGTCCGGTGACGGTGCGCGCGATGCGCAGCGCCGCCATCACGGCCTCGGAGCCGGTGTTGCACAGGCCGGCGCGCTCGCTGCCCGTGAGTTCGCAGATGAGGCGGGTCACGTCGGCCGCGAGCGGATGCTGCGGTCCGATCTCATAGCCGGCATCGAGCTGGGCCCGCACGGCGTCCTGCACGAAATCGGGTTGCCAGCCGAACAGGTTCAGCCCGAAGCCGTTGAGCGCGTCGACGTACGCGTTGCCGTCGATGTCCCACATCTTCGAGCCCTTGGAGCGCTCGATCACGATCTGGTAGGTGATCTCCTTGGTCAGCGGGCGAAAACCGTTGACCACGCGCGGGTCTGCCATGTGGGCGCGGTTCTCCTCGGTGAAGCGCTTGCTCTTCTGCGTGCGTTCGACATAGCGCCGCACGAAGGTGGCCAGCCGCGCCTTCTGCCGTGCGCTGGGTTCGGCGGTGCGCTGGGTGTGGATGCGGGCAATGGCGCCGAAGGCCTTGTTGACGTCGTAGCGAAGCGGCGCTTCGGTCGGCGGCTGTTGCTGCGCGACGGGCACGGGCTCTGCCGCCACGGGCATCGCTGCCGGCACTGGAGCGGCCGCGCCGGACAGGAGCGCGAGCTGCTGGCGCATCAGCTCCATCTGCTGCGCGATCACCTGGTTCAGCAGGCCGGTGGGCTGCGCGAGCCCTTGCGGTGGCGTTGGCATCGACACCTGCACGGCGGAGGCCGCAGGCATGGCGGGCATGACGGGCGCGGCCACCGGCTCGGCCTCGGGCGGCAGGCTCTGCAGCAGGTACGCGGCCAGCGCGTCGAAGCTGCGGTAGTTCTCCATC
Source organism: Variovorax sp. RO1 (assembly GCF_002849325.1). Classification (NCBI taxonomy): domain Bacteria; kingdom Pseudomonadati; phylum Pseudomonadota; class Betaproteobacteria; order Burkholderiales; family Comamonadaceae; genus Variovorax; species Variovorax sp. RO1. Next base: position 2,201,930 of record NZ_PKMT01000001.1, read on the forward strand.
AGCTGCCGGAAGCTCAGCTCGACCTTGAAGCGCTTCTTGATCTGCGTGGCGGCCTGGGTCAGCGTGAGCGAGTCCATCCCGATCTCTCCGAACGGGGCGTGGCCCTCGGCCTGTGCCATGTCGATGCCCGAGATGTCTTCGAACAGGGCCCGCAATCGGGTGTCGACCGACGCCGCGCGCGACGCATCGGGCGGCTGGGGAGACGGCAGGGGCAGGTGAGGCGAGGGCGCGGCAGCGGTCACGATCGGCTCCAATGAAACAGGCAGGGCAGGCAGAAGAGGCAGGGCGGGCGCAAGGGCGGGCGACACCGGCGCGGCGGGCGCGATGTCGACCCACAGACGCTTGCGTTCGAACGGGTAGGTGGGAAGGCACACGCGCCGGGCGCCGGCGCGCGGTGCGAGCAGGGCGAGGTCGACCTCGGCGCCGCAGGTCCACAGGCGCGCGGCGGCAAGGCGCAGGGTGCGGGTCTCGTCGGCCGGTTCGCCGTGCAGCAGCGACACCGCCACGGCGCCGGCCTTCGACGCCGGGGCGAGACCTGGCAGACGGTGCTGGCGCACCAGCGCGGCCAGCGTGTTGCGGGGGCCGACTTCCACGAACACCGGATGGGTGGCGTCGCCCGCCGCGCTCTGCAATGCCGGCGAGAAGCGCACGGTGCCGCGCAGGTGCTGCGCCCAGTAGGCCGGGCTGGTGGCCTGCGCGTCTTCGAGCAGGCAGCCGGTGAACGTGGAGTAGATCGGGATCTGCGGCGCGTGCAGCGCGACCTGGCTCACGAGCGCCTCGAAGGGCGCCACCGCGGCGTCCATCATGGCGGAGTGAAAGGCGTGCGAGGTCTGCAGCAGCCGGCAGGCGACGCCCTCGGCTTCGAGCGCGGCCTGGAGTTCGGCGATGGCCTCGGACGGACCGGCGGCCACGCAGGCGCCGGGTGCGTTCTCCGCGGCGAGCGAGACCTGGGGCGAGGCCGAGAGCCGTGGGGCCAGCGCGTCCGCGCCGAGCCGCACCGACAGCATCGTCCCGGCGGGCTGTGCCTGCATGAGCGCGCCGCGGCGGGCAATGAGCCGGGCGGCATCTTCCAGGCGCATCACGCCGGCGATGACGGCCGCGACGAATTCCCCGACGCTGTGGCCGATGAGGGCGTGCGGGCGCAGGCCCAGCGACAGCAGCCGCCGTGCGAGCGCGTACTCGAGCGTGAAGAGCGCGGGCTGCGTGACGGCCGTCGGCGCAAGCGCCTGCGGGTCGGCGGCGAACATGCGCTCGCGCAGGTCGAAGTCCAGCGCGCCGTCGAAGGCACGCAGGCAGTTGTCGAACGCAGCCGCGAACACCGGGTCGCCCGCATGCAGCGCGCGGCCCATGCCCGGGTACTGCGCACCCTGGCCCGGGAACATCAGCAGGGGCTGCGGCGCGCGCTCGGCGATCCGGTCGCTCACGCGCCAGGCCGCGTTCTCCGAGCGCAGCGCCTCGATGGCTTGCGCCGCATCGCCGGCCACCACGGCGCGACGGAAGGCATGGGCCTTGCGGCCGACGCACAGGGTGAACGCCGCGTCGCCGAGGCAAAGCTCGGGCTGTTCTTCCAGGTGCGTCGCCAGCTGCTGCGTCGCGACCGCCAGTGCTGCCTCCGAGCGGGCCGACAGCGCCAGCACGTGGACGCCAGGCTGCGTGGAGCGCGCCTGCCGCGCCGGCGCTTCCTCGAGCACGACGTGCGCGTTGGTGCCCCCGACACCGAAGGAGCTGACCCCCGCGCGGCGCGGCAGGTCGGCCCGCGGCCACGGCTGCAGCTGGTTGCTGACGTGGAACGGCGTGCGCGCAAAGTCGATCGCCGGGTTCGGTGCCGTGAAATGCGCGGTGGGCGGAATCAGTTCGTGGTGCAGCGCCAGCGCCGTCTTGATGAGCCCGGCGGCGCCCGCGGCCGTGACCATGTGGCCCACGTTGCTCTTGAGCGAGCCCAGCGTGCAGTAGCCCCGCGCGTCGGTGTGCTCGGCGTACGCGACGGCCAGCGCCTCGACCTCGACCGGGTCGCCCATCGGCGTGGCGGTGCCGTGCGCTTCCACGTAGGAAATGCTGCGCGCGTCCACGTCCGCCGCGGCCAGTGCGGCCCGGATCACCGCGGCCTGGCCGTCCACGCTGGGCGCCGTGAAGCTGGCCTTGGCGCCGCCGTCGTTGTTGACGCAGGCGCTGCGCAGCACGGCATAGATGGTGTCGCCGTCGGCCTGCGCGTCGGACAGCCGCTTGAGCAGCACCACGGCGGCGCCGTCGCTGAACACGGTGCCCTTGGCCTGCGCGTCGAAGCTGCGCGTGTGGCCGTCGGGCGAGAGCATCGAGCCCTCGTTGTAGAGGTAGCCGCTGCGGGGCGGGCAGGTGACCGAGGCGCCGCCCGCAAGCGCCATGTAGCACTGGCCCGTGCGCAACGCGTGAAAGGCCTGGGCGATTGCGACCAGCGAGGTCGAGCACGCGGTGTTGACGCTCACGGCCGGCCCGCGCAGGTTGAGCCGGTTGGCCACGCGGGTGGTGATGTAGTCCTTCTCGTTGCCCAGCATCACCTGGAACTCGCCGACGGCCTCCACGAGGTCGGGCCGCGAGGCCACGTGGCGCTGGAAGTAGGTGGCGTTGTACGTGCCCGCATACACGCCCACCGGGCCCGGCGCCTCGTCGGGCACGTACCCCGCGCGCTCCAGGCACTCCCAGCAGATCTCGAGGAACACGCGGTGCTGCGGGTCCATGAGCGCGGCTTCCTTCGGGCCGAGGCCGAAGAAGGCGGCGTCGAAGCCCTCGATGCCGTCGATCACGCCGCGCGCCCGCACATAGGCCGGGTCACGGCGCAGCGACTCGCTGACGCCGGCGTCCAGGCTGGCGTCGTCGAAGAAGCTGACGGTGTCGCGCCCGGCGACGAGGTTGTCCCAGAACTGCTCCACATCGCCCGCGCCGGGGAAGCGACCGGCGGTGGCGATGAGGGCGATCGGCTCCGGGGCGTCGGCCCCCGCGCGGGTGGCGTCTTTCCGCACGGGCAGGGGCTGCGGTACCTCGTCGGCCGGCTGCAGTTGCGCCGCGATGGCGCCCGGCGTCGGATGGCGGAAGAACAGGTTGGTCGACAGCGCTGGCGCGCCCTCGCGCTGCAGGTCCGCGAGCACCTGCAGCACCAGCAGCGAGCTGCCGCCCAGATCGAAGAAGTTGTCGTTGCGTCCGGCGGTGTCGATGCCCAGGGCGCGTGCGAAGGCGTCGCACACCTGCTGCTCGCGCGTGTCGCGCGCGGCCTCGAAAGGCTGCGCGAGGTCGGGGCGCTCACCGGCCGGCTCGGGCAGCGCGTTGCGGTCGAGCTTGCCGTTGGGCGTGACGGGGAGTTGCGCGAGCCAGACCTGCGCCGAAGGCAGCATCACCGCGGGCAGGCGGGTCGCCAGGTGCGCGCGCAGCGTGTCCCACGCGAGCTTCTGTGCGCGTGCGACCAGGTAGGCGATCAGACGCAGTTGGCCGTCGCGACCGGGCCGCGCGACCACCGCGCAGGACTGCACCGCGGGATGCGCAAGGATGGCTGCCTCGACCTCGCCGGTCTCGATGCGGTGGCCGTGGATCTTGACCTGGCCGTCGATGCGGCCGATGAATTCGATCGTGCCGTCGGGCAGCCAGCGGGCGAGGTCGCCGGTGCGGTAGAGCCGGTCGCCGGGTGCGCCGAAAGGATCGGGCACGAAGCGCGCGGCCGTGAGTTCGGGTTGCCCCAGGTACCCGCGGGCCAGGCCGTGTCCGCCGATGCACAGCTCGCCCACGAGGCCGCTGGGCAGCAGGGCCAGCGTCGGGCTCAGCACGCGCAGCACGGTGTCCTTGATCGGGCGCCCGAGCGGCACCGAGCGCAGGCCCGCCGCGATGGCGGCGCGCTCGATGCGATGGGTGGTCGCGAAGGTCGTGCACTCGGTCGGCCCGTAGCCGTTGCTGAGCGTGAGCCCGGGGAGTGCATCGAGCGCGCGCAGCACATGGGGTACCGACAGCGCCTCGCCGCCGGTGAACAGGTGCGCCAGGCCCGCGAGGTGCTGCGGATCGCCGTCGACCACGGCGTTGAAGAGCGATGCCGTGAGCCACGCGGTGTGTACCTCGTGGCGGGCGATGGTGCGTGCGAGGCCGGCGCCGGTGGGTACCCGTTCGTCGTGGATCACGCAGCGCCCGCCGTTCAGCAAGGGCCCCCAGACTTCGAGCGTCGATGCGTCGAAGGCGAGCGGCGCCGCATGCAGCATCGCGCGCCCGGGTGCGAGTTCGATGTAGTCGACATCGACCACCAGCCGCAGGATGGCGCGATGGCTGGTCTCGATGCCCTTGGGTACGCCGGTCGAGCCCGAGGTGTACATGAGGTACGCCAGCGACTCGCCGTCGATGGCCGGTGCTGTCCACGATGCACGGTCCGTGGCGTCGTCAGGCCCGTCGATCCGCACGGCGGCGCGGTTGGCCGGCACGAGAGGGGCCAGCGCATCGGTCGTCACGACCCGGGTCACACCGGCCTGGTCGAACATGGTGGCGACCCGTTCGGGCGGAAAGTCGGTCGGCACCGGCACGTAGGCCGCGCCCGCCTTGAGGATGCCGAGCATGGCGACGATGGCGTCCATCGAACGCTCGAACACCATCCCGACGTTGTCGCCCGCCCGCACGCCCGACTGCTGCAGGCGCCGTGCGAGCCGGTCGCTGCGCGCGTCGAGCTCGCCGTAGCGCATCGTTTCGTCGCCTTCCACCAGCGCCAGCGCGTCGGGCGTGGCCGCAGCCTGGCGGCTGAACACGGCGGGCACGGTGAGCGACAGGTCGGGCGCGGCGGGCGGCGCGGTCCATGCGGCGAGCTGGTCGTCGCGGTCGGCGTCGGGCAGGGCGCGGATGTTGTCGAGCGCAGCGTCGGGGCGCGCCAGCAGATCGGCAGCGGTGTTGGCGATGGCCGCGAGCAGGCGGGTGGCGCAGGGCGTATCCATCAGGCGCGCGTCGACGTCCAGATGCAGGCTGGCGGGGAGCTCCGCGCGGGCTTCGATCCGCAGGTGCGGCAAGGTCTCGGAAGTTGGGTGCGCGGACCGGCGGTCGAGGTCGAGCTGGGTCAGCCAGGCGCTCGCGGTGCCGGACGGCGGCATCGGCAGGGCCGTGCCTAGCCAGCGCGATCGCAGCAGCAGCCAGGCGCCGACGAACAGCGTGTCGGGCAGGTACCCCGTGGCACCCAGCGACGCCAGCCATCGCTGCGCGAACCCGGCGTCGAGGGCCAGCGAGACGCCGAGCCGTTCGCCTGTCGCCGCGCGCGCGGACGGGGAGACGAAGAGATCGCCCAGCGCGGCCTCCGAAGCCATGGCGGCCTCCGGCGACGAAGCAATGTGGGTTTCCATGCAATTACCCGGCTGCAGACTGTGAATGAAAAATTCAATTGATCCGACTGAATTGAATTCAATGGAGCATTGGCCTTGATTTGTCGCGATCCTATGAACTTGGCGAGGCGTCTGTTGAGGTCTTTTCTCTGTGTTTACATTTGGATATAAATATTTCTGAATCGAACTACCTTAATCGTGACGTTTGAGGTACCACGCCCATTCGGCATGGGCGGTTTGTCACCCATTTGTGGAGCCGCGGCGACACGCCGGTTCGAACCTTTGGCCGCTCTTCTGTGCTTCGGCGACATTCTTGATAGTCTGAGTTGCTATGTTTTCTTGAGGAAAACAGCGGTAATGCGCCAAAATTTGAAGATCGATCAGAGATTTTTCGCAAATTGAGTCAGATGGAGAGCATCGGCATTCAAAGGTCGTCGGCTCAAATGGGGTAGATGTTTTTCTTCGATGGGAGAAATAATCTGTCTTTCAATTAAGTCGAAATTGAACTTTGAATTTATTGAAAATCCCATTGAATTCAATGAAATCTGTTACTGGATTGCGTTGGAGATGCTTGATTTGCAATTTTTCTCGGCCCTCTTGAAGGGTTTGAATTCAATTTCGGCCCATTTCTTTTGTGAAATATGGGAAAACAGAAAACGGGGTGCTTTTCCCTCTGTCAGCGCGCCGAACGCCCAGATGCCCCGTGGCAGTGGCCCACGAAATTCGGACAGTCAGCCGCGTCGTGGGGCCCGGCATTGATCCCGGTTGATTTCTTTCGGGTGGGCCGGAAGGTCCGGACCGGGCCCGGACATCGACACCGCGGGCCCGCCATTTCGTCCGCAATTCGCCGCCGGACCGCGGCTGAGACGCTTTGCGGGGGATGGGTTTTTAGGTCGAATGGCTTACTTTTTCTGCGGCGCCGATGGGCCGCGCCGATGCGCGGCCAGGCCGCCGGAACGCACCCACCGCCATCGCTGCGTTGCGCTGGCCCGGGTCCCGCGTTCGCGCCGCGCGGTCTTGGGCAGGCGCTTTGTCACGCGCGCATGCGCGCCGTGGCAGGGCGCATGGCTCCCTCGCAAAAGGGCGCTTCGCTCATGTGCGAAGGCACGGCGATTCCTAGAATGGCCCTGCGATGCATCGTGAAACGTGAGTCTTCTCGTTGAAGTGTTGAAGTGTTGAAGGGGGGCCTGAGCGGAGGGCTGCTGTCGGTGCGCACCGACGACGCCTTCCGCCGCGGGCTGCTTGCAGGCGCGTGAGAACGCGCTAGAACGAAGAGATGGAACGAAGGAGTGCAGCCATGGCCACCCAACCCGATCTTCCGTCTCCGATCACGCCCGACCTGCCGGTCGAGCCCGATGAAGGGCCGGAGCACGCGCCCGACGAGCCCACCGATCCCGAGCCGCCGCCCAGCGCGAGGTGAGAACAGCGCCTCTTGTGCCTCTTGCGCCGCGCTAAGCTCGCGCGATGGATGAAGTCGATTGCGCCGTCATCGGCGCTGGCGTGGTGGGGCTGGCCGTGGCGCGCGCATTGGCGCTCGCGGGCCGGGAGGTGCTGGTGCTGGAGTCCGAAGGGGCGATCGGCACGGGAACGAGTTCCCGCAACAGCGAGGTGATCCACGCGGGCATCTACTACCCGCAGAGTTCGCTGAAAGCGACGCTGTGCGTGGAAGGACGCGACGCGCTCTATAAGTACGCACAGGCGCGCGGCGTGCCGCACAGCCGCTGCGGCAAGCTCATCGTGGCGACCTCCGCCGAACAGGTGGGCCAGCTCAACGTGATCCGCGCCAAGGCTGCGGCCAATGGGGTGGGCGACCTGGTCCTGCTCACCGCGCAGCAAGCCCTCGCGATGGAATCGCAACTGCATTGCGTTGCGGCGCTGCATTCACCGAGCACGGGCATCGTCGACAGCCACGCGCTGATGCTGAGCCTGCTCGGCGACCTCGAGAACGCGGGCGGCATGCTGGCGCTCAAGTCGCCCATCGATCGCGCCGAATGCGTGGACGGCGCTGTCGTGCTGATCGCCGCCGATGGCACGGCGCTGCGTTGCCGCACGGTGGTCAATGCCGCGGGGCTGGGCGCTCCTGCGTTGGCGCGTCGCTTCGAGGGCATGCCGGCGTCGGCCGTGCCGCGCGAATACTTCGCCAAGGGCAACTACTTCACGCTCGCGGGCCGCGCGCCTTTCGGCCGGCTCATCTATCCGGTGCCGGAGCCGGGCGGGCTCGGCGTGCACCTGACGCTCGACCTCGGCGGACAAGCCAAGTTCGGGCCCGACGTGCAGTGGGTCGAGAGCGCCGACGATCTCGTGGTCGATCCGGCACGTGGCGACCGCTTCTACGACGAGGTGCGCAGGTACTGGCCCGCGTTGCCCGACGGTGCGTTGATTCCCGGCTATGCAGGCATGCGTCCGAAGATCTCGGGGCCGGGCGAGCCCGCGGCCGACTTCATGATTTCGGGGCCCGCATCGCATGGGGTGCCGGGGCTGGTCCATCTCTTCGGCATCGAGTCGCCGGGGCTCACCAGCAGCCTGGCCATCGGACGGCACGTGGCGCAGCTGCTCGCCGAGGCCTGATCGCACGCGCTCGGCACAACTGAGCACATCTCTGTCGCGCATGAGGGGCTTTCGAGCCTGTAACATGACAGCACGCCATATGCTGGCGTGAAGCCGCCGGCGCGGTGCCGGTGTCATCACGGAGGAAAGATTCCAATGAGTGCATCCAACAATCTTGAAGCAGCAGCCGAAGACATCGCGAGCGACGTGCGCGGCGTGCTGGCCAGCAAGGACCTGGATTCGGTTCCCCACATCAAGGCGCTGCGCCAACGCATCGACACCAAGCTCGCCATCGCACGCGAACTGGCTTCCGAAAAGAGCAAGCTGGCCGCCAAGAAGGCGCGCCAGGCGGCCACTGCCACCAACACCTACGCCCACGACGAACCTTGGCAGGTTGCCGGCGCCGCACTGGCCGTCGGCGTGCTGGTGGGCCTGTTGCTTGGCCGCCGCTGAGCGTCACCGAACCGGCCTGAGCGCGCACCGCCGTCCGTTCGTTCGCCGTTGCCACGCTGAGGTGGCCGGCGAGGGCGGAGGTGGCGCATGAAACTGCTGTCCCTGTTCGGGCTCGACGCCCGCATCCGTCGGTTGCGCATCGCCGCCGCCGAAGGTGCGCTGGCGGCCGAGGACCGGGTGCAGTTGTTGCGCATGGCCTGGGAGGACGAGAAGCAGCGCCTGAAGCTGACCCTGGTCCTGGTCGTCGCCGTGCTGGGGCTGACCACCGTTGCGGTGGCGCTGCTCTCGATGGCGGTGGTCGTGCATTACTGGGACACGCCGTACCGCGTCACCGCCGCCTGGGTGGTGGCCGGTGTCTGGGCGGTGCTGTGGCTGGCGGCCGTCATCAGCCTGATGCGCAGCCTGAGCAACGCCTCCAACAGCTTTGCTCCGACCTTTCAGGAGTTCGAGCGCGACTGGGCCTGGGTCCAGGACCGTTTCAACCTCGGCAAGGACCCGGAGCTGGACGACGAAGCACCGCGTCCGCCGCGCCCCGCCACGCGCGAAGAGTTGCTGGCCCGCATGGAGCGTCAGCGTGAGCGCATCGCGACCCTGCAGGGTGGCCGCGACACGCAGCCGGCCTCAGGCGAGCCTGCGAACGAATCGGCCGCGGCCACCGCGTTGCGCATTGCACGCGAGCACCCGGTGGCTGCCGGGGTTGTCGCTGCTGCCGCCGTGGTGGTGATTCGCCCGAAGCGGCTGCTGCGCTGGGCCACGGTCATTGCGCCCGTGCTCTGGCGCATGCGCTGAGCACGAAGAACCGGCTCAGGCCTTGCGGCGATCATGCTGCAGCGCCTGGGCCGTTTCGCGGACCAGCCCGGGGCCGCGATAGATCAGGCCGGTGTAGATCTGCACCACGTCCGCGCCCGCGGCGATCTTGGCCTTGGCATCCGCCGCACTCAGGATGCCGCCCACCCCGATGATCGGAAAGTCCTTGCCCAGTGCCGCGCGCAGTTGCGCGATCACCCGGTTGCTGGCTTCGCGCACCGGTGCACCCGAGAGGCCGCCGGCTTCCTGCGCGTGCGGCAGGCCCGCCACCGCATCGCGCGCGAGCGTGGTGTTGGTGGCGATCACGCCGTCCATGCCGTGGCGCTGCAGCGTGGCCGCAATCACCGCGACCTGAGCGTCGTCGAGGTCGGGGGCGATCTTCACGAACAGCGGTGCGCGTTTGCCGTGGCGTGTGGCCAGCGCTTCGCGCCGTTCGGCCACGGCGCCCAGCAGGGCGTCGAGGGCTTCGTCGCTTTGCAGCGAGCGCAGGTTGGCCGTGTTGGGGCTCGAGATGTTGATCGTGACGTAGTCCGCGTGCGGGTAGACGCCGTCCAGGCAGGCCAGGTAGTCGTCCACCGCGCGCTCGATCGGCGTGGCTGCGTTCTTGCCGATGTTCAGGCCGAGCAGCATGGGCGATTTGCCGCCGCCGGCCTGCTTGCGGAAACGCGCCTTCTGCACGTTGGCCAGGAAGGCGTCGAGCCCTTCGTTGTTGAAGCCGAGCCGGTTGATCAGCGCGTCGCGCTGCGGCAGGCGGAACATGCGCGGCTTCGGGTTGCCCGGCTGGCCCTTGGGCGTGACCGTGCCGACCTCGACGAAGCCGAAGCCCATGGCCGCGAAGGCGTCGATGCAGCGTGCGTTCTTGTCCAGCCCGGCGGCCAGGCCGACGCGGTTGGGGAAATTCAGGCCCGCCAGCTGAATGGGGTCTTCGACGCGCGCCGCCGCATAAGCGCAGGCCAATGGCGTGTTCTGGGTGCGGGCCAGCCCGTCGAGGGTGATTTCATGGGCGTGCTCGGGATCGAAACCGAACAGAAAAGGGCGGGCCAGGCCATAGAGCGAAGAGGGCAGCAGCAGGGGCATCGGATAATTCTCGACTTCAATGAGCCAAGGATTCTCCGCGATGACCGCACCCACCTCCCCAAGCCCTCTTTCCCAGGATGAACTCAAGGCCCAGGTCGGCCTTGCCGCGCTGGCCTACGTGGTCAAGGGCGAGATCGTCGGCGTGGGCACCGGCTCCACGGTCAACAAGTTCATCGACGCGCTGGCCACGATCAAGGACGAGATCAAGGGCGCCGTCTCCAGTTCGGTCGCGTCCACCGAGCGCCTGCGCGCGCTGGGCATCCCGGTGTTCGACAGCAACGAGGTGGAAGAGCTGGCCGTCTACATCGACGGCGCCGACGAGATCGACCACCAGGGCTTCATGGTGAAGGGCGGTGGCGCGGCGCTCACGCGCGAGAAGATCGTCGCGGCGCAGTCGAAGCGCTTCGTCTGCATTGCCGACGCTTCCAAGCTGGTCGAGACGCTCGGCGACTTTCCGCTGCCGGTGGAAGTGATTCCGATGGCCGCGCGCCGCGTGATGCGCCAGTTCGCCAGCCTGGGCGGCATTGCCCAGGTGCGCGAGAAGGACGGCCTGCCGCTGGTGACCGACAACGGCCAGCACATCGTCGACGTGACCGGCTTGCGGATCACCGACCCGCGCGCCTTCGAATCCGAAGTGAGCCAGTGGCCCGGCGTGGTGACGGTTGGGGTCTTCGCCCATCAGAAGGCCAACGTGTGCCTGCTGGGCACGGCGTCGGGCGTGAAGACGATGCAGTTCGCCGGCTGAACGGCGGCGATGCGAAACGGGGGCCAAGGCCCCGTCATTTTTTAGAACTTGATGCCAGCCGGGTTGCTCGGGCCCGGTGCGTTCGAAGGCGGAGCCGGCGCGGGGTTCGGGGGCTGCAGGGGCGCGTCGGCCGCACGGGGTGCCGCAGCCGGTGCCTGCTGGGCCACAAGCGGTCGCGCTGCGGGCGGGCGGTAGCCAGCGGGCAGGCTGTTGCTCTTGGGGTAGCCGGCCGCATCGAGGTAGCGCGACCATTCCACATCCGAGAAGCCCTTGAGCTGCTGCGAGCCGACGGTCAGCAGCGGCAGCGCGTTCTGTCCGCTCAGGCGCTGCAGGGCGTCGACGTCCTCGTTGCTCTTGATGGTGCGTTCCTCGAAGGGAATGCCGCGCGTGGTGAGCAGCGTGCGCGCCTCGTTGCAGGGGCCGCAGCTTTCGCCGCTGTACAGCGTGACGGGGTAGCGCTGTGCCACCTGACGCAGTTCATAGGGAAGCCCGCTGTTGGCCGGCGCATTGACGCCGGCCGGTTGCGGCCCGCCCGTCGGTGCGTTGGTGACGACGGGGGGCTGATCCGAAAACGTGACCTTGCCGTTCTTGTCTACCTGGCGGTAGACCGGCTGCGCCAGCACGCTGGCAGCAGCCGAGAGCAGCAAGACGGCCAGGCCGATCAGGCGACGCGAGGGGAGTTTGTAAAAAGTCGGATACATCCTCCCGAGTATCGCAAGCTTCGGCGCCGTATCAAGCGGGCTGGGCCTGAGCCATGCCCTGATGTCGCAGCAGCGCATCAAGCTGCGGCTCGCGGCCCCGGAACGCCTTGAACGAATCCATGGCGCTGCGGCTGCCGCCGGCCTCGAGGATGGCCTGGCGGTACTTGCGGCCGGTCTCGATGTTTGGCTCGCCATTGGCGCCCACGGTTTCCTCGAAGGCCGCGTAGGCGTCGGCGCTCAGCACCTCGGCCCACTTGTAGCTGTAGTAGCCGGCCGCGTAGCCGCCCGAGAAGATGTGGCTGAAGGTGTTCGGCGTGCGGCTGAACGGCGGCGAGGGCATCACGGCCACTTCGGCGCGCACCTGGCCGAGCAGCGCCATCACGGCGCCCGTCGGGGCGGCGGCGGCCTGGTGCTCGGTGTGCAGCAGCATGTCGAACAGCGAGAACTCGATCTGGCGCAGCGTCTGCAGCCCGCTCTGGAAGTTCTTGGCGGCGGTCATCTTGTCGAACAGCGCGCGCGGCAGCGGCTCGCCGGTGTCGACGTGGGCCGTCATGTGGGTGAGCACGTCCCACTCCCAGCAGAAGTTCTCCATGAACTGGCTCGGCAGCTCGACCGCGTCCCACTCGACGCCGCTGATGCCCGAGACGTCGCGCTCGTTCACCTGCGTGAGCATGTGATGCAGGCCGTGGCCGAATTCGTGGAAAAGGGTGGTCACGTCGTCGTGCGTGAGCAGCGGCGGCTTGCCGTCGACGCCGCTGGCGAAGTTGCACACCAGCTGCGCGATGGGCGTCTGCAGCGCGCCATCGTCGGGGCGCAGCCAGCGGGCGCGCACGTCGTCCATCCAGGCGCCGCCGCGCTTGGCGGCGCGGGCGGAGGGGTCGAGGTAGAACTGGCCGACCTTCTGGCCGGCCCGCTCGATGCGGTAGAACTCGACGCTCGGGTGCCAGGTGGGCGCGCTGTCGCGGCGGATCGACACTTCGAACAGCGTCTCGACGATCTTGAACAGGCCCGCCATCACCTTCGGTGCCGGGAAGTACTGCTTCACCTCTTGCTCGCTGAAGGCGTAGCGCGCTTCCTTGAGCTTCTCGCCGACGTAGGTCCAGTCCCAGGCCTGCGGATCGACGAGGTTCAACTGCTCGGCAGCGAAGGCGCGCAGGTCGGCCAGGTCGCGTTCGCCGTAGGGCTTGGCCTTGACGGCGAGGTCGCGCAGGAACTTGACGACCTGCTCGGGCGATTCGGCCATCTTGGGCACGACCGAGAGTTCGCCAAAATTCTTGTAGCCCAGCAGCTTCGATTCTTCTTCGCGCAGCGCGAGGATCTCGGTGATGAGCGCGGTGTTGTCGAACTTCGGATCGCCGAGTTCGCTGGCGCGCGTGACGTAGGCGCGGTAAAGGGTTTCGCGCAGTGCGCTGCTCTTGGCGAACTGCATCACCGGCAGGTAGCACGGCATCTTGAGCGTGAGCTTGTAGCCTTCCTTGCCGTCGGCCTCGGCGGCCGAGCGCGCGGCGCTCACCACGTCTTCGGGCACGCCGTCGAGTTCACCCAGCTGCGCGTAGTGCGCGAAGGCGTCGGTGGCGTCGAGGGCGTTCTCGCTGAACTTCTGGCTCAGCTCGGCCTGGCGTTCCTGGATGTCGGCAAAGCGCTGCTTGGCCTCGCCCTGCAGCTCGGCGCCGCCGAGCACGAAGTTGCGCACGGCGTTCTTGTGCGCCTGGCGCTGCTCGGGGTTGAGCGTGGCCGGGTCGATGGCCTTGTACTTGGCGTACAGGCGCTCGTCGGAACCCAGTCGAGTCCAGAACGCGGTCACGCGCGGCATGGCCTCGTTGTAGGCGGCGCGCAGCTCGGGCGTGTCGGCCACGGCGTTGAGGTGGCCGACGGCGCCCCAGGCGCGGCTGAAGCGTTCGGAAGCCACGTCGAGCACCTTGGAGATCGCGAGCCAGTCGGCCGGGAATTCGGGCGCCGTCACCGTCTGCAGCGCGGCCTCGGCATCGGCCAGCAGTGTGTCGACCGCGGGCGACACATCCGCGGGCTGGATGCGGTCGAACAGCGGGAGGTCGGTGAAGTCGAGGAGGGGGTTGTTCGTGATGGCCATGGAAATTACTTGGCGGCGCGTTCGGCGGCTTCAAGGGTGTTGACGAGCAGCATGGCGCGCGTCATCGGGCCGACGCCGCCGGGCACGGGCGTGATCCAGCCGGCCACTTCCTTCACGCCGTCGAAATCAACGTCGCCGGCGAGCTTGCCGTCCGCCTTGCGGTTCATGCCCACGTCGATGACGACCGCGCCGGGCTTGACCATGTCGGCTGTGAGCAGGTTGAGCTTGCCCACGGCAGCGACGATCACGTCGGCCTGGCGCGTGATCGCGCCCAGGTCTTGGGTGGCGCTGTGGCAGATGGTCACGGTGGCGCTTTGGGCGAGCAGCATCATGGCCATCGGCTTGCCGACGATGTTGCTGCGGCCGATGACCACGGCGTGCTTGCCGCGCAGGTCGTAGCCGATCGATTCGAGCATCTTCATGCAGCCGTGCGGCGTGCAGGGCCAGAAGCCCGGGGCGCCGGTCATCAGTGCGCCGGCGCTGGCGACGTGAAAGCCGTCGACGTCCTTGGCGGGCGAGATGGTCTCGATGACCTTCTGGCTGTCCATGTGCTTCGGAAGCGGCAGCTGCACCAGGATGCCGTGCACCGTCGGGTCGTCGTTGAGGGCGCGGATGCGCGCCAGCAAATCGGCCTCGCTCAGGTCGGCGGGGTAGGTCTCGAGCGTGGCCTGCAGGCCGGTCTCGGTGCTGTCGTTGACCTTGTGCTTGGTGTAGACCTGGCTCGCCGGATCGCTGCCCACCAGGATGATGGACAGGGCCGGGTTCACGCCGCGTGCCTTCAGCGCAGCGGTGCGGCCGGACACCTCGGCGCGGATGGTTTTGGCGAGGGCGTTGCCGTCGATCAGTTGGGCGGTCATCGGTTTTGATTTTCCAAGTAAAAACGCCCGCTTGCGCAGGCGTGGGGAAGGTGCGTGGCTATCGGAGGGATAGCTGCAGCTCAGGAGGCCTTGGCGGCTGGAGCCGCTTGCCCGAGCGCGATCTTGAGCAGATCGGCCACGGTGTTGGCGTTGAGCTTTTCCATGATGTTGGCGCGGTGCGCCTCCACCGTCTTGATGCTGATGCCCAGGTCGTCGGCGATCTGCTTGTTCAGGCGGCCGGCAACGATGCGCTCGAGCACCTGGGCCTCGCGGCCGGTGAGCTTGGACAGCAGTGCGTCGCGGCTGGCCGACTGCTGGTGCTGCGTGAAGGCGCCGCGTGCGTGTTCGAGCATGCGCTCGACCAGCGACACGAGTTCTTCGTCGTTGAAGGGCTTCTGGATGAAATCCATCGCGCCCTTCTTCATGCTGTCGACCGCCATCGGCACGTCGCCGTGGCCGGTGATGACCACGATCGGCAACGGAGAACGCCGTTCGATCAGTCGATCCTGCAATTCGAGGCCGGTCATGCCGGCCATGCGGATATCGACGATCAGACAGGCGACTTCGCGCGGGTCGTATCGGGAGAGAAAGGATTCGGCGGACTCGAAACAGCGGACTCTGTAGTCCTTGCCTTCGAGCAGCCATTGCAGTGAATCGCGGACGGCTTCGTCGTCATCGACGACATAGACCGTGCCCTTCTTCGGAATCAAACTCATGCAGGTACCTTTGCCTCGTCGCTTGCTACGGAACTGATAGCGTCCAACACCGGAATCCAGAAGGAAAAACGGCATCCGATCACATCCGGGCCATTGTAGATGTTCTCTGCCTGCATCCGGCCGCGGTGCGACTCGACGATGGTGCGGCACAGGTTGAGCCCGATGCCCATGCCTTCGGGCTTGGTGGAGAAGAAGGCCTCGTAGAGCCGGTCCATGACCTCTGGCGAGAGGCCCTTGCCCGTGTCCTGCACCGAGAACTCGATGGCATTCTGCCCCTCGATCACCTTGGGCAGCACGCGCAGTTCGACGCTGCGGCGCGCCAGCGGGCGGTCGGCGATGTCGATGGATTCGGCCGCGTTCTTCAGCAGGTTGACCATGACCTGCTCGATGAGGATCGGGTCGACGCGCACCACCGGCAGCCGCGCGGCCACGTAGTGGTTCAGGCGCACGTTGCGCCGGCGCAGCTCGATGCCCGCGAGTTCGACCGCCTCGCTCACCATGGTGGCAACGTCGGCCGGCGTGCGGTTGGGCTCGCTGCGCTTCACGAAGGAGCGGATGCGCTGGATGATCTGGCCCGCGCGCTGCGCCTGCTTCGAGGTTTTTTCGAGTGCGGCAAGCAGGGCGTCGTTGTCGATCGTCTGCCCCTTGATGCGCGACATCATCCCGTTGCAGTAGTTGGCGATGGCGGTGAGCGGCTGGTTGAGCTCGTGTGCCACGCTGGAGGCCATTTCGCCCATGGTGATCAGGCGGCTCGCGGCCTGGGCCTTGTCGGCCTGGGCGGCGGCTTGCTCTTCGGCGTCGCGGCGCGGCGTGATGTCGGTGGCGATCACCAACTGCGCCAGGCGCCCGTCGACCCAGGTCAGGTAGCGCGAGCGCACCTCGAGCCACTTGCCCAGGTGCGGCACGAAGATTTCGTTGTTCGCGGTCTGCGCGGCGGTCAGGGTGTCGATCGGCAGGCCGGCGTAGGGATCGACGTCGTCCAGGCCCTCGTCGTGCGCGTTCGACGGCGGCACGCCGGCCTGCGCCACCATGCCCAGGTGGCCCACGGTGTCAGAGCCGAACCACAGGCGGTACAGCTTGTTGGCGAACAGCAGCTCTTCGCTGCCGATGGGCGCCACCGACACGGCGGCATCGAGCGCTTCGAGCACGGTGGTGAAGCGTTCGTACGAGGCGGACAGCTGCTCGCGGATGCGCGTCGGCTCGGTGATGTCGGTCATCGACGTCATCCAGCCGGTCTGGTGGCCGCGCGCATCGATCAGCGGCGACACATACAGGCGCGCGTTGAAGACGCTGCCGTTCTTGCGCTTCACGCGCACCTGGAAGCCGCCGGGCAGGGCGCGGCCGTGCAGTTCTTCTTCGAGGCGCTCGTTCATCACCTCGCGGTCGGATTCGAGCCAGTACGGGAAGGGCGGCGTCTGGCCGACCAGCTCGTCTTCACTCCAGCCCGTCATGGCGCAGAACGCGGCGTTCACGTAGGTGATGCGGCCTTGCAGGTCGAGCACGCGCATGCCGGTCAGCATGGAGTTTTCCATCGCACGGCGGAAGTTGGTTTCGGCCACCAGCCGCTGCTGCGCCTGCAGGCGTCGGCGCGTGTGGCGCCAGGTGCCGATCAGCATCCAGCTGGTCATCACGCTGAGCGCGCACACGAGCCAGAAGAGGCCGTTGCCCACCACGCCCTGCGAGGTGCGGTAGGCCTGGGCGCGCAGCATCAGCGCGTTGCCGACAGGTGATACCGGCACTTCGTATTCGTTGGTGGCTTCGGTCCAGGGCAGCAGGCGGGTGCCGCTGTTCTTCAGCGGCGTGGTGTTGCCGGCGATCACGTTGCCCTTGGCGTCGAGCAGCGAGACGGCGTAGCGCGCCTGCACTTCGGAAGGCATGCCGTAGCGCAGCAGGCCGTCGATCGAGAACTCGCCGAGCACCACGCCCGCGAACAGGCCCTGGTCGAACAGCGGAATGTGCAGCTGCAGCATCGCGGCGGGTTCGCCGCCGGCCACGGGTTGCGAGTACACCGGCTGGCGCAGCTCGCGCGCCAGCGCGTAGTTGCTCTCGATGTCGCCGGGGCGCAGCACGTCGCCGATCAGGTGCTGCTGTGCCGGGTGGACGCTGGGCGCGGCATAACCGGCTTTGAAGCGGCGCCGGTCGTCGATCCAGCTGATGGTCTGCAGCTCGGGGAACTGGCTCACCAGCGACTCGGCACGGCTCGTGAATTCGACCGGGTCGATCTCGCGGTTGGAGGCATCGCGCGCGATGCGCATCAGCTGTTCCTGCCGCTCCAGCAAGCGCAGGCGCATGCGTTGTTGCGCGTACTCGACGTCGCGCCGCACCGACTCCTGCTCGCGCTCGACTTCTTCAGTGCGCAGGTACCAGAACGCTGACACGATGGCCGCGAGAAACAACAGCACGGCCGCCATCGGCGCGAGCATCGCGACGGCGTCCTGCAGCACGGGCGTCTGCTTGCGCCACCACGTGCGCCACCAGGACAGCGGCGAGGCTTTGACGGCACTGCGGGCGACCGCGAGCGGGGAGGAGAGGGGCATGCGCGGAGTTTAGGTGATGGCCCTCCCGGCGAAGAGGCCCTGCGGGGGACGTGCTGCATTGATATTTCATATTAAGAAATCAACAAGCACTATTTGAAATAGGGAAACTTCTATGCGAAACTCCGGCGCGCTCGGTGCCCAGCGCACTAAATTACAGCCACAGCCCTAAAAGGAGAGACAAGCATGTCGGCAAATCCCGAGAACCTGTTCGGCTCGGCCGCAAACGATGCGGACGCCCAGGAAACGCGTGAATGGATGGATGCACTGTCTTCCGTCATCCAGAGCGAGGGGCCCGAGCGGGCGCACTTCCTGCTCGAACAACTGCTTGAACATGCGCGCCAGAACAGCGTCGACATGCCGTTCTCGGCCAACACCGGCTACGTGAACACCATCGAGCCCGGCGTGGAGGCTCGCAGCCCCGGCAACCTCGAGATCGAACAACGCCTGCGCGCCTACATGCGCTGGAACGCCATGGCGATGGTGGTCAAGGCCAACCGCATCCACCCGCCCGAAGGCGGTGACCTCGGCGGTCACATCGGCTCCTTTGCCTCGCTGGCCAGCATGTTCGGCGCCGGCTTCAACCACTTCTGGCGCGCCGAGAGCGAAAACCACGGCGGCGACCTGCTGTACATCCAGGGCCACGTGTCGCCCGGCATCTACGCCCGCGCCTACCTGGAAGGCCGCCTCTCCGAAGACCAGCTGCTCAACTTCCGCCAGGAAGTCGACGGCAAGGGCCTGTCGAGCTACCCGCACCCGAAGCTGATGCCCGAGTTCTGGCAGTTCCCCACGGTGTCGATGGGCCTGGGCCCGCTGATGGCGATCTACCAGGCGCGCTTTCTCAAGTACCTGCACGCCCGCGGCATTGCCAACACCGAGGACCGCAAGGTGTGGGTGTTCTGCGGCGACGGCGAAATGGACGAAGTCGAATCGCTCGGCGCCATCGGCCTGGCCGCGCGCGAGAACCTCGACAACCTGATCTTCGTCATCAACTGCAACCTGCAGCGTCTGGACGGCCCGGTGCGCGGCAACGGCAAGATCATCCAGGAGCTCGAAGGCGAGTTCCGCGGCGCCAACTGGAACGTCATCAAGCTGATCTGGGGCAAGGGCTGGGATGCCCTGCTCGAGAAGGACCATGACGGCGCGCTGCGCAAGATCATGATGGAGTGCAACGACGGTGACTACCAGTCGTTCAAGGCCAACGACGGCGCCTACGTGCGCAAGAACTTCTTCGGCCGCGATCCGCGCACGCTGAAGATGGTCGAGCACCTGACCGACGACGAAGTCTGGAACCTGCAGCGCGGCGGCCACGATTCGCAGAAGGTGTACGCCGCCTTCCACGCCGCCCAGAACCACAAGCGCCAGCCCACGGTGCTGCTCGTCAAGACCGTCAAGGGCTTCGGCATGGGCAAGATCGGCGAAGGCAAGAACACGGTCCACCAGACCAAGAAGCTCGGCGACGAAGACATTAAGGCCTTCCGCGACCGCTTCAACATCCCGATTCCCGACAGCCAGATCGCCGAGCTGCCGTTCTACAAGCCGGCCGACGACACGCCCGAAATGCGTTACCTGCACGAGCGCCGCAAGGCCCTCGGCGGCTACCTGCCGCACCGTCGCACCAAGGCCGACGAGAGCTTCACGGTGCCCTCGCTCGATGTCTTCAAGTCGGTGATGGAACCCACGGCCGAAGGCCGCGAGATCTCGACCACGCAAGCCTACGTGCGCTTCCTCACGCAGCTGCTGCGCGACAAGGCCCTGGGTCCGCGCGTCGTACCCATCCTGGTGGACGAAGCCCGCACCTTCGGCATGGAAGGCCTGTTCCGCCAGATCGGCATCTACAACCCGCACGGTCAGCAGTACACCCCGGTCGATAAAGACCAGGTCATGTACTACAAGGAAGACAAGGCCGGCCAGATCCTGCAAGAGGGCATCAACGAAGCCGGCGGCATGTCCAGCTGGATCGCGGCGGCCACGTCGTACAGCACCAACAACCGCATCATGGTGCCGTTCTACGTGTACTACTCGATGTTCGGCTTCCAGCGCATCGGCGACCTGGCCTGGGCGGCTGGCGACATGCAGGCCCGCGGCTTCCTGCTGGGCGGCACTTCGGGACGCACCACGCTGAACGGCGAAGGCCTGCAGCACGAAGACGGTCACAGCCACATCCTGGCCAACACCATCCCGAACTGCGTGAGCTACGACCCGACCTTCGCGCACGAAGTCGGCGTGATCCTGCACCACGGCTTGAAGCGCATGGTCGAGAAGCAGGACAACGTCTACTACTACCTGACGCTGCTCAACGAAAACTACGCGATGCCCGGCCTGCAGCCCGGCACCGAGGAGCAGATCATCAAGGGCATGTACCTGTCCAAGCAGGGCCCGGTGGTCAAGGCCGCCAAGGGCGCGAAAGAAGCGCCGACGGTGCAACTGCTCGGCAGCGGCACCATCCTGCGCGAGAGCTTTGCCGCGCAAGAGCTGCTCGAGAAAGAGTGGGGCGTGTCGGCTTCGGTGTGGAGCTGCCCGAGCTTCAACGAGCTGACCCGCGACGGCCAGGACGCCGACCGCTGGAACCTGCTGCACCCCGACCAGACGCCGCGCGTTCCCTTCGTGGCCGAGCAGCTCGGTGCCACGACCGGCCCGGTGGTCGCCTCGACCGACTACATGAAGGCCTACGCCGAGCAGATCCGTCCGTTCGTGCCGAAGGGTCGCACCTACAAGGTGCTGGGCACCGACGGTTTCGGTCGCAGCGACTTCCGCGCCAAGCTGCGCGAGCATTTTGAAATCAATCGTCACTACATCGTGGTGGCCGCGCTCAAGGCGCTGAGCGAAGATGGCACCGTGCCGGTGGCCAAGGTGGTGGAAGCGATCAAGAAGTACGGCATCAATGTCGACAAGGTCAACCCGCTCTACGCTTGAACATCAACAACCAACGAACGAACGGCGCCTGACGGCGGGAGACAACGATATGGCAGCAGTGGAAGTGAAAGTGCCCGACATCGGCGACTTCGATGAAGTCGCGGTGATCGAGGTGCTCGTGAAGGTGGGCGACACGGTCAAGGCCGAGCAGTCGCTCATCACGGTCGAATCGGACAAGGCGTCGATGGAAATCCCGTCGTCCACGGCCGGTGTGGTCAAGGAAATCAAGATCGCCGTGGGCGACAAGGTCAAGCAAGGCTCGGTGGTGCTGGTGGTCGAGGCCGAGGGCGCGGCTGCCGCCGCCCCGGCGCCTGCGGCCGCGGCTCCCGCTCCGGCGGCTGTAGCGCCTGCACCCGCAGCAGCCGCGCCGGCTGCTGCATCGGGCCCGGTCGACATCAAGGTGCCGGACATCGGCGACTTCAAGGACGTCGCGGTCATCGAACTGCTGGTGAAGGTGGGTGACACCATCGCCGCCGAGCAGTCGCTGATCACGGTGGAGTCGGACAAGGCCTCGATGGAAATTCCGTCGTCGGGCGCCGGCGTGCTGAAGGAACTCAAGGTCAAGGTGGGCGACACCGTCAACATCGGCGACCTGATCGCGGTGCTCGAAGGCGCCGCTGGTGCTGCCGCAGCACCGGCGCCCGCGCCGGCACAGGCCGCGGCCGCTGCGCCCGCCGCAGCAACCGCCAGCGCACCTGCGCCGGCGGCCGCCGCACCGGCAACGGCTGCGCCGGCCCACCAGCCGACGTCGGCCCCCACCGGCAGCCTGCCGCACGCCTCGCCCTCGGTGCGCAAGTTCGCACGCGAACTCGGCGTGCCGCTCGAAGAGGTCAGGGGTTCCGGCCTCAAGGGCCGCATCACGCAGGACGACGTCCAGAACTTCACCAAGGCCGTGATGAGCGGCCAGGCCAGCACCAAGGCCTCGGCAGCCAAGGCGCCGGCCGGTGGTGGCGACGGCGCGGCGCTGGGCCTCATTCCGTGGCCCAAGGTCGACTTCACGAAGTTCGGCACGGTCGAGCGCAAGGACCTGTCGCGCATCAAGAAGCTCAGCGGCGCGAACCTGCACCGCAACTGGGTGATGATCCCGCACGTCACCAACAACGACGAAGCCGACATCACCGAGCTCGAGGCCTTCCGCGTCTCCACCAACAAGGAGAACGAGAAGTCGGGCGTCAAGGTCACGATGCTGGCCTTCGTGATCAAGGCAGTGGTCGCGGCGCTGAAGAAATTCCCCGACTTCAATGCCAGCCTGGACGGCGACCAGCTCGTCTACAAGCAGTACTACAACATCGGCTTCGCAGCCGACACGCCCAACGGGCTTGTGGTGCCGGTGCTGAAAGATGCCGACAAGAAGGGCATCCTGCAGATCAGCGCCGAGATGGGCGAACTCGCCAAGAAGGCGCGCGACGGCAAGCTCGGCTCGGCCGACATGCAGGGCGGTTGCATGTCGATCAGCTCGCTTGGCGGCATCGGCGGCACGCACTTCACGCCCATCATCAACGCCCCCGAAGTGGCCATCCTCGGCCTCTCGAAGGGTCAGATGAAGCCGGTGTGGGACGGCAAGCAGTTCGTGCCGCGTCTCACGCTGCCGCTGTCGCTGTCGTACGACCACCGCGTGATCGATGGCGCCCTGGCTGCGCGTTTCAACGCCTACCTGGGGCAAGTGCTCGCAGACTACCGCCGCATCCTGCTATGACCACGGTTGTGGCCGTCCGCAAAGGCGGTCAGGTCACGATGGCGTCAGATTCGCTGGTGACCTTCGGCGACACGCGCATGTCGCACAACGCCGAAGCGAACCAGAAGATCTTCACCGTCGAGGATGCCGCGGGCCAGAGCCTGTTCGCGGTGGCGGGTGCCGCCGCGCACCAGCTGGTGCTCCAGCATGCGCTGGCCGCCCAGCCGCGCGAGGCGCTGCAGTTCGGCAGCAAGCACGAGGTGTTTCACACCTTCACGCGGCTGCATCCGGTGCTGAAGGATTCGTTCTTCATGCAGACCAAGGAAGACGAGCACGAGCCCTACGAGTCGAGCCAGTTCACGATGCTGCTGGCCAACCCGAGCGGCATCTACGGCATCTACAGCTACCGCGAGGTGTTCGAGTTCAAGCAGTACTGGGCCATCGGCTCGGGACGCAGCTTTGCGCTCGGCGCCATGCACGCGGCCTATGACAACAAGTCGCGCAACGCGCGCGACGTGGCGGAGGCGGGCATCGCCGCTGCCTGCGAATTCGATCGCAATTCGGCCCTGCCGGCCGACGTTCTCACACTCAAACTGAAAGTGTCCAAATGAGCGAACAACACATCAAGGTGCCGGACATCGGCGACTTCGACGAAGTCGCGGTGATCGAGGTGCTGGTCAACGTCGGCGACACGGTCAAGGCCGAGCAGTCGCTCATCACGGTCGAGTCGGACAAGGCCTCGATGGAAATTCCGTCGTCGGCAGCCGGCGTGGTGAAGTCGCTGGCTGTGAAGGTCGGCGACAAGGTCAAGCAAGGGTCGGTCGTGCTGACACTCGAAGTCGACGGGGCCGCTGCGCCTGCGCCGGCTGCTGCGGCCCCCGCACCTGCGGCTGCTGCGCCCGCGCCCAAGGCGGCTGCACCGGCTCCGGCCGCAGCGGCGCCCGTGGCGGCGTCCAGCTACGGCGGCAAGGTCGATGTCGAGTGCGACGTGGTCGTGCTCGGCGCCGGCCCCGGCGGCTACTCGGCCGCCTTCCGCGCGGCCGACCTCGGCCTGAAGGTCGTGCTCATCGAACGCTACGCCACGCTCGGCGGCGTGTGCCTGAACGTCGGCTGCATTCCGTCGAAGGCGCTGCTGCACGTGGCATCCGTCATGGACGAGGTGAAGCACTTCGCCGACCTCGGCGTGAGCTTCGCCGCGCCCACGGTCGATCGCGCCAAGCTGCTCGGCCACAAGAACAAGGTGGTGGGCAAGCTCACCGGCGGCCTCACGGCGATGGCCAAGATGCGCAAGGTGACGGTGCTGCGCGGCGTCGGCAACTTCATCGACCCGTACCACCTGGAAGTCGAAGAGACGTCGGGCACGAGCTGGGACACCACCGGCAAGAAGCAGACCGTCAAGTTCCGCAACGCGATCATCGCGGCCGGTTCGCAGTCGGTGAGCCTGCCCTTCATGCCGAAGGACCCGCGCGTGGTCGACTCGACCGGCGCGCTGGAGATGGGCACCGACCCCAAGCGCATGCTGATCCTGGGCGGCGGCATCATCGGCCTCGAAATGGGCACCGTGTACTCGTCGCTGGGCGCGCGTCTGGACGTGGTCGAGATGCTCGACGGCCTGATGCAGGGCGCCGACCGCGACCTGGTGAAGGTCTGGCAGAAGATGAACGCGCCGCGCTTCGACAACATCATGCTCAAGACCAAGACGGTCGGCGCCGAAGCCACGAAGGAAGGCATCAAGGTCACCTTCGAGGGCGAGAACGCACCGAAGGAGCCGCAGGTGTACGACCTCGTGCTGCAGGCCGTCGGCCGCAGCCCGAACGGCAAGAAGATCGGCGCCGAGAAGGCCGGCATCGCGGTGAGCGACCGTGGCTTCATTCCGGTCGACATCCAGATGCGCACCAACGTGCCGCACATCTTCGCCATCGGCGACATCGTGGGCCAGCCCATGCTGGCGCACAAGGCGGTGCATGAGGCGCACGTGGCGGCCGAAGTCATTGCCGGCGAGCAGAAGGGCGACAAGGAGCTGTCCAGCGCCGCCTTCAACGCCCGCGTGATCCCCAGCGTGGCCTACACCGACCCCGAAGTGGCATGGGTCGGCCTCACCGAAGACCAGGCCAAGGCCGAAGGCATCAAGGTCAAGAAGGGCCACTTCCCGTGGACGGCTTCGGGCCGCGCCATCGCCAATGGCCGCGACGAAGGCTTCACCAAGCTGCTGTTCGATGCCGAGACGCATCGCATCCTGGGTGGCGGCATCGTCGGCACGCATGCGGGCGACATGATCGGCGAGATCGCGCTGGCCATCGAGATGGGCGCGGACGAGATCGACATCGGCAAGACCATCCACCCGCACCCGACGCTGGGCGAAAGCATCGGCATGGCGGCGGAAGTGGCGCACGGAACGTGTACCGACCTGCCGCCGGTGAAGAAGGCGGCCTGATCGAGAGGCGCTACGGCGCCTATCGAGCGCCCACAAAAATCCCGCCGCGGCGGGATTTTTTTCGTCCTGGATTCGGGGAAATCGAATCAGTCGCTGGCGTTGGCCATGGCCGCAGCCTTGACCTCGTCGCCCTGGCCGCTGAGCACGCGGCGGGCGCCGTCGAAGCGGCGCTGCCAGTAGCTGCCGTTCATGTCTTCCACGCGGACCTGGGCGCCGGAGCGGGGCGAGTGGATGAACTTGCCTTCGCCGACGTAGATGCCGACGTGGCTGAAGGTGCGGCGCATGGTGTTGAAGAACACGAGGTCGCCGGGCTTGAGCTGGCTGCGGTCGATCTTCTCGGTGGCGGCGGCTTGCTCTTCGGCGCGGCGCGGGAGCACGTGGCCCACGGTCTGGTTGTACATGGCGCGGACGAAGCCGCTGCAGTCGAAGCCGGATTCGGCGGTGTTGCCGCCGCGGCGGTAGGGGACGCCGAGGAAACCGATGGCGGTCACCACCAAGTCGGAAGTGCGCTCTGTGACGGTTTGGCGAACCTGCTTGAGCTGCCCGATGATGCCTTTGTCGGCCAGCATTCGTGCCAACTCGTCATCGGTCTTTTCCTGTTGAGGGGCCGCATGAACAGCGACGGCAAATAGGAGGGACGCGGGTAGGACGAAAAAACGCATGGCGCGTAGGATATTGATGACGCGCAGTTATGTCAATTTAATCTGAATTGTTGAATGCGTGCGTAAACCATTGATTTACATGCACTTTTTCGATCCGGCGGAAGAAAAAATGTAACGGTGAACGTTTATGCAGCATAAGGATTCGAATGTAAACGCATCGGTTGATATGACTTTGCAGTCTTAAAAGTCGGCATGTGTGTTCCATTTGTTGTCAAGATGGCCTCAAATTCAGGAAATCTTCATGAACTTGCGAAATTTCTCCTTTCGTCGCTCCCTGGGACGCCTCGTGGTGCTCGCGGGTTGTGGCTTGGCTGGCGCGGCCCTGGCGCAGGTGCGAACCGAAACCGTCACCTCCGGTCTTGAGAACCCCTGGGGCGTCGCCTTCTTGCCGGAGGGCCGTTTCGTGGTCACCGAGAAGCCCGGGCGCATGCGCCTGGTGGCGGCGGACGGCAAGCTGGGCGCGCCGATCCAGGGCCTGCCGCCGGTCGCGGCGGGCGGGCAGGGCGGGCTGCTCGACGTGCTGGCCGACAGCGGCTTCGCGCAGAACCGCACGCTGTACTTCTGCTATTCCGAGCCGGAGGCTTCCGGCGGATCGGCCAACAGCACCGCGCTCGCGCGCGCCCGCCTGTCGGCCGACGGCACGAAGCTGGAAGCACTGAAGGTCATCTTCAGCCAGAAGCCCAAGGTCGCGAGCCGCGCACACTTCGGCTGCCGCATCGTTGAAGCTCGCGACGGCAACCTGTTCCTCACGCTCGGCGACCGCTTCAGCCGCAAGGATGATGCGCAGACGCTCGACAACCACCACGGCAAGGTGGTGCGCATCGCCAAGGACGGCAGCGTGCCGAAAGACAACCCCTTCGTCGGCAAGGCGGGCGCGCTGCCCGAGATCTGGAGCTACGGCCACCGCAACGGACAGGGCGCGGCTCTCGCGCCCGATGGCCGCTTCTGGATGACGGAGCACGGCCCGCAGGGCGGCGACGAGATCAACATCCCGCGCGCCGGCGTCAACCACGGCTGGCCGGTGATCACCTATGGCGAGAACTACGGCGGCGGCAAGATCGGCGAGGGCATCACCCGCAAGGACGGCATGGAGCAGCCGCTGCATTACTGGGTGCCATCGATCGCGCCCTCGGGCATGGCTTTTCTGACCAGCGACCGCTACGGCGCTGGCTGGAAGGGCAACCTGTTCGTGGGTTCGCTGAAGTTCGGATACCTCGATCGCATCGAGCTGAAGGACGACAAGGTCGTCGCCGAGCACAAGCTGCTGGCGGACGGCCGGGCCCGCATCCGCGATGTGAAGCAGGGGCCGGATGGCCTGCTCTACGTGCTCACCGACGAGTCCGACGGCAAGCTGCTGCGCCTGCGGCCGAACTGAAGGATCAGCCGGGGCAACCCGGCAGCGGGAGCGTCGGCAGCAGGCTGCGCCAGAGCCGTCGCCACTCGGGCCAGTCGTGCCCGCCTTCGGTCGTGACCACGCGTTCCGCCGGCAGCGCCCCGGCCAGCAGGCGGTGGCTGAAGGCAAAGCGGTCGTCGAGCGCGTAGCCCAGATACAGCGGCGGCCGATCGCCGAACGTGCGGGTGTGGCCGACATAGCCGCGCAGCCATTGCCAGAGCTGCGTTTCGCTCGGCGTGCGCGGGTCGCTGCCTGGCGGCGCGTCGAGCGGACCGCGCCAGCGCGACAGGCCGCCGGCGTTGGCGATGTCCTGGCTCAGCACGCGTTCGCCCAGATAAGGCGCCAGCACGATCAGGCCGGCGAGATCGCCGGGGTGCGTCTGGGCATACAGCAGCCCGCCGAAACCGCCGACCGAGATGCCCGCGATCCAGATCGCCTTGTAGCCCTGGCGGCGCGCGGGCGCGATCACCTCCCGCTCCAGCCGGTCGAGGATGGTCTTGTTCCGGTAGTAGCCCATGTGGGCATCGACGCGCAGGGTGTCGACCGCGAGCCGGTTCTCGTTCAGCGCGTCGATGAAGCCTTCGCGCACGAACTCTTCGGGCGCCGAGTACGCGCCGGGCAGCAGCACGATCAGCGTGTCGGCGCTGCGGGTGCAACTGCTCTTTTCCAGCGTGGTGGCCATCGGCGCTTCGGCCGCCCGCAACCCGCCGCAGCCGGCGAGCAGCAGCAGCGAGGCGGCGCCGAAGAGCAGGGCGAGGCGGCGGCGAAGGGGCGGCAAGGTCTGCATCCGCCGGAGTCTAGGCTCGCAACGTCGGGGCCGGCAGGTCGACCATCACGGGTTGTCCCGGCACGGTGCAACCGGTGTCGCAGCACTTGCCGGGCTGGCGGTTCTTCGTGATGGCGCGGCGCGGGTCGTGCGGCGCGGCGGCCGGCGTGCCGTCGGCCGCGATGCCGCGTTCGAGCAGGCGCTCGACCAACTCGACCT
Organism: Variovorax sp. RO1; assembly: GCF_002849325.1. Classification (NCBI taxonomy): domain Bacteria; kingdom Pseudomonadati; phylum Pseudomonadota; class Betaproteobacteria; order Burkholderiales; family Comamonadaceae; genus Variovorax; species Variovorax sp. RO1. The sequence continues at coordinate 2,229,830 of NZ_PKMT01000001.1, forward strand.
TCGAGCCCACCGGGTAGTTGCGCCAGATCTCCTGCTTCATCGCCGCCGGCGAGCCGCCGCCGTGCAGGCTGATCACGCTGTACCAGCCGCCCTGGTAGCCGGCCGTGAGGTCTTCGATGAAACGAGCCGTCTCGATGCGCTGTTCGTAGGGAATGGCGGGGTTGGCGCGCAGCACGTCGGACAGCCGCGCCGCGGTCTCGGGGTTGTGGTCTTCGTCCGGGCCGGGCAGGGTGACGATGAGGCCGCCGCTCACGTAGTGGGCGATGCGGTGCATGTCGTAGATCTTGGTGGCGAGCAGCAGCTTGCCGATGTTGCTGAACACCGGGTCGGGCATGAAGACCTCGCAATGGTCGTCGGCCTTGCCATAGACGCTGGCCGCCACGCCGCAGGCAAAGAAGCCCTCGGTGATGGTGATGAGCTCGACCATCTGCTCGCGCAGGTGACTCTCTTTGCCCGGGTCGAAGCCGTTGGCCTCGCACATCAGCGCGCCGGCACCGATCAGCAGGTCTCCGAAGCCGGCGCGGGCCGCGATGCAACTGTGGCGGTGGTGCGTCGCGTAGCTGTAGGTCAGATGGCCCGAATGCTCCCATTCACCGGCATAGAAGACGCGTTCCCACGGCACGAACACCCGGTCGAACATGCACACGCCGGTACTCTGGCCGTACTTGCGGCTGAAAAGGGCGTCGCCGTGCTCGAGCTTCTCGCCGGGCCGCCCGGCCGGGCGCGCGACGATGGTGAGCCCGGACGCATCGAGCGGCACGGCGCAGCAGACGGCGAAGTCGGCATCTTCCTTGCCCATGTTGCGGCAGGGCATGACCAGCAGCTCGTGCACGTAGGGCGCGCCGGTCACGATGGCCTTGGTGCCCGAGATGACGATGCCGCGCGCGTTGCGCTCGACCACGTGCAGGTAGCTGTCGACGTTCGCCTGCTCGTGCGGCCGGCGGCTGCGGTCTCCCTTGGCATCGGTCATGGCGACGCCCAGGGTCAGGTCCTGGTCCTGGATGCGGTGCAGGTACTCGTGAAAGCGGGCCGTGTGTTCGGTGCTGCCGCGCGCGTCATCGATGCGCGCCGACACCTGGGCGATGGCGTTGAGCGCATCGTGCGTCAGGTAGCGCTGGGCGCAGCCGGTTTCCTGGCACACGAGCCGCACGGCCTCGAGCTTGTTGAGCAGGTCGCCCGAGCTGGTGTTGATGTGCGAGAGCCGGTTCACCCGCTTGCCGCTGGTGTGCTGCACGGCCGTCATGAGCGGCGCGTACTCGGACTTCAGCGCGTGGTCGTAGGTGAGGGCGATGGCGTTGATGCCGGGCTGGAAGGCGGGCTCGTCGGCCACGCTGGCAACGCGGCGACCGTCGACGAACACGGTGGGCGTGTAGCGGCGCAGCGATTCACGGTAGTCGGCGCCGGACATCAAGGGGGCGTCGGAAGGCGGGGCGTTCATGGGGTGTTGTCTCCTGGGGCTCGTGGGGATCTTTTTCTGACCGTTGGCGCAAAGATTTAAACACTGTTCAATTTTTAGATCAACGTTTGAAAAATTGATCGGCGAACGGGTCGAGGGCTATAGTCCCGCCCATGCACGCCAAGCTCCAACGCCGCCAGACCCTTACCGACGCCCGCCGCGCCCTGGTGCTCGACGCCGCCCGCACGGTGTTCGCGGAGGCCGGCATCGAGGGCGCGAGCATTCGTGAAATCGCCAGGAAAGCCGGCTACACGCCGGGCGCCATCTATTCGTACTTCGAGAGCAAGGAGGCGATCTACGCGGCCTTGCTCGACGAGTCGCTGCTGCGCCTGCAGGCCGCCGTGGCCGAGGTGGCGGTGTCCGAGAGCCGGCCCGACCAGACCCTGGCTGCCAAGGCCCAGGCCTGGTTCGACTTCTACGCGGCGAACCCGCGCGACCTCGACCTCGGCTTCTATCTGGTGCACGGCATGCGGCCCCGGGGACTGACGCACGCGCTCGATCACGAACTGAACGATCGTCTCTACGACGCCCTGCGCCCCTGCGAAGAGGCGCTCTTGGCATTGGGCCTCGATGCCGACCTCGCGCAGCAGGAGAACACGGCGCTGTTCGCGCACGGCGTCGGCCTGCTGCTGATGCAGCACACGGGTCGCATCCGCATGTTCAATCAGTCGGCCGATGCGCTGTTCAAGACCTACCTTGCGCAGTTGGCGCAGCGATCGAGCCCTGCGGCAACAGCGGAAGACGCAGTGAAACCCGCTCTTTTCAGTGGTACGGTTCAGCCCAGTTCAACCGATACCTGAAAGAAGAAGTCCATGCTGCTCGACGCCACGCAATCCCAACTCGTCCTGGTCGATTACCAGGCGCGGCTGATGCCGGCGATCTTCGAAGGCGAAGCGGCGGCGCGCAATGCAGCGCGCCTGGGCCAGATGGCGCAGTGGGTCGACGTGCCGGTCTGGGGCACGGAGCAGAACCCGTCGAAGCTGGGCGAGAACCTGCCCGAGATCCGCGCTTTTTGCCACAAGACGCTGGCCAAGATGCATTTCAGCGGCGTGGAAGAGGGGCTCGGCGAATGGCTGCGCCCGCCCGCCAAGGCAGCGCCGCAGGGCAACGCCCGCAGCCTGCCCAAGCACCTGCAGAAGCCCCCGGCCGCGGCCGAAGAGCGCAACACCATCGTGATCGCCGGCTGCGAAGCCCATGTCTGCCTGCTGCAGACCGCGCTCGACCTGCTCGAGGACGAGTTCGACGTGTGGGTCGTCACCGATGCCTGCAGCTCACGCACCGAACGTAACCGTGACGCGGCCTTCGATCGCCTGGCCGGCGCCGGCGCCGAACTCGTGACCACCGAGATGGTCGGCTTCGAGTGGCTGCGCACCGCCGAGCACCCGGCGTTCCGCGACCTGCAGGCGCTGATCCGCTAGTCGGCTGATCTACTGAATTGCTGTTGAAGGGCGGCCCGGCAACCGGGGGGGCGCCCGGATTGCCGCGGCTGTCAGCTTCCCGCAAGATCGGCTCCCATAATTATGAATTCAGTTTCGGCGTCGAGTCCGGAACGGCATCCATAAAACAGGAGACAGATCCCGATGAACCGCTATGAAGAGTTCTACCGCCAGTCCGTCGATGCGCCCGAGGCCTTCTGGGCCGAGCAGGCGAAGCTGATCGACTGGCACACGCCCGCGCAGCAGATCCTCGACGCCAGCCAGCCGCCGTTCGCGCGCTGGTTCGTCGGCGGCACCACCAACCTGTGTCACAACGCCGTCGACCGGCACCTGGCCGATCGGGGCGACCAGCCGGCGCTGATCTTCGTGTCGACCGAAACCGGCGTCGAAAAAAGCTACAGCTTCACCGAGCTGCACGCCGAGGTGCAGCGCACCGCCGCCAGCCTCGTCGAACTGGGCGTGGGCAAGGGCGACCGCGTGCTCATCTACATGCCGATGATTCCCGAGGCCGCCTTCGCGATGTTGGCCTGCGCACGCATCGGCGCCATCCACTGCGTGGTGTTCGGCGGTTTCGCCAGCGGCTCGTTGGCCACGCGCATCGAAGACGCCGAGCCCAAGGTGGTCGTGAGTGCCGACGCCGGTTCGCGCGGCGGCAAGGTCATTGCGTACAAGCCCCTGCTCGACGAAGCCATCCGCCTGTCGAAGTACAAGCCTGAGGCCGTGCTGCTGACCGATCGGGGCTTGGCGCCGATGGACCTGGTCGCCGGCCGCGACCACTTGGCCGGCGAACTGCGGCAGAAACACATCGATGCGCAGGTGCCCTGCACCTGGCTGGCCTCGACCGACATCAGTTACACCATCTACACGAGCGGCACCACCGGCAAGCCCAAGGGCGTGCAGCGCGACGTGGGCGGCTACGCGGTGGCGCTGGCCGCGAGCATGAAGCACATCTTCGACGGCCGCCCCGGCGAAACCTACTTCTCGACCAGCGACATCGGCTGGGTGGTGGGTCACAGCTACATCGTCTACGGTCCGCTGATCGCGGGCATGGCGACGATCATGTACGAGGGCCTGCCCACGCAAGGCATCGACCAGCAGCCCGACGGCGGCATCTGGTGGCGCCTGGTCGAGAAGTACAAGGTGACGGTGATGTTCAGCGCGCCCACCGCGGTGCGCGTGCTCAAGAAGCAGGACCCCGCGCTGCTCAAGAAATACGACCTGTCGACCTTGCGCGCGCTGTTCCTGGCCGGCGAACCGCTGGACGAACCGACCGCGCGCTGGATCAGCGAGGGCCTGGGCGTGCCGATCATCGACAACTACTGGCAGACCGAATCGGGCTGGCCGATGATCACCATCGCCAACGGCGTCGAAGCCAAGCCGAGCAAGTTCGGCAGCCCGGGCGTGCCGATGTACGGCTACCGCATCAAGATCCTGCACGAATCGACGGGCGAGGAACTGACGGCACCGAACGAGAAGGGCGTGGTCGTGGTCGAAGGCCCGACGCCACCCGGCTTCATGCAGACCGTGTGGAAGGACGACGCGCGCTTCGTCAACACCTACTGGAAGAGCGTGCCGGGCAAGATGGTCTATTCGACCTTCGACTGGGGCATCCGCGATGCCGACGGTTATTTCTACATCCTGGGTCGCACCGACGACGTGATCAACGTGGCCGGCCATCGCCTGGGCACCCGCGAGATCGAGGAGAGCATCTCGGGCCACGCCAACGTGGCCGAGGTGGCGGTGGTCGGGGTGGCCGACACGCTCAAGGGCCAGGTGGCAATGGCCTTCGTCGTGCCGAAAGACGGCCTGGCCGTGACCGACGCCGACGCGGCACTCAAGCTCGAGGGCGAGATCATGAAGCTCGTGGCCGACCAGCTCGGCGCCCTGGCGCGGCCCGCGCGCGTGCGCTTCGTGAGCGGCCTGCCCAAGACCCGCAGCGGCAAGCTGCTGCGCCGCGCCATCCAGGCCGTGTGCGAGCAGCGCGACCCGGGTGACCTGACCACCATCGACGATCCGGCCACGCTGCAGCAGATCAAACAGTTGCTGTCCGCCACCTGACCGAAGCCGTGAACGGGGCAGGGTTGCGGGCCTTGCGTAGCAGCGTTCAGCCGTCATATGGTTGACGTGGCACAATGCCAAGGTACTCAGGCCCTTCCCCAGCCACAGTCGCATCCGCCAATCGGTCCAGCCGTGTCGCGGAAGGTTTCTTAACCAGCTAGTGCTTCCTCCAGGGAAGCGAAGGTCAGCGGAATATGAGCGATTCTTCTACGCCCACGGCGTACACCGCCTATCAAGGCAATACCTATCTCTTCGGCGGCAATGCGCCCTATGTCGAGGAGATGTACGAAAACTACCTTTCCAATCCCGGCAGCGTTCCTGACAACTGGCGCACGTATTTCGACGCCCTGCAGAACGTTCCCGCCGCCGACGGCACCAGCGCCCGCGACGTCCCCCACCTGCCGGTCATCAACGCCTTTGCCGAACTGGCAAAGCAGGGCACGACCAAGGTCGTGCAGGCCAGCGGTGCCGACTCCGAACTCGGCCGCAAGCGCACCGCAGTCCAGCAGCTGATTGCCGCCTACCGCAACGTCGGCGCCCGCTGGGCCGACCTCGACCCGCTCAAGCGCGCCGAGCGTCCCGCCATTCCGGAACTCGAGCCCTCGTTCTACGGTTTCACCGACGCCGACCTCGAGACGGTGTTCAACACCAGCAATACTTTCTTCGGCAAAGAGACCATGTCGCTGCGCGACCTGCTCAATGCCCTGCGTGAAACGTACTGCGGCACGATGGGTGCCGAGTACATGTACACCACCGACCAGAACCACAAGCGCTGGTGGCAGCAGAAGCTCGAAAGCGCCCGCACGAACCCCAAGCTGAGCGCCGAGCAGAAGAAGCACGTGCTGAACCGCCTGACGGCCGCCGAAGGCCTTGAGCGCTTCCTGCACACCAAGTACGTCGGCCAGAAGCGCTTCTCGCTCGAAGGCGGCGAGAGCTTCATCGTCTCGATGGACGAGCTGATCAACCAGGCCGGCATCAAGGGCGTGCAGGAAATCGTGATCGGCATGGCCCACCGTGGCCGCCTGAACGTGCTCGTGAACTCGCTGGGCAAGATGCCCGCCGACCTGTTCGCCGAGTTCGACCACACCGCCCCCGAAGACCTGCCCTCCGGCGACGTCAAGTACCACCAGGGCTTCAGCTCGGACGTGACCACCCCCGGCGGCCCGGTCCACCTGAGCCTGGCGTTCAACCCCTCGCACCTGGAAATCGTGAACCCCGTGGTCGAAGGCTCGGTGCGTGCCCGCATGGACCGCCGCGGCGACCCGCTGGGCAAGCAGGTGCTGCCCGTGATCGTGCACGGCGACGCTGCCTTCGCAGGCCAGGGCGTCGTGATGGAAACGCTGGCACTGGCCGAAACCCGTGGTTACTCCACCGGCGGCACGGTGCACATCGTCATCAACAACCAGATCGGCTTCACCACCAGCGACCCGCGCGACAGCCGCTCGACGCTGTACTGCTCGGACATCGTCAAGATGATCGAAGCGCCGGTGCTGCACGTGAACGGCGACGATCCCGAAGCCGTGGTGCTCGCCACCCAGTTCGCGCTTGATTTCCGCATGGAATTCCAGAAGGACGTGGTCGTCGACATCATCTGTTTCCGCAAGCTGGGCCACAACGAGCAGGACACCCCGTCGCTCACCCAGCCGCTCATGTACAAGAAGATCGCGGCCCACCCCGGCACGCGCCGGCTGTACGCCGACAAGCTGGCCGCACAAGGCCTGGGCGACACGCTCGGCGACGACATGGTCAAGGCGCAGCGCGCCGCCTTCGACGAAGGCAAGAACACCGTCGATCCCGTGCTCACCAACTTCAAGAGCAAGTACGCCGTCGACTGGAGCCCGTACCTCAACAAGAAGTGGACCGACGCCGGCGACACCGCCATTCCGTCCACCGAGTGGAAGCGCCTGGCCGAGAAGATCACGACGCCGCCCGAAGGCTTCACCGTGCACCCGCTCGTGAAGAAGGTGCTGGACGACCGCGCCGCCATGGGCCGCGGCGACGTGAACGTCGACTGGGGCATGGGCGAGCACATGGCTTTTGCCTCGTTGGTGGCCAGCGGCTACCCGGTGCGCCTGTCGGGTGAAGACTCGGGTCGCGGCACGTTCACGCACCGCCACGCCGTGCTGCACGACCAGAACCGCGAGAAGTTCGACACCGGCACCTACACGCCGCTGCAGAACGTGGCCGAGAACCAGGCTCCGTTCGTCGTCATCGACTCGATCCTGTCCGAAGAAGCCGTGCTGGCCTTCGAATACGGCTATGCCTCGAACGACCCCAACACGCTCGTCATCTGGGAAGCCCAGTTCGGCGACTTCGTGAACGGCGCGCAAGTGGTGATCGACCAGTTCATCGCCTCGGGCGAAGTGAAGTGGGGCCGCGTCAACGGCATCACGATGATGTTGCCGCACGGCTACGAAGGCCAGGGCCCCGAGCACAGCTCGGCACGCCTGGAGCGCTTCATGCAGCTGAGCGCCGACACCAACATGCAGGTGGTGCAGCCCACCACGGCCAGCCAGATCTTCCACATCCTGCGCCGCCAGATGGTGCGCAACCTGCGCAAGCCGCTGATCATCCTCACGCCCAAGTCGCTGCTGCGCAACAAGGACGCGACCTCGCCGCTGTCCGAGTTCACCAAGGGCAGCTTCCAGACGGTCATTCCCGACAGCAAGGGCCTGAAGGCCGAGAAGGTCAAGCGCCTGATCGCCTGCTCGGGCAAGGTCTACTACGACCTGGCCAAGAAGCGCGAAGAGCAGGGCAACGACGACGTGGCGATCATCCGCGTCGAGCAGCTCTACCCGTTCCCGCACAAGGCCTTCGCCGCCGAGATCAAGAAGTACCCCAACCTCGTGGACATCGTGTGGTGCCAGGACGAGCCGCAGAACCAGGGCGCCTGGTTCTTCGTGCAGCACTACATCCACGAAAACATGCAGGAAGGCCAGAAGCTCGGCTACTCCGGCCGTGCCGCTTCGGCATCGCCGGCAGTCGGCTACTCGCACCTGCACCAGGAACAGCAGAAGGCGCTGGTCGATGGCGCATTTGGCAAGCTCAAGGGCTTCGTGCTGACCAAGTAAGAACCGCCCCTTTTCACACGAACACCCTCAAGAACAAAACGGAGCTCACTCCAAATGTCTATCGTAGAAGTCAAAGTCCCCCAACTTTCCGAATCCGTGGCCGAAGCCACCATGCTCACGTGGAAGAAGAAAGCCGGCGAAGCCGTCGCTGTCGATGAAATTCTGATCGAGATCGAAACCGACAAGGTCGTGCTCGAAGTGCCCGCGCCCTCGGCTGGCGTGCTGGTCGAGATCGTTCAGCCCGACGGCGCCACCGTGGTGGCCGAGCAGCTGATCGCCAGGATCGACACCGATGGCAAGGCCGCCGCCGCAGCGCCCGCTGCAGCAGCTGCACCCGCCGCCGCACCGACCGCTGCTGCACCCGCAGCGGCAGCAGCCGCCACCGGTGGTTCGAAGTCCGACGTCGCCATGCCCGCCGCTGCCAAGCTGCTGGCTGACAACAACCTGAAGACCAGCGACGTGGCTGGCACGGGCAAAGATGGCCGCGTGACCAAGGGCGACGTGCTCGGCGCGGTTGCTGCCGGCGCCAAGCCTGCCGCCGCCATTGCTGCACCGGCTGCCAAGCCCGCGCTGCAACAGGTCGCAGCGCCTGCCGCACCCGACCTGGGCGAGCGCCCGGAACAGCGCGTGCCGATGAGCCGCCTGCGCGCCCGCATCGCCGAGCGCCTGCTGCAATCGCAATCGACCAACGCCATCCTCACGACCTTCAACGAAGTGAACATGGCCCCGGTCATGGACCTGCGCAAGAAGTTCCAGGACGCGTTCACCAAGGAACACGGCGTGAAGCTCGGCTTCATGAGCTTCTTCGTGAAGGCCGCGGTGCACGCACTGAAGAAGTACCCGGTGCTCAACGCGTCGGTCGACGGCAATGACATCCTGTACCACGGCTACTTCGACATCGGTATCGCTGTCGGTTCGCCGCGCGGTCTGGTGGTGCCCATCCTGCGCAATGCCGACCAGATGAGCTTCGCCGACATCGAGAAGAAGATCGCCGAGTACGGCAAGAAGGCCCAAGACGGCAAGCTGGGCATTGAAGAAATGACCGGCGGCACGTTCTCCATCTCAAACGGTGGCACCTTCGGCTCGATGCTCTCGACCCCGATCATCAACCCGCCCCAGTCGGCCATCCTCGGCGTGCACGCCACCAAGGACCGCGCCGTGGTCGAAAACGGCCAGATCGTCGTTCGTCCGATGAACTACCTCGCCATGAGCTATGACCACCGCATCATCGACGGCCGCGAAGCCGTGCTGGGCCTGGTCGCCATGAAGGAAGCGCTGGAAGATCCGTCGCGCCTGCTGTTCGACATCTGATCCGGGGAGCAAGACACAGATGGCAAACAAGCAATTCGACGTCGTCGTCATCGGCGGCGGTCCTGGCGGCTACATCGCGGCAATCCGCGCTGCGCAGCTCGGCTTCAACGTGGCCTGCATCGACGAGTGGAAGAACGGCAAGGGCGGCCCCGCACCGGGCGGCACCTGCACCAACGTCGGCTGCATCCCCTCGAAGGCGCTGCTGCAATCGTCGGAGCACTTCGAGCAGGCCGGTCACCACTTTGCGGACCACGGCATCAAGGTCGAAGGCCTCGGCCTCGACATCGAGAAGATGCTGGCCCGCAAGGACCAGGTCGTGAAGCAGAACAACGACGGCATCCTGTACCTGTTCAAGAAGAACAAGATCAGCTTCTTCCACGGCCGTGGTTCGTTCGTGAAGGCGGACGAAGCCGGCTACGAGATCAAGGTGGCAGGCGCTGCCGAAGAATCGATCAGCGGCAAGCACATCATCCTGGCCACGGGCTCCAACGCCCGCGCGCTGCCGGGCACGCCGTTCGACGAGGAAAACATCCTCTCGAACGACGGTGCGCTGCGCATCGGCGCCGTGCCGAAGAAGCTGGGCCTGATCGGCTCGGGCGTCATCGGCCTCGAAATGGGCTCGGTGTGGCGCCGCCTCGGTGCCGAAGTCACGGTGCTCGAAGCACTGCCGACTTTCCTCGGCGCCGTGGACGAGCAGATCGCCAAGGAAGCCAAGAAGGCTTTCGACAAGCAGAAGCTCAAGATCGAACTCGGCGTCAAGGTCGGCGAGATCAAATCGTCGAAGAAGGGCGTGAGCGTCGCCTGGACCAACGCCAAGGGCGAAGCCCAGACGCTGGAAGTCGACAAGCTGATCGTCTCGATCGGTCGCGTGCCCAACACCATCGGCCTGAACGCCGAAGCCGTGGGCCTGAAGCTCGACGAACGCGGCGCCATCGCCGTGGACGACGACTGCAAGACCAGCCTGCCCAACGTGTGGGCCATCGGCGACGTGGTGCGCGGCCCGATGCTGGCGCACAAGGCCGAGGAAGAAGGCGTGGCCGTGGCGGAGCGCATCGCGGGCCAGCATGGCCACGTGAACTTCAACACCGTGCCGTGGGTGATCTACACCAGCCCCGAGATCGCATGGGTCGGCCAGACCGAGCAGCAGCTCAAGGCCGCGGGCCGCGCCTACAAGGCCGGCACCTTCCCGTTCCTGGCGAACGGCCGCGCACGCGCGCTGGGCGACACGACCGGCATGGTCAAGTTCCTGGCCGATGCCACCACCGACGAGATCCTGGGCGTGCACATCGTGGGCCCGCAGGCCAGCGAACTGATCTCCGAAGCCGTCGTGGCAATGGAGTTCAAGGCCAGCGCCGAAGACATCGCGCGCATCTGCCATGCGCACCCGTCGCTGTCGGAAGCCACCAAGGAAGCGGCTCTGGCCGTGGACAAGCGCACGCTCAACTTCTGATCTCCGGTTCTTGAGCGAACCCGGCCCCGATCGACCCTCGCGGGGCGGTCGGGGCTCTCCATTTTTGAAGCGATCCGATCCCTTGAGCGTCAAACAGGCTTACGAAGCGGAACTCGCGACACGCGGGTTCAAGAGCGATCCCGCACAACTCGCGGCCGTCGAGGCGCTCGACCGCTGCGCCACCGAGTGGGGTGAGTACAAGGCCCGGCGCTCCAATGCGCTGAAGAAGCTCATCAACCGACCGGAGCTGCCGCGCGGCGTCTACATGTACGGCGGCGTGGGGCGCGGCAAGAGCTTCCTGATGGACCTGTTCTTCAACGCCGTGCCGCTGCGGCGCAAGACGCGCCTGCACTTCCACGAGTTCATGCGCGAGGTGCACCGCGAACTGCGCGACCTGCAGGGCACCGTGAACCCACTCGACGAACTCGGGCTGCGAATTTCCAAGCGCTACAAGCTGATCTGCTTCGACGAGTTCCACGTTGCGGACATCACCGACGCGATGATCCTGCACCGGCTGCTCGTGTCGCTGTTCGACAACGGCGTGGGCTTTGTCACCACCTCGAACTTCAAGCCCGACGACCTGTACCCCGGCGGCCTGCACCGCGACCGCATCCTGCCCGCCATTGCGTTGCTCAACCAGAAGCTCGAAGTGCTGAGCGTGGACAACGGCACCGACTACCGGCGCCGCACGCTGGAGCAGCTGCGCATGTACCTCACGCCGAACGACGCGGCGGCCGAGAAGGAATTGCGCCACGCTTTCGACAAGTTGGCCGAGACGGCGGACGAAAACCCGATCCTGCATATCGAGCAGCGCGAGATCCGCGCGCGGCGCAAGGCCGGTGGCGTGGTGTGGTTCGACTTCAAGACGCTGTGCGGCGGCCCGCGCTCGCAGAACGACTACCTCGAGATCGCGAGCCAGTTCCACACCGTGCTGCTGTCCGACGTGCCGCACATGCCGGTGCGCATGGCCTCGGAAGCACGCCGTTTCACCTGGCTGGTCGACGTCTTGTACGACCGGCGCTGCAAGCTCATCATGTCGGCCGAGGTGCCGCCCGAGGCGTTGTACACGGAGGGCCCGCTGGCGCACGAGTTTCCGCGCACGGTGTCCCGGCTCACCGAAATGCAGTCGAGCGAATTCCTCGCCCTGGAACGCCGCATCGTCGACACCCGACTCACATGAAAAAAACCGCTCTTGCCCTGTTCCTGGCGTTGGCCAGCCTGCCGCTCTGGGCCCAGTCCAATGCGGCCTCGGGCAGCGCCGACCTCGAAGCCGAACGCAGCCGCCTGGCCACCGAGCGCGAGGCCATCGAGTCGCGCTACGCGAAGGAGCGCACGGCCTGCTACGCGAAGTTTGCGGTGGAAGACTGCCTGCGCGAAAGCCGCAGCCGCCGTCGCAAGGAAACCGACCACATCAAGCGGCAGGAAACCGCGATCAACGACATCCAGCGTCAGCGCAGCGGCGCGGCCGAGCTGCAGAAGCTCGACCAGAAGGCCGCCAATCAGCGCCCGCAGGATTCGCGCGAACAGCGCGAGAAGTCGCAAGAAGACCAGAAGGCGCGCGAACAGCGTGCCGCCGATCACGCGGCAAGCCGCGCTGCGACGGCGGCCGACGCGGACGCGCGCCAGCGCCAGTTCGAGGGCAAGCAGAAGGCCCACGCCGATGAGCAGGCCAAGGCGGCGCAGCGCCGCGCCGAAGCACCGGCCGCGACCACGCGCTTCGAAGAGAAGCAGAAGCGGGCGGCAGAACACCGCGCCAGCCGCGAACGCCAGAACGCCGAGCGCACCAAGCCGCGCGGTGCACCGTTGCCGCCGGCACCGGCGCCCTGAAAAAGAAGAGGGCGCTCAGGCCGCCGCAGGCAGCGGGTCGAGCTTGAGCACCGCGATCGAGATGTTGTCGCCCGTGCCGCGCGCACGGCGCCGGGCTTCCCCCACCAGAATTTCCACCGCATCGCGCGGCGGTTGCGCGTACAGCACGCTGGCCAGTTCCTCGGGCGAGAAGTAGTGCCAGAGCCCGTCGCTGCAGGCCATCAGCAGGTCGCCCGGCTGCAGCTTGGCAATGTGGTGGGGATCGACGGGCGGCGGCGTGGTCGTCATGCCCAGGCAGCCCAGCAGGATGTTGCCCTGCGGATGGATGTTGGCCTCGGCCTCGCTGATCTGGCCGCGATCGACCAGCGCCTGCACATACGAATGGTCGCGCGTGCGTTTGACCAGCGCGCCGTCGTTGAAGTGATAGATACGCGAGTCGCCCGCGTGAATCCAGGCGCAGCCGCCCTGGGGGGTCATCAGGAAAGCGGCCAGCGTGCTGTGCGGCTCCTGTTCGCTCGACAGCGCCGTGAGCTTGATCACCGTGTGGGCGTCTTCGAGCAACTGGCGCAGCACGACGGCGGGGTCGTCGCGCTCGGGGCTGTAGCGGGTGAAGAGCTGGCGTGCGGTCATCAGCACCTGGTCGGATGCCTTGCGCCCGCCGCTGCGCCCGCCCATGCCGTCGGCGATGACGCCGAGCACGCAGCCCGGCGTGCGTGGGTGGCTCATCAACAGCACCTGGTCCTGCTGGTAGGGGCGGTCCCCCTTGTGGAGGCCGGTGGCGGCGGCGAGTCGAAAGCCTTGGGTCATGAGCGCTGGGGCGCCAGAGGCGCGCTTTCTGTCTTCTCTGGGGTTCGTGTCAGGACGTATTATCGAATGAACACGCGCGGCCCCATGCGGCACGCGCACCCCCACCGTTGGACTCCAATCTTCATTCCCTTTCCCGTCAGCTGATCGAGCTGCGCATGGCGCATGCCGACCTCGACGCCACCATCGACCGGCTCTCGGAAGACGGTGCGCCGCCGGACGAATTGCTGATGCGCCGCCTGAAAAAGCGCCGCCTCGCCCTGCGCGACCAGATCGCGCAGCTCGAGAACGCGCTCGACCCGAAAGAGCCGGCGTGACGTCGCCGCTCGAAGACCAGGTGCGCGACGCGTTCGCGCAGGACGGGGTGCTGTCGCAGGCCGCCGAGCAGTTCCGCGAACGCGGCGGCCAGACCGAAATGGCCATGGCCGTGGCCCGCACGATCTCCGACGGCGGCATCCTCGTGGTCGAGGCCGGCACCGGCGTGGGCAAGACGTTCTCGTACCTCGTGCCCGCATTGCTGAGCGGCGAGCGCGTGCTGCTCTCGACTGCCACCAAGACCCTGCAAGACCAGCTGTTCGGCCGCGACCTGCCGCGCCTCGTCGAAGCTTTCGCACTGCCGATACGCACGGCGTTGCTGAAAGGGCGGGGCAGCTACCTGTGCCTGCATCGGCTCGACATGGCGCGCCACGACGCCTCGCTGCCCGAGCGCGGCAGCCTGCGCACGCTGGCGAAGATCGAGCAGTGGTCGAAAGCCACGCGCACCGGCGACTTGGCTGAGCTGCCGGGGCTCGACGAACGTTCGCCACTGATCCCGCTGATCACCTCCACGCGAGAGAACTGCCTGGGCGCGCAATGTCCGCAGTTCAAGTCGTGCCACGTCAACCTCGCGCGGCGCGAGGCGCTCGCGGCCGACATCGTGGTCATCAATCACCATCTGTTCTTCGCCGATCTGGCGGTGCGCGAGACCGGCATGGCCGAACTGCTGCCGACCGTGAGCGTCGTCGTGTTCGACGAGGCGCACCAGCTCAACGAGACCGGCGTGCAGTTTCTGGGCGCGCAGCTCGGCAGCGGACAGGCGCTCGATTTCGCGCGCGACATGCTCGGCGCGGGCTTGCAGCATGCCCGCGGGCTGGTCGACTGGCAGCAGCTGGTGGCGGGTGTCGAACGCGCGGCGCGCGAACTGCGTCTGGTGGTCGGCAAGCAATGGCCGGGCGCGAAGCTGCGCTGGGTGGGTCCTGCCCCCGAGGGCGTGGATGCCGAGGCCTGGCAGAGCGCGCTCGACGATCTGCAAGACGCCTTCGTGCAGGCCTCAGACGGGCTGGACACGGTGAGCGAAATCTCGCCCGACTTCGTGCGCCTGCACGAGCGCGCGCGCCAGCTCGCCAAGCGCACCGCGCGTTTCGCGCAACCGTGCGAACTTGACTCGGTGCGCTGGGTCGATGTGGGCACGCAACTGCGCCTGATCGAGTCGCCGCTCGACATCGCCGATGCAATGCGCAAGCGGGTGCTCAAGCTGGCCGACGAGCCTGTGGAGTCCGACTTGCCATACGGGAATGAGGGCGATGACGACGAAGACCCCGAGCACGGCGCCGTCCCGCCGCCACCGCCGGAAGACAGCCGTCGCGCCTGGGTCTTCACCTCCGCCACGTTGGGCGACGACCCCACGCTGCGCTGGTTCACCGAACCTTGCGGCCTGCGCGACGCCGAAGTGCTGCGCGTGCAGAGCCCCTTCGACTACGCCTCGCAGGCAGCGATCTATGTGCCGCGGGCTTTTCCAAAACCCAACGATCCCACGCACAGCCAGCAGGTCGCCAAGCTGGCCGCGCATGGCGCTGCCGAACTCGGTGGGCGCACGCTGGTGCTCACCACCACACTGCGCGCGCTGCGCACCATCGGCGATGCGATGCGTCAGCAGTTCGAGCTGCTCCAGACGGAGGCGCGGCCCGAGGTGCTGGTGCAGGGCGAGCTGCCCAAGCGCGTGCTCATGGACCGCTTTCGCGAAGGCGCGAGCAACGGGCGCGCGGGCTGTGTGCTGGTGGCGTCGGCGTCGTTTTGGGAAGGCTTCGATGCGCCGGGCGATGCGCTGCAGTTCGTGGTGATCGACAAGCTGCCGTTCCCGCCGCCCAACGACCCGCTGGTGGAGGCCCGCTCGCAGCGGCTCGAAGCGCAGGGGCGCAGCTCGTTCAGCGATTACTCGCTGCCCGAAGCGGCCGTGGCATTGAAACAGGGGGCGGGGCGCCTCATTCGCCGTGAGACCGACAGCGGCGTGCTCGCGATCTGCGACACGCGCCTCGTGGCGATGGGCTATGGCCGGCGGCTGCTGGCGGCGTTGCCGCCGATGCGCCGGCTGGAAACCGAAGCGGATTTCGAGAGCGCGATCGACGCGCTCAAGAAACCTTACTGAGATCTACCGAAGTGGTCGGCTGGCTCTGGGTTACCAGAGCTTCCACCACGGATCGTCCTTGCCCTTGAAGCCGTTGGCCAGGTAGGAGCTCTTCGGGTAGTTGGTGGTCAGCACGCGCTGCGCATCGTCGCGCAGGTCCTTCATGCCGAGTGCGTCGTACGACTTCACCATGATGTACAGGGCTTCTTCGAGCGCGGGCACTTCGCGGTAGTCGGCCAGCGCGATCTGTGCCCGGTTGATGGCCGCGAGGTAGGCGCCACGCGAGTAGTAGTAGCGCGCCACGTGAACTTCGTACTGCGCGAGCGAGTTCACGATGTAGTTCATGCGCTGGCGCGCGTCGGGCGCGTAGCGCGACTCGGGGAAGCGCGTCACCAGGTCGCGGAAGGATTCGAACGATTCCTTGGCTGCCTTCTGGTCGCGCTCCGACAGGTCCTGGCGCGTCAGGAACGCGAACATGCCCAGGTCGTCGTTGAAGTTGATCACGCCCTTCAGGTAGAGCGCGTAGTCGAACGCCGGGCTGGCCGGGTGCAGCTTCATGAAGCGGTCGAGCGTGGCGATGGCGTTGGCTTTTTCGCCGGCCTTGTGCTGGGCGTAGGCCTTCTCGAGCTGGGCCTGCTGGGCCAGCGGCGTGCCGGCGGCACGGCCTTCGAGCTTCTCGTACAGCGGCACCGCCTTGTCGTAGGCGCCGGAGCCGACTTCGTCCTTGGCTTCGGAGTAGATGCGGTTGGGGCTCCAGTTCGCGGTCTTGTCTTCCTTGGTGGTGGAACCACAGCCGGTGACGAGAAGGGCCGCCGCGCTGAGCGCGATCCAGGCAGGGACCGATAATTTGGCGCGAAACATCACATACGGCTTTCGTGAAACAGTTGCCCTCAATTATATCGACCGACCCCCTCACCGATCCTCCGGAAGGGGCTGAACCTGAAGAGGGTGCCGATCTCGCGGAGTCCAGCGAGCTGCGGCCCTTCGCCATCGACCAGGCGCAGAACGGCCAGCGGCTCGACCGCGCGCTGGCTGTGCTGGTGCCCGAGTTCTCGCGCAGTTACCTTCAGCAACTCATTGAGGCCGGTGCGGTCGAGCTGCAAGGGCGCACGCTCACCAAGGTCTCTGCCACGGTGCGCGTCGGCCAGTCGGGGCGCATCGAACTGCGGCCCACGCCCCAGAGCCAGGCCTTTCGGCCCGAGGCGATGGACCTGGTCACCGTTCACGAAGACGAGCACCTGCGGATCATCGACAAGCCGGCCGGCCTGGTGGTGCATCCGGCGCCGGGCCACTGGAGCGGCACGCTGCTGAACGGCCTGCTGGCGCTTGATCCGAAGGCCGTGCTGCTGCCGCGCGCGGGGATCGTGCACCGCCTCGACCGCGACACCAGCGGCCTGATGGTGGTGGCGCGCACGCGGGCCGCAATGGACGCCATGGTGGCGCTGATCGCCGCGCGCGACGTGAAGCGCCAGTACCTGGCGATGGGGCACAAGGCCTGGGAGGGCGCGGCGGCCCGGCAGGTCGATGCGCCGATCGGCCGCGATCCGCGCAACCGGCTGCGCATGGCCGTGGTCGACCTGGAGCGCCACGCGGGCAAGACCGCGCGCACCCTGATCGAGCGGCTCGACAGCCACACCGAGGGCTGCGCGGTGCGCTGCACGCTCGAAACCGGCCGCACCCACCAGATCCGCGTGCACATGGCGTCGATCGGTCATCCGCTGGTCGGTGATGCGCTCTATGGCGGCGCGCCCGCGGTGGGCCTGGCGCGGCAGGCGCTGCATGCGTTCCGGCTGGCGTTCGTGCATCCTGTCACGCAGCAGGCGATGGAGTTCCGTTCGCCGCCGCCGCCCGATCTGGCCCAGGCTTTGCAGACCTGGGGGCTGGATTACAATCGCGCCTGACGGCCCAAGGGCCGCGCCGGCCACCCGATGCCGGCCTTGCGTTGCACTCGCCGCGTGCCGGCAACGCCTTCCCCTTCCATCCATCTGAACAAGCGTCGCCAGGCGCCTTTTTCCGGATAACGCGAACCATGAATACGGCGGATGCCAAGCGCATTCTCGAAACCGCCTTGATCTGTTCGAGCCAGCCGCTACCGGTGCGCGACATGCGCGTGCTGTTTGACGACGAGCTGGGCGTGGACACCATCAAGGTGCTGTTGCTCGAACTGCAGGAAGACTGGGCGCAACGCGGCCTGGAGCTGGTGAGCGTCGGCAGCGGCTGGCGTTTCCAGAGCCGGCCCGAGATGCGCGATGCCCTCGATCGCCTGCATCCCGAGAAGCCGCCGCGCTACACGCGCGCCGCGCTCGAAACGCTGGCCATCATTGCCTACCGGCAACCGGCCACGCGCGGCGACATGGAAGACATCCGCGGCGTCACGATCAACTCGCTGATCCTCAAGCAGCTCGAAGACCGCGGTTGGGTCGAGGTGATCGGCCACCGCGAAACGGTCGGCCGGCCCGCGCTCTTTGCGACCACGCGCCAGTTCCTCGACGACCTGGGCCTGGCTTCGCTCGACCAGTTGCCGCTGGTGGAAACGCCCGCGCAGCAGGCTGCGTTGGTCGATGCCTTGCAGCAGGCCTCGGGCGACCAGCCGGGGCTGCCGATGGACATCGACGCGGCGGACGCGGCGGACGAGGAAGCTGCAGAGCCCGTGGCCGAAGAGGGCGTGCAGCCCGAACTCGCCATGGTTGATGCGCCGCCCGAGTCGGCCGAACTGGCCGAGGTCGTCTCGACCGATGCGGCGGAGTTTGCCGAAGAGGTGGTGGCGATCACCGAAGGCGATGAAGCCGTCGAGTCTGTAGATGAGGCGCCGCCGGCGTCCGAGCCAGAAACCGGCGCGTTGCCCGCCGAACCCGAAGTGGCCGCCGCGCCCGAAGAACCCGAATCCGACGTCCCGTCCCCCGCAGCGGACGAGACCGACCCCCACGACCCCCACGCTGTTTCTCCCGGAAAAACCCCATGAGCTCATCCGACACCGACGACGCAGCAAAGCTGCCGGTCGAACCCGAAGTCAAGAAGCGGAAGCGGGCAGCCACGCCCAAGCAGGCGACGGAGGTTGCGGTCGAATCCGTGGTTGCGCCCGCGGAGCCGGCAGAGGCCGAGGCCGAAGCAGCGCTGAAGAAGCCGCGTGCGCCCCGCAAGAAGAAGGTGGTCGAGGTTCCGGCTGCCGATGAGCAATTGCAGAGCGCGGCGGAAGTCGCTCCTGCGGCCGAAGCTCCCGCGACGGTGGAGCCCGATGTGGCGCCCGTGGTTGCCGAAGCCGGGGCGGCTGACGAAGACGAGCCCGCACCGGTCGAAACGAAGCGTCCCCGGGCGTCCGATCAGGACGACGATCGCGCGGACGATGATGAAGACGACGAGGAAGACGAGCCCGACGAAGAGGAAGACGACCTCGACCGTGCCCGTCGCGCCGCCGAGCGCGAGCAGCGCAATGCGCTGCCGCCCGAGCCGATCCGCTTCTCCGACGTCATTTCCGGCCAGTTCGATGCCGACGAAGAGAGCCCCGAGGTGCCGCCGCTCAAGCGCGTGCTGCTGCCCGAAGCCGATTCGCCCAAGCTGCACAAGGTGCTGGCGCAGGCCGGTCTCGGTTCGCGCCTCGAGATGGAGCAACTGATCCTGCAGGGCCGCATCTCGGTCAACAACGAGCCCGCCCACATCGGCCAGCGCATCCAGTACGGCGACCAGGTCAAGATCAACGGCAAGCCGATCCGCTACCGCATCGCACCGCCGCCGCCGCGCGTGATCGCGTACCACAAGCCCGTGGGCGAGGTCGTCACGCACGACGATCCGCAGAACCGCCCGACGGTGTTCCGCAAACTGCCGCGCCTGCAGCAGGGTAAGTGGCAGTCGGTCGGCCGGCTCGACCTGAACACCGAAGGCCTGCTGCTGTTCAGCAGCTCCGGCGACCTGGCCAACCAGCTCATGCACCCGCGCTTCGGCCTGGAGCGTGAGTACGCGGTGCGCGTGCTGGGCGCGCTCACCAGCGAAGAAAAGAAGAAGCTGCTCGAGGGCGTGCGCCTCGACGACGGCATGGCGCAGTTCGGCACCATCGAAGACGGTGGCGGCGAAGGCTCCAACTGCTGGTACCGCGTGACCATTTCCGAAGGCCGCAACCGCGAGGTGCGCCGCCTGTTCGAGTCGGTGGGCCATGCGGTCAGCCGGCTGATCCGCATCCGATACGGCGCGATGGTGCTGCCGCGCGGTCTCAAGCGCGGTGCCTGGATGGAACTCGACGAGCGCGACATCCAGGCGCTGTTCCAGGCCTCGGGCGGCGCGCAGGCGCGCCCGGCGGGTCCGCAGCAGCAACGGGGCCCCGGTGGTCCGGAAGGCGGCGGTCGCAACGGTCGGAACAAGAAGCGCCGTGGCAACAACAACAACCGCACCGGCAACAACGCCGGCGGCATGGGCGGCGGCCAGCCGCGTGAAGCGCGCGGCGAAGGCCGCGAGGCGCCGATCCCGAGCCCGCTGGGCGACGGTCGCCCGCCGCGTGGCGAGCGCGGCGGACGCGGTGGCCCCCCCAACCGGGGCGGCGGCAACGGCGGTCCGCCACAGCAGGGGCGCCGCGGCAACGCCGGTCCGGGCAATCGCCAGGGCGGCCAGGGGCAAGGGCAGGGCGGCGGTGGCAACCGGGCGCCAGGTGGTGGCGGCGGCGCTGCGAACCAGCCCGATCCGATGAAGACCTCGCTCGGCTACATCGGTGCCGACAGCTTCTCGCGCCAACGCAAGGAGCAGCGCAGCGGCCCGGGACGTCGCGGCGGTGGCGGCGGCTCGCAAGGCGGTGGTGGCTTCGGCGGCCCGGCCGGCAGTCGCCGTCGCGGACGCTGAAAACCAGCCGTCGCAGCGCGGCCTTTCGCGGGGTTTTCACCAATCCCGCAGGTCGCGCCGGTTAAAATCAGAGGCTTTGTCGACGGGCCGCGAAACAAATTCGCTGCAGTTGTGACAAAACACTTCAAAATCAAAGCTCAGGAAGCACTTCAATGGCTATCGAACGTACCCTTTCCATCATCAAGCCCGACGCCGTCGCCAAGAACGTCATCGGCAAGATCGTCTCCCGCTTCGAGGCTGCCGGCCTCAAGGTTGTCGCCGCCAAGCTGGTTCACCTGTCGCGCAACGAAGCCGAACAGTTCTACTCGGTGCACAAGGAGCGTCCCTTCTTCAAGGACCTCGTCGAGTTCATGATTTCGGGCCCCGTGTTCGTGCAAGCACTCGAAGGCGAGAACGCCATCGCCAAGAACCGTGACCTGATGGGCGCCACGGACCCGAAGAAGGCAGCCGCCGGCACCATCCGCGCCGACTTCGCCGACAGCATCGACGCCAACGCCGTTCACGGCTCGGACGCGCCCGAAACGGCTGCCGCCGAAGTCGCTTTCTTCTTCGCCGGCCTCAACGTCTACGCACGCTGAAGCCGTTTCTCGCCTGAATTCATGACCACAGCCAATCTGCTCGAATTCGATCTCGACGGGCTGGCTGCGTTCTGCGAAAAACTCGGCGAGAAAAAATTCCGCGCCACGCAGCTGTTTCGCTGGATCCACCAGCGTGGCGCCAGCGACTTCACCCAGATGACCGATCTGGCGAAGTCGCTTCGCGAGAAACTCGCGACCACCGCGCGCGTGGAGGCCCTGTCGGTCCTCACGCAGCATGAATCCAAGGACGGCACGATCAAGTGGCTGTTCGACGTCGGCGGTGGTGATGCGGTCGAGGCCGTGTTCATTCCCGAAGACGATCGCGGCACGCTGTGCGTGTCGTCGCAGGCCGGTTGCGCCGTGGGCTGCCGTTTTTGCTCGACCGGGCATCAGGGCTTCAGCCGCAACCTCACCACGGGCGAGATCGTCGCCCAGCTCTGGTTCGCCGAGCACTTCTTGCGCAAGCACCTCAAACGCAATGAGCGCGTCATCTCCAACGTGGTGATGATGGGCATGGGCGAGCCGCTGCAGAACTACTCGGCGCTGGTGCCCGCCTTGCGCACGATGCTCGACGACAACGCCTACGGGCTGTCGCGTCGCCGTGTCACCGTGTCGACCTCCGGCGTGGTGCCGATGATCGACCGCCTGGGCACCGATTGCGCCGTGGCCATGGCCGTCTCGCTGCATGCGCCCAACGATGCGCTGCGCGACGACCTCGTGCCGCTCAATCGCAAGTACCCGATCGCCGAACTGCTCGAGGCCTGCAAGCGCTACCTCGTGCATGCGCCGCGCGATTTCATCACCTTCGAATACTGCATGCTCGATGGCGTCAACGACCTGCCCGAGCATGCGCGGCAACTGATCGAACTCGTGCGCACCCATGGGGTCTCGTGCAAGTTCAACCTGATTCCATTCAACCCGTTTCCGGCGTCGGGCCTGCTGCGCTCGCCGCAACCGCGCGTGCTGGCCTTTGCCCGCACGCTGAGCGAAGCCGGCCTCGTGACCACCGTGCGCAAGACGCGCGGTGACGACATCGACGCCGCCTGCGGACAACTCGCCGGCGACGTGAAAGACCGCACCCGTGCGGCCGAACGCATGGCCCAGCGCCGTGCGGCGGTGGCCGAGCGCCCCGTCGTTCTGCACCCGCCCCGCGCCAAGACCCCCAAACCAACCGTTCCCCAGGAGCATTGACGCAATGAGCATGGCCTTACCGACGACGACCGCGAGCGCGCAGCGAGTGCTGAGCGCAGGAATCGCGAGCGTCGCCGTGGTGCTTCTTCTCGCGGGCTGCGTCAACACGCGAACCACCACCACCGGGCTTGTCGGCAGTGGGGCCGACAGCGGCACCACTGTCGTGACCGACACCGACGAAAACAACCGCCGGCGTGCCCGTCTGCGGATGGAACTGGCCGCCGGCTACTTCGAGCACGGCCAAAACTCGGTCGCCCTTGAAGAGCTCAAGCAGGTGCTGGCCATCGACCCCGGTTATGCTGACGCCTACAGCCTGCGCGGCCTCGTCTACATGCGGCTCGAGGATGCGGCCCAGGCCGAAGACAGTTTCCGCCGCGCCGTCGCGATCAATCCGCGCGACGCCAACACGCGCCACAACTACGGCTGGTTGCTGTGCCAGCAGAACCGCTACGGCGACGCCGCACAGCAGTTTGCCGCGGCACTGGCCGTGCCCAGCTATGCCGACCGCGCCAAGACGCTCATGACCCAAGGGGTCTGCGAGCTCAAGGCCGGCCAGCGGCCGCAGGCCGAGCGCAGCCTGCTGCAGGCCTACGAACTCGATGCCAGCAATCCGGTGATCGGCTTCAACCTGGCCTCGGTGCTGGCGCAGCGCGAAGAGTGGTCGCGTGCGCAGTTCTACGTCCGCCGCGTCAACAACAGCCCGTCGGCCAATGCCGAGACGCTGTGGCTCGGCGTCAAGATCGAACGGAAGCTCAACAACCGCGAGGCTGTCGCGCAGCTGGGCGGTCAACTGCAACGACGTTTCCCTCAATCGCGGGAGGCAATGGCATACGAGCGCGGGAATTTCAATGACTGAACGGGTTTCGGAGTTCGGGACGTCTGCGGCACTGCCGCTGGCCGAAGGCGACGTCGTGGAAAAGACGGCTGGCGACATGTTGCGCGAGGCGCGCGAAGCGCACGGGCTGCACATCGAGATGGTGGCCGCCGCGCTCAAGGTGCCGCCGCAAAAGCTGCTCGCGCTCGAGGCCGACGACATCGCCTCGCTGCCCGACCCGGTGTTCGCCCGGGCCCTGGCCGGCAGCGTGTGCCGCGCACTGCGCATCGATCCGGCGCCCGTGCTCGCCAAGCTGCCGGGGGCGCAACGCGCTCCGCTGGCCGAAACCAATCGCACGCTGAATGCCCGCGTGCTCTCCGGCACGCCGCGCTGGAACGGTGGGCGCTCCGGCGGCCTGCCGTCGCGTGCGCTGCTGACGGTCGTGGTCCTGCTGCTGATCGGTGCCGGCGTGCTGTTCTGGATGCCGCAATCGGCGTTCGACCAGATCGGCGCCTCCGTCTCCCGACTGACCGCCAAGAACGATGCCGAGGTCATGCCGCCTGCCGATCAAGGGGGCGTCTCGGAGCCCGTGCCGACGCAGGCCGTGGCGCCGACCGGCCCGGTGGGCGCCGCACCGGCCGCTGGCGTGGTGGCTGCCGTGCCAGCCGCCCCGGCCTCCGCACCCACGGCGGCCGTGGCCAACACCAGCACTGCCAGCAGCCAGCAACTCGTCCTCGTGGCGCGCGAAGAATGCTGGGTCACCGTCACCGAAGCCGGTGGCAAGCAGTTGTTGCGCCGCAGCCTGCAGGTCGGCGAGACCGTCGGCCTGTCCGGCACGCTGCCGCTGTCCGTGGTGATCGGTCGCGCATCGGCGGTCGATGTGCAGGTGAACGGAAAGCCCTACGATCTGAAGCCTGTCACCCGCGGAGGCGGCGTGGCGCGTTTCGAGGTGAAATCGTGACAACCGACTGCACTCCTCAACCCATTGAATCGGCTGCGCCCAAGGCGCGCCGCTCACGCCAGGCCAGCGTGGTCTGGGGACCGCGCACGGTCACGGTGGGGGGCGACGCGCCCACGCGCGTGCAGTCGATGACCAACACCGACACGGTCGATGCCATTGGCACCGCGATCCAGGTCAAGGAACTGGCCATTGCGGGCTCCGAAATGGTCCGCATCACCGTCAACACGCCCGAAGCCGCCGCGCAGGTGCCCTACATCCGCGAGCAGCTCGACCGCATGGGCATCGACGTGCCGCTGATCGGCGACTTCCACTACAACGGCCACCGCCTGCTCACCGACTATCCGGCCTGCGCCGAAGCGCTGAGCAAGTACCGCATCAACCCCGGCAACGTGGGCAAGGGCGACAAGAAGGACAAGCAGTTCGGCCAGATGATCGACGCGGCCATGCGCTGGAACAAGCCGGTGCGCATCGGCGTGAACTGGGGCAGCCTCGACCAGGAACTGCTTGCCAGCCTGATGGACATCAACAGCCAGCGCGCCACGCCCTGGGATGCCAAGCAGGTGATGTACGAGGCGCTGATCACCTCGGCCATTGAATCCGCCAAGCTGGCCGAGTCGATGGGCATGGCCGGCAACCAGGTCATCCTGTCGTGCAAGGTGAGTGGCGTGCAAGACCTGATCTCGGTGTACCGCGAACTCGCGCGGCGCTGTGACAACCCGCTGCACCTGGGCCTGACCGAAGCCGGCATGGGCACCAAGGGCACGGTGGCTTCGGCCACGGCACTGTCGATCCTGCTGCAGGAGGGCATTGGCGACACCATTCGTGTGTCGCTCACGCCGCAGCCGGGCGAGTCGCGCACGCAGGAAGTGCTGATCGCCAACGAAATCCTGCAGGCCCTGGGCCTGCGCGTGTTCGTGCCGAGCGTCACGGCCTGTCCGGGCTGCGGTCGCACCACGAGCACCACGTTTCAAGAGCTTGCCAAGCAGATCGACGACTACCTGCGTCAGCAGATGCCGGTCTGGCGCAAGAAGTACCCGGGTGTCGAGACGCTGAAGGTGGCCGTCATGGGCTGCATCGTCAACGGTCCCGGCGAGAGCAAGCACGCCGACATCGGCATCAGCCTGCCCGGCACCGGCGAGGCGCCGGCCGCGCCGGTCTTCATCGACGGCGAAAAGGCCCTCACGCTGCGCGGCGACAATATCGCCAACGAGTTCCACCAGCTCGTCGAAACCTACATCGAAAAGCGCTTCGGCAGCGAACACGCTGTCCTGGCCTGACACCTCCGCAGACTCATGGCTGAAAAACTGAATGCCGTCAAAGGCATGAACGACATATTGCCGCCCGAATCGGCGCGCTGGGAATGGCTTGAAGCCATCGTGCGCGACCTGATGGGGCGCTATGCGTACCGCAACGTCCGTACCCCGATCCTGGAGCACACGGCGCTGTTTGTGCGCGGCATCGGCGAAGTGACGGACATCGTCGAGAAGGAGATGTACGCCTTCGAAGACCGCTCGGACAAGCATGGGCAGGCCGAGCATCTGGCGATGCGCCCGGAGAACACGGCCGGCCTCGTGCGCGCCGTGATCGAGCACAACATGCTCTACGAAGGCCCCAAGCGCCTCTGGTACACAGGCCCGATGTTCCGCCGCGAAAAGCCGCAGCGCGGGCGCTTCCGCCAGTTCCACCAGATCGGCGCCGAGGCGCTCGGCTTTGCCGGGCCCGATGTCGACGCCGAGCTGATCCTGCTGGCCACCGCGCTGTGGAAGGCCATCGGCCTGACCGACGTGCGCCTGGAGCTCAACAGCCTGGGCCAGCCGGCCGAGCGTGCGCTGCACCGCGCCCAACTCATCGCCCACTTCGAGCAGCACGCCGACAAGCTCGACGAGGACGGCAAGCGCCGCCTGCACAGCAACCCGCTGCGCATCCTCGACACGAAGAATCCGGCGATGAAAGAGGTGGTCGAGTCGGCGCCGAAGCTGATCGATTTCCTCGGCGCCGAATCGCTGGCGCACTTCGAAGGGCTGCAGGCCATCCTCAAGGCCAACGACATCGCCTTCACGATCAATCCGCGCCTCGTGCGCGGTCTTGACTACTACAACCTCACGGTGTTCGAGTTCGTGACCGACCGTCTCGGTGCGCAGGGCACGGTGTGCGCCGGTGGCCGCTACGACGACCTCATCGCCCAGATCGGCGGCAAGCCGGCGCCCGCGGTGGGCTGGGCCATCGGCGTCGAGCGCGTGCTCGATCTGCTGAAAGAGCAGGGCGCCGAAGTGCCCGCGCCGGTGCCTGACGTCTATGCCATCGTGCCCGACGCCGCCTCGATGCCCGTCGTGCTGCGTGCCCTGCAGCAGCTGCGTGAAACCGGCGTGCGCGTGCAGATGCACGCCAGCACGGCCGAAGGCCTTGCGAGCTTCAAGGCGCAGATGCGAAAGGCGGACGCCAGCGGTGCCGCTTATGCCCTGATCTTCGGCGCCGATGAACTTGCACGCGGTGAAGTGACTCTCAAGGCCTTGCGCGACGCCAGCGTTGCGCAGTCCGCCCGCTCACTTGCTGAAGTGACCACCTGGGCCGCCACCCTACAATCGCCGGCTCCCAACCTCTGACAGCGCATGGCCACCCATCTCGACCTCGAAGAACAGGAACAGCTCGACCAGCTCAAGCATTTCTGGAACACCTACGGCACCCTGATCACCTGGGCCGTGCTGCTCGTCGCCGGCGCCTTCGTGGCCTGGAACGGCTGGCAGTACTACCAGCGCACCAAGGCTGCCCAGGCCGCGGCTCTCTATGACGAGGTCGAACGCAGCACGCAGTCCGGCGACGTCGAGCGCATCCAGCGCGTGATGACCGACATGAAGGAACGCTTCGCAGGCACCGCCTACGCACAGCAAGCCGGCCTGCTGGTCGCCAAGACGCTGTTCGACAAGGGCAATGCCGACGGCTCGCGCGCCGCGCTGGGCTGGGTCGCGCAGAACGCCGTCGACCCGGGCTACCAGGCCATCGCCAAGCTGCGGCTCGCGGCCGAACTGCTCGATGCCAAGTCTTATGACGACGCGCTCAAGCAACTCGACGGCAAGGTGCCGACCGAATTCGAACCGCTGGTGGCCGACCGCAAGGGCGACATCTACATGGCGCAAGGCAAGCGCGACGAGGCTCAGGCCGAGTACCGCAAGGCCTGGACCGGCCTTGGCGCTGGCTCGGACTACCGCCGGCTGGTCGAGATCAAGCTCGACGCGGTCGGTGTCGACCCGAAGACCCTGGCGCCGACCGTCACCGTGACGCCCGCCGTCCCCAAGAACTCCTGATCGCACACCCTCATGAATTTCAAGCGTTTCATGCCTGAATCGACCGCCCTGCGCGCGGGTTCTGCTCTTGTTCTGGTCGCGCTACTGGCCGCCTGCTCGGGCTCCGGCAAGCCCAAGCCTGCCGAACTGCCGGCCAACCCGTCCCTGATGGGCGTGCGCCAGGTCTGGAACGTGCGGATTCCGGGCGTCGAATTCCCGCTCACCGCCGATGTCAGCGGCGACATCGTGACCGTGGCAGGCAGCGACGGCACGGTCGTCGCTATCGACGCCCGCGCCGGTCGCGAGACCTGGCGCGCCAGCGCGGGTGCGCCGCTGGCGGCTGGCGTCGGCAGCGACGGTTCGCTGACGGCCGTGGTCACCACCAACAACGAAGTGGTCGCCATCGAAAACGGCAAGGTGCTGTGGAAGCAGCGCCTGTCGGCGCAGGCCTTCACCGCACCGCTGGTGGCCGGCCGCCGCGTCTTCGTGCAGACCGCCGACCGCAGCGTCAGCGCCTGGGACGGCCAGAGCGGCCGCCGCCTGTGGCAGCAGCAGCGCCCGGGCGAGAACCTCGTGCTGCGCAAGTCGGGCGTGCTGATCGCGGTCGGCGACACGCTGGTTGCCGGTCTGGGCGGCCGACTCGTCGGCATGAACCCCGGCAACGGCAGCTCGCGCTGGGAAGCCCCCATCGCCGCGCCGCGCGGCACCAACGACGTGGAACGCCTGGTCGACCTGACCGGCAGCGTGAGCCGCTACGGCGACACGGTCTGCGCACGCGCTTACTACGCCAGCGTCGGCTGCGTCGACACCCTGCGTGGCCAACTGCTCTGGAGCAAGCCGGCCTCGGGCGCTGACGGCGTGAGCGGCGACGAGCGCTTTCTCTACGGCACCGAATCCGACGGCAGCGTCACCGCCTGGCGCCGCGCCGACGGCGAACGCGCCTGGCAGATGAGCCGCTTCAAGAACCGCGAGCTGACCGCGCCGCTGGCCGTGGGCCGTTCGCTGATCATCGGCGAGAGCACCGGCACGCTGCACTTCGTATCGCGCGAAGACGGTGCGCTGCTGAATCGCGTCACCCCCGATGGCTCGGCCATCACCGTGACGCCGGTCTTGGCCGGCAACACGGTGGTTGTCGTGACCGCGAAGGGCGGCGTCTTCGGTTACCGCCCTGAATAATCATTTTTTGTCTTTCTCTTACTTCCAAGGCCCGACCATGAAAACCGCGCCATCGAAAGGCCGGCCATGAAGCCGGTCGTGGCCCTGGTCGGCCGTCCCAACGTCGGCAAGTCGACGCTCTTCAACCGCCTGACCCAGACGCGCGACGCCATCGTTGCCGACTTCGCCGGCCTCACGCGCGACCGCCATTACGGCAACGGCCGCCTGGGCAAGCACGAGTTCATCGTGATCGACACCGGCGGCTTCGAGCCCGATGCCGGCAGCGGCATCTACAAGGAAATGGCCAAGCAGACGCGGCAGGCCGTGGCCGAGGCCGACGTCGTGATCTTCGTGGTCGATGCCCGCGAAGGCCTCTCGGCGCAAGACCACGACATCGCCAACGAGCTGCGCCGGCTGGGCAAGCCCTGCGTGCTGGCGGCCAACAAGGCCGAGGGCATGCACGACGGCACCAAGCTGGTCGACTTCTACGAGCTGGGCTTCGGCGACGTGCACGGCGTGTCCGCGGCGCACGGGCAGGGCATGCGCGACCTGGTCGAACTGGCGCTCGAGCCGCTGAATCTGCCCGACCCGGACGACGAGGAAGACGAAGACGACGTCAACAAGCCGATCAAGCTGGCGGTGGCCGGCCGGCCCAACGTCGGCAAGTCCACACTGATCAACACCTGGCTCGGCGAAGAGCGCCTGGTGGCCTTCGACATGCCGGGCACGACGCGCGACGCCATCTCGGTGCCGTTCGAACGCAACGGCCAGCACTTCGAGCTGATCGACACCGCCGGCCTGCGCCGCAAGGGCAAGGTGTTCGAGGCGATCGAGAAGTTCTCGGTGGTCAAGACGCTGCAGGCCATCGAGTCGGCCAACGTGGTGCTGCTGTTGCTCGACGCCACGCAGGGCGTGACCGACCAGGACGCCCACATTGCCGGCTACATCCTCGAAAGCGGACGTGCCGTGGTGATCGCCATCAACAAGTGGGACGCGGTCGACAGCTACCAGCGCGAGCAGATCCAGCGGCAGATCGAAACCCGGCTGCCGTTCCTTAAATTCGCGTCATTGCATTTCATTTCGGCCATCAAGCGGCAGGGCCTCGGCCCGGTGTGGCAGGCCATTGCGCAGGCCCACAAGTCGGCCACGCGCAAGATGTCGACGCCGGTGCTGACGCGCCTGTTGCTGGAGGCGGTGCAATTCCAGGCGCCCCAACGCGGCGGCATGTACCGGCCCAAGCTGCGCTATGCGCACCAAGGCGGCATGAATCCACCCGTGATCATCATTCATGGCAATTCGCTGGAACACGTGACCGACGCTTACAAGCGTTTCCTGGAAGGGCGTTTCCGCAAGGAATTCGACCTCGTGGGCACGCCCTTGCGGATCCAGTTCAAAAGCTCGCAAAATCCGTTTGCAGACAAGGACAAGTGAGCTCACTTGGCTGCCGATGGCAGCCGATGAGCTGCAGCTGGAGTGGAAGTTCCGTCTTTTGAGAACCGTTATTTTCTCAAGGCTTTTGACCCCGATTGCTGCGGCGCAGAAACCCTGTGTTAAGGTCATCTCTCCAACAACTACTCTTGAACACGGAGAATATCGTGAGCAATAAAGGGCAACTTCTGCAAGACCCGTTTCTGAACACCTTGCGTCGCGAGCATGTGCCGGTTTCCATTTATTTGGTGAACGGCATCAAGCTGCAAGGCCAGATCGAGTCCTTCGATCAATACGTCGTGTTGCTCCGCAATACAGTGACGCAAATGGTCTACAAGCACGCCATTTCCACCATCGTGCCGGGTCGTGCCGTCAACTTCTCGGCCAACGAGAACGACGACGCCGCTGCCTGATCGCGCGGAGCGCGGCGGTAACCCCGCCGCGCTTTTTCCATATTCTGATTCCGCTTGTCTGATTCGATCCCCCGCCAGGAAGGCGCCGCCGTTCTCGTCGGCGTCGATTTCGGGCTGCCCCATTTCGACAGCGAGCTCGAAGAACTCGGCCTGCTCGCACAAACGGCGGGCCTGACGCCCGTCGCCCGCCTGGCCTGCAAGCGCAAGGCGCCCGATGCGGCGCTTTTCGTCGGCAGCGGCAAGGCCGAGGAGATCAAGGAACTCGCCGCCATGCACCGGGCGAGCGAGGTCATCTTCGACCAGTCGTTGAGCCCAGCGCAGCAGCGCAACCTCGAACGCCAGCTCGATGTCGCGGTCTACGACCGCACCTTCCTCATCCTTGAGATCTTTGCCCAGCGCGCCCGTTCGCACGAAGGCAAGCTGCAGGTCGAATTGGCTCGACTGCAGTACCTGAGCACGCGGCTGGTCCGTCGCTGGTCTCACCTGGAGCGCCAGACCGGCGGTGCAGGTGTGCGCGGCGGCCCCGGCGAGAAGCAGATCGAGCTCGACCGTCGCATGATCAACGAGTCGATCAAGCGCACGCGCGAGCGCCTGGCCAAGGTGCAGAAGCAGCGCACCACACAGCGTCGCCAACGCGAGCGCCGCGAGACTTTCAACATCTCGCTCGTCGGCTACACGAATGCGGGCAAGTCGTCGATCTTCAATGCGATGGTCAAGGCCCGCGCCTATGCGGCCGATCAGCTGTTCGCCACGCTCGACACCACCACCCGCAACCTCTACCTGGGCGACGCGCGCCGGCAGGTGTCGATCTCCGACACGGTGGGCTTCATCCGCGACCTGCCGCACGGCCTGGTCGATGCGTTCAAGGCCACCTTGCAGGAGGCGGTCGATGCCGACCTGCTGCTGCATGTGATCGACGCCTCCAACCCGCACTATCCCGAGCAGATGGCCGAGGTGCAATCGGTGCTGCAGGACATTGGCGCGGGCGACGTGCCGCAACTGCTGGTGTTCAACAAGCTCGACGCCCTTGAAAGTGCGCAACATCCGCTGCATCTGCAGGACGAGATGGAAATCGACGGCGTGCAGGTTCCCCGCATCTTCCTCAGCGCCAAGACCGGTGAAGGCCTGCCGCTGCTGCGGGCCGAGCTGGCCCGGCAGTCGGGTTCCGTCGCCGATACGATGACCCCTGAGGCGGACGCTGAATTGCACGATGCGGCCCCTTGATTGGGCACAATCCCGCCACTGACACGAGAACGAAGCGAATGAATGCAAAGCCAGCGCGGAGAGGGTTTCTGGGCATGTTCAATCTGAACGATGGCCGATGGGGTCGCGGCGACGAGCCGTCCTCCAACGGTGACCGCCCGGCCGGCAACCGGCCGCCCGATGCCGATCCCCCCGGTGCCCCGATCCCGCCGCCTTCGAGCGGCAACCAGAACAACAACGGCAACGGCAATCGCCCGCGCGGCCAGGGCCCCAATCAGGGCCCGCCCGACCTCGACGAACTCTGGCGCGACCTCAATCGCAAGCTCGGTGGTTTCTTCGGCGGCGGCAAGGGTGGCGGCAACCGCCCCAATGGCACCGGCGGCGGTGGTGGCAACGGCTACAAGCCCGATATGAAAAATGCCGGTTTCGGCGTCGGCCTCGTGGCCGCCGTCGCGGTCCTGATCTGGCTTGGCACCGGCTTCTTCATCGTGAACGAAGGCCAGCAAGCCGTGGTCACGCAGTTCGGCCGCTACAAGTCGACGGTGAACGCCGGCTTCAACTGGCGCCTCCCGTACCCGATCCAGCGCCATGAGGTGGTGGTGACCACGCAGATCCGTTCCACCGACGTGGGCCGCGACGCCATCGTGCGTTCCACCGGCCTGCGTGAATCGGCCATGCTGACCGAAGACGAGAACATCGTCGAAATCAAGTTTGCCGTGCAGTACCGCCTGAGCGACGCGCGCGCCTGGCTCTACGAGAGCAAGTCGCCCGCCGAAACCATCGTGCAGGTGGCTGAAAGCTCCGTGCGCGAAGTGGTCGGCAAGATGAAAATGGACGCGGCGCTCGCCGAAGAGCGCGACCAGATCGCACCGCGCGTGCGCGCACTGATGCAGACCATCCTCGACCGCTACAAGGTCGGCGTCGAAGTCGTTGGCATCAACCTGCAGCAGGGCGGCGTGCGTCCGCCCGAGCAGGTGCAGGCCGCCTTCGACGACGTGCTCAAGGCCGGCCAGGAACGCGAACGCGCCAAGAACGACGCCGAGGCCTATGCCAACAACGTCGTGCCGCTGGCCACCGGTACCTCGTCGCGCCTGAAGGAAGAGTCCGAGGCCTACAAGGCGCGCATCGTCGCGCAGGCACAGGGTGACGCAGGTCGCTTCAGCTCGGTGCTGACCGAATACCAGAAGGCACCGCAGGTGACGCGCGACCGCATGTACACCGACGCCATGCAGCAGATCTATGCCAGCACGACCAAGGTGCTGGTCGACAGCAAGCAGGGCTCCAACCTGCTGTACCTGCCGCTCGACAAGCTGATGCAGCAAGGCGGCGGCAACGCAGCCACACCTGTGGACGCCGCCAGCCCCAACGTGGCCGGCACCGCACCGGCCCAGTCGTCGGTGATCCCGGTGGCTCCCGCCACCACCGACGTGCGCGCCCGTGACGGCCGCTCGCGTGACCGCGACGTGCGCTGAGAAAGGCCCGGAACAACATGAACAGAATCGGTTTCATCGCCACCTCGGTCCTCGTCCTGCTCGTGCTGCTGAGCTCGACACTCTTCGTGGTCGACCAGCGCCAGTTCGGCGTGGTCTATGCCCTCGGCCAGATCAAGCAGGTCATCACCGAGCCCGGTCTCAACTTCAAGCTGCCGCCGCCGTTCCAGAACGTGTCGTACATCGACAAGCGCCTGCTGACGCTCTCCAGCCTCGACACCGAACCCATGCTCACCGCTGAAAAGCAGCGCGTGGTGATCGACTGGTACGTGCGCTGGCGCATCTCCGACCCACAGGCCTACATCCGCAACGTCGGTCTCGACGAGAACGCGGGTGCCATGCAGTTGAACCGCGTGGTGCGCAACGCCTTCCAGGAAAACATCAACAAGCGCACCGTGCGCGACCTGATTTCGGTGCGCCGCGAGGCCCTGATGGCCGACGTGCAGCGCGAAGTGCTGGCCGTCGTGAAGGGCGCCAAGCCCTGGGGCGTCGATGTGGTCGACGTGCGCATCACCCGCGTCGATTACGTGGAAGCCATTACCGAATCGGTCTACCGTCGCATGGAAGCCGAGCGCAAGCGCGTGGCCAACGAGCTGCGTTCCACCGGCACGGCCGAAGGCGAAAAGATCCGCGCCGACGCAGACCGCCAGCGCGAAGTGATCGTGGCCAACGCCTACCGCGATGCCCAGAAGATCAAGGGCGAGGGCGATGCTCAGGCGGCCGCTGCCTACAGCGAGGCCTTCGGCCGCGATCCGCAGTTCGCCCAGTTCTATCGCAGCCTCGAAGCCTACAAGCAGAGCTTCAACAAGAAGAGCGACGTGCTGGTGCTCGACCCGTCGTCGGACTTCTTCCGCGCCATGCAGAGCTCCGGCTCGGGCGGCGCGGCGCGCAAGTAACAACGGGTCTTCCGTTTCTCTGCTTTCCTGTCTGGAGCCGTGAGCGCCGACACCTTCTGGAGCGCGTTGGCGCTGGTCCTGGTGATTGAAGGCATCCTGCCTTTCGTCTCGCCGGGCGGGTGGCGGCGCGGCTTCAGCCAACTGCTGCAGCTGCGCGACGGCCAGCTGCGTTTCTTCGGTCTTTGCAGCATCCTGCTGGGTTTGGTACTCCTTTGGGTTCTGGGGTAACGCGGGCCCGGTAGAATCCCGGTTTAACCACGCCCCCGATCCCCATGTCCGCCTGGGTCCTCCCGGATCACATTGCCGATGTGCTGCCCTCCGAGGCGCGCCACATCGAAGAACTTCGACGCCAGCTGCTCGATACCGCCCGTGGCTATGGCTACGAGCTGGTGATGCCGCCGCTGCTCGAGCACCTGGAGTCGCTGCTTTCGGGCACCGGCGAGGCGCTCGACCTCCAAACCTTCAAGCTAGTCGACCAACTCTCCGGCCGCAGCATGGGCCTTCGCGCCGACACCACCCCCCAGGTGGCGCGCATCGATGCCCATCTGCTGAATCGCGACGGCGTGGCCCGGCTGTGCTACTGCGGCCCGGTGGTCCATACCCGGCCCGACCGCCCGCATGCCACGCGCGAGCCGCTGCAGTTCGGCGCCGAAATCTACGGCCACGCCGGCCTGGAAGCCGACACCGAAACCTTGCTGCTGGCGCTCGACTGCCTCGACGCTGCCGGGCTGCGCGACGGCGTGATCGTCGACCTGGCCGACGCCCGCATCGTGCGCGCGCTGTTCGCCGGCGTACCGGTCGACGCCGCCGCGATCGCCCGCGTGCACGCCGCGCTGGCCGCCAAGGACGCGAGCGAGTTGCAGGCGCTCACCAAGGATTTCCCCGCTGCGTCACGCGACGGACTGCGCGCCCTCGTGGGCCTGTACGGCGACGTCGCCGTGCTCGACGAGGCCGCCAGGGCCCTGAAGGACACGCCCGCCGTGGCCACGGCGCTGGCCGACCTGAAGCAGCTCGCCGCCGGCCTCAATGGCACGGCAGGGCGCCAGATCAGCTTCGACCTGGCCGACCTGCGCGGCTACGCCTACTACAGCGGCATGCGTTTCGGCATCTACGTGCCGGGCGCGGCCGATTCGCTGGTGCGCGGTGGCCGTTACGACGAGGTGGGCGCCGTGTTCGGCCGCAACCGTCCGGCCGTCGGCTTCAGCCTCGATGTGCGTGAACTCGTCGGCGTGTTGCCAGCGCGTCCGCTGCGCGCAGCCATCCGTGCGCCCTGGAGCGACGCGGCTGGCCTGCGTCAGGCGATTGCCCAATTGCGCAAGGCCGGCGAAACGGTAGTCTGCGTGCTGCCCGGCCACGGCAGCGAAATCGATGAATTCCATTGCGACCGTGAGCTCGTCGAGCAGGCCGGCCAGTGGAGTGTCCGAGCGATCTGAATTTTTAAGCAATGGAACGAGCATGAGCGTAACCACCGGAAGAAACGTGGTCGTCGTTGGAACCCAATGGGGCGACGAAGGCAAGGGCAAGCTGGTTGACTGGCTGACGGAAAGCGCCCAGGGCGTGGTCCGTTTCCAGGGCGGCCACAACGCGGGCCACACGCTGGTCATCAACGGCGTAAAGACCGCGCTGCACCTGATCCCGAGCGGCATCATGCGGCCCGGCGTCAAGTGCTACATCGGCAACGGCGTGGTGCTGTCGGCTGCCAAGCTCTTCGAGGAAATCGAAGGCCTGGAGAAAGCCGGCGTCGAAGTGCGTTCGCGCCTGCGCATCAGCGAGGCCTGCCCGCTGATCCTGCCGTTCCACGCTGCGCTGGACATCGCGCGCGAGGCCTACCGCGAAAAGGGCGGCATCGAGAAGATCGGCACCACCGGCCGCGGCATCGGCCCGGCCTACGAAGACAAGATCGCCCGCCGTGCGCTGCGCGTGCAGGACCTGAAGCATCCCGAGCGCTTCGCGGCCAAGCTGCGCGTGCTGCTCGAGCTGCACAACCACGTGCTGACCCAGGTGCTGGGCGCGCCCGCCATCGACTACGACACCGTGTTCGACGAGGCCATGCGCCACGCCGTGCTGCTCAAGCCCATGATGGCCGACGTGTCGCGCGAGCTGAACGACGCCCACAAGGCCGGCGCCAACCTGTTGTTCGAAGGCGCGCAGGGCACGCTGCTCGACGTCGACCACGGCACCTACCCGTACGTGACCTCGAGCAACTGCGTGGCCGGCAACGCCGCCGCCGGTTCGGGCGTGGGCCCGGGCATGCTGCACTACGTGCTCGGCATCACCAAGGCCTACTGCACCCGCGTAGGCGGTGGTCCGTTCCCCACCGAACTCGACTGGGCCACGCCGGGTACCCCCGGCTATCACATGAGCACCGTGGGCGCCGAGAAGGGCGTGACCACCGGCCGCAGCCGCCGTTGCGGCTGGTTCGACGCCGCGCTGCTCAAGCGCTCGGCGCAGGTCAACGGCCTGTCGGGCCTGTGCATCACCAAGCTCGACGTGCTCGACGGCCTCGAGAAGCTGGAGCTGTGCACCGGCTACGAACTCGACGGCGAGATCACCGACATCCTGCCGATGGGCGCGGACGAAATCGAGCGCTGCACGCCGATCTACGAAACGCTCGAAGGCTGGACCGAAAGCACCGTGGGCGTCACGCAGCACGACAAGCTGCCGGTCAATGCGCGCCTGTACCTGCAGCGCATCGAGCAGATCACGGGTGTGCCGATCCACATGGTGTCGACCAGCCCCGATCGCGATCACACGATCATGATGCGCCATCCCTACCTCGCAGACTGAACAGGAATGAACCAGACCATGTTGACCGAAGACGGCAAGCATCTCTACGTCAGCTACGACGAGTACCACAACCTGATCGAGAAGCTCGCGATCAAGGTGCACCAGTCGGGCTGGGAGTTCGACACCATCCTGTGCCTGGCGCGCGGCGGCATGCGCCCGGGCGATGTGCTCTCGCGCATCTTCGACAAGCCGCTGGCGATCATGTCGACCAGCTCCTACCGCGCCGACGCCGGCACGGTCCAGGGCCATCTCGACATCGCCCGCTTCATCACGACCCCCAAGGGCGAGATCGCCGGCAAGGTGCTGCTGGTGGACGACCTGGCCGATTCGGGCCACACGCTCCACGCCGTGATGGACATGCTGCGCAACAACTACAAGCCGATCACCGAGCTGCGCAGCGCGGTCATCTGGACCAAGGCGATGTCGACCTTCACGCCCGACTACTCGGTCGAGTTCCTGGCCACCAACCCGTGGATCCACCAGCCCTTCGAGGGCTACGACTCGCTCGGCGCCGAGAAGCTGATCGAGAAGTGGTCGGTCTGACGACCGGCCCAGGCACCACCGGCCGGCGCGCTCAGCTGCTGCAGCTGCCGCCGCCGGGGGTGTCGAACATCGCGGTGTAGCGCCGCTGCATTTCCTCCGGCGTCACCTTCTCGATGCTGTGACCCACGTTCCACCGGTGACCGAACGGGTCGCGGAAGACGCCGGAACGCTCCCCATAAAACTGATCCTGCGGTGCCATGTCCAGCGTGGCCCCCGCGGCGACCGCGCGCGCAACCAGCGCGTCGGCGTCGTCCACGTGCAGGTGCAGCGTCACGGCGCTGCCGCCGAGCGCCTTGGGCGAGCGGATGTTGAACTCGGCGAACTCGTCCGAGATCATCAGGATCGCGCCGTTGTGAAAGTCCAGCTCGACGTGCCCGATGCGGCCGCTGGGCTCGGTCAGGCGAAAGATTTCCTTCACTTCGAACACGTGGCAATAGAAGTCGACGGCGGCGGCGGCGTTGTCGACGCAGAGGTACGGAAACAGCTCGTGGATGGCCATGGCGGGACCTGCCTTTCTTTCTTGAATCGGGTGATGAAACGGGGACCGTGGCGCCGATTCTGCGCAGCCGCGGCGCTAGCGTCTTGAAGGAATTTGACCTGCGCTGACCGCCGGCACATGGCGCGGCGATGCAGCGCCCGTCTGCCGCCAGGTCTGCGGCGACAAGCCGGCCAGCGCGGAGAACTCGCGGCTCAGGTGCGCCTGGTCGCTGTAGCCCGCGGCGAGCGCGATGTCGGCCCAGGCGCGCGCCGGATCGTCGGCGGCCAGCGCCAACACACGGTCGAAGCGCATCACGCGGGCGTACTCCTTGGGCGCGAGCCCGATCGCCGCGCGGAACAGTGCGATGAATCTCCGGTGGCTGTAGCCGCTGTGTGCCACCAGCGTGGCGATCGATGCGGGCGTGTCGTGGTGCATCTGTCCGAGCGAGGCGGCCACGGCGGGGTGCAGGCCGTGCGGGCTGGTGCGGGGCAGGGCGGCGGCGGCCAGGCGCTGGGTCAGCAAGGCTTCGAACACGTCCAATTGCCGTGCCGGGTCGTGGGACGATGCATGCAGCTGTTCGAGCGCGTCGCCGGTCTGGCGTTCGCCCCACAGCGCGTCGAGCGGCGTGTGACAACCGCTCAGGGCGTCTTCCGGTGCGCCCAGCAGCAGGCGGGCGGCACCGGGGTGCAATTGCGCGCCGACAGAGCGTGTCGCCACCGACACATCGCGCAGGTAGAAGGCGGCGCGCGCACCACCGACGATCGCGTAGCCGACCGTGTGGCCGCGCAGGTCGCGAGTGTCTTCGAAGAGCCGCAGCGGCGGCCCTGAAAGCCGGAATACCAAGTGCATGCCGCCCGTGGGCAGCACGTGTTCGCGCGCGCCGGTGCGTGTTGGGGGTTCGCCCTCGGGCGCCGAGGCCCACAGCAGCCGCAGGAAGGGCCGCAAATGAGGGGACGGGGGCCGCGTCAGCTGCATGGCGCGACGGGCCCCGGAAA
Organism: Variovorax sp. RO1; assembly: GCF_002849325.1. Lineage (NCBI taxonomy): Bacteria > Pseudomonadati > Pseudomonadota > Betaproteobacteria > Burkholderiales > Comamonadaceae > Variovorax > Variovorax sp. RO1. The sequence goes on from NZ_PKMT01000001.1 coordinate 2,268,642, forward strand.
GGGCGGGCGGGTGACCATCGGCGCATTGTGCGCCGAGAGACCCGCCTCGCCGGGGTCGCTTACTTACTGGAAGCGAGGCGCTTCTGGATGTTGGCTGCGCGGTCGCCGGAGGCGGGGTGCGAGCTGAGCATCGAGCTCTTGCCGCCGTCGAGCTTGGCCAGCTTCTGGAACGCGGTGACGAGGCCTTCGCGCTTGAGCTTCTGCGTGGTCAGCAGGTCGAAGGCGTAGTTGTCGGAGTCGGTTTCCTGCGATTGCGAGAACTGCGCGTTGACCAGCTTCTCGGCGAAGTCGCCGATCTGCGAAGACGACAACTGCGTGATCGCCGCGTTGCCGGTGGCGCCGGCGATGCCGCGCGCGGCCGACACGGCGTAGGCGGTCTGCATGGCCTTCTTGCTGTGGCCCAGTGCGACGTGGCCGATCTCGTGGCCGATGATGCCGCGCAGTTCGTCGTCGTTCATGAGGTCCATGAGGCCGCTGTAGACGCGGATGCAGCCGTTGCCCATGGCCCAGGCGTTCACGTCCTTCGTGAGGTAGACCTTGTAGCTGGCGGGCTGGCCGCCGATGGTGGTCGGCAGGCCCTGGCGCACGCGCTCCAGGCGCTTGCTGTAGGCGTCGGTCGCGGGGGCGACCTTGGAGCTCTTGTCGAGTTCGGCACACGACTGGTTGGCCAGTGCCTGCACGTCGCCGTCGGTGAGCGACATGGCCTTGAAGGCGCTGCCGCCGGCGCCCGCGAGCGCGTTCGAATCCAGGTTCTTCAGGCCGCCGCAGGCGGACAGGGCCGCAGCGGCCGTGATGGTGATGAGCAGATGACGCATCGAGAAAATCCTCCCTTTATTTTCGGAGTCCGAACTCTATCCGCAATGCGCGAGCGATCCGGCCAAGGCCGTCGATATCGCACGGAGAATGTCACGGCCGTTGAGGGTTCCTCGAGGGGCGCTAGCATCGGCACATGAGCAAGCCTTCCACGACCCTGATCCACCATCCCTACACGCCGCCGGACACCTTCTCCGCGCCGCAGCCCGGCGTGTTCAAGGCCTCGACCGTGTTCTTCGCCGACGTCGCCGCCATGCGCGCGCGCGACTGGAAGACCAAGGCCGGCTACACCTACGGCCTGCACGGCACGCCCACCACCTTCACGCTCGAAGAACGCCTGGCCACACTCGAAGGCGGCACCGAATGCCTGCTCGTGCCGAGCGGGCTGGCTGCGATCTCGCTGGTCTCGTTCGCGTTCCTGAAGACCGGCGACGAGGTGCTGATTCCCGACAACGCCTACGGCCCGACCAAGGCGCTGGCCACCGGCGAGCTCGCGAACTTCGGCATCACGCACCGCCTGTACGACGCGATGAATCCGTCCGACCTGGAAGCCAAGCTCTCGCACCGCACGCGGTTGGTGTGGCTCGAAGCGGCCGGCTCGGTGACGATGGAATTCCCCAACCTGCCGGCGCTCGCCGAGGTCTGCCGTGAGCGCGGCGTGATGACAGCGCTCGACAACACCTGGGGCGCGGGCCTGGCCTTCGCGCCCTTCGATTTCAACGGCACGGGACAGGGCGTCGACGTGTCGGTGCACGCGCTCACCAAGTACCCGAGCGGCGGCGGTGATGTGCTCATGGGCAGCGTCGTCACGCGCGATGAGCGCCTGCACCGCGCGCTCAAGCTCACCCACATGCGCACGGGCTTCGGCATCGGCGTGGGCGACGTCGAAACGCTGCTGCGTTCGCTGCCGAGCATGGCGCTGCGCTACGGCGCGCACGACCGCGCGGCGCGCGAGTTGGCCGGCTGGCTCAACGGCTGTGAAGAGATCGCGCAGGTGCTGCACCCCGCGCTCGAGGATTCGCCGGGCCACGCCAACTGGCGCGCGCTGTGCGGTGCCTCCGACCTCGCCGCGGGCCTGTTCTCGGTGGTGTTCGATGAGCGCTTCAGCACCGAGCAGGTCGACCGCTTCTGCGACAGCCTCAAGCTCTTCCGCCTCGGCTATTCGTGGGGCGGCCCGATCAGCCTCGTCGTGCCCTACGACATCGGTTTGATGCGCGACGCCAGCGTCGCTCGCTGGCCGTACAAGGGCACGCTGGTGCGTTTTTCGGTCGGCCTGGAAGACGTGGACGACCTGCGTGCAGACCTGCAACAGGCGTTGCTGCAGATGTAAGCAAAGCGCCGGGCCCGGGCCGTCGCCGGGCTGGGGGTGCACCGTTATCGCTTACAGTAGGCCGAATCGCAGTCACCCTGACTGCCTCGCCTGAAGGAAAAGCAGTGGCAACACCCAATTACGGCTACGAGAAGCGCCAGAAAGAGCTGGCCAAGAAGAAGAAGAAGGAAGAAAAGCTTCGGGAGAAGGCGAATCGCAAGCTCAGCCCGAGCAGCGACGGACTGGCGCCCGGAGATCCGGAAACCGACGTGGCATCGCTCGAACGCGATCCCCCCACGGTGCCCGAGTTGCCGACCAAGAACGGGTGATTGCCCGTTTCCCGTACCCCCGGACATAGAAAAGCCGCAGCAGGCGCAGGCCTGCTGCGGCTTTTTCTTTGGAGGTCGCGCAAGGGCGCGTTATTTGGGCAGCAGCTTGCGCAGCTCCGGCCAGACGTTGTCCAGGATCTGCGGCTGCGCCGCGGCGGTTGGATGGATGCGGTCGGTCTGGAACAGCGTCATGGCGTCGGGCGCATCGGCCACGCCCTTGAGCAGGAACGGCACCAGCGCCGACTTGGTCGTGCCCGCCACCTTCGCGAACACCGCCTCGAAGCGCCGCGTGTAGTCGCCGCCGTAGTTCGGCGGCACCTGGATGCCGACGATCAGCACCCGGGCGCCCGCGGCCTGCGCGGCCTTGGTGATCTGCAACAGGTTGTCTTCGGTGTTCGAGAGCGGCAGGCCGCGCAGGGCGTCGTTGGCGCCCAGCTCCAGCACCACGTGGCTGGGCTTGTGCTGTGTCAGCAGGGCGGGGAAGCGGGCGCGTCCGCCGGAGCTGGTGTCGCCGCTGATGCTGGCGTTGACCACCGAGGCCGCGATCTTCTGCTGCGCAAGCCTTTTTTCCAGCAAGGGTACCCAGCCTTCGCCGCGCTTGAGGCCGTACTCTGCGCTCAGCGAATCACCGAGCACGAGGATCACCGGCTTGCCGGCCGATGCCGCCTGTGCCTGGGCCGCAGCACCCGTCCATGCCCCCGCGCTGCCGAGCGCGGCGGTGGTCAAGATAAAGTCACGTCGATTCAAAACGAAAAGCCTTTCATGTCCCAACCCCCGTCTGATGCCATTGTCGCCGTCGAGCATGTCTTCAAGTCCGTCACCGACTCGGCCGGCACGCTGGACATTCTGCAGGACATCCATTTCACCCTGGGCGCGCGGGAAACCGCCGCCATCGTCGGCGCCTCGGGCTCCGGCAAGAGCACCTTGCTGTCGATCATTGCCGGGCTGGACACGCCCACGCGCGGCACCGTGAAGCTCGCGGGCGACGACATCTTCGCCATCGACGAAGACGAGCGCGCCGCCCTGCGCGCCCAACGCGTGGGCTTCGTGTTCCAGAGCTTCCAGCTGCTGGGCAACCTGAGCGCGCTCGAGAACGTGATGCTGCCGCTGGAGCTGGCCAACCGCAAGGACGCGCGCAAGGCCGCCACCGAGATGCTGGGCCGCGTCGGCCTGGGCCAGCGCCTGGGCCACTACCCCAAGGTGCTGTCGGGCGGCGAGCAGCAGCGCGTGGCGCTGGCGCGGGCCTTCGTGGTCCAGCCGGCCCTGTTGCTGGCCGACGAGCCCACCGGCAGCCTCGACTTCGCGACCGGCGAGCAGGTCATGAAGCTGATGTTCGACCTGAACCGCGAGCTGGGAACCACGCTGGTGCTGGTCACGCACGACCGCAGCATCGCCTCGCAGTGCGAGCGGCGCATCACCATCGAGGCCGGGCGCGTGGCGCTCAACGAAAAAACACCTGAATCGACGGTCGCTCAGGCCGCCTGAGTCAGTAGAAAGACAGCGCCCGGCTCCCGCGGCGCTCGCCCTGAACACAGAGGAGAGTTCATGACCCAGCTTCCCCCCGAAGCCATCGCCGCCCTCGAGCGCGGCAACCTGATCGAGGCCATCAAGATCGTGCGCGATCGCACCGGCATGGACCTCAAGTCGTCCAAGGAGGCCGTCGAGCGCTATGCCCACAGTGGCGCGGTCGCCACCGGCGCGCCGGCGGACTGGCAGGAAGGCGACTGGGGCCGGGGCGAGGCTGTGGCCGAGACGGGCAGCGGCATGCAGGGCAACGGCCCCGCCGCAGTGCCGGCGGCCGCGCTCGCAGCCCTGGCGCGGGGCCAGAAGGTCGAGGCCGTGCGCCTCACGCGCGAGGCCACGGGCCTGGGCCTGGCCGAGGCCAAGCAATTGGTCGAGGCGCATCAGAACCCCGCCGCCGGCGACTTCGGGCACCTGCCGTCGAGCGCTGCGGTGAACCCGATGGCCGAGCCGGGCCGGGTGTCGGGCGGCGGCTTCAAGTGGCTGCCGGTGATCGTCGTGCTGCTGATCGCGGCTGCGGCGTGGTCGCATTTCAAGGGCGTCTGACCGCGTGATCGTTCCTCAGTTCTGGGCCGAAGGCCGCATCCAGGAGCGTGTGGGCAGCCAGCAGTTCACCGTGCGCCGTTTCGGCTGGTCCGACGACAGCCCGTTGGCTGCACAGGCCCATGCCGACCAGCGCACGCGCGAGGCGTTCGACCGCATCGTGGTAGGCGGCGAAAAACTGGAGCGCCGCGAGCGCAAGCTGGCCTACAACGGCGCCAACGGCATGCCGATCCGCGAGGAGATCGTCGAACGCCAGGGCGACACCGTGGTCACCCGCAACGGCTACGGCGCGCGCTGCCTCAACACGCCCGACGTGCTGTTCGTCGATGTCGACTTCGAGAGCCAAGGCTCACGCGGCAGCGCACGCGGGCTGACGGTGATCGGCGCAGCGTTCATCGGTGCGCTGGTGGCGGGCTACGCCACGCGCTCGGCAATGGCCGGCGTGGCCGCCTTCATGCTGGTGGCGGCCTTCGGCTTCTGGCGCGCCCACAAAGAGGGGCTGCCCGCGGTCGAGGACAAGAGCGACCCGCTCGCAGGCGCGCGTGCGCGCGTCGAGCGCTTCATTCACCAGCATCCCGACTGGCACCTGCGCCTGTACCGCACGCCGGCCGGCCTGCGCGTGCTGGCCATGCACGACGTCTTCGCGCCGTCCGACGCCGCCGTGACCGACGTGTTCCAGACGCTCGGCGCCGACAAGGTCTACGCGCGCATGTGCCGCAACCAGAACTGCTTTCGCGCCCGCCTGAGCGCCAAGCCCTGGCGCGTCGGCATCGGCGAGCACCTGAAGCCTCAGCCGGGCGTCTGGCCCGTGTCGCCCGACCGGCTGCCCGCGCGCGACGCCTGGGTGGCGCGCTACGAAAAGGCCGCCGAGGGGTATGCCGCCTGCCAGTACCTGGGGAGCGTGGGCAACACGCTGAAGGTGCACATGAACGCCCTGGTGGTGCAGGAACTGCACGACGATCGCACCCGCGCGAACAGCGGTTTGCCGCTGGCCTGAGGGCGAGGGCGCCGCGCCCTCGATAATCGGGGCATGTCTTCCCCTAAAGTGATCTTCGGCTTCCATGCCGTGGGCGTGCGCATCAAGACCGCGCCGAAATCGGTGCTCGAAGTGATGTTCGACGCCAGCCGGCGCGATGCGCGCATGAAACAGTTCCTGGCGCGTGCGCAAGAAGCCGGTGTGCGGCTGGTCGAGGCCGACGGCCTGCGGCTGTCCAAGCTCAGCGGCAGCCACGGCCACCAGGGCGTGGTCGCGCGGGTCGAGCCCGCCGCGCAAATCCATTCGCTCGACGAGCTGCTCGAAGGCCTCGAAGAGGCCGGCACCGTGCCGCTGCTGCTGGTGCTCGACGGCGTGACCGACCCGCACAACCTCGGCGCCTGTCTGCGCGTGGCCGACGGCGCGGGCGCCCATGCGGTGATCGCCCCCAAGGACCATGCGGCCGGCATCAACGCCACCGTCGCCAAGGTGGCGAGCGGCGCGGCCGAGACCGTGCCGTATTTCATGGTGACCAACCTCGCGCGCACGCTCAACGAGCTCAAGGAACGCAGCATCTGGTGCGTGGGCACGAGCGACGACGCGCCGGGCACCATCTACCAGAGCGACTTCAAGCGCCCGCTGGCATTGGTGCTGGGCGCCGAGGGCGAGGGCATGCGCCAGCTCACGCGCAAGACCTGCGACGAGCTGGTGAGCATCCCGATGGCCGGCGCGGTCGAGAGCCTGAACGTGTCGGTGGCCAGCGGCGTATGCCTGTACGAGGCGATGCGCCAGCGCGGCCTCTGAGCATCACCTGACGGGTCAGCGGGCCTAGCGGGCCGCCGGCCCGCTGCCCTTGCGGTGGAAGTACACAAGCTCCGCCGCACGCCGCATCGGCGCCGTGCCGAGCAGGCGGTTGAACATCCAGTCGCTCTGGAAGTGGTCGAAGGCCCAGCGCAGCGTGCGCTTCATCAGAAAACGCGGGTAGCCGCGCACGAACCACGTGGCGGGGTCGTCCACCTCGCCGCGCACGAAGCGGGCCACGGCCTCGCCAGCACGCTCGCCGTGCTGCAGCGCCGTGTGGATGCCGCCGGCCGTCACGGGCGACACCATGCCCGCCGCATCGCCCACCAGCAGCGCCCGTTCGCGGGCCACCACGGGCAGCACGCCGCCGCAGGGGATCATCCCGGCGCGCACGGCGACTGGTGGTGCGTCGCCGGGCGACACCACGGGGGTGATCTTGCGCAGCAGCGGGTCGAGCCGCAGCGCGCTTGTGTCGTGGCGCCCCATGCGGCGCGCCAGTCCGATCTGGCTCACGCCGACACCGTCGAGCGCCCAGCCGATGTAGCCCGGCGCGAGCTGTTTGTCGATGAAGCAGTGCAGCAGGTCGGGCGCCATGCGCGCGCCCTGGTACTCGTGCTCCACGCCGTAAAGGAAGCGCGTGTTGCGCGACAGCCCCAGCGCCTTGGCGACGCGCGAATGCGGGCCGTCGGCGCCGACGAGGTAGGTCGCGCGGATGCACGGGCCCTGTGCCACCGGCACCTCCCAGTGGCCGTTCACCCACAGCGCCTGCTCGAACAGCGTGCCCAGTCGCACCTCGACGCCGCAGGCCCGGGTGGAATCCACCATCCAGTCGAGCAGCGCGGGCGCGTCGGTGGCCCAGAACCAGTAGCCGGGCGCGTGCAGGTCGACGTGGTGCATGTCGGGCGCGTACAGCCGCACGCCCTCGATGCGGCGCACCAGCGCGGGCGGCACTTCGGCCAGCCACGGCACGCTGTCGACCGCGTCCTTGACGATGATCCCGGTGGTGTGCAGCTTGGCGCCGGCGGCGGCTTTCTTCTCGAGCACCATGACGCTGAGGCCCGCCTTGGCGGCGGCGCGTGCGCAGGCCAGCCCCGCAAAGCTCGCACCGATGACGAGCAGGTCGACCTGGATGCAGGCCAGACCGGGGTCGGTCACGAAAGCTGGTGCGGGGCAGGGCGCGGCCGACGACGAGGAAGGCGCGTGGGGAGAAAAGAGACAAGAAGAAGAGGCGTGCATGGGAGGCTGACTTGCAAAGCGCACCACGGGGTGTGGTGCGCCTGCGAAGTTAGCGACGCCATGTGCGCCGGGCGTGAAGCCTGTGTGAACTGATCCGTGAAGCCGGCAGGCTCGTTCAGGACGGGTCTTTGCTGCGCGTGCGGGCCACGGCGCTGAAGACGCCGATGCCCAGCAGGATCAGCGCGCCGATGCCGATGTAGAGCGTGGGCACGCCGGCCACCGAGGCGCCCCAGGCGACCCCGGCCAGGAAGATCAGAAAGCCGATCATGTAAAGCGCAAAGGACATCGTGGGCTCCGGTTGCTGAGATGCCTTGCAGTATCCCGACGCACCCCCGGGCCCGAACCGGCCTGAACCGCCTCTGCGTGTGGGAGCTTGCCTACCGCGCGGGTACGGTCAATCGGGCACGGCGACCAGCAGGTAGCGGCAGGCGGTGCGACCCAGCGCCTTGAAGACCAGCGGCCGGTCGACGCCGAAGTCGAGGCAGTCGCCGGGGGCGAGTTCGAAGCGCTCGTCGCCGTAGTCGACCTGCAGCGCGCCTTCGAGCATCCACAGGCTCTGCCGGTACGGCGTGCCGCTCCATCGCGGATAGCCGACCTGCGCGGCGCGCGGCAGCTCGACCTCGACCAGCTCCACGCCGCTGCCCGCGCTGCGCTCGGCGACTTGGCGGCGTAGGTAGCCCGCTTCGGGGTCGCGCCAGACCTCCTGCATGGCCCGCGTGCGCAGCCGCTGCGGCTGCGCCTTGTCCTCGGTGAGAAGCTGCGCCAGCGAGACCCCGAGGCCGGCGGCCAGCTTCCCCAGCAGCACGGCCGTCGGGCTGCTCTGCGCGCGCTCGACCTTGGAGATCATCGCCTTGCTCACGCCCGACAGTTCGGCCAGTTCCGCAAGGCTGAGCCCCTGGGCCTGGCGCAGCGCCAGCAGTCGGGTGGCGATGAGCGCGTCGATGTGGCCATCGGCCGGCGCTGCGGAGGGGGTGGAAGGTGAAGTGTTTCCCATATGAGATTATTATTCTCTTATATTGAACGACAGAGAAACACCATGCGTCTCATCGCCTGCACCGAAGAAGCCCATTCAGGCGCCATCCTGGCGATCCTGAACGAGGCCATCGTCAACTCCACCGCGCTGTACGACTACAAGCCGCGCACGCCCGAGAACATGGTGACGTGGTTCGCCACCAAGCGCGCCAATGGGTTCCCGGTGATCGGCGCGGAAGACGACAACGGCAAGCTGCTGGGCTTTGCCAGCTACGGCACGTTCCGTGCCTTTCCGGCCTACAAGTACACGGTGGAGCACTCGGTGTACGTCGATGCCGCGCACCGCGGCGAGGGCCTGGGCCGCACGCTGATGGAGGCGATCGTGGCCGAGGCGATCGCGCGCGAAGTGCACGTGATGGTCGGCGCCATCGATGCGTCGAACGCCGGCAGCATCGCGCTGCACGAGCGCCTGGGCTTCACGCATTCAGGCACCGTGCAACAGGCCGGCTTCAAGTTCGGCCGTTGGCTCGACGTGGCGTTCTACCAGCGGATCCTGGCGACGCCGCTGAACCCGGTCGACGGCTAGCCGAGGCTCAGGCCGGCGTTTCGGCGCTGGCGCGATCGAGCATGTCGATGGTGCCCGCGTCCAGCTTGAGCTGCGTGGCCACCACCAGCTCTTCGAGCTGCGCCAGCGAGGTGGCGCTGGCGATGGGCGCCGTCACGCCGGGCCGTGCGATCTGCCACGCGATGGCGACCTGGCCGGGCTTGGCGTTGTACTGCTGGGCCACCTTGTCGAGCGCATCGAGGATGCGCAGGCCGCGCGGGTTCAGGTACTTCTTGGTGGTGTTGGCGCCGCGCGCGCTCTTGGCCGCATCGGCCTCGGTGCGGTACTTGCCCGTGAGAAAACCCGCTGCCAGCGCGTAGAAGTTGATCACGCCCACTTCGCGCTTGATGCACAGCGGCTCGAGTTCGTCTTCGAACACCGCGCGGTCGTACAGGTTGTACAGCGGCTGCAGGCTCTCGTAGCGCGCGATGCCCAGGCGCTCCGACACGTCGAGCGCCTCGGCCAGCCGCGGCGCCGTGTAGTTCGAGGCACCGATGGCGCGCACCTTGCCCTCCTTGATGAGTGCGTCGAAGGTGCCCAGCGTGTCTTCGAGCGGCGTGTTCGCGTCGTCGTCGTGCGACTGGTACAGGTCGATGTAGTCGGTCTGCAGGCGCTTCAGCGAGGCGTCGACAGCCTCGCGGATGTACGCGGGCGACAGGCCCACCTTGCCTTCGCCCATCGGCTTGCCGACCTTGGTGGCCAGCACCACGCGGTTGCGCTTGCCACTCTGCTTGAGCCACTTGCCGATGATCGTCTCCGACTCGCCGCCCACATGGCCCGGCACCCAGGCCGAGTAGACGTCGGCGGTGTCGACGAAGTTGAAGCCGGCGTCGAGCCAGGCATCGAGCAGCTTGAACGAGGCCGCCTCGTCGACGGTCCAGCCGAACACGTTGCCACCGAAGGCGAGGGGAGACACCCGAAGGCTGGAACGGCCGAGCGGACGAAGTTGCGACATGGCAGAGGGCTCCTAGGAAAGGGAAAAAGAAAAGCGTTCAGACGAAGCCTACCGCGCCCAGCGCCGCGCCGCAGCCCAGCAGCCACAGCAGGTGGATGCGCGTGCGCCAGACCACCAGCGCGGCCACGCCGCTGAGCAGCCACAGGTGCCAGGCCGGCACGCCGGTCGACTGGTTGCCGCCGGCCAGCACCCAACCGGTGGCGATCAGCAGGCCGACCACCACGGGCGCCATGCCCTGCTTGAAGGCGCGCACCTCGCGGCGCGTGCGGTTGCGGTGGCCCCAGCGCGTGGCGAAATAGGTGAGGGTGGTGCTCGGCAGCATGATGCCGACCATGGTGACCATCAGACCGAAGAAGCCGAGCAGCCAGGCCATGGGCCCGGCGCCGATGCCGCCGCCCGCATTGAGCCCGACGTTCCAGCCCATCAGCGCGACGAACAGCACGTTGGGCCCGGGCGCGGCCTGGGCGATGGCGACCGACGAGGTGAACTGCGCCTCGGTGAGCCAGCCGTGCTGGGCCACGAGGTAGCGGTGCATGTCGGGCACCGTGGTGATCGCGCCGCTGATCGACAACAGCGACAGCAGCAGGTACTGGCCGAACAGCGCCAGCCAGTCGTGCCATTGCATGACGATGTTCATGGCGCGATCTTTCGCCAGGTCCACACGCAGGCCACGCCGCCCACCGCCAGCAGCACCCACCCCAGCGGAATCTTCAACAGCGCGATGGCCGCGAACACGAGCGCCACGAACACCAGGCAGGTCGCAAAGCCCAGCGGGTGCTTGCGCAGCTGCGGAATCAGCTTGATGCCCGTGGCCGCAATCAGCCCGCCCGACACCGCGCCCATGCCGCGCAACGCGGCGGCCACCTGCGGGTTGGCGGCGTAGTGCGCGTAGAGCACGGCCAGCGCGAGGATCACGAAGAGCGGCACGGTGAGCATGCCCGCCACCGCGGCGATGGCGCCGCGCAGGCCGAAGTAGCGGTCGCCGATCATCAGCGCGAGGTTGACCACGTTCGGGCCCGGCATCACCTGGGCCACGGCCCAGTCTTCGAGGAACTGGTCGGGCGTGAGCCACTTCTTCTTTTCGACCATCTCGCGCTGGACGATGGCGAGAACGCCACCGAAGCCCTGCAGCGCAAGCCAGGTGAATGAAACAAAAAGGTCGCGTGGCGACGCGGGCTGCGGGTGCGGGTGGTCTGGCGGCGGGGCCGCGGCGGGAGCGGACGGGTGCATGTGCGAGCGATTATCGTAGGCAGCCTGTCAACATGCCGGGCGCCGCGCTGACAGACGCGGGGCCCACCCGAGGAACACTTCATGCTCATGCAACTTCGCGCACTCTTCGATCTCTGCCGGCGCGCCTTCGCCTCCTGGTCCAACGACTACGCCCCGAGCATGGGCGCGGCGCTGGCCTACTACACGGTGTTCTCGATCGCGCCGCTGCTGCTGATCGTGATTGCCGTGGCCGGCCTCGTCTTCGGGCAGGAGGCCGCGCGTGGCGAAATCTTCGCGCAGCTCTCGGGCCTCATGGGCGAGCAGGGCGCGGCGGCGGTGCAGGGCATGCTGCAGGCGGTCAACAAGCCGACCGAAGGCATCGTGGCCACGGTGGTCGGCATCGCGCTGCTGATCGTGGGCGCGACCACCGTCTTCGGCGAACTGCAGGACGCGCTCGACCGCATCTGGCGGGCCCCCGCGCGCACCCGCAACAAGGGCGTCTTCAACATGCTGCGCGTGCGGCTGCTGTCGTTCAGCATGATCATGGGCATCGGCTTTCTGCTGATGGTGTCACTGGTGGCGAGCGCGGCACTGGCGGCGCTGGGCAAGTGGTGGTCGCCGATGTTCGGTGCCTGGGCCACGCTGGCGCAGGTGGTGAACTTCGTCTTCAGCTTCGCGATGGTCACGGTGATCTTCGCGATGATCTACAAGATCATGCCGCGCGCCAAGGTGCAGTGGCGCGACGTGTGGGTGGGCGCGGCGGTGACGGCGCTGCTGTTCACCGTGGGCAAGCACCTCATCGGCCTGTACATCGGCAAGAGCAGCGTGGCCTCGGGCTACGGCGCGGCCGGCTCGCTGGTGGTGGTGCTGGTGTGGGTGTACTACTCGGCGCAGATCTTCCTGCTGGGCGCCGAGTTCACCTGGGTCTATGCGCGCACCTACGGCTCGATGAAAGACACCCTGGCCGAGCCGGCAGGCCACGCGTCGCCGACGCGCGACGTGCCGCTGCCCGCGCACGTCGACGCCGCTTAGCCGGCGAAGCCGCCCTCGTCGAGAAACTTCTGCTCTTCCGGCGTGGACGTGCGCCCGAGCATCCGGTTGCGGTGCGGAAAGCGCCCGAAGCGCGCCACGATGTCGCGGTGCAGCACCGCAAAGCGCTGCGTGTTGGCGTCCTGCGTGGCGTTGAGTTCGACCGAACGATCCTGCTCGGCCAGCACCTCCGAGTGCATGAAGGGCAGGTAGAAGAAGCGCTGCATCAGAGCGTCGGCCTGTCGGTCGAAGCCGGCCTCGACGGCGCGGCGCGCCACGGCCAGCGCGAGGCCGTCGGTGGCGAGCATGTGCGGGTTCTGGCGCCAGGCGTTGCGCGGGAACTGGTCGAGCAGCACCAGCAGCGCCAAGGCGCCTTCGCCGGTGTCGGCCCAGTGGTCGAGTCGGCCGCTGGCCGCGGCCTGGTGGGCGGCGGCCAGGCGGTCGATGCAGGCGGCATCGAAGGCATCGCTTTTCGCGAACCAGCGCTCGGGTCCGGCGTCGCGCCAGAAGGCGACCACGTCGTGTGCGGAAGGGAGTGTGTCGTCGGAAATCATCGTTGCATTCTCTTGCAGAGGCGTGCGAAGAAGGGGTGCTGGCCGACAAGGCCGCAGGCGGCGTCTGCCTATGCTGAATGCTTTCATCCACAGGAGACCCCGACCATGAACAACAACACTCGCACACTCCGGCGCACCACCCTCGTCGCGGGCCTGGCCGCCGTCGCACTGGCCGGCTGCGGAATGATGTCGAAGTCGAACGTCGCGAATTTCAGCGGCGCGATGAACGCGGCCAGCGAAGTGCCGCCCAACATGACGCGCGGCAGCGGCATGGCCGAGGCCTGGCTCAACCGCGACACCAACGTGCTCAAGTACAAGATCACCTACGACGGTCTGAGCGGCCCGGCCACGGCGGCCCACTTCCACGGCCCTGCCGCGGCGGGCGCGAATGCCGGCGTGGTGCTGCCCTTCGCGAGTGCGGCCAGCCCGATCGAGGGCCAGGCCACGCTCACGCCGGCGCAGGCGGCCGATCTCGTGGCCGGCAAGTGGTACGCCAACATCCACACGGCCGCCAACCCGGCCGGCGAGATCCGCGGGCAGATGCTGCCGAAGATGTGAGATCCGTCCCGGGCTGAATGAAGCAAGCAGCGAAAAGGCCCCTGGTCAGGTAGCTGTCGCGGGGCTGGTGTCCAATGACCGAATGACGACGACACCCAAGAAAAAGCCTCGCGCCGCCACCGCTGCTGCCGCCTCTTCTTCCGCCTCTCACGCCGCACCACCCCATCCGTTCATCGCCCGCCGCGAAGGCATGCGCGCCGCCCGCAAGGCGCTCGTGCTGCAGGGCGGCGGTGCGCTCGGGGCCTACCAGGCGGGCGTGTACGCCGCGCTCAGCGAGACCGAGCTGCAGCCGCACTGGATCGCAGGTGTGTCGATCGGCGCCATCAACGCCGCACTCATCGCCGGCAATGCACCCGCACAGCGGGTCGACCGGTTGCGCGAGTTCTGGCACCTGGTGTCTTCGGGGCCGGCGCAGCGCCTGCCGTCGTGGCTCGGCGACCGCGCCACGCAGAACCAGTGGAGCGCCACCATGGCCTCGCTGGTCGGCATTCCGGGCTTCTTCGAGCCGCGCTATTCGCCGACCTTGCTGATGGGCGGTGCCGCGCCGTTGCTGAGCTACTACGACACCTCGCCGCTCAAGGCCACGCTGGAGCGGCTCATCGACTTCGACCGCATCAACGCCTGCGAGGCGCGCTTCAGCGTGGGCGCCGTCAACGTGCGCACCGGCAACTCGGTGTACTTCGACAACACGCGCCAGCGCATCGGCCCCGAGCACATCATGGCCAGCGGCGCGCTGCCGCCGGGCTTTGCGCCGGTGCACATTGACGGCGACGACTACTGGGACGGCGGCATCGTGTCGAACACGCCGCTGCAGTACGTGCTCGACACCCATCCGCGTTCCGAGGCACTGGTGGTGCTGCAGGTCGACCTGTTCAACGCACGCGGCGAGATGCCGCACACGCTGTCGGGCGTGATGGAGCGCCAGAAGGACATAACCTATTCGAGCCGCACGCGCATGAACACCGACGCGCTCGCGGCCAACATGAACCTGCAGCAGGCCATTGCCGACCTCATTGCCAAGCTGCCGCCCGGCCTGCGCAACGACCCGAGCGTGGTCGAGGTGCAGGCGCAGCTCACGCACGAACCGATCGACATCTTTCACCTGATCTACCGCGACAAGTCGTACGAGCTCGAGTCGAAGGACTACGAGTTCTCGCGCGCCGCGGTCGAAGAGCACTGGGAGTCGGGCGTGCGCGACATGGGCAAGACGCTCGCACACCCCGAGACGCTGCGCGCCGACGCCACGGTGAACGGCGTGACCACCTTCGACCTCGGCGAGCCGGGCACCGGGCGCATCAAGCGGCCGGGGCTGTCGCGCTGAGGCAAGGAAGCCGGGCGCTTGCCCGGTTCTTGCTCGCTTTTTCCTATCCACCACTTCCAAGGACGCTTCACCATGCAACTCAAGGACAAGGTCGCCTACATCACCGGCTCGGCCAGCGGCATCGGCAAGGAAATCGCCATCCTGTTCGCGCAGGAAGGCGCAAAGATCATCATTGCCGACCTCAACAAGGAGGCCGCCGACGCCACCGCTGCCGAACTGAAGGCCACGGGCGCGCAGGCCATCGGCGTGGGCGTCGACGTGACGAACGAAGACCAGGTCAATGCCTCGGTGGAAGAGGGCGCGAAGGCCTTCGGCGGCATCGACATCCTCATCAGCAACGCCGGCATCCAGATCGTGCATCCGGTCGAAGAGTTCAGCTTCGCCGACTGGAAGAAGATGCTCGCGATTCACCTCGATGGGGCGTTCCTCACCACGAAGGCCTGCCTCAAACACATGTACGCGCAAGGCCGCGGCGGCAGCGTGATCTACATGGGCTCGGTGCACTCGAAGGAAGCGTCGCTGCTGAAGGCGCCTTACGTCACGGCCAAGCACGGCCTCATCGGGCTGTCTAAGACGGTCGCGAAAGAAGGCGCCAAGCACGGCGTGCGCGCCAACGTGATCTGCCCGGGCTTCGTGCGCACGCCGCTGGTCGAGAAGCAGATTCCCGAGCAGGCGAAGACGCTGGGCATCACCGAGGAGCAGGTCATCAAGAACGTGATGCTCAAGGAAACGGTGGATGGCGAGTTCACGACCACGGACGATGTGGCGCGCGTGGCGCTGCTGTTCGCGGCTTTTCCGACGAATGCGCTCACCGGCCAGTCACTCGTCGTGAGCCACGGCTGGTACATGCAGTAGGCGCTACAGCTTCAACTCCCAGGTCTCCCCGACCTGCGGCTGGCCGTAGCCCTCATGCGGCTCCGAATGCGTGAGCTGGAAGCCGCGCTTGGCATAGATGCTGCGCGCGGCCGTGAGGCAGCTGTTGGTCCACAGCGTCATCTTCTTGTAGCCCTTGCGGCGCGCGAAGGCGATGCACTCGTCCACGAGGCGCCCGCCCAGGCCGAGCCCGCGCGCGGCGGGCGTGAGGATCAGCATGCGCAGCTGTGCCACGGTGGCCGACTTGCGCACCACGAAGATCGCGCCGACGCGCTCGCCGTTCAACTCGGCGATCCAGCAGCGCTCCCACTCGGGCTGGAACTTGAGCAAAAACTCGCCCGCGATGCCCGCCACGAGTGCCTCGAAGCGGTGGTCCCAGCCGTACTCGCGCGCATACAGCTCACCGTGCTGCTGCACCACCCAGCCGATGTCGCCGGGCGCCGGGTCGCGCAGCACGGCGGCCTGCGTGCGGGCCGGCGGCGTGGCCGGATCGAGCAGCGATTGCACCGTGCCCATGGCCTGCACCAGCTGGTTTTGCTGTGCCGGCGGCAGCGCGGCGAGCAGGGCGGCGGCTTCGTCGCGCGATTTCTGTTGCAACGGCGCAAACGCGGCGTGGCCGGCTTCGGTGAGGCGCAGCACGCTCTGGCGCGCGTCCCGGGCGTGGGGTTCGCGCGTGAGCCAGCCCTGGGTTTCGAAGCGGCGCAGGATGCGGCTGAGGTAGCCGGCGTCAAAACCCAGGTCGCGCCCGATCTCGCTGGCGACCGGCGTTTCGCGGTGCGCCAGCTCGTAGAGCACGCGCACGTCGGTCAGTGACAGGTCACTGTCCAGGTAGGGGTCGAGGGCGCCGATGCGGCGCGTGTAGAAGCGGTTGAACTGGCGGATCGCCTTGACGGCAAGCGGATCGACGGGACTGGCAGAAGCGTTCATGGTTGCCATTGTCATTTGATTGATTGACTTTGGCAATCAAATGACGACCTTGCCGATCCCGGGGCACTGCCTGCCAGAGGCGACAGAGATGATGGAAAACCCTAAAATCAAGGGTTGCCCTTCACGGCGCCACCGAAGCGCTGTTAACTCCCACCGATGAACGCCCCCGTCGACGTCTCCTTTTTCGCGCGTGCCGCCAAGCCGCTGACCAGCTACCGCAAGTACTGGGCGGCCCGTTTTGGCACGGCCAAGTTCCTGCCGACCTCGCGCAAGGAGATGGACGCGCTCGGCTGGGACAGCTGCGACATCATCGTGGTCACGGGCGACGCCTACGTCGACCACCCCAGCTTCGGCATGTCGGTCATCGGCCGCATGCTCGAGGCGCAGGGCTTCCGCGTCGGCATCATTGCGCAGCCCGACTGGCAAAGCGCCGAGCCCTTCAAGGTGCTGGGCAAACCGAACCTGTTCTTCGGCGTCACCGCCGGCAACATGGATTCGATGATCAACCGCTACACGGCGGACCGAAAGATCCGCAGCGACGACGCCTACACGCCCGGCGACATCGGCGGCTCGCGCCCCGACCGCGCGGCCATCGTGTATTCGCAGCGCTGCAAGGAAGCCTGGAACGACGTGCCGATCATCCTCGGCGGCATCGAAGGTTCGCTGCGCCGCATCGCGCACTACGACTACTGGTCGGACAAGGTGCGCCGCTCCATCGTCGTCGACGCCAAGTGCGACCTGCTGCTGTACGGCAACGCCGAGCGCGCCATCGTCGAGATCGCGCACCGCCTGGCCGCCAAGGAGCCGGTGCAGCAGATCACCGACGTGCGCGGCACCGCCTATGTGCGGCGCGAAACGCCCGAGGGCTGGTTCGAGATCAACTCCACCAGCGTGGACGAGCCCGGCCGCGTCGAGGCGCACGTCAACCCGTACCTGATGGTGTCCGACCAGGCCAAGGCCAACGGCGCCACCTGCGCGAAGGAAGACGAAGCGAAGGACGTCGCCAAGGCGGCGGAGGCGGCCGGTTCGCCGGCGGTCAATCCGGCGATCAAGCCGCTGACCTTCATGCCCAACCCGGCGCTGGTTTCGCGCACGAAGATCAAGGTGCCGCCGCGCGACCACTCGGTGATCCGCCTGCCTTCCTACGAGCAGGTGCGCAGCGACCCGGTGCTCTACGCCCACGCCAACCGTGTGCTGCACCTCGAGACGAATCCCGGCAACGCCCGCGCACTCGTGCAGGCACACGGCGAGGGCGCCACGGCGCGCGACGTGTGGATCAACCCGCCGCCCATTCCGCTCACCACGGCCGAGATGGACCTCGTGTTCGACCTGCCGTATGCGCGCAGCCCGCACCCGCGCTACGCCGACGAAAACGGCAGCCACGACGGCGCGACCAAGATCCCCGCGTGGGAAATGATCCGCTTCAGCGTGAACATCATGCGCGGCTGTTTCGGCGGCTGCACCTTCTGCTCGATCACCGAGCACGAGGGCCGCATCATCCAGAGCCGCTCCGAAGAATCGATCATCAAGGAGGTCGAGGCCATCCGCGATTCGGTCAGCGGCTTCACCGGCACCATCTCCGACCTTGGCGGCCCGACCGCCAACATGTACCGCCTGGGCTGCAAGAGCCCCGAGATCGAATCGGCGTGCCGCAAGCCCAGCTGCGTGTACCCGGGCATCTGCCCGAACCTGGGCACCAACCACGACCCGCTCATCAAGATCTACCGCCGCGCGCGGGCGCTCAAGGGCATCAAGAAAATCCTCATCGGTTCCGGCCTGCGCTACGACCTGGCCGTGCAGTCGCCCGAGTACGTGAAGGAGCTGGTGCAGCACCACGTCGGCGGCTACCTGAAGATCGCGCCCGAGCACACCGAGCAGGGCCCGCTCACGAAGATGATGAAGCCCGGCATCGGCAGCTACGACAAGTTCAAGCAGATGTTCGAGAAGTACTCGGCCGAGGCGGGCAAGAAGCAATACCTCATTCCGTACTTCATCGCCGCGCACCCGGGCACCAGCGACGAGGACATGATGAACCTCGCGATCTGGCTCAAGAAGAACGGCTTCCGCGCCGACCAGGTGCAAACCTTCTATCCGTCGCCCATGGCCACCGCGACGACGATGTACCACACCAACAAGAACCCGCTGCGCAAGATCACGCGCGAGAGCGAGACGGTGGACATCGTGCGCGGCGACAAGCGCCGCCGCCTGCACAAGGCCTTCCTGCGCTACCACGATGCCAACAATTGGCCGCTGCTGCGCGAAGCGCTCAAGAGCATGGGCCGCGCCGACCTCATCGGCAACGGCAAGCACCACCTCATTCCGACGTGGCAGCCGCTGACCGATGGCGGCTACACGAGCGCGCGCCGCAAGAACTCGACCTCTGCGCCGGTGGCCGCCAAGGCCGCTGCGCCGGTCAGGCTGACGCCCGTGAAGCCCTCGAAGGGCCGCATCCTCACGCAGCACACGGGCCTCCCGCCGCGCGACAACGGCAGCGGTGGCAAGCCGCTCAACAAGCCTTCACGCAAGGTGCGTTGATGCGTTGAAGAAGGCGCGGTCAGCCAAAGACCGCGTGCTTCGACAGCCAGAACACCCACGCCCCCAGCGCCGCGCCATGCAGCGCGACCGTGACGTAGAACCTCCACAGGAAACTCGCCTTGCTCGACTTGTGCCGCAGCAGCCGCTGCGCGCACCACGCGCCCGGCCAGCCGCCCGCGAGCGCGAGCAGGTGCAGCGTGCTTTCCTGCGTGCGCCAACGTCCGGCCTGCGCCGCGCTCTTGTCGAAGGCATAGGCCGCGAAGGTGAGCAGGCTCAGCCCCGCGACAACCGCCAGCGCGAGCAGCGGCAGGCGACCGAGCCAGACGGCGGCGCCCAGGCCGGCGGCGTAGACCACGATCAGCCACGCGCCCCACGGCGTGCCGGCCGTGCTGCGCCCCGAAGGCCGGCGCGGCTGCGCGCGTGATGCGGCGCGAGGTGCGGCAGCCGCCGAGGCCGCAGCCTCCACGGCCACCGCCCGCGGCCCCTTGCCGCCGACATGGATTTCGTCGAAGCGCACCGCCATGCCGACCTGCGGCTTCAGCTGGCGGTCGCGAAAGTCGCGCAGGTGAACGAACACGTCGGCCGACACCTCCGGGCTGCGGATGAAACCGAAGCCGCGTTCGGCCTCCCAACGAACGAGTCGACCTTGGCGCTTCATGAAGTGAGGTGAAAGAGGGCAGGGCACATGCGGGCGATTCTCTCTTGTGGGCCTGCGGTCGCGCTCCTATCATCGGCCGCTCATGCACCTGCATCACTCTCCCCCTCCGTCGACCCGCCGCTGACGCTCGCGCGCGCCTCGCGCCGCGCCCGTCAGACCCGCAAGTGGTCGCTGCCGTCCGCTTTCTTCTGTTGAATGAAGAACGCCGGGCGGTGGCCGGATGGTCATGCCCGCCCCCGGCAACACGTCGATACGACGCCGTGGCGGTGGGCCTCACGGAGAGTTTCAACATGAATGCAAAAACAACGGCCGCCCTGGCCTGGGGCGGCGTGCTGCTGGCCGGCGTGCTCTGGGGCGGCGGCGCCCTGGTGGCGCAATTCCTGATCGATGGCGGCATCGCGCCGCACAGCCTGTCGCTCGCGCGCTTCGCGCTGGGCATGCCGCTGCTGTGGTGGCTGCACTGGCAGGCGACGCGGCGCTCGCCGGCCATCGATGCCGGATGGCGCCATCTGTCGCGGCGCGAGCAAGGCCACGTCATCGGCACCGGCGCCGCGATGGCGCTGAACGTGAGCTGCTGGTTCGCGGGCATCGCGCATCTGGGCGCCGCGTTGCCGACGGTGATCTCGATCTGCTGCGCGCCGCTGATCGTGGCCTGCGTGTCGGTGCTGCGTGGCTACGAGCCCTTCGGCACGCGCCTGCTCGGCGGCCTCGTGTTGGCGTTGGCGGGCGTGCTGCTGCTGGTGATGCCGGCCGACGGTTGGGGCGCCTTGCCGACGGGCTACGGCGCAGGGCTGGCGTGGTCCTTCGGCTCGGCCGTCTGCTACGCGCTGGTGGTGCTCGGTAACGCGCGCATGCCGGCGCGGGTGCCGGCCGTCACCGCGTCCGCCTGGGGCATGAGCGCCGCGGCGCTGTGCATGCTTGGCGTTGCCGTCGCGAACGGCATCACCTGGCCCGAGGGCGTGGCGCAATGGACGGGTGCGGCCTACACCGGCGTGGCGACCACCTCGGTGGCCTACCTGGCCTTTGCCTGGGGCGCACGCCGGCTGTCGCCGACGGCGGCGGTGGTCGGCACGCTGGTCGAGCCCTTGGTGGCCGCGTGGCTCGCGGCGCTGTGGTTGGCGCAGCCGATGGCGCCGCGCCAATGGCTGGGGGCGGCGCTGCTGGCGGGCGCGATGCTGCTGCTGGTGCGGCGGAACCGGGGTATCGTGTAGCCCCATGATGAGCCGTTCGCCCCTCTTGCCGGTTTCGTGGAAACGCATCCTGGCGATGGCCGCCTGCTGCGGTGTGTCGCTGCTGGCGCACGCAGCCGCGCCCGAGGCCTCCGCGCCCACGGGTCCCCAGGCCCTGCGCGCGGAGCACCAGAAGCTCAGCGACAAGCTCGACCAGAGCCGCTTCGGGCGCCCCGTGCAGCTCAACTCCACCGAAACGCCGGGCGGCCTCGAGGGCGACATCTACGCCGTGGTCGAGCACCCGCTGTCGAAGGTCAGCGAGGCGCTCAAGGGCTCCGACCACTGGTGCGAACTGCTCACGCTGCACATCAACAACCGGCGCTGCCGCGTCAGCACCTCGCCGCAGGGCAAGGAGACGCTCACGCTGTTCGTGGTGCGCCGCTACGACAAGCCGGTCGACCAGGCCTTCGAGCTGCCGTTTGCCTACCGCGTGGCGAGCGCCACGCCCGAGCACCTGCAGGTCGAGATGTCGGCCGACAGCGGCCCGTTCGGCACCAGCAACTACCGCGTGCGGCTCGAGGCGGTGGCGCTCGACGAGCGCAAGACCTTCCTGCACTTCAGCTACGGCTACGACCACAACACGATGGTGCGGCTCGCCACGCAGGCCTACCTCGCCACCTTCGGCAGCAGCAAGGTGGGCTTCACCGTGGTGGGCAAGAGCGCCGACGGCCAGCCCGAGTACATCCGCGGCATGCGCGGGCTGGTGGAGCGCAATGCGATGCGCTACTTCCTCACGCTCGACGCCTACCTGGCCACCGGCAGCAACGAGCCGGCCGAGCGCCGTCAGCGCTACTGGTTTGCGGCGGCCGAGCGCTATCCGCGCCAGCTGCACGAGGTCGATCTTGACACCTACCTCGCGGTGAAGCGCGAAGACCGCCAGCGCGACGGTCGCTGAGCAGGCGCTGAAAAGGCGCCGACCACGCAACCTTTCGGTTGCAGTTTCACGGGCTTGTCATCTGCCTCGGCATTAATCGCCGGGGCTTGCGCCTTTGCGCGGGCGCATCACAAGGACAACAGGCAATGCGCAAGACAACAAGAGGATCGAGGATGGGATGGCTGGCGCTCGTGGGCGTTGGCGCGGTGCTGACCGCCTGCGGCGGCGGCAACGGCGGTGGGGGCGGCTGGTCGTTCCCCGTGGGCGGCGGCGGTGGCACCACCAACCCACCGGCTGCACAGTCGAAGACCGGCACCTTCCTCGATGCCGCCGTAGAAGGCCTCGACTACGTGGCCGGCAGCGCCGCCAAGGCCGCCACCAACGCCAAGGGCGAGTTCGCCTGCACCGACGGCGAGACCGTCACCTTCAGCGCCGGCGCGCTGGCCCTGGGCAGTGCTGCGTGCGGCGACGCGATCACCCCGCTGACCCTGGCCGGCGGCAGCGACGTGAAGGCCGATGCCGTGGTCAACCGCCTGCTCGCGCTGCAGAGCTTCGACGACGACCGCGACCCCGCCAACGGCATCCGCCTGACGCCCGCGCTCAAGGCCGCCCTGACGGCCGGCGCGCTCGATTTCAACGCCTCGCCCGACGCCTTCCACACCGCGCTCAACGCGGTGCTGGCCGCGCTGCCCGCTCCCTACAATGCCCGCATGGTCGACTCGAACCGCCGCATGCTGGCCCGCGAACACTTCGAGGACACGCTGGCCTCGCGCCTGGCCGCACCGGTCACCGAAGCGTCGACGCAAACCAACCAGCTCGGCGCCATCGGCATCGCCGTCACGCGCTACCAGCTGCAGGCCGACAGCCGCTTCCACGTGCCCTACGAGGGCGACAACGCGGACATCAAGGCCGATTTCCCCCAGGGCTTTCTGCCGGCCTACGGCTCCGGCCTGGCGTTCAAGGGCAAGGCCGACGACGGCGCGCTCGAGTTCTACGCCATCACCGACCGCGGCCCGAACGGCGACGGCCCGACCGCCCCCGTGCCCGGCGGCGGCGATGGTGTCACCAGCATCAGCAAGGTATTCCCGGCGCCGTCGTTCGCGCCGAGCTTCGGCATCGTGCGCGTGGGCAAGACCGGCGCGGTGCTCAGCACCAGCGTGCCGCTCAAGCGCGACGCCAACACCAAGATCACCGGCCTGCCGCCGCGCTCGGGCGTAGGCTCGACCGGCGAAACCCCGCTGACCGACCAATACAAGTTCGACGAGGCCAAGGCCGGCTACGACGCCCACGGCCTCGACCCCGAGACCCTGGTGCTCGACAAGGCGCGCAACGTGCTGTGGACCAGCGACGAGTACGGCCCCTTCATCGCGCGCCTGAACATCGCCACCGGCCTGGTCGAGAAGAAGTACGCGCCCGGCCCCGGCGCCACCGACCTGCCGGCGGTGCTGGCCCAGCGCCGCCCCAACCGCGGCATGGAAGGCCTGACGCTCGATGCGGCCAGCGGCGTGCTGCACGGCTTCCTGCAGAGCCCGATCGATCCGCGCGACGCCAACGGCAAGTCGATCAAGGCCAAGCCGCCCGGCGGCACCAACACCGACGTGCGGCACATCGCCAAGTTCACGCGCTGGCTCGCGTTCGATCCGGCCACCGAGACTTCGAAGCTCTACGCCTACCCGATCGATGGCAGCCAGTACGACAAGGACCGCAGCGGCAACGCCAAGCTCGGCGATGTGGTGAGCCTGGGCAACGGCCGCTTCATCGTGATCGAACAGGGCGCGCGCAAGAGCGACGGCAAGGTGTTCAACAAGCTGATGCTGGTGGAGCTGCCGGCCAACGCGACGAACATCGCCGCCCCGGAGTTCGACCACAACCTGGAGATCAGCAGCATCACGCAGGCCCCGTCGAACGGCGTCGACTATTCGACCGTGGTGACGATGCGCAAGACCGAGCTGCTCGACCTCAACGTGCTGGGTTGGCTGGCCGAGAAGGCCGAGGGCCTGACGGTCGTCGACAACCAGACCCTGGCGCTGGTGAACGACAACGACTTCGGCCTGGGCACCATGCTGCTCGGCGCCGATGGCACCCGCCTGGCTGGCAGCGTGGAAGAGTGCAAGGTCGATGTCGACGGCAAGCTCCGCGATTGCCCGGCGGGCGCGACCGAAGCACGCATCACGCGCGGCTCCGACCTGGAGCGCCCGACGCGCATCTGGCTCATCAAGCTCGACCGCAAGCTGAGCGAACTGCGCCTGCCGGCGCTCTGAGCGCCTTCAGTCGGCCAGCGTGAGCAGCGGCACGTCGCGTTCGCGGCCCATGGCTTCCAGCTCGGCGCGCGTGCGCGTCGCGAGCCAGGCGGCCAGCGCCGCGTGGGTCGCCGGCGCCATCATGTCCGGCGGCGTCACGCCGGCCACGTCGCACAGGCGCGCCGCGAAATGCGGCTCCAGCGCCGCCACCGCCACGCGGCCGTCGGCGCAGGGATAGACCCGGTAGCCCGCGTGCGCGCCGCCCACCGCGCCGTCGGGCTTCGTCAGCCCCCAGGTGCGGGGCAGGGCGAGCCAGTCGGCCGAAGCGTTCAGCGCCACCTCGAGGTACACGCCGCCGCGCTGGCGGGTCTGCTGCAGCATGGCTTTCAGCACCGCCTCGCTCGCGAGCAGCGCGCCGCCCATGTCGGCATACAGCGTGGGCGGCAGCTCGGTGCCGGTGACGAGGCCGCTTTCGGCAAGGTAGGTCAGATCGTGCCCCGGCTCCTCGGCGCGCTCGCCGGGCGCGCCGACGATGGCGACCTGCGACAGCGCCGGATGCCGCGCCTGCAGCGTCGTCCAGTCGAGCTTCAGCTTCTGCAGCGCCGAGGGGCGGAACGAAGTCAGGAGCACGTCGGTGCTGGCCAGCTCGGCGTGCAGCAGCTGCTGGCCGGACTCGGTCTTCAGGTCGACCGTTTGGACCTCGACGCCCTCGTGCAGCGCGGTGTAGGCGGGCCGGTTGTACAGCCCCATCGGATCGCCGCCGGGCGGCTCCAGCTTGAGGCAGGTCGCGCCCATCGCGCGGCAGCGCAGCAGCGCGGCGGGGCCCGGCAGGTTGAGCGCGAGGCTCAGCACGCGCACGCCGTCGAGCGGCAGGAAGGAAGCATCGGCGGAACGGGGCATGGGTCGTGTGTCCGGAAGGTGCGGGGAAAAGGGGGCGCGGCCATTTTCACCCGTCGGCAAAGCCAGATTCCGCAAGCCACGGCGCCCTGGCGGTCGTAGCATGCGGCGATGGCAGCACGCGCTCCTGCCGCTGCCGCAACGCCAAGGAGACCCCTCATGTTCGAAGCATCCCTGATGCGCGGCCAGCGCATCCTCGTCACCGGCGGCGGCACCGGCCTGGGCCGTGCCATGGCCGAGCGCTTTCTGAGCCTGGGCGCCGACGTCGCCATCTGCGGACGGCGCCAGGCGGTTTGCGAGGAAACCGCCGCCGCGTGGCGCCAGCAGTTTCCCGAGCGGCGCATCGATGCCTTCGGCGTCGACATCCGCATCGCGCAGCAGGTCGACGACATGGTCGAGAGCCTGTTCCAGAGCGGTGGCCTCACGGGCCTTGTGAACAACGCGGCGGGCAACTTCGTCTCGCCGACCGAGAGCCTGTCGCCGCGCGCCTTCGACGCCGTGGCCAACATCGTGTTCCACGGCAGCTTCTACGTGACGCAGGCCGTGGGCAAGCGCTGGGTGGCGCAGGCCAAGTCGGGCCAATGGAAGCCGGGCGACGCCTATCGCAGCGTGATGAGCATCATCGTCACCTGGGTCGACAACGGCAGCCCCTACGTCGTGCCTTCGGCGATGAGCAAGGCCGGCATCGAGGTCATGACCAAGTCGCTCGCGGTGGAGTGGGCGCGCCACGGCATCCGCCTGAACGCCGTGGGCCCCGGCGAGATCCCGACCGAGGGCATGAGCAAGCGCCTGAACCCGGGCGAGGAACCCGGTGCACGCAGCATCAAGACCAACCCGATGGCGCGCGTGGGCCGCATGAGCGAGCTGCAGAACCTCGCATCGTTCCTGATGGCGCCGGGCCAGTGCGACTGGCTCACGGGCCAGAGCATCATGATGGACGGCGGCAATGCGCTGGCCACCGGCGGCAACTTCTACGAGCTGCGCGAGTGGAGCGATGCCGACTGGCTGGCCGCGCGCGAACGCATCGAAGCGCAGAACCAGAAGGACAAGGCGCAGCGCTGAACCCTACTTGCGCGGCGCCTTTGCCGCGCCCACGGTGACCTGCTTGCGCACGGGGCTCGACAGCACGAGCGAGGTGGTCACCGAACCATCGACCGCGAGCGCGTCCACCACGCGTTCCAGGTCGGTGGGTTCGGCGATGGCGCAGCGCACGAAGAAGCAGTCGGCGCCGGTCACGCGGTCCACCGCGAGCACCTCGGGCATGGCCTCGAAGAGCGCGAGATAGCGCGCAATCGCCGCATGCGTGGTGTCGATGCGGATGATGGCCTCGAGCCCCACGCCCAAGGCACGCAGGTTCACGCGTGCGCCGTAGCCTTCGATCACGCCCGCATGCTCCAGCTTGCGCACGCGCTCGCTCATGGCCGGCTGCGAAAGGCCGATGCGCTTGCCGATGGCGGCCAGGCTCTGGCGTGCATCGGTCTGCAGGGCTTCGAGGATGAGGCGGTCTTTCTTGTCGAGGGTCATGGCGTGCGGCGGAGGAAGCGGGGACCGATGATTGATCGGTAGGCGGCGCCGATTTTCGATGGGTTGCCCTTCTGCGCGCGCGGTGCGGGCGCTATGGTGGCGGTCATCTTTCTTCAGGAGACCCCATGCAACTCGTCGGCATGCTCGACTCGCCTTTTGTCCGCCGCGCCGCCATTTCGCTGCGGCTGCTCGGCCTGACTTTCGAGCACCGCTCGGTCTCGGTCTTCAGTACCTTCGAACAGTTCCGTGCGATCAACCCGGTGGTCAAGGCCCCGACGCTGGTGTGCGACGACGGCACGGTGCTGATGGACTCGACGCTCATCATCGACCATGCGCAGGCGGTCGCGGGCCGCAGTCTGTTCCCTGCCGATCCGGCGGGTCGGCTGCGCGACCTGCGCCTCACGGGGCTGGCACTCGCGGCCTGTGAGAAGACGGTGCAGATCGTCTACGAGCGCAACCTGCGGCCTGCCGAGAAGCAGCACCAGCCGTGGGTCGATCGCGTGCAGGGTCAGCTGAACACGGCGTATGCGGAGCTGGAGCGCGAACTGGCGGCGGCGCCGCTGGCGGCACCCGCAGAACGCACGATCACGCAGGGCGGTCTTTCGGCGGCGGTGGCCTGGACCTTCACGCAGTTCATCCTGCCCGATGCGGTGCGCCCGTCGGACTTTCCGCTGCTCGCCGCGTACACGGCGCAGGCCGAGCAACTGCCGGTGTTCGTCGGCGCGCCGCTGGTCTGAACGACCGCGCTCAGGTTGCGATGTCCGCCCCGCGCTCGGCCAGCAGGCCGCGCAGCAGCGAGCGGTGGCAGCGCGACTCGTCCTCGCAGTAGCAGCCGACCGCCAGCGCGGCCGTGTGCGAGAGCGCCGCGAGCAGGTCGAGGCTGCGGCTCGCGTCGGCCTCGGCCATCTCGGCCTTGTACTTGCGCATGAAGGCGTTCCACTGCGCCGGCTCTTGCGTGGCCTGGGCCTCCTGGCCCAGCTTCATCGTCTCGGCGGACGGCGCGAGGTTGGGGTACCACACGTCGTACCAGTCCTGCGAGGCGAACTCGGTCTTCGGCACGCCGCGCGGCGGACGGCGCACGGTGCCGATGCGCAGGCCCTCGCCGGGTGCGCGCGGGGTGCCGAGACGGACGATGCGGATGCTCATGACAGGGGTCTCCTGGGGCTGTTGTTGTGATGTGTGTGACTGTCAGGTGCCGACGATACCGCCGTCGCGCCGGCGGATCGCCAGCGTGGCCGAGCGCGGGCGTGCGCTGCCGGGTGCCGTGCCGTCGGGCCAGGCGCTGTTGTGCTTCGCGTCGCCGTCGTCGCGCGATTCGCCCGGGTGCTGGATGTTGACGAACAGCGTGCGGCGGTCGGGCGTGACCACGCAGCCCGTGATCTCGCAGCCGTTGGGCCCGGTAAGAAAGCGCTGGATGCGGCCCGTGGCCGGGTCGGCGCACAGCATCTGGTTGTTGCCGAGCGCGGCATAGGGCGGCTTGCCCATGGACTGTCCGCTCATGTCGGTCTGGATCCAGAGCAGGCCGCCGCTGTCGAAGTGCAGGCCGTCGGGGCTGCCGAACGCGTCGGCGTGCTCGCCGGGGTAGCGCGTGCCGGCGCCGGGCTGCGCGGGGTCGCCCGCGAGCGCGTAGTGGTCCCACGCGATGGCGGTGCTCGCCGCGTCGCCGCCGTCTTCACGCCAGCGCAGGATGCCGCCGAAGAAGTTGGGTGCGCGCGGGTTGGCGGCATCGGCGCCGGGCTTGCCGAGGTCGCCGCGCTGCGAGTTGTTGGTGAGCGTGACGTACACCTCGCCGCTGTGCGGGTGCACGGCGATCCATTCGGGGCGGTCCATCTTCGTGCCGCCAACGATGTCGCCTGCCAGCCGCGCGTGGATCAGCACTTCGGCTTGGTTGGCGAAGCCGCTGGCGGCGTCGATGCCGTGGCGGCCATGCACGAGTTCGAGCCAGCGCCCGCGCCCGTCGGCGTCGAAGCGCGCGACATGCAACGTGCCCTCGTCGAGCAGGTGCCGGTTGGCCGCGCGTGCGGCGGCGTCGGTGCCGGGGCGCACGGTGTCGCGGCTCACGAACTTGTAGATGTATTCGAAGCGCGCGTCGTCGCCCATGTAGACCACCACGCGGCCGTCCTTCGCCACGGTGCAGGTCGCGCTTTCCTGGCGCTTGCGGCCGAGCGCGGTGCGCTTGACGGGCGTTGATTCGGGGTCGAAGGGATCGATCTCGACCACCCAGCCGAAGCGGTGCGGCTCGTTGGGATGGCGGCTCAGGTCGAAGCGTTCGTCGAAGCGCCAGTATTCGACCCATTGCGCGCCCGGCACCGTGCCATAGCGGCGTTGTGCGGGTGTCGCGTTCTTCGCCGCCTCTTTCGGGCCGCCGAAATAGCCGTGGAAGTTTTCCTCGCACGTCAGGTAGGTGCCCCAGGGTGTGACACCCATCGCGCAGTTGGCAAAGGTGCCGAAGACGGTGGTGCCGGCCGGGTCGGCAGCGGTGCGCATCAGCGGCGTGCCTGCGGCGGGACCGGCGATGCGCATCGGCGTGCGGCCGTGCACGCGGCGCGCGTAGGGCGAGGGCAGCACCTGCCGCCAGCCTTCGGCGGTGCGACGGACCTCGATCACCGACACGCCCATCGCATGCAGCGACTTGCGGACCTTGTCGGCGTTCCAGACTTTCACGCCGTCGGTGTGCAGCAGTTGCTCGTCGGTGTACTCGTGGTTCATCACCAGCAGGCCGCGTTCGCCGCGCGCATCGAGCGTGAAGAAGTGCATGCCGTCGTGGTGCATGCCCGCTTGCAGGGCCTGCTCGTCGGCGCTGTTGGCGGCATCGGGTGCGAAGGCCGGCATGCGGCCCGCAAGGCCCGTCGGCGCGCCCCAGGGGTAGAGCATCTGCCACTCGTACTCTGGCGGCACCACCACCGCATCGCGTTGTGAGATCGGCACGCTGGTGAAGAAGCCCGATGGGTTCGTCGCGCCTGTGGAAGGCGGAAACTGCGACCGCGCACAGCCCTGGCCGAACAGCGCGACCACGGCGGCGGTCGCGCCCGATTGAATAAGAAAGTGACGGCGGTCCAGAGGCATGGCGAGGGGGCGGAGGTGTTGGGTCGGCGACAGTGAGCATCATCGCCCAGCGGCCCACCCGCGCGATACTGGACCGATACCCCCTAGCGACATAGAGACAGACAGGAGACATGCAATGAGCGACCGTATCGAATGGACCCGCCACGCCGACGGCGTGGTGGAACTGCAGCTGGCGCGCGCCGACAAGATGAACGCGCTCGACCCCGCGATGTTCGACGCGCTGGTCGAAGCCGGGCAGGCGCTGCGCGATGACAAGAGCGTGCGCGCCGTGGTCATCGCGGGCCGTGGCAAGGCCTTCTGCGCGGGGCTCGACATGGCTTCGTTCGAACGCATGGGGCAGGGCGCCGCCAGCGACGTGCTGGGCGCGGCGGCCGGCGGCACCGACCTCGTCGCGCGCACCCATGGCCTCTCGAATGCCGCACAGCAGGTCGCGATGGTGTGGCGCGAAGTGCCGGTGCCGGTCATCGCGGCCGTGCACGGCGTGGCCTTCGGCGGCGGGCTTCAGGTGGCGCTGGGCGCCGACATTCGGCTCGTGGCCGCCGACACCAAGCTGTCGGTGATGGAGATCAAGTGGGGCCTCGTGCCCGACATGGCGGGCATGGTGCTGATGCGCGAGCTGGCGCGCACCGACGTCGTGCGCGAACTCACGTTCACCGGCCGCATCTTCTCGGGCGAGGAGGCCGTGCGCCTGGGCCTGGCCACGCGCGTGGCGGCCGACCCCTTGGCCGAGGCGCTGCAGATGGCGCATGAGATTGCGGCCAAGAACCCCGACGCGATCCGCGCCGGCAAGCGGCTGCTGAACGCATCGCTCGCACACAGCGCCGCCGAGCTGCTGATCGCCGAGTCGGTCGAGCAGCAGGCGCTCATCGGCAGCCCGAACCAGCTCGAAGCCGTGAAGGCCAACATCGAGCGGCGCGCGCCGCAGTTCAGCGCGCCGGCCTGAGCGTCTTGCGCTCGTTGTCTTCAAGCGCCTCGCGTTGCAAAAACAACGCGAGGCGCACCTGTTTGCGCACCCGATTCGGCCTGCCGAAAGGGTTGTCGCAACATTTCGTATGCCAAAAATCGTACACAAAGCGCGCTACCTGTGTCTCTGTGTAAGAATTAAGTAGTTGTTTTCCCGAGTAATTCGGCGGAATTGACCGCACTTTGTGTGCAGAAGGTCACGTCTTGCCGTATGCCCTCGGTCGGGAAAATGACTATCGGAGTCACACTCGAAAACAATTAATCAACTTTTGCTTTGGCTAGCGACGGCGTTCCGCATGTCGACGAATACGTTTTTCTGCAATCTCAGCGTGCCCATCCTCGTGGGCGAGGACCGCTACAAGTACGTCCCGATCGTGGGGGTGTTTCGCAGCATCCCCATCGAACAGGTCGATGAGTGGGTGATGCACCCCGACGGCCGTCCGCGCAGCGATCGCGAACTCGCTGCCGAAGTGCTGATCGAAATCCGCAAGCCGCTCGGCACCAGCGGCCACACGGCGCCGAATGCCTTCGACGTCGCCGACATCCTGCAGCTCGACCGCGCGGCGGCGATCGTGGTGTCGACCTTTCTCGCGGCGCTGCCGCGGGTCTGAACACCTTCCTCGCTGCTCGTCTCAGCTCGCGATGGCACCGACCGCCCAGTAGAAGGTCGGCCGCGCGCCATTGAGCAGGTGGTCGCCGACCACGCGCCCTTTGTAGATCGTCGGGTTGTGCGACGCCAGCGTGCGCGCGTTGCGCCAGTGCCGGTCGAGCCGCCGGTCTTCCTGCAAGGCTGAAGCGCCACCGATGTCGAACAGCCGCGTGCCGGCCTGCAGCACCGCATCGACGATGCCGGCCTGCGCCTTGGCGGTGTTCAGTTCCACCTCGAACAGCAGCTGCTCGGGCACGGGCTCGCCGCGCTGCAGATGGCGGTCGACCTCGCCGAGGCCGCGCGCCACCGCCTGCACGGTCGACGCGGCCACGAAGGCCGTGCTCGCGAGCTGGCCGATCACCTGTTGCACCAGCGGGTCTTCACGCGGCGTGGCGCCGCTGCCGTGGCTGTAGACGCGCTTGCGCGGCTGCACGAAGGCCACCGCATCGCGCACGATGGCGCGCGCAATGCCCGCCAGCGTGGCCAGGTGCGTGAGCTGGAAGTGCGCGGTGAGCGGCGTCGGCTGGTCGCGCACGTACAGCAGCACGTGCTCGGGCTTCACGCGCACCTGGCGAAAGCGTGTCGTGCCCGAAGCACTCAGGCGCTGACCGAAGCCGCGCCAGTCGTCGACACGCTCGATGCCTGCCGCCTCCGCGGGCACGAGGGCGATCACGCGGTCGCTGCTGCCGTCGTCGTTCAGGCGCTGCGCCGCAACCGAGATCCAGTCGGCGTAGAGCGTGCCCGTGCTGTAGAACTTGTCGCCGTCGAGCCGCCACGCATCGGTGCCGTCTTTCTTGTCACGCGTCAGCGTGGTCTGCAGGGCGCCGAGCGCGCCTTCGCCGAGCTCGGTGGTGGCGTTGCCGAAGATCACGCCGTCGGCCGCGAGGCGCATCCACGGGCCGTGCAGCGCGGGATCGATCTCGGCGAACAGGCGCTCGATGAAGCCGAAGTGGGCGCGAAGAATCTGCGGCAGGTTCGAGTCGGCCTCGCCGAGTTCGATGAGCAGGTCGTACAGCTGCTCGACCGACGCGCCCAGGCCGCCGTGTTCGAGCGGCACGCGCAGCGCACCGAAGCGGGCGGCCTTGAGCCAGGCCACTGGCGCGTAGGCCAGTTCGCGGTCGTGCTCGCGCTGCGCCGCGTGTTCGGCGATGCGGTCGAAGACAGGGCGGAAGCGCTCGGCGAGTTGCTGCGAAGAAGGTGCGAGCGTGGAAGGACGGGTGGGAGCCGAGGGCGCGGCAGGGCGCGTCGGCGTGTCGTGAAGGGATGCCATGGCGAGCCGGGCGGCCCCGAGGGCGCGCCGGAAAAAGAGCGATACAGGCGTGGGACTGTGCCCGCGCCATGCCTTCACTGGGAAATACGCTTTTCGTGTTTCCTTATGCGCGGGTGAACACGCACAGGGGCCGCAGCTCAGACCGCCTTGACCTCGAAGTACG
Source organism: Variovorax sp. RO1 (assembly GCF_002849325.1). Lineage (NCBI taxonomy): Bacteria > Pseudomonadati > Pseudomonadota > Betaproteobacteria > Burkholderiales > Comamonadaceae > Variovorax > Variovorax sp. RO1. The sequence goes on from NZ_PKMT01000001.1 coordinate 2,301,237, forward strand.
CCTCGTCTGTGTCGCCCAGGTCGCGAAAGCCCGCCTTGCGTGCGGCGTCGTAGGCCTTGATCCAGCGCGCGGCCAGGGCGATCTCGGTTTTGGTGAGGTCGGTGTCGCTCGATTCGCTGGCGTTCTGGAAGGCGCGCATCACCGGCAGCACGTCGGCGCCCAACTGCTTCTCGAGCTCGCGCCGGAAGCGTTGTTCTGCGACCCTGACTGCGTCGGCCGACGAGTGGGGATAGTCGATCAGCTTCGTGGAGAAAGCTTCGCGCGGCTCGTCTTCTTCGGGTGCGTCAGGCAGGACCATGGGGGCGGGCTCGTGAAAGTGGAAGACGGTCGAGGGCGGCGGTGCCGGCCGGGGGAAGAAGAGTTCAGCTTGGGTCATGGCTCACCCACGCGTTGGACTGGGAGGCGTTCTTCGGCATGTGGATTCCTTGAGAATACTGTTTAAATGTACAGTATTGAATCCAAAATTCCAACGACAGGCGGCGTGCATCTGGCGCTTGGAACCCTCTGCTTTAATGGCGCCTTGCCAGGGAGGGCCCAGGCTTGTGTCACAGAAGAAAGCGACGTGCAGATGGATTGGATAACCGTCCTTGGGACCGTCGGAGTGATCGTCTTTCAAGGGCTGTCGTTCTGGTTTCTCTACTGGCTCTGGAAGAAGCTTCGCACGCCCAAGGCACCCCGTGCGGGCGCTGCGCCCCTCGCGATCAAGGGCGGTGTGATTCCCGTCGTGGCCACGTTCACCGGCCTGCGCGGACTGCCGTGGGTGGCGTTGGCGACCAACAGCCTGAACCCTGTCTTTCGCATCGAAAGCGGGCAGCTCGTGTACCGCGTGCTTCGCCAGCGCCAACGGCCTTTTGCCGACATCCGCCAGGTCGATGTGCGCGAGGCCCATGGCACCTTCAACCTGATCTTCGAGTTCCACGACGCACGGCGCACCTTCCTGGCCAATGTGGGCACGAAGGCGCGCGGCACGCAGGCGCTGTCGTTGTTGCCGCAAAGCGTGCCGCTCTCCGGTCGTGCGCGGGAGGCGTTGCTGCCGACGGGGGCCAAGGCCGGTGCGTGACCCTGGGGGCATCGGCGCAGCCGGCGTCGATGATCTGTGAACTGTGATGCATGCATCGCTACTACCATCGCGCCATGCGCCTCACCTTTCTCGCCAGCCTTCTCCTGATCGCCAGCGGCATGGCCCATGCCCAGCAGGTCTACCGATGCGGCAACCAGTACAGCGGTGAGCCGTGCCGCAGCGGCGGTGGCCGCGTGGTCGACGTGTCGCCGCCGGTGCGCAATCTCGATGCGGCAGGCGCGTCCCAGGTGTTTCTCTGCGTCAGCAACAGCGGTGGGCGTTTCTGGTCGCCGGATCACTGCCGCGAGCGGGGCGCACTGGTCGAACGCATCGAACCGGTTCCGGCCGGGCTGCCGTGGGAGCAGCAGGTGGACATTGCCGACCGGCAAACCAGGCAAGGCTATGCGGTGCAGCAACAGGCTGCGCAGCAACGCGGCGCGAGCTCGCCGGGCGTGACGGGTGCGAGTGGCGACACGTCGCGCTGTGCGCACTTCAATGAACGGGTGGCGTACTACGACCGTCTGGCGCGACAGCCGCAAAGCGGCGCGTCTCAATCCTGGATTGCGGAGCAGCGCAAGGAGGCGCGCGATCAGCAGTTCAGGGCGCGGTGCTGAGGATCAGCAAACAGATTCGCACGAGGCCGTGAGGCCCGCGCTTGTGGCGCATTCGGCCCGCTACGCTGCCTGTGTCATTGGGTCAGCCGCACCGGGGGCGACTGCAGGCGGACGCTAGTTGGCCGTGCAGTTTCTGCACGTGCGGTTGTCTTCGGACACGCGGGATGTTCCGCCGCCGGCCGTTGACGACGACGTCGCACTCCCACTCGACTGCCCCGCACGGTAGATGCGTTGGCAGGTGGTCCGCCCCTTCACCGGGTCGTACGACTGGATGACATCGGGACCGACCTTTTCGTTCATCTCGCAGGCGTAAATCGGGCCGCGGGTTTCGGTCGGGCGAGGTGCTGCGCCGGGGCCGAAATGATTCTGCGCAACGCACCGGCGCCCGCCGGATTGCACGGCATTGCAGGCGTTCTCGGCGGCCGTGTACTGCTGTTGACGCGTCTGGCGTTCCGCGGCGATCTGGGCGGGTGTCACGCCGGGCTCGGTGGGGCAGTTGGCGGCGATCATGTCCAGCACCGTCTTCGTCATGAACATCACCGTTTCCTGGCTGGCGGTGATCGAGGCATTGGATGGGACCTTGGTCGCGATGACCGACTGCTTCATGGCCTCGCAGGTCTGGCTGGAAAGGCGCGTGCCTGCGGGGCGGTTGGCCGCGCCCCCTGGCGTTGAGCCTCCATTTGCCGCCGCGCTGCCACCGGACTCACCCGTCATCTGCCGCGCCGCCGTGGCGGCCAGCGGGTGGTCGGGAAAGCGGCTCATCAACGCACGCTGCACTTCACGCGCACGGGCGCGATCGCCCTGTGCATTCAGCTCGTCGGCGCGGGCGAACAGCTGTCCGGGGTTCATGGTTTGCAGGCCGGCCTGGAACTGCTGCTCGGCGCGTGCGACCTCTTCGCGCTTGCGTTGCTTTTCGGCCTCTGCTGCGAGCCTGCTCTTCTCGGCGGCCTCGCGGGTGGCTGCCTCACGCGCGCCTGGCAGGTTGACCTCGGTGCGAACGCCGGCCACGTCGTGCTGCGTGCCCACCGACAGCTTGCCGCTCTCGTAGCGGCCTTCTTCGGCCAGCGTGCCATCGGCGCGGTACTCGCGTCCTTGTGTGCGCCAATTGGTGCTCATGCTTCCCTCGAAGCGTGTGCCGTCGGCGCGCAAAAAAGTACCCTGGAAGGACGCGTTCTTGCTCCAGTTGCCTGACTTCGTCCCGCCGTCCCTGAGGACCTGCAGACCTTGTCCTTCGCGGTTGTCGTTGGCCACCTCTCCCACGTAGCGATTGCCGTTGGGGGCGTACAGCATGTCGGCAGCGCCATGCACGCGATTGGCGCTGAACTGTCCGCGTTGGATCTCGCCGTCGGAAAAGACGCGTGTGCCGCTGCCGTCGGCCTTGCCGTCCTTGACCTGCCCGTAGTAGACCCAGCTCGTGTCGCCGGTGCCCTTGCCCGACAGCGTGTCGCCAGTGCCCACCTCGCGCACGCGCGCTCCGATCTCCTGCGACAGGCGTTGCGGCTGTGCCAGGCCGCCGAGCTTGCGCTCGTTCTCGCGGTCATCGCCATTGAGCACCGCGGTGAACACCGCATCGGGCGTGACCTCCTTGCGGTGGTAGCCGAAGAAGGTGCGCGTGCCTTCGCCAATGGCCACCTGCAGCCGCTCGAGGTAGCCCTTGGCGCGCGCGCAGGTCTTCTGTGCGCTCAGCACGAAGCGGCAACCGATGTGGGCCGAGCAAAGGTCGGCCTGGGTGACCGTGGCCTCGTCCTTGAGCTCGACGCAATTCGCGATCTCGGGATTGACCTGGGCCCGGGCTTCCATGGGGGCTGCGAGCACACAGGCCGAGAGGAGGGTGCGGGAACCGGGTCGCTGACCTCGGGCGCTCGCGCCCTCGGCGCATGGGCGTGGCAATGAGCGCTGGTTCTCGTGCGGTGGTCGCCATCGTCATGACGTTCTCCTCGGTCTGTGATCGGCCGAATCTAACGGAGCGATCTGCAAACCAAATACCGCTTTTGTGGGAGTCCACGGGAACCGGTGGTTCGTGTCGTTGGAGGAGCGATACGAGAGGCGCTTGTTGGTCCCGCTGATGGGGAAGCGGTGCTTCCTGACATTCGATCAGGAAGCGGACGACAGGGGGAAGTGGTGCCCGGAGGGGATTGAAGGGTGAGCTGTAGGCCGCACCAGTATTCGATTCCATTCGTAGGCGTTCGAATTGTTCCCCCGTCTGTTCCCCCGGATTGAATGTACTGGTTTTCGATGCCATCAGCGCGAAAAACGCATTGTGAGATGGCATCGAGGCCGAATGTGATCTGGCCGGGGGGAACCCAATTGCCCGTGCGACGTTGTTGCGACGAATGGTTGGCGGCTACGCGGCAATTGCTTGTTCGCGCAGCCAAGCCGTCACGTCTCCGGCGCGCCAGCGCGTGCATCGCGCACCGTTCTTGATTGGCTGGGGGAAGTTGGCTGAGGCCATTTTCCGGCGGATCGTCGATTCGCCCAGCCCGGTGAGATGTTCGACAACGTCGATGCGCAAGAGTGCGTCAGGTATCAGAGCCACCTGGAGGGTCTGGGCGGGTGGTGCTCGGTGCTTATGTGTTGGGACCGAGGATCGAGATTCGGCCTGCTCGGCGGCGGCTTGAATTTTTCCCCACAGCTCAGCCGGCACATTCACAGTGACCCACTTTCCGGCGCCAGCGCGCCGTAGGCTCGGGTCGCTGTGTTTGCACTGCAGTAGTTCGTGAAAAAGGCCCGTCATGCGGACACCTCGATTACTTCAAAGCGCACGGGGGCGTGCTCGAGCAATGCTTGGATGCCGCGGACTAGGTAGGTCTCGTCGCCCTTGAACTCGTCGAGGATTGGCTCACCCACCGTGAGCGCGGGCTGAGCCGGCACTGCCGCAGCGGAGCCGCGCGGCGTCCACGGCAAGGCTTCGGATTCGCTGGTTTCAATCGGATTGGTCATTTTGTCTTTTCTTCTTGGTGTTCGGCGATCCATCGCTGCACTGCGCGCGCGGCAGCGACATAGGCGTCGCTCGGGGTCTTCGTGATCTCAAGCGACGGCAACCGGGAATTTTTCACACAGCACATTCAATTTCATCTGATGGGATGAAAACATTTTTTAACAGGAGGAAGAGCGTGAAGATTTCAATTGGTTCGGCTACTAAAGGCACATTCATTTTTACCGCTGTGACAGTCCTTTCAGGATGCGTTGCTTATCCTAATGTTGAGAAAATTAATGCTGACTTCAGTGGCTATCTGAATTCGGAATACAGCATTTCGTATCCGTCTGCAGCTTTGCGAGCTAAATTGACGGAGGTTAATCTGAAGCCAAAACCTGGAATTAAAGAGTTTTCGATGAAAATGAATTTAAGCCAGGCCGGTATTGGAGAGCAAACCCCGAAGGTCAGTCCCTTCGATGTTCGATTCACGAATCTTGGTAATGGTTTTTATCGCGAGGTCCGTGAGCTTCGGAATAATGACTTTCTCACGGCGCGATTTGTGTATTTGACTTGGGCGGGGCTCTTGCAGTTGAGGAGCGACACAATCATCAGTGGGGACACTTTTCCGGTGCCGTACCAAGAAGTCAAGGAGGTGGCGCCATTTAAGTTCGACCCGGCAAATATGAAAGTCGGGGATAAATTGGTCTTCGAAACAAAGCTGGGCAATCGCCCTCAAGCTTTTAACTTCATTACTGAAAAGTCCGAATGTATTGCTGAGAAAATAGCGCCTGCAGCCAGCTTGCAAAAGAATTTTTCTGGGAATGGCGTGTGGTTGGCGTGCACTACCAAAAACGACAGAGGCTTCGATTCCAAGAAGAAATCGGTCTACTTGATCGACTACGCTCTTGCGATTCCCCTCGAGTTCAAATCGCCTACAAGAACTCAAGAGTACGAAATTACCGGCTTTACGGCGCAATAAATCCAAGCCAAGGTATCGCATCGTCGCGTTTTGTCGGAGGCGGAGCATCCCAACGTGCCGGGCGCGCCTTGTTTCTGGTGTGCGTTCGCTCATGGCCGGGTCAAGCGGCCTTGGGCGGTGCGAACTTCTTGAATGGCCGCGTCTTGATGTGCTTGCCGAAGAACGTGCCGATGGATTCGGCCGCGAGGAAATCGGCGTGCACCTTGGCGTCAACGCCGGGGTACTGGTAGACGGTGCCGGGCCCGCGGGTGAAGGTCACGGCGAGGGTCTTGCTGCCGGCGTCGTAGCCGATGGAGGCCACCTGCTGAGACTTCACGGGCTTCATCGCGATCACGATGAGTTCGGCTTCGTCGGTGCGGGCGGCGGGTGCGGAAGTGGTCACTGGCATGGTTGCTCCTGGTGGTGGGCGGTCAGGCGGCCAGGCGCAGCGCGTGCGCGGCCTTGGCTTCGGTTGCGCGGCGCGCGAGAGCGTCGCAGATGGGATGCGCGGCTCATTGCTGAACGTGACCGAGTGCAGGCAGAGCTGGACGCGCTGGCGCCCGCGGTGGCGGCATCGGCGCCCGCACCCACAACCGTGAAGGAAGGTGTTGAGCAGGCCCGCGCGCGCCGCGGCGCATCGAAAGGGACGGCACATGCGCCCGCCGCCGCGCCGGCGCAGGGTGCCGCAGTGCCCTCCGACGCTGTAGCCGCGCGGCCGAGCGCCTGGCGCACGAACGCGCTGCAGGCGCGCAAGGTAGCGAAGTCGCTGGGCATCGACGCCGGCGGCCTGCGCACGCCGCAGATCGTCGCGGCCGTCGATGCGCGCGATGCGCAGGTCCAAACGCAACCCCAAGGAGGTGAAGATGTTGCAGCCGCACGTGATGTTCGGATGGCAGATGACGGCTCACGAAGCCCTGTTGGTGCTGCGCCGGACACCCGGGGCGGCGACCTGCGCGCGCTGGGTCAGAACGCGCTGTCGCGCGTGTCGCTGGCATGGGGCAAGGTGTTCGGCGCGGCTGAGCAGCTGAACCGCCGCATCACCTTCATCGCTGCCTACCGCACCGCGAAGGCGCAGGGCATTGCCGACCCCGCCGGCTTCGCGCGCCAGGCCATCACCGAGACGCAGTTCCTGTACTCGAAGGCCAACAAGATGGAGTGGGGCCGCGGCGCCGTCGGCGGCACGCTGATGACCTTCAAGACCTACTCGGTCGCCTACTTGGAGCTGCTGCACCGCATGTACACGCAGGGCGGGCCCGAGGGCAAGCGCGCCGCGCTGCTTGCGCTGGGCATGCTGATGCTGATGGGCGGCGCTGGCGGCTTGCCGTTCGCCGAAGACCTGGAGGATGCGGCCGACGGTCTCGCGCAGATGCTGGGCTACAACTTCTCGGCGAAGAAGGCACGGCAAGAGTTCCTGGAAAGCATGCTGCCGCGCGGCATCGCGCAGTTCATCGACAAGGGGGTGAGTGGTCTACCGGGCGCGCCGCTCGACGTGTCGGGCCGACTGGGCATGGGCAACCTGATTCCCGGCACCGGGCTGCTGCTGGAGAAGACCAGCCACGCGCGCGACGTGTTGGAGATCGCGGGCCCGGCCGGCGACTTCGCCAGCCGCATCCTGTCCGGCGGTCGCAGTGTGCTGACGGGTGACGTGGGCGCCGGCGTGCTGGAGATGTCGCCGGCGGCGGTGCGCAACGCTGTGAAGGGCGCCGACATGGCGGCCACCGGCATGTACCGCGACGCCAAGGGCTACAAGGTGCTCGACACCAACGCGCTCGAAGCGGCCATGAAGGCCATCGGCTTTCAGCCTGGCAGCGTCGCCACGATCCAGGATGCGAACCGCATCAGCCAGGGCGCGAAGGCCTTCTACAACCTGCGGTCTCAGGAGATCCGCTCGCAGTGGGCGCAAGGCATCTTCGAAAGCGACCCGAAGAAGGTGCAGGCCGCGCGTGACCAGGTGGCATCGTGGAACGAGAAGAACCCTGAGCAGCCGATGCGCATCAGCATTCCTAGCGTGATGGAGCGTGTGCGCCAGATGCGCAAGAGCAAGGACGAGCGGATCGCGGATACCGCGCCGCGGGCAATGCGCGCCCAGCTGCGTGAAGATGCAGCGAGGGCACGCATAGCGTTTGGCTCAGAGTGAGTGCGTGCACGTCGAGCAGTAGCTGCGGGCGGTTTTGATCGGTATCGCTCGTTCACTTTGTCCAGCAGCAGGTACACGTATTAGCCGAAGAGGTTTTGGCTGACGAGTCCTATTGCTTGGTTGGGACGAAGTTTCGTATTTCTTGCAAGGAAACACTGTCAGTCGCCGACGAAGCCTCTATCCGACCTTTCAGTTCCTCGAAGTCGGCGGCTGTAAATTTCTTTTCCGGAGGGTTAATCGCAACAACCGCGACTTTTTCCGTTTTCGACCCATTCCCGTCATTTCCGGATATGGCGCGCGAACCCGATGCGACAACCATGGCGGTACTTCCCTTGACCGCACCGACCGTGTGCGGAGGAACGACATCCCTCGGCCGCCAGGTTTTGTCTCGGACCTCAACGAATCGAGGCCACCGTGGGCCAAAGTGATAGACCGCTGCGTACATGATTTTTGCGCGCCAGGGTTCGACTCCGGAAGCCAGCATTCCGTAGTAGAAAACCTCGTGCACGTCCTCCCATGGCTGAGCCTTTCTGTCGCAGCCCACATCGTGGACGACCGATGCGTTTCGATACTTTCCCTCATATGGCCCGCCTGAGAAGGTCCAGGCAACCTGGGGAATCGACGCACCATCAACTACCCAGTCTTTTGGCGCGTCCCACTTCCTTCCTTTGTGGTCATAGTAGGTAAAAGGCGCGAGCAGGCGCATTTTCCTGCCGTCTTCGAGCCATTCAGTCTGAACGGTCCCTTCATAGCGGCCGAAGTCCTGAGAAAAAGCAGGGTGCGCTAAAAGGGATGTTGTCGCAAGTGCAAGGCACCTGCATGCAACCCAGTGTCTGATGGTCATGGAAGCCTCCTCGTTGTCTTTCGATTCTGCGCGAAATGCGTGGCTTTCGGGCACTTGCCGCGTAGTCACTATTGAGTGCTTGCGTGGGACGCTGCAGCAGCTATTGATTTAGCCCCCTGTGGGGTTCGACGGGTGTGGGATGGGCCGGCAGCATGCCGGCCTATGTCCGCATCCAACCCACCAGCCAAGCGAAACCTGACGATTTATCAGGGCGCAACGTTCGATGATTCCGCCGTCTGGAAGGCAGGAGAGACGAAGGCGACGGTGCAGCCCGTTGACCTGACTGGCTGCACGGCGCGCATGCAGATCCGGGAGAAGATCGACTCGCCGACGCCCTTGCTGGAACTGACGACCGAAAACGGGCGAATCATCCTGGGTGGCGTGACAGGCGAGATCGCGTTCAATCTTGACCCCGTCCTTACCGCTGCGCTGACGTGGCGCTCAGGCGTCTACGACCTGGAGATCGTCTATCCCGACGGCGCGGTCCGCCGACTGTTCTCCGGTGCTGTGACTGTGTCGCGGGAAGTGACGCGGGCAGGGGCGACGCCATGAGCGTCGAAGTCGTCGTCGTCTCGGCGGTCGAACAGATCGTCGTTGAAGCGCCGGGCGAATTCTCGATTGTCGAGGGCTCCAACCGCGTCGAGATCATCGAGCTTGCCAAGCAAGGCCCGAAGGGAGCCAAGGGCGAGGACGGCGCTGGTGGCGTGCAATCTCTCGTGCCGGGCGCCAACGTCACCATCGACGACACAGACCCCGCGCACCCGGTCATCAGCGCGACCGGCGGTGGTGGCGGTGAGGGCAGCGCAAGCTCTCCGAACGTCAAGGCTGTGGCGTTCATGTTGGCTGGCCTCACTCCGGTCGAAGTCCTTCGCTTGCCGATCCCCCCGGGGACGGACTGGGCACTCCGTGCATCGGAGGGGGCAGGGAACATCGACGGGACCCTCGCCACCTTCTACGGTGGTATTGGCACCATCGCGAACGTCGGTGGGACTCTCGTAGTCGATTCCAATTGGGGGATGGGGGGCGGTTACGGCGGCAACGACGCACCGCGCTTCAGTGCTCTGGACGGAAACGTAGCTCCCGTGATCGACGGGTGCATCCTCATCGCCTCGCAAGACGGCGACGAGCTGGTCTTCACCATGACGCCCGACAGCGCCGATGCGATCGGTCCTTGCAGCATCGTGTTCAACGGCACGCGCAATGACGGTAACGGTGCAAGCAGATGGCACCGAGGTGCTGCATCCCTACGTCCCGACACAAGGCGATGTGCCGACCATCGGCCACGGCTCGACTCGCTACGAGGACGGCAAGCGGGTGACGCTTGCAGATCCCCCGATCACGCGCCGGCGCGCCGTTGAACTCGCGCGCAACCTGCACCGCACCGAAGAGCGACGCTTCGCCGCCTCCTTGCCAGATGTGGAGCTGTTCCAGGAGGAATACGACCTCTACATGGACTTCGAGGGGCAGTACGGAATCGGCAACTGGGTGAAGCCCAAATCGCCGCGGACGTGGCTGCTTCGCGGCGACTATCGCGGCGCGTGCGAAGCGCTGCTGACCTGGCGCTTCCAGGCTGGCCGCGATTGCCGTCTGCCGCAGAACTGGGGCCCCAAGGGGTGCAAAGGCGTATGGATGCGGCAGCAGGCCCGACACAGCGCATGCCTTGCGGCGCAATAGGAGAGGGCCATGCCTGACCTGCGCAACATCGCCATCTGGCTGCTGCTGACCCTCGCCGTCGCGGGCTGGGGCACAGGCTGCGTCGAGCGCACGCGCGCGGCAGGCGCCCGCGCTGACCTGGCCACCGAGAAACGCGCTCGAGCCGAAGAGAACACTGCCCGCGCGCTGGCCGCGCTGGCCGACCTGCAGCGCACCGCCGCGCTGATGGCGACGCACGCCAAGACCCAGAAGGAGAACGTCGATGCATACGAAGCGCGCCTCGCGGTGCTGGCCAGCCGTGGCCGCACTGTTGCTGCTGAGCTTGGCCGGGTGCGCGAGCAATACCGCACCTTCGCCGCCATTGATCGCGCGCAGGCCGTCAGCGGCCCCGCTGCCTGCCAGCGTGTCTCAGATCGATCCGCAGTCCTCGCAGCCATGGCTGCGCGAAGTCGAGAGCTTCTTGAACGAGGTCGACTCGTTGTTGAAGGGCGAGACAACGAAGTGCAGCTTCTGCTCGGCACCGTGAAGAACGATCGCGCGCTACTCGCGCCGCCGTAGTGTCGTCCTCCCGACCCGTTAGAAATCCCCGCCCCGGCAGCGCGACACTTCATCTGCCCATGTCTCACGGATGTCGCAAACCGCGCTGTTGACGAGCGTCAAATCCCACTGCACTCGGTGCGCACGCTATAGTGTTTGTAACGAATTCGCTCATGGAGCTTGGGTGCGGTTTGCATCAACTGTGGCGATAGAAAAATGAATAAGTCCAACCCGCTCGCCACTTTGCTGCAGAGCCGAGGCGCACTTTTGCAGCTGCTAGCCGCCGCTGTACTTCTTGCCCTGGGCGTCAACTTACTCTCTACTGCAATTGCGGAGGCCCTTTCGAGCAAGCTTGCTCTTTGGGGCCTTTCCATGGGACTTCTGGCTGTCAGCACCTTTATCGTTGTGCGGCAGACCATCCCTTCTCGACGGGTGTGTCGAAAAATGTCCGGCTTCGTAGTTTTTCGTTCGAAGACCAGTAATCTAGTGAAAGTTCCGCGCTACGAGTACAGCGAAGAGATCAAGTCGTTTGTTGAGGGCCTATTTGCCGAGAACGCAGCGCCAAAGCGCCTCTGGGACTCAGACCCTGTGCACAACGCCTTTGAGATCGATGTGAATGCCGGAACAGGCCGCATCAGGCAAACGGAAGCTGGTCAGCTCATCGTCGAAGCGACTGAGTACTTTGTCCTTGAGACACTGTCAACGCACCTCACCGACTACTTCAATCAATCTGGTCTCGAAGCCGCTCATTTGAAGGAGCTATCCCGAGAGGATGTTCCAGACATCGTTTTTAAGAACCGCTTTCTGGACACCTTCTCCCGACCGATGCGTGAACGGGCGGTGTTCATGAAAGACTCTGGCGCAACTCCGCCGCCGGGGCGAGTGGTATCTTCGTACGGTCCCAATGGCGTTCGTTACTCCCGATTCGATCTAACGCTCCCGCTGGGTGCGAAGGTGCAGCGGCTCTCGCCGAGCTCTATCTTGATCTCGACGCCAAAGTTCATGCTTACGGTGTCAGTGGATTTTGCTGGATTCGGAGCAAACCTGCCTTCGGGCTTCACCGAGCTTTACCTTGAAGGTTGTTCCTTCTCTGACCTGAGTGTCTACCAAGTGGGCCTCACAACGAGTGTTGAGTTCAAACCGTGGGCACTACTGTCGCGATCAGGCTGGGACTATCACGCTTGGCTGGACTCTTTTCTAGCGAAGCTTGAGAAGTCGTTCGATGGCGAGGAGTTCTTGAGGGGGATAGATTGGGAGGCGGCGGCAACTACGGCGCACGCCGTACACCAGAGGTTGCGTTCTGGTGCAGCCGCTGGTGAACCGCCGATAGAAGCTGGGAGGCCATGAAAACGACGGTAGCGGGTTACTCGAGGCTGGTTGTTCAAGCTAACCGGGCTGCCGCGCAAGGCGCGCCGTTTGCCGGTAGGTGGTCATGAAAAACGCAGTGGAAGAATGTCGCCTTTTGCGCGCTCGGACCGCAGCGCTGCGTTTGCGTGTGGCGTGAGAGTGACTGCTCGACGCTCACTCACCAATCTTCAATCTTCGGGAGTTTGTGTCCCAAAGCGCGCCGCCACGATGGCCCGGCCGACCGCAATCCTCAGATTCGGGCCCTCCTGCCACGGGCCGCCACCTTCCAGCCGCCGGCCACCGGCTCGGCCCACCAAGATAGAGCACCACTGGTAGGCCTTGCCGGGCATCGGTGTGACATGGATGCCTCGCGCTCGAGCAGCTGATAGAAGCCTGGCCAAGAGGTGGTTCAAGTTGACTTCTCAGCGCCCCGGAAATGAGTACGCAGTCATGTACGATCAGTCAATTATGAGTATTCGAAAAGTATCCTTCGGCGCTGTTCAGATTCAAAAGCTGCGACGAGTGGCCTTGGATGAGCATCTGTTGGTCACGCTTGGCCTCGGCGTTGGGGATCGTGTGACGGTTGAACTTGACGTGGAGAACGAAGCGATTGTGCTGAGAAAAGCGCATGAGCAACAGGCGAGCACCCGTACTTTGTTGGTATCTGAAGATCATGCTGATTGAGGCCAAAGAAGGGGCTGCCGAGGTCAAGCCTCAGGTGGCAGATGCTCTTCGTCGTCGCAATCTTGGCATCTACTACACGCCGATGCATGCCGCCACGATCCTCGCTAAGTGGGCGATTCGAGACGTTAAGGACTTTGTGTTGGAGCCTAGCTTTGGCGGCTGCGCACTTTTGTCATCCGCGGTTGCCCGGCTGAGTGAACTCGGCTCCCATGCACCGGCTGCGCAGCTTCAAGGCTACGACGTCGATTCTCAAGCGTTTTCTCACCTTCGAGAGCTATTCCCCGATGATGAGGACCTTCGCCAATTCACACTCGCAGATTTCTTGAAGGTTCATCCGCAACGTCGTACTGCAAATGTAATTTTGGCGAATCCGCCGTTTGTGGCGTACCGACAGATGTCGTCGGATCAACGGGATACCATTCAAGAATGGAGGCGGCTATACAGCGGCGGATTCTCGATGGAGGCGGCGCTGTGGCTGTACTTCTTAGCTCACAGCCTCCAATTTCTCCAAGAGGGTGGAAGAATTGCCTTTGTTCTCCCGAGTTCGTACTTGGCCAGTAATTATGCTGCGCCAGTACGAACCCGCCTCGAACAACTCTTTCGCACGATTCGTGTTGTCGAGGTGAATGAACGGCTCTTTCTCAGTTCGGGCGCCCAAGAGCGCACCTGTCTCTTGCTCGCCGATAATTATTGCCCGGTAGGCTGGCCCACTGCCACCAAGGCAATTCATGTGGCGTGCGAGGCGCTTCAGGAGAATTATCTGTGGGACGATCCTGCTGAATTGACGACAGATCAACAGGCCATACGCAGTGCAGCGCAGACTTTGCTTGATGAACTCGGCGCGAACTCGAAACTCAAGCCGCTTGGCCATTTCCTTCATCCACTCATCGGCGAGGTCACGGGCGATGTGCCATTTTTTGTGAAATCGGCGACAGAGTGGTCGGAGCTGGGAATAATGAGCACCGAGCTGACGGCTGTCATCCACGGTTCCGGAACCGCTCAGCGCGCAGTCATTCGTGCTGATGATGCGGTCGACCGTTTCATGCTGACCCCCTCCGCCGGGGAGCCTAATATGAAAGTCGCCCGCTATCTTGCTGGCTATCCGGATGCGCTCCAGTCAAGGAATAAGACGTTTGCAAAACGGCAGCCATGGTGGAGGGTGAGCTGCTGCACCACTGCACTTGGTTTTGTACCTAGCTTGCACAACGGCTACTTCAGGCTAATGATCAATGACGCCGAAATTGCCTGCACCAACTCAATATATCGCCTGATGCCCGCCAAGACGGACGTCAACAAGTTTGCGGTCGGTTTGGCTGCGATGACGTCTATTGCGCAACTATCCGCTGAGCTTCTTTCCCGCAAGTTAGGCGGAGGCGCGCTAAAGCTCGAACCGTCCGATGTCAGACGTGTGAGCCTACCCGTATCACTCGAGACCCTAAGCCTCGACCGAGCACGCCGCTATGCTGATGATGTCGACAAGCTCATACGGCAAGGGCTTGTTGACGAGGCTGGACAAGAGGCGGATAGACGTTTGCTGGTCGAGCCGCAACTAATCAGTGCGGCAGAATGTGAGCGGATTCGAGCGCAGCTCAACGGACTCCGGCAGATGCGGCTTGGAAAATCTCGGGCACAGTCTCATACCAACTGAGGCCACGGGCTTGGGCCCCAGGCGTGCGGTGCGCCAGCGCAGATCTTCGCGGCGGAAGAGAAGTACGGCTTCCAAAGGCGCTCTTGCGAGCGCTTCAGATGCTGCACATAGTCGGCACTTTGTCGCGCTGATGCCCATTTTGGTCCAGCGAAATGCGACAGAATGAAGTCGACCGCCAGCACCAAGTCCAAGGGCGGATGCGAGAACCTTGGCGAGTCCAACAGGAGCAAATTGCGCATTTGATGCTGCCCATTGTCTACGGACAGCTGTGGAAAGAGCTGCAGGCCTCCGAAAGTCATATGGTAGCGGGGATGCAAGTAATGACTGGTGCCTCGTGCGCCCTGCGCATCAAAGTGCCAAGCGGCGTTGTATTTCTTTGCACCTACGCTGCTACTCAGAAATATCTGCACACCGTTGTGCTTCAGCGGGTCGTCATCGTCGTTTACCCGTGTCTCATACCCCTCTACCGTCATGTCCAATCGGCATTGGGTCGTTCCCGAGGCATGTGTCGGGAAATATTTGAGTCCTTTTCCGCCAACCTCTATGAGGAGCTGGTCGATCTGGTAGTACCAGAGTCCAGAGCGGCTACCTAACACCTGCTGGGCTGAGTCTTGGATTGGCTTATCATCGAGAATGATCCCGAGATTTTTGAGAATATGGCCTAGTTCACTCAATTCGAGCGAAACATCCGTGGGGGTTGCGATCTGCATGTTTGACGGAGTTAATTGAAGCGCAGACGTGCCCGAACCAATGGATCAAGACGATTCTTGTCGAAGCTGAAGCGCGCAGGCGCATGCGCAACCTCCTGCGATACATATTGTCTATCTGACCAAGGGCGTGCCTGCGAAGCGTCAAGCAAGTAGCCATCAATCGGGTCTAAGGGTTTGCGTAGAACATCGCAAACACCGGTGAAACGACTGCTATACGCATCTTTTATTCGCTTGGCTTCTGCTTCGGCACTGATTAATTCTTTTCCATGCAGTAACTGGACTCGCAGTGCCGCCTCCAATGACAGTACGGCGGGGTACTCTTTAAATTTAATTGCCCACCAGGCTTGCACTGCTTTCCACCACCACATCGGACGACGTTTGGAAAACGGACCTTCGTATTGAAAGGGCGTCAAGGCGTTCTCCAATTTGGAGCCAATGAACGCTTCAACACTGACGCCCAAGCGAGCGCACAGGGTATCCACAGAAACCAGCAGACCTTCTCGGCGTACTACGTCTGACAAGATAAATCGAGCAGCATCACTAACCGAGCGCCCGTCCATCTGTTCGGCGGCGAATGCTGCGTCGGCTCGCGGATCGATGGCTGTCTTGGGGGCTTCAAGTAGGGATGACAGTTTCTTGGCGCGCGTCAGGTTTGCCGACAGTTGCTGGTATCCTAGGGCGAGATCGACAAGGGCAATGGCTGCAGCAGTGAATTGAGCATCGCCCTCCAACTCGTCCTTATCGATTACTTCGTCGAAAAGATCGTGACTCGGCCGATCCGGGTCATAGAGTGATTTCTTCCGGGCTGGTAGGGTCCAAAGCACAATCGGCAATGCCGGAAGCTTTTTCTGTGCCATAAGGCTACGAATGTGCTGTGCGATCGTCGGTGCATTGTATTGGACGCGCCCCTCCAGCCCGGCCACGCGATCCAAACGAAGATCGACTAGTAAGCCACTGATGTCTCTACGTGCCTCGATCTGCTTCACGATGTCATCGATTGATTTCGTTGGAGCAACGCAACCCAGTCGTAAACGATCTGACGCCCGGCCAAGCAACTCGAGCTTCCCCGCGACTTCCGTTGGTTGATCGTCAATACACAGGTAATTGATATAGGTCATAGGGAGGGTGATTGATCTGCAGGGATCCTGACTCGCATGCAAGCTTGAAAATTTTCGGGGGGATCGATCACAAAAACCTGACCATTTCGACTTGAAACAGTGTCCCTCACGATCTTAAGTCCCAAGCCCATGCCGGTTAAGTCATCGTCGAGCGAAGTGGCCGACAGGGTAAAAAAGGGATCGAAAATTCGATCCCAATTCTCGTGCGAAATTCCGTCGCCGTTGTCCATAAAATCGACTTGGATCCAATTTTGTGTTCGAACTGCTCGAATTAGAATCTGGCCGTGGTCCCGCTCTGCTCTTTTAATGGCCTTGACTGAATTCGTAAAGAGATTGGTCAAAATTGATGACCACTCCGAAGCTAACATCGGCTTCGAGGTTAGGCCCTCGTCGATGTAGGTCTCAATGGAAATGTTCCAGCGCTTGGATATGGGATCGAATGCTCGAACGAATTCGTACATCAGGGCTGAGACGTCTTGCTGTTCCAGCTCCCTTTTCTGCACCTCGGAAAGCGAGTGCTCGAAGTAGCCTAGATAGGACTTCAGATCGTTAGTGGCCGCACGTAAATCGACAATCCTGCGCAACGACTCTTCCGGTAGGGTGGTATCGGCGAGCAGGATCGCTAGCTGATCCCTCATAGACATCACTCGGTTTCTTGCTTCGTGAGTGAAGGTTGCGACTACCAAACCTAGGCTCGAGAGCACGCGCAGCATCTCGATTTCCTTGTCTCGCTCCTCGATTTCATTCGCTGCAGCCACAAGCAATTGGGAGGTGACCTCCCGGCTAGATGCTTGGGATGTGGGCATGCTGCCCGGTTGCCCAGTCGACTGCTCTGGTGTTGAGTGGGGGGCCGCTGTGCCCTCCAAAACTGACGAGGGATTCGTGTTCCATCCGTGCGGATCGCGTCTTAGATCGGCCGCGGCGTCGCGGAGCACTTCTGGCGTTGTCGGTTGAGCTCGGGGAGGGGTGCGGGCCGGCCCGCCTGCTTTTGTTTTGCGTCCTCGGATCGAGCCAATGCGCATGGCACACTTCACAGCCACGGCATGGCCAAACTTGATCAGTTCGGCCATCGCGTCGTTCATGGCTAGCCCTTCGCGGCTCGAGACTTCGAAGAAGATGTCGTGGTCTGGGTCGACGATAGAGATCGCTCCAAGCCAGTTGAAATTGGCAACCGCAGGAAGAACCGCCCGACGTCGACTCTCTTCGTCGAGACCTAGCCAGTCGTTTCTACGTTCCCCATACGGAAGAACACGAAAACCATTTCGATACAGGCGAAAGCCACCCTGTTCGTTACCCAACCGTTGAAGCCGTCCCTTAAGTTGTGACGGCATGAGCTCGTTGTCGTAGATGAAATAATGGGCATCAAGCTTGACGTTTCTAAGATACCTGAATGTAGTCTGTGATTCGGAGTCGTTGAGGCGCAAAGGCTCTTTTTCATTTAGGCCTAGCTTGCCACTCACTAATGTGGTCCACGCCTTTCCATCTGCATCGACTTCCGCGTATATCTTTGCGATTGCATGCTCAAGAACCATGCGGTCTTCGCTAGCAACCAAGCGTTCTTCGTTATTTGTCCTGCGCAGAAAGATGGCTTTAAAGCCGGGATCAGTGTCCGCGCGGTCAGGCGCGAAGCCCAAGGTCGGTCCAGCCGCAGGAAAAGGGTCAAGCAGATCCTCAACGTATCGGAAAACACGGCTGATCTGTGCGTCCGTCCAACGGTCCCGTAAGCCCAGGATATTTAGCGTTGTGCCCTTCACCCGCTCCTTGGGCACCATTTCGACCCGGGTGGCGATTTGGTGAAGATCGGTCCCAGATGCAAACTTGGTCCAGTCGATGGAAAGCTTCCAGGCGTGAGCGGCATCTGCTGTTTGGGTGACCAGTTCGAGGCGTCGACCGAGGCGTTGTGTTGAAAATCTTCCGATACCCTTGCGTCCTGCGCGCGCGCGTCGGTAAAGCGGTGAAACGGGGAAGGCCTGTTTTTCGTTGCTCGCCAGACGCATGAAGCCGTTGATAAGTTGATCGCGGTTCATGCCGTGCCCATCGTCCACGAGATGCAGGCTGCCGCCAGCGGTCTCGGCATTCACGAACGTGACCGTAACTTCCTGAGCGTCGGCGTCATAGGCATTCTTGACGAGCTCCGAGACCGCGGTTTCTTGCCGAGCTACCAGTTCCTGGCCCAAACGATCAATTAGGCCGCCATCGCTGGCGAACCGCACATAGTCGGGATCGAGGCGTGAAAGCCTTGTACTGATGTCCACCAATTGCGCAAAGTCTAGTTGCGGCTTTGTTAGAACGTCTACCAATGCCTTCTGTAGATCTTCGATCGTGTTGGCCGTCTTTGGATCCGTCATTGGTTTGCTTTATGGGGTTGCGGGGCGGAGGAGTGTTGAATCGCGGCGCGCTCGAAGGGAATTCTTTTCGGTTCGGGGCAACGGTCTAGCCGCCGGGCTGTAGAAGCCAATCGATACATCTTCCCTATTTTGTGGATGCTAGCCTGAAACGTGTTGGTCATAGAGGGCGCCAGGCATCCTAGTAGCTCTTGCTGGGCATGGGCGCGACGTAAAAGCCCTCGCGCTCGAGTAGGTGGTCAACACCTGCTCAGGAGGTGTGCGCGTCGTACCGACCTCTTCGTCGAGGTGACCGTCGAGCTGTTTTCAGCGCTACGCAGCCCTGAAGGCCAAGACCGTTGCCCCTTGGCGCAGCTCGTCGAGGTGGTCGGCCCACAGCTGCATCATCTTGCGGCGCTTGACCACGAATTCCGCACGGTCGTAGGCGGCACCGAGCGGCCCGCTCTTTCCGTGCGCGAGCTGCGCCTCAATGACCTCGGGCTCGACGTCCATCTGCTCGACCATGATCGTCCGCGCCATCGCTCGGAAACCGTGGGCTGTCATCTCGGTGTTGTCGAAGCCCATGCGCCGCAGCGCTGTGTTCACGGTGTTGTCGCTCATGGGCCGCTCGCCGGTCAGCAGGCTCGGGAAAACGTACTGGCCGTGGCCAGTGAGCGGCTTGAGATCGACAAGGACCTCGACGGCCTGCTGTGGCAGCGGCACCAAGTGCGGGCGTCCGTTGATCTTGGCGGTCTTCGTACGCTTCATGTCCGCCGCCGGGATCGTCCATAGCGCCTTCTCGAGATCGAGATCCGACCAGCGCATTTGCCGGATGTTGCCGGGCCGCTGAAAGAGCAGGGCAGAGAGGTGCAGCGCTGCGCGCGTCGCAGGCTGGCCAGCGTATGCGGCGATGGCGCGCATGAGCTCGCCCGCCTTCACTGGCTCCAGCACCGCGGCCATGTGCTTGACCTGCACCGGTACCAGCGCGCCTTGCAGGTCGGGCGCTGGGTTGCTGGTACACCGGCCGGTGGCGATGCCGTGGCGGAACACCTGGCCTGACCATTGGCGCAGCGTGTGTGCCGTCTCATGCGCGCCACGGGCCTCGACGCGACGCAGGACCTGCAGCAACATCGGCGCCGTGATGCTGGATAGGGGAAGGCTGCCGAGCCAGGGAAACGCATCCTTCTCCATGATTGAGAGCCAGCGCTCCGCGTACCGCGAGCTCCACGCCGAACTCTTGGTCTTGTGATACTCGCGCGCCACCGCCTCGAAGCTGGCGTCGGTGTCGACCTTGCGTTCGAGCTTTTCGAGCTGCCGGCGCTGCGCGGGGTCGATGCCTTGCTGCTGAGTCTTGCGGGCGTCGTCGCGGCCGGTGCGCGCGGCCTTGAGCGTCACCTCGGGATAGCTGCCCAGTGCCAGGCGCTTTTCCTTGCCGTCGAAGCGGTACTTCCAGAACCAGCGCCTCGACCCGCTGGGCTCGATCTGCAGATAGAGGCCGCCGGAGTCGGCGAGGCGCAGCCGCAGCTTGTCGGCAGGGCAGAGGGTCTTCTTGCAGGCGGTGTCGGTGAGCATGGGGGAACAATTTCGGCGGCTGGGGCTAAAACTGTACCCGTTCCCCCGTCTGTTCCCCCAAATTGGAGGAATCTCAGCGGTTTCTCGTGATTGCTCGTGGAGCGAAATCCCCTGCTTCTACAGAGGAGAAATGGCTGTTCGCGGCTCTTTGTGGGGGAACATGGAGCCACTAAATGGCCTGCCCGGAGGGGATCGAACCCCCGACAACCTGCTTAGAAGGCAGGTGCTCTATCCAACTGAGCTACGGGCAGATTCCGGTTGAGAAGCGAGGGCCTGAGCCTTCGGTGCTCGGGCCGCACGCAGTGCGACTACAGACCCGAAAAATCAACGGTCTGGACGCTTCTGCCTCTGACCGGGGAAGCGCGGATTCTACCTACATCCCTCCATGCACGACGCCTTCGCGGGTGCTCGTTGAGAGGGCGAATGGGCGTGGCTGGCGCGGGACGACACCCTGGCGGTCTCGGCGGCCTGCTTCGACACGAGCTGCTTCTGGCCGCAGGTGCTGCACCGGTAGAACCTGAGGGCCGGCAGCATCCTCATCCAGGTTCGCCGCTCGAGGCGACGAAGGCCGGCCAGGCCGCAGGAACATCGGAGAAACAGATTCAGCAGCATCACAGAAGAGTTCAAACCGGGAAGGTGTCGACACTCTTTCCCCGACGCTGCTTCGCGGTCTATGCAACCGTGAAGCACCCGTGTTCGATTCTGTGGGTGCGCAGGGCATGCAGCGAAAGGGCTGCACGCGCAACAGATTGCTAAGGGCGGGCGTTTCGACCGTCCGATGCCTCCCTGGATCGCTGTGGCCGAGGGGGTGTCAGACGTTCTCCGAGCGGTACTTGAAGACCGCTTCGTTCACCGCGCGTTCGGACGCCAGTTGCTTTTTTCCGCAGGCGCTGCATTGGTAGAAGCGTTGGCTCGAGAAGAGCCGCATCCATGGCCGGCGCTCGATGCGAGCGAGATGCCTGAGGCCGCAAGAACAGCGGGAAAAGTAGTTCAGCATCGGAAAAGGGTCCAGGGGTGAGGGTCTGCTTCAATTTCCATCCCTGACTCAGCTCTTTGGCTTTGTAAACGCGATTCAGCTTACTTTGTAAACATGATCACGATTGACTCGATTCTGCGTGAGCGCCGAGTGCCACACGGGTAGTCCCGTAAGAAAAAGGTTGCCATTGCGGTGTAACAACAAGGCAGTCCCGTTGCCCAATGTACGGAAACCGGTGGGTCGTGCTACGAAACGTCTAAAGGGGCGCGAGATTCGCGGTGATCGCGAGCGGCCCGGAAAAGAAAAAAGCCTGCAACGACTTTCATCGTTGCAGGCTTTCACTTTTCTTTTGGTCGGGGCGAAAGGATTCGAACCTTCGACCCTCTGGTCCCAAACCAGATGCGCTACCAGGCTGCGCTACGCCCCGCCAAGCCTTCGATTCTAGCCCGAATAAAGGCCCGCTCAGCGCTTCTCGTACTGCGTCTTGCCAAAAAGGATCTCGCGCGCCTTGTCATCGGTGATCGGGCGGCGCAGGTCGGCCAGCACTTTCACGCCGCGTTGCACGGCAGGGCGCGCAGCGATGGCGTCGAACCAGGCCTTCAGGTGCGGGTAGTCGGTGAGGGTGATGCCCTGGTTTTCCCAACTGCGCAGCCACGGGAAGATGGCGATGTCGGCAATCGAATAGCTGTTGCCGGCGATGAACTTGTGCTTCGACAGCTGCCGGTCGATCACGCCGTACAGGCGCTTGGCCTCGTTGGTGTAGCGGTCGACGGCATAAGCGATCTTCTCGGGGGCGTAGATGCGGAAGTGATGTGCCTGGCCGAGCATTGGACCGACGCCGCCCATCTGGAACATGAGCCACTGCAACACGTCGTAGCGTTCGCGGTCGCCGGTGGGCAGGAACTTGCCGGTCTTGCCCGCGAGGTAGACGAGGATGGCGCCCGATTCAAAGAGCGAGATCGGCTGGCCGTCCGGTCCGTCGGGGTCGGTGATGGCGGGGATCTTGTTGTTCGGGCTGATCTTCAGGAATTCGGGCGCGAACTGGTCGCCGGTGCCGATGTTCACCGGATGCGCGTGGTACGGCAGGCCGCACTCCTCGAGCATGATGTGAATCTTGTGGCCGTTCGGCGTGGGCCAGGAATAGACCTCGATGGGCGATGCGGGCATGTCGCGGAGCTCCAGATTGAGAGGGTTGTGACGGGAGAACGGCAGCATATACACGCGCATCCGGACGCGTGCGGGTGCGGGCATTTGCCTGCAGTGCCGTGGACCGGTCACCCCACCTGTCGTTCGTGCGCGTTGCACCACATCCAGTGCTCGCCGGGCTCGATCGACTGGATCACGGGATGTTCTTCGGTACGCGCGTGCTTCGTGGCGTGGCGGTTCTTCGACGAATCGCAGCAGCCCACATGGCCGCAGTGCACGCACAGGCGCAGGTGGACCCAGGTGTCGCCGGTCTTCAGGCAGTCTTCGCAGCCACGGGGCGTATGCGGCTGCGCGAGGTCGGCGGGAACGTGTTCGCAGGCTTGGATGGGCATGGGGTATCTCTGGAAAAAACTCAGGCCACGGCCGAGGTCGACGACAGGTGCTGGTGAATCAGCGCCACCACCGCGGCGCCTTCGCCGATCGCGCCGCCCACGCGCTTGACCGAACCCGAGCGCACGTCGCCCACCGCGAACACGCCGGACACGCTCGACTCGAGCGCCGCAGCGGGGCGCGCCGGAAAGCCGCTGCTCGCGGCCGGGCCGGTCAGCACGAAGCCGTGGCGGTCGACCGACACGCCGCAGCCGTCGAGCCACGACGTCTCGGGCTCCGCGCCGACGAACAGGAAGATGTTGCGAGCCGGGCAGTCGTGCTCCTGGCCCGAGGTATGGCAGCGCCACGTGGCGCCGGTAAGGCCTTCTTCGGGCGCGCCGTGCAGCCGCACGAGTTCGGTGTGCGGTTGCAGCGAGATGTTGGGCGTGGCCTCGATGCGGTCGATGAGGTAGCGCGACATGCTGGCCGCCAGCGACGGCCCGCGCACCAGCACGTTGACCTTGGCCGCGTGGCGCGACAGGAACACCGCCGCCTGGCCGGCCGAGTTGCCGCCACCCACCAGCGCAACCTCTTGCTGTGCGCAGATCTTGGCTTCGATCGCCGAGGCCCAGTACCAGATGCCGCGGCCTTCGAATTCGGCCAGACGCGGCACGCCGGGTCGGCGGTAGCGCGCGCCGCTCGCAATGACCACCGTGCGCGCGCTGATCGTGCGACCGTCGGTGAGCTTCAGTGCGAGGCTGCCGCGCGCGTTCTCGCGCGAGCAGTCGAGCGCTTCCACCTGCGCCGGAATCAGCATCTCGACGCCGAACTTCTGCGCCTGCACAAAGGCGCGACCTGCCAGCGCCTGTCCCGAGATGCCGGTCGGAAAGCCCAGGTAGTTCTCGATGCGCGCGCTGGCGCCGGCTTGTCCGCCGAAGGCGCGGCAGTCGAGCACGATCACGCGCAGCCCTTCGGAGGCGGCATACACCGCGGTCGCAAGGCCGGCCGGGCCGGCGCCGACCACGGCCACGTCGTAGAGCTCGTCGCGCGCCGCGGTGTCGACCATGCCGAGGCAGCGCGCCAGACCCTCGTCGCTCGGGTTGACCAGCACCGAACCGTCGGGGCAGACAGCCAGCAATTTGTCGGAACCATATTGCGCGAGCAGCGCGGCGGCATCGGCGTCGGCGGCTGCATCGACCAGGTGATAAGGATGGCCGTTGCGGCGCAGGAAGTTTTCCAGCCGCGCCATCTCGGGCGAGTCGGGCCGCCCGATCAGCACCGGCCCCGCCGCGCCCGATTCGATCAGCGCCACGCGCCGCAGGATCAGCGCGCGGGTGATGCGCTCGCCCAGGTCGGCCTCGGCCACCAGCAGCGCGCGCAGGCGGTCGGGTGGCACGACGAGCGCCTCGACCTCTTCGTCGGCATGCCCGTCGACCAGGGCAGGGCGCCCGCTGAGCTGGCCGACCTCGGCGAGGAATTCGCCCGGCCCCTGGCGCGCGATCGGCACCACATGGCCCAGGCCGTCGCGCTGCGTGACGGCGACCACGCCCTTGAGCAGCACGAACATGCCGGCACCGGTCTCGCCGGCGGTGAACAGTCGCTCGCCGCGCGCAAAGCGCTGCACGCTGCCGAAGCTGGCGATGCGTGCCATCTCGGCGTCACTGAGGACAGGGAAAGTCTGGTGCAGGCGGCTGTTGGCGCCTGGTGCATCGGTGGCCATGGGGTCGAACTCCGTGTCGCGAATGCCCCGCATTAGACGCCGAAGCGGCGCCGAATCGACCCGGGTGCGCGTTGTAACAACGTCATGTGTCTGCCACGCCGCTGACATGCCGCTTTCATTGCGCGTGTCCAGACTCGGTCAGCAGAAAGGGATTTCCCATGAAAGAACTGCCGAACCCGACGTTTCCGCTCTCGCAGCTCGGACTGCGCGCAGCCTTGTGGCCTGCACCCGCCGCCGGAACCCCCGCTGTTGTTGCCGCTGCAGCTGCACTGGTCGCCACCCGTACGTCGGTCCCCGCCGCGCCGCTGGCCGTCATCGTGCCGCCGGCCGCCGAGGCCAGCAAGCCGGGCATCACGGTGAGCTGGGCGCGTCATCTGGACGACGTGCGCGCCGCGCAACGCCTGCGCCACGATGTGTTCGTGGGCGAGATGGGCGCACGCCTGACCACGCCGCTGGCCGGCCATGACATCGACCTGTTCGACGACTTCTGCGAACACCTGCTGGTGCGCGACGAACTCACCGGCCAGGTCATCGGCACCTACCGCGTGCTGACCCCCGCACAGGCCCGCCGCGTCGGCAGCACCTACAGCGACACCGAGTTCGACCTGACCCGCCTGCGCGACCTGCGCGAGCGCATGGTCGAACTGGGCCGCAGCTGCGTGCACGCCGAGCACCGCCAGGGCGGCGTGATCCTCGCGCTGTGGGGCGCGCTGGCCGGCTTCATGCATCGCAACAAGCTCGACACCATGATCGGCTGCGCGAGCATTCCGATGTCGCACAACGGCGTGACCAGCGGCGACGCAGCCGCCAGCATCTGGCGCCAGCTCTCGGCCAGCCACCTCGCACCGATTCAATACCAGGTGCAGCCGCGCCTGCCGCTGCCGGTCGAACGGCTCGACAGCGCGCTCGACGTGGAACCGCCCGCGCTCATCAAGGGTTACCTGCGCCTGGGCGCCAAGGTGCTCGGCGCACCGGCCTGGGACCCGGACTTCAACACCGCCGACCTGCCGATGCTGATGCGCATCGACGACCTGCCGGCGCGCTACCGCAAGCACTTCCTCGGCGCATGAAGCCGGCGGCCATCCGGCCCGACGCCGGGCCGCACGCTGCTTCGCTGTCGTCGAATGTGTCAGGTTCGCTCTCGGCGGGGCAGGGCGCGTCACGCGAATGTCATGGAACTGTCACGAACGACGTTGACACTGTCATATTTCAGCCGTCGTGTTCTCCCGTGCCACTTGCTCCAGAATCAGTGCCCATGCCCTCCCTCTCCGCTGACCCTTCGCGCGTCGGTGAAGCGCCTCCCTTCGCGTTGCTGGACCGCGACCACAGCATCCTCTCCTTCAACGAGCGTGTGCTCGACTGGGCTCACCGGCCCGAAGTGCCGCTGATCGAGCGGCTGCGCTATCTGTGCATCGTGTCGTCGAACCTCGACGAGTTCTTTGAAGTCCGCGCCGCACCGCACCTGATCGCCGGCAGCGCCGGTGACAGCAAGGGCACCTACACCGTCGAGTCCTTCGAGCGGCTGGCAGAGGCCGCTCATGCGCTGGTCGCACGCCAGTACGCGCTCTACAACGACGAGCTGATGCCGGCGTTTGCGACGCACGGCATCCACATCGTGTCGCACGGCGACCGCAACCCGGCGCAGCGCAAGTGGGTCAGCGAGTATTTCGAGCGCGAGGTGCGCCCGCTGCTGATCCCCGTGGGGCTCGATCCGGCGCACCCGTTCCCGCAGGTGGCGAACAAGTCGCTGAACTTCATCGTGCGCCTGGGTGGCAAGGACGCCTTCGGCCGCGAGAACCCGATCCAGATCGTCAAGCTGCCGCGCGTGCTGCCGCGGCTCATCAAGATGCCGGCCAAGGTGTCGGACGGCAAGACGCTGTTCGTGGCGCTGTCGAGCGTGGTGCGCGCGCACCTGTCGAGCATGTTCCCGGGCCGCGAGGTGGGCGACTTCTCGCAGTTCCGCGTCACGCGCCACTCCGACCTCGCGGTCGACGAGGAAGACGTCAAGAACCTGCGCACCGCGTTGCGCCAGGGCCTGCAGCATCGCCACTATGGGCAGGCCGTGCGGCTCGAGGTGTCGGCGAGCTGTGCCGAATCGCTCGCGAGCTTCCTGCTCGCCCAGTTCAACCTGCCGCCGCAGGCGCTGTACCGCGTGCACGGCCCGGTGAACCTGGCGCGGCTCACGCAGTTCATCGACCTGATCGGCGAGCCGCAGCTGCGCTTTCCGCCCTACGTGGCGTCGTTCCCAGTCACGCTGTCGCCGGCGCAGTCGTTCTTCGACCGGCTGCAGCGCGGCGACGTGCTGATCCACCAGCCCTTCGAGAGTTTCGACGGCGTGCTGGCCTTCCTGCGCGACGCGGTGCTCGACCCGCAGGTGCTCGCCATCAAGCAGACCATCTACCGCACCGGTGCCGACTCGGAGCTCATGGACCTGCTGCGCGAAGCCGTGCGCCGCGGCAAAGAGGTCACGGTGGTGGTCGAGCTGAAGGCGCGCTTCGACGAAGAGGCCAACATCAACTGGGCCGAGATGCTCGAGTCGATCGGCGCACAGGTGGTGTACGGCGTGGTGGGCCTGAAGACCCACGCCAAGATGCTGCTGGTCACGCGCCGCGAGGGCAAGCAGCTGCGCCGCTACGGCCACTTGTCGACCGGCAACTACAACCCGCGCACGGCGCGGCTGTACACCGACATCAGCCATCTCACGGCCGACCCGGCGCTCACGGCGGACATGGAAGCCGTGTTCGTCCACCTGGCCAGCCAGAGCCGCCTGCCCAAGCTCAACCGCATGTGGCTCGCGCCCTTCGACCTGCACAAAAACCTGGTCGCGCGCATCGATGCGCTGGGGCAGGCCGCCGCCAGCGGCGAGCCGACGCGCATCGTCGCCAAGATGAACGCGCTGACCGACGAGGCCATCATCGGCGCGCTCATTCGCGCAGGGCAGAAGGGCGTGAAGATCGACCTCATCGTGCGTGGCGCCTGCACGCTGCCGGCGCAGGTGCCGGGGCTCACCGACAACATCCGCGTGCGCTCGGTGATCGGGCGCTTCCTCGAGCATTCGCGGGTGTTCTATTTCCGCCACGGCGAGGACGAGTCGCTCTACCTGTCGAGCGCCGACTGGATGAACCGCAACATGATGCGGCGCATCGAACTGGCCTGGCCCGTGACCGACCCCAACCTGCGCCAGCGCCTCATCGACGAGTGCCTGGTGGCTTACCTGCACGATGGCCGCGACGCCTGGGACCTGGGCGGCGACGGCGTCTACCGGCGTGTCGACCACGACACGCACCCCGGCGAGGCGGGCGCGTCCCCCGCGATCGAAGCGCATGGCGCCCAGGCCGCCTTGATGGGCCGCTATGCATCACGAGGAAACCACCGTGATGCGCCCTCCAATTGAAGTTGAAGAAGAAGTTCGAAAGACGATGAGCATGGACTTGATCTTCTGGCGTCACGCCGAAGCCGAGGACTGGACCGAAGGGTGTGACGACATGCAGCGCTCGCTCACGCCGCGCGGCGAAAAACAGGCCAAGCGCATGGCCTCCTGGCTCGACCGGCAACTGCCCGACGGCACGCGCATCGTGTGCAGCCCGGCGCGCCGCTGCGAGCAGACCGCGCTGGCACTGGGCCGCAAGTACAAGCTGCGTTCCGAGCTGTCGCCCGACACCACGCCCGACGAACTGCTGGCTGCCACCGGTTGGCCCAACGGCAAGTCGGTGGTGCTGGTGATTGGCCACCAGCCTTCGCTGGGGCAGGCGATCTCGCTGCTGCTCGGCCTGAAGCAGGACAGCTGCCCGGTGCGCAAGGGCTCGGTGTGGTGGATCCGCACCCGCGAGCGCGACGGCGATGTGCAGACCGTCGTGGTGACAGTGCAGGCGCCCGAGCTTCTCTAGCTTCTCCCGCGGACCTTCGCCGCGAACACCCCTGCCTGACGCTTCCAGACGGGCGCTTTGTCACGGTCGCGGGCAGAGGTGGCAGGGCGCTTGTCTCCCGGAAAAAGGGGCGGACGACTCATGCGCGCGTGCGGCGCAATTTCTACAGTGTGACTCCACGGCCACGTGCTTTTGACGCCGATGCGGGAAAGAAGCGGTGCCGGTCGACCACATCACTGGGGAAGACGCATGAAACCGCTCAACACACTGCCAGGAAGCTTCATGAACATGCTGCGTGCAGACGTGGACATGCGGTTGAAGGCGCTGATTTTTCTGCTTGTTGCCGCAGCCCTGCTGTCGGGGTGCGCGACGAACACCGCCGCGCCGGTGCCGCCGACCCGTCACGATGTCGCCCGTTCGATCGAGAAGATCGAGCTCATCTATAACCAGGAAGACCAACTGATCGTCACGGATGGCGGCGGGTCGGGGCTGACGGGCTTCGCAGGGTTTCTGGGACCCATCGCTGCGCTGGTGGCAATCTCCGTCGATACCAACAGCCGACTGACGATGGCCGCCCGGACCGACCAGCGCAGCAAGGAGTTCACGGCCGCAGTGAAGAACAGTGGAGTGACCATGGGGCTCAACAGGCAGTTCGCAGAGCGACTGGCGGTGCGCCTGCGGGACAGTGGCCGCGAGGTGAAGCTGACGCCTTTCTTGCGTGCGACCGGAGAGCACGCGCAGATGCAGGTGCAGGAACTCCAGCCGACGCCCGGCTACAGCACATTGATCTTGCGGATCACGACGTCCTATGGTGCGGCCGATGCGACATCGAGCTTCAAGCCGTACGTCTGGGTGGAACAGTTGCTGAGGGACGAGAAGCAGTCCGTCGTGGGCCAGACGTTGCAGGTCGCCGACGTGAGCGAGCCGACCTATCTCCTGTACGACGGCCTGCTCAAGGACACCGCAGGCGCTCGCGAAGGGTTGAAGCGCGGGCTTGACCAGATCGTGCAGCCGGCCTATGTCAGCCTGTTCGGGGAAGACGAGCCGCGCAAGGCCAGCGCTGCGGCCGTCACGCAGACGGCCGGCATCGACACGAAGTGAAACGGCTCAGGCGCCGCTGAGTTCCACGCGCCAGTTGCTGGTTTTCTGCCAGGCCAACACTTCCTCGCGCAGCAGGTGTGCCGACTGCGGATAGGCGTCGGCCCAATCGGGCGCGCAGGCGATCGTGAAGGCCCTGGCACCGAGTGCCGCGAGGTTCAGCGCCTTCGGGTCGGGGTCGCGGCGCGCATGGCACAGGATCACGGCCAGTCGCAGCGCCAGCAGTTGCATCACGAAGGTCTCGTCGTCCAGCGCAGCTTCGAGCTTGCGCAGCTTGCCGCGCTGGCCCAGCACCAGCTGGCCGAGCGCGTGCAGTTCGTTCACCGCAAAGCCCGGCGCGTCGGCGTTGTCGAGGATGTAGGCGCCGTGCTTGTGATAGTCGCTGTGCGAGACCAGCGCGCCGATCTCGTGCAGCTGCGCGGCCCAGCCGAGCTTGCGCAGCGCGCGGCCGGCGCGGCTCGATGTGCTGCCGCCGCGCGCGGCGGGGGCGAGCTGCACGAACAGCGCGGCGGCGGTGTCGCTCACGCGCTTGGCCTGGGCCGTATCGACCGCGAAGCGCGTGGCAAGCCGGGCCACCGTGGCGCTGCGCATGTCGGCCACGCTGTCGTCGCGTTCGAGCAATTCGTACAGCACGCCGTGGCGCAGGGCGCCCTGGGCGACCTTCATTTCCTGGATGTCGAGCAGATCGAACACCGCGCGCAGCACGCTCAGGCCGCCGCCGATCACGGCCTTGCGGTCTTCGCGCATGCCGTCGATGCGCAGCTTGTCGATGCTGCCGGCCTTGAGCAGGCGATCGAGCAGCCAGTCGAGGCCGTCGCGCGTGACAAGGCCCGCTTCGCCGCCGGCTGCCGCGAGCACGTCGCCCACGGCGCCGATGGTGCCGGAGGCGCCATAGGCCACGTCCCACTGGTCGCGGGTGTAGCTCGACAGTGCATCGTCCAGCACGGCCTTGGCCGCGACTTCGGCGGCGCGGAAGGCGGGGGCGGTGAACTGGCCTTCGCCGAAATGCTTCATCGACCAGGCGACGCTGCCCACGCGGTACGACTCCATGCGCTCGGCCTCGAGCGCCTGGCCGATGATCATTTCGGTGGAGCGCCCGCCGATGTCGATGACGAGCCGGCGTTCCTGGTCGGACGCGTCGGTGTGCGGCAGGTGGTGTGCCACGCCCTGGTAGATCAGGCGGGCTTCTTCCCGGCCCGGGATCACGTCGATGCCGAAGCCGAGGATGGTGCGCGCACGCAACAGAAATTCTTCGCGGTTGCGCGCTTCGCGCAAGGTCTGCGTGGCCACGGCGCGCACCTGCGAGCGCTTGAAGCCGGCCAGCCGTTCGCCGAAGCGGGCGAGGGCGTCCCAGCCGCGCTGCATGGCTTCGGTCGTGAGATTGCGTGCGCTGTCCAGGCCGTTGCCCTGGCGCACGGTTTCCTTGAGGTACTCGGTGCGGTGGATCTGTCCGTGGTCGACCTGGCCGATTTCCAGCCTGAAGCTGTTGGAGCCGAGATCGACTGCTGCGAGGCGGGTGCCGTTTTGCATTGTTCTAGTGAAGAGGGCGGTTCTCTGATCGTAGCGCCGTGACAGCAGGCGCCGCCTCCCGAATCGCGTCACGGCGAGGGCTGGAGGTTAGGCGGGGCGAATGACGGTTATGTGACAGCGTCACACACAACCCGCCCGGCGCAGCGGCATTTTCCCTCGACAGAGGGGGTGTCACAGCGATGTCACAAAAGCTTTTTAGAGTCCGTTCGAGCCCCAAAAGGGACTACTTCTTACTTCTCAAGGAAGCTTTATGAAAACGACGTTCAAATTTGCAACCGCCGGCCTCGTGACCGCGCTGTTCTCCCTTCCCGCCCTTGCCCAAGACGTGACCGGCGCCGGCGCCAGCTTCCCCGCACCGCTGTACGCCAAGTGGGCGTCCGATTTCAACAAGGCCACCGGCGTCAAGATCAACTACCAGTCGGTCGGCTCGGGCGCTGGCCTGAAGCAGATCGAAGCCAAGACCGTCGATTTCGGCGCCTCCGACGCGCCCCTGAAGGACGACGAACTGCAAGCCAAGGGCCTGATGCAGTTCCCCACCGTCATCGGCGGCGTGATTCCCGTGGTCAACATCACCGGCATCAAGCCGGGCGAGCTGAAGCTCAACGGCCAGGTGCTGGGCGACATCTACCTGGGCAAGATCACCAAGTGGAACGACCCCGCCATCAAGGCACTGAACGGTTCGCTGGCCCTGCCTGACGCCGCCATCGCCCCGGTTCGCCGCGCCGACGGTTCGGGCACCAGCTTCCTGTTCACCAACTACCTGAGCAAGGTCAACGCCGAGTGGAAGTCGAAGGTCGGCGAAGGCACGGCCGTGAACTGGCCCACCGGCGCGGGTGGCAAGGGCAACGAAGGCGTCGCCGCTTTCGTGAACCGCCTGCCCAACTCGATCGGCTACGTCGAGTACGCCTACGTCAAGCAGAACAAGATGACCTACGCCCAACTGCAGAACGCCGCCGGCACGTTCGTCTCGCCCGACGACACCGCCTTCAAGGCTGCCGCCGCCGGTGCCGACTGGAACAAGAGCTTCTACCAGGTGCTGACCAACCAGGCCGGCAAGGATTCGTGGCCCATCACCGGCGCCACCTTCATCCTGATGCACAAGGTGCAGGACAAGCCCGCCAGCGCCACCACCGTGCTGAAGTTCTTCGACTGGGCCTACAAGGGCGGCGACAAGACCGCAGACGACCTCGACTACGTGCCGATGCCCGACGCCGTGAAGGCCACCATCGCCAAGGCATGGGGTGAAGTGAAGGACGCATCGGGCAAGCCGGTCGCGTTCAAGTAAGAAGCAACCCTTCATCCACCCTCCAGGACGGCGCGCCCATGAGCAACTCTTCGCTCCAGGACGCGCCGCTTTCGTCTTTGCCGGAGCGACCCGTGTCATCCACTCTCCCTGCTGCCGCCTCCCTCGACCTCGCGGCCGAGCGCGCGCGCACCTCTGCCGCTCCTCCTCCGCCCGTGAAGGCGCCCCGTTCCGGCCCCATGGCCGACCGCATCTTCGGCTGGGCCGCCAAGGGCGCCGCGCTGCTGACGCTTGCGATGCTCATCGGCATCCTGTTGTCGCTGGTCGTCGGCGCCTGGCCCGCCATTGCGAAGTACGGCCTCGGCTTCCTCACGAGCAGCGTGTGGGACCCGGTGAAGGACGAGTACGGCGGCCTCGT
Organism: Variovorax sp. RO1; assembly: GCF_002849325.1. Classification (NCBI taxonomy): domain Bacteria; kingdom Pseudomonadati; phylum Pseudomonadota; class Betaproteobacteria; order Burkholderiales; family Comamonadaceae; genus Variovorax; species Variovorax sp. RO1. The sequence continues at coordinate 2,333,726 of NZ_PKMT01000001.1, forward strand.
GATGATCTACGGCACGCTGGCCACCTCGTTCATCGCACTGCTGATTGCCGTGCCGGTGAGCTTCGGCATCGCGCTGTTCCTGACCGAACTCTCGCCCAACTGGCTCAAGCGCCCGTTGGGCACCGCCATTGAACTGCTGGCTGCCGTGCCGTCCATCGTGTACGGCATGTGGGGCCTGCTGGTCTTCGGCCCCATTCTTTCGACCTGGGTGCAGCAGCCGCTGCAGAAGCTGCTGGCCGGCGTGCCGTACCTCGGCGCCCTGGTGTCGGGCCCGCCCGTGGGCATCGGCATTCTGTCGGCCGGCATCATCCTGGCGATCATGATCATTCCGTTCATCGCCTCGGTGATGCGCGACGTGTTCGAAGTGACGCCCGCGCTGCTCAAGGAGTCGGCCTACGGCCTGGGCTCCACCACCTGGGAAGTCGTCTCCAAGGTTGTGCTGCCCTACACCAAGGCCGGCGTGATCGGCGGCATCATGCTCGGCCTCGGCCGCGCACTGGGCGAAACCATGGCCGTCACGTTCGTGATCGGCAACATGAACCAGCTCAACTCCCTGTCGGTGTTCGAGGCTGCCAACAGCATCACCTCGGCACTGGCCAATGAATTCGCCGAAGCCGGCGCGGGCCTGCACCAGGCCGCGCTGATGTACCTCGGCCTCGTGCTGTTCTTCATCACCTTCGTTGTGCTGTCGCTCTCGAAGATGCTGCTGGCTCAGATGAAGAAGAGCGAAGGAACCAAGTCGTGAGCACCACTGCGCAAAACCTGATCAACGCCAAGACATTGGCCGAGACGCGCCAGGCGAGGTTCGCCGCGCGCAACCGCGTCAACAAGATCGCACTCACGCTGTCGCTCGCCGCGATGGCGTTCGGCGTGTTCTGGCTGGTGTGGATCCTGTGGGAAACGCTGCGCCAGGGCATCGGCGGCCTGGCGCTCGCCACCTTCACCGAAATGACGCCGCCGCCGAACGAGGCGGGCGGCATCGCCAACGCCATCTTCGGCTCGTTCGTGATGGTGTCGCTGGCCACCTTCGTGGGCACGCCGATCGGCATCATGGCCGGCATCTACCTGGCCGAATACAACCCCAAGGGCCTGCTGGCCTCGATCACGCGCTTCGTCAACGACATCCTGCTGTCGGCGCCGTCGATCGTGATCGGCCTGTTCGTCTACGCGGTGGTGGTGGCCTACTTCAAGACCTTCTCGGGCCTGGCCGGTGCACTGTCGCTGGCGCTCATCGTGATTCCGGTGGTGATCCGCACCACCGAGAACATGCTGCAGCTGGTGCCGCCGGGCCTGCGCGAAGCGGCCTACGCACTGGGCACGCCGAAGTGGAAGGTCATTCTGAGCATCACGCTGCGCGCCGCGCGCGCCGGTGTGGTCACGGGTGTGCTGCTGGCCGTGGCCCGCATCGCCGGCGAGACCGCGCCGCTGCTCTTCACCGCGCTGAACAACCAGTTCTGGACCGCCGACGTGAGCCAACCCATGGCCAGCCTGCCGGTCACGATCTTCAAGTTCGCCATGAGCCCGTACGAGAACTGGCAACAACTGGCCTGGGCCGGCGTGTTCCTGATCACCGTCGCCGTGCTTGCCCTCAACATCCTGGCGCGCGTGCTGACGCGCAACAAACACTAAATCAAGAAGGCGCCAACATGCCAAACACCGTCGCACAACAACAACCGTCGCGCTCGAAGATCTCGGTCAAGGACCTGAACTTCTACTACGGCAAGTTCCACGCGCTCAAGGGCATCAACCTCGAGATTCCCGAGAACAAGGTCACGGCCTTCATCGGCCCGTCGGGCTGCGGCAAGTCGACCCTGCTGCGCACCTTCAACCGCATGTTCGAGCTGTACCCCGAGCAGCGCGCCGAAGGCACCATTGCGCTGGACGGCGAGAACCTGCTCACGTCGAAGCAAGACGTGGCGCTCATTCGCGCCAAGATCGGCATGGTCTTCCAGAAGCCCACGCCGTTCCCGATGTCGATCTACGACAACATCGCCTTCGGCGTGAAGCTGTTCGAGAACCTCTCGGCCAGCGACATGGACGACCGCGTGGAGTGGGCCCTGAAGAAGGCGGCCCTGTGGACCGAAGTGCGCGACAAGCTGCAGCAAAGCGGCTCGGGCCTGTCGGGCGGCCAGCAGCAACGCCTGTGCATTGCACGCGGCATCGCGATCAAGCCTGAAGTGCTGCTGCTCGACGAACCCTGCTCCGCACTCGATCCGATTTCGACCGCGAAAATCGAAGAGTTGATTGCCGAGCTGAAAAACGAGTACACCGTGGTCATCGTGACCCACAACATGCAGCAAGCTGCCCGCTGCAGCGACTACACCGCCTACATGTACCTCGGCGACCTGATCGAGTTCGGAGCCACCGAACAGATGTTCTTCAAGCCGCAGCGCAAGGAGACCGAGGACTACATCACCGGCCGCTTCGGTTGAGTTGAAGTCAAAGGAAACACCATGACCGAGAAACACCTTTCCAGCCAGTTCGACAGCGAACTCAACGGCGTCTCGTCGCGCGTGATGGAGCTCGGCGGCATGGTCGAGTCGCAGATCCACCAGGCCGTGTACGCCCTGCTGCAGTTCGACCCCGAAGCCGCCGACCGCGTGATGGAGACCGAGCACCGCGTCAACGCGATGGAGATCGAGATCGACCGCGAGCTGTCGTCGATCATTGCGCGTCGCCAGCCCACGGCACGCGACCTGCGCCTGCTCATCGCCATCAGCAAGACCACCGCCAACCTGGAGCGCGTCGGCGACGAGGCCAACAAGATTGCGCGCATGGTCAAGTCGATCATCGAAAGCGGATCGGCCCGCCAGCTGCCCACCACCGAGCTGCGCATTGCCGCCGACCTGGCCTCGAACCTGTTGCGCACCGCCCTGGACGCCTTTGCGCGCCTGGACACGGCCGCCGCGCTGTCGATCCTGAAGGACGACGACCTCATCGACAAGGAGTTCGACGGCTTCGTGCGCAAGCTGGTCACCTACATGATGGAAGACCCGCGCACCATCTCCGCCAGCCTGGACCTGCTGTTCCTGGCCAAGGCCATCGAACGCATCGGCGACCACGCCAAGAACATCGCCGAGTTCATCATCTACATCGTCAAGGGCGCCGATGTGCGGCACACTTCGATGGAGGAAATCGAGTCGGCATTGCAGTGACGACCGTCGCCGCAAAGACTCCCCAGAACGCATGAAGAAACCAAGAGTCCTGATCGTCGAAGACGAATCCTCGATCGCCGAGCTGATCGCCGTCAACCTGCGCCACAACGGCTTCGAGCCGATCTGGTCCGAAGACGGCGCCGCTGCCCAGCGCGAAATCGACGCTTTCCTGCCGGACCTGATCCTGCTCGACTGGATGCTGCCGGGCCAGAGCGGCCTGCAGCTCGCGCGCCAATGGCGCAAAGACCCGCGCACCAAGGCCATCCCGATCCTGATGCTCACGGCGCGCGGCGATGAGCCCGACAAGGTCGCCGGCCTCGATGCCGGTGCCGACGACTACATCACCAAGCCGTTCTCCACCCAGGAAATGCTGGCGCGCATCCGCGCCGTGCTGCGCCGCCGTGCGCCCGAGGTGGTGACCGAGCGCGTCGAGATCGGCGAGCTTGCCCTCGACACCTCCACCCACCGCGTCACGTGGCAGGGCGGGGCGCTGAAGGTCGGTCCGACCGAGTTCAAGCTGCTGGCCTACCTGATGCAGCATGCCGAGCGTGTGCACAGCCGTGCGCAGCTGCTCGACAAGGTGTGGGGCGACCACGTCTACATCGAGGAACGCACGGTCGACGTGCACGTCAAGCGCCTGCGCGAGTCGCTGGGTGCGGCCGCGCCCATGGTGGAAACCGTGCGCGGTGCGGGTTACCGGCTGACGGCCCAAGTCACGGTGTGAGCAACGCCGTGAGCTTCGGCGGCGGGCGCGGATAATCGCCCGCCATGCCTTTTCGTATTGCTACCTTTTTTATAGCGTCCCTCGCAATTGCGGCGGGCGCTGTCGGCCTTTTCGGCTGGAAATACGGCTGGCTGGGCGCCTGGTTGGGCGCGGTGCTCTGGCTGGGCTTCGATGCCTGGCGCGCCGAACGCCTGCTGCGCGTGCTGCGCAACGACGCGGCCGGGCTGCCATCGCGCGGGCCGGGGGTGTGGGGCGAGCTGTCGGAGCGCATCCGCAAGCTGCTGCGCGAGCGCGAACAACAGACCCGGCAGGCTGAAGACCGGCTGCAGGAGTTCCTGGCCGCGATCCAGGCCTCGCCCAATGGCGTGGTGCTGCTCGACGAGCAGGGCCGCATCGAGTGGTGCAACCAGACGGCGGCGGGGCAGTTCGGCATCGATGCCGAGCGCGACCTGCTGCAGCACCTGGCGAACCTCGTGCGCGATCCGGCGTTCGTGGCCTACCTGGCCTCGTGGAATTACAGCCGCGACGTGGTCATCGACGCGCCCGGCCTCGTGCATGCGCAGCATCGCGGCCATCCGGCGCGGCTGTCGGTGCAGGTGCATCCCTACGCCGGCAACCGGCGCATGCTGCTCACGCGCGACATCACGGCGCTGGAGCAGGCCGAGGCGATGCGGCGCGACTTCGTGGCCAACGTGTCGCACGAGATCCGCACGCCACTCACGGTGCTGGCGGGCTTTGTCGAGACGCTGCAGAACCTGCCGCTCGATGCCGACGAGCGCACGCGCTACTTGTCGCTGATGGGGCAGCAGTCGCACCGCATGGAAACGCTGGTGAACGACCTGCTGACGCTGTCGCGGCTGGAAGGCAGCGCGGCGCCTTCAGGCAACCAGTGGGTGCGCATGCGCGCGCTGCTGGCGCAGTGCGAAGATGAAGGGCGCGGCCTGTCGGGCCGGCTCACGCCGCAGGGGCACCGGCTCACGTTCACGTCGGAAGCCGAATCCGAGCTGTCGGGTGCGCCGACCGAACTGCAGAGCGCGATGTCGAATCTCGTGACCAATGCCATCCGCTACACGCCCGGCGGCGGCGAGGTGGCCGTGACGTGGCGGGTGCTGCCCGACGGGCGCGGTGAGTACGCTGTGCGCGACACAGGCCCGGGCATTGCCGCCGAGCACATTCCGCGGCTCACCGAGCGCTTCTATCGCATCGACCGCAGCCGCTCGCGCGAGACCGGCGGTACGGGGCTTGGGCTGGCGATCGTGAAGCACATCGCGCAACGCCACGGGACCGAGCTGCGCATCGAAAGCACGGTGGGCAAGGGCAGCCGTTTTGCGCTGCTGTTCCCGGCAACGCGCGTGCGCGAAGCACGCGTGATGGTCAAGTAGCCAGCAAGCCGCGCGGCCTTCAGCGGGCCCGCGCCTTCATCGTCCAGCGCAGCAGCGCGACGAACAGCAATGCGGTAAGCGCCAGCGCCGCGGCGCTCATGAGCCAGAAGGCCAGCGGCGATTGCATGGCCGGCCACGGCCCCAGGCCGCGGTAGGCCAGCAGGTAACTGCCGCCCAGGCCCATGCCCCAGAGCATCGCGCCGTAGATGACCAGCGGCGCCAGCGTCACGCGGTAGCAGCGCAGCACGAAGACGCACAGCGTCTGGAACGCATCGGCGATGTGATACAGCGCCACCGTGACCAGCAGCGCCGAGGCCATCGCGATCACGGCGGGGTTGTCGGAATACACGTTGGCGAGCTGCGAGCGGAACGCGGCCATGGCGCCGGCATAGAGCAGCGCGAACAGCGCCGTGAGCTCGAAGCCCAGCCGGCAGGCATGGCGCGCCCGGGCGGTGTCGCCGGCACCGAGCCAGAAGCTCACGCGCGCACTGGTCGCGATGGCGAGCGACAGCGGCGTCATGTAGGCCACGGCCAGCAGGTTCGAGGCGATCTGGTGCGCGGCCGCCGCAGCGGTGCCCAGGCGCGCAATGAAGAGCGCCATCAGCGTGAAGGACGTCACTTCCACCAGCACCGCGAGGCCGCCGGGCACGCCGAGCCGCGCGAACAGGCGGATCTGGCGCCAGTCGGGCGCCTCGATGCGCTCCCACAGCTGGTAACCGCGGTAGAACGCGCCGTGGCGCAGCAACCAGACTGCGCAGCCGAGCATGGCCCAGTTCACGCACAGCGTGGCCCAGGCGCAGCCCACCAGCCCCATCGCCGGCAGGCCGGCACCGCCGAAAGTGAACCAGACCGACAGCGGCAGCTTCACGAGCAGCGAGGCCAGCTGCAGCCAGGTCACGAGCTTGGGCTTGCCCAGGCTCTGGTTCAGCGTGCTGAAGAGGCGAAAGAGCAGGGCGGGCGCCAGCGCAAAGGCCAGCACCGCGAGGTAGGCCTCGACCTCGCCGCGCATGTCGGCGGGCACCTGGGTCCAGCGCAGCGCCGCACCGGGCAACAGCAGCACGGTCATGCCGACCACGACGGCGATGGCCGCGAGGTAGAGCGACTGGCGTACCGAGCGGCCGATTTCGCTGCCCCGGTTGGCGCCGTGCAGTTCGGCCCACACCGGCAGCAGCGCCTGCAGCACGCCCATCAGCGAGACATACACGCTGACGAAGATCGCGGCGCCCACCGACAGTGCGGCCAGTGCGCCTTCGGAATAGCGGCCCGCGATGATGGTGTCGGCCACGCCGAAGGCCATCACGGCCAGCTGGCCGATCAGCACCGTGCCGGCGTGCCGTGCGATGAGTCCGCGTTCGCTCCCGTGCGTGCTGCTCACGGGTCAGCGCACGATCTTTTCGTAGAGCAGCAGGTCGTCCGCGGGGCTGCTGGGGCGGCGCAGGGTACCGCTGAAGCGCCATTGGTCCATCGGGATGATGGTGTGCAGCCGCTCGATGGTGTCGGGGCTCACGAGCAGCCACGGGCAGTCGTTGCCCAGCAGCATCGGCTGCAGGTTCAGGCTGCCGTGGTGGCGCAGCGCCGCGATGTGCGGCCGGCTCAGCGCCAGTTCGGCGACGCAGCGCGGGTGGCCGATGCGCTCGGTCACGGCGCGCACCTGCGGGATGTAGCTGCGCGCGTAGTCGATGGGCGGCAGCCAGAGCGTCATCAGCAGCATCCAGCACAGGGCGGTGCCGCCGGCCGGCAGCACCAGCGTCTTCCAGAGCGCGGCGCGGTGGCGACCGGTGCGCCAGCGCACCAGCCAGCACCAGGCCAGCGTGGCGGCCAGGGCGAGCACGAAGGCGACCGGCGAGAACTCGGCCACGAAGCCCGGCACCAGCCGCGCAACGCTGGCGGCGGCCTTGCGCGGCGCGCCAGTCAGCATGGCGATCCAGTACATCCAGCCGAGCACGGCCAGCCCGCTGAAGAACAGCACGTTGAACCAGTCGATCAGCGCCGCTGCGCTGCGACGGAAGGTCGGCAGCGCGAAGGCCGCCAGCGTCGCGAAGGCGGGCAGGGCGAGCAGCAGGGAGCGGTCGGAGAAGTCGGTGGTCCAGGTGGCGGCCAGCGGCACCAGCGCGAACCACAGCGGCAGCGCGACGTGGCGCTCGAGCCACTGGCGGCGCCAGCGCCAGAGCGTCCAGAGCGCGAGCGGCCAGACGGGCCAGGTGAACCACAGCAGCAGCTTGGCCTGGCTGCGCACGTCGGACAGCAGCGAATTGCCGAGCGTGATCTTCCATTGCGCCAGGCCCAGGCCGAAGACCAGTGCGGCGGCCAGCACGGTGATGCCGACCATCGTCAGCAGCGCGGGCAGGGTGAAGCCGGGGCTTTCGTCGTCGCTGCGGCCTTGTGCCACGCGGTTGGCGCGTTGGTGGCGTTCGTAGGCGATGTATACCGCGCTGCCGATCGCCAGTGCGAGGCCGACCGTCGGGCCGCCGCTCAGCGTCATGCCGAGGGTGCCGACCACGAGCGCGATCACCGGGCCGACGCGGCGGTAAGGCAGTGCGGCCACGCCGTAGAACAGGTGCGAGGCGAAGTACAGCTGCGCCAGCGCGGGGGTGGTTTCATGCCCGAGTTGGGCCAGGCCCAGCGAGGCGATCAGCGCCAGCAGGCCGCCGTCGGCGATGGCGCGGGCGTAGTCGGTCGGACGCGCCTCGCCGCCGAAGGCAAAGGCCACGGGCTGGGCGCGCGGTGTGCGGGCCAGGTAGTAGACGGCGTACCAGGTCGCGGTGAAGGTGCCCCACAGCATCAGCGCGAACACGAAGCGCACGGCCAGGTCGGGGTTGACCCACGACGGGGCGAGCTGGATCGCCCAGGCGCCGATCCAGTAGGGGATCAGCGCGGGTGTCTCGGGGCGCATGCCCAGCAGCAGCGGGTCGAACCAGCGGGCGAGGCCTTCGGTGCTGCGGGCCAGTTCGGCCATGTAGCCGAAGGCCGTGATGTCGGCACTCTTCCAGGGGCCCCGGCCGAGCAGGCCCGGCAGCAGGTAGGCCGCGCACAGCAGCAGCAACGCGACGCGCGGCAGCCGGCGTACGGCATTCTGGGCAACGATCGCGGGGGTCGGCTGGTTCAAGGGCGAGGCGGAAGAGGCGGACGGGTGATTGGAAAGAAAAAGGGCAGCGCGGTAAACCGGGCTGCCCTCGACGCCAGAGCGCGTGCCTGATTACTTGGCAGCGGTCTTGCCGAAACGGTTGCGGAACTTCTCGACGCGACCGCCCATGTTGTCCACCGACTTTTGCGTGCCGGTGTAGAAGGGGTGCGATTCGCTCGTGGTGTCGAGCTTGTACAGGGGCAGCTCGCGGCCGTCGTCAGTCTTGCCCATTTCCTTGGTGCTTGCGCACGAACGGGTCACGAACTTGAAACCGTTCGACATGTCGACGAACAGGATTTCGCGGTAATTCGGGTGGATGCCTTCTTTTGCCATGGTGTTTCCTTTTGCGCTGTTGGAATCAATGCGCGGTCGATGCGAGAGCCACCAGCGTGCCAGCAATCTGGCGCGCCGCCCTGAGGCCTTTGACGTGAAGTGTGAGGGCCAAGGAAGCCGGGCGACGTGCCCAGCCGCACTTTTCGCGGAGCCCATGATTATCGCATACTGCCCCAATTGCGAGCAAACCGGGCCCTCCCATGACTTCTACACCCCTTCGCGCGGGCCTCGTCGGCTACGGTTTTGCCGGCCAGACCTTCCATGCACCGGTGCTTTCGGCCGTTCCGGGGCTCGAACTGGCCGCCGTGGCGAGTTCGCAGCCGCACAAGGTGCACGCCGACTGGCCGGGCGTGGCCGTGGTGCCCGATGTGGCGGCGCTGGTCGCCCGGGCGGACATCGACCTCGTGGTGGTCGCAACGCCTAACGCCCAGCACCATCCGGTCGCCAAGGCGGCGCTGGAGGCCGGCAAGCACGTGGTGGTCGACAAGCCGTTCACGCTCGATGTGGCCGAAGCGCGGGAGCTTGAGTTGTTGTCGAGGCGCAACAATCGCGTGCTCTCGGTCTACCAGAACCGGCGCTTTGACGCAGATTTCCTGACGCTCCAGCAGGTTCTGGCGTCTGGCGACCTGGGGCGCCCGGTGTACCTGGAGTCGCATTTCGACCGCTTCAGGCCCCAGGTGCGCGAGCGCTGGCGGGAGCAGCCTGTGCCGGGTTCGGGCTTGTGGGTGGACCTGGGCGCGCATCTGGTCGATCAGGCCGTGCAGCTCTTCGGCCGGCCCGACACGCTGCAGCTCGACACGGCTGCCTTGCGCGACGGTGCACTGGTCGAAGACTATTTCCACGCCGTGCTGCGCTACGAGCACGGCCCCCACGCGCCCCTGCGTGTGGTGCTGCACGCCACGACGCTCGCGGCCCATGCGGCGCCGCGCTACATCGTGCACGGCACACGGGGGAGCTACGTCAAGCACGGCGTCGATCCGCAGGAAGACGCGCTGCGTGCCGGCCAGCGACCGCCGGCCGAAGGGTGGGGCGCCGATCCGCTCGATGGCGAACTCACATTGATCGGCAACGACGGCGCGCCGCACTTTCGCGCGGTGCCGACGCAGGCTGGCAACTACGCCGACTACTACGCGGCGGTTCGCGATGCGATCCTCGGCAAGGGGCCGAATCCCGTGCCGCCCGAGCAGGCTGTCGCATTGATGGAGTTGCTCGACATCGGCCGCCAGAGCGCTGCCGAAGGCCGCGCGCTCCGCATCGAGCGTCCATGAAAAAAGCGCGTCGGCCCGTGGGGGCCGACGCGCTTTTGCGGGAGAGCCTGAAGCTCAGCCGCCGCGACGCATCATGTCGAAGAACTCGACATTGGTCTTGGTCGCCTTCATGTTCTTGAGCATCAGCTCCATCGACTCGATCTCGTCCATGTTGTACATGAGCTGACGCAGGATGCGCGTCTTCTGCAGGATCTCGGGGGCCAGCAGCAACTCTTCGCGGCGCGTGCCGCTGCGGCTGAGCTGGATCGACGGGAACACGCGCTTTTCGTACAGGCGGCGGTCCAGATGGATTTCGGAGTTGCCGGTGCCCTTGAACTCTTCGAAGATCACTTCGTCCATGCGGCTGCCGGTGTCGATCAGCGCGGTGCCGATGATGGTCAGCGAGCCGCCTTCTTCCACGTTGCGCGCGGCGCCCAGGAAGCGCTTGGGGCGCTGCAGTGCGTTGGAGTCGACACCGCCGGTCAGCACCTTGCCCGACGAGGGCACGACGTTGTTGTAGGCGCGGGCCAGACGCGTGATCGAGTCCAGCAGGATCACCACGTCCTTCTTGAGTTCGACCAGGCGCTTGGCGCGTTCGATCACCATTTCGGCGACGTGCACGTGGCGCGCTGCGGGCTCGTCGAAGGTCGAAGCAATGACTTCGCCCTTCACGGTGCGCTGCATTTCGGTCACTTCTTCAGGGCGCTCGTCCACGAGCAGCACCATCATGTGCACGTCGGGGTAGTTGGCGCTGATTGCGTGGGCGATGTGCTGCATCATCACCGTCTTGCCGCTCTTGGGCGGCGCCACGAGCAGGGCGCGCTGGCCTTTGCCGATGGGGGCGATGATGTCGATGATGCGGCCGGTGAGGTTCTCTTCGCCCTTGACGCCTTCGCGTTCCAGCTTCATCTGTTCCTTGGGGAACAGCGGCGTCAGGTTCTCGAACATCACCTTGTGCTTGTTGGCTTCGGGTGCGCCGTCGTTGACCTTGTCGAGCTTGGTCAGTGCGAAGTAGCGCTCGCCGTCCTTGGGCGTGCGCACTTCACCTTCGATCATGTCGCCGGTGTGCAGGTTGAAGCGCCGCACCTGGCTGGGCGAGATGTAGATGTCGTCGGTGCTGGCCGTGAAGCTGGTGTCGGGGCTGCGCAGGAAGCCGAAGCCGTCGGGCAGGATTTCGAGCACACCGTCGGCGAAGACCTGTTCGCCGGCCTTGGCGCGCTTCTTGATGATCGCGAACATCAGCTCTTGCTTGCGCATACGGCCGATGTTTTCGATTTCAAGCGCCTCAGCCTGCTTGAAGACTTCAGACACGTGGAGTGCCTTGAGTTCGTTTAAGTGCATGGAACGACCCCTGGAGGGGTAATCGAATCGGGAACGGGGGGAGGTTTGATGTGGGGCAAGAACTGCCTCACGAACCGGGGAACTCGAACCGGTTGCCTGATGAAAGGCCCGGTGAACTGCTGACGATTATGACAGGAAAATCGCCCCGGCCAACGCATTGCGCGCTGGCCGGATGAAATGCATCAGGCGAGTTGCTGGTCGATGAAGGCCGTGAGTTGCGCCTTGCTCATGGCGCCGACCTTGGTGGCGGCCAGTTGGCCGTCCTTGAACAGCATCAGCGTGGGGATGCCACGGATGCCGAACTTGGCGGGGATGTCGCGGTTTTCGTCGACGTTGAGCTTGGCGATCTGCAGCTTGCCTTCGTAGGTGGCCGAGACTTCGTCCAGGATGGGGGCGATCATCTTGCAGGGACCGCACCATTCGGCCCAGTAGTCGACCAGAACCGGCTGGCTGGACTTGAGCACGTCGGCCTCGAAGGAAGAATCGGAGATGTGTTTGATCAGTTCGCTGGCCATGTGATGTGTCCTTGTGCGCAGAGAGAGTTTCGGTGCAGCTAAAGTGCTGGTCATTGTGACAGAAACCAAGGGGTGACGTGCCACGCGGCCCGGCTATGGCGGCGATAGCCAAAGCCCTTTGTGGCCCTGCCGCCGACCCCCTCAACCCCCTCGATAGAACATGAACGAAGGCCACCCCGTCCAGGCCCTGTGGTGCGATCCCGCCGACGGCGTCGTCGCGCGGATCGTCCGCACGCTCGGCGAACGCCAGCTGCATGCGGCGCGCACCGTGGTGCTGGTGCCGTATGCGCAGCTGATGGCGGTCGCGCGCGGCATGTGGGCGCGCTGCGGCAGCCCGGGCTTCGTGCCGCGCTTCGAAACCACGCACAACTGGGCGCGCAGCGCGGGCGGCTTTCTGCCGTCCGGCTACGACATCGCCTTCGACATGGCGCGCGACCTGGTCACGGCCCAGGGCCTGCTCGCGCAATCGGGCTTCCAGTCCGAACGCTTCGCGCTTGCCGGGCGCGTGGTCGAGCTGGCCTACCAACTGGCGCCGTTGGCCGCTGCCGTGACGCCGGAGCAGCGCAGCAGCGACTGGGCACAGAGCGCGGCCAAGGTGGCCGAGGCAGGCAGTGAGTCGGAGTGGTTCCGCATCGAGAGTGCCTTGATCCGCGTCGCCGTGGCCTGGGTCGCGAACTCGGGCTATGCGACCGACGTGCTGCTGCGCGATGCGGCGCGCACCCAGGTCGATGCGCTGATCGTGCTCGAGGGCTTCCAGACCGACCCGCTGACGCAGGCGCTGTGCGCGCTGTGGGGCGACCGCGCCATCCGCATTCCGCTGCTGCCCGCCGACGCACCCCCGTCCGCTGCCCACGCCCACGTGGCACTCGACCCCGAAGACGAGGCCCAACTGGCTGCTGCCTGCGTGCTGCAGCACCTGGCCGAGGGCCGCGCGCCCGTCGCGCTCGTCGCCACCGACCGTGCGCTCACCCGCCGCATCAGTGCGCAGCTGAGCACCCAAGGCATCGTCACGCACGACGAAACTGGCTGGAAGCTTTCGACCACGCGCGCCGCCGCCACGCTGATGAGCGCACTGCGCGCCTGTGCATACGACGCCGCCACCGACCAGGTGCTCGAATGGCTCAAGAGCGGCGCCGAGGTCGATGTGCTCGCCGTCCAGTCGCTCGAAATGCGCCTGCGACGCGAAGGCGTGCGCGACTGGCAGGCGTGGTGCGCACTGATCGCGCGCAGCGAAAAGCCGCAGGACGAAGGCCTGCGCGCCTTCACCCTCACCATCGAAGCCCGTCGCGCCCCGATGGCGCGCGCGCGCTCCCTGGCCGACTGGCACCGCGCGCTGCGCGAGCTGTTGACGGTCGGCGAGCAGTGGGACGCGCTCACCGCCGACTTCGCAGGCGCCAAGGTCATCGGAGCCCTCTGGCTCGATGCCGACGCGCACGGTGAAGAAGACGAGTTCCCCGGCGGACGCCACAGCCTGGCCGAGTTCACGGCCTGGGCGCGCGACGTGCTCGAAGACGCCAGCTTCGTGCCGCCCGCCGGCGACGAGACCCCCAAGGTGTCCGTGCTGCCGATGAACCAGTTGCTGGGCCGCGTTTTCGGCGCGGTCGTCATTCCCGGCTGCGACGACCGCCGCATGCCCGCGTCGCCTGAGCCGCCCGGCAACTGGAGCGCGGCGCAGCGCCTCGACCTGGGCCTGGCGTCGCGCGACGTGCTGGAGGTCGCGCAGCGTGCAGCCTGGGCCATGGCCACGCGCAACCCGTGCTGCGACCTCGTCTGGCGCCATTCCGACGCCAGCGGCGAGCCCGTGCGGCCGAGTCCGCTTGTGCAGGCCCTGCAGCTCGCTCATGCACTGCAGCCGGGCGTTGATCCGCGCACGCCGCGCGATGTCGTCGTCACGCCGACCCTGCGGCCCACGCCTTCGGGCGCGCTGCTGCCGCTCACCAACGTGTCGACCAGCGTCTACGAAGACCTGCGCCGCTGCCCCTATCGCTTCTTCGCGCTGCGCCAGCTGGGCCTGCGCACTGCCGACGAGCTCGATGCGGAGGTCGACAAGCGCGACTTCGGCAACTGGCTGCACGCGGTGCTCGGCCAGTTCCACGAGACCTTGCGCGACGCACCGACCAACGATGCGCAGGCGCGCGCCGCGCTGCTTGCCGACACCGCGCGCGATGTCACGCGGACGCTCGGCTATTCCGACGCCGAGTTCCTGCCGTTCGCCGCCGCGTGGCCGGCGGTGCGCGACGGGTATCTCGAATGGCTCGCGAAGCATGAAGCGGGTGGGGCGGTCTTCGTCGAGGCCGAGCCCTGGAAAGAACAACCCCTGGGCACCTTGCGGCTGGTCGGCCGGCTCGACCGCGTAGACCGCACCGCCGACGGCCAGCCCTTCGTGATCGACTACAAGACCGAGACCGCCTCCGTCACCAAGGAGCGCGTGAAAGACCCGACCGAAGACACGCAGCTCGCCTTCTATGCAGCGCTGGTCGCCGATGACACCTTGCATGCGGCGTACGTCAACGTCGGCGAGAAGTCGTCCGGCACGCAGACCGTCGAGCAGCCGGCGGTGGTTGAGGCGCGCGACGCGCTGGTCGCCGGCATCATCGACGACTTCGCGCGCATCGCGCAGGGCGCGCCGTTGCCGCCGCTGGGCGAGGGCAGCGTCTGCGATTTCTGCGCCGCACGCGGCCTGTGCCGCAAGGATTTCTGGGAGGTCACGCCATGAACGGCGCTGCCTACGAACACAACGGCCGGCACGTCGCGCGCGAGGCCTTCTACACCGTCGCCTGCGATCCGCGGCGCTCGGTCGCGGTCGAGGCCTGCGCAGGCGCGGGCAAGACCTGGATGCTGGTGTCGCGCATCGTGCGCGCGCTGCTCGAAGAAGGCGAGTCGGCCTGCGAGCCGCACGAGATCCTGGCCATCACTTTCACCAAGAAAGCTGCCGGCGAAATGCGCGAGCGGCTCGACCAATGGCTCGCGCTGTTTGCCGAACTCGATCCTGCCGCTTCGCAACGCGAACTCGTGATGCGCGGCATGACGCCGGAGGCTGCGCAAGCGGCTGTGCCGCGCCTGCAGGGGCTTTATCGGCGGCTGCTCGAAGGCGGGCGGCCGGTGCAGTTCCGCACCTTCCATGCGTGGTTCGCGGGCCTGCTGCGCAACGCGCCGCTCGCCGTGCTGCGCGAACTGGGGCTGCCGGCGAACTACGAATTGCTCGAAGACGATGCCGAGGCGCGCACCCACACGTGGCGGCCGTTCTTCGAATCTGTGACCGGCGACGCGCGCGCGCTGGCCGACTACTACGCTGTCGTTGCCACGCACGGGCGCTCGCAGACGGCGAAGGCGCTGGGCGAGGCGCTGTCGAAGCGGGTCGAGTTCTCGCTGTCCGATCCAGAAAGTGCGGTGGCGCCTTTCGATGTGCTCTACCCGACCCTGCAGGGGCTGGAGGTGCCGACCGACGCGCTGCGCGGCGAGGCCGTGCGCCGTCGCTGGCTCGACCGCGCCGCCGCCCTCGGCCGCGAGGCCAATAAGACGCCGCAGAAAGCAGCCGAATCCATCATCGACGTGTTCGGCACGGGCGAGCCCGCGCCCGAGGCGCTGACCGACGCACTCGCCGTGCTGCGCAAGACCTTCTTCGTCGCCAGCGAAGACCGGCTCACCAAGAACCTGCAGAAATTCCCCGCCGCACAAGAGGCCGAAACCGAGCTGCAGCTGCTGTGCGCCGCGCAGGCCCAGCACGCGGCCTGGCTGTACCAGCAGCGCATGACGCGGCTCACGCGCCTGCTGATCACCGCCTTCGGCGAGGTCAAGCGCGCCCATGGCTGGGTCGACATGAACGACGTCGAGCAGGCCGCGCAGCTGCTGCTGGGCCAGTCGGCGCTGTCGGGCTGGGTGCAGGAGCGGCTCGACGCCCGCGTCGCGCACCTGCTGATCGACGAATTCCAGGACACCAACCCGCTGCAGTGGCAGGCGCTCTACGGCTGGCTCAGCGCCTACACCGGTGCGGGCGGCAGTGCGCCGCGCGTGTTCATCGTGGGCGACCCCAAGCAGAGCATCTACCGCTTCCGCCGCGCCGAGCCGCAGGTGTTCATTGCGGCCAAGAAGTTCGTGCGCGAAGGGCTGGGTGGTGAACTGCTCAACTGCGATCACACGCACCGCAACGCGCGCGCCGTGGTCGGCCTCGTCAACAGCGCGATGCTGGCTGCGCAGGCCGCCGGCGAGTTCGACGGCTACCGCGCCCACACCACCGAGCGCGGCGACGACGGCGAACTGCTGAAGCTGCCCGCCATCGACCGCGACGCAGTGGACACCGCCGCGGCCGCCGCGCCGGCTGACGACGGCATGCTGCACTGGCGCGACAGCCTCGTCACGCCGCGCGTGCTGCCCGAAGAACAGCTGCTGCAGAAGGAGTGCGAGCAGGCCGCACGCTGGGTCGCGCAACGCATCGCCGACGGCACGCCGCCGCGCCAGATCATGGTGCTGGCGCGCCGCCGCAGCCGGCTGTCGGCCATGCAGGACGCGCTGCGCCGCCGCCACATTCCCGTGCAGCAGCCCGAGAAGAACGACCTGAACGACGCGCCCGAAGTGCAGGACGTGGTCGCACTGCTCGACGCGCTGGTATCGCCCGCGCACGACCTGTCGCTGGCGCGCGCACTCAAGTCGCCGCTGTTCGGCATCGACGACGACACGCTGGTGCTGCTGGCCCGCTGCCAGCGCGAGACGCCGGTGGCCAGCTGGTTCTCGCTGATCCAGAAAGGCGAGGGCCTGCCGCCCGTGCTGATCGAGGCGGGCGTGCAACTGCGCCGCTGGCAGCGCTGGCTGATGGCGATGCCGCCGCACGATGCGCTGGACGCGATCTTTCGCGACGGCGACCTGCTCGCGAAGTTCGGTGCGGCGGTGCCGGCGGCCTTGCGCCAGAGAGCGCTGGCCAACCTGCGTGGGCTGGTCGCCGCCTCGCTCGACATCGACGGCGCGCGCTTCGCGACGCCGTATGCGCTGGTGCGGGCCTTGCGCGCGGGCGGCGTGCGCGCGCCCACCGTGGCCGCGCCCGAGGCCGTGCAACTGCTGACCGTGCACGGCGCCAAGGGCCTCGAAGCCGACACCGTGCTGATGCTCGACTGCGACGCGCCGCCGCCGCGCGCCCAGACCATGGGCGTGCTCGTCGAATGGAAGGGCAGCGACAGCGCGCCGACGCGCTTCGTGTTCCTGGCCAGCGAGAAGACGCCGCCGGCCTGCGCTGCCGCGCTGCTCGAAGAAGAGCAGCACGCGCGCCACCGCGAAGAGCTCAACGGCCTCTACGTGGCGACCACGCGGGCGCGCGAGCGGCTGGTGCTGTCGTCGGTGAAGCCCTCGCGCGCCAACGAGGGCAGCTGGTGGACGCGGCTGGAGCCGCTGTGCGAGCCGACCGAGGCCGACGAGCCGCTGGTCGAAGCGTCCGCTGCCACGGAGGCCGCATCGGCCACCTTCGCGATGAAGCGCCTGCCCGCGCCGCTCGTGGCTGCAACCGGTGCGGTGCCCGAAAAGAAAAAGGCGCAAGACGCCACGGTCGACGCGCGCGCCGCCGCGTTCGGCCAGGCCATGCACCGGCTGCTCGAATGGGCAGTGCCCGGCGAGGCGCTGCCACCGGCCCACGTGCGGGCGGCTGCGCGCGAGTTCATGCTCGATCCGCAGCAGGCGCGCGGCGCCGCGGCGCTGGCCCAGCGCATCCGCGCGGGCGCCGGAGCCTGGGTGTGGGACGATCGCAGCATCGACTGGCATGGCAACGAAGTCACGCTGGTCCACGAGGGCGATACCTTGCGCATCGATCGACTGGTGCGCGAACGCGCCACCGGCGCATGGTGGATCCTCGACTACAAATCGGCCGCGCGCCCCGAACGGGACGCGGCCCTGATCGCACAGATGCAGCGCTACCGCGCTGCCGTGCAACATGCCTACCCCGGTGCCACGGTGCGCGCCGCGTTCCTGACCGGGCAGGGCGAACTGGTGAATCTCGAATGACTGTTTCTTCTACCGTCGCCGTCATCGGCGGCGGACCTGCCGGCCTGATGGCGGCCGAAGTGCTGAGCGCGTCCGGCGCGCAGGTGCACGTGTACGACGCGATGCCCTCGGTGGGCCGCAAGTTTCTGCTGGCCGGCCGCGGCGGCCTCAACCTCACGCACTCCGAACCCTTCGACGTGTTCGTGACGCGCTTCGGCGAACGCCGTGCGCAGCTCGAGCCGCTGCTCGCGGCCTTCGGTCCGCAGCAGGCGCGCGAATGGGCGGCCGGGCTGGGCATCGAGACCTTCGTCGGCACATCGGGCCGCGTGTTTCCGACCGACATGAAGGCGGCGCCCTTGCTGCGCGCCTGGTTGCATCGCTTGCGCGCCGCGGGCGTGCAGTTCCATATGCGCCATCGCTGGGTGGGTGACGGGCCATTCGATGCGAACGCACTGCGCTTTGCGACGCCGGCAGGCGAAGTCACGGCCAAGGCCGATGCTGTGGTGCTGGCCCTGGGCGGCGCGAGCTGGGCGCGTCTGGGCTCCGACGGCGCGTGGGCACCGTGGCTGCAGGCACAAGGTGTGGCGGTCGCGCCGCTGCTGCCCGCCAATTGCGGCTTCGACGGCGCAGGCTGGAGCGAACATTTTTCAACCCGCTTCGCGGGGCAGCCCTTCAAGTCGGTCGCGATCGCTTTCACCGACAGCCAGGGGCGCCACTTTGCGCGCAAGGGCGAGTTCGTCGCGACGGCCACGGGCATCGAAGGCAGTCTGGTCTATGCGGCGTCGGGGTTGCTGCGTGACGAAATCGCTGCCCACGGCAGCGCGACGCTGCTGCTCGACCTGCTGCCCGACCGCAGCGCCGAGCAGGTGCTAGCTGCGGTGAAGCATCCGCGCGGCGCGCGCTCGTTGAGCAGCCACCTCAAGAGCCGCCTCGGCATTGAAGGCATCAAGGCCGGCGTGCTGCACGAAACGCTCAGCAAGGAAGCGATGCAGGACCCGGCGCAGCTCGCGGCCACGATCAAGGCGGTGCCGCTGAAACTGGTTGCGACGCGCCCGGTCGACGAGGCGATCAGCACGGCGGGTGGTGTGCGCTTCGACGCGCTCGATCCGGCGCTGATGGCGACGGCGCTGCCCGGCGTGTTCGCGGCAGGGGAAATGCTCGATTGGGAGGCGCCAACCGGCGGCTACCTGCTCACGGCGGCGATGGCCAGCGGGGCGGCCGCGGCGCGCGGCGCGATCCAGCGGCTGGGGCTGTAGCAGCAGGCGCTGCTCAGCGCTCGCAAGGCCAGAAGAACACCTGCTCGGGGTCGGCTGCATCGAGGTTGTCGATGTGGCCGCTTTCCCTGAACCCGGCTTCCTTCAGCAGCGACTGCATCGCCCCGTTGGAGCGGTTCGTGGAAGTGAAAAGCTTGGGGCGTTCGCAGATCGACTGGAAGTGATCGACGAGCTCCAGGCCGAGTCGTCGGCGGCGAAACTTCTCGCCGACCATCAGCATCTCGATGAAGCCGCAGTCGAAGAAGTGGTGGTGCAGCACGCCGTAGGCGGCGATGTTGCCATCCACCTCGATCACGTGGCAGAAGCGATCCTCGATCCAGCCTTTGATCTGCACGGCGCGGCGCGCATCGTGCGCGACCACGGTGTCGAGGCGCACCAGCGCTTCGAGGTCGCTGAGGCGGGCGGGCCGGATGTCCATGTTCATGGCGGGCTGCGCGAAGTTCTGGGAGGTTGAGGTGTCCGGGGTCGGTAACCTCTGGACACAGCGCGTGAGTTCTCTGGAAAGGAACTCACGGCTTCTTGATGTTAGGTTGACGAGCCTTACCGCCGCCCTCGAATCCCATATGGTCAATAAAATCAATGACTTACGGGTCGTGAGTTACGACTAGGTTCTACAGTTTGGTTGCACAGCCGCAGCCATCGTAGCAGGGGGCGTGCAAGGGAGCGGGGAGGGGCCGGTTTCGGTACTGAGATCATCTCGAAAGCGAGACCATTTGCAGTGTGTTGAGGGCGAGGACATTGCTGTTTCTCGCTTCAAAATCCACTCTATCACAGCGCTTTTCTAGGCGTGATTCTGCGTACAGCCGCCCGGTGTTTTTGAGGCGATTATTCGGTCTGTCACGTCAACTCGACGTACCCAAACTCTGTTGATTGCTGCCGAAAATTGACCCACTAAACGCAGTAATTTCCGTCTAAGACTGACCCACGTAAAACCCTACCCTGCTCATTTTTAAAGCAGGGGATCCTAGGAGTGATAGACGTGGCGACATTGAGTGTCATCAGACGCTGGGCCCTGCGCGAGCAGATGTCCATTCGCGAGATAGCCAGGCGTACAGGCCTGTCTCGCAACACCGTAAAGAAGTACCTGCGAGCCGGCGATGAAGAGCCGCGCTACGCCAAGCGGACGAGCTCAAGCA